>JBBCGI010000001.1:0-2400000 GCA_037200975.1 Pseudomonadota bacterium | reverse complement strand
TTGAACGCGTACGGATGCGGCAGCACCTTGGGCGTGAAGGCACGGCCTTCGAGATGCGCGCGCGTGGATTCGCTGAGCTCTTCCATCGCGGCCGCGCCGGCGCCCGAGGCGGCCTGGTAGGTGGACATCGTGATGCGGTTGATGCGCCGCTTCCGATGCAGCGGCCACAGCGGCGTCGCGGCTACGATGGCCACGCAGTTCGGATTCGCGATGATGCCGTTGTGGCGTGCGAGCGCGCCGGCGTTGATCTCGGGTACGACCAGCGGCGTGTTCGCGTCCATGCGGAAGGCGGAGGAGTTGTCGACCACGATCGCACCGGCTTTCACCGCGACGGGCGCGAAGCGCTTCGACTGCGCGCCACCGGCGGAGAACAACGCAATGTCCACGCCCTCGAGGCTCTGGTCCGTCAGCTCCTGCACGGCCAGATCGCCGCCGCGGAATTTCATCGTCTTGCCCGCGGAACGCGCGGAGGCCAGCAGGCGCAGCTCGACCAGCGGGAATTTGCGCTGTTCGAGGCACTGCATGAGCTCGACGCCGACGGCGCCGGTGGCGCCCGCGATGGCGACGACGGGATTCTTGCGGCTGCGGACGGTTTGTTCGGACGATGACATTGGTGGCTCCGGAAATGAAAAGGCCCCGCGAAGTTTCCTGCGCGGGGCCTTGGGATTCTTGGTGGCTGTCGAATCAGCGCGCGCAAGACCTCAAGGCCCCAGAGGGCTTGGTCTTGATCGTCTTTTTCGTGATGGCGCGAATCATGGGGGGCGCAATGTAGCGGAGCCGCCGGTGCCCGGTAAAGGGGACATGCCTATTTTTTCGGAAAAAAATAGGCATGTCCCCTTTACCGCGCTACCTAGTGCGGGGTGATCTTGTTGGGCTCGATCAGGCCGTTGTAGTACGCGAGCATCAACAGAATGAAGAGGATGACCGACAGGCCGACCCGGACGGTCAGCGCGCGCGCCATCTTCTTCGAATCGCCTTTGCCTTTTGACAGGTGAAACAGCGCGCTCCCCAGGCTTCCGATGATCGCGAAGAGCACGACGATGACAAGAATCTTGATCACGTCCATGGGGCCGCACTTTACACTTCGTCCCCATGCCGATCCGATTTTCCGCGTTTGGGAGGGTATTCGCGCCGTCCTGGCCGATGACCCTGCTCACGCTCATCGCGCTGCTGGCTTTCTTCGGCCTCGGACGCTGGCAATGGCAACGCGGTGAGGCCAAGCAGGCGGTCTGGGCGGAGTACGAACGCGATGGTGGCGCGGAAAAACTGGGCTCCCGGGCGTTCGACAATCTCGCCCGCTTCGCGCGCATCGAAGTCACCGGGCACTTCCAGCCCTGGCATCAGTTTCTGCTCGACAACATCTCGCATGAAGGACGGCCCGGCTACGAAGTACTCACGCCCTTCGTCCTCCTCGACGGCCGCCGCATCCTCGTGAACCGCGGTTGGGTGCCGTTCAGCGGCTATCGCGATCGCCTGCCCGATGTGAGCCTGCGCGATCCCGGCGAAGTCACGATCACCGCCCGTATCGATGAGCTGCCGAGCGGGGGGCTCGCCAGCGGTCGCGCGGCGCCGGAGGCCGGGCCGAACTGGCCCAAGCTCACCAGCTTTCCGACACCTGCGGATCTCGCCACCGCGCTCGGCACGAAGCTTTCGAGACGCATCCTGCTGCTGGATGCAAACAACCCGCATGGCTACGTGCGCGACTGGCAACCACCCGGTCTGCCGCCGATGCGGCATCTTTCGTACGCCATTCAATGGTGGGGTTTTGCGGTAGTGCTGCTCGTGCTCTACTTCGGCCTCAATTTTCGCAAGGTGTCCTGATGCAAGATCCACGCGCGCGTGGCCGCCGCACACTGTTGATCGTCGCGGCGGTGTTTTTCGTTCCGGTGATCGCCGCGTTCGCGCTGTATTACGGCGAGGTATGGCGGCCGGCGGGTTCCTCCAGCAAAGGGGAGCTCATCACGCCCGCGCGTCCGCTCGAGATCGCCGGGCTGCGCAATCCCGACGGCACACCGGCCGCACCCGGCGTGCTCGCCGACAAATGGACACTCATCTATATAGGTGACGGTGCCTGCGATGCGGATTGCCGCGCGGCGCTGGTATACGGGCGCCAGTCGCGGCTCGCGCTCAACAACGAGATGACACGCGTGCAGCGGGTATTTCTCGCCACCGGCAACTGCTGCGCCCACGATTATTTCGCCGCGGAACAACCCGGGCTGCTGGTGCTGGATGCGTCGGCGGCCGCCGCCTTGTTAGGTGAGTTTCCGGCGGATCGCTCCCGCTCGCTGTTCATCGTCGATCCACTCGGCAATCTCATGATGCGGCACGACGCCGGCGTTGCCAACCAGACCAGCAAGGACCTGCTGACCGATCTCAAAAAGCTGCTCAAGCTTTCGCACATCGGGTGAGCAACCCCGACCATAAACACGTGGTTGCCTGGATCAGGCGGCTCGCGCTGTTCGGCGCGCTGCTGTGTTTCGGCGTGGTGGTGCTGGGCGGCTACACGCGGCTGTCGAATTCCGGACTCGGCTGCCCCGACTGGCCCGGATGTTTCGGTCATATCGCGCCGACCGGCAGCGCTGAGCACTACGCGAGCGATGCCGACGTGCGCAAGGCGTGGGTGGAGATGATCCACCGTTATTTCGCCAGCACGCTCGGGCTGATCATCGTCGTCATCGCGGCGTTGTCGATCCGCGCGCGCCGGGAGCGCGGCGTGAGTGTGCCGTTCGCGACGACGCTGCTGGTGCTGGTCGTGTTGCAGGGCATGCTCGGCATGTTGACCGTCACCTGGCTGCTGAAGCCGCTTATCGTCACCGGCCATCTGGTCGGCGGACTAACTACCTTCGCTATGCTGCTGTGGTTGTGGTTATCGATGCGCGCGCAGGCGCGCGAAGTCGATGGCGCAACGGTGCTGGCCGGCAACCGGCTGGTGCAGTTCGGCGGCCGCGCGCGCCTGTGGGCCGGGCTCGCGCTGGCGGCGCTGGCGCTGCAGGTATTCCTCGGCGGCTGGACCAGCAGCAATTACGCCGCGCTCGCCTGCCCGGATCTGCCCCGCTGCCAGAACCAGTGGATCCCCGAGGCGGACTACGAGGATGCATTCGTGTTGTGGCGCGGGCTCGGCATCAATTACGCCGGCGGCGTGCTCGATCATCCGGCGCGCGTGGCCATTCATTTCATGCATCGGGTGGGCGCCGCCGTCGCGACGATCCTGCTGCTGCTGGCGGCTTTTTCGGCCCTGCGCGGGCTCGGACGAGCGCCCCGCGTGGCCGCGCTGGCCGTGATCGGCGCGCTGGTGTTGCAGATTTCAATTGGCATTTTCATGGTGTTGCGTGCCTTTCCACTCGAACTCGCGGCGGCACATAACGCGGGCGCCGCGCTGCTCGTAGGAGCGACGGTGCTCCTCAATCGCAGGCTCCGGCCGGTGGCGGATTTTCGCTGATCGATTGGGCTAAACTGCCGCCCCTTTCCAGGAGCCCAGGCGTTTGGCCACCCCCGACCCCATCGTCGCAACAGCATCCACCGCGAGCTGGCGCAGCTACTACGAGCTGACCAAACCGCGCGTCGTCATGCTGATCGTGTTCACGTCCATCGTGGGCACGTTGCTGGCGTCGACCGGAATGCCGCCGTGGGACGCGCTGGTGTTCGGCAATCTCGGTGTCGGCTTCGCGGCGGCGAGTGCCGCGGTGATCAACCATGTGCTCGACGAGCGCATCGACGCGCAGATGTCGCGCACGAAACGGCGGCCACTGCCCACCGGCAAGATGACGCCGCGCTCGGCGCTGGTGTTCGCCGGCGTGTTGTGTGTGTTGTCGATGAGCATCCTGGTGCTGCTGGTGAACGTGCTCACCGCGTTGCTCACCTTCGCTTCGCTGATCGGCTACGCGGTGGTCTACACCGTGTGGCTCAAGCGCGCGACCTCGCAGAACATCGTCATCGGCGGAGCTGCCGGCGCCGCGCCGCCGGTGCTGGGCTGGGCCGCCGTGACGAACTCGATCGATTCGGATGCGCTGCTGCTGTTCCTGATCGTGTTCGTCTGGACGCCGCCGCACTTCTGGGCGCTGGCCATTGCGCGCAAAGATGAATACGCCAAGGTCGGCATTCCGATGCTGCCCGTCACACACGGCGTCGCGTTCACGCGGCTGCAGGTGTTGCTGTACACGGTGTTGCTGACGGCCGTGACGCTGATGCCGTTCGTCACCGGCATGAGCGGGCTCATCTACCTGGCGGCGGCGCTGGTGCTCAACGGCATGTTCATCTACTACGCGCTGCAGATGAAGCTGACCGAGCGCGCGCACCTGCCGATGAAGGTGTTCCGGTTTTCGATCACGTACCTTATGTGGCTGTTCGCCGCGCTGCTGGTGGATCACTATCTACCGACGACGCAGGGAATCAAGCTGCTGCCCGTTTGAGCTTGACGACGCCACTGCAACTGCCCGCGCGTTTCAACGGCCAGTTCGGCCTGGTGCTCTATTACCAGCATCACGGGTTGTTGCTGCTGCGTTCCGGCGACCGCGACGATGGCGGGCCGAGGCGCATCGACCTCTTGTTCCGCGGCGTGGTGTGGATGTCGATCCCGTCGTGGTTCGGCGATTTCACCGTCGAGCAGTGCCTGCTCGATGAAGTGCTCGAATACATTCCGCCGAGCCAGCGCGGCAAGGCCGAATCGCGCAAGGTGTACCGCGTGGATATCGATCGCACGCCGCACTACATCATCGCGGGCGGGGTGTTCGCCTCGAGTGACGACGCGTCGTACTTCGATCCGTCACCGCTGCTGCCCGAACTAGAGGTAAACCTCAAGTTCAACGATTGAAGGGGTTAAAAGGGGACATGCCTAATTAACTGAGGGGTTGCGCCGGTGGCGCAACCCCTCAGTTAATTAGGCATGTCCCCTTTTAACCCCTTTAATTCGCGGTCACATCTCGGGGATGATTTCCGTGCGCAGGAAATCCAGGCGCGATTGCAGCTCGCGCGCGTTGTCTTCGGTGGGCTCGGCTTCCACCGGGTACACCTCTTCCATATCGGTGTCGTTGACCACCGCGGCGACCCAGTCATCCATGATGTAGCAGTAACACTCCAACGCCGCGCGCGGCGTATCCGCGCTTTCGCTGACGAAGTAGGCGGAAGGCAGGTCGCCGACCACGATCCACAACGAATCGTCGGGCGAATCGGCGATCGCTTCCGTGAAATCCACCAGGAACAACGCGACCACCTCGCCGATGCCGTACGCCAGGTAGAAATTGCGGATCGGCGGGCACCACTCCTGGCCGGTGATGAAATCCTTGGCCTCCTCGCCCATCTCCTGCAGCAGTTTGGTGTCTTCGTCGTCTTCGCCGCGGATGTCCGCCAGCAGTTGAAAGCTTTCGCGATTGAGGCTCATGGGGCCGAAGTCTAAGGGGCGCGCCCAGCGCCTGCTGCAATTCCGTCGTTGGAGAAACTCCGCAAGGAGTCCAAGATGCCCCTCCAAATCACGAGGAGACGTCCATGTCAGTCGCCAAGGTCATCGAGATCATCGCGGGCAGCAAATCGAGTTTCGAGGATGCCGTGAAGAAGGGCATCTCGCGCGCATCGGAGTCCGTCAACGACATCACCGCGGCATGGGTGCAGGATCAGAACGTGATCGTCGAGAACGGCAAGATCGTCGAGTACCGCGTGACGTTGAAGGTCACGTTCGTGCTCAAGAGCAAGAAGAAGTAAGAAGCCGCCGGCAACAGCTGCCTGGTTCGCGGAATCGGCGACCGGCGCCGATTCCGCGAACGTTCACTGCATGCGGCGAATGATGCGGTTCTGGCGCGCCATGGGCTTGGACACCCATTGGCCCTGGAGCGTGCCGCCCGCCAACGACGCCTTGGCAACACGCGGCGGCGACACGCCCGAGGCGGTCGGACACGTGAGGTTGTTGCTCGCGCGAAATGCCAGCGCCGCCGCGATACGGCCTTCGGCCGCGTCACCCATTGCGTGCGTGTAGTCGTCCGCAACCGAACAACCCGGCACGACGGTGCCCGCGTCGGCGGCCGCGGTGTTCGCCGGGGAGAAGCCATCGGTGTAGTCGCCGAAATTCATGGCGTTCTCACCGCGGAACTGGATTGAGAAATAGGTGACGCCGCAGTTGTCGGTGGGATAGAAGCCGTACGGTTTGCCGCAGGTGGTAGAGCCGATGATGAAGACTTCCACGCCCGCGCCGCGCAGCGAATTGATGATGGACTCGCTCGCCGAACAGGTGCCCGGACCGACAATGACGTAGACACGTGTCAGGTTGAGCGTGGGCAAAGCCTGGTCGAGCGGAGCCTGGAAGCCCGTCGTCGAATGGAAAGGAGTCGGCGCGAGGATTTCGCCCGTGACCGGATTGCGGCTCGGGTTCTTGTCGTTGAAGACTATCTTCTCGAACGTCTTGCCGGTGAGCAGCGAGGTGTTGCCGATCATGTAGGCAAGCTCGCTCGCCATGTCCAGATAACCGCCGCCGTTGTAACGCACGTCGAGGATGAGGTCGGTGACGTTCGCGGTCTTGAGCGTGTTGATGGCCGTGATCAGCGGCCGTTCCGCCGTCGCGATGTGGTCGTTGAACTGGATGTAGCCGACGGTGCCGTTCTCGAAGGTCTTGTAGATAGGCACCGGTGAGTGCGTGATCGTGGCGGAGGTCATGGTCACGGTGCGCGACACACCCGCGGTGTTGCGCACGCGGAACGTGTGCGTCTCGCCGGTGTTGGCGGGGAACAGGCCGGCGTTCAGGACGTCGGAATTCCCGGCGACGACGTCTACCCCGTCCACCTGCAGAACTTCATCGCCGCGGTTGAGGTTGGTTTCCGCGGTCGTGCCCGGGTCGGTGTACACGACCACGATGCGGCGCGGAGGATAAGCTGCGAGCACGTCGAATTCCGCGCCGTACCCGGCCTCGGTCCCACCCTGCGAGAGCGCTTCCCACTCGTCGGTGTCATAGGTGAAATGGAACTTGTCCTTGTCCGCATTTTTGGGAGCCGTCTTCGCGGGAGTCTTCAGCAGGTCGAAGTAGGCGTCGGTGGTGTACAGCGCCGGATTGAGGTCGGGCACCTCGGAGTACCAGAGGTACAGCTCGTTGGTCCAGGAACGCAGCCAGTTGTTCTGGTCCGTGATCGTTCCGGCGCGATCGGCCGTCCCGGGACGCGGGTTCACGCATTTGGCGTCGAAATTGGCCGAGGGCTGAAATACGCCCGGCTGCCAGGTTGAACCGCCCGGAAAGCTGCCGCCGCCGTTGCCACCCCCATTGCCGCCACCCCCATCACCGCCGCCACCGCAGGCGGCCAGCGCGAGGAACCAAGGAAGCAGCAAGACCCTGAATTTATAGTCTCTTTTCACCGGAAAGCCCTCTCGAACCCTTTCGCAATCGGTTTATGCGCCACTATGCACGCGTGGAAGCAAACAACAAATCGTCGCTCCCAAGCTACGGTCCAGGTCTCGTTCTATTATTGCAGCGGTCATGAATCGTCATCTTCGACCGTTCGGACTGAAGTTAGGTCCCCTGACCGCAGCGGCAGTCTATTTTCCGTTGCATTTCGTTGCCGTAGGCATCGGCCTCACCCTGCTGATCGCGCCGCAGGGGGTCGGGGTTTTCTGGCCGGCGACGGGCACCCTGTTCGCATTCCTGTTGCTGTATCCGGCGCGTTACTGGCCGGCGCTGGCCGCGTTTGGATTCGCGGCCGAGTTGTCGGCCCACGAATTGTTCGCGCCGCAGATTCCCTACACCGTCTCCGGCCTGCTCTTCTTCGTGAAGTTCGCCGCGGCCTTGCTCGGCACCGCCCTCATGCAAGTCGGCGTGCGCGGCCCGATCTCCTTCGCGCGCCTGCGCCACGTGTTGTGTTTCGCGGTCGCGGCGCTGGGGTCGACACTCGTCTGCGCGATCGTCTCCGTCGCGCTGCGCGCGGGCACCTTCACGGCTGGGCGCGAATTCTGGCTGTCCGTCCAGAACTGGTGGATCGGCGATTTCCTGGGCGCATTGGTCGTCACGCCGTTGCTGCTCACCATCGGTTTCCATGGCCTGGCGCTGACCGGCACGCGCGGCGGCCGCGCGGCTACCTACTCGGCGTTCGGCGTGCTGCTGCTGCTGTTGGGCGCGGTATTCCTGCGGCACCGCGGCCCGGAGCTGACGCCGCTCGACGTGCCCTACATCGTCTACCCGGTGCTGGTGTGGATAGCGCTGCTGGGCGGCGCCCGCCGCACCGCGCTTGCGGCGGGTCTGGCCGTCGCCATCGCGTCCCTCGCCACGACGCGCGGGCTCGGCCCGTTCGAAAGTCCCTACCAGCTGCAGACTTTCCTGGCGCTGTGCGTGTTGCCGGTGTTGCTGCTGCAGGCGGTGATGGCGGAGCGCGACGTGGCCATCGAAAAGGCTCGCTGCAGCGACGAGCGTTACCGCGCCTTCATCGCCAACAGCTCCGAGGCGATCTTCCGCACCGAGCTCGCGGAGCCCATGCCGGTGACGCTGCCGCCCGACGATCAGATTGCGTGGGTGCGCAAACATGGCTACGTGGCCGAGTGCAACACCGCGTTCATGGTGGCGCTGGGCGTGAAGGATGCACCGAGCCCGATCGTCGGGACGCGGCTCGGCGATCACCCGACCTGGTCGCGGGTTTATATAGAACGCATCCGGGAAGCGATCCGCAATGGCTACCAGGTGCGCAATATCGAACACGTGGTGCACGGTCCTTACGGACTCGATCGCGTGTTGCTGATTTCGATGATCGGCATCGTCGAGAAGGGGCACGTGCTCAGGTTCTGGGGCAGCGGCCGCGACGTCACGGCTATGCGCGAAGCCGAACACGCCTTGTCGCAGCACGATTCGCAGCTGCGCGCGCTCGCGACGGAAATCACGCTGGCCGAGGAACGCGCGCGCCGCAAGCTCGCGAGCGAGCTGCACGATGGGCCCGCGCAGAACCTCGCCGGCATGGCGATGCAGCTCGCCGAGATCAAGCGCGGCATGAATGATCGCGACAAGCTGCAATTGCTGGTCGAGGCCGAGCAGGTCCTGGCCGATGCGACCACGCAGACGCGCACGCTGATGCTGGAGCTCGCGCCACCCGGGCTGCACGACACCGGCCTGATCGAGGCGTTGCGCTGGCTGGCGGATCGTGTCGGCAAGCAGCAGCGCATCGCGGTCACGATCGAAGATGACGGTTCTTTGAAGCCTTTGGAAGATCAGATCACCGTCCTGTTGTTTCAGACGGTGCGCGAACTGCTGCAGAACGTGGTGAAACATGCGCGTTCCAAGCGCGCCACGGTGCGCTGCGGCGTGGCCGACGATCTGCTCACGCTCGACGTGCTCGATCCCGGCGTGGGTTTCGAAGTGCACGCCATCGACCGGCTGCCGACGCGGCAGGGCGGCTTCGGCCTGTTCAACATTCGCGAGCGCCTCAAGCTCATGGGTGGCAGTATCGACATTCACTCCATCGTCGGTGAAGGCACCACGGTCCGGATCCGGGTTCCCTTGAAGCCGCAACATGGATTGTTCGACGAAGCCTTGAGGGCCTGAAGTGAAATGCTGATCGAAAGAATCTGGGCCGCGAACGAGTTACGCAATTTCCAATACCTCATCGCCTGTTCGCAGAGCGGTGAGGCACTCATCGTCGATCCGCTGGATGCGCGGCAATGCCTCGATGCGGCGCGCGCGCACAACTTCACGATCACGCAGGTTCTCAATACCCACGAACATCTCGATCACACCGCGGGGAATGCGGCGGTGGTCGCGGCGACCGGCGCGAAGGTGCTGGCGCATGCCGGCGCGGCGGGCGTGATCGGCGGGGTAGATAGGGGGCTCGCGCGCGGCGACGTCATCAAGGTCGGCAAGACCGTGGAGCTCGAGGCGCTCGATACGCCGGGGCATACACGCGCGCATGTCTGCGTGCTGGCGCATTGCGATGCGCCAGCGCTGTTCTGCGGCGACACGTTGTTCAATGCCGGCGCGGGCAATTGCCACAACGGCGGCGATCCCGGGTTGTTATACGAGACGTTCGTGAACCAGCTCGCGAAGCTGCCGGAAGGGACGCGCGTGTATCCCGGGCATGAATACATGGCACGCAATCTGGCATTCACGCTCGATCGCGAGCCGGGCAATGTGGATGCGGCCAAGGCGTATGCCACGGCCCGCGCGCAGGACCCGGCGTCGGCGCGTATCACCACACTCGGTGAGGAGAAACGCGTCAACGCGTTCCTGCGCCTGCAGAATCCCGAGATCATCGCGCGCCTGCGGGAAAAGTTTCCCGGCATCGGCGAGAGCCCGGATGCGCGCACGGTGTTCGTGAAGCTCCGCGAGCTGCGCAACAAGTGGTGAGGAAGGGAGTGGTGCCGGGGTGCAATTCTCGTAATTGAGCAGACGGTCGCTCTTGTACATACGCCGGCTCAATTACGAGAATTGCACCCCGGCACCACTACGCGACGAACTCTCCGCGCCCGGCCGGGTAATGTTTCTCCCAGTTGCGGCCGTCAACGGCGTTGATCTTCATGCTCTTGATCGTGTCCGAATCGATGCAACGCGCGTTCACGCTGAAACCATCGGGATGCGAGCGCGGCACGTAGAACGACTTGATGCCGCAGGTCGAGCAGAAGAGATGTTTCGCGGTCCCGGTGTTGAACGTGTAGTTCGTCAGCGCGTCCTCGCCCCGCAGCAGCCTGAATCGATCCGCGGGCACGATGAGGTGCAGAAAGCCGGTGCGGTTGCACATCGAACAATTGCAGTCGTCGATGATGAGCTCGGCCGGCGCGTCCACCTCGAAACGGACGCGGCCGCAATGGCAGCCGCCCTGGTGTTTGATCATTTCGATGAATCCCGTAAGTGTGGGCGCGCCACCAGCATGGGTGTCACGAACATGAACGCCAACCCCAACAACATCAGGCCGCCTCTGGCCGGATTGTAGTCGGAGAGCAGTCGATCCCATGGCGTACCCACCGCCCGGCCGATCGAGAATTCGAACACCAGAGTGAGAACGACCCACAACCCGCCGACGATGAGCTGCTGGCGCCGCGTGCGCGCGCCCAGCCAGCGCGAGGTGAACCACGCGACGGCGAAGATGATGACGCAACCCACGGGAACGCCCATCTGTCGGGCGCGTAACCCGCCGATCACGGGAGCAATGAACATCTCACGCACCGCGCCGTGTGCGGTCTCGACCAGCATGAAGCCCATCCACACCACGACGGCGCGATGCCACGGCACCGCGGTCAGCGTTTCGCTTCGTGATCCAGTGTCCATTGCAAGGCATCCGCCGCACCGGCATCGCTGGGCCGGCCGCGTTTTCGCAGCTCCGCGATGAGCTTCTCACGTTGCTCGCGGGTCCGGTTTTGCGCGAGCTTCCACTTCACCTTGCGCGCGCGCACCGTCAGCGTCAATGCGCGGATTTCCTTGAACGGCCCGCGATACATGGCATGCGCGGTGCTCACCGGCGTGTGCCCGCCCGCCGGCTGATAGTGCGCCATGAGCCGCTGCTGCTGCGCGGCGAGCACTTCCGCATCTTCGGACACCACCGCGTCGCACTCGAAGATCACCACGCGGTGATAGGCGGTCGCGAACATCGCGTTGGTCGCGTGGATCCAGTTGGAAGGGATGGTGCCGTGGATCTCGTCCACCTCGAATGCGCATTTCTTGTTAGTAAGCAGATCCGTCAACTGTTCGTCATCGCGATGCAGGTGGATTTCGACGGTCTCGCCGAGGAACAGGAACGGATACAGCCCGATGTGCGGCTGGCCGTCGGCGCTCACGGTGACGAACCGGCCCAATTCCTGTCCGGAGACGAATTCGCGCAGGACCGCATCGGGAACGTCTGCGTAGTAGTCGTAGAAGATCATCCGCGCATCTTAGTCACGCACCTGGGCGCCAGACAGGGCCAGCGGGCGCGAAACCCGCGGACACCCGGCATCACAGCCGGATACACCCCAATCTGCAGCGCTGGTAGTCGAACTTCCGCGCGCGTCGCTGGCGCTGCGCGCAAAATCCATCTAGCAGTCCTCACGTCACGGCTGCGAGGATAGAAGAATTGCGTCAGCGCGGCGCACGGATCGCGCCGATGGCCAGACACAACCAGCCGGTCAGGAATGCCAGACCGCCGAACGGCGCGATGGCGCCCAGCCATCGCGTCCCGGTCAACGCCAGTAGATAGAGACTGCCGGAGAAAATGACGATGCCGACGATGAACATCCACCCGGCAACCGCAAAGGCCTTGTTCTGCCACCGCGCCCAGGCCCAGGCGGCCGCGACGATCGCGAACACGTGGTACATCTGGTACCGCACAGCCGTTTCGAAAATCGCGAGAAGATCTGGTGCGAGCCGTGACTTCAGCCCATGCGCCGCGAACGCCCCGAGCGCGACACCCACGAAGCCGGCCACGCCGGCGAAAATATAGAGCAGCCGATCCAAGCGGACTTACATCGCCCGGCCGTTGAAGTGCTGCACCGGGATCTTTTCGAGCTCGATCCCGTCGAGCACGCGGACATTGACCGCCGCCATCTTGTTGCCCTTGGGGTCGACACCTTCGCCGAAGGAGAGGATGCCGCAGGTCTTGCAGAAGCGGTGCTTGATGACGTGTTTGTTGAAAGTGTAGGTGGTCAGCTCCGTCTCACCTGTCAGCTTCATCTTGTCTCGCGGCACGAACCACAACAACGAACCGCGCTTCTGGCAGATGGAGCAGTTGCACGAGATGACCCCGGCAATCTCGCCTTCGACTTCGATGGTGACCTTGCCGCAATGGCAGGCGCCGCGATGGACCATATCGCCCCTCCCTGTAGTTAGTTGCCGGCCGGCGTCAACAGGTTCGCGTCGCGCGCCAGCTGCCACCGTCCCGCCGTCTTTCGAAACACCGGGAGTGTATGCCCGGCACGTCGGATCGGCACACCCCCGGGCGGGGTGACGAGGTCACGGCTTCTTTTCGGGTTCGGGCGGCGCGTTGATGTACACCGCTTCGGCGGACATGATCGCCCCGCCCACAGGCGCCGCGCTGGTAAACGTCACGTTGCCGTTGGTGACGCCACGCATGACGCGGCGGGGCCCCGCCGGCATCGCCATGCCGAACTGCGCGCGCATGTCTTTCTGCGCCTGCTGATATTCCGTGTAGGCGTTGTTCTGTTCGGTGCTGAGGATGCCGCGCGCCTGCGACGCGACGCGGTCGTTGTAATCCTCTTCCCAGGCCATGCGGGTCTTCTGGAATTCTTCCATGTCCATGCCGTCGGCATAGTCGGGGGCGGGCACGCGATCGCGTTCTTCCGCCATCGCCTTCAGCAGGCGCTTGCGTTGATCTTCGTTGAGCGGGGCATCGTAGCCTTCGAGCTGGCGCGAGAGCATTTCGAGCTCCGCCCGGGCGGGCAGCGACTTCTGATACTCCTGCAGCGATGCGACATTGTCGTCGCCGATGAGTGCGTCGATCTCGGACTGCAGCCTGCGCTGCTTCTCGGCCCACGCATTCTGAAAGTCCACCGCTTCCTGCCCTTCGCGGAACGGCTCGAGCGAACCTGTCTGCTGGTCGGTGATCAGGTCGATGAGCTTGTTAGTCTGGTCCTTGCTCAAGCCGAGCGCCGAACCCACGTCGCCGTACAAGCGCTTGTTGTGCGCCCTGGTCTGCGCTCGCATCATTTTCTGCATGGCCTCGGAACGCTGCGGTAACGGCCGGGCCGACCAGGGGGACATCTTTGGCCCGTCGGCCTCGCTCACCGTGGAGCCGGAGGCGGGCGCCGGCGGCTTGCCGGGTTCGCCCGCGACGCGCCCGCCGAAGGTGTTGGCGGCCACGAAAACTCGCGCGCTGAATGCCCCGCGCGCCTTTTCGAGCTCCGCGATGCGGGCGTTGAGTTCCGCACTGTGCGCTTCGACCTGCGCGGCGCGAGCGCGCTCGTTCTGCAATTCACTCCACAGATAGAACGCACTGCTGCCCGACGCAGCCGTGGCCACGATCAGCCCCAGGCTCCATGCTTTCATTCGAGTTGCTCCCTTGTCAGCCACAACAGATGACCGGCAGACGCGCAGCCGGTTCCATTGCACGGGCCATTGTCCCCGTGGAGGGTCAGCGGGAGAAGTCTTTCAGGCCTGCTGCGCCAGCAGCAAATCGAGGTAGGCGCCTTCGATCAGCTGCCCGGGTTGAATCCCGAGCCGATCCATGAGGTCGCTTGCTTCTCGAACGCCCTGTTCTGCCGGCTCATCGTCCACCAGCATGACTTCGAGCTCGAGAAAATGGCCGAGACCCTCGACGCGGTCCAGGTGAACGCGGGTACGCCCGACCAGGAAGAGAGTGCGGTACTTGCGGATGCGACCGATTTGTCCGTAGGCCAGCGAAAGCGATTCACGAAGTGTCTCTGGTGAAGAAGTGGGGGACCGTAGATAGAACGACTCCTTCGGTCCCGTCTGGTTCACTCGCCGGTAGAAAATAAGTTCGCCGGAGTCGTTGGAGAAGGCGCGCAGCTTGAGGCGGCCCGTGTCGCAGGTGAAGAAGGTGTCGTCCTGCGCGATCTCGAGAGGACCTTCCGAGGCGATCCCGGCCACCAGGGGTTTGAGCACGGCCACGTTTTCGATACGCGCCTTGATCTCGATGTTACGGGCCATCCGTGGCTGCCTGTGTTTCCCGGGCCTTGGCCGGCCTACAGCTTGAGGCGCACTCCGCCATTTGAGCGCGGCATGTCGTTGGCGCGCAGTGCCGCATCGACCGAGAAACGGCCGGCGCCATGGGTCGCCAGATACAGGCCGATGAAGACCAGGCAACCCGACGGGAACACGCCGCGCATGCCTTCGAAGCGATCGACCATGGCGATGGCGATGGCGAAGTTGAGGGCGCAGAAAATGCCGGCCCAGCGCGTGAACATCCCCAGGATGAACCCGGCACCGATCGCGAGCTGCAGGTACACGGAAACAGGCGCCAGGATCCCGGGGCTCGGAAAGCGATGTTTGCGCAGGAATTCCGCGAATTCGTGCATGCGTTCGCTGCTCGCCACGTTATCCCAGACACCCCAGATCAGGAAAATTCCCACGAACACTCGCAGCAGCAGCAACGCGAAGTCCGCGAATTGCTGCGCGGAGTTCAGTAACAGGAGTTTCCGCATGAATCCCTCTGGCGCCCGGGTACGTATCGGGCCCGCAAGAGTATGGGTGGTCTGCCGGGCGCGACCACGCGATAGTAACCGCATCGCGGCCCATTCTGACCCGTCTCCGGGTGGCGACGCCCGGATAAGTCACTGCCCGGTGTGGGCGCGCTCCACCTCAGCCACCCGGGTTCCGGCGTGCGCGCGCCGGGCGGCGGTCACCCGTGGGACGACCGGGACGACATCGTGATTCCAGCGCCATCCGCGCCACGCGCGCGCTTTCCCTCACGCCGGCTTGTGCAGCAGCACTACGTGGCCGGGTTGCGCCGCGACGCGCTCTAACCACTTGCGCACGTGTGGATAGGGAGTGAGATCGTGACCACCGTCCGGCGCGACATGTGAATACGCATACAACGCAATGTCGGCGATGGTGTAACGGTCGTCCACGAAGAAGTCGCGCGTGGCGAGGTGCTGTTCCATCACGGCGAATGCGGCCCGGCCTTTCTCCAGGCGCGCGGGAATCTCGGCGCGGCGCGGGTGGTCGGCCGGAAAATGCCGCATCAGGTAGCGAGGCGTGGCGACGTACGGCTCGTGGCTGTACTGCTCGAAGAACATCCACTGCAGCACCTGCGCGCGGCCGAGCTGCGTCGCCGGCACGAAGCGCGAACCTTCGGCCAGGTACCACATGATGGCGTTGGATTCGGCCAGGTTGGTGCCGTCGTCGAGCTCGAGCGTCGGGATGCGTCCGTTTGGATTGCGCTTGAGGAACTCCGGCGTGCGCGTCAGCCCCTTGTCGATGTCCACGTCGGTCCAGTCGTATTTCTGGCCGAGCTGCGCGAGCAGCAGGCGCACCTTGTAGCCGTTGCCGGAATCGAGATAGTCGAACAGGTGCATGCGTGTTCCCCGCGGTAGTCTGGCTGCGCAGTATCGGGCCGCTGCCGGAAATGCGCGACACGCAAGGTTTTTCGCTGAGGCTAAGTTATTCTTGCGCTGGATGCGCCGCCTGCCGCCACTCAATGCCCTGCGTGCTTTCGAAGCCTCCGCCCGGCTGGGCAGCTTCGTGGCCGCGGCCGCGGAGCTGCGCGTGTCCGCCGCCGCGGTCAGCCAGCAGGTGCGCCGGCTCGAACAGTATCTCGACACCGATCTCTTCCAGCGGCTGGCGCGCGGACTCGTGCTTACCGACCAGGGCCGGGACTATCTACCCGAGCTGTCGGCGGGGTTCGACCTGCTCGGCGAATCGACCACCCGCCTGCGCGCCAAACGCGCCGATGGCGTGTTGACCATCACCACGCTCGCGGCGTTCGCGAATGGCTGGCTGCTGCCGCGGCTGCATCGCTTTCGCGTCTGCGCGCCGCGCATCGACATCGTGCTGCGCACTTCGCGCCAACTCATGGATTTCCGCCGCGACGCCATCGACCTCGCGATCCGCTTCGCGCCGGCGCCGGGCCGCGGACTGCAGGGTGAGCTGTTGTGCCGCGAGGAGCTGTTTCCGGTCGCCAGCCCGCAATTGTTCGGCGGCGGGCGCATGCCGGACAACCTCGCCGCGCTCGCCGACTACCCGCTGTTGCACGACACGGATGCCAACCCGGAGCAGCCGTGGCTGGGCTGGCGTGGCTGGTTCGAGCGCGCCGGGTTGTCGACCGCGTCCGTCGGTCGCGGGCCGCAGTTCAGCGATTCGATCGTGTTGATAGGCGCGGCGGTCGCGGGGCTGGGGATCGCCATCGGGCGCGCGCCGCACGTGGCGCCGCTGCTCGCGCGCGGCCAGCTGGTGCGCGTCACGCAGGAGAACTGGATGGCGCCGTGGAGTTATTACCTGACTGCCCCGCCCGCGCATTTCCGGCGGCCGGTGGTGCGTACCTTCGTCGACTGGGCGCTGGGCGAGGCGCGCGGCAGTTAGAGCGACAACGGCAGCTCGAGATGCCGCGCGTACATCATGTCCCGGTGTGCGAGCAGCGCGGGATCCACCGCCGCCCGTGTTTCATCGTCGACGAGCTCGAATGCCGCGCGGGTGCCGGGGTGCATCGTGCATTGATGCCCAGGCAATGGACTGAAGAACGCCATGAACGTGGCGCTGTAGATGTCGGCGGCGGTCGGCACATCGCCGAAATAGTAAGGCTCGCCGGCCGGCCGCCGGGTTTTGAGCAGGGCTGCGAATTCGCCTAACAAAGTGCGGACACGCGCGCCGTTCTCGGCAACACGCGCCGGATCGTAGCCGTATTTCTGGCCGAGATATGCGGCGACACGTTCGTTGAAGCCGCCGTTCTTCGACAGGCCGGCGTGAACCATCTGCAATCGGCGGAACCAGCCGAGACCGTCCTGGCCGCAGAATTTCTGCGACAGCAGCAATACCTGTTCGCGAAGTCCGGTGTCCGTCGGAAGCAGCGGTGGATCCGGTTGCAGGCGCTCGGCGAGCGTCAGGATTTCTTCCCATCCCGAGCGCGGAGCTTCGTCGTCGTAGACGGCTACCGGACCCGTCAGTTGCCCTGCCCATTTCGCCAGCGCGGGATCGTCGTACACCAGACGCACGGCGGACCAGCGGATACGTTTGACGTGGAAAACACCCTTGGCCGCTTCTCCCCAGGGACTCGGCACCTTGCCTACCACCACCATGCGCAGGCCGGGCCGCTCGATTGCATCGGCGACAGAAACATATTCGAAGCTCATGTGCCGGTGAGCATCACCCGGGCGGACGCTTTCTTCAATCGCACACGTCGAATTCATTGACGCGGATTTCCGCGCAATCGCGGCGCACGAACGCAGCGGTCTCAGGCCTGTTCGGTCCGCAGCCACTTTTCCAGGTGAATACCATCGGCGATGCCGCGGTACATCTGCCGCGTGATCGAGAGCTCGTGATATCCGTGCTCGGAGTAGAACAACCGCGCGGGGCGGTTCTTGCTCAGACACTCGACGCGGATCTTCTTCGCGCCGGCGTTGCGCGCAACCTCTTCCAGCCAGTGCAGCAGCGCACTGCCGACGCCCTTGCGCTGCTGCGATCTGCGCACCGCGAACAGCAACAGGTGTGCGTCCTCGAGGGTGTGAAACATGATGCCGAAGGCGGTCACCGCGCCGGAATCGCCGACCACCGCCACGTTGGTTTCCAGGTCGACGATGGCGCGCGCGATACGGTCTTCGGTCCAGGTCCATGGCAGGCCGCGCTCGATGTAGTCGCGCGACATGACCGCGATTTCAGCGGCATCGGCGAGGCGGGCGAGGCGAATGGTGACGTCTGCGATCATTGAGCTGGTGATGGTACCGGGTCCGGCCGCCGGCAGAAGCGGAACACGCATCACGTTAGCGATACTGTTGCCTGCACAAGAACTTCTTGGTCATGGTTCGCCACGGGCGGCGGCACGGTTCTCTACAATCGCGCGATGTCAAAGCGCGGCTGGATATTGTTTCTCGCCCTGGGCCTGCTCTGGGGCATGCCCTATCTTTTGATCCGCATCGCGGTGCAGGAGATCGATCCGCTCGTGATGGCAGGTACACGCACGCTCATGGGTGCGCTGCTGCTGCTGCCGGTTGCCTGGCATCGCCATGCACTCGCCCCGGCGTTCGCCAGGTGGAAGTGGTTGATCGCGTTCACCTTGATCGAGATCAGCGTGCCGTGGTTGCTGCTCGGCCATGCCGAGACGCGTTTGAACAGCTCGACCGCGGGACTCCTGATCGCGGTCGTGCCGCTGTTTGCCGCGGTGATCGTGACCAGGCTCGGTCACGAGAAGCTCGAACCGCGGCGGATATTCGGATTGGTGCTCGGTTTCACGGGGGTTGCACTGCTGGTAGGGCTCGACATCCACTTCTCGGATTACCTCGCCGTCGCCGCCATCATCGTGGTGTCGCTGTGTTATGCGATCGGCCCGATCATCGTCGACCGCAAGCTCAAGGACGTCCCGGCGATCGGGGTGATCGCCGCATCGATGATCGTGGCCACTCTTATATATGTGCCGTTTGCCCCGTTCCTGTGGCCGGACAAGGTTTCGGCGACGGCCGCTTGGTCGGTGGTCGGCCTCGGTGTGTTCTGCACCGCCGGTGCGTTCATGGTGTTTTTCGCGTTGATTGCGGAAGTCGGGCCCTCGCGCGCAACAGTGATCACGTACGTGAATCCGGCAGTGGCGATCACGCTCGGTGCGCTGGTACTCAACGAGCCGCTGACGGTGGGCATGTTGATCGGATTCCCGCTGGTGATCGCGGGGTCATTCCTCGGCACGATGCGCGCGCGGCCGGCCGAGCCTGCGCGGGCACCCGCCAAGGCTTGACAGGTATCCGGAAACGATCGGGTCCGGCTTTCAGCTAGCTAGTCGCCGTCACGACTTTCTTGTACAGCAAACCGAGTTCGGTCCAGAAGCGGGATTCGTCTTCGAAGAACGCAACGGCGGAAGCTTCGCATTCGGGCGAGAAGGCGCCGCTGCCTTTCAGGGTTTCGACGCGCCGCGCGAGTTGCCACTTCGACGCATCTTTCCAGCTGGTGTTGTCCACCGCTTCGGCCAGTGAGGACAACACGGCGAGTGACGCGGCGAGCTTTTCTTCGGCCGTCGCGCCGCTGGCGGCGAGTTTCTCGACGCCTTCCCATGGCGGGCCCACGTCGACGCCATCGCCGAAGCCACCCGCTTCGCGCAGCCGGCCGATCACATCCTGCAGCGTCGGAAAATCCATGCCCGATATTGCACCGGCCAACCGGCGTTGACGAGCGGAAAGTGCCGCCCGCGGCGCAGGGTTGTTTGGCGCTGGAGTCGGCACCGCGACGGAGCAGGCGTCTTACTGGCGCCCGAGAATGGGATTGTACTTGTCGCGCAGCGCGCTCTCGATCCGCGGCATGATCAAGTCGTAGTTTTCAACTTCGAGTTTGATGGTGCTCAAGCGGAATCGATGGGCGGCCATGTTTTTTCGCTCTCTTATCTTGAGAGCCGTTGTCGGCTGGCTGAGCTTGTAGTTCAAATGCTGCCTGATCCGTCCCGCAATCGAACTCGCCTTCCCGATGTATATCGGAACCCACTCGCCAAGCTCGGTATGAGCCTTCAGTCGGCCCGCCCTCGGGTTCGGAACGAACCCCATCTTGTATTCCGGCCTGACCCACTCGGCGCAGAACCACTCCGCCCAGCTTTCAAACGTTTCGTGTTTGCCCGTGACGCGAATATCGATCTTGTAGATGCCGGCGTAGTCCTGCTTGTCGACTTCGGCGTCTTCGCTCAATTCGCAAACTCTCTCGAATTCGAGCTCGTCGGCCAGCGCCTCGAAATTGCTGAAGATCCTGCTCAGCTCGCCATCGAGTTCCGCGATCCTGTCCATGTGTTCTCCGCTCCTGCGTTCGCACGTCCCTCCGGCAGCAATTTACTTAGTTAGGCGGCGGAAGAATAGCCTCCGTCAACGGGAATTGCGGTTCCGGTGATGAAGTCGGACTCCGCACTCGCCAGAAATACGGCGATCCCCTCGAAATCCACGGCGTCGCCCCAGCGTGCGGCCGGGGTGCGCGCGAGCACCCGCTCGTGCAGTCCCGCAACCTCGGAACGCGCTTTTCGCGTGAGGTCCGTATTGATCCAGCCCGGAAGGATGGCGTTCACCTGGATGTTGTCCGCCGCCCAGCCGGCCGCCAGGGATTTGGTGAGCTGCACGACCCCGCCCTTGCTGGCGCCATACGCCGGCGCAAAACCCGCGCCGAAGATCGACAGCATCGAGCCTATATTGATGATCTTGCCGGACTTCGCCTGCTTCATCGGTAGATAGGCGGCGGCACAGCAAAGGTAGGCGCTGGTGAGATTGGTGTCGAGGACCTGCCGCCACTCTTCGAGCGCGAGATCCTGCACCGGCTTGCGGATGTTCAACCCGGCATTGTTGACGAGAATATCGATACGTTCGCAGCGTTCCTGGACCTGGCTGAAGAGACTGTCCACGGAATTCTTGTCCGTGACGTCGACCGCAAAGGCGAGTGCGTCCGAACCGAGCGTTTTCAGCTCGGCCACCGCCGCCGCGGATTTCTCCGTATTACGTGCGGCGACGACGATGCGTGCGCCGGCCTTCGCGAGCCCACGCGCCATGCCGAGCCCGATGCCGCCGTTGCCGCCGGTCACGATGGCCACCTTGCCGCGCAGATCGAACATGTTTACTCCGCCAGACCCAGGACGTCGTTGGACATGATGAACCAGGTAATGGCGAAGACGACGGCAAGAATCGCGAGCACGAACAGCAGGCTGACACCGACAACCACCCACCAGGAGCCGCGCTTCCCGCCGGCCGCGAGATGTTCTCCCACGATCTTGCGAAAATTCATCTCCGCATACGCGCGTGCCGAGATGAGCGCCACGACCGAAAAGACGACCGCGGGCACCCTGTCGGGAAGCATGTAAGCGATACCCATCATCGCAACTGTTGCGAAGACCCCGACCCAAAGCGCCTTGGCCTTCTTTTCCGGCTGACCGATGGCCACCAGATTCTGGGCGTAAAACCAGGACGCGGCGAGAAACGAACCGAGAAACGCGGCCACGCCGATCTGTTGATGCGTGTAGAGCTTTGCAGAGCTGATCGGCGCGCCGGGCGCCACCGATTCCAGATCCGAAACCTTTGCTTCGGGCGGTGCGTAGGGGTTGTGCACCGCCGTCGCCTCAGCCCGCATCGCCCACGGTCGCGATGCATTCGACTTCAACCAGCGCACCGAGCGCGAGACCGTTGACGCCGAGCGCACTGCGCGCCGGGAAATGTTTCGTGAAGTACGTGACGTAAATCGCGTTCATCTTCGCCCACTCGGACATGTCCGCCAGCATCACGGTGCATTTGACGACGTGATCGAGCGAGGAACCGTTGCGCTCGAGAACCGTCTTGATGGTCTCCATCACCTGCCGGGTCTGGCCTTCTATGCCGCCGGGCACCAGGGTACGGGTTCCCGGAGTGAAGCCGATGACGCCCGATAGATAGAGCGTGTTGCCGACGCGCACCGCCTCCGAGAAAGGCAGGTTGGCTTTCAGTGTCTGCTCAGAACTCAGGTATTCGACGGCGCTGGATTTGGGCTTGTCAGCCGCGAGCGCGGCGGTTGTCGTCAGGCCGAAGGCGGCGATCGCGAGCAGCATGGGCTTCAAGTGGTTTCTCCGGGAGTCGAATTGTTGTGACACGCGTCAGGGAGAGAGAGATTGATAGATCGAGAACAGATTGCCAAGGATATGCATGGCGATCGGCACGTACAGCGATTTGGTGAAGTGGCGCGCGAGGCCGAGCGCCAGGCCGTCGATGAAGATGATCGCGAGCAAAATCGGTGCGTACTGCAAATGGATGATCGACCAGAGGGCGGCGGTGATCAGGATCGCGCCATAGATACCGACGCGCGTACGGCCGAGCATGCGCAGGAAAAGGCCGCGAAAGACCAGCTCCTCGGCGATGGGGCCAAGGACACCGATCGCGAGGATGCGCAGGAAGAGAATGAGTGCCGGGTACGCGGGCCAGACTTTGATGCCGGCGCCGGCCATGCCCCTGGTGACACTCTCCTCGAGCGCGATCAGGCAAACCCAGAGAATCAGGAAGAAGGCGGCGAACTTCCACTCGGGTTTGCGCAGGCCCAGGTCTTCCGCGAGTGAAAAACCTCTACGCTTCGCCACGAACAGCAGCACCACGATGGCCAGCGCCGGCAGCAGCACTTTGGGCAGGGTTGTGAGGAGCAGGTCGGTCATGCCGTCGATCCGATAGTAGGCGGATGTGCAGGTCAGGGCACGCGAATTTCCGCCCGCTGGGACGCGTGACCGTGCGAGCGGCGGACCGCCGGTTCACGGCGACGGTCCGGCGGGACCGCGCTCATGACGAGCATGAACGATGAACTCATCTTCTCCACGCGCTATCCATTAGTTAGACAGGAAAGTTCCGCGTGGCAAATGTGCGGCTCCGCGCTCGGCAATATTGCCCTGCCACGGGTGGTTCGAAAGCGGTCTTGCGTCGTGTTTGGGCGCGAACAGCGGCGCGAACGTGCGGGCTGGTTTAGCGCCCCAGCGGCCTCTCGCGTCAGACGCTATAGACCGCCCTCTCCCCTCACATATATAAGTGTGCCCACAGATTTTGCTCCGCAAGGATCCCCGTGGAGTTCTACACAAAAGCCTTTTTCGTGGTGCTGGCGGCTCTCGTCGGCTACGGCCTGTTGCTCGTGCTCCAGCCGATATCCGGCGCATTGGCCTGGGCGATCTTCCTGGCTTTCATCCTCTATCCCGTACACGTCTGGCTCACGCGCAAGCTGAAGGGCCGCGCCGGATGGTCCGCGGGCATCCTCACCGGCATCACGCCGTTCGCGATCCTCACGCCGCTGGCCTTCCTGGGCGTCGTGTTTGCGAACCAGGCGCGCGCGCTGATCGCGTTCGTACAGGAGAAGGACCTCCACTTCGACGCCACGTTGCTGGCGAGGCTTGAGACGTACCCCGTCATCGGGCCCGTGGCGAAATACGCCAATGAAGAGATGTCGGTGAGCGGCGCGGATCTGCAGCAGTGGCTGGCCAACGCAACGCAGACGGTGCTGAAGAACGTCGCCGCCGTCAGCGGCGGAGTGGCGCTCTCGGCGCTGGGGGCGCTGATCGGTTTCTTCCTCATGTTGTTCCTGCTCTTCTTCATGTTCCGCGACGGGCGCGGCATGTTCCTGCGCTTTCAGCGGTTGATCCCGGTGCCGGAGGAACATCGCGAGCAGCTGTTCAACCACCTGGCGAGCGTCACGCGCGGCGTGTTCTACGGCATCGGCCTGACGGCCATCCTGCAGGGCATCCTGGTTGGAATCGGCTTCGCGATCGCGAGCCTGCCGTCACCGGTGGTGTTCGGCGTGCTGGCGGCGATCCTCGCCCTGTTGCCCGCGGGCGGCGCGGCCATCGTCTGGATCCCGGGTTTCCTGTTTCTCGCGGCGTCGGGTAGATGGGGAATGGCGGTCTTCATGCTCGTCTGGGGAGTGGTCGTATCGACGTCGGACAACTTCCTGCGCCCGATCCTGGTGGCGCGTTACGCGCCGGTATCGGCGTTCATGGTGTTCGTCGGCGTGGTCGGCGGCATCGGCGCGTTCGGCACGATCGGCATCGTCGTCGGACCGGTGTTCCTGGCGCTGGTCGCCGCGATCCTCGAGTACTTCGACGAGAAGATCATCGCGCCGAACAAGAAGGAACTCGACGCGCAAGCGGAAAACCCACCGACGCCCTGAGCGCCAGGGCCGATGCTTCGGCCCGCGGGGACACCCGCGCGTATCGAATCGGATATTCTTTGCATGGGAAACAAACCCAATTTTCCAGACGGAAAATTCGGGGCGGTCCCCATATAATCCGCGCCCCCATGGAACTCTCCCCGATTCTCGCCTCGCTCAACGACGCCCAGCGCGCCGCGGTCTCCGCGCCCGTGGGGCCGGTGCTCGTACTCGCCGGCGCGGGCTCGGGCAAGACGCGTGTGCTCATCCATCGCATCGCCTGGGTGATCCAGAATGAGGGCGCGTCGCCGCACTCGATCCTCGCGGTGACGTTCACGAACAAGGCCGCGCTCGAGATGCGCCAGCGCATCGAGAAACTGCTCGGCATTCCGGGCAATGCGATGTGGGTGGGCACGTTCCATGGCATCGCGCACCGGCTGCTGCGCCTGCATTGGCGCGACGCGGGCCTGCCGCAGGGTTTCCAGATCCTCGACGGGGAAGATCAGCTGCGGCTGATCAAGAAGATCGTGCGGGCGATGGAGCTCGATGAAGCGCGCTGGGTGCCGCGCGAGATCCAGTGGTTCATCAATCACAACAAGGACGAAGGTATTCGTCCGCCGGTCATGAAAGACGCCGGCGACCCGACGCGCAAGCAGCTCATCAAGATTTACGCGGAATACGAAGCGCAGTGCCAGCGCACGGGCGTGGTGGATTTCGCGGAGCTGCTGCTGCGCGCGTACGAGCTGTGGCTCAAGAATCCTTCGCTGCTCAAGCATTATCAGCACCGCTTCAGACACGTGCTGATCGACGAATTCCAGGACACGAACGCCATCCAGTACGCCTGGGCGCTGCTCATCGCGGGGCAGGACGGCGCACCTTTCGTGGTGGGTGACGACGACCAGTCGATCTACCGCTGGCGCGGCGCGCGGGTGGAAAACCTCACGCGCTTTTCGAAGGACTACCCGGCGGCGAAGCTGTTCCGCCTGGAACAGAACTACCGCTCCACCGGCAACATCCTCAAGGCCGCAAACCAGCTCATTTCGAACAACACGGGCCGCCTCGGCAAGAACCTGTGGACGGAGGGCACGGACGGCGAACGCATCAAGCTGTATGCCGCGTTCAACGAGCGCGACGAAGCGGAATTCGTGATGAACCGGATCCGCGAATGGGTGAACCAGGGCGGATTGCGGCGCGATGTGGCGATCCTGTACCGCTCGAACGCGCAGTCGCGCGTGTTCGAAGAGGTGTTCATGAACGCGCGCATGCCTTACAAGGTGTACGGCGGGCTGCGGTTCTTCGAGCGGGCGGAAATCAAGGATGCGCTCGCCTATCTACGCGTGATCACGAATCACGCCGATGACGCGTCGTTCGAGCGTGTGGTCAATCTCCCGACGCGCGGAATCGGCGCGCGGTCGCTCGACATCGTGCGCGAGCAGGCCAAGGTGGCGAGCACTTCGTTGTGGGATGCGGCGGCGACCTGCATCGCCAACGGTGCGTTGGGCGCGAAGGCGGAATCCGCGGTCAACGGATTCCTGCAGCTGGTGGAACAGCTCGGCCGGGACATCGCGGGCCTCGAGCTGCACGAGCAGGTCGATCACGTGATCAACAACTCCGGGCTCGTCGAGCACCACAAGAAGGAAAAGGCCTCGGATCGCGGCGAAGCGCGGGTCGAGAACCTGAACGAACTGGTGTCCGCGGCGCGCGGGTTCGAGCCGGATGGCGCGAACAGCGATGAAGAGACGCTGCCGCCGCTCGAGGCGTTCCTGTCGCACGCGGTGCTGGAATCCGGCGAGGGCCAGGCGGAAGCCTGGGAAGACTGCATCCAGATGATGACGCTGCACACGGCCAAGGGATTGGAATTCCCCATCGTGTTCATGTCCGGCCTGGAAGATGGATTGTTCCCGCACCAACGTTCGCTGAACGACCCGGAAGGCCTGGAAGAGGAACGGCGGCTCTGCTACGTCGGCGCGACGCGCGCGATGAAACAGCTGTTCCTGACGTATGCCGAGCAGCGGCGGCTGCATGGCATGGACAGTTTCGGCACGCCGTCGCGGTTCATCTCGGAGATCCCCGAGGATCTGATCGAGGAGATCCGGCCGCGTATCCAGATCTCACGGCCGGTGGCCGCGGGGCGTTTCAAGGCGCCGATCGAAGAGCTGGCGCCGGGCGTCAAGCTCGGCGCGCGCGTGCGGCACAAGAAATTCGGCGAGGGCGTCATCCTGAAGGTGGAAGGCCACGGACCACAGGCGAACATCCAGGTGAACTTCTCGTCGCTCGGTGTCAAGATCATGATGCTCGAGTATCTGGAGGTAGTTAGATGACCTTCGCGGAAAAACTGCGCGCCTCGTGGCAGGCCGCCAATTCGCTGGTGTGTATCGGGCTCGATCCCGAGCCGCGCAAGTTTCCGGATGAGTTTCGCGATGCGCCAGGCAGCATCTACCAATTCAACAAGGCGATCATCGACGCCACGCGGGATCTCGTGTGCGCGTACAAGCCGCAATTCGCGCACTACGCGGCGCATTCGGCGGAGAACCAGCTCGAGCACACCATCGACTACATCAAGTCGACCTGCCCGAATGCGATCGTCATCCTCGACAGCAAACGCGGTGATATCGGCAGCACGGCCGAGCAATACGCGCAGGAAGCATTCGAACGGTACGGCGCGGATGCAGTAACGGTGAACCCGTATCTCGGCCGCGATTCGGTGGAGCCGTTCCTCAAGCACGAGGACAAGGGCGTGATCATCCTGTGCCGCACCAGCAATCCGGGCGCGAAGGATTTTCAGGACCTGACTGTCGGCCCGGACAAGAAGCTGTTCCAGCACGTGGCCGAGACGGTCGCGAAGGACTGGAATTCCGCGGGCAATTGCATGCTGGTGGTCGGGGCGACTTACCCGGAAGAGCTGGCCGACATCCGCAAGCGCGTCGGTGACCTGCCGTTCCTGGTGCCGGGTGTCGGCGCGCAGGGCGGCGATGTGGCGAAGGTGATGGCGGCGGGCAAGACCGCAGCCGGCACTGGTCTCGTGATCAGCTCGTCACGTGCAATTCTTTACGCGAGTTCCGGCGCGAACTTCGCCGAGGCCGCGCGCAAGGCGGCGACCGATCTGCGGGATTCCATCAACGCGCAGCGGTAGGGTTGGTGTCAGGTGGGAGTTACGGGAACTAGCTTCGTCGGCGTGCCCATTGCAGACGCCTCGCGCGCCAGTTCCCGTAACTCCCACCTGACACCAACTCTTCCTACGGCCCCCAGCGAAAGATAGGCGGCGGCACAACGTCGTAAAGCGGCTCAGCCGGCGGCGCATTCAGGTCGGGCAGGAAGATTCTCCAGCTCCGCAGCGGATTTCGGGCCGCGTACCAGAGCGAGCCCAAACCCCCGGGCACGGGCAGCTCCGACTTCAGCTTCGGCGTCACGCGCGCGCCTTCCACGACGACTTCGGTCTTGTCCGCATCGGGAGCGTTGATCGCCGCGAGATATTCTTGCGGGGTCATGTACTTGCGGATGTCGCCAATCTTGAGAGCGAGCGGCTTGGCAGCCGGCAGTACGACTGGCGGTTTTGGAGGATCAGCAGCCTGCGCGACCGCGCAGAGCAGCAGGGCGAATCCCATTCCCAGGCCGTGTTTCATGACGCGCCTCCTGTAAAGGATGCGACCGTGCCATGCGGGGATAGTTTCGGAGGGAAGCTGCCCGCCGGGGCGAACGTCTACTAATTCCCATATTTCCCACCCGGCACCAATACAATACCGGCCCCATGAAGATCGTGATACTCGGCGCCGGCCAGGTCGGGCGCACTGCGGCATACCACCTGTCGCGGGAAGAATCGAACGAGGTCACGGTCGTCGACACCAACGAAGAGGTGTTGCGCGACCTGCAGGATCGCCTCGACATCCGCACGGTCGCCGGCAACGCCGCCTACCCTTCGGTGCTCGAAGCCGCCGGTTGCGCATCGGCCGACATCATCGTCGCGCTGACCTCGAGCGACGAGGTCAATATGATGGCCTGCGAAGTCGCGTACACGCTGTATCGCACGCGTACCAAGATCGCGCGCATCCGCTCGTCCGAATACACGAAACATCCGAAGTTGTTTGCCGACGAGGCACTGTCGGTGGACGTGTGGATCAGCCCCGAGCAGCTGGTCACCGAATACGTGGCGCAGCTCATCAAGTACCCGGGCGCGTTGCAGGTGCTGGATTTCGCCGACGGCCGCGTGCGACTGGTGGGCATACGCGCCCGCAAGGGCGGATTGCTGGTCGGGCAGAAGCTCAGCAAGCTCAAGGAGCATCATCCGAACACCGAGGCGCGCGTGGTGGCTATCTACCGCGCCGGGCGCAGCATGATCGCAACGGGTGAAAGCGTCATCGAAGAGAATGATGAAGTGTTCTTCATCGCCGCGCGCGACGACATCCGCAAGTTCATGAGCGAGATCCGCAAGGAAGAGGCGCCGGCGCGGCGCGTGGTCATCGCAGGCGGCGGCAACATCGGCCTGTCACTGGCGCGCAGCCTCGAGGAGACGAACCAGGTCAAGCTCATCGAGCGCGATCCGAAGCGCGCGCGGCGCGTTTCTGAGCTGCTGCTCAACACCATCGTGCTGAACGGCGACGCCGCGGACGAAGAGCTGCTGATCGAGGAGAACATCGACAGCTGCGACGTGTTCGCCTCGCTGACGAATTCCGAGGAGGCCAACATCCTTTCCGCCATGCTGGCCAAGAGGCTGGGGGCGAAGAAGGTGATGGCGCTGATCAACAAACCGTCGTACGCCGAGCTCATGGAAAGCGGCAGCATCGACATCGCGATTTCGCCGCAGACCATAACCATCGGTTCGCTGCTGGCGCACGTGCGGCGCGGCGACGTGGTGCGCGTGCACTCGTTGCGGCGCGGCGCGGCCGAAGCGCTGGAAGCCGTGGTGCATGGCACGGACAAGACTTCGCGCGTGGTCGGCCGTCTGGTGGGGGACATCCCGCTGCCGGATGGTTCGGCCATCGGCGCCGTCGTGCGCGGCGACACGGTGCTGATCGCGCACCACGACACGATGATCCAGAACGACGATCACGTGATCGTGTTCCTCTCGGACCGGCGCCACGTCGAGCAGGTGGAGCGCCTGTTCTCGGGCCCGGGCGGCCGTTGAAGCGACCCGGAGCGCAAGCTTGTTAGCTGTCGCGCACCTGCTCGGGCTCATGATGGCCTTTTTCGGCCTGCTCTATCTATTGCCCATCGCCTGGTCGCTCGGCGTGCAGGATGGCGCGGTGATGGACTTCGTCGCGGCCGGGCTGATCAACGCGTTCATCGGCCTCGCGCTGGCGGCGGCGACGCGGCGCTTTCGCCGCGAGTTGAAGCCGCGCGACGGCTTCCTGCTGGTCACGCTGTCGTGGGTGCTGATGTCGGGCTCGGCCACGATCCCCTTGATGATGGCGCTGCCGAATCTGACCTTCACCGACGCGTACTTCGAGGCGATGTCGGGCCTCACGACCACCGGCTCGACCATCCTGAGCCACCTCGACGATCTGCCGCAGTCGATCAACCTGTGGCGCCACCTGCTGCACTGGATCGGCGGTATCGGCATCATCGTGCTGGTGGTGGCGGTGTTGCCTTTGTTAGGCGTCGGCGGCATGCAGTTGTACAAGGCGGAAACGCCGGGCCCGGTGAAGGACGAGAAGCTCACGCCGCGCATCACGGAGACCGCCAAGGCGTTGTGGTTCACGTACCTGGTGCTGACCGCCGCGGGGATCGTCGCGTTGCGGGTCGCGGGCATGACCTGGTTCGATGCGATCTGCCATTGTTTCTCGGCGATCGGACTCGGCGGGTTTTCCACGCATGACGTGAGCGTGGGCTACTTCGATTCGTTTCCGATCGAGATCGTGCTGATCGTCATCATGGTGGTGGCGGCGTTGAATTTTTCGCGCCACTTTCTGGCCTTCCGGAACATCTCGCTGCAGCCGTACAAGACGGATTCCGAGGGCAAGGCGGTGCTGGTGGTGCTGGGCGGTTCGGTGGTGCTGGTATCCACCTTGCTGTGGGCCAACGGCACGTATCCCAGCGAAATCGAAGGCTTTCGGCACTCGATCTTCAACGTGGTATCCATCGCGACGACCACCGGGTTCGTGACGGAAGACTATGAGAAGTGGCCGGCGTTTCTGCCGGTATGGCTGCTGTTCCTGAGCTGCATCACCTGCAGCACGGGCTCGACCGGTGGCGGCATCAAGATGTTCCGCACGTTGCTGCTGGTGCGGCAGGCGCGGCGCGAGCTCAAACTACTGGTGCATCCGAGCGCGGTGATTCCGATCCGCATCGGTGGGGCTTCCATCCCCGAGCGCGTGGTGCACTCCGTGCTGGCGTTCATTTTTCTCTACTTCGGCACGATCCTCGTGCTGACGTTCGCGCTGCTGGCGACCGGTCTCGATCTCGTGTCGTCGTTCTCGGCGGCGGTAGGTTCGGTCAACAACGTAGGTCCCGGACTGGGCCAGGTCGGCCCGTCGACCAACTTCGCGAGCCTCAGCGATTCGCAGACCTGGATCTGTACGCTCGCCATGCTGATCGGCCGTCTTGAAATCTTCAGCGTGTTGGTGCTGTTCACGCCGAGCTTCTGGCGCAAGTAGGAAAGCGGTGGCGGGGAGAAGTGGTGCCGGGGTGCAATTCTCGTAATTGAGTGACCGCTTGTACTTGAGCAACCGGCGACTCAATTACGAGAATTGCACCCCGGCACCACCACCACTAGCTGCGGATATAGGTCTCGAGATCGGCGATCGTGCGCTCCTGCTCCTCGATCACCGCGCGCACCAGGTCGCCGATCGACAACACGCCGACGACGCGATCGCCATTCATCACGGGCAGATGCCGGATGCGCATGTCGGTCATGAGCCGCATGCAGTCGTGTGCGTCCTGGCGTGGCGTCACCGTGACGACTTTCGCAGTCATGATCGCCTCGACGCGCGTCTCTTCGGACGAGCGGCCCAGCAACACGACCTTGCGCGCGTAGTCGCGCTCGGAAATGATGCCCGCGAGCCGGTCGCCCGACATCACCAGCAACGCGCCGACGTGGTGTTCGGCCATCTTCTTGATGGCGGTGAGCACGGGATCCGAGGGCATCACCGAGAAGATGCCCCTGGGCTTCTGATCCAGCAACTGCTGCACGGAAAGCATGGTTACCTCCGGCGGCGCAGGTGCGCCGTCTAACTAGCGAATCGTCCCTGATTCAAATCGCGATCACCGTCAGGATGGTGCCATTCACCCCGGTGACGCGTACACGCGCGCCTGCCGGCAGCTCGGGGCCGGCAACTTTCCAGACGCCGTCACCGACCCTGGCCTTGCCCGAGCCCTGCTCGATGGGTTCGACGAGCACGAGCTCGGTGCCAACGTACTGATGCCCGCGCAGGTTGAGGTTCGGCTGTTCGTCGACATCCGGATGTTTGTCGCGCCAGCCGCGATACAGCAGCATCGCCACGACGCCGAGCACGGCGAAGCCGATGAGCTGGTACTGCCACGGAATGGGGATGACGATGAGCAGCAGGCCGATGACCGCGGCAGAGGCACCGAACCAGATGGCAACCGCCCCGGGGAGGAACGCCTCGGCCGCCGCCAGAAACAGCGCGAGCACTATCCAGTGCCACCACTGCAGATACATGAGGGAGTTGAGCATGCGGGCTATCTCAGGTCTGCGAAACGCGCGGCGGCGGCTGGCGCGCGGCGCCCGGCGTGCCGGGCGGCAGGTTGCTGGGCTGACGCTGCATGGCGTCTTTCGCGAGCTCGACGATGCCGCCGAGCGCGCCTAACAAGCCGGAAGATTCCATCGGCATCATGAACACCTTCTGGTTCGGCGAATTCGCGAACTCTTTCAGCGCCTCGACGTATTTCTGCGCCACGAAGTAGTTGATGGCCTGCACATCGCCTGCCGCAATGGCTTGAGACACCATTTGTGTAGCACGCGCCTCCGCCTGTGCCAGGCGCTCGCGCGCTTCGGCCTCGCGAAATGCGGCTTCCTTGTTGCCTTCCGCGGCCAGCACCACGGCCTGCTTCTCGCCTTCTGCCTTGAGGATCGCCGCCTGGCGGAAACCTTCGGCGTCGAGGATGTTGGCGCGTTTTTCGCGCTCGGCCTTCATCTGCCGTCCCATCGCCTCGATGAGGTTGGCCGGCGGCGTGATGTCCTTGATCTCGATGCGCGTGCACTTCACGCCCCAGGGCGTGGTGGCGTCATCGACCACCTTGAGCAGGCGATGATTGATTTCGTCGCGCTTGGACAGCGTTTCGTCGAGATCCATGGAGCCGACCACGGTGCGAATGTTGGTCATGGTGAGATTCACCATCGCGAGGCGCAGATTCGCCACTTCGTAAGCCGCTTTTGGTGCATCGAGCACCTGGTAGAACACCACCGCGTCGATGGCCACCATGGCGTTGTCCTTGGTGATAACTTCCTGGCGCGGAACGTCGAGCACCTGCTCCATCATGTTGATTTTCTGCCCCACGTTGTCGAGAAACGGGATCAGCCAGTGGGGACCCGGGGGCATGCTTTCGGAGAATTTGCCGAGCCGCTCGCGCGTGTATTCGAAACCCTGGGGCACGATGATCAGGGTCTTGATCGCCAGTGTGACGATGAAGATGACGACCAGGATGACGGCGGTGGTACTGCCGAACTCAAACATGTTTTTCCCCTCAAAGCGCGATCGGTCGAACGCGGAAGATCATACGCCGGGCCCCCAATCCGGCGCGAACTCCAATGACTCCAAATACGTACGTAGCCGCGCTGCGACATGGGAATGGCGCGCCGACTCTGCGATGATCCGCGCACCGGGGAAGCCAGCGAGATGCCAGCCACTAGAAGCGGGCGCGCGCTGGGCATAAACAGCCTCTAGTATCAGGTCGCCGTGTCAGAAGCTCCCGTTCCGGAAATCACCGTCGAGCCCGATCATTTCGACGTTGTGACAAGAGACGTCGTGCTGGTCGCCCGGCTCGATTCCACGTTCGCGTTATGCCTGTACGACGCGGTGCTCGAATCGGGTGCGCTGGTGCATTTGCGCGTCGGCCCGCCGGGCCGTGTGCAGGATCCCGAGCTGACCGACACCACCCTCTCGACCGATCTGCTGCTGCTCGATCGCTGCTTCTCGGAGCTGCGCAAAGTAGAACCGCGCGCGCAGCACTGGCAGGCCAAAGTGGTCGGCCAGGTGCAGGACACACCCGGCGGGCGCGAAAGATTCGACGGCGTCATCGCATTCCTGACCGCGTTCCTGAACGACACGAATGTGAAGCTGGTTTCAAGCGATACCCATGTCGACCACGTTCAGCTTCTGCGTTTCCGGCCCGCCATGGGACACGTGCGCGCAGAACCTCTTGCCGCTCAACGCTTGGGTAGCTGAGAATCGGCGCACTATGCGCCGTACTAAAGTTGCCTTGTTGGTCCCCCTCGTGGGGTTGCTCGCCGTCAGCACCGCGTTTGCCGCGAAAGCCCCGAAGCCTTCGCCGCTGCAGAAGATCTACGACCAGGTCTGGCAGGAGGACATGGCGGACGATCCGATCACTGCCACCCAGCTCGGCGACCACCGCTACGACGACAAATTGCCCGACATGTCCCTCGAAGGGATCGACAAGCGCAACAAGCGCAACTTCCCGCGCCTGCAGGCACTGACCAAGATCAACAAGGAAAAGCTCGACAAGGCCGAGCAGCTCAACTACGACCTGTTTTATCGCGAGATCAAGGGCCGCATCGACGTGTCGGTGTTCAAGCCCGAGGCGTATGAATTCCGCAGCATCGCCGGACCGCAATTGCTGGCCGAGCTCACCGAGGTCGCGCCGTTCGCCACGGTCAAGGACTACGACAACTGGATTGCGCGCCTCAATGCATCCGGCATCTACATCGACCAGTGGATCGTGTTGCTGGGCCAGGGCGTGACGGAAGGCCGCACGCAGCCCAAGGTCATCGTCGAGAAGGTTCTGGCACAGGTGCAGGCGCAGCTGGTCGAACCGGATGCGAGCCCGTTCTACGCGCCGTTCAAGAAGATTCCCGCCAGCATCGACGCCGCCAACAAGGCACGCCTCGAAGCCGCCGGCAAGGCCGCCGTGCAGACCGTGGCGATCCCGGCGTTCCAGCGCCTCGACGCGTACCTGCGCGGCACCTATCTACCCGCCGCGCGCGACGCCGATCACGTGGGTGTGTGGGCGACGCCGGCCGGCAGCGAGTACTACCGCAACCGTATTCGTTACTACACCACCATCGACAACATGAATGCGGTGGCCATTCACAACCTCGGGCTCGAGGAAGTGAAGCGCATCCGCGCCGAGATGGAGAAGACGCTCGAGGGCATCAACTTCCTCGGCACGCTCGACCAGTTCCTGGGGTTCATCCGCAACGATCCGCGCTTCTACTTCAAGACGTCGGATGAGTTGCTGGCCGCGTACACGAAGACGGCGCGCGACATCGAGCCGCAACTGCCGAAGCTGTTCGGCAAGCTGCCGAAAAGCAGCTTCGGCATCCGCCCCATTCCCGCGGCGAGCGCACCCAGCAGCACGACGGCCTACTACCAGCCGCCGTCACTGGACGGCTCCCGCCAGGGCAATTTCTACGTGAACCTGTACAAGCCGGAGACGCGGCCGACGTGGGAAGTCGAGGCGCTCACGGCGCACGAATCCGTACCGGGGCATCATCTGCAGATCGCCCTGCAGTACGAGCTCACGGGTTTGCCGGATTTCCGCCGCAACGCGCAGTACAACGCGTACGTCGAGGGTTGGGCGCTGTACGCCGAGAAGCTCGGCTACGAGCTCGGGCTGTACCAGGACGACTTTTCGAAGTTCGGCCAGTTGAACTACGACATGTGGCGCGCGGTGCGCCTGGTGGTCGACACCGGCATGCATGAGCTGCACTGGACGCGCGACCAGGCTATCTACTACTTCAAGCAGAACACCGGCAAGAACGAGCTGGACATCACCAACGAGGTCGACCGGTACATTTCATGGCCCGGTCAGGCGCTGGCGTACAAGCTGGGTCAGCTCAAGATCCAGGCGCTGCGCGCCGAGGCCGAGAAGGCGCTGGGCGATCGCTTCGACATCCGCGCGTTCCACGACCAGATCCTCGGCACGGGCCCATTGCCCTTGTCGGTGATGGAAACGGAAACGCGCGCCTGGATCGCGGCGCAGAGCGCGCGCCGGTAATCGTCGGCCGTATGGCGGCGCATCAGGCGTCCTCCATCCGTTCTTCGAGCGCGTCGATGGCCCGCAGCAGCGCTGCGCTGCGGGTCTCGGCCGCGGCGCGCTGGCGCTGGGCGTGCGCGAGCAGGTGAGCGGGAACGTCATCCCGGTTTTCGAGCAATTCCAGCTCGAAACGCGCCTTCGATGCGGCGCGGCTCGCGGCGGCGTAACGGCGATGCAGCTGTTCGAGCTGTTCGTCGAGCGCACATCCGGCGACGTCGACCATCTCCTGGAACTCCGTCGGCACGAAGGCGCCGCGGGAATCTGCGAACAAACCTGACATGTTTCTCACGGGAGCTCCTTGAACCGCGGCGCATCGGGGTGCCGGGTGTGGAGAGCATCGCTTTACGCCATGTTGGTTGAATGTCGGTGGCGTGACGGATCGGTGTAGGGACGGTCGGCCGCGGCCGTGTCGGACGAGGCCTTGGTGTCAGGTGGGACTTCGGGGAACTAAGTCGGTGCCGGGTCGGACTTACGGGAGCAGGCAATTCGCTTCAAGAATTGCGGGCATCGCGTAAGTCCGACCCGGCACCGACTTAGTTCCCCGAAGTCCCACCTGACACCAACTGCAGGTCCTGCGAGTACGTGACGTTCATGACGTTGTCGTACCAGCCATGCACCTCGGGTTTCACCAGGTGCTTGTTTACGTAGAAGTAAATCGGGATCAGCGGCTGGTCGTCGAGCATGGCGCGTTCGGCTTGTTCGAGCAGGTCGCGGCGCCGGGTCAGATCGGTTTGACGCGAGGCCTCGGCTAGCAACGCGTCGTACGCCGCGCTCTTGTAATGCGGCAGGTTGATGCCGAAGTCGCCCTTCAAATATTGCAGGAACGTGTATGGATCGTTGTAGTCGCCCACCCAGGAGAAGCGGAACACGTCGACGTCGCGCCGATCGACATCCTGCATCAGCGATTTGAACTCGACCGCGGTGAGCTGGGCTTCGACGCCGAGCGCTTCCTTCCACATCGAGGCAACCGCCACGGCCACCTTGGCATGCACTTCGCCGGTGTTGTAGCGCAGCTCGAACCGCAGTGGCTTCGCGGGCGAGTAACCCGCCTCGCCTAACAACTTGCGCGCGGTGACGATGCGTTCCGCGATCGGCTGCTTCGCGTAATCGGCGCTCTGCGACGTGTAGTTGAAAACCCCCGGAGGCACCCAGCCGTAGGCCGGCAACTCGCCGACGCGCAGCACGGAGTTCGCCAGGCGTTCGCGGTCGATCACCATCGACAGCGCCTTGCGGACCTTGGGGTCCTTGAACAACGCGCGATCGAGATTGAAGCCGTAGTAGTAGATGGTGAGCTGCGGCGAAATATGCAGCTCGTTGCCGAGGTTTTGCTCGATCCAGTCGAACTGCCCGCGCGGCACCACCGCCGTGAAATGCAGCTCGCCCGAGCGGTACGCGCGCAGCTCCGCATTTTCGTCGGCGATCTGCAGGTACTTGACCGCATCGATCTTGTTCGCCGCGTTGCCCCAGTAGTGCGTATTGCGAACCGCGCGGATGTAACTGCCCTGCAGCCATTCCTTGAGCACGAAGGCGCCGTTCGACACCTGCTCGCCCGCGCGCGCGAAGCGATCGCCGAGCCGCGCGAGCGACGGCCGGTGCAGCGGCGCGGTCGAGGGATGTGCCATCAGTCCCGGTAGATAGGGCGCAGGTGTTTCCAGCGTGATCACGACGGTCATGTCGTCTGGCGCCGCAACACCGAGTTCGGCGACCGGCTTCTTGCCGGCAATGATGTCGGGCGCGTTCTTGATGACGTCGACCACCTGCGCATATTGCGAGGCGGTAAGCGGATCGACCAGCCGGCGCAGCCCCGCGGCGAAGTCTTCCGCGACGAGCGGATCCCCATTCGACCATTGCAGGTTCGGCCGCAGCTTGAAGGTGTACACGAGCCCGTCGCCGCTCGCCGTCCAGCTCGCCGCCTGACCGGGAATCGGCGCGGCATCGTGATCGAGGCGCGTGAGCCCTTCGAACAAATCCCGCAGCACCACCATGGCTTCCATGGCGCGCGCCTTGTGCGGATCGAGCGAATCCGGATCCGGGCCGTTGCCGCGGCGCAGCTCGACGATGGATTCCCCTGCGGCGTTCTTCGCGCTGTCGCGCTGACTGCAGCCGGCAAGCGCGATGGCTGCCGTGGCGAGTAATACGCAGAGGAGCGGCGTGCGAAACAGCGACGCGACCATCAGGCAGCGCGGCTGATTTTCTTGAGATGCACCAGCAGGATCGAAACCGCCGCCGGCGTGATGCCCGCGACGCGTGCCGCCTGGCCCACCGTGTCCGGGCGAACCTGCGCCAGCTTCTGCCGCACTTCGTTCGACAGCCCCACGACGCGCATGTAATCGAGGTCCGCCGGCAAACGCGTTTCCTCGTTGCGGCGCTGGCGCGCGATCTCTTCTTCCTGGCGTTCGATATAGCCGGAATATTTCGCCGCGACTTCGAGCTGGATGCGCACCTGCGAGGCAATGCGGTCGTCGGCATTCGCGGCCGGCGCACCGATCAATTCGATGACCTGGTCGTAGCCGACTTCCGGCCGGCGCAGCAGGTCGAACGCGCTAACTACATCGCGCACCGCCGAATCGCCCAGCACACGCGTGCGCCACTCGGCGGGAATATCCGCGGCCTTGATCCGCGTGGTTTCAAAACGCGCGAGCTCGCGCGCGCTGCCATCGCGCTTCGCTTCGAAAAACGCCCAGCGTTCGTCGTCCACCAGGCCGAGCTCGCGGCCGGCCGGCGTGAGCCGCAGATCCGCATTGTCCTCGCGCAGCAGCAGGCGGTGTTCGGCCCTGCTGGTGAACATGCGATACGGCTCGCGTGTACCGCGCGTGACGAGGTCGTCGATGAGTACACCGACATAACTCTCGCTGCGCGACGGCCTGAATGCGTCCGCGCCACGCACCAGACGCGCCGCATTGATGCCGGCGATGAGGCCCTGCGCAGCGGCTTCCTCGTAACCCGTGGTGCCGTTGATCTGGCCGGCGAAGAACAGCCCCGCGAGCACCTTCGTCTCGAGCGAGGATTTGAGGTCGCGCGGATCGAAGAAATCGTATTCGATCGCATAGCCCGGCCGCGTGATGTGCGCATTCTCGAATCCCTTGATCGTGCGCACGAATTCGTACTGCACGTCGTAGGGCAGGCTGGTCGAGATGCCGTTCGGATACACCTCGTGGGTATTGAGGCCTTCGGGTTCGATGAAGATCTGGTGCGAAGCCTTGTCCGCAAACCTGACTACCTTGTCTTCGACGCTCGGACAGTAACGCGGGCCGACGCCTTCGATCTTGCCAGTGAACATCGGCGAGCGATCGGTGGCAGCACGAATGATCTCGTGGGTGCGCTCCGTGGTCGCGGTGATATGACACGGCAGCTGCGCGGGATGATCGCTTTCGCGGCCTAGATAGCTGAACACCGGACGCGGCGCGTCGGAGTACTGCGCTGCGAGCTGCGAATAGTCGATGCTGCGGCCGTCGATGCGCGGCGGCGTCCCGGTCTTGAGACGCGCCACGCGAAACGGCAACGCACGCAGGCGCTCGCTGAGCTTGTTAGACGGCGGATCGCCGGCGCGGCCGCCCGCGTAGTTGTCCAACCCGACGTGGATACGCCCGCCGAGGAAGGTGCCGACAGTCAACACGACCGAAGGCGCACGGAACTCAATGCCGGTGACGGTGACGACCCCGCGCACGGCGTCGCCTTCGACGATGAGATCGCCGCACTCCTGCTGGAACAACGTGAGGTTCGGCTGGTTCTCGAGCGTGCGGCGCACGAACGCCTTGTAGAGCTGACGATCCGCCTGCGTGCGCGTGGCGCGCACCGCGGGACCCTTGCTGGCGTTCAACGTGCGCGACTGGATCGCGGCGGCATCGGCCGCGCGCGCCATCACGCCGCCCAGCGCGTCGATCTCCTTGACCAGGTGTCCCTTGCCGATCCCACCGATGGCCGGATTGCAGCTCATCTGCCCCAGCGTCTCGATGGACTGCGTGAGCAGCAAGGTGCGCGCACCCATGCGCGCGGCCGCCAGCGCGGCTTCCGTGCCTGCGTGGCCGCCGCCGATGACGATTACGTCAAATGTTGCCGCTGAACCCAAGGAAATACCGTGCGATCAAGGAGTTAAGGGCGCGCATTGTAGGCCCGCGGCCGCGTCAACGCCACCGCGCCCGCGGCGTTGTTAGAGAACAAGAGCGCCGATTTCCGGCTCGAATTGCAGGAGAGATCCACATGAAGAAGTCGACCCTACTGGCCGGTCTCGGTCTGGCTGTTTCGCTGGCGATGGCGGGCACTGCCGCCGCCGGCACGCCCCGCCTCGATCGCCGCGAAAACCATCAGGCGGGACGCATCTACAACGGCGTGGCCAATGGCGAACTGACGCGTCGCGAAACGCGCCGTCTCGCCGCCGGCCAGGTCCACCTGCGCCGCGCCGAAGCCCGCGCGAAGTCCGACGGCACGGTGACCGCGCGCGAGCGCGCCCACCTGCAGCACGAGGCGAACCAGCAGTCGCGCCGCATCTATCGCCAGAAGCACGATGCCCAGGATCGCAACTAGTCGCAGCGGACGATTGCAGGAGTCGGGGCGCGTCGAGCGATCGGCGCGCCCTTTTCATTTCGCGTTCTGAAAATTCGTCCACTGCGCCGGGCGCGGCCGGACATTCGCGCTCGTGTATCCTGCGCGCCGCATGAAGCGTCTTTGCGCCCTCACAGGACTCTTGGGATTCGCCGCAATCGCGCAGGCCGAGGTCAGCACCCCGACGATTTTGCTCGCTCCGTGCCGGCTCGAACATCCAGCCCGCATGCTGGCGCTGTCCGCCGAATGCGCGACGTTCAAGGTCGCGGAGAATCCCGACCAGCCGAATGGCCGGCAGATAGAGCTATTCGTCGCACGTGTGCCGGCGATCAGCCTCAACAAGGCGCCGGACCCGTTGTTCCTGATCGCGGGCGGTCCCGGCACGTCGGCGGTGGATCTGTACACCTCCTCTGCCGCGCCGTTCGATCGCGTGCGCCGCGACCGCGACATCATCCTGCTCGATCAGCGCGGCACCGGCCGCTCGCATCGTCTCGACTGCAACTACGAGACGGAAAACATCTTCGAGAAATTCAACGAAGTGGAAGTCGGTCCGGCGAATCGCAAATGCCGCGACGATCTCTCGAAGACCTCGGATCTGCGCCAGTACACCACCAGCATCGCGGTGCGCGATCTCGACGCGGTTCGCGTGGCGTTGGGATACGACCGCATCAATCTCTACGGTGGGTCGTACGGCACACGCGTGGCGCAGCATTACGCGCGCAAGTATCCCAAGGCGACCCGCTCGCTGATCCTCGACGGCGTGATCAATCCCGAGCAGGTGCTGGGCCCGGCAATCGCCATCGACGCGGAGCGCGCACTCGAGCGCATCCTCAAACGCTGCACGAACGATGCCTCCTGTGCGAAAGCGTTCGCGGATCCGAACGCGGACTATCACGCGTTGCGTGCTGCGCTGGAGGTCAAACCAGTGCGCGCGGTCGTGGCGGACGCGGTCACCGGACGGCCCATCAATTTCGATTTCACGCCACGGCACCTTTCCGCCGTGTTGCGATTTGCCAGCTACAACGACGACCAGGCGGCGCTGCTGCCGCTGTCGCTGCATCTGGCCGTGCACGAACAGAACTACACGCCGCTCGCCAACCAGTTCCGCGTGTTCGCGCATTCGCTGGAGGAGGCTTTTGCTTACGGCATGCACAACAGCGTCGCGTGCAGCGAAGACACGCCGCTCATCGACACCGCGAAGCTCGATCGCGCCGCGCTGGCTGGCACGCACATGGGTGCGCTGCAGGTCGAGCAGCTCATCGAGGCCTGCGCCGACTGGCCGAAGGGCGTCGTCGATGCCGACCTGCACGCGCCGCTCCAGAGCGAGGCCGCGGCGCTGCTGCTGTCGGGGGCCGACGATCCCGTGACGCCGCCCGAATACGCCACGTTGGCGCAGCGCGCCTTCGCCGACAGCAAACACGTGATCGTCGCCGGCCACGGGCACGGGCAACTGGCCGCGCCCTGCGTCGATCGCGTGATCGCGGATTTCATCAAGGCGGGAAGCGCGAAGGGTCTCGACACCAAGTGCACCGCGAAACTCGCGCCGATGCCGTTCTTCACCACGCTGGCGGGCCCCGCGCCGTGAATCCACGCCAGATGCCATGTTAGAAGCGCGCGCCCTCAGCAAGTCCTTCGGCAGCGTCGCCGCGGTGCGCGGCGTGAGTTTCACCGCGCGCGACGGGCAGATCACCGGGTTGTTAGGCGCGAACGGCGCCGGCAAGTCCACGACCCTGCGCATGTTGTACACGGTGCTCAAGCCCGACTCGGGCGATGCGTTGATCGACGGCACGAGCGTGACCGCGGATCCGATCGCGGCGCGGCGTGCGATTGGCGTGTTGTCGCACGGTGCCGGCATCTACAACCATCTGACCGCGCGCGAGAACATCGCCTACTTCGGCGAGTTGCATGGCATGTCGCGCGCCGATCGCGACGCGCGCGCCGCTGAGTTGATCGAGCTGCTCGAGATGCAGCCGTTCGCGGACCGCTACGCGAAGGGCTACTCGCAGGGGCAGAAGCTCAAAACCGCGCTGGCCCGCGCGCTGATCCACCGGCCGCGCAACGTGTTGCTGGACGAGCCGACCAACGGCCTCGACGTGATGGCGGTGCGTGGCCTGCGCAAGCTGCTGCTGCAACTGCGCGATGCCGGGCATTGCGTGCTGTTCTCGAGTCACGTGATGCAGGAAGTCGAACAGCTGTGCGACGCGGTGGTCGTGATCGCCGGCGGCCAGGTGGTGGCCGCGGGCGCCCTCGCCGACATCCGCGCGCACGCCGGCAACAGCCAGCTCGAAGATGCATTCGTGCATCTGATGGGCACCGGCGACGAGGCAACGAAGTGAACCTGCACGGCGTCTGGGCGGTGTTCCGCAAGGAGTTCCGCGAGAACCTGCGCGACCGGCGCACGCTGATGTCGGCGTTGGTGTTCGGCCCGTTGTTTGGCCCGATTCTCGTGGCCGCGATCGTGCAGTTCGGCATTTCACATGCCGAGGAGCAGTCGGACGAAAACATTCAAGTAGCCGTCACCCATGCGGAGCGCGCGCCCAACCTGCTCGCGCACTTGCGTGCGCGAGGCGTCGACATCGAGCCCGTCACGCTCGATGAAACTGGAATGCGCGACGCAGTCGCGACGCAGACTCACAAGATCATCCTCGATATCCCGGAGGATTTCGGCACTCGCCTGCAGGCGGGTGAGCCGGCGCCGGTCGTCCTCTATTCCGACGGTTCGCGCGGCTTCGATCGCCGCGGCGTCGGCCGCGTGCGTGCGTTGATTTCGCAGTACGGCATAGAGATCGCGCAGCTGCGTTTCCTCGCGCGCGGCATCGAGCCTTTGTCCGTGCTGCCGATCTCCGTGCAGGAGATCGACGTGTCGACACCTTCCAGCCGCTCGGTGCTGGTGCTGAACATGTTGTCGTACATCGTGCTGCTGGCGATGTTGTTTGGCGGCCTGTATCTCGCGATCGATGCCACCGCCGGCGAACGCGAGCGCGGCTCGCTCGAAATGCTGCTCACCGCACCCGTGCCGCGCGAGCATCTGATCTACGGCAAGATCGCCGCGGCCGCGACGTACATGTTCGTGTCGCTGGTGCTGACGGTGATCATGTTCGCGATTGCCATCAGCTTCGTCGGCCTCGAGCAGGTGGGCATCACCGCAAACTTGGGTCCGGCCGCAGCGACCAAGATGATCGCCTGCTGCGCGCCGCTCATCCTGTTCGGTGCTTCGTACCTGAGCATCATTTCCGGATTCGCGAAGAGCTACCGGGAAGCGCAGACGTACCTCGGCCTCGTCATCACCATTCCGACGATGCCGCTGATGTTCGCCGGCATCCTCGGGCTGCAGGCGAAAACCTCGCTGATGTTCGTGCCCTTCCTGAGCCAGCATCTGCTGCTGACGACCATCGTGCGCGCCGAGCCCATCGTGCCGCTGCACGTGGCGATCTCGGTGACGAGCACGCTGGTCTACGGCGTATTGCTGATGTTTCTGGCCGGCCGGTTGTACCGGCGCGAAGCACTGCTCGGCTGAGTCAGCTCAGGCGGATTTGCGCCGGATCGGGTGCACGCCCGGTGGCAGCGCCGCCGTGCGGTGCTGCGCCAGCAGCGCCCGGTAACGAAAGATCTCCGTCGAGGTGTATTCGCGCGCTTCCACTTCGTAGCGATTGTCCCAGTAGCCACGGCGGAAACACTCGAGTAGATAGCGCGGAATCGTCATATCGCCCGTCGCCCACTGGCGGATCACGTGGAAGTACTCGTGCAGCACCAGCGGCCCGTCGGCGAAGAACTCCTTGCCGCTGCCGCGCAGGTAGATGCGATCGGGGCGCGTGGTGGCGATCGCGCGCCAGTGGAAGCGCACGTAGATCGAATACTGGATGACCTTGATCCCGGCCACGGATTCGCCGAACAGGCTCTCCAGCGCGAGCTGCACGTCGTTCGGCGGATAACAGCGATTACCTACCCACACGCCTTCATTTTCCTATGCAAAACGATCCGAAGATGCGGCCTAACAAGTCGTCGGCGGTGAAAACTCCGGTGATCTCCTCGAGCGCCTTCTGCGCCGCCCGCAGATCCTCCGCCACAAGTTCTCCGGCGCGGCTTTGCGTAAGTTGCCGCGCCGCACTCTCGACACATTCCCGCGCGTGCGCGAGGGCTTCGATGTGACGCCGCCGTGCGGAGATGCTGCCGTTGCCCGCCGTCTGGAAACTTACACAATCCTTGAGGTGCGCGCGCAGCAGATCGAGGCCGGTTCCGGTCACCGCGGATACATGGACACGCGGCGGCCCGGACGAGGCATCGGCCATGGGTACGCCGGTACCCAGGTCGATCTTGTTGAACACCAGCGTGACGGGAACATCGGGCGGCAGCCGCGCATGTTCCTCCGTGAAAGCCTGGCCCAGCGGATCGTTGGCCGTGTCGATCACGAACAACACGCGATCGGCGCGCGACATCTCCGCGGACGCACGCCGCACACCTTCGCGTTCGACGAGGTCGTCCGAGTCGCGCAGACCGGCGGTGTCGAGCACGTGCAGGGGCAGGCCATCGATGTCGATGCGTTCGCGCAGGATGTCGCGCGTGGTGCCCGGGATGGCAGTGACGATGGCCGCGTCGTAACCGGCCAGGCGATTGAGCAGGCTCGACTTCCCGGAGTTGGGACGCCCGGCGAGCACCACGGTCATGCCGTCGCGCAGCAAACGGCCCTGCCCGGCCGCGGCCGTGACGCCGTCGAAGTGTCCGCGCACGGTAGCTAGACGCTCGTGTAGTTCCGTATCGCCGAGAAAATCCACCTCTTCCTCGGGAAAGTCGATCGCGGCTTCCACGTAGGTGCGCAGGTCGATCAGCGCGTCGGTCAATCCCTGCACCATGCTCGAGAACTCGCCCTGCAGGGAGCGCATCGCCGCGCGCGCGGCATCACGCGAGCCGGCGTCGATGAGATCCGCGACGGCCTCCGCCTGCGCAAGATCGATCTTGCCATTGTGGAACGCGCGTTCGGTGAATTCACCGGGCCGCGCGCGGCGTGCGCCGAGCTGAATGCAGCGTTCGACCAGCGCCTCGACGATCACCGGGCCACCATGGCCTTGCAGCTCGAAGACGTGCTCGCCGGTATATGAATGCGGCGCCGGAAAAAACAGCGCGAGACCGACATCGATCGGCTCGCCGGCGGCATCGAGGAATTGCGCCAGCGTGGCGTGGCGCGCGACGGGCAGTTCACCGACCAGTGTAGCCGCGATCTCCGGCGTCTTCGGCCCCGAAACCCGCACGACACCGACTCCGCCGCGTCCCGGCGGGCTGGCCGCTGCCACTATGGTTTCGGTATGACTCATGTGTACACGCAGTTCCGCGCGGAAAACGAGTCTACGCCGGTTGCCCGGCGCTGCAGCGCGGCAGCTACTTCCTGCGGGCCTTGTCCTCGGCCGCGATCGTGCGGTTGATGTTCCACTGCTGCAGGATCGACAGGCCCGTGTTCGTCACCCAGTACAGCACCAGGCCGGCGGGGAACAACGCGAACATCACCGAGAACACCAGCGGCATGAACTGGAACACTTTCGCCTGCACCGGATCCGGCGGCGGCGGGTTCAGCTTGTACTGCATCCACATCGCAAGACCGTTGAGTGCGGGCAGGATGAAGAACGGATCGCGCGCGGACAGATCGTTGATCCAGCCGAAGAACGGCGCCTGGCGCATCTCGACGCTTTCGAGCAGCACCCAGTAGAACGCCAGGAACACCGGCATCTGGATCAGCATGGGCAGGCAGCCCGAGAGCGGGTTCACCTTCTCGGTCTTGTACAGCTCCATCGTCGCCTGGCCGAGCTTGGTGCGGTCGTCCTTGTACGTGTCCTGCAGCGCCTTCATGCGCGGCGCCAGCGCCCGCATGCGTGCCATCGAGCGGCCCGAGTACTGCGCCAGTGGATAGAACATGAGCTTGAGCAGCAGCGTCGCGAGGATGATCGACACGCCCCAGTTCTTGACCAGGCCGTGCAGGAAATCCAGCAGCGCGAACAGCGGCTTCGAGAGGAAGGTCAATACGCCGTAGTCGGCCACGCGCGTCAATTCGGGATGCAGCGTGTCGAGCTGCCGCTGCAGCTTGGGACCGACGAACAGGTTTTCCTTTATGAGAAGCTGCGCCTTCGGTGCGACGGTCTCGGTCGGGCCGAGGGCGCCGAGCACGTACAGGCGATCGCGCACGAGCAGCGAATAGCGGTAGGTCTTCGAGCGGTCGGGCACGATCGCGCTGACGAAGTGGTGCTGCATGCCGGCGAGCCAGCCGTCTTTCACGTCGACGGGCACCTGGTCCTCGGCCTTGTCGACCTTGAGACGGCGGTAGCGGTTCTCGCGATTCGGCTCGTTCTTGTCGACGGCCCACATCGCGGGCCCGCGGAAGGCGAAGCTCTCGACCTTGAACATCGAACGTTCGACCGCCGGATCGGTGCGCATGATGCGCGCGTAGGAGTGCGCGACCCACGGGACATCGGACTCGTTGTCGATCGAGTACTCGAGATTCACCACGAACATGCTGCGATGAAAGACGAAGGTCTTGGTGACGGTGACGCCGTTGCCATCGGTCCAGGTCAACGGCACCCGGATCTCGTCCTGGCCAGGCGCCAGCGAGTACTGCGTGGCAGGGCTGGTAAATGTCTCGAGATGGGTCGGGCGACGCTCCTCGGCCTTGTCGCCGCTCAGGCCCGACTGCAGGACGTAGTTAGTCGCGGCCGAATCGCGGTTGAACAACACCACCGGCGCGGGCTGACCTTTGACCATCGGATAGCCGGTCAACTCGGCGCGAACCAGCGTGCCGCCCTTCAGGTCGATGTCGAGGACGAGCACGTCGGTCGTGACGCGCACGATGCCGCCGCTTTCGAGCACGGCGGCCGGCGCGGCCGAAGGGGCCTGGGCCGTCTGGGGGACAGCATCCGCGGCTCCGGGAGCCGCCGATGGTACCGCTAATGGAACAGTGTCCTCGATAGTCGCCGGCTTTGTCTCGATAACGGTGCCATCGGGCAGGGTCGTGCTGGTCGTGGCAGCGGGCGGCGCCGGCTTCGGCGCGTAGTCGATCTGCCACTGGCTGAAGTTGACGTAGACGGCCAGGGCGAGCGCAAGCCAGAGGAAAACGCGGATGTTATTGGTCATGCGAATGTTTCAGGCAGCGGTTCGGAACCGGATCGAAACCGCCTTCATGGAAAGGGTGACAGCGGGAAATGCGTTTGATCGTGAGCCAGATACCGCGCAGGGCACCGTGCGTTTCGATCGCCTCCATCGCGTACTGCGAGCAGGAGGGATAGAAACGGCAGCGCGGCCCGAACAGCGGGCTGATGGCGAGCTGGTACCCGCGGATCAGGAATTTCAGGACGAAGCGCATGTACGAACGACGCGTTGCCAAAGGGTCGCGAGGCTAGCACGCAGCGTTGTCGCCGGTGCTTCAGCCGAGGGGAATTTTGCCGCGACCACGATATCGACCGCAGGCAGTTCATGCTGGATCAGACGAAAGGTCTCGCGGACCAGGCGCCGCAGGCGATTGCGCTTCACCGCGTTGCCGGCCGTCTTCACGGCGACGGCAAGGCCGATGCGGGGAAATCCAAGACCATTGGGCCGCACGCGCAGCCCGAAGAAGCGATCGTCGATACGCTTGCCCGACGCATAGAGGGCATCGAACTGCAGCTTGCTGCGCAGGCGCAGTTCGGCGCCGAGGCGTAGACGATCAGTGGGCGGCATAGCTGCCCGCGCCGCGACGCTGACGCGTCAGGGAACGATTTTCTTGCGGCCCTTGGAACGGCGGCGCGCGAGAACCTTTTTCCCGCCAGTCGTCTTCATGCGGGCGCGGAACCCGGTGGCGCGTTTGCGCTTGATCTTGCTCGGCTGATAAGTGCGTTTCATGATGATCGGCCCGAAGCCGCTGATCTCTCGGAAAAAAGGGCGGGAAGGTTACGCAGCGGGTGCCGCCAGTGTCAACAATCCTCGCGAGAAAGACCCTCCAGAAAGCCGGTTGGAACGGCTAGACTCGCTCCCCCTTTTTTCCCGTAACCCCCAACCGGACAATCCACCCCGTGACAGCAGCGACCAGCGAAAGCCTGCGGGTGGAGAGCGGATTGTGGGCGCGCTGCGTGCGTGCGCTCGAGGACGAGTTGCCGGGCGAGCATTTCAACATGTGGGTCCGGCCGCTGCAGGCGGTGGAGAGCAGCGGGGCGCTCAAGTTGCTCGCCCCCAATCGTTTCGCGGTGGACTGGGTCAACACCCACTTATTGTCGCGTCTCGGTGAGATCGTCCGTCGCTTCGTCGAGGGAGATGCTCCCATCGTGACGGTGGAAGTTGGTTCGCGTGGTCCCGAGGTCGTGCAGATTCGCGAGCCGGAGCCGAACGGCATCCCGCGCCCGAAGCGCAGCGAAGGCATCGTCGTCGGTGTCCGGCTCAATCCCGATTTCACGTTCAACGGATTCGTCGAGGGCAAGAGCAATCAGCTCGCGAAGGCCGCGGCGATCCAGGTCGCCGAAAATCCGGGCCGCGCTTACAACCCGTTGTTCATCTACGGCGGTGTCGGTCTCGGCAAGACGCATCTCATGCAGGCCGTGGGTCACGCCATCAAGGCACGCGATCCCGATGCGCGCATCGCGTACATCCATTCCGAGCGTTTCGTCAGCGACATGGTCATCGCGCTCCAGCACAACAAGATGAACGAGTTCAAGACTGCGTATCGCTCGCTCGATGCGCTCTTGATCGACGACATCCAGTTCTTCGCCAACAAGGATCGCTCGCAGGAAGAATTTTTCCACACGTTCAATGCGCTGCTCGAAGGGCAGCAGCAGGTGATCGTCACGGCGGATCGTTATCCGAAAGAAGTGTCGGGTCTCGAAGAACGCTTGAAATCCCGCTTCGGCTGGGGTTTGACCGTGGCCATCGAACCGCCCGAGCTCGAGACCTGCGTGGCGATTCTCATCGGCAAGGCGCAGGCGGCGAACGTGCAGCTGCCGGAAGAGGTTGCGTTCTTCGTCGCGAAACGGATCCGCTCCAACGTGCGTGAGCTCGAGGGTGCGCTGAAACGCGTGATCGCGAATTCGCGATTCACCGGTCGGCCGATCACGCTCGAATTCACCAAGGACGCGTTGAAAGACCTGCTGACATTGCAGGCGAAATTGATCACTATCGAAAATATTCAGAAGACGGTGGCGGACTACTACAAAGTGCGCGTGGCAGATCTGCTTTCGAAACGCCGTAGCCGTTCCATCGCGCGGCCGCGCCAGGTCGCGATGGCGCTCGCGAAGGAATTGACCACGCACAGCCTTCCGGAAATCGGCGATGCGTTTGGCGGTCGCGACCACACCACCGTGTTGCATGCCTGCGGGCGGATCCGTGAGTTGCGCGTAGCGGAGCAACGCGTCGGTGAGGACTATCAAAACCTGTTGAGAACCCTGACCGGATGACTGTGGAAGGCCTGTGGATAATTTTGTGGATAAAAGAGTCCACAGGTCACACACAGGGGATGATCAGGGTGTGAGTAACTTCGTCCAGCGAGTGAAGGGAAGATAAGGGACTGATTCAAAGGCGCGATTTGGGGTTATCCCAACAGTCCACAGGCTCTACTACTGCTACTACTGACTTTAAAATCTTAAGAACAGAAGGCAATCGCATGAAGCTCTCCGCGACCCGCGAGCAAATCCTCGCTCCCCTGCAAAGCGTCATTGGCGTCGTTGAACGTCGGCAGACGATGCCGGTTCTCTCCAATGTGTTGCTGGCGGCGCGTAACAACCGGATCAGCATTACGGGTACCGATCTGGAGGTGGAGCTGGTCGCATCGGCTGACGCCAAGGTCGATCAACCGGGAGACGTGACCGTTCCGGGCCGTAAATTGCTGGACATCTTCCGCGCGCTGCCGGAAAAGACGGCTGTAACGGTGGCGACTGACGGCGATCGTGTCTCGATCAAGGGCGGAAAATCGCGGTTCACGCTTTCTTCGTTGCCCGCCGCCGAGTTTCCCGTGGTCGAAGAAATCAACGCGCAGCAGACGCTGACTCTGTCCCAGGGAGATTTCAGACGTTTGATCGACAAGACACACTTTTCGATGGCACAGCAGGACGTTCGCTACTACTTGAACGGTCTGCTGCTCGAAACGGAGGGTAAAACCCTGCGTGCGGTCGCGACCGATGGTCATCGATTGGCACTCAGCGAGGCCGAACTCGAGTCGAAAGCCAAAACCAACCAGCAGGTAATCCTGCCGCGCAAAGGTGTGCTCGAGCTGCAGCGCATCCTGGGCGGAGACGGAACGGTTGATCTGGCCATTGGCACAAGCCACGTTCGCGTGCAGATTGGCGACATTCGATTCACTTCTAAGCTCATTGACGGCCGGTTCCCCGAATACGGCCGCGTGATTCCCGCGAATCCCACCAAGCAGGTCGAGGCTGACCGTGAGGGCCTGCGCCAGGCATTGCAGCGCACCGCCATTCTCTCAAACGAGAAGTACCGCGGAGTTCGCATCAATTTGAAGACAGATCTCGTCACGATCCAGGCACATAACCCCGAACAGGAAGAGGCCGAAGACCAGGTCGAGGTCACTTACACGGGCGACGAGGTCGAGATCGGCTTCAACGTCACGTACCTGCTGGATGCGTTGGCCGCGGTGGACTCCGAGAAGGTTGTTCTTGGCCTCACCGACGGGAACAGCAGCTGTCTGGTGCGCGCGGCTGGCATCACGAGTTCGAAGTACGTCGTGATGCCGATGCGGCTCTAAGCCGCAGCTCGGCGGCCGCAGTCGATGTCGCTCGCCGAACTGCGGATCGAGAATCTGCGCAGCGTTGAATCCGCGGTGCTCGAATTTTCGCCGCAGCTCAACCTCATCTCAGGTGCGAACGGCGCAGGCAAGACATCCATCTTGGAGGCGATTTTTTTGCTGGGCCGCGGGCGGTCGTTTCGAACCCGCAGCAGCGAGAGGCTCATTCGCCACGGCTCGACGGCTTTGACCGTATTCGGCCGCACGGACGATGTGCCATCCAAGCAGGCGGGAGTAGAAATCGCGGCAGACGGCGGCACGCGGGCCAGGATCAATGGCCAGAACGCTCAATCGCTGCTCGAACTCTCCGGCGTACTGCCCGTTCAGGCGATCGACCCGGAAATCCACAAGCTCGTTGATCAGGGACCCGAGCGCCGTCGGCGCTGGCTGGATTGGCTTGTGTTCCACGTGGAACCAAGCTTCGGCCTCCATTGGGCACGCTACAACCGCGCCCTGAAGCAACGGAATGCCGCGCTGAGATCCGGAGCAGGCGATACGAAAGCCTGGGATGGCGAGCTGATCCGGAACGGCGAGGCGATCACGGCCTCCCGCCAACAGGCGCTCAATCGACTTGCTCCACGGCTTGCGAAGACTTTCGATCGATTCGGTGGCCTCGATGTCAGCGCGGGATTCTTCTCCGGCTGGGCGGCCGGTACCGCGCTCGAGGAGTCGCTTAAATCGCATCTGGAAAGGGACCGGGCACGTGGAATGACATCGTCCGGCCCGCATCGCGCGGATGTCACGCTCAGGCGGAGCAATCGCATTGCCCGGGAGACGCTCTCGCGCGGGCAGCAGAAGCTCACGGCCGTCGCCATGATCGTTTCGCAACTGCAGCTGCTCCAGGACGAGCTCGGCATGAATGCGGTGCTGCTTCTGGACGATCCCGCCGCCGAGCTGGATGAGAAAAATCTGCAGCGTTTGTTCGATGAATTGGCATCGCTCCGATGCCAGATGATTGCCACGTCGCTGACCCCGGAAACCGCGCTTTTTCAAGCACCTAAAGCGACGTTTCACGTGGAACAAGGGCGCGTGAAACGGGTATAATTCCGGCCCGTTTTTCCGAGTCAGTCATGGCCAACGACGACGTCTACGACTCCAGCAAAATCAAGGTCTTAAAGGGTCTCGACGCCGTTCGAAAAAGACCCGGCATGTACATCGGCGACACCGATGACGGCACCGGCCTCCATCACATGGTTTTCGAGGTCGTGGACAACGCGATCGACGAGGCATTGGCCGGCTATTGCGACCGCGTTGTCGTCACGATCCACGCCGATGAGTCCGTAACCGTTTCGGATAACGGCCGCGGAATTCCGACCGACATTCACCCCGACGAGGGACGCTCGGCCGCCGAGGTCGTCATGACCGTCCTGCATGCAGGCGGCAAATTCGACGACAGCTCGTACAAGGTTTCCGGCGGTCTTCACGGCGTCGGTGTGTCCGTGGTGAACGCGCTCTCCGATCATCTCTGGCTGACGATCAACAGCGACGGCAAGGTCCACAAGATGGAATTTCGCGGCGGCAATCCCGTCGCGCCACTGGCCGTCACCGGTGAGACCACGGAACGTGGAACTACGGTGCGTTTCAAGCCAAGTCCAGCAACTTTCACGAACATCACGTTCGTTTACGACATTTTAGCCAAACGTTTGCGGGAGTTGTCGTTTCTCAACTCCGGCGTGCGCATCGAACTCATCGATGAGCGCGAGGCCAAGTCCGATGTGTTCCAGCACGAAGGCGGCCTGCAGGAGTTCGTCAAACATCTGAACCGTTCGCGCTCGGGCATTCATCCCTCGGTGTTCTGGTTCAAGACCCAGGAAGGCCCGATCGGCGTCGAAGTCGCGATGCAGTGGAACGATTCGTACACCGAGTCGATGTTCTGCTACACGAACAACATTCCGCAGAAGGACGGCGGCACCCATCTCTCCGGTTTCCGCGCCGCGCTCACGCGCACGCTGAACGACTACATCGAAAAAGAGATGGCGGCGAAGAAGGAGAAGGTGCCGACCACGGGCGATGATTCGCGCGAAGGTCTGACGGCCATCCTGTCCGTCAAACTACCCGATCCGAAGTTTTCCTCGCAGACCAAAGAAAAGCTGGTCTCGTCGGAAGTGAAGGGCGTGGTGGAATCCGCCGTCGCCGAGAAGCTTTCGGAATTCCTGCTCGAGCATCCGGCCGAAGCGAAGGCCATCGTCGGCAAGATCATCGACGCCGCGCGCGCACGCGAAGCGGCCCGAAAGGCGCGCGAGATGACGCGTCGCAAAGGCGCGCTCGATATCGCGGGCCTGCCCGGCAAACTCGCCGACTGCCAGGAGAAAGATCCGGCGCTGTGCGAAATCTTCATCGTCGAGGGTGACTCGGCCGGTGGCTCCGCCAAGCAGGGCCGCGACCGCCGCACGCAGGCGATCCTTCCGCTGAAGGGCAAGATCCTCAACGTCGAGAAGGCACGCTTCGACAAGATGCTGCAGTCCGTCGAAGTCGGCACGCTGATCACCGCGCTCGGCTGCGGCATCGGTCGCGACGAGTTCGACATCAACAAGCTGCGTTATCACCGCATCATCATCATGACGGACGCGGACGTCGACGGTTCGCACATCCGCACGCTGCTGCTCACGTTCTTCTACCGCCAGATCCCGATGCTGATCGAGCGCGGCCACATCTACATCGCGCAGCCTCCGCTGTACAAGGTGAAGCGCGGCAAGCAAGAGGTCTACGTCAAGGACGACCTCGAGCTCAACACCATGCTGCTGGCCTCGGCGCTCGACGACGCGGCGCTGCACGTCAACGGCAGCGCGCCACCGCTGTCAGGTCCCGGTCTGGAAGGCCTGGCGCGCCAGTACATGGAAGTGCAGGCCATCATCAAGCGCTGGGCGCGCCGCTACGACGAGCGTCTGCTCGACCAGCTCATCTACATGCCCGAGGTCACCGCGGCGGAATTCGACCGCGTCGACTGGATGCGCGACTGGACCGCGGATCTCGCGCGCCACTTGAGTGGCCTGGCCGACAGCCCGCGCAACTATCGCGTGGAACTGCGCCAAGTCGACGGCCATCCGGCCCGCGTGATGGTCAGCAAGACCGAACACGGCTCGATCACCGAAAAAGCGCTGCCGAAGGAATTCTTCGAGTCGGCCGAGTACCGCCGCATCGTCGAGCTCGGCAAGACGCTGGCAGGGATGATCGGCGAGGGTGCGTATATCGCGCGCGATGGCGCGCGCGAAGAGATCGGCTCGTTTAAGCAGGCCATGCTCTGGCTGCTCGACCAGGCGCGCAAGGGTCAGTCCATCCAGCGCTACAAGGGCCTGGGTGAGATGAACCCGGAGCAGCTCTGGGACACCACCATCAACCCCGAAACGCGCCGGCTCATGCAGGTGCGCATCGAGGATATCCTGGCGTCGGACGAAATCTTCACCACGCTGATGGGTGACCAGGTGGAGCCGCGCCGCGAGTTCATCGAGAAAAACGCGCTGGCAGTTTCTAACCTGGATGTCTAACTACCGCGCTGTCTGACGGGCGCGCGGCGATGCGCCTCGCCCTTCTCGATGCGTAGAAGGGCCGGTCGCGGCAGGGCCTGCCCATCGCCAGCGGCCGGACATACCGGCGGGACTTCGACGCCTGACTCCGCTCGCCGCACTTTCGGGACGCTCCGGCGAGTTCGGTTGCGACGCAACGCAATGCCAGGAGTACGCTTCGGAAATCTGAACTCCTCGGTACATCCCATGCGTTTCTCCACCCTGCCTTGCGTCCTGGCGGTTCTTGTCCTGTCATCCTGTGGCAAGCAAGTCGAACCGCCTGCACCCCCACCTGTTCCTGCCAAGCCAGCCTTCGGATCCTTCGGCGTGGATCTCGCCCAAATGGATACCAGCGTCCGCCCCGGCGACGACTTCTACGGCTACGTGAACGGCAAATGGCTGGCGACCGCGACGATCCCCGCCGACCGGCCCTTCAACGGGATGATCGTCGCCCTGTTCGACAAGACCGAGGCCAACCTCCACGGCATCGTCGATGAGCTCGCCGCCAGCAAACCCGCTGCCGGAAGCGTCGACCAGAAAGTCGCCGATCTGTACGCCAGCTGGATGGACGACGCCGGCATCGAGGCGCGTGGCATCGAGCCGCTCAAGCCGTATCTCGCGCAGATCGATGCCGCCAAGGACAAGACGGATCTCATGAAGCTGGTCGGCTCGATCGACTTCCAGGCGCCCTTCAATGTCTTCGTCGAAGCAGATACCGCGGATCCGACGCGGTACACGGTGTGGGTATCGCAGTCCGGCCTCGGCATGCCGAACCGCGACTACTACATCAACAAGGGCCCCAAGTTCGACGCCTACCGCGCGGCCTATCTCGCTTACGTCACGAAGCTCTTCGAGCTCATCGGCGCTCCGGATCCGGCCGCCTCCGCGAAAAAGGTCATCAAGCTCGAGAACAAGATCGCGCAGGTTGCCTGGCCCGAGGACCTGCGCCGCAACGTCAGCAAGACGAACAACCCGATGGATCTGGCGGCGCTCGAGAAATATGTGCCGACCGTCGATTGGGATGTGGTGCTCGCGGGTGTGGGTCTCGGCGAAGCAAAAAACTTCATCGTCAATGAAACCACTGCGATACGCGACGGCGCCAAGCTGCTAGGCACGGAGCCCATTGCCGACTGGAAGGCGTACATGACTTTCCATTTCGTGGATTCGTACGCAACCGACCTGCCGAAGGCCTTCGATACGGCGCAATTCGACTTCCGCAACAAGGCGCTGCGTGGCATCGAACAACAGCGCGATCGCTGGAAGCGCGGCCTACGCCTGCTCGACGAATCCATCGGGGAAGGACTGGGCCAGATTTACGTGCGGAAATATTTTCCGCCGGAAACCAAGGCGAAGATGGACGACATGGTCGTGAACCTGCGCGCCGCACTCAAGCAGCGCCTGGCCGAGTCCGCCTGGATGGACGACGCCACGCGCGCGGAAGCGCAGAAGAAGCTCGACGCCTTCGAGCCGCGCGTCGGGTACCCGGACACCTGGCGCGACTACTCACAGCTCGTCATCGAACGCGGTAAACATTTCGAAAATTCCCGCAACGCGCGGCTCTTCGATTGGGAGCGACGTGCGAAACGCCTGAAGGAGCCGGTCGACCGAGTCGAGTGGGACATGTCGCCGCAGACGATCGATGCCTACTACAACCCGCTCAAGAACCAGATGACCTTCCCGGCCGGCATCCTGCAGCCGCCCTTGTTCGATCCGAACGCGGACCCGGCGGTGAACTACGGCGCGATCGGCGCCGTCATCGGTCACGAGATCGGCCATGGCTTCGACGACCAGGGTCGAGAGTTCGACGGGTCGGGCAAGGTTCGCAACTGGTGGACGCCGGAAACCAACGCGAAATTTCTCGCGGCGACCAAAAAGCTGGCCGCGCTCTACCACACGTACTGTCCGCTCGAGGGGGCATGCATCAACGGTGAGCTGACGATGGGCGAAAACATCGGCGACCTGGGCGGGCTGCAGATGGCCTACAGCGCCTACCAGCTTTCGCTCAAGGGCCAACCCGCGCCGGTCATCGACGGATTCACGGGCGACCAGCGCTTCTTCCTGGCCTTCGCGCAGCTGTGGCGCTCGAAGATGCGTGACGACGCCTTGCGGCAGATGCTGCTGACGGACTCACACTCGCCGCATCCCGCGCGCGGCACGTTTCCGGAACGCAATATGGATGCCTGGTATGAAGCGTTCGGCGTGAAGCCGGGCGACAAGATGTATCTGAAGCCGGAGGATCGCGTCCGTATCTGGTAACGCGCTCGAGTCAGGCGCGCGGCGGAGACTCTCCGCCGCGCGCCGTTCAGAGCATCAGGTCACGGCGTGTTGCCGTACCCGATCTGCCCGTTGCAATGCATCCACTCGCTGTTCGATCCGCCGCCGCAACGGCCGTTGGCGTATAGCCCGGTGTTGTAACTCTGGGCTTCCGATTGCCGCGTCGCACCGTTCACCTGGATGTAGTCGACCTGCACGTCACGATTGCCGCTGTCGTTGGTGTAGGCCACCGTGATGCCACCGCTCAACGACGTCGTCGCCGTGTAATTCTGCATGCTGGTGCCCAGCGTCCAGGTCTGGACGTTCTGGTTGTTGACCTTGAGCGTGATGGATTCCCCACCGGCGACGCCGCGCGCACGTACGACGATGGTCTTGCTGCCACCGCCGCCGCCACCACCGCCTGGGGGCGCACTCGTCCCCTCGCTCACCGTGATGTCAGAGCTGCCACTGCTCTGGTAGCCCTCGGTGGCCAGGATCTGGTAGTTGTGCGTTCCCAGGTTCATTCCATACGCGGCCCACGCGTCGAAGTGATTTCCAGAGGTGATGGTTCCGCCCACGCGCTTCTGCTGACGCACGCTCCAGTACTGATAGAACGTCGCGTTGCCGATGATGGAAGGTTGATTGACTCGCTGGGTCCGGTAGACGTCGTAGGTGCCGCCATCACTGGTCACCGTGCCCATGAACCCCGAGCCCGGCGGGCGCCATGATCCCCAGCTGTCCACGATGTAGTACTCGACCAGCGGATTCGTCGTCCACCCATAGAGGGTGAGATACGAATTGCCGTTCGGGCTGAAGGTGCCCGAGTAACTCACCGCGCGTCGGCTGCCCGTCTGCCAGCCCTTCCCGCCCACCCAGTTGTTGATGTTGCTCCACTGCGATGTGTACCGGCCTCCCGCCTGCAGACAGAACGTGACGTTGCCGCTGTCCTTCCAGAACGAATAGTAGAAGCCGTTGTTGGTGCCGGTCTGGTTCGCCGTGAGGCACTGCTGGGCGTTGGCCGGCGAAGCACCAAGACCTGCGATCAGGACGACAGCCATGGCGAGCTTCGTGCGCGTCACGGCGATTCTCTTCAGAACGAGACTCATAGAATTTCCCCCTCTATGTGGCGCGCGCTGGCGAGATCCGGCGCGCGAAGCGATCGACTAGTTAGTTAACGCGTGTTCCAGAAAACGAACTCGGTGTCCGTTTGCTGCGCTGCTCCTCGAGTTGTTACCGCTACCTGGCGGCCAAATAGTTATGCGCGGCGCGAATTTGAGAGTCAAGTAAGGGAAAGCGCCGGGCCGGGTAGTTCGGTGTAGGAATGGGCCGCGCCGCGAAGCGACACGTCCTTTCCCGTGGTTCCCCCGAGTCTGTTCACCGGCGAAGCGGCGCGCAGCCGGCTCAGCGATTCAGCAGCGCGATGCTCTCCGCCATGAAAGAGCCTGCGTCTATCTTCAGCGCCACTTCGGCATTGGGTTTGCCGCCCGGAATCGGTCTGGTTGCGCCATCGGCGCTGACTTCGATGTGTAATGGCGTGAGTTCATAGGGCTTGCGCGGCTGCACGAGCTGCACCGCCAACACATCGAAATATGTCGGATTCTCGCCGTTCCAGTGATTGGTGTGGCGCCAGATGGAGTTGAGCGCGGCCAACGCATCGTTGACCGCAGTACCGCGCGTAAAAACCTGCACGCGCATCTCGGGCGTCATCTTCAGGTCCGCCGTGGAATCGAGCGGTGCCACCAGCAGCGGCACACCCGAAGCAAATACCGCGCGCGCGGCGGCGGCATTCGACTTGATGTTCCACTCCGGCTCCGGCTTCGAACCGGCCGCGTAGCCACGGTAGATGGAACCTCCCATCAGCGAGATCGCACGGATCTTCTTTCCGATGCCCGGCTCCGCCTCGAGCAGCGCGGCGATATTCGTGAGCTCGCCGACCGCGATGATGGTGATTTCCCCGGGGCGCCGGTTGATCTCATGGCGCATGAATTCCACTCCGCCGGAGACATGCAGGCTGGGTGACTCGAAACCCCGCGCCCATTCGACCTGCTTCATGTACTGGAGCGGCGTGGAAATGCCGGCGTACACCGGCAGGCTCGCCCACTTGCCGCCGGCGACGTACAGGAACTTCGCGGCGAGCCGCGCCCGCGCCACGGCATCGCTCGAAACCGTCGTGACACCGAGCACCTGCAGCTCCGGGCGCTGCAGCAGCAGCGCCAGCGCGTAGACATCGTCAATGTCGGTACCGATGTCCGTATCGAAGATCACGGGCACGGGCGTGAACTTCTCGGCAGCTGCCTTCGGCTGCTGCGCAAAGACCGGCGCCGCGCTGACGCACATTGCGAGCACAAATCCGACAACTGCTGCGCGCATGGCCGACCCCGAACTACGTGTAGAAAAACCGCACGATGTGGAAAAACACCGGTGCAGCGAAGCAGATCGAATCGGTGCGATCGAGCATGCCGCCATGACCTTCGATCATGACTCCCCAGTCCTTCGCCCCCAGGCTGCGCTTGACCGCGGACAACGTCAGCCCGCCCAGGAATCCCATCAACACGATGACCGCGGAGATGGCCGCCGACTCGAACCAGGTGAACGGTGTGATCCACCACATCGCGCCACCGATGGCGGTGGCGGCGAGGCCGCCGCCGACGAAGCCCTCGACCGTCTTCGACGGGCTCACCACCGGCGCGATCTTCGTGCGCCCGAACAACTTGCCGAACACGTACTGCATGACGTCGCTCATCTGCACGACCAGCAGTAGATAGAACAACAGCAGCGCGCTGCGGCCGGCCTGCCCCGGGATCTCCAGCATCAGCAGGGCGGGTGCATGACTGAGGCAGTACACGGTCACCATGAGACCCCACTGCTGTTTCGCGCTGCGCGAGAGGAAATCGTCGATGTCGGAGCGCAACGCCGCGATCGAGGGCAGCAGCAGGAACGCATACACCGGGATGAAGATCGCGAAGATGCCGTATCGCGCCGTGCCGATCAGCACGAACTGCAGCGGCAACACCACGAAAAATGCCAGCGACAAAGGCAAACGGTCGCCGGGCCGGCTCGGCGTCAACGTGATGAATTCGCGCAAGGCGAAGAACGAAGCCAGCGCGAACAAGATCAGCGTCATCGTCGACCCGGCGAGGAACGCCACGGCGAGAATGCCGACCATCACCCACCACGCATTGATGCGCGCGGTCAGATTGGCGCGGCTTGCAGCCTTTTTTTCATCCCCCGGCCGGCGCGCCAGCAACGTGGCCACAGCCGAGGCGATACCTAACAAGATCACGAGTGCGCCGAACAGCCAGAAGAATTCGACGGGAATCGTGCGCAGGTGATCGATCATGCGGCCGCCTTGGGGTCCGCAAGCGCAATCACGGCCGCGCGCGCGCGTTCGAGAAAAGTCTCCTTGCTCTCGCCGCTCGCAAGTACGACCGGTGCACCGAAACGCACCGTGCACACGATGGGCACCGGTAGCAACGCACCCTTCGGCAGGCTGCGATGCAGGTTGTCGAGATACACGGGTATCAGCTCCACGGCAGGAAACTCCGTCGCCAGCCGGAACAGGCCGCTGCGAAAACGCGCCGGCAAGGCGCCGGTACCGCGCGTGCCTTCCGGAAAGATGATCAGCGAATCGCCGTCGCGCAGCGCGGCGCGCAGCGGCTCGAGCGGATCCACCGCCGCGTTCTCGCGCGCGCGGTCGATCAGCACGGCGCCGAAGCCGCGTGTTGCGATGTACTTCCTGATGCCCGTTCCCCAATAGTCGCGCGCGGCGATCGGCCGCGTGCGCCGGCGCAGGCTGCGCGGCAACGATGACCAGATCGCAAGCGTGTCGATGTGGCTGGTGTGGTTGGCGTAGTAGATGCGTTGCGCCGGGCCGGGAACCGTGCCGATCCAGCGCGCATAGGCGCCCACCAGCAGCTTGACCACGCCGACCAGCAGCGCGCTCGAGGGGCGCATCATCTAGCGCGCCTTCAACTGGCGCGCGATGGCGTGAATGCGTGTGCCGCACGTGACGATGGCGCCAATGGCGATGATCCACGCCGCCGCGATCACCGCACGCTCTCCGCCGTCCACGAAATATTCGCCACAGCCGATGAGACAACCGAGCGTCATGACGAACATGCGATGTTGTTTGGCCAGCGGCCCGCGAAAGTCCTGCGCAAGGCCGAAGGTTCCGCCGAGCACGCGAATGTAGGCCGTGACGGCAGCGGCCAATGCCGCGAGCCACCCCAACCACGGGATGCCGATCTCGTAGCCCAGCGCCACCAGGAACAGCGAATCCGCGACCCGGTCCGGCACCTCGTTGTACAACACACCCACTTTGGACTTCTTGCCGCCCTCGATCGCGACCATGCCGTCGAGCAGATTGCACAGCAGCCGCAGCTGGATGCCGGCCGCGCAGGCCAGCAGATTCCACGGCCTGGGCAGCAGGAGCAGCGCGGCGGCGCCGGCGGCTGCAACCAGCAACGACAGGATGGAGATCCCGTCGGCGGTGAAGCCGGCGCGGACCGCGGCAGTGGACAGGAAGCCCGCCCAGCGGGTCGAACGACTTGCCAGCGGGCGGCGGGCCTCGGGAGCATTCATGATATTTTTTTGTTGTAGTTCTGAAGGGGCCGGGTCGGCGCGCGGCATTGTGAAAGAAACTGCCCGTTCAAACTACTGCGGGCACACGGGGATCGACCCCAGGTCCACCGAGGTGACCAACCCTTCCATGAAAATGAACCCGAGGGCCTGCGAAAGGGCGCTGCCATCCAGCGCCGCGCGCTCCATCGCTTCACCCAGGGTCTCGCCGCCGGTCAGCGCACATAGATAAGAGAAGAGGCGGGGCTCCAGCGTGCGAACTCGGAGCGAATCAGCGCGTAAAAGGATCAAGCCGCACTCTGCACCCAAAGATTGATCCGCTGGAGAAGCAGTCGTGCCCTGGTTGGCCTGCCAAACGGAAAAGACCGGGTAGGCGCAGGAGTGCAGCCGCAGTGACGGCTGGAAGGCGAAAACCAGCTCTTCCAGTTGTTCGGGCGCGAAGCGCGCGAGCACTTCTGCGCCGACGGCAGGAAGTACGGGAGAGATCAGCGCCTCTTCACGCGCCCACTCGATCCGCGCGAGATCGGCGAGCCACGCATAGTCGCCATTGCTCAGATGCTCATCGAGAAAGCCTGCGAACTCCTGGCCGACGAAATGCAGGTCGCCGCTGCGCGATGGAAACGCCTTGCGATAGTGATGCGCGAGCTGGCCGAAGTACTCGTCGCCGACGCGTCGGCGGACGACTGGAAAACTGGCTGCGAGCGCCGAACGAAACGCGTGGCTGACGTTGTTGCGATAGATGGAGAGGTTCGCTGGCGGAGCGACGGGGCAGGCGGCCTGCGGGTCGCGCAGCGCCGCGGCGAACGAACTCTGCAGCTCACGCAGCGAGGCCATGCGCCTCCTCGAGCACGCGATCGGCGCGCGCGGCTTCATCGACCAGGACGCGGAGCGCGGGGATGTCGGTGTCCCATTCGATCAACGTAGGCCTCGGGCCAAAGCGCGCGATCGCACACCTGTACAGCTCCCACACCTCGTCGCACACCGCAGACCCGTGATCGTCGATCAGGATCGCGCCGTTGCGCGTATGGCCGGCGAGATGGATCTCGCGCACGCTGGCGGCTGGAACGCCGGCAATGAACGCGTGTGCGTCGAGCCCGAGATTCTTCGCGCTGACGTAGATGTTGTTGAGGTCGAGCAGCAGGCCGCAGCCGCTTTGCTCGACGACGGCGGTGAGGAAGTCCCACTCCGTGAGCCGCGAATGTTCGAAGGCCACGTAGGCCGAGACGTTCTCGATGAGCAGCTGAACACCGAGGAAATCCTGCGCTTCGCGCACGTGTGAGGCCAGCAGCATGACCGCCTCGTCCGTGTACGGCAGCGGCAGCAGGTCGTTGAAGAACTCGCCGCCGGCATGTCCCCAGCAGGCGTGTTCGGAAACCAGCGCGGGCTCGAACCGCGCGATGGCGCGTTTGACGCGCGCCAGGTGCGCACGGTCGATGCCGTCCACCGAGCCCAGCCCCAGGCCGACGCCGTGCAAGCTGAGCGGGTAGTTAGTCCGGGCGCGTTCGAGCGCGCGCGGCGCGGCGCCGTCGTGAAAATAATTCTCGGTATGCGCTTCGATCCAGCCGATGGCCGGACGCTCTTCGAGCAGCGCATCGTGATGGGCGAACCTGAGGCCGATCCCGGCGCGTGCCGGAATCGGCCCCAGCGGCACACCTCGTGTGGCGAGGCGTGACATCGGCCGTTACATCGCTTTTTCTTTGGCGGCGACGGGTTTGCCGCCCATCTTCTCGCACTCACCTTTCGGCACGTACTTCCACTCGTCCGCGCCCTTGTCGACCTTGGACTGGCCCGCGCAGGAATGTTTGGCGGTGGCGCAGTCGTTCGCGCCGGCCGCGGCGATGCCCGCGCACTTTTCCTTGGCGGGAGCATCGGCCGCCGTGGCCGCGGCGCTGCCGAGAGCGAGCAGGCTGCCGACGGCGGAGGCAATGGCGATGGTCTTCAGATTCATGAGACTTCTCCGGAGTTGTTGTCTTGGTTTACGAACTCAACGCGATACCAGACCCGGGTCGACGGCTGTTTATTTCCAGTGTCCCGTCGGCTTGGCGCATATCGCCGTCGGGCCGTCGGCGGTTCGGCGGACGATAATCCTCGCGCGGCGTTGCAAGGGCAACCGTTCCCAATCGGTGACATATGCCCGTGCGGCCGGTTGAGAATCGCAGTGCGGCATGCGTCAGCCACCGTCCCGGAACCGGTTCCCTTTTCGCAGGCCGTTGATATGCTGCGGCGGACGAAAAAGAACTCGCGGCGCCGACACCGATCGTGTGATCCGCGGATGTTTGCCTCAGGAGTCTCCATGTCCGCGTCCGGGTTTCGCGGCGCCGTCCGCGCGCTGATCGTGTTCTGCGGCCTTTTCGCCCAGAGCGCGGTGGGGTTTGCAGCAGACAGCCCAACCGACGAGAAGAGTGATGACAAACGCGTGGCCGAAGTGCTGGTAACCGGATCGCGCATCAAGCGGGCCGGCTTCGACACGCTCGAGCCTGCGCTGGTCGTAACCGGCGACTACGTGCGCAGCCGCGGCCTCACGAACGTTGCCGACGCGTTGAATGAAACTCCGGGCTTCGGCACGGGCGTCACGCCCGAAGGTGGCCAGTCCTCCTACGCGCCGGGCGTGAATTTCGTGAACCTGTTCGGTCTCGGCACGAACCGCACGCTCACGCTCGTCAATGGCCGGCGCATCGTCACGTCGAACCCGCCCGCGTTGTTCGGCCCGACCGCGCCCGGCAACCAGGTGGATCTCAACTTCATCCCCACGGTGTTGCTCGACGACGTCGAGACGCTGACCATCGGCGGTGCCCCGACCTACGGCTCGGATGCGATCGCCGGCGTCGTGAACGTGAAGCTCAAGCAGAATTACCAGGGAGTAGAAGCGTTCGGTCAATACGGCCAGCTCGACTCCGGCGGCGGCCGGAGCAACAGCCTGGGCCTCGTGGGCGGCTGGAATTTCGCCGGCGACCGCGGCAACGTCACAGCATCCGTTCAACGCAGCCGCACCGACGGCGTGCTGGCCACGTCCAACAAACGTTTCGCCGACGCGTACACGTTCGTGGGAAACCCGAATGCGACGGCGATCGCGGGCCAGACCGGGCGCACGCCGGCCAACGACGGACGCGTAAACCCGGCCATCCCGTTCAACACCGGCGCAGCGGACGGCATCCCCAACAGCGTGTTGATCCGCGACCGGCGCAGCGTCAATCACAATTACAACGGCGTCGTGTTGCCCATCGGCCTCGACAAACTACCGGACGGCCGGCTGCGCTGCTTCGGCGCCGACAGCAACAATTGCCTGCAATTCGCGCCCGACGGCAGTCTCGTGCCCTACAACCGCGGCATCAATTTCGGTACGTCGGATGCTTCGGGCGGTGACGGACTCTATTTGATGGGCACGCTGCCGCTCATGACCGATCTCGAACGCACCACCGCCACGCTCGGCGCGCATTTCGACCTGACCGACAATGTGCGGCTGTTTGCCGACGTGTTCGCCTACCACAATGAGGCGACGGAGCTGGTCGACCAGCCGGTGTTCAACACCATCAGCTTCGCGGGCAGCTCGAGCGGTCCGATCACGCTGCCGGCGAATCATCCGCTGTTGACCCAGCAGGCGCGCGACACGCTTGCGGGCCTCGGTGTCACCTCGTTCCGCATCTCGCGCGCCAGCCGCGACCTCGCGGTGAACAATTCGATCGGCAGCGGCGACCTGTACCAGGCGGTGGCCGGTGCCACCGGGAACTTCGACGCCGGAAATCGCCGCTTCGGGTGGGAAACGTACTTCAACTTCGGCCGCAACGAATCGAAGTACGAAGGCGCGCAGCTCGATCACCAGCGATTCGTCAACGCGCTCAACGTGGCGCCGGTCGGCGGCCAGCTGCGGTGCACCGCCACACCTAACTACACCGGGCTGCCGGACCCCCAGGGCCGCATCCTCGTCAACGGCGAAGGCCCGGTGGCGGATCCGGCCTGCGTGCCGCTCGACATCTTCGGCGATGGGCGCCCGTCCGCGGCCGCGCTCGCCTACGTCACCAGCATCCAGCGTGCCGACGCCGAGCTCGAACAACAGGTATTCAACGCCAACATCGGCAGCGTGTTGTTCGATATCGCCGGCGGCCCGGTCGAGTACAACGTCGGCTTCGAACACCGGCGCGAAAGCGGCGCATTCCTGCCGGACGACTACTTGTTCGCGGGGCTTGGCCGCTCCGCGCCCGTCGCGCGTATCCACGGTGACTACTCCACCAATGAATTTTTCGGCGAAGTCACCGCACCGCTGTTCTCGCACGAGAACGCGCTGCCCGGTCTTTCGCGGCTGACCCTGGTTGCGAAGGCGCGCCGCGTCGACACGTCCATCAATGGCGACTTCACGGCCTGGACCGGCGGTATCGAATGGTTTCCGGTGGAAGACGTCGAGCTGCGCGGCAACGTCACCCGTTCGCTGCGGGTTCCGGCGATCACCGAGCTCTATCTACCGGTGTCGCCGCTGTTTGGCCAGGTCAGTGACCCGTGCAGTTCCGCCTTCCTGACCGCCGGCACCCGCAAGGCCATTCGCCGTGCCAATTGCGAAAGGTTCTTCGCCGAGCACGGCCTGCCGAACGACGGTTCGTGGGTCTCCAACGCCACGACGGCCGCCGTGCCCGGCACCTCGCAGGGCGATCCAAACCTCGGCAACGAGACCTCGAATGCCTGGACCGCGGGCTTCGTGTTGCGGCCGCGCTGGGTGCCGGACCTGACGCTTTCGGTCGACTGGATAGACGTCCGCATCGACAACACGATCACGCGGTTGAGCGGCGCGGATCTGTCTTCCGCGTGTTTCGACAACGCGGCCTATCCGAATCACTACTGCGACTATTTCACGCGCGGGGCGCCCGGCTCCGGGCAGCCCGGTCAGATCACCTTCTTCCAGTCGGGCTACGCGAACGGCGCGTTCCAGTCGATGGCGGGCGTGCTCCTCGAAGGCCACCTGCGGCACGACTTCGGCGCGCTCGGGGACCTCGAGCTTGGCGTGAGCTACTACCGGCTGCGCGAGGAACTGCGTTCCGCCACGGGGCTGTCCACGACCAACAGCGAGGAGCAGATCGGCAGCCCGAAAGACACCGCGCAACTCAACCTCGGCTGGTCACGCGGCAGCCTGGGTGCGCGCTGGCAAACTAACTACGTGGGCAAGCAGCTCTACGACCGGACTTTCGACGCCGAGAGCCGCGACATCCTCGAAGTGAACGGCGACTGGGTGCACAACCTCTCAGTCAGTTATCAGCCGATGGCCAGCACCGTCGTGCGCCTCGCGGTGACCAACGTATTCGATGGCGCGCCGCCCTTCCCGATATCCGTCGACGCCTTCAACGGCAATTACGATTTCCTGGGCCGGCGTTACTCGCTATCCGTGACCTACGATTTCGGCGGCAGGTAGCCAGTCACGGCCGCTTCGCGCAAGTATGTCCCTTTTTTGCGACATTCCCCATTAATTGACCTGCTTCAGGGACGACTGGCCCACCCTCCGGACAGTCGCCGCTAAAAAGTAAGTCTTTTCTTACAGATACTTGGCCGCTCAATACAAAAGGCTCTGTTCTTTCCGGTGCCTATTGATAAGCTCCGCCACATCGATGCGTGCATGCAACATCTGCACGCATCAGAGGGGTTTACAGCAATCGCTGCTGTCGTGACGAAACCAAATTCGCCCGACCGCCGCCCAGTCTCTTGCAGGAGGGAACATGTCTTCTCATCACAGTCGCGGCGAACGTCGCGCGGCATTCATGCTTTGCGGCCTGTCCGCAGCCATCGGTTCCTCAGTCGTCTCGGCCCAGTCGCCGCCCGCCGAGGACAAAAGCCTCGAGGAAGTCGTGGTGACAGGCTCGCGCATCGCGCGCCCGAATCTCGAATCGGCGGTTCCGGTCACGACGGTCGCGGCCAGCGAGCTGTACGAGACCGGCAGCACGTCGGTCGGCGATCTGCTCAACGATCTGCCCGCCTTGCGCAGCACGTTCAGCCAGTCGAATTCGAGCCGCTTTCTCGGCACGGCGGGTTTGAACCTGCTCGACCTGCGCGGCCTCGGCACGCAGCGCACACTCGTGCTGGTCAACGGCCGCCGCCATGTCGGCGCCGACATTCTCGCCAATGCAGTGTCACCGGACACGAACACATTCCCGACCGATCTGGTCGAGCGTATCGACGTCGTCACCGGCGGCAACTCCGCGGTTTACGGCTCCGATGCCATCGCCGGCGTGGTCAATTTCATTCTCAAGAAAGACTTCGAAGGCCTGCAGTTCCGCGGCCAGGGTGGTCAAAGCAGCGAAGGCGATGCCGGCAACTACTACGCCAGCGTTCTCGCCGGTACCAACTTCTGGGATGACCGCGGCAACATCGCGGCCAACTTCGAATACGCCAGGCAGGATGCCTTCTTCGCCTCGGATCGCAGCAACCTGAGCCACCAGGGCTTGTTCGTCACGGTCGATTCGGACACGGCAGGCGACGTCAACGGCTCCGATGGTGTGTCGGACCGTCTCTACTATCGTGACGGTCCGCGCGGTCACTTATTCGAATGGCGGCAGCTTCATCGTCAATCCGTTTCAGTCGGATGATCCCGGCGTGCCGCTGCTCACGCCCTGCGGCGTGGGCACCACCGGCACTCCGCATACCTGTTCGTTCATCTTCCAGCCCGACGGTTCGCTCGTGCCGCAGACCGGCACGCGCATCGGATCTGCCGCGAACGGCAATTTCGACGGCGGCAACGGTTCCAACAACCGCGAATACGAGTTGTTCGCCATCTACCCGAAACTCGATCGATACAGCTTCAACGTCTTCGGCAACCTGAAAATCTCGGATGCGTTCGCGCCCTTCATCGAAGCCAAGTACGTTCGCACGAAATCCCTGAACCAGAGCGGGCCGGCGTTTTTCCAAGGCGGCACGATCGATGGCGACCGTGAGAATCCGCGCTTCGACAATCCCTATCTGACCGATGGCGCGCGCGCCACCATCAATGCGGCGCTCCTCGCAGGCGACAACGATCCGCTCTCGGGTGCAGATCAGTTCTCGCTGTACAAGAATCTGTCCGACCTTGGCGGCCGCGAAGAAGACGCGACGCGCGAGACCACGCGCATCGTGCTCGGCGTTGGCGGCGAAATCGGCAGTGGCTGGAGCTATGAGGTCTCCGCGAACTACGGCCGCTTCAAGGAAGAAACCGAGGTTCTCGGCAACCTGCAGATGCAGCGCTTCGTGCTCGCGATGGACGCCGCGCGCGACACGAACGGGAACATCGTCTGCCGTTCGCAGATCGATCCGGACGCGGCCTATGCCTTGTACGATGACCCGAGCACCCCGGAAGTAGAGGCTCCGGGCTACGCAACGGATCGGCTCGCAGCCGACATCGCAGCCTGCGCGCCCATGAATCCCTTCGGCGAAGGCAACATCTCCCCGGCCGCGCGTGCTTACGTGCTGCAGAACACGACCTCGGTCGCCAAGATCGATCAGCTGGATTTCAGCGCCTCGATCACCGGCGACAGCAGCGCGTGGTTCTCGCTGCCGGGCGGTCCCGTCGGCGTGGCGTTCGGCGTCGAACACCGGGTAGATAGCGTGTTCTTCGAGGCCGACGAACTGGTGTCGAGCGGCATCACGTTCTACAACGCGTTGCCGTTGCTCGATCCGCCGAAGCAGAAGGTCAGCGAAGTCTTCACGGAATTCCGCGTGCCGCTGCTCAAGGAAATGAAGGGCGCCGAGGAGCTCACGCTGAACCTCGCCGCGCGCTACTCGGACTACAACGGTTCGACCGGCGGCGTGCTGGCGTACAACGGCAGCCTGGAGTGGGCGCCGATTCACGGTGTGCGGCTGCGCGCTGGCCTCGCGCGCGCGGTGCGTGCGCCCAGCCTCGTGGATCTGTATTCCGAGCAAAGCCAGAACTTCGCGGACATCACCGATCCTTGCGCCAGCGACAACATCGCGGCTGGTTCACCGACGCGCGCGGCCAATTGCGCGGCGGCCGGCATTCCCGCCGACTTCAACTACATCTATACGGCGACTCCGGAGATCCTGAGCGGCGGTAACCCGGATCTCAAGGAAGAGACCTCCGACTCGTTCACCGCCGGATTCGTCCTGCAACCGGAGTTCCTGCCGGGTTTCAGTTTCTCGGCCGACTACTTCGACATCGAGATCGACGACGTGATCACGGCGCCGGATGCGCAGCAGATCATGGACGCCTGCTACGACGCGGCCGATCTGAACAACCAGTTCTGCAGCCTGTTCCAGCGCCTCGGGCCGGAAGGCAGCCCCGAAAATGGTCCCGAAGATGCGTACGCGCTCGAGAACGGCACCCTTCAGCAAACACTGCTGAACTATGCGAGCTCGCGGGCGCGCGGCATCGACTTCGAAGTCGCCTACGCACGCAACATCGGCGATCTGGGCAAGCTCAGCACCCGCCTGGTGTACACGCGCATGCTGCAGCGGGACGACTACCTCGATCCGGCGCATCCGGAAGATCCGGACCAGGTGTTGTATGAGCTCGGCGATCCGAAAGACGCGTTCAACCTGAATACGGACTTCGCCGCCGGCAAGTTCACGTTCGGTTATCAGCTGCGTTATCTGGGTCACATGGTCATCGACCTGGCGGAGAACGTGTTCTCGGTCGGTGGCAATCCGCCGCAGAATGCCGACTACGCCGAAGCGAAGTACTACCCGGAAGTGTTCTACCACGACGTGCGCGCGGCCTACGACATCACCGATGACGTGAACGCGTATGTGGGTGTGGACAACCTCGCCAACCGCGTTCCGCCGTTCGGCCTGACGGGCGCCGGTGGCGGCAGCGGCATCTACGAATCGCGCGGGCGGTTCTTCTACGCCGGCTTCAAGGTGGGCTTCTAGCTCTCTAGATAGTCTCGAAAACGAAGGGCCGGGCGTCAAAACCCGGCCCTTTTGCTTTTGCGCCACAGAATCGCCGCCTTTGCCGCCGGTGCCTCGCGCGGGCCAGTCAACGGCTCGTCGCGCGAACCTCTCGGTTCGCCGCAGCTAACTACTCATCCGCGGCGCTTTCAGAACAGGTGCCGTTTTCGGGCGATTCAATTCCTTGCCTCCATTGTTAACCTCCGGCTCACGGATGCGCGCGTGCAACAGACGCAGACATCAAGGGTTGTTAGTCCAGCTGCCGCGAGCGGAACGTTTCGAACACGCACCGGCAGCGCAGATTCCGCAGGAGGCTCAATGATTTCCCCACGTTATCGCGGCTTGCGCCGCGCGTTGTCGTTGCTTTGCGGTGTCACCGCGGCCGCCACCACTTCGATCGTGTCCGCACAATCCACGCCGCCCGACGATGCGGCGCTCGACGAGGTCGTCGTGACCGGCTCGCGCATCGCGCGGCCCAATCTGGAATCCGCCGTGCCGGTCACGACCGTCTCCGCGTCGGAGTTGTACGAAACCGGCAGCACGTCCGTCGGCGACCTGCTCAACGATCTGCCGGCATTACGCAGCACCTTCAGCCAATCGAACTCGAGCCGCTTTCTCGGCACCACCGGGCTCAACCTGCTCGATCTGCGCGGCCTCGGCACGCAACGCACGCTGGTGCTGGTCAACGGCCGCCGTCACGTGGGCTCCGACATCCTCGGCAACGCCGTGTCCCCGGACACGAACACATTCCCCACGGACCTGGTCGAACGCATCGACGTCGTCACCGGCGGCAACTCCGCGGTATATGGTTCGGACGCCATCGCGGGTGTCGTCAATTTCATCCTCAAGAAGGACTTCGAGGGCCTGCAGTTCCGCGGCCAGGGTGGTGAAACCACCAGCGAACACGACGCGGGCAACTACTACGCCAGCGTATTGGCGGGCACCAACTTCTGGGACGACCGCGGCAACATCGCGGCCAACTTCGAATACGCCAAGCAGGATCCGTTCTTCGCCTCGGACCGCGAGAATCTGGCGCGGCAAGGCTTGTTCGTCGTCACCGACGCGGACGGCCCGGACGCGGTGGACGGCTCGGACGGAGTTCCTGATCGCCGCTATTTCAGCGACGTTCGCTCCGTCACCATCGCCAACGGCGGCAGCATCCTGCTCGCGACGCCGATGGGTGGCACGGCTGCCCCCTGCGGCCGCGACGTCACCGGCGCGCCTTTCGCCTGTTCGTTCCTGTGGCAGCCCGACGGTTCGCTGGTGCCGCAGACCGGCGAACGCATCGGTCTCGCCCCGAACGGCAGCTTCCAGGGCGGCAACGGCACCAACAACCGCGAGCGCAACGCGCTGGCTATCTACCCGAAACTCGAGCGTTACAGCTTCAATGTCTTCGGCAACCTGCAGGTCTCGGAGGCGTTCGCGCCGTTCATCGAGGCAAAATACATCCGCACGGAGTCGGTCCGCTTCGGCCAGCCGGCGTTTTTCCAGGGCAGCACCATCGACGGCGACCGCGAGCGCCCGCGGTTCGACAATCCGTTCATCACGGACGCCAATCGCGCCACCATCAACGCCGCACGCGTGGCGCAGGGGCTGGATCCCATCACGGACGGTTCGACGCCGTTGATCTTCCGCCGCAACCTGCTCGATTTCGGCAACCGTGAAGAAGACGCGACGCGCGAGACCACGCGCATCGTGCTCGGCGCCGGCGGCCAGATCGGCGAGGGCTGGAACTACGAAGTGTCCGTGAACTGGGGCCAGTTCAAGGAAGACACGCTGGTGAAGAACAATCTCGATTCGCAGAAGTTCGGTCTCGCGATGGATTCGGTGCGCGATTCCAGCGGGCAGATCGTCTGCCGGTCGCAGATCGATCCGGATGCCGCTTATGGCTACGGCGACAACCTCGACGACCCGAACACAGAGGAACGCGAGCCGGCGGCCTTGTTCGCCGACGCGCGGCTGGCGAACGACATCGCAAATTGCGTCCCGATGAATCCCTTCGGTGACGGCAACATCACCAGACAGATGCACGACTACCTCACCGACGACACGACCTCGGTGGGCAAGATCACCGAATTCGTGGTGAACGCCACGGTGACGGGTGACTCGAGCGCATGGTTCTCGTTGCCCGCAGGCCCGGTGGGTCTGGCATTCGGCGTCGAGCATCGCACCGAAGAGAATTCCTTCCAGGCCGATCCGATCGTGTCGAACGGACTCACGTTCTACAACGCGCTGACGGCGCTGCAGGCGCCGAAGTTCAAGGTCGACGAAGTGTTCACGGAATTCCGCGTGCCATTGCTCAGGGAGAAGACCGGCGCAAAGGAGCTGACGCTGAACCTCGCCGCGCGCTACGCCGACTACAACGGCTCGACTGGCGGCGTGCTCGCGTACAACGGCGGTCTCGAATACGCCCCGATCGAAGGCCTGCGGTTCCGTGCCGGCATTGCCCGCGCGGTGCGTGCGCCGAGCCTCGCCGACCTGTACACCGCTCAGGGCCAGAACTTCGAAGCGGCCCCGATCGATCCCTGCGCCCGCGACAGCCGTGGCAACGGCTCGCCGACGCGTGAGGCGAATTGCGCGGCGGCCGGAATTCCCGCCGACTACAACTTCCTCTACACCTCGTCGATCGAGATCGTCAGCGGCGGCAATCCGGAACTCAAGGAAGAGACGTCGGACTCGTTCACCGCGGCATCGTGTGGCAACCCACGTTCCTGCCGGGCTTCTCGTTGTCGGCCGACTATTTCGACATCACCATCGACGATGTGATCACCGCGCCGACGGCGCAGGACATCATGAACGCGTGTTACGACGCGCCGGACCTGAATAACCAGTTCTGCGGCCTGTTCACGCGCAACGGCGCGGGCATCGGCCCACACGAGGAAGTGCCGTACCAGATCGTCCAGGGCAGCCTGCAGCAGTTGTCGCTCAACTACGCCAGCTCGACCGCGCGCGGCGTGGACATCGAAGCCGGATATAGCCACGACATCGGCGATGCAGGCCGGCTGACCACGCGGCTGGTGTGGACGCACATGCTGCAGCGTGACGACTTCCTGAATCCAGCCGCGCCCGGCGATGCCGATCAGGTGCTGCTGGAACTGGGCGATCCGAAAGATGCGTTCAATCTGAACACCGATTTCGCGGTGGGCAAGCTCAAGATCGGTTATCAGCTGCGTTACATCGGTCCGCAGGTCCTCAATTTCTACGAGGACACGTTCGGCCTGCAGGGTAATCCCCCGCAGAATCGGACTACGCGGACGCGCGCTACTACGGCGAGGTGTTCTACCACGACATCCGCGCAGCCTATGACATCACCGACTCGGTGAACGCGTACCTCGGCGTCGACAACCTCACGAACCGCATCGCGCCATTCGGGCTCACCGGCACCGGCGAGGGCAGCGGTATCTACGAATCGAAAGGACGCTTCGCGTACGCGGGCGTCAAGGTCAACTTCTGACCGCCTGAAGTTCCCGGCGCAAACAAAAGGCCGCCCGAAGGGGCGGCCTTTTTCATATCGCGCCGCAATCTACGGTAGTTTGACGACGTCGCCAATGAAGGCCGTGCCGCCGGTCACGTTGCCCCGCACCGCACTGGTATTCGGTCTCACTCGAGAACTCGTGGTTCTTGTAGTTGCTGCGGATGTTGACGATGGCGTTGCCACCGACGCGCTGCGCGTAACTGCGTGAGCGTGATCATCGAGGACAGGAACGCCCAGTCGCAGCCTTCCTGATCCGTCTTGTTGAAGAAATTGGTCTTCTTGTTGGTGCGCGCCCGGGCCGAGCTGCGCGGTCGGCTTCGGGTGTTTCTGCGCGCCGAAGAACAGCTTGATGCCGGGGGCGAGCTGGCCCGTGGCCTGCGCCTTGGCGAGCGCCGCCTCGAGCGAAAATTCTGCAGCGTGTCGCGCGCGTCGGCGACGGGCGAGGTCGCGAGCAGCGTCACCGCGGCGGCGGCCAGGCGCGCCGGCGGAAAGTCTGTAGGCGATCTTCTGGGTGTTCACTTGTGGTCTCCTCATTGGGTCCGCGCGAAGATCAACGACGTGTTGATGCCGCCGAACGCGAAATTGTTGTTCATCGCAATGCCGATGTCGAGCTTGCGCCGTAGATAGTCGAGATCGCCGCAGCGCTCGTCGACCGTGTGCAGATTACGCTCGGCGCGAACCAGCCGCCGTGCATCATCTGGATCGTCGCCCAGCTTTCGAGCGCGCCGCAGGCGCCGAGCGTGTGGCCGAAATGCCCCTTGAGCGAGCTGACCGGCGCCTTCTGCCCGAACACGCGGAACGTGGCCTGCGATTCGGCGATGTCGCCGTGTCGGTGGCGGTGCCGTGGGCGTTGATGTACTGCACCGCGGACTCGTCGATGCCCGCGGCGGCCATCGCCATGCGCATGACGCGCTCCATGGTGTGGGTGTTCGATGCGTCACGTGATCGCCGTCGGAATTGGAGGCGAAGCCGATGATCTCGCGTAGATGCGCGCGCCGCGAGCGACGGCCCGTTCGCGTTCCTCGAGCACCAGCGAACAGGCGCCCTCGCCGATGACCAGCCCGTCGCGGGTCTTGTCGAACGGCGCCGGCGTCGTCTTGGGCGCTTCGTTGCGAGTGGACGTGGCGTACAACGTGTCGAATACCGCGGCCTCCGACACGCACAGCTCTTCACCGCCGCCCGCCACCATCGCGTCCTGCAATCCGAAACGGATCGCCTCGTACGCATATCCGATGCCCTGACTACCCGAGGTGCAGGCGCTCGAGGTCGGGATGACGCGGCCCTGCAGGCCGAAATGCACGCCGATGTTCACCGCGGTCGTGTGGCCCATCATGCGGATGTAGGTGGTCGCATTGATGTTGCCGGACTCGCCGCTCGTGAGCATGTTGCCGAAGTCGCGGATCGCATCGTGCTGCCGGTGCTGGAGCCGTATGCGACACCGACGCGCCCCGATCTCAGGAATGCCGTGTCCGTCCTTGAGACCGGCGTCTTCGAGCGCCACTTCGCTCGAACGCACCGCCATCTGCGCGACGCGGCCCATGGTGCGCGTGGTCTTGCGCGTGTAGTGAGGCGGCAGCGTGAAGTCGGTCACTGGCGCGCCGAGCCGTGTGAGCAGGTCGCTGTAACGTTCCCAGTCCGGCATGCGTTGCACGCCGCTCGCGCCCCGCGCGCAGATTCTTTACGATCTCGGGCCAGCTCTGGCCGAGCGAGGTGACGCCGGACATGCCGGTCACGACCACGCGCCGCGTGGTGATGGATGAGCGCTCGCCCGGCTGCGCAGTCATCTAGACCAGTCCACCGTTGACGCCGATGACCTGGCGCGTGATGTAGTCCGCTCGCGCGACATCAGGAAAGCGAGTCGCGTCGAACGCCGCGCGCCGGGTCGCGATGACCTCAGGCGCGAATCCCAACTGCTGCATGACATGTGTCAGCGCTCCGTCATCTCCATAGACCTGGCGTTCGAGCAACTCCCGATCGCGCCCGCTGCCGTTCGAGCGATGCCAGGCTCGGGCTCATGCTCATGTGCCCCTGGATGCTACCGTCGTGTTCGAGCCGCGCGAACACGGGTTCCAGCGCTTCGAGCCGCTGCAGGACGAGCTCGGGTGTCGCGGCCGCGACCAGCACGAAACGCGTGTCGAACCCCACGCCTAACAAGGTACGCACGCGTTGTTCGGCGGCCACTAGTTCGGGCGGCGGGCGCTGCAGGGCGCGCACGTCGTCGCGCGGCTTCAGCATGGACGCGCCCCAGATCGTCGCCGCCAGCAGTACGGCCAGCAGCGCCCACATTGCGGGCCGCGGCAACAGCGTGAGCGGCTGGAAACGTGCCAGGCGGCCTATCCATTGCGGCACCGCGCGCGGCGGCTTCGTCCCTTCCAGATGCAGCCGCCGGAATGCGACGCTCAAGGCGCTCAAGCCGGCCGGATAGAGCAGGATGACGATCGCACACGCCGTCGCGAGGCCGACCGCGGAAAACAACGCGATCTGCCGCAGCCCGGGAATCGGCGCCACCAGCAACGTCATGTAGCCGGCGACCGTGGTCGTGCAGCCGAGGATCAGCGCCGGCACGATGTTGTGAGGCGTCGTCGCGCCGCCGCGTGATGGCATGCGATTGACGAAATAATGCAGCGCGTAATCCACCGACACGCCGATCAGGCTGGTGCCGAAGGTCAACGTGAGGATGTGCACCTGGCCGAAGGCGAGCTGGCAGGCGGTGATCGCCGCCAGCGTCGCGATACCGATCGTCAACAGCGTCACCAGCAACGGCCGCAGCTGGCGGAACACCAGCACGATGAGTACGACGACGGCGAGCAGGTCGACGCCGCCGAACGTCGCGACTTCCGACTGCGCCTTCGAGGCCGCGGCGGCAGCATGCAGGATGACACCGGACCCGGCGATCTCGGCATCACTCGCGGCGCCGGATGCCGCGGCACGCGCCGCGGCGATGGCGCCCGTCACCTTCTCCTGCGTTTCGGTGCGGTAAGGATCCTGATCCGTGGTCGCACGCACCACGGTCCAATGCCGGCCTTCGCCACCGACGACGAGAATGTCGCCCTCGAGCCGCGCCTTGCCCGAACCGGGCAGCGCTTCGGCAAATGCCGCCGAAGCCAGACCGAGTGGATCGTCCGAAATGCCGAACGGCCGCGTGAACCCGAGCGGCGTGTATGCCGCGCGCAGCGCATCACGTTCCAGCGCCCGCACGTCGTGCTCCAGCTGTTCGCGTTGCCGCGCGGATAACAACGCGGCGCGCAGGGAACGCTCGGCGCGCGCCGCGCTCACGTAGCGATCGTCGACGACGAAATCCACGCGCGCGAATGCGCCGGACCGCACCAGCGCATTGGCGAAGGCCAGACCCGTGGCGCGGAGACGGTCGCGTTCGGCCGTCCCCACCACGAAGACGAGCTCGCGGCTCGAGCGGTCGGCGAATCGTTTGACCGCATCGAGCTGCACGCGGTTCTCGGCCGTGGCCGGCAGCAAGGCGAGCAGGTTGGTTTCGATGCGCAGCCGCGGCGCCACCACGAACGCGAATGCACCTAACAAGACGAGCACGCCGGCCAGCGCCAGCCAGAAGCCCGGTGTCCGTGCGGATGGAGGGCTGGCGTCGGTCACGGCATCAGAAGCGGCGGCGTTCGTCCGCCGTCAAACCCGCCGGATCGTACGACACGCCCTGCAGCAGGATTTCCGAGCGGTCGCCGTTGCCGTCCTCGAGCACCACGCGCTCGACGGTGGCGCCGCCGCTCACGACGGCTTGGCGAAACACGCTGCCGAGCGCTTCGGCGCGCGGCTTGAGCCCGAGCACCCAGCCGGCGCCGCGCGGTTCGCCGTACAACTCGAAGTCATGCGACAACGCGCCGATGTCGAGCGCGAACAACGCGAAGAACACGCGCGACACCACCGCGAGCGCCGGTTGGTCGGCGGCCTTGACGCTGAGGGTCACGCCGCCCTCGTCGCGCTGGGTGATGCCGGACTCGGCCAGCAGGAACTGCGAGTCGAACGGTAGTTCGGTGTGCCACTCGATGCCGGCGCCGCGGGCGAACAGGAAACTGCCGGAAGACAGCAGCGGCTGCGCGAGATCGGCGAGATAGCGCCGCTGCACGAACTTGCCGCGCACCGCCTTCGCCTTCTCGAGCGACAAGGCCGTCGGCCGCGTGAGTGTCACGAGCTGCGCGGCGCTGGCCGGATGCGTGAACACCGAGTCGGCACCCAGCACCGGAGCGGCAGCGCACAAAAGCGCGACCCACGCCGCGCGGCGCAGGTTCTTCATTCCACACCCAGGCGCTGAAAGATGACCTCGGGCGACCGCAGGCACATCTCGTGCGTCTTCAGATCCACCGCGACCTGGATGCTGGTGCCCTTGCAGACCCGCAGCCCGGAGACGGCGTCGGTGACCAGGTAGTCGATGCGCAGCCGGTACTCCCATTCCCGCAAGGTGGCCTTCACGGCGAGTTTCTCCGCGAACCGCGCGGCCTTCACGTAACGCAGGTGCAGATCGATCACGGGCCAGGAATATCCGGACAGCGCCATCTGGTCGTAGTTGTAATTGAATGTTTCGAGCAACGCGCAGCGCGCGATCTCGAAATACTTGGCGTAGTTGCCGTGCCAGACGATGCCGACCGGGTCGAGATCGTGGAACGGCACCTGCAGCGTGATGCTGTGAGACCTGAGCGCGGGAACGGGAGCAGTCATGAACGGATGTTACGCGCGAGCAGCATGGGCAGCCGCCACAACATGCCGAAGAAGAGGCGCGTATGCATCCACGAGATGCGCACGTTGTCGCGCCACATCTTGAAGTGCGAGACGCCGTCTGCCGGGTACACCACCTGGGTGGGCATCGACACCAGCGGAATGCCGGCCCAGACCGCGCGCACCAGGATCTCCGGATCGAATTCCATGCGGCTGCCGAAACTGGCGTGTCTGGCGAGCGTGAGGATGGAATCGAGTGGATAGACGCGAAAACCGCACATGGCGTCTTCGATACGTGTGGACAGGGTATTGATGCGCACCCACAACGTGGTGAACTTGCGGCCGATGCGGCGCGAGGCGGGCGCGCTTTCGTCGAACAGCGGCACGCCGGTGATGATGGCCGCCGGATTCTCGCGCGCCAGCGCCGCCATGCGCGGGACCGCCGCGAAATCGTGCTGACCATCGGCGTCGATCTGCAGCGCGTGGGTACAACCGGCGGCGTGCGCCGCCCTGAAGCCGGTCAATACGGCGATGCCCTTGCCGCGATTCACCGGGCAGCGAATGAGCTTGAGCCAGTCCGATTCGTTCGCCGCCAGTTCGTCGAGCAGCGGCGCGCAACGCGCATCGCTGCCGTCGTCGACGAGCCAGCATTCGTGGCCATGCGGCTTAAGGGCGGCAACGGTCGCGCGAATCGCGTGCTCGTGATTAAAGAACGGAACTATCAGTCCCAGCCGCATCATCGGTGAATTCTATGCGTCCGCTCGCGCAGGCAGTATCGCCGCGCAGGTAGGTGAACGCGACGCTGCGTCCGTCGGCGGCGCGCGCCAGATCGAGCGTGAGCTCGGCCGGTGGCTGGACGATGGCGAGGAATTTGAGCGCGCGCAGCCCGGTGAAACGTGGCGGGAGCTCGAATTCATCGCGCGCGATGCGCACCGCCCAGTCGATCTGCGCGACCGCGGGCAGGATCGGCGTGCCGGGGAAGTGCCCGTCGAACGCGGCGATGTCGGCGGTGAGATCGAGCACGAGACGTACACGCTCGCCAGCGTCTTCGGTGTGACGCGTACGCCGCAGTATCTTCGGCAGCAACGGAGTCGGTAAAGGAGCAGCCGGCGGCGTCACGCCGCGGCGGGCTTGTTCTGTACCAGCGCGTGAATGGCGTTGACGGCATCGCCGACCGTGCGCACATGGCGAAACTGGTCGGGCTGGATCTTGCGCCCCGTCAGTTCCTTCAAGCGCAGGATCAGGTCGATGGTGTCGATGCTGTCGATCTCGAGATCTTCATAGAGATGGGCCTCGAGGGTGACCTGCGAAGGCTCGATCTCAAACAGCTCGTGCAGCACCTTGCGGAGCTGTTCGAATATTTCTTGTGTTGATTGCACGATCCCATCCCTACGAACGGCGCAAATTATAGCGAATCGTTGCGCCGCGTCAGCCTTTGAGCCGTGTTTCCCGTCGCATTTCGTGCAGCTGTTGCGCGGCGCTTACGTCAAACCAGTCCGTCAGCGCTTTGGTGAGATGGCGGGCGGCCAGCGAAGGGGGCTCGCCGCGGGCGAGAAAATCGGCCACCGGGATGGGTTCGCCCACGGCGATCACGAAATGGGCCTTGCGCGCGGGCACTCGATACCACGCGTTCCCCTTGAACAAGGTGATGGGGTCGCAGGTGATGGTCACCGGGCGCAGCGGCACCCGGGCGGCGAGCGCGATCTGGGCCGCGCCGCGCTGAAAATCGAGCGATCCGCCGGGTTTCGTGCGCGTTCCCTCGGGAAACACCATCAGCGACCGGCCGTCCCGCAGCGCCGCCACGCAGGCGGCGATCAACCCCTCACCGGTGGCATTGCTGATGTATCCGGCCCAATAGACCGGCCAGCGCAGAAAGACGTTGCGCCACAGCGCCTGTTTCACGATGCAGTCCACTTCCGGCATCAGGCCGACCAGGATCACGACGTCGATCAGCGTCGGGTGGTTGGCGATCACGAACTGGCCACGCTGCGCCAGCCGTTCCCGGCCGTGAACCTCCGTGCTCACCACGCCGAGCGTCTCCATGAGCCACAGGAATACGCGCATGGACACCGAAACCGCCCGTTGCACGCGGGCGATTCCACGGCTGCGATCCAGCGTCGAAAGTCTGAGGATGGGCCAGACCGTGAAGCCGAGAAGTACCGCGCCCAGGCCGAAACACACGAACGACAGCCCGGTACCGAAGACGCGCCACAGCCGGTTCGCCGCCCCGCTCGGCGCGAGGCGCGCTGACTGCGGCTCATTCAAGAGCGTAGGTTCCCTCGATTTCGACCAGCAATTCGCGCCGGCAGATATCGGCGCGCAACACCAGCGGCTCCGCCTCCACGGCGAACAGGCGACGGATGCGGGGAATCAGCCGTGGGTAATCCTCGCGATTGCGCAGGTAGACCTTCAAGGATTCCAGCCGCACCCGGGAGGCTCGCGGCCCGCCCGAATCGGCTTTCATGGCGGCCTCGACCAGGGCTTCGAAATTCCGTGCGGTCTCTTCGAGCTGCGCCAGAGGATCGCCGATATGCAGGCTCTCGTGGCCGACGATGCTGGCGGTGCCTGAAACCAGCAGCTGCGCGCCGCGGCCGTTCGGCACCAGCGCCGCGCGCGCGAACATCGGGCTGCGTAGCCCGTAACGCCGCGGGTACAGCGAGGCGCTCACCTGCCGCGGATTTTCGATTTGCACGCCGGGCTTGCGGCCAGCCAGGCAACACAATACGAAGCCACCCGTTTCACTGCCCAGTGCGCTGGCCGCGGGCAGATTCTGCTCGACGCCACTCGAGAGACCCACGGCGCTGTAACGCCCGGCGTTGAAGCGCCGATATCGCTCGGCCTCGCCGTCGCCCGCCGTGATGTCGACCAGGTAGTTCCAGGCGCGCAGCCAGTACGGATAGCCGCGGCTGCGAATCAGATGGTCGAGCCGCAGGTAACTGGAGCGGGTCAGCCTTTCGACGTCGTCACAGCGCTCCGCGGGCACGACCAGGTTTGCGAACAGGTAGTCGCCGTCATGCGCGAAGCCGAAGTCGCCGAACGTGCCGGTTTCGACCGGGGTGTCGGTGCTCCAGCGTTCGATCCGCGCGTCGCCGCCCAGCAGCGGCAGCGCCACGGGGATGAGGCGCGGATCGTGGCCGGGCCGGGTATCGGCGCCGAAATGAAACTCGGCCAGCGTGTGGCGGTTTTCGGGCTCGTCCCGCGAAAAATGATGTACGTGCAGCAAAGTCTAGAGTCCCAAAACTGCACAGTCAGGAAGGTTCATGCGATCATTCGCGCCCGTCTAATCCAGTGGAATATCGATGATGCCCGAGTCCAGTGGCAGCGTGTCCGGTGCCTCGCGCGTCGCCCCTCATCCCCTGCTGAAAAGCTATTACGCGGATGAGCCGGGCCGCAAGCGCCGCGTGAACGAGATGTTCGACGTCTCCGCGCCTCACTACGACTGGATCACCGGTGCCATGTCGTTCGGCACCGGCCGCTGGTATCGCGGCGATGTGCTCAAGCGCCATGGCGTCACCGCCGGCACGCGGCTTCTGGACGTAGGCTCGGGCACGGGAGTGATTGCCGCTCTGGCGCAGCAGATGGTCGGACCCACGGGTGCCGTGGTCGCCGTCGATCCGAGTGAGGGCATGCTGGCGGAAGCGAAGAAAGCCGGCGTGCGCGACACGCGCATCGGGCGCGGCGAGCAGCTGCCCGTGGCGGACGCCGAATTCGACATCCTCACCATGGGTTATGCACTGCGGCACGTCGAAGACCTGGTCGTCACGTTCCGTGAGTACCTGCGCGCGCTGAAGCCGGGCGGCACGGTGCTGCTGCTCGAGATCACGCGGCCCGAAGGGCGTTTCCAGTACCAGATGGTGAAGTTCTACCTGAAACACGTGGTGCCGGTGGTCACGCGGGTGTTCCGCCGCTCGGCCGAAGCCGAGAAGCTCATGCGTTATTACTGGGACACCATCGAGGCCTGCGTGCCGCCGGCCGACATCCTGGCCGCCCTCGAGACCGCCGGCTTCACCGCCCCCAAGCGGCACGTGCTCAACGGCATGTTCAGCGAATACTCCGCGGTCAAGCCCGCGGCGGCCAGCAGCGAGGGCAGGCCGTGAGCGCGCTAACTACCGAAGAAAAGCAGATGGCCGAGGTCATCGTCACGGCGCTCAACCTCGAACACATCCAGGCCGAGACGGTCGATCCGGCGATGCCGCTGTTCGGCCAGGGCAATCCGGGCTGGGGCCTCGATTCCATCGATGCACTCGAGATCGTGCTGGCCATCCAGCAGAAATACGGCGTCGAGCTCAAGGCCGACGACGCCTCGGTGACGAAGGCGTTCGCCTCGTTGAGCGCATTGACGCGCCTCGTGGCCGAGCGCCGCGCGGCCTGACGACAAGCCCGGTCGTGAGACCTCCCGCGCGCGCTCTCATCGTCGCGCTGTCGTTCGTGGCGAGCTCCGTTCTCATCCATGTCGCCGTGATGGGCGCCACGCCCTGGCTCGAGTGGCTGGCGTTGGTCTCGCTGGTGTTCGTGCCTTTCAGCCTGCCGTTGATCGCGTTGCGTTTTCGCGCCTGGCTGCTGTTCGCCGTACTGTGCGTGGGACTGTGGTGGCTCGTGCGTCACGGCGGCGGCCGCCCCCTGCTCTATCTGCCGTCGATCCTCATCCCTGCGGCACTCGCCTGGTTTTTCGGCCGTACGCTCGTGGCGGGCCGGCAGCCGCTGATCACCGCGGTTGCCGTGGCCGCGCGTCCCGCCACGCCGGATTACCTGCTCGCGTATTCGCGCCATCTCACCGAAATGTGGACCGGCATCTTCATCGCGATGACGCTATGGGATTTCGCGCTGGCGGCATTCGCGCCGCGCGAAGCCTGGAGTTTCATGGCCAACGGCGCCAACTACCTCGTGATCGGCGCAACGGTGACCTTCGAATACCTGTTCCGCCGGCTGCGGTTTCGCGACTACGACCATCCCGGCTTCGCCGAATATCTGCGCATCGTCGTGAGCGCCGATCCGCGCCGGATGCGCGGGCCATGAGCCTTGCGTACGTGACTCCCGCGCCCGATGGCATCGCCGCGTGGCGCGGCGGCGCGGCCGTGACGCGCGCGCAATTCGCCTGTCATGTCGAGCGCATCGCGCGGGTTCTGCCGGCCACGCGCTGGATCGTGAACCGCTGCGCCAATCGTTATCACTTCGCCGCGGCGTTTCTCGCGGTGTGCCGGCGCGGCGCCACCAACCTGCTGCCACCGGGCGTCGGGCCCCAGGCGACCGCCGAGTTGTTAGACGGCTACGAAGGCGCCTGGCTGCTCGAAGACGCGCTGGTCGAACGCGCCATCGAAGCCGGCGCCACGGACGATGCCGGGCTGCCGGCCGCCGACGTGGCGCCGCGGATTTCCGACGATCATCTGGCCGCGCTGGTGTTCACCTCCGGCAGCACCGGCAAACCGAAGGCGCATGAAAAGCCCTGGCGCGCGCTGGCCATGTCCGCGCGCTGCTGCCGGCTGCGGCTCGGCGAGCGCGCGGTGAATATGGTGGTGACCGTGCCGCCGCAGCACATGTACGGTCTCGAGACGTCCATCTTCACGTTGCTGGCCGGGGACTGGGCGTTACATGACGGCAATGCGTTCTATCCGGATGAGATCGCCGCGGCGTTGCGCGTTTTGCCCGCGCCGCGTTTGTTGATCACCGCGCCATATCATCTGCGACACCTGCTCGCGAGTCGTGTCGAATTGCCGCCGGTGGACCTGGTGTTGTCGGCCACCGCGCCGCTGTCGGCCGAACTGGCCGGCGAAGCGGAGCGGCGTCTCGGCGCGGAAGTGTTCGAGATCTACGGCTGCACGGAAGCGGGCAGCATGGCCACGCGGCAGACCGCGCACGAGGAGATCTGGACGCCGTATCCATCGCTGCGCTTCAACGTCCGCGACGGCGCAACCTCGGTGCGCGCCGCGCACCTTGCGGGCGAGGTCGCGGTGGGCGATCGCGTCGAGATCGCGCCGGACGGGCGCTTCACCTTGTTAGGCCGCGACGCGGACATGATCAAGATCGGCGGCCGGCGCGGCTCGCTGGCGGACATCGCTGCGCGCATCGCGACGTTGCCGGGCGTTGCCGATCAGGTGGTCTTCATGCCCACCGACGGCGAGACCGCACGGCCGGCAGCATTGATCGTGGCCCCGGGCCGTAGCGCCGACGATCTGCGCCGCGAACTGGCGGTGGTGCTCGATGCCGTTTTCGTGCCGCGGCCCCTCAAAGTGGTACCCGCGTTACCTCGCAATGAGCTCGGAAAACTGCCGCGCGAGCGGCTGCTCGAGCTCCTGGCGAAAGTGGAAGAATGATCCTATGACGGACTCGCAGGCCAATATCGAGGCTCCATTGACTCACCCGTGTTACGCCGGGCACTTTCCGGGCAACCCCGTGGTTCCCGGAGTTTTGCTGCTCGAGCTGGTGATCGAGGCCCTCGGCCGTGGCGCGCCGCGCGCGGTCGTCAGCGCGAAATTTCACCGGGTATTGAAGCCCGGCGAACGCTTCGATCTCGAATGGAAATCCATGAGCTCGAAGTCGACTTTCCGTTGCCTGCGCGGCCCCGAGCTGCTGGCGGAAGGCATCCTGGAATTCGGGCCGGCACCGTGACCGAACCGGTTCAATGGCACGAGCACGGCGAGCGCGGCAATACGATCGCGTTGCGTGCCTTGCGCTTCGCCGCGCTGAGACTGGGCCGGCGCGTGATCCGCCCGGTGCTCTATCCATTGGCGCTGTATTTCGCGCTGACTTCGCGCACCACCCGCCGCGTGTCGCGTGAATACCTGGCGCGCGTGTTGCCGCACCCGCCGCGCTTTCGCGACGTGCTGCGGCACATCTTTTCATTCGCCAGCATCTCGCTCGATCGCGTGTTCCTGCTGACCGGCTCCTATCCATTCAAGGTCGAGGATCACTACGACGATGGCTGCCTCGAAATCGCCCGGCAACGCGGCGCGCTGCTGTTCCTGTCGCACTTCGGCAGCTTCGAAGTCATGCGTATCGGCGCGGTCCGCCGGCACGATCTGCCGCTGCGCATCGTGCTCGACGTGAACATCGGGCGGCGGTTCATGGCCATGCTTGCCGAGCTCAACCCGGGCATTGCCGCCGGCATCATCGATTCGTCGAACCGCGGCGTGGACCTGGTGCTCAAAGTCCGCGAGGCGCTCGATGCCCGCTCGATCGTCGGGCTCATGGTCGATCGCACGCGCGCGGGCGACCGCACCGTCGCGGTGAATTTTCTCGGCGGCACCGTGCAGCTTCCCGCCGGCCCCTGGTTGCTGGCCTCGGCGCTCAAGGTGCCCGTGATGCTGGTGTTCGGCGTCTGGCGCGGCGGCGACCGTTACGAAGCCCACGTGCAGCTTCTCTCGGAGAAGGTCGAGCTGCCCCGCGCGAACCGCGATGCCGAATTGACACGGCTCGCGCAGGCCTACGCCGACCGGCTCGCAACACAGGTGCGTCTCGCCCCCTACAACTGGCTCAATTTCTTCGACTTCTGGGCACGATGAAACCGCTCGCAATTACTTCTTATACGGTGACGAGCGCGGTGGGCGCGGGCCGCGCGGCGCACATCGACGCGTTACGCGCCGAACGCACCGGTCTCACCGAACAAGCCTTCGAAGATTCGACGCTCGCCTGCTGGATAGGCGCCGCCGGCGGCCTCGAATCCGTCGCGCTGCCGCGCCGGCTCGCGCTCTTCGACTGTCGCAACAACCGGCTGGCCGAGACGGCGCTCGCGCAGGACGGCTTCCTTGATGCGGTGGGCGCGGCGCGCGCGAAATACGGCGCGCGGCGCATCGGCGTGTTCATCGGCACGAGCACGTCCGGAGTGCGCCATACCGAGCTGGCGTATCGCGATCGCGCGGCCGCCGACAGCGAGAATCTGCCCGACTGGTTCGACTACCGCACCACACAGTGCACCTATTCGATCGCCGAATTCACGCGCCAGCGGCTCGAGCTCGAAGGAATCGCAGCCGCGATTTCCGCGGCCTGCGCATCGAGCGCCAAAGTGTTCGCGTCAGCGGCGCGTGCCATCGAGGCGGGCTTCTGCGATGCGGCCGTGGTGGGCGGCGTCGACAGCCTCTGCCTTACTACCCTTTATGGATTCAATGCGCTGCAGCTGGTGTCGCCCGAGATCTGCCGGCCAGCGGATGCGCAGCGGCGCGGACTGTCGATCGGCGAGGCGGGCGGCTTCGCGTTGCTCGAGCGCGCGCCCGCGAGCGGCCAGCCGGCGTGCCTGGGCGTGGGCGAATCCAGCGATGCGCACCACATGTCGCAGCCGCGGCCGGACGGTTCGGTCGCGAAAGTGGCCATGGCCGGCGCGCTCGGAACGCTGCCTGCGGAGCGGATCAGCTACATCAACTTGCATGGCACGGCCACGCCCGCCAACGATGCCGCCGAAGACGCGGCGGTGACCGCACTGTTCGGCGCGCGGGTGCCGTGCAGTTCCACCAAGGGCTGGACGGGCCACACGCTGGGCGCGGCCGGTATCGTCGAAGCGGCGCTCTCGTTGTTAGCCATCGAACACGGCTTCATGCCGCGCAGTCTCAACACGCGCGAGCTGGACCCGGATATTCACGCGGCGGTGTTGCTGCAGGCGCGAACCGGCAAGGTCGAATACGTGTTGTCGAATTCCTTCGGCTTCGGCGGCACCAACTGCAGCGCGTTGTTCGGGGCGGCGCCATGACCGCGTGTTTCATCAGCAGCGTCGGCATCGCCGCGCCCGGGCTGGCCGGCTGGAACGCATCGCTCGACATCCTGCGCGGTGCCGCGCCGTACGTTGCGATCGCGGAGACACCGTACGCGCCCACGCTGTTGCCGCCCAATGAGCGGCGCCGCGCCACTGCCTCGGTGCGCCAGGCGTTCCGCGCCGCCGAAGATGCAGTCGCCGGCAGCGGTGGCGACGCGCGCGAGCTCGCCTCGGTGTTCGCGAGCTCGGACGCCGACATGACGGTGCTGCACCGGATCTGCGCCGCGCTGGCAAAAGAGCCGCGCGTGATTTCGCCCACCGATTTCCACAACTCCGTGCACAACGCCGCCAGCGGCTACTGGAGCATCGCGGTGCAGAGCCAGGCGTTGACCACGACGTTGTCGGCCTACGACGCGAGCTTTACGGCCGGGCTGCTGGAAGCGGTGGGGCTGGTCGACGCGCGGCGCGACGTGTTGCTGGTCGTCTACGACGCCGTGTCGCCACAGCCGTTGCTGGCGAAGCGGCCGCTGGCGGTATCAGCGAGCGTCGCGGTAGTGTTGAGCGCGCACGCCCGTGCCGGCGCGCTGGGCCGCGTCGTCATCGGTGTTGGCGACGCGCCCGAATCTCAATGCGCGAACCCGGAGCTCGAAGCGCTGCGCACCGCGAATCCCGCCCTGCGCGCGCTGCCGCTGTTCGAACTGCTGGCCGCGAAGCGGGCCGCGTCGGTGAACCTGCGAGGCACCGGCGAATCGCAACTCGCGTTGTCGTTCACACCATGATCGCCGACATCCGCGCGCTGGTGCCGCACGTTGGCGATATGTGCCTGCTGGAGCGCATCGTGACGGCGAGCGAATCCGAAATCGTCTGCGCGACGTTTTCGCACCGCTCGCCGGCGAACCCGCTGCGGCGCGACGGCCGGCTCGCGGCATTGCACCTGGCGGAATATGGCGCGCAGGCCATGGCCGTGCATGGCGGCCTCGAGGCCGCGGGCGAAGCCGCGCGCGGCGGCATGCTGGTCGCGATCCGCGATCTGAAGTTGCACGTGCAGCGCCTCGATGACATCGAGGGTGAGCTCGCGGTCCACGCGCTGAAGCTGGTGGCCAACGACAGCGGACGCATCTATTCGTTCGCGGCGCGGGCCGGCGGGCGTGAACTCGCCACGGGACGCGTGTCGGTGATGTTCGCTAGCTAGGCCTGCTGTGGGCTTCGATCCACGTCTGCACTTCTTCGTTTACCGCGCGCGGGTCGCGGCCAGCCGGATCGATCGGCGGGCCGATGATCACGCGCACCACGCCGGGCTTCTTGAGCAGGCCGCGGCGCGGCCAGAAATAACCGGCGTTGTGCGCCACCGGCACGATCTTGCGATGCTCCTGCGCGGCCAACAAAGTGCCGCTCGAGCCGTAGCGGCGCGTTTCGCCCGGCGCCATGCGCGTGCCTTCGGGGAATACCAGGATCCACGCGCCGAATCGCTCGAGCCGGTCCTTGCCCTGCGCCAGCACCTGGTTGACCGCGCTCGCGCCGGCCTTGCGGTCGATGGCGATGCAGCGCGCCAGCAGGCAGCCCCAGCCGACGAACGGGATCCACAGGATCTCGCGCTTCATGACCCAGACGAGTGGTTCGAACAGGATCATGATCGCGTAGGTTTCCCACGTCGATGAGTGCTTCATGAAGATGACGTGGTTGCCGGCCGGCAGATTCTCGCGGCCCTCGACCGTGTAGCGGATACCGCAGAACACGCGCAGCCCGAAGAACACGACGTGGGTCATCACGCCTGCCATCCGGTACCGGCCGCGGAATGACAGGAACGGCGTGATCAGGCAGTAGGCAATGGCGAACACCAGCATCCACGACATCTGGAACAGGAAGAACAGGATGGAGCCGAGCCACTGCATGCGAACTAGCTAGCCCGGCAGGCAGGAAAGGTCGGCAATACGCGTGAAGTGGTGGCGCAGCTGCGCCAGCAGCGCGAGACGGTTGCGCCTCAGGTTCGGATCCTCGGCGTTGACCATGACGTCGTCGAAGAACCCGTCCACCGTCGCGCGCAGTGTCGCGAGTTTGCCAAGCGCCGCGCCGTAGTCGCGCTTCGCCAGCGCGCGATCGACGTCGGCCACGATGCCCGCCAGCGCCTCGTGCAGCGCCTTCTCGGCAGGCTCGGTCAACAGCGCGACGTCCACCGAGCCGGCGCCGCCGCCTTCGGCCTTCTTGAGGATGTTCGCGATGCGCTTGTTGGCCGCCGTGAGGCTGGCGGCTTCGGGCAGGCCGAGGAACTTCACCAGCGCGGCGAGCCGCGAACCGAAATCCACGGGCGATACCGGGTTGCTGGCGCGCACCGCATCGAACATCTCGGTCGTCACGCCCGCGACCGCGCCGGCGTTGGCGGCATCGAGGAAGTAGGCACGCAAACGCTCGACGATGTAGTCCCAGAGCTCGGCGTCGACGGTCGGGCTGCTCACCGGCTGCAGCTGCACGGCACGCGCGGTCAACGCGCGCAGATCGAGATCGAGTTTCCTCTCGACGAGAATGCGCAACGACCCGATCGCCGCGCGCCGCAGGCCGAACGGATCTTTCGTGCCGCTCGGCTTCTGGCCGATGGCGAAGATGCCGGCCAGCGTGTCGAGCTTGTCGGCCAGCGCCACGGCGATGCCCGGGCCGCTGTTCGGCAACGTGCCGCCCGCGCCGCGCGGTAGATAGTGTTCGTCGATCGCGGTGGCCACTTCCACGGGCTCGCCATCGGCGGCGGCGTAGTAACGGCCCATGATGCCCTGCAGTTCCGGGAATTCGCCCACCATCGCGGACAGCAGGTCGCACTTGGCGAGCTCTGCGGCGCGCACGGTGCGGGCGCGATCCGCGTCGATGAGCAGCGCGATTTCACCCGCCAGCGTCGACACCCGCCGCACCTTGTCGCCGATGGAGCCGAGTTTGGCCTGGAACGTGACCGCGTCGAGTCCGGACTGGCGCGCGGCCAGCGGCTGCTTGCGGTCCTGGCTCCAGAAAAACGCGGCGTCGGACAGCCGCGGCCTGACTACCCGCTCGTTGCCGGCGCGCACCTTGTCGGGCTCGCGGCTTTCGATGTTGCTGACGGTGATGAAGTGCGGCAGCAGCTTGCCGCCCGCGCCTTCCACCGGAAAATACCGTTGGTGCTCCTGCAGCGTCGAGATCAACACCTCGCGCGGCAGCTCGAGAAAACGCGCCTCGAATTCTCCCGCGACGGCGCTCGGCCATTCCACCAGCGCGGCGACTTCGTCGAGCAGCTCGTCGTCGAGCAACGTCGCGCCGCCGAGCTGTTTGCCCGCCGCGGCGACCTGCTCACGGATCGAGGCACGCCGCGCGGCGAAGTCGGCGATCACTTTGCCACCAAGCAAAGTGGCTTCGTAGTCGGCGGGTAGTTTGAGCGGCAGCTCGCCCGGCGCCATGAAGCGATGGCCGCGCGTGGTATTGCCGGCGGCGGTATCGAGAATCCGTGCCGCTACGACCTCCGCGCCAAACAACATGACCAGCCAGTGCACCGGCCGCACGAACTCGGCGCTCGATGCGCCCCAGCGCATGCGCTTGGGGATCGGCAGTGCGTCGAGCGATTTCTGCACGATGCCGGGCAACAAACTCGCGGTGCTCAGCCCGGGTTTGGAGCCTTCGAAGAACAGGAACTCGCCTTTGCCCTCGGTGATGCGGCCGAGCGCCGACACATCCACTCCGCATTTCTCGGCGAACTTGAGCGCGGCGATGGCCGGCTTGCCGTCCTTGCCGATCGCGGCAGACACCGGCGGCCCTTTGAGCTTGAGCGTCTGCGCGGGCTGCATGGCGGACAGATCGCGGACCAGCACCGCGAGACGGCGCGGCGTCGCGAATGAGCGCAGCTCGCCGTGCGGCAGCGAGGCCTCGGACAAGCCGGCGCGAATGCCGTTTGCAAAGGCCTTCTCGAGTTCGGGCAACGCCAGCGGCGGCAACTCTTCGGTGCCGAGCTCGACGAGAAAATCTTTCGTGACGGTGTTCAAGAGGTCGGCTCCCCTTTGAGCATCGGGAAACCGAGCGCTTCACGGCTATCGTAGTAAGTCTGCGCAACCGCGCGCGCCAGCGTGCGCACGCGCAGGATGTAGCGCTGGCGTTCGGTCACCGAGATCGCCTTGCGCGCATCGAGCAGGTTGAAGGTGTGCGAGGCCTTCATCACCTGCTCGTACGCCGGCAGCGCAAGCTTCGCTTCCAGCAGCTTCCCGCAGGCGGCTTCGTAGTCGTCGAAGTGCCGCAGCAACACCGCGGTATCCGCGTATTCGAAGTTGTACTTCGACTGCTCGACTTCGTTCTGATGGAACACGTCGCGATAGGTGACGCGACCCAGCGGCCCATCCGTCCACACGATGTCGAAAATGCTCTCGACGCCCTGCAGATACATCGCGAGACGCTCGAGTCCGTACGTGATCTCGCCCGTAACGGGTTTGCAGTCGAGCCCGCCGACCTGCTGGAAGTACGTGAACTGCGTGACCTCCATGCCGTTGAGCCAGACTTCCCAGCCCAATCCCCAGGCGCCGAGCGTCGGAGATTCCCAGTTGTCTTCGACGAATCGCACGTCGTGCACCTGCGTGTCGAAGCCAAGCGCGCGCAACGAGCCGAGATACAGGTCGAGGATGTCGAGCGGCGAGGGTTTGATGACGACCTGGAACTGGTAGTAGTGCTGCAGACGGAACGGGTTGTCGCCGTAGCGACCGTCGGTCGGGCGGCGCGAGGGCTGCACGTACGCGGCGGACCACGGCTCAGGGCCGATCGAACGCAGGAAGGTCGCGGTGTGGAAGGTACCGGCGCCCATCTCCATGTCGTAGGGCTGCAGGATCACGCAACCCCGGTCGGCCCAGTACTTCTGCAGCGCGAAGATCAGGTCCTGGAAGGTGCGGGGCGGGGTGCCCAGGGCAATGTCGGGTGATGAAGGCATGTCGAGATGGTCTTTGAGCCGGCGCGCAGTATAGCCGTGGTTTTCAGCCACTTGCGCCCCGCCGCGCGCTCTTGATCGTCTACAGGTTCAGCACCCTTATTTCATAGACGTCGGCAATGGAATGGCCGTCCCAGACGTATCTCAGATGCACGCTTTGACGCACGTTCTGCACCAGCCGCGGCCGGAAGATCGCCACGCACTCGCCGCCGTCGCGGCGCACGCTGTCGAAGGCGATGCCGTTGGACCCCGCGTCGCGGATTTCACGGCCTAGCTTCTGCGAGGCCGCGTAACTGCCCGGATCGTAGACAGCCGGAAATTCCCGGCGACGCGTGCGCAGGTCGTGCAGCTCGCAGCCGACGTCCGCGAGATAACAGCGCATCTCGAGCTCCAGCGGCGGCTGGCTGGTGGCGCGCAAAAAATTCTTGCGATGAAAACGCGTTTCGGCGATCGCGGTGTCGATCGATTCGGCGGCGTAGTAGGCGCCGAAGCGGCCATCGGTGAAACGTGTGCCCTGCGGCGCGAGATGTGTGAACGGCGCCATCACGATCGACGCATTGGGCCCGCTCACGCGGTCGGCGACTGGCACCAGGCGCAGCTCGCCGATTTCATTGCGGATTCGCGGATTCGTCATCGATTCGAGTGCATAAAGGGCATCCCAATCGGCCGGATCGGCGACGCGCTCGAACAGATGGATCGTGGGCAGGCGGCTCGCCACGATGCGGTGGCATGGCGCGAACTTCACCGCGCGAGCGGTGATGTCGGAAATGGCGGTCACCGTCCGTGGTATCCGAAGGGCGTGCCGCCCTATCCACGCTCGGCATCGAGGTACTGCCGCACGACGTACAGGTCGGCGACCTGGCCGGACAACATGCGGTCGAGCGCGGAACGGCCGCCGAACAGCGGCGCGTTGTTGGGCTTGCGGATCCATTCGTCCGCGGCGCGCGTCTCCGGCAGCAGTATCTGCAGGGATTTGTAGATGCCGAGCAGATAGGACAGACGTTCGAGCGTGTCGCGCGGCAGACGCGGTTCGCGTTCCCGGCGCCATTTGAAGAAGGTGGAACGCGAAGCGATGCCTAACAACTTGAGCTGGTCGGCAACCGTGAGGCCCCACGCCTCGGCGATGTTCGCGAACGCGCGCAGGCCGGGGCCGCCCAGCGAAGTGGAGCCCGATCGCCCGGCATCAGCACCTCGGGAAGGATTCGCAATCGTGAGACTCATGGTGTTCTCCAATAGTCCATATAAGAACTATACACATGAAAAATGCATATAGGTACATTTTCTCGCTTCATGCGAGTGCGGGGCTCACTAGTGGGGCACATTTCTGACTTCAAATGACGCAAAATTCGCCGCATGCGCACCAAAAATGTGCGATCAATGGGCCGAAATTCACCTAAGTCGCTGATTTAAAAGCAAATCGGCAACTGGCACAGCGAATGCATTGAGACCGAGGCTCAAACCCCTTCCCAGAGGATCTCTAACAATGAAAGCGGCAGATGTAATCAAGTTGATCAAGGACAAAGAGGTCAAATACGCCGACCTTCGCTTCACCGACACCCGCGGCAAAGAACAACACGTAACGATTCCCGCGGCCCTCGTCGATGAGGACCTGTTTCGCGACGGCAAGATGTTCGACGGCTCGTCGATCTCGGGCTGGAAGGGCATCAACGAGTCCGACATGATCCTGGCGCTCGACCCGACCACGGCCGTGCTCGACCCGTTCTTCGAGCAGACCACGGTCAACATCCGCTGCGACATCATCGAACCGGCCACGATGCAGGGTTATGAGCGCGATCCGCGCTCGCTCGGCAAACGCGCCGAGGCGTATCTCAAGTCCACGGGCATCGCCGACGGCGCGCTGTTCGGTCCCGAGAACGAATTCTTCATCTTCGATAGCGTGCGCTGGAACAGCGGCCTCAACGAGTCGTCGTACCACATCGACTCCGTGCAGGGCGCGTGGAACAGCAACACCGCGTTCCCCGACGGCAACAAGGGGCATCGTCCCGGTCTGAAGGGCGGCTACTTCCCGGTTCCGCCGGTCGATGCCTTCCAGGACATCCGCGGCGCGATGTGCGATGCGCTCGAAGAGATGGGCCTCAAGGTCGAAGTGCATCACCACGAAGTCGCCACCGGCGGCCAGTGCGAAATCGGCGTGGGACCTGGCGGTCTCGTGAAGAAGGCCGACGAAGTGCAGATCCTCAAGTACGCCATCCACAATGTGGCGCACAGCTACGGCAAGACGGCCACCTTCATGCCGAAGCCGCTGGTCGGCGACAACGGCTCGGGCATGCATGTGCACCAGTCGCTGCAGAAGGCCGGCACGGCGCTGTTCGCGGGTGACAAGTACGGCGGCCTGTCCGAGACGGCGCTGTTCTACATCGGCGGCATCATCAAACACGCGAAGGCGATCAACGCGTTCACGAACCCGGGCACGAACAGCTACAAGCGCCTGGTCCCCGGCTTCGAAGCGCCCGTCATGCTCGCGTACTCCGCGCGCAATCGTTCGGCCTCGATCCGCATTCCGTGGGTCGCGAATCCGAAGGCGCGCCGCATCGAAGTGCGTTTCCCGGATTCGGCCGCGAATCCGTACTTCGCATTCGCCGCGATGATGATGGCCGGCCTCGACGGCATCCAGAACAAGATCCATCCGGGCGAACCGGCTGACAAGGATCTCTACGATCTCGAGCCCGAGGAGGAGAAGCACATTCCGCAGGTGTGCCATTCGCTCGACATGGCACTCGAGCACCTGGACAAGGATCGCGAGTTCCTCACCCGTGGCGGTGTTTTCACCAACGACGTGATCGATGCTTACATCGGATTGAAGACGCAGGAAGTCACGCGCTTCCGGATGTCCACTCATCCGGTCGAGTTCGACATGTATTACAGCTGCTGAGGCTGCGTGAGGCGGCGGGAAGCCACGGAAACGGCGGACGCGGGCGAAGGCCCGTCGACCGCTCCCGCCAGCCTCCCGGCCCCGAGCGTGCTGGAAATGCGGGCGGCGGCGTCTTTCAGGCGCCGCCGCTGCATTATGAGTGCTGCGTTTTGTCTGGATTCAGGTGCAGGGGCTATGCTCCTCTCCCATGAAGCGCGTATTTGCCATAGTTTTGCTGAGCTCGCTGTGCGCCGCGCCGGCGCTGGCCGAGACCTATGTGCGCGTCGAAAAGGATGGTTCGAAGACATATTCCGACCGTCCGTTGGCGGGCGGGCAGCCCGTCGAGTTGCAGCCGGCGCAAACCTATTCCGCACCGCCGGTCGACGCCGCTGCGAACTCCAACCTGCCGCGCGAGCAGCAGCTGCTCAAGGAAATGAGCGATTTCCGTTACGCGAGCTGCGTGCTCACGCCGAAGAACGACGAGACCTTCACCAATCCGCAGAGCGTCAGCGTCGGCGTCGTGTTGCAGCCGAATCTGCGGCCGGGCGATACGGTCGATCTGCGTGTCGACGGTACGAGCGTGCCCGGTCCGAGCACGTTGTCGTTCGCGCTGCCGCAGCCGTATCGCGGCGCGCACACGGTCTCGGTGCTCATCAAGGATCGATACGGCAAGACACTGTGCAACGCCAGCGCGACCTTCCACGTCTTCCGCCCGTCGATGAATTCGCCCGCGCGGCGCTAACAGGGCTGGCTACCGCATGCATGGCCGGAGGCCTGCATGGCGGTTGAACGTTTTCTTCCTTCCGCGATAGCTCACTTCGAGCCCGCCGACCTGATCGGCGCGCTCACCACGGGCATCGTCGTGCTCGATTCCGACCTGTGCGTCGTGTACGCGAATGTGGCCGCGCAGGATCTGCTGGCCGTCAGCGTCAACCAGGCGCGCGGCAAACCCTTTCTTTCGCTGGTGCTCGAAGCGGATTCGCTCGGCGTGCTCATGCGGCGCGCGCTCGAGACCGGCGAAACATTGTCCGAACGCGAGATGGCGGTGCAAGCCGGCCCGCTCGGACGCGAACGACGGGTCATCGACATCACGATGACGCCGCTCGACAGCGAATTCGAACGCAAGTACCTGCTGATGGAAATTTCCGACGCCACGCAGCGTCAGCGCATCACGCGCGAAAACGAATTGATCTCGCGTCTCGACAGCAGCCGCCAGATGGTTCGCCAGCTGGCGCACGAGATCAAGAATCCGCTCGGGGGTTTGCGCGGAGCCGCGCAGTTGCTCGAGCGCGAATTGCACGAGCACCTGCGCGAGTACACCGGCGTCATCATCAGCGAGGCGGATCGCCTGACCGCGCTGGTCGATTCGATGATTGGCCCGGCGCGCGCGCCGCAGAAGGCGCTGATCAACGTGCACGAACTGTGCGAGCACGTGTACCGCTTGTTGCGCAGTGAGGCGCGCGGCGGCGTGCTGGTGGAACGCGACTACGACCCGTCGCTGCCGAACGCCGAGGTCGACGCCAATCAGATCATCCAGGCGCTGTTGAACGTGGGGCGCAATGCCTTGCTGGCCATCGGCGAACGCGGGCGCATCGTGATCCGCACGCGCGTGGCGGCGAACGTGAACATCGGCACGACGCGCCACAAACTCGCGGCCAGCCTTTCGGTCGAGGACAACGGTCCAGGGGTGCCTCCGGATATCGCCGACACGATCTTTTTCCCGCTGGTCACCGGGCGTGCGAACGGCACGGGCCTCGGCCTCGCGGTATCGCAGGACCTCGTGACCCGTCACGGCGGCCTCATCGAATTTGAAAGCAAGCCAGGGCGCACGGTGTTCAACATCCTGCTGCCCCTACCGGAGAACGCATGAGCGTCGATCCAACCTATATGCACACAACGCCACCGCCGAACGCCAATCTACCCGCACTGCGGGTGTGGCTCGTGGAAGACGACGCCTCCATCCGCTGGGTTCTCGAGCGCGCGCTGCGCGCCAGCGGCATGGTGCCGCGTGCCTTCGATTCCGCCGAGCCCGCGTTGACCGCGTTGCGCAGCGACGCGCCCGACGTATTGCTGACCGACATCCGCATGCCCGGCAGCTCAGGCATCGACCTGCTGCGCCAGGTGCGCGAAACGCATCCAACCATGCCGGTGATCGTGATGACGGCGCACTCGGACCTGCCGAGCGCGGTGTCGGCCTACGAAGGCGGCGCGTTCGAATACCTGCCCAAGCCGTTCGACATCGATCAGGCCGTGGAGCTGGTGCGACGCGCGGGCCAGACGGCGCGCAAGGGCGACGACGTGCCCGCGCAGACGCCGGAGATCCCGGAGTTGTTAGGCAAGGCGCCGGCGATGCAGCAGGTGTTCCGCGCCATTGGCCGCCTGTCGCGTTCGAGCGTGGCGGTGCTCATCACCGGTGAATCGGGTACCGGCAAGGAGCTGGTCGCGCGCGCGTTGCACGAACACAGTCCGCGCCAGCAGAAGCCGTTCGTCGCGTTGAACACCTCCGCGATTCCGGCCGAGCTGCTCGAATCCGAGTTGTTCGGCCACGAGAAAGGCTCGTTCACCGGCGCCGACAACCAGCGGCGCGGGCGCTTCGAACAGTCGAACGGCGGCACATTGTTCCTCGACGAAATCGGCGACATGTCGACGCCGCTGCAGACGCGGCTGTTGCGCGTGCTGGCGGAAGGCGAGTTCTATCGTGTCGGTGGGCAGACGCCGATCAAGGTGGACGTGCGCGTCATCGCCGCGACGCACCAGAATCTCGAGGAGCGCGTCGAACGCGGCATTTTCCGCGAAGATCTTTATCACCGTCTCAACGTGATCCGCATCGAACTGCCGCCGCTGCGTTCGCGCACCGAGGACGTTCCGGACCTGCTGACGCACTACCTGCGCCAGGCCGCGATCGAGCTCGGTACCGAAACCAAGACGCTGGCGCCGATCACGCTCGAGCGCCTGCAGGCCTATCGCTGGCCAGGCAACGTGCGCGAACTGGTGAACCTGTGCCGCCGCCTCACCGCGCTCGCACCCGGCAGCGAGATACAGCTGCAGGATCTCCCGTCGGAGATGCACATCGTCACGCCGGCCGCGCAGACCGACTGGGCCGCGGCGCTGACGCTGTGGGCCAAGGCGCAGCCATACGACGGCACCGTCGCTTGGCTCGATCAGGCGCTGCCAGAGTTCGAGCGCGTCCTGATCCGCGTGGCGCTCAATCGCACGCACGGTCACCGCCAGGAAGCCGCCCGCGTGCTCGGTTGGGGCCGCAACACCCTGACGCGCAAGCTCAAAGAACTCGGCATGTCCGACGACGAGTCGCTGCCGTAGACAGGAGATGGTGCCGGGTGGGGAAAGTGGGGAAAGTCTTCTTTCCCCACTTTCCCCACCCGGCACCAACCCCTAACCACTCCTAGGCTTCCGCCTGCTGGCGCTGCCTCGCGCCCGGGAAGACACTCGCGAGTGCGAGGGACATCACACTTTGGGCGTTCGAGATAGCGAGATTGTTAGCGCTATCTTTTCGGCGGCTATCACGCTTTTTCCTGAGGTTTTCTTCTCAAGGGTTACATAACCGAAGCATCGCGTGATTGCCGTCGCGAATCGCAAACGCCTTTGTTTCCAGTGTCCCGAGCTTGTTCCATTCTTCGTCCCCAACAGGGATCCGGGCATTTCTGCGTCCGGACAAAGAGAGGAAACATGCAAGAGATCGTCGTCACCAGCACCAAGTACCCCGAGATCGTCGTCCAGGGTTCGCGCGTGGATTACACGTCGGACGTCGTACTGATCGTCGTGGGGATTCTCGCCGCCGCCGCCATCATCTGGCGCTACACGGCTTCGCGTCGGAGCAAAGATTGATTCGTTCCTGCTCGTTGCGCGCGGACTGACAGATCAGCAGTCCGTGCGCAGCGAGCCTACGAGGTCCGAAATGCCTCGCAGGTTGTTGAGCTCCAGGTAGTCCGCCACGCCCTTGTTGATCTTGCGGCACAGAAGCGGATCGTAGAAAAGCGCAGTCCCCAGGCCCACGGCCGTGGCGCCGGCAATCATGAATTCCAGTGCATCCGTCGCGGTGGCGATTCCACCCTGGCCGATGATGGGCACGTTGTGTTTTTTCGCGACCTCGTAAACCTGGTGAACTTTCAGCAGCGCGATCGGTTTGATCGCGGGTCCTGACAAACCACCCTGGATATTGCCGATCACCGGCCGCCGCGATTTCACGTCGATGGCCATGCCCATGATCGTGTTGATCACCGCCAGTCCGTCCGAACCCGCCTCGATGCAGCGCCGCGCGTTCTCCTTGATGTCCGTCTGGTTCGGCGAGAGTTTGGTGATGATGGGCTTGCTGGTCACCTTGCGGCAGGCCTCGACCACCTTCGCCGACATATCCGGGTAGTTGCCGAATGCGACGCCGCCTTCCTTCACATTGGGACAGGAGATGTTGATCTCGATGGCGTCGATCGGCGAATCGTCGAAGCGCCGCGTGACCTCGGCATACTCCTCGATCGTCGACCCCGAGACATTGGCGAAAAAACGCGTCTCGCTGAAATCGAGCGTCGGCAGGATCTTCTTGACCACGTGTTCGACGCCGGGATTCTGCAACCCGATGGCATTCAACATGCCGGATGGGGTTTCGTAGACGCGGTGTGGCTTGTTGCCCAGCCGCGGCTGGCCGGTGGTGCCCTTGAGCACTATCGCGCCCACGTCGCGATTCGAGAACCCCTCGATGCGGGTGTATTCCTCCCCGAAACCGACACATCCCGACAGCAGGACGATGGGTGAAGCGAGCGAAAGGCCGCAAAAATCGACCTGCAGCGGCTTGAGCAATGACTTCGGCGCGGCATTCATGGCGGGCCGCATTGTACGATGCGCCCCCCATGCAAAACCTCTCTCTGCTGCTGGCCGCTGCCCTCGTCGCCTCGACCGCCGCCGCCCAGTCCCCAGCCCCAGCCGCTATGGCTGCCCCACCCGCCAGCTCCGGCCCCAGCTTTGCGGCGTCGGATCAACTGCCGGATTCGCTTGGCTACAACGACGCCTATGCACTTTATGAAATCCGCGTCGCAGGCGAGCCGCTCTCCGAAGATCAGCAGGTTCTGCGCTGGCAGGCAGAACTGAACGCCGGACGCGCCCGCGCCGGTGCGCTGGTCGGCAACTATCTGGCATACCGTGCGTTGACCCCGGCCGATTGCGCCGCGGCCCGCGACGCGCTCCTGAAAGCCGACGAGCTCGGCAGCGACCAGGCGTCGTGGGCACTTTCCGCGCTGGAGCAGAACCAGAGCTGCGGCGACCCGGACCGCGCGAAGATCGAGCGCTGGCTCAAGAAGTCGGTGCTGCTCGACAACATCGTGGCGGCGGAACGCCTCATCGAGTGGTACGCGCCGGACGGCAGCAACGGCGATCCGGTGCAGCGTTATATCTATGCACGTGTCGCCGGCGGCTACGCGGAGGCGGTGGCGGAGGCGAATGACGCGCAGCCGCGATCGGGATATGACGCGGCTGCGTTGCAGGCGATGGAGAAGGACCTGTCCGCCGCCGACCGCGCCCGTGCCACCAGCGAAGCCACGAAAATCCTCGAGCAGATGCTCAAACGGCATCAGCGCTTCATGCGCGTGCAGCCGGTCGAATTCACGCGCGCCAGTGCCGGCGGCAAGGCGAGCCATGAGTTCGTGGCGTCGACGCTCGACTATCGCCACGAGTGCCAGTGGAACCTGCGGGGTAATTGCGCCGGCGCGCAGCGTCTGGCATTTGTCGACTTCACCAGCAAGAGCGCGGACTTCATGTCCTGCAAGATCGTGCTCAAGGCAGGTGACTTTGCCGGCGCCGCGCCGCGGGAACTCGCCCGTGAGTTCCTCATCGGGCCGCAGGCGAAGCGCACCCTCGCGCTCGGCGACGTCAACGAACAACCCGACAAGAAAGCGGTCGCGGTGACTTGCGTGCCAGTGCCGAATCTCGCGGCGAATGCCGCCGCGGGTAAATGCCGCGCAAAACTCAAGGGCACCATCGACGTCGAGAACTTCTACCCGCCCGCCGCGCGCAACAACGGCACGGAAGGGACCGCGGTGGTGCGTTATTTCGTACCGCCAGGCGCCGACGCGGCCAGCGACGCGGAGATCATGACTTCGAGCGGCGATGCGACGCTCGACGACGCGGCGCTGGCGACGATTCGCAGCGGCAAGTACACCAACGAGTGCGCTTACGGACTCAGCACGATTCGCATCGCGTTCAAACTATCGAACTGACGCGCGCTCCCATGTTTCACATCGTGGTGTTCGAGCCCGAGATTCCGCCCAACACCGGCAACCTGATCCGCCTCGCGGCCAACACCGGCTGCCAGTTGCACCTCATCAAGCCGCTGGGATTCAGTCTGGACCGCAAATCGGTGCGCCGTGCCGGCCTCGACTATGACGAGCTCGCCACGGTGCACGTGCACGACAATTTTGCCGCGGCACGCGCGGCATTGCGCGGCCGCTGGTTCGCGATTGAGACCGGCAGCGCGCGCCGGCATGTGGATGCGCAGTTCGAGGCGGGCGACGTGTTGTTGTTCGGCTCGGAGCGGCGCGGGCTGCCTCCCGAAGTGCTGGCGCAGATCGAGCCGGCGAACGTCCTGTCGCTGCCCATGGTGCCCGGCAATCGCAGTCTCAATCTTTCCAACGCCGCCGCGGTCGCGGCCTACGAAGCATGGCGCCAGCTCGGCTACGCCGGCAGCTGAGCGGCGTCACTCCACTTCGGGCCGGATCGGCCGTGTCATCAGGTCTCTAACTACATCCTTCGCGGGTTCCTTGCCGTACAGGATGCGATAGATGCCGCCCACGATCGGCATGTCGACCTTCTCGCGCAGCGCCACGTGATACACGGCGCGCGCGGCGCTGTAACCCTCGACCACCTGGCCGATTTCGCGCAGCGCGTCCTCGACGCTCTTGCCGGCGGCGAGCGCCAGCCCGAAGCGGCGATTGCGCGACTGGTTGTCGGTGCTGGTCAGCACCAGGTCGCCCAGGCCCGCCAGCCCCATGAAGGTCTCGGCCTGCGCGCCGAGCGCGACGCCGAGCCGCGTGATCTCCGTCAGGCCGCGCGTGATCAGCGCGATGCGCGTGTTGGCGCCGAACCCCAGGCCATCGGACAGCCCGGCGCCCACCGCCAGCACGTTCTTCACCGCGCCGCCGACTTCGACGCCGACGATGTCGGTCGAGGTGTAGGCGCGGAAGTTCGAGGCGTGCAGGCTCTTGGCGAGCTGATTGGCGTAGGCCGCGTCGGGCGAGGCGATGGTCATCGCGGTGGGCAGGCCCATGCCGACTTCCTTCGCGAAGGTCGGGCCCGACAACACCGCCACCGGGTAACGGTCGCCGAGCACTTCGCGCGCGACCTGGTGGGGTAGTTTGCCGCTGTCGAGCTCGAACCCCTTGGTCGCCCAGGCGAGCCGCGCATTGGCCGCGAGCAGGGGCTTCAACCGGGTGAGCAACGCGCGCAGCGAATGACTGGGAACCGCGATGATGATCGCCACGGAGTTGGCGACCGCCGCCGCCAGGTCGGCGTGGATCTCGACGCGCTCGGGGAATATCGCGTCGGGTAGATAGCGGCGGTTGTGGCGCTCGGCCGTCATGGCGGCCGCATCGGCGGTGTTGCGGCTCCACAGCCGGGTCGGATGACCCGCGCGCGCGAACTGGATCGCGAGCGCGGTGCCCCAGGACCCGGCGCCCAGCACCGCGACGGGCTCGAGCTCGACGTCGTTGGCGGTGCCGGTCACTTGTATTGCGCGGCCGAGGCGGTCACGCCGCGCGCCGTGCCAACTAGTTAGCCTGACCGGCGCCGCCGGCGCCGGCCTGGGCCGCCGCCTGCTGCATGCCACGCGCGAACAGCTGGTCGAAGTCGACCGGCGGCAGCACGAAGTTCGGGAACCCGCCCTGCGTCACCAGATGTGACACCGCGACGCGCGCGTACGGGAACAACACGTTCGGGCAGATGGTGCCGATGGCGCGGCGCGTGTCGTCGGGAGTCAACCCGCGCATCACGAACAGGCCGGCCTGTTTCACCTCGACCAGGAAAGCCGTGGCGTCGCCCTGCTTGGCGCCGACCGTCACGGTCAACACGACTTCGTTGATCTCGGGCGACACGACGTTGGCCGTGGTGTTGATGTCGAGGGAGATCTGCGGGCTCCAGTTCCCGTCGATGCGCGGCCCCTTGGGCGCTTCGTATGAACAGTCCTTGAGGTACACGGATTGCACCGTGAGCATCGGACCGGTCTGGTTGTCGGCAGCCGCCGGGGGCGCGCTCTGGTTTTCCATTGTCATTGTCCTTCGTGTGTCGGTCTGTGTTGAAAAGGTTCAGCGGCCCAACAAGCCATCGAGCTTGCCCGCCTCTTCGAGGGCGTACAGGTCGTCGCAGCCTCCGATGTGCTGCTCGCCGATGAAAATCTGCGGCACGGTGCGCCGGCCGCTGCGGGCCTGCATTTCGGCGCGCTTTTCCGGCTGCGATTCGACGTCGAACTCCTCGAAGCTGACGCCCTTCGTCTCGAGCAACTTGCGGGCGCGGGCGCAGTAGGGACACCAGCCGGTGGTGTACAGGACGACTGCCGGCGCGCTCATCAGGCCGCCTTCGAGACGGGCAGGTTTTCGGTGCGCCAGGCGGCGAAACCGCCGCGCAGCGTGAACGCCTTGGTGAATCCCTGTTGAGTAAGCTGCCGCGCCGCCGCCGCCGCCAAAGAGCCCGAATCGCAGTACACGATCACGGGTTTTTCCTTGAAGCGCTTGAAGGTGTCGCCGGCGGTGAGGATCTTGTCGGAATCGAGCTGCTTGGCGCCGTTCACGTGGCCGGCGGCAAACTGCTCGGGTTTGCGGATGTCGAGCACCAGCGCGCCCTGGTTCATGAGCCGGATGAGGTCCTGCGCGGATATGGCCGACTGGGTGACGCTGCGCATGCGCGACTCGAAGGTGACCACGAGGACCAGCGCGAGCACGACGGCGCTCGAGGTCAGCGGATGACGGGTCACGTATTCGATGAGGCGTTCCATGGGCTTGGGGGGCTGTCCGGGCGGGCGAAAAAGGGAGCGCATTATAACGACCTGCACTTTTTTCGCGGGTTCAGGTTGGCGCCGGGTGCCTAGAATATGACCATGACGTTTCAACGGTGGCCCGCGGGGCTGCTCCTCATTTGCCTGCTCGGCGCCGCGACGGCGGCCGACGACCCGAATCCGGCCAAAGCAGAGGCCGAACTCAAGGCCGTCCGCTCGCAGATCGACAAGGTTCGCGAGGAGATGGAACGCGACGCGGGCAAACGCACGCAGCTGTCGCGGGATCTGGAGGAGTCAGAGCGCGCGGTCGGCGGCGCGCGCGGCGAACTGTCGAAACTGCAGCGTGAACGCGCGGCGCATACCGCGAGACGCACCGAGCTCGCGGGCGCGCGCCGCACGGAAGAGAGCGCGCTCTCGAAGGATCGCGAGGCGCTGGCGGGGCAGATCCGCGCGGCGCACATGATCGGCCAGGAAGAGCCGCTCAAACTACTGCTGAACCAGCGCGATCCGGCGCAGACCGGCCGTGTGCTCGTTTATTACCAGTATTTCGGCCGTGCGCGCGCCAGCCAGATCGCCGCGATCAATTCGCATCTGTCCGATCTCGCCACGCTCGACGCACAGCTCGCGGCGGAAGAGGAGCGCCTCGCCGCGCTCGAAGAGCAGCGCAAGGGCGAGCTGTCGAAACTGCAATCGGCGCGCGAGCGTCGCGGCCGCGCGCTGGTGTCGCTCGATGCGGAGGCGAAGAATCGCGCGAAGGAGCTCGAACGGCTCAAGGATCAGCAGGGCGGTCTCGAAAAACTGGTGCGCGAGTTGCGCCGCGCGCTCGAGCGCATCGACAAATTCCCCACCGACAGCAAGGACGCCTTCGCGAAACTGCGCGGCAAACTCGCCTGGCCCGTGGCCGGGAAACTCGCGGCGTCTTTCGGGCAGACCCGCGCGGGCGGGGTCAAGTGGGATGGCGTCCTGGTCACGGGCGCCCAGGGGACGCCGGTGCGGGCGATTTATCACGGGCGCGTGGTGTACGCGGACTGGCTGTCGGGTCTCGGTCTCCTGACGATCATCGATCACGGCGACGGGTATCTGAGCCTGTACGGCCACAACGAGCGGCTCTTCAAGGAGGTAGGAGAGCGAGTCACGGCCGGCGACACCATCGCCACCCTGGGCGACACCGGGGGCCGCGCTAACCCCGCGCTGTACTTCGAAATTCGCAAGGGCGGGCGTCCGATCGACCCGCGCCCGTGGTTCAAGACCGGAGCCCCCTAGAGTGGTGCCGGGGTGCAATTCTCGTAATTGAGCCGGCGTCGGCGCTGGCCCCGACGCCGGCTCAATTACGAGAATTGCACCCCGGCACCACAAAAACGCCAACTGCATCAACGCCCTACGGCCACCGATAGGCCATGTTCCGCCGTTGATGTCCTTCGAAAACTCCATGCAGCCGTATGCCCAGCTGGTGCGCTCGCTGGTGCCGCGCGCGAACGCGGTCAGCTTGTTCGACAACACGGGCAAGCTTTTGTGGTCGAGCGCCGCGAGCTCGAACCCGGATCTGTTCGCCCTGGTGCTCGACGCGATCTCGCACCTCGACGACGACCGCGACGGCGTCGGTCAGCACTGCGCCTTGCCCGACGAGGCGCCGGCCTATCTATTCTGGCTGCGCGATACGCACGACAAGGTCGTCGCGATCGTGGCGGTGGTTTGCAACCGCCTGCCCTCCGATGCGCACTTCCTGCCTTTCTCCTATGTCCACGATCATTTGAAGCCCGCGCTCGAGCTGCTGCGCCGCGACCTGCTGGCGCGCGCCGACATCGAGCAGCTGAACGAACACCTGAGCGCACGCGACAAGGACCTGGAGCTGCTGCTGTCGGTCACCGGTTCACACCCCAGCTCCTCGGCTTCCGACGACCTCCAATCGTTGTTGGCCAATGCGGCCGGGCACCTGAAGTGCGTGCTGGCCGGCATCGTCGTGCCCGACAAGGGTCTCGTCCTCACGGACCCCGAGGGTGGCGACGCCAGCATCCTCATGCGTACCCAGCGGCAGTTGCTGGCCGTGACGCAGACGCGGCGCGATCCGCTGGTGATCAACAAGATCGCGACCCAGGCCGGGCAGGTCGCCATTCCGTATCGCATTCTGGCTTGCCCGCTGCGGCAAGGCTCGGGCCGCACCTCCGGCGTGTTGGCCTTGTTCCGCAGACTCGAGGCGCCGGAATTCGTCGGCCGCGACGTGCACCTCGCCGATCTCGTGGCGCACAAAATCGCGGCCAGCATCGAAACGAGTTACGACGCGTTGTCCGGCCTGCTGACGCGCGCCGCGCTCGAACAACGCGTCAAGCTCATGTTCAACGAAACCGGCGCGCGCGCGCAGCGCTGGAGCCTGCTGTACGTGGACATCGACGAGCTGCACGTCATCAACGAAAACTTCGGCATGCACGTCGGCGACCAGGCCATCGCGCAGATCGGCGACCTGCTGCGCAAACATCTGCCGGTGAGCTCCTTCGCGGCGCGCATCTCGGGCGACCGCTTCGCGATCGTCATGCCCTCGGACATCGACGAGGCGGCCATGTTCGGCGAGGGCCTGCGCGAAGGCGTCACGCGCCTCGCCACTGCCGGCGTCGACGCGCGCTTCCGGCTGTCGATCAGCCTCGGCTGCACGCCGTTCAGCGGGCGCGACGGCGATCTCGGCCGTTCGCTGGCCGAAGCCGAATCCGCCTGCAAGGCCGCCAAGGATCGCGGCCGCAACCGGCTCGAGAGTTTCCAGGAAAACGACGTCAGCATCATCCGCCGCTTCACCGACATCAACGTCGCGACCGACGTGCGCGCGGCGCTGGCGGAAAACCGCCTGCGCCTCGAAGCGCAGCTGATCGTCCCGTTCAACGACTCGGCCGATTCGAAACCGCACTACGAACTGCTGCTGCGCATGCTGGACCCCGAGGGCAACACGATCGGTCCGGATCGTTTCCTGTCGGCGGCGCTGCGTTACCAGATGATGCCCACCATCGACCGCTGGGTGATCTCGAGCGTGATCGAGCTGCTGCGCCCGCATCGCGAATTGCTGGCCCACGTGCCGGTGGTCTTCACGATCAACTTCTCCGGCCAGTCGCTGACCGACGAGGAATTCCCCGACTACGTCATACGCAGCATCGAATCCAGCCGCATCAACCCGGCGGTGTTCTGCTTCGAGCTCACCGAGAGCGCGGCGGTCGCCAGCATGAAGGACGCGGAAGCGCTCATGTCGCGGCTGCGCAAGCTCGGCTGTGGTGTCGCGCTCGACGATTTCGGCACCGGCCTGTCGTCGCTTTCCTATCTACGTTCCATGCCGGTTTCGATGCTCAAGATCGACGGCAGCTTCGTGCGCGACATCCTGCGCGACGAACGCGCCGAGTCGATGGTCCGCGCGATCGCGCAGCTGGCGCGTGCCATGAACATCACGACCGTGGCCGAATACGTCGAAACCGAGGAGATCCGCACGCGTGTGCGCGCCCTCGGCGTCGACTACGGACAGGGCTTCGCCATCGCGCGTCCGGTGCCGGTGGGCGAAGTGCTCGACGTATTGCCCGTGCTCGCGGCCGCGACGCCGGGTGCCCTCCTGCTGGAAGAACAGGCACGGCAAGCCGGCTGACGCCGGCCACGCAATTCCCCGCGGGCAATCTTGTTACCATCCGCCCCCATGAAGCTTCTGGCTCTAGGGGTGGTGATCGGCTTCCTCATCGCACTCGGCGGCAATGTGCTCGCGCATCGCGAGGCCGCCGCGCCGCCGGCGCAAGTGCGGGCAGTCGTGCCCGCACCGGCCGGCGCGCCGCTCAGCTCGAGTGAATCCGCCCAGCTCGCCGAAGTTCTCGAACGCGTCAAACGCGAATACGTCGACGACGTGAAGCAGCCCGAACTGATCGACGATGCGCTGCGTGGCCTGGTCGGCGGACTGGATCCCTACTCCTCCTATCTAGATGCCGAGGAATACGCCGACCTGCGCGTGAGCACCGCCGGCACCTACGCCGGCATCGGGATCGAGGTGTCGACCGCGGACCGGGCGCTGCGGGTGGTGCGGCCGTTCCGCGATTCCCCTGCTGCGTCCGCCGGCATCCGCAGCGGCGACGTGATCTCCGCGATCGACGGGCAAGCCGTCGGCGGCGACCTCGACGGCGCCATGGCGCGCATGCGCGGGCCGCGCGGTTCCATCGTGAAGCTGGTGGTGGTTCGCACCGGCCAGTCGCTGCCGCTCGAATTTGCCGTGGAACGCGCGCAGGTGGACGTACACAGCGTCGCCACCGTCGCGCTCGACGGCGCCTATCTATATGCGCGCATCACCACCTTCAGCGACACGACCGCTGAAGATTTCGCCGCGGGTGTCGCCCGCGTGCGGCGCGATCTCGATGCGAAACCGCGCGGCGTGATCATCGATCTGCGCAACAATCCGGGCGGAGTGCTCGAGTCGGCAGTCGAGGTCGCCGACCAGCTGCTGGAAGAGGGCGTCATCGTCACCGCCGAAGGCCGCACGCCGGCGTCGCGTTTCAGCATGGATGCCACGCCGGGCGACATCCTGCCGGGCGTGCCCGTGGTGGTGCTGGTGAATGGCACGACCGCTTCCGCCGCCGAGATCCTCGCCGGCGCGTTGCAGGATCATCGCCGCGCCGTTTTGTTAGGCCGTCGCACATTTGGCAAGGGGCTGGTGCAGACCGTCATGCCGCTCACCCACGGGCGCGCCATCAAGCTCACCACGTCGCGTTATTTCACGCCGTCGGGCCGCTCGATCCAGGGTCACGGCATCGATCCCGACGAACCGTATGACGGCGTGGACGCCGCGCCGATGGATCTCGAAGATGCGCGCCTGCGTCTGCAGCTTCCCACTCACGACAGCGGCGTGCGTGCCGCGCTCGAGCTGCTCAAGGGACGCAAACCCAAGGGCGCGCCGGCCGGCATGACCGCGAGCGCCGCGGCGCCGTCGCGCAAATAAAGGATTCATGGAATTAGTCAGCTGGGTTCTCGATCTCATCCTGCACCTCGACAAACACCTGGTCGAGCTGCTGCGCGACTACGGAATGTGGGTGTACGCCATCCTGTTCCTGATCGTCTTTGCCGAGACCGGCTTCGTGGTGACGCCGTTCCTGCCGGGCGATTCGCTGCTGTTCGCCGCCGGGGCACTGGCCGCGGTGGATACCACCGGGACGCTGTCCGCGCCGTTGGTGTCGGTGGTGCTGGTGATCGCCGCAGTGACCGGCAACACGACTAACTACCACATCGGCCGGTGGATCGGACCACCGGCCTTCAGCGGCAAATATCGCTGGCTCAAGGTCGACTACCTCAAACGCACCGAGGCGTTCTTCGTGAAACACGGCTCGATGACGATCGTCCTGTCGCGTTTTGCGCCGATCATCCGCACGTGTGCGCCGTTCGTCGCGGGCGTCGCGCGCATGCCGTACGCACGTTTCCAGGCGTACAACATTCTCGGCGGCCTGGCCTGGGTGTTGTCGTTGACCTGGGCGGGCTATTTCTTCGGCAACATCCCCATCGTCAAGGACAACTTCGGCCTGGTGGCCATCGGAATCATCGTGATCTCCATGATCCCGGTGGCGTGGGTGGCGCTCAGGAAGTGAGCATCGCGTACCGCAGCTTCGCCCACCGCGTCGACATCGGCGCGCCGGTCGAACGCGTGTGGCGCGCTTTCACGGACAGCAAGATGTTGGCACGCTGGAGCGCCCAGGGCGCGACCATCACCCCACGCGAGAAAGGGCGCATGCACGTGGTGTTCAGCGCGGAGATCGAACTCGACGCGTTGATCGATGTCCTCATCACCCCGCAACGCATCCGCTTGATTCTGCTGCCGACGCGCGGCATGCCGACCACCGACGCGGTGATCATCGAAGACTTCCTGTTCGAGCGGGCGCCGAAAACCAGTACCGTGGTGCGGCTGCTCGGCAGCGGAGTGCCATCGAGCCCCGCGTGGGTGAAGTACTATCTGTCCAAGCGCCGCTATTGGGAGCTGGCGCTGACCCGGCTCAAGGTATTCCTCGAGAAGGGCCTCGATCAGGACAAACCACAGCAAGGGTACTGACATGGCAGGTTTCCTGTTGCGCGCGCTCATCGCTGCGCTTGGCCTGTGGGCCGCGACGGCGCTGCTCGACGGCTTCGTCATCGACACGCCGGCGACGCTGATCATCGCCGGATTGTTGTTAGGCGTGGTCAACGCCATCGTACGGCCGTTCGCGTTGCTGCTGTCGCTGCCGGCGCTGCTGTTCACGCTCGGGCTGTTCCTGCTGGTAATCAACGCCGCGATGATCGGCCTCGTGGCGCTGATGCTGCCGGGGTTCAAGATCGCCGGCTTCTGGACCGCCGTCGGCGGCTCGCTCATCGTGAGCCTGGTGAGCTGGATCGGCTCCTGGTTCATCGGCTCGCGCGGCCGCGTGGAAATCATCCGCCACCGCCGCGATTGATGGGGACCGGCCCCCTTTGGGCCGTTCCTCGTTTCCTGGCAAGTGGGGATGCGCCTTGGCGTGCGCGGCATCCGGATTGGCGTACTGTGCGTATCACCTTCCATGCGCACGCAACTCCACATCGCCGGCGCGTTCAGTCTGTTCGCAGGGCTTGCTGGCGCGAGCGACGCGTCGTTCACGGGTTATGCACGCAGCCTCGATGGTCGCGATCTGCTCTATGTCGAGTCTCATTCGATCTCGGGTGGCGGTAGCGCCGATGAGACTCGCGTCGTGCTGTATCGCTGCGCTGTGGGCCTGGCGCCTTTCGCTCGCAAAGACCTCGACTACACGGACGAACGAATTGCGCCCGCGTTCGCTTTCGAAGACGCGCGCAGCGGATTTTCCGAAGGTCTGCGGCGCAATGCCGTTGGAATGGAAGTATTCGCGCGCGCAGGGTCTGCGGCGAAAATGCGCAGCGAGGTATTGCCGCCCGTCCCCTTGATGGTCGCCGACGCGGGCTTCGACGAGTTCGTGCGCACGCGTTGGGACCTGCTCGAGAAGGGCGGTTCGATCGAAGTGCCGTTCCTCGTGCCGAGCCGGCTCCACAGCGTGAACTTCAAAGTGCGCAAGGTCGCCGACGCGACCATCGGCGGCGACGTCGCCAGCGTGTTTCGCCTGTCCGTGGCCGGTCCGCTCGGCTGGTTCCTGTCCGACATCGATGTGAGTTATCGCCAGCGCGATCGGCGCCTGGTGCGTTATCGCGGTATCACCAATGTACGCAACGTGTCGGGTTCGATGCTCGAAGCGCAGATCGATTTCCCCGATGCGGATCGCAGCGACGCCACCGTCGATCTGTCCGCGTTGCGCGCGCTGCCGCTGGTGTCAGCCTGCCGGTAGCGTAAGTCGGTGCCGGGTCGGACTTAGCGGCGGCAACGATCGATTCACTCTCATGAGTGCAATTCGAAAGTCCGACCCGGCACCGACTTACTGCTGCACCGACCTGGGCCCCCACTTCCTCACCCGCAGCCGGCGGTCGACGGATCCTTCTGCTCGTCCTCATCCAGCCGCTTCACATCTTTCTTCGGCCAGCTCACCAGCGCGACACCGAGGAACATCACCACCATCCCGGCAAGCTGGTTCACGCCTAACTTCTCGTGCAGGAACCACCAGCCGAGCACCGCGGCGATCGCCGGGTTCACGTAGCTGTAAGTCCCGACCAGCGCGGGCGTCGTGTTCCGCGCCAGCCACGCAAACGCTGTGTACGCGAGGCACGAGCTCAGCAGTGTCAGATACGCCATCGCGGCCAGTCCGGGCTTCGACCATGACCACAGCGCCGCCTCGCCTTTCGCGAAGCCGATCGCCAGCATCATGATGCCGCCCAACAACATCTGCACGGCGGTGAACGGCAGCACGTCGAGCTTCGAGTGCACATTGCGGATGTACACCGTCGATGCCGACCACGAAAACACCGCCACCAGCACCAGCAACTGCATGCCGAGGTGACTGGTCTGCAACGTGCCGCCCGCTGGCCAGATGAGGAGCGCGGTGCCCGCGAAGCCGATCACGAGGCCGATCAATGTGCGCCGATCGATGGCATGCGCGCGCCGCCCGCGCGTCGCGAGCAGCGCGATCCACAGCGCCGCGGATGCATTGAGGATCGCCGTCTGGTTGGAGGCGATGTGTTGCATGGCGATGTTGGTGAAGCCATTCGCGATGACGACATTGCCGATCGCGACCACGAACATGTGGCGCCATTCGGTGGCGTCGAGCTCGAATTTCTGGCCCAGCAGCAACGCCGTGGCGCCCAGCAGTACCCCCGCGACGGCGAAGCGGATGCCGCCAAACAGGAACGGCGGCAGCGCATGCAGCCCGATGCTCGCGACCAGGTAGGTGGAACCCCAGACGAGATAGACCGTGGCGAAACACACGAGGAGTTTCGCCCGATGCGAGGATTCGGGAATCATGGTGGCGGAATCTAAGGTGCCGGGTGGGGAAAGTGGGGAGAGACGTAAGCGCGCATGCTACGCGCGCCTCTCCCCACTTTCCTCACCCGGCACCCTCTCTACGCCGGGCCGCGTTTCCCGGCGCGGTACAGCCAGTAGCCCACGACGCCCAGGACCGCGAGGCCGGCCCATTCGCCGAGCGATCCGCCGAGCTGCAGGCCTGCCGGCAGCGCGAACACGTCGGCGCTCTTGGTGCCGTAGATCGCGAAGCCGATGAAGATGCCGATCAGTGCCTCGCCGGTGATGAGGCCCGCCGCGAACAAGGTGCCGATGCGATTGCGCTTCTCGACTTCGTCTTCGCTCAGGTTCTTGCCGAACGTGCGCGTGACGAGATGGTTGAGCAGGCCGCCCAGGAAAATCGGCACCATGGTCTCGAGCGGCAGGTAGATGCCGATGGCCGCCGCCAGTACCGGCACGCGGAACTTGGCGCCGCGCGCCTTCAACACCTGATCGAGAATGATCACCGCGATGCCGATGCCGGCACCGATCATGATCATCGTCCAGGGCAGGTGTCCGCCGAACAAACCCTTCGCGACCGACGCCATGAGATTCGCCTGCGCCGCTTCGAGCGAACGCGGATGTTCGAGCGTGCGCGGCCCGATGCCGTAGCTCTGCGCGAGCATGTTCAGCACCGGCGCCATGACGAGTGCGCAGCACACCGAACCGATCGCCAGCATCACCTGCTGACGCCACGGCGTAGCGCCCACCAGGTACCCCGCCTTCAGATCCTGCAGGTTGTCGCCGGCGACGCAGGCCGCGCAGCACACCACCGCGCCGATCATCACCGCTGCCACCGGCCCGATGGCCGAGTCCTTGCCGAGGAACGCCAACAACACGAGCGCGGCGAACAGGATGGTCGCGATCGTGATACCCGACACCGGGTTGTTGGATGAACCGACCAGCCCCGCCATGTACGCGGACACCGAGCAGAACAGGAATCCCGCGACCACCATGATGACGGACATCGCGAGGCCGACCCCGACGCTGCCGACGATGCCGGTATAGAGCACCGCCAGCGGCAGCGTGAACGCCACGATGCCGACCAGCACCCATTTCATCGGCAGGTCGCGATCGGTGTGCGCCACGATCGTGTCGCTGCCGGCGCGCGCCGCGGCCAGGCCGCTCTTCACACCCGAAACGATGGACTTGCGCAGCGTGATCAACGCCCACAACCCGCCGACCAGCATCGCGCCGACACCCAGATACCGGATCTGTGCGCCGCGCAGGATTTGCGCCGTCGTCTCCGCGCACTGCTCGCCCGTGAGCCCCTGGCAGGCGCCCGCGACGGTTGCCGCAAGTTCCGGGTTATCCGCCAGGAAATACGCGTGATAAAGCGGAATCGCGATGTTGAACGACAGGATGCTGCCGGACACGACGACAATCCCGATGTTGAGCCCGACGATGTACCCGACGCCCAGCAACGCCGGCGAAATATTCGTGCCCATGTAGCCGAGATACTTGCCGACGAAGCCGCTGGCCAGCGCGCTGTCCGGCACCAGCCGCATGCCACTCGCGGCGATCATCTTCCCGACGCCGCCGATGAGCGCCGAAACGCCCAGCACCTTCACGCCTTCCTTCGGATTCTCGCCGGCACGCAGCACTTCGGCCGCGGCCTTGCCTTCCGGGAACGCCATCTGCTGATCGACGATCAACGAGCGGCGCAACGGCACCGAGAACAACACGCCTAACAATCCGCCGAGGCCGGCGATCGCGCACACCCACCAGTACTTGAAGTCCGGCCAGTAACCCATGATCACCAGCGCGGGTACCGTGAAGATGACGCCCGAGGCGATGGACGTCGCGGCCGACGCGCCGGTCTGCACGATGTTGTTCTCGAGGATGCCGCCGCCGCCGAGCGCACGCAGCACCGCCATCGAGACCACCGCCGCGGGAATCGCCGACGCGATCGTCATGCCGGCGAACAGGCCGAGGTAGGTATTGGCAGCGGCGAGTATCACCGCGAGCACGATCGACAGGATGATGGCGCGCGCAGTGAGCTGCGGCGCCGGCGCGGCGGATACGTTCATCTATCTACTCCCGGTCCCAGCCGCAGGTTTCGCCCTTGTTCTGCTCCGCCAGCCACCCTTCGAGCGGCTGGAAGTATTCCATGATCGCGGAAGCATCCATCGTGCGTGTACCCGTCAGCTGCTCGAGCGAATCCTGCCAGGGCTGGCTCGCGCCGAGCTTGAGCATGGCCGCATATTTCTCGCCGGCCGCCTTGCTGCCGAAGATCGAGCATTCCGACAGCGGGCCCTTGAAGCCCGCGGCTTCGCACAACGCCTTGTGGAACTGGAACTGCACGATGAACGACAGGAAATAACGCGTATACGAGGTGTTGCCAGGTACGTGGTACTTCGCGCCCGGATCGAAGTCCTCTTCGCTGCCCGGCACCGGACGCGAGACGCCCTGATACTTCTCGCGCAGGTCCCACCAGGCCTTGTTGTATTCGGACGGCTTGATGCGGCCGTCGAACACGCCCCAGCGCCACTCGTCGATGAGTTTGCCGAACGGCAGGAACGCGACCTTGTCGAGCGCCATCTTCATCTGCTGATTGATGACGGCTTCCTTCGACGGCGGCACCGGGCCCGCGAGGCCGATCTGGCGTAGATAGGCCGGCGTCACCGAAAGATTCACGGTATCGCCGATCGCTTCATGGAAGCCGTCGTGCGCGCCGTCCTGGAACAGCTGCGGCTGGTCCTTGTACCAGATGTAGTAATAGACGTGGCCGAGCTCGTGGTAGATGGTGAAGAGATCCTCTTCGATCGGCTTCATGCACATCTTGATGCGCACGTCGTCCTTGTCGTCCATGTCCCAGGCGCTGGCGTGGCACTGCACTTCGCGATCGCGCGGGCGTACCAGCATCGAGCGCTCCCAGAAGGTCTGCGGCAGCGCCGGGAATCCGATCGAGGTGTAGAAGCTCTCCGCGGACTTCGTCATGCGCACCGCGTCCCACTTCTGCGCCTGCAGGTAACGGTCGGCCGATTCGATCTTGACGGCCGGATACGGCTTGAGCAGGTCGTCGTACACGCGGTTCCACTGCTGCGCCCACATGTTGCCTAACAACTGCGCGGGGATCGGTTTGCCCTCGGGCACCTTGTCCTTGCCGTACTTCTGCGCGAGGCGTTTGCGCGCGTAGCAGTGCAGGCCTTCGTACAGCGGCTGCACCTGGCCGTACAGCCGCGCGGCCTCTTTCTCGAAATCCGCCGCGGGCATGTCGTACTTCGAACGCCACATGTCACCGACGTCCGCGAAACCCAGCTCCTTCGCACCCTCGTTCGACAACTCGACGAAGCGCTCGTATTTCGCGCGCATCGGCTTCGAGATGGTGTGCCATTGCACCCAGGCGTCGGTCAGCTCCTGGTAATTGCGGCTGGTGGCGATGATGTCGGACAGCTCGTCGAGGTTCTTGCAGCCTTCGCCCTTGCCATCTTTGTTGGACCCGGGCGGGCAGTACTTGCCCTCGCCGTACATCGCCTCGAGCTCGGTCGAGAGCGTCGCGAGCTCCGAGCGTTTCGCGGCGTCGGCCGGCGCCGGCGCGCTGGCCGCAATCTTGATCAGCTTGAGCGCGCGCTCCGTCGACGGATCGAGCTTGTCCCCGTCAAACACCTTCGCTTCGCCGGCCTTGCGGCTGTAGAACTCGAGATACCGGTCGGTGGCCTTCGAATTGAGGAACTGCGTGTCCACCGTGATGTCGGTGGCCATCGTCCAGCCCGCGGCGTTGCTCTCGCGATTGATGTCGACCAGTTCCTGATTGACCCTGGCCACGAAGCCGTTGGGGTCGTTCTTCTTCGGCGGCGGCTTGGGCCCCGGGCCGGGGCAGGCGGTGAGCGTGAAAGCGGCGCCGACGGCCACGGCGATCGCGGCCGCGCCGCGCAGGTAGTTAGCGGTGCTCATTTGCGGTCTCCAATCCAGCCGCGCAGGGTGCCGGCGAACAACATGATCACCACGCCGGCGCCGCCGCCGATCAGGGTCATGATCCAGAACTGGTGCGGCAATTCGGACTTGGTGAGTGAGGCGGTGTGCCCGCCCACCAGTCCCGCGACCGTGTTGCCGATCGCGGCGCCGAGGAACCACGTGCCCATCATGCGGCTGACGAATTTCGGCGGCGACAGTTTGGTCACGTTGGAGAGACCGACCGGGGAGAGGCACAACTCGCCGAACGTATGGATGAGGTAAGCCATGAACAGCCACTGCGGGCCGACCTTGCCATCGGTGGAGACCACCAGCTGTGCGGCGAACATCATGATCAGGAACCCGAAGCCCAGCATCAAGAGTCCGAAGCCCATCTTGAACGGCGCGGACGGATCCAGGTTGCGCGCGCCCAGCGCCACCCAGATCCACGCGAAGAACGGCGCGAACAGGATGATGCCGATCGGATTGATGGCCTGGTAGTACGCGGCCGGATGCATGCCCTCGTTGTAGAAGCGGCCGAGGAACGAGCGATCCGTGAAGTCGAGCGCGAAGATGTTGAAGGTCGTCGCCTGCTGCTCGAAGCCGCCCCAGAAGAGGGCCGCACACAGGAAGAAGATGATGATGACGCCGACGCGTTTCTTGTCGGCGGTATCCAGCCCGCCAAACAACAATACGTAACCGAAGAACGCGACCGCCAGCGCCACCTCCGCGACGAACAGGCCCTGGGCCAGCGATTTCTCGGAAGGCACGTTCTCACCGAGGAACAAGGTCGCCGCGCCGATCAGCGCCAGCACGAACACGGCCGCCACCATGATCCAGGTGCGCTTGCGTTGTTCGGGCGGCACCAGCGGAGCCAGCCCGGACGTTCCCAGATATTTTTCCGTCAGCTTGAACTGGATGAGGCCGATGATCATCGCGACGCCGCAGATGCCGAAGCCGAGACGCCAGTTGATGTCTTCGCCGAGGCCGGCAGCAATGATCGGCCCGAGCGCCGCGCCGAGATTGATGCCCATGTAGAAGATCGAGAAACCCGCGTCGCGCCGCGCGCCGGGCTGGCCTTCATACAACGCACCGACGACGCTCGAGACGTTCGGTTTCAACAGGCCGATGCCGAGCACCGTGAAGGCGAGGCCGCCGTAGAACACCGCGGGCGTCGCGGGGATCGCGCAGATGAAGTTGCCGATGGTGATGAAGACGCCACCGATGAAAACCGCATTGCGCTGGCCGATCAGCCGATCGGCTATCCAGCCGCCGGGCACCGTGACCAGGTAGGCGCAGCCGGCGAACAATGCGTACACCGCGCCGGCGGTTTCATTGTCGACGCCGTAGCCCGGATTCGCCGCGGTGGTCGAAGCGGCGAGGAACAACACGAGCATCGTGCGCAACCCGTAATAGGTGAAGCGCTCGAAGAACTCGGTCATGAAGAGAGTCGCGAGGCCGCGCGGATGTCCGAAGAAACTGCGGCTGTAGTCCGGCGACACGATGGTCGTCGAGTTCGGATCGTTCATTCTTATGTGCCCCGAATTTTGTAGGCGCTGTTGCGCCGCGATGGCGCCGAGTCTGACCTATGGCTGCCCGCGCCAGCAAGGCGCACGAATCAAGGGAACAGCGCTGCCAGGGCTTTCCGGGTGGCTTTATTTACAGCGCCAACGAACCGGCGTGCGATCAACTCGCCCCGGCTTCTTCCTTCTCGGCCGCTTCCGCGGCTTCGCGGCGCATCTTCTGCATGATGCGCGCCATCACCAGCCCGCCCTCGTAGAGCAGGTACATCGGGATGGCCATCGTGCATTGTGAAATCGCATCGGGCGGCGTGAGGAAGGCCGCCACCACGAAAATGCCGATCAGCACGTAACCGCGATTCGCGGCCAGCTTTTCCACCTTCGCGATGCCCGTGAGCACCAGCAGCACCACCGCGACCGGGACCTCGAAGGCCACGCCGAACGCGAAGAACATCATCAGCACGAAATCGAGGTAACTCGCCATGTCGGGCTGGTACTTCACGGCGATCGGCACGGTGCCGACGAAGAAGTTGAACATCACGGGGAACACGGCGTAGTAGGCGAACAACACGCCGATGTAGAACAGCAGCACCGAAGACACCAGCAGCGGCACCGCGAAACGTTTCTCGCGCCGGTACAGGCCGGGCGCGACGAAGGCCCAGATCTGGTAAATCACCACCGGCATCGCCGCGAACAGCGCCACGTAGAACGACACCTTGAACGGCGTCATGAACGGGCCGACCACGGTCGTCGAGATGAGCGTGCTGCCCTTGGGTAGTTTGTCGACCAGCGGTTGCGCGATCAGCGTGAACAGGTCGTTGGCGAAATACGCGCATGGCAGGAACAGCAGCAGGATTGCCAGCATCGCCTTCATGAGCCGGTCGCGCAGCTCGAGCAGATGCGACATCAACGTGCCTTCCGCCAGCTCCTCGCTTTTCTTCTCGTCGCTCACGGCGACTTCTGGTCCGGGGTAGTCAGGTCGAGTTCGCTCTGCGTGCCGCCTTCCTCGGCGGGCGCCGGCGTGGGCGCCGCGGCCGGGCCAGCGTACGGATCCGGATCGGCGGCGCGCTGCGAGGGGTGCATGTGGTGATCCGGCGGATAGAACTCCTCTTCCGGTTCAGGCGTCGCGACCGCGGCGGCGGGCAGTGCGGCGGCGGGAGCCGCGGCAGGAGTCGCCGGCGTCGCGGGTTTGGGTTTCGGATCGAGCGAGGTGTCGATGCCGGGGTCGACGTCGAACTTGCTCTCGAGGTTCGACGCCTCTTCTTCCAGCTGTTCGCGGAACTGGCGCGCCATCGCGCGCGCGCGGCCAACCCAGCGACCGACCTGCTGGGCGAGTTTGGGCAGCTTCTGCGGGCCCAGCACCACCAGCGCGATCGCGAAGATCAGCAGCAGTTCTGAAAATCCAACCTCAAACATGGAGATCTCGGCGCGAGGCGCCGCGGATCACGCCTTGTGCTCGCTCTTCTCCGCTTCTGACTTCGCGGGGTCGGGAAACTCGGCGTCCGCCTTGAGCTGCTTGACGGATTCCTCGGCGTCGCCGTCGCTCATCGACTTCTTGAACCCGCGCACCGCGGAGCCCAGATCCGAGCCGATCGTCTTCAGTTTCTTGGCGCCGAACACGAGCAGCACGATCACGAGGATGACGAGTAATTCTCTAAAACCGATGCCCATGAGCCGCTCCTGTGGGGGGCGCGCGGCCCCTCGAAAAACTGCCGGAATGATAAGTCAACAGAGGCCCCAAACCTAAGAAAGTTCGGCCCGGGGCGAGACTCCCATCACGCACTGCGCAGGACTGTTAAGTCTTTGTCATTCCTGGGCAGTTTGCAGGGGAGATCGCAGCCAGAAGGTGACCGGCCCGTCGTTCACCAGCGCCACCTGCATGTGTGCGCCGAATTCACCCGTCGCGACCTGCGCATGACGGGCACGCGCGGCGGCCACGACTTTCTCGAACAGCAGGCGCGCGAGCTCCGGAGGTTCGGCCGTGCTGAACCCGGGGCGAGTTCCCTTGTGGGTGTCCGCCGCGAGCGTGAACTGCGGCACCAGCAGCAGCCCGCCGCCGACATCGGTGAGCGAAAGATTCATGCGCCCGCCGTCGTCCTCGAAGATCCGGTAGGTCAGCACGCGCTCGAGCAGGCATTCGCCGCGCGCCAGGTCGTCGCCGCGCTCGATGCCGACGAGCGCAAGGATGCCCCGCTCAATGCTGCCCACTACGCGGCCTTGCACCGTGACGGCTGCCTGGCTGACACGCTGAATGAGTGTTATCAATCGTCGACCTCTGCGCGCCCCGCGCGCCGGGATTGTGCCCGGTGGCAATTGAGCGCCCAAGTCCTTAATATCGCGACCTGTTTTTGAGAGCTCAAAGGCTTACATCCGTCATGGCATTGCGTACTTCGCTCGTCGTCTCGCTGACCCTCACCGCCGCCGCTTTCCTCGCGCCGCTCGCGCAGGCGCAGGCGCCCGTCGGAGATGCCAAGCGTGGCCACGACCTGGCCTACACCTGCCAGGGCTGTCACGCCATTCCTAACTACAAGAACGTCTACCCCACTTATTCGGTGCCCAAGGTGCACGGCCAGCGGCCCGAATACCTGCTCGCGGCGCTCAAGGCCTACAAGAGCGGCGAACGTTCCCACGGCACGATGCACGCGCAGGCGGCATCCATGAGCGAGCAGGACATGGCGGACATCGCGGTGTACTTCGCCGGCCCCGACGTGTTGACCAAGTCGACCAACGACGTGCCGGCCGACCGGCGCCCGAAGGCGACCGAGACCTGCCTCGCCTGCCACGGCACCAACGGCGTCGGCATTACCGCCGATTACCCGACGCTCGCCGGACAGCACACGGACTACATCGAGCGCGCGTTGCACGACTACCAGAAGGGCGGGCGCAAGAACGCCATCATGGCGGGCATGGCGGCGACGCTCACGCTGGAAGACATCGTCGCGGTGGCGGAGTACTACTCCAGCAAGACCCCCGGCCTCCAGACCCTGCCGAAGAAGCGTTTCTTCTTCTCGGCCGATTCGGGTCCCGCGCACTAACTATCCTCGCCGCTACTTGGGCGCGGCGAGCTGCTTCTCCAGGAACGTCACGATCGTCTTCTGATAGAAGTCGCGGTTCGACTTCTTCCTGAACCCGTGGCCTTCGTCCTTGGCCGCCAGATACCAGACCTCGCCGCCGCGCGCACGGATCTTCGCCACCATCTGCTGGGATTCGGTCGCCGGGACGCGTGGGTCGTTGAGCCCCTGCACCACCAGCATCGGCTTGTTTATCCTGGCCGCGTTGGTGAGCGGCGAAATCCGCTGTAGATAGGCGCGCATGCGCGGCAGCCGTTCGTCGCCGTATTCGGCGCGGCGCAGGTCGCGCCGGTACGCGGAGGTGTTCTCGAGGAAGGTGACGAAATTCGAGATGCCGACCACGTCGATGCCGCCGCGCAGCCGGTCGCCGAAGTTCGCCATCGTCGCGAGCGACATGTAGCCGCCGTAAGAACCGCCCGAGACGAAGACTTTCTTCGCGTCCAGGTCCTTCTGCAGGCCGACCCAGACCAGCAGCGCGCCGATGTCCTTGACCGAATCCTCACGGTCCTCGCCGTCGTCGAGATTCATGTAGGTCTTGCCGTAGCCGGTCGAGCCGCGCACGTTCGGCGTGATGACCACGAAGCCCATCTCGCGCACCAGGAACTGGGTGAACGGATTGAAGCTCGGAATGGCCTGCGATTCGGGCCCGCCATGGATGTCGATGAGCACCGGATGCGGACCCGGCGTGGACGGGCGCACGATGAACGCGGGAATCTCGCGGAACTTGCCGCGCTCGCGATCGAAGGTCGGATATCGCACCAGTTCGGCGGGTGAGTACTGCAGCGGATCGTTCGGCCCGACCTCGCTCTTCGTATACCGGACCAGTGCATTGCGCTCGACTTCGAGCACGAACACATCGCGCGGCGATTGCGCATTTTCCAGCGACAATGCCAGACGTTTGCCGGTGCGATCGAAAGCGATGCGGCCGATCCGGCCGTCGGGCAGCGGCGGCAGGCTCTCGGTACGCGCCGCAACGTTCACCACGGTCAGGCGGCTGACGCCATCGACGTTGGCGACCCAGGCGAGATAGCGGCCGTCGTCGCTGCGCGCGAAGTCTTCGATATCCCAGGGGATGTGGCCGGTGAGGTTTTCGGCCACGCCGGTGGCGAGATCGATGCGTTTGAGTTGTTCGAACTCGCTGTCACGGTTGGTGATCAGATAGACGCCGCGGCCGTCGGCCGTGAAACGCGCGCCCGAAACGCTGGCGACGCCCTTGCCCTCGCCGACTGGCGTCAAAGCCGCGGTCGCGAGGTCCATCACGTACAGGTGCGATTCGTTCGCCGAGACGAAGTTGGTGATGAGCAGCTTGCTGTCGTCGGGCGACCAGTCCGCCACCGACCATTCCTTCTGGAAGCCGTTGTAGACGAGGCGCGGCGGCACGTTGTTAGCCGGCTCCGCCACGAACAGGTCGTAACTCACGCCATCGCGGCCGGTGCCGTGAAAGGCCACGCGGCGGCCGTCATGGCTCCAGCGCAGGCCGCCATGCAGCCCCTTGCCGTCGCTGATCATGTGCACGGCGCGGGTATTGACGTCGTAGTAGAAGACCTGCGACATCTCGTTGCCGCCGATGTCGCGCAGGAACACGAAGCCGGGCGCCACCGCCGATTGCGGCGACCGCGCGGACGACACGGGCTCGCGCGAAAAGGTGAGTTGCTCGCGCATGCCCAATGGTTGTGCAACCCGGTGCAATTGCTCGGTGTCCCCGAAGCGCGTGGCTATCAACATGCCGCCGTCGGGTAGCCAGTCGACGAAGGTCGCGCCGCGCGCGTTCATGTAATCGTCTAACTTGGCTGTTAGAGGTGTTTCGACCGGTGGAATGTTGTCGAGCACCAGGTTGCCGCGTTCCTCGATCGCGGCGTGCGCGCCCGATGCGAGTTGTATGAAAATGCAGGTTCCAATCGCCAGCAGAAAGTTACGTCTCATGCTGCTATGTTGCCGTAAGCCATGAATGCCGTCATGCCACGTCTCACGTCATTCGCCGATGGCATCACCGCCGTCGACACCGAATACGTGCGCCCGCAGATGGACGCCTCGCACGTCGTGGCCGTTAACGGACGTGCGGCCATCATCGATACCGGCCCCAACACGGCCGTTCCGCTGATACTCGCCGCGCTCGAAAAGCTCGGGGTCGCGCCCGACGCGGTGGAGCTGCTGTTCCTCACACACGTGCATCTCGATCACGCCGGGGGCGCCGGTGCGTTGATGCAGGCGTTGCCGAATGCGGTCTGCGTGGTGCACCCGCGCGGCGCGCCGCACATGATCCACCCCGCAAAACTCATCGCCGGCACCCGGGCCGTCTATGGGCACGAGCTGCACGAGAAGTTGTATGGCGAGATTCTCCCGATCGCGCGCGAGCGGGTGGTCGCAACCACCGACGGGCAGCTTTTCGAGCTCGCCGGCCGCGCCTTCGAGTGCGTGCACACACCCGGTCACGCGCTGCATCACCAGGCGATCGTCGATCGGGACACGACCGGCATCTTCACCGGCGACACCTTCGGGCTCTCCTATCGCGAATTCGATACCGCGCGCGGGCCGTGGATCACGCCCACCACCACCCCCACGCAGTTCGATCCGGCGCAGCTCAAGGCTTCCATCGTGCGGCTCATGCAGTTCAAGCCGCGCAAGTTGTACCTGACTCACTACAGCGAAGTCGGCGACTGCGCGCGCCTGGCCAACGACATGTACGACGCCATCGACGAGTTCGTGAAGATCGCGCGCCGTTGCGGGCTCGACGATCGGCGCCTGAAATTCGAGCTGCGCCAGCGCTCGCACGAATCGCTGCGCGAACACGGCTGCCAGCTGAGCGCCGACGCGATCGATGCGCTTCTCGGCAAGGACTTCGAGCTCAACGCGGCCGGTCTCATCCACTGGTTGAAGCGCGAGGCCGGCTGATGCTCTATCTACTGGTCAAATCGCTGCACATCGTCAGCGTCGTGCTGTTCCTCGGCAACATCATCACCGGCGTGTTCTGGAAATTTCACGCCGACCGGACCGGCGAGCTGCGTGCCCGCGCGCAGGCGCTGGACGGGATCATCGCCAGCGATCGCTGGTTCACGACGCCGGGCGTCATCCTCATCATCGCGACCGGCGTGATACTCGCCTGGCTGATGGACTATCCACTGCTCACGACGAAGTGGATCGGCTGGTCGCTGGTGCTGTTCGGCATTTCCGGCGCCGCGTTCTCCTTCTTTGTCGCGCCGCTGCAGAAGAAGTTGTTAGCCAACGTTCGCGCCGGCATCGCCGGCGCCTGGAACGAGACCGAATACGAAGCCCTGTCCCGCTCCTGGAAAATCTGGGGCGCGGTAGCGACGGGCGCTCCCCTCGTCGCACTGTTCCTGATGGTCTTCAAACCGACCTGACCCACGCCGCCCGCGTTCCGGGCCGCTCAGGAACCGCGGCGCAACCGCGCCCGGAATGCCCTCGATTCGCCAGCAAGGTCGAGCCGAGTATCATCCGCCTCATGCCAAGACTTCACGTTCCGCAACCCCCCACTCGGCCCGGGGACAAGCCCGACTTTTCGTACGTCGAGCTATCTCCCGCCGGCGCCATCAACAAGCCCGACGTCAACGCCCGCGCCCGCGACATGGAAGAAGTGTCCGTCGGCCTGGTGCGCGTGCTCGACGACAAACACGAGGCCGTCGGCCCGTGGAATCCGTGGCTCGAACCCGAGGATCTGCAAGTCGGCCTGCGCCACATGCTGCTGACACGCATCTTCGATGACCGCATGCAGCGTACGCAACGCCAGGGAAAGATCTCCTTCTATATGCGTTCGTACGGCGAGGAGGCCGTCGCGGTCGCGCAGGCCATGGCGCTGCAGCCCGGCGACATGTTGTTCCCGTCGTACCGGCAGCAGGGCATCTACATGGTGCGCGGCAAGCCGCTGGTCGACCTCATGTGCCAGTTGCTCTCCAACACGCGCGACATGTGCAAGGGCCGGCAATTGCCGGTCATGTACCACTGGAACGCCGGCCGCATCTTCTCGATCTCCGGCAATCTAACTACCCAGTTCCCGCAGGCCGTGGGTTGGGCCATGGCCGCCGCGATCCGCAACGAGGATCACATCGCCTGCACCTGGATCGGCGAAGGCTCGAGCGCCGAGGCGGATTTCCACCACGGCATCATCTTCGCCGCCGTCCACCAGGCGCCGGTGATCATGAACATCGTCAACAACCAGTGGGCCATCTCGACGTTCCAGGGAACGGCCGGCGGCGAGCAACGTTCGTTCGCTGCGCGTGGCCCGGGTTACGGCATCGCGGGCATCCGCGTCGACGGCAACGATTTCCTGGCCGTGTACGCCGTCACGCAGTGGGCCGCGCAACGCGCGCGCACCGGCGGCGGGCCGACACTCATCGAGCTCGTGACCTACCGCGCCTCCGCGCACTCGACCAGCGACGACCCGACGCGTTATCGCCCCAAGGACGACTACGAACACTGGCCGCTCGGCGACCCGGTAGATAGACTGAAGAACCACCTGATCGCGCGCGGCGAGTGGAGCGAGAAGCAGCACAAGGATCTGCACGCCGAGCTCGACGCTCAGGTGGTCACGGCCTGGAAGGAAGCCGTGCAGTTCGGCGCGCTGAACGAAGGTCCGCGCCTCGACCGCCACCTCATGTTCGAGGACGTCTACAAGGACTTCCCCGAAAACCTGCGCCGGCAGAGCGAGCAGCTCGCCGAGGAAATCAAACTCAATGCCGAGCTCGGTCTCGCCGCGAAGGTGGACTGAATGGCACAGATGAACATGATCCAGGCGCTCAACTCCGCCATGGACGTGATGATGGCGCGCGACCCGTCGGTGGTCGTGATGGGCGAAGATGTGGGCTACTTCGGCGGCGTGTTCCGCGTCACCGATGGCTTGCAGCGCAAATACGGCGAGCACCGCGTGCTCGATTCGCCGATCTCCGAAGGCGGCATCGTCGCCACCGCGATCGGCATGGCGGTGAATGGATTGAAGCCGGTCGCCGAGATACAGTTCGCCGATTATATCTACCCGGCGGTCGACCAGATCGCGAGCGAGCTGGCGCGCATCCGGTACCGCAGTGCCGGAGATTTCTCCTCGCCGGTCGTCATCCGCGCGCCCTGCGGCGGCGGCATCCGCGGCGGGCAGACGCACTCGCAAAGCCCGGAGGCCATCTTCACCCACATCTGCGGTGTGAAAGTGGTGATGCCTAGCAATCCGTACGACGCCAAGGGCCTGTTGATCGCGGCGATCGAAGACGACGACCCGATCATCTTTTTCGAACCCAAGCGCATCTACAACGGCCCGTTCGACGGCGACCCTAACAAGCCGGCTATTCCGTGGACCACGCACGCGAAGGGCGAGGTGCCCGAGGGGCACTACAAGGTGCCGATCGGCAAGTGCGAGATCGTGCGTTCCGGTGAGCAGGTGACCATCGTCACCTACGGCACGATGGTGTACGTCTGCGAGGCCGCGGCCAAGAAGCTCGGCATCGACGCCGAAATCATCGACGTGCGCACGATGTCGCCGCTCGATCTCGACCCGATCTGCAGCTCCGTCAAGAAGACCGGGCGCTGTGTCGTGGCCCACGAAGCCACGCGTTTTTCCGGCTTCGGCGCGGAGCTGTCGGCCAGCATCCAGGAAGAATGTTTCTGGTATCTCGAGGCACCCATCCAGCGCGTCGCCGGCTGGGACACCCCATACCCGCATGCCTTCGAATGGGAGTATTTTCCCGGGCAAGCACGGGTGGCGCTCGCGCTGCGAGCCGCGATGGGCCAGGAGTAACAAGCCATGAGCCGCTACGTTTTCAAGATGCCGGATCTCGGCGAAGGCACGGTTTCCGCGGAAGTCGTCGCCTGGCACGTCAAGCCGGGGGACCTGGTGCAGGAAGACCAGGTGATGTGCGAGGTCATGACCGAGAAGGCCGCGGTGGAAATGCCCGCGCCGGTCACGGGCCGCATCCTTTCGATCCAGGGTGAGCCGGGCGACATGGTCGCCGTGGGTTCGGAGCTGGTCGTATTCGAAACCGACGCAACTTCCGCCGCGGCGGGTGCCGAGCCGGTCGCGAAGGTCACTGCGCCGCCGCCGCCGGAGCCGCTCACTCCGCAGCGCCGTGCCGGCGACAAGCCGGGCGACAAGCTGGCTACCGACAAACAACAGATAGCCGCCGCCGCCAACGGCGCGCACAACGGCAACGGCTCGAACGGCACCGGCCAGCACAAGGCCGCGCGCGTCATGGTGTCGCCGGCCTCGCGCCGCCGCGCCGTCGAAGCCGGCCTCGATCTAACTACCGTCACGGGCACCGGTCCCGCCGGGCGCATCGAACCGGGCGACATCGACTCCGCGCTGGCCGCCGGTGCCGCGCGCGGCGCCGCGCCGTCGATGAACGCGCGCGCCAACGCCACGCGCGAACCGCGCGCCGGCACCGAGGAGGTGAAGATCATCGGCCTGCGCCGCGTGATCGCCGAGCGCCTGACCGAATCGGCCAAGAGCATTCCGCAGTACTCGTACGTGGAAGAGTGTGATCTCACGCGTCTCGAGGCGCTGCGCAAACACCTGAACGACCGGCGCCCGGCCAGCGCGCCGCCGCTGACCTTCTTGCCGTTCATCGTCGCGGCGCTGGCACGCGTGCTCGACAAATTCCCCCAGTGCAACGCGTTGTACGACAGCGCGCGCGGCGTGCTCGTCAAACACAAGGCCGTGCACGTCGGCATCGCCACGCAGACGCCGCAGGGGCTCAAGGTGCCGGTGGTGCGCAACGCCGAGTCGCGCGCGCTGCACGATCTGGCCGCCGAGATCCGCCGCGTCTCCGAGGCTGCGCGCACCAACAAGTCGCCGCGCGAGGAGCTCACCGGTTCCACGATCACGATCACCAGTCTGGGCAAACTGGGCGGTATCGCTTCGACGCCGATGATCAACATGCCCGAGGTGTCGATCATCGGGATCAACAAAGCCATCGAACGCGCCGTGGTCGTCGACGGGCAGATCGTCGTGCGCCTGATGATGAATCTGTCGTCGTCGTTCGATCACCGGTTCGTCGACGGTTTCGATGCCGCCTCGATGATCCAGGCGTTGAAGGATCTGCTCGAGCAGCCGGCCACGATCTTCATCGACGGCTGAGGCGTGCGGTTACTGCCGCTTCTCGCATTGCTGGGCACGGCGGCCGCGCAAGCGGCCATTGCCGACAAACCCGGCATACCGCAAGTGCGCGTGGAAGTCTCGCGGCGCGGCGACGAGTGGAGCGCCGAATTCCAATTCGACCGGCGGGTAGCGGCCTGGGTGTTGCCACGTTCGGATCGGACGGCGCTGGCGGGCACCCCGTGGCGCGAAGGTAGCTGGACGGTCGAAACGCGCGGCGTGAAGCTCGCGCGCCACGGCGCCTATGACGTCTTCGAGGCCGATCGCGGCGAGCTTCCGCTGCGCGTTCGCATCGGCTTCACCCCGGTCGCCGAGCGCCTGCAGGCGGACTATCCACCGGCGCTGCGTTTCACCGACGGCTCCGTCGCGCTGTTCGTCGCGCAGTTCGACCTGTTTCCGATGGATTCGCTCGCGAAGGTGCGCGCGTTACCGAACGACCTCAACAACCAGATGGTGCCCGCCGCCCAGCTGCGCTACGTGTTCGTCGACAGCGCAGGCCCGGTGCTGCTGGAAGGCAGGCGCGCGGCAGTCGCCAGCACGATCGACAAGGACACCTACGTCCTGTTCGGCGCGACGCGCCCCATCGAAACGCCGTACATGGTCGCGGTGCTCGATCCCGAACTACCTGCGTGGATCAAGGACTCCATTTCGACCGCCGTGCCGTCGTTGCTGTCGCGATATACGCAGGAGCTCGGCAAGCTGCCCGACGGGAAGCCCACGATCATGGTGAGCTGGGCCGGGCCCACCCCTTATCTGGTATCGCGCGCCGGCAGTGCGTTGCATGGCCTCATCGTCATGACGTACGAGGGCACCGGCATGCTGAACGAAACCCCCGAGCAGCGCGCGCAGGGACTGTGGTTCGTCGCGCACGAAGCGGCGCATTTCTGGCTCGGGCAGACGGTCTCGTACCAGTACGCGCGCGATGCGTGGATCACCGAGGGCGGCGCCGACTTGTTAGCCATCCGCGCCGTGGCCGAGGCCGACCCCACCTACGATCCGCGCATGGAGCTCAACCGCGCCATCGAAGACTGCATCTCGCTGACGCGCCGCAAGGGTGTCGCCAGCGCGCGCGAGCGAAACGAACATCGCGCCTACTACGCCTGCGGCGCCGTATTCGGCTTGGTGGCGGAAGCCGGCTCGGGCCGTTCGTTCTACAAGTTCGTCCGCGCTCTGCTCGACGCCAACCGGGCCGATGGCATCGTCTCGCGCGCCGAATGGCTGGCCGCGCTCGATGCCGCGACGCGCAAGCCCGACCTGTCGCGCGACATCGCGCACCTGCTCGACCGCGGCGCGCCCGAACCGGAAGACTTCATCGCCGATCTGCTCGGCCGGGCCGGTGTGGATTTCACGCTGGACACCGCCGGCGTCCCGAAGCTGCGCTGACGCGGCCCGGCACCTACAGAAAAGTGTGCGCCGGTTCCGCTTGCGTTTTCGCGGCCGTGGATACAGTCGGCGCATGCATTCGCGCTGCAAAAACTGCCTGTATTGCGGGCTCATCCAGTACGTGAGCCTCGGCGATCCGCCGCCGGTCACCCAATGGAAACGGCCGGTGCTGCTGGTCGCGGGTCTCGCGCTGACGGTGTGCACGGTGCTCGCGCTGCGCTTCGCGTGGGAGCGCAACGACGGCTCGTTCTTCGCCGCGGTGTCGATCATCGTGATGCTGGTCGGATTGCTGGGCATCGTTATCTCGGTGCGCGGCTGCGATGTCTGCGTGGCGCGGTACCTGGGCAAGACGATATGAAAGAGCCTTGCTCACTCAAGACGACGCGCGCGGCGAAGCAGCGCCAGTTCGTCGTGCGCGGCAAGAAGCGTTCGGGTTGCCGATACGCGTCCATCTTCTTCTGCCAGGGCACGGGCGATCGCGCACGCCGGACGGATTCGAGCCGCTAGTCCTGCCACAATGCGCGGCCGATGGCAGCGCCCGATGAAAACCATTTCTGGGATCAGGCGGCGGGAACGAAGCAGTTCACGCATCCGCTCGATCACGCGCGCTTCACGAATGCGGTGTCGCGCGACGCGCGCATTTTAGATTTCGGCTGCGGCCAGGGGCGCATCTGCGCCGAACTCATGGAGCTTGGATTCCTTCGGGTCGTCGGCGTGGATTCATCCGCGCAGATGATTCGCATCGCCAGGCAGGTCTGTCCCAATTTCGATTTCGCCGTGAACGACGGCAGCCAGCTGCCGTACGAGGCGGCCAGTTTCGACGCCGCGCTGCTGTTCGCCGTGCTCACCTGCATCCCCGACGATGCCGCGCAGAAAAATCTGCTGGCCGGATTCAAACGGATACTGCGCCCCGGCGGTCTATTGCTGATCAGCGATTACCCGCTTCAGACCGACGCGCGCAACCTGGAACGTTATGCGAAATTCTCGCAGGAGCCGGGCGGATACGGTTCGTTCCGCTTGGCCGAAGGGACGCTGCTGCGGCATCACCGGCGCGAGTGGTTCGCCGAGCTGCTGACGGGTTTCGAGGCCGAGGAATTCGTCGAGCTGGACGCGACGACGATGAATGGCAACCCGGCGCGGATCGCGCAGCTGTGGTGCCGCAGGTCCGCCTGAAAGGGAGTGTCGATGAACAACTACGCATTCACGCGGTTCGCAGCCGCATGCGCCGGCCTGCTGCTGGGCGCACCGACGCTGGCCGCTCCGCCGGACGGCGACTGGCCTAACTACGGCCGCACTCCCGGCGGCGACCGCCATTCGCCGCTCACGCAGATCGATCGCGGCAACGTCGGCAAACTCGCGCTCGCCTGGGAATTCAAGACCGGCGAAGCCGCCATCGAAACCGGCGAGCCCACCGCGCTCGAAACCACGCCGCTGGTTATCGAGGGGGTGATGTACATCTCGACGCCGCTCGGCAAGGCGATCGCGCTCGATCCGGTCAGCGGCAAGGTGCGCTGGTCGCGCGATCTTTCCGTCGAGCGCAAGCGCGACTTCGGCGACTGGGTGACGCGCGGTGTGTCTTTCTGGCGCGACGTCCGCGCGAAGGCCGGCGCGCGTTGTGCGCGCCGCGTGATCTTCGCGCCGGTCGACGCGCGGCTGGTCGCGCTGGACGCCGCGGACGGCAGCCTGTGCGAAGGCTTCGGCAACGGCGGCACCGTCAACCTGCTGAATGGCTTGCGCAACGCGCAATCGTTCGGTGACGAATACGAGCAGACCTCGCCGCCGGCCGTGATCCGCGATGTCATCGTGGTGGGTTCGGCGGTCGCAGACAACAATTCGACCACGGGTTCGAGCGGCGAAGTGCGCGGCTTCGATGCGCGCAGCGGCGCGCTGCGCTGGACCTGGAACCCGGTGCCGCAGGATCCGCAGGACCCTAACTACGCGAGCTGGAGCGGCAGCGCTGGAACACGCACCGGCGGCGCGAACGCCTGGTCGATCATCGCCGCCGATCCGAAACGCAACCTCGTGTTCCTGCCGACCAGTTCGCCCGCGGTCGACTACTTCGGTGGCACGCGCCTCGGAGACAACCGCTACGCGAATTCCATCGTCGCGTTGAACGCCAGCACCGGCAAGCTTGTGTGGTACTTCCAGACCGTGCACCACGACCTGTGGGACTACGACAATGCCGCGCCGCCAGCGCTGGTGACTTTGCCCGATGGGCGTGACGCCGTGATCCAGGGCACGAAGACCGCGCAGTTGTTCGTGCTCGATCGCGACACGGGCAAGCCGCTGTTCCCGGTGGAGGAACGCGCAGTGCCGAAGAGCGACGTGCCGGGTGAAGTTGCCTCCGCGACGCAGCCGCTTTCGTCGCTCGGGCCCGGCTTTCGCACACTCACCGCTGGCGACATCTGGGGCGCGACACCCGCCGACCGCGAGGAGTGCGCGCGGCGCTTCGCGACCCTGCGTTACGACGGCCCATTCACGCCGCCTTCCGAACGCGGCTCCGTGATGTTGCCCGCGCACGTCGGCGGTGTGCACTGGGGCGGCGTCGCGTACGACAGCCAACGCGGCATCGTCGTCGTTCCTAACAACACACTCGCGGCCGTGATCACGCTGATTCCGCGCGAGCAGTTCAAGGCGATGAACGAGAAGCTCACGGCGGGTGAACGTGTCGGCAAGGATTTCACCGACATGCGCGGCACGCCCTACGTCATGCAGCGCGAGATCTGGCTGTCGAGCCGGCGTTCTCCTTGCACCCCGCCGCCGTTCGGCGCGTTGACCGCCTTCAGTCTCAAGACCGGCGAGAAACTATGGGATGTGCCGCTCGGCACGGATGAGGGCCTCGACCGGATAGGCCTGCCGAAGCTGCCTCCGAACAGCGGCATGGTCAATCTCGGCGGCGCCATCACGACCGCGGGCGGCCTGGTTTTCATCGGCGCAACCCTCGACGCCTACGTCCGCGCGTTTGACGTCGAGACGGGCAGGGAGGTGTGGAAATTCAAGCTGCCGGCGGGTGGCAAGGCCACGCCCATGACTTATCTCGGCGCGGACGGCCGTCAATACGTGGTGATCGCGGCGGGTGGCGATGGAAAATCCTGGGGCAAGGCGGATTCGATCATGGCGTTCGCGCTTCCGCGGCAGCCCATTCCATAAGGGCGCGAGAGCGAGGATAGTTAGCGCGCGTGAGCGTTCGATGAGCTCGCGATCGCCGAGGAGCAGCAGGCGCGCGCGCGGCGCTACGCGCGTTAACCCAGCGAAGGAATCGGGACCTTCTGCCGCATCAGCACCAACTCCTCGGCAGCGGTTGGATGCAACGCGACCGTGCTGTCCCACTGAGTCTTCGTAAGCCCGGCCTTCACCGCGACCGCAGCAAGCTGCGCCATCTCGGGTGCGTCTTCGCCCGCGATGTGCACGCCTAACAACACATCCGTCTTTCGGTCGACCACGAGCTTCATCAGCGTGCGCTCCTGGTTGCCCGCGAGCATGTTGCGCATCGGGCGGAAGTTGGTGCGGTAGATGTCGACCTCGTCGTGGCTGCGGCGCGCATCGGATTCCGCCAGGCCGACGGTCCCGATGGGCGGCCGGCCAAACACCGCGCTCGGTACCGTGGAGTGATCGACCGGAGTCGGGCGATTGTTGTAGATGGTGTCGGCGAAGGCATGGCCGTCGCGGATCGCCACCGGCGTGAGATTCATGCGGTTGGTCACATCGCCGACCGCGTAGATAGACGGCACGTTGCTCTGCGAGAACTCGTCTACGATCACCGCGCCGGCGTCATCGAGTTTCACACCGGCCCGCTCGAGCCCGAGCCCGGCGGTGTTCGGAACGCGGCCGATGGCGTGCAGCACCACGTCCACTGCAGCGGTTTCGCCGTTGGACAAGGTGACGCGTAGTGCGCCGGCTTTCTCGATCTTCGTGACCGTGGTCTTCATCGTGAGTTTCAAGCCCGCGCGCTCGGCCTCGATGTGCATGTGTGCACGCAAGTCGTCGTCGAAGCCGCGCAGGATGCGATCGCCGCGGTGCACGATGCGCGTCTCAGCGCCGAGCCCGTGGAAAATGTTTGCGAATTCGAGCGCAACGTAGCCGCCACCGACTATCAGCACGCGGCGCGGAAACTTGTCGAGCAGGAATGCTTCATTCGACGTGATGCCGAATTCGTGCCCGGGGATGTCGTTCGGAATGTGCGGCTGCCCGCCGGTCGCGACGAGAATGCGTTCGGCCGAAAGCTCGCTGCCGGATTTCTTGAGTTTCACCTTGTGCGCATCGACGACCTCGGCGCGCTCCTCGAACGCGGTGACGTTGGCCTTCGCGAGATTGCTGGTGTACAGGCCCGACAGCCGCGTGACTTCGGTCTGCACATTGTCGCGCAGCTTCGCCCAGTCGAACGTCGGTTGCGGCACCGTCCAGCCGTAGCCGGCCGCGTCCGCAAATACCTGCGCGAACTCCGAGCCGTACACCAGGAATTTCTTCGGCACGCAGCCGCGGATCACGCAGGTGCCGCCAATGCGGTATTCCTCGGCGACCGCGACACGCGCGCCGGCTTGTGAGGCGATCCGCGCCGCGCGCACTCCGCCCGAGCCCGCACCGATGACGAACAGGTCGTAGTCGTATTTCATGGCACGATACTAGCCTGACTATCACCGAGGTCTAGAACGGAAGTGCGCTACCGCATGGTCATCTTGCTCGCGCTGACCTTGCCCGCCGCCGGTTGCCAGCTGCCGCAAATGAACCGGGGCCGGGTGATGGCGGTGACGGTGGGCGCGCACGCGGGCTGGTTCCGGCGCGTCAACGGCCGCTGGCCCGCCGACTTCGCCGAGCTCGTGCGGCTCGACTGTCCGCGACTGGATGAAGCTGCCGTCGACGCATCGCCGGCCGGACCGCCGCCGGAAAGTGACGAGAGCCTCTGCAACGTGCTGTCGGAGCTGCCGTACCCGGTCACCATGCACACGCGCGGGCGAAACCTGCGGCTCACGGTGCGGAGAAACAAAGGCCCGATCGTATGCACGCTGACAGTGCTCGCGCCCCCGCCGCAGAGCGCCAACGAACTGTCGCCGCTCATCAGGCTCAAAGTGACCGCGTTCGATTGCCCGGGAGAGGGGAAAGCGTTGTGAACACCTTCAAGGCATTTCGCATTCACGAGGAGGGCGGAAAGATTTCCGCGCGTTTCGAAGACATCGGGCTCGATGCCCTGTCGCCCGGTGAAGTGGTGATCCGCGTCGCCTACTCGGACATCAACTACAAGGACGCGCTGGCGGCGACCGGCGCGGGAAAGATCCTCAGGCGTTATCCGCTCGTCGGTGGGGTCGACCTGTCCGGCGTGGTGGTCTCGTCCGACGACGCGCGTTATCGGCCGGGCGAACCGGTGCTCGTGACCGGCAGCGGTTTGTCCGAAACGGTAGATGGGGGTTACGCGGAAGTCGCGCGCGTGAAAGGCGACAGCGTCATTCCCATGCCGGCCGGGCTCGACACACTGCGTGCCATGCAGCTCGGCACCGCGGGTTTCACCGCGGCACTGGCGATCAACCGCATGGAGCGTAATGGGCAGGTTCCCGCGCGCGGGCCGATCGTCGTCACCGGCGCGACGGGCGGTGTGGGCAGCATTGCCATCGACATGCTGGCCGCGCGCGGATACGAAGTGGTCGCCGTCACCGGCAAGGCCGGCTCGGTCGAGTACCTGAAGTCGTTAGGCGCTAGCAAGGTGCTGATGCGTGACGAGATGGCGTTCGGCACCAGACCGTTGGAAGCCGCGCGTTTCGCCGGCGCCATCGACAACGTTGGCGGCGAGATGCTGTCCGGGCTCACACGCCACGTGGATTTCTGGGGCAATATCGCCAGCATCGGGCTCACGGGCGGATTCGAGCTCAAGACCACCGTCATGCCGTTCATCCTGCGCGGCATCAACCTGCTGGGCATCAATTCATCAGCGACGCAGCGCGCGGAGCGGCTCGAGGTCTGGCAGCGCATCGCGACCGATCTGGCGCCGCGCCACCTGGCGCGCATCGCGGGCCGGACCATCGAATTCGTGCAGCTGCCCGACGCGTTCCAGGACTACATCGACGGCAAAGTGACCGGTCGCACCGTGGTGAAGATCAGTCATCGGCCGTAAACTGCCGGCAACATGAATTCTTCCAAAACCGCTCCCGCATCCGCGGGCGCCAAACTCCGCGCCGCCATCGAAGCCGAAAGGCCGTTGCAGGTGGTCGGCGCCATCAATGCGTATGCGGCGCGTCTGGCGGAAGCCACCGGCTTCCGCGCTCTCTATCTATCGGGCGGCGGCGTCGCGGCCAACTCGCTGGGGCTTCCCGATCTCGGCATCAGCACGATGGACGACGTGTTGATCGACATCCGGCGTATCACCGAAGCGAGCTCGTTGCCGTTGCTGGTCGATGCCGACACCGGCTGGGGTGGCGCATTCAACATCGCGCGCACCGTGCGCTCGTTCATCAAGGCGGGCGCCGCCGGCCTGCACATCGAAGATCAAGTGCAGAGCAAGCGGTGCGGCCACCGGCCCGGCAAAGAGGTCGTGCCCCGAAACGAGATGGTCGATCGCGTGAAGTCCGCGGTGGACGCGCGCACCGATCCCGCGTTCGTGATCATGGCGCGCAGCGACGCGCTGCAGAGCCACGGGCTCGACGAGATGATCGAGCGGCTGGCGGCCTGCGTGGCGGCCGGCGCCGATGCGGTGTTCCCCGAGGCGATCACCGACCTGTCGATGTACCGCAAGGTGCGCGATGCGGTGAAAGTGCCGGTGCTCGCGAACATCACCGAATTCGGCAAGACACCTTTATATACACGCGAGGAACTGGGTGGGGTCGGTGTAGACATCGTGCTGCACTGCTGTTCGGCGTACCGCGCGATGAATCTGGCCGCGCTCAAGGTGTACGAAGCGATCCGCAAGGACGGCACGCAGAAGAACGTCGTGAGCGCCATGCAGACGCGCGACGACCTGTACAAGTATCTCGACTACCACGCGTACGAAAAGAAACTCGACGAGTTGTTTGCCGCGGAGAAGGGGGAGAAGAAATGACTCCTGACAATGTGCCGGCCGCGGGCGCTGCGAAGCCGAAAAAATCCGTCGCGTTGTCCGGCGTCACCGCGGGCAATACCGCACTGTGTTCCGTCGGCCGCAGCGGCAACGATCTGCACTACCGCGGTTACGACATCCTCGAAGTGGCCGAGACCTGCGATTTCGAAGAGATCGCCTATCTATTGATCCACGGCCGGCTGCCCAACAAGGCGCAGCTGGCCGCGTACAAGACCAAGCTCAGGAACCTGCGCGGGTTGCCGGCGCCGGTGCGCGCGGTGCTCGAGCAATTGCCGGCCGCGACGCATCCGATGGACGTCATGCGCACGGGCGCGTCGGCCATGGGTTGCGTGTTGCCCGAGAAGGAAGATCACGATCCGGCCGGCGCCCGCGAAATCGCGGATCATCTGCTCGCCTGCTTCGGTTCGATGCTCTGCTACTGGTATCACTTCTCGCACAACGGCCAGCGCATCCACGTCGAGACGGATGACGACTCCGTGGGTGGGCACTTCTTGCACTTGCTGCACCGGCGCTCACCGCCCGGTAGTTGGGTGCGTGCCATGCACACCTCGCTCAATCTGTACGCCGAGCACGAGTTCAATTCCTCCACGTTCACGGCGCGAGTGATCGCGGGCACCGGGTCGGATATCTATTCGTCCATCACCGGCGCCATCGGTGCATTGCGCGGACCGAAACACGGTGGCGCGAACGAAGTGGCGCTGGTGATTCAGGAGCGCTACGACAACGCCGACGAGGCCGAAGCGGATATCCGCCGGCGCGTCGCCGACAAGGAGATCGTGATCGGGTTCGGGCACCCGGTGTACACGGTGTCGGACCCGCGCAACGTGATCATCAAGCGCGTGGCCGGGAAGCTGGGCGCGGAAGCCGGCGACCTGAAGCTCTACCAGGTGGCGGAGCGGATCGAATCCGTGATGATGGACGTGAAGAAGATGTTTCCGAACCTCGACTGGTACAGCGCCGTGAGTTATCACCTGATGGGTATTCCCACCGCGATGTTCACGCCGCTGTTCGTGATGGCGCGGATCACGGGCTGGAGCGCGCACGTCATCGAGCAGCGCGAGGACGGCAAGATCATCCGCCCGGCAGCGAACTACACCGGCCCCGAGAACCGCAAGTTCGTGCCGCTGGCACAAAGGCCGTAAAAGGGGACATGCCTATTTTTCGGTCGCCGAAAAACAGGCATGTCCCCTGAAGAGACGCAACGATGTCATCGCACGATTACAAATCCGCGCAACGCCCGCAGCCGGACGACCTGCTGGTCGCGATCGCGGACTACGCCAGCCACTACCAGGTAGATAGCGCCCAGGCATACGACACCGCGCGTTACTGCCTCATGGATACGCTGGCCTGCGGTTTCCAGGCGTTGAAGTATCCGGCCTGCACACGCTTGTTAGGTCCGGTGGTGCCAGGTGCGACCATGCCCGGCGGCTCGCGCGTGCCGGGCACGAGTTTCGAGCTCGACCCGGTCATGGGCGCCTTCAGCATCGGCACCATGGTTCGCTGGCTCGACTTCAACGACACCTGGCTCGCAGCGGAGTGGGGCCACCCATCCGACAATCTCGGCGCCATCCTCGCCGTCTCGGACTATCTATCGCGCCGTGCCATCCTGCTCGCCGAGAAACCGTTGACGGTGCGCGACGTGTTGACCGCCATGATCAAGGCGCACGAGATCCAGGGCGTGCTGGCGCTGGAGAACTCCTTCAATCGCGTCGGGCTCGATCACGTGCTGCTGGTGCGTGTCGCTTCGACGGCCGTCGCCACGCAGATGCTGGGCGGCTCGATGGAGCAGATCGTGAATGCGCTGTCGAATGCCTGGATCGACGGCGGCGCGTTGCGTACCTATCGCCACGCGCCGAACACCGGTTCGCGCAAGAGCTGGGCCGCCGGCGATGCGACCAGTCGCGCGGTGCGCCACGCGCTGTTCGCGCTCAAGAACGAGATGGGTTATCCCTCCGCGTTGTCCGCGAAAACCTGGGGTTTCCAGGACGTCCTCTTCAAGGGGAAGCCGCTCACGCTGGCGCAGCCGCTCGGCAGCTACGTCATGGAAAACATCCTGTTCAAGATCAGCTTCCCCGCGGAGTTTCACGCGCAGACTGCGGTGGAATGCGCGATGGCGTTGCACCCGCAGGTGAAGGACAAACTATCGCTGATCGACAAGATCGTGATCGAGACGCAGGAGCCGGGCGTGCGCATCATCGACAAGACCGGGCCGCTCTCGAACCCCGCGGACCGCGATCACTGCATTCAATACATGGTCGCGGTGCCGCTGATCTTCGGCCGCCTGACCGCCGCGGATTACGAGGACCAGGTCGCCAACGACCCGCGCATCGACGTGCTGCGGAGCAAGATGCAGGTGAAGGAGAACCCGCGTTTCACCCGGGAATACTATGAGCGCGACAAGCGCCACATCGGCAACGCGCTGCACATCACCTTCACCGACGGCTCGCCGAAACTCGAAGTCAGCATCGATTTTCCGGTGGGCCATCGCAAGCGCCGCGCCGAGGGCATACCGCTGCTGGTGCAGAAGTTCGAGGCCTCGGTGGCTGCGCACTATCCACCGAAGCAGAGCGAAGCATTAAAAGCTTTGTTCGCGCGCCCGGACCTGGATGTGATGCCAGTGAACGAGTTCATGGCCCAGCTCGTGGCCAACTGACCGCGCATGACTAACAACCTGGACGAAGCCGGCTGGAAAGCCCAACTGGATTCCGGCGCGCAGGAGCTCGGTGTCGAGCTCGATCAATCGGCGCTCGAGATCCTCTGGCGTTACGGCGTCATGCTGCGCGAGCGCAACGAACACGTGAATCTCACGTCCATCGTCTCGCCGCTCGGCATCCTGCAGCTGCACATGCTCGACAGCCTGACGCTGGTGCCGCACCTGGGCGACGCGAGGCGCATCATCGACGTGGGCACCGGCGGCGGCTTTCCCGGTATTCCGCTCGCCGTGGCGCAGCCCCAGCGCCAGTTCACGCTCATCGATGGCACGCAGAAAAAGATCCGTTTCGTCGCCGAGAGCATCGCGGCGCTCGACATCCGCAATGCGCGCGCGCATGCGGCACGCGCAGAAAGCTACGACGGTGAGAAGGATTTCGACCTGGTGGTGGTGCGCGCGGTCGGTTCGCTCGCCGACGTGCTACATAACGCGGGGCACCTGGTCGGGCCGGGCGGGCGGTTGCTCGCGATGAAGGGCCGTTTGAACGACGACGAGATCAGCGCCGTACCGCGCGGCTGGTCGGGAGAAGTTTTTTCACTGCGCGTCCCGGGCCTCGATGCCGAGCGCCATCTTGTCGCCCTGTCGCGTCACAAGTCCTCGGCCGCCCCCCGGAAAAAGCTCGAGGAATAAGCGGAACAGCCGCGCTCGTACCCGGGGTAAGATCGCCGCCATGAAGCGCATCATCGCGGTCGCGAACCAGAAGGGTGGCGTCGGCAAGACGACCACCGCGGTGAATCTCGCGGCCTCGTTCGCCGCGACGCGCCGGCGCGTGTTGCTGATCGACATCGACCCGCAGGGCAACGCCACGATGGGCTGCGGCGTCGAGAAATCCCAGATCCAGCGCGGCACCGGCGACGTGTTGTTAGGCGAGGCGGAGGCCGCCGACGTCATCATCGCGCTCGAGTCGACGCCCGGCCTGTCGCTGATGCCGTCCAACCAGGACCTGACCGCCGCGGAAGTCAGGCTACTAACTACCATGGCGGGCCGCGAGCTGCGGCTGCGCAACGCGCTCAAACCCATCCAGGACCAGTACGAAGTCATCATCATCGACTGTCCGCCGGCGTTGAACATGCTCACGTTGAACGCGCTGGTCGCGGCGCAGAGCGTGTTGATCCCGATGCAATGCGAGTACTACGCGCTCGAAGGGCTCACCGCCCTGGTCGGCACCATCGAGCAGATCAAGGCCTCCGTGAGCCCCGAGCTCGAGATCGAAGGCATCCTGCGCACGATGTTCGATCCGCGGAACAACCTGGCAAACGAGGTCAGCAGCCAGTTGATCACGGTTTTCGGCGACAAGGTGTTCCGCACCATCGTGCCGCGCAACGTGCGGCTCGCCGAGGCGCCGTCCTTCGGCAAGCCCGTCCTGCAGCACGACAAGGACTCGCGCGGCGCGCTCGCCTATCTCGCGCTCGCGGGCGAGATGCTGCGCAAGGACGATGACGCGGCCGCGGAGTCCGGATCGGCCCCGCCGCCGTCCGGCGAAGCCGCCGCTCCCGAAGGCGAGCATCCGCTGAATTGAGCCGATATCATCGCGCCCCATGAGCCTGAAGAAACCGGTCATGGGACGAGGACTCGAGGCACTGCTCGGGCAGATGTCCAACCGGCCTGCGCCGGCGCCGGCCGCGCCCGGTTCCGCGCCGCCGCCGCCCGCCAGGCTCCCGGGCGATGAGCTCGCCCATCTGCCGCTCGATCTCCTGCAACGAGGCAAATACCAGCCGCGCGTCGACATGCGTCAGGAGTCTCTGGAAGAACTCGCCGCGTCGATCAAGGCGCAGGGCATCATCCAGCCGATCGTCGTGCGCGCCGTCGAGGGCGCCGCGGCCGGCGAATCGCAACGTTACGAGATCATCGCGGGCGAGCGTCGCTGGCGCGCCGCGCAACTGGCCGGGCTGGCAACCGTGCCGGCGGTCATCCGCAAGGTGCCCGACGAAGCCGCCATCGCGATGGCGCTCATCGAGAACATCCAGCGCGAAAACCTGAATCCGCTCGAAGAAGCGCGTGCGCTCGAACGGCTCATCGGCGAATTCGGCATCACGCACCAGCAGGCCGCGGACGCGGTCGGCCGTTCGCGCGCGGCGGTGTCGAACCTGCTGCGCCTGCTCGAGCTTGCACCCGAGATCACCGCGTACGTCGAAAAACGCGAGCTGGAAATGGGTCACGCACGCGCGCTGCTCGGGCTCACTCAGCGCCGGCACCAGATCGAAGTCGGCGCGCTGGTCGCAAAGAAGGGCCTCTCCGTGCGCGAGACCGAGGCGCTGGTCCGCAGCATGCTGGCCAAGGCCGCGGGCGGCACTGCGGCCGCGAAAGATCCGCAGGCGCTCGACCCCAATGTGCGGCGGCTGCAGGACGAGTTGTCGGAAAAACTCGGCGCGAAGGTGCAGATCGAGCACAGCGGCTCGGGCAAGGGCAAGGTCGTGATCAGCTACCACTCGTTAGATGAGCTCGACGGGATCCTCGCGCACATTCACTAGTGCGCTGGCCGCTGCGCTCGCATGCGTGGCCCTGTGCGGTTGCGCCGTGCGCCCCGAATTCGGCGACGTGTTGTATTCGGATGATTTCGAGACCGGTCTCGACAACTGGCAGATCGAGGCAGAAAAGCCCGGCCGCATCGAAGCCGCCAACGGCACGCTCGAAATCGATGTGCCCGCGGGAGCGACGCTGTGGTTCAAACCGAAGCTCCAGGGTGCGGTGGCCATCGAATTCGAAGCCACCGCGGTTGCTGCCGGCGGACCCAACGACCAGGTCAGCGATCTCAGCGTCTTCTGGATGGCCAACAATCCGGATGGCGTCGAGCCGGTTTTTGCCGCGTCGCGAAGCGGTGCCTTTGCGCAATACGACAACCTGCGCACGTATTACGTGAGTCTCGGCGGCAATCGGAATACGGCGACGCGGTTCCGCCGCTATACCGGCGATCCGTCGCTGCGGCCCCTGCTGCCCCAGCACAATCTGTCGGCGCGGTCGGCCATGTTGATGCCGAACCGCAAACAAATCATCGTCCTCATCGCGAACGGCACGAACATCGAGTTTCGCCGTGACGGCCAGCCGCTGTTGCGCATGATGGATCGCGAGCCCTACACCAAAGGATGGTTCGCGTTGCGCACGACGTTCAGCCATCTGCGCATCCGCGCGCTGCGCGTCTACAGCCTCGATTAGCCGCCCGCCATTCGCGGCTATTTCTGCATCGAGTAGATCTTCACGAGGTCGTAGAGGAAGGCGCGTGCATCCAGCAGCGATTTCACGCCCACGTATTCATTGAGCCCATGAATGTTTCCGAGGTCCGGGCCCATGAACAGCGGCCCGATGCCGTAGGTGGGGATTCCCACGCCGTTCAGGTACAGCCCGTCGGTGGCACCGGCCTGCAGGACCGGCAGTACCGGCACGCCGGGGAAATACTGCGCGTTCAGCTTCTCGAACGGCGCCATGATTTTCGAGCTGAGCGGCGGCGGCGCGGAAGGCTCGCCGCGTACTTCCAGCATCGTGACCTTCACGGCAGGATCGGCAACCAGTTTCTCGAGCTGGTCGCGCACCGATTCGGGAGTCACGCCGGGAAATATCCGGCAGTTGATGTTGGCACGCGCCCGCTGGGGGAGCGCGTTGGTGGCGTGGCCCGCGTCGAGCACGGTTGCAACGCAGGTCGTACGCAGCGTGGCGTTCCAGCTCACGTCTTTTTCCGACACCAGCGCGAGCGCCTGTGCATCGTTCGGATCCGCGACGATGGCGTTCATCGCCGCCGCGACGTCGGTATTCCCTCTGGCCGCCTGGATCTTCGCCATGCCGGCGAAATACGCGCGACTCGCATCGGTGAACTGGGCGGGAAATTCATACGCCTCGATGCGCGGCAACGCGGCGGCCAGCCGGTAGATGGCGTTGTCCTTGCGCGGGCGCGAGCTGTGCCCGCCGGGGTTGGTGACCTCGAGTAGATAGTTCTGCGCGGCCTTCTCGCCGGCCTGCACGTTCATCGAGACGCGGTTGCCCTGCGCGTCCATCTCGCCCCACGCGCCTTCGTTGAGCGCGAACTCGGCGTCTATCCAGTCGCGGTGATTCTTCGACAGCCACTGCGCGCCGTTGAATGCGCCGGCGGTTTCCTCGCCGCAGGTCAACGCGAGCTTGATCGTGCGCCGCGGCTTGAACTTCTCGTTTGCGTAGCGGATGAGCGTGTCCACCCAGATCGCCGCCTCGGACTTGTCGTCCACCGCGCCACGCGCGTAGAACGAGCCGTTCTCCTCGACCAGCACGAACGGGTCGCGGGTCCAGTCTTCGCGTTTGGCTTCGACCACGTCGAGGTGGGCGAGCAGCAGCATGGCCTTTGCTTTCGGATCGCTGCCGGGGAATGAGGCGACCAGACCGCCTTCACGGGGATGATCCGGTGCGGTGAAGACCTGGACCTGCCCGATTCCCGCTGCCTTGAGGCGCGCGGCCATGCGTTCGGCCGCCAGCGTGCAGCTGCCATTCGACAAGGCGGTGTTGGTTTCGATCAGCTCTTTGTAGAGCGCGCGAAATTCAGGCTCGTCCCCCCGGGATTTCGGCTCCGCGGCGGCGGCGGTGGCACAAAAGGCGAGGGCAACCGTTGCAACGAAGGTCTTGAGCATGGGCGAGGTCCAGGGAGTGGAGTCGCCCGATACTAGACGACTGCTGCACAGGCGAGGCAACGAGCCGCGCCGGGCACCACCCACCTATTCGTAAAAGACCCGCGGAAATATCGTGTTTTCCTGCGGCTTTTTTGTTGAAGGGGCAGGGGTCGGCGTATATAATTCGCGCCCCTGGCCCAAGGCACACGTAAGTCGTTGCCAAGCCAAACAATTTTCGAACACAGCTGATCACGCCTGCGGCCTCCGTGGGCCCGAAGTTGTGTTCAAAGATTGTCGACTTGCAGTAGGAGTGTCGTGGTCACCCTCGAGTTGCCCCAAGCGAGGCGACTGGCCGGAAGCGTAGTGCTCGGTCAGGTCGTCGTTACGGTCGTGGCTGCGGCAATTTGCTTTGCGGTGTGGGGTCGTGTCGCCGGTTTGTCGGCGCTCGCGGGCGGTGGCATTTCCGCGGCGGCCAGCGCGGTTCTCGCGTTGTTCGCCTTCGGTTCTCCGGCGGGTGCCGATGCGGCGCGCGTGGCGCGCGCCTTCTACCTGGGCGAGGGCTTGAAGCTCGCGGTGACCGTGGCGCTGTTCGTGATCGTGTTTGTGACTTTCAAGGTTTCGTTCGCCGCTTTGTTCGGCACGTATATCGCAACCTTGTTCGTGTATTGGATTGCGCTGGCGAATGCGCTGCCCCCTCTGGCGGGCACTGCCACCGCCGCGAAGCGTTAGGAACGAGATAGATGTCAGCAGCCGTAGAAAATGCCGCGCACGAGCAGACCTCGAACGAATACATCGTTCACCATCTGGCCAATCTCCGGCATGGCGAAGGTTTCTGGTCTTACAACGTCGACAGCATTTTCTTCTCGGTGCTGCTCGCCGTGGTGTTCGTCGGCTTCTTCCTGATGGTGGCGCGCAAGGCCACGTCGGGCATGCCGGGCAAGGCGCAGTTGTTCGTCGAAGTGCTGGTCGATTTCGTCGACACCCAGGTCCGCGACTCCTTCCACGGCACCAGCAAGCTCGTGGCGCCGCTCGCGCTCACCATCTTCTGCTGGGTGCTGCTGTTCAATTTCATGGATCTGCTGCCCGTCGACCTCCTGCCGCAGGCCGCTCACAAGGTCGGTATCGAGCACCTTAAGGTCGTGCCCAGCACCGATCTCAACATCACGCTGGGTATGTCGATCACGGTCTTCCTGCTGGTGATGTTCTACAGCGTGAAGATCAAGGGTGCCGGCGGGTTCATCTGGGAACTGCTCACGCATCCGTTCGGCAAGTGGATGATGCCGTTCAACCTGCTGCTCAACATCATCGAACACCTGGCGCGCCCGATGTCGCTCGGCCTGCGTCTGTTCGGCAACCTGTTCGCGGGCGAAATGATTTTCCTGCTGCTCGCCGTGCTCGGCGGCAGCTTTGCGATCAATACATTCGGCGGCATCGGCGGCGCCATCGGCCAGCTGATCATGGGAACCGCGTGGGGCCTGTTCCACATCCTGGTGATCCCGCTTCAAGCGTTCATTTTCATGGTGTTGACGATCGTGTACCTGGCACAGGCGCACGAGACTCATCACTGATCATCGTAAATTTTGGTTGGAGGAAACATGGAACACATTGCTGAATACGCTCACATTCAAGGTCTCACCGCTCTCGCCGTCGGCATCATCTTCGGCATGGGCGCGCTCGGAACCGCCATCGGCTTCGGTCTGCTCGGCGGAAAATTCCTGGAAGGCGCCGCGCGCCAGCCGGAACTGACCCCGGCGCTGCAGGTGAAGATGTTCATCGTCGCCGGTCTGCTCGACGCGGTCGCGATGATCGGCATCGGCTTTGCGCTCTTCTTCACGTTCGCGAACCCGTTCCTGGGCCCGCTCACCCCGGTTGCCCAGTAAGCAATAGTTAGTTCGTCGAGGAGACGCGCGTGAATATCACAGTAACTCTCATCGTCCAGATGCTGGTGTTCGCCATCGTCATCTGGGTCGTGATGAAGTTCATCTGGCCGATCATTCTCGGTGCGATGAACGAGCGCGAGAAGAAGATCGCCGCCGGTCTCGCCGCCGCGGAAGAAGGCCAGAAGGGCCTGTCCGAAGCGCAGAGCCGCGCCGACGACGTGATCAAGGAAGCCCGCACCCGGGCGCTGGCGATCGAATCGCAGGCGCGCACGCAGGCCAACCAGATCGTCGAAGAAGCACGCAAGGCCGCGAGCCTCGAGGGTGAGAAGGCGCTGGCCTCGGCCAAGTCGCAGATCGAACTCGAGAGCAATCGCGCGCGCGACAGCCTGCGTGGCCAGGTCGTCAGTCTCGCGGTCGCGGGCGCCAAACGCGTCCTCGAAAAAGAGATCGACCCGAAGACGCACGGCGAGCTGCTCGATCAGCTGGCGGCGAAACTCTAGATGGCAGAGCGCACCACAACCGCACGGCCGTACGCGAAAGCGATCTTCGCGCTCGCACGCAAGGGCAATACGCTGGCGGCAACGTCGGCGAGCCTGATCCGTGCCGCCGAAGTCGTCGCCGACGCCCGCGTGCATGCCTTGCTGGGCAGCCCGCACGTGACGGCCGCGCAGCTGGCCGAGTTCGTCACCGGCATCGTGGGTGCCGGTCTCGACGAGTACGGCCGCAACTTCATCTCGTTGCTCGCGCAGAACCGCAGGCTCGGATTCCTCCCCGAGATCGCGGCGCTGTTCGAGCAGATGAAGGCGGACGTGGAAAACGCGGTGGATGTCGAAGTCATCTCCGCGACCGCGCTCAACTCCGACCAGGAGAGCCGTTACGTCGCGGCATTGCAGAAGAAACTGGGGCGCTCGGTGCGCCTGCACACCAAGGTCGACGGCAGCTTGTTAGGCGGCGCCGTCCTCAAGGCCGGCGATCTCGTGATCGACGGCTCGATCAAGGGCCGGCTCGAACGCCTGGCTACTGAACTGACCGCATAAGTATTTCCGAGGATTCAGAACATGTCCGTCAAAGCATCCGAAATCAGTGACCTCATCAAGTCACGCATCGAGAACTTCAAGTCCGCGAGTGAAGCGCGCAATGTCGGCACCGTCGTCACGGTGACGGACGGCATCTGCCGCATCCACGGGCTGGCGGACGTTCGCTACGGCGAAATGATCGAATTCCCCGGCAACATCTTCGGTCTCGCGCTGAACCTCGAGCAGGACTCGGTCGGCTCGGTGGTGCTCGGCGACTACAAGGGCATCCGCGAAGGCGACACCGTGAAGACCACGGGCCGCATCCTCGAAGTGCCGGTGGGTCGCGAGTTGTTAGGCCGCGTGGTCGACGCGCTCGGCAACCCGATCGACGGCAAGGGCCCGCTCAAGACCACGAAGACCGCTCCCATCGAGCGCGTGGCGCCGGGCGTCATCTATCGCAAGAGTGTCAGCCAGCCGGTGCAGACCGGCTACAAGGCCGTCGACTCGATGGTCCCGATCGGCCGCGGCCAGCGCGAGCTCATCATCGGCGACCGCCAGACCGGCAAGACCGCGATGGCGATCGACACGATCATCAACCAGAAGTCGTCCGGCATTAAGTGCGTGTACGTCGCCATCGGCCAGAAGCAGTCGACCATCGCGAACGTGGTGCGCAAGCTCGAAGAGCACGGCGCGATGGGCCACACCATCATTGTTGCCGCCTCCGCTTCGACCCCCGCCGCCATGCAGTACATCAGCGCCTACTCGGGCTGCACGATGGGCGAGTTCTTCATGGACAATGGTGAAGACGCGCTCATCATTTACGACGATCTGTCGAAGCAGGCCGTGGCCTATCGCCAGATCTCGCTGCTGCTGCGCCGCCCCCCGGGCCGCGAAGCGTATCCCGGCGACGTGTTCTATCTGCACAGCCGCCTGCTCGAGCGCAGCGCGCGTGTGAACGAAGAATACGTGGAGCAGGTGACCAAGGGCGCCGTGAAGGGCAAGACGGGTAGTTTGACCGGTCTGCCCATCATCGAAACGCAGGCCGGTGACGTGACCGCGTTCGTTCCGACGAACGTCATCTCGATCACCGACGGACAGATCTTCCTCGAGACCGACCTGTTCAACTCGGGCGTCCGCCCGGCCATGAACGCCGGCATCTCGGTGTCGCGCGTCGGTGGCGCGGCCCAGACGGACATCATCAAGCGCCTGGGCGGCGGTATCCGTCTGGCCCTCGCGCAGTACCGTGAGCTCGCGGCGTTCTCGCAGTTCGCCTCGGACCTCGACGAAGCCACCCGCCGTCAGCTCGAGCGTGGCGCGCGCGTCACCGAACTGATGAAGCAGAAGCAGTACGCCCCGCTGTCGGTGGCCGAAATGGCGCTGTCGATCTACGCCGTGAACAATGGCTTCTTCGACAAGGTCGATCGCAAGAAGGTCGTGGATGCGGAAGCCGCACTGCAGTCCTTCGCGAAGTCGGCCCACAAGGCGACGCTCGATGCCGTCAACGCGGAGCCGGTGCTCAAGAAGCACGAGGCCGCGCTGAAGTCGCTGTGCGAAGACTTCCTCAAGAACGGCGTGTTCTGAGAACTAGCTAGATGCCCGGCACAAAAGAAATCCGCGCCAAGATCCTGAGCGTCAAGTCGACGCAAAAGATCACCAAGGCCATGCAGATGGTGGCGACCAGCAAGATGCGTCGCGCCCAGGACCGCATGCGCCTGGCGCGTCCGTACGCCGACAAGATCCGCGCGGTGATCGGCAACCTCACCCAGGCGAATCCGGACTACCGCTCGCCGTTCCTGGTCGAGCGCGCAGATGTGAAGAACGTCGGCATCATCGTGATCTCCTCGGATCGCGGCCTCGCCGGCTCGTTGAACATCAACATCTTCAAGGCCACGCTGCTCGCCATGCGCGACTGGCAGTCCAAGAGCGCGCAGATCTCGATGTGCCTGATCGGCGGCAAGGCCACGGCCTTCTTCCGCCGCCTGCCGAATCCGATTCTTGCGAACACGCAGGGTCTCGGCGACCAGCCGCGCATCAAGGACCTGATCGGCACGGTCAAGGTCATGCTGGATGCCTACAAGGACGGCAAGATCGACCGCCTGCTGCTGGTGAATTCGCGTTTCGTGAACACGATGACGCAGAAGCCCGAGGTGCAGCAGTTGCTTCCCGTAGAGCCGGTGGAAGGCGCCGATCTGCAGGACCACTGGGACTACATCTACGAGCCGGACGCTTCGGCGATCCTGGATGGCCTGCTGATGCGTTACATCGAATCGCAGGTCTATCGCGGCGCGGTCGAGAATGTAGCCAGCGAAATGGCGGCCCGCATGATCGCGATGGGCGCCGCCTCGGACAACGCCGGCAAGCTCATCGGCGAGCTCCAGCTCATCTACAACAAGGCCCGCCAGGCCGCGATCACGAAGGAACTGTCGGAGATCGTGGGCGGCGCGGCTGCCGTCTGATACGGCACGTAACGAATTAGTTAGAGGTTAAGCATCATGGCCTTAGGAAAAATTACCCAGATCATCGGCGCCGTCATCGACGTGGAATTCCCGCGCGATTCGATTCCGAGGGTTTACGACGCGCTCAAGCTCAAGGACGTGGACCTCACGCTCGAAGTGCAGCAGCAGCTCGGCGACGGCGTCGTGCGCACGATCGCCATGGGTGCCTCCGAAGGCCTGAAGCGCGGCCTCGCGGTGGAATCCACCGGCAAGCCGATCAACGTGCCCGTGGGTCAAGCCACGCTCGGTCGCATCATGGACGTGCTTGGCGTGCCGCAGGACAACCGCGGCCCGGTCGCCGCGAAAGAAACGCTGCCTATCCACCGTCCCGCCCCGTCGTACGACGAACAGGCCGGCGGCCAGGATCTGCTCGTCACGGGCATCAAGGTCATCGACTTGTTAGTGCCGTTCGCCAAGGGCGGCAAGGTCGGCCTGTTCGGCGGCGCCGGCGTCGGCAAGACCGTGAACATGCTCGAGCTCATCAACAACATCGCAAAGCAGTACTCGGGTCTGTCCGTGTTCGCGGGCGTCGGTGAGCGCACCCGCGAAGGCAACGATTTCTATCACGAGATGGCGGAGTCGGGCGTCATCGACTTGAAGAACCTCGAGAATTCGAAGGTCGCGATGGTGTACGGCCAGATGAACGAGCCGCCGGGCAACCGCCTGCGCGTCGCGTTGACCGGCCTCACGATGGCCGAATATTTCCGCGACGAGACGCAGGCGAACGGCAAGGGCCGCGACGTGCTGTTCTTCGTCGACAACATCTACCGTTACACGCTGGCCGGCACCGAAGTGTCCGCGTTGTTAGGCCGTATGCCGTCGGCGGTGGGTTACCAGCCGACGCTGGCCGAAGAAATGGGCGTGCTGCAGGAACGCATCACCTCGACCAAGAAGGGTTCGATCACGTCGATCCAGGCCGTATACGTTCCGGCCGACGACTTGACCGACCCGTCCCCGGCCACGACGTTCGCGCACTTGGACGCGACGGTGGTGCTCTCCCGCCAGGTCGCCGCGCTCGGCATCTACCCCGCGGTCGACCCGCTCGATTCCACCAGCCGCCAGCTCGATCCGCTGGTCGTCGGCGAAGAGCACTACAACACCGCGCGCGGCGTGCAGGCCGTGCTGCAGCGTTACAAGGAACTGCAGGACATCATCGCGATCCTGGGCATGGATGAGCTGTCCGAAGAAGACAAGCAGACCGTGTTCCGCGCCCGCAAGGTACGCAGCTTCCTGTCGCAGCCGTTCAACGTCGCGAAGGTGTTCACGGGCCAAGACGGCAAGATCGTCTCGCTGGCCGACACGATCCGCGGCTTCAAGGGCATCCTGGCCGGTGACTACGATCACCTGCCGGAGCAGGCGTTCTACATGGTCGGCTCGATCGAAGAAGCGGTCGAGAAAGCCAAGACGCTGAACTAAGGTAGATAGACCATGGCCACAGCGCACACCGTCCACGTCGACATCGTTTCCGCCGAAGGCGAGATCTTCAGCGGCGCGGCGTCCATGGTGTTCGCACCGGGCGCGGACGGTGAGCTCGGCATCGCGCCGCGCCACGCCCCGCTGCTCACCTTGCTCAAGGCCGGTGAAGTGCGGGTGCAGACGCCCGATGGCGCCGAGCAGCATTTTTTCGTCGGCGGCGGCGCGCTCGAGATCCAGCCTAACAAGGTCACCGTGCTGGCCGACACCGCGTTGCGCGCCAAGGATCTCGACGAAGCCGCGGCACTAGCCGCCAAGCAGCGCGCGGAAGACGCCCTGCGTGGTGCCACGGACAAACTGGAACAGGCGGAAGCTCTCAAGGAGCTGGTACGCATGAACGAGCAGATCAAGCTCATCCAGAAGCTGCGCAAGGTCAAGTAGTCAGGGAAGATCGATCCTCCCACGGCTTCGCCGCGCCCGAAGCCACCCAAACCATGCGATTGATGTGTTCTCGCCCGGGGCGGAGCACACTTGCGCCGGCGAACACCCATGGACATCCCGGACTTCGAACAGATAGGCAAACGCGGCTTCTACCGGCCGTCGGCCCGTGTTTCGTTCGAACAGGCGGTCGAGATGGTCGCGGGCGTCATGCGCGAAGCCCGCAGGCTCGAGCTCATCGACCTGCTGGTCAACACCAAGGGCCTGGTCGGCTTCGGTCAGCCGAGCATCTTTGCGCGTCATTCGCTGGCGGTGGAATGGGCCCGCAGCTCCGGTCCGAATCTGCGCGTGGCGCTGGTGGCGCGGCCCGAAGTCATCGACCCGCAGAAGATCGGCGTGTTGATGGCGCAGAATCGCGGCGTCGCCGGCGATATATTCACGAACGAAGCCGAGGCGCTCGCCTGGCTCGACAGCCATCTCATCAGCGCGACGGGCACCTTCATAGGGCTGAACCCGAATCTGAAGCCGCCGCCGTAAGTCGCAGGCGACCGGGCTGCAATACCCGATGGATTAGGTGACAATCGTTTGGGCGATGGATCGCTGCAGCAAGCGATCACCTCCACTGGAACAAGAGCCATCGTGACCCACGCCACCGCCACGTCCCTCATGCCGCTGTCCGTCCTGGATGACGACGCCTGGGACGATCTGCTGAGCTACATCGAAGAGCGCCGGGTCATCCCGATCATCGGGCCCGAGCTGCTGATGGTGGGCACGGAATCCGGACCGCGGCTGTTATACGACTGGCTGGCCGAAAAACTCGCGAAGCGTCTCAACGTCGACCTGAGCCAGCTGCCCGGCAAATACACGCTGAACGACGTCGTATGCTGGTTTCTCGCCTCCCGCGGCCGGCGTGAAGAAGCCTATGTCCGGCTGCGCGGCATCCTGAAGGACGCCAATTTCGAGCCGCCCGAAGCACTGCGCCGCCTGGCGGCAATCCCGGAATTCGATCTGTTCGTCACGACCACGTTCGATGGACTGCTCGAGGCGGCCATCAACAGGGAGCGCTTCGGCGGCGCGCCATCCACCGAGGTGATCTCGTACGCCCCGAATCGCGTGGTGGATCTGCCCTCCGAGCGCGACCGGCTGCAACGGCCGGTGGTCTACCACCTGTTCGGGCGGCTGTCCGCATCGCCGACGTACGTGATTTCCGACGAGGACCTGCTGGAGTTCATCTGCGCGTTGCAGAGCGAACACCTCGCGCCGGAGAAACTCTTCCACGAGCTCGAACACAACCACTTGCTGTTCATCGGCAGCAATTTCACCAACTGGCTCGCGCGGCTGTTCCTGCGCATGGCCAAGCGCCAGCGGCTCTCCGACCCGCGTGACGTGGGTGAAATCATGGCGGACGATCACACCAGCGAAGACGAGCGCTTGGTCTCGTTCCTGCAGCAGGTGAGCGTGCGCACGCGCATCTACGTCGGCGCAGAACGCTTCGTCGCCGAGCTGCACGATCGCCTGGCTGCCCGTCGCAGGTCGTCGGCCGCGCCCGCGCACGCGGCAGGCCCCACACGTTTCCTGCCGCCCGCGCGCGAGATGCCCGACAACGCCGTGTTCATCTCCTACGCGCGCGAAGACCTGCCCGCCGTCCAGCAGATCAAGACGGGCCTCGAAGCCGCGGGGATCACCGTCTGGTTCGACATGGATCGCCTGGAATCGGGCGACGACTACGACCGCAAGATCCAGCGCAACATTGCGCGCTGCTCCTATTTCATCCCCGTGGTCTCCGCGACCACGCAGCGCCGGCTCGAAGCGTATTTCCGCCGCGAGTGGAGCTACGCGATGGACCGCGTGCGCAACATGGCCGATGGCGCGTTGTTCATCCTGCCGGTCACCATCGATTCCACGAATGCCGCCAACGCGCTCGTGCCCGACAAATTCAAGGCGCTGCATTTCACGGAACTGCCCGGCGGCGCCGTGACACCGGAGTTCGCGCAGCGCCTCGGCGACTTCATGAAGGCGCGCCAGTCATGAACGCGCAGCTCGACATCGAGAACGAAGCCGTCGCGACCATCGACGACAGCAATCCGTGGATCGGTCTCGCATCCTTCACCGAAGAAACGCGCGACTACTTCTACGGGCGTGAAGAAGAAGTGGCCGAGCTCGCCCGCCGCGTGCAGCGCAAGCTGCTCACCGTGCTTTTCGGTCAATCCGGTCTCGGCAAAACGTCGATCCTGCGCGCCGGCCTCGTGCCGCGTCTGCGCAACCAGGGTTATTGTCCGGTGTACGTGCGCGTCGATTATTCGAAGGAAGCGCCCGAGCCCGCCGAGCAGCTCAAGCAGGCGATCGCCAAAACCGCGCGGCGCTCCGGCCAGTGGACACAGGCCGGCGTCGCCGTCGAAGGCGAGACATTGTGGGAGTTCCTGCATCACCGCGACGACATGCTGCAGGACGAGAACGGCAAGACGCTCATCCCGCTGCTGATCTTCGACCAGTTCGAAGAAGTGTTCACCGTCGCGCAGTCGGACGAATTCGGCCGCGCGCGCGCCGCGCGTTTCATTGCCGACCTGGCGGATCTCGTCGAGAACCGGCCGCCGGCGTCATTCGAGGCAAAGCTCGAAGCCGACGAAACGATGGCCGAACGTTTCGATTTCGCGCGCAGCGATTACCGCGTGCTGATCTCCCTGCGCGAGGACTATCTAGCGCCTCTCGAAGGATTGAAATCCGGCATGCCGTCGGTCACGCAGAACCGTCTGCGTCTGGCGCCCATGAACGGCAAACAAGGTCTCGCCGCGGTCATGTTGCCCGGCAAGAAGCTCGTGACGGAGGAAGTCGCCGAGGCCATCGTGCGTTTCGTTGCGGGCGGCTCGGAAATCGCGAACGCGGAAGTCGAACCGTCGTTGCTAAGCCTCATCTGCCGCGAATTGAACGACACGCGCAAGGCGCAGGGCCGCAGCGAGATCTCGCTCGACCTGCTCGCGGGTTCACACGCGAGCATCCTGAGCAACTTCTACGAACGCGCGCTCGCGGATCAACCTGCCGCCGTGCGCCGCATCATCGAAGACGAACTGCTCACCGATTCCGGCTTCCGCGAGAACGTCGCGGAAGAACGGCTGCAGCGCAGCTTCGACGCCGTGGGCGCCGCGCCCGGCACGCTGGCGATTCTCGTCAACCGCCGCCTGCTGCGCATCGAGGAGCGTCTCGACGTGCGCCGCGTCGAGCTCACGCACGATGTGTTGTGCGGCGTGGTCAAGAGCAGCCGCGACGTGCGGCTCGAGCGCGAAGCGCGCGAGGCCACCGAACGCCAGCTCGCCGAACAGAAAGAACGCGCCCAGCGCACACGCACCGCGTTGATCCGCGCGCGCCAGATCGCGACCGTGTGCGTCGTGCTGGCGGTGGGCGCCGTGATCGCGGCCGGTTTTGCCTACTGGAGCACGCAGCGCGCGAAGCGCGCCGAAGCCGTCGCGCAGCAGTCCCGCAAGCAGGCCGAGCAATTGCTCGGCTACCTCACCGACGATTTCGCGCGCGAGCTCGAAAGCTCCGGCCGGCTCGACGTCGTGGCCGATCTCGCCAAACGCGAAGTCGATTACTTCCGCGCGCTGCCCGATGAGCTGAAGGGCCCTTCCACGATCCGCATGGGCGCGATCGCCCTGCAGCAGTACGCCCGCGTGGCGCGCACGCTGGGCAAAAACGATGAAGCCACGACCGCCGGCATCGAGTCCGAAAAACTGCTCACCGGGCTGCGCGAGGCCGGAGATACCTCCGAAGCAACGACCATTGCGCTGGCGCGCGGTATCAGCATCAACTCGCGCATCATGAGCGCCAATGGCGACTCGAACGCACTACCCACCGCGCAGCGGGCGGTGGACGTGCTCGCTCCACTGTCTGACAAACCCGATGCGTCGCTGGCCGTCCGCGAAGCCGAGGCGGGATTGCTGATACAACTCGGTTACCACCAGCAGTTCAACTTTTCAGATTCCCTGGCCGCGATTCCGACACTGCGAAAGGCCATGGACATCGCCACGCGCCACGGCGCCCGCGATCTCACGAACTTGTACATGGCGGACCGTTACGTGGAAGCCGCGGCCTGGATCGTGCAAGCCAGTGCCGGCGGCGGCGACAGCGCCAACGCCCGCAAGGTCGGCGCGGACGGCAACGCGCTGGCGAACCAGATCCTGGAACTGCGCCCCAGCGACAAGATCGCGCTGTACGGCCAGTCCGTGATCCTCGCCAACCTCACGGTGGTGGCGACCGACGACATGCGTCCGATGGAAGCGCTCGAAATGGGCCGCAGAGCCGTCATCGCGCATCGGAAGCTGGTTGCGTTCGACCCCGGTAATACGGTGGCCCGGAACAACCTCGCCGCCGCGCTTGCGTCGCTTTCCGACGCGCAGTGGTCGGTGGGACGAATCCAGGATTCACTCAAGACCTGGGAAGAAGCCGTCGACAGCGTACGGCTGGCCGCAAAAGGCGCTGCCGGTTTCAAATTGGCGAAAACGCGATTTCTATGGCAGCTCGGGAAAAGGCGCGCCGAGGCCGGTGACTACGCGGCGATTCCGAAGATTTCGCAGGAGATGGTCGAAACCACGCGCATCATCCGCGCGAATGTGCCCAATGAAAGCCTGCTGCCGCTCTGGGCGCAGAGCGCGACCGTCAGCCTGCCGGCGATAGTCGCGATCATGCGCAACGATCCGCAGGAGGCCCTGAGGCTCGAGCGGGAGATGTTGCCCTCGATCGAGTCGGCCGAGTCCACCGCTGTGGGCGAAGGCTCGCGGGACGTTTCGCTCTACTACCACAGCCTAACCAGAAGCCGGGCCGAGTTCATGTTGGGCGACTATCCAGCCGCGGAAGTTTCCGCGCGCACCGCGCTCGAGGCACGCAAGAAAGTGCAGTTCGGCGGCAATGTCGATGCGGCCGACCAGGACCTGGTATCGACGCAAATCGCGCTCACGCTGATCGCCCAGAACCGCAAGGCCGAGGCGGCGAAAATTCTCGAGCCTGTGGTGATACGCCGCCGGGACATGCAGGCGCGCAACCACGGCGACATGGAGACGCGAATCTGGCTCGCGGCGGCGTTGTACGCGCAAGGCGCGACCGACGCGAACCGGCGCGCGGCACTGCTGCGCGAGGGCGCGGCACTGATCGACGGCACTGCGCAGGAATACCGGAATCTCTACACCACGCGTTTATGGCGCGATCTGATCGCGCAGGGGCAACGCGGACAATTTCCATGGACCGGAAGAGGCAAACATTGAGTCCCGATGGCGCACCGTTATTCCGCTCCAGCGGCCGGCCTGGGTACACCGACGAAATTGGTGGCAATCCGCAGCGCGTGGTTGCGCGCAAGCTCGAACGCGAAGTGCAGGTGCGTTTCGCGCAGGAAGCCTGCACCGTGCAGACCAATGAAGGCCTCGTGCATGCGCGGGTCGGAGACGCCATTCTCACCGGCATCAACGGCGAACACTGGCGCGTGTCGAAGGCGCGTTTTCCCGACAAGTACCGGCCTTCCACGTCGACCGAGGTGGGCGCGGACGGCGCATACGTGAGTCTGCCCAACCGCGTGTTCGCGGTGCCGATGACATCGGGCTTCGAAGTGCTGCTGGCCGACGGCGAGTCGAAACTCACCGGGCGCGCCGGGGACTGGCTGGTCGACTACGGCGACGGTAGTCTCGGGATCGTGTCGCGGCGGGTTTTTGCGACGACCTACGAAGTGGTCAGCTGAACGATGGCACTGCATCAGAACATCCAGAATCTGTTGCTGCTCGGCGCACGGCTCGATACCGGGCCCGCGCCGACCATTCCCGAGCCGCCGCAAAGATTGCGGTCGTTGATCGACTCGCTCGCGGCCCCGCACCGGGAGTTCGACGCGCTCGCCATCCGCCTCGGACACCGCTACCGCAGCGGCTTCTGGGCTATCTACCTGCTGTCGGCGCTGGCGGTGTTGTGCGCCATGATGCCGCTCGCGCTCGGCTGGGACGACCTGACGAGCTACATGCATTCCTACGCCGCCGGCTGGGTGATCGCGGAGATCCTGGTCATCGGCGCGGTGTGGATGATCTACTGGCGCGGCCATCGCAACGACTGGCAGGGCGGATGGCTGCGCGCGCGCACCGTCACCGAGTTCACGTCCTATCTACCACTGATCGCGCCACTGGTCGATTTCTCGAAGCCGGACGAAGCGGGCTGGTATTCGCGGGTCATGCCGGCGATCGCGCACAGCACCACGCCGGACGAAGTGGCCGCACTGTGCCGCGCCAACGAACCGCGCACGCGCGAGCTGCTGGCGGGCGCCTGGAACGATCCGCACTTCGTGCTGACGTACGCCGCATGGGCCATCGGCACGCTGCAATCGCAACAGGCGTATCACACCCGTGTCGCGCGGCGTACCCACGTGCTGCAGCATCGCATCCATCGCGTCACCGCCGGCCTGTTCGCGCTGACGGCGCTGGGCGCGCTCTCGCATCTGCTGGTGCATTCGCGCTGGATCTCGCTGATCACGACGGTGTTCCCGGCACTGGCGGCGGCGCTGCACGGCGCGCTCGCTCAATCCGAGGCGTATCGGCTGGAATCCGCGTCCGAACGAGTCGCGATCGAGCTGCAGAAATCCATCGACGAGATCCGCAGGGCGGCCAATGATGGGCCGGCGGAGCAGCGCCCGGAACGCCTGCAATCCGCGGTGCGCAGCGCCGTTGCGCTGATCCTCCAGGAGCACCAGGACTGGTACATGCTCGTCCGTCCGCATCATCTGCCGCTCGGCTGACGCCGCTCAGACTCGCCCCTAGGCCGGCCGGCGGGCGCCTGTCCACCTACGCGAAAGCGTGTGCCACTTCGCATAGGTACTTCGCGCAGCCACATATTCCGGCGGATCGTCGAGGCGTAGATTGTTAGCCTGCAACGCGGGGAAGTTCATGGAAGCGATCAATCAGCTCGAGCATAGTTATTTTCTGCTGAAATCCGGCGGCGGCGATTACCACGAATGTATCCAGTGGGCGGTCGACCGGTTGCACCTGAATGAAGAAGGCGACGACGAGGACATCGTCATGCTGGCTGCTTCGTCCGCGCGGTCCGAGGTGCTCACATTCGCCGAACACCTGGTCGAACGCTACAGCGGTTACCAGGCACTCGACCCGCAGCTCGCCGCCGGAAAGTACATCGTCACCCTGCGCCACGACTACCTGCGGCACGTGGAAACGGTACGTACGCTCGAATCGAAACTGTCGGGCTTGTACGAGCGCCTCGGCTTCCCCGGCTGGCTGGCCGTGTTGTGCCGGAATTGCCGCTACGCGAAGGAAGGCCTGCAGTACCGCGAGTACTTCGAAAAGGAATTCGCCTACCTCGCGCGCCTGTGGGCCGTGGCGAACAGCCGCGCGCACTTCGAGTCGCGTTACAACCGCGCTATTTCCGCCAAACACGACGCCCTGTAACACGCCTGCCTGGCGTCGATTGCGCGCTGCCGCGCGACGCGCGAGCATGCGCGCCATGAAAACGAACCATCCGTACCCGGCCGGCCCGGGCATACGCGCGCCCGTCGGATTCACGGCCGCGGTGGTCGCTTGAGTCCATTGCCCGCGGGCGATTTTTCCGCGTGGCTGCGCGCGATGCGCAACGCGCTGGCGGGTACCGAGGGCATGGACGTCGCCTGTGGCGATTGCCGCGGCTGCTGTACATCTTCCTATTTCATAAAAATCCGTCCGCACGAAACCGAGGCGCGCCGGCTCATTGGCGAAGACTGCCTCGAGCCCGCGCCGAATTCGCCGCCGGGTACGATGCTCATGGGTTATGACGCACAGGGACACTGCGCGATGTTCCGCGGCGGCAACTGCTCTATCTACCGGGACCGACCGGAGACCTGCCGCACCTACGACTGCCGCGTGTTTGCCGCCGCCGGCACGACACCGGGCGACGAGAAGCCGGCGATCAGCGAACGTGTGGCGCGCTGGCGTTTCGAATATCCGGACGAGACCGACCGCGCCGAACATCGCGCGGTGACCGCAACGGCCAACTTCATCCGCCGCTATCCCATACAATTCCCCGGCGGGCGCGTGCCCTCGCGGCCCAGCGAAATCGCTGTGCTCGCCGTGAAGGCGTACCAAGTGTTCCTGCAGTCGACAGGCGCGGACGCCGAGACGGCCGCGGCAATCGTCAACGCCTGTCGCATGTTCGATCAGCAAGGGGTTTGAAGTTGCCGCAGGAATTCGAGCGCACCGGCGCATGACCAAGATCCGCCTCTGGGCCATTTGCGTCGCGTTCATCGCCGAACTCGTGGCCGACCTCATCATCAGTTCGATCACCCTGGCCGTGCTCGCAGACGGCACGTTGTCCGCCGATCTCGATCAGGAGGCTTTGCGAAAGGCGACCGAAGCCGTCATCGACAGCAGCGGATTCCTGATGAGCCGGGTGATCCTGGGAACCGCGACGACCATCGGCGGCGGGTACCTAGCGGCGCGGCTCGCGAAAACGTATCCGTACTACAACGGACTCGGTATCGGCCTGATCGGGCTGATCTTCGGCATTCTCCAGTGGGGCGATCCGCTATGGTTGAACTTCTTTGCGATCGTCATGACCATCCCGGCCTCTATCTACGGCGCGCACCTGGCGAAGAAACACATGATGTCGCCGCAATCACCCGCAAAGAACGACGACACGGGGCCCCGGTCCCCGGACTGACACTTATATATGCCGCGCTGTGCCTCCGGCTGCGGCTGTTGCTCGTATTCCATTGTCATGGCCACTCCGGTGACAGCAATGCAAGACAATTCCGCGAGGATCACGCTCGCAATCGAAGGCCCCGACATCGCGGCATGTTTTCCGGTCATGTCGGAGCTGCGGCCACATCTCAAGGCCGACGAATTCGTGCCCCGGATCCTGCACCTAATGAACACCACGGCCTTCGAGCTCGCCCGCCTCGATGATGGTGGCATCCAGGCCGCCGCGGGCTTCCGCGTCTCGGAATGGTTGCACGCGGGAAAATACCTCGAGATTGAAGATCTCGTGGTCGCGAGCGGCGCTCGCTCGCGGGGATATGGTGGTGAGCTGTTCGACTGGCTGCTCGCGCAGGCGGCGAGCCGCTCGTGCCACCAACTGCGACTACTGTCGGGCGTCAAGCGAACCGATGCGCATCGCTTCTACTTGCGCAAGGGAATGGTCATCGAGGCGCACTACTTTTCGATGAGCGTTCCGGCGTGAATGTCAGGGCGGCGATCCTGCGCATCATTGGCGCCGGCGGCACTTTGCTGTTTGCGTGCTTTTTTCTGCTGACGTTCTGGCGGCCGCTGTGGGTCGAAACCTTCGCGGCCGGTTTCATCAAGTCCGAAGTCGAGAGCGAACTCCACACGCGCATCGATTCGTTCGGCGGCGCCGGCACCTCCGACGTCCTGGCGGGAGCCGCGGCAACTATCTACCATAAGAACCAGCGGCAGATCGAACGGTACAAGGTGGATCTGAAGGCGCACGCCGACCGGCAGATTGCCGCCTGCATTGCGCGCATGTTGGAACTCGACGACGGCGCCCGCGAAAAGATTGGCCGCTGGCTCGAGGCGACCACGCTCGACGGCATGCTTTCGCTCGCGGCCGTCAACGAGCAGCTAAACGACGTGATTCAGGGCAGCTACCTGCGTGTTGTCGGTGAGCTCCAGCGTGACTTCAGAGTCTTCTCGGCCAGCAACTGCTTCTGCTTCCTATTGCTCCTGCTTGCGACGTTCTTGCGGCCGGAAGCCGTAAAGGCGCTGTTCGTGCCGGCACTGCTGCTCGTCGCCGCCACGCTGTTCTGCTCCTATGCCTATGTATTCGACCAGAACTGGCTGTTGACCGTTGTCTACAGCGACTACCTTGGTTTTGCATATCTCGGTTATCTAACGCTGGCCTTCCTGTTCCTGTGCGACGTCCTGCTGAACCGTGGCCGGGTGACGGCACAACTTGCTGCGTCGCTATTCGGTGCGCTGCCAGCGACTACCGGCTGACAAACAACCTCGCATTCTGGCAAGGTCCCGCCATGATCCCGGTTTTCACGAGCTGACCGATGCCGCGCTACGTCGCCCTGTTCCGCGGCATCAATGTCGGCAAGGCCAAACGCATTGCCATGGGTGATCTGCGCGTACTGCTGGCAAAGCTCGGCTTCACCGAAATCCAGACGCTGCTCAACAGCGGCAACGCGGTTTTTACGGGCGCAAAGGAGGCACCGGAGAAACTCGCGGTCCGGCTGCGCGCTGCCGTGCTGAAGAAGCTCGGCGTCGACGCGCTGGTCATCGTCAAGACAGCCGAGGACGTGACGGGCGCCATGTCCGGCAACGTGCTCGAAAAGATCGCCACCGACCCCTCGAAGCTGCTGGTCGCGATGACGAACGACGGCAAGGCGTTGGCGGCACTGAAATCGCTGGCGAAGACGGAGTGGGGTGCCGAGAAGGTCCACGTCGGCAAACACGCGGCCTACGTGTGGTGTGCGAACGGCATCCTCGAGAGCAAGGCGGCGGTCGCGCTGCTCAAGAATCTCGAAGAGAAGGGAACCACGCGCAACTGGGCCACGCTCGGGAAAATCCATGTCTTGATGGCGGGAGCCGCGAAATGATCCTGATGGGCGGCATTTGTTTCATCGTGGGCGCGCTCGCGTTCGTCGCAGTCTTCAGCTACCTCGCCGCGAAGTTCGACTATCCACGCGTCCTCGACGGCGAAGCCGCGGATGTGCTGCCACGCCTGCGGAACGGCGGCTCGGCGATGCGCGCGGTCTGGGCTATCTACGCGTTCCTGCCGCTGCTGCTGATTCCCGGCGCACTCGCCGCCACGCTTGCGCTGCCGGCCAGTCCGGGCGCGATGACCCTCGCGTTGATATTCGCCTGCCTCGGCAGTTTCGCGATGTGTCTGGGCTTGATGCGCTGGCCGAGCATGCACTGGGCACTGGCGGGTGCGTACGCGGAATCCGGCGACGAAGGCCGGCGCAGCATCGGCGCGACGTTCAAGGGTTTGAATCTCTATCTAGGCAACTACATCGGCGAGTTTCTCGGCGAGATCTGCCTGGGCGCGTTTTTCGTACTGACCGGCTTTGCGCAGCTGGATGAAAGCCGCTTTCCCGGTTGGCTGGGTGCGTGCGGCATCGCCTTCGGAATCCTGTTCATCCTCGGTGCCTTGCGCAACGTGACGGCGAAAGTGCAATGGATATCCAGCCTTAACAATGTGCTGTTGCCGCTGTGGATGATCGTGCTGGGCGGCGCGTTGCTGTGGTCCGGTCAATCTTGACGAACGGTAGATAGCGCCCGATGACCGGTTTGCGTGCCGCAGACCACCGACGAACGGCGATCTGTATCCGACCGCAGACATCCCCAGGCGAAGTTTTCGGGCGTATATTTCCGGGCCATGGGCATCGACAACAACATCGACTGGGCAGTGCCCGTAACGCCGCAGAGCGAGCAATACGGCCCGGGGCTGTCGCGCAAGGCGGCCCGGACCAGGGCGGATGAGCGCAAGGCCGCGGCCACCGGTTCCAGACTCGACGTCATGGACAAGCTGCTGGGCGAGAACAACCTGGCTGCGGTCGATGCAGGCGGCAGCGATCCCTACAACGCGACCGGCAGGCAGTTCCGCCGCTGATTCCGCGTTCGGCCGACGATGGCGGGAAACCGCCACCGCGAAACGCTAAACTCGCGGCCTCATGAAAGTCGCCGTCGTCATCCTCGCTGCCGGTCAGGGCAAGCGAATGAAATCCGATCTTCCCAAGGTCCTGCAACCGCTCGCCGGCCGCCCGCTGCTGGCGCATGTTGTTAGCAATGCCCGCGAGCTGAAACCTTCCTCCATGCACGTCGTGTATGGCCACGGCGGCGATGCGGTGCGCAGCGCGCTCAGTACGGAAAAGCTCGAGTGGTCGCTGCAGGCCGAGCAGCTCGGCACAGGTCATGCCGTCATGCAGGCCATGCCCGATGTCGCGGACGACGAGCTGGTGCTGGTGCTGTACGGCGACGTGCCGTTGATCCGCCCCGCGACGCTCGCGCAGCTCATCGCCAGCACCGGCCCGAAAGCCATGGGTCTTGTCACCGTCATGCTCGACGATGCCACGGGCTACGGCCGCATCGTGCGCGACAAGCGCGGTGCCGTGCAGAAGATCGTCGAGCAGAAGGACGCGAGCAAGGCGCAGCTCAGGATCCGCGAAGGCAACAGCGGCATCATGGCCGTGCCGGCCAAACTACTGCGCAAATGGCTGGGCAAACTCAAGAACGCCAACGCACAGGGTGAGTATTATCTGACCGACATCATCGCGATGGCGGTGAAGGACAAGATCAAGGTTGTCCCATTGATCGCGCCGAGCGTTGCCGAAGTGCTCGGCGTCAACGACAAGGTGCAACTGGCCGAGCTCGAAGGCCTGCACCGTGCGCAGCGCGCGCGCGAGCTGATGCTGGCCGGCGCCACGCTGGCCGACCCCGCCCGCATCGATGTCCGCGGCGCCGTCACCGTCGGCCGCGACGTGTTCATCGACGCCAATGTGCTCTTCGAGGGCAACGTGGTGCTCGGCGATCGCGTGCGCGTCGGACCCAATGTCGTGCTGCGCGACGTGACGATCGGCGCCGGCAGCGTGATCCATCCGAATTCCGTGCTGGAACAAAGCGTGCTCGGCGAAGGCTGCATCATCGGCCCGTACGCCCGCGTACGCCCCGGTTCGAAGCTGGGACGCGACGTACACGTTGGAAATTTCGTCGAGCTCAAGAAGACGTCGATCGACGACGGCAGCAAGGCCAACCACCTCACCTATCTGGGTGATGCCGTCATCGGTAAAGGCGTGAACGTGGGTGCGGGCACCATCACCTGCAACTACGACGGCGTGAACAAATCGACCACGACCATCGAAGATGGCGCTTTTATCGGCTCGGGCAACATGCTGGTGGCCCCGGTGCGCATCGGCAAGGATGCCACCACCGGCGCGGGCAGCACGATCACCAAGGATGCGCCGGACGGTCAGCTCACGTTGACCCGCGGACGTCAACAGACCATCGACGGTTGGAAGCGGCCGCAGAAGCAGGACAAGGACAAATCCCGATGAACGGCACGCTGTGGGTGGAGCTGAGTGGTGAGTCCATCGTTGCGCGCCTGCGTAGCGTGCCGCCGCGTGGTTAGGCGCAGCGTGTCGATCTGCTTCGCGCTCATTGCCGCCGCCACCTCTTCGGCGGCCTCGACGTGGTGCCTGGGGTTTGGGTCGCTCGGCCCGATCCGCGCCGGAATGAACGTGGAAGAAGTCCTGTTGCTCGCGGACTGGCCGGGCATGGAGACGAAGCAGCAGCCGCAGGACTGCTGGTATCTGAACTACGACGGCAACGGTGCGAATTTCCACCTGATGATCATCAAGAGCACGGTGGTGCGCATCGAATTGCGCGCCGATTCGAAACTGCGCACATTCTCGGGCGCACACATCGGCACGACAGAAGAACGGTTGAAGGAGCTGTACGGCACACAACTCGACGTCCAGCCGCATAAATACGATGAACATGGCCACACGATCACGCTCAGATCCGGCAGCGGCGAATACGGGCTGCGATTCGAAACTTCCAATGGCAAGGTGACTGCGATCCAGTCGGGACCGTGGGAGCACCTGCACTACGTCGAAGGTTGCGGCTGATGCGCGACTTGTCGACGCCGCAATCGAGTTCAACGCCCGATCGCATCCTCATCTGCGGCAATTCCGGCGCCGACAAGTCGACTCTCGCGAAATCACTCGCGGAGATTTACGCGCTCGCGCACCTGGATCTCGACACGCTCGCGTGGGAGCAGGCGAATGCGCCGACGCGGCGCGCGCTGGACCGCTCGCGAACCGAGATCGACAAATTCACAGCCGTGAACGACGGCTGGGTGATCGAGGGCGCGTACGCGGACCTGCTCGGCCTGCTGCTCGACGAATGTTCGGAGCTCATTTTCCTGAACCCGGGTGTCGAAGCCGATGAATACTTGCTCGGCAGTCATCGCTGGCTGTTCGATCGCTTCAACGGCGTGAAGCGCGAATACACCGCACTCGCCTGATGCCCGAAACCGCGCTGATCACCCGCGTCCCCGAGGCGGAGCCGTATATCTCGCGCTATCGCGATCGTTACGACCCGTCGGCGCGGCGCAACGTGCCTGCGCACGTGACCATCCTGTATCCGTTCATGGCGCCTGCGCTGGTGACCGACGAAGTACGCGCGCGGCTGCGCAAGGTTGCGGCGGCTGTGCCGCGCTTCGACTACCGCATTGCGCGCACGGAACGTTTTCCCGTCGCGTTGTATCTCGCGCCCGATCCGGACCGGCCGTATTCCGCGCTGATCGATGGGGTATTTGCCGAGTTCCCGGACTATCCACCGTTCGAGGGGAAGTTCGACACCATCGTGCCGCACATCACCGTCGCGCATGGCGATGAGCCGTTGCTGTGCGAGATCGAAGTGGAGCTGCGCATCGCACTGCCGGGCGCCGGCGTCGCGGCGCGCTGTACCGAGCTCGTGCTGATCGAGAATTCGAGCGGCCGCTGGGAGCAGATGGATGTATTCCCGCTCGGAGCATCGAAGTAGTCCGACGACGGCCGGAGGAAGCCGCCGCCATCCCGGCGGGCGCGCCGTGCAATATCCGTCTCGACATTCATTCCTAACAACCATTTCCGGAGCAATTCGGGCGCCGTGTAGACTCACGCGATGAAGATCGCCATCGTCGAACGCCGGCCGGTCAGGGTTTTCTTCCTGCGGTACACGGGACCTTTCGGCGAACCGCTCGGAAAGTTCTGGCGCGGTGTCGTGTCGCCGTGGCTGGCCGATCACGGCCTGCTCGACTGCCCGCGGTATGGCGTTGCCGTCGACAATCCGATGGATACGGCGCCCGAGAAGTGCCGTTACGACGCCTGCGTCGAAGTACCCGAAGGCTTGCGCCTGCCGGACGCCCAACAGACGACCATCCCCGGCGGGCGTTACGCGGTCACTTTCTTCAAAGGCACGGGCGCGGAAATTGGCGCCGCCTGGGGCCGTTTTGCCGGCGCGTGTTCTGCGAGTCATTCGGTCGACCTGCAACGGCTGCCGTTCGAGCACTACCCGCGCGGCGCGGCTTTCGACTCGCGGACCGGCGTATTCGCCTGCGAGCTGTGTATTCCGGTGAGTAGCTAGCGATGACCATCCGCATCATCCGGCTGGGAACGCCGCGGGCCGTCGCCGAGGGCACGCGCCTCGGCACGGTGCGCCGGCCCCCGCGCGGCGTACCTAAAGCCGATTTCGCCCGGCTCGATTGGTACGACGTGTGGTTTCCGGTGCTCGCCCCCAGCGCCGGGCTCATGAAAATCGCGCAGGCCGCCGAATCGGACCGGCAATGGGCGGCGTTCTTCCGGAAATACCGCGCCGAAATGGCGGCGCCCGCCGCCAGCCAGTCGCTCGACGTGCTGGCTGCTTTGTCCAGCCACGCCAGCCTGTCGGTGGGCTGTTACTGCGAAAACGAGCAGTACTGCCACCGTTCGCAACTTCGGGCTCTGCTGCTTGAAAGAGGCGCCAAAGTAGAGTAGTTAGCCATGGATGCGTCCATTGCTCGTTACGCTCGTTCTTTTCGCCTCCTGCCTCGCGGCTTTCGTCTGGTATCGGGACCATGCCCGCGCCGAGCGCGATGCCGCCCGGGCGTTTGTCCAGCCAGAACCCGCCGCGCCAACGCGTAGCCTCGAGGAGCGCGCCGCGGCGGCGCAGGGGACCACTTTGCCGCCGCAGGCCGCGCGTCCGAGCCCGCGGCCCGCGAGTGTCGCGCCCGTTGAGCGTGTTGCGTCCTCGACGCCCACCGAACGTTACCGATGTGATGGGCGCAGCTATTGCTCGCAGATGCATTCGTGCGAAGAGGCCAAGTGGTTCCTGCAGCACTGTCCGGGCATGAATATGGATGGCGAAGGAGACGGAATTCCGTGCGAACGCCAGTGGTGCAAGCATCCATTCAGTCCCTGATGCGGTGCTACCATCGCGCCATGAAAATCACAGCGATTCTCGCGGTGGCGATGGGCCTGGCGCCCCTCGCGGCCTCCGCCGATGAACCGTTCCGCTGCGGCAAGTGGATCGTCACCAGCTCCATGACGGTGTCGGAGCTGGGCGCGAAGTGCGGCGCGCCGACTTCTCAAGACAAGAAGGTCGAAGATGTGCGGACGCGCAACCTCAATGGCGGCATGACGAAGGTCGGCGAGACCATCACCGAAACCTGGACCTATGAGCGCGGCTCCCACGCCGCGGCGATGGTCGTGACCATCGTCGATGGCCGCATCAAGAGCATCGACGGAAAGAGATAACACGATGCTGCGGGTGCTGGGACGCGTGTCGTCCATCAACGTGCGCAAGGTGTTGTGGACCTGTGCCGAGCTCGACCTTCCTTTCGAGCGCGTGGAATCGGACCCGCAGCTGCTGGCACGTAATCCCAACGCCATGGTCCCCGTGATCCAGGATGGCAACTTCGTGTTGTGGGAATCGAATGCGATCTGCCGTTATCTCGCGGGCAAACACCCGCACGCGGCATTGTTGCCCGCGGACCCCCAGGCACGCGCGCTGGTCGAGCAGTGGATGGACTGGCAGGCCACCGATCTCAACACCGCCTGGCGCTACAGCTTTCTGGCGCTGGCGCGCAAGAGCCCGGCGCATACCGACGCCGCGGCGATCGCGCGCAGCGTCGACGAATGGAATCGCCACATGCGCATGCTCGACACACATTTCGCGCACGGCGGGCAGTTCATCACCGGCGAGTTCTTCACGCTGGCCGACGTCGTGCTCGGGCTGACGACCCACCGCTGGCTGCACACGCCGCTGGACCGGCCGCATCTCGACGCGTTACTCGGCTACTACCAGCGCCTGTCGGTGCGGCCGGCGTTCCGCGCGCATGTCAGTGCGGACGTACCGTAAAGGCGAATTCGCCGGATCGTCATCGTCCGGCCATCACCCTCGTGCAGACCGGTGTCGCTACCGCCTCCTCGAGCATTCCCGCAGCCTTGTACCGCCTCTAAAGTATTGATTTTCAACACCCAACCGCCCTGCGGGCGATCTTGTGTGAGCGGCCTATCAGAAGCGCCCGGCTGGCCGGGTTTCCTACTGCGATCGGGCCCGGCACTCAGGCAAACTAGCGCCCCCCTGGATTCCCCGGACAACTGTTAAATGTGCGGCATCGTCGGAGCCATCGCTGAGCGCAACGTCGTCCCGATCCTGATGGAAGGGCTGCGCCGGCTCGAATACCGCGGCTACGACTCCGCCGGCATCGCCGTGTTGAACGGCACACAGCACCTCAAACGCCTGCGTACCGTCGGCAAGGTGAAGATGCTGCAGGAGGCGATCGACGCGGACCCGACGCACGGCCAGGTCGGCATCGCACACACCCGCTGGGCCACGCATGGCGTGCCCTCCGAGCGCAACGCGCATCCGCACGTCTCGAATGACGGCCTCGCCATCGTCCACAACGGCATCATCGAAAACCACGAAGAGCTGCGCGAAGACCTCAAGAAGCTCGGCTACAAGTTCACCTCGGAGACGGACACCGAAGTGATCGCGCATCGCGTTCATCATCACCTGGCCTCGCAGAAAGATCTTTTCAAGGCCGTGCGCGCCACGGTGGCGGAGCTCGAGGGCGCCTACGCGCTGGCGGTAGTTAGTGAGTCCGAACCGGAGCGCATCATCCTGGCGCGCGAAGGTTGCCCCGTGGTCATTGGCCTCGGGGTCGACGAAAACTTCGTCGCCTCCGACGTCGCCGCGCTGCTGCCGGTGACGCGCCGCTTCATGTTCCTCGAAGAAGGCGATGTCGCCGACATCCGCCGCACTTCGGTCAAGGTGCTGAACAAGAATGGCGACAGCGCCGAACGTCCGATCCGCGAGAGCGAGTTGTCGGCGGACGCGGCCGAGAAGGGTCAGTACCGGCATTTCATGCTCAAGGAAATCCATGAGCAGCCGCGCGCCGTGGCGGACACGTTGACCGAGCGCGTGGCCAACGGCCGGCTGCTCGAAGCGGCGTTCGGTCCGACCGCGACGGAAATCTTCAAGCGCACAGAGCAGGTCCACATCGTCGCCTGCGGCACGAGTTTCCACTCCGGCTCCGTGGCGCGGTATTTCATCGAGCAGATCTGCAAAATCCCCTGCAACGTCGAGATCGCGAGCGAATACCGTTATCGCAATCCCGTCGTGCCGAAGAATTCGCTGTTCGTGACCATCTCGCAGTCGGGCGAAACCGCAGACACGCTGGCGGCGTTGCGGCTCGCCAAGCAGGCGGGGTATCTCTCATCGCTCGCGATCTGCAACGTGCCCGAAAGCTCGCTGGTGCGCGAGTCGGAACTGGTGATGCTCACGCGCGCCGGTCCCGAGATCGGCGTCGCCTCGACCAAGGCGTTCACGACGCAGCTCGCAGCGCTCAGCATGCTGGTCATCGCGCTGGCGAAACATCGCACCGCCGATGCCGAGCGCGAACGCAATCTCGTGCAGCGGCTCATCGAGATACCCTCGATGATCGAAAAGACGCTGACACTCGATCCGGTAATCCACGAGCTGGCCAAGCGTTTCGCCGACAAACATCACACGCTGTTCCTCGGCCGCGGCGCGTTGTCCGCGATCGCGATGGAAGGCGCGTTGAAGCTCAAGGAAATCTCGTACATCCACGCCGAGGCGTATGCCGCGGGCGAGCTCAAGCACGGTCCGCTGGCGCTGGTGGATGCGGACATGCCAGTCATCACGGTGGCGCCCAACAACGACCTGCTCGAGAAGCTCAAGAGCAACCTGCAGGAAGTGCGCGCGCGCGGTGGCGAGCTGATCGTGTTCGCGGATCCGGATTCCGGCTTCACGTCATCCGACGGCGTGACCGTGATCCAGATGCCCAAACACGTGAGTTACTTCCAGGCGCCGGCGGTGTACACGGTGCCGCTGCAGCTGCTCGCCTATCACGTCGCCATCCTGAAGGGCACCGACGTCGATCAGCCGCGCAACCTCGCGAAGAGCGTCACCGTCGAGTAAATGGGGACGGACCTGATGGATCGGAAAATCGCCGAGCAGATCGTGACGCTGATCAACGGCTACATCGATCAACTGATTTCGACGCTCGAGGCCGTCGAGCATGCCGTGTCGCCGGAGGAGTTCGCGGCGTACAAGCGCGGCGTCGCGAAATCCATCACCACGCTGGACGCCGAGATCATCCAGCGCGTCGCGCGCGGGCATCCCGATCTGCTTCCCGCCGATGACGATGCCGAATTGACCGACGAGGAATCCACCCCACCACGCAGCTCGCGCAACTGATCTGCGTCGCGCGGCGGGCGCGGCTCAAGCTGGCCGCGCCAGCGGGCCGTTCGCCTCTAGTTGCCCCAGCGACTCGAGCGTCTCACGCACCGCCGCGCGCAGCTCCGTGTGCGGTTCTACTCCCAGGACTCCGACGAGCTTCGTATTGTCCAGCGCGAGCGGCTCGCGCCATAGATAGCGCATTTCGTGCATTTCGTTGAACACCGGCACGAACGGCCGCAGCGCGGCGACCGCGAGCCACGGGAACGGCTTGATGCGCGAATAGGGCACGGCCGCGACATCGCAGATCGCCTGCGCCATCGCCACGCCCCGCGGTAGCCAGTGACCCGCGAAGTGAAAACTTTCCAGTGTATCGAATTCGGCCCGCCGCTCCACGAGCCGTGCGATCGCCTCCGCCATGTCAGGTAGATAGGCCCACGCATGTCCGACGTCGTGCGGCCCCGGATATACCACGCGGCCGAGCGATCGGTCGCGAGCCAACCCCTCCGAGAACCAGTTGTTGCGCGCGCCGGGACCGAAGAAGTCCCCGGCCCGCACGATCAAGACGCGAGTGCCGGCGCGGCTCGCCGCGTGCAGCGCCTGCTCCATTTCCACCCGGATTGCACCCTTGCGAGTCCGCGGATTCTGCGGCGAGTCCTCGGTTACGACTGGGAATACGTCCGGCCCGTAGTTGTACACGGTGCCGGGAAATACGATCGTCGCATCCACAGCCTTTGCCGCGGCGATGGTGTTCGCCAGCATCGGCAGCGCAAGGGTGCGCCAGTTGCGGTAGTGCGGTGGATTGACCCCATGCACGATCACGTCCACGCCCTCGGCCGCCCTGCGAACGTCGTCGGCATTCATCGCATCGCCCGGCACCCACTCCACGCCGTCGGCATGCCGCGGCGTCGCCGCGCGGTTCAGCGCCCGGATGCGAAAACCACGCGCCGCCAGCGCACGGCCGGTGGCGCCACCGATGCCACCCGTCATCCCGATGATCAACGCCAGAGGTTTCCCGTTCATGTGCTGCTCCGTGAGTAAGTGCGCTCAGTATTGGCGGCGGGCGAACCAAACGGAATTGCCTTAACACGCATAAACGCTATACATTTCCGAATGACTATCGAACCTGCCTGGGATTACTACCGGACCTTCCTGTCCGTGCTGCGAAATGGCAGTCTTTCCGCCGCGGCGCGCGAGCTCCACCTCACGCAGCCCACGGTGGGCCGGCAAGTCGCGGCGCTCGAGCACTCGCTTGGCGGCAAGGCGTTGTTCACACGGTCCCAGGCCGGCCTGCTGCCGACCCGCATCGCATTCGATCTGCAGCCCCATGCGGAGGCCATGGCTGCTTCCGCGGCAGTCATCCTGCGCGCCAGCACCGGCGCTTCGGCCGCTATGCGCGGTGCGGTGCGCGTGAGTGCGAGTGATGTAATCGGGATCGAAGTGCTGCCAGCGGCGCTGCGCACCTTCACGCATGCACATCCCGGCATCGCGATCGAACTATCGCTCTCCAACCAGACTGTCGATCTGCTCAAGCGTGACGCCGATGTCGCCGTGCGCATGGTGCGGCCTCGCCAACAGGCGCTGTTCGCCAAACGCGTCGGCCGCGTGTTTCTCGGCTTTCACGCGCATCGCCAGTACCTGGATCGTCACGGCACGCCGACGCGGATGGACGACCTCCATCGTCACATCGTCATCGGCTTCGACCACATGCCGGTCTACGCGAAGGGCCTGAAGTTCGGCGGGCGGCAGGTGTCGCGCGACTTGTTTGCGTTTCGCACCGACAGCGATCCCGCGCAGCTCGCGGCGGTCCGCGCAGGTGTCGGGCTCGGCGTATGCCAGTACGCGCTGGCGCGGCGCAACAGCGATCTGGTACCGGTCCTCACGAAGGAATTTTCGCTGAGCTTCGAGATCTGGGTGGTCATGCACGAAGATCAAAAGAACGTCGAGCGCGTACGCACGATGTTCGATCATCTGGCAGGAGCCATGGCGGATTATTGCGCGGCGGCGGGGCCGCCAAAAAGTTAGGCGATCCGCGTAGAGGAGAACGGGTCAGTGGCTCCGGCGGGCGCTCACGACCTTCGCCTCGAGATCGTGATCGCTCGATCCGGTGATCTCGACGTCCACGAACTCACCCACCGGTAGTTTGCCGCCCCTGGCGATGTGCACGACACCGTCGATCTCGGGCGCATCGGCCATGCTGCGCGCGACCGCAAAATTCTTGTCGACGCCATCCACCAGCACTTCCATGCGATGGCCGACTTTCGCCGCCAGCCGCTCGGAACTGATCCGCGCCGACTTCTGCATGAACCGCGCGAGCCGTTCTTCCTGGATCTCGGGGTCGACATGCGGTGCCACGTCGTTCGCCGCCGCGCCTTCCACCGGCGAATATTTGAACGCGCCGACGCGATCGAGCTGCGCCTCGTCCAGCCAGTCGAGCAACTCCTGGAACTCACCTTCGGTCTCGCCCGGGAATCCCACGATGAACGTGCTGCGCAGGGTCAGATCCGGACAGGTCTCGCGCCAGGCGCGAATGCGATCCAGCGTCTTCTCGACGAGGCCCGGCCGCTTCATACGTTTCAACACGCTCGGGCTGCCGTGCTGAAACGGAATGTCTAGATAGGGCAGGATCTTTCGTTCCGCCATCAACGGGATCACGTTGTCCACGTGCGGATACGGATACACGTAGTGCATGCGGATCCAGATACCCAGTTCCCCCAGCCCGCGCGCCAGATCGAGAAAACGCGTTTCGTACTTCTGCCCGCGCCATTCGGCTTCGCGGTAGCGGATGTCCACGCCATACGCCGAGGTGTCCTGCGAGATCACGAGGATCTCGCGCACTCCCGCGCGCGCCAGCTTCTCGGCTTCGCGCAGCACTTCGTCGATCGGCCGGCTGACCAACAAGCCGCGCATCGACGGGATGATGCAGAAGCTGCACTTGTTGTTGCAGCCCTCGGAGATCTTGAGATACGCGTAGTGCCGCGGCGTGAGCCGGATGCCCTGCGGCGGCACCAGGTCGATGAATGGATCGTGCTTCGGTGGCAGATGCTCGTGCACCGCGCCTAACACGTCTTCATAGGCGTGCGGCCCGGTGACCTTGAGCACCTTCGGATGCCGCTCGAGAATGCGTTCCGGCCGCGCACCCAGGCAACCGGTGACGATGACCTTGCCGTTCTGTTCGAGCGCCTCGCCGATGGCATCGAGCGATTCGTCCACGGCAGAATCGATGAAGCCGCAGGTGTTCACCACGACCACGTCCGCGGTGGCGTAGTCGGGAGCCACCTGGTAACCCTCGGCGCGCAGCTGCGTGATGATGCGTTCGGAGTCCACCAGCGCCTTGGGGCATCCAAGGCTGACAAACCCGACTTTTGGCTGGCGGCGGCTCATGAGGGGGCGCTATGGTACGCAAGGGCGCGCGATTTGCTACCACCAGATAACAATATGAGCAGGCCCTGGATTTCGGGCTTTTCGGCCGTGTTTTTGGCCCATTTGGCGTGGTTTGGCGTCATCGCCGCCGCCGCGCACCTCGACGGGTTCATGCCCTTCATCGTCATCCTGCTGCCGGTGGTCCTGAACGTCGCCGGCCTCGCGGCCTTCATGATCGCCCGGAGCGCCGCGCGGCATCGCCTGCTGCTGGCGCTCACGATGGCGCCGCTCACCGCCGCGCTCGGCGCCGCCTCGAATCTGCTGTTCCGCTTCATGGGTATCCCGGTCGATATCTCGGGGTTCTACAACGATGCGGGATTGTTCACGTCCTTGCTGATGTACGGCGCATTGATGTCCACGGTCGGCGGCGCGATCGGCATGTGGGTGAGCAGGAATCGTGGCGGCGAAATTCTCGCGCCCGTCACAACCGCACCCGCTGCCGCCGAAACATTGCCGGAGATTTCCGTGGCCCCCGCACCGGCGAGCGCCGAGCTTCCGCAGATCAGATCCGACTAGTTTGGCCGCGTCGTTGCCGGCACATGTTTTGTCAACTCGCCGCGCGCCGGCTTAACCCCGCTCAACACCCGCGCGCCGTTCACCTTTCAAACGGACCCACAACGGGCCCGTGCGGAGGTCGTCATGGCTGCGCGTACTGCGGAACGGCGCCCACTGGGCGCGTTGAGTCGAATGAGTCTGGTCGCGGGCGCGCACGTCGCGCTGCTGTTTGGTATCGCGGGGGGCCTCGGGGTCGTGCCGTTACCGAAAATCACCGATATAACGGCAACTTTTCTCGATGAGCCCATCGTCGATCAGCCCGAACCGCCGGTGATGCCAGACCCGGTTTTCCACGAGCGGCAGCTCACATTGCCGCAGCCGGAGCCGCTGCCCGTGCCGATCGATCAGCCGAATGAAACGATCGGCGCCGATCTGCGCCCGCTCGATGAACTTCCGTTGACGGGAGGCTCGGCGGTGGTGGAGCCGCAAATTTCCGGCGCGCGCCTCGATCCGCGTCGCCCACTCTCGCAGCCGGACTACCCGCCGCAGCTCATCCGCGAAAACGCGCAGGGGTCTGTGGACGTGGAAGTCTTCGTGCAGCCCGACGGCCGTGTCGGTGACGCGCGCATCCTCAAGAGCAGCGGCTACGAAGCCTTCGACCGCAACACGCTCGAAGAGGCAAAGCGCCGCTGGCGGCTGGTGCCGGCCACACGCGACGGTGTGGCAATCCCCCAGTGGTACCGCCTGCGCGTCGTGTTCAAGCTCAAGAATCAGTAGCGGATTACTGCGGCGCCGGTGCGGAAGCCGGCGCCGTATCCGGCTCGGCCGGGGAGGGCTCGGACGCGGGGACGTCAGTGGTGGAAGGCGCGCTCACGGCCGGCGCGGGTGCGTGATTCGCGGGCGGGATGCTCTGGCGGCACTGGCGCAGCACGAAGAACAGCCCAAACGCCGCAATCGGCACCAGGATCCATGGCCAGGGTGATCCCTTCTTCTCCGGCTCGCTCATCGTGTTCCCCACTCAATATAGACTTGAGCCTACGTATCCCGACGCCGGCTCGCAACTCTCTCGTGCAACTCACATTTCGCATCCTCGATCTCGCCGCCCGGCTGCTGCTCGCGCTGGGCGTCGGCTGCCTCTTGTTAGCTGCCTACCTGTCGTGGCTCACATTGAGTTTTTCACGCGATACCGGGCGCACCACGGCCGAAGTGGTTAGTTACCGCGAGATTCCCGACGGCAACTCGACGCGTTACGCGCCGCGGGTGCGTTACCGCACCGCCAACGGAGAAATCGTGACGATCGACGGCCAGTTCGCGACCACCAGCAAACGTTTCGCGATCGGCGAGCAGGTGCCGCTGACTTACAAGGTAGCCAAGCCCACCGAGGCGCGTATCGCGACGTTCACCGACAACTGGTTAGGGCCGTGCATCGGGGCCGTCATCGGCCTGGTCGGATTTGGCGGTGGATTGCTGGTGCGCAGGCAGACGCGGCGCGAAATGGCGAAAACGCGCCCATGAGCGCGAAATTCGATAAAGCCTACTACCAGAAGTTCTATTTCAACACGCGCACGGCGGTGGTCTCGCGCGCCGAGATGAAAGCGCGCGCGAAGCTCATCGGCGCGTACGCGGATCACATCGGCCTGCCGGTGCGGCACATGCTCGACGCCGGCTGCGGCATCGGCCTGCTGCGCGCGCCGCTGATGCGCGCCTTCCCGCGGGCGCAATACACCGGGCTCGAGTACAGCGAATACCTCTGCAAACGCTACGGCTGGACCCAGGGCTCGCTGGCCACCCACCAGGCGGATCCGTTCGACCTGGTCGTCTGTTACGACGTATTGCAATACCTGGACGATCGCACGGCAGCTCGAGCGATCGCGAACCTCGGGCGCCTGACGCGCGGGGTGTTGTACCTGTCCGCGCTCACGGCGCGCGACTGGCGCGAGAACTGCGACCGCACGCGCACGGATCGCGATGTCTTCCTGCGCGACGCCGAATGGTACGGCGCGCGGCTGCGGCGCATATTTCGCCCCGCCGGCGTCGGCTTCTGGATCCGGCGCGGCGCGCCGCTCACCACCTGGGAAATGGAAACCGCCGCAATCTGAGCGGCGCGCGGTAGACTCGCGCGCATGCCGGAAACCCTTCCCGTCGATGCCGTGAAAGCAGACGCGCGCCACCAGGATGCGCGGGCCGCGGTGTTCGCCGCCGTGCCGCAGCGGCGGGCTTCGCTCAGCAAGCGGCTTTTCTGGCGCTTCGTGTTATTCATCGCGCAGTTCCGCTGGGGCCTGAAGTTGCTCAAGCGGCTGCGAGGTAGTTAGATGACCCGCCTGCTGCCGTACCTGCTCGGTATCGTCGCCGGGTTCGGCCTGAGCGTGCAGGTCGGCATGAATTCGCAGTTGCGGCGCACGCTGCAGAACGCCAACACCGCCGCGCTCATCAGCTTCGTGGTTGGCATCCTCGGCCTCATCGCCTTGTTGCTGGTCACGCGCACGGAGATTCCCTCGCGCGACACCTTCGCGAGCGTGCCGCTGTGGGCCTGGTTCGGTGGCTTGTTCGGCGCTTTCTACGTGGCCAGCTCCACCGTGATCGCCGCGCAGCTCGGAACCACGAGCCTGCTGGCGCTGGCGCTGCTGGGCCAGCTCGCCACCGCGCTGATCATCGACCACTTCGGCTGGCTGGGCCTGCCGGAACACCCCATTACCCTGGTCCGCATGGCGGGCGTAGGCTTGCTCGGCGCGGGTGTCTGGCTCATCACACGTTGAACCGCTGCCGGTTCTCAAGCCACTCACTGCGAAGAGGAGGCGTCATGAAAACCCGGTACCTGCCCTGTGGATTCCTGCTGCTGGCGGCGTTGCTGCCCGCGGGTCTCGTGCAAGGCCATGACGATGTCGTCGGCACCCGTTTCGTCGCGTCCGGCGGTTTCGACTTCGGCAACTGCGACAGCAATCACCGCCCCTGCCGCACGCTGCAATATGCGTTGACCCGCGTCGGCCCCGGCGATGCGATCAAGATCGCCTCCGGCACCTATGACGTGTCGGGCATCGACGTCGAGAACCTGCTGCTGGGCAAAGAAGGCGTGCGCGGCGGCTATTCCGCCGAGGATCACTTCCACATCCAGGACGCCGAGACCAACCAGACCCGCGTCACGGGCGTGCCGGATCAGTTCCGCAACAACTTCATCGCGCATGGCTTCGTCGTGCTCGACGCCAACGGCAATACGCTGCCGCGCGTCGTCATGGCCAAACTACTCGCGCCTACCGGCTGCACGAACGGCGTTGCCGGCACCTTTCCATGCCACAACATCGACTACCTCGCGCAGGTACAGCTGCAGGAATTCGCGACCCAGCCGATCAGCGCCAGCAACCTGTGGGGTTTCGTCGACCAGGATGACGGCCGCGAATACGCGGTGGTCGGCCATCGCAACGGCACTGCGGTGTTCGACGTCACCGTGCCGGGCGCGCCCGTGCAGGTCGGGAACATTCCGGGCAACCAGTCGTTGTGGCGCGAAGTGAAGGTCTACCAGCTGCCGGGCGTGAACGGTGGCCCGCACCGCGCCTACGCCTACATCACCACCGAAGCGCCGGGCGGTGGCCTGCAGATCATCGATCTCTCCAATCTGCCCGCCAGCGTGACACTCGCCAACACGCTCGCCGACTTCAGCACCTCGCACACGTTGTACATCTCGAACGTGGACTACGCGACGATGGCGGCGCTGCCCAACCAGCAGGCCTATCTATACATCGCGGGGGCGAACATTTCGGGCGGCGCGTTCCGCATCTATGACCTGGTCGATCCGGTGAACCCGCATCTGGTGACTCCATCGCCCGCCGGCAATGGCTACATGCACGACTCCACGTCCATGTTGATCACGGACAACCGTACGACGCAGTGCGCGCAGGCGCACAACCCCTGCGAAGTGCTGGTGGATTTCAACGAGACCACCGTGGACCTGTGGGATGTGACGGACAAGGCCGCGCCCGTGCGCCTCAGCACCACCGGCTATCCCACCGCGAGTTACACCCACTCGGGCTGGCCGACCGCGGACAATCGCTTCATCGTCGTGCACGACGAGCTCGACGAACTGCGCCGCGCGCTCAACACACACATCTACACGCTCGACATCGCGGACCTGCGCGCGCCGAGCATGGTGACGTCGTACCTCGGCGCGACTGGTGCGACCGATCACAACGGCTACAACATCGGCAACCGTTACTACGTGTCGCACTACAAGCGCGGCCTCGTGATATTCGATTCGACCAATCCACGTGCGTTGACGGAGGTGGGCTCGTTCGACACGTACCTGACGCCGGCGGCGAATTCCGCCGGTACCGACGGCGCCTGGGGTGTTTATCCCTTCCTGCCCTCGGGCACGATCCTCGTCAGCGACATCGAAAACGGCTTGTTCCTGCTGCGCAAGAACGAGATCCAGCCGCCGCCGGCGCCGCCGGTCGTGGTGAATCCACAGCCGCCCGTGCAGGGTGGAGGCAGCGGTGGCGGTGGTGGTGGCGGAGCGTTCGATCTCGCGGCCTTGATTTTGTTGGCCGGGTTCGCGATGTTACGCGCCCGCAAATTCCGCAGCTGAGAGCGTCCCGATGGATTACCTGCCCGCCGATTCGCGTTACAAATCGATGCGTTACAACCGCGTGGGCGCGAGCGGCGTGCGGCTGCCGGCCGTCTCGCTCGGTCTGTGGCACAACTTCGGCGACGTCGACGTGTTCCAGAATGGCCGCACCATCGCGCGCCGCGCGTTCGATCTCGGCATCACGCATTTCGACCTGGCTAACAACTATGGCCCGTCGCCCGGTTCCGCGGAGGAAACTTTCGGCGCGCTGATGCGCAAGGATTTCATGCCGTTCCGCGACGAGATGATCATCTCGTCGAAAGCCGGCTACCTCATGTGGCCGGGTCCATATGGCGAATGGGGTTCGCGCAAATATCTCGTGGCGAGCTGCGACCAGTCGCTGGCGCGCATGGGGTTGAAGTACGTCGACATCTTCTACAGCCATCGCTTCGACCCGGACACGCCGCTCGAGGAGACGATGGGCGCGCTGGATTACATCGTCCGCTCGGGCCGCGCCTTGTACGCCGGCATCTCGAGTTACAACGCCGAACAGACCGCGCGGGCCGCGGCCATCCTCAAATCGCTCGGCACTCCCTGCCTGATCCACCAGCCCAGCTACAGCATGTTCAACCGCTGGATCGAGGACGGCCTCATCGCCGAGCTCGACAAGCAGCGCATGGGCTGCATCGTGTTCTCGCCGCTGGCCCAGGGCCTGCTGTCGAACAAGTACCTGAACGGGATTCCCGAAGGTTCGCGCGCGGCGAAGCACACCTCGCTCAACCCGGAATCCATCACGCCGGCGAAAGTGGAGAAGGTGAAGCAGCTCAACGAGATCGCCAAATCACGCGGGCAATCGCTGGCTCAGCTCGCGGTGGCCTGGACCCTGCGGCACAAGGTGGTCACGTCCTCGCTGATCGGCGCGAGCAAGGTCGCGCACGTGGAAGAGGCGGTCGGGGCGCTCAACAATCTGGCTTTTTCAGCCAGCGAATTGGCGGCTATCGAGGCCGCACTGAAGTAGCCGAATAATCGGATGCCGGCCGGGTCGGCACCGAATATACCTTCATCAGCAAAGCGGATCTCTCGAGCGCGCGGCCGCCGCGGGCACACGCGGCCTGGGTCTCGACGCGGCATTGCAGGAGCGGCGCAATCCGATGCTCTTCAGCCAGGAGGGCGGCGTGGAGTGCAGCGGAAGTGGCCGCGTCGCGCAGGCTGTAAACCTGGGCGAGCGGCCTTTCGGTATGTAAGGCGGCCGGCGTGAAATCATCTGACTGCTCCGGGTCGCAGCTTCTGGTTGTTACAGCAGTATCTGTCATGAATTCCCGGTTCATGACACCTGCCTCATGCCGGCTTTTCGCCGGCCCGGGAAGCGCCGGCCGGCTGCTAGGTGATGATGGCCTCCAGAATCAACACGCCGGTGATGCCGACGACCCCGACGATGCCTTCCATGAGCGTCCAGCTCAGGATGGTGTCCTTGAGCGACAGGTTGAAGTATTCCTTCGCCATCCAGAAGCCCGAATCGTTGACGTGCGAGAACATCAAACTACCGGCGCCGACCGCGAGCACCATGAGGTTCGGATCGACATGCGCGTTGGCCACGACCGGCGCCATCAACCCCGCGGCCGTCATGCCGGCCACCGTGGCCGAGCCTAACGACACGCGGATCACGCCGGCGATCAGCCAGCCAAGCACCAGCGGATCGATCGAGATTCCCGTGAGCAGGTCGGAGATGTTCTTGTCGACGCCGGTCGCCACGAACACCTCTTTCAGCGTGCCCGCGCCGGCGATGATCAGCAGGATCACCGCGATGTCCTTCACCGAGTTGCCGTAGTCGTCCATCAGCGGCTGGATCTTCATGCCGCGCGCCAGGCCGAGCGTGTACGTCGCAACGGCCAGCGCGATCAACATCACGATGAGCGGATTGGTGACGAACTTGAGCAGTGGCTGCAGGTTGTCCGGCGCCAGCGAGACCGCCATCGAGCAGGTGATCAGCCCCACCGGCAGCAGCGCGCTGGCGAAGCAGTTGAACGCGCTCGGCAGCTCGTTCTCGGGCTTGAGCGGCGCGACGAACAACGTGATGGGATTCGACTTCACGTTGCGGAACAACCGGGCGTACAGCGGCCCGGCGCAGATCATCGCGGGCAGCCCCACCAGGATGCCGTAGAAGATGGTCGTGCCGATGTCGGCGCCGAACATCGGCAGCATCGCGGTCGGCGCCGGATGCGGCGGCAGGTAGCCGTGCGTCACCGACAACGACGCGAACATCGGGATGCCGAGGTAAATGGGCGGCACCTTGGTCTGCTGCACCACCGAGAACACCAGCGGCACCAGCAGCACGAAGCCCACGTTGTAGAACAGCGGGATGCCGACCAGGAAACCAGTGAACATCATCGCCCACGTGAGGTGTTTCTCGCCGAACACGCGCATCAGCACCATGGCGATCTTCTGCGCGGCGCCGCTGTTGGCGACCAGTTTGCCGAACATGGCGCCGATGCAGACGATTCCCAGCAACCCGCCGAGGATGTTGCCGACGCCTTTTTCCAGCACGCCCGGCACTTTGTCGATCGGCAACCCCAGAAGGATCGCCGCGACCGACGAGGCCACGAGGAATGCGAGGAACGGCTGCACCTTCCCCCAGCTGATCAGCAGCACGAGTAAAACGATCGAGCCGAATACGTACCAGATTTCCATGACGCCCCCTCTAACTATTGGCCGGGATCTAGAATCCCTGGCCTTTGATGTTGAGGCGGATGCGCGCCACCATGTTGGACGAGGTCATGTACAGCGTCTTGCCATCGTCGCCGAATTTGCAGTTGGCGGTTTGTTTGCCGTCCCAGATACGGCCGAGGCGCTTGCCGTCCTTCGACAAGACCAGCACGCCACCCGGCGCGCTCGTGAAGATGGTGCCGTCGGCGGCCACGGTCAAACCGTCCGGTGCGCCCGGCGCCTTGTCGTTGGCGAGATCCGTGGTGTCGTGGAACAGCTTTTTCGCGGTGACGTTGCCGTCCTTGTCCAGCGTGTAGGCGTTGATGATCGCCTTGCTGCCTTCGGACTGTGCCACGTACAAAGTGCGCTCGTCCGGCGACAGCGCGACGCCGTTCGGCCGCGTCAGCTCCTTCTCGATGACCGTGACTTTGCCGTCCGCGCCGGCGCGATACACGCCGTTGAACGGGATTTCCTTCTCGGGCGCATCGTCGAACTTCTTGAAGCCGTACGGCGGATCGGTGAAGAACACCACGCCGTTCTTCATCTTCGTCACGTCGTTCGGGCTCGAGAACTTCTTGCCTTCGAAAGTCATCGCGACCGGCGTCTTCTTCTTCGTCTTCAGATCCAGGCGCTGGATGCCGCGGTTGCCGGTGTCCGCGATGAGAATGCTGTCGGGCCCATCGATCGCGAGTCCGTTCGCGCCTGCTTCACGCCAGATCGCCGGGTCGAACGTCACCGCGCCGGAAGGGTCCAGGAATTTCTCGAGGCCGCCTTTCTCGGACCACTTCCACATCTTGTTGCCGGGCACGTCGGTGAACAGTAGATAGCCACCGTTCTTCACCCAGATCGGACCCTCGGCCCAGCCGAAGCCTTCGGCGAGTTTCTCAATTTTCCAGTCCTTCGGCACGATGGCGTCCATCGCCGGATCCCAGCGATCGATGCGGCCATCTGTTATTTCGGTCGGCGCGTGGTTCGCCGCCATGACGGGAGTCGCCGCGCAGGCGACCGCGCCCATGGCCGCGACGATGAGCACACCCAATCCCGAGCTCGTGCCGGAAAAATTCCTCATGGAAACCCCCTCGTCAGTAGTTTGAAACCGTCACCCGCGTGGCCAGCGCCGCCGCTGGCGCGGTGCCCGCGTGTGTTTTTGTTATCTCGAACGAACCGCTGGCGCGCAGGTCCGCGGACGACGCGCCAATCCAGAAATCGATGCGGCCCGCTTCGATGAGCCACTGTCCACGCGGGCTCCAGAATGCCAGTTGTTCGGGCGTCAGGCTGAACGTTATGCGCTTGCGGGCACCGGCCGCGAGGTCCACGCGCTTGAAGCCGCGCAGTTCGAGCACCGGCCGCGCCACCGTCGCAACCGGGTCGCGGACATAAAGCTGGACGACCTCGTCGCTCGCGACCCCGCCGGTGTTTTCGACGGTGATGGAGATGTCGACGCGTTCGCCAGGGCCGACGGTCCCGGTGCTCTGCGCGAGATCGCCGTAGCGGAACTCGCTGTAGGAAAGGCCATGGCCGAATGGATACAGCGGCGTGATCGGCAGGTCGTGGAACCGCACCGTGTCCTTGGCCAGATCGGCATCGGCGGGCCGGCCGGTCGGATTGCCTGCGTAGTTGAACGGCACCGCGGCCGAGACACGCGGAAATGCCGCGGGCAGCCGGCCCGCGGGCGAATACTGACCAAACAACACGTCCGCGACCGCGTTGCCGCCTTCGACACCTAACATCCACGTCTCGAGAATCGCGGGCGCCTGTTCCGCCAGCCAGGACATCGCGAGCGGCCTGCCGTTGGCGAGCACCACCACCACGGGTTTGCCGACGGCCAGCACCTGGCGCGCGAGCTCGAGCTGGCTCGCCGGCAGCTCGAGACTCGAACGGCTGCGCGCTTCGCCCGACAGATCGTAGTCCTCGCCGATCACCAGCACCGTGGCGTCGGCGCTTTTGGCGATCTTCACCGCCCACGAAATGGCCGACAGATCGGCAGTGCGCGGGTCCGCGCCGGGCGCGGTGATGACCTTGAGCGACCGCGGCGCGGCGGCCGTTATTCCCTGCAGGACGGTGACGACTTCCTCCGCCTTGCCCTGCGCGCGCCACGAGCCGAGCGCCGACAGGCCGTCGGTGGCCAGCGCGCCGATGACCGCCAGTGTGCGCAGCTTGTCGGAGCGCAGCGGCAGCAGCTTGCCATCGTTCTTGAGCAATACGATCGACTGCCGCGCGACCGCGCGCGCCGCTTCGCGATGCTCCGGCGACGCAAGCTCGCGGGCTTCGCGTGCGACATCGTTGTACTGCATTGGATTGTCGAACAACCCGAGCTGCTCCTTCACACGCAGGATGCGCAGCACCGCCTCGTCCAGTAGTTTGAGCCGCAGCTTGTCTTTGGCGATGGCGGTCTTCAGATCCTCGGCGTACACGCCGCCGACCATGTCCATGTCGACGGACGCATCCAGCGCGAGCACCCCGGCCGCCGCGCGATCCGCCGCGACGCCGTGATTGAGCAGTTCGCCGATGGCGCCCCAGTCGCTGACCATCAAGCCCTGCCAGCCCCAGCGTTCGCGCAGCAGGCCGCGCAACAGGTCCCGGTTCGCGGTGGTCGGCACGCCGGCGATGTCATTGAACGCCGCCATGAACGATCCGGCGCCGGCACGCGCGGCCGCGTAGAACGGCGGTAGATAGACCTCCTGCAGCGTGCGTTCGGAGAGATCCGCGGTGTTGTAATCGCGGCCGCCGATCGGCGCGCCGTACGCGCCGAAATGTTTCGCGGTGGCCATCAACGACCCCGGCCGCAGGCTGTTGCCGCCCTGGTATCCATTGACCTGCGCGACCGCCATGCGCGCGCCAAGATACGGGTCTTCACCCGCGCCCTCGACGATGCGGCCCCAGCGCGGATCGCGCGCGATGTCGATCATCGGGGCGAACGTCCAGTGCAGCCCGGCGGAGGTGGCTTCATCCGCCGCGACCCGCGCCGCGCGCTCCTCGCTTTCTGGCGCCCAGGTAGCTGCCATCGCCAGCGGCACCGGGAAGATGGTCCGGTAGCCGTGCACCACATCCATGGCGAACAACAGCGGAATGCCGAGGCGCGATTCCCCGACCGCGACTTTCTGCAATTTCGCCAGCGGTTCGGCGCCCGCGACATGCAGGTAGGAACCGACGGCACCGACGCGCACGCGTTCCAGTTCGGCATCGTCGAGCCGCGAGTTGAGCGCCTTGCTGCGCCCGCCAGCGCGTTGCACCAGCTGACCGATCTTTTCGTCGAGCGTCATCTTCTTGAGCAGCGCCTCGGGACGCGCGACGGCCTGGGCTAGGGCGTGACTTGCGCAGGACAGGAAGGCGACAGCAAGGAAGGCCACGGCCGCGTGACGCAAAGGGCTCGACAAGTTCGCATCTCCCCCGTTTGAGGTCTGCGGAATCTACCCGAAACATTTGCAGGCCGGCACATGAATTCACGGCTCCGAAGCGGCACACTTGCCGCATGCAACGCCTGTGTTTCGCGCTCGATCTCAAGAACGACCCCGGTCTCATCGAGGCCTACAAAAAGTGGCACGAGCCCGGCGCGCCGCCCGCCGCCGTCACGCGTTCGATCCGCGCCGCCGGCATCGGCGCGCTCGAGATTCACCTGTGCGGCAACCGGCTGTTCATGATCATGGACGTCACGCCGCAGTTCTCTCTGGCCGCGAAGGCCGCGGCGGACGCCGCAAACCCGGATGTGCAAGCCTGGGAGAAACTGATGTGGAATTTTCAGCAGGCGCTTCCCTGGGCCACGCGCGGCCAGAAATGGATACCCGCCGAAAAAATCTTCGACCTGGCGCAACAGCCATGAGGCCATGGTGCCGGGTGGGGAATGTGGGGAAAACCGGGCCAAGTCGGTGCCGGGTGAGACTTGCGCAGTTCACGGCGTGTGCGGCACTGCTTCTGCTCGGCACCGCCGCCGCACGCGCCGCCGATCTCCTGCCCGAAGCGTATCTCGCCAAGCTCGCCGCGGCGCGAATCCCCGCCGCAGCCGCGGCCGTGGTCATCAAACCACTCGACGACGGCGCGCTGCGCTGGTCCGCGAACGACAAGAAGCCGATGAACCCCGCCAGCACGATGAAGCTCGTGACCACGTATTCGGCGCTGCACTTGTTAGGCCCCGCGTTCACCTTCCGCACCGAGCTGCTGGCCGACGGCCCGGTTACCGCCGAGGCGTTGCGCGGCGACCTGTACGTGCGCGGCGGCGGCGATCCGCACCTGGTCATCGAAAATCTCTGGCAGATGGTCACCCGCCTGCGCGGCTTCGGAATCCGCGACATCCGCGGCGATCTCGTGCTCGACAAGACCATCTTCGAACCGCTCAAACACGACCCGGGCGAGTTCGACGGCGAGGAGGGCCGCGCCTACAACGTCGGCCCCGATGCGCTGCTGCTCAATTTCAAATCCGTCGCGATCACCTTCGTGCCCGATACCGTGGCAAAGGTCGTGCGCGTGGTGGTGGTGCCGGAGGTGGCGGGCCTCAAGGCGCCGCGCACCGTGGCAGCGGCCGAAGGCGGCTGCGGCGACTGGCGCGGCAAGCTGCGCGCCGACATCAACGACCCCATGAACATCCGCATCGGCGGCGTCTACCCGCTGGCCTGCGGCGAGCGCGCCATCTACGTCGGCGCGCTCGAGCATACTAACTACTTCGCCGCGGTGTTCCGCGCGTTGTGGGAGCGGCAGGGCGGCACGTGGACCGGCAAGGTGCGCGAGGGTGCCGTGAGCCCGACCGCGCGCCTGGTCGCCGCACAGGAATCCCCGCCGCTCGCCATGCTGATCCGCGACATCAACAAGTTCTCCAACAACGTCATGACGCAGCAGCTGTTCCTGACCATGGGCGCGGCCGGCGGCGAGCCCGGCAACCCGGCGCGCGGCGCCGCCGTCGTGCGCGGCCTGCTGGCTGCCCGCGGCATCGACGCTCCCGAGCTGATCCTCGAAAACGGCTGCGGCCTCTCCCGCATCGAGCGCATTTCGGCCGGGTCGCTGGCCAACGTGCTGGGCGATGCCTGGAAGAGCCAGTGGATGGCCGAGCTCATGTCGTCGCTGCCCATCTCGGGCGTGGACGGCACCATGAAGGGCCGCGACGTGCCGGTGGGCGCCGCGCACATGAAGACCGGGCTGCTCGAAGACACCCGCGCGGTGGCCGGTTATGTCCTCGCGGCGAGCGGCAAGCGGTACGTGGTGGTGGCCATCATCAACCACCCCAATGCCCGATATGGAACCAGCGCCCACGACGCGCTGATCGAGTGGGTTTACCGGGTGGGTTGAGCCTCACAAGCCCCTATAATTCCCTCCCATGTCAGTCACACCTTCACGTGTACCGGTCACGGTACTCACGGGCTTTCTTGGCTCCGGGAAAACCACGCTCCTGAACCGCATCCTGTCGGAGAATCACGGCAAACGCATCGCGGTCATCGAGAATGAATTCGGCGAGGTCGGGGTCGATCACCAGCTGGTCATCGGCGCGGAGGAGGAGCTGTTCGAGACCAACAACGGCTGCATCTGCTGCACGGTGCGCGGCGACCTGATCCGCATCCTCGGCCAGCTCATGAAGCGCCGCGACCGCTTCGACTACATCATCATCGAAACCACCGGCATGGCCGATCCGGGCCCGGTGGCGCAGACTTTTTTCCTCGACGACGAGCTCAAGAACCAGTTCTCGCTCGACGCCATCGTGACGATGGTCGATGCGAAGCACTTCGAGCAACACGTCGAGGAGCTGAACGAACCTGCGGAGCAGGTGGCGTTCGCGGACCTGGTGCTGCTCAACAAGACCGACACCGTCGACGCCGCCGCGCTCGAGCGCATCGAGCGGCGCATCCGCGGCATCAACGGCACGGCCAAGATCCTGCGCACGCAGAATGCCAACGCGCCGATCGACCAGGTGCTGAACGTCGGCGCGTTCGACCTGCAGCGCGCGCTCGCGGTGGATGGTTCGTTCCTCGAGCCGGAATATCCGTTCGAGTGGGGCGGCGTCTATCAGCTGACGCCCGGTGACTATCTACTCAAGACGGCAGGTGTCCACGACCATTCAGAACACGAACATGGGCACGCTCACCACGGACACGACCACGACCACGCGCATCACGATCATGGCCACGCACACGAGGACCACAGCCACCAAGATCTCGACATCGTGGTCCTGCCCGTGGCCGCCGCGACAGCCGAGGCGCTGCAGGCGGCGATCGAACCGGCGGTGCGCGCTTACGCCGACCCGGCGACCGTCGTTGCGTGCCACGGCACGCTCGATGCCGCGCCTTCCCACAACGCCATCGACCTCTCCCACCCCGGTGCGGACTTCACGCTGAAGATCGAAAACGCCGGAGCGTACGCGCTGTTCTGCGAACACCACCCGCTCGAATTCGGTCTGCACCTCGCCGGCCAGCGGCCGGCGGCCGAGCGCAAGTTCGCCTCGCATCACCACGACGACGACATCAGCTCGATCGGCATCAGCGATCCGCGCCCGCTCGACCCGGCCAAGCTCAATCAGTGGCTCGACTATCTGCTCAAGACGCGCGGCCAGGACATCTTCCGCATGAAGGGTGTGCTCAACGTCAAGGGCGAGGATCGTCGCCAGGTGTTCCACGGCGTGCACATGATGTTCGACGCGCAGCCGGAACGGCCGTGGGGCGATACGCCGCGCATGAACAGCCTGGTGTTCATCGGCCGCGACCTCGATCGCGCCGAATTCGAAGCCGGTTTCGAATCCGCCGTCGCAAAGAACTAGCAATGGCCAAGCAGTCCCTGTCCTTCGCGCTCGAGCCGCGCGCCAGCGCGAACCTGGACGATTACGTCGTCGAGTGCGCCTGGTCGCCCGACGGCAAATCACTGGCGGTGGGCGGTGGTGAGGGCAAGGTGGCACTGGCCCGTTTTACCGCCGGCCAGCTCTCGCTCGCGACGGTCGGCGAACATTTGTTAGGCACGCTGGCGGTGGCCTGGCAGCCGCACGGCGGCCTGTTTGCGAGCTCTGGACAGGACGGCGCGCTGACACTTTGGGACGGCGCCGCCGGCCGCGAGAAGCTGCGGCTCAAGCCCGCGCCGACTCCCACGCAGGCGCTGGCCTGGGCGCCGGATGGCGCCATGCTGGCCAGCGCCGCCGGCAAGGGCGTGACGCTGTGGTCGTCGCTGGGGGAAAAAATCCACGCTTTCGCGCCGGCGGCCAGCACCGCCGTGGCGCTGTCCTTCGACAAACCCGGCACCGATCTCGGGGTTGCCCTGAACGGTGAAATTTGTGTGCACCGTGTCGAGAAATCCCGCTACGAGACACGGCGTTACAAGTGGCCGGCCGCGTGTCTCACGGTAAACTTCAGCGGCAATGGGCGCTTTCTCGCAACCGGCATGGCCGATGGATCACTGCATTTCTGGAACCGTTCGACGGCCAAGGATTCGCAGATGCGCGGCTATGACGGCCGCCTCGAGCTCACCGGTTTCAGCGACAACAGCCGCTATCTCGCCTCGAGCGCAGGGCTGGAAGTCGTGCTCTGGGATTTCGGCGGCAAAGGCCCCGAGGGAACGAAACCCATCGTGCTGAACGGCCACACCGAACGCGTGGACAGCTTTGCCTGGCAGCCCGGCGGCGAGCACCTTGTTAGTGCCGGCCGCGACTGGCGCATCACGCTGTGGCGCCCGGGCAAGACCACGCAGCCGATCGACGTGCAGATGGGCGATGCCGAATACAGCGTGGTGCGCTGGTCGCCGGACGGCAAGTATCTCGTCGCGGGCGAGAAGAAGGGCCGGCTGACCGTCTTCGAACTGGTGGCGCGATGACCGTCGAGCTGCGCGATCTCGCCCCCGACGAACGCAAGCTGGTTCAACAGCGATTCGAGGAGCTGGCGGGCAAACGCTTCGCACCCTCGGCCAAGCGGCCGCGCCACGAGGTGTGGTGGCCGAAAGCGCCGCTCGATGGTCGCGCCTTCCCGGAAGGTGTTCATCCGCCCGAAGGTGATGCCGGTTTCAACGAGGCGGCGCGTCTCATCGGCTTTCTCAACGGCGTCTGCGGCGGTGAGTTCTACATCGCGAACCTGAGCGCGCCGAAGCCGCACTTCCGGCACACCGGCCGGCTCGACGATGAGTTGTGCCGCTGGCTGAAGACGCGGCTGGTGTCGAACCCCACCTGTCTGCTCGCATCCACCATCGATGTATTCCTGGTGGTCGATACGCAGCTCAACTACTCGGTGATCGGCGGTCCGCCGGAAGTCATCGCCAAATTCGAAGCGCGCTTCGGCGGCGCGCAGGCCCTGCAGCAGACCTTCAGCAACTTCGTCGATCAGATGCACCTCGGGTCGGGGCTCGACGACGTGAAGTGGGCGCAGGATCACCTGCAGAAATGGTCCGGTTGGAGCGAGCCCGCCTAGGCGGCAGTGAACGACTCGCCCGACGCCGGCAGGCGCCGCAGGTTCACCGCGGCCTGGTACCGCCCCATCAATCCCTGCAACACCTTCGTCCAGCTGTAGTTAGCCAGCACGTGCTGGCGCGCGGCCCGGCCGAGCGTTTCCAGGTCGCGCTCGTACAACGCCGCGACGCCGGCCGACAGCCGGCTCGCGGCCAGCTCGACGCCGGCGTGAGTATCGACCAGCTGGCCGACGCGCTCATCCAGCAGTTCCGGGATGGCGCCGGCGCGCGGCGCCACCACCGGCCGCCCGCAGGCCAGCGCTTCGAGAATCACGAGGCCGAAGGTCTCGTGGGCGCCGGCATGGACGAAGGCGTCCGCCGAAGCGAAGTATTCCGCCAGCGTACGATTGTCGCGGCAATACGGCAGTCGCGTGACGTTGCCGGCACGCGCCGATTCGCCGCCGCCTAACAACAGCAGGTGATAGGGGTCGCCCAGCTGCCGGAACGCTTCGACCAGCACGGGAATGTTCTTCTCGGCGGAGAAGCGCCCGGCGAACACCAGCAGGCGCGTGTTCCGCGGCAGCGCCAGCTCGGCCCGCAGGTCGCGCACGCGGCGTTCGGGCGCGAACGTCTCGACGTCCACGCCGAGCGGCTGGCAGCGGGCGTGTTTCACGCCGATGCTGTGCAGGTACTCGCACATGTGGCGGCTCGGCGCCAGAACCAGTTGCGCGCGCTCGTAGGTGAACTGCACGTACGTCTCGATGAACTTCTGCACGGCGCTGCCAAGACGTCTACCGGCCAGCTGCGGAAAATTCGAATGATAGAAGGCGATCAACGGAATGCCGCGCCGGTTGGCCACGCTGGCCGCGGCCCAGGCGGGATGAAACGCGTCTCCCACCTCGATGAGATCGGGCTCCAATCGCTCGATGGCGCGCGACCAGCGCAGCGGATTTAGCGGCAACCGGTAGTTGAACGCGCCGGGCACGAGGCCGCCGGCAACCATGGAAATCCCGCCGGGCGAATGGCTGGCGTTCTCGCCGGGCACGACGAGGCTGTGACGCCAGCTGGTATGCGCACGCATCCACTCGTGTTTCGCGAGCAGATAACGCTTCACGCCACCGCTGGTGGGTGAGAAGAAAAGTGTGGCGTCGACGACGTGCATGCGGTTGGTAGGCTCGTGACGGAGTATCGGAGCGTTGCAGTGGTGCGACCAGTCAGCGCATGCTCCGTTCCTTATGTCGCCCCACGCCTACAAGATGTTCCGCACACCGCTGCTGTGGGTAGCGCTGGCCGCTGCCCCGGTGTCGTTGGTTCACGCTGCCGACTTCGACGCTGGTCTCAAAGCCGTCGATCCAAAGGTGATCGCCTGGCGGCGCGACTTTCACCAGCACCCCGAGTTGTCGGACTACGAAGTGCGCACCGCGAAGATCGTCGCCGAGCATCTGACGAGGCTCGGACTCGAGGTGACCACGGGCGTCGCGCACAACGGCGTCGTCGGGTATCTCGCGACCGGCAGGCCCGGCCCGACCATCGCGCTGCGCGCCGACATGGACGCGTTGCCGGTCACGGAACGGGTCGATCTGCCGTTCAAGTCGACCGTCAAATCTAACTACCGCGGCGAAGAGGTCGGCGTGATGCACGCCTGCGGCCACGATTCGCACACCGCCGTGCTCATGGGTGTCGCCGAAGTGCTGGCCGGCATGAAGGGCAAGCTGCGCGGCAACGTGTTGTTCGTCTTCCAGCCGGCCGAGGAAGGCGTGCCGCCGGGCCAGGCGGGCGGCGCTTCGCTGATGCTCAAGGAAGGCATCTACGAGCGGTACAAACCCGCGATCACGATCGGCTGGCATGCGTGGGCGACGCTGCACACCGGCGAGATCGGCTACCGGGTGGGACCGTTCATGGCCGATTCGAACGCCTGGAAGATCGTGGTCAACGGCCGGCAGACGCACGGTTCGCGTCCATGGCGTGGCGTCGATCCGATCGTCGTGTCGGCGCAGATCGTCAATGCGCTGCAGACCGTGGTAAGCCGCCAGGTGGATCTCACCGATCAGCCCGCGGTGTTCACCGTGGGCGCCATCAAGGGCGGCATCCGCAACAACATCATCCCCGACAGCGTCGAGATGATCGGCACGATGCGCACGTTCTCGCCCACGATGAAAAAACAGATGGTCGAAAACATCGCGCGCATGACGGAAAAGACCGCGGAGGCCAGCGGCGCCACCGCCAAGTTCGAACTGGATGCCTACAACAATCCGGTGGTGATGAACGATCCGAAAGTCAGCGCGCGCGTGCTGCCCGTATTGCGCAAGGTGGCCGGCGAGAAGAACGTGAAGGAAATTCCACTCATCACCGGTTCGGAAGACTTCGCCTACTTCGCCAACCGGGTGCCGAGTTTCTTCTACATGGTGGGCGTCTCGCCCACCGAGCAGGATCTGAAGACCGTCCCCGAAAATCACTCGCCGCTGTTCTACGTCGATGAAAAAGCAATCCCGCTCGCGACCCGCGCGCTGCTTGCGGTGGCGATGGATCTGTTGGTGTCAGGTGGGGGCTAAGTCGGTGCCGGGTGGGACTTAGCGAAGCTGACATTCATCGAAAGCAATTGCCAATATCCTAAGTCCCACCCGGCACCGACTTAGCCCCCACCTGATACCAACCCGCTCGGAAGAAGACATGAACGAACGCAGTGACACTGGCGGTGCTAACAAGAAGCACCCCTGGTTGCCCGTGGGTGGTGCCGAGCGACGCATCGTCATCGCCGGATTCATGTTGTTGTTCTGCGTGCTCGGCGGCTACTTCGCCGTGCGGCCGGTGCGCGAAACCATCGGCACCATCCTCGGCCGCGAGGCCACCCAGAACCTGTGGATCTTCACCGCATTCTTCGCGATCCTGATCGTGCCGTTCTACGGCTGGCTCGTGGCGCACATCCGCCGTTCGGTCCTGCTGCCCACGATCTACGGCTTCATGGCCGCCGCGTTCGTCTGCACCGCGCTGATCTTCGACGCCGACCCGAAGAACGCCACTCTGGCGCGGGTGTTCTACGTCGGCATCAGCGTGATGAACCTCATGTTGGTCTCGGTGTTCTGGAGCTTCATGCTGGAGATACTCACCAGCGAACAGACCAAGCGGTTGTTCGGTCTCATTGCGGCCGGCGGCACGGCCGGCGCGCTGGTCGGGCCGCTGCTCACCAGCCTGTTCGTCACGCGGATCGGCAACGCGGGCGTCCTGTATCTCGGCGCCGTCATGTTCGTCGCGGCCGTGTTCCTGCAGCGGGTGCTGATGGCGCAATGGCGCAAGCTCGCGCTGGACGGCGTGCCCGGAACGCCGCAGCTCTCCGAGCGCGACCGCGCACTTGGTGGCAATCCCTTCGCGGGCATCATGCTGGTGGCGCGCAACCCGTACCTCATCGGCATCATGCTGTTCATCGTCGGCGTGTCCGCGATCAATACCTTCCTGTACTTCGAACAGCTGCAGCTCGTCGAAGAACAGTTCGAGGAGATCACCAAACGCACGCAGGTGTTCGCGAATCTCGACGCCATCGTCCAGGCACTGGTCATCGTGTCGCAGCTGACGCTCACCGGATATATCGCGACGCGCCTCGGGCTCACCGTGTTGCTCGTGACCGTGCCCATCATCATGGTGTTCGGGCTGTCGGTGTTCGCGATCAGCGGCACGTTCGTGGTGCTGGCGCTGGCGATGGTCATCCGCCGCTGGGGCGAATACGCGTTCATCCGCCCGGGCCGCGAGATGCTGTTCAGCAAGGTGGACCGCGAGAGCAAGTACAAGGCCAAGAACCTCATCGACGTCGCGGTCTATCGCATCGCCGACGCCGGCTTCGCGCAGCTCAAGAAATTTCTCGAGGCCATCGGCCTCAACGGTACGCTCGAGGCGTTCTTCACCGCGGGAATTGCGGCCCTGTGGGCGCTCAACGGCTGGTGGCTCGGGCGCCGGCACGAGAAGGAAAAAGGCTCGTAATCGCGCACGAGCCGTAACGCGCGTCGGACGATTCCGCCCGCGCCATAGGACGGGCCCGCGACCTTTCGGGAATGGGAACACCTGCGTTTCCCGGGCGTCGGCTGGACATGCCAGCTCGCGTGATTCGCTACCATCTCCCCGACCCGGTGCAGCGGCGGCCCGGACCGCAGCTTGCATTTCCGTTCACACCCACCGAGGCGCCATGAGCAGTCTATCTACCTTCCGAGGTGTGCCGGAGCGCGATGGCGCGAATTCTGCGACCGCCACCAGCGAGACGCTGGAGTCGCGTTTCTGGACCACGATGGTGATCGTGGCATTCTTCTTCTACTTTCTCTTGACGCCCGGCGACCAGGACCAGGTGCGGGCCTGAGCCCGGGCGCTCAAGCCACCGCGGCGTTCGTCGCCTTCTTCTCGTGCGGCAGCGTGATGCGGAAACGCGTGTATTCGCCCGGCTTCGTCGCGATACCGACGCGGCCTCCGGCCTTGCTCACCAGCTCGCGCACCAGGTCCATTCCGATACCGCGCGCACCACCCGCGCCGACAGTGGTGAAGCCGGGGCGGAAGATGAGGCTCGCGAGTTTGCGCACGTCCATGGTGGCGGCGACGTCGGCGGTGAGCACGCCCTGGCGTACCGCTTCGGCGCGAATCTTGTCGTGATCGAGTCCGCGGCCGTCGTCCTGCACGCTCAACTGATAACCATCGGCACCGGCGCGCGTGAACTGCACGGCCACGGTGCCGATTTCGGGCTTGTCCTGCACGGCGCGATCGGGCGGCGTTTCCAGTCCATGGCGAATCGCGTTGTGGATGAGCTGGCCGAGGATTTTCTCCACCGTCCGGCGGTAGCCACGCGGCACGTCTTCCAGGCCCACGACCACCAGCGACACGCGTTTTGCATACATGTCCGCGAGGAATGTCGCCATCTCCTCGAGGCTGTCCTGCGAAAGATCCGACAGGCGCGCCGTTTTCTGCGTCGCCGACGGCGCCCGCGAGATGCTCGTATCACCTTCGCCCTGCATCGCGGCCTGGCGCAGGCCGGGCTGGCGGATCGTGGTGCCGGTCGCCGTGGCCGAACGCTGCGTGACGTCGACGCCGGGCTGATCGCCGTTGCCGTTCTGCGTGTGCCAGTCGCTCAGCCGCGCCACGACCTCGCCCTGGATGGCGAGATGGCTGAGAAGGTCGTCGAGCTTGACGGCCAGCGGCAGGAAATCGTTGCCGGACAAGGTCTGCTTGTCGCGCAACTTGCCGAGCGCCTCTTCGAAGCGTTCCGCACGTTCGCACACCGAGGGCAGCGGCAGGCGCTGGGCGCGTGCGTGCACGCCGCGGATCAACTCGAGGATCAATACCAGCTTTTCCCGGAAGGCCTGCGGCTCGCGCGCGGGTAGTTTGATGATGGCGCGCAGCTGGCCGGCCTTGTCGCGCGCTTCGCCGAGGAAGTTTTCCAGCCTGGCGGCGTCGACGTGCATTATTTCCTTGAGCACTTCGCTGAGCCGCGCATCCGGCGGATCGATGATCGGCGCCGTGGCGGCCTTGCCGGACTTCGCCGTTTCCGCGTCTGGCGCGGTGATCGTGGTGAGGAGGTGCGGCGCGATCTCGGGGCCGCCCGCCGCACTGTCCAGCGGATCGAAGGCCGGCAGCGAGCGCGAATTGGCGGCGGTGCCTTCGATGGTGATGTGGGCCAGCGACGGCAGCGTCATGGTCGGCGCATCGGACCGCGCGTGCGGTACGGAGGGCAGGGAATCTTCCGTCACGTCGAGCGGACCGAGCTCGAATTCGCCGGTCAGCATGGGCTGCGCCAGCGGCGTGGGGGCGGCGGCGCTGGCCGACATCGCCGGCAGCGCGGCCACGGGGCCCGCGTTCATTTCCGACGGCGCGGGGGCGGCCTGCTCCGCGGAACCGGGCTCCATCAGTTCGTCGGGTACGTACGGTTTCAGCGCCGGGCGCGCGCCGGTCTCGCCCGCCAGGCGCTTCGCGAAAGTTTCTTCGTTGAGCACCGGCACTTCGATCGTCTGCGGGACGACCCGCGGCGCCGAGATGCGCTCGATCGAAACGATGATGTGATGCACGCGCCCGTCGACCACCAGGCGGGAAAAGCGGATGGTGAGATGACGCGCGCCCGAGTGCACCTTGACCAGCGGATTGAGCGTCGCATCGACGACCGCGGTGGGCTCGGCCTTCCACAACGATTCCAGATAGGCCACCGCATCGCGGCGCACGTTGACCGGAACCAGCTCGGCGATCACCTGCACGAACGCCGTGCCCGCGCTGCAGGTATGCCCCAGCAACTCGGGCGCCACCGAGGATGCCTCGCCCATGAGCTTGTGCTCGCGATCGAGGAACAACACGCCCGCCTGCGACAGCTCGAGCATCGCGTACGACTGCGCACGCGCCACGACCAGCTGCTCGTCGCGCGAGCGAATGCTGCCGCGTTGCGTGATCGCATAGAGGGTTACGCCGATCAGCGTGATCAGCGCCAGTCCCAAAGCCACGATCGGAAAGTTGATGTATTCCATGAGGGTCAGGTCGCGCGACCGGCGGTGATCAGCGCGGCCGGGTCGATGATGCCGCCGTCGCTCATGGGGGGTCCCAACTGTTCGAGCGCGGTCAGCAGCTCATCGCAGGACGCGATGCGCTGTTCGCGCGATTTCGACATGAGCCGCTCGAGCAGCGGTTGATAGGCCAGCTGGTGCACGGGTAACTCCGGCACCGGGGCCATCACGTGCTGCTGCAACACGTCGATGGCGGAAGCGCCGAGATAAGGTTTCTTGCCCGCGAGCATTTCATAAAGGATGACACCGAGGCTATAGAGATCGGTGCGCGCGTCGAGCGTCTCGCCCTGCGCCTGCTCGGGACTCATGTAGTAAGGAGAGCCGCGCAGCACGCCGGTGCGGGTGCTGCCGTCGCCGCCGAGCAAACTGCGGGCGAGGCCGAAGTCGATCAGCACGACGCTGCCGTCGTCACGCAGCATCACGTTCGGCGGCTTGAGGTCGCGGTGGATGATCCCGGCCTCGTGCACCACCTTCAGCGACAGCGCGATCTCCTTGAGGAAGGCGATCGCTTCGTCGGCGGTCAGCGGGTTCTGCAGGCGCGCCTTGAGGTCGCCGCAGGGGAAATATTCCATCGCCAGGTATTCGACGCCGTCGTGGATGCCGTAGTCGAACAGGTCGATGATCGACGGATGGTCGAGCGCGGCGATGGCTTCGAACTCGCGCTGGAACATGATCGAACGCTGGCCGGTGTCGTTCGGGTTCGCCTCGCCCGCGTGTTTGCGCTTCGAAATCTTGAGCGCGACGTTGTGGCCGAGATCCTCCGCGATCGCGAGATACACGGCGGCCGCTTCCGACTCGCCGATCTTCTGCAGGATCGTGTAGCCGGGAATCTGGTGGTTGTCCGGCGCGACCGGCCGGACTTCTTTCACTGCGACCGGCTGCGACACCGCAATCGCAGGGAGTGACTGCGCTGCCGGATCGTTTTTCACGCTGGTCTTCACTGGCGCCGGAACCGGTGTGACGGCGGGCGGCACGGACGAGAGCGCCACTTTCGCGGCACGCGCGAGGTTGGCGTCCGTGTGCGTGGCGATGTGCGCCGGCGCGGCCGCGGGCTTCGGTATGCCCGCCATCTGCGCGGCCTGCGCGAGCGTCGCGCCGGTGTGTGTGGCGATGTGCGGGCTTGCGCCCGTCTGCGCCCCGGGCAGCGTGGCGGACTTGTCGTCTGTCTTGCCGGCCGCGAGGGCCATGCGTTCGGCGCGGCGCTGGGCCTCCTTGTCGATGGCCCGCAACGTGACCTTGATGGAGCGCTGGATGCGCGGCGGCGTCAGCAGCCGCTTGGGTAGATAGTCGGCGGCGCCCAGCCGCAGGGTGCGGATGGCGGACAGTTCGCTGCCGTTGACCGCCAGGATGATCATCTCCGGGAAACCCGGCTGGCTGCGCAGCTTGCGGATCCAGTCGAAGCTGTCGTGCGCTTCCTCGATCCCCTCCGGAAAGTCCAGCGCCAGCATGACGATGTCGTAGTCGCGCACCGTCATCGCGGTACGCACGCGGCCGAACGAAGCCCAATCCATGATGACGATGGAGGCGGTCGGCCAGCCCGAGCTCACCGAGTGCTGCAGCCATTGGGCGTACTGGTTGTCGTCTTCGACGATCAGGAACCGTTGTGTGCGCGGCGCTTCCATTTTCTTATTCTTCCGAGAACCTGATACGCACGGCGGCGCGCTGCTCGACCGGTTTGCCATTCAGCAAAACCGGCTGGTACCGCCACTGTTCGATCGCGTGGATCGCGGAGGAGTCGTATACCTTGCGCGGGCTGGAGTTGGTGACGACGATGTCCGCGGTCGAGCCGTCGGCGCGCACGGTGAATTCGAGCTCGACCCAGCCATTCAGGGAGCGATTACGCATCGCGGCAGGAAATTTGGGCGCCACGTATTCGATGCGCGCCAGCGAGTTCGCGCCGACCACGGAGCTCTGCTGGGCGGCGGCGGCGCGTGCGGCCGTGAGATCACCTTCGGCGCCATCGAGATCCGGGCTGCTGAAGCCGATGGTGCGCGCTTCGAGCAGCCAGGCGTCGGCGGCCGGCAGATCGGCGCGCGCCAGCGCGGCTTTCATCTCGCGCAGATAGGCGCCACCGAGACTCTGGCGCCCGCTCACCACCGCCGCATTGCCGGCGTCGGTGTTGATGAGCTGCAGTAGATAGGACTTGGCGCTGCCGCTGGCGGGCTGCAGCAGGTTGTTCGCGGCGAGTGCGCCGTTGAACGACTGCGTCAGCGTCGTGATCTGGTCGGAACGCGCACCGATCAGCGTGTCCTGCAGCAGGCGGCGGATGGCGGTCATTTCCTGGCGGCCGGCGCCGGCGCCATCGGCGTTTGCCAGCCAGCGCTCGGTGTCGGCGGCATTGCCGCTGTTGGCGGCCGTCGCGGCGCGGGTCAGCAGTTCCTTTTGCAGCGCGCGGGTCGTCTCCTCCAGCGCCGGATCATCCGGAGCAATCTGGCGCGCGGCTTCCAGGTAGAAGCGCGCGTTGTCCTCGGAAGGTTCGATCAGCGCGCCGGTGCGCAGGCGCGTATTCGCCAGGCGCAGATAGGTGGCGCCCTTGGCCGCCTTGTCCTGCGCGTCGGCAGTACTCACGCGGGTCAGCGCCGCGCGTTCATGTTCCATTTCGATCTGCATCGAGAGGAAGGCGCCGCGCGCCGTGGCGGGCGTGAGCGTTTCGGCGATGCTCACCATCGTCCGCGCGTCTTCAGGATTGCCGCCGGTCAACGCGCGTTCGGCGGCGCTCAGCAGGCGATCCGCCACACGCACGAGGCCTGCCTTGGCGAGTGTGTTGGCGGGGTCGAGTTCGAGCGCGCCCTGGAACAGCTCCACCGCGTTCCGGCCGGCGGGCTTGGCGAGTTCGCCGCGTTGCAAGGCCGCTTCGGCCTGCGCCAGCTGCGCCGCCAGGCGCTGTTCGTGCGTCAGTACCGGCGGCGGTGGCGGAGTCTGCGGCGCGGTTTCGAGCGGTTCGCGCGCGGCGGATTTCTGCTCGGGTGCAGCACTTGCGGCCAGCTCCGTGGGTTGCGAGACCGGCGGAGCGTCGCGCAGCCGGTCGGCCACCGACTGCGTGTCGGCGGGCGCGGCGATCACGGGAGTTTCTTCGGGGATCTGCGCCTGCGGCGCGGGCGCGATCTGCGGCACGGATCCTGCGGCTGCCGGGCCGGCTCCGGACTCGCGGACCGTCGACACCGCGGGGACTCCGCCCGGGATATGCGCGTCTCGCGACGAAAGGAAATACCAGCCGCCCGCGGCGACGGCCATCAGCGCGGCGGCCACCGCACCTAACAACCCGGTGCGGCTCCGGCCCTCCGGCCGGGGAGCCGCGGGCTCGAATCTGGAAAAATCGGGACGCGTCTGTTCGAGCGTGCGTTCGACGTTCTCGACTTCGTGGCGGCGCAGCGCGGCTTCCACGAACAGGCGCACGCGCGGCGCGGACACCGGGCGATGCAGGAAGCGATACACCACACCCGTGGTGATCTGGCTCGCCACCTTCGATTGTTCCTCGGCGGTGCCCACGACCACGAGTACCAGATCGGGCCAGGTCTCGCGCAGCCGTTCCGCCAGCGAGGCGAGATCGCTTTCGATGAACATGCTGTCTAACAACGCGACCGAAACGCGCCGGCTGTTCAGATGCGGGCGCAGTTCGTCTTCGGAGGAGACGAGGATGAGGTCGGAAGTGGTATCGATCGTGCTGCGCAACAGCCCGATCAGCGCCCTATCTTGAGTAAGCGCGGCGATCGCCACGGGCGCATGGGCGCCAGCGAGCGTGGGCGATTCGAATTCCGTCTGCGGCAGCATGATGGGGGCGGCGCGACCTTCGAAAACCTGCAAAACAAGGGGAGCGAAAGCACTTTAACAAGATATGTAAGTTTATCGGGGAAGGCCGCACCAAGGCCCTGCGCGCAAGTAATCCGTGAACTGCGTCCCGCAGGCAATGTCTCGTAACGAGACGATTTTCACAGTTGATGCGGCGCTTTCCGGGCCGGTTATGATCGCCGCCGCGGTTTCGCGAATGGAGTGCCAAATGGCCCTGAAAGCCTTCTGTTTCGTATTCCTCGCGCTGGCGGGCGCCGGTGCCCAGGCCGCGGCCCCGAGCGGTGCACAAGAGAAGGGTGCGGCGGCATTTCTGGCCGCCGTGGCCAGCGGCAGCGCCCAGGCCATCGCCCAGGAACTGCACCCGGACGAGGTCGAGAAGCTGCGCACCCGCCTGCTGACGCTGCTGCGCGCGGAAAACCTGCGCAGCGACAACACCTACCGCTCGCGTTTGTTCGGCCCCGGCCGCACGCTCGCCGACCTCGAAAGCATGACCGCGGTACGTTTCTATACCGCGCTGTCCGACCGGCTGCGGCTGCGGTCGCGCGAATACGAAAAGTTCGACTGGCTGGCCGCGGTGCCGGACGGAAAGATCGTGTACCTCGTGGGCAAGGGTGAGCCGCCCAAAGAACGCGGCTCGGTCAAGGTGACGGTCACTGTCGCGCTGATGCAGTACGGCGCGCAGTGGCGTGCCGTCGTACCCAGCGAAATCGAAGCGCAGCTCGACGATCTGCTCGAAGGCCGCACGGCGGCTGCGGCGGGGCCCGCTGGCAGCGCGGGCACGGGCGCGGCTTCGCCCGCGGCGCCGGTACCGCTCGCGCCCGGTATCAGCGAGCTGCTCGCGCGTGCCGAGGCAAGCATCGCTGCCGGTCACTGCGAGGAGTACTACAACGAGTACATGAGCCCGAATTTCAACAAGTACATCTCGCGCAGCGCGAAGAAGACCTTGATCACGGCATGCAACAACAACGAAGGGCAGCGCGAAACCATGATCACCACGCTACGCATCGTGCAGGAGCTCTCGCCCAAGTATGACCTCGGTGGATCGCGCGCCGTCTTCGACGTGAGTGGACAGGGGCTGCCTTACGAGCGCTTCGTGCTCGAACGCGACAAGGACATGCGCTGGTACATCGCGGAGTAGTTGGATGCTGAATATTCGCCCCGCCACCCGCGCCGATGCAGCGACGATCGCGAGCCTGGTGCGCGAGCTCGCCGATTACGAAAAACTGCTGCCGGAGGCCAAGGCCACCGCCGCCGATTTCCTGCGCGAGCTCGACTCGCCGCAGCCGGTCATCCACGTGTTGATCGCCGAGTGGAACGGAGAGGCCGCGGGTTTCGCGCTGTACTTCTTCAACTTTTCGACTTTCGTCGGCCGCGCGGGTCTTTATCTGGAAGACCTGTTCGTGCGGCCGGCGCAGCGTGCACACGGCATCGGGCGGGCGTTGCTGCGCGCGCTGGCGCGCATCGCGAAGGAACGCGATTGCGGCCGCATGGAATGGGCGGTGCTCGACTGGAACGAACCGGCGCTGCGTTTCTACAAGTCGCTCGACGCGCGCCAGATGAAGGAGTGGATCATCCATCGCCTCACGCCCGCCGAGATCGCCAAACTCGCGGCGGAACATTGAAGGGGAAAACCATGAACAAACAAGTACTTCCGTTGATGTGCCTGGTCGCGCTCGGTGGCGCGGGTATGGCCGCGCCGTCGATGGCTGCCGATCCACCGGCGGCCAATGCGCAGGCCGCGCAACCCATCACCCAGTCGGAGCTGCTCGACCGCCTCGAAAAGAAAGACGCGGACCTCGTGGTGCTCGACGTGCGCACGCCGGCGGAGTTCGCCGCCGGCCATGTGCCGGGCGCGCGCAACGTGTCGCACGATCTGCTGTCATCGAAACTCCCAGAGCTCGCCGATCTGCGCGACAAGCAAATAGTGCTCTACTGTCGCAGCGGCCGGCGCACCCTGCTGGCCGAGGAAACGCTGCGCCAGGCCGGCTTCACCAAACTACTGCACCTGCAGGGCGACTACCTGGCCTGGGAAGCCGAGCACCGCCCGATCGAAGGCAACTAAAAGGGGACATGCCTATTTAATTGAGAGGAAAAGGGGTCCCCTTTTCCTCTCAATTAAATAGGCATGTCCCCTTTTAGTTGCCTTCGATCGAAAAGCGGGTGCCGCGGTAGGAAAGCTCGGCGCCGGTCGGGGTGATGCGATCGACGCGCACGCCCTCGGGCAACATCTCGCCCTCGCGCAGTTTGCGCATGTTGACGAACACGAATCGCTGCGCGGGATCGACGGCATACACGTGCAGATCGAGCCGCAGATCCGGCAGTTGCACGCCCTGCGCGAGCACTTCGTCGCGTGACGGAATCGAGCCCGCGCGTTGCGCGGCGGCGGCATTAGCGCGCGTGACGCTCACGGCCGGCGCGTAGTCGCGCGAGTCGTAGTCGGGCGGCACCGAAGGCTCGTGCCTCGACAGCTGCGGCTCCTCGGCCAGCGGCGGCGTGCTGCTCGGCGCGACGACGCCAGGTTCCGGATTGCCCGCACCCATCGTGATCGACGGCGCGGAATTGATCGGGATGTTCACCGTCGTGGGGATCGTGACGGTCGCGGGCACGGTAACCATGCCGGGCGGCGCACTGTTGGTGACGGCGCCGTTCGCGGAGGCGTTGTTTGCCGCGAGCGGCTCGGCCGCCGCCGCGGCCGCCCGGGGCTCGCGCAACAGCACCCACACCAGCACCAGTACGTTGACACCTAACAACACGCCGAGCCCGACGGCCCACAGAGGAAACCGCCGACGCGGTTGCGCAACCTTCACTTCGAACAAGGCGGGCGAGGACTGCCGCTGACGGTCGGTTTCGGATTTCTTGAGCGCGTCGAGGATGAATGACATGTCAGCTCCCGGCCGAATCGTGCAGGAACGGCGTGGCGGTGTCGTTCAAGGCGGCATCGAGCGCTACCTGGGTTTGCACGCCCGCGATGCCATCGACCGCGAGGCGGTTCTTGCGCTGGAATTCCTCGACGAGGTTGACCAGCGATTGATCGAACACGTTGCCGCCTTCCTCGGCCGGCAGGCCGCTCACGCGCCGCAGGCTGTCGCGCAGCCATTTCACGCGTGTATTGCGCGCGCCAAGTGCCAGCGGCTGCGAGCCGCCGGCGGCCGGTTTCCACAACAGCACGTAGTCGCCGAACCAGCTGCGCGACAGATCGCCGATGCCGATTTCACGCTGCGCGCCGCCCAGATCGACCTGGGCATGTTCGTCGTCTAGGGCGGCAAGCACTACTTGATGGGCACGTCCGTCGGAGCCGATCACGTTGAGCACCGCCGGCCGGTTGAACAGCCGCAGCTGCGCCAGCGAGCCGCGTTGCGTGAGGCATTCGAGCCCGGACTGGATCGCCTGGCTGCAGGGGTCCACCTGGCCCGCGACGTAACGCAGGCTCCAGAGTGCGAACAGTTTGTTGAACGCATTGTCCGGATCGGTCTCGGCATCGTACTGCGCGAGCAGCTCATCGAGCGTGGGCGCGGGTTTGGGTGCCGGCGCGGGAGCGGGCGCCGCGGCCACCGGCACAGGTCTCGCGGCCGGCGTCAGCAACCGCGGCACGATCAGCACGGCGCTAACTACCGCGAGCGCGCCGACCGCGGAACCCGCGGCCCACGGCAACCAGCGCGGTTGCACGCTGCGGCCGAACACCTCGCCGGCCGCGCGCCGCACGACGCTGGCGCTGACCAGGTGGCGGTCTTCCGTGAACGCGCCGAGCAGGGCGCGATCGCTGATGATGTTGATGAGCCGCGGCACGCCGCCGGAGAGGCGCCGGATCTCGCGCAGGCCGCCGTTCGAGAACACGTCGCGCGTCGCACCGGCGACGCGCAGCCGGTGGCGCACGTACGCGGCGGCTTCGTCACCCGAGAGCGGATCGAGGTGATAACGCCCGGTGATGCGTTGCGCGAGCTGCCGCAGCTCGGTGCGGCCCAACAACTCGCGCAGCTCCGGCTGGCCGATCAGGATGATCTGCAGCAGCTTCTGGGTTTCGGTTTCGAGATTGGTCAGCAGGCGGACCTGCTCCAGCACCTCGACGCTCAGGTTCTGCGCCTCGTCGACCACCAGCACGATGCGTTTGCCCTCGGCGTGCGCCTTGAGCAGGTGGAAACTCAGCAGATCGACCAGGTCCTTGAGGCTGCCTTCGGAGCGCGCCTCGACGGCGATGCCCAGTTCCTCGCAGATCGCCAGCAGGAACTCCGCCGGTGTCATGCGCGGATTGAGGATCAGCGCGATCTCGGCGTGTTTGGGCGCCTGCGCGAGCAGCGATCGAACTACCGTGGTCTTGCCGGTGCCGACTTCGCCGGTCAGCTGGATGAACCCGCCCGCTTCGTTGATGCCGTACACGAGGTGCGCCAGCGCCTCCGCGTGCCGTTCCGAGAGGAACAGGTAGCGCGGGTCGGGCGTGATCGAAAAGGGCTTCTCGTTGAGGCCGAAAAAGGAGGCGTACATGGCTGGTCGTGGGGACTGCGGTCTTGGCGAAAACGCCGCATGGGTTAAACGGGCGGGAAGTATTACACGGGCTTTCCGGCCCGGGGTATCGGCGGGCAAAGCGCCGGCCGGCGGCCTGATTACCGCCGCGGAGGCGGTGTCGGCGAGGTCCGACTGCGCCGCCGTCCGGGCGCTTCCTCGGACATATCCTCCGCGGGTTCATCGGCCCCACGCGCCTCGGGCAGGGCGCTGCCGCGGCGCACGGCGAAGTTGCCGAACCGTTCGCGGATGAGGTCCACGGCGGCATCGAGGGCCGTGGCGTTCGAGGCCCCGGCCGTTGCGGCCGAAGGCGCGGCAAACAGATCCATCTGGTCGGCCGCATGCAGGTGATTGACGCCCACGCCTAACAACCGCACGCGCGCACGCGGCTGCTCGCCGAGCCAGGCGGTGAGCAGCTCCGCGGCGATCTTGGCGATGGTGCGTGAATCGGTGGTCGAGGGCTCGAAGCGTTTCTGCCGCGTGAAGGTGGTGAAATCCGCGCGGCGGATCTTGACCTGCACGCAGCCGGTGGCGAGATTCTGCGCACGCATGCGCTGGCCGGCGCGATCGGCGAGCCGCAGCACCTCGGCCTGCATCCTGGCGTGATCCGCAAGATCGCTGAAAAACGTCTCCTCGGCGCTGATCGATTTCTCGTCCCATTCGGACATCACCGGACGATCGTCGATGCCGGACGCGCGTTCGCGCATGCGCTGCGAGTCGCGGCCGAAGATCGGCCACAAGACACTGTCGGGCGCGGTGCGCAGTTGTCCGAACGTCGCCAGCCCGGCCGCCTCGACGCGTTCGCCCAACTTCCGCCCGAGTCCCGGCAGCCGGCGCACGGTCAGCGGATCGAGCACCGCCCGCATGTTGCCGTCGTGCACCACCGTCAGGCCGTCGGGCTTCTCGAGATCGGAGGCGATCTTGGCCACCAGTTTGTTAGGCGCGACGCCCACCGACGCGCCGAGCTGGGTGACGGCGCGTATCCGGTCCTTGATGCCGCGCGCGATCGTGATCGCGTCGCCCTTCAGCGCGAGGCTGGCGGTGACGTCGAGGAAGGCCTCGTCGAGCGACAGGCCTTCGACGATCGGCGTGTAGTCGTGAAAGATCGCGAACACTTCGTGCGACACGTCGCGATACACGGACATGCGCGGCTTGACGCAGATGGCGTGCGGGCAGCGGCGCAGCGCCTCGCGGATCGGCATGGCCGAACGCACGCCGAATCTGCGCACCTCGTAACTGGCCGCGGCTACCACGCCGCGGTTGCTGGTGCCGCCCACGATCACGGGCTGGCCCCGCAGGCGTGGATCGTCGCGCTGCTCCACGGATGCGTAGAACGCATCCATGTCGACGTGCAGGATGGCGCGCAGGGCGGTCATGCCGTGTTGCTTGCCGCCGGATCGAACGAACGTTTCCGGACCGCTATTTTTCGACGGTGATGGTGATCTTCTTCGAGATCACCGCCGGCTCGTGCGGCACGTGCAGGAAATCGCCGAACACCAGCAACAACGTATGTTTGCCCGGCGCGAGCGTCAGCGACGTCTCCGTCTGCCCCTTGCCGAAATGCAGGCTCTTCTCGTTGGCGGGGATCGGCTGCGACAGATCGGCGGGCGCGTCGCCGTCGATGACCAGATGATGATGGCCGGTGTTGTCGAACTTGATTCCGGCGGGCGCGATGCCCATTCCCTTCAGGCCGAACACCACCGTCACCGGGCTCTTCACTTTCGCGCCATCCTTCGGCGACACGATGTACACCTCGGCGCCCGCGGGCGACGGCTCGCGCGCCTGCGCGAGGGACGCTGCGAGCGCGAAGGCGCCGCTGCAGACCAGCGTAACTAACAACTTGGATTTCATCGATATCTCCTCGGGTTGGAGTCGGCTACAACGTCAACGCGCTGTAGATGACGGTGAGCAGCAACATGGCGACCGATGTCACGAGGTAGGCGGCGCCCAGTGTGAAGTACTTCGCCAGCGTGAGGCTGCGTCCCTGTCGATAGACGTTGCGCATGGCGCGGTAGATGTACCACACCGAATAAAATCCCACCGCGGTGCCGAGCCAGCCCACGACCGGACTCATGAACGGCACCCGCGCCACGAGGATGAGCAGCGACGCCGCCAGGAAGATGAAGGCGTGATTGTGGATCAGGAACAGCAGGTGTTCGACGTAGTAACGCTTCGGCCGCCAGTACAGCAGCTTCATCACCAGCGCCAGCAGCGGCAGGAAAACGAACATCGCACGCGGCACGTTGTGGACGACCACCTCCCCGAGGCTGCTGCCGTCACCACTCGCCAGGCGCTGGCAGCGCTCGCGCAGATTCCTGCGGAACGCGCTGTCGGTACCCGACTGCTTCTTGAGCGACTCGCAGAAATCGTTGAGTCCGCCGAACGACACGTTGACGTTGCGGTTCGTCTTGCCGCCTTCCTCGTGCGCCGGCGCGGCAGCGTCCGCGTTCTTCGCGGGAGCGGAATCTGCGGCGGGCAATGGCTTGATTCCCTTTGCCTCGCGTTCCGCGGCTTTGGCCGCTTCGTTCCGAAGGTAGTCGGCGGTGCGCTTGCGCATCAGCTCGGGCAACGGGTTGTCGGGCGACTCGAACTGCTCCGCCTGCTCGAGCAAGGTCGCCGAATCGAGCGTCTCGCTCGGATTTTCGGGTTTCACGTTCACCTTGTCGGGAATGCCGACCAGGAAGAACACCACGCTGATCACGATGTACAGGCGGAATGGCGGCAGGTAACGCGCGCGCCGACCGTCGAGGAACTCGCGCGTCAGCAGGCCCGGCCGCGTGAGCAGGTAGACGAGCGTGCGCCACAGGCGCGAATCCGCGTGTGTGATGCTCTCGAACGCTTCGCTGGCGAAATGCGTGACCGTGTGCACGTGCGGCTCGTGCCGCTGGCCGCACTGCGCGCAGTACTCGCCCGCGAGCGGCGCGCCGCAGTTGGTGCACACCAGGGTCTGCGGCGGCGGCGGTTCTGGCGGACTAACTACCGGAACGGGTGGCGAATTCATCGTCGCGGGTTCAGGCGACCTGGCCGGAATTGCGATGGAAATCGCCCACTTCGAGCGGCTCGCGCGGCGTTTCCGCCTGCGCGCCGAGCTCGTGCGATTCGAAGTCGTCGACGCTGATGAGCTCCATCACCTTGCGATCGTAGTCGCGCAGCATGGCGGCCTCGTGTTCGGAGACGATGCCCTGCTGCAGCGCCTGCGCGATCTGCCCCGGCACGTCGAGCGCCGTGACCTTGCCGGTCTTCACACCTTCGACGCGGATGCGTTTTTCCACCGGCTCGGCGGTCTGCGCCATGACCAGCGCTTCCTGCAGCAACCCGAGCGGATTGCCCGGCTCGAGCGTGCGGTACACGTACTTGCAGAGCCGGTCGCGCACTTCGGTGACGTTGAGAACCGAGTCGGCCAGCGTGCGGCCGAGCCGGTCGCTGGGCGCCGAATACGCGCGGCCACCCGGGAAGATCAGCACGCGCATCACCGCGCCGAGAAACCGATTGGGGAAGTTGCGCAGGAAGTCGTGCAGCTGATCCTGTGCCTTGTAGAGCTGGTTGCGGCAGGCCCACTCGACGATGGGCAGGTCTTCCGCCGGGCGGCCCTGGTTCTCGTGATGTTTGAGCACCATCGAGGCGAGATACATCGCCGACAACACGTCTCCGAGCCGCGCCGAGAGGTTTTCCTTCTTCTTGAGATAGCCGCCGAGCGTGAGCATGGCGACGTCCACGGCGAAGGCGAACGACGCCGAGAAGCGCACGATGTGCTGGTAGTAGCGCTTGGTCTCACCGACATCGGGTACGTGCGTGAAACGCGCGTGGGTCAGCGCCATCACGAACGAACGCACCGCGTTGCTGATCGTGAAACCGACGTGGCCGAACAACGCGGCGTCGAAGTCGTTGACGCCCTGCTTGCGGTCGGGATTACGCGCCGCGTTCATTTCCTTGAGCACGAACGGATGGCAGCGGATTGCGCCCTGACCGAAGATGATGAGCGAGCGCGTGAGGATGTTCGCGCCCTCGACCGTGATCGCCACGGGGATCACCTGGTAGTTGCGGCCTAGATAGTTGCGCGGCCCCAGCTGGATTCCCTTGCCGCCGTGTACGTCCATCGCGTCGTTGGCGACCTGGCGCCCCATTTCCGTGACGTGATACTTGAGCATGGCCGAAGGCACCGATGGCTTCTCGCCGCCATCGATGGCGCCCGCGGTGACGGAGCGCGCCGCGTCCATCGTGTAGGTGTAGCCGACCATGCGCGCGAGCACGGCCTCGACGCCCTCGAACTTGCCCACCGACATGTTGAACTGGCGGCGGATGCGTGTGTATGCGCCGGAAGCGAACACGCCGGCCTTCGCGCCGCCGGTCGCGTTCGACGGCAGCGAGATGCAGCGGCCCACGGACAGCTGCTCGACCAGCATGCGCCAGCCCTGGCCCGCCATCTTCACGCCGCCGATGATCACGTCGAGCGGCACGAACACGTCCTTGCCGGACAGCGGCCCGTTCTGAAACGGCACGTTGAGCGGAAAATGGCGGCGGCCGATGTTGAGTCCCGGCGTATTGCGCGGGATCAGCGCGCAGGTGATGCCGTAGTCCGATTTCTCGCTGCCTAACAACTTGTCCGGGTCATAGAGGCGGAACGCGAGGCCGACCACCGTGGCGATCGGCGCCAGCGTGATGTAGCGCTTGGAGAAGTTGAGCTTCAGGCCGACGATCTCCTTGCCCTGGTACAGCCCCTTGCAGACGATGCCGGTGTCGGGCAACGAGGCCGCGTCGGAGCCGGCGCGCGGATGTGTCAGCGCGAAACACGGCACTTCCTCGCCGCGCGCCAGGCGCGGCAGGTAATGGTTCTTCTGCTCCTCGGTGCCATAGTGGTTGAGCAGCTCCGCGGGCCCGAGCGAATTGGGCACGGCGGTGGTCGCGGCCAGCAGTCCCGCGCGGCTCGCGAGTTTCACCAGCACGCAGGAATGCGCATACGCGGAAAATTCCAGCCCGCCGTATTTCTTCGGGATGATCATCGCGAAGAAACCCTTGCCCTTGAGGTAGTCCCACACCTTCGGCGGCATGTCGCCGCGTTTGTGCGTGACGTCCCAGTCGTCGTACATGCGGCACAGTTCCTCGCACGGGCCGTCGATGAAGGCCTGCTCTTCCGCGGTCAGCACCGGCGCCTTCGAGGCTAACAACTTGCCGAAGTCGGGTTTGCCGGTGAACAACTCGCCGTCCCACCACACGGTGCCGGCTTCGAGCGCTTCCTTCTCGGTCTGCGACATCGACGGCAGCAGGCGCATGTAGGTGCGCATGAATGGGCGCGTGATCAGCGCCTTGCGCAGCGGGCGCACGTTGAACAGCCACAACGCGCCGAGCATCACCCACAGGAAACCTTTCCAAAGTCCGGTGGGGGTGACCCACGGGTTCCAGGTGTAGCCAGCGAGCAGCAGCGTGAACACGACGGTGAACGCGATGAGAGGCAGCCGCTTGTAAGCCATGAAGACCACGGCGCCGATGAACAACAGCGTGAAACCCGTGCCAACCTTCGCCACATAGGCGGCGCCGGCGATCAGGGAAAGAATGACCAGGATTGCGCCGAGCATAGAAGAAGCCCCTCGTTTCGCAGTTGCGAAACTATAGCCATTTCCACCGCGGGAAGCGCGCGCGCAGCGGGCTCATGCCTGGCCTTCGAATGAGCGCCGCGCGGCCGCGATCGCATCGCCGATGACGCTGAGGAACGCACGGATGCGCGCGGTGTTGCGCAGGTCCTTGTGCGTGACGATCCACAACTCGCTCGCGGGCTCCGGCAGGACCCCGCAGATGCGCCGTATGCGGTCATCCGCGTCGGCGAGGTAACAAGGAAGCAGCGCGATGCCGAGGCCGGCACGCACGGCCATGAGCTGGTTCACGAGACTGTTGCTGCGATAGAAGATCCGGTCCGACGGCACGTGCGCCGCGATCCAGTCGCCCGCGACGATGCGCGACGGCTCTTCCCAGCCGATGACCGACTCGCGCGAAAAATTGAAGGCGCCGCCTTCGCGCCGCAAATTGCCGTGCTGCAGTCCGCCGTACAACGCCCAGGCGACGCCGGTCAGCCGGCGGCCGAACAGGGCGGGGTCGGTGGGCCGCCGCACCCGCAACGCGATGTCCGCCTCGCGCCGGCCGAGATCGAGCATGCGATTGTCGATGCTCAACACCAGCTGGATGCGCGGGTGCGCCGCGTGGAACTGCGCGAACAGGCGCGGCAGGACGGCATGCGACAACGTCTCCGAGGCGGTCACGCGCAGTACACCCGAGAGCTGCTGGTCGCGCCCGCTGATGTCCCGGTCCAGCGCCAGCAGTTCCGTCTCGACGCGTTCGGCGCCGGCCGCCGCGCGTTCGCCGGCCGCGGTGAGCTGATAACCGCGCGGCGAGCGGTCGAACAGCCGCACGCGCAGCCGCCGCTCGAGCGTGTTGAGCCGGCGGAACACGGTGGACAGGTCGACGTCGAGGCGTTCGGCCGCTCCCGCCAGCGTTTTTTCGCGCGACAACGCGAGAATCAGCGGCAGATCGCTGACGGAAAGGGCGCTTTCTTCGTTTGCAGCCATGCAAAGTGTGTTTGCCATACGGCTAATGGCTTTGCAAGCACGCCCATCTAGCATCTCTCCATCGCAATCACGCGATCGAAACGGGAGATTGTCATGTCTGCATTGATCGGAAAGGGTGGCGACGCCGCCTCACTGTTGCTGCGCGTATCGCTCGGTGTCATGTACCTGACGCACAGCATCGTGCTGAAAGTTTTCACGTTCGGCTTCGCCGGTACCGCGGGTTACTTCGCATCGCTCGGGTTGCCGTCGTTCACCGCTTACGTCGTGATCGCCGCAGAAGTCATCGGCGGAGTATTGCTGCTGGCGAACGTCGCCACCGGCTGGACCGCGCTCGCACTGCTGCCGGTTCTCGGCGGCGCCTTCTGGGTGCACTCGGGCAACGGTTGGGTGTTCAGCGCCGCAGGTGGTGGCTGGGAATATCCGCTGTTCCTGATCGTGGTCTCGGTGGCCGTCGCGCTGCAGTATTTCGCTGCCCGCAACGTCGCCGCGAACCGCTCCCAGGTGTTTGGCGCGGCTGCACAGCAGGCGTAAAAGGGCGGCATGTCGAATGCCGAACTTTTCACCAGCGTCGCGCGCGAGTACGCGAACTTCCGTCCCGGCTATCCACCGGAGTTGTTCGCATGGCTCGCGCGCGTTTCCGCGTCTTTGAACGCCGTGTGGGATTGCGGCTGCGGCAGCGGCCAGGCGAGCACGGCGCTCGCCGGACACTTCGCGGTTGTGTACGCGACGGACGTGGCCGCAGAGCAGATAGCCGCGGCGAAACCGCATCCGCGCGTGCGGTACAGCGTCGCATCGGCCGAAAATTCCGGACTGGCGGACGCCTCCGTCGATCTCGTCACCGTGGCGCAGGCGCTGCATTGGTTCGATGTCGAGGCGTTTTACGCCGAGGCGCGGCGCGTGGCGCGTCCCGGCGCGTTGCTCGTGGTGTGGAACTACCCGCGGCCGAAATTCGCCGACGCCGCACTCGATCGCAGATTCCTCGACTTCTATCGCGACGTGGTCGGGCCGTACTGGCCGCCGGAGCGCCGCCACATCGAGTCAAACTACTCGACGCTGCCGTTTCCATTCGAGCAGCTCGAAGCGCCGCCGTTCGGATTGAACCTGGACTGGAGAATCGAGCAGGTGATCGGCTACGTGAGCAGCTGGTCGGCCACCGCGCGTTACCGCAAGGCGGTGGGCGCAGACCCGGTGCCGATGCTGGCCGAATCGTTGGGCGCCATCTGGCCCGGCGCCGGCGTCAGCGTGCCGCTGCACATGCCGCTGGGATTACGCGCCGGGCGTCTGCGCCCGGTGACTAGATCAGTTCCTTGACCCCGTCGCGTTCTTCGCGCAGTTCCTTGTCGGTGGCATCCATGCGTTTGCGCGAGAAGTCGTCCACGCCCAGACCCTGCACGATCTGGTAGTCGCCGTTGGCGGTGGTGACCGGATACGAATACACCACGCCTTCCTTGATGCCGTAGCTGCCATCCGACGGCACGGCCATGCTGATGAAGTTGTCGGCGGCCGTGCCGAGATGCCAGTCGCGCATGTGGTCGATCGCGGCCGATGCCGCCGAGGCGGCCGACGATGCGCCGCGCGCCTTGATGATGGCGGCGCCGCGCTGCTGCACGGTCGGAATGAAGGTCTCTTCGTACCACTTGCGGTCGACCAGTGAATGCGCGGCCTTGCCATCGACGGTGCAGAAGTTGAGATCCGGATACTGCGTCGCGGAGTGGTTGCCCCAGATGAGCATCTTCTGGACCTTGGTGACGTGGCTGCCGGTTTTCTCGGCGAGCTGCGAGACGGCGCGGTTGTGATCGAGGCGCGTCATCGCGGTGAAATTGCGCGGGTTCAAGTCCTTGGCGTTGGCGCGCGCGATCATCGCGTTGGTATTGGCCGGGTTGCCGACCACCAGCACGCGGATGTTGCGATCGGCGACGTCGTTCATCGCCTTGCCCTGCGCGGAGAAGATCTGCGCGTTGGCCATCAGCAGATCCTTGCGCTCCATGCCGGGGCCGCGCGGGCGCGCGCCGACCAGCAGGGCGGCCTGGCAATCCTTGAACGCGACGCGTGCGTCGTCGGTGGCGACGATCTTGTTGAGCGTGGGGAATGCGCAGTCGTTGAGCTCCATCACCACGCCCGCGAGCTGTGGCAGCGCCGGCGTGACCTCGAGCAGATGCAGGTTCACCGGGGTGTCGGCACCCAGCATCTGGCCGGAGGCAACGCGGAAGGCCAGGGCATAACCGATCTGGCCGGCGGCACCGGTGATGGCGACATTGACAGCGGGTTTCATCGAAGGGCTCCCAGGCGGCTATGAACAGGCCAGAAAAATGCGGGCCGGAATTCTAGCAGGGAGCTTGTGCGCTTGCCTTCAGGTCGGCCCGCTAGCGGTCCGGGGACACGGCGTAGGCCCGATGCTGGCGTTTGTATTCGGCGTACTCGGCATCGGCCTGCGCGTTCATGCCGGTGGCACGCAGCCGTTCGATCTCCGCGAGCCAGCGCTTCGAATCGCCGCGGAAGGCCGGCGACTGCGGTACGCGCGCGTATCGGTTGGCTTCCGCTTCGGAGACGAAGCCGCCGGGAGAAGCGGGCGCAGGTGCCGCACTGGGGCTGAGCTCGATCACGATGGAATTGCCGGCGGTGTCGGCCGCGCCGTCCGCGCTTTCGGCGGGCAGTGCGGCTTCAGTGTTTGCCCTGTCAGGCGCAGAGTTGTTAGGCGCCTGGGCTTCGGGCAACGTGGCCGCCGGTGCGGCCGGATAGTCGAGTCGCTGCGCGACAGTCTGCACCGTCACCTCCGGCGTGGGCGCGGGCTTGACCGGCATGCCGACGTTCAGGATCACCGCCAAAGCCAGCACCAGCGTCGCCGCGATGGCCAGCGGCGCGCCCCATCGCGGCCCCTTGTACACGCGCTGCGGCCGCGTACCTTCGAGCGCCTCGCGCGCCTGGCGCAGCACGAGGCGATCCAGCTCACCGGGCGGCTCGAGCGGATCTTCGATGCCGCGAAAGAGCGGCTTGCGGCGCGTCAGGAATGCTTCGAATTCATCGTCGGGGCGGTTCATCATGCCTCCGCCGCGGCCAGCGCCGCTTTCAGTTTGCCGACCGCGTAACGCAGCCGGCTCTTCGCCGTTTCGGCGCCAACGCCGGTCACGCGTGCGATTTCCTCGAGTGACAGATCCGATTCCTCGTGCAGTAGATAGACATCGCGCTGCGCAGGCGGCAACGTGGCGAGCGCCGCGCGATAACGCCGCGTCGTCTCGTCGCGTGCCAGCCGCACGTCCGGCAGCTGCTCGGCATCCGCCGGCAACAGGTCCGCGGCGTCCGCGTCCTCGATGCCCATTCCCGCCGGACGGCTCTTCGTGCGGCGACAGTGATCGATGAAGCAGTTGTGCGCAAGCGTGAACAGGAAGGTACGGAATTTCGCGCGCGGCTCGTAGCGGGCGCGGTTGACGATCACGCGGCTCCACACTTCCTGGAACAGGTCGTTCGCGACTTCGCCGTCGCGCGCCTGGCGCACCAGGTAACGATAAAGAGCGCCGCGATGGCGTGAATAGAGCGTTTCGAAAGCGCGCATTTCTCCGCGTGCATACGCAAGCATCAGTTGCGCGTCGTCGTCCTCACTCATCGCCGCGACTCTACGCGGAGTTGCGCGCGGCAAGCGCGTCGACGTTTCTGAAGTAGTGAGGCCGTCCACCGTGATGAGTGCCGCATTCACGGCTGGATCGCTTCCGCCGCGGCGGGGGACAAGATCGACATCGCGAGCAGTTCGCGCTGCGGAGCGAAGTACGGGTCCGCGGTGGGGGTATGGGCGCAGGTCAGGGCCACTTCGCGCGCCGGGGAGGACAGGTCGTGCATCAGACCGGCACCGACAGCGCCGTGCGCGACCACAATTCCTAAGATAAACAATAGTTTGGATTTCATGTGGCCCCCGCGCCGGATTTGAACGCCTCATGGCTTGCAACGCGGCAGAAACTTTTTTCGGGTTAGGGCTTGTTTCTGAGTTGGTGTTGTAGTTATATATAACACCAACACGTAGGGCGAATCGCATAGGGCGAGACGCCACGAAACCGAAGGAAGACGATCATGAAGACCCTGAACCTCAAATCCGTAGCCAGCGCGTTTGCCGCACTCGCCGTGACCCTCGCTCTGAGCTACACGTTCACCAGCTCACTCAACCTGAAACTCGCCCAGCGCGACTACAGCTTCGCGGCCGCCCTGACCGCCTCGGTTCGCTGAACCAGGAGCAACCAGATGGACCCGCAATGGGACGATGGCCAGCCGATATACCGGCAGCTGCGCGATCGAGTGGTGGCGATGATCCTCGAGGGAGTCCTCAAGGAGGGTGATCCGCTCCCCTCGGTCCGCGCCGTCGCGGCGGAATTTCGTCTCAACCCGCTGACCGTTCTCAAGGGATACCAGCAGCTCGTCGATGAGCAGCTGGTCGAGAAGAAACGCGGGCGCGGCATGTTCGTCAACAGCGGAGCACGGCAGGCCCTCATGAAAGACGAACGTGTGTATTTCCTCGAGACGGAATGGCCGAAGATTTACGCGACCATCGCGCGGCTCGGTTTCTCCACAGAAGAACTCATGAAACGCGGTGCGAAATCGGTCCCGGTGTCACAGCCGTTCCCGACCCGCGCCTCAACGGAAGATGAAGATGACAGCAATCATTGAAGCTCGCGGTCTCACGAAGAGCTACGGCAGCACGCAAGTGCTGCGTGGCATCGACCTCAACGTCCAGCCGGGACGCATCGTCGGCCTCATCGGCCCGAACGGCGCCGGCAAGACCACCGCCATCAAGGCGATCCTCGGCCTCACCGCGTTCGACGGCGAACTGAAGGTGCTCGGCCGGGATCCACGCACCGAGCGCAACCAGCTGATGGAAGAGGTGTGTTTCATCGCCGACGTCGCGGTGTTGCCGCGCTGGATCAAGGTGTCGCAGGCGGTCGACTTCGTCGCCGGCGTGCATCCGCGCTTCGATCGCAAACGGGCGCTGGATTTCCTCGCCCGCACCGACATCAAGCTCGGCAGCAGTGTCCGCCAGCTCTCGAAGGGCATGGTCACGCAGCTGCACCTGGCGCTGATCCTGGCCATCGACGCCAAACTACTGGTGCTGGACGAACCCACGCTCGGCCTGGACCTGCTGTTCCGCCGCTCGTTCTACGACAACCTGCTGAACGACTACTTCGACAAGGAGCGCACCATCCTCGTGACCACGCACCAGGTCGAGGAGATCGAGAACATCCTCACGGACATCGTCTTCATCCAGCACGGCAAGATCGCGCTCGACGCGGCCATGGAAAACCTGGGCGAACGTTTTACTCAGCTCGTGCCCACCGCCGGCAATGTCGACGCGGCGCGCGCGCTCAAGCCGTTCTACGAGCGCGAAGTCTTCGGCCGGATCGCCATGCTCTACGACGGACGCAACCAGTCCGAACTCGCGCCGCTCGGGGAAACCCGCGCGCCGTCGGTCACGGATCTGTTCGTCGCGATGATGCAGCCCGCCGGTACGCAGTCGAAGGAGGCCGCATGAACTCCACATTCCCCATGCTGATCCGCCGCGAAATCTGGGAACACAAATCGCTGTGGATCGCACCGCTCGTCTGGGTGGGCCTCATCACGCTGTTCTTCAACTGGGCGATGCTGCACGTACCTGATGGCGGAAACTCCGGCATCAAGATCGACGGACGCCCCGTCGGAGAGCTGTCGCTGGACAACCAGCAGAAACAGCAGGTGCAGCAGGCGCTCAACATGCCCGAGGAGCGCAAGGAAAGCGTTTTCGCGGTCTCCTACCTCGCGATCTTCGGGCTGATCTCGGTGTTCATGACGATCGTCGTGTTCTTCTACCTGATCGACTGCCTGTACACCGAACGCAAGGATCGCAGCATCCTGTTCTGGAAGTCGCTGCCGGTTTCCGATACCAACGTCGTGCTGTCGAAACTGGCGGTGGCGCTGCTGGTGGTGCCGATCGGCGTGATACTGCTGAGCGCCGTCACGCAATTCGTCAACTACCTCACGGCATCGGCGATCCTGCACGACACGGTCATCGGCCAGATGTTTCCCGACTGGAGCTTCAGCGCCTGGCTGCGCTCGCAGGCCATCGCCTTCGGCGTGATGCTGGGCGGCGTGTTGTGGTACGCGCCGATCGCGGGCTACCTGCTGCTGTTGTCGAGCTGGGCGAAGAACAAGGTGTTCCTGTGGGCCATCCTGCCGCCGATCGCGCTGCCGGTGCTGGAGAAGGTCTTCCTGCAGAGCGACCACGTGCTCGATTTCCTCGGCCGGCGCTTCACGGGCTACATCGAGCTCATGAAGGTGGATCCGAACGCGTTCGAAGCGGGCACCAATGACCGGCTGCCGGCGGTGGACGACGTGTACAACGCGTTCCACCTGTCGAACATGTTCACCAGCGTTGAAATGTGGCTCGGAGTCGCCGCCGGCGCCGCCATGGTGTTCGTCGCCATCCGCATCCGCCGGTACCGCGACGAATCCTGATCCTCTGTAGTTAGAGGGGCGAGCGCCGGCCGGAATCCGGCGCGCGCCCGGCGGTGCGGGTGGCGTTACCCTTCCCCAAAGGCGTCACCCGCACCGCAGTCCCTCGCGCGGCGTGGCTCCAAGGTACACTCCGGGCCGGATGTACCTGCGGCTACAACGCGACGGCGACGCTCTCGACGCCGAACTCTCCGGCGAATGGCGCGGCGCGAATCTGCCCGCCATCGACGCCGAAATCGCCGCGCACTCCTTCGCGGGTGCTCGGTCCCTCAAGGTCACGGTTCCCGACACCGTCACGCTCGACCTGGCCGGTGCCTGGCGGCTGCGTGAATGGCTGAAAGCGGCCGAGGCCGCGGGCTTGAACATCCAGTTCGATGGCCCACCGCCCGGTCAGCTCGAGCTCATCGATCACACGCTGGCGGGCAAGGTGCGGCCCACTCCGCCGTCTTCATCCGAGTCCGCCTTCGAGCCGGTCAGCGCGCTCGGCAAACAGGTGACGCGCCGCGTGCAGGCCGTGAAGCTGGCGCTCGACTTCATCGGCCGCGCCTGCGTCGCGTTCGGGCGCGCCTGCACCAGCTGGCGCCGCCTGCGGCCCGCTTCGATCGCGCGGCATGTTTACGAGACCGGCATCACCGCCATTCCGATCGTCTCGCTGATCGCCTTTCTGATCACGCTGATCATCGCCTACATCGCCGCGCAGCAGGCGCGCGCGTACGGCGCCGAAATCTTCGTGGTCGACATCGTCACCGTCGGCGTGTTGCGCGAGCTCGGCGTGTTGCTGACGGCCATCATCGTCGCCGGCCGGTCCGGCTCGGCGTTCGCGGCCGAGATCGGCGCGATGAAGCTCAACGAGGAAGTCGACGCGTTGCACGCGATCGGCGTGGAACCGCACGAGGTGCTGATCGTGCCGCGCGTCATCGGCCTCGTGATCGCCATGCCGCTGCTGGCGGTCATCGCCGACGGCATCGGGCTCACGGGCGGCGCCTTGTTGTGCAAATGGCTGCTCGACATGCCGCTGGTGCTGTATCTCGAGCGTGTGCAGGACGCGATCGCGCCCACCACCTTCTGGGTGGGCATCATCAAGGCGCCGGTCTTCGGCCTGCTGATCGCTCTCTCCGGCACGTACCGCGGCCTGCAGGTCCGCGATTCCTCGCGCGAGCTCGGCCGCCTGACTACCGTCGCCGTCGTGCAGTCGATCTTCCTGGTCATCTTCGCCAACGCGATATTCGCCATCGCGTTCTGGCAGTTGGATATCTGATGGCCGAACCGCTCATCGAAGTCCGCGGGCTCGTGAACCGGTTCGGCCGGCAGATCGTGCACGACGGGCTCGACATGACCGTGTACCGCGGCGAGGTGTTCGGGATCGTCGGTGGCTCGGGGGCCGGCAAATCGGTGCTGTTGCGCTCGATCCTGGGGCTGCAGCGGCCGCAGGCGGGCGAGGTGCGAATGCAGGGGCGCGATCTCACGCAATTGACTGTGGCGCAGCTCAAGGACATCAAGGCGACCTACGGAGTCACCTTCCAGCAGGGTGCGCTGTTCTCCTCGCTCACGGTCCTGCAAAACGTGCAACTGCCGATGCTCGAACACCTGCGGTTGACGCCGCGCGCACTCGAAGAACTGGCGATGCTCAAGATCCGGCTGGTGGGCCTGACGGACGAGGCGGCGCGCAAATACCCGGCGCAGCTGTCGGGCGGCATGATCAAACGCGCCGCGCTGGCGCGTGCCCTCGCGCTCGATCCGGCGCTGCTCATGCTCGACGAACCGACCGCCGGCCTCGACCCGATCAGCGCCGCGGCGTTCGACGCCTTGCTCATGGACCTGCGCGAGCAGCTAGGACTCACCGTCGTCATGATCACGCATGACCTCGACACCATCTTCAGAACCTGCAATCGTGTCGGGGTGATCATCGACCGCAAGATGACGAGCGACACCCTGGCCAACATCACCGCCAATCCACACCCGTGGATCCAGGCCTACTTCCATGGGGAACGCGCCGTGCGTTTCGGCCAGGGCGCCGTACAGCATGTGAACAACAATGGAACGTGAAGCTAACTACACCGCGGTCGGCGCCTTCGTGCTGCTGGTCGCGACCATGGCGAGCCTGTTCGTGTACTGGTACGCGGGCAGCGCCGATGCGCGCGACTACGTGCGTTACGAGATGTATTTCGAGGGCAGCGTCTCGGGCCTCAATCGCGGCAGCACGGTGCGTTATCTCGGTGTCGACGTCGGGCGCGTGGTCGCGATCCGCATCGACAAACGCGCCTCGGACCGCGTGCAGGTGATCTCGGACATCGACTCGCACACACCGATTTCGAAGGAAACGCTGGCCTCGCTGTCGATGCAGGGCGTGACCGGCCTGCTGTACATCGACCTGCTGGCCAGCGACAAGAACAAGGGCCGCATGCCGTCGGTACCGAGCGAGATCTATCCGGTCATCGACACCGTGCAGTCGAATTTCGACCGGTTGCTGTCGAGCCTGCCCGACCTCGTCGGCCGTGCGACGGAGGTCGTCGATCGCGCCTCGCGCGTGTTGTCGGACGAAAACCTCGCCGCTTTCGCCAAGACGATGCAAAACGTCGAACGGACGTCCGAGTCGTTGCCCGGCGCCATGCGCGACGCCGCGGCGGTGGTGGCCGAGCTCAAGGCCACCATGGCGGATGTGCGCGCCGCGGCCACCGGCGCGCGCCAGCTCATCGACACCTCGGGGCCGAATCTCACCGCGGCCTCCGAACGTCTGCGCGCCATCTCCGAGAATCTTGCCAGGACCAGCGCGAGCCTCGACCGGCTGATGGCCGACCACCGCGAGGACCTCGGGCTGTTCCTGCGCGACAGCCTGCCGGAAATCGAGCGGCTGCTGCGCGACGGGCGCAGCGCCGCGCAGGAATTCCGCGAGCTCTCGCGCAGTCTCAAGGCCGATCCTTCACAAATGATCTATGAGCCGAGTTACCGCGGCGTGGAGATTCCGCGATGAATGTCAGGCTCCTTGCTGTCAGACCCATCGCACTGCTGCTGGCCCTGCTCGCCGTGGGCGGCTGCGGTGGTGTCTTCGAAAGCGCGATACCGGCGGCACAGGCATTCGTACTGCGGCTCGCGCCGCGTCCCACCGCGACGCCATCCACCACGCCCCGCGGCAGCGTGTTGTTGCAGCGGCCCGAAGCCGGCCCCGGCCTCGATTCCGATCGCATCGCGCTGCTGCGCAGCGACAACCGCTTCGATTTCTACGCCGCGAGCCGCTGGGCCGCGCCTGCGCCGGACATGGTCGAGAGCGTGATCGTCGAAGCGTTGCGCGCGGGCGGCAATTTTTCCGCGGTGTTCGACGACACCTCGCCATACGCGCCGCGTTACAGCCTGCGGGTGACGCTGCGCCGCTTCGAGGCTGACTACACATCCGCGGGGCGCGCACCCACGGTGTACGTGGCGCTCGATTGCACGTTGGGCCGGCATCGCGACCGCGAATTGCTCGCGAGTTTCACCGCGCAAGGATCTGCCGTGGCGAGTGAAGACCGCCTGACGGCGGTGGTGGCGGCCTTCGAGGCGGCGACCGCGACGGCGATGGCGCAGCTCGAGCAGTCGACGGCGGCGGCGCTCGACGCGGAGCAGGCGCCCGCGGAAAGCAAACCCTAGAAGGTAGATAGGCCGGAGGCTTCCATGAGCCGGTACAGCCAGTACGTCCCCTGCGCGGGGTCGGCATAGGCGCCGAAGTCGGCGCTGTACTCGAGCGGCGGCGGGCCGCGATTGGTCCACAACGAATCGAACCAGGTATTGATGCTGGTGGCGATCTCCGAATTCAGCGGCACACTCGCGGCGATGTTTACCTCGAGATTGAAATCGTCGATGTTGCGGCGGGTCAGGTTCGCCGAACCGAGCGTGAACCAGAATTCCGTGGCGGTGCGCAGCGCCACGATTTTGCTGTGGAACTGCTCGCCGTGGGTGCGGAACCAGCGCACCTTGATGGCGCCGTCCGACGCGGCCGCGAGCTCGGTGGCGACCGAGCGGTTCGGGATGCCGTTCTTGGTGCGGCCGAAGGCGTCCTTGTTCGGGTCGAGCAGCACCCGCACCGCCACGCCGCGTTTCGCCGCCGCCACCAGCGCCCGCACCACGTCGCGTTCCGATAGATAGAACATCGCGACGTCGATGCTGTCGCCCACGCGCGTGCCTTCGACATTACGCACGATCGCGGCGCGGATCTCGCCTTCGGTGAGCACCTGCACGCGTGCGGCATTCTCCGGCTGCGCGATCGCCGCGCCGGCCGGAGGCGCAGGCGGCGTCCAGTCGCTGCGCCAGCCCGAGCCGCGGGCCAGCGCCAGCTCGCTCTCGAGCAGCGGCCACAACGCGGCGCCCGACACCTTGAGCCCGACGTTGGAATGCAGGCTGCTCGCGTCGTGCGGGTTCGCGGAGGTGACGATGCCGGTGATGCCACCGCGGCCGTCGTCGGCGATCAGCACCTTGCGGTGATCCGCCTTGAAATTGAGCAGCCGGGCCCAGGCGCCGAGGCTGACCTGGTCCGGACCCGCATCGAGTGGATTCGGCAGCCACGCATCGCCCGAACCGTCGCCCGACCACCACTTCATCGTGAGGCGCCACAATGCCGAGTAGATAGGGTTCGAATCGCGCAGCGCGTCGAGATCGACGCGCACCGTGTCGACGCCGGCGCCGCGCAGGGCCGCCAGGTCGCGCGAGGGCAGGCCGCCGTACACGTCGTTGATGGGATCGTAGAGCAGCAGCACCTTGAGGGCGGGGACTTCGCGCTTGCGCTCCAGCAGCGCGTCGCGCAGCTCCGCCGACAGCTCGCGATGCGGCTTCGCATCGAGCGCCGCGCCGCGCTGGCTGTTGAACAGGAAGAAGTCGAGCACCAGGTATTCGCGCGCTTCGCCGATCACCTTGAGCATGGCATCGAAGATCTGCTGCCGGATCACCGGTGCGCCGAAGCTGTCGGCGCTCGTGACATCGGCGAGGAACTGCAGCTGTGCGAGTGGCGTCTCGACGATGGCGCCGCGGATGCTCACGCCCGCGGGCAACGGTTTGTACAGGTTCCACAGCGCGACGGCGGCCCACAGGGCAAGGAAGCCATAGAAAAGCTTCCGGCCGAGGCGACGCTTGCGCGGCGGCGCCACCGGAGGCGGAGACGGGTCTATGGGTGTCGCGTCAGGCTCTTCAGCCATCGGCGGATTCTAGCCGCTCCGACAACTCCAGCCAGCGTGTCTCGAGTTGTTCGATGTCGCGCAGGACAACCGCGTGCCTCTCGGTCACCTTGCGCGCATGCGCCGCATCGCGCGCATAGTCGAGTCCGGCTATCTCCGTCTCGAGTCTGGCGCGTTCCTGCGTGAGCTTGGACAACGAGGTCTCGATGGCCTTGACCTCCTGACGCCTGGGGGCGAGGTCCTTGCGCTCGGGCGTGCCCTTGCCCTTCTTTTCACGGCGTTCGGGCGCTGGTTTGGGCGCCGCGGGTGTCGCCGCGTTGCCGCCGCGCTTCTCGAGCCAGTTGGAGTAGTCCTCGAGATCGCCATCGAAATCCCGCACAGCGCCTTCGGCCACCAGCCAGAACTGGTCGCAGACGCTGCGCAGCAGCCCGCGATCGTGCGACACCACGATGACCGCGCCGGCGAAATCCTGCAGTGCGGTGATCAACGAATGCCGCATTTCGAAATCGAGGTGGTTGGTCGGCTCGTCGAGCAGCAGCAGGTTGGGGCGCTCGGCGACCAGGATGGCCAACGCGAGACGCGCGCGCTCGCCGCCCGAGAAATGCACCACCGGCTCGAACACGCGATCGCCGCGGAAGCCGAAGCCGCCGAGGTGATTGCGGCGGCGCTGCTCGTCCCACTGCGAACGCACGCCCATTTCGTCGATGCGGTTGGTGAGGGCGACCAGCGCCGTGTCGCGCGAGTCGAGCCGGTCGACTTCGAGCTGCGCAAAGTTGCCGACGATCAGATCCGGCGAGGCCACGCGGTCGCCGCCGAGCGGCGGCAAAGAGCCCGAAATGAGCTTCATCAGCGTGGATTTTCCGGCGCCGTTGCGGCCGAGAATACCGATGCGCTCGCCCGGGTTGATCGAGCGGTTCACGCCCGCGATCACCCGGCGTTCGCCGTAGCCCGCATCCGCGTGGTCGAGCGTGACCAGCGGCTGCGGTAGTTTGCTGGCCGCCGCGAACTCCCATTCGAAGCCCTCGATCTCCTGGTAGGTGGCGATCGTCTCGAGTTTGCCCAGCGCCTTGATGCGGCTCTGCACCTGGCGCGCCTTGCTGGCCTGCGCGCGGAACCGGTCGATGAACGAATGCAGGCGCGCGACCTCGCGCTGCTGGCGCGCGGCCATCGCGGCGGACTGCTGGATGCTGGCGGCGTGCTGGCGCTGGAAATCCGTGTAGTTGCCGGTCCAGTGCGTGAGCTGGTTGTTCTCCAGATTGACGATCCGGTTGACGATGTCGTCGAGGAACTCCCGATCGTGGGACACCAGCAGCAGGGTGCCCGGAAAACGCTGCAGCCAGGCTTCGAGCCACAACACCGCGTCGAGATCCAGGTGGTTAGTCGGCTCGTCGAGCATGAGCACGTCGGCGCGCGACATCAGGGCGCGGGCCATGTTGGCGCGCATCTGCAGGCCGCCCGACAGTTCCTTGACCTTGCGGTCGATGTCGCCGGGCTCGAACCCCAGGCCGTCGGCGAGTTCGGCGGCGCGCGCCGCGGAGGTGTAGCCGCCGGCGAGATCGTAGTCGCCGAGCAGGTGCGCCTCCTTCATGCCGTCGTCGGCCGCGCGCGCCTTTTCGAGCTGCGCTTCGATGGCCATGAGGTTGGTGTCGCCGCCGCGCACGTACTCGAGGACGGTGGATTCGGTGCGCGGCAATTCCTGCGACACGGAGACGAAATTGAGCTTGCCCGGCACCGTGTAGTCGCCGCCGTCGGCGCCCAGATCGCCGCGCAGCAACGCCAGCAGGCTCGATTTGCCGCACCCGTTGCGCCCGACGATCCCTATCTTGTCGCCCCGGAAAATGGTCAGGTTCGCGCGGTCGAAAAGGACCGCCGCGCCGCGGCGCAATCGCAAATCGCGAAGTTCAAGCATGAGTGGGTTCCAGCATGGGGGCGCGATTCTAGGTGAGCGCGGCTATGCTGTCGTCGGTGATTGGACGGGCATATTCATGAGCCAGCTACTACTCGACCTCCTGCAGTCTTCGTTCGCCGGGCATGGCATCCCCTGCGAGCGCAGCGAGAACCTGATCCACGCCAGGGACGGCCTGCGCGTCGAGCCACGGGTCTTCCCGCGTAAAGACGTTCGAGGCACCGCCCAGGTGCAGGTCGATTTTGCGATCGAATCACCGCGGCTTCCGGGCTTGCCGCTGGTCGATTCCTTCGCGGGTGTCGGCAATACCCGGGACGACGCGGAGCGCAACGCCGCCGGAAAATTCCTGCAGGGATCTTTCCACGTCATCGCTGCGGCCCTGGGCGGCCACACGGATGACGCGGAGGTCGAATGGGAAGACTGGTCCGCGGGCGAGCGCGCCTGGAAGGTTTGCACCGGCCCGGTGTTGATGGTGGCGAGCCGCGAAGGCGCGCGCATCGAAGGTGTCGCGGAGTTTTTTCCACAGCTCGCATCGCTGTTCTGCGAATCGCTCGAGCCCGGGCCGCACTGGATGCGCGTTTTCCTCGGTGCGGTCGACGGCAAACACATGGGCGGCGAAGTGCTGGTCGACGGTGCCGTCTGGGCGGCCGGGCAGCAACTGCTCGACGGCCACGCCTGGGTTTATCCGCAAGGGTATGCGTCGTTCCGGCACCTGCTCATCGCGCTGCCGCTGGACGCCTGACCCGAATGTAGTTAGGCCGACGTGCTCAGACGCCGCGCGGCTTGCTGGAGATCTTCTCGTTCTTGCTCATCTGGGTGAGCATTCCGGCGAAGGCCGGCCCGGTCTCCTGCTGGCGGACGAGCAGGAGTCGCAGCTCGGCGAGTGTCACCGGCTCGCCGAACAACTTGCCCTGGCCGAAGCCGCAATGGTGGCGGCGCAGGAAGTCGAGGTGCCCGGTGGTTTCGACGCCCTCGGCGATCACGTTCATCTTGAGGCTGCGTCCCATCTCGATGACCGTGCGCACGATGGTCGCATCGCTCTCGTCGTCATCGACGTCGCGCACGAAGGACTGGTCGATCTTGAGCGTGCCGATCGGAAACTGCTGCAGCGCGGACAGCGACGAATAACCGGTGCCGAAATCGTCGATGGATAGATGCAGGCCCATCGCGTAGAGCTCGTCGAGCAGGTGCAACGTGCGTTTGCTGTCCGCCATCAGCGTGGTTTCGGTGATCTCGAGCTCGAAGCAGGTGGGCGAGACGCCGTGTTTGCGGAACACGGAACGGAAACGCAGGATGAAACTCGCCTGGCGCAATTGCTTGAGCGACAGGTTCAGCGAGATGCGGCCCGGATTGGTCACGGTCTGCTGCAGCTCGCGATAGTCCTGGCAGACGCGGTTCAGCACCCACTCGCCGACCTCGAGGATGAGGTTGGTTTCCTCGGCCAGCGGAATGAATTGCGAGGGCGGGATGTCGCCGTGCCCGGGCAGGCGCCAGCGCAGCAGCGCCTCGGCACCGACGATGCGGCCATCGCGCAGGTCCACCTTCGGCTGGTAGTGAACCTGGAATTCGTCGCGCTCGAGCGAGCGGCGCAGCTTGCTCTTGAGCATGAGCCGCTCGACCGCGGCCGCGTTCATTTCGGGCGAATAGAACGCGAACGAATTGCCGCCGTTCTGCTTCGAGTGATACATCGCCGCATCGGCGTTGCGGATCAGGTCGATCACGTTCTCCGCGTCGCGCGGACAAAACGCGACGCCGATGCTGGCGGTGAGGAACACTTCGTGTTCCTGCAACTGGAAAGCGCGCGAGATCTCCGCCAACACGCTGCGCGCGAGCTGCGCCACGGTGCCGCGGTTGTCGGCTTCGCCGGCCAGGTCGTCGACGAACATCGCGAATTCGTCGCCCGCCAGGCGGCCGATGGTGGTTTCCTGCGGCAGCGCGCGCATCAGGCGTTCGGTCAGGATCTCGAGCGTGCGATCGCCGGCGGCGTGGCCGAAGGTGTCGTTGATCTCCTTGAAGCGATCCATATCGAGATACAACAGCGCCAGCCCGGTCTTGTTGCGGATCGCGCGCGCGATCGCCTGCTGCAGCAGGTGCTGGAACTGCATGCGATTCGGCACTTTCGTCAGCGCGTCGTAACGCGCCAGATACCGGATGCGCCGTTCGGCGCGTTTGCGCTCGGTGACGTTGCGCACCACGAAGATGGTGCCCTGGTACTGCGGGTCGTCGGTGGTGATCTGCGAGCCGGTGATGGCCACCGGAATGGTTTGGCCATGCCGTGTCTTCACCACGGTTTCGCGCGTGTCCGATGAGGCGCGCAACATGTCGAACTCGGGACGCTCGCGTTCGTCGAGGATCGAGGCGATGCCGCGGCCGACCAGTTCTTCCTCGCCCCAGGCGAGCAGCTTGCAGGCCGACTGGTTCGCCATGCGGATCACGCCGTCGGGCGAGGTCACGAACACCGCGTCGGTCATGCTGCCGAGCACGTTGGTCAGGTAGTTCTTGTTGATCGTGGTCTGGCGCAGCTTCTGGCGCATGCGTTCGAGGGCGGCCTGCAGCTCGCCCAGTTCGTCGCGGCGGCCTACTTCCATCGGGCGGGAGTAGTCGCCCTGCGCGATGCGGTCGGCGCTCCGGATGAGCGAGGTGATCGGCTGATGCACGCGGCGGCCGGCCCACCAGGCGAGCGCGAAGCCCAGCGCCAGCGTGACGACGCCCAAACCACCGGCGAGGAACAGCGCCTTGCGCATCTGCCGCAGCTGCATCGAATCGAAATGGGTCAGTGCGCCGGCGGATTCCGGCGAGCTTTCGAGCGAGCGCACCTCGACTTCGACTTCCCCGACCGTCTGCGGCGTGTCGATGCCGGGCAGCGTCTGCACGCTGGCGCGCACCGGCACGGTGGCACTGCGTGTGATGGAACTGCTGGTGTCGCCCGAGCGCTGCCAGGTGTACAGCTCGCTTCCCGCGGTGTTGCGCAGCACGACGCCTAACAACGTGGTGTCGCGCTTGAAGGTATCGAGCTGCGCGACGATCGCGCTTCGATCGCCCTTGAGGACGCCATCGGCGACGCGTTCGGAGATGTGCTGTGCGAGATCCGACGCGCGCAGCGCAAGTTCGCCCTCGACACGTTTGCTCGCGTCGGCGGTGGCCGAGCCAAGCAGCGCGGAATGCTGCGAGCGATTCTCGTAGACCATGACGGAACCCACGGCCAGCGACACGACCACGGCCGCGAGCACGGCGACCGCGATGTATTTGCTCTTGAAACTGACGATGGTCACGGTGCCGAAAGGGTCCGAAGGTCTTGTAATTTGCGGGCAATCTTACCCGCGCAATTCCGGGGTGGGCCACATTCGAAGGCCTCCTACCGGGTCGCGATGAGCATTAGTTCCGCAGAAAGCCGGAGGGTACGATGCCGGCATGCCCGAATCTGCGCAATTCACGCTCGAACAGCTGACCGGCCGGGACCGCGGCCACCTGACGGACCTTTCCGACCCGCGCTGCAGCTTGCATAACGAGGTCGTCCGGCCATTCCTCGCCATGCGGGCGGCGGCCGCGGCAGTCGGCATCGACCTCGTGGCGTTCTCCAGCTTTCGCGATTTCGACCGGCAACTCGCTATCTGGAATGGGAAATTTCGCGGCGAGCGGCCCATGCAGGACCGGGCTGGAAAGCCGCTGGATGCCACCGCGCTGTCACCCGCCGACAAGGTTGCGGCGATCCTCTGGTGGTCCGCGCTGCCGGGGGCCAGCCGCCATCACTGGGGTACGGATTTCGACGTGCTCGACGGGAAGGCGCTGCCCTATGGTTACCAGTTGCAAGTCGTGCCGGCCGAGTACCAGCCGGGAGGGCCCTTCGAGCGGCTGACGCGCTGGCTCGACGAGCACATGCACGCTTTTGGGTTCTACCGCCCCTACACGACCGACCGCGGCGGCGTGCAGCCCGAACCCTGGCACCTGTCCCACGCGAAGGTGGCGGCGCGTGCGCAGCGGCAGCTATCGCTCGAGGCGCTGAAAAGTGTGCTGGTGGATGCGGCGATCGAGGGGAAGTCCGCGGTGCTCGACGCCCTGGCGCGTAACTACTCGAGCTACGTGGTCAATGTGGATGCGGCGCCCGAAGGCGCGCTCCTCAGCCCCAGACTTTCTTGATGGCGCCGAGCATCAGCGTGCGCGTGGTCGCCATCGAATCCTCGACCCCGGTGAACACCGGCGGCTGACGCCGCAGCAGACGCCAGTTCTCGCTGCGCAGGATGCGCTGCAGGTATTCGAGATTGCGGTCGATGGATTCCATGTACGGGTTGTGACCGCCGTACAGCACTTCGAGATAGCGATACGCGCGGTTGAACTCGCCGTCGAGCCGCTTCGCGCGCATGTCGAACACGAACTTCGGCGTCTGGCGCAGCAGGTCGAGGCCCGAGGCGTAGCGCACCTTCACGTGCCCGTTCTCTCCGATGGGCAGGGCCACCCCGGCGAGTACGAATTCGGCATAGAGCCGGTCGCGGCATTTTTCGAGATAACAACGATCCGCCATCTGCGCCATGAGATCGGCGGTGCCGACCAGGTGCCCGAGCTTGTGATCGCGTGCATCGGGCGTGACGATGTTCTTGAACGGGCGTTCGTACCCGGTGTAGTGGATGATCTCGGCGGCCACCGGCGCCCACGATCCCATGTCGATCTTGGGTAGATAGTCCTTGAGGAAAGCCGCGCCGCGCGACACGTGGATGGTGGTGAACTCGGCGCCGTTCGGCACGTCCGCGTCGCGCGTGGAGCGCAGGTATCCCACGTCGTGGAACAACGCGACCACGATGCCGAGCATCGCGCGTTCGGCACCGAATTTCTGCGCGTCGGGCACCTGCAGTTCGTGGCCGACGATCAGCCGCGCGGTGGCGAGCGTGATGTCGAGCGTGTGCTGCTGGTCGTGATAAACCGTGTCGACGCCGAAGTAACCCGGCATGCGTCCCGAGAACATGCGCTCGAAGTCGTGGAAGACGTGCGCGAAGGCGGGAAATTTCTGTCCCGGCCAGACCTGGCCGAACAGTTCTTCGATCGCGGCACGAACATCGGGAGCCGAGCTCACGAGTACCGTGTCGGTGACGTCGTAATCGCTGCGGCGGGCCTCGGCGCTCACGTGTGCCTTGGAGGAAGCACTAACAAGATGCGCGAGTCTAGGCAGGGGGTTTTCAAAAGACCAGCGGACGAACGCTGCCCTTGGATCGGGCGTGACCTGCGTCACGGAGGAGTGCGTCGCAGATCGCGCCACCTCTCCGGCTACTGTAAAGCGGCCGGCTCGAACCGCTGTCCCGGGTCTTCCGCGCGAGCCATGTGCCCGCCAGGGAACGGGTTTCCCGTCTGCCCTTCCGGTCAGCCCGAGGCCGGGCCGGTGCGAAACGTCGCAATCACGGGCGTGTGATCGGACGCGCGTTCGGCGCGCCTCGGTTCCACATCGATGCGCACGCCGGCGAGCCGTGGCAGCAACGGCTCGTTCACGAGGATCAGGTCGATGCGCAGCCCCGCGTTGCGACGAAAACCCGCCTGGCGGTAATCCCACCAGCTGAATGACTTCTCCGGTTGCTCGAAGCGGCGAAATGCGTCGGCCAGCCCCAGGTCGGTGATGCGTTTGAGCGCCGCGCGCTCTTCCGGGCTGACGTGGACGCAGCCGGCCCACTTCGCCGGATCGTGCACGTCGCGATCCTCGGGCGCGACATTGAAATCGCCGAGTACCACGAGATCCGGATGTTGCGCGGCCTCCTGCGCCAGCCAGCGCGTGAGCGCCTCCAGCCATTTCATCTTGTAAGCGAATTTTTCCGAACCGGGCGCCTGGCCGTTCGGTACGTACAGATTGATGACGCGGTATCCGGCGATGTTCGCCGCCAGCACGCGCCGCGGCGGATCGTCGAACTCCGGGATGTCGCGCACGAAGTCCGTCATCGGATGCCGCGAGAGCAGGGCCACGCCGTTGTAGGTCTTCTGGCCGCTGAAGACGCTGTGGTAACCGGCGGCGGTGAATTCCGGATGCGGGAAATCGGGGTCCTGCATCTTGGTTTCCTGCAGCGCGACCACGTCGGGTGAATGGGCCCGCAGCCACTCGAGCAACTGCCCGCCGCGCACGCGCAGGCTGTTCACGTTCCAGGTGGCGATCTGAAACTCGTTCATCGAATTCACGCCACCATTCGCGGCCGCGCTCAGGAAGCGAGGCCCTGCTGGCGCAGCAGCGCGTTCACGTCGGGCGGACGGCCGCGGAAATCCACGAAGGCATCGAGCGCCTTGCGGCTGCCGCCCTGCGACAGGATGGAATCGAGGAATTTCTGCGCGACGCCGCGATCGAACACGCCCTGTTCTTCGAACGCGGAGAACGCATCCGCCGCGAGTACCTCAGCCCATTTGTAGCTGTAGTAACCGGCAGCGTAACCGCCCGAGAAGATATGGGCGAAGTTGTGCGGAAAGCGATTCCACTCCGGCACCGCGAACACGCCGTTCTCGGCGCGCACTTCTTTGAGGATCTCGAACACGCGCGCGCCCTGCGCCGGGTCGTACTCCGCGTGCAGACGAAAATCGAACAGCGCGAATTCCAGCTGGCGCATGGTCGCGAGCCCTGCCTGGAAGGTGCGCGAGCCCAACAACTGGGCTTGCTGGTCCGCGGGTAGCGGCGCGCCGGTCTCGAAATGGCGAGCCATGTTGGCGAGCACTTCGGGGCGCCAGGCGAAGTTCTCCAGGAACTGGCTGGGTAGTTCGACCGCGTCCCACGAAACGCCATTGATGCCGGCGATGCTCGGATACCCCACGCGCGTCAGCATGTGGTGCAGGCCATGACCGAACTCGTGGAACATCGTCACCACGTCGTCGTGCGTGAGCAGCGGCGGTTTGCCTGGCGCAGCCGGCAGGAAATTGCAGACGAGATAGGCGACCGGAATCGTGTGCTCGGAACCGAAATCCTTGCGGCCGACGCAATCGTCCATCCACGCGCCGGCGCGTTTCTTGGGCCGCGCGCAGGCGTCGAGATAGAAACCGGCGCGCGCCGCGCCGTTCGCATCCCGGATTTCGAAGAAACGTGCGTCGGCGTGCCATACGGGCACTCCGGGGCGTTCGACGATGTTCACGCCGAACAGTTTTTCCGCCACGGCGAACAGCGCCTCGAGCACGCGCGGCAGGGGGAAGTAAGGCCGCAGTTCTTCCTGCGAAATCGAGAACAACTTCTGTTGCAGCTTCTCGGAGTAGTAACCCACGTCCCAGGCATTGAGCTTGCGGCCGGCGAACTGCTCGAGCTCGGCGAATTCACGCTGTGCCGCGGGTTTCGCGACCCGTGCGAGCTGGCGCAGGAAATCGAACACCGCCTGGTTGGACGGTGCCATACGCGTGGCGAGCGCATAGGCCGCGTAGTTGGGGAAATCGAGCAGCCGTGCCGCCTCGTGGCGCAAGGCCAGGATCTGCGCCATCACCCCGGTGTTGTCGAATTTTCCGGTGGACGGGCCGCGGTCGGACGCGCGCGTCGACCAGGCTTCGTAGAAATCGCGGCGCAGCGTTTCGGAATCGGCATCGGTGATCACGGCGACATACGTGGGTTGCTCGAGCGCGAACACCCAGCCCGGCAGATTCTTCTCGACGGCGCGCACGCGCGCCTGCTCGACGATCACGGGATTGATGCCGGCAAGCTCGGCCGCGTCGGTGACGTGGCGCGTCCACGAGTTCATCGCATCGAGCACGTTCTCTTCGAACTTGGCGCCGAGCTGTGCCAGTTCCTGCACCACGGCCTTGTACCGTTCCTTGCGCTCCTGCGGCAGGCCGACACCGGCGAGACGGAAATCCTCGAGTGCGCGCTCGATGACGCGGCGCTGCTTCGGATCGAGCTGGCCGGCCTCGTTGGCGGCGATCGCGCGGTAAGCGCGGTACAAAGGCTCGCTCTGCGCCAGATCGGTCCAGTAGTTAGACAGCAGCGGCAGGCAGGCATTGTAGCTGGTGCGCAGCGCGTCGGAATTGAGCACGCCGTTCAGATGGCTGATGGGCGACCAGGTGCGCGACAGCCGGTGCGACAGCTGTTCGAGCGGCAGCACGGTGTTGGCGAACGTCGGATGCGGCTGCGCTTCGAGCGTCGCGACTTCGCCGCGGCTGCGTTGCAGCAGCTCGCGGATGGTCGATTCCACGTCGGCGGCCTGGATGCGGTCGAAGGCGGGCAGGGCGGTGCCGCTGATATTTGCGTCAGTCATTTCATTCCGAGGGCGGTGAGCACGGGTTCGGTATTCGGGCGCACGCCGCGCCATAACGTGAACGCTTCGGCGGCCTGTTCCACCAGCATGCCCCAGCCTTTATGGGCTCGGCCGCAACCCTGTTCAATGGCCCAGGTCACGAAGGGCGTGGCGGACTTGCTGTAGCTCATGTCGTAGCAGACGGTGTGGCTGCCGATCACGTCGCCGTCGATGTTCGGAACGGAGCCGGTCAATCCCGCCGCGGTCGCGTTGATGACCAGGTCGAACGGATCGAGTCCGACATCCTCGAAGCCGCAACCGCGCACCGGCCCGAGATCCGAAAACAGCGAGGCAAGATTCACCGCGCGATCCGTGGTGCGATTGGCGATCACCAGTTCGGTGGGTCCGAGCTCGAGCAGCGGGGCGATGACGCCGCGCGTGGCGCCGCCGGCACCCAGGATCAGGATGCGTTCGTTGGTGATCTCGAGCGCGAGATTCTTGCGCAGGTCCGTCACCAGGCCGTGGCCATCGGTGTTGTCGCCGAGCAGATCGTGCCCGGCGTTGAGCATCAGGGTGTTCACGGCGCCGGCGCGATCCGCGCGGGTAGTGAGCTCGTTGGCCAGCTCGGCGGCCGCTTCCTTGTGTGGTACGGTCACATTCAGACCGCGCCCGCCGCGCGCGAAGAACTCCAGCACCTGCGCGCGGAAGTCCCCGGGGGCGATGTCGTAGAGTCGATAGACCAGGGACTGTTCGGTCTGCTTCGCGAAGAGTCCGTGGATGAAGGGCGACCAGCTGTGATTGATCGGATGACCCACCACTCCGTACTGATCCGGTGCCTTCATAGTGGGATGAAAATGAGTGAAATAAGGGTCACGTCAGGCCGGTCTTATACATGAACCAAAGCCCGCGCGGAACGACGCCCCAGGCGCCTTTTTCGCGTCTTCTCGAGATGTTGCGCCCCGATCTGCTGCGTTTCGCCCTGTGGCTGGCGCGCGATCGGGCGGTGGCCGAGGACGTGGTGCAGGAGACGCTCATCAGGGCCTGGAAGTCCCGCGAGGAATTGAAGGACCCCACGGCCGCGCGGCCCTGGCTGCTGACCATCGTGCGGCGCGAGCACGCGCGTCTGTTCGAACGCAAGCGTCTGCCTACCGTCGATGTCGATTCGGTCGAGGCGCTGGGCGACCCGGCACTCGCCAGCGATGGCGACGCGGGGCTGCACGACCTGCGCGGCGCCATCATGAAATTGCCGGATGAATATCGGGAGCCGCTGGTGATGCAGGTGTTAGGTGGATTCAGCACGGCGGAAATCGCCGCCGAACTCAAGCTCACGCAGCCCACGGTGCTGACGCGCCTGTTTCGCGCGCGCAATAAATTACGCGTGATCTACGGTCTGGCACCGGCGGAGGACGTCGAATGAACGCGGGCTCTCCCGAATGCGTCCACACGCGCCTGCAGATCGGCGGCGATCCCCATGACCTGCCACCCGGGGTGACTGCGCATCTGGCGACCTGCGCCGCGTGCCGGCAATTTCTCGAAGAGACGCTGCTGCTGGACCGGCGCCTGCGGTCAGCGCTCGAATTGCCACTGGCGAACTTCCGCACGCGACCCGTGGCGGCGCCGGCGCGGCGCTACGCGTTGGCCGCATCGGTGGCGCTCGCCATGCTGCTGGCCGGTGGATTCTGGGCGTTCAGACCGCAGTCCGCGCTGGCGGGCGAAGTAGTCGCGCACGTGCTCGAGGAAGGCAGTAGTTGGAACGGGCAGACGCTGTTGCCGCCGGCGGAGGTTGCCGGCGTGTTGCGTACCGCGGGCGTGCAGCTCGACGCGTCGCTGCCCGTCATCTACGCGTATCCGTGTCCGTTCCGCGGCCACCGCGTCGCCCACCTCGTCGTCCAGACCGGCGGCGGCCCCGTGACCGTGATGCTGCTGGTGCACGAGAAGGTTTCGAAACGCACGCAGTTCGCGGAGAGCGGGTTGCACGGCGTGCTGCTGCCGGCGCGCACCGGCAGCGTCGCGGTACTGGCGCGCGACGGTGCGCAGGTTCCGGAAGTTCTGGTCGCGCGAGTTGTCAGCGCGATTCGGTAGGGGCGAGTATTTCGCAGCCCGCCTGTGCGGACCCGAGCAGCGAGACGAGCTCCGGCAGCCACTCGCGCATTTCTTCCTCGAGTAGATAGGGAGGGTTGACCACGGCGAGGCCCGAGCCGTTGAGCGCCGCGCGCGAGTCGGGCGGATGCACCCACAGCAGCGAACCGAGCACCGGCCGCGGCAGCGCACGCTGCAGTTTCGCGAGCCAGGCGTCGAAATCGGAGCGCAGCTTGAGCGGTACCCACAACACGAGCACCGCGCCTTCGAAGCGCGCCAGCGCGTCGATGGCTGCCTGGCGCACCAGGGCGAAATCCTCGCGTTCCTCGTACGGCGGATCGATCAGCACGCAACCGCGCCGCTCCGGCGGCGGCAGCAGCGCGCGCAATCCCGCGAATCCATCGCTGCCTTCGACGCGCGCTCGCGCCGAAGAGTCGAGCAATTTGCGCAGGTGCCCGGCCTCTTCGCGCTGGCTCTCGAAGAACACCGCGCGATCCACCGGCCGCAGCACCTGCAACGCAAGCAGTGGCGAACCGCGGTAGTGCAGGCTGCCGCCGTGCACGCCGCTCGCGGCCATGTCCCGGTAACGCGTCAACGCCGCGTGCCGCGGCGTGGCGGCCAGCAATTTCGCCACGCCCGCCTGCCACTCGGCGGGATGTTCCGCGTCGCCGGGATGCAGGTCGTAGTCGCCACGACCCGCGTGGGTGTCGACGAACAGCAGGCCCTTGTCCTTGCGCGTGAGCGCTGCAAGGATTTCGAGTAGCGCGACGTGTTTGTGGACGTCGGCGAAGTTGCCGGCGTGATACTGATGGCGGTATTTCATGGAACCCTGACGATGCGACGCAGGCGTTTATACAGTTGCGCAAGGAGATTTACATGGCGAAAGCATTCGCAGGCATCGTGTTCGCAATGGCCGCCGCGATTCCCCTCGCGGCGTGCGGGGGAGACAAGCCACCCGTGAAAACCGGCATCGCCCCACCCACTCGTATTCCCGAGGTACCCGCCCCTGCCAGCCCGGCTGGAGAGGCCGTGTCCGTCGCGAGCATCCCGCTCGATGCGCGCCGCGCGGTCGTGGCTGATGCAGCGCGGCGCTTCAAAGTCGCGCCGAGTGCGGTCGTGCTCACGCAGGCGGAAAAGGTCACGTGGAGCGATTCCTCGCTCGGCTGTCCTGAACCGGGCGGGATGTATGCGCAGACGCTCGTCGAGGGCTTTCGAATCGTCGCGAAGACGGACATCGGCAGCCTGACGTACAACACCGATCGCGGCGGCCGGGTGGTGAGTTGCGCGGCCGCGCAGCGGCCGGGGCCCAAGAAGGCCGCGCCTCCGATGATGGACACCGAGCCGCGGCCGTACCCGCCGCCGTCGGCGCCGGACAAGTAACAAGGCAAGCTCCGCCCCGCACGGCTTCCATATCCCGTCCGCACCGCCTAACTAGAATGGCCGGATCGGCCTACCACCGGCACACATGAAAAAGCCCCGCGCTGGCGGGGCTTTTCGTTCGATGCCTGGCGTTTACTTCGCCTTGGACTTTGCCGGCGTCTTCTTCGGCACAGCCGTCGCGCTTTTCGTGCTGGCTGCCTTCGGCGCGGTTTTCTTCTTCGCGGGAGCCGCTTTTTTGGCGGGCGCTGCCGCCGCATCGGTGGCGACGGATGCCTCGGCTTTGGGCCTGGCCGCGGCCTTGCCCTTGGCTTTTTTCACCGGCTTCTCGGTGGCGCCTTCTGCTCCGGGAGGTGAGGCCGTCTTGGCGGGCGCGCCCTTCTTGCGGCCGAAGCGCGTGCCGCGCAGCGGCGCGGCGGCCAGCAATTCGCGGCACAACTCGAGTGGCACCGACTTCGGGTCCGTGTCCTTCGGAATGCGCGCGTTGCGTTTGCCGTCGGTGATGTACGGGCCGTAGCGGCCGTTCAGCACCTGGATGTTGTCGACCCCAAAGTCGACGATGATCCGGTTCGCGTCGGCTTCTTTCTTGAGCCGGATGACTTCGAGCGCGCGTTCGAGCGTGACCGTGTACGGATCGTCCGGCGGCTTGAGCGATACGTACTTGGCGCCGTATTTGATGTACGGCCCGAAGCGGCCAATGTTCGATTGGACCGGTTCGCCGTCGGCGGTGTTGCCCAGACTCACCGGTAGTTTGAAGAGCTCGAGCGCCTCGGGCAGCTTGATGAGGTCCATCTTCTGGCCCGGACGTAAACCCGCGAATTTGGGTTTCTCTTCGTCGTCCTTCGTACCGATCTGCACGAACGGACCATAACGGCCCATCCGCACGGTGATGGGTTTGCCGCTGACCGGATCCTTGCCGAGTTCACGCGCCTGCGCGACTTCCTCGCGCGACACATTCTTCTCGATGTGCTCGACCTGGGTGATGAACGGCTTCCAGAATTTCTTGAGCGGCTCGGTCCAGTTCTCTTCGCCGCGCGAGACGGCGTCGAGCTCGTCTTCGAGCGCGGCCGTGAAGCCGTACTCCACGTATTTGTGGAAATGTTTCGACAGGAAACTGCCGACGATCTTGCCGATGTCCGTCGGGATGAACCGGCGGTTGTCCATGTCGACGTACTCGCGGTCCTTGAGCGTCGAGATGATCGTGGCGTAGGTCGATGGGCGGCCGATGCCATGTTCTTCCAGCGCCTTCACCAGCGAGGCTTCCGAGAAACGCGGCGGCGGCTCGGTGAAGTGCTGGTCGCCGTGCACATTAAGAAGAGTGACGACGTCGCCTTCCTTCATGGCCGGCAGGAGGCGATCGTTTTCGTTCTCGGGCTTCGAGTCGTCGACGTCTTCCTGGTAGACGGCCATGTAGCCCGGCTTTACGAGCGTCGAACCATTGGCGCGCAGGACGTGGCGTCCGGCACCATTGCCGGCTTCCGCCTGCTTGCTCGGCTGCATGTCGACCGCGACGGTGTCGAACAAGGCGTGCGACATCTGCGAGGCCACCGCGCGCTTCCAGACGAGCGCGTACAGCTTGAATTGATCCGGATCGATCTTGCCTTCGACCTGGGACGGCAGGATTGATGCAGAGGTGGGACGAATCGCCTCGTGCGCTTCCTGCGCGTTGCGCGACTTGGTCTTGTAGATGCGCGGCTCTTCGGCCACGCCTTCCTTGCCGTATTCCTTTTCGATCACCTCGCGCATCTCGCGAATCGCGTCGTTCGCGAGGTTCACGGAGTCCGTACGCATGTAGGTGATGAGGCCGATGCTGCCCTCGCCGAAATCGACACCTTCATAAAGCTGCTGCGCGAGACGCATGGTGCGTTGGGCGGAGTAGCCGAGTTTGCGCGCGGCTTCCTGCTGCAGCGTAGAGGTGGTGAATGGTGGCGACGGGTTGCGCTTGCGCTGCTTCTTGTCGATCGAGATGACGTGCAGGAAACCCTGCGCCGTGTCGTTCAGCGATTTCTCGACATCGCGCGCGGAACCCTCGTTGGTGAAGCTGAACTGCTCCACCCGCTGACCGTTGAACTCGACCAGCTTGAGGGGGAAGGTCTGCGCGCTGTGTTCACCTTCGGCTTCGAGCGTCCAGTATTCCTGCGGGATGAACTTGCCGATTTCGTCTTCGCGTTCGCAGATCATGCGCAGCGCGGGGCTTTGCACGCGGCCGGCGGACAACCCGCGGCGGACCTTCTTCCACAGCAGCGGCGACAGGTTGAAACCCACGAGGTAGTCGAGCGCGCGGCGCGCCTGCTGGGCGTTCACCAGATCGAGCGACAGGTCGCGCGGCTCGGCCACGGCGCGCTGCACCTCGCCCTTGGTGATTTCGTAGAACACCACGCGTTTGACGGTCTTGTCCTTGAGCTCGCCGCGCTCTTCGAGCAGCTCGCGCAGGTGCCAGGAGATCGCTTCGCCCTCGCGGTCGGGGTCGGTCGCGAGGTAGAGGTTCTTCGACTTCTTGAGCGCGCGCGAGATGGCGTCGACGTGTTTTTCGTTACGCTCGATCGAGCGATACGTCATCGCGAACTGTTTGTCGGGATCGACCGCGCCTTCTTTCGGCACGAGATCGCGGACATGGCCGTACGAAGCGAGCACCTCGAAATCCTTGCCGAGGTACTTCTTGATGGTTTTCGCTTTGGCCGGCGACTCGACGATGACTAGGTTTTCAGCCATCAGTTGGGAAGCGCATCCAGTTCGTCGAACACCAGGTCTTCCATGCGGGCGCAGGCTTGTTCCTGCCCTGGCTGGCTGGAGAGCACCATGAGCACCAGCCACTTGAGCCGGTCGATGTCGACTTCGTCACCGTCGAGCGCGACCAGGCGGTCGATGACAATCTCGCGCTGGAGGGGCGACAAGATGCCTTCCTGTTCGAGCTGCAGCAGGTAACCGCGGCAGCTGGTGGAGATGCGCTCGACTTCGTCGGCGGAGAACACGCGCAACGCGCGCGAGGACAGATCGGGGCGTGAACGTTCGCCGGCGAGATCCGCCAGCCAGTCGAGCGCGCGTTCGACGTTGTTGCGGCCAAAACCGGCGCGTTCGAGATCGGCGGCGAGAGTCTCGCGCTCAGGCACATCGGGTGTCTCGGCCAGCATGTACTGGTCGAACACGTAAATAAGAATGTCTAAAACGCTACCGGTCATGTGAAAGTTGCTGTCCCGCCATGCGGCTGTATCGGCCGCCGGGGTGCGGCGCCACGTGCCCGTCGAGTTCCAGAATCAGCAGCATCGAGGCGATCGATTCGCTGTTCATCCCCGTGCGTTCGATCAAGCTGTCGACGCTTGCCGGCTCGAAGGCGAGCGCATCTAACAGGATTTTGTATTCCTTGTCCAACGGCGATTTTTTTTGGAGCCCTTCGGAGGGCGCTGCAAGTAGTTGGTCCGCAAGGGAAATCTTGAGCTCACCGAGCACGTCCTCGGGAAGCTCGACCAGCTTTGCGCCTTGACGGATGAGCTGATGGCAACCGCGGACGAACGGATTGTGGATGGAGCCGGGTATCGCGAAGACCTCGCGACCGGCATCGCCGGCGAGACGGGCAGTGATCAATGACCCGGATTCGCGGGCTGCTTCGACGACCAATGTGCCCACCGCAAGTCCCGCGATGATGCGGTTGCGGCGCGGGAAGTGCTCGCGCAGCGGCGGCACTCCGGGCGGGAATTCGGACACCACCGCGCCGCTGGCGGCGATGCGGGCGGCGAGCGCCTTGTGCTGCGGGGGATAGACGTCGTCGAGCCCGTGCCCGAGCACCGCAACGGTGAGCCCCCCCGCGGACAATGCGCCCTCGTGACATGCGGCATCGATGCCCAATGCAAGGCCGCTGGTGATGGTGAGACCCGCGCGCGCAAAGAACGCGGCGAATTCGCGCGCGGTGGCGCGGCCGCCAGCCGTCGGATTGCGGCTGCCGACCATGGCGAGCTGCGGCTCGCCCAGCGCCTTGACGTCTCCGAGCACGAACAACACGCCGGGAGCGCCGGGCGACTGCCGCAGCGCTTCCGGGTAATACGCGTCGGTGGCGGCCAGCAGCGTGCAACCGGCGGCTTCGAGCCAGCGCAGGTCGGCGTCGACACGTGCGGCATCCGGGCAGCGCAGCCATTGAACCATCCCGGTAGTTAGCTCGAGGCGCGCCAGCGTCGCGATGTCGGGACGATCGAGCAGCGATAGATCGGGGCTGGCGGCCACGAGGCGTGCGAATTGATCGGCGGTGAGGCCGGGAGCACGCGCCGCGAGACACAGGCGGCGAAGGTCGAAATGCTGCTCGGCGTGCATGAGGCAGCATAAAACGAAAGGGCCAGCACGGAGGCTGGCCCTAATCGTCTGAATGTCGAGAAATGCGTTACGGGTTGTAGACGCGATCCGCGACCTGCATCGGCCCGCGTGCGCCGATCACCAGGCCGTAACTCACGCGGTCGAACACCTTGAAGACGATCATCGTGCCGGCCCGTTCGTAAGGCAGCTGCACCATCTCGCCATAGGGATTCTTTTCCCACGGCGCCTTGCCGTACTTGTCGTGCACGACCTCGCCCTTCTGGTCGATGGCGAGCACCGCGCCGGGCGTGAGGCCCTGACGTGCGCCGCGATTGATCACGACGACCTGGAACTGACCGATCTGCTCGGCCTCGTCCGCGACCGCGATGATCTGTCCATTGATGTTAGAGGCCGGCGCATGCGGCGTGAAAGTCAGCGGCACATCGCCTTCCTGCAGTATCAGGCGGTCGCCTTCGAGCGCCTCGCGCGCGCCTTCGGTGAGGATGGCCTTGCTGATCGTGCCCGGATTGTTGACCACGGCGGTCGCGACGTACGCGGCCTGATAACCCACGAGGTCCTTGGATTCCGGATCCACGATCGCCTCGCCGATGTGCATGACCGCGTAGCGCTGGTTCAGCGGCGCGTTGAGGTTCTTGACGTAGATCTCGTGTCCCGTCCCACCGATCATGTGGTGATCGCGGAATCCGAGAATGTGCGGCGCAGCCAGCGCTTCATCCTTCGTGAGCACACTCGGCTTGCTCAGGAACGCGGCGATGGCGGCAAACGGAATCGCGTCGACCGGACCGTCGAGTTGTTCGCTGCGCAGACGCGGCTGCAGGCGCGCGCCGCTGTACTGCGAAATGCTCACGCTGGCGCTGCTGCCGTCGTGACCATAGGCCAGCGACAACACGTCGCCCGGATAGATCAGGTGGGGATTCTCGACCTGCGGATTGATCTGCCAGATCTCGGGCCAGAACCACGGGTCCTTGAGAAACACCGCGGCGATGTCCCAGAGCGTGTCGCCACGCTTCACGGTGTAGTTCATCGGCGCATCCGGACGGATGAGCTGCGCGGTCTGCACCGGCGCGGCATCGGCAACCGGCGCTTCGTTCATGGCCGCAACCGCGGCTTCAGTGGCCGTGAGGTCGTCAGCGCTGGTATCCGCAGCGTTGACCGGTTCCGCGGCCATGGGCGGCGGCGCGGCTTCAGCCGCGGGCGGTGCCGATTTGCAGCCGGCCACGAGCAGCAGCGCGGCAGCAATGAAGGCCGTCAGGGCGAAGAGACGCGGGGTCAGAGTTCCGAGCACGCGCGGCTCCCTAAGTTGTTGATTAAGAGACATCCTCCACTCCTCAATCCTGGGTGGGGCAAGCGGACCCCACTGTTATAATCCGCCGCGGCACGAGGGCATACGATCTATTGTCAAGTTTGTGCGCTGGATCACGGGTCCATCACCCGCTCCGCTCCATGCGTTCCTTGTCCACGGTCGGATCGCCCAAACATTAGCAGCAATCGAGCGGAACATCATGGCGCGCCTGCAAATTCTTGAATACCCCGACCCCCGTCTAAGGACCAAGGCCACCCGCGTGGAGGTCTTCGACGCCGCGCTCGCGCAGAAGGTCGCCGACATGTTCGAAACCATGTACGCCGCGCCCGGAGTGGGGCTGGCCGCGACCCAGGTCGATTTCCATAAGCGTCTGATAGTCATGGATGTTTCGGAAGGAAAGACCGATCCCCGGGTCTTCTGCAATCCGGAGATCCTGACGCAGGAAGGCGTGGGGATCACCGAAGAAGGCTGCCTGTCGGTACCGGGCATTTTCGACGAAGTGAAGCGGGCCGCGGTCATCCGGGCACGCGCCCAGGACGTCAACGGCGCGACCTTCGAAGTCGATCTCGACGGGCTCGCGGCGGTGTGCCTGCAGCACGAGATGGATCACCTCGAAGGCAAGCTTTTCGTCGACTACCTGTCGGATCTCAAGCGCGAACGTATCCGCAAGAAGCTCGACAAGGATCGCAAGGAGCGCGCCGCCAAACAGCGCGAGCCCGCTGCCTCCCGCGCGTACTGATACGAACAAGAACTCCAAGCCTTCGGGCGTTATGAACTCTTTTAGAATTGCCTTCGCGGGCACGCCGCAATTTGCGCTGCCCGCGCTCCGTGCGCTGCTCGGCTCCACGCATCGCGTGGTCGGCGTGTTGACGCAACCCGACCGGCCGGCCGGCCGCGGACGGGAGCTGCGCGCCTCGCCGGTCAAACTACTCGCGCTCGACGCCGGCCTGCCGCTGGCGCAGCCGGCGACCCTGAAGACACCCGAGGGCCGCGCGCAGCTTTCGCTCTGGGCGCCCGATCTCCTGGTCGTGGTCGCCTACGGGCTCATCCTTCCACCCGCGGTGCTGGCACTGCCGCGCCGCGGCTGCCTCAACATCCACGGCTCGTTGCTGCCGCGCTGGCGCGGCGCGGCGCCGATCCAGCGCGCGATCCTCGCGGGCGACACTGAAACCGGAGTGACCATCATGCAGCTCGACGAGGGCCTCGACACCGGCCCGACATTGCTCGAGCGACGGCGCCACATCGGCACGCACGACACTGCCGGCGACCTGCACGACGCGTTGTCTGAACTCGGCGCGGCCGCCCTGCTCGAAGCCATCGACGGCCTCGCGGCCGGCACGCTGGCCGCGCGCCCGCAGCCGGCGCTCGGGGCTAACTACGCGCCCAAGATCGAAAAGTCCGAGGCGCGGCTGGACTGGAGTTCCGCGGCCGCCGATCTCGACCGGCAGGTACGAGCCTTCAATCCGTGGCCCATGGCCGAAACCCGCTTCGCCGGCGAATCGCTGCGGGTGTTACGCGCATCCGTAGCGGGCGGCACGGCTGACGCGGCCGCACCCGGTACCTTGTTGGGTATCGCGGAAGATGGACTTCGGGTCGCCTGCGGCGAGGGCGTGCTCGCGGTGCGCGAGCTGCAGCGCGCCGGGAAAAGGCCGGTTTCGGCGCGCGATTTCGCCAATGCCGTCCGCCTCGACGGCATCAGGTTCGGCACATGAAACGCTCCGTCGTGCGAAGAAATCCCCCGCCCCAGCGACGCGCGCGCCATGCGCCTGGCGCAGAAACCATGGCGCATGCGGCCAGCGCGGTACACGACGTGGTGTACGAGGGCCGTTCCGCGGACGCCGCGCTGGAAGCGGCGCACGAACGCGTCGACCGCGCCGCCGTGCGCGCCATCGCGCTCGGCACGCTGCGCTGGTACCTGCGGCTGCAGCCGGCGCTCGCGCCCTTGTCGAACCGCCCGTTCGACGAGCTCTCGCCAAAACTCGCGGCACTGCTGGTGACCGCCGCGCACCAGGTCGAATACTCGCGCGGCGCGCCCGAAGCGCAGGTGCACCTGGCCGTGGACGCGAGCCGCGTGATCGGCGAGGGCCGCGCTTCGGGCGTGGTCAACGCGATGCTGCGGCGTTTCGTCGCGCAGCGCGCCGAGTTGTTAGCCGTCGCCGATGTCGAGGTTGCGCAACGTCACGCGCATCCGCGCTGGCTGGTCGAAGCGCTGCGTGCGGCCTGGGGCGAACGTCACGAAGAAATTCTCCGTGCCAACAACCAGCATCCGCCGATGGTCTTGCGGCTCGATGCCGCGCTGCCCGCCGACGATTTTCTGCGTTCGTGGCGTGCGCTCGGGCGCGATGCACAGGTCGTCGCCTGGCGGCCGCAGGCGGTGGTGCTCGAACGGCCCGCGGCCGTGCAGGCGTTGCCCGGCTTCGAAGCCGGTGCGGTGTCGGTACAGGATGCCGGTGCGCAGCTCGCCGCGCTGCTGCTCGATTGCCAACCGAAGATGCGCGTGCTCGATGCCTGCGCCGCGCCGGGCGGCAAGACCCTGCACATCGCGCAAATCACGCCGGATCTCGCCGAACTCATCGCCGTGGACGACGACGGTCTGCGGCTCGCGCGGGTGCGCGAAAACCTGCAGCGTGCCGGTCGCGACGCGATCCTGGTCACCGCCGACCTGCGCGAACGGCCCGCGTCGTTCGAAGCCGCGCACTTCGATCGCATCCTGGTGGACGCGCCCTGTTCGGCCACTGGTGTCATCCGCCGCCATCCGGACATCAAGCTGCTGCGGCGCGCGAGCGACATCGACGGGTTCGTCGCGACCCAGCGGCGGATTCTCGCCACCGCGTTCGAACTACTGCGGCCCGGCGGACGTCTCGTCTACTGCACCTGCTCGGTGCTGCCGGCGGAGAACGAGGCGGTCGTGCTGGCCTTCCTGGATGGCGAGCCGCGCGCCGCGCGTGGCGCCTGGCCGGAAAACCTCGTGTCACCGCCGGGGCTGCTCGAACGCAGCGTCGGCTGGCAGCTGCTGCCCGGTGGCGGCGCGGGCACCGATGGCTTCTACTATGCTTGCTTGACCAGAAAATAGAGGAACCGATGCAGTTCCGCCGCGCCAACAGTTTCCTGCCCCTGCTGTTCGCAGTACTCGCGACAGTGGTCGGCGTGGGGCTGGGCGGGGTTGCGCGGGCCGATCCTCTCGACGGCGTGCTCGAGGTGCGGTCGGCATATGTGGCTGTCGACCAGGGCGTCTTCCAGCTGTTCGCGCGCATCGCCTACCCGGTGAACGACGACATCCGCGCCGCGCTCAAGGACGGGCTGATGCTCACCTTCGACCTCGACGTGATCGTCTCGCGCGAGCGGCGCTTCTGGGTCGACGAAACCGTCGCCGAATACACGCTCAAACGCGAGCTCATCTATCACGCGGTCAGCGATCGCTACGTGACGCGCGATCTCGACGCGCGCAGCGGCGAACAACACAGCTACGCCACTCTGGAAGAAGCGCTCGAAGCATTGGGCACGGTCGAGGCGTGGCCATTCCTGGTCTCGCCGCAGTTGTCGATGAACCGGCAGTACCGGGTGTCCCTGCGCGCCGGCGTGCGGCGTGGGCGGCTGCCCGATACGTTGCGCGTGCTGCTGTTCTGGACCGATGACTGGCATCGCGAAAGCGAGTGGTTCTCATGGTCCCTGCAGCGATGAGGCGCCTCGGCACCCTCGGGTTAATAGCCCTCTGGGTGCTGGTCAGCGGCGGTCTGCTGCTGCTGTTGGCGCTGGCGGTGCAGAACTCCCAGCGTTTCAGCCAGCTGCAGGCGTGGATCCTGCTGCTCAACGCCATCGCGGTGGTCACGGTCAGCGTGCTGCTGGCGCGCAAGATCATCGAGCTGGTGCGGGCATTTCGCGCCGGTGTGCCGGGCTCGCGCCTCACGGCGCGCACGGTCGCGATCTTCGGTTCGCTGGTGATCGCGCCGCTGATCATCGTCTATCTATTCTCGCTCGAGTTCCTGAATCGCGGCATCGACAGCTGGTTCAAGGTGGAGATCAAGCAGGGCCTGTCCGACGCGCTGGAGCTGTCGAAATCCGCGATGGACGTGCGCATGCGCGAATACGCGCGCAGCACGCAGCTGTTCGCGAACCGCCTCGCCGACAGCCCGCCGTCGAACTGGGCCTCGGCCACCGACGAGCAACGCGTCGAGAGCGGCGCGCTGGAGGTGGTCGTATACGGCACGCTCGGCCAGGTGCTCGCCGCCAGCAGCACCGGCACGCCGACCAATCTGCCGCGTGCCTCTGCCGAAGTGACCAGCGCGATCGCCGGCGGCAATCTGTACTGGAGCCTGGAGCCGCTGTCGGAAGACGACTACCTGATCAACACGGCGGCGCCTATCGCGACCTCGCCCGGATCGAGCGAAGGTCGCTTCGTGGTGGCGCTTTATCCGGTGCCGCCGCAACTCGTGCGCCTTTCCGAGGCCGTGCAGCACTCCTATTCGCAGCACAGCGATCTGACCGAGCAACGCGAGGGAGTGAAGAATCTCTTCGGCCTCACGCTCACACTGGTGCTGCTGTTGGCAATGCTCACCGCCATCTATGGTGCTATCTACTCGGCCGAGAAGCTGGTGCGGCCGGTCCAGGACCTGATCGCGGGCACACGCGCGGTGGGCAAGGGGGACTTCGGCACGCGGTTGCCGCTGCCGTCGCGCGACGAGATGGGATTCCTCGTGCACTCGTTCAACGACATGACCAAGCGCTTGCGCCGCGCGCGCGAAGAAACCACGCGCAGCCAGCAGGCGGTCGAACGCGAACGCGAGCGGCTCTCCATCATCCTGGCGCGCCTGTCTACCGGCGTCATCGCGATCGGCCGCGACCTGAAGCTGCGCAGCGCCAACCAGGCCGCGAGCAACATCCTCGGCGTCGACCTCGAGCGGGGCGTCGGCCAGCCGCTGGCGGCGCTGCAGGAATCCAATCCGCGCTTCGCCCGGTTCGTCGGCGAGGTCGGCGTCCGGCTCGCAAAGGGCGAGGAAGAATGGCGCGAGCAGATGGACCTCAAACCGGAGATGGCCGGCGCTCGCGTGCTGGTGTGCGCGTGCACGCCGCTGCCCGGTGACGAACACGCCGAGAACGACGAGGAGCGGCAGGGCGGCTTCGTCATCGTGTTCGACGACATCAGCGCATTGCTGCAGGCGCAGCGCGACGCGGCCTGGGGCGAAGTGGCCCGCCGGCTCGCGCACGAGATCAAGAACCCGCTCACGCCTATCCAGTTGTCGGCCGAGCGCATGCGCCGCCGCTACCTGCACCAGATGACGGGCGAGGACGCGCAGATCCTCGATCGTGCCACTTACACGATCGTGCAGCAGGTCGAGGCGATGAAGGCCATGGTCAATGCGTTCAGCGAATACGCGCGCGCGCCGGACATGAAAGTCACGCGTTTTCCGTTCAACGCGCTGGTCACCGAGGTCGCCGATCTGCATCGCGTGCAGGAATCGGGCGTCCAGATCGACGTCGAGCTCGATCCGCGCATCGACCAGGTGGAAGCCGACCGTGGCCGGGTGCGCCAGATCCTCAACAACCTGATCGTGAACGGCGCGGAGGCGGTGGAAGGCGTTGCCGCCGGCCGCGTCACGCTGGCCACGCATTTCGAATCCGCGGGCTCCGCGGAGTACGCCACCATCACGGTGTCCGACAACGGGCCCGGCTTCGCGCGCGAGGTGTTGGGGCGGGCCTTCGATCCCTATGTCACCAGTAAACCCAAGGGCACCGGTTTGGGCCTCGCGATCGTGAAAAAAATTGTCGAGGAGCATGGCGGACGCGTGGAAGCCGACAATCGGCCGGAAGGCGGCGGGCGCGTGCGTGTATCCTTGCCCTTAACAGACGGATCCCGACAGCTGGTGGCGCGCGACAAACGCGTTGAACCACGGAAGGAGCGAGCATGAGCGCCGCACACATTCTGGTCGTCGATGACGAAGCCGACATTCGCGGCCTGCTGAAAGAGATTCTTTCGGAGGAAGGGTATGACGTGGACGTGGCGGGTGACGCAGGGCAGGCCCGCGCGTTGCGCGCCCGCCAGTTGCCCGACCTGGTGCTGCTCGACATCTGGATGCCCGACACCGATGGCATCACGCTGCTGCGCGAGTGGCAGGCCGCCACCGCCGAAGCATCCTGTCCGGTGGTGATGATGTCCGGGCATGGCACGGTGGAAACCGCGGTCGAGGCCACGCGGCTCGGCGCCTTCGATTTCGTCGAGAAGCCGCTGTCGCTGCAGAAGCTGCTGCGCACCGTCGAGCGCGCGCTCGAGGCCGGCAAGCGAAAGCGCCACGCCGGCAAGTTGTTAGCCGCGTCGCCGGGCGTGCCGGTGGGCCGCAGCCGCATCATGCAGCAGCTGCGCGCCGATCTGGCGCAAATCGCTTCCAACGATTCCCCGGTGTTGCTGGTCGGCGAGACCGGCACCGGCCGCGAAGCGTTCGCGCGTTTCATCCACGATGCGAGCGCGCGCGCGCCGCGTCCATTCGTCACACTGATCTCGAGCACGTTGCGCGCCGACGGCGCCGAGCAGGTGTTGTTCGGTACGGAGTCCGCCGGCCAGGCCGCACCGGGCGTGCTCGAACGCGCCGCGGCCGGCACCTTGTTCATCAACGAGCTCGAAGATCTGCCGGCGCAGGCGCAGCGGGCGCTGCTCGGAGCGCTGGAGAGCGGCCAGTTCACGCGGGTGGGCGGGCACACTCCCGTCACTCTCAAGGCGCGCATCATTTCCTCGTCGCGCCCCGGCATCGAGTCGCGCAGCGACGATTTCCGCCGCGACCTGCTCGCCCACCTGAACACCTTGCTCGTGCGGGTGCCGCCGCTGCGCGAATACACCGAGGACGTGCCCGACCTGCTGCGTCACTACGTCGATCGCCTGGTCGACGGCGAGGGCCTGCAGTTCCGCAAATTCAGCGTCGCGGCGCAGAACCGGCTGCGCAACTACCCCTGGCCCGACAACGTCCGCGAGCTCAAGAATCTCGTGCAGCGTCTGCTGCTGCAGGGTGGTGGCGAAGAAATCCGTCTGGAGGAAATCGAACGCGAGCTCGCCGCGCAGGCACCGAGCGTCGAACCGCTGGTCAAGCAGGACTTGCTGGCGCTGCCGCTGCGCGAAGCACGCGAGCAGTTCGAGCGCGCCTATCTACAGCAGCAGCTGCTGCTGTGCAACGGCAAGGTGGGGCAGCTGGCGAAACGCGTCGGCATGGAGCGCACGCACCTCTATCGCAAGCTGCGCTCGCTCGGCGTGGATTTCCGCAACATCAGCGACGAGCCCGAGTAGCTGGCGAGTGCCGCTCTTCGCTCTCACGGACGCCGTCGCTTCGACGGCGTTTTCCTGTGTGGCGCGAAGCGCCTGACTAAGGGTAACCGGATTCGTTCGGATCCGGCGTGACCGTGATGACGCGGAACACACCTTCATACGCGGACTTGAGCGAGAACTCGACCCGCCCCACGCCCTTGTACATGTACACCATGCGTTGCAGGTCCCGCGCGCCGTAGTTGAACGGCTGCCACTGCTTGCCCGTCATGCGCTGCGACTGGTTGGTCGGCGGACCTAACAAGTCGTTCACTTCCTGCTGGCTCATGCCGACGCGGATCAGGCCGAGGTCGACCACCTTCGCGCCGGCGGCGGGCGCGGCGGCCGGGGCAGCAGCAGGAGCCGCGGCCGGAGCCGCAGCGGGTTTGGCGGCCGCCGGTTTGGCGTTTTTCTTGCCCTTGGTAGCTGCAGCAGGTGGCGGTGGTGGCGGTGGTGGCGGCGGCGGGGGATTGCGCAGCAGCTCGAGATTCACGGTGCCGGCGACATAGGAGCTGGTCGCACCCTTCGCCAGGTTCTTCGACGCCTTCTCGCAGTGGCCGCGCAACCGGCGGTGCACCGATTTGTCGTCGGCGACCTGGTCGAGCACGGCCTTGTAACGATTGTTGCCCGAGTTGCCGAGCGCGCGGCACAACCAGGCGGACGCATCCACCGTGTCGCGCTCGTTGCCGGCCAGCGGATATTTCTCGAGCAGCACCTGCGCCGCAACATCGAGGACTTCCGGATTCGTGACGCTGGCGTTGTACAGGCTCTGCGCAACATCCTGCAGCGTGCTCGGCCCGCCCTTGATGAGACGGTCGACATAGCTCTGGTCGGCGGGGTTCAACTCCGCGAAGCTGGCGCCGCTCGCGAGCAGGCAACCCACGAACAACGATGCGATGGCTGGCTTCTTCATGGTGACTCCCTGATTTCAGGTCACGTTTGTTCTGGGGCGCGACTCTAACATCCGGCCGCCTTGCCGGCGATGCGCACCGTCCATCTAGCGCAAAACCGTGGCGTCAGGGTTCACGGCTCGCAGGCGCGACGTTGGCACGCAGAAAGGCGTACAGGTCCGACACTTCTTCATCCGAGAAGTAAACGAACCGGCCACGTGCCACCGGACTCATCATTTCCAGTTCCCGGTCGCCGAGTGCCTTGCCGGTGCGCATCAGCCGCATGAATGCGGCCAGATCATAGCCGGCGATCACGGCCAGGTCGGGCGCGGTCTCGTCGCCAAACGGAGCGTCCGCGTGCAGGGTGAGCCCATGGCATTCGATACAGGTGGTCATGGCGAGATACTCGCCGCGCACGATCCGCGGGTCTGGGTCATTCGCATGCCGGAGCGCGGGCACACGAGGGATAAACGCCGGAATTGCCTGATTCGTTCCGCGTGCCAGGCGCAGGCGGATGCCCCAGGGCAGCCGGGCCACCGGCAGGGCCACAGGTTCGACGGGCACGGCGCGCAGGTAGGCGATGATGTCCGCGACGTCCGCATCGCGCAGGCGGATGAAGTTGAACGCCGGCATGTCGTACATCGCGCGACCGTCGTGCGCGATGCCGTGGCGCAGTGCCGCTTCGACTTCGGCCGCGCTGCGGGTGCGCGCGTACAACGGCAGATTCGGCGCGACCGCATATCCCCACATCTGCTGGCCCTGCAGTCGGTCGCCATGACAGCCGCGGCAGCCGCGCGTGCGAACCAGGTGATCGCCGCGCGCGATGGCCGCCGCGTCGGTGGGAATGGCAAACCGGAACGGCGGCGGTTGCGGAAACGATCGCAGGTGCGCTTCGCTGGCAACGTAGATCCAGCAGAAACCCGCGGCCGCGACCAGCAACAACGCCAGCGACGTTCCGGCCAGCCAGCGAACGACGGCGCGGCCGCGCATTCAGCGGCGGACGCCGAGCGTGCCGTCGTCGGCGATGGTCAGCGTTCCATCCGGGAAGGCCGCGAGCGTGAGCGTACGTACGACGACACTGGCCGTGCGCGCCGGATCGAGCGACGGGCCCGCGGGCCGCAATTGAATCGTCGATTCGAGGCGGCCTGAAACGAAGCGCCCCTCGTCGTCCAGCGTGCACAGCAGGATAGGCGCGATCCCGCGCAACCCTTCCACGCTGATGCCGTAATACGTGGCGAAGTTGCCGAGGCTGTAGGCGATGAGCCGGTCGCGGTACAGCTCCATCGGGCGCACGACGTGCGGCCCATGGCCGAGCACGAGGTCCGCGCCGGCGTCGATCATCGCGTGCGCGAATTCGACCACGTTGCCGCGATCCTCGCCGACGAAGATTTCCCGCGCGAACGGCAGGATCTCCGCGCCGGCGCCTTCCGCGCCGCCATGGAACGACACGATCACGATGTCGTGCGTCGCGGCCAGCTGTTGCACGAGCGCGCGCGCGATGTCGGGTTCGTTGAGCAGGTTGGAGCCGACGTTCGGCGCGAACGCCGCCAGCGCGATGCGCCGGCCGTTCGCGATCCAGCTCGCGGTGGTGCCTTCGCGCCCCGAGTGCACGATGCCGCGCGCATCGAGCGCGGCCATCGTCGAGGAGCGCCCTTCCTCGCCGAAGTCGCGCGCATGGTTGTTAGCCAGGCTCATCGCATCGAAGCCGGCGAGCCGGTAGTAGGTGGCGTACCGCGTCGGCGTGCGGAACAGGAAACAGATGCGTTTGTCCTTGCACAACTTCACCGGTTCGCCGCCGTCCATCAACACGCCTTCGAGATTGCCGAAGGCCACGTCGGGTGCGGAAAGGATCGGTGTCACGGCGTCGAGAAACGACAGGCCATCGTCATCCGGCAGGATGTTCTCGGGATAGTCGGTGCCGAGCATGGTGTCGCCGACTGCGGCCAGAGTCAGGCCCGGATGAGTCGGTGGTGGAATCGCCGGAGCGGAGGGTGCGGTGGGCGCCGCGGGCCCGGGCGGTGGCTGCGTCGCGCAGGAAGACACGAGCAAGGCCACGAAAAGGAGGGGCGCCGCGGTCGCGTAACGCCCGGACACCCGGCTAGTCTCCCACCCGGATCACGAGCGCATCGTCGAACTCCGCGGCGCGCAGCCGGGCGCGCAGGCGGTTGAGCTCGGCCAGATCGCTGATCGGACCGATGCGCACGCGATGCCAGACGTCATCATCGACCGCCACGCGTTGCACGTTTGCGTCGATACCCTGTTTCTTGAGCAGCGCCTGGATGCGGTCCGCTTCTTCCTGCTTGCGATACGAGCCGGCCTGCAACACATAGACGCCCGGGCGCTCGATCTGCGCGCGGGCGGTGTCGCGCTCGCGCGAGACCTCGCGATCTTTCTCGGGTACCACGACTTCGAACTTCGGCAACATGTCGTAGAAGTCGTAGTTTTTCGGGCCGTCCTCGGTGTCACCGGCGGCAGCCGATTTGCCCGAACGCGGCTCGGGCTTCGGGACTTCCGCCGGGACGGCCGCCGCATTCTTCTCGCGGTAGTTCTGCCAGACGAGTACCAGCACCGACAAGGACAACCCGACTGCCAGGCCAAACGCGAACTCGCGATAACGCGAGAATTCCAGGCGCATGCCACCGCCGCGCGTGCGCTTGAAATCCCGGCTGGTGATTTTCGCGGCCAGTGCCTGCTCCTACATCGTCTCGGGCGCGGAGACGCCGAGAATTCCGAGGCCGTTGCGGATGACCTGTTGCACGGCCAGCACCAGCGTCAGACGCGCATTACGCAGCGCGGCGTCTTCGACGATGAACTGCTCGGCGTTGTAATAGGTGTGCAGTGTGTTGGCAAGGTCGCGCAGGTAATGCACCAGCGAATGCGGGGCGCGGCTCAGCGCGGCGTGTTCGACGATTTCCGGATACTTCGACAGCGCCGTGATCACCGTCTGCTCGTGGGAGTTGGTCAGCAGCGCGAGATCGGCGGCCGCTGCGTCATAAAGGTGGCCCTTCGACCCGAGCTGCTTCATCACCGAGGCCACGCGCGCATGCGCGTACTGGATGTAGTACACGGGATTCTCATTGCTGCGGGATTTCGCCAGCTCCAGGTCGAAATCCAGTGCCTGGTCATGGCCGCGCAGCAGGTAGAAGAACCGGCAGGCGTCGTTGCCGACTTCATTGCGCAGGTCACGCAGCGTGACGAAGTTGCCTTCGCGTTTGCCCATCGCGAGCTTCTCGCCGCCGCGAAACAGGCTCACCAGCTGCATCAGGCACACTTCGAACGAATCGGCGGGGCGGCCGAGCGCCACCAGCGCGCCGCGCACGCGCGCGACGTAGCCATGATGGTCCGCGCCCCAGACGTCGATGAGCAGCTCGTGGCCGCGCTGCAATTTGTCGAAGTGATAGGCGATGTCGGAGGCGAAGTAGGTCTTCTCGCCGTTGGCGCGCACGACCACGCGGTCTTCGTCGTCGCCGAATTCCGTGGACTTGAACCACTCGGCGCCGTCTTTCGTATAGACGCGGCCGCTCTTGCGCAGCTCCGCGAGTGCGCGGTCGATGGCGCCGCCCTGATTGAGCGCGCGCTCCGAGTACCAGCGGTCGAAATACACGCCGAACTCTTCGAGATCGTTGCGGATGTCGGCCATCATCGCGTCGCGCGCGAAGATCACGATGGAATCGAACTCGGCGTTGCCCAGGGCGGCCCGCGAGTTGGCGATCAGGCCATCGATGTGTTTGTCCTTGTCGCCAGCCGGTGCGTCGGGCGGTGCGCCGGCCGCGATCTTTGCGGCAGGGCGCTGGAGCGTGTTGCCGCGCTGCGCATGCAGCGCCTGCGCCACCGGCAGGATGTACGGCGCGCGATAACCGTTCGACGGAAACGCAACCGTCTCGCCGCAAAGCTCGAGATAACGTAGATAGACGCTGACCGCGAGGATGTCGATCTGCCGGCCGGCATCGTTGACGTAGTACTCGCGATAAACCGCGTGACCGGTGGCGTCGAGCAGGTTGCAGAGCGTCGCGCCGTAGGCGGCGCCGCGGCCGTGGCCCACGTGCATCGGGCCGGTGGGGTTTGCGGACACGAACTCGACCATCACCTTGCGGCCGGCGCCCACCTTGCCGTGGCCGTAGGACGCGCCTTGTGCGGCGACGGCCTCGAGGCCCGAGAGCCACGCGTCGCGCGCCAGCCGGAAATTGATGAACCCGGCGCCGGCGATCTCCGCGCTGGTCACGAGAGCGCTTTTGGGCAGCGCGGCGATGATGGCCTCTGCCAATTCGCGCGGATTCTTGCGCGCGGCTTTCGCGAGCCGCATGGCGATGTTGCTGGCGAAATCGCCGTGTTTCTCGTCGCGCGCGCGTTCGACCACGACCTGCGCCGGATCGACCGGCTCGGCCAGAACGGTGGGAACAAGTGATCGCAACGCCTCTTGCAGCAGGCGCTCTAACTCGGATTTCACGGGGGGACCTGTCTGGAACTCGAATTGACGGGCCGAATCTTAGCAAGGAACGTCCCGGTATCCCCTTCACACCTGTAAACCGAAAGCCCGCGTGCGCGTTGATCTCCTCGCAGGCCTCATTTTCCACAGGAGATTCCCGATGAAGACCACCCTTTCGACCTGCGCCCTCACGCTGGCCGCCCTGTTCGCCGGCGCCACGTTCGCCGGCGACAAACCGACTTCCGATGCGCCGGGCGGCAATGTCCTGCGCGCGGACCAGGATGGTGACGGCCGCGTGTCGCGCGCCGAGGCCACCGCCGCGGGTTCCGAACGTTCCGGCGAATGGTTCGACAAGCTCGATCTGAACAAGGACGGCTACGTCACCCCGGACGAGATGAAGCAGGCGCGCGCCACCCGTCGCGGCGACATGAAGCAGAAGATGGAAGAACGCTTCAAGGAGGCCGACATCAACGCCGATGGTCAGCTGTCGCTCGATGAAGTGCAGGCAAAGTTGCCGCGCCTGGCCGATCGTTTCGCCGCGCTGGACACGGACAAGAATGGCCAGCTCAGCAAGGCGGAACTGGCGCACGGCCGTCCGCACCGCGGACCGCAGCCCCAGAGTTGAAACAGGGCTGTTCGATACTTTGCAATGAAAAGGCGGCGGAACCCGTGCGGGTTCCGCCGCTTTTTTTGCCACCTGTCTACTGGCGAGCCGTGCTCACCGACGCATCACCCGAGGCGTTCGCATTGGCATTGGCGCTGGCCTGTACCGGGGACGTGAAGCTGCGCGGCTGCGTCGTGGGCATCGACGTAGCGCCCGGCATTTCGGTCGCCGGCGCGGCGTTCTTCACGGAGTCGAGGCGGCCGGTGAGGCTGCCCGCGGCATTTCCGTTGGCTGCGCCGCTGACACCCGGACTCGCCTGGTTCGCAGTCGCCGCTGCACCGCCTGCGCCGTTCACCGAACCCGCGATGCCATTGTTTGCGGCGTTCGCGGCACCGCTGGCGGCGCCCTGCGCCGTGCCCCGCGTGGTCGCAGCGCGGTCGCGCACGCGGCCGGTGGTGTCACGAGTGCGATCGACGGCGCCCGACGTGTGACGGCGCAAGGTATCGCCGCGATCGAGACTGCCGCCGATCGAGCCGCCGGCATTGCCCATTCCACTCACGCTTCCCATGCCGCCGCCGAGCGTGCCGCCCAGCGAACCGCCGAGCCCACCCGTGGCGCCGCCGCCGAGAACCTGGGCCTGCAGCAGTGGTGCGCCGCAGATCAGCGCAAACGCCGCAGCCGATTTGATGAAGTACTTGTTCATGGATCTCTCCTGGAATTTGCGCTGCGGGACATCCGCAGCTCTCAGGAGGTACTACGACCGGGAGGCCCGATTTCTTCCCTGGCGCCCGGAAGTTTCCATTTGACTTAACCCACTCTACTTATAGGGCGTCGACGAGGCCGGCGCCGTACACATCGTCGCGGCCCTGCGCGCCGAGATCGCGCGCGGCTCGCGCCAGTTCATCGAGCGCACGCTGACGTTGCGCGGCATCGGGCGCCGCGATGCGAGGAGCTAACAACCTTGCGACGAGTGGCGCGGCGAATGAGGTGCCGCGTACGGCGGCGCAAGAATCGGGTGCCGCCAACGCAGCGTTCTCGTTGACACCGAGCGCCGCGAAATCGACCTGTTTGCCGCGACCGGCTTCGACCAGCACGCGCTGCTTTGTGTCCACCGCGGTGACGCCGATGACTCCCTCGTAACTGGCGGGAAACAACGGCGGCGCCGCGGGCCCATCGTTGCCCACCGCGGCGACGATGGCGTAACCCTGGCCGACGAGGCTGCGCACCACGCGCTCGAGCAGTACATTGCGCGGCCCGACCAGGCTCACATTGATCACCGCCACGCGCTCGCGTGCCATCCAGCCGAACGCGGCGGCGACCGCGTCGACCGCTCCGCCCGCAGGCAGACCGCAGTACACGTCGGCGGCGAACAGCTCATTCACGGATTTGTCGCGTACCGCGAGCGAGGCGACCGCGGTGCCATGCGCGCCCGGCACGGCGGCGCCATTGCAGCCGAAGCGATGCAGGACGATTCCCGCCAGCGCGCGATGTTTGTCGTCCACGCCGCCGTCGATGAGGCCGAGGCGCGCGCCGGCACCCGCGGGCCCTGGCGCGGCGGACCCGGAAACGGCAGCAGCGATCGCGCCGCTGTCCAGATAGACATGGTTGTAGTCGTAGCTGCCTGCGGGGTCTAACTTCCGCAGGCGCTTCAGGCCGCGGCTCGCGCTCCAGCCGGCGGGCGCCTGCAGCACCGTGATCCGCAAGCCGAGATCGGCGAGTTCCTGGGTACGCAGCACGCGGAAATCGGCCTTCAGTGCCAGCGCGAGTGCCGCTTCGGAGATGTCGATCGCCACCACTTCGGCGCGCACGATGAGCTCGTCGTTCACGCGGTCGAGCTCGGCGCGATGTTCGCGCCAGGCGCGTTCGATTCGCAGAGCGCGCACCGCGGAAAGCTCGCGCAGCGGGCTGCCGACGCCCCGGGTGAGATCCTGCACGCCAGGCAGCGCTGCGTTCGGCGTGGGCAATTGCGGGAGTTGCACCTGCGGCACCGGCAGCTGCGCGGCGGCGACGCCCGCGAGCGCGACGCACAGCACGAATCCGCGCGTGAATACTGCGAGAACTTTGCGCACGGAAGAAAACACCCTCGCCAGACGTATTATCCGCCATGAAAACATGACTGACGGGATGGAGGAAATCGGTGAACGCATCGTCGGGCTGCTGCCGCGGCTGCGCCGCTTTGCGCGCTCGTTGTCGCGAAATCAACACGACGCCGACGACCTCGTGCAGACGGCGGTCGAACGCGCGTGGAAGAACAGCGATCAGCTGCGGCCCGGCGCGAATCTCGGCTCGTGGATGTTCGGCATCATGAAGAACGCCTGGGTAGATGGTTTGCGCGCGCGCCAGAGGCGCGGCGAGGTGCCTTTGCCCGAGGACAGCGGCTCGCATCCGGCGGTATCGCCCGCCGATACCGACGCGAACCTGTGGTCGGTGTCGGAGGCGATGGGCAAACTACCGGAGGAGCAGCGGCTGGCCATCGCGCTCGTGCTGGTCGAGGGGATGTCGTACAAGGAAGCGGCCGAGGTGCTCGAAGTTCCGATCGGCACGCTGACGAGCCGTCTGGCGCGTGGCCGTACGGCGCTGGCCGCGGCGCTTGCCGATGAAGACAGGGGAGATCCGGCGTGAACTACGACGACGAAACGCTGATGGCCTACGCCGACGGCGAGCTCGATGCCGTGCAACGCGCTGCGATCGCCGCCGCCGTGGAGAACGACCCGGGGCTCGCGCGCCGCGTGGAAAAACATCGCGCGCTGCGGGCGAAAGTGGCCGGTGCTTTTGCGGAGGTGGTCAATCAGCCGCTACCCGAGCGGCTGGTGTCCGCGGCCAGAGCCAATCCGGCGCCCGCGTCGCGCGGCGGCGGCAAGGTGCTGAAATTTCCAACGAAAGGCGACCGCGTGCCGGGGCGCGGCTGGGGTTTTCGTGAGTGGGGTGCCATGGCGGCGAGCGTGGTGCTCGGCGTCGTGATTTCGTGGCGGGTGTTCGCGCCGGCGGAGCAGGGCCTGTTCGCCGCGAACGGCGGCGCACTGGTGGCGCGTGGTGAACTCGCCAACGCGCTTGACCGGCAACTCGCCAGCGATCAGCGCCGCGAGGAGCCGGTGCAGATCGGCGTCACGTTCAAGGCGCGCGATGGAAACTACTGCCGCAGTTTCACACTGCCCGCGACGCGGACGGCCGGCCTTGCGTGCCGCGCCGGCGGCGATTGGCAGGTTGCGGCTACTGCAGTCGCGGAGCTTCCGGCGGGGCAGCTGCAGCAGGCGGCGGGCGCGATGCCCGCGGCGATTCTCGCGGCGATCGAGAGGCGTATCGCCGGCGAGGCGCTCGATGCCGCCGGCGAGGAGAACGCGCGGCTGGGTGGGTGGGATAGATAGGGTGCCGGGTGGGGAAAGTGGGGAAAGCGGCGAAGCCCGCTTTCCCCACTTTCCCCACCCGGCACCCTATCTAGAAAAGATCTAGAGGATCCACATCCAGCGACCAGCGCAAATCGCGCGGCGTCTTCAATGTTTCCACTTGCGGCAGCCATTCCGCGAGCAATCGGTGCACCGGCGCGCGGTCTGCCGATTCAATCAACAGCTGCGCGTGGTAACGCGCCGCGCGCTTCGCCATCGCGGCCGGTGCCGGTCCCAGCAACTTGAGCCCGCGCGGCGGCCGTGCCAGCTGCCGCGCCTGGCGCAGGAAATCGATCGCCGACGGCAACTCCGTGGCCGACGCCCGCAAGGCCGCGACGTGCGCGAACGGTGGCCAGCCCGCCGCCTGGCGTTCCGCCAGTGCCGCCACGGCGAAGCCGTCGTAACCCGAATCGAGCAGGCTGCGTAACAGCGGGTGATCGGGATATTCGGTCTGGATCAACACTTCGCCGGGCCTGGTGCCGCGGCCGGCGCGGCCCGCCACCTGCACGATGGTCTGTGCCACGCGTTCGGGCGCGCGGAAATCCGTGCTGAACAATCCCTGGTCGGCGTTGAGCACGACCACGAGTGTCACGTTCGGAAAGTCATGACCCTTGGTCACCATCTGCGTGCCCACGAGGATGCGCGCTTCGCCGCTGGTGATGCGGCCGACGACCTCCTCGAGGTCGCCGCGCCTTCGCACCACATCGCGGTCGAGCCGCGCAATGGCCACGCCCGGGAACAGCGCGCCCAGCGTCTCTTCCACGCGCTCCGTCCCCTGGCCGACGTGTTTCACGGCGTATCCGCATTGCGGACAGTTCGACGGCAGCGGCGCATCGGCGCCGCAGTGATGGCAGCGCAGCCGTGCGGCGTTGAGATGCACGGTCAGCCGCGCATCGCAGTCACGACAGGGCGCGATCCAGCCGCAGGCGGTGCAGGCGAGCGTGGGCGAATAGCCGCGCCGGTTGATGTACACCAGCACCTGCCCGCCATCATTCAGGTGTCGCTGGATGGCCTCGACCGCGGGAGTCGCGATGCCCGCGCGCACCGCGTGCTCGCGCAGGTCGATGACCGCCGCGCGCGGCGGCAGCGCCTGGCCCGCGCGGCGCGGCAGCGACAACTGCGTGAATTTCCCGCTGGCGACGTTCTGCAGCGTCTCGAGCGCGGGCGTCGCCGAACCGAGCACGATCGGCGCCGCCGCGCGCTGCGCGCGCAGGATCGCAAGATCGCGCGCCGAATAACGAAAGCCGCTCTCCTGCTGCTTGAACGACGCGTCGTGTTCTTCGTCGACGATCACGATGCCGAGATCCGAAAGCGGCGCGAACACCGCCGAGCGCGTGCCGAGCACGATGCGCGCCTCGCCCGACAGGCACTGGCGCCAGGCCGCGAGCCGCTCCGTGTCGTTCAGCGCCGAATGCAGCAGCGCCAGCGGCACCGTGAATCGTTCGCGGAAACGGCCCACCAGCTGCGGCGTGAGTCCGATCTCGGGCACCAGCACCAGCGCACGTTGCCCGCGCCGCAGCACGTGTTCCACCGCATGTAGATAGACCTCGGTCTTGCCGCTGCCGGTGATGCCGTACAGCAGGAACGGCGCGAAGCGATTTTGCGCCGCGTCGATGGCGGATACGGCCGTCGACTGCTCCTCGCTCAAGGCCGGCTTCGCGCCGCGCACGAGCGCGGCACCGGACGCTTCGGCCGCCGGCTCGGCGGGAACCTCGGCGGAAGACGCGAAGCCGCGCGCGATCAGCGCGCGCATCGGTGTGCGCCAGTCATCGAACCGCTCGCCCAGTGTTTCACTGGCGAGGCCCGGCTCGGTGCGCAGCATCCCGAGCAGCTCGCGCTGACGCTTCGCTCTCGTCAGTTCGTTCGCGTCGAGCGCCGCAATGCCCGCATCGCTCGCATACCACCGCTCGGTCACTGCCTGTGCCGGCGCGCCTTCGCGCGCGAGTTTGGGCAAGGCCGACGCGAACACCTCGCCGAGGGGGTGGTGGTAGTACTGCGCGGCGAACTCCAGCAGGCCGAGCACGCGTTGGTCGAACACCGGTTCGGCGTCTAGCACTTCGAGCACGGGTTTCAACTTCTCGCGCGGCAAGTCCGAGGAGGCGGCGAATGAATGGATGACACCGATGAGGCGCTGGCGTCCGAACGGCACGCGCACTCGCGCCCCGACCGTCGGGTCATGGCGCCCGTCCGTCGCTGGCAGGTAGTCGAACAGTCGGCGCAGTGGTGTATCCAGCGCGACGCGCAGGATTTCCGGATTCGTCAATGCCGCACCCCAAAGGTTGTCCACAGTGCGTGTGGATAAGTCTGTGGATGGCGTCGGCGGAAGCCTACAAAAATGGCTTGTTTTTGCAGTTTCCCGTTTAACTGATCGAATCGTGAGCACATGCGCGCGTATCTAATGGAAACAACCAGTTACAAAAATGGACACGCGCAACGGCGTGTCTTATTGCACACATGTGACGCGAAGCCTGCGGGATTGTTCGTAAGTTCCTGATTCACGGAATCGCAATACGCGGATCGTCCCGGTCAACGAACCGGTTCCGGGTGCGTTACACCCACCATGACCGCGTTTGTTACGCTCGCCGGCGTTTATAACACGCTCGATTTCCGGATCGGGCGTAGTCGGAATTCCCAATCAATGACGAACAGCCGTGCTCTCGATCAGTTCCTGGCCGGTGTCGAGAAGCGCGCGTTCAAGATCGCGCAGCTGGGTTTGCGCAACGACGACGACGCGCTCGATGCCGTGCAGGATTCCATGATGAAACTGGTGCAGTCGTACGGTTCGCGTTCCGTCGAGGAGTGGCGGCCGCTGTTCTATCGCATCCTCGCCAATCGTATTCGCGACATGCAGCGGCGGCGCACGGTACGCGGCCGCATCATGGCCTGGCTGCCGGTGCGCGCGGATGAGGACGAGGAATTCGATCCGATCGCGGAAGCGCCCAGCCCCGATGTAGGCCCGGCGAAGCGCCTGGAGCTCGACGAGGCGATCGGTGTGCTCGAGACCGCCGTGGCGGCGCTGCCGCCGCGTCAGCAGCAGGCCTTCCTGTTGCGAAATTTCGAAGGCCTCGATGTGGCCGGCACAGCGAGCGCGATGGGCTGTTCGGAAGGCAGTGTGAAGACGCATTATTTCCGCGCGCTGGAAGCCCTGCGCGCGAAACTGGGTGAAGTGTTCTGAAGGCCGCGACCCATGAATGAGCAGACACCGTTCGAAAAACGTACGCAGGATGTGCTCGACGAGAGCGCCGCGCGGCTTGACGGTCGCACGTTGTCGCGCCTCACGCAGGCGCGCCACGCGGCGCTCGATCAGCTGCAGCAGCCCGCGCGGCATTGGTGGCGTTCCTATGTGCCGGCGGGCGCTGCGGCCGCCGCGGTGCTGGCGGTGGTGATGTGGTCGCGTAATCCGGTCGTGGAACCGACGCCGACCGCGAGCCCGGTCGAGGACATCGATCTGCTCGCCGATGCCGATGCGCCCGATTTCGTCGACGACGGAGAAGACCTCGAGTTCTACGAGTGGGCCGCGGGCGAAGTGGAGTCATGAGCGAGCCGAAGAAAACCGAGCCCGACGAAGACCTGCTGGAATTCCTGGGCGGCATCGACGAAGTGAACGAGGACTCGCAGGACGGGGATTTCTCGGATTTCCTCGCCAAGGCCGACATCGACAATCTCGCGGGCAGCGGCAAGAAGCCGAAAGCTCCCGTCGAAGGCAAAGATCATGACTAGCCGAAACGTGCTCTCACGCCGCGCGGCGCTGGCCGCGCTGTTTGCAGTGGGCCTGCATTGCGCGGTTGCCGGCCGCGCGCGCGCCGACGAGCCGGTTGTCAGTGCCCCGGCGCCGACGAGCTGGGAATCTCTGAGCGCCGAGGAACAGAAGACGCTCAGCCGGTTCCGCGAGCGCTGGAACTCGCTCGACCCGGCGCAGCAGCAGCGCCTGTTGCGCGGCACGCGCCGCTGGGCGGCGATGTCGCCCGAAGAGCGGCAGAAGGCGCAGGAGCGGTTTTCGCGTTGGAAGGACTTGAGTCCCGAGCAACGCGAGCTGGCGCGCAAACGCTGGCACCGTTACCAGCAGCTGCCGCCCGACCAGAAGGAGCGCGTGCGCGACAACTACCACCGCTTCAAGAATCTCACGCCCGAGCAACGCCGCCGCCTGCGCGAGCGCTGGCAGAACGCCTCACCCGAGGAACGGCAGCGCATGCTCGAGCGGCGCCGCGCCCGCCAGGAGCGGCATCAGCAGTAGCTAACTACTTCGCCGCCTCCGGCGCCGGGGTTTTGGGGATCTTCTTGCCGGCCGCGGCCGAAGCCGGCGTCGCCCAGTTGATCACGTAATACGTCGCCGGCGAATCGCCGATGTTCTGCACCGCATGCGGCTGCATGGACGCATAGAACAGGATGCCACCCGCGTTCACCACGACTTCCTTGCCGTTGACGTGCGCCTGCAGCGTGCCTTCCTTGACGATGACCATCTCTTCGTTCGGATGCGTATGCGGCGGGTGCGATGCGGTGTGCGGATTGAGCGTGGTGATGTGCATCTCGAGCCGGTCGAGCGTGCGCGTCGCCTGATCGACGATGTCGCGGCGTTCGCCGACCTCGGTCTTCCTGACCACCATGTCCTTCCACGCCCAGGCGGTCGAATCGAGGACCTGTGACGGCGTATTGGCGACGGTGACGCAGGCGAATGTGACGGCGGCCGCGATGGATGCGGCAATCAAATCTCGGCGCGTGATCATGAAACCCCCTCGTGATGTCCGGTCGAGCCTACAAGCACGGCCGTATGGCTACAATACGCGCGCCATGAAATCCGAGGAGCGGGCAGTGGGTTCCAAGCTGGAAGAGATCATCGAACGCGCGTTGTTTGCGTCGCGCTGGATTCTTGCGCCGATATTCCTCGGGCTGTCGCTGGCGTTATTGGCGCTGGGTGTGAAATTTTTCCAGGAAGCCTGGCACGTGTTCCAGCACCTGCTCACGATGGAAGAATCCGACCTGGTGCTCATCGTGCTGTCGATGATCGACATCGCGCTGGTCGGCAGTCTCATCGTGATGGTGATGTTCTCCGGCTACGAGAACTTCGTATCGAGCATCGATACGAAGGGCAGCGACACCCTGGGCTTCGGCAAGCTCGATGCCGGAACGCTCAAGCTCAAGGTCGCCGCGAGCATCGTCGCGATCTCCTCGATTCACCTGCTGCGCATTTTCATGCAGGCCGAGAACACCGATAACGAAAAGATCATGTGGTACATCATTCTCCACATGACCTTCGTGGTGTCCGCCGTGTTGCTCGGCGTGCTCGACAAGATGTCGTTCGCCAAACACCGCGACCATTCGCCGACCGCCTGAAGGTGCCGGGTGGGGAAAGTGGGGAGAGGACTCCCCACTTTCCCCACCCGGCACCTTCAGGCGCGGCACCCTTATCCCGCCGCCTTGATGGCGTTGACGAGTTCTGCCGCGGCTTTCTGTCCGTCGCCGTACAACATGCGCGTGTTGTCGAGGAAGAACAGCGCGTTCTCGATGCCTGAGAACCCAGCGCCCTGGCCACGCTTGATGACGATGACGTTCTTCGCCTTGTCCGCATTCAGGATCGGCATGCCGTAGATCGGGCTCGATTTATCCGTGCGCGCCACCGGGTTCACCACGTCGTTCGCGCCGATGATCAGCGCCACGTCTGCCGTCTCGAACTCCGCGTTGATCTCCTCGAGATCCGCGATGAGGTCGTAGGGCACGCCGGCTTCGGCCAGCAGCACGTTCATGTGGCCGGGCATGCGGCCCGCCACCGGGTGGATGGCGAACTTCACGGTGACGCCGCGATCGATGAGCAGCTGGCACATCTCCCAGACCTTGTGCTGCGCCTGCGCCACGGCCATGCCGTAACCGGGCACCACGATCACCTTCTGCGCGAACGCCATCATGACGCCGACGTCGGAGGCCTCGATGGGTTTCATCGAGCCGCTCACGGCGGTCGCGGCCGCGCCGCCGCCCGAACCGAAATCCGAGAACAACACGTTGGCCAGCGAGCGGTTCATGGCCTTGGCCATGAGCTGCGTGAGCAGCGTGCCGGCCGACCCCACGACGGTGCCCGCAATGATCATCGCCGCGTTGTCGAGCACGAAGCCTTCGAAGGCGACCGCGAGCCCCGTCAGCGCGTTGTACAGCGAGATGACCACGGGCATGTCGGCGCCGCCGATGGGCAGCGTCATCGCAATTCCAAACAGCAGCGCGAGTACGAAGATCAGCGTGACGTGCAGCGGATCCGCGCCGTGGTGCAGAACGACGATTGCGCCCACCACGAGTGAGCCCAGAAACAGCGCCCCGTTGACGAACTTCTGCCCGCCGAAGCGGATGGTCTTGTTGAGCACCCCCTGCAGCTTCGCCCAGGCGATCAAACTACCGCTGAACGAGATGGCGCCGATGATGCCGCCGATCACGGCCAGTGACAGCACCATGCTGCTGTGGCCTACCGCCGTGCCCGCCACATGGGCCATGGCCGCCCGATACAGCTCCACCGCGGCGATGGCCGCGGCCGCGCCGCCACCCATGCCGTTGTACAGCGCGATCATCTGCGGCATGTCGGTCATCGCGACGCGCCGTCCGCTCCACCAGGCGATCAGCGAGCCGAGCACGATCGCGGTGATGATCCAGATGTAATTGGTCATCCCCGGGTAGAGGAAAGTGACCAGCGTGGCGACCAGCATGCCGGCGCCGGCCCACAGGATGCCGCTGCGCGCGGTGACCGGCGAGCTCATGCGCTTGAGCCCGAGGATGAACAGCGCGGCCGTCAGGAAATAGCTGATGTCGATCAGCAGAAAGGGCGTGAAAAAACCCGGTTGGGAGATCGCGGAATCCATTAGTGACCGCCTCCGGTCTTTTTCTTCGCGCCGGAGGACTTGAACATCTCCAGCATTCTTTCGGTGACGACGTAACCGCCGACGGCGTTGCCGGCGGCCAGCAACACACCGACGAAACCGATGATCTTCTCGAGCGGCGTGACCGCGCCACCGAGCGCGACCATGGCGCCGACCAGCACGATGCCATGCACGAAGTTCGAGCCCGACATGAGCGGCGTATGCAGGATCACCGGCACCTTGGCGATGATCTCGTAGCCGGTGAAGGCCGCGAGCATGAAGATGTAAAGCGCAACGATTCCAGTCATCTGATTAACCCTCCACCGCTTTCCGGGTGGCTTCATGTTTGATCGCGCCGTCGTGCGTGAGCACGGCGCCGGCGAATACTTCATCGGCCCAGTCGATCTTGAGCTCACCCGCCTTGTCGATGGCGGGCTTCAGGAAGTTGAGCAAGTTGCGGGCGTACATCTCGCTGGCGTTGTAGGCAAGCGTGCCGGCCAGATTCACCGGCCCGATGATCTTCACGCCCTGGTGGACGACGGTTTCTCCCGCGCGGGTCAGCTCGCAATTGCCGCCCTGTTCGGCGGCGATGTCGACGATCACCGAACCGGCGCGCATGCGTTCGACCGCCGCCTTCGAAATGATGACCGGCGCCTTGCGGCCCGGCACGGACGCGGTGGCGATGACTGCATCGGCGGCGCCGATGCGCGCATCGAGCGCTTCCTGCTGTTTGGCCTTTTCCTCGGGCGTGAGCTCGCGAGCGTAGCCGCCGACACCATCGGCGCTGACGCCCGTCTCGACGAACTTGGCGCCCAGCGACTTCACCTGTTCGCGCGTTGCGCTACGCACGTCATACGCCTCGACGACCGCCCCCAGCCGGCGGGCGGTGGCAATGGCCTGCAGGCCCGCGACACCGGCACCGATGATCAGCGCCTGCGACGGGCGGATCGTGCCGGCCGCGGTGGTGAGCATGGGCATGAACTTTTCGAGGTTGTTGGCCGCGATCAGCACGGCCTTGTAGCCGGCCAGCGAGGCCTGGGACGACAGGGCGTCCATCGATTGCGCGCGCGAAATGCGCGGGATCAGCTCGACGGCGAAGCTGGTGATCTTGCGGTCGCGCAGCGCTTTCACCTCTTCTTTACGGGCATGCGCCTGCATGAATCCTACGACCACCGCGCCGGGTTTTAGCTGCCCGATCTGCTCGAGGCTGAGCGGGGCGACGGTCAGCAACACGTCCGCCTGCGACAGGATCGCGCTCGAGCTGCTGGCCCATTCGCCCTTTTTATAGAGGGCGTCCGGGAACTGGGCTCGCACGCCGGCGCCCGGCTCGAGCACCACGCGCGCACCCGTGGCAATGAACTTGTCGACCACCTCGGGCACGAGGCTGACGCGAGTTTCACCGGGCGCGCTCTCTCGCAGCGCGCCTATCGTGATCGGCATTGGGCTTGACTCCCCGTACTTCTAAGGACGAGGCCTGTGGCTATGTCACCAAAGGCCTTCTTTTCCTGTGTTAAATGAATGTCTTGCGACGTTGAATTCTCGCACACGACTGGTCTATCTTACATGCCTCATGTTGGGCATCGACCTAGAAAAAGCAGATGACGGGTATTCGTCGCAGCTGCATCCCGATCTGCAGCTCATCGCGGGCAATACTGCCCGTGCGCTCTCCCAGCTCGTCCTGCGCACGGACGTGTCCGGAATGCCGCTCGAATGGATCGACTACAAGGAAGCCGCGCGGCTCTATCACCAGGAGCAGGTGGCGTATACCTGCGGCAGCCCGCTATTCAAGCTGTACGGCGGCGTGAGCGCACTCACGGGTTTTCGCACCGTGCTCGAGGTGAATTCCATCGTCGCAACCGTCGGGCACACCGGCAACCCCGGCAATACGCGCCAGGATTACGTGCCGCCGCTCAACAACCAGACGTTGTTCCGGCGTGATGCTCATTTCTGCCTGTACTGCGCGCAGCGTTTCCCGGTGCGCGAGTTGTCGCGCGATCACATCCGCCCGTTCAGCCAGGGCGGCCGGGACGTGTGGATGAACGTGGTGGCAGCGTGCCGCCGCTGCAACAACCTCAAGGCGTCGCGAACGCCCGAGCAGGCAAAGATGCAGCTGATCGCGGTGCCGTTCACGCCGACCTACGCGGAGTACATTTTCCTGAAGGGCCGGCGCGTGCTCGCCGATCAGATGGAATACCTGCGCGCGCACTTCCCCAGGCATTCGCCGCTGCACGCGCGGATCCGGAAGTACCTGAGCTAACTACTTCGCGTTGACGCGTAACCAGTATCTGGCCACGACTTCCTCGTGGTCGGGAGCGTGGCCCCGGACGATCAGGTCGTAGTTGCCCACCTCGAGCTCGCCAACGTCGAGCAGCTCGAACGACAACTGGTTGCGGGCCACCGGCGCCTGCCGCGCCGAACGGAAAACCAGCCTCGAGTTGCTGCGCTTGACGAGCTCGATCTCGTATTCCGGGTACTGCGGCGTGTACGGAGCGGCACCGCCCCCGCACTCGAGCAACATGCTGCCGTCTTCGCAGGTGAGGACGACGACGTCCGGCTCCAACACCAGTTTGGCCGGCGCGTCAGCCGGCGCAAAAACCAGATCTGGCTGGCTGGCAATGCCGCGAACCGATGCGAGCCGCACGGTGCGCGAGGCCATCCGGTGGGATGATTCGCGTTGCTCGGCGGCCGTGACGGACGCGATCTGCTCGGCGTTTCGTTGCGGCAGCACCAGGGACAGACCGAGCGCCACGAGTCCGAGCACGAAGCTGGCGGCAATCGCGCCGCGCCAGCGATGGCTGGGCGTCAACGGCTCAATGGCGGCGCCGCGCTTCAGCCAGCCGCGCCGCGCCGCACTCGCGATGCCACGCCGCAGCCGGCGTTCCATCTCGACCTCGGCGGACAGCTCGGGGGACGCAACTAGCCAGGCCTCGAACTCGGCGCGTTCGGAACGGGACAGGTCGCCCGCGACATAACGCGAGACCAGCTTCGTCTGCTCTTCGAGAGAATTCTGATCGAGAGACTTCATGAGTGAGTTGTGTCACCAGGGGCCAAAATGTCTCACCCAAAATGTGAAAGACAGCGCCAAGGGCAACAAAATTGCTGTGATTCGCGGGAAAAGGGCCAGGTGAGGCGCGCGCCGCTCAATGATGGTGCGCAGCCGGCTGCGCGCGCGCATCAGCACGCGGTCGAAATGCTTAGGGGAAAGTCCGAGGTCCCGGCACAGCTGCTGCTTGTCCGTTCCATCTAGATAGAAGCGGACGATGACCTGCCGGTCGCGCTCGGTGGGTAGCTCTTCGATGAGATCCGCGACCGACTGGGCAAGATGGCGGTCGTCGGAGTCGGACAGATCGCTCGGCTCCATCTCGAGGTTGTGCGCCAGCTCATCGATGAGCTCCGAGTCGACGACCGTCTGCTGCCGCAGCATCTTGCGCGCCGCGTTGAGCGCGAGATTGCGCGCCGTCGCCGCGGCGAAGGCGAACACCTTGCGTGGGTCGTCGATGGTGCGCGCGCGGACGCGCTCGATGACGATATGCAGGGTCTCCTGCGCGAGGTCCTCGGGATCGATCCAGCGATGAAAGGCGCCGAATCTCAGCACCGCCAGGACACCCGGACGCAACGCAACCAGCATTTGCGATTCAGCCCGCGCGTCGCCGGCCAAGGCGGCGGCGACGATGCGTTCGATCTCGTCGACCGGTGCCGTGCTCAAGCGACACCCGCGCCGCGGTAGTTAGTTGCATCCGAGCGCCTCCATGGCGCCACGGCAGTCCGCGCCGGGATCGACTTTCGCGAGCTCACGGAGGAATTCGACATGGACCCATGGATACCGCGTGGAAGCGCTGCTCTTGCTCCTGCAGAACAGCAGTTGTTTTATCTGCTGGGCGTCGCATGTGTTCAGCGGCGGGCTGCCCCAGACGAGAGCTACCGCACCGGAAACATAGGCCGCGGCGCTCGAAGCTCCCGCCGACCCGGACAGTGCGTAACCTTGCTCGGAATTCTCTGTGGTTGTCACCACGATGTCCACGCCGGGAGCCTGAATCCGTCCGTCGTCGGGATCTGGTCGTCCCTTAGGATTGAACAGATCGTGGCCGCGCATGTCGGCGGGGACGGCGGCGAGCACCCCGGGTATGCACCGATACTGCGAGGGGAAGTACTCCCGCACCGTCTCGTCGATGTCGAGGCTGGTCGCGTACCCGGTGATGAGCAGGCGGCGGTTCGCAGCTTTGCCGCCGACCGCATTGCTGACGGCCTGGGAAATGGCGCGACTGTCCACGGGCCACTTCGCACTTATGTTGATGATGTCCGCGTCGTCCAGAACCGCCGCGTCGATGCCGGCCGCGATCGTCGAAAGCCTTCCGAGGAGGCCGTGGTCGATACGGCTTATGACGATGGGCAACAGCTGGCTATTGGGAGCGACCCCAACGATTCCGATTCCGTTGTCCATGCGGCCGCCGATCGTGCCGGCCATTTCGGTGCCGTGGGGATAACAGCGTCCGCTGGTTGCGCACCGCGCGTTGAGCTGGCCGCCCTGCGAATGCGGTGACTCGTGAGAAACCATCCGCAGCACGACACCCGTGCCGAGATCCTGATGGGCCGCATCGATGCCCGAATCGAGTATCGCGACCAGGCGGGGCAGCGAGCGGGCGGCGACTCCAGAGTCCCAGCCTATCTTGGTGTGACCCCAGAGCTCATCCATGCACGGATCGTTCGGGTACGTGGCGCGCGCCGTGCGTTGCCAGCAATTGCGGATCGAGGAGTCCTTTGCCTCGAGCTCCATAGACGTCGTCAGGAAATCCGGGCCGTCGCAATCGGGCTCCGCGTACTCGATCTGCGGCGCGTCCAGCACCAGCCGCAGCTCCCGTGTCGACATGCGACGCGAGAACTCGGCGACGACGAAATTGCGGGAGCGCTCGATGCCGCGCACGCGTCCGGTCTGCTTGAGCCGGTCGATGAGCTGGCGAAGATTGGTCCCCTCGCTGGGGAAGATGATCAGACGCGCGGCGACCGGATTCGATTTCGACTGGCCGTTCGCGGCGGCGAGATGGCGTTTGGAGAAACTGCCGGCCCACAGCGCGCAGGCGGCCCGCAGGTCGAACGGCCGGTCGCCGAGAGAATCCAGATAACTTGCGACCGCGGGTGGGGCACGCTGCCCACCCGCGACCCAAGATTCATCGTTAGTGCAAAGGTGAGGAGAACTCGCCAACGCAAGCGATACGCCGCAGCTTGCCGCGATTAGCGGACTCAGCAGCGCGACCAGTCGCCGCGATGGCGAGCGCAATGTCAGCCGCCGCCGCCGCCCTTGCCCGTGGCCTGACCGTTCTCCGTAACGCGTGACGGCGAGTCCACGAGGATCGAAATGACGCGTTCTCCGCCTTCACCCTGGACGAAAAACACGATCATGTCGTTGAGTTCGACCGCACCCTTCACCTTGGCGGGCCGCATCGCGATGTCGCGGCTTCGCAGGCGATGGCAACTTGAAAGTACCTCGGCGTTGCCGGCTTTTACATCCTCGAGCGTGCAATAACGCGTGCCGCGCGTGAACGTGAGCGTGACGCCGCAAGGAACCGCGAAATCCATGCGCCACGGTTGGCTCTGATTCGCGGCGGTGCGCGTACAGACTCGAATCACGTTGTCGTCCGAGTCGAATACGAACGTCATCTTGCCGCCGATCGGGATGTGGTCGTTGATCGTCGATGTGTCGATCGTGTATTCCCTGCCGACCCAGCCCGTCAGGGTCTCGTCCAGCTTCGCGTCACCCGCGAGCGATGGTGCCGCGCTCAATGTCAGCGCTGCGGTCAGAAGCGAGATGCCAAGCTTCCTGCCGCGATTGATTGGGTTCCAGTTCATGAGTGATACCTCTCCTTGATGCAGCCGTTTGTTGATCAAAAAATGCGGCCATCACGGAAACTGATTGGCACGCACCACGAAACTCGACCAGACCGACGGCGACGCACTGGCGCGCACCCGCAGCTGGGCGGTGCGCAGCGCTTCCGCCGCGTTCCCGGACGCCTTGTACGCGCGGTAAAACTCACTCATGAGTCGCGCTGTCGACGCGTCTTCGATGGGCCACAGTGCCGCGACCACCGAACGGGAACCGTTGGCTAGAAATCCGTAAGTGAGACCGAGCACTCCCTCGCCGCGCAATTCGCTGCCATCGCCGGTCGCACACCCCGAAAGCACGACAACGTCGGCGCGCAGGCCGAAGCGCGTGATGTCGCCTGCGGTGAGCGCGCTGTCCGGCAGCAGCTTTCCGTCCGCACCGTACTCGCTCAGATAGAGCGCCGATTGCTCGGGGGAATCCCGCCGCGCGCGGGCATGCGTGGCGAAGTGCAAGACCGCGAGGTTGTTTGCGGCCAGCTGACGCACCTGCGCGATCGTCGCGTCGAACCCGGAGAGCTGCAGCGTGTCTGCGCTGCCGAACGCCTTGACGACCGCGGTTGCTTCCATCGCAGAGTAGGGCAGCCGCGTGAGCTGATTGGCGGAGGGCGGCGGTGGTCCGCGAAAATTTCCGCCGCTCGCACTGCTGGCGAGTTGCAGGCGTCGATCGTCGGGGGCATATACCGGATCGGACACGACCGCGGCACGCGCGGTGTGGGCGCTCGCCGCGCGCGGCGGCATGAGAGCCAGTGTCAATGACGGCGCATAACTCAGCACGAAGCGGTCCAATAGCGCCGCTGGTTCGTTCGCCGCGAACGGCAGCGCCGCGAACGGCACACTGTTCAACAGCCCATCGGGGATGACGAGCATCCGTTTCTCGCCGCTCTGCTCGAGCAGCTGGCCAAACAACATCGCCGACAATTTGCGCTGCGCCTTGTCGCCGGCCTTCGCACGACGAATCTCTTCGATCGCGTCGTCGACGGCACGCTGCAGAACTTCGCGGCCCGGTAGCGTCGAATGTCGCAATCCGCGCTTCGACAGCAACCAGGCATGGCTCGCGGTGTCGCCCACAAAATAGGCGAGCACGGCGGTGTGCGCGGGCAGGCGCTTCTGTACCTGCTGAAGTGAAGCCGCCAACACGTGCTCACCGGCCGCAATGCCGCCTTGCGTCAGGCGGTGCCGGTCGATAAGGGCGCGGGTTTCCTCGATCGCACGCCGTACTTCGAGAGTGCCCGCATCGTCGGCGTCCTGTCTTTGCATGCGCGCTTCGAGGCGCAGCTGTTGCGACGTAAGGCGCGCGCGCAGCGCTTCGGCATTTGCGTCATCGGTCCGCATCCCGCCACGCACGTCGAAGGCGAGTTCGTCGGCAAGCGAACGGGCACGCACATCCTCCGCCGTTCGAAACGCGCGCCAGACCGCATCCTCCGGATTGCCCTCGACATCAGCCAGATCGACCGCGATGCGCGCCTCGAACGGCGAGTACCGCGCGGAAAGAAAACGCGCGCGCCACTCGGGATTGGCGGACTTGGCGCGAATCCGGCTCACGATGGCAATCGCCTCATCCGCGGCGGCGCCGGCCGCGGCGAAATCCTTGCGGGCGAGCAGCAGGCGCGACAGCTCGGTATTCGTGTCGATCCGATCGAACTCGAAGCCGAACGCAACGAACTGTTTGTCGGCGGCACGCAGATCCTCGATTGCCGCGCGCTCGTCGCCTTGTGCCAACCGGATGTATGCGCGCTCCTTCAGCGCGCTGGCTTGCACGATGGAGTTGGGGAACGCGAGCGGACTGGCGAGTTCGTCCTCGGCCGCCCCCAGTTTGCCGAGCGCGCGCAATTCTCCGGCGATGAGGGCGCCGGTGCGCGCCACGCCGTTCGGGTTTGCGTCGATCCGCGCAGACTTGCGCAGGTAGTCGAGGGATTGCTCGTGTAATCCGAGCGCCGAGGAAACGTTGCCTGCGACGCGCAACGTCATTGCAAGGCCGCGCGTGTCCGAGACCTGCTCTTGCGCCACGATCGCCGAGCGCAACGTCTCGAGGGCCCGTTCCGCGTCGCCCATCTGGAAGTACAGGCTGCCAAGCGCGGCCAGCTCGGTGGCGCGTTCGTCGTGGTCATCGACCTTGGTGAACAGCTCGAGAGCCTCGGTGTGGACTTCGAGAGCGCGGTCGAAGTCTCCGAGCGAGATCAGCGCGAATCCGTAGTTAGCCAGCAGAACCGCGTAGGTGTACGGCTGCAGGTCCTTGTCGATCACCGGCAGCAGTTTTTCGTATTCGAGCGCGGACTGCGCGACGAACCCACGGCGATAACGTACCCACGCCAGGTTTCCCAATGACTTCGCCTGTTCGGAGATGTCCTTGTTGGCAACCGCCATCTCGACGGCCTGCGAGAAAAACTCGTCGGCGGAATCGTAGTCGCCGACGTTCAACGCCCGGATGCCGCGCATGTTGACCGCGTATTCCGCACGTACCGGCATGCCGCGCGCGCCAAAAAACTTCGCGGCCTCGGCCAGGCGCCGGTCGGCCGCCTCGTACATTCCTTTTTGTTCCGCCCGTTGTGTGCCGGGATTCATTCCCGAAGCGATTTCCAGCTCGATCGCGGCGCGCAGCGCGGCAGCATTCTGGACGCCGGCGTCATCGTCGATGGCCGCATAGGCTTCCGTCGCAGTCTCCGTCGCCCTGACGGCCGCCGGCCACTCGTCGCTGAGATATTGCACATTGGCGAGTTCGTAAGCCGCCGCCGCGCGCGCCGCATCGTCGCGCGCTGCTTCGAAGCGCGTAATTGCCTCGTGCATCCGGTCGGCCGCGCGCGCCGCCGCTTCCGGCTTGCCGATCGCGGTTTGTTCGAAAGCCTCTCCGAAAACCTGGAAGCCCAGCTCGAGATCGGATGGTGATGCACGCAGCCCGCGCTTCCACCGGGCGATGCGCAGCGTGGCGTGGCCCCTCTTGGTTCGATGATCGACGCTGCGCAGCCGCACGCGCAGCTGGCCGGGTGCATCCAGGCTAACTACCTTGAACAGCGACCCGTGCCGCGGTGTCTTGTCTTCCAGTTCGGCATGGGTCACGCCAGCGTCGATGATGACGCGCACGTCGATCTCCCGCTCGCGTACTTCGATCAGGTACGCGCCCGGCTGCAGATCGCGCGTTATCGGGGGTTGCTCGTCGCCCGAGACATCCGCTTCGGTCGAGAACTCGACCACCGGATCCTGGCGCACGCCGTTCGAGCAGGCGTTTACGCCCATGACAAAGGCGACGCAAACGACGACTTGCGGGACGCCGATTCGCGAGAACGTTTCCAAAAAGATTGCGACGCGATCGCGCACGGACATTTGCAGCCGATCTCACGCGGCGGGGACTAGTGTTTATAGACCGGTGCATTCTGCCGCAATTACAGGTGGAATTTGTAGGCAGGGTTTGTAGTAAGTCCGTCCGAAGAATATTTTCGCCGATGAGGTCTGCAGGTGAGAGAAAACCGGCAGTCGTGACACTTAATACAAATGGCTCGTGCGAACGCGACGAGTCGATGGCGCGTCACGCGCGTCGCAGATCCCGGAAATCGCTGAGTAGATAGTTCGCCAGCCGCCGCTGGCGTTCAGGGAAAGCCGCTGGTACGCACCACGAAACTCGACCACACGGCGGATGCAGCCGTGCCGCGCGTGCGCAGCTGCGCCACTCGCAAGGCATCGGCCGCGTGCCCGGACACCCGGTAGGCGGCATAGAACTCTTCCATGAAGCGCGCGGTCAACGCGTCTTCGACCGGCCACAACGAGCCGATGACCGTGTGCGAGCCGTTCGCCAGGAACCCGTAGGTCAGTCCGAGCACGCCCTCGCCGCGCAGTTCGCGGCCGTCGCCCGTGGCGCAACCGCTCAGCACCACGACGTCGGCGCGTAGTCCGCTGCGCGCGATGTCATCGGCGGTGAGGCGATCGGCAGCCAGTGGAGTGCCGTCGGCCGCGAATTCGGTCAGGAACAATGCCGACTGCTCCGGCGCATCCTTGCGCGCCACGGCGTGCGTGGCGAAATGCAACACGTCGAGATCGCGCGTCGGCAGTTCGATCACTCGCCGCACGGTCGCATTGAAGCCGGTGAGCTCGATGACTTCGGCGCCCTCGAAGGCGCGTGCCACCGCGCGCGCTTCGATGGCGGAATAGGGCAGGCGGGCGAATCCGGTGACGGGCTCTTCGCCGCCGCGATAGGTGACCTGATCCCGCGCGGCCACCGTCAGACGGCGGTCGTCCGGCGTATAGACGGGATCGGAGATTACGGCCACGCGGGTGTGTTGCGATGCGCTGTGCACAGACGGCCGCATCGCGAGCGCCAGCGAAGGCGCGGCGGTCAGCACGAAGCGGTCGATGAGCAGCTCGCGCGGTTGGCCGTGCGGCATGGTCAACGCGGCGAACGGCAGGCCGTTGAGAGGACCGTCCGGCAGGATCAGCAGCCGCTTGGCGCTGACGCCGTTGAGCAGGTTGCCCAACAAGGGCGCGAATGCTTCATTCGACGGCGTATCGAGACGCGATCTCTGGCGCCGCACGAAATCGCCGACCAGACCTTGCAGCGCGCGCCGGCCGGGCAACGTCACGTGCCGCAGCTCGGTGCGCGTCAGCAACCAGCCGTGCGAGCGCACGTCGCCGACGAAATACGCCAGCACGGCGGTATCCGCCGGCAACGCGGCCTGCACCGCGGCGCGCGATTCGGCGATCGCCAGACCGGAACTGGATTGCACTCCACGGCTCAGGCTGCGCGCCTCGAGACGCGCGCGGGTTTCGTCGATTCGACGACGCAACTCGAGCAACGCGTCCTCGCTCATGTTTGGCTTGCGCGTGCGCCTTTCGAGATCCACCTGCAGGGCGGTCATCTGTTCGCGCAGCCGATCGATCTGTTCGTCGTGCGGAACGGCGCCCGCATGTTCGCTGTGTGTCAGACGATCGGCCAGCGAACGGGCGCGAATCGCTTCGGCGGTGCGAAACGCTTTCCAGATCGCACCCGGATCTTTCGGGCTCGCGCCCGCGAGGTCCACTTCGATGCGCGCCTCATAAGGTGCGTAACTCGCTGACAGAAAGCGCGCTCGTGTTTCCGGGTTGGCCGCTTTCACGCGGATCCCGGTCTCGATCCGCACCGCCGTGTCGGCGGCGTGGGCGGCGCCCCTGGTGTCGCCCGCTTCGAGCAACGCGAGCGCCAGCGCGGAGCTGGTGTCGATGCGATTGAAGTCGAGCTTGAGTCGCTCGTAGATCGCATCCGCCGCGTGCAGGTCGTCGAGGGCTTCGCGATTGCGATGTTGACGCAGTCGCAACCGCGCACGTTCGGCAATTGCATCGGCGCGAGTGGATTCGTCGGTCGTGCGCATCACCTCGGACAACGTCGTCTCGGCCCCACGCAGGTCCCCCAGAGTGCCGAGCTCGCCGGCGATCAACACCCGGGTACGGTCGATGGTTATCCCGTTCTTGTCGCGTTTCTCCGCGCTGCGCAGATATTCGAGCGCCAGGTCGTGCTGGCCGAGCTCGGCCGCGGCATTTCCGGCGAGCCGCAGCGCGGAGACGTGTCCGTCCCGATCCTGTGAGCGTTCGTACAGCGGCAGTGCGCTTTCGATCGTCGCCAGTGCGCGTTCGACATTGCCCGAGCGGAACTGAATCGCCGCCAGCGCGCCGAGCTCGCGCGCCGTCTGGCTTTCGTCGCCGCGCGAGGAAAAAAGGTCGAGCGCTTCGGTATGCAGAACCAGCGCGCGATCGAACTCGCCCAGCGCGATGAGCGAGTAGCCGAGGTTGCTGATGATGGTCGCGTACATGTCCGGATTCCGGTCGCGCTCGATCAGCGGCAGCAGGTCGCCATACATCGCCGCCGCCTTCACCACGTCGCCCTTGTGCTGGGCGATGAAGGCGAGGTTGTGGATGGCGGCCGCCTGGAAGAATTTGTCGTCACGCGCACGCGCGCGCACGAGCAGCTTCTCGTAGAGGCGTGTGTTCAGATCCGTGCGGCCGAGAATCGATTCGCGGATACAACCCAGATTGATCGCGTACATCGCGTCGGTCTGAAGGCCGTGCAACTCGAAAAACTTCTGTGCGTCCTGCATCCGTTCCGCGGCCTTGTCGAGCAGCGCACGCTGCTCGGTGCGCGGCACATCCGGGCTCATCTTTGCGGCGAGGTTGAATTCGTGCAGGCCGAGCAGCATCGCGGCCCGTTTTTCCCCGACCTCGTCGTCCGTCTGTCTGAAATGCGCCAGCGCATCCTCGGCCGTGCGGCGCCCTGATTCGAAATCGAACAACAGGTTGAATTCGACCCAGCCACGCTGGTACTCGGCCTCGGCCAGCGACTGGATATCGTTGGCGGCGCGGAAGTGCGCGGCCGCCTGACGCAGCGGAGCGATGGCCGCCCGCCACGATCCGGTGTCGGATTTCGCGACCAGCTCACTGCTCCTGCCCAGTTCCTCGAAGCCGAGCAGCCGTTCGTCCGGCGGCGCGTCGGCTGCCGCCGCCGGCCAGCGCAACACGCGTATCGCGGCCGCGCCCCGCCAGCCGCGCTGGTCGATGCTGGACAAGGTCAGGCGCACCACGGCGGGCTGCTCGAGGCTAACTACCAGCCGGTGCAGCCCGTGGCGTAGAAACGCATCGGTGAGTTCCGCGTGCCTCGTCGCGGCATCCACCTTGACGCGCAGATCGATGTCGCGTTCGCGGATCTCGAGCAGATAGACACCCGCCCGCAACTGCCGGGTCACCACCTGGGGCTTGTTGCCTTCGATGTTGAGTTCGGTGGAGTACTCGACCAGCGGCTCCGTGTCGAAGCCACTCGTGCATCCGGAAAGGCAAAGCACCCAGGCAGTGCAGAAACTCTGGAGCAGGCGAAGCCGCAGGGGCGATGTGTTCTTGGGAGCCAAACCCGGCCTTTGCGCTTGGGTGGCGCGAATCTTCGATGTTGTGGGGCCAATGTTTACAGGCACCTGCGCGCGGCCGCAATCGCGGCTAGAAAAAGTAGGCAGGGTTTGTAGTAACTCCTTGATTGAAAATAGTTTGTGGTTATGACAGCGCAAGGTGAGAGAAACCCTGAAGTCGTGACACTACATAGGAGACCGCCGCAAAGCCCCATGGAAAGTCAGGTCCGGATGAATAGCGCCGACGTTTTTTCCCTCGAGTTCGACATGCTGACGCGGACCTCGTCACTGGCGAAAATCCTCGAGCGTTTCCGCGGCGGCCAGCTCGGCGCCAGCACTCATCGACAGCTGCTGCTCGAGCTCAACCATGTGATCAATGTGCACTCACGTCTGCGCGAAGTCGCAGCCGACGTGGTGCCCCCAGAGGACTGGTCCGCGTGGCAAGACCTTTTATCGGTCCCCGCGCTGGCCTTTGAACAAGGACGTTCCTTTCTCGACGACCTGCGGTCGCTCGGGCTCAATGCCCTCGACAGCGTGTCGCTCACACCACTTCCCCAGACCATCGCGCTTGCCGCCTATGCCCACTACCAGCTGGTGGAACGCGCGACGGTGGGACTGGTGGGTTACCTGTGGTTCTTCGAACGGATGCCGCGCCTGCTCTATCCGCTGTGGGGTGAGGCGTGCCGCCGTGGTGGCGTTCCGGAGAAGGCGCTCCACGCGCTCGCAGAAGGATCGGTGGTAGACGAAGCACGCGACGCGCAGGTGATCAATTGCTGCCAGCAGATCGTTCGCAAGCCGCGCGATCTGGGGCTCGCGACGCAAAGCCTGCATGACACCGCGGAGTTGTTCGCCACGATGTTGGACGCCGCATTGCAGCGGGCCGAGCGGCGCCATCAGCCCGCGGCGGACAGCGGTGCGGCCAACAGCGGGATTGGGCGCGTCGCCTAGGGAAGCCCGCCAGGGCTCATTCTTTCCGTTTAGTATCCGCGCGTGATTTACCTCATCGACGCGTCGGTCTACGTATTCCGCGCTTATTACTCCATGCCGCCGGACATGACAGACCGCGATGGCAATCCCGCACATGCAACCTTCGGCTTCGCGCGTTTCCTCGGCGACCTGATCGAACGCGCGCAACCGCGTTACATGGCGGTCGCCTTCGACGAGAGCCTGTCTACCTCGTTCCGCAACCGGATCTTTCCCGCCTACAAGGCCAATCGCGATCCGCCGCCGGCCGATCTCAAGTTGCAATTCGAGCGTTGCCAGGAATTCTGCCGGCATGCAGGCATCCCCGCGTTCAGCCATGCCGAATACGAAGCCGACGACATCGTCGGCACGCTGGCGACCCGCTGCCGGCGCGAGGGTCTGCCCGCGACCCTCGTGACCCGTGACAAGGATTTCGCGCAGCTCATCCGCGAGAACGACGTGTATTGGGATTACACCGACAACGCCAGTTATCGGTATCACCAGATCGAAGACCGCTTCGGCGTCGCGCCCGAGCGTTTCGCGGATTTCCTGGCGCTCATGGGCGACAGTGTCGACAACATCAAGGGCGTGCCCGGTGTCGGCTCCGTCACCGCCGCGGCGTTGATGAAGGAATTCGTGTCGCTCGAAGAGCTCTACGACAATCTCGATCGCGTTGCCGAAATCAAGGTGCGCGGCGCGAGCAAACTAGCCGCGAAACTCGCCGAGCATCGCGAGGCCGCTTTCCTGGCGCGACGCCTCACCGAGATCGCCTGCGACATGCCGCTCACCGTGCAGCGCCACGAGCTGTCGCGCCGCGCGCCCGACGTGACTGCGCTCACCTCATTCTTCGATCGCCACAATTTCGGCCCGCTGCTGCGCAAGCAGGCCGAGCGGCTGGCATTGCTGCCGCTGTCGTTTCAACAGGCAGGTGCGGCGGCCTGACTACCGCTCGACTGCTTCGTCGCGGCGCTTGTCCGACGGAATCGTCACCCTGCCGCCGATCGAATCGTGTTCGATGTCGCCGGAGCTGTCGTCACTCACCGTGAAATCGCCGCTGATGTTCACGGCGAAGATGCTGCCCGAACTGTCCGAGTCGACCACGAAGCTGCCCTTGACGTTTTCCGCGCGGATGTCGCCCGAGCTGTCCTGCTCGACCCGGACGTTCCCGGCGACCGTCTCGACATGGATATCGCCCGAGCTGTCCTGCACCACGTCCACGTCGCCGCGGACACCCTCGATCTCTATATCGCCCGAGCTGTCGCGGACCCGCACGCTGCCGGCGGAATCGACTTCGAGATCGCCCGAGCTGTCGTTGACGTCGGCGAGATCGGCGATCCGGCTGATTTCCAGATCGCCCGAACTGTCCTGCACCTGCAGCGCCTTGAGATCCTCGAAGACGGCGTCGCCGCTGGAATCCGTCGCCTCGACCGGAAGGTTGGAGGGCAACGCGATGCCGATGTCTATGTATGCGTATTCGCCGCGGCCCCAATTCCAGCCGCCGTCGTTCTGCGGCATTGCAGTCTCGACGTAAACCACGTTGCCTTCGCGGCGCACGGTGATCTGTGTGCCGTCCAGCAATTCCTGCTTGGCGGCGCAGGCGACTCCACGAGCTTCGATGCGCACGGCATTGCCGCGGCCGACGACTTTCATGTCGCCAGCGCCCGTGCGGATCACGACTTTTTCGACGCCCTTGGCATCGATGCCGGCGGAACGATCGGCGCGGAAATCACAGTCGCCCCACGCGAAAGCGGTGGCCGGACCCGCGGCAAGGAGGATCAACCAGTATCTGGAACGCATGCGATTTCTCCCGGATTGCGAGGCTTGTGTTCTTGAGACTGCCCAGAGACCGTTTGGGTTTACAGGACCGCGCAATTCATACGGTATCCTCCGCCCGTGAGCGACCAAAACATCAAATCCGTTCTCATCGAAGAGCGAAGTTTCCCCCCTTCCGCCGAATTCACCTCCACAGCCCGCCTGAAGCCCGCGGACGTGGCGCGGTTGCGGGCCGAAGCGGCCATGGATCACGAGGGTTTCTGGGCTCGGCAGGCGCGTAGCGAGTTGCGCTGGCACAAGCCGTTCTCGGTGACGCTGGACAGCTCGGACGCGCCGAACTACCGCTGGTTCGGCGACGGCGAGCTCAACGTCTCCTATAACTGTCTCGACGTGCACCTCGAGGAGCGTGGTCACAAGACCGCCCTCACGTTCGTCGGCGAGCCGGGCGACGTGCGTCACGTGTCGTATCGCGAATTACACGCCGACGTGTGCCGCTTCGCCAATGCGCTGCTCGCGCAGGGCGTGAAGGCCGGCGATCGGGTCGTCATCTACATGCCGATGACGCCCGAGGCCATCGTGGCAATGCACGCCTGCGCGCGTATCGGCGCTGTGCATTCGGTGGTATTCGGCGGCTTTTCGGCGCTGTCGCTCAAGGATCGCATCGAGGACGCCGGCGCCGTGGTGCTGGTGACCGCGGACGGCGGCTGGCGCGGTGGCAAGGCCATCGAACTCAAGGAAGCCGCGGACAAGGCGCTCGCCAGCGGCTGCCCGACCATTCGCCATGTCATCGTGCTCAAGCGCACCGCGCAGGACATTTCGATGTATCCCGGGCGCGACTTGTGGTGGCACGACCTGGTCGATGGCCAGACGCCCGTATGCGAGCCGGTGTGGGTCGATGCCGAGCATCCGCTGTTCCTGCTGTACACCTCGGGCTCCACCGGCAAGCCGAAAGGCATCCAGCACTGCAGCGCAGGCTATCTACTCGGCGCGAAACTCACCACCAAGTGGGTATTCGACGTCAACGAAGATGACGTCTTCTGGTGCACGGCCGACATCGGCTGGGTGACCGGGCACAGCTACGTCGCCTACGGGCCGCTCGCCGCGGGCGCCACCGTCGTCATCTACGAAGGCGCGCCGACCTTCCCGCACGCGGGGCGTTTCTGGCAGATCATCGAGTCGCTCGGCGTGACGATCTTCTACACCGCGCCTACCGCGATCCGCGCGTTGATGAAACTCGGCGACGACATCCCCGCGCGTTACGACCTGACGAAGCTCAGGTTGTTAGGCTCGGTGGGCGAGCCCATCAATCCCGAAGCCTGGATGTGGTACCACGAACACGTCGGCCGCGGCCGCTGTCCGATCGTCGATACCTGGTGGCAGACCGAAACCGGCGGCATCATGATTTCGCCGCTGCCGGGTTACACCGCTACCAAGCCGGGTTCGTGCACGCAGCCGCTGCCGGGGATCGACGCCACCATCGTCGACGCGCGCGGCGATGAAGTGCAGGGCGCCGCTGCCGGCGGTTATCTCGTCATCCGCAAACCCTGGCCGTCGATGCTGCGCACGATCTGGGGCGACAACGAGCGTTATCTCAAGACCTACTGGGAGACCTTCCAGAACCGCTACTACGTCGCGGGAGACTCCGCGCACCGCGACAAGGACGGTTACTTCTGGATCATGGGCCGCATCGACGACGTGCTGAACGTCGCCGGGCACCGGCTCGGCACGATGGAGATCGAATCCGCGCTGGTGGCGCATCCGAAGGTCGCCGAGGCGGCCGTGGTCGGCAAGCCGCACGACATCAAGGGCGAATCCGTGTTCGCGTTCGTGGTGCTGCGCGGCGATCGCCCGACGGGCCCCAGGGTCGAAGCGTTCACGAAGGAACTGCGCGACTGGGTGACCGAGCAGTTGGGCGCGATCGCGCGGCCCGACGACATCCGTTTCGCCGACAACCTGCCGAAGACGCGCTCGGGCAAGATCATGCGCCGCCTGCTGCGTGCCATCGCGCGCAACGAGGACATCACGCAGGACCTGTCGACGCTCGAGAATCCCGCCATCATCGAGCAGCTGCGCGGCGACGAAGGCGCGCAGCCCGCCGCGAAGAAAACCGCACCGAAGAAAAAGGCTCTCCCGCCCCGCAAGAAGGGGAAGAAGACGGCGAAAAAGGCCAAGGCCGCGAAGAAACCCGTCGCCCGCGCCCGCGCCAGCGCCAAAACCCGCAAGGTTGCAACGAAGCGGCCGAAGCCGTTGAAGCGCGCGAAGCCCGTGCGCAAGGCGCCGCGAAAGAAACCGGCGGGCGCCCGGCGCAAGAAGTAGCCCGCCCGGTCCCTCAGTCCTTGCCGCTCACGAGGCTCAGCACGGCGGCGAAATGGCAGGCGACGCCGCCGAGCACGAACAGATGCCACACGGCGTGCGTGTAGCGGCGCGATTTCCAGATGTAGAAAGGCACACCGCCGGTGTACAGCAATCCGCCGGCGCCGATCCACGCGATTTCCGCCGTCGTCAGGCTCGCGCGCAGCGGCTGGATCGCGACCACGATGAGCCAGCCCATCCCGAGATACAGGATGGTCGACAGTCGCGGGTAGCGGAAGCCGACCGTGGTCTTCGCGACGATGCCGAGCACCGCGAGAGTCCACACCACGCCGAACAGCGACCATCCCCACGCGCCCTGCATGGCCACCAGAGTGAACGGCGTGTAGGTTCCCGCGATCAGTAGATAGATCGCCGAATGGTCGAGCTTGCGCAGGTACAGCTTGCGTTCGGGCGAACGCTCCCAGTGATAGATCACCGAAGTCGCGAACATGGCGAAGGCGGTCACGCCGAATACCATGGCGCCGGCCAGGCGCAAAGGGTCGCCGGCGGCGGCCCAGGCCAGCCAGGGAATCGCGATCGCGCAGGCCACGATGCCGAGCCCGGCAGTGAGCGCATGCGCGAATTCCTCGGGACGGGAATAGGCGGGGCGCGAGTGAGAAGGGACGGCGGTTGTCACCCGCCGGAGCTTATGCCAGCCGCGCGCCGCGGCGTTATCTCACCTCACCGGCTTGCAGTCTGCCCGGCCTCCGGATACTCGGCTTTCGGCAGCTGCACTTCGCCGGTCAGGATGCGCTTGAGGTAGTCGGGCGCGATCAGGTGGCAATACTGGCGGCCGTTGTTGCCGTTCTTCGAGCCCACGCGCAGGTTTGGGCCCTCGCCGCGCAGGGTCTTGGCGCGGATGCGCAGCGTGCCGCCGGCGTCCGTCTGCACCATGGTGAAAGTTTCGAGCCACTGGGCTTCGTTCGCGGACTGTTCATCCGGATCGAGCAGTACCGCGATCGGCCCCTTGAACGGCATCTTCTTCTTTTGCCGGTCGGTGAGTGTCAGCATCACGGCGTCGAGCGTGCGGCGGTTCAGCCGCGCGCAGGTGGTGGATTCACCGGCGGCAGTCGCGCCATATTCGGCACGGATGCGCTCGGCGCTGTGCAACTTGCAGGAAATCATGCGCGGCTTCAGGTGCTGCTGATCGGCGTAACCCACGAACTGCAGCGTCTCGAGCGGTTTCACCTGCGGCGAGGCGCGCGAAAAGGCCTGGAAGTCGGTTACCACCACGTTGCGGGCGGGAACGCGCGCGGTCGCTATTTCCTTCTGCGCAGCGGCGCAGTAGTCGTTGAGCGCCGGCAGCGTCAGCGGCTGGCCGACCACGACGGGGCGCCGGTCGCTGGCGCATCCCGCCAGCGCGAGCCCGAGTGAAAGACAAGCTGCATTGCGCACCGTAAGCTTGAGCCAGTTGCGGGCAGTGGTTTTCATGGGCGCATTACCCCCGTTAGAGAAGAGTGTTCGATGCAGCACGAAACAAGACGACCTGTGCAGCGCGGGGCATTCTGGCGTTACGTCATGTCCGGTTTCGTGGGCGCAGTTCTCATGACGGCGAGCTCGTTGGCGGCGGAGCCGCGTCCATTTGTCATAGCGCATCGCGGCGCCAGCGGGTATGTGCCCGAACACACACTCGCTGGCTACTTCATCGCGATCACTCAGGGAGCGGACTACGTCGAACCCGATCTCGTGATTTCGAAAGACGGTGCGCTGCTGGCGCGCCATGAAAACGAAATCGGCGGCACCACCGATGTCGCCTCGCACCCCGAGTTCGCCGCGCGCAAGGCCACCAAGTCCATCGACGGCGAGCAGGTCACCGGCTGGTTCACCGAGGACTTCACGCTCGCCGAGTTGAAGACCCTGCGCGCGCGCGAACGGTTGCCGGAACTGCGGCGCGCGAATACGCGCTACGACGGCGTGTTCGAAATCCCGACCTTCGACGAAGTGCTCGACCTGGTGGCCGCCGCCGATGCGCAGCGCGCCCAACTCGCGCGCGACGCGGGCAAGCCGCCGCCGCCGCGCATCGGGGTCTATCCGGAAACCAAGCATCCGAGCTACTTCGCAACACTCGGTCTGCATTTCGACGACCGGATGCTCGCGTCGCTCGAACGCCACGGCTACAGCAAACGCTCGGATCCGGTCTGCCTGCAGTCCTTCGAGGTCGGAAATCTCAAGACGCTGCGCGGCCGCACGGATTTGCCGCTGGTGCAGCTCGTCGCGCCCGCCGGCCAACCGTTTGATTTCACGCTGGCCGGCGACCGGCGTACCTACCTCGACATGATGTCGGACGCGGGTCTGACGGAGATCGCCACCTATGCCGATGCCATCGGCCCGCACAAGGGAATGGTGGTCCAGTTTTCGGGACGTACCCCCGTAGATAGCGGCCTGGCGAGGCGCGCGCGCGCCAAGGCGTTGGGAATCCACGTCTGGACGTTGCGCGCGGAGAACGAATTCCTGCCAGTTGATCTAAGATCGGCGGGCGACGCAGCCGCGCACGGTGATCTCGCCGCCGAGATCCACGCGCTGCTCGACGCGGGAATCACCGGTTTCTTTTCGGATCACCCCGACCTTGCCGTGCGCGCGCGCGACGAGTGGTGGGCCAGCAAATAAGAAGGGAGTACGAACATGGTCGAGAAATGCACCAAGGCTCTTTGTATTGCGTTCCTGTTGTTGCAGGTCGCCGCCGAACTGGTTTGATGGTCCGTTGATGCCGCAACCGTTTCATCTCGCCATTCCGGTTCACGACCTGGCCGCGGCGCGGGGTTTCTATGGTGAACTCTTCGGCTGCCCGGAGGGGCGCAGCAGTTCCGAATGGGTGGACTTCGATTTTTTCGGCCACCAGGTGGTTGCGCACCTCGACCCAGCGAAGAAAAAACATGTCCACCACAACGAGGTAGATGGGCACGATGTGCCCGTGCCGCATTTCGGCGTCGTCATGGAGTGGGAAACGTGGCACAAGCTCGCCGAGCGCCTGCGTAGTCTCGGGACGCGCTTCGAAATCGAACCGGGTATCCGCTTCGCCGGGCAGGTGGGCGAGCAGGCGACCATGTTCCTGTACGACCCGTCCGGCAACGCGCTCGAATTCAAGACCTTCAGGGATCCTTCGCGGCTGTTCGCGAAGTAGTTGGAGGGGTCGTCGCGCGCGTGCGCGCGAGGCCGAGGCGCACCAGTTTCGCGGTCACGCGCTCGCTGAAATTTTCCGGCCGGCCGAGCTTCAACCTTTCCAGGCAGCCGTCATCTTCGTGGCGCGCCGGCGTGAACAACGCCCGCGCGATCGTACCGAGCCGCGCTGTTTTTCCCGCGGTGTGGTCCTTGAGCCAGCGCAACGCCCGGGCCAGATCCACCTCCTCGCGCGTGAGATCGGTGCCGAACGGATACTCGGAGAACAGACCGGCCGCACGCTGGGCCGCAAAGGATTGTTCGAGCCGCGCGGGCAGGTTTTGCCGGTACTGCTCCGGAATCCGGTAACCCGCATCGATCTTGTGGGCGCGTTTGGCGGCCGCCAGCAGATCTTCCTGAAAACGCGAGTCCGCGATATTCAACATGGCGGCGACGCATTCGCCATCGGTGCGGCCGCGCAGATCGGCGATGCCGTATTCGGTGATGGCGACGTCGCGCAGATGGCGCGGGATGGTCGTGTGACCATAAGAGGTCACGATGTTCGAGGTGACCTTGCCGTCCTTGCGACGCGTCGAACGCACGCACAACACGGAACGTGCGCCAGGCAGCGCGTGCGCCATCGCCACGAAGTTGTACTGGCCGCCGACGCCCGAGACCACGCGTCCATCTTCCAGGCCGTCGGAAACCGCGGCGCCGAGCGTGGTCAGCATCATCGCCGTGTTGACGAAGCGTGAATGGCAGCGCTGGGCGATGCGCAGCTCCTGGTCGCTGCCGTACAGCTGGTTGATGTAGCCGACGCTGCGCATGTCGAACAGGCGGCGCTCCGATTCCGGCAAGTCGCGCAGCGCCGCATAAAATGCGCGCGGACCCAGCAGGAAACCCGCATGCATGACGGTGCCGCCCTGCAGCTCGAGGCCCAGGCAGTCGCGCGCGAGCGCAGCGCGGGTTTTCGCGCTCGACAGGTCCGCATCGATGCACGCGCCATCGGGCGAAACGATCGCGCCCTGGTCGAAGCGGGTCTCGCTGCGCAGGATGCCGGCGGCCTTGAGCGCGGCGACGTCGACGGCCTGGAGCCGTGGCCCCGCTCCCGCGGCCAGCAGTCCTTCGAGCAGCGCCTCGTCCACACGTGTGCTCGAGCCGTTCGCCGCGAGAGCCCGTTGTAGCGGTAGATAGTCGTAGACGCGGCGCCGCAGGATGCCGGCGCGATACAGGTCGAGCATCTGGTCGACGAACATTTCGGTGGCGCCGAACAGGCCTGCGGTGAAGGATTCCCGGCCGCCGCAGCTGTCGATCAGTGGTGCGGCGCGCTCGGTACCGGCGTCGCGCAGCGCGCGCCGCCAGGCATCGTTCTGCTGGTGCCGCAACAGCAGCGAGTAGACGATGGAGTCGCCGAGCTCGCCAATGCCGATCTGCAGCGTGCCCGCGTCGTGCACCAGCGCGCTGGCGTGTAATCCAATGGCGTGGTCCACCGTGGAGAGGGAAGGGTTCGGCGGCGCGTACAGGTCGTAGTCGTAACGCGAGTGATCGAGCAGCAGGTCGAACGCGTCCGGCCCCGCATTCGCCGCGCCGAGCATGAACGGCATCTCGCGGTGCACCTGCCCCACCATCACGATCGCATGCCCCGCGGCGCGCAGCTTCGCGATCTCGGGCATGAGATCGATGGTCACGTCCGGATTGCTGCCGAGGCTGATCTCGGCGGCTCCGCCCGCATTGCGCCGCGCGACGACGTGTGCGATCACGTTGACGCCGCGCTGGAGCAGGTCGCGCGCGACGTGCGTGTAGTTTGCCGAAAGATAGTGCGACTGGGCGTGGGCCGATCCGAGCAGCGCCCCCGGTTCGAGGAAGAATTCGATGACGTGCACGTTGGGCGGCACCGTGCCCTTGCGCACCGCGGTGAGGTAATCGAGCTCGGGGTAGTTGCCGAAGATACGTGCTGCCAGCGGCTCGATGAACCGCCGCTCGAGATCGCTGCCGCCGGTCGGCTTGCGCAGGCTCAGCGCCGTCACGATGGTCAGATCGAGCGTCGCATCGCCGCGCGCGCGGCGGAAGAACTCGTTGGCGATGAGATTGGGTTTACCGATTCCCAGCGGCAATGCAAGACACACCCGCTTGCCGACCCGACGCAACGTTTCCTCGACTATCTCGCCCACATCGTCAAACATTTGCGGCATGCCGCTACACTACCTGCGTTCGCGCGAGGGTCAATTCAAATGAATGCGCCAACGAATCTGAAAACACCGGCGCTCGACCCGATGACGCTCGTGCCCCGCACCGGATCCGGTTATCCCGAGCCGTATCGTTCGCGTGTCGTGCCGCGCGAGAAACGCGCGCTCGGCAATGCGCTCGGGCTCATGAAGATCGGTATCAATCACACGACCTTGCCGCCCGGCAAGGAATCGTCGATGCGCCACTGGCATTCACACGAGGAGGAATTCGTCTTCGTGCTGAGCGGGGAGGTGGTGTTGCGTACCGATGCGGGCGAGCAGGTGCTCACGGCTGGGATGTGTTGCGGATTTCCGCCCGGCAAGGCGGATGGGCATCAGCTCATCAATCGCAGCGGCGCGCCCGCGGTGTATCTCGAGGTGAGCAATCGCGATCCGGCCGACGAGGCGGAATACCCGGACATCGATCTCGTGTATCGGGGCGGCGTGTTTACCCGCCGGGACGGCAGCAAGTTCTGAAGGCGCGGATTCCGGGCTGCCGTTATTGCAGCGTGGGCAGCTGCGAGATCACGCGCGCTTCGCCTTCGAGCGGTGCCGCTCGCCACAACGTGAAGCGCTGGTTGACCTGCGACGCCAGGGCGTTCGCGATGTTGCGATGATCGAATCCGGGTAGTTTGCTCAGGTGCGAGAGCAGGTCGTGCCGGGTCGCCAGCTCCTGGCCGATGAGTACCCCGGCGTTGCCGGCACCCGCGAGCACGAAAAAATATTCCTCGGAAAGGTTCACGCCCTGGGTCATCACGATGGAGACCTCGCGCAATTCGGCCCAGCGGACGAATTCGCTGTCGCCGCGCGCCAGCCGCCGCAGTACGCCCTCATCGGTGATCTGCAGGTCTTCACCGCGTTTGCGCAGCTCCCAGGTGAGCAGCCAGGGTTCGAACGCGAAGATGAGAAAGAACGTGAAAGCAATGCCCGGCAGCCACCAGCTGGTGATGTTCACCCACGCGGGGTAGGACGACAGCAGCGCGACGGCGAGCGAGATCGCGACCCATACGCGTCTCATGGAACCAGTGCCGGCCATGACTGGTTACCTGGCGGCCCTGATCAGCGCAACCTTGTATTGCAGCTTCACTTCGTCGCCCACCCACTCGGTGGATTTCCAGTCGCCCTGGCCGATGCCGTAATCGAGGCGCTTGAGCGTGATTTCACCCGAAATCTCCGCGCCGGTCGCCGTGGTCTTGATCGTCAACGGCACACGCAGATCCTTCGTCACGCCATGCAGCGTGAGTTTGCCGACGGCCTCGACGCCTTTGGCACCCTGGGCAAACGTGGACGCAACGAACTGCGCGGTTGGAAATTTCTTCGGGTCGAGCAGGTCGGCGCTGGCGAGTGTGTCGTTGCGGTCCTTGTCCTGCGTCTCGAACGACCCGGTCTGCACCGTGACCTTGAGCGAGCTCGCGGCGAGATTCTTCTCGTCATAGTCGAGGACGGTCGTGAATTGCCTGAACTCGCCATGGTCCTCGGCACCGGCTTGCTGGAAGGAGAAGTTCAGGGTACTGCCGGCGGGCGCCTGTACGTAGTGGGCGATTCCGGCCGCAACCGCGGGTCTGGCCGGCGCCGGGGGCTCCGCTGCAGAGGCGGCGTTGACGACGATGGCGGTAGCCAGGGCCGAGACGGCGACATAGTTAGTCATGGTGTCACTTGACGCCGCCGAAGGGCAACATGCGCTTCAATACGTCGTTCCGGTCGATGAAATGATGCTTGAGTGCTCCAGCGATGTGCAGCGCCGCGACGCCGACCAGCAATGCGAACAGCAGGTGGTGGACACGGTTCATGAGGTCGAACATGTACTCGCTCTTGCCGACCAGGTTCGGGAACGCGAACAGGTTGAACCAGCTGACGGTGTAGGTCTTCGCCGAGGACATCAGCCAGCCGGTGATCGGCATCGCGAAGATCAGTGCGTAGAGCAGGACGTGGGAGAGTTTCGCGAGTACTCGCTCCCACGGTTTCGTTTCCGCGCTCAGATCGGGAACTGGATTCAGCCAGCGCCACACCAACCGGATGATCGCCAGCATCAGGATCGTCATGCCGAAGGACTTGTGATAACCCAGCGCCTTGAATTTCGCGAACCCGGTCAGCGCTTCCGCGCGTTCCGCGATGATCCATTGATTGATGATCAGCAGCACGATGAGCCAATGCAGCGCCTTCGAGAGCGCTCCCCAGGATCGTGTCGTGTTGCGAAAAGTCATGCCGGGTAAGCTAGCCGGTGCGCAGGGTTCGGGTCAAAGCCACGGAAGAGAGAGGCACATGCCATGAGCAGGTTTTCCGCGGGATCCGGTTCCCGGCTTGTTACAACTGTCATGGTATTGGCACTGTGCGCATGTCAGACAACGCCACCGGTGGTCGAAACACCGCCGCCCGCGCCACCGGGCCAGCAATCCACGGCGATTCCCGCGGGCGCGCACGAATACAAAGTGATCGCGGAAGAATCGCTGCTGCAGATCCTGGTGTATCGCGGTGGCACACTGGCCCGGCTGGGGCATAACCACGTGATCGCGTCGCATCATCTCGCGGGCAGCGTCTATCTCACCGGCGATCTGACGCAGACCCGTTTCGAAATTGCGTTTCCCGTCGCCGAACTGACCATCGACGAGCCGGCGATGCGCGAGATGGCGGGCGCGGATTTTCCGCCAGGTGTTCCGCAGAGCGCGCGCGACGGCACGCGCAGCAACATGTTGTCGGAGGCTTTGCTCGACGCCGCAAGATATCCGGCCGTGCGGCTGCGTGCCACATCAGTGTTGGCCACCGGCGAGACCTTCGACGTGGACGTCGAGATCACGCTCAAGGACCAGGTCCATCACGTGCGCGTGCCGATGCAGGTGAATCGCCAGGTTGGAGCCATATCCGCGAGCGGCGAGTTTCCGCTCAAGCAATCGGACCTCGGATTGAAACCCTTCAGCGCGGCGCTGGGTGCGCTGCTGGTCGTGGATGAGATGCGCGTGCGGTTCGATGTGCACGCGCGGGAGTAGCGCAGGGTGGAGGACCGGAAGTCGGTGTCAGGTGGGACTTGTTTTCGCAAGTCCCACCTGACACCGACTTCCGTGCCTCTCGAGACCTAACTAACGACCGAGCTCCGCCAGCAGGGCGTCGGCGTCGTAGACCTTCGACAACGCCTCCTTGATGATCGCCGGATGCACGGCGATGGCGCGGTTCTTCGCGGTGTCGAACCAGTACGAGCCCGAGATCGAATGGATGTTGCCGTCGAACAGCAGCCCCACGATTTCGCCCTTCGCGTTGATCAACGCGCTGCCCGAATTTCCGCCGACGATGTCGTTGTTGGTGGAAAGGTCGAACGGCGTGTTCATGTCGAGCTTGTCCTTGACGCGCAGCCAGCTGTCCGGAATGCGGAACGGATCCGCGCCGGTCGCACGCTCGAAGGCGCGCGCCAGGCGGGTGAACGGCGGGACCGGCTTGCCGTTTTCGGTCCAGCCCTGAACGGTGCCCCAGTTCAGGCGCAGCGTGAACGTCGCATCCGGATACACGCTGGTCCCGAGCGCGGCGAACCGGGCCTTGGCCAGGCGCTCCGTGGCGGAACGGATCGGCGCCTCGACGCTGTCATCGTAGGTTTTGCGAATGGCGCGGCGGCCGGGCTCGATGGTGCGCGCCATCACGATGAACGGATCGGTCGATTCGGCGATCGCCTTCGAGCCGCCTTTCCACAGCGCGAGGCGCACGGCCGGGTCGGCGAGCTTCGTTTCACCCACGAGCCGTTTGGCGAGGCCAGCGGGAGATTCCTTCGACAACAACTGGTGCACCACTTCATGATCCGGCCCCAGCCATTCCCGCATACGCTCCAGACCCATGCTCAGGCGCAGGATCTCGATTTCCGGGTAGATAGGCACGGCGGCACCGAGCTGCTGCTCGATGCGCGGCAGTTCGCCATCGGTGTACTCGCGCAGCCGTTCGCCATTGGGCTTGTCGCGTTCGGCGGCGCCGCGCACCAGCGAGCGCGCGAAGGTGGCGAGACGGCCGGGGAACCCCGCACCGGACTCGACGTACGTCAGCGGCTGCGTCATCCCCCGCTCCACGGCCAGCGCGGCTTCGATTTCCTTCCACGGATCGCCGATTTCCTTCCTGAGCGCCGGGCTGGCGGCGATCTTCTTCTGCAGCGCCTGCTGCTCGGCGGTCTTCGCCGCGAACAACGCGTCCTCGTTGAGCGCGTCGAGCTGCTTGCGGCGCACCTTGATGGAATTCTCGACGCTGTTGAGCAGGTCGGCGGCGATGCGCTCGTTGGTCGGGTTCTGTGCCGAGAACTGGATGAGCCGGCCGCGATACTCCGAATTGCGCAACAACCACTGCGGGATGTCGACGGCGCGCTGCTCCTTGAGCTGCGCGACGGTGAGCAGGCGGTCGGTCGACCCGGGATGGCCCGACACGAACACCGCTTCGCCGGCCGCGGGACCGGCGAAGTTGATCTTCATGTAGTCAGGCGTGACGGCCGGCTTGCCGTCCTGGTAAGCGCGCAATACACCCATGTCGATGTTCCAGCGCGGGAACTGGAAGTTGTCCGGATCGCCGCCGAACGAGGCGATCGCCGCCTCGGGCGCGAACACGATGCGCAGGTCGGTGTAGCGCCGGTACTTGTACAGCCAGTACTGGCCGCCGTCGTACAACGTGACGGCCTGGCACTTGAGCTTCGTCGTCGCTTCGCATTCGCTTTCGAGGCGTGTCAGCGTGGCCTTGCGGATGTCGTTCGCCGCCGCCTCCGGTTTCCCGGCCGTGGCCGCATTCACCGTGGCGGTGATGTCGTCGGTGGCGGTGAGTACATCCGCGATCTGCGTCTGGCATTTCTTTTCTTCTTCGTGGGTCTTCGCCAGGAAGCCGTCTTCCACCAGGCTTTTTTCCTTCGAAGACAGATCCGCGAGGCAGGCCTCGACGCAGTGATGATTGGTGAGGATCAGCCCTTCGCCGGAAATGAACGAAGCGGTGCAGTTCGACAGGCGAACGGTCGCGGTGCGCACGCGATCGAGCCAGGCCTGGTCGATATTCGTCTTGAGCGCGGCGTTCGCCTTCGCCAACGGAAAGCCATGAAAAGTCCACATGCCCTCATCGGCCTTTACCGATGAGCAAAACAAAACCATCAATGCGGCGACGGCCGCGTAGACAGATCGAATCATTGGGGAAACTCCGTGAAATACGTGCCGCTGGTGCGGACTGTGAGGCGGATTATCCTCACTTTCGGCCGCACGCGCATGGGCGGAATGCCGCGTGAGCCTCTCGCCTCGGCGCGCGCACGGTGACTAGTCGACGGCGTTGATCAGCAGAAGATGGGTGCCTTCGGGCGCTTCGAGCAGCGCGTTGTGGCGCGGGTCGAGGCCACGCGGCAGATCCTCGGACAATTCGCAGCCGAGCGCGCGCAGGCGTTCGATGCGCTCCCCCATGTCGGCCGCGGCGAACACCAGCATCGGCACGTCGAGCATGCGCGGGCGGTGTACGGCCAGATCGACGTGATCGCTGGTCATCGACATGCGCAGGTACGGCGTTTCACTTTCATCGAGCGCCACGAAACCGAGCGGCTCCCAGAATTCGCGCATCGGCTGGAATTCGCCGGCGGGCATGCTGATCTCGGCGAAGTCGCCGCACAGCGAGCTCTCGCCGCGTTCACGCTCGCCGGCAAAATGCGTCGGCGCTTCCTGCACGCGTACGGCCTGGCCGGACGGGTCGAAGAAGCCCAGTTCGTTGAAGGCGTCTTCCCCGACGCGTTTCCACGCGAGCTCGATGCCGTGTTTCTCGATGATGTGTGCGTGCGTTGCCACGTTCGCGTGCACGTACGTAAGAATGGGCGACGGAAATTTGAACTGGTGCAGTCCGAGAAAAAGTTTGCCGTCGGTCAGCACGCCGTACGGATGCTGCCAGGTGTCGGTGGTGCCGCAATGAGTGAAGCCGAGCCGTTCGTAGAAGGCCACCGACTCCGCGATGTCCGGCGTCTCGATGCTGATTTCGTGGAACTTTCCTAGCACTGGCGCGCAAGTCTACGCGGGCGGTCCGGCCTTGCCTATGCGCGGATTCGCGAAATTTTCCAGCGCCTTGAGTCCGACGACACCGACACCGGTCAGCGCCGCGCCGATCGCGCAAAACCACAGCGCCGGCAACCAGCTCGTGGCCGGCACATATCCCATGGCCTGTACGGCCAGTGCCGACAGCGCCAGCTGCGAGAAACCGAAGACGCTCGACGCGACGCCGGTGTAGTTCGGCGCGAGACGGATGCCGTGTGCGATGACGTGCGGCAACGTGAGGCCCTGGCCGAAAGAGAACACCATCATCGGCGCGAACACGTACAGCGGATGCGTGAAGCCCAGCAGGACCAGTGCCAGCGCCACGAGCGCGCCGATGAATTGCAGCGCGAGGCCGGCGTTCATCTGCACGGCGACCCGCGCCTGTGCGCCCGCGCGCGACACCAGCAGGTTGCCGAAGAAGAATCCCACGGCGAGGAACAGGTAGTAGAGGCCGAAGCGGTCGGCGGGCATGTGCTGCACCGTCACCATGACGTGTGGTGCCATGGAGACGAACACGAAGAACAATGCGTAGATGAGCGCAGCCTCGAGCACATACCCGGCGAACGCGGGCCGCGCGATGACGGCGCGCGATTCGCGCCACAACACGGCGAAGCTGTGCGAATTCGCGTTGGCGGCGCGTGTCTCGGGCAGCCATGCGAAGCAGGCGGCGGAAATTGCGACGGCGGCGGCCGCGAGCATCAGGAAACCGGATCGCCAGCCCGAGTAACGCGCGATCAATCCGCCCGCATACGGCGCGAGCGACGTGCCGAGCACCAGCGCCATGGTGAGGATGGCGTACATGCGCGCGAGCTCGCGTTCGTGGAACAGGTCGCCGACGCTGGCGCGCGACACCGTGATGCCGGCGCCTCCGGCCGCACCCTGCGCGATGCGCGCCAGCACGAACCAGCCCATGGTCGGCGCGATGTAACACAGCAGGGCGGCGACACCGGACAACGCGACGCCGCCGATGAGTATCGGGCGCCGGCCGAAACGATCCGCGAGCGGCCCCGACACGAGCACGCCCACCGCGAACGCCACTAGATAGGTAGTGAAGGTGAGCTGCGTGGCGCCGGCGTCGACGCCGTAGAACTCACCGATCTGCGGCAGCGCCGGCAGGAACAGGTAGTTGCCCACCGACCCGATGGCGCTGCAGGCCCCCAGCAGCGGAATGAGATGGCGTGCGCGCACGCTCACGCGTGCGCCCGGTCAGATGCCGCCGACGCAGACGTACTTGAGTTCGGTGAATTCCAGAATTCCGTACTTGGAGCCCTCACGTCCGGCGCCGCTCTCCTTGATGCCGCCGAAGGGCGCGACTTCCGTGGAGATGAGGCCCGTATTGAGGCCCACGATGCCATATTCGAGCGCTTCGGTGACCCGCCAGGAGCGAGCGAGATCTCGCGTATAGACGTAGGCCGCGAGACCGAACTCGGTGTCGTTGGCGAGGCGGATGGCTTCTTCGTCGGAATCGACGCGGAACAGCGGGGCGACCGGGCCGAAGGTTTCTTCTTTCGCCAGGATCATCTTGCTGTTGACGTTGGTGAGCACGGTCGGCTCGTAGAACGTGCCGCCGAGTGCATGGCGATGGCCGCCGGTCGCGACCGTCGCGCCCTTGGCCTTCGCATCCGCGATGTGCGCTTCGACCTTGGCGAGTGCCTTGGCGTCGATCAGCGGCCCCTGGTCGGTTTCGCCCTTCAGGCCATCCCCCACGCGCAGCTTCTGCACGGCCGCGATGAGTTTCTGCGTGAACGGGTCGTAGACCTTCGAATGCACGATGAAGCGGTTGGCGCACACGCAGGTCTGGCCCGTGTTGCGGTACTTGCTCTGGATGGCGCCGGTGACCGCGGCGTCGAGATCGGCATCCTCGAGCACGAGGAACGGCGCATTGCCGCCGAGCTCGAGCGCGACCTTCTTGACCGTGGCCGCGCACTGCGCCATGAGTAGTTTGCCCACCGCGGTGGAACCCGTGAACGACAACTTGCGGACCTTGTCGTTGCCGGTGAACTCGCCGCCGATCGCGATGGCGTCGCCGGTGACGACGTTGAACACGCCGGCCGGAATGCCGGCGCGCCGCGCGAGCTCGGCCATCGCGAGTGCGGAGAAGGGGGTCTGTGGCGCCGGCTTGATGACGATGGGGCAGCCGGCCGCGAGCGCCGGGGCGGCCTTGCGCGTGATCATCGCGGCCGGGAAATTCCATGGCGTGATCGCGGTGACGACGCCGATGGGCTGGCGCAGCACCATGATGCGTTTGTCGGGCTGGTGGCCGGGAATGAGGTCGCCGTAGATCCGTTTGCCTTCCTCGGCGAACCACTCGATGAACGATGCCGCATAGGCGATCTCGCCTTTCGATTCCGCCAGCGGCTTGCCCTGCTCGGCGGTCATGATGACGGCGAGATCGTCGACGTTGGCCATCATGAGGTCGAACCAGGTGCGCATCAGGCGCGCGCGCTCGGCGGCAGTTTTCTTCGCCCAGGCGGGCATGGCGGCGTGCGCGGCGTCGATCGCACGGCGCGCTTCCACGGCTCCCATGTTGGGCACCGTGCCGAGCGATACGCCGTCGGCGGGATTGCGGATCTCGGTAGTTAGTCCGGAAGCGGCCGGCGCCCACTCACCGGCGATGAAGCCGCGTTCCTTCCACAAGGTCGGGTCTTTGAGCTGGATCACTTTTTCTCCATTTGCGCGGTCAGGAACGCGTGGGTGCGCTCGAGCGCCAGCCTGGCGCTCGCGGCGTCGTAGCTGCCGCGTTCCTCGCAGTTGAAACCGTGGTCGGCCGGATAGAGATGGAATTCGCCCGTAGGGTCCGCGGCGCGGATCTTCTCTATGTCGGAGGCCGGGATATATGGGTCTTTCTCGCCGAAATGGTAGAGGACCGGGCGGCGCGGCGATTTCGCCAGGTGATCCTTGATCTGGCCGCCGTAATACGACACCGCGCAGGCGACCGGCAGCTCGCAGGCCGCGAGGTAGGCGAGAGTGCCGCCCCAGCAATACCCCACGACGGCGACTCTTCCCGCGTGTTTGACGACATTGATCGAGGCCGCCATGTCGAGCAGGGTTTTTTCCTTCGGGATCTGCAGGCGATAACCGCGGCCCTCCTGGACTTCCTTCTCGGAATAACCGAGGTCGATGCCGCGGCGGACGCGGTCGTACAAACAAGGCGCGATGGTGACGAAGCCCGCAGCGGCGTAGCTGTCGGCCACACCGCGGATGTGGCGGTTCACGCCGAAGATCTCCTGGGCGATCACGACTGCGCCGCGCGCCGCACCCGGAGGCGCCGCGAGCCAGGCGTTGAATTCATGACCGTCGCGGGCCATGAGGGTCGTGAATTCACCCATTAGGGCGGCTCCATTGATGAGAGGTGCGCATTGTACGGCGAGCCGTGGGGACGACTTCTACCCCAAAGGTATTATTCGTGGCGTAAGGAGGCGCCCATGAAAACGCTATCGATTGTCCTGTTGTTGCTGGCGGTTGCGCGCGCGGATGCCGGCGAAAATCTTGCCGAGCTCACCGGGCAGGTGCGCGCCACGGAGATTGCGTTCGCGAAGACACTGGCGGACCGCGACGTGAAGGCCTTCACGCGCATGATCGCGCCCGACGTCATCTGGCTCGCCGACACGACGCTGCGCGGGCCGTAGCAGGTGCTTACGCGCTGGCAGAAATACTTCGATGCGCCGACAGCGCCTTTCTCGTGGACCCCGGAGATCGTCGAAGTGCAGGAGGGCGGCACACTCGCGCTCAGCAGCGGTCCGGTGTTGAGCCCAGAGGGCAAACGCATCGCCACCTTCACGTCCATCTGGCGCCGCGAGGCCGGTGGCGAATGGCGGATCGTCTTCGATCGTGGCAGTCCGGTCTGCGCTGAATGATGCATGGCGACTGACTACCCCGTCACGATGGCGATCCGCGTGTTGCGGCAGCACAAGGTGGAATTCACGCCGCACCTGTATGTGTGGGAGGCGCGCGGTGGCACGGCTGCGTCGGCGCTGCATCTCGGCGTCGACGAACACGTGGTCGTGAAGACGCTGATCTTCGAAGACGACGCGAGGAAGCCGCTGTGCATCCTCATGCACGGCGATCGCGAGGTGTCGGCGAAGAATCTCGCGCGGCAACTCAAGCACAAGAGCGTGGCGCCGTGCGCTCCCGAGGTGGCGGACCGGCACTCCGGCTACCAGGTCGGTGGCACCTCGCCGTTCGGACTCAAACGCGCCATGCCCATCTACTGCGAGAGATCGATCGGCGATCTGCCGCGTATCTACATCAACGGAGGCGCGCGCGGCTTCCTGGTCGGGATGTCGGCGCAGGATCTGCTGAGGGTGTTGAAGCCGGAGCTGGTCGACGTCGCGATCGCCTGAATCAGTGTCAGGAAACTGCTTTCACCACGCGATTGTCGAGTGTGCCGAAGATGTTTTGGTTGTCGGCGCCGGTCATTTCGATGGACACGCGATCGCCGAACTGCAGGAACGGCGTGCGCGGCGCGCCATGTTCGAGCTGTTCCAGCATGCGTTTCTCCGCGAGACAGCTTGCGCCCAGGCTGCGGTCGTAGTTCGAGACCGTACCCGAGCCCACGATGCTGCCCGTCACGAGCCGGCGCGTTTTCGTCACGTGCGCGATCAGCTGCGCGAAGCTGAAGGTCATGTCGACGCCAGCGTTGGGATGGCCGAAATCCCGGCCGTTGATGCGGCTCACTAGCGGCAGGTGGACCTTGCTGTCTTTCCACGCGTCGCCGAGTTCATCGGGTGTCACCGCTACCGGGGAAAACGCTGTCGCGGGTTTGGACTGGTAGAAGCCGAAGCCCTTGGCAAGTTCACCGGGGATCAGGTTGCGCAACGACCAGTCGTTCACCAGCGCGAGCAGCTTGATGTGGCTCGCGGCGGCGCGGGCGTCCGTTCCCATGGGCACGTCGTCGGTGATGACAGCGATCTCGGCTTCGAGGTCGATGCCCCAGGCGGCGTCGCCGAACGGCACGTCGTCGCGCGCGCCTAACAAGTCGTCGGAACCGCCCTGGTAGACCAGCGGGTCGGTCCAGAAGGTGGCCGGCATCTCCGCGCCACGCGCCTTGCGCACCAGCTCCACGTGATTGACGTACGCACTGCCGTCGACCCAGTGATAGGCGCGCGGCAGCGGGGCCGCGCATTGCGCCGGGTCGAACGGCATGACGTCGGCGTTGCCGGGCTGCGATTCGAGCACCGCGGCGCGGGCCGCGAGCCGCGGCGCCAGCGCCTGCCAGTCGTCGAGCGCCGCCTGCAGCGTCGGCGCGATGCCCGGCACCGGCAGGCAGCGCGTGAGATCGCGGCTAACTACCACCAGGCGGCCGTCGCGGCCGCCGTGCCTCAGGCTGGCGAGTTTCACGTGGCGGACTTCCAGCTGTCGACGTAGGCAGGCCATTCGATCTGCGCCGCGGCGGGAGCGATCTCGAGTGCGTCGCGCGTGTCGATCATCACGGCGTATTCGTCGGTCGCCGGCTTGGCCTGGTTGAACACGTTCTTCAGCGCCTTTGGATGCGGGCCGTGCGTGAAGCCGCCCGGATGCATCGTGATCATTCCGGGGTGGATGTTGTCGCGGCTGAAGAAATTGCCCGCGTGGTAGAAAATGACTTCGTCGTAGTCGTCGTTGTTGTGGAAGAACGGCACTTTCATGGCGCCCGGATCCGATTCGAAGGGCCGCGGCACGAACGTGCAGACGACGAATCGATCGGCGACGAAGGTGGTGTGCGCCGAGGGTGGCAGGTGATAACGATGGCTCATGAGCGGCCGCAGATCGCGCACGTTGATGCGCGCGACGCACAGGTCGCCATGCCAGCCCACCGCATCGAGCGGATTGAATGGATAGGTGACGGTGGAGATGGCGTTGCGGCGCTTCACCTGCACGCGCCATTCCGTTTCGCCCTGGCTGTCCTTGAAGAGCTCGTCGATACGCGGCGTGTCGAGCATGGCGGCATCGAAGATGGCGTGCGGGCCGACCAGCCCCTTGTCAGGCAGGCGGAACGAGTTGTTGGTGGCTTCGATCAGCAGCGCGCGCAGTGGCTCGGCGCATTCGACGCGCCACATCGTGCCGCGTGGAATCAGCAGATAGTCGCCGGCTTCGAAGGAAAGATGGCCGTAGTCGCAGAAGAATTCGCCGCGACCGGAATGTACGAACAGCAGCTCATCGCCGTCGGCGTTTCGAGCGAGCGCCGGCATGTTCCGCTCGCAACGCCAGAAGCGCAGGCGGATGGAGGCGTTGTGCAGCAGCTCCGGCGCGGACCATGGCGAGGGCGCGTCGCCTGTGAGTTTCGTGCAGTCGAAGGCGTGGGGCCGCAGCGGCCCTTCGAAATTCGTCCAGCCGGTCGGAGGATGGCGGTGATATAGGTGCGCGGCCGGGCCGAAGAACCCTTCCTTGCTGATCTCGCGCTCGTACGTGCCCGCCGGCAAGTCGGCATGCGCCTGCCGGGAGGCCTGGCCTTCAACCTTGGGGAACTGGACGTAGCGCTTCATGAACCACCTCGCGCGTGCGGGCGGTCAATTTAGTTTCATCTGAAACCAATTGGAAGGGCCTAAGTCGGTGCCGGGTGAGACTTGCGGGAATTCGAAAGAATTCCCGCAAGTCTCACCCGGCACCGACTTAGGCCTTCTCGAGGATCGCGACTACGCCCATGCCGCCGGCGGTGCACAGGGAAATCAGGCCGCGTCTGGCGGTCGGGGACTCCGCCAACTGTTTGGCCAGCGAGGCGACGATACGCGTGCCGGTGGCCGCGAACGGATGGCCGATCGCCACGCTCGAGCCGTTCACGTTGAGTTTCGAACGGTCGATGCTGCCAAGCGGCCGGTCGAGCCCGAGGCGTTCCTTGCAGTATTCGGGCGATTCCCACGCCTTGAGCGTGCACAACACCTGCGCCGCGAAGGCCTCGTGGATCTCGTAGAAATCGAAATCCTGCAGCGTGAGACCGGCGTCCTTGAGCATCGAGGGCACGGCGTAAGCGGGCGCCATCAGCAGCCCCTCCTTGCCGGTCACGTAGTCCACCGCCCACTGCTTGCTGTAGCTGAAGTACGCGAGCACCGGCAGGTTGCGCGCGCGCGCCCAATCTTCGCTGGCGAGCAACACCGCCGAGGCGCCGTCGGTGAGCGGCGTGGAATTGCCCGCGGTCAGCGTGCCCTGGCCGCTGCGCCGGTCGAACACCGGCTTGAGCGTGGCTAACTTCTCGAGCGTGCTGTCCGCGCGCACATTGTTGTCGATCTTCAGGCCCTGGTACTCGCTCACCACCAGGTCGCTGAAAAAGCCGCGCGCCCAGGCGGCGCCGGCGTTGACGTGCGAGAGATTCGCGAGCGCATCCTGGTCGGCGCGCGAGATCTTCCAGGTCTTCGCCATCTGCTCGCAGTGTTCGCCCATCGAAAGCCCGGTGCGCGGTTCCAGCACGCCCGGCATCACCGGTTTGAAGTGCCGCGGCCGCAGACCGAAGAACGGCTTGATCTTCTGCCACGCGCTGCGCCCGCGAAATGCGCGCAGCAGCAGTTGCTGGTATTCGCGCGAATAGACGACGGGTGGATCGCTGACCGTATCGAAGCCGCCGGCGATGCCGGAGTCCATCTGTCCGAGCGCGATCTTCATCGCCACCGAGATCGTGGCATCGAGGCCTGTACCGCAGGCGCGCTGCATGTCGAGCCCTGGCGTGGCGGGATCGAGCCCCGACGACAACACACACTCGCGCACCAGGTTGAAGTCCTTGGAGTGCTTGAGCACCGCCCCGCCCGTGACGTCGCCCAGGCGTTCGCCTGCGATGCGGAACTTCGCCACCAGCGCCTGCAGCACCGCGGTGTACATGTCCTGGTTGCCGACGCGCGAATAGGCGCCATGGCCGCGCGCGAAGGGGATGCGCATGCCGCCGACGACGGCGACACGGCGAACGTTTGATCCGACCAGCATGGTGCGACTCCCGCGGAAAGGCGGCGGCTAGGATGCCACGCGGCGGGCGCGCCGCGAAGAACCGCGGCGCCTCATCGTCATGGCCTTGCGCTTCGTCGAGTACCCGGCGCATTCCAGCGCGATTGCCGGGATTCGATGAGCAGTCAAGCGATACCGGCCTGCTACCATCGGCCACCATGCGCAAGTACCTCGTCTTGTTAGCAGCGGCGCAGCTCGGCGCCTGCGCCAGCGCGCCGCGATCCGTCTCACCCGATGCCGCGCTGAACGCGCTGGTCGAGGAATACTTCGATCGTTCGCTCGAGCTGTCGCCGATGGATGCCACTTCGATCGGCGATCCGCGCTTCGACGACCGTCTCGACGAAACCACTACCGCGGGTTTTCGCGAGCGGCTGCTCGCGAACGATCGCGCCTATCTCGATCGCGCGCGGCTCATCGACGCGGCAAAACTTTCGCCCGGCGCGCGCATCACCTGGGAAATCTTCACCGGCGAACGCGAGCTCGCGCTCGAAGGCCAGAAATACCCTGAAGAGCTGCTGCCGCTCAACCAGATGAGCTCGCTGCCCATCGATCTTGCGGTGTACGGCTCCGGCAGCGGGCCGCAGCCTTTCAAGGACGCGCGCGACTACGACCGCTTCCTCACGCGCCTGCGGCAGTTTCCGCGCTGGGTGGATGGTGCCATCGCCATGATGCGCAATGGCATTTCGCGCGGCATCACATTGCCGCGTCCGGCGATGGCCAAGGTGGTGCCGCAGCTGCGCGAGATCGTCACTGCGAAAGTCGAAGACAGCGTCTTCTGGCGGCCGCTCGCGGACCTGCCCGCGGCGATCGGCGCGCGGGATCGCGGCCGCATCGTCGCGGAATACCGGCGCGCCCTCGCGGCCGAAATCCTGCCCGCCTACGCGCGGCTCGCCGATTTCATCGAACGTGACTATCTACCCGCGGCGCGCGCGACGGTGGGCTGGTCCGACCTGCCCGACGGCGCGAACTGGTATCGCTGGCGCATCCGCCGCGCGACCACCATGGACATGCCGCCCGAGCAGATCCACGCGCTCGGGCTCGCCGAAGTGGCCCGTATCCGCGGCGAGATGCTCGCGGTGAAGGAGCAGGTGGGTTTCAACGGCGATCTGGCCGCATTCTTCAAGTACCTCGAGGAAGATCCGCAGTTCTACTTCGGCAGCGAAGCGGAGTTGTTAGGCGCCTATCAGGAAGTCAAGCGCCGCGTCGACGGGCTGCTGCCGAAGCTGTTCGCGGATTTTCCGCAGGCGGACTACCAGATCCGGCCGGTCGAGGCGTTTCGCGCCGCATCCGCCGCCGGCGGCTCGTACCAGGCGCCCTCGGCCGACGGCAAGCGGCCCGGTATTTTCTACATCAACACGTTCAACCTGAAGGCACAGCCGCGTTTCGGCATCGAGACCCTGTCGTTGCACGAAGCCTCGCCCGGCCATCATTTCCAGATCTCCATCCAGCAGGAGTTGACCGGCCTGCCGCGTTTCCGCCGCTTCAATGGCTACGTGTCGTATTCGGAAGGCTGGGCGCTGTATGCCGAATCCCTCGGCAAGGAGCTCGGCGTGTTCACGGATCCCTATCAATGGTACGGCCGGTTGTCGGATGAAATGCTGCGCGCGATGCGGTTGGTGGTCGACACCGGGCTGCACGCGAAGGGCTGGACCCGCCAGCAGGCCATCGACTACATGCTCGAGAATTCCACGCTCACCGAAAGCGACGTCACCGCCGAAGTCGAGCGCTACATCGTGTGGCCCGGCCAGGCGCTCGGATACAAGTTGGGCCAGCTCCACATCAGTGCGTTGCGCGCGCGCGCCGCGCAGCAGTTAGGCGCCGATTTCGACGTGCGCGAATTCCACAGCCAGGTGCTGCGCGACGGCGCCGTGCCGATGGATGTGCTGACCGCGAAGATCGACCGCTGGATCGCCTCGAAAGGCAAACCGCGCGCGGTCAAATGAGGGGTGCCGGGAAGGGGGTTCGGGGGTTCGCCGGGCGCAAGCGCAAGGCGAATGCAAACAGCCGCGAACCCCCGAACCCCCTTCCCGGCACCGCTACTTGTTGTAGCCGTAGCCGAGCGACTCGATCTCGACCACGACGCCGCCCTCGAAGCGCACGCGTTGCATGAGCTTGTTAGGCCCGAGGTTGTACACCCAGGCCTCGACGGGAATCTCGATGAAATCTTCGCCGATGTAGTACGGCCGCCCCTGCGTCCAGATCACCGGCCGGCGGAATACGCTGCGTTGCGTGATCACGTCGTCGGGCTCGCCGCATTTCGCGGCGACCTCACCGCGCGTGTCGCCCTCGCTCACGATCTTCGTGCCGCAACGGAACGCGAACGCCGGGGAAGTGGCCAGGAACCCAAGGACGATGAGCAGCGCGGCGCGTTTCATGCCACGAAAATATGCCCATTTCGCTTAACGGACAATGAACGAACGTCCGCTGCTACGATGGCCGCGACATAACGAACTTTTCCGGCGGCAGGCGGCACTCACTCTTCATGGGTACGGCGAAGCGATGGACTGCGGCAGGCCTGGTTCTGGCACTCGCCACCGCTGCGAGCGCCTGGGGCGCCGATTTCGAGCTGACCGCCGCTGAAACGCAGCGTCTCGCAGCCCGGCAAATAGTCATTCGCGCTAATCTCGATTCCGGGCAACGCAAGGGCACGGTGCGCGCGGCCGTCATGATCGATGCCGCGCCTGCCGTGGTGTTCGGGATGATGACGCGATGTGCGGACGCCCTGCAGTACGTGCCGCACCTGCGTGTCTGCCGGCTGCGCGAGCAGGCGGCGGATGGCAGCTGGATGCTCATCGAGCACGAGGTCGATTTCGGCTGGTACTCCCCGCGCGTGAAATATGTCTTTCGCGCCGACCTCGTCCCCGACCGCAGCATCGAATTCCGTCAGGTCCACGGCGACTTCAAGGCCAACGAAGGTGTCTGGCAGTTCGAGCCGGATGAGACCGGGCAGCGCACCCTGCTGCGTTATCGCGCCTACATCGATCCACCCGCCTTCATTCCGAACTGGCTGGCACGCTCGACCTTCAAACGCGAAATGCCCCAGATGCTGACCGACCTGCGCAAACGTTGTGAGGCCGAACAGGTCCGGAATACCCGCGAGAGCGCCTCTCCCCATTGACCGATTGCGCAACCTCACCGGGTACCGGCAAGATGCCGCCCCTTCATGAGAGCCGCCATCGACCGACAGTTCGAACAGACGCTCGCGGCGCTCATCAACAGCGGCGAGCCGCAGATCATTCAGGGCGGCCGCAAGGGTCTCGAAAAGGAATCCCTGCGCGTCACGCCCGACGGCCACATCGCGCAGACACCGCATCCGGCGGCGCTCGGCAGCGCGTTAACCAACGAACACATCACCACGGACTACTCCGAGGCGCTGATCGAGCTGGTGACGCCCACCTTCCGCACCAGCTGGGAGTTGCTGCAGTACCTGCTCGACCTGCATCAGTTCGTCTATCAACATCTCGGTGACGAGCTGTTGTGGGCCACCTCGATGCCGTCGATTCTCGACGGCGATGCCAGCATCCCCATCGCGCAGTTCGGCAAGTCGAACATCGGGCGCATGAAAACCGTTTACCGCGAGGGCCTGGGCGTGCGCTACGGCCGCATCATGCAGGCCATCTCCGGCGTGCACTACAACTACTCGTTCCCCGAGAAGATGTGGGACCCGTGGGCCGACGTCGTGCAGTCGCGGATGCGCGGGCAGGCATTCATCTCCGAGCGTTATTTCCACCTGCTGCGCAACTACCGCCGCCACGGCTGGCTCGTGCTCTATCTGTTCGGCGTATCGCCGGTGGTGTGCAACTCCTTCCTGCGCGGCCGCAACGTGACATTGCCGCGCCTGTCGAAGGACACTTCGTACGAGCCGTACGCCACCTCGCTGCGCATGAGCGATCTCGGTTATCGAAACCGCAACCAGGCGGGCCTGTCGGTCTCGGTCAACAGCCTGGACGAATACGTTCGCGACCTGTCGCGTGCCATCAGCACGCCGCATGCGCCGTACGAGAAGTTAGGTGTCGAGGTGAACGGCGAATACCGGCAGCTCAACGCCAACATCCTGCAGATCGAGAACGAGTACTACAGCTTCATCCGTCCCAAACGCGTGGCTCGCTCGGGCGAGCGCCCGACCAAGGCGCTGCTGCGCGCCGGTGTGGAATACGTCGAGGTGCGGGCGCTCGACGTGAGCGCGTTCGACCCGGTCGGGGTCAACCAGAACAAGCTGCGTTTCCTCGAAGTGTTCCTGGCGCTGTGCCTGATGAAGGATTCGCCGCCGATCGAGGTGTCAGAGCAGGACACGCTCGATGCGAACCACGTGACGGTCGCGCGCCGCGGCCGCGAGCCCGGGCTCACGCTGACGCGCGATGGGCGGCCCGCATCGATGCAGTCGTGGGCGCGCGAGCTGCTCGATTCGATGCAGGGCATCGCCGAGATCTTCGATCGGGGCGATGCGGCCAAGCCCTATTCGGCGGCGCTGGCGGTCCAGGCGGCGAAGATCGAGAACGTCGCTTTGACGCCTTCCGCCCGGATGCTGAGCGAGCTCGAGAGCACCGGCGAGTCGTTCTTCGACCTCGCCTTGCGCATGTCGAAGCTCCACAAGGAGTATTTCCTGGCGCTGCACGCGCCGAATGTCGAGCGCCAGGCCGAATTCAGGGCCGAAGCTGATGAGTCCCTAAGGGCGCAATCGCACATCGAGGCTTCAGATCGGATGTCTTTTGCCCAGTACCTGGCCGAGTACTCGGCGGGATAAAACTGTGACGCAAGTCTAAGTCTTGACATATGTGCGAAATCTTGTTCTCGGAGCCTATCCTTTAACAATCGGCGGATTAGAATCCCCGCCAGAAGACCGAAAGGTCCACAGCTTCAGGGACGGATAATGAAAACCAAGAATCAGAGCGAGCAGGACCTGCTCGACTTGGGTAACTCGAACGCAGCAAACGAAGATGGGATCTCGCCCGCCGTTCAGCGTGAGATCGCGACTCCGGTGCGCAAGCAGGCCTGGAGCCCGTACGAAGTCTGGCGCACGCGCGTGAAGACACATTCCCGTCCCCATCCGCTGGATTCCGCGCCGCGTTAATCGCGCCTCTCGCGGCAGTTGCACGCCAGCCGCCGAACACATACAAAGCTCCTCTCGATCAGCGAGATCCACAGGGTCAGGACGTATGGCGCCCACGAAAATATCGTCGCCAAGTACTTCGGACGCGGCGCGTCTGCTCGCGACGGGTTTTCGTTTCCTGCGTTTTCCCGAACCGCTCGAAAGTGAATACCAGACCGGGCATCGCAAGCGCCTGCACGGCTGGAACCGCATCGCGATCATCGTGTCGGCCTGCACCGTCGTAGGTTTCGCGATCCTCGATCACTTCGTGCTCTCCTCCGAGCACTCGCGCATCACCAATCTGGTCCGCTTCGGCATGCATGTGCCCGCCGTCGTCCTCATGCTGGTGTTCACAACCCAGCGTTTCTACGATCGCTGGTACGAGCTCGGCATCACGATCATCGCGCCGCTGTTTGGCATCGGCACCGTGATCATGTCCGCGTTCTCGCCAGCCGGCGAAGTGCCACTGGTCGGCGGCCGGCTGCTGCTGGCGTCGTTCTTCTTCTACTTCATGATCGGTCTGGGGCTGCGCGCCGCCATCCGCGCCAACCTGATCGTGTTCGCGGCGCTGGTGATCGCGTTTCTCGCCGGCACCATGCCGACCGCCACGGCCACTTACCTGATGTTTACGCTGTTCACCGCGAACCTGGTCGGCTGCGCCGGTTCTTACGCGCTCGAACACGCAAATCGCACCGCCTTCCTCGAACACCGGCAGCTCACCGAGGTCGCGACTCACGACGGCCTCACCGCGTTGCTCAATCGCGCCGCCTTCGAAGACCAGATCCGCCGCGTCTGGCAACAGGCGCAGCGCGATCGCCAGACGGTCGCGGTCATCATGATCGACCTCGATTGCTTCAAGGCCTACAACGACAAATACGGCCACATCGCCGGCGACGATTGCCTGCGCCGGGTGTCGAGCGCGTTGCGCGATGCCGCGCGCCGCCGGCCGCTCGATTTCGTCGCGCGTTACGGCGGCGAGGAGCTCGTGGCCGTGTTGTACGGCGCCGATAAAGCCTATGGTGAAAGCATCGCGCGCGGGCTGCTCACGGCGGTGCGCGAGCTGCGGATTCCGCACGCCGGTTCCGTTGCGCAGCCCTACGTCACGGTGAGCGTCGGCGTGGTGTCGGTGGATGCCTATCGAGTGGCCACACACGATGCCGCCGTCGCGTTGGCGGACCAGGCGCTGTACGCCGCCAAACACCAGGGCCGCGATCGTTTCGTGGGCGTCGAACATGGCGCCAACAAGGCAGATCCGGCCGCGACCGCGGTGCTGCCGCTGCGCGAAGTCTCCACGGCCTAACTAGTCTGCTGACGGTAGATCGCGACCTCGCGAACGCCGTCCGAGCTGCGCCGGCCGCGGAACATTCCCTCGCTGTTGAACTCGAGCACGATCTTGCCGCGAGTGTCGATCGCGATGACGCCGCCGTTGCCGCCGAGCGCCGCCATCTTTCCAAGCACGTTGTCGACCGCGGTCTGTAAAGGCGCTTTCAGGTATTCCACCTGCGCGCTGATGTCGTGGGCCAGCACGCTGCGGATGAAGTATTCGCCGTGGCCCGTAGCCGAAACCGCGCAGCTGGCATTGTTTGCATAAGTCCCCGCGCCGATCACGGGCGAATCGCCGACCCGGCCCCAGCGTTTGCCCGTCATGCCGCCGGTGGATGTGGCCGCGGCGAGATTTCCCTTGTCATCCACTGCCACGGCGCCCACGGTGCCGAAGGCCGCGAGTTCGTTCTCGCGCGTGACGATTCCGCCGAGCAGCCGCTGCAATTGCTCCTGGCGCACCGGCGTGCGGAAGTATTCGTTGGAAACCAGTTCGACCGCCTGCGAGCGCGCGAAATCTTCGGCGCCTTCGCCAACCAGCATCACGTGCGGCGACTTGTCCATCACCAGCCGCGCCAGTTCGATGGGATTCTTCACGTGCCTGAGGCCGGTGACCGCCCCGGCGCCCAAGGTCCTGCCGTCCATGACCGAGGCATCTAGCTCGGCCACGCCATCGCGATTCAGCACCGCGCCACGTCCCGCGTTGAACAACGGATCGTCTTCGAGCATGCAGACTGCCGCGATCGCCGCATCGAGGCTCGAACCGCCCCTTTCGAGAAGGCCATAACCCGCGTCGAGTGCGGCCTCGAGACCGGCCAGGTACTCGCGTTCCTGCTCCGCGCGTAGATCGCCGCGCGCCAACACGCCGGCGCCACCGTGAATTGCGATTGCGAACATGCCTTCTCCTCGAATCCGCACAACCCAAGTGCATGCGAGCGTCACCAGCACCGAAATTGACGGCGGATTGGCCTGGCAATTTCGATAAGATTCCGCGTCCGGGGAATCATATTAGAAGAAGCCATTCATGCTGACTCGCATCCGCAGCCTGCTGGTCGCCAATCGCGGTGAAATCGCGATTCGCGTCATGCGTGCCGCCAACGAATTGGGCATCCGCACCATCGCGATCTACTCGCAGGAAGACCGCTTCTCGCTGCATCGGACCAAGGCCGACGAGGCGTACCTGGTGGGGCGCGGCAAGGCGCCGGTCGATGCCTACCTCGACATCGAGGACATTCTGCGCATCGCCGCCGAAGCGAAGGCGGATGCCATTCATCCCGGCTACGGTTTTCTTTCCGAGAATCCCGATTTCGTCGAGGCCTGCAACCGCGACGGCGTGATCTTCGTCGGCCCCACGCCCGACATCATGCGCACGCTCGGCAACAAGGTCGCCGCGCGCAATCTGGCCACCTCGGCGGGCGTGCCGGTGATGCCCGCGACTCCGCCGCTGCCGGCGGACATCGAGACTTCCAAGCAGCTGGCCGCGCAGGTCGGTTATCCCGTCATGCTCAAGGCGAGCTGGGGTGGCGGCGGGCGCGGCATGCGCGTCATCGAGAGCGACGCGCAGCTGACGGAGCTGCTGCCGGTGGCACGCCGCGAAGCCAAGGCGGGGTTCGGCAACGACGAGGTGTATCTCGAAAAGCTGGTGCGCAAGGCGCGGCACATCGAAGTGCAGATCCTCGGCGATACCCACGGCAATCTCGTACACCTGTTCGAACGCGACTGCACCGTGCAGCGGCGCAACCAGAAGGTGGTCGAGCGCGCCCCCGCGGCATTCCTGACCGACGCGCAGCGCGCCGAGTTGTGCGGTTACGCGCTGCAGATCGGCCGCGCGGTGAAATACCGCAACGCCGGCACGGTGGAATTCCTGCAGGACGCGGAAACCGGCAAGTTCTACTTCATCGAGGTCAATCCGCGCATCCAGGTCGAACACACGGTCACCGAGGCCGTGACGAACATCGACCTGGTGAAGGCGCAGATCCGCATCGCCGATGGCGCGAAGATCGGCGACGAAGCGAGCGGCGTTCCGAAGCAGGAGGACATCCACCTGACTTCGCACGCGCTGCAATGCCGTGTCACGACGGAAGATCCGGAGAACGGCTTCTCGCCTGACTACGGCAAGATCACCGCGTATCGTTCCCCGGCGGGTTTCGGCATCCGGCTCGATGCGGGCACGGCGTATGCCGGCGCCATCCTCACGCGTTCGTACGACTCCATGCTGGTGAAAGTGACCGCGTGGGCGCCGAATCCGGTCGAAGCCATCGCGCGCATGCATCGCGCGTTGTGGGAATTCCGCATTCGCGGCGTCGCCACGAATCTGCGCTTTCTCGACCAGGTGATCACGCATCCGAAGTTCGCGCACGCCGAATACACGACCAAGTTCATCGACGAGACGCCCGAGCTGTTCAAGTGGGAAAAGAAGCGGGATCGCGCCACGCGCGTCCTGTCGTTCATCGGCGAAACCATCGTCAATGGCAATCCGGAAGTGAAGGGGCGCCTGAAGCCCAAGAGCATGGTGCTGGCGCGCATGCCGAAAGTGAACGTCGCAAAGGCGCCGCCACCCGGCACCAGGCAGAAGCTCGAGGAGCTCGGCGCGGCCGGTTTCGCGCAATGGATGCTCGCGCAGAAACAAGTGCTGATCACCGACACGACGATGCGCGACGCGCACCAGTCGCTGCTGGCGACACGTATGCGCCAGTCCGACATGGCGGCCATCGCGCCTTACTACGCGCACATGTTGCCGCAGCTGTTCTCGGTCGAGTGCTGGGGCGGCGCCACGTTCGACGTCGCGATGCGCTTCCTCAAGGAAGATCCGTGGTCGCGCCTCGAGCAGCTGCGCACACTCATGCCGAATCTGCTGCTGCAGATGCTGCTGCGTTCGTCCAATGCCGTGGGGTACACCAACTACCCGGACAACGTCGTGCGCGCGTTCGTGAAACAGGCGGCGGCTTCCGGCATCGATGTGTTCCGCGTGTTCGACTCGCTCAACTGGGTCGACAACATGCGCGTCGCCATCGACGCGGTGCTCGAGACCGGCAAGCTGTGCGAAGCGGCCATCTGTTATTCGGGCAATCTCTCGTCGCCGAACGAAACCAAGTACACGCTCGACTACTACCTCGAGATGGGCCGCAAGCTGAAGGCCGCCGGCACACACATCCTCGGCATCAAGGACATGGCGGGCCTGTGCCAGCCGAACGCGGCGTTCATGCTCGTGAAGGCGCTCAAGCAGGAGCTTGGACTGCCGGTGCACTTCCACACGCACGACACGTCCGGCATCGCGGCGGCGAGTGTGCTCGCGGCGGTGGCCGCGGGCTGCGACGCCGTCGACGGCGCGATCGATGCCATGTCGGGTTTCACGTCGCAGCCGAACCTCGGCTCCATCATCGAAGCGCTGCGGTACAGCGAACGCGATCCGGCCATCGACCACGGCGCCGTGCGCGCCATCTCGATGTACTGGGAGCAGGTGCGCAAGAACTACCTCGCGTTCGAGAGCGACATGCGTGCCGGCGCCTCCGAGGTGTACGTGCACGCGATGCCCGGCGGGCAATACACCAATCTCAAGGAGCAGGCACGTTCCGTCGGCCTCGACGATTCGCGCTGGCCCGAGGTGTCGCAGGCGTATGCCGATGTGAACCAGATATTAGGCAACATCGTGAAGGTGACGCCGTCCTCGAAGGTCGTGGGCGACATGGCGATCCTCATGGTGTCGTCCGGGCTCACGAAGGAACAGGTCATCGACCCCGCCTTCGAAGTCGCGTTCCCCGAGTCGGTGGTGCAGATGATGCGCGGCGACCTGGGCCGGCCCGAGGGCGGCTGGCCCGAGGGCATCCAGAAGAAGGTGCTCAAGGGGCAGAAGCCGCTCGAACAGCGGCCGGGCGCGCTGATGGCGCCGCTCGACCTGGTGGCGGAACGCAAGAAGCTCGACGAGAAATTGGGCCGCGCCGCGACCGACACGCAGTTCGCGTCCTACCTCATGTATCCGAAGGTTTTTCTCGACTACGCCCGGGACCGCACGGCATACGGCGACCTCGCCATCCTGCCGACGCCGGTGTTCTTCTACGGCATGGAGCCGGGCGAAGAGGTCAGCGTCGACATCGAACGCGGCAAGACGCTGATCGTGCGCTTCGTGGCGATGTCCGAAGTACGCGACGACGGCACGCGCCAGGTGTTCTTCGAGCTGAACGGCCAGCCGCGTTCCATTGTCGTGACCGACAAATCGCAGGTCGCCAAGCGGCCGCCGCAGCGCAAGATGGAAGCGGGCAATACGAAACATGTGGGCGCGCCGATGCCCGGGACCATCGCCACCGTGAAGGCCGTGGTCGGCGCGAAAGTGGCCAAGGGCGATCTGCTGCTGACCATGGAAGCCATGAAGATGGAAACCAGCGTACGCGCCGAAGCCGACGGCACCGTGGCCGAAGTGCTCGCAAAGCCGGGCTTGCAGGTCGATGCGAAGGACCTGTTAGTCGTTCTTTCGTGACAGCATCGTGAAAAGTGCGGGCGGCCTGAGAATTTCTCATCGGCCGTTCGACATTTGATCGCACCGTGATGGCGCGAGCGGGGAAATCGCGCGCACCAAGCGTGCGGCGGCCGACGGAGTTCGCAACTTCCGCTTCTGCAATGGAAACGCGCGCCGCGTTTGCTTACGGTCGCGCCCATGAAAACTTTCAATGACAAGGTCCGCCTTCGATTTGCCGCCGTTCTCTCATGCCTGTTCCTTTCGGCGTCGGTGCCCGCCGGCGCAGCCGGGGGTGATTCCGGCGTAACGGGTGAGGAACTCGCGGTGTGGAGCGTGATGGCGGCAACCATCGCCAGCGACAACGCGGATCGTCCTTACAAGCTCTGGTACTTCAAGTCGGACTTCAGCGCCGCGAATTTCATCTCGATCGCGATGGACGATCCGGACCGCGAGGAATTCTGCGGTCTTTCCGCGCAGGATTCGCAGGCCATGCTCGAGCAGCTCAAGGCGGTCGGCGCGGCGCCGGTCGTGCTGGAAGAAGCCACCGCGGAATTCGCCGGTTTCAGGCTGGCGCGCAAGAAGAACCCACGCATGCGTTATTTCGCGATGTCGCGTGTGGTCTTCAATCCCACGCTCGACAGCGCCTGGCTCTCGATCGAGCTCAACGGCGAGCGCGGTTCCATCGCGCGGCTGGACAAGGTCGACGGTGAATGGAAGCGGACTTCGCGCTGCGGCGCCTGGTACATGCCGGAGGGGAATTCCGCGGATGAACCCCTGCGGCTCGAGAGCCGGGTTCTCGGTCAGCGCAAGCGGTAGAGCCGTCTCATCGCGGATCTGATGTCAGCAGGCGCGTGCACGGACTCTGCGCGAACAACTCGGCCACCCAGTCGACGAACACGCGCACTTTGGTCGACAGATGCCGGTTGGCGGCATACAGCACGTGCACGGGCAGGGGCTCGGGTTGCCAGCTCTGCAATACCGGCACCAGCTCGCGCGTCGCGCCACTGGCCGAAACCATGAACGAGATGATCTGCCCGAGTCCGAGGCCGGCGCGCAGGGAGGCGAAGTGCGCGGCGGAATCGTTGACCGCGACGCGCGGATTCGGCTGGATCTCGATACGTTTGCCGTCGCGCTGAAACAGCAGCGGCCGCATCCGGCCGCTGCGCGGAAAGAAATAACCCGCCAGCGTATGGCCGGATTCGAGATCGGTGGGGTGGCTCGGCATCGCATGGGTTTCGAAATACGCGGGCGTCGCGCAGGTGAGCCAGCGCAGATCGCCGATGCGCCGCGCCACCAGCGACGGTTCGAGCAGCGGCCCGCCACGGATCACGCAGTCGACATTGTCGCCAATGAGATCGGCGGGGCGGTCGCTGACGCCGCATTCGACGGCGATGTCCGGATACCGCGCGAGGAACGCCGGTAGCGCCGGCAGGATGATGAACGTGGTCACGGCGGCGCCGGCGTCGATACGCAACCGGCCGCGCGGCTTTTCCTTGGCGTGCGTCACGCTCGATTCGATGTCCTCGAGATCGCCCAACAACCTCACGACCCGTTCGTAGTACGCCGAGCCGTCGGGCGTGACGCTCACGCGGCGCGTGGTGCGATTGAGCAGCTTGATGCGCAGATGATTCTCGAGGCCCTGGACGAGCTTCGTGACCGTCGGCTTCGGGATGCGCAGCGAGTTCGCGGCATTCGTGAAAGTGCCGGAGTCCACGACGCGCACGAAGACGCGCATGGCGAGCATCTGGTTGAAGCTGGACGGAGCGATTGGCATCGGGTCGATTATTCCCTATTGGGAATAAAGTTGTCACTTGTGGGCTATTTATCGCCACCGGCATAGCTAATAACTTGGCTGCAACGCGAATCCACGCGCCAAATCATCGAATGAAAGGAATACGACCATGACCAAGAAACTCACAGGAAAAGCCGCCCTGGTAACCGGCGGTGCGCGCGGAATCGGCGCGGCCATCGCCCGCTCACTGGCCGACGACGGCGCGGACGTGGCGATCAGCTACGTCAGTTCGCCCGACAAGGCGAAGGCGCTGGTGCGCGAGCTGCAGGACAAGGGCGTCCGCGCCGTGGCCTTCAAGGCCGACCAGGGCAAAACCGCCGAGGTGGCGGAGCTCGTCAACAAGGTTGCCGAGCATTTCGGCCACCTCGACATCCTCGTCAACAACGCGGGCGTGTTCATCACAGGTCCGGTCGGCAGCGTGACGGTGGAAGACGTGGAGAAGCAGTTCGCGATCAACGTCGGCGGCGTCAATGCCGCGGTGCGCGAGGCGGCGAAGCTCATGAAGGACGGCGGGCGGATCATCTCGATCGGCTCGATGGGCGGCACGTCGTCGCCCTGGCCGGGCATCGCCGACTACTCGGCGACGAAGGCGGCGGTCGCCGCGTACACGCGCGGCTGGGCGCGCGATCTCGGGCCCAAGGGGATCACCGTCAACGTGATCGAGCCGGGCCCGATCGACACCGACATGAACCGCGACGACGAGCGCGACTTCGTGCAGGTATTGAAGGGCGGCACGGCGCTCGGCCGTTACGGCAAGCCGGAGGAAATCGGCGCGACCGTCGCGTTCCTGGCGAGCAAAGGCGCGAGCTACATCACCGGCGCGACCATCGCGGTGGATGGCGGCTACAACGCCTGAGGCGGCTCTAACTATCCCGCGCGGCGGGCCGGGGCACGGGCTCCGGCCGCGCCGCCGGCGCGTTCAGCCCGCGTCGCGCGAGCGCAGGTAGGTGTACATCGCGCGCACTTCATCCGCACTGAGCGGCGAAAAGCGCGCCCGGGCGGTCTCGCCCATCAACGGAAGTTTGCGGTCGCCGAGCGCGACGCCTTCCAGCATCAGGCGCGCGAATTGTTTGTCGGTGTACGTTTTCGCGACCGCAAGCGGTGGCGATTGAGCGAGGGCGTCGCCGTTCAGGTCCTGCCCGTGACATTCGCTGCACAGGTTCATGACGAGGTAGCGCCCGCGGCCCACCGGATCCGCGGGATCGACCGGGATCTGCGATTCATTCAGCTCGGCTACTTCCCGCGCGCTCGATTTGAAATCGCCCTTGGCGACGATCATGCGGCCGAGCGGACGCATTTCGGTTGCGCCGCTGATGCCGCCGCGCGCCGGCACCGCGCGCACGTAAGCCAGGATGCGGCCGAGATCCTCATCGTTCATGTGGGCGAACATGCTCGCCGGCATGAACCAGGTGCTGGTGCCATCGCGCCGCACGCCGCCGCGGATCAGGTTGACGAGATCCGGATCGCTGTACTGGGGCACGGCGGTGGTCACGTTCGGCGCGACGAATCTCACCAGGTTCGGAATGTCGAGCGGCACGGCGCCCGCGAGATTTTCGCCATGGCAGTGCATGCAGCCACGCATGCGGGCGAGACGTTCACCTTCGGCGATCGACGCTGCATCGGCGGGTATGGCCGGCACCTGCGGAGCCGCCAGCGTGAAGCGGTGATCGAACTCCGCCTCGGAGGCGAAATAGATCCACACGCAGCCCACCACGGCGACCACGACCAGGCCCGCGACCACGAATCCCGTCCACTGCAAAAACTTTTTCATACGTTGCAACCACAAGATGTTGACAATCCATCGACGAAAAACACAACATCTTGTCGTGCATCGGTTCGCGCGTGAGCGCGATGAAAAGGGAACACGGTCAGAGGAGATTCTTGAAAAAGAGTTCCGCGAATCCGTGGCTGCCCCCGCAACTGTAGACCGCGAGCGATTCTTCGCAACCCCTTTCGGGGGTTGTTAGGCCACTGGGAGCCGCAGGGTTCTTGGGAAGGCCGGAAGTTCGTGACCGAGCGGTGAGCCAGGAGACCTGCCGGGCACACTTTAGACTTCTGAACGGACGGGGTGTGCCGGCAGCAGCGTTGAAGCTTTCTGCCGTCCGCAGAATTTCGCGCCGCTCCGCTCTCTCCGAAAAAACAGGGAGAGAGCGATGTCTACACCGGCGGCGGCAGATGGAATTTCCGGACATACGCGCGCGAAAAAGCGCGCTCCTCGCAAGATCACCGGCGTCACGCCGCTCACTCCGGGCAGCGACGGGGCGAAGGCGGCACGCGCCGCCATCGAAGTGAAGACCGACCCCTCCCGCGACGCGCTGCTGACGAATTTCGGCCGCGCCACGTTGCAGGACCGCTATCTACTTGCCGGCGAAACCACGCAGGACCTGTTCGCCCGGGTCGCGCGCGCCTATGGCGACGACGCCGCGCACGCGCAGCGGCTGTACGACTACATGTCGAAGCTGTGGTTCCTGCCGGCCACGCCCATCCTCAGCAACGGCGGCACGTCGCGCGGGTTGCCTATTTCCTGCTTCCTGAATGCAGTCGAGGACAATCTCGACGGCATCGTCGGAACGTGGACGGAAAACGTCTGGCTGGCCTCGAACGGCGGGGGCATCGGCACGTATTGGGGTGGAGTGCGTTCCATCGGCGAGACGGTGAAGGGCTGCGGCCAGACCTCGGGGATCATCCCGTTCGTGCGCGTGATGGATTCGCTCACGCTGGCGATCTCGCAGGGATCGCTGCGCCGCGGCTCCGCGGCCGTCTATCTGGATGTGCATCATCCCGAGATCGAGGAGTTCATCGAGATCCGCAAGCCCTCGGGAGACTTCAACCGCAAGAGCCTGAACCTGCACCACGGCATCTGCATCACCGACGAATTCATGCAAGCGGTGCGCGATGACCTGCCGTTCGCGCTGCGCAGCCCGAAAGACGGCGCAGCGCTGCGGACGGTGTCGGCGCGGCACCTGTGGCAGAGGATTCTCGAGACGCGACTGCAGACCGGCGAGCCCTATCTGCTCTTCAGCGACACGGCCAACAACCACCTCAGCGCACACCAGCGCGAACTCGGCCTCAAGGTCCGTCAGTCGAACCTGTGCAGCGAGATCCTGCTGCCCACGGGTGTGGATCATCACGGCAAGGCGCGCACCGCGGTGTGTTGCCTGTCGTCGGTGAACTTCGAGACCTGGGACGAGTGGAGCGACGAGCCGCGGTTCATCGAAGACGTGCTGCGCATGCTCGACAACGTGCTGCAGGAGTTCATCGACCACGCGCCCGCGAGCATGGACAGCGCGAAGTACTCCGCCGCGCGCGAGCGATCGGTAGGCCTCGGCGCGATGGGTTTCCATTCCTACCTGCAGAACAACGGGCTGCCGTTCGAAAGCGCGCTGGCGCGTGCCGCCAACCTGCGCATGTTCAAGCACCTGCGCCGCGAGGCCGATGCCGCCTCGCGCGTGTTGGCCGAAGAACGCGGCGCCTGCCCGGATGCCGCCGAGCGCGGCGCGCTCGAGCGTTTCAGCCACAAGCTCGCGATCGCACCGACCGCCAGCATCTCGGTGATCTGCGGCGGCACCAGCGCCTGCATCGAGCCGATCCCGGCGAACATCTACACGCACAAGACGCTGTCGGGATCGTTCAGCGTGCGCAATCCGGCGCTGGCGAAATTGTTCGATTCCAAGGGGCTCAATGTCGAGGAGACCTGGCAATCGATCCTCGCGCACGAGGGATCGGTGCAGCATCTCGAAGGTTTGACCGATGACGAGAAATCCGTATTCCGCACCGCGTTCGAGATCGATCAGCGCTGGGTCATCGAGCTCGCGGCGGATCGCGCGCCGCTGATCTGCCAGGGCCAGTCGTTGAACCTCTATCTACGCAGCGACATCCACAAGTGGGACCTGCTGATGCTGCACTGGACGGCCTGGGAGCGCGGCGTGAAGTCGCTGTACTACTGCCGCTCGAAGAGCGTGCAGCGCGCCGGGTTCGCCGGCGTGGAGGCCGACAACACGCGGGTCCTGGCGGTCAAACCGCTGAGCCCCGAAACCGACGATGCGAAATACGACGAGTGCCTGTCATGTCAGTGAAGAGATAAGAGATGGTGCCGGGTGGGGAAAGTGGGGAGAGCGTTCCCACCCGGCTTGCAGCATCCAACCCCTTCAACGCTCTCCCCACTTTCCCCACCCGGCACCATCCACCATGCAAATCGAACTGCTCAACAAACCCGGCCTGCTCACGCCATCGCGCAGCTACAAACCGTTCCGTTACCCGTGGGCCATCGAGTACTGGCGCCGCCAGCAGCAAATCCACTGGATGCCGGAGGAGATCCCGCTCGGCGAGGACTGCAAGGACTGGAACAACCGCATCACCGATGCCGAACGCAACCTGCTGACGCAGGTGTTCCGCTTCTTCACGCAGGCCGACGTCGAAGTGCAGGACAACTACATGGAGCGCTACGCGCGCGTATTCCGCCCCACCGAGATCAAGATGATGCTGGCGGCGTTCGCCAACATGGAAACCGTGCATATCGCAGCGTACGCGCTGCTGCTGGAAACGCTCGGCATGCCGGACAGCGAGTTCACCGCGTTCATGGACTACGCGGCGATGCGCGACAAACACGACTATCTGCAGGGCTTCGGCGTCGAAACGGACGCCGACACGTTGCGCACGCTCGCCGTGTTCGGCGGCTTTACCGAGGGGCTGCAGCTGTTCGCGAGTTTCGCCATCCTGTTGAACTTCCCGCGGCACAACAAGATGCGCGGGATGGGACAGGTGGTCTCGTGGAGCGTGCGCGACGAAACCCTGCACTGCGAGGGCATCATCCGGCTGTTCCACACCTTCGCGCAGGAAACCGGTGCGCTGACGCAGTCCGTCAAGGATGACATCGTCGATTGCGCCCGGACCGTGGTGAAGCTCGAGGACCGGTTCGTCGATCTCGCCTTCGAGATGGGACCGATCGAAGGGTTGTCCGCCGCGGAGATCAAGGCCTACATCCGCTACATCGCCGACTGGCGCCTCAAGCAGCTGGGGCTGCCGCAGGTGTACGGCGTGAAGGAACATCCGCTGCCCTGGCTCACGGCCATGCTGAATGGCGTCGAGCATGCGAACTTCTTCGAGACGCGCGCCACCGAGTACGCGAAGGCCGCGACCGGCGGCGCGTGGCACGGCGACGAGGGCGCGTGGGGGCTGTTCGACCGGCGGGTGGCGCGGCGTGGGCAACTGGAGCTCCTGCCCGGTAGTTGATCGGCGGATAGATAGATGCCGTGAACTTCAGTTGCTCGTGTTGCGGCGTGCCGCGCTTTTCGATTCGCTCTTGAGTTTTGTCTTTCCCGGATGGAGCAGCGGCACTTCGAGCGTCGCGTCTTCGACGAAGGCGCGCATGCCCGCGATGATCCGGTTCAGCAAGGGAGCGAGTTCCTCGGCGGGCACCGCGCGGCCGAAAAGATGACCCTGCCCTTCGGGGCACACAAATTCCTGCAGTGAGGCGAGTTGCGCGGCCGATTCCACGCCCTCGGCAACCACACGGATCTGCAGGCTCTTGCCGAGCGTGATCACGGCGCGCACGATGCTCGCGTCGTCGGGGTTGGTGTTGAGTTCGTGCACGAACGCACGGTCGACCTTGAGCGTGTCGATCGGAAAGCCTTTCAGGTGGCTCAGGCTCGAATAACCGGTACCGAAGTCATCGAGCGCCAGCCGCACGCCCAGCGCCTTGAGTGCATTCAGCACGACTGCGGTCGAGGTCGCGTCCTGCATCAGGAACGTTTCCGTCAGCTCCAGCTCGAGTAGCTGCGGTGCCAGGCCACTCTCGGCGAGAGCCAGACGCACGCCCTCGACGAAATCCCTGTCGCGCAGTTCCGCCGCCGACACATTGATGGCCATTCGCATCGACGGCAGGCCGGCAGCCTCCCAGGTCGCGGCCTGTCGGCAGGCTTCACCGAGAACCCAGCGGCCGATCTGAATGATGAGTCCGCATTCCTCGGCGATCCCGATGAACTGCGCAGGCAGAAACAAGCCGCGCTGGGGATGACGCCAGCGCAGCAGCGCCTCCACGCCGGTGGGTGCGCCGCTCCACAGGTCGAGGATCGGCTGATAGTGCAACACGAATTCATCCTGTGCGATGGCCTGGCGCAAGCCATCTTCGATCGCCTGGCGCTCGAGTGCGCGTACGTTCATGTCCTCACGGAAGAACTGGTAATTGCCGCGGCCGCACTCCTTCGCGTGGTACATCGCAAAATCGGCATTCTTCAACAGCGTTTCCGCATCCTTGCCGTCATCCGGAAAGATGACGACCCCGATGCTCGCGGTGACGTGCACGTTGTGGATATCGATGGAGTAGGGCGCGCTCAACGCCGCGAGAATCTTCTCCGCGCGAATGCCGGCGTCCAGGCCGCGGGTCAGCTCCGGCAGCAGGATCACGAACTCATCTCCTCCCTGGCGGCTGACCGTGTCCGAGGTGCGCACGCAGCCCAGCAGCCGCTGTGCCATCAGGATCAGCAGGCGATCGCCGACATCGTGGCCGAGCGAGTCGTTGACGTTTTTGAAGCGATCCACGTCGAGGTACATGACGGCGAGCTTCTGCGAGTGCCGATGCGCAAGCGCCATGCCCTGCCTCAGGCGGTCATGGAACAGGAGTCGGTTGGGGAGATCTGTCAGGCTGTCGTGCTGCGCCTGGTGTGACATCCTGAGCGACAGCGCGCGCGTCGAGCTCACGTCGTGGAAGACCATCACCGCGCCCGTGACCTGCCCGCGGCGATCGTGAATAGGCGCCGCCGAATCTTCGATCGCGGCCTCGACTCCGTCGCGCCTGCTCAAAACGCTGTTCGGGGCGAGCAGAACGGTGCGATTCTCGCTCATGGCCGCAGCCATCGGATTCACCGCGACTTTACGGGTGCTCGCATCCAGCACGCGAAACACCTCATCGACGTGACGTCCCGCCGCTTCGGCTCGTGCCCAGCCGGTCAGGGCTTCCGCGACCGTATTGAGATATGTCACCCGGCCGCCGTTGTCGCAGCTCATCACGGCGTCGCCGATCGAATTGAGAGTGACCTCGGCGCGTTCTTTCTCTTCGAAGAGGGCGCCGGTCATTGCCGCGCGATCGATCATGCTCGCCACCGCCTTTGGCAGCAGATAGTCGTCGAGCCGTGCCTGCAGCAGATAGTCCTGTGCGCCATGCTGCACCGCCTGCCTGGCGATTTCCTCGTGCTCGGACGCGCACAACACGAGGACCGGTATGTGCGGCGCAATCGCGAATATCTGCTCGAAGGTGGTGAGCCCCTGGCTGTCGGGCAGGAACAGGTCAACGAGCACCGCGGCCAGGGCGCCGTCTCCCGGCCGGTCCGCCGTCAGGCGTTGCAAGGCATCGGCGCAGGTCTTGACCCAAACCACCCGCAGCGAAGCGGTGGTGCTGGAGAGCGCCGCTCGTACCGCTGCGGCATCCGCGGAATCGTCCTGGACCAGGAGCACGCTTCGATAGTTAGGCATAGGAATCGGCATCGGCCTGCGGGAGTTTTCCGATCGATTCAACCAGCCGGGCCCGGCGCGTACTGTGCGTTGTCGAACATAGTGGCACGAGCGGAAATCGCAGCCGGATTCTTAAGGGGGATTAGCAGGTAGTTAGCACTCTGTCAGAGTGGTCCCACGGACATGGCGACGCCATAGTTGCCGCAGGGCGGCTGACACTTGTTGTCGAGATTGATCTCGAGGCCGAAGCGTTCCGCCAGCAGCTTCGTGAGTGGCTGGCGCAATGCGTACGCATCGAAGTTCTGCGGATCGCGCACGGCTGCGGAAACCCGTACGTCGTAACGCGGCGAGATCATCCAGAAATCCCGCCGGGCTTCGGGATCCGCCGAGGCCCTCTGTTCCGTCCAGACGGCCGATCGGTGGATCGCGTATACGATCGCCACGATGTCGATGAGGTTCGCGTTGCGGATGAGGACGCCATTTTCATCGGCGACGACGCGATATCGCTCCGCCATGCCGGGCGCCGCCACCGTCATCACGATCCGGCCGCGGCGCAGCGAGAGCGAATTGGCGATGAGCACTTCATGGCGCCGCTGCCGGTCGGCCAGCGCGCCCGCCAGTACCGGCGCGGTGACGATTGCCAGCACGCAGAATGTCATGCAGGCCGTGGCCCAAAAACCGGGGTAAGGCAACACATCGCTGACATCCCGTTCCCGGCGTTCCGCTTCCGCGCGAACGCGGGTTTGCTCGAGCCCGGTGCGGGCGATCGCCATGCGGACACAAAACGCGCTCGCGGCCAGAGCGGCCAACATGGATTGCCAGACCCAGGCGCCTGTCAGGCCGAGCGCGTGCGCGGGTGCGACCAGCGGCGACAGTTCATCCGCGAGTGCGACCAGGCGCGGCGGCGCGGGATCGGGGGAATACGCCACCGGGAAGCCGATCCAGCCGCCGAGCGCGTACAGCCATGCGCACGGGAACATGAACTTCAGCGCTGCCGCGCGCCACAGCCAGAGCCTGAAGGTCGCGCGGTTGGCGCGCGTGATGAATGTGCAGGCCGCGATGCCGCCGCAGAAGAGCAACGATTGCCACAAGTGGTCGACGAACGCCTCCATCAGCGGCTGAACGCACACCTACAAATATGGCTGCGACAACCACATATGTAGTAGTAATTGCGACAAGAACCTGCGAAGCCTCGCATGGGTGTCTATTCCGGAAAATGCGCGCGCGCGAGCGCCAGCGGCCCGCAGGGCGCCTGGCAGCGCTGATTCACGTAGATCTCGAGATCGAAGCGCTCGGCCAGCAGCCTTGTGACCACGCCGCGCAACGCGGCGAGGTCAAAGGATTCCGGCTTGTTCATCGGCTGCGGGGTAGTGAGGCGCACGTCGTAGCGCGGAAAATCCATCCACGTGCTTTCGCCCTGCAGCTGCGAGCCCTGCATTCCATAAGCCAGCGCCACGATGTCGCGCAAGGTGCTGCCCTGGATCAGCACTTCGTGTGTTTTCACCACGACTGTCGGACGTGTATCCGCCTCTGCGGCGACTGCCACCTTGAATTGCGCCGCGGCGAGCGTGCGCGAATTCTGTGTCAGCAGTGCCTGGCGCCGCAGCGCGGTGTCGGCGGCGCCGGTCATCAGCGGGATTCCAGCGCAGGCCAGGGCGCCCAGCAATAACGCATTTGCTTTCACGAGCCCGATGGCCGCCGGACGCGCGCCGGCCAGGATGTGACGGATTCGTTCGGTGAGATTGCCGGACAGCGCGGAGACCGGGAACGCGACGCGCGGGCGACCGATGCAATGCCGGCACACCTCCAGGATGCCCGCTGCGTACACGGAACGATCGTGGCCGTCCTCGAGCACGGCTTCGTCGCAGGCGCGCTCCCGTTCCTCGATCATCTGCCGGCCTATCCACCAGACCGCGGGGTGGAACCAGAACAGCACTTCCACGGCACGATGAACATGCGTCTTGAGATTGTCGTAGCGGCGGATGTGCTCGCGTTCGTGCGCCAGCACCGCATTCATCTGCGTGCCGGTCAATCTCCCGAGCAGCGCGACCGGCAGCAACACCACCGGATGGAAACTTCCCGCCACGGCCGGTTCGACATCCGCATCCGTGACGCGTGCATCGGGCGGTGCGCCCGGCGCCGATCGCGCGGCCCTGGCCAGCGCATCTGCTGCGCGCCACGCCGCGAGCCAGCGCGCCGCCACTATTGCTGCGCCGGCCAGCCACGCTGCGAACAATATCGCGGTGAAAAATCCGTCACCTCCCGAGGCCACGACGTGCAGCGACGCCGGCGACACCACCGGCCCGACCGCCTGCACCGCCGGATCGAAGAAAAATGGCTCGCTGCCGACCGGCGTGGGTAAACCTGCCCAGGAACCCAGGCCATACAGCGCCGCGAACGGCACGAGGAACTTCACCGACGCCGTCAACCACAATGAATGGCGCAGGGCCGCGCCGTTCGACCGGCAAAGCCGCGCGATTCCCCAGACACCGGCGCAGAACAGCGTCGACTGCCACAGGTGATCGAGCAGCGCAGGGATCACTTGTTCTTTTCCCTGGCGTCGTGTGTGCGCAGCACCTCGAGGGCATCGTCGATGTCTTCGCGCGAGATCTTGCCCATCTCGACGAGATGCGCCATCACCGGGCGCACGCTGCCGCCAAACAACCCGATGATTTCCTTGAGCAGGCGCGTCTGTACCGAGGCGCGCGACGTCGTGGCTTCGAATACGTGTGCGTTGCCGATCTTGCGGGTGCGGCGCACGGCGCCCTTGGTTTCGAGCCGGTACACCATGGTCTGCACGGTGGTGTAGGCGGGGCGGCCCTTCTTCACGACCGCTTCGTGGATCTCGCGGATCGAGCAGGCGCCGCGGCTCCAGAACTCCGACATGATGCGCAACTCGAGCGCGCTGAGTTTCGGCTGTGCCACGCAACCTCCGCTGTGGATTGTCGTTGACTCTATGACAGCTGTAGTAGAAAAGGCAAGATGGTAACGGCGGCGAGCTGCCTGGCCCCGGGCGAAGCGCGCCGCGCGTTCAGGACAACCCCCTCAACATTCCTTGAGCGGGTTCGCGTCGTCCGCCAGTTTCGCGCGGTCCGGCCGCGCGCGCGCGGGAATCATCTTGCGCGCCGCCATCTGGTCCTTGGTGTGATTCACCGTTTCCACGGCTAACAACTCGCCGGCCTTGAGATAACAGACGCTGAACGCGCGTGACGCGGGATCGCCGCGCACGATCATCTCGTCGAACCCGTGCGTCAGCCCGACGATCACCAGCTTGAGATCGAACTGATCCGACCAGAACCACGGCACCTTGTCGTGCGGGGTTGCGATGCCCAGCATGTTGAGCGCCGCGCTCGTGCCCTGTTCGAACGCGTTGTCCACGGATTCCAGCCGCACGCGCGTTCCATAATGGATGCTCGGGTGCCGTGCGTTGTCGCCCGCCGCCCAGATGTGCGGGTCCGAAGTGCGGCAAAATTCGTCGACGAGGATTCCGCGATCGCAGTCGATGCCGGCATCGCGCGCCAATGCGTCCATACCCTCGACGCCGACCGCGACGAGCACGAAATCCGCGGCGATCTCGCTGCCATCGGCGAGACGCACCGCGGCCACCCGCTGTGCGCCCACCGCGGCACGGTGCGCGGCGGCGGCGTCCGTCATCGAATCCGCTGCGACGAGCGCGGCGACCGCCACGCCGCACCGCAGCTGCACCCCATGACGCCGGTGCTCATCCTGGTAGAACCGCGAGACCACCGGAGCCGCCACCCGGTTCATCACGCGGTCCGCGGCTTCGAGCACGGTGACTTCGAGCCCGGCCTCCCGGCACGTGGCCGCAACCTCGAGGCCGATGTACCCACCACCTACGATCACCACCCGCCGGCCCGGTGCGAGCTCCGGGCGCAGGCGATCCACATCGGCGACGCTGCGCAGGTAGTGCACGCCGGCCAGTTCCGCTCCGGGCAACGTCAGCCGGCGAGGGTGGCTGCCGGTGGCCAGCAGCAGTCGGTCGTATTCGATCGCACTGCCGTCGGCCACTTCGACCCGGCGCCGCGCGCGATCGATACGCACGGCCGCGAATCCGAGCCGCATGTCGACGGCATGCCCGGCGTAGTGCGCCGCGTGCCGGATCAACAGGCGGTCGCGCTCGAACGTGCCGGCCAGGAATTTCTTGGACAGCGGCGGACGTTGGTAGGGCAGCAGCGCCTCATCGCCGATCAACGTGAGCGCGCCGGTGTGCCCCCGCTTGCGCAGAGTCTCCACCGCTTGCGCCGCAGCCTGTCCAGCGCCGACTATCACGATCCGACTGTCCAACTGACTACTCATCCCACACACCTATATAGATAAGAGAGACCGTCGCCCCCGGTTCCGGCGCACCAATTGTGGGCGATGCCGGATCGAGCGCGCTAAATTAGGGCCGACAAATTCTCGCTGCGGGCGGCCAATACTGAAATTGCCGCTATGTTGAGCTTTCGGGATACTGGCACGGAAGGTGCACTGCGATTAAGGCTCGCCGATGTCGGCGTCCAGATTCACTAAAGAATTGGGAGATAACGAAATGAAATTGGTCACCGCCATCATCAAGCCTTTCAAACTCGACGACGTGCGCGCGGCGCTGTCCGAGATCGGCGTATCCGGCATGACGGTGACGGAGGTGAAGGGTTTCGGTCGCCAGCGCGGCCATACCGAACTCTATCGCGGCGCTGAGTACGTCGTGGACTTCGTCCCGAAAACCAAAATTGAAGTCGCCGTTCGCAGCGACCTGGTCGATCAAGTCATCGAAGCGATTCTGAAGGCTGCCAAGACCGGCAAGGTCGGCGACGGCAAGATCTTCATTACCGATATCGATCGCGTCATCCGCATCCGCACCGGCGAGACGGACAACTCGGCGCTGTAACGCGCGACCAAAACCGCAACTGTTGATGTACGACGGCCCGCTGCTCTTCCGGCAGCGGGCCGCCGTTTGACGGTGTGGTGCGGCCACCGGGAATACCTGCCGCCCTCCTGGTGAAGGCCCTATCTACCGGGCGCTGGTGGCGTTCGGCAGCGCCGAAGAACACCAAACCAAAAGACTGGATTTCTCGCCGAACACGGTGAGCGGAGTTACTCTCCCGGACCCCAAGGTTCCCGGAGTTGCCCATGACGCGCGCCATCCGCATTCACGAAACCGGCGGGCCGGAGGTCATGCGGCTCGAGGACGTCGAGGTCGGGCCGCCTGCCGCGGGCGAAGTGCAGCTGCGCCATACCGCCATCGGCCTCAATTTCATCGACGTCTACGATCGCTCGGGTCTCTATCCGCAGAAATCGATGCCAGCCGGGCTTGGCCGCGAAGCCGCGGGCGTGGTCACGGCAGTCGGCAAGAAGGTGCGTGGCTTCAAGGTGGGCGATCGGGTGGGATACGTCCACAGCGTTCCCGGGTCGTACAGCGAGCTGCGCAATGTGCCGGCCGCACCGCTGGTGAAGATTCCCGCGGGCGTCAGCGACGAGCAGGCGGCGGTGCTCATGCTCAAGGGCATGACGGTTTGTTATCTGCTGCGCCACACGCACCGCGTGCGGCGCGGCGATGTCATCGTGCTGCACGCGGCGGCAGGTGGTTTGGGACTGATGTTGTCGCAATGGGCCAAGGCGTTGGGCGTCACCGTGATCGGCATCGTCGGCAACGACGAGAAGGCGCGGCTTGCGCGCAAGAACGGCTGCAAACACGTGCTGGTCCGCGGCCGCGACGATGTCGTGGCGTCGGTGCGAAAGCTGACCAAAGGCGTGGGCGCCGACGTGGTCTACGATTCGGTGGGCAAGGATACGTTCTTCGAATCGCTCGATTGCCTGCGCCGGCGCGGACACATGGTGAGCTTCGGCAACGCCTCCGGCCCGGTGGCGCCGTTCGTTCCGGCGGAACTCGCCAAGCGCGGTTCGCTGACGCTGACGCGCCCGACGTTGTACGACTACACCGCGACCCGCAAGGATCTCGAGAGCGTGGCGCGCGAAACTTTCGCCGCGGTGAAGAAGAAGTGGGTGAAGGTCGCGATCAACCAGCGCTACCAACTGGCCGACGCCGCGCAGGCGCATCGCGATCTCGAAGGCCGGAAGACCACCGGCGCGACGGTCATCTTGCCCGCTTGAGGAAGTAAGACCAGTCGGGTCCGCGTATCACGAGTTCGTCCGCGCGCGGGTCGAAGCGCAGGAAGTAGCCGATCTCGCGCAGCTCGAACTCGTGGCCGCCGAGTGCGGTGAGCTGGAAATCCCGATTCTGGAGCGTGACGATGGGCGCATCCGTGCCGGCTTTCACGGCGAGCTGGATCGGTTGGTCGGGCGGCCGGAACTGCCGGAACGCGGTCTGCTGCGGCAAACCACCGGCCGAACGCCATTCGCCGACGTACGCGGCCTGCTGCGCGGTAGTTAGCTTGGCTGGTTCGAAGGTCGGCGGCTTGCGCCCTCGCTCGAAGATGAGCGCCAGCGCTTCGTCGACGATCTCGTCCATCGACAACACTGAGGCATTGGTCGCGTAGGAGATTGAAATGCCGCTGTCCGGGAAATGATAGACGCAGGAGCGAAAGCCTTCGATGTTGCCGCCGTGGCCGTAACCTTTCTGGCCCGCGACCTCGTAAGGCCACAAGCCCATTCCCGACCCGCCATCCTGGTCGCGCATGTTTGCCAGCGAGTGTGCGGTCACGATCTTCGTCGCGAACAGCGCATCGATGAATTGCACGAGCTCCGCGGGCGTGGAGATCAGCCCGTCGGCGCCGCCGTGGATGGACGGGTCCGTCGGCGTCAGCGCCACCCAGCCACCGGGCGTGAGCTGGTAGGAAATACTCTCGAGGCTCGCGATGCCGCCGCCGGCGTAATACGTGCGCGACATTCCGAGCTTGGCGCTGATCTGGCGCTGCAGGATCTCGTCGTACGAACGCTCGTAGATCTTTTCGAGCACGTAGCCGAGCAATAGATAGTTGCTGTTGTTGTACTCGACGCGCTCGCGCGGCGGAAACTTCGCGCCTGCGGTGGTGATGATCTGCAGTATCTGCGCGTGTGTCTTCGGTGTCGTGCGCCACGTCTGGAAATTCGCCACGCCGGTGTAGTCGGCCAGGCCGCTGCGATGCTGCAGCAGGTCGCGGTAGGTGATGTCGAGTGCGTTCGGCAGGTCGGGGTAGAACTCCGCCAATTTGCTGTCGAGCGTGATGCTCGCGCCTTCGACCAGCTGCATGACCAGTACGGCAGTGAAGAGCCCGGAAACGGAGCCGATGCGGTACCGCGTGGCGGTCTCGGTGGGTTCCTGCTTGCCGTTCGCGATCCTGGCGAAACCCACCGCGCGTTGGTACTTGAGCACGCCGCGTTCCGAGATGGCGATGCTGCCGTTCGCGAGCTGGTGATTTGCCAGCGCGTCGAAGTAGGCGTCCATCTTTTTTGCCGGGACAGACACCTTCGTGTCCGCGGCGGGGCAGAGCGTGGAGGCGACAGCCAGCAGCGTCGCGGACAGCCATCGACGCGTGGACATCCGGTGGGCGCTGGTTATCTGACTACGTGAAGCGCGCGGGCATTACGCCCGACCGCGAGCGCACCCGAACGCACCACCTCGACGATGTCGGTGCGCTCACCCAGGTGGCTCACGAAAGTATTCACTTCCGCTTCACTCGCCGTGAGCTCGACCACGAAGCCCTCGGGCGACGGCTCGAGCACGCGGCCACCCGCGCGCACCACGTAACCGCGCACGGAGTCGATCAGCTGGGGTTCCACGCGCAGCTTGAGCACCACGAGCTCGCGCTCGATGTGTTCGCCGCGTGTCAGGTCTTCCACCGCCACCACGTCGATGAGCTTGTTGAGCTGGTTGACGATCTGCAGGATCACGCCGTCCGCACCCTTGGTCGTGAGCGTCACGCGCGATACAGAAGGGTCATCCGTGGCCGCCACCGACAGCGACTCGATGTTGTAACCGCGGGTGGAAAAAAGCCCGGTGACGCGGGTGAGCGCACCGGCCTCGTTCTGCAAATGGATGGCGATGATATGACGCATGAAAGAGCAGGCTGGGGCTGACGAAACGGCGGCCAGAATAGCGGGTTGCGCCCCATCCATTCAACGAAAGCCTGCAAACTGCTAGGCTCCGGCAGCCATGGCCAATCCCCCCAAAGTCCGAGATTTGTCTTCGCAGGCGAAGCCTGCGAACCCCTCCATCCAGCATCCGCTCGCCGGCCAGAAGATGACCGGCGCGGAGATGATCGTCCAGGTATTGGCGGACGAGGGTGTATCGACGATTTTCGGCTACAGCGGCGGCGCCATCCTGCCCACGTACGACGCGGTCTTCTGCTACAACGAGGCGCGCCGCGACAAGGGCGAGCCGCAGATGCCGCTCATCGTGCCCGCCAACGAGCAGGGCGCGGGCTTCATGGCGGCGGGATACGCGCGCGCCAGCGGCCGCGTCGGCTGCTGCATCGTCACCTCCGGCCCGGGTGCGACCAACACGGTCACACCCATCCGCGACTCGATGGCCGATTCCATTCCGATCGTCGTGATCTGCGGCCAGGTGCCGCGGAGCGCGATCGGTACGGACGCATTCCAGGAAGCGCCGGTGCCGTCGATCATGGGCTCGGTCGCCAAACACATCTTCCTCGTCACCGATCCGGAAAAGCTCGAAGCGACGGTGCGCACCGCGTTCGAGATCGCGCGCACGGGCCGGCCGGGTCCGGTCGTCATCGACGTGCCGAAAGACGTGCAGAACTGGTCGGGAGAATTCAAGGGCACGGGCTCGCTGCCGATGCCAGGCTACCGCAAGCGCCTCGAGACGCTAACTACCGACATCATCGACGCCACCGAGGCGAACCACTTCTTCGAGATGCTGGGCGAATCGCAGCGGCCGCTCATCTATGCGGGCGGCGGCGTGATCAACGGCAACGCGGCGGCCGAACTGCGCGAATTCAGCCAGGCTTTCGGCATTCCGGTGGTCACCACGTTGATGGGCATCGGCGCGGTCGACACCACCGACAAACTCTCGATGCGCATGCTGGGCATGCACGGCCAGGCGTTCGCCAATTATGCGGTGGACGACTGCGATTTCCTCATCGCCATCGGCGCGCGTTTCGACGACCGGGTGGCCGGCAATCCCGCCAAGTTCGCGCCGGGCGCCAAGTACATCGCGCACTTCGACATCGATCGCGCCGAGATCAACAAGGTGAAACGCGTGCAGTGGAGCCACGTCGGCCTGCTGCCCGAGGCGCTGCGCACGCTCACGACGCACGGTAAACGCGCCGGCTTCGAGCGCGATCGTACCCAGTGGCTGGCACACCTCGACGAGCTGCGCACCAAGTACGCGATGAATTACGACCGCGGCAGCGAAAAGATCCAGCCTTACTACGTGCTCGAAGAGATCAATCGCATAACGAAAGGCGAGGCCATCATCTCCACCGGCGTCGGCCAGCACCAGATGTGGTCCGCGCAGTATTTCGACTTCAAGCAGCCGCGGCTGTGGCTCACCTCCGGCTCGATGGGCACCATGGGTTTCGGCCTGCCGGCGGCCGTCGGTGCGCAGTTCGCGCGGCGCGACAAACTCGTCATCGACATCGATGGCGACGCCTCGGTGCGCATGAACATCGGCGAAATGGAAACCGTCACCACCTACAGCCTTCCCATCAAGGTCGTCGTGCTCAACAACAACGGCGACGGCATGGTCAAGCAGTGGCAGAAGCTGTTCCACAAGGGGCGCCTGTCGGCCTCCGAGAAGACGCTGCACACCAAGGATTTCATCAAGGCCGCGCAGGCGGACGGCTTCAAGTACGCGGTGCGCCTCGACCGGAAGTCCGACGTACCCACCGTGATCGAGCAGTTCCTCGCGTTCGAGGGCGCAGCCTTCCTCGAAGTGATGATCGATCCCGATGCCGGCGTGTACCCGATGGTCGGCCCGGGCCAGCCATACGCGGCGATGATCACGGGCGACTGGATCCCTTCGCGCAAGAAGGTCGACGTCAAGCCGCCCGGCGCGAGTGAAATGTTCTAACTACGGGCCGATGCGATGAAGTACCTGCATACCATGGTGCGCGTCACCGACGTCGACGCCTCGCTCAAGTTCTATTGCGACGCACTGGGTCTCGAAGTGCTCAACCGCAAGGACTTCCCGCAGGGCAAGTTCACGCTCATTTTCCTCGCGGCACCGGGCGATGGCACCGCGCAGGTCGAGCTCACGCACAACTGGGACCCCGAGCCCTACGGTGGTGGCCGCAATTTCGGCCATCTGGCTTATGCGGTGGATGACATCTATGCCACCTGCGAGCGCCTGCAAAAACACGGCGTGACGATCAATCGCCCGCCGCGCGACGGCCGCATGGCTTTCGTGCGTTCGCCGGACAACATCTCCATCGAACTACTGCAGAAAGACGGCTCGTTGCCGCCGCGCGAGCCCTGGGTGTCGATGGCGAACACCGGCGTCTGGTGAAGCCGCCTTCATCCGACCGCCGGGCCGCGTTTCGCAGTGGCCAGCGCGCGATCGTTCCCTCGCTGTTCGGCGCCGGAGCCTGGGGCATGGTCAGCGGCGTGGCCATGGTCAAGGGCGGCCTCGCGGTGCCGTGGGCCATCATGATGTCTTTGCTGGTGTACGCCGGATCGGCGCAGCTCGCGGCGCTGCCGCTGATCGTGGCCGGTGCGCCGCTATGGGTGATCGTCGCCACCGGGCTGGTCACCAATTTGCGCTTCGTCATCTACAGCGCCGCGTTGCGGCCGTACTTCGTGGATCAGCCGGCGCGCAAACGCGCCGCGATCGGCTTCTTCATGACGGATTTCACGTTCGCGCTGTTCATGCGTTACGCGCAGGAAGGCAAACTACCCGGCCGCGATCGTGACGCCTGGTTCGCCGGCGTCTGCACCAACAACTGGGTGACCTGGCAGGTTTCCGCGCTCACCGGCATCGTGGCGGCCAGCTACGTGCCGACTGACTGGGGACTCGAATTCACCGGCACGCTGGCGCTGGTCGCGCTGGTCGGCCCGAGCCTGGTCACGCGCCCGGCGCTCTCGGGCGCCATCGTCGGGGCGGTGGTGGCGCTGCTCGCATATCACCTGCCTTTCAAGCTCGGCCTGTTCTGCGGCGCCATCGCCGGCATCGCCGCCGCGACGCTGACGGATGCCTGGCAGCAGCGTTCGCCGCCCGCGCCAGCGGAGTCGGCATGAACGATCCGGTCTCCGGAATCGCGCTGGGCGTGGTGATCGTCGGGCTGGCGCTCTCGACCTTCGTCACGCGGACGTCCTTTCTCGTCGCGGGCGCGCGTCTGCGGTTGAGTCATCGCGTCGAAGTCGCGCTGCGTTACGCGCCGGTGTGCACGCTGGCCGCCATCATCGTGCCGGACGTGCTGATGCACGGCCCGCACGCGACGCTCGATCTCTCGATGCTCAATCCGCGCCTGATCGGCGCGGCGGCCACCGGGCTGTGGCTGTGCTGGTCGCGCAACATTTTCGGTTGCCTGGCGATCGGGATGGGCGCTTACAGCCTGGCCCGGCTCTATCTATAACCTGGGCCGCGGCAACAGCCACGCGTACAGCGTCAGCAACACCCACCAGACGAGTGCCGCGCTCGCGAGGTCGTGCGACAGGAAATGCGCGCCGCGCGCCTGCTGCCCGATCGAGAACGTCACTCCGATGCCGATTCCGAGCGCCAGCGCCCAACGCGCCGCGACCCGGCAGCGGTCGCGCAGCGCGAAAAAAATGCTCATGAGTGCGAATCCCGACGACGAATGCGCACCCGGAAAACACTGCGCGCGGGGTAGATAGTCCGGGCGATCGGAGAACAGGGCGACGTACGGGCGGTCGCCGCCGAACCCGGTGAGGTCCCAGGGGCAGTCGACGTTGGTCGACACCTTGAGCAGGCCGACCAGCGCGGTCGACGCGGCAATGCCGACGAACACGTACAACGCCTCGCACCGCCACGGCGCCAGCCGCGCGACTTTGAATGACATCGCCCATGCCGCGAGCGCCAGTACCGCGGCGCCACGCACTACCCAGCGCCCCGCGTCATGGATGAGATCGTGCGCCCACCAGTCGCCGGCTCCCGCACCGAGCCAGCCGCGGTTGGCGGAATAAAACAGCGCATGGGCGATCGGCCGGTCGAACTGGCCGAGCTCGAGCAGCGCGAAGGCCGTCAACAGGCACATGCCGGGCCACAGGACCAGCGCGCGCCAATCACGCAGATTCATCATCAGTTGTAGCGGCGCTCGTGGAACAGCTCGGAGGCCGTCTGGTAGTAGGCGATGGCGAGGTCGTTCAGCTCGGCGTTGTGCGGCGCACGGCGGTACGAATCGGTGGCGACGTCGTAGAAGAAATTCTCGGTGCTCTTCTGCAAGCCGAGGATCGCCAGCTGGTTGCCGCGCAGGATGGCGACGTCATGATTGTGGCTGAAGAACACCACGCGGTCGGCGGCATTCGTGTGCAATACGTCCTGGCCGAAGAACGGCGCATGATAGGGCAGGCCTAACAAGCCCAGCACCGTCGGCGCGACGTCGATCTGCGTCGTCAGCGCGTCCACGCGCTGCGGCTTCAGGTATTTCGGTGCGTAGATCAGCATCGGAATCTCGTAGCTCTTGATCGGGATGTCCTGCTTGCCGTACACACGCGCGCCGTGGTCGGCCACCACGATGAACACGGTGTTGTCGAACCAGCCGTGGCGCTCGGCCTGCTCGAGGAAATAACCCTGCGCGAAGTCCGCGTAACGCACGCCGGATTCGCGGCCCCCGCCCACCGGCTTCACGCCCGGAACGCCGGTGCGGAACGTGAACGGCTTGTGATTGGACGTGTTCATGACGATGGCGAAGAACGGCTTGCCGCGCTTCGACAGATCGTCGAAATGATCGAGCGCCAGATCGAACAGATCCTCGTCGGAGACACCCCAGATGTTTTCGAAGCGCGTCGGTTTCTTGATCGATTTGCGATCGAGCACTTCGAAGCCGTTGTTGGCATAGAAATAGTTCATGTTGTCGAAGTAGCCGTAGCCGCCGTACAGAAAGCTGGTGTTGTAGCCCTGGGCGCGCATCACCGAGCCCCAGTTGGCGATGTTCTCGTTGCCGGGGCGGCGCACGATCGAGACACTCGGGATCGGCGGAAAGGACGCGGTGATGGCCTCGAGCCCGCGCACCGTGCGTGTGCCCGAGGCGTACATGTGGCGGAACCACAAGCTCTTCTGCGCGAAGCGGTCGAACTCGGGCGTCCAGTCGCGCTGACTGCCGTAGAGTTTCGAGAACTCCGCGCCGAACGATTCGCTGGCGATCACCACCACGTTCATCTTGCCGAGTCCGTCGTCGCGCGCGGGAAATTCCCGGTCGATACGGCCCTCTGCGAGACGCGTGAACTCACCGCCGCCCTGCGACAGCGCCTTCTCGAGCTCCGCGAGATTCTGCTGGCGATCGCGGCTGGCGTAATACGCGCCGTAATCGATTTCGCTGGTGCGCATCGCACGGAAGAAACTCATGGCGCCGTTGGTGGCCAGTTCGTTGGCCACGCGGTTACGCGACAGGCTCAAGGTGCTGCTCTGGAACGTCAACGCCGCCACCGCCGCCACGGCGGCATACAGGGCCAGCGCGCCGAAGCGCTGCTTGCGCGTGACCGGCAGCGCCGCGCCCGCGCGCAGCTGCCTGCGCAGCAACAGCACCATCACCGCGGCCAGCGCCGCGCCCGCGACCAGCACGGTGAAGACGGGGTACTCGCTGCGGATGTCGCCCACGACTTCGGTGGGATACATCAGGTAGTCCACCGATACCAGGTTGAAGCGCGAATCGAATTCCTCGAAGAAAAAATACTCCGCCACCGCGACGAAGGTGAGGCCGAACATCCACAGGAACGCGCCCACCACGATGCCGGCATTCACGGCCCGGGAGGCACGCCAGCGATCGGACAACAAGGCGAGAAACAGCGCGAACGGCGCCAGTAGATAGAGCGCCTGGACGCCGTCGGAGATGGCGCCGGCGGGAAATATCCACAGCAGCGAGGGCAACGAGACCTGCTGTTCGAAGCCGAACTGCGCCCACAGCACCAGACGCAGCGCCGCTCCCAATGCGACGTACCACGCCGTCAGCGTGACCAGCGGCCAGAAGCGCGCGAGTGAAGGGTATCGTTCGATCATGGGGTAGTCCTATGCTCAGAAGCTGCGTTTGGTTTCGATCAGGAATTGCACGTTCTTCAGCGACGAATCGCCGTTGAGCGGAAAGGCGACGTCCAGGTGCAGGACGTTCGCGAGCGCGGAGCGGGAATTGGACAGCCGCAGGCCGAAGCCCACGTCGCTGAGCGTTCCCTGCTGCGGCGTCCGGATGGCGCCGCTGCCGAAAGTGCGGCCGACATCGGCGAACACCGCGGCGCCGACGTTGAACAGCTGCCACGGGTACCACTTGGTGAAGAAGCGCTGTTCGACCGTCAGCAGGCCACGCGCATCGCCCGTCTGGTAGCGCAGTGGATAGCCGCGCAGACCGTTGTCGCCGCCCAGCGTGAGCTCGGTGTCCGCGTCGAGCGCGTGGCCGACGTCGCCCTGCAACGCGGTGTAGAACAGGGTGTTCTCGCTAGTGCGCCAGTAATAACGCGCGCTGGCGGAGAGCAGCGAATTGTCGTTGCCGTCGCCGATTCGGCTCGCGAGGGTCGCGCCGAAGAACAACGTGTGATGCGGGTAGATGCGCCAGCCGCGGCTGGCCGAGGCGCGTAACAGCGTGGCCGTCCGGTCCGAGCCGAAGATCGCCGCCGACTGGCCCACCTCGACCAGGTACCGCCGGCCGAACTCGAAATCCTCGGTGCGCTCGATCTGGTCGAGGTTGGTGCTGGTGACGAAGTCGTCCTGGATCCACTCCATCGCGGCGTACGGATAACTGAGCCGGCGGTCGTCCGGCAGCCTGGCGCTTGGTAGATAGGCAGGGTCGTCGGCGAAACGCGCCTCGTCGTACCGCAGGCCGACCGTCAGGCGCCGCACCCAGCCGTCGTCCCAGCCGCGCGACGTGCCGAAATGCAGGTCGGCGCTGCGCAGGTCGCGCCGGTAGGCATCGACGCGTTCGCCGAGCGCATAACGATGCAGCACGCCGTCGTCCTCGCCTACGGACAGGCCGGCGGTCCAGCGCGTGTCGAACGAGTAGAAAGGCCGTTCGATGCTGAGCGAACTGGCCGTGCCGTCGCTGTTGTCGGCGTAGCCGAGCGCGGTGGTCCAGCGCGAGCCCAACACGTTGGGATCTCTCCACTGAAACGTCGTCGACGAGCGTTCGGCGTCGGAGTGCGAACCGAGGGACAGGCGTTTGCCCATGCCGAGCACGTTGTAATCGTCGAATTCGATGCTGGTGCTGTTGGCGCCGCCCTTGCGGCCGTACGACAGGCCGGGACTCATCGTCCAGACATCGGATGCGGTGACTTCGACATCGACGACGCCGTCGCGAAACGCGATCGCGCGGACTTTCGGTTCGCGGATGTAACGCAGGCGGCGCAACGCGCGCTCGGTCTCCTCGAGCACGCGCGCCGAGAACTCGTCGCCTTCCGCGAACAGCAATTGCGCGCGCAGTACGGACTCGCGCGTGTCGATGTGCACGCGATTCGCCAGGCGGTACAGGCGCTTGTTCTCGCCGGGCTTCGTCGTATCGAAGATGTCGCCGACATTGATGTAGATCGCGCCGATGCGCGCGTGCGCCCGCTCGAGCTCGGCGGCCGCGGGAACGGCCGCTGCGATTTCGACCGCGCGCGTGGTAGCGCAGGGCAGGGTGAGCAGCACCGCACAAGCGGCTGCCGCAGGCTTTGTCAGTGGCATGCGCGTAGGACGGGACGACCTCGCGCAATCAATCGCGATACCGGCGCGAATACCCATCCGGGTAGCGGTTTTCTGCGCGATCCGATTGATTGTGGTGGTGTGCGCCGTCTAACCTGCGAGCCGATGGAAGACGACCGGCTGGTAGAGCGGCTGTTGGCGCGCGACGAGGCCGCCCTGCGCGAGTTTTTCGACGAGTACTTCGGGCGCCTGTACCGTTTTGCCTTCGCGCGCCTGCGCGGCGACGCGGCCATGGCGGAGGATGCAGCCCAGGCCGCGTTGATTCGCGGCCTGCGCGGATTGGCGGGTTTTCGCGGCCAGGCCAGCCTGTTTTCCTGGCTGGCGCAGATCTGCCGCAACGAGATGGCAGATCTCGTGGAAAAATCGACGCGCATCTCGGCTCACACGACGAGCCTGGATGCGGACGGGGCAGGACGCGATGCCGCACATGCGGTCGCGGACGCGCAAGCCGGCGGCGAAGTACCGCTGGCGCGCGGCGAGAGAATGAAGGTCATCCGCCAGGTGCTCGACGAGCTGCCCGGCAGGTACGGAGAGATGCTGGAACTCAAATACATAGAGGAGTGGAACGTCGAGCGCATCGCCGCACGTGTCGGCCTGTCGTTCGAGGCCACCCAGTCGCAGTTGCAACGCGCCCGGCTCGCATTCCGCTCCGCGCTCGCGGTGCGCGGCGTGGCCGTGCAGGATCTGCTGCCATGAGCGAACTCGACGACGAAAGAGAAACCGCCGCCCTGTTGGGGCAACTCAAGGCCGAGCCTTCGGTGGCCGCGCGCGCGCGGGCGTTCGCGAAGCTCAGCGAAGAATTTCACGCGGCCGCGCGGCCTGCCGGCGCGTTCTCCGCCACGCGTCGCTGGGCGGTTGCGGCCGCGGTGGTGATACTGCTGGGCGCGGGCATGACCTGGCAGGCGTTGCAACCCGGCGCGGACGTCGCACACCTCGAGGCGCTGGACGGCTCGCTGGTCTCGCAGGGCGCGCACTGGTTCAGCGGCGACACGCAGGTGCGCGAAGGCGCGGCTCTCTCGGCCGGCGATTCGCTGACCGTGTCGAACGACGGCGGCGCGTTGCTGCGCATCTCGCCCGATCTGACGGTTCGCCTCGCCGCCGGTACCCACGTGCGGCTCGATCGCGCGGATGAAATCGAACTCACCGTGGGTGAGGCTTTCGTCGACGCAACGCCCGGCACCCATTCCGCGTTGCGCATCGTCACGCCGCATGGCGTGGTCACGCACCTGGGCACGCAATACCTGGTGCGCTCCGAACGCAACGAAATCGAAGTGTCGGTGCGCGAGGGCCGCGCGCAGCTCCAGACGGGCCAGGCCACGACGGTCGCCGCGGCCGGTGAATGGATGGTGCATCGCGACCGGGACGGTGGCGTGCACACCGGCTCGCTACCCGTCGACGATGCGCGCTTCGACTGGGTCGCGGCTTTGCCGACCGATTTCAAACTGGATGGGGCGACACTCGGCCAGTTCCTCGCGTGGTTCCATCGCGAAACCGGGCTCGCACCGATTTACGCCGAGGGCCTCGACGGCGGACACTTGGGCGACGTGCAACTCAAAGGTTCGATCGACGATCTCGAGCCGCTCGAGGCCTTGAGCCTGGTTCTCGCAACCGCCGATCTCGCCTGGCACCGCGATGGCGCGAAAGTGATCATTGAGCAACGTTCGGCCAAGGCCGGCTGATTCCTTGAAATTGCGCGCCGTCGCGCTGATGGCAATCTGCGCGCTATCTACCGGCGCCGCATGGGGCATCTCCGCCGGTGCGCCGTTGTCCGCCGCGCTCGACGAATTGCAACGCAGCGGGCTGCGCGTGGTGTATTCCTCCGCGTTGGTCACACCCGGGATGCGCGTGCTGCAGGACCCCGGCCGCGGAGTGCCCGAGCAAATCGCGGGTATCCTGCTGGCCGAACACGGCCTCGCGCTTTCACCCATACGGCCCGGTGTCTTTGCGGTGGTGCGCGCGGATCCTATTGCATCGCCCGCGCCGGCCCAGGACTTGCCGCCTGAAGAAGTCGAAGCGGCGCCGCTGGAAGAAGTCGAAGTTTTCGCCAGCCGCTATCGCGTCGCGCCGCGCAACGATTCGGGGGCCGCCGAGCTCAAGCGCGAGGACATCGAAGCATTACCGGGTCTCGACCAGGACGTGTTGCGCGTAACCCGCTACCTGCCGGGCACGGCGACGAATGGCGTTTCGTCACGCCCCTACGTGCGCGGCGGGCGGCAGAACGAGCTGGCGGTCTACTACGACGGCATCCCGCTGTTCGAACCCTTCCACTTCAAGGATTTCCAGGGGTTGTTAGGTGTGCTGGACCCCGCGGTCGTGGGCAGTCTCGATTTCTACAGCGGCGTATTGCCGGCGCGTTTCGGCGACCGGCTGTCGGGCGCGCTCGACATCGTGCCGCGCGCGGCCGGTACCGACGACACCTGGATCTTCGGCCTCTCGCCACTGTTCGCCTCGGCCGTGACCAGCGGCCGTTCCGACAGCCGCGGCATCGAGTGGCTGGGCGCCGCGCGCACCAGCGTCGTGGGTCTCGTGCTCGACGATCTCGATGCGCGCGTCGGCGATCCGGATTTCTCGGACGCACTGGTACGCGTCGCGATGCCGGTGGGTGACAAGGGAAAACTCGTCGCCGGCTGGATGCTGCTCGACGACGCGCTCGACTTTCAGCGCGACGACGACAGCGAGCGCGCACGTGCCAGCTACCGCGATGGCACCGGCTGGCTGCGCGGCGAGTTCAGCCTCGACGACACACTGAACCTGCACGCCGCGTTGTCGCACACGGAGCGGCACACGACGCGCCGCGGCTCCATTACGCGCAACAACACGGTCGGCAGCGTCGACGACGTGCGTCGCCACGATGCTACGACGGCACGCGTGGAACTGCTGGGACGAAGCGGCAATTCGCACTGGGTCGCCGGTATCGAAGCCCAGCACTACGCGTCCGAATACGAATACCGCGGCGAGGCGACATTCGAGCCGCGTTTCGCAGCCGCCTTCGGCCGTCCGGCGGCTTTCTCCTTTGCACAGGATCTCGCCGTCGGCGGCGACGAATACGCGGCCTATCTATTCGATGCCTGGGAACTGTCCGCCGCGCTGACCCTGAATGCGGGTCTGCGCTGGGACGCACAACGTTACGACGGCTTCAGCGATTCGCAGTTGTCGCCGCGGCTGGCGCTCGAGTACGAACCCAACGAGCGGTGGCGGCTGCGCGCCGCGCTCGGCCGCATGTACCAGGCCGAGCGTCCCGACGAACTGCAGATCCAGGACGCGGAGAGCGTCTTTCACGCGGTGCAGCGCGCCGACCAGGCCGTGCTGAGCCTCGAGCGGCGCGTGGGGCGCGACTGGTCGTTGCGAATCGAAGCATTCCAGAAACGCATCGCCGACCCGCTGCCCATCTACGAGAACCTGCTCGACGCACTGGTGCCGCTGCCAGAGCTCGAGGTCGATCGCGTGCGGGTCGCGCCGCAGGCGTCATTGGCCTACGGCGTCGAGACCACGCTGCGTTGGCAACCCGCCGAGCGCTGGGCGGGATGGATGGCGTACAGCTGGACGGAATCGGAAGACGAGTTTCCAGGCTTCAAGCGCGCGCGCACCTGGGACCAGCGTAACGCGGTGAATGCCGGTCTGTCGTGGACGCGGCGGCCCTGGCAGTTGTCGGGCACCGTGCAGTGGCGCAGCGGCTGGCGGCGCAATGCGCTCGAGCTCGCGGATCCCGCGACCGGCGCGCTCGTGCTCGCACCGCGCAATTCGCTGGCCTACCCGCGCGTCGTATCGGTCGACCTGCGCGCCACGTGGACGTTGCCGCTGCGCGCCAGCGCGCTGCATTTCTACGCCGACATCGGCAACGCGGCCAACCGGCAGACGCCGTGCTGCACGAACTATGCACTGGAGGAAACCGCCGGCGTCTGGTCGCTGCACCGCGACTACGACAGCACCTTCCCGCGCTATGTCTTGTTAGGAGTGAACTGGGAAATCCCGTGACGTTTTTTTGTTAAGGTTGCGGCATGGACAAACCCAGCCTCAACATCGTGCGCGCCGCCGATATAGCTGCGCACGCGCAGGAATTTTCGCATCCATGGAACCCGCGGTCCCTCATGCACGGCACGCAGCTGGCGCGCGCGGTGGGCCTGCGGCGCACCGGCGTGAACTTCATGCGTATACCGCCAGGCAAGGAAGCGTACGTCTACCATTCGCACCGGCATGAAGAAGAGTGGATCTACGTGTTGTCCGGCCGCGCGATCGCGCTGATCGACGGAACGGAATACGACGTCGCTCCCGGCGATTTCATCGGTTACCCCACGCCTTCGGTCGCGCATCTGATGCGCAACCCCGGGCAGGACGATCTCGTCTATCTATCGGGCGGCGAACACCTCGACTTCGACGTTGCGGAATTTCCCACCCTGGGCAAACGCATGGTGCGCAGCGGCCAGCAGGTCGAGATCTACGACGACGCGGACGCGCAGCCGTTCGGCCCGCTGTAGTCAGGCCGGTTCAACCCGCCGCCTGCTTCGCCTTCCACGCCGCGAGCACCGCCACCTCCTTGTCGGCGGCGATGCCAGCCTTCAGTTTCTCGCGCTCTTCGGCCGGGCGGGTGAGATGCCACGCCAGCGTGTCGTCGACGGTCTTCTTCAGCGGCGAGATCTTCAATCCCTTCGCGAGTGCGGCCTGGTTGCTGGTGCCCGCGAACGCGGCCTCGTCGCCGGTGGCCGGCAGCCACACGGGCATCTCGCTCCAGGGTTCCACCTTTTGTTCCTCGAGGAACGCGGCGGGCAGCCAGGTCGCCTTCGGGGGCGTCGGCGGCCTGGCTTGTTTGTTGGCGGCCGCAATGCAGGCGCCGGTCAATTCGCCGAACTTGAACTCGTTGACGTTCGACACGAGGTTGTACGTCCCCATCGTGCGTTCTTCGACCGCCTTCAGCGTGAACGCGGCGAGATCGCGCACGTCGATGATCTGGAACGCATCGGTGGGGGCACCCGGAGCGATGAATTCACCGCCGCGCGCGGCGCGCGCCGGCCAGTAAGTGAATCGATCGGTGTTGTCGTCGGGCCCCACGATGAGCCCGGGCCGGATGACCGTGGTGCGGCCCGGCAGCGCCTTTTCCGCTTCCTTCTCGCACAGTGCCTTCAGCGGCCCGTAAGTTTCACCGTCCACTTTCTCGATGGTTTCGTCGGCGAGTTTGCCCACCGGTGAGTTCTCGTCATGCGGCACGCTGAAGTTCGGGTAGACCGAAATCGAAGAGACGAAGACATACTGCTTGATTCGCGGCGCGAGCAATTCCGCTGCTGCGCGGACCTGGCGCGGCACGTAGCCGGAGTTGTCGATGACGACATCCCACTCGCGGTTCTTGAGGCCGTCTATCTCGCCGTTGCGGTCGCCCTTGATGCGTTCGATGTCCGGAAACTTGTCGGTGTGGGTCTTGCCGCGATTGAAGAATGTGAGCGTGTGGCCGCGTTCGAGCGCCAGCGCCGTCATGTGCAGACCGATGAAACGGGTGCCGCCGAGAATCAGGATCTTCATCGGCTTGATCTTGCGTCCCCAGGCGGGCACGGCGGCGGAGACGGCGCCGGCCGCGGCCAGCGTGAGCAATGTGCGGCGTTTCATGACAGCTCCTTACTTCGCACCGGGCGCGGCGTACGTGGCCACCCAGTCGTGGACGGTCTGGTACCAGAACAGCGAATTCTGCGGCTTCAGCACCCAGTGGTTCTCATCCGGGTAATACAGCAGCTTCGAAGGCACGCCGCGTTTCTGCAGCGTGTTGAACAGATGGATGCCGTGGTTGAGCGGCACGCGCAGGTCGAGCTGGTTGTGGATCACGAGCGTGGGCGTGCTGAAATTGCCGGCGAAGGTGTGCGGCGAATACTTCGCGAACTCTTCGGGCTTGTCCCAGTAGTTGAAGAACCGCTCGGTCTCGGCGCCGTAGTCCGAGCCCTGCTGCGCGAACATGTCGTAGACCGCGGCGTGCGCGACCAGCGCCTTGAACGGATGCTTGCGGCCTAACAAGGTGGTGGCGAGGAAGCCGCCGTAGCTGCCGCCCGCCGCCACCATGCGGTCGCTGTCGATGTACGGCTTGGCCATCAGCCACTCGGCCGCCTTGATGGTGTCCTCGTACGGCAGGCTGATCCAGTCGGGGTTGATCGAGTCGGTGAAATCGTTGCCGAAGCCGCTCGAGCCGTGGAAGTTGTGCCAGGTCACGACATACCCCCAGCTCGCGAATACCTCCGCGTTCCAGCGCCACTGCAGGCCGTCGGTCATGGAATTGTGCGGGCCGCCGTGCAGCAGCATCATGAGCGGGTACTTCTTCGTCGCGTCGAAGCCGGGTGGATAGATCACCCACATCTGGATGTCGGCGCCCTCCGCACCCTTGTAGGTGACGCTCTCGACCTTCCCCTGGTCGAGCGCGGCGAGCGCCGCGTCGTTGAACGTGGACAGTTTGATGGCCGCGCCGCTGCGGGCGTTCAACGACACGAGCGTCGGCGGCTCGGTGAAACTCTGGCGGATCGTCACCAGCGCCTTGCCGTTGCGCGACAGTGCGAGTCCGCCGAATGAGGATTCCTTCGTGATCGCCACGGGTTTGCCGCCATCGAGGCGGAAGCGATACACGCGTCGCGCACCTGAATCGTCGATGGTGCCTAACAAGGAGCGCGAGTCGCGTTCCCAGACGAGGCCGCTGACCGAGCGATCCCAGTTCTCGGTGAGGCCGGCCGTCGTGCCGGCGGCGCGGTCGAACATCATGAGCCGCGCGCGATCGCCATAGAAAGTGGGGATGCGCTGTTGTGTGTAGGCCAGCCGCCGGCCATCCGGGCTGTACCGCGGCGAGTCGTCGTCGGCCTGGTTGTCCGCGGATATGTCGCGCGCCGGCTTGCAGCCACAGGTGGGCAGCAGGATGACGTCGAAGTTGGCGCGCAGGCCGGTCTTGTCGACGTTCGCCGTGAACGCCACTTCGAGACCATCGGGCGAGATGTCGTACGAGAATGTGTCGACATCCTGCTTCGAGAGGTGATAACCCGACATACGCGTGATCGCGGTGACGGCCGTCTGGTCCGTGCCGTCGATGGCGATCGAAAACAGATGCGGTTCCGTATCGTCGAGGTAGTGATCGAAATACGAGATCGGCGCCCGGGTCCAGACACGCCCGGTCATCTTCGACGATTCGCGTTCCTTCTTGCGCGCGCCCTGGTCTTCCCAGCGCACGAGATCCGGCCACACATCGCTCACGAACGCGATGCGCATGCTGTCCGGAAACCACCGCGGCACCGACGCCCCGGTAGGTAGATTGGTGACGCGCCGCGCCTCGCCACCGTCCACCGCGATCAGGTAGATCTGGCTCTCGGTGTCGTCGCCGCGGCGCGAGACGAAGGCGATCCACTTGCCGTCCGGGCTCACGGTGGCCTGCGTGTCGCTGGCCTTGTCGCTGGTCAACTGCCGTGCGGCGCCGCCGGCCACCGGCAACAGCCACAGATCGGTCAGTCCCTTGTTCTCGGCTGCGTCGTAGGTCGTGACCGGCACGACCGCCTGCGTACCGTCGGGCGTGATCGCCGGATCGGCGAGGCGCTTGAGAGTCCACATCTTCTCCGCCGTCAGTTGCCGCGGGTTGGATGGCAACGAATTCTGCGCAACGGCGGCGGCGGCGGCGGCGGCAAAGGTGAACGCGAACAGCGAAGCGGCGATGCGATGCATGAATTCCCCGCGGATGGTTTGGCGCCGTTTCTGCCGTGGCGCGAATGAACGCCATTCTGACGAGGCACGATTTGTCGAGGCAAGCTTTTCCCGATCGCCTCGACCCGGTGTGCCTTCGTTCAGGCGAGCAGTGGTGCGAGAATCACGGCCATGACGGACGCGCCCAACAAGAACTACCGGCTCAACGAATTCGGCCAGCCCGTAGGTCTCGATCTGCCCGGCTGGATATCGCCGCCGTTTCCGCCGCACCTGACGTTGACCGGGCGTTATTGCCGGTTGGAGCCGCTCGATGCAGCGAGGCACGCGGCCGACCTCTACGAGGCGCAGGCCGAGGATCGTGACGGCACGCGCTGGACGTACTCGTTTCATGGGCCGTTCGCGGATTTCGCCGCATACCGGCAATGGGCGGAGGGCGCGCAGACGTCGCGCGATCCGCAGTTCTACGCCATCGTCGACGCGCAAAGCGGCCGCGCGGTGGGTAGTTGCAGCTACCTGCGCATCGATCCCAGACACGGCGTGATCGAGGTGGGCAACATCTACTTTTCGCCGCGGCTCGCGCAGACCCGCGCCGCGACCGAAGCCATGTTCCTGGCTGCGGCGAACGTATTCGCGCTCGGCTACCGGCGCTACGAGTGGAAATGCGACAGCTGCAACCTGCCGTCGCGGGCCGCGGCCGTGCGCCTCGGGTTCAGCTACGAAGGCATGTTCCGCCAGGCCATCGTCAACAAGGGACGCAACCGCGATACCACCTGGTTCGCGATCATCGACGGTGACTGGAACGGCGGCCTGAAGGACGCCTATCTACGCTGGCTGGATCCGGCGAACTTCGACGCCGCGGGCTTGCAGAAGCTGCGCCTGTCCGAACTCACCGCCCGCTTCGTCCAGCGCGACTCGGCCGAGGCGCCGCCGCCTCTAGAGAAATACTGACAGCTGTTTCGCGACCAGCTGCGGCTGCGTCTCGAGGATGCGTTTGTCGTATTCGGGCAGATCGACCACTTTCGCGCCGGGCTTGAGTTTCGCCACGCGCCCGCCGGCTTCCCAGAAATTGTCGCGCGGCCGCAGGACCAGCAAAGGTTGTTTGACGAGTGGCAGGCGGCTTTCCGCTTTCCAGTCGATGAGCGCGGCGCGCGCTGCCAACGCGCCAGGCGGCGTCCCCTCGGGCGCCGACAGATCGCGATAACTCCGGCGCTCGCTTTCGTCGAGCGCCGGAGCGCCGACCATGATCACCTTGCGAACCACCTTCGGCCGCGAGATGGCGAGCTCCGCGGCCACCGCCGCGCCCGAGTGCGCGCCTAACAAGTCGATCTGCCGGAAACGCATCGAATCGAGGAAATCCCCGATGGCTTCCGCAAAACCCGCCACCGACAACGCGCCGGGCGGGCCGTCGGATTCGCCGCATCCGGGCGTGTCGGGGCTGTACACCGAACGCGTCAGGCCGAGAATTTTCGACAGCGGCAGGAACGCACGCCCGGTGGTGCTGCTGGCATGCAGGCAGATGAGGGTGGTTTGCTCGTCGAAGCCGCCACCCGCCGGGATGGCGTTGTGAACGTGCAATTGGCCGTAGCGGCACTCGAAATAGGCACGGCGCAGGCGCGGCGTCGCGGTTTGTGTGTCCATCGGGGCGTCACGATACCGCAAAGAGCCGGGTTCGAATCGCCTCGCCGCCCGGGAGAACCCTGAGCGGTTGCCGGCCCGCCGTCCGGATCGTCGGCGGCCTCCTACCGCAGGCGACGGCCGGAACGCGCGGATTTGACAGAAATGCGAAGCGCATTCGCATTTCGAAGGTCCGCGTAGAAGTTCTCATCCAACCCGCGGAACCCCAGGGCTAGAATTCCCGCAGAAAAATCAGGCTCTGGGGAACATCCGCGATGCCACCGGTGAATACGAGCGCGTCCACGACCGACGTCGACAATGAGGCGACGGCCGAACTGCCGGTGCTCGACGTTGCGGCCTACGAGTCGACGCTCGAAACCATTTCGCACACCGACAACTGGGTAGCGCCCGCCGTGAGCGCGCCGCAGGAAGCGGAATCGACCGCGATGATGCCGGCACCGGCAGCCGCGGCAATGCACGATCCGCTCGAGCACAGCGGAACGCTCGAGATGCCGGCGTTGCCGCCCGTCGCGGAAGCCAAGGCCGGGAAGGGCAAGGCCAACAAGATCACGATGGCGACCGCCGTGCCCGTGCCACAGGTCGCGCCCGCGCCGCGCACCGCCTCGGCCGCCGCTCCGATCGTGCTGCCGCCGTCGCCGCCGCTCATCGAAGAACTGCGCAATGCGCTCGCCAGCACGGAACGGCGCATCGTGGAATTGAACGAACGTGCGCGGATCGGCGATGCCGAGCGCGGCGTCGCCATCGCCCGCGCCAACGCGGAGACCGTGCAGCTGCGCGAGCAGTTAGGCAAGAGCCTCGAAGCGCTGCACACCGCGCGCGCGCGCCTGGGTGTACAAAGCGCCGATCAGCCCGGGCTCGAAGACCAGTTGTTCGCGAGCGGCGAACGCATCGCGGCGCTCGAGACCGACTGCGCCACCCAGGCGAAGATGATCGCGGCGAAGAACACGCTGCTGAATTCCGCGCAGGAACGCTGCTCGCGTCTCGAAGCCGACATCGTCAACCTGCGGGCTTCGGTGGCGCGCCGCGACCGGCAGATCGGCGTGCTCGAGGCGGATCTGCAGGCGCGCCAGCAGCGCGAGAGTTCGATGGGCGCGCGCCTCACCGACGCGCTCGCCGCCACCGATCCGCACGTGCCGCACCTGCGCGCGGAGATCGTCGCGCTCAACGAACAGATCCGCACGCTCAATGCCGAGCTGCGCGCCGCGCAGACGCGCGCCGGCGAGAAGGACGAAGACCTGCAGGTGGCGGAAGAAAGCATCCGCAATCTCGAAATCGAAGTCCGCGACAAGACCGGCAAGCTCGAAGAGGCCAATGTCACCGTCGATGAATGGCGCGCGGTCATCGCCGAGAGTCAGCGCTCCATCCTGCAGCGCGACAGCCGCATCCAGCAGCTCGAAGGCGATCTCGAGAAACGCGTCGCGGCAGTTGCCGCGGTCGAAGCCGCCGCGCAGGCCGGCGACGAGGTCACGCTCGAAGGTCCGGCGCGCGTGCTGATCCGCACCAATGGCAACACCGATTTCGTCCACGTGCTCGGCCGCCGCACGCGTATCGGCCGCGGCCCGGACAACGAACTGGTGCTCGATACCAAGCACATCAGCCGCTACCACGCGGTGCTGCTGGCGGGGCCGGTGCATACCTCGATCGAAGACCTGAACAGCACCAATGGCGTGTTCGTCAACGGCAAACGCGTCGCGCGGCAGGTCCTCAAGGACGGCGACCGGGTGACGGTAGGCAGGACGCAGTTCCGCTACACCGTGCGCAGCTGACACGCTGTTAAGATGTCGGTCCCTTATGACCGACAACTACATCGAGCGAATCCTCCGCGCCCGCGTCTACGACGTGGCGATGGAATCCCCACTGGAAGCGGCGCCGCGGCTGTCACGCCGCATCGGCAACACCGTGTTGCTCAAGCGCGAGGATCTGCAGCCGGTGTTCTCGTTCAAGTTGCGCGGCGCGTACAACAAGATCGCGCACCTGTCGGAGTCGGTGGCGAAACGCGGTGTGGTGTGTGCATCGGCGGGTAATCATGCGCAGGGCGTGGCGCTGGCCGCGAAGAAGCGCGGCATTCCCGCGACGATCGTGATGCCGCAGACGACGCCCAGCATCAAGGTCAGCGCGGTGCGGGATCTGGGCGGCGAGGTCGTGTTGCACGGCGACGACTACGACAGCGCGTACGAACATGCGCAGACCATCGTGCGCGAACGCAACCTGGCGTTCGTGCACCCGTTTGACGACCCGGACGTCATCGCGGGCCAGGGCACCATCGCGGTGGAGATACTGCGGCAGTCGCGCGGCGACATCGACGCGATCTTCGTGCCCGTGGGCGGTGGAGGTCTGATCGCCGGCATCGCCGTGTACGCGAAGTATCTCAATCCCAAGCTCCGGATCGTCGGCGTGGAGCCGGTCGATGCGGCCGCGATGTACGAATCGTTGCGCGCCAAGAAACGCGTGATGCTCGATCGCGTCGGCATCTTCGCCGACGGCGTCGCGGTGCGGCGCGTCGGGGAGGAAACCTTCCGCCTGTGCCGCGAACACGTCGATGAAGTCGTGCTGGTCGACACCGACGAAATCTGCGCCGGCATCCAGGACGTGTTCGAGGACACGCGCAGCATCGTCGAGCCCGCCGGTGCACTCGCCGTCGCCGGCATCAAGAAGTACTGTGCGTTGAACCAGTGGCAGGACAAACGCGTCGTCGCGATCAACAGCGGCGCCAACATGAACTTCGATCAGCTGCGTTACGTGGCCGAGCGATCGGATCTCGGCCAGGCACGCGAAGCGCTGCTGGCGGTCGAGATTCCCGAGCAGCCGGGCAGCTTTCTCAAGTTCTGCGAAATTCTAGGCTCGCGCGCCGTCACGGAATTCAACTACCGCTACGGCACCAAGGAACGCGCGCAGATTTTCGTCGGCTTCGGCCTGGCGCGCGGGCGTGACGAGCGCGATGAAGTGATCGTGAGCCTGCGGGCCGCGGGTTACGGCGTCACCGACATGACCGACAACGAGATCGCGAAGTTACACGTGCGTTACATGGTGGGCGGTCACGTGAACGGCAACGTCGCCAGCGAGCGACTGTTCCGTTTCGAATTTCCCGAACGCAAGGGCGCGCTGCTGAAATTCCTGCGGGCCATCGGCACCCGCTGGAACATCACGTTGTTCCACTACCGCAACCACGGGTCCGACTACGGCCGCGTCCTCGCCGGAATCGACGTGCCGTCCGCTGACACGGCCGACTTCCTCGATCACCTCAACGTGCTGCACTATTCCTACAGCGACGAGACTAACAATCCGGTCTACCGGATATTCCTCGGCTCCTGAGCGGTTTTCACGCCGTCGCCGGGAACACCGGCCGGGAACACCGGTCTGTGTAGAATGCCCCCGGCTGCCGTCATCAGGTCTCTTTTGGTGTTCGACGACAAACACCCGCTCTTTGGCACCTACAAGATCGCCAAGCGTATCGCCATCGGCATCGTGGGCGGATCGGTGCTGGTGGTCGGCATCCTGATGATCGTGTTGCCCGGCCCGGCGTTCGTCGTCATCCCGGTCGGTCTCGGCATCCTGAGCCTCGAATTCGCCTGGGCGCGCATCTGGCTGAAGAAAGCGAAGGCGAAGGCCGAGCAAATGGCGCGCAATTTCCAGGCCAGGAACGGCCAGAACAAGAACGGTGGCGACCCTCCGCCCGCGGCCTGACTAGTTAGTCTCAGCGGCTATTCGATCGGCAGTTCGAACATGAGCTCGCGCGCGAAGCGCACCGGCGGCGAGCCGAACGACAGCACCTTGTCATGATAATCCTTGAGGTTGAATGCCGCGCCGGCGCGTTGCTCCGCTTCCGCGCGCAGTGCGAAGTGTTCCTGCGCACCCACGAAGTAGACGGGTAGTTGGGCCGAGGTGAGCTGGGCGCGTGTCCACTTGCCGGCCGCCTCGCGCTCCTCCTGGAACGCCGACTCCATCAGCAGCTGCATCGCCGCTTCGCGCGAGATGCCGTCGACGTGTACGGCCTGGTCGAGCAGCGCATTGACGACGGTGCGGACGTACCACTTGAGCTGGATGAGTTTCATGAGCGGATCGCCGTCCATGTAGCCCTGTTCGACCATCAGGTGCTCGGCATAAACGGCCCAGCCTTCGACGAACGGCCCCGAGCTCAGCACGGCGCGCAGCGTCGAGGGATACTTGTTCGCGTGCGCGAGCTGTAGATAGTGCCCGGGCATGGCCTCGTGGATCGTGAGGTTCTGGATCGACCGCGAGTTGTATTCGCGCAGGAAGGAATCGACCTGGGCGCGGGTCCACTGCGCCGGGATCGGCGAGACCGCGTAGAAGGTTTTCTGCGCGGGCTCGAGCGGGCCGGGCGAATCGCAGTACGCCAGCGCCACGCCGCGCTGGAATTCCGGCATCTCGATGATCTCGAGCGGCTCGTCCGGCAGTGTCACCAGGTTTTTCTCGCGCACGAAACGCGTGGTGTCGAGCAGCGCGGCGCGCGCGGCGTCGAGCACACCGTCGCGCTGCGGGTGTTGCGCGTAGGCGAGTTCGAGTGCGGCGCGGATTGCGCGTTGCCGTTGTGCATCGACCGGTTTGTCCGGGAGGGGCGGCGCCGCGCGCTTCTTGTTCAGCGCGGGATCCTTGAGCACCGTGCGCGCGATCTCATACATCGCCACATGCGACGCCTCGAGCTCCGCCTGCGCGCGTATGCGGATCTGGTCGCGCGTCAGCGGCGAGAACAACGCCAGCGCGAGTTTCTGGTCGTAGAGATCCTTGCCGAGCCGGAAGTCGCCCTTGGCATCGGGCGTGAGCCGCTTCTCGAGCCAGATCTGCTGCTGGTTGAGCGCGCTGCGCGCCTTCGCGATGCTGGCGCGCAGGGTTGCCTGCTGTTCGGCGGGCAGCGCGGTCAGTTGCGCACCGATCTCGCCGTCGAGCATCGCCACGAGCCCGGCGTTCTGCCGGGCCGCGGTCTCCGCGAAAACTTTCGGCACGCGCGCGGGCACCAGCACTTCGCGCTGCTGCGCGAGCAGCCGCGGCAGCTCGTCGAGCCGTTTGCCGAGATTGCGCATGCGTTCGTCGAGCGGGGCGAACTCGCGCGCGATGAGGTTGTTGAGGCCGTCACCGGCGATGCGCGTGTAGACGAGCGGATTCCAGCGCCACTCCTCCAGGGTCTGCAGTTGCCAGCGGTCGAACTCGAGGTCGTGGCGCAGCAGCAGCGCGTCCACCTGGTTGGCGCGCGACAGCTTCGCCGTCTCGATCGAATCCAGCGCCGATAGATAGAGCGCGGTGAACTCCAGCTTGTTCTGCCAGCCGGCGGCGCTCACGTCGTCCAGGCGATCGTCGAAACGGTGATCGCCGAGCCGGGTCGCGTTGACCGGAGAAAGCGCGGTGGACTCGCGCAGGTAACGCGCGGCGAGCGCCTCGAATTGCGGGTCGGCGCTGGGTGGCGGCGGGGGCGGAGCCGGCGGCGGCTCGGGCAGTGGCGGCAGCGGCGCGCACGCGCACAGGGCCAGAACCGCGGCACAGGCAATGACTCGCCTCTTCATCGCATCGCCCTCGTCAAAACGGACGCAATGGTCACCGGAGCGCGACGTTACCAGTTAAAGTGCGGGCTCGCAGCTTCGAGTCCCCCGCGCACCTTGAGTACGAATTCCCGTTCGCCTGCCTTGCAGGCGTTGAGCCAGCCCGATTTCGCCCGCTATGCCTTCGCGCGGCTGTCCGGCACGCTGGCCTGGCAGATGATCAACGTCGTCGTCGGTTTCCAGGTGTGGAAGCTCACGCGCGACCAGCTCGATCTCGGTTTCATCGGTCTGGCGCAGTTCCTGCCGTTCCTCGCGCTGGTGTTGCCGGGCGGGCAGATCGCGGACCGCTTCGACCGGCGCATCATCATCGCCTGCGCGTACACGGCGGAACTCACCGGCGCCGCGATCCTGCTGTGGTTCACGTTGTCGGGCAGCACGCGCGTCGGCATCGTGTTCGGCGCGGTCATGTTGCTAGGCGTGGCGCGCGCCTTCTGGGCGCCCGCGGGCCAGGCGATGACGCCGAATCTGGTGCCGAAGAACATGTTGCCGGGCGCGGTGTCGGTCAACGCGGTGTTGTTCCAGAGCGGCGTGATCGTGGGCCCTTCGATCGGCGGCCTGCTCGCGATCTTCGGCTACCACGTCGTGTACGGCATCGCGTGCGCGCTGCTGACGCTCACCGTGTTGCTGGTCGTGAACGTACGGCCGGTGCGCCCGCAACCCTCGCAGGGTCCGGCGACCCAATGGCGCTGGCACAACGTGCTCGACGGTTTCCGTTTCGTCGTGTCGAAAAAGCCTTTGTTAGGCGCGATCTCGCTCGACCTGTTCGCGGTGTTGTTCGGCGGCGCGACCGCGCTGTTGCCGGTGTTCGCCACCGACATCCTGCACGTGGACAGCGCGGGCCTCGGGCTGCTGCGCGCGGCGCCAGGCGTGGGTGCGGCGATCGTTGCGCTGGTACTCGGCCTGCGCGCGATCGAGCGGCACGCCGGGCGCTGGATGTTCGGTGGCGTCGCGGTGTTCGGCGTCGCGACCATCATTCTCGGCCTGTCGACCAACTTCTGGCTGTCGCTGTTCGTGCTCGCCTTGTTAGGCGCGGGCGACATGGTCAGCGTGTTCGTCCGCCAGCTGCTGGTGCAGCTCGAAACGCCGGATGCGATCCGTGGCCGCGTGAGCGCGGTGAATTCCATGTTCATCGGCGCGTCGAACGAACTCGGAGAATTCGAATCGGGCGTGACCGGAAAATATCTCGGCACGGTGCGGGCCGTCGTGCTCGGCGGCTGTGCGACGCTCATCGTCGTCGGCTCGTATATGAAAATCTTCCCCGAGCTGCGCAAGCTCGACCGCTTCCCCGAACCGACGCACTAGGAGAGTGGTGCCGGGGTGCAATTCTCGTAATTGAGCGAGCGTTGTTGTGACCACCCGGCACCGGCTCAATTACGAGAATTGCACCCCGGCACCACTCTCCGTACAGCTCCGCGCACCCAGCCGAACTGGATTTACGCGCGACCTGTACATAAATACAGTTCGCGCATGGCAGGCTCAATCAAAGGCCGGGGTGCGTTGTCACAGCCCCCCGGCCGCTTCGACAAGCTGACGCAAACCCTCGAGCACGACGGCTGGTACGAGGACGAAGAACCCGACAAGCGCGAAACCATCGTGTTGCCCGAGCCCGCGCGCTCGATCATCAGCCGCAACAAATCGCCCGACATCCTTTTCCAGGCGTCCATCAATCCATACCGCGGCTGCGAACACGGCTGCATTTATTGCTACGCCCGCCCCAGCCACGCCTACGTCGGCCTTTCCCCAGGCCTCGATTTCGAAACCAGGCTCTTCTACAAAGCCGACGCCGCCAAGGTGCTCGAATCCGAACTCGCGGCGCGCAACTACAAACCCGCGCCGATCATGCTCGGCGCCAATACCGACCCATACCAACCACTGGAAAAATCCCTCAAGGTCACCCGCTCGATCCTCGAAGTCCTGCTGCGCTGCAGGCATCCCGTGACCATCACCACCAAGGGCGCGCTCGTCGCCCGCGACGTCGATCTGCTCAGCGAGCTCGCGCGCGACGGACTGACGCGCGTGATGTTCAGCATCCCGACGCTCGACAACGACATGAAGCGCGTTCTCGAACCACGCGCCGCCGCCGCGGGCGCGCGCCTCAAGGCCATGCGCGTGCTGGCGGAGTCCGGCGTGCCGGTGGGCGTGCTGGTCGCGCCGATCATCCCCATCCTCACCGAACACGAGATCGAGGCGGTTCTCGAAGCCGCACGCGAGGCCGGCGCTACCTACGCCGGTTACACCGTCGTGCGCCTGCCATGGGAAGTGAAAGACCTGTTCCGCGAATGGCTAGCCGAACATTTTCCCGCGCGCGCCGCGCACGTCATGTCGGCGATCCGCGCCATGCGCGGCGAACGCGACAACGATCCCGAGTTCGGGACCCGCATGCACGCCACGGGTCCGGTGGCGCAGCTCATCCGCCAACGCTTCGCACTCGCGGTGCGGCGCCTCGCTTTCGTGGCCGACCGAAGAAATGAGCTGCCGACGAATCTCTTCCGGCCTCCCGTACGTACTCATCCCCAGATGTCCCTGGATCTGCCTTTGTAACTTTGTGTAAGCGCGCATTAAGTTGGGAACCCCAATGCGCAGCATGAGGTCACAAAGTGACGATGCTGCAACGTGGCATACTTGCCGCGCCCATCGACATCCCTCATCTCGTCCTGGGAGAAGGTCCATGAAGAGCGCAATCCGCGTGAGTTATGCCTGCCTGGGAGTAGTTCTCGCCAGTGGTTGCATGCAGGCGCGCATCGAAGAATCGCGCGAAATGGCCACACCCATCGCCAAGGGCGAACGCGTCGTCATCCTCGCCAAGCCGCAAATCGAAGGCGCCGGCGCCGAAGACGATTTCATGGATTGCATCGGTGAAGGTCTGGACGGCGGCCGCCATGGCATCGCGGTCCACGACAACAACGATTTCGTCGATCAGATGTTTCCGTGGTTCGAGCCGAGCACCGCACCCGGCAAGCCCGAGGCCATGAGCGCGTTGCTCGCCCGTCCGGGCGTGGCGGAGCAAGTCACGAAGACCGGCGTACGTTATGTAGTCTGGCTCGATGGCAGCACGCGAAAAATCGACGGCGGCGGCTCGCTGGCCTGCGGCGCGGCGCCCGGCGGCGCCGGTTGCATCGGTTTCGGCTGGTGGCAAAAGGAATCGGACTACGAAGCCACGATTTGGGATTTGAAACAGGCCAAGTCGGCGGGTAGCGTCGGCACCAACGTCACCGGAACTTCCGCCATCGTAGGGGCCATTGTTCCTTTGCCGTTCATCGCGCGAGTCCAGGCCACGGCATGCAACCGCATGTCCAACCAGCTGCGCAGCTTTTTCTCGGGAACCGACGCGCAACCCGCCGGTACCCATTGATTACCGCAGGAGGCCGCATGCGCACCTTTAATGTGATCAGCGTTGCCGTCGTGGCAGCGGTGCTCGTGGGCTGCGCTTCAACCAGCGGTGGTGGTGGTGGCGGCATGCCATCCGGTGGCGGTGGTGGCGGCGACAGCGGTGGCTCGCCCGGCGGCAGCAGCGGAATGCCCGGTGGCGATAGCGGCAGTAGTGGGATGCCCGGCGGCAGCAGCGGAATGCCGGGTGGCAGCAGTGGTTTGCCCGGCCTTCCCGGCGAGAGTGGCATGCCATCGAGTTCGTTGCCCGGTCTGCCCGGCGAATCGGGTGACGGCAAGTCCGGAGACTCGAGCAGCGGCTCGGAAAAGAGCGGCGGCGCGAGCGGCGAATCCGGCGGCAAATCCGGCAAGGACGGCAAGTCCGGCAGCGCCAACCCCGAAGGCCCGGGCGGCGCACAGACTTCCGAAGAGCGTCGCCAGTCCAGCGAAAAGAGTCTCGACGACTCGCTCGGAGACTTCGACAAGACACTGAAGAAAGAACAGGAACGCGTGGCGAAGGAACGCGACGCGAAGGGCCAGGGCAGCGCCGACGGCGAAGGCGAGAACGGCTCGGGCGCAAGCAGCGATTCTGCGGGTGGTTCCGGCGGAACGCCCGGCGGGCGCGAAGGCGATCTCAAGTCCGAAGGCGGCAGCGCCGGTGGCGACAAGAATGCCGGCCAGAACAGTTCGAACGCGTCCAACCAGAGCGGCAAGTCCATCGGCGGTGGCGGCGGTGGTGGTGGTGGCCCGCAGACCAGCGGCAACGACGACGACATCGTCGCGCGGCGCCTGCGCAAGGCCGCCGAGGAAGAGACGGATCCGGAGCTCAAAGAACGTCTCTGGAAGGAATACAACGACTACAAGAAGTCGGCGAAATGAAGTCTTGAGGTGATGTCATGACCAACAAACTTCTTGCGGGAGCGGTGCTGGCGGCTTCGATGTCGCTCGCCGCTTGTGTTACGAGCGAAACCAGGCCCGTTCCAAAAGTCGTTCCCAAGCAGGCCACGGTGCACATCCCCGAGGCCGAGCTGCTCGACGTCGGCATCCGCGTGTTCGACCCGGGCATTCCGAAGAACCTCGAAGCCGACGAAGAAGCCCTCGCCAAGAAACGCATCTACCCCGACCTGCGCAAGGCCGAGGCGCGTTACATCCCCACGCTGTTGCGCGAGACGCTCGAGTCCACCGCGCAGTGGGGCGCGGTGCGCGTCATTCCGGACACCGCCGATTTCGTCGATTTGATCGTCACCGGCCAGCTCATCGATTCCAACGGCGGCTTTCTCGCGGTCGACGTCACCGCCACCGACGCCGCGGGTCGCGTGTGGATCAAGGACAAGCGTTACAGCAGCCTGGTCGATCTCGGCGCCTACAAGACCACCGCGTCGATGAAGGCGCGCGATCCGTTCCAGAATGTCTATTCGGAAATCGCCAACGACCTGGTCGCCGCGCGCGACCTGCTGACGGCGCTCGATCGCGAGAACATCCGCAAGGTCGCCTCGTTGCGCTTCGCCGCAGACCTGGCGCCGGAAGCCATGGCCGGCATGACCGCCAAGGATTCCAAGGGCATCACGCAGGTAGTGAGACTGCCGGCCGATGGGGATCCGACGCTCGGCCGCATCGAGAAGATCCGCGAGCGCGACACCGCGGTGGTCGACACCGTCAACGATTACTACGCGAGCTTCCACGATTCGATGGAAGACTCCTACGGCAGCTGGCGCCAGACGAGTTTCTCCGAGCTCGAAAAGGAAATGCGCGCCAAGTCCAGCGCCCGCACGCGCACGGTGCTCGGCGCCGCCGCGCTCATCGCCAGCATTTTCGCGCCCAACAGCTGCGGCAGCTACGACTACAACTGCCGCCGCATCGAGAACGCCGCGCGCAGCGCCGGCACGCTCGGTGGCATCGCCGCGGTCCTCTCGGGCATGAAGAAATACGCCGATGCGCGCACCCACGCCGACGCGCTGAAGGAGCTCACGCTGAGCTTCCAGTCGGAAGTGGCGCCGCAGGTGGTCGAAGTCGAAGGGCATACGCTGCGCCTGACCGGCACGGCCGAAGATCAGTACCGCGAGTGGCGCAAGCTGCTCAAACAGCTCTATCTCGAGGAAACAGGGGCCGCGGCCGCGCCGCCTCCCGTTGCTCCCGCTCCGGCCACCACCACGGCGACCAGCAACCTCAAGCCTCCATCCAGCTAATAGTTAGTCGCCCCTAGACGACCCGTGACAAACCAGAACCAGGCCGGCACCAAGCTGTGCGGCCGTTTCGTGCTCATCGAAAAACTCGGCGCCGGCGGATACGGCGAGGTATGGCGTGCGCGTGACGAATTACGCGACACCGAGATCGCGGTAAAAATCCTCTACGCGCAGTTCGCGAACTCCGAACCCGCCTGGGAAGTCTTTCAGCGCGAGTTCACGCTGACCGCGCGGCTCAATCATCCGGGGGTGCTGCGGGTATTCGAGCCGGTGCGCGGCCCCGACGCCACCGTGTTGCCCATGGTGCTGGCCGGTGGCGGCGACCTGCGGCAGATGCGCGGCGCCGCGTACACCAAGATCCTGCCGCTGCTCATCGACATCGCCGCGGCGCTCGAACACGCGCATGCGCGGCGCATCGTGCATCGCGACCTCAAGCCCTCCAATGTCCTGCTCGACAACGTCGGCCGTCCGTTGCTGGCGGATTTCGGCGCCGGCGCTTCCGAAGGCGACAACACCTCGGGCCCGCCGGGTTCGCCGTTCTCGGCGAGCCCACAGCAGCTGGCGGGCGAACCGGCGCGTCCGGCCGACGACATCTACGGCTTGGGCGCGCTCGCCTATGAGCTGCTGTCGGGATATCCGCCTTTCTACCCGGCCTTCGATGCGAAGCGCATTGCCACCGAACCGGTGCCGCGGCTCAAATCCGTCAAACCGATCCCCCCGCGGCTCGAACTACTCGTGTCGTGGCTGCTGGCCAAGCAGGGCCGCGAGCGTCCGCCGTCGATGCGCCACGTGGCCGACGAAATGAACGCGGTGTTGCAGGACACGCTCGGCCTCGACAATGCGCCGGGAGAAACCGCAGCGCAGACCGAGGCGGCCATTCTCGGCGCGGCGGCCGACAACCTGACACCCGCGGTCATGGCGGAAGACTTGCCGCCGCCGATGAGCACGGTGCGCGAGCTCGAAGAGATCGACCCGGGCATGTTGCCGCAGGTCGACGAACTGCGGGCGCAGGTGGTACGCGAGCAGCGCGCACGCAATCGCCGCCGCGGCTGGACCATTGCGGCCGTGCTGGTGGTGGCCGCGGTCGGCGTCGGGCTGCTGCTGCCGAAGATCGCCAGCCAGCAAAAAGTGGACGTCGCCTCGCTCAACGTGCCGGCCGGCCCGACCGACGCGGACGTCGCGGCGGAGAAACAAGCCGCGGAACTGGCGAGCAAACACAACGAGCTCGGCAAGCGCGTGCTCGAGCTCGACTCACGCGCCGCGGCGCAGTGGGCCGGGTCCGATTTCGCCGCGGTGCGCAAATCGCTCGATGACATCGGCGGCCTGCTCGAGCGCCGCAAGTACGCGGACGTGGAAGTCCCAATGGCCGCGCTCGAAAAGACGCTGACCGAAATCGAGACCCGGATACCGGCGGCATTGGCCGCGCAGCTGTCGGAGGGCAAACGCGCGCTGACGGCCGGGGAATTCGAAAACGCCCGGCAAGCCTACGAAACGGCCTTGAAGATCGAAACGGTCAACCAGGAAGCCACCGACGGGCTGGCCAAGGTTGCCGCCGCGAGTGGCGTGTTGCCGACGCTGGTCGACGCCGAGAACGCCGAAAGCGCCGGCAATCTGCCGAAGGCCCAAGAGCTGTTCGCGGATGTGCTCAGGCGCAATCCGGGCAACACGGCTGCGACCGAAGGGCTGGCGCGCGTGCGGCGCAGCCAGGCGGAGAACGCATTCAACGCCGAGCTGGGAGCGGGCCTCGCCGCGCTGAACGGCGGCCGCCTCGCCGAGGCGCGCACGCACCTTGAAGCCGCGCGCCGCCTGCGCCCCGACAGCAGCGAAGTGGGCGCGGCGCTGCAGCGTGTCGGCGACACCGGCGTCGGCCGCAGCATCGCGGACGAGGAACAACGCGCCGCGAGCCTCGCCGCCCAGGAACGCTGGGCCGAGGCGCAAACAATCTACGACGACGCCCTGGCTCGCGATCCTTCGCTGCAATTTGCGATCGCCGGCCGCGCGCAGGTCGCGCCCCGCGCGGAACTCGGCAAGCGATTGCAGGCACTAATAGACAAGCCGGAACGCCTCGCAGAAGACAACGTGCGCGCCGACGCCGAGCGCCTGCTGGCGCGCGCGCGCGCGCTGCCGCAGGGGCCGGTCATCCGTTCGCAGGTCCAGCGCCTGGAACTGTTGCTGCCCACGTTCAATCAACCCGTCATGCTCGCGCTCGAATCCGACAACGCCACCGAGGTCGCCATCCAGCGGGTGGGCTTCTTCGGTGCTTTCGAACGGCGCCAGGTGGAGCTCAAACCCGGCAAATACACGGTCACGGGCAAACGCAGCGGTTTCCGCGACGTGCGCCGCGAGATCACCATTTTCCCGGGTCAGTCCGAGCAGATCGTCGTGATCCGCTGCCTCGAACCTATCTGAAACTGCAATGGAACCCTCCCTCACCTACGACGCCAACATCGTCCTGCGCACCGAGCAGGGCGATTCGCATTTCGGCGCGCGCGTGGTGGTCGATCCGGGTTCCGGTGCGATGCGCGCCGATCACACCGACGCGCCTTCGCTGGTCGACGCGCCGCCGCTGGCCGGCATCCGCGCGGTGTCCGGCCGCTGGCTGCTCGACGCCGCCTCCGACGGCCGCGTCAGCATCAACGGCGTTCACATCGCTGGCGCGCGCATCATCATCGCGGGCGATGTCATCACCATCGCCGGTTCGCAGCTGCTGGTGGAAGACGCCACTCCCCAGAGACTGGCGCTGCGCCGCTTCGATCTCGAAGGCACGGAGACGTTGCCGCCCGTGGGCGACAGCGTGCGTGCCGTCCCGCTGCCGGCCGAAGACCTGTCCATCGACATGGGCGAAGTGCCGAGCATCGAAGGGTTCATCGCGCCGCGTATCCGCAAGGCGGCCCGGGGCCGCTGGAATTACGCCGCGTGGGTGATGGGGGTGCTGCTGCTGGCGGTGCTCGGCCTGTTTGCGCTGCTGCAGCCCATCGCGCTCGATCTGCAACCCGGCGATGCAAAGGTCAAATCGGCGGGCGGTTTTTCCTGGCAGTCGGCCGCGAGCGTGTTCGTGTTACCCGGCGATCACACCCTGCGCGCCACGCGCGAAGGTTACGTCCCGGCCGAAGTGCGCGTGACGGTGGGCGGCCCGGCGCAGGCGCGCGCACTCATCCACCTGGTCAAACTACCCGGCAAGCTGGTGGTGGATACCGGCGGAGTGGCCGCGGAGATTTCCGCCGACGGTGCGCCGCTCGGGCGTGTCCCCGGCACCGTCGACGTCCCGGCGGGCGAGCGTACGCTCACGTTCAAGGCGCCGCGTTATCTCGACCACGTGCAGCGCCTGGCCGTCGAAGGCGGCGGCAAGAAACAGGATCTGAAAGTCGCGCTCAAGCCGAACTTCGCGGTCGTCGCGCTCTCGTCCGTGCCCGATGGCGCGCAGATCGAGGTCGACGGCAAGCCGGCGGGCGTCACGCCCGCGAAGATCGAGATGGATTCGGGTATTCGCCGCGTGCAGGTTTCCGCGCCGGGTTTGCGCGTCTGGACTTCGAGCGTGGTGGTCAACGCCGGCGTGCCGCAAACCCTGGGGCCGATCGAGCTCGGCGCGGCCGATGCGCGCGTCACCGTGCGTTCGGTGCCGTCGGGCGCGCAGGTGACGACCGGCGGCAGTTTCCGCGGCATCACGCCCCTGACCATCGATCTGTCGCCCGGCGTATCACACGCGGTGAGCATCGCGCGCGCGGGTTACGCGCCGTGGACGCGCGAAGTGTTCGCCGAAGCCGGCAAGGAATCCACGCTCGATGCGCGGCTCGCGGCGCTGCTGGTCGATGTGCGCGTGCAGGGCGAGCCGGCCGATGCCGAAGTGTTCGTGAATGGCGATTCGCGCGGCAAGGCGCCGGCGTCGTTGCAGCTGCCGGCGAGCCGCTGGCACATCGAGGTGCGCAAGGAGGGCTTCAATCCGTATGTCACCGAGCTCGTGCTGGCGCCGGGCATCGCGCGCACGCTCGACTTCAAGCTGGTGAACCCGAAGGACGTGGTGGGCAATTCGGCCGCGAAGCTCACCACCAAGTCCGGCATCAAACTACTGATCGTCTCCGGCGGCACCTACCAGGCCGGCAGCGACCGCCGCGAGCAGGGCCGCAGGCCCAACGAGGGGGCGCACAAGGTCACGTTGATGCGGCCGTTCTACCTGGGCGAACGCGAGATCACCAACGCGCAGTTCCGCCTGTTCCGCGCGACGCATAATTCCGGCGCGGTGGGCAACGTGTCGCTCGATCTCGACAAACAACCTGTGTCGCGCGTCACCTGGGACGAGGCGGCCGAGTTCTGCAACTGGCTGTCGGCGGAAGAAGGGCTGCCGCCGGCCTATCAAGGCAGCGCCGACAGCGGGTTCACGCTGACGGTGCCCGTGACCATCGGCTACCGGCTGCCCACCGAGGGCGAGTGGGAATTCGTCGCGCGCGCCGCGAGCACGGGCAAGCCGCTCAAGTATCCGTGGGGCAACGATCTGCCGGTGGTGTCCGGCACTGCCAACTTCGGCGGCAGCGAAGCGTTCGAAGTGCTGGGCGCCGCGCTCGTGGGGCACAAGGACGATTTCATCGGCGCGTCGGCGCCGGCGTTGTTCCCGCCCAATGCGCTCGGCTTCTACGACCTCGCCGGCAACGTGTCGGAGTGGGTCACCGACAAATATCTTTCGTTCGTCGCCTCGACACCGGTCACGGATCCGCTCGGCCCCAGCGACAGCAAGGGGCACGCCTATCGCGGCTCGAACTGGCGTTCGGTCAGCGCGACGGAGTTGCGCTTCCCGTGGCGCGAGGGTTCGGCGGAGTCGAGCGACGTGATCGGTTTCCGCGTCGCGCGTTACGTGGCGCCGGAATAGGAGGCAACATGCAGAAACTCATCGGCAGCGTACTGGCGATCGGCGTGGCGGGAGTGGCTGCCATCGCGGCGACCACCGCGATGCTCAATACCCCGCATCGCATCGGCCCCGCGGCCGTGACGACCACTCACGTCACGCCTGCGCAGGATCCGGCCGCGCCCGCCGCGGCGAAGCCGGCCGTTCCGGAAAGCGGGAAACCTGCGACGCCCGGCGGCACGCCGGATGCTGGAAAACCCGCGGCGCTGCCCGGCGCGGCGGCTCCCGCTGCCGATTCCGCCAAGGAACAGGAAGGCGAAGACAAGGATCCCTACGAAGGCATCGCCCCCGAGGAACTGCCGCCCGATCTGCAATACAACGCGGATTCGAGCGTGAGTTTCCCCACCAACATCTGATTAGTTAGACACGCATGTACGGCATCCATTTCGACCACCACACGCTGACCATCGCCCGCGACGGCGAACTGGTCGCGAACGAGCCGCTGGCGGTCGAGATTGCGGCGCGCGAGCCGCGCTTCGGCCGCGACGCGCTGGCCGCCTCGCGCGGCCGGCCGGACGAGGTGTCGCTCACCCACTGGCGCGAGCTCGGCAAGAATGACGCCGCGGCGCGTGCCGTGGCGCTCGAGTTGCATGCGCACCTGCGCGCGCTCGGCGTCAGCGAGCGGGTCGACGCGGTCGTAGCCGTGCCCGCCGATCTCGATGCCACTGCGTTGACCAGCCTGCGCGGCGCGTTCAGCGCGGCCGGTTGCGAGGTGCGCGATTTCATCGACGCCGCCGCGCTCACCGCAGCCGCAGTCACGGAACGGCCTCACTACGTCATGCTAGAAGCCGGCTGGCGTTCCGCCATCGCGACGCGTGTCGCGGGCGGGCCGGAATGCGCGGTCGAAGAATCCTTCGTGAGCGAACGCGCCAATCTGCTCGACGTCTACGACCTGTGGCTGGTCGCCGTCGCGGGGGCCATGGTCAAGAACACGCGCTTCGATCCGTTGATGAGCCTGCCCGTCGAACAGCGGCTGTTCGCCGACCTGCCCGCGCTGGCCGCGCGCGCCGCCACTGAATCCAAGGTCGAAGCGGCGCTCGAATCCGACGGCGCGCGTTTCGCGGTGGAAGTGGATTCGCAGCTGTTCGCGGATGCCGCGCAGCCTTTCTACCGCGAGCTCACGCGTCTCGCACGCCTGGCGCGCATCGCGGGGCAGGGCGCCGCGCTGGTGTTGCCGGCCGAGTCGCGCCGCTGGCCGGGCTTTCTCGCGCGGCTGCTCGAGCTCGAGCAGGACGGTCTGGTCATCGTGCCGGCCGGTCTTGCCGCGGTGGCCGCATCGTTGCAGACAGTGGATCCGGCTGCGACCGCGCCGCGCCTGCGCCGGCACGTCGCGCGCCTGGCGGATCACAGCCTCGCGGGCGAAGTCGAATACGTTTCCTCGGTGACCACTTCGCCCGGGCGTTCACTTCCGGTGACGCACATTCTCTTTGGCGGCGACTCGATGCGTTTTCCAGAGGTGGGTCTGGTCATCGGCACCGAGGAAGTTTCCAACACGCCGCACATCACGCTGCCGCGCGCTGCCGCCGGCGTGTCGCGCCGGCATTGCTCGCTGCGCCGTGAGGGCGAGCGCACGGTGCTCATCGATCACAGCCGCCACGGCACCTGGGTGAATGGCGCGCGCGTGCGCGAACGCGCTCCGGTACGCCCCGGCGATCGCGTCCGGGTCGGCACGCCCGGCGTCGAGTTCACGCTGATTTCCGCGGCGGCCTTCGCGAAAGACACACCGTGAAGAAGAAGCGCAAAGCGTTCGAAGTCTTCACGCTGTCGTTCCTCGACTGCATCTGCTGCGGCTTCGGCGCGGTGGTGTTGTTCTACACCATCGTGCAGGCGCAGGCCGGCGCGCAGGAAATCCTGCGGCTCGACACGCTCACCGGTGAAGTGAAGAAGCTCGAAGAAGAAGTGAAGGACGGCACCAAGAACCTGGTGGTGTTGCGCAACACGCTCGAGAAGACCGACGACGATGCGGCCAGCGCGCAGGCGCGCGCCATACGCGTCGCGAAGGAACTGAAGGAACGCCGCGAGCAATCCACCGAGTTCGACGAAGAAAGCCTGGCGCGACGCGCGCACATCAACCAGTTGAAAGCCGACATCAAGTCGATGGAAGAAGGCATGAAGCGCCTGCAGGGTGGCGCGCTCGACAAGGGCCCCGCCGGGTCGCGAGTCAAGGCGTTCCGCGGCCGCGGCGATCGCAAGTACATCAGCGCGCTGCGCGTGAAGGGCAAACGCATCCTCGTGTTGCTGGACACCTCCGCCAGCATGATGGAAGACGACGTGGTGAAAGTGATCCGCTTGCGCAACCAGCCCGAGGCCGCGCGCCGTGCCGCGCCGAAATGGCGCCGCGCGCTCGACATGGTCGAGTGGATCACCGCGCAGCTGCCGGACAACAGCCAGTTCCAGGTGTACGGCTTCAACGTGAAAGCGAAAGCCGTGCAGGGCGACACGCAGGGCAAGTGGCTGGCCTCGAACGATCCGCGCGTGATCAACAACGTGCTGACCGCCACGCGCAACATTACGCCGGGCGACGGCACGAGCCTGGTGAATGCGCTGCTGTCCGCCCGGACCATCAACCCGGCGCCGGACCAGATCATCCTCATCACCGACGGACTGCCCACGCAGGGGTCGGTGGCGCCGTCACGCAAATTCATCAACGTGCGCGAGCGCGAGAAGCTGTTCGACGATGCCGCCAAGACGGTGACGAAGGACATGCCGATGGACGTGGTGTTGCTGCCAATGAAGGGCGACCTGCTGGCGGCCCACGCGTACTGGCGGCTCGCGCGCCGCACCGGCGGTTCGTACGTCATCCCCTCGCGCGACTGGCCCTAGTTAGAAGCACCCCATGCACAAACGCCGCGAATTCGAAGTCTTCACGCTGTCGTTCCTCGACTGCATCTGCTGCGGTTTCGGCGCCATCATCCTGCTGCTGGTGCTGACCGACGTCGGGCAGCCGATCGTCATCGAGCGCAGCGAGAAGGACCTCAAGGGTCAAATCGACGCGCTGCAACGGCAGCTGTTCGACCTGCGCGGCGAAACCGACATGCTCAATCGCGAGCTGCAGGGCCGCATCAAGGTGAAAACCACCGAGGAATTGAAGATCTCGGCGCTGGCCGGCGATCTTTCCAAGATCCGCGGCGAGTTCAAGGCCAGCAAGGGCGAAGCGTCGGTCACCAACATCGTCGAAACCGAACTGGTCGCCGCGCACCAGACGTTGACGGCGGAAATGCAGCGGCTGCTCAAGAACGCGCCCAAACGCATCGACCAGGTGGCCGCGGTCGGCGGCATACCGGTCGACAGCGAATACATCATCTTCTGCATCGACACGTCGGGCAGCATGCAGAGTGACAACTGGGAGAATGCCCAGAACGTCATGAAAGAGATCCTCGACATCTATCCCAAGGTGAAGGGCATCCAGGTGCTCGACGACGAGGGCAAGCCGATGTTCGCGAGCACCCGCGGTCAGTGGCTGCAGGACACGCCGGCGCAGCGCGCCAAGATCATGTCGACGATGGTCAACTGGAAGCCGTACAGCAATTCGAGCCCGGTCGAGGGCATCGGCGCGGCGGTGCAGGGCTGGTGGGCGGCCGACAAAAAGATCAGTGTGTATGTCATCGGCGACGACTTTACCGGCGGTTCCATCGAGGCGGCGCTCGCGGCGGTGCGTAAATACAACCCGGTCGATCGCCAGGGGCGGCACCGCGTGCGCATCCATGCCATCGGGATGCCCGACGGGCCGAACTCCCCGCCGTTTATCAATGCGCGGTTTGCTGCTCTAATGCGCGCCATGTGCGACGACAACGAAGGCACCTTCGTCGGCCTCACCACCGGCGGTCCGAGCTGCGCGGTCAAGGTGGACGTGCTCGGTTCGCCCCGTTGTATTAGTTAGAGCCGCCGGATCAGGGACCCACAATGAACATGCGTCGTCTCTCGCCGATATTCGTCTACACCGCGCTGGTATTCGCGAGCGGATGCGCGACCATCGCGGTGCGGCCGGAAGGCGATCTGCCCAAGCCGCTGGTCGTGGCGACGCCCGCCAAGGTGGCCATGGTCGTGACCCCGGAGACCGGCAACTACGTCCACAAGGAATCTCGCGCCAGCGTCGACTACGAAGCGCAGCTCGGCGCCTCGCACAAACACATCTTCGAAGAGATCTTCAAAGCCGAGTTCACCGAGTCCAAGGTCTTCGACAGCGTCGACAAGGCGCGTAACGAGCCCGGCGTGCTGGCCATCTTCGAACCGCGCATCGAGCAGTTTTCGTTCGCCAACGCCAAGGAAACCGGCGGCATCTACTGCGCGGTGACCATCCGCTACCAGATCCTCATCTACGCGCCGACCGGCGAGCTGGTCGATACGTTGTCGCTCACGGGTTACGGCAGCGGGCCGGCGCCGAAGATCGGCAACGGCGAAGAAGAACTGGGGATCGCGTCGTATGCCGCGATGCGCGATGCGGCGGCGAAATTCCTCACGCAGTTCCCGGGGCTCGAGGTTGCGAAGCCGTTGCTGGTTTCACAGGCCCTGACGCCGAAGGTTCAGCCGCTGCCGGGTTCCGCGGAAGCCGCGGCCGCGCAGGCGGAAGTGACCATCGAAGCGGTACCGATCAACGATACGCCGGTGGCGACTACGGCTTCGGCGCCTCTTCCTTCTTCTGCGCCTCTTCCGCCGGGGCAGGCGCCGGCTGCTCCGGAGATTTCTCCGCCGCCTTCCCAGATGACGTCTCGTTATCCGGCGACGGCGCCCTGACCAGCACGCGCTCGACGAAGACCACGTCGTTGGTCGCCACGGCCGCGCCATTCTCGATGCGCGGCGCGTAACGCGAACGCCGCATCGAAGTCACCGAATTGCGCACGATGCCTTCGGGCACGTCGGTGGTCGGCGAGCTCACATTTTCCAGCCGGCCATCGCGCGTCACCGTGAAGCGCAGCTCCACCGCCTTGAGCTGCGCCTCCTTCGGGTCGAGCTGCGAGCGATCTACCGAGCTGACCGACGGCCGGTAGGCGAGCACGCGCGGCCACTCGAGCAGTTTGGTGTCGTGCGCGTCGCTCAGCGACTTCCAGGCCTCGGCATACGAGTCGTAGGCGCGGCGAGTGTTGCTCGCGACCAGGTACCAGTCGCCGAGATCGGTGAGCACCACACCACGCAGCAGCGGGTCGGCCGGCTGGACGGAATCGATGATCGCGAGCGCGGCGGTCAGCGAGGTTTCGCCGCGGCGCTGCTGGCTGCCTTCCGGGAACACCTGCGCGCCATTGGTGCCGGTGTTGAACGTCGCGCCGTTGTCCGCGCCCTCGATTCCGTAGAAAGCCTCGAGCCGGAAGGACCGCGCGATGCCGCGCAGCGGCGGAATGCGGCGCAGGTCGTTGGGCGGGCCGTTTTTCTGCAGGATCGCGAGCGAGCGCTCGTAGGTGTTGCGCTCGCTGGTGTAGCGGCGGTCGTCTTCGTACCAGCGCGCCAGCTTGTCGAGGCGGTCGAGAAGTTTGATGGAGCTGCGGCCGTACGCGGCTTCCTCGACGCGCAGCGCGTAACCGGCTTCTTTTTCCGACTCGGCGTACCGGCCCGTGGCCGCATAGGCGTCCACCAGCGCGTCGATGAATTCCACCTGGCCGATGTTGAACAGGCCGTCGTTGTTGCGCGAGAGGTCCGCGGCGCGTTTCAGCGCCACCACCGCCGACTCCGGATCCTGCGCGCCGAGAAAGCTGACGCCCAGGCCGTGCAGCGGACGAATCTGCGCCTTGTCCGCGATCGAGGATTTCGCCTGCAGGATGCGCAACGTGCGCTGATAGTTCTCGATGGCGGCCGGATAGTTGCCGAGCTTGTAGTGAATGGTCGCGAGATTCGTCAGTGGATTGGTGAGCGCAAGCTCGTCCGGTCCGTATTGTTCCTCGGTGAGCTTGACCAGCTGTTCGGCCAGCGGCTGCGCTTCGACGTACCGCTTCGCCTGGTAATCGACGAGGAACTGTTTGTAGACCGCGATGCGATCCGCATCGCTGACGGCGAAAGCCGGGGCGACCGCCAATACGAATGCGACGGCTGCGAGACCGCCCAGATACTTTCGTGCTGCCATGCGGGCGACTCTACCGCTTTTCAAACAGGTAATGCGATACCAGCCATTCGCGACCGCCGTCATATGCCCACAGTTCCGCGCAGGACATGAAGAAGACGCGCCAGTACACCCACCAGAGCCGCGCGCCAGCGCGACCGTAGGTACGTTCGAACAGGGGAAATAGTTCCGCGCGATGGCGGTCCATGTTCGAAAGCCAGGCTTCGCTGGTGAGGGCGTAGTGCCAGCCCGGCACCTGCCAGTGTTCGAGCAGGCGCACGTCGCGCTGGAAATACAGCAGCAGGCTGTCGCTCGGCATGATGCCGCCGGTGAAGAAGTACCTGGCCATCCAGTCGGTTTCGTCCCGGACTTCGAACGGATAGGCATATTTCACGTGTGTGAATATGTGTACGAACAACGTGGCGGTCGGCGCCATCCACGAGGCCACCGTTGCGAGCAGCGTTTCGTAGTTGCGCATGTGTTCGAACATCTCGACCGACACCACGCGGTCGAAGGCCGTGCCGGCTGGGAACGAAAGCCGGTTGACGTCGCAGGTGATCACCTCGAGATTCCCGAGGCCACGCGCGCGGGCCTGCGCGTCGATGTGTTGCTTCTGCGTGCGCGAGTTGGACACCGCCGTGATACGCGCCTTGGGGTAGTTAGCCGCCATCCACAGGCTCAGGGAACCCCAGCCGCAGCCGAGCTCCAGGATACGGTCGCCGTCCGCCAGCCGAGCCCGCTGGCAGGTGAGCGCCAGCATGCGCGCCTCCGCCGCGTCGAGGTTCGCGGCGGCCGGCGCCTTCGGGTGCGGGTAACAGGCGCTCGAATACTTGAGGTGTTTGCCGAGCACCCGCGCGTAGAACTCCGTCGGTACCTCGTAGTGTTGCTCGTTGGCCGCCGCGGTTTCGATCGCCACCGGGCTGCGTTCCAGCTGGCGGATGAAATCGATGAGTCGCTGCTGCTGGCGTTCGGGGTCGCGCTGATCCTCCTCGCGCAGGCGCGCGGCCAGCAGTGAGCGGATGCGCTGGCGGATCAGGAAATCCGGGATGACGTCGCGCTCGAGCAGGCGCATGGCAAGCGAAGTCATCGCGCCTCCCGCGAAGATGCCGGGGTCAGGTGACGCAACACCGGTTCGAGAACCCTGACCAGGACGAAAGCGGTGGGCGGCGCCAGCACGAGCCAGCCGAGCGTGGCATGCGCGATCGCCGTGGAGAGGGCACTGACGGCGGTAAACACGTCTTTCGACAGCAGCGCGAGCCCCGCTTCGAGCGTGATCGGAAAACGCGGCGATCGCGCCAGCCATTCGCCGAAACGCAGCAGCGGGATGATCGACAGCAGCTGCAGCGGCGTCAGTAGATAGTTGACCAGCTGGATGGCCGGCATGTTGAGGCGCAGGGCCAGGGCCGCAAGCGCGCACAAGGGCGTCGAGATTCCGAGGATCGGCACCAGTCCGAAGACCACGCCCAGCGCGAGGCTGAGCGCCAGCTTGCGCGGCGTCACGCCCTGCCTGAGCAGCGCGAGCAGCGGCGCGACCAGTCGGCGTTGCAGGAAACCGCGCATCGGGTGTCAGGAGTTCCGCGCCGACAGCAGAGTCCCCATCGAGTCGGCATTATTCAGGCGAGCCAGCTGCCGCAGGACAAAAGCCGACATCGCGATGTTGCCGAGCGCCATGATCGCGACGAACCACAGGATACGGGGCAGCGCCCGGGTCTCTTTCCACAACACCCAGACGTAGAAGGTGATGAATCCGTAGTACGCGTCGATGAGCGTGGCAATAGTCCACAGGTTGTCGGGGGGAGTGGTGAGGCCACCCCACGCGAAGACGGATTGCCGGGTACTGGCCCAGGCGGTGTAAGCCGCGAGCGACAGGCAGATGAATCCGAACAGGAGCTGGAGGCTGCGTTTTTGCATCGCGGGCCTTTGGAATGCCGAGGCTTGGGGACAATGGGGCTGTCGATGATACGGAAGGGGCCGGGCGCTGGATGCACCGGCGCGGGCGTGCTCACCTTCCTACAGATCGATAGCGTGAATTTGCGATGATGCGGCGCATACAGGAGTGATGAATGCCCAAACAAATCGGTTATATCGTCGGCAGCCTTCGCAAGGATTCGAACAACCGCAAGCTGGCGAATGCGCTCATCAAGCTCGCGCCACCGGATTTCAGCTTCAAGGAGCTCAAGATCGGCGATCTGCCGCTCTACAACCAGGACGACGACAAGGCGCAGGCACCGGAGGTGCAGCGTTTGAAGAGCGAGCTGCGCGCCTGCGACGCGGTGATCTTCGTGACCGCCGAATACAACCGCTCACTTCCGGGCGTGCTCAAGAACGCGATCGATCATGCGTCGCGGCCCTATGGGCAAAGCGCCTGGGCAGGAAAACCCGCGGGCATCATCGGTTGCTCGCCTGGAGCGATCGGAACTGCGATCGCGCAGGGGCATCTGCGCACCTGCCTTGGATTCCTCGACATGCCGACACTCGGGCAGCCCGAGGCATACCTCCAGGTCAAGGATGGTTTCTTCGACGAGGCCGGCGGCGTAGCCAATCCGGAGACCCGGAAATTCCTGCACACCTGGATGGACAAATACGTGGCGTGGGTGAAGCGGATCACGCTGGCGGGCTGAAAACGTTCGCTGCGAGAAATTGCCCTTTTGGGGCAGATATATAAGTGTCGCCGCGCCTGGCTCCCGTGGCACAACGCCGCGATGCCGGTTGCCAGAAGCCTGAACCAGTCACTTTCCGAGCTGCGGCGCCTGAGCGCCGCGCGCTTTCGGCGTGCGCGCGTCGTCGAAGTGGCACAGCTGCTCTCACGGCTGCTGGCTTCGTCGCGGACGGTCGCCATCGAAGAACGTGCCGGCGGCATTGCTTTTCGCCTGCAGTCGACTGAACCGCCCGCGGACGACGAGCCCGCGTTCACTCTCACCTGCGTGCTGCATCATTCCGTGGCGGCGGAACTGACCGCCGCCGAGCAGGCCGTCGCCGAACAGTTGTGCGAGGGACGGACCCTCGCGCAGATTGCGCATCTGCGCGGCGTCACGACGAATACGGTCAAGTCCCAGGTGCGGCAGATCTTCCGCAAGCTCAACGTCGAATCGCGCGTGGCACTCGTGCGCCGGCTGTGTCCGTGAATGCGCGCGGGCTGGCGCCATCGAGCATGGCGCCAGCCCGCGTACCGCTAGTTTGGCAAGAGACGGAAGAAGACATCGACCATCTGCACGCGCCCCGGCTTGCCGCGCTGCAGGGCCCATGCCCAGTAGGGAATGAGATTGCCCGCGGCATCGACATACCTGCGCATCTTCGGAATGGTGCCGAGCGCGGTGATGCCGAAACTCCTGAGCGTGCGCATTTCATCGTAGGTTGAAATGCCGTCGGCGTTGACGTCGCTCCAGATGCGCAGCTGCGGCCAGATGGCATCCGCATCCGTGATGAGCCCGTCATCGTTGCCGCCGAGCTGGCGCGCGTCGTATTGCGCGAGGCCGACGAAACCATTGGGCGCGGGACGTCCTTCGAGCAGCAGCGGCGTACCGACCCCGAACAACTCGGCACCATCGTCGACCAGCCCGTTGCCGGTGCGATCGAGGGCGAGGAAACCCTCATCGCCGCCGCGGCGCAGCCACTGCACGGAATCGCGAATGCCGTTGGCGTCGACGTCGAAACGGACGCCGATTCCCCTGGCGCCGAGGTTGAAGCCGTCATGGCCCAGGTCCATGACGATGGGGTCGCAATTGGTCAGCGCGTGGCAGACGTTGCCCGCGCCGAGCGCGACGAACGAAAAAACAATGTACTTGAGACTATTCATGATGACCGTCCTTGGTGATGATGAAATTCCGATCGCAGGGGTGTCAGGCACATCCCTCGTCGTCGCGCGTGCCACCGGCCGGCACGACCATGATGAATGGATAGGACGAGCCCTTCGAGATTTCGCCAGCGCCGATTGCGATCCCGAACCCGGGAATGCCGAGCGTGTAACTGGCCTCCACGGCTTTGGAAGACCAGTTGTACGCGCAAGCGACTCTTGATCCTGCCGCCAGGAGTTCGAAGCCGGGCATGTCGACGATGGCCGGCAACCGTTCGGGTATGGTGGTGATCAGCCCGAACCCGCCGATGACACCCTCACGTGAAAGCGAGCGTTGGCCGCTCGTGGGGATCATGACGCCGGCGACACACGCCGCGGTATAGGCGCCGCTGACGGTGAGCCGGTTGTAGTTAGTGCGGCCGATGGCCGTGTGGCCGAGCGACACCCCGGCGGTGGTGCCGACTTGACGGATGTTCAAGACCACCGTGTCGAGCTCCACCGCCGCGGCATCGCGTGGTGTCAGCACGATCAGCGCGGCGGCGAGCGCGGCAAGCGGGCGGCCGAGAGAATGAGCGGCGTTCATGGCTTTGTTCCTTTGGCCTGCGCGGTGGCCTGTTGCTCGAAATCGGGCTGACGAACGGCGGCGAGTGTGCCGGCAATGCCGGCTGGTTGATCGCTCGGCGACCAGATTGTGGTTGACGTTCCTTCGCTCATCGCGGACAGCAGGATGCGCGCCCCGTGCGCGCCGATCGAATCCAGCAGGCCGACCGCCCATTCACGCGTCGCTTCGGAGCCGGCACGTTGGAGTTGATATATGTACGACAGCACCACCGACTCCGGTACGGGCCGCTTGATCTTGTCGTACTTTTTAACGACCTTGCTGAACCCCAGCGCGATCGGAAGTTTCTTCTGATGGGCCTCGACGTTGGCGTCGCGGCTGGCGAGGTACGCCTTGAGCTTCGAGGATTCCTCCGCCGTAAAGCCGCGATTCGTGAGGACCTGCGAAAGCAAATCCCACTGGTAGGTGGGCAGCAGCTCCGCCAGCTTCCGGTCGACGCGTTCCCACTGCGGGAACGAATTGAAATCGATGTTGTAACTGCCGTCGCCGCGACTCACCAAACCCAGCTCGGAGACCTCCCCCAGCGGCCGGCGCAGGTCGATCGCCTGTTGTATCTGCCAGATGAGGTCGAGCCGGCTGCCTGCCAGCGCGCGGTTGGTGATGAGTTGTTCGGTAGCTCCATCCTGCAGCTCCGCGAAACGCGCCGAGAACGCCTGCGCCTGGCTGCGCAAACTGGCGGCGTCCTTCATCATGGGCGCCTTCACTTGCTCGTCGAAATCCACGGCCTGCGCGCTGCCCGCCAGGCCGGCGAGCATCAAAAAAAAACCCGCCGCGACCCGCAGACGCCGGCCGTGACGGTAACTGGATGAATTCATGTTCCACTCCTGTGTAGCGACTAATAGGAAGTCATTCCCCAACACGCAGCTTATGCACCGGCGTTTTCGCCGCATCACCCGACCGGGTGACCAGAGACATTTGCGCCGCGAACCGCAAGCTTCGCACCCGGCGCCTCACAACCCGCATCGGTTCGCCGGGCGATCTCCGGCGCGCCCGCACAATATTTCTTGCTAAGCTCCGGCGCGTGAGCACAACTCCAAAAATCGCGCTGGTGGCCGGCGCCACCGGCCTCATCGGCGGGTTTCTCGTCAACACGTTGATCGCGGCGCCGGAATACTCGCGGGTGTATGCCCTCACACGCCGGCCGTTCGCCAAGGATCATCCCAAGCTCGCCAATCGGATCGTGACCTTCGAACGCATGGCGGAGCAGCTCAAGGGCCTGACCGCACACGACGCGTTCTGCTGCATCGGCACCACGATCGCGGAGGCCGGTTCGCAGGAAGCTTTTCGCGAAGCGGACGTCGATGCGGTGCTGCTGTTCGCACAGGCGGCGCGCGCCGCGCAGGTCAGCCGCTTCGTGGTCGTCTCGTCGGTCGGCGCGGATGCGAAGTCGAAGAAATTCTATCTACGCACAAAAGGTGAAATGGAAGAGGCCGTGTCGCGTCTCGGGTTCGCCTCCGTCGACATCCTGCAGCCCAGCCTGTTGTTAGGCCCGCGCAAGGAGCTGCGGCCGATCGAGATCACCGGCCGGATTTTCGCGCCGCTGCTCAATCCGCTGCTGACCGGCTCGCGCGAGCAATACCGCGCGATCCCGGCCGAGACCGTGGCGCGCGGCATGTTGGGCGCCGCGCGACGTGGCGCACGCGGTATTTACCGCTACACCTACGGGGCCATCAACCAGCTGGCGCAGATCAAGTCGAACCAGCCGAATGCCGTGCCCGCGGCCAAAAAGAGCTCCGCCTGACGTTGGTGCAGCCGCAACCGTGACGCGGCACGCATTTGCGCCGCCCCACATTTCGTAAAGTCAGGGCGATATCAGGGACGCTCGTATGCGTTGCAGGGACGCAACCTAAGCCCATGGGAAGTTGATGAGCGGCAATCCGTACAGCTCGGTCTTGCGTAATGGCCTCACACGCCGGCTGTGGGCGATCATTTGCGTCGCCATGCTCATCCCGGTGGGGCTCGCCGTGGTGTCGCGCTGGTTCGACGCCGAGGAACGCCGCGCGAATCAGCAGAACCAGGAATTGACCACGTTGTCGCGCGAGAAGGCATCGACGCTGCTCTTCAATGCGCGTGGCTTTCCGGAAGATTTCTCGCGCGGCCTCGAAGGCCGTTACTTGGTGGTGCTCGACGGCGCCGGCAGCGCGCGCTTCAGCAGCAGCCCGGTTCCGGAAGATCTCGTGCAGTTGTTTGGCCAGCGTGCCCCGCATGCGGTGGGTGCGCCGGGCGGTACCACCGTCCTCGCGTGGTATGCGTCCGGGCGGGAGTGGCGCGGCGCGATGACCTACGTGCCGCCCGCCGCGCCGGGCGACCTGCTGTCGGCCAACACGGTGATCGTGTTCGCGCCCGAGGTGAGCTTCGGCACCACGCTCGGCGAGCTCGCCTCGATCTCGCTCGGACTGGTGCTGCTGACCATCGCCGTGGCATTCGCGGTCGCGGCCATCATCAGCGAGCGGTATCTGCCGCCGCTGCGTTCGCTGCAGCGCGGCCTCGTGCGCCTGCGCGAACGCCGCTTCGAATCGCTGCCGCGCAGCCCGGTGGCGGAGTTCGCGCCGCTCGAACGCGAGTTCAATCTCACCACGCTCGCGCTGCAGCGCGACTGGCGCGCCTTCGAGGTGCTCGGCGAAGTAGACAGGGCGCTGCTGGCCGCGAGCGAAATCGATCGCGCGCTCGACGTGATCCTGCCGAAATTCCGCGAGCTCACGCGCAGCCAGTGCGTGGGCGTGATCCTGCTCGATCCGACCGCGCACGCCCACGGCCGCATGTTCATGGCGGCACTCGGCGCCGATGAGCTGCCCGTGCAGCGCGTGTCGTTCGACTCGTCGATGATCGCCACCGTGCGCGAGGCGCCCGAGGGGCTCACCATCGCGCGCATCGAAGAGTCGCGGCATGCGTTCCTCGCCTCGATGCGCGACGCCGGCGCGGAATTCTTCTGGCTCTGGCCCGTGATCGACGACGAGCGGCTGAGCGCGCTGCTCATCGTCGGTTATCACAGCGAACCGGCCCGCGATCCGGCGGTCGCGACCTACGGCGCCGCGTTCGCCGAGCGTCTGCGCGCGGCACTCTCGAACAGCGCACGCGACGAACGGCTGTATCGCCAGGCGCACTACGACCCGCTCACGCAGCTGCCGAACCGCGCATTGTTCCGCGACCGGCTTTCGCAGGAACTGGCCGCCGCGACCACGGGGCTCACGCGCGGCGCGCTCATGTACGTCGATCTCGATCACTTCAAGCGCGTCAACGACACGCTCGGCCACAGCGCCGGCGATCAATTGCTGTCGATCGTGGCGCATCGTCTCAAGGCCTGCACGAAAGAGGGCGACACCGTGGCGCGCCTCGGCGGCGATGAATTCACCGTGTTGTTGCGCAACGTCGGCGACGTGGACACGGTGCGCAACATCGCCGACCGCGTGATCCGTTCGCTCGCGCTGCCGGCCAGTCTCGGCGGCCGCGATTACCAGATGCGCGCCAGCGTCGGTGTCACGCTATTCCCCGACGACGGCGTCGATCTCGAAGACGTCATCCGCCAGGCGGACCTCGCGATGTACCGCGCCAAGGCGCAGGGGCGCGGGCGTGCCATTTTCTTCGAGCGCGAGATGGCGCAGCGCAAGGCGAGTTTCACCGACAGCGGCCTGCATCGCGCGCTGCGGCGGCGCGAGCTGTCGCTGTTCTACCAGCCGCAGTTCTCGCTGGCGGACAATCGCTTGTGCGGCGTCGAGGCGCTGCTGCGCTGGCAGACGCGTTACGACGGCATCAAACTACCCGGCGAATTCATCCCGGCCGCGGAGCATTCCGGCCTCATCACCGACATCGGCGGGTTCGTGCTCGATACCGCCTGCAGCCAGTTCGCGGAGTGGACCCGCGCCGGCATCGCGCCGCGCATGTTCTCGGTGAACGTGTCGGTGCAGCAGCTCAAGGACAACAACTTCGTGCGCATGGTGCAGACCGCGCTGCACCAGCACGGCATCACGCCCGCGAGCCTCGAGCTCGAGATCGTGGAATCCGTGCTGGCGGACGCGGAAGTCGAAGACCCGCTGCGCGCGCTGGCCGCGTTGGGCGTGAAACTGGCGCTCGACGATTTCGGTACCGGTTATTCGTCGTTGAATTATTTACGACGTTATCCCGTGCACACGGTAAAACTCGACCGCAGCTTCCTGGAAGAAGTCCCACAGAACGATTCGGCCGGTTCACTGGTCGAATCCGTCATCACCATGGCACATACCCTTGGAAAACGTGTGACCGCCGAAGGCGTGGAGACTGCCGGGCAGCTGGAGTTCCTGCGCTCGCGCGGCTGCGAGTCGGCGCAGGGTTACTACCTCGCGCGGCCGATGTCCGCGTCCGCGTTGACCGAGATCCTCGAATCGCGCCGGCCCGGATCGGAGATCGGAGATGCCCGCGCCGCCGGCTAAAAAGGGGACATGCCTATTTTTCAGGCCTGGCCTTTTTTCCGCGGCGGATTTTGACCCTTCGTCCGCACTCAAGGGAGCGCGCCCTTCGGGTTCCGGAAAACGAGGCTACGAAAAGCTACATCTTCAGAATGGGCGCGCTGATGTGCACTAGGGGCTTTTCGCTTCACGCCCCGTTTTCCGCGCGCTCCATTCGCGCGAACGAAGGGTCAAAATCCGCCGCGGAAAAAAGGCCAGGCCTGAAAAATAGGCATGTCCCCTTTTTAGCGGTCGTGCTCGCTCTGGGCGGATGTGCCTCCGCTCCTTCCACGCAACCCGCACACACACCGCAAACCCAATCTCCGTCGACCGTCGATGACACGCGCTCCGGTGACGAGTGGGACGGCAGCGGCGGCGCGGTCAACATGCGCAATCGCGGCGAGGCGCTCGCGGACTTCGCGCTGCGCCTGCGCGGCACGCCGTATCGTTACGGCGGCGCGTCGCTCGATGGCTTCGATTGCAGCGGACTCGTTTTCTACGCGCACCGCCAGCTCGGATTGACCGTGCCGCGCACTTCGCGCGAGCAGGAAGAAGATGCCGAGAACATCAAGCCGCGCAAATTGCGCCGCGGCGATCTCGTGTTCTTCAAGATCGGCGGCCGCCACGTGAATCACGTCGGCATCTACATCGGCAAACATCGTTTCGTGCACGCGCCGGGCGCGGGCAAACCCGTGACGATCAATTCGCTCGACGATGACTTCTACGCGGAAAGTTTTTTTTCGGCGGGACGTTACTGGGACCGCCTGCCGCACTGATACTGCAGCGCAAGAAATTCCAGCGCTTATGTCGCATTTCTCTTAGTGGAATCAATATTTCGGTCTGTGTTCTGCGACAGCGTGCTCAGTTTCGCCGTTGACCGTATATGCGATGGTTCGCACACTCCAAAGCGAGTAAGTAAAGAGTCGCGTCCGGGAAGGGGCGCGGTTCCTTCCAGGCATTCGGGGACAGTTTCCACCACATGAGCGCAAAGCCAGATTTTGTCGTGAACACTCTGACGCGACCCACAGCCGGAACCGCGACGGGCGGTTTCGTGATCAACCTGACCTCGTCGACCACGCCGATGGCGCTGTCGCAGCCGAAAGATCCGACACTCGCGCAATACACATTCTTCGTCAGCCGCCGCCGCGAAGACGGCCGTGAGCGATTCCGCCTGCACATGGGTTATTTCGAGAGCCAGCAGGCCGCCGAAGAGATGCTGCAGATCGTGCGCGAGGTTTATCCGCAAGCCTGGGCCGGCGAAGCGCCCGGCAAGAAGCTGCGGGCTAACAATCCCTCGCTGCCGCAAGGCGCCGCATCAGCGCCGGTCGCGCCGCGCGCCACCGCGCCAGCGCCTGCTCCGGTTGCCGAAGCCGCGAAACCCGCTGCCGCTGCGCCTGCAGCTCCGGCCGTCGAGGAGCGTCATCCGTTCGCGTCGACGCCCGCGCCCGCCGTGACAGCCGAATTCGAACCCGAGCCGTTCGTTCTCACCGACGATGAGCCGCGATTCAAACCGCTCGACGCGAAAACCGTCGACGTGCCGGTCGTACACCCGCCCGTGGCGAAGCCGGTAGTTAGCCAGCCGGCCGCCGCCGCGCCCGTGGCCGTCAAACCGGCGCCCGCGCAGCCGGTTGCGAAAGCTGTCGCCGTGCCCGCAAAAGCTGCCGCACCTGCGAAGCCGGCTGCTGCCGCGAAGCCCGCCGCGAAGGCCACCGCGCCCAAGCCGCCTGCCGCAAAATCCGCGGCTGCGAAGCCCGCCGCCGCCGCGCCGAAAGCCGCCACTGCCGCGAAACCGCCGCTGGTCGCACCGAAGATCGCCGCCAAGGTTTCCGCTCCCGCGTTGACCGCGTCCGCACCCGTCGCGAAACCCGCGGCGCCGAAGGCGCCGCCGCCGGATCCCACGGTGCAGATGCCGGCCATGCAGATGACGGTGATGCCCGCGACACCCTCGCTCACCAACGTGCGCCAGGTCATCGAGGAGCTCGACGATCTCTCCGACACGCAGACTATCCGCCTGCTCGAGCGTCATTCGCCGTATCGCGAAGGCTCGCAGGAAGCGTCGGTGGACGAGGCGATCCGTGTCATCAAGCCCGAAGACGCGCAGTCGATGCAGGCCATCAAGAGCGAAGTGAAGCGCAATGCGCCCGTGCTGTTCGCCGTGCAGCTCGACTGGTCGGTCACGCCCTTCGACATGGCGAAGGTCGCGCCGCTCGCCATCTTCAACGCCTACACGCTCTACACCACCGAAGCGAATCGCGAAGGCCGCACCTGGTACGGCTTGCGCCTGGGTTTCTTCAGCGATGCCGTCTCCGCGAAGCAGGTCGCGTACTACGTGCGCTCCGACTTCAAGACCGTCTCCGTCGTGCCCGTGACGACCATCGAGAAAGAGCGCGCCAACGATCTGAACGCGGCGCGCAGCGGCATTCACCGCGCGGCGAACATCAAGGAAGGCCCGGCCCCGACGCCGGCTTCCATGTCGCAGTCGAACGCCAGCGGCGTCTTCAAGCTGCTCGAAGACGATCTGCCCGCGATGATCGAACAGGACGTCGACGGCGAAACCTCGCCGCGCTTCGGCAAACAGACGAATGCAGCGGCGCCGGCCGCCACGAAACCCGTGGCCGCGGCTGCCGCCGCGCCGGAACCGAAAAAACACGCGCCGGCCTCCAATGCCCGCAAGCCCGGTGCGGGCTCGCGCCGCAACGCGCATGCGCAAGTCGACGAAGAGACGCTGGATCAGACGCTCGAAATCCTCGGCGCCAGCACGCTCGAGATACAGAACGACAGCACCGGCGACACCGGCGTGCGGCACCTGCGCGTCAAGGTCGACAAGAAGGGCTCGAAGTTCGCCTCGTTGATCGAGCGCCTGTCCGGCGGCAAGAAAGAACCCTTCCGCTAGTAGCTAGACGAGCTGCACCTCGACGCCCCGTCCGCGGATCGTCTCGATCGCGCGCGTATCGGCCGCCTTGTCCGTGATCAGCAGATCGACCGTATCCACGGGCGAGATCACCGACAGATTGCGCCGCAACAGCTTCGACGAATCCGTCACCGCGATCACCTTGCGCGCGATGCGGATCATCTGTGCGTTGAGCTGCGCCTCGAGCACGTGCGGCGTCATGAGGCCCACCTCCGGATCCAGGCTATCTACTCCGAGGAACAAGGTGTCGGCCTGCAGTTCCCGCATCGCGTTCTCGGCCGGCGGCCCGGACAGCGACCACGAGCGCCGCCGCAACACGCCGCCCGGAATGACCAGGTTGATGAACGGCGCGCTCGCCAGCATCACGGCGATGTTGAGCGCGTTGGTGATGACGTTCAGCGATTCGAACTTGAGCCCGCGGATCAGCTTGGCAATCTCCGCGGTGGTGGTGCCCGAATCCAGCAGGATCGTTTCGCCTTCGTGAATATGCGCGACCGCCGCCGCGGCGATCCGCAATTTCTCCGCGCGCCGCATGTTCTGCTTGATGTCGATCGGCAGCTCGTCGGATTCGCGCCGCGGCAGCGCGCCGCCGTGCACGCGCACCAGCGCGCCGATCTCGTCGAGCGCGACCAGGTCCGCGCGGATGGTCACCGCCGACACGGAGAACTGCTCCGCCAGCTCGACGACCGTGACCTGCGAGCGTTCCTCGAGAAGCCCACGGATCTTCCGGCGCCGTTCCTCGAGCCCAACCAGCTGTTTCATGGCCTCCCCCTCAATTCGAAAGCAAACGAAAGTTATTTGTTCTTGCGAAAATAGGCAACTAGCATCGTCGCGAACTCGCTCACAAGGGATGACGCGCTGCCATGAACAAGAAGAACGCCACTCTCGCCCTGATGCTGCTGTGCAGTGCGACGGTGCACGCTGCCGATGAAGAAACGCTCGACGAAGTCGTGGTCGTCGGCACGCGCGCGGCGCTGGTCGAGTCGCGCGATCTCAAGAAGTCCGCCGGCATCGTGCAGGACTCGATCGTCGCCGAGGACCTGGGCCGCTTCCCCGACGCCAACGTCGCGGATTCGCTGTCGCATATCACGGGTATCACCATCTCGCGCACGCGCGGCGGCGAGGGGCAGTACGTCAGCATCCGCGGCCTCGGTCCCGAATACAGCATCGTGACGCTGAACGGCCGCATCCTCGCCACCGATGGCGATGGCCGCGAATTCGCGTTCGACGTGTTGCCGTCCGAGGTGATCAACGGCGCCGACGTCTACAAATCTGCGGACGCCGCGCATCTGGAAGGCAGCATCGGCGGCACGATCAATCTGAGCTCGGCCAAGCCGCTCGACCAGGCCGGCATGCATATGCGTTTCTCGGCCGACGCCGACTACAACGACATGTCGGAAAAAAACGGCTACAAGGCCAGCGGCGTGTTCAGCAGCACTTTTGCCGGCGACACCTTCGGAGTGCTGCTGACGGCGACCTACCAGGACGTCACGGATCGCTCGGATGCCGTGCAGGAATTCTCCATCAACCCGGATTCGCCAGGCTCGTTCGATGCGGACGGCGACGGCGAGATCTCGGCCGACGAGAGCGACTTGTTAGGCCTGTGCTGCACCAGCTTCGGCGCGCGCGTGCAGAACAAGAAACGCACCGGCGTCACGGGTGTTCTGCAGTGGAAGCCGAGCGAGACCTTCAGCATCAGCTTCGATGCGCTGTTCACGCGGCTCGATGCGCCGACCGTGGGTTATCACGAGTCCTTCTATCTAGAAGATTCCATCCTCGACGAGGAAACCGGCCTGCACCGCTGGAGCGACGTCAGCATCGACGATCACTGGGTGACCGGCATGACCGTCGCCGAGCTGGTGCCGGAGATCTCCACGATCACCGAGTACCGCGTCGTCGACACCACGCAGTTCGGCTGGAACGCCGAGTGGAAGGCCACCGACAAACTGGCGTTCGACTTCGACGCCTATCGTTCGCGCTCCGTGCGCGACTCCGGTGGCAAAGACACCTGGGTCGTGTCGGGCATCGGCGGAAACCATACGGCGCGCGTCGACATGAACGACAACGCGCTGCCGGATATCTCCGTGACGCTCGAAGACGGCCGCGATCTCGCGACCGCGCTGGCCGCCGGCGAGCTCGGCAACGACGACTATGGCCTGCACTACATAGGGCTCTCGGGCACGGACGTCGAGGACACCGTCACCGGCTTCACGCTCGGCGGCTCGTTCGCCGTCGACGCGGGAGTGTTCAAGTCCGTGTCGTTCGGCGCCGCGCGCACCGAACGCACCAAGGTGCGCAACACCGTCGAGAACGACACCAACGGCGGCTCGTGCCAGTACTGCAACCTGTACACGACGACCTTCGGCAGCCTCGGCGCCGACGTCGTGCGCAGCGTGTCGCTGCCGAATTTCATGCACGGCGCGGGCGGGCACTTCCCGCGCACCTTCATCCGCTTCGACGTGCCAGCCTATCTACAGGCGCTGCACGCACTCGACGGCCAGCCCATCCTCGATGAAAACGGCGATCCGACCGGCGACGTCTACGACGCCGACAACACGGCGCCGGAGCTCAATCCCGTGCAGTCGTACGACGTCGAGGAAGACACCGATGCGTTGTTCGTCAAGGCCGACCTCAAGGCGGACAACTGGTACCTGAGCGCGGGTGTGCGCTGGATCTCGACCGACACCACGGCGCGCACCGCCATCAACGACATCGTGTACGTCGACGATCCGACGCCCGAGGTCCCGACCTCGAGCCCCGATGTCACGTACAGCGAGGCCGAGCCGCTCACGCAGAATGGCAGTTACAGCAAGCTGCTGCCGTCGTTCAACGCCGGCTACTGGTTCACCGAAACGCTGGTGCTGCGCGGCGCGGCCGCACGCGTCATGGCGCGTCCGTCGCTGAACCAGCTCGCGCCGACGCGCACCGACAACACGCTCGATCGCACGTTCTCCGTGTTCTACGACGGCAACGCCGATCTCGAACCGGTGTTCGCCGATCAGGCGGATCTGTCGCTCGAGTGGTACTTCGACGAAAAGTCGGTGCTGAACGCGGCGGTGTTCTGGAAGAACATCGAAGGATTCATCACTTATGAATTGCAGGAGAACCAGGACATCGGCGTCATCGGCAGCGTCGGTGGCGCGCCGGACGCGCCCATCCTCTACGACGTCAGCCGGCCCATCAACGGCGACAAGGCCAAGGTCACGGGCTTCGAGCTGGGTGGTCAGCACTTCTTCCCGAGCGGTTTCGGCCTGCGCGCCAGCTACACGTATACCGACACCAAGGCGTACATCGATGGCGTACACGTCGGGCAGCTCGAAGGCGTGTCGAAGTCGGCATACTCCGCGGCACTCATGTACGAGCAGGGACCGTGGGATGCGCAGGTCGCGGTCGACTACAGCGGCGAATACACCGAGGTCACCGACGCGGTCGGTGGCCTGTCGCAGATCGGGGCGCCGATCACCTGGGTCACGGCCTCGGTGCAGTACCAGATCAACGACGTGTTCGGAGTTTCGCTCGAAGGGCGCAACCTGAGCGACGCGCACTACCGGTCCAATCTCGGCCGCCCGGATATCCTCGCGGGCTTCGAGTCCTGGGGGCGGACGGTGATCGCCAGCGTCAGCCTGAAGTTTTAGGCTGTAGCTGGCATGCGCAACTGGTTGGCTCACGCGTTGATCACCATGCTGTTGTGGGGCGTGTGGGGCGCATTCGCGGGCTTGCCCGGCGAACACGGCCTGCCCGAAACGCTCAACTACTGCGTCTGGGCGCTCACGATGATTGCGCCCGCGCTGATCGTGATGAAAATGAGCCGCGAGGCGCTCAAGCGCGACGGGCGCTCGATCGCGCTCGGTCTCGCGATCGGCGTGCTCGGCGCGGGCGGGCAGCTGCTGCTGTTCCACGCGGTGCGCATCGGGCCGCCGTATTTGATCTTCCCGATCATCTCGTTGTCACCGGCGCTGACGATTGCGTTGTCCTTTGGGTTGTTAGGGGAGCGCACCGGCAAGCTAGGGCTGCTGGGGATCGCGCTGGCGCTGCTGTCGCTGCCGCTGTTCGACTACCGCACCGACGGCGAGCCCACCGGCTACGGCCTGTGGTTCCTGCTCGCGCTCGCCATCCTCGTCGCGTGGGGCGCGCAGGCGTATTTCATCAAGCTCGCCAATGCGACCATGGATGCCGCCAGCATCTTCTTCTACATGACGCTGAGCGGGTTGTTGTTCATTCCCGTCGCGCTGGCGATGACGGACTTCTCGCAGCCCATCAATACACACGTGGACGGCTGGGGACTCGCGGCGGTCATTCAAATGCTGAACGCCGTCGGCGCGCTGACGCTGGTGTTCGCCTTCCGTTACGGCAAGGCCATCATCGTCTCGCCGATGGTGAATGCGGGTGCGCCGTTGCTGACGGCGTGTATTTCCCTCGGGCTCGCGGGCTTGATGCCGGGCCCGCTGAAACTCGCGGGCATCGCGCTGGCGCTCGGCGCTGCGTTGCTGCTGGCGCTGCAGCCCGAGGAACAAAAGCCCGAATCGCAGAAGATAGAGCCGATGCGATGAAGGGCCTCCTCGATATTCTGGCGCAGCACAAGCGCGGCGAAAACGTGGGCATCTACTCGTTGTGCACGGCGCATCCGTGGGTCATCGAGGCCGCCATGCACGAGGCCAAGAACACTGGCACGCCGCTGCTGATCGAAGCCACCTGCAACCAGGTGAACCAGTACGGCGGCTACACCGGCATGAAGCCCGCTGACTTTCGCGAGTTCGTGTATGCGATCGCCGCGCGCGTCGGCCTGCCGCGCGACCGGGTGTGGCTCGGCGGCGATCACGTCGGCCCGAATGTATGGCAGAAGGAACCGGCGGACACCGCGATGAAGCGCGCCGACGAACTGGTGGCCCAGTACGTCGCCGCGGGTTTCCGCAAGATCCACCTCGATTGCTCAATGGCCTGCGCCGGCGATCCGGTGCCCTTGCCCGAGGAGTTGATCGCCGCGCGCGCGGCCCGCCTGGCGCTGGTCGCCGAGCGCGTCTGGCAGGAGGCCGGCGGTGAGGCGCCTGTCTACGTGATCGGCACCGAGGTGCCGGTTCCGGGCGGCGCCGCCGAGGAATTGCAGCAGTTGACGGTTACTTCGCCAGAAGCGGCAACCCTGACTATCGAAACGCATCGCCGGGCGTTCGCCGCCGCGGGGCTCGAATCCGCCTGGCCGCGCGTCATCGCGCTGGTGGTACAGCCCGGCGTCGAGTTCGATCTGCACAAGGTGGTCGACTACCAGCCGGACAAGGCACGCGAGCTCAAGGCGAGCGTCGAGCGCGACCCGCAGTTCGTGTTCGAGGCGCACTCCACCGACTACCAGACGCCGGAAAATCTCGCCGCGCTGGTGCGCGATCATTTCGCCATTCTCAAGGTGGGGCCGGGCGCGACGTTTGCGCTGCGCGAGACGCTCTGGGCGTTCGCCGCCATCGAGCGCGAGCTGCCCGGCCTCGAAAATCCCGCCAGACTTCCCGAGGTCGCGCTACGCGTGATGCGCGAGGATCCCAAGCAGTGGCGCGGCCATTATCATCATGCCGCGAACGAGTCGCTGGACTTGGCGTATAGCCTGAGCGACCGGATCCGGTACTACTGGCCGCACCCGGAAGTGACGCAGGCCTGCGGGAAGTTGCTGGACAATCTGAGGAGCCGTCCGTTGCCGTTGACACTGGTTAGTCAGTACCTGCCGCGCCAATATGCGGCGATTCGCGCGCACGAACTCGACACTTCGGTCGAAGCGCTGCTGCGCGACGGCGTGGCGCATTCGATTCGGCCCTACCTGCGAGCGTGTGGCGCATGAGCGCGGAAATGAAAACCAATGGCGGCGAGTGGACCGCGCGCGAGATCGCGCAGCAGCCGGCCGTGTGGCTGGCGGTCGCCGATCTCGTGGCGCAGGAACGCGCGCGGCTCGACGTCTTTCTCGCGCCACTGCTCGAGGATGCGAAGGTCCGCATCGTGCTTACCGGTGCCGGGACCTCATCGTATATCGGCGGTTGTCTCGCACCGGGCATCGCGCACCATCTCCGCAGGCGCGTCGATTCCATCGCCACCACCGACCTGGTTTCAGGCCCGGCGTTGTACCTGCAACGCGACGTGCCGACCTTGCTGGTGTCGTTCGCGCGCTCGGGCGGCAGCCCGGAAAGCATCGCCGCGGTCGACGTGGCAGAGCGCGCCCTGGAGCGCGTGTTCCATCTCGTGATCACGTGCAACGCCGAAGGCGCGCTGGCGAAACGCATGGCCGGCGCGAGAAATGCCTGCGTACTCGTGTTGCCCGATGCGACCAACGATCGCGCCTTCGCGATGACGTCCAGCTTCACGTCGATGGTGCTGGTGGCCGCGCTGGTTTTCGGCGTGATTCCCGCCAACCGGGTCCCGGCGCTGGCGCGCGCCGCCGAGACGGCATTGCCGCGCGCACAGGCGCTGGCGGCGACTCTCGCCGCGCAGGGCTTCGAACGCGTCGTCTATCTGGGCAGCAATGCCTTGCAGTCGCTGGCGGCCGAATCCGCGCTCAAGATGCTCGAGCTCACCGACGGGCGAACGGTGGCGGTCTCGCACTCGGTGCTGGGCTTCCGCCATGGGCCGAAGACCATCGTCAATGCGCGCACGGCAGTCGTCGTGTTCGTATCCAACGATCCGTACACGCGCGCGTACGATCGCGATCTGCTCGAAGAGCTGAGCCGCGAAGCGCGAGCCGGCGCCATCGTCGCCGTGGGCGCGGATGTCGGCGCGAGCAACTACGAGCGATTGGAGCTGGCCGGCACGCGCGATTTCAGCGACCTCGAGCTCGCGCTGATCGATGTCATTCCCGCGCAGTCGTTCGGCTTGGCGCAATCGCTGCGCTTCGGGCTGACGCCTGACAATCCGAACGTCAGCGGCGTCGTCAGCCGCGTGGTGCAGGGCGTCACTATCTATCCCTGGACGCGCGAGCCGGCCGATGTTCCTCGGCGTTGACGGCGGCGGAACGAAAACTGCGTTCGTGCTGATCGACGCACGGGGCGACATCCGTGCCAGCCACGTGACCGGCAGCGTCAGTCACCTTTCCGAGGGCGTCGAGCGCGCCACGGCCTTGCTGCTCGAGGGTATTCGCACCGTTCTCGCGCGCGGTGCCACGGCCACCGCGCAGGTCGATTTCGCGTTCTTCGGGTTGAGCTCGTACGGCGAGGACAGCGCGGTGACCGCGCGCCTCGATGCCATGCCCAGCGCCATGCTCGATCCGCGCCGCTTCCGTTGCGGCAACGACATGCTGGGTAGTTGGGCCGGCTCGCTCGCCTGCGCGGACGGGATCAGCGTCATCGCCGGGACTGGCTCGATGGCGTACGGCGAACATGCCGGGCGCAGCGCGCGCGCGGGCGGCTGGGGCGAACTGATCGGAGATGAGGGTTCGGCGTACTGGATCGCGCGCGAGGGGATGAGCCTGTTCTCGCGCATGAGCGATGGGCGCGCGCCGCGCGGACCGCTGCATGCACTGGTGCGCGAGCGGCTGTGTATCGACGACGATCTCGACCTGTGCGCGCGTATCTACGGTGCCGATGCGCAGAGCCGCGGCGCATTCGCGCAGTTCGCGCGGCTGGTGCACGAGGCCGCGGAGCGCGCCGACCCCGGCGCGCGCGCGATTTTCCTGCGCGCGGCCGCCGAGCTGGTCGGCGCGGTGCGGGCGGTGCGCCGCGCCATCGAGGCGCCGGCCGCGCTTTCGGTACCCGTGTCGTATTCCGGCGGGGCGTTCGCCGGGTCGCCGTGGCTGGTCGATGCGTTCAATCTGGCGCTGGCGGGTGAGCCGGTTCCGTACGAATGCCGCACGCCGGTGTTTCCGCCGGTGGTGGGCGCGGCGTTGTACGCGGCGCGGCTCGCGGGTACGCCGCTCAGCGCAGTGGCGTTGGCGCGGCTGCGCGAGCAGTGCGCTGGTGCGGCGTTGCCTGCCTGAGGTAGTGCTGGCACTGCTTACTTCTTGCCGAACAACGCCTCGAGCGCGGCCTTCGATGCGTCGACTTCCGCGGTGTTGGGCGCCACATACGCACCCACCTTCGGTTTGAAGTGATCGCAGAAGTTCGCCTGCGTCTTGTCGCGCACTTCTTCGGCGGTGGGTTCGCGGCAATGCTTCGCGACGCGCGTGTCGTACTCCACGCACAGCTTGCAGACGTGCAGCTCCGAATGGCAGACCTTGCATTCATCGAGCCGCCGCAACGGCAGCGACAGCGCTTCGAGCGATGCGCCGCATTTCCAGCAGAGAAGCCCGTGAGCCATGGGACGCAACGTTAGCGAATCGCTTTGCCGAGCGCCACAATTGGCCGCGCGCGCTCACGGCAACGCGGCATCGATTTTCATCATTGGCTCGGCAATCTCAGGATTGCCACCGGCGCCACTTGCAGCCCCGGGCGGATCGGGCTTGAGGATGAGGATGGAGACAAGCTCATGCTCAACTAGATAGAGTCGCTCACTCTCCCGGTAGACCGCAATTTTGCGCTGACAGCCGGCCATGGATATCCGTAAACAATCTGTCCCACGCGACGAATGGAACTTGTGTAAGGTCGTTTAGCAGAGCGGTGGATCTTCGAAGTTGCAGGCGTGCGGCTTCTTTGTAATCGCGAAGTCGATCGGAACGGAGTGGCGCGTCCGCCCACCGAGGAATTCAGTGGCTCTTGTCTATGCGTATTAGCGGGTAACCAGCCTCTCGGTAGACCCCAGAATCACTGTGAGGCTCGCTTTCATCGCACGGGGCACGCCCAATACCATTCCCGGGATCCACTTCGTGTCGCGCGCGTAGCTCTTAGCCGCTTCATTGGTGGAGTCGTTCCCAGTACTGCGCACTACCTCCGCCGAAATGACGTTGCCATCGTCAGCTTTCTCCACCACCACTACGACGGTAGCGATCTGGCCAGGCGGCAAGTCGGCGCGCGCGGAGTAGGAGGCGAGTTCCGGCATGCCAGTTGAGTCGAGATGGGGCAGTTCAAGGCTGTGAATGCCGGAAGGATCCTCGATCGAAATCGGCAAAGGAGCGGAAATCGAAAATTCGATCTCTGACGCCACGATCGCAGGTTCCTTGATCGGCACGGAAACCGCGGGCAAATCGAAGAAGCGCGCCTCAATGGGATCGACCCGCTGCTGCGCCACCAATTGCCGGATGGACATGTGTGCGAACACATGCCAGATGATTACGTGGATGGCGCCCACAATAAGAAAAGTAAGCGCTCGGGAAAACTTACGCCCACGCCAGACGTGTGCCGCTCCCGACACGCCCGATTCGGCCGACGTGATTATGTCGGCAGGCGCCGATTTCCCCGTCTCAACGACGAATTTGTACTTTACAGGCATGGCGTCGACGGAGTTTTTCATTGCGATCAGCGTTCGACAGCACGGTCTGGGGAAATAGTACTCCAAGAATTCAGCAACGCGAGCGCCCGACGCCACGTTGCGTTCCCGCGCTCGAAAGTTCGTCGCGGCAGCTGTCACAAAATGCCTTTTTCGTCGAGCTCAAGTACGAAAAGAATGGTGCGTTGAAATCCGAGCGAAAACGCGACGGTAGAACCATTACGTATACGCTCGACGGCAACAATCGCCCCATCGTCAAGGATCTATCGGACAACACGAGTTCGCCCGATGTGTACTTCGACTACGACTTGCGCGGGCTGTTGTTGTATGCGCGATTCGGTAGTGAGAGCGGTCAGGGAGAATCAAACATCTACAACGGCTTTGGTTTGCTCGAGACGCAGAGCAACGACGTCGGAGGCACTGCTCGTAAGCTTTTCTATCGTTATGACGAAGATGCAAACCGCACGCGCATTACCTACCCGGATGGATATTTCTACGCATATGCGTTCGACGGTCTGGATCGCGTTATCGGTGTTGGCGAATCGAACACCGCAACACCGGCATCGGCGACCACGTCATTGCTTACCGTCGGATACGGTGCGGACGGCACGCGTGCGAACCTGACGCGGGCGGGCGGCGCCATTACCGGCTACGCACGCGACAACGCCCAGAGGCTCGACAGCTTCACGCAGGATGTGTTGGGCACCGCTGACGACCTGGAGAATTTCTTTTCATACAACCCCGCCGGTCAAGTCACCCAGCTCATCCAGGCGAATGCGCAGTACAACTACACCGAGGCTGCCAATCGCACCGGAACCTACGTGCCTAACAGGCTGAATCAGTACGCCGCTATTGCCGGCACCGCGATTTCCCACGACACCAACGGCAACCTGACGAATGACGGCGATCTGGTGTACTCGTACGACATCGAGAACCGGCTGATCGGCGCGAGCGGCACACTCGAGGGGGTCAGCACCAGTGCGACGCTGAGCTGGACGCCGCTCGGCAAGCTGTCGCAAATCACCAGCGGCGGGACGAGCACACAATTCCTGTATGACGGAGATGCGCTTGTTGGTGAATACGTCAATGACACGATGGTTCGGCGCTATGTTCATGGAGACCAGGTCGACGAACCTTGGGTTCAATACAACGGCAGCGCAGTGGGTGGAGCTCAACGTCAGTACCCGCTCGCCGACCATCAGGGAAGCGTCATCGCCATCACCGACGGCTCTGGATCGGTTCAGCATCGGCTCAGATACGACAGCTATGGGATTCCCGCCGCTTCGAATGTGGGGCGATTCGGGTTCACGGGCCAGGCGTGGATACGAGAGTTGGGTTTGTTTCACTACAAGGCGCGTTTCTATTCGCCGAGGCTTGGAAGGTTCCTGCAGACGGACCCCATCGGGTATCAGGACGACTTAAACCTATATGCGTATGTGGGCGGTGATCCGCTTAACAAAACGGATCCTACGGGTCAGTGCCCATGGTGCATTATCGGTGCCGCGATCTCAGAGGTGGTCCCGCTTTTTTTTCTAGACAGTTTTCGCGGCCGGGATAAGTGGGAGCCGGCGGTGGTTAAGCTGCCGCCGCGAGGGGCAGAGATGCAAGCGATTTGAAGTAGACGTGATCGGGCGTTTTCCGGTCAAGCGCCGTGTGTGTGCGGCGCGAGTTGTAGAACATGAAGTACCTGCCGATGCCAGCCCTGGCCGCCGAGACGCCTTCGTAGGCGTGTAGATAGACCTCTTCGTATTTCACCGACCGCCACAACCGCTCGACGAACACGTTGTCGCGCCAGCAACCGCGGCCATCCATGCTGATCCTGATGCGATGGCGAGTGAGCATGCCGATGAAGGCACTACCGGTGAACTGCGACCCCTGATCCGTATTAAAGATCTCCGGCGTCCCGAAGTTCGCGATGGCTTCTTCCACCGCTTCGATGCAGAACTCCGCGCTCAAGCTGTTGGAGATGCGCCAGCCGAGCACCCGGCGCGTCGCCCAGTCCATCACCGCGAACAGGTACACAAAGCCACGCGCCATCGGGATGTAGGTGATGTCGGCTGCCCACACCTGGTTCGGCCGATCAATGACCAGCCCACGAAGCAGGTAGGGGTAGATAGCGTGCCCAGGATGGCGCTTGGAAGTGTTCTTGCGGCGATAAATGGCTTCGATGCCCATCTTGCGCATCAGCGTCGCCACGTGTCTGCGACCCACGCGCAAGCCTTGATGGCCCAGCTGGTCCTGCAGCATCCGGCTGCCCAGGAACGGAAGCTCGGTGTGCAGTTCGTCGATCCGGCGCATGAGATCCAGATCTTCTTCCGACGTCGGCACGGGTTCGTAGTACAGCGAGGCGCGCGATAAATCGAGTAGTTGCGCCTGGCGCGTCAGGCTCAAGTCGTGTTCGCGTTCGATCATCGCTTTGCGCTCGAGCCTGGAACTCGTCCGAGCGCGCCGGATAAAAAATCATTCTCCAGCGCAAGCTGCCCGATCTTGGCGTGCAGCTCCTTGATGTCCACCGCTGCCGGTTCTCCCGAGCGCGGAGCTCCGCCGGAGAAGACATCTCCCGCTCGCTCTAACAACTGCATCTTCCACTGCGTGATCTGGTTCGGGTGCAGATCGAAGCGTTCCGCTAGCTGCGCTAGCGTCTCCGTCTCTTTAAGAGCTGCTAGAGCAACTTTGGCCTTGAAGGCAGCTGAGTGATTGCGTCGTGATCGTCGTGTCATGGTCTTCCGTCCTGTGGAGCGATATCCTCGCCCGAGTCAGGCCGGCTTTCCACTTATCCCGCTGTCTCACTAACCGGGGCCACCTCTAAGAACCCAGAAGGCCGACGCGATTGGGATGCAGAGGAGAAGATTCTGGATGGGTTCAAACCAGGCACGGCCAAGCCAGAAAAGTGAGCCTGTGGCGGCGGACCGACGCACAAAGATCGAGAAACCAGCGCATTCAGCGATTGCAGATTCGATTGCCGCACTCAATCAAAAGTTAGTTAGCATACGCTGTCGAGGTCTCCTGGAAGCTCCTGACCACGATGAGTACTGGGCGGGAACCAAAGCGCCCGCGTGGACGTGGTGGACGACCATGCTCTTTGCTTGCGGGATCACAACAACGTGGCATCGACTTTCGTCATCGGCCCGGCCATGCCGATCAGCTTCTTCGCCTGTTCGCCCACGAATGCGCTGATTCGTCGCACGAACTCGTTCTCCTCTCCCGCGTACACCGCATCAATGGCCTGCGCCGCTGCCGCCGCCGCTGCCGCAGCGCCCATGCGCCGCATCTCGCGCGCCAGCACAGCGCGCGGCGTCGCCGTGCGGTGCGCGAAATCGGCCCACCCATAGGCGCCCACGTCCGGCAGCAGGAACTCATCTCCATATGCCATGGCCAGCTCGTGCACCAATCCCTCGTACTGCACCACACTGACCAGGTCATAGAACGGCGCGAGCGCAAGCCCATCGGCGCGGCAGAAGAACGAGACGTTCTTGCCATGTGCATCGACATTCCCCACTAGATAGTTGAACAACGCCCAGCGCAGCAGCAACTGCCGGGTCAGCGCCTTGCGCACGGTGTAGTCGGACACCGAGAACAGGCGCTCGAAACTCACGCCATCACGGATCTCGCGCACGTCCCTGCCGGAACCGAAATTGCGTTCGTACTTGTAGGACACGGGCAGATTGAGCGCCTGGCAGCCGTCGATCATGTGCAGTCGCCGCACACGGCCGTGTTCCGGTATGCGATCGAACCGCTCCACCACCAACACGGGATTCGGCAACCTCAGGATAGACAGCGGCGCCACCGGCAGCCCGAGGCGGGCCGCGAGGCTCATGCAGAAATGCTCGTTTGCCACGAGCATCGGCAAGCGAGCCTCCGCGGGCGGCTCGGGCTTGAGAATATGGGTCGAGGCGAGCTCACCCTCGACTAGATAGAGGTGTTCGTCCTCGCGATAAATCGCTAGTTTGTCCTGATAACCGGCGATGGACATCCGCACGCGACCGTCCCACACGGCGAATGGCACGTGCGCGCGGTCGTCGATCCGCCGCTTGAGTTCTTCGCGGCTGACTTCCCGGCGCGATGAAGTTTGCATTTGCGGAGTCGTGTCGCCGTCGAGAAACGACAACGCACCGGCGGTTTCCTGCCCGAGTGCGCGCACGAGTCCGTAGATGTTGTTCTTCGAGACCTGGTGCGTCGTCGACACGATGTCGAGCGCGCGGCCTTCCGGCAGCAGGTTCTCGAGAAAGCGTCGCACGGTGCCCGTGGCCGCGGGCGGGCCCTGCATCAGGATGTGCGGTGAGATCGAATAGGAAGATGGTGACGCCGGCCAGCGCGCGTCGTAGGTGAACGAGAATTGCTCCTCCAGCGATTCGTATTCCACGGCGCCCACGCGCGCGGCCCCGTCGAACACGCCGAGTGCGTGCGTGCTCATCGATCAGTTGAGCGGGGATCAGGCGAGTTGGCGGCGGCGACCGCCCGGCGCAACTTCGATTTGTCGACGACGATCATCGCGAGGCCGAGGCCATCGAGCACTTTGAGCACCCGGCCGGTACTCACTCCGGAACTGCCGTTTTCAAGTCTCGACAGCAGATCGACCGAGACGCCGCACAGCGCCGCCGCATCGTCGATGCGCAGGCTGCTCTCGCGACGTTGAGCGCGAATGAGACTGCCTAGTGTCTTCAATGAGTCGACGCCTGTTTCGGAATACTGGAAACTGCTCATGGGAGGTGGTGAGTCACTACGTTATTTCGGAATAACGGAAATATTGCCGGGGCGACCAGGTGTTGTCAAGGAAATTTCTGTTATTCCGAAACACCCCGACATTCTTATGCATGCCGCTGGCCGCCGGGACAGCAGCCGGCGCGCGCGCTACGCGCGCCGGTCGCGCAGAAATTCCCTGAGCACTTCCCCGGTATGCGACTGCGCGGCCTTCGCGACGACCGCCGACGGCGGACCCGCGGCCACGATCTTGCCGCCGCCATTGCCGGCCTCGGGTCCCATGTCGATGATCCAGTCGGCCTCGGCCATCACATCGAGATTGTGCTCGACCACCACGACCGAGTTGCCCGCATCGACCAGCCGATGCAGCACATGAATCAGCTTCTCGACGTCCGCCATGTGCAGGCCCACGGTGGGTTCATCGAGCACGTACAAGGTGTGCTGCAGTCGCTGGCGTGGCGCGCGCCGTTCCTCGCCTCGCACTTTCGCGAGCTCGGTCACTAGTTTGATACGTTGTGCCTCGCCACCCGACAGCGTCGGGCTCGGCTGGCCGAGCGTGAGATAACCGAGCCCGACATCCTGCAACAGCCGCAGTGCGTGGTGAATGGAAGGATGCGCGGTGAAGAACTCCACCGCGTCGTCGATGTTCATCGACAGCAGGTCGCCCACGGACTTTCCGCGCCACAGGATGGAAAGCGTCTCGCTGTTGAAGCGCCGGCCGCGGCACGAGTCGCACAACACTTTCACGTCGGGCAGGAAGTTCATCTCGATCGTCTGCATGCCCTGGCCTTCGCAGGCGGGGCAGCGTCCTTCGCCGGTGTTGAAGGAGAAACGGCTGATGCCGTAGCCCGCGATCTTCGCCTCGGTGGTGTTGGCATAGATGCGGCGGATGTCGTCCCAGAACCCGATGTAGGTCGCGGGGCAGGAGCGCGGCGTCTTGCCGATCGGCGTCTGGTCGACTTCGAGCACGCGGTCGATGAGCTCTGCGCCGCGCACCTGCGCGAGCCCGGTCAGCTCGGGTAGTTTGGCGCCGCGCGGCAGCTTGGTCGTGAGGCGCTTGAGGTTGGTGTACAACACGTCGCGCGCGACCGTGGACTTGCCCGACCCGGACACACCCGTCACGACGACCAGCCGCCCGAGCGGCACGCCGATGTCTTCCTTGTGCACGTTGTGCAGCTCGATCTTGTCGAGTCGAAGATGGGGCGAACGCGCGTTGGTGGCGCGGCGCGGCGCGGCGGAATGCTGCAGCGGATTCTTGAGGAACCGGCCGGTGATGGAGTCCGGATTCTTCTTGAGCTGCTCGACCGTGCCGGCCGCGACTACCAGGCCGCCGCGCACGCCGGCGCCGGGGCCGAGATCGATGACGTGATCGGCGCGGCGGATCGTGTCCTCGTCGTGTTCGACGACCACGAGCGTGTTGCGGTTCTTCGCGAGCTCGGCCAACGCGTCGAGCAGCACCTTGTTGTCGCGCGGGTGCAGGCCGATGGTGGGCTCGTCGAGCACGTAACAGACGCCCTGCAGGTTCGAACCGAGCTGCGCGGCGAGACGGATGCGTTGCGCCTCGCCGCCCGACAGTGTCGGCGCGGCGCGGTCGAGCGGTAGATAGCCAAGTCCTACGCGCTGCAGGAACGCCATGCGCGACTTGATCTCGGCCATGAGGTCGCGCGCGATCTCGGTTTCGCGCTTGTTGAGGCGCAGTTTGGCGACGAACGCGACGGTCTCGTCCACGCCCAGGTGCGTGAGGTCGGCGATGTTGAAGTCACGGAACCTCACGTGCAGCGCGATCTGGTTCAGGCGCTGGCCGCGGCAGGTTTCGCAGGTGTGCGCTTCGCCTTCGGCGGAGTCGGCCCAGGCGTTTTCCTCGCCGCTTTGCTCTGCGTCGAAGCCCTCGAGCTCGAGGCCGGTGCCGAAGCAACCCTCGCACCAGCCGTGTTTGGAATTGAACGAGAACAGCCGCGGATCGAGCTCGGCGAAACTCGTGCCGCAGGACGGGCAGGCGCGCTTGATGCTGAACACCTGCACTTTGGGTTTCTTCGCTGTGGACTCGAGATCGAGCGCGTGCAGCAGGCCCTTGCCGAGTTCGAGCCCGCGGATGACGTTGCGCTCGAGCAGGTCGGCGCTGTCGCCCTGCACGTTGATCTGGTTGATCGGCAGCTCGATCGTGTGTTCCTTGAAACGGTTGAGCCGCGGCCACTGGACGGTGGGGATCATCTCGCCGTCGACGCGCAGGTTTTTGTGGCCGCGGGCGTGGGCCCACTTGGCGAGCTCGGTGTAGTAACCCTTGCGCGCCACCACCAGCGGGGCTAACAACAAAATGCGGCCGCCCTTGTGATGTTTCAGCAGGCGTTCGGCGATGGACTTCGCCGTCTGCGGCTCGATGGCGACATCGCAGGTGGGGCAGAACTGCGTGCCGAGCTTCACGTACAGCAGGCGCAGGAAATGATAGATCTCGGTGAGCGTGGCGACCGTGCTCTTGCGGCCGCCGCGGCTGGTGCGCTGCTCGATCGCGACGGTGGGCGGGATGCCGTAGATGGCGTCGACGTCGGGGCGCGCGGACGGCTGCACGAACTGGCGCGCATAGGCGTTCAGCGATTCGAGGTACCTCCTTTGGCCCTCATTGAAGATGATGTCGAACGCCAGCGTGGATTTCCCCGAGCCGGAAACACCCGTGATGACCGTGAACGCCTCGCGCGGTATCTCGACGTCAATGTTGCGCAAGTTATGTTCGCGCGCGTTGTGGACGACGATGGAAGCGGTGCCGGGAAGGGGTTTCCGGGGTTCGGGCGGGGGCTCCGCAACTTTCAGTGCCGACGGTTCCGAACCCCGGAAACCCCTTCCCGGCACCGCTTGCCCCACCGCCAGCTCGTAGTCCCGCAGCGCCTTGCCGGTATGCGAGGCGGCGTGGGCTTCGACCTGCGCCGGTGTGCCGGCAACGACCAGCTGGCCGCCCGCATCGCCGCCTTCCGGCCCGAGGTCGATCAGCCAGTCGGCCGAGCGGATCACGTCGAGGTTGTGTTCGATCACCAGCAGCGAATGCCCGATCTTGAGCAGCTTGCGGAACGCGCGCAGTAGTTTGGCCACGTCGTCGAAGTGCAGGCCGGTGGTCGGTTCGTCGAACAGGAACAGCTTGCCGCGGATCGACGGCGTATCGTCGGCCGCGGCTTCCGCCAGATGCCCCGCCAGTTTCAACCGCTGCGCCTCGCCGCCGGACAAGGTCGGCACGGGCTGGCCCAGCTTCACGTACTCGAGGCCCACGTCCACCAGCGGCTGCAGCCGCACGGCGACGCTGGAATTGCCGCGGAAAAACGCCAGCGCCTGCGTGACGGTCATGTCCAGCACGTCGGCAATGCTCTTGCGCGTGCCGTCCGCGCCCTCGCGCTTGATCTCGAGCGTCTCGGCGCGATACCGCCGGCCGTCGCAATCCGGGCAGCGTAGATAGACGTCGGACAGGAACTGCATCTCGACGTGTTCGAAGCCGTTGCCGGTACACGTCGGGCAACGCCCCGTGCCCGAATTGAAGCTGAACGTGCCGGGCGTGTACTTGCGCGCCTTCGCCACCGGCTCGCTGGCAAACAACTCGCGCACCACATCGAACGCGCCGACATAACTCGCCGGGTTCGAGCGGGTAGTTCGGCCGATCGAGCTCTGGTCGATCATCACCACGTCGTCGACCAGTTCCGCGCCATCGAGACGATCGAATTCGCCCGGCGCCTCGCTGGGCTGGCCCTTGGCCTTGCGCAGCGCCTTGTACAACACGTCTTCGATGAGCGTGGACTTGCCCGAACCCGACACGCCGGTGATACACACCAGGCGGCGCAGCGGAAATTCCACCGTGATGTTCTTGAGGTTGTGTTCGCGAACGCCGGTGAGCTTGACGGCCTTCTGCGCCGGCACCATGCGCGCACGCGGCTCGTTGTCCGGCACCTTCGGCTGCACGGCGCGCGGCGCGACGATCTTCGCGCCCGAGAGATACTGACCCGTGAGCGAGCGCGGGTTGGCGCGAATCGCCGCCGGCGTGTCGAACGCGACGATCTCGCCGCCGCGTTCGCCCGCGCCCGGGCCCATGTCCAGCAACCGGTCCGCCGCCAGCATGATCTGCGGGTCGTGTTCCACCACTACGAGCGAATTGCCCGCGTCGCGCAGGCGGTGCATCACCTGCGTGACGCGCTGCATGTCGCGCGGATGCAGGCCGATGGACGGCTCATCCAGCACGAACAGCGTGTTCACCAGCGATGTGCCCAGCGCGGTAGTCAGATTGATGCGCTGGACCTCGCCGCCGGACAAGGTGCGCGACTGCCGATCCAGCGTGAGATACCCGAGCCCGACCTCGCACAGGTACGAAAACCGCGAGCGCACTTCGCCTAACAACAGGTCCGCGGCTTCGTCGAGCGGCGGCGGCAGCCGCAGCGCATCGAAGAAGGCGCGCGATTTGTCGAGCGACAGCAACACGAGGTCGTGCACGTTGCGGCCCTCGATGCGCCACAGCAACGCATCGGGCTTGAGCCGCGAGCCGTGGCAGACGTTGCAGGGCGTGTACGCGCGGTACCGCGACAACAACACGCGCACGTGCATTTTGTAGGCCTTCGTCTCGAGCCACTCGAAAAAACGCTTGGCCCCGTACCAGACTTTCTTTTCCCACTTGCCTTCGCCTTCGATGACCCACTTGCGTTGGGCGTCCGTCAGCGCGTACCAGGGCGTATCGAGCGGGATGTCGCGCTTGGTGGCGAACTTGACCAGGTCGTCCTGGCACTCTTTATAGGACTTCGTCTGCCAGGGTTTGACGGCGCCGCCGGCCAGCGTCTTGGTTTCGTCCGGCACCACCAGACCGTAGTCGATGCCGATGATGCGGCCGAATCCGCGGCAGGCCTCGCAGGCGCCGACCGGTGAGTTGAACGAAAACAGCGACGGCACCGGGTCGCGATACGACAGGTCACAGTCCGCGCAGTGCAGCTCGATGGAGTACTTCCAGCTAACTACCGTCTTCGGCCCTTCTTCTATGGAAGAGGGGCTGTCGTCGACCACGTGCAGATTCACGCGTCCGCGGCCCACGCGCAGCGCGGTTTCGATGGACTCCATGACGCGCGCGCGTTCGGCGTTGCCGAGGCGGACACGGTCCTGCACCACTTCCAGCGTGTCGCCGTTGCGTTCATGGATGCGTGTGTAGCCCTGCTGCTCGAGCAGCGCACGCACCTCGGTTTCCTTGAAATTCTTCGGCACCGGGATCGGAAAGCAGATGTACACGCGCGGATCGCCGGCCGCCGCGGCGCGCGCGGTGGCATCCGCGTAGATGCTCTCCGCGCTGTCGCGCCGCACGGGCTTGCCGCAGTTGCGGCAATGGAGCGTGGCGGCGCGCGCGAACAGCAGCTTCAGGTGGTCGTTGAGCTCGGTCATCGTGCCGACGGTCGAGCGCGAGGTGCGCACCGGGTTCGTCTGGTCGATGGCGATTGCGGGAGGGATGCCGTCGATGCGGTCGACCGCGGGTTTGTCCATGCGATCGAGAAACTGGCGCGCGTAGGGCGAGAACGTCTCGACGTAGCGGCGCTGGCCCTCGGCGTACAGCGTGTCGAACACCAGCGAGGATTTGCCCGACCCGGATACACCCGTGACCACCACCAGCTGCTGCAGCGGAATGTCGATGCTCAGGTTCTTGAGGTTGTTCTGGCGCGCGCCGTGCACGGAAATGCAGGCGTACGAATGCGCCTTCTTCGCCGGGGGCTTGCGGGAGGTGACGGGCTTATCCATGTAGTCGAGGGTTGGACGTAGTCGCGGACCGAATAGTGTACCGGGCCTGTCAAGGGGAGGGTGCCGGGTGGGGAAAGTGGGGAGAAGGCGGAAAAGGGGACAGATCTATTTTCCGCTCGCCGCGTCGCTGAACCTGCACCAACCCAAGGAGCGGAAAATAGATCTGTCCCCTTTTCCGCCTTCTCCCCACTTTCCCCACCCGGCACCCTAGAATCCCGGAACAACAAGAAGCAGGGGGTCCACGTGGCAGGGGATGTGCAGGCAGGCGTTCAACCGATCTCTTCGGCCCACAAGCGCGTCATTTTCGCGTCGTCACTCGGCACGGTGTTCGAGTGGTACGACTTCTACCTCTACGGCTCGCTCGTCACGATCATCACGAAGAAGTTCTTCTCCGGGATGAACGACACCACGGCCTTCCTGTTCGCGCTGCTGGCCTTCGCGGCCGGGTTTTTCGTACGGCCATTCGGTGCGCTGGTGTTCGGCCGCCTCGGCGACCTCGTCGGCCGCAAGCACACCTTCCTCATCACCATCGTCATCATGGGCGCCTCGACCGCCCTCGTCGGCTGCCTGCCGACGTACGAGACGATCGGTGTCGCGGCGCCGATCATCTTCATCGCGCTGCGTCTGCTGCAGGGCCTCGCGCTCGGCGGCCAATACGGCGGCGCGGCGACGTACATCGCCGAGCACGCGCCGCCCGGCCGGCGCGGTTTTTACACCAGCTGGATCCAGACCACCGCCACGCTGGGTTTCTTCCTTTCGCTGATCGTCATCCTGGCGTGCCGTTCGTTCATGCCCGACGGATATTTCGAAGACCAGGGCTGGCGCCTGCCTTTCCTGCTGTCGATCGTGCTGTTGCTGATCTCCACCTACATCCGCCTGCAGCTGCAGGAATCGCCGGCCTTCCAGGAGATGAAGGCCGCGGGCACCTTGTCGAAGGCACCGCTGTCCGAATCGTTCGCACGCTGGTCGAATCTCAAGATCGTGTTATTGGCGCTATTCGGCGCCACCGCCGGCCAGGCCGTCGTCTGGTACGGCGGCCAGTTCTACGCCTTGCTGTTCCTCGAGAAGACGCTGCAGGTCGAGCCGACGAGCGCGCAGCTGGTGATGGCCGCGGCGTTGCTCATCGCCACGCCGTTTTTCGTCGTGTTCGGCTCGTTGTCCGACCGGATCGGCCGCAAGAAGATCGTCCTCACGGGTTGTCTGCTGGCGGCGCTCACGTACTTCCCCATCTTCCAGGGCATCGCGCATTTCGCGAACCCCGCGCTGGATGCGGCGGTGAAGTCCTCGCCGGTGATGGTGCTGGCGGACCCGGCGGATTGCGCCTTCCAGTTCGACCCGATCGGCAAGAAGAAATACACCAGCGGTTGCGATCTCGCGAAAGGCGCGCTGGCGCGCATGGGCGTGTCGTACTCGAACGTTGCCGCCACGAGCGGCCCGGCGCAGGTGAACATCGGCGACGCAAAAATCGAGGTGCTCCCGCTCGAGCAGGGGCTCAGCGCGGCCGACTACAAAAAAGGCCAGGACGCAATCACCGCGAAACTCAAGGAAGCATTGGCCGCCGCGGGTTATCCCGCGAAGGCGGACATGGCGGCGTTCAACTACCCGATGGTCATCCTGCTGTGCACGATCCTCGTCCTGTACGTGACGATGGTGTACGGCCCGATCGCCGCCTGGCTCGTCGAGCTGTTCCCCGTGCACATCCGCTACACGTCGATGTCGCTGCCGTATCACATCGGCAATGGCTGGTTCGGCGGATTCCTGCCGGTCACGGTGTTCGCGATCGTCGCGGCCACGGGCAACATCTACAACGGCCTGTGGTACCCGATCATCGTCGCCGCGATCACCATCGTGATCGGTGGCCTGTTCCTGCGCGAGACCAAGGATTCCCCCGCCTGATCCGGGCCTGCCGCCCACACGGGTGGCGGCGGCCCTCGCACCCGCCAGCACGCGCGCCGCGTAGTTAGCCCGCGCGGTTCAGTGGATCACGCCGCAGGCGATACGCGCACCCGAGTTGCCCGCGGGCTGGCTCGCGTAATCATCTGCCTTCTCGTGCAACACGATAGCCTTGCCGTGCACGTCGTTCGGCTGGCCGCTCGTGAGGCTCACGCCGCCCGCGACCACGTCGACCTGCGCCGCGCCGTTGGCGTCCGACTTCGCATTGAGCATGTCGCCCGCGTGATGCGCGGCGCCCTGCGGGTTGCCGTGCTGCGCATTGGTCGGATTGAAGTGCCCGCCCGCGCTGCTGGCGTCCGGTGCGCTGCAGTCGCCTTTCTCGTGGATGTGGAAACCGAATTCGCTGTTAGGAGGCAGCCCCTGAAGAGACCCGGTCAGGCGCACGGAATCTCCTTCGGCGCTCAGTGCCAGCGTGCCGGATGCCGTGTGCCCATTCGTCGGCGTGAGCTGCGCGGCAGCACCGGCTGATGGCGGTGTATCCGCGGCCGGCGGCGCATCGGCAGGCGCGGGCGTGGCGGTGGTGGCGGGCGCATCCGCCGTGTCGGCGGTTCTGGCGGCTTCGTCGCGCGACCCGCATCCGGCGATGATCACCGCGGCCGCACACAGGGGAATCAAGTACTTCGCGTTCATGCGTCCTCCGGGTATCAGGGCGCGCACTTTGACCCGCGCCGCGCGGCCGGTCAGTCGGCGTGCAGTCCGCATTCGCAGTGCGAATGTCTTACCCAGGCGCCAACGCGGAACTCGTTGCGTGCACGCGTCGGAGCTTGCGACGAGCCGCGCGCGCCTGGCGGTCAGCCGCGCCTTTTCCGCTACACTTCGGCCCACAAGTGGTGCGCGGTCAGGGAAGGTCGCATTCATGCCCGCCGTGCCCACGAAAAAACGAGGAGTGGGAAGCATGAAAACCGGTATCGCCCGCGGCACCGCCGCGTTGCTGTTAGGTCTGCCGATCGGGGTCATGGCGCAGGGAGCACCGGCAACCGCCACTGACGACGAGATCAACGAGGAGATCATCGTCACCGCGCAGAAGCGCGCCACCAGCCTGCAGGATGTGCCGTTCTCGATCGCGGCCCTGACCAACGAGAACATCAAGGAATCCGGCGCGACCAACATCGTCGAGCTGGCGCGCAACGTTCCGGGCCTCTATATCACGGACCTCGGGCCCGGCCAGAGCCAGGTTGCGATCCGCGGCATCAGCGCCGGACAAGTCATCCGCGACCAGCCCGGGGTGAAGGAATCCGTCGGCATCTATCTCGATGAATCGCCGATTTCGGTCGCGCTGTTTACTCCCGATCTCGACCTCTACGATCTCGATCGTGTCGAAGTGCTGCGCGGCCCGCAGGGCACGTTGTTCGGCGCGAGTTCGTCTTCGGGCACGGTCCGCTACATCACCGCGCAGCCCGACATCGGCAAGTCCGGCGGCTCGCTCGATTTCACGCTGCAGAGCGTCACCGACGGCGAAGTCGGCGGCTCGCTGCGCGGCGCGGTCAATCTACCCATCGGCGAAACCGCCGCGATGCGCGTCGTGGGTTATCGCAGCGAACTGCCGGGTTTCATCGATTCCGAGTACCCGGACCGCCGGACCCGCGAGGACGTGAACAGCGGTTCGCGCACCGGCGGACGCATCGCGTTCCGGTTCGAGCCCAGTGAAAACGTCACCATCACGCCGCGCGTGGTCTATCAGAAGCTCGAGACCGACGGTTATCCGCGCATCGACGTGTACAACATCCTCGGCAACGTCTACACGACCACGGAAACGCCGGTCGATCCCGGCAAACGCGGGCAGATCACGCAGTTGCGCGAGGGCCTCACCGACGACTTCACGATGGCCGATCTCAAGCTCGAATTCGGCTTCGGCAATGTCGGGCTGACCAGCGTGACCAGCTACACGGACCGCCAGGTCGAGGTGGTGCGCGACGCGAGCCAGCTCACGGGCAGCGTCACCATCGATCTCGGCGGCACCGCCGACGATGCGCGCCTCAACTCGCCACTCATCGACAAGACCGATTTGCAGGTATTGAGCCAGGAGTTGCGCCTGGGCTCTTCGGGTGAAGGTCCGTTCCAGTGGGTGGCGGGCGCGTTCTACCAGAAGGTGGACCGCAAGTACGGCCAGACTCTGCCCACGCCCGGATACGATGCGTTGACGCAGGAGCTCATCGAGGCGGACAGCGCGGACTTCGGCGCGCCGCCCGACACGCCGTTCTATTCGCGGCTGTCGTACGACTTCAAGCAGTTCGGTTTGTTCGGCGAGGCTACCTACCGCTTCAGTCCCGCGTGGGCGCTGACGGGTGGTCTGCGCTACTACGACTTCAAGGAAGATCGCCTGCTGACGTTCGCGGGTGTGTTCGCGGATCCTTCCATCTTTCTCAACGAGCCCGGTTCCACCAGCTCGGACGGTTTCTCGCCGCGCGTGATCCTCGCGTTCAGCCCGAGCCGCCAGATGCAGTTCACCGCGCAGGTGTCGCGCGGCTTTCGCCTCGGCGGCATCAACGATCCGCTGAACGAAGGTCTGTGCAGCACTTCGGATCTTGCGACCTTCAGCGGGCATCCGGGCTGGGACGACGAGAAGGTGTTGAACTACGAATTGGGCGCGAAGACGCGTCTCGCCGACGGCCGCGTCACGCTGAATGGCTCCATCTTCAGGACCAAGATCGACGGCCTGCAGGTGGTCGCGGATGCGGGCACCTGTTCGTCGCGCATCATCCTCAATGCGGATGCCGAATCGAATGGCGCGGAGATGGAGCTGTTCGTGCATCCCGACGAACACTGGGACTTTGGCGTGTCGGCTACCTACACGAAGGCGGAGCTCACGGAGACGCAGGTCAATGGCGCCGGCGCGGTCATCGCGGGCATCCGCGACGGGAACCGTCTGCCGACCTCACCGAAACTGCAGGCGGTGGCGACGCTGGCGTACAACTGGGCGCTGAGCAGCGCGCTCGAAAGCTACGTGCGATTGACCGTTCAGCACGTGGGCGATTCGTACACACAGATCGCGGACCAGGAACCCAACTTCGGCCTCATCTCCAACGATCCGGACCGTCCCGCCGGTGCCGCGCGGCTCATCGATCTCGGTGGAATTCCCGCCAACACCGACATCGCGTTCTCGGCGTTGCTGCCGGAATACGACATCGGCAACCTGCGCTGGGGCATCAAGACCGATCGTTGGGAAGGCGCCTTGTTCGTCAACAATCTGTGGGACGAGCGCGCGTTCACGTCGATCGATCGGGAACGTGGCCGCAGCGCGCGCGTGGGTTACCTGACCAACCCGCCACGTACCATCGGCGTGAATTTCCGCATGAACTTCTGAGGGGCATTCCTCGCTTGCTGGCAAAAGGGGACGCGCCTCCACAGCGCGTCCCCTTCGTCAAACGACGGCGCCAAGGGCGAAAATCGTTGCGCGGTCACATCAATAAATAGGCATGTCCCCTTTTAATGGACCGCGCGGTTTTGCTGTTCGGCTTTCGTGCCCAGGCTGAACCGCGGTTCGGGCGTCTTCAGTTTTCCGGTCAGCAGTTCTGCCGCGTAGCGCCCGACTTCGGGTCCGTGCTTGAACCCGTGGCCTGAACCCGCGCCCACCAGCAACACGTTGTTAGCCGTCGGATGCCGGTCGATCAGCAAGTCGCCGTTCGAGCTGTTTTCATACTGGCAGACACGCTCTTCGTTCAAAGGCGCGCCGGCCAACGCCGGGAAACGCTTCGCCAGATACGCGCGTGCATCGGCCAGCGAGCCGGGTGAGGTGACCCGATCGCCGCGATCCGGATCGATCGGCGGGCCATGTTTGTCGTTCGCCACCTTGAAGCCGCGACCTTCGAGATCGGGCATGCCGTAGAAAATGTCGCCGTTGTTGAAATCCGCCCAGCCGGGCAGGGCGCCGCCGCCGAAGCGCGCATCACCCGCCGGCACGCCGAAGAAGAACACCTCTTGGCGCGTCGGGAAAATGCGCGGCCCGAGCAGGTGTGCGAACACCTTCGGCAGCCACGGCCCGCAGGCGAAGATGTAGTTAGCCGCCGCCTCGGTTGACCCGTCCGGGAGCGCGATCGAGCTCAACGGTTTCGACGCATCCGGCGGCTTCACGGCGCCGACGCGATACTCGCCACCGGCCTTCACGAACTGCTTCACGAGCGTCTGCACCGCGCGGCGCGCCATCAACACGCCGAACTCCGGCTCCAGCAAGCCCACTTCGATGTCCTTCCATGCAACCTGCGGATACCGCGCCTCGAGCGCGGCGCGATCGAGCTCCAGCGTCGGCAGCTTCAGCCGCCGATGCACCTCGAGCGACTGGTCGACATACGCCTCGCGCTGCTGGAAAAAGAACAACACGCCGATCTGATGCAGGATCGGCAGCCCGGAAAGATCCGACAGCCATTTCCACTGCGGCAGCGAGTCGAACGCGAAGCGCGTGTAGATCTCGTCCGCCCCGTACGACCCGCGCGTGAGCCGCGACTCGCCGCCCGACGACGCGCGCGCATGCGCGGCGCCGAATGCATCGAGCAGCAACACGCGCTGCCCGGCCTTGCGCAGATGCCAGGCCGTCCACGCGCCGAACACGCCCGCGCCGATCACGATCGAATCCCAGGATTTCGTACCCGCCATTTTCTTCCCCTCGCCGCGCACGCCGCTGGCGACGCCCGCGGCCAGCGCCGAAGTGATCACACCGCGGCGCGTGACCTTCAAGGATGGCCCCCCGCGGCGCCTTCTGTGACCGCCGACTGCATCGCGCGATTGCTCGTGCCGAACGCCGCTTCCGGCCCCGGCCCGCGGCTGCCATCGAGCGCCCGCAGGAACGCGACCACGTCGCGCAGCTGCGCTCGCGTCAGTATCTGCCCGTAGATCTCCGGCATCGACGACGGCGCTGCGACGCGCTGTTTCACCTGCTTCGCATCGACCGTCACCTGCGACCCGTCCGCCTGCTTGAGCACGACTTCGGTGGCCGAATCGCTCACCAGCGTGCCGGTCGCGGTCTCGCCATTCGCGAGCGTGAGTGTGACCACGTCGAACCCCGCGGCGATGTGCGCGTTCGGTTTGATCACCGCCTCGAGCAGATATTCGACCGGATGCTGCGCGCCGATACGCGACAGGTCGGGCCCCGCCTCACCACCTTCGCCTGCCACCTTGTGACAACGCGCGCAAGGCAACACCGCGTTGCCGAAGAATTCCTGCGCGCCGCGCCGCGAATCGCCGCCCGCCAGTGCGAACCCATACGAAGCCAGCGCGTTGCTGGCGCCAGCCCACGAAGCCTTCTGCTTCTCCCAGCGTGCCTTCACCGCCGGGTCGTCGCTCTTCTCGACCGCCTCGATCAATTCCACCTGCGCGCCCGCCTTGACCTTGCCGGCCGCGAGCTGATCGATGGAGCTCACCATCAGCTTCGCCGCTTCGGCGCCCTTCAGCTGCGCCATCGACAGGAACGCGGCCTGTTGCTCGGCCTCGGAACCGGTGGCCGCGAGCTTGCGAACCATGGGCAATGCGCGCTCGGGCGAGCGATGCGCAACGATCTGCATGGCCGCCAGGCGCAGCGTGGCCACGCTGGATTTCTGCGCGGCGTCGATCGCGGGCAGGACGTCGTCGCCGCCGAACGCGTCGAGCGCCCGCAGCGCGCCGGCACGCACCGCCTCCGGCGCCTTCTCGTTGCCCACGGCCGCCACCAGCGTGGGTGCCGCCGCCCGCAACCGCAGCGTGCCGATGGCTTCGAGCGTCGCCAGCTGCACGGCCTCGGGCGCGCCGCCTAACAACTTCGGCGCGATCGCGGCGACCGCGTTCGCGGCCGCGGCGCCATCGCGCTTGGCGAGCGGCCGGAAGATGCCGACGATACGGTCGCGCTGCGGCACCTCGGCCCACAGGCCGAGCTGCAACAACGCCTCGGCGCGCATGCCGGGCGTGGCGCTGTCGCGCAGCGCGTAATCGGCCAGCGCCTTCGCGTTGCCCGCGCCACCCAGTCGGTAGTTCGCGTTGATCGCGCGTTCGACGTACGCCTCGTCTTTTGCCGGCGCATTGGCGAGCCGGCCGGCCAGCGCGCCGTACGCGGCTTCGACCGGCACGTCGTTGATCGCCTCGGCCGCTTCACGCGCGATGTAGGCATCGGCGTCGTCGAGAAATCCGCCCAGGGCCGGGTCTTTGAGCTCGCGGTAAGCGAGCACCACGCCCAGGCGAACCGCGCCGGAAGAATTTTTCGCGGCCGCGTCGAGTGCGGCGTTCTTGCCGATGGAAGCCAACGCATGCGCCGCCGCGAATCGCAGGTACGCATCCTTGTTGTCGTTCGCCTTGAGCAGCGCGAGCAAGGCGGGCGTGGACTTCGCGTCCTTGAGCTTGCCCAGCGACTGTGCCGCGAAGAACTGTACACGCGGCGCGGCGTCGTTCAGTGACTTCACCAAGACGGCCTGTGCCGCCGCCGCCTTGATGTCGCCCAGTCCCTTGGCGGCTTGCGCGCGCACCTCCGGATCGGCATCGGTCAGCAACTGCACGAACAGCGGCGCGACCTTGGACCCCTTGCGGCCCAGCTGCGTGAGCCCCCACACCGCGTGCAGACGCGCGAGCGGATTGGCGCTCTTGTTGGCCGCCACGGGAGTGAACGCCTTCGCGCTGCCGTCACCGCGCGACGCCAGCTCGAGCTGCGCCTCGAGGCGCGCGCGGCGGTCCGCGTGCGAAAGCAGGGCGACGAGCGCTTTCGTGTCCGTGTTCTTGAAGCCCGCGGCCAGTAGTTTGGCAAGGTCGGCGCTGGCCTGCGCCCGCGCCGCGTCCTGCTTCACCGGCGTGATGCCGTAGATGCGCCCCTTATGCGACTTCGGCCAGCCGTCCACCCAGTCGGATAGATAGAGCACGCCATCCGGCCCGAACGTCACGTCGGTCGGCAACACGCCGCCCATGAACTGTTCGCTGCTGGTGGGCGAGAACGTCGCGCCGTTCTGCTTGACGGTGTACGTCTGGATGCCGCTGCGCGCGATGCTGCCCTTGAAATGCGTGATGAAGAAATGCCCGGCGTATTCGGGCGAAAGCCCCGTGCCCGGGTAATACGTGAGACCTGACGGCCCATCCTCGATGTTGCACACCGGTGGAAGTAGATAGGCAGGCCGCTCTGGAAAACGCGGCTTCCACAATCCTTCGCGCATCCACGGGCCGCCCTTGCCGAGCGGCGCGTGCTGGTAACCGATGCGCCAGCCGTTGTCGCCGCCTTCGACGAGGTACACGAGGCGTTCCTGGTCGCCCTGGTCGCTGTCGTTGTCGCCGGTGAACAGATTGCCGTGTTCGTCGAACACCAGTTCCTGCGGATTGCGCAGGCCGTGCGCGAACATCTCGAACTCCGTGCCGTCCGGATTGGAGCGGAACACCGCGCCTTCATCCGGGTAGTCGACGAGCTGGCCTTCCTTGCCCTTCACGTGGGTGCCGCGATCGCCGATCGAGTAATAGATCTTGCCGTCGTGGCCCATCGCGAGGCCGTGGAAATCGTGGCCGGTGAAGTTGTAACGCACGCCGAAACCGCGCAGCAGCTCGGTCTTCTTCACCGCGCCTGCTTCACCTTCCAGCAGCCACAGGCTCGGGATGTTGGTGAACCAGACCTGGCCATGACGCGCCAACACGCCCGAGGCGATGCCGTCGAGCTCGCTGTTGAAACCATCGGCATAAACGCTGGACTTGTCCGCAACGCCGTCGTGATCGGTGTCTTCGACCAGCCGGACCACCTCGCCTTCGATCGAGAATTCCTTGGCCTGATCGCCGAACACCTTGCGATGCAGGGCCGCGCGGTCTTCGATGGAGCGCGAGGCCATGTCGAGCTCGAGCATGCCCATGTAGTCGCGGATGTCGAGCACGCTGGTGCGGTAACGATAGGTCTCGGACACGAACAGCCGGCCCTTCTCGTCGAAGTCGATGGCTACGGGATTTGCGAGCATCGGTTCGGCGGCCCACAATTTCGCCTGGAAGCCGGCCGGTAGCGAGAAGCGCTTGAGTGCGAGCGTCGCATCGTCGGAGGCCGGATCCATCACCGGCGTCGGCAGGCGTTCGGCTTTGTCGAGTTCGAGCGTCTGCGAGGAAACCGTCGAAATGCCGGCAATGAAGAACACCGCGAGACGGGAGATCAGAACGGAAGGTTTCATGGGATCCCGATTGTTTTGGAAGGGCTTACAGCACGGCGAATGATATCCGGATGCGGCGTATCTGCCTCACCGTGCGGAGCTTGAAGTTGACATCAATAGAGTGAATTCTGGCGCGCATGCGCCGACTGAACCGGTCCACGGTCAAATCCATCCTCGTTTTTGCCGCCATCCTCGGACTGGTGAAGCTCTGGCAGTACGTCGAGATGAAGGGGCCCGCGCCCACCCGGAAGCAGGGCTCCGCCACCCCGGTCGAAACCGGGAATGTCGAGCGCACCGACCGCAAGTCAGAGTCCGTGCGAGCCGATTTCGATTTCTACCTGCTGACCATGAGCTGGCATCCAGCCTTTTGTTCCGATGGCCATGAAAACAAGCCGGAGTGCCGGGTCCGCCAGCCGCATCCGCTCGCGATCCATGGATTGTGGCCGGAGAAACTCGATGCCGGCGCCTATCCCCACGATTGCCAGGCGCCAGGCCTCGATCTCGCGCCGGCGCTCGCTCACGAGCTCGAGGAGTACATGCCTGGCATGGAGTCGAACCTGCACGAACACGAGTGGCGCAAACACGGCGGCTGCACCGGGCTCGACGACGATGCATATTTCGAACAAACGCTCGATGGCGCGCGCCACCTGGACGCCGCGCTGCTCGGCAGACTAACTAGTCTGGCGGGACGAGAAACATCGCCGGCAGAATTGCGTGCTGCGGCCGACGTTTACCAGGCGGGCCTCGGCGCATCGGTCACTTTCCAATGCCGTACCTTGCGCGGCGTACCGGCGGCCCTGCGCAGCCGCCCGTTTCTCATCGAGGTACGTCAATGTATCGACGACGACGGCGCGAACGGCGCGCCGGGCACGCTGCTCGACTGCGGCGCCGTCAATCGCCGCGACCAGGGTTGCGGCCGCTCGTTCCGCATCGCGGAGTTGTCGCCGTGAACGTGCAACTGCGCGAATTGTTCATCGCCTACGGCGTCACCGCGCTCGCGATGTTGTCGGGATTGCTCGCGATGCGCGCCGACGCACGCGCGTATTGGCGCTGGCCGGTGTATTCCGCGATGGCGATGGTGCTCGGCGTGGTCGCGTGGAATCAGCTGCGTGCGCACGTGTTGCCGCCGCAGTGGATCGCCACCCATGCGTACACGCTGTATTACGGCGCACTCGGTTTGTATGCGCTGACCGGTGGCGCGCTCGGACTCTTGCTTGGCCGGTTGACCCGGGGTAAAACGCCCGGGTCCGCACCATAAGGAAATAACATGGCCAAATCGAAGAAGAAAAAGCCCAGCAAGAAGGAAATCGACAAGCTGCGCAAGAAAGTGAACGCCGTCACCAAGGAATTCTTCGAAACCTACGGTGGCGACGGTGGCTATAACTACCTGCTGGTAGGCCCGGGACCGATTCCGCCACCCAAGCTCGAGATCGACATCCTCAACCTCGCGACGAAGCCGGCCAAGTAAGGCTAACTTCCTTCGGGCATCTCCACGCCGGCGAGATATGGTTCGCGGCTCGCGTGCCACGTGGCACGCCAGCCGCGCTTCCAGGCGGCCTCTAGCGCCGCGGCGGCTTCAGTTTTCCTGCCCTGCAGGCTCAACGATTCGGCGCGCAGCAGGGGCGAGCCGAAGTGCCGGCCGCCGTTCTTCTCGTACGTATCGAGCATGCGTTCGAGACCCGCGAGTAGTTTGAGCGCCGCGTCGCGGTTGCCGCCGCCGTTCAATTCGATGGCGGCGTGGATCAGGGCGACCGAATACTCGTAGCGGATCTGGCTGCCGTCGTACAGATCCGCGCCGTACAGCGGCAGGATGCGTTGCGCATGCGCGAGCGTGGCGCGCGCCGCGGCGGCATCGTTCGCCATGAGCTGCATGCGCGCGAGCTCGGCCAGGTCCGCGCTGGTCTGCGCGAGCGCGGCGGCGTCGCGTTGCGCGAGCCAGGCTTTCAACTCGCCGGCACCGCCGGCGGCGAACACCAGCTGCGCCTGCCGCGAGAGCGCGGCGAATGACGCGTCCTCCGGCATGTCTTCCAGCACCTGGCGTGCCTCATCGATCTTGCCGAGTGTCAGCAGCAAATCGACTTTCTGATCGGCAACCTGCCAGTCCGAGGGTGCGAGTTCGTGCGCCGCATCGACCCACTTGAGGGCCTCCTGCGTCTCGCCCTGCGCGCGTGAAATCCACGATGTCGCGAGCGGTCCCCAGTAGTGAGTCGGCTCGAGGCCGCGCGCGCGTGCACATGCGGCGCTCGCCTCCGCGTAGTTCGCCAGTTCCACCAGCCCCATGCAGCGATACACGTGGGCCAGGAAATCGAGCGGATCGAGGCTGGCGGAGATCGAGTAGTTGCGCAGCGCTTCTTCGGGATCCGCGCGCCGGTCGTAGACGTTGCCGAGAAAGCGATGGCTCGCGGCGTCGTTGGGATTCGCGGCGATCGCCTGTTCGAGAATCGGCAGCGCTTCATCGGTCCGGAACTGCTCGTTGAGCAGCCAGCCCTTGACGGCCAGCGCCTCGGGCAGCTTCGGGTTGAGCGCCAGCGCCTGGTTGATGATCGGCTCGACGTCGGCGGAGACGTCTTCGAGCGGCGTGCGGTTGAGGGACAGGTCGTTGAGCAGCGTCTCCGCCAGGCCGACGTGCGCCAGTGCGTAACCTGGATCGGCGGCCACGGAGCGGCGGAAGAATTCCACCGCCTTGACGTTGTCGTCGGCCGTGCGTTTGCTCTGGCGGGCGCGCCCGAGTAGATAGAGCTCGTAGGCTTCCATCTTTTCGGGCTGGCGTTTCGCCCAGGTCTCGGCGATGTCCGCGGACAGCTCGAGGTGCAGCGCCTCGGCCACCGCGCGCGACACTGTGTCCTCGATGAGGAAAATGTCGCCGATGGGCAGGTCGAAGGACTTGGACCACAGGTGCAGGCCGGTGGCCGCGGTGATGAGCTGCACCGTGATGCGCAGCTGGTCGCCCGAACGCCGCAGCGAACCTTCGAGCACGTGCGTCGCGCCGAGCGTGCGGCCGATTTCGCGTACGTCGGTGTTCTTGCCCTTGAACGCGAATGCCGAGGTGCGCGCCACGACGCGCAGCGTGGGGATGTGCGCCAGCCAGTTGGAGAGCTCGTCGGTGAGGCCGTCACACAGGGCCTGCTCGCGCTGATCGACGCTCATGTCGACCAGCGGCAGCACGACGATCGTGGGAAGGTCTTCGGCGCGGGCGCCGGCGCCGAACCAGCCACCCGGCATGCGCCAGACGACCACCGCGAGTACCAGGGCCGCCAGGATGCTGCCGAATCCGAGCACCAGGCGATTGAGCGGCGCGCGCCGATCGGTCGCCCTCCGGCCGATGGCAGCCCCGGTCTCGAAACTCGTGGGGACGTAGTCCGAAGTCTGGGCTGGCAGCGTCGGGATGGCCGGTTCGGGGTCGAGCCTGGCGACGAACCGGTAACCCTTGCGCGGCAGGGTCTCGATGTAACGCGGGGTTTCGGCGTCGTCGCCCAGCGCAACGCGCAGCTTGCGCACGGCGCTGTTCAGGCCGGTATCGAATTCCACCACGCCGGTCGGCCACAGGCGGGCGATCAACTGCTCCCGCGTGACGACTTCGCCGGGCCGCGTGACCAGTTCCTCGAGAATCTGCAGCGGCTGGTCCTGCAGGCGATGGGTGTTGCCGTGCTTCGAGATTTCCCCCGAATCGAAGTCGATCGTCCAGCCGTCGAATCGGATTTCCCGCTTATCCATGCACCCGCCGCGTTTCCCGGGTCCCCCGGGGGGTGAATCATAGACAAGTCAGCGCCGGATCAGCGCCCGTCCATCGCCTGCGGGGGGCCGCAGGGCGAATCTGTGCCCCGCAAAACGCGAAAAGCATCTCCCGGAGGAAATGATGAATGTCACTGCGCAACGCAGCATTGCTCCCGCTCCCACGCCGGAAAAGACCGGCCCCGGCCCGAAGCCGCCGCCGAAGCACCTGTCGGCGCGCGCGCTCACCGCGCTTGTTAGCCAGCTGACGACCGGCTATCCCAACCCGGACGGTCCGGAAGATCCGCCGGGTCCGCTCGATCCGTATATCCGCCGTGCGCTGGAGCGCTCGGTGATCGGGATGGGGGCTGGCACCCATTTGTGGCGGGTGGTCGCGGAGAAACATCCGGAGATCTGGGATGTCATCGGCGGAGATCCGTTGTCGCAGGTGGCGCTCAATCCGCAGCCGCTGCCGCCGAGATCGGCGTTCCTCGCCGCCATCGTGCAGGAGTTCACGGAGCGCATGACGAATGTCGGCGAGCTGGCGGACCTGATCCCGCGGCCGGGCGGTGAGCGCGGCATCATCATTGTCGGCGGTCACGTGGCGCGGTTCGTCGACGAGATCTGCGGCAACGGCATGCGCGTGAAGTGGCCGTTCCCGTGGCCCGCGCCCGCCTGGTTCACCGAACAACTCAATGGCCCCGACCTCATCGTCATGGGCACCCAGTTTCAACAGTGCGCCGTGATTGCGATGGACCGCGATCTCGGCCGCACTTTCGCCGATGCGGCGCATGCACTGCTGGAGGCCGGAGCCGCGCGGCTGGTCTGAGCCATCGTTTTTTACAGGGACGGGCCTCATCCCCGCAGCTCGAATCGCCCCATTCGAACCTTCGAGGCCCGTCCTTTTTTAAATAGGCATGTCCCCTTTACTGGTTTTGACATGTGACCAAAAGGTCACATATAGTTTCCGCCATGATCAGCGACGATCTGGTGTTCAAGGCTCTGGCCGATTCCTCACGCAGGTTCCTGCTGGACCTGCTGCACGAGCGTGACGGTCAGACGCTGGGCGAGCTCGAGTGGGAGCTCGAGATGACCCGCTTCGGGGTCATGAAACATCTCAAGGTGCTCGAAGAAGCCGGCCTCGTGATCACGCGCCGGGAAGGGCGCGAGAAGCTGCATTTCCTCAACGCCGTGCCCATCCGTCTCATCCACGACCGCTGGATCGACAAATACAAGGAGCGCGAGTTGTCCGCGCTCGTCGACCTCAAAAAATCCCTGGAGAAAGCGAAATGCCCACCGCAGCGCAAGAGAGCCTGAACTCGACCACTCATATCCACGAGATCTACATCAAGGCGACGCCCGCCGCGATCTGGGATGCCGTGACCTCACCCGAGTGGACCGCGAAGTATGGCTACCGCGGCATGTCCGAGTACGAGCTCAAGGCCGGCGGCAAATTTCGCGCGCTGGCCAACGCGCAGATGCGCAGCTTCGGATTGCCCGAAGTCATCGTCGACGGCGAAGTGATCGAGGCGAGTCCGCCGCACAAACTGGTACAGACCTATCGCTTCCTCTTCAACGACGCGCATCGCCAGGAAGGTTTCTCGCGCATCACCTGGGAGATCGTGCAGACGGAGCTGGATTTTTGCCGCCTCACCATCACGCATGAAATCCCGGCCGGTGCGCCGATGATGAAAGGCGCGGTCACCAGCAAGTTCAACACGCAGGGCGGTGGCGGCTGGAACTGGATCCTGAGCGACTTGAAGTCGCTGCTCGAGACCGGCAAGACGATGTCGTAGAAGTCAGGCGGCCTGCGCGGCGTCGATGCTCGACCCGCGCAGGCGCTGCGACAACACACCGAAGATCCGGATCCACGCCGCTTTCACCGTGGGCGTGAAATCCCGGCGCAGCGCTTTCTCGAGCGTCCACAGCAGCGCAGCCGCGACGGTGCCATGGTGTGCATCGGTCAGCCCGAACGTGGGGTGGCGGATGCCGACCTCACGGATCGCGGCCATCAACACGTCGGCGCGATCGAGGCCGCGCACGGTGGCGTCGAGCAACTGCACGAACTTGCGATTGCTGGCGTGCAAGTCGTCGTCGTACAACAGCCGCAGGCCCGGGTCGAGCTCGGACAACTTCACGTAAAACAGCTCCGCCGCGATCTGCTTCACAGGTTTGATCGCCAGCCAGCTCTTCTGCACTAACAGGATGTCTTCGCCCGTCATCGCGCTCTCCGTCCGTCACTGGATAGGAGCAAGCGCTGTGCCAACACCGCGTGCCCGATTACCTGCTTTGCACACGTATTTCTGCCCGCGCATGCACCGCGGAATTCCCTCGCGCGGTGCGGCGTGCGCGGCTTTGGAGCAAGCGGCACGGTTTCCCGCATAATGCCGCGCGCTCATGAGAACCATCCGACTCAAGGTAAAGCCCGGCGCACGCCAGGAAGATTTGACCGAATGTGACGACGGCAGCTGGCTGGCGCGCGTCAAGGCGCCGCCCGTCGATGGCAAGGCGAATGCCGCGGTGATCGCGCTGGTCGCCGCGCACTTCGGCTTGCGCAAGGCGCAGGTGAGCATCAAGAGCGGCGCCGGCGGCCGCATGAAATGGGTCACGCTCGAGGACTGAACCACATGATCACGCTGTACACCTTCGGCCAGTACTTCGGCCTGCCCGACCCCAGCCCGTTCGTCATGAAGTGCGAGATGTTGCTGAAGCTCGCGAAGCTCGAATACCAGACCAACACCAGGGGCTTCGGCAAGGCGCCGAAAGGCAAGCTGCCGTACATCGACGACAACGGCGCCATCGTCGCGGATTCCACGCTCATCCGGATGTACCTCGAGCAGAAGTACGCCATCGACTTCGACCGCACGCTCTCGCAGCGCGATCGCGGGATCGCCTGGGGCCTCGAGAAGATGCTCGAGGATCACGTGTACTGGGCAGTGGTGTACTGGCGCTGGATGATCGACGCGAACTTCGACCGCGGTCCGCGAGGATTCTTCAAGCGCGCGCCGGCGATCATCCGCCCCATCATCGTGAAGCTGGTGCGCCGGAGCGTGCGCTCGAAATTACACGGGCACGGCCTGGGGCGTCACAGTGAAGCGGAGATGACGGCGATGACGAGCCGCGCCTTCGAAGCCCTGTCGCAGATCCTGGGCGGCAACAAATACCTGATGGGCGACGAACCCTGCGGCGCGGATGCGACGGCGTTCGCGTTCATCGCCAGCTCGCTGACGAAGACCTTCGAGTCGCCGCTGCAGGCGAAAGTCGCGAGTCTGCAGAACCTCGTCGCGTACCACGAGCGCATGATGGCCGAGTTTTATCCGGGTTTTGGAGCGAAGCAGTCATGAAGGCGATTCGACGAGGGGGATCGGGGCGATGGATTGCCGCGCTGCTGGCGTTGCAGCTCTCGGTTGCCGCGCTGGCGGACGGATCGCCCGGCGAAACGCGCGCGGCCTATCTGGCGGTGCTCGAACGCCCGCGGGTCGCGCTGCGGCCGGAACTCGCCCCGATGCCTGCGGTGGACGGCCTCGAGAAATTCCACCTGTGGTTCAGCGCGGATGCCACTGAGCGCGTGCCCGGCTATCTACTGCTGCCGGAGCCGGCGCGGTTCAAGGGCAGACGGCCGGTGGTCATCGCGCTGCACGGCACCGGCGGCAACAAGGACAACGACCAGATCGTGCGCATCGTGACGCTGGCGGCGAAGGCCGGCTTCATCGGCGTGGCGATCGACGGGCGTTTTCATGGTGAGCGCACCAGGGCCGGCACGGGCGCGGCCGAATACAACGAGGCCATCGCGCAGGCCTTCAAGAGCGGGCAGGGGCATCCTTTCTTCTACGACACCACCTGGGACGTGATGCGGCTCATCGACTACCTGGTTACCCGCAAGGACGTCGATGCCGGGCGCATCGGCTTGACGGGAATTTCCAAGGGCGGCATCGAAACATATCTCACGGCCGCGGCCGATCCGCGCGTCGCGGCAGCCGTGCCCTACATCGGCGTGCAGAGTTTCCAATGGGCGCTGGAAAACGGCGCCTGGCCAGCACGCATCGCCACCATCCAGAGCGGCTTCGACGCGGCGGCGCAGACCGCGGGCAAGCCCGCGCGCAATGTGGCGTTCGTGCGCGAGTTCTACGCACGCGTGGTGCCCGGCATCGACGGGCCGTTCGACGGCCCCGCGATGCTGCCGCTGATCGCGCCGCGGCCCTTGTTAGTGATCAACGCGGATTCGGATGCGAACACGCCCGTGGCCGGAGTGCGCTTGTCGGTGGCGGCTGCCAGGCCGGTGTACGCCGCGGCGAACGCGGCTGACAAGCTGCAGCTGGTGATCCAGGAAGACACGCCACACCGCGTGAATCCGGACAGCATCGACCGCGGCATCGCATGGTTCGTGCGCTGGCTAACACCTTGACGTACCGGCGTCGTTCATGAGCCGTCCGAGCTGTAGGAGCATGCCGCTGGCGACGTAGCGGATTTGCTGTTCTACTTTTCGGGCCGGGTTTGAGTTCGCCGCATCCACGAGACGCCGTTAGCATCGCCGTCATCGTTCATTCGGGACCTGCCGCAAGTCTGACGCCCGTCGTTTCGATGGCACGGGCGCTCGATTCAGAACAACAGCCGGGGGACCTGTGTTCGCCGGTGGACAGGAAAAATCAGGGTCCAGGGGATGCCAGGAAAACGACGCGGGATATCCGCCAGTCAGCTTGCGCGTGACTACGGCGTGAGCCTCAACGAATTCGTCAGCGAAGTCATTGCACTGCTTGCAAGTCTGGAGGGCCATGACGCTTCCGGCACCGCGCCCGCGCGCCGCCGGGAAATTTGCGCAGCGGCAGCCGCCGCGATGACCTCGGCGCTCGATGCGTCGACGCTCACGCCCGAAGAGCGCGCCCACCTCGATCCGCTGCTCAAGGATGTCCTGCTGCCGTTCTGGAACCAGCATTGCGCCGGCAACGCCGAGGCGTTGGCGTCCATCGACACGCGCGCGGCGCAGTACCTCGCCGCGCGCGACGCGGCGAGCCAGGTGAAGACTGCGGTCGGCATCGTTACGGAGCTGGTCGAAGCGCTGCAGGTCTCGCAGGAAAACAGGGACGCGCTGGTGCGCACACTCGCGCCGTCGTTCGCGCACCGCATGGTCGCGGATCTGTACCGCATCAACACTCTGCGCACCAAGTTCGGGATCGAGTTGTCGCTGCTGGTCACGATCTGCACGCTGCTGCAGATGTCGATGAGTTTCGACACCATCCTGCGCGTGCTGCGCCTGGCCTGAGCCCGCGCTCCGAAACTAGCTAGGGGCTTTCTTTCGCCAGGCGTTCCAGCTCGATGCCCACCACTTCGATCGCGCTCGTCACGGCCAGCAGGAACGGCGCATCGAGCGGCTTGCCGGCGAACTTCTCGTCCGCCAACGCAACCAGTTCTTTCGCGCACGCCGCGAGCAGCCCGAGCTCAAGGGTCTTGGCCATGCCGCCCGCACGCCGTGCCGCGAATCGCAATTCCTGCCAGGCGGCCTGATCAGCCGCTATCAGCTGGGGAACGCTGCGCCGCATGTGCTCCACGTCTTCGAGCGTGCGCTGCAGGAATAGCTCGACAAGTTGTTTGCGCTGTTCCTCCGCCGTGGAGCCGGAGCCGCTAACTTCATTCATTGCTGGACACGATAGCTACGGCCGCATGGCGGGGGAACCGCAGGCCGCTGGGCATCAACGTCCGTTGAATCCCACAACAGCGATCGTGGGATTGCGGAATGTAATCGCGCGGCGCTCGTATCCAACCAACAGGCGTAGCCATTCGGAGACGAATCGCTCTCCTGACAGAGGCGCCCCAACAAGTTCCCCGCGTGTGTGTCCTCAGCGCAGGAAAGCGACCGCCATGGGTTTCACCAATGTTATGGGCTCACCTTTCGGCTGCAGCTCGCCGCTGTCTGCATCGACGCTGAACACCGACACGTTCGCGCCTTCCTGGTTGCTGACGATCAGCCATTTGTTGGTGGGGTCCAGCGTGAAGTAACGCGGCACCTTGCCGCGCGACGGCGTGCGCTGCTTGAGCGTGAGCTCACCCGTGCGCGCGTCGATGGCGTAGACGACCAGACTGTCTTCGCCGCGATTGGAGGCGTACAGGAACTTGCCGTCCGCGCGCACCGCGATTTCCGCTGCGGTGGACGGATCCGTGAAGCCGGGCGCCAGCGTTTTCACCGCCTGGAACTGCGTCAACGTGCCTTTGGTCGCATCCCAGTTGAACGCCATGACTTCATTGGCTATCTCGGCAATGACGTACACCCACTTGCCATTCGGGTGGTACGCGAGGTGCCGCGGCCCCTGGCCTCCGGCCACCTTGGTGGCCGGCGGATCGTTGGGCGTGAGCTTGCCGGTCTTCGCGTCGAACTTGTAGATGACGATCTGATCGGTGCCGAGATCCGCGACCAGGCCGAACTTGTTAGAGGGGTCGGTGCGGAACCAGTGCGCGTAGGGTTTCGTCTGGCGCTGCGGATGTACGCTCGAGCCCTCGTGTTGCACGAAGGCGGTCTGCTGATCGAGCGAGCCGTCCTTCGCGAGCGAGTAGATTTCGACGTAGCCGCCGCCGTAATTCGCATCGAGCACGTAGTGCCCGGTCGCATCCACGCTCACGTAACTCGGCCCGCGTCCTTTCGCTTCCTTGTAGTTGAGCAGCTTCAACGCCGCGGTTTTCTTGTCCACCGCGAAGGCGCTCACGCCGCCCGGAGTGCCGGTGTTGCACATGTAGAGATGTTTGCCGTCCGCGGACAACGTGAAATGCGCTGGGTCGCGCGTCTCGATGACCATGCGCGGCGCGGACAACACGCCGGTGTCGGCGTCGAACTCGGCCACGGTGATGCCCATCCTGGCCGGATCCTGGGTGGCGATATAAATCAGCGAGGTTTTGGCCATGGCGGTTGTCGTTGAGGTGGCGATGAGAAGGGTGAGCAGAAGCCGGCTGACGCTTGATCGATGCAGCGCATTTTTCATTATGTCGTTCCGTACTGGTGGCGAACCGCTGGAGCCTCGAGCGGGGCCGCAAGCATGCCATAAGCCGGGCATGCCGCCGGTGTGACGATCAGGGCAGGCAGCCGATCTCGCGTTGTCGCCTGATCGGGTGATGCCGTCATTCCGCCGCAGCCGGATCGTCAGACCGTTACACCTCTATATAATCCCCCGCCTTGCAGGATGGCGGCGAGGAGCCGAACACATGAAAACCTTTTTTTCCGGCATGCTTGGTGCCGCTTTGATCATTCCAACTCTCGCAGCGGCGCAGAAGCCGCCGACCGCCGCCGAGGCGGTGGCCGGTTCCACGGTAATCCCGCGTTCCGCGTTGTTCGGCAATCCCGAAAAAACGCAGGCGCGTATCTCGCCGGACGGCAAATACCTTTCGTACATCGCGCCGCGCGATGGCGTGCTCAACGTGTGGCTCGCGCCGCGTACCGATCCGGACAACGCCAAACCCATCACCAACGACCAGAAGCGCGGCATTCGCCAGCATTTCTGGGCGTACGACAACAAACATGTGTTGTTCGTGCAGGACGAGGGCGGCGACGAGAATTTCCACCTGTACGCGGTGGACGTGGTCACCGGCACGCAGAAGGATCTCACGCCTTACAAGGGTATCCAGGCGCAGGTCGTCGGCCTGTCGTGGAAGAAGCCGGGGGTCGCCGCCGTGGCGCTCAACGACCGCACACCCGAGTGGCACGACATCTGGGAAGTCAATCTATCTACCGGCAAACGCGTGTTGATCGAGCAGAACACGCAGGAATTCGCCGGCTACGATCTCGACCTCGACCTCAAGCCGAAGATGGCCACCAAGACCACCGCGGAAGGCGGGGAATTCCTGCGGCGCGCGGGCGGCAAATGGGTCAGCCTGCTCAAGTTCGGCCAGTCGGATTCGCTCACCACGGCGTCGATCGGTGTCGAAGCCGGCGGCACGACGGCGCTTTTGCAATCTTCGGTGGGGCGCGACAAATCCGCGCTGGCGCGGGTCGATCTCGCCAGCGGCAAGATCACGGTGCTCGGCGCCAGCGAACAGGCCGACGTGGAGAGCATCTGGACCGATCCGCGGGACCGCTCGCCGCAGGCGTACACGGTCAACTATCTCAAGCCCGAGATCACCGTGCTCAAGCCCGCGTTGCAGAAGGACGTGGACCTGCTGACCAGGGAACTGGGCGACGGCTTTGCGGTCACCAATCGCACGCTGGACGACTCGTTGTGGACGGTGTCGACGGATGACGCGTTGGCGCCGGCGTCGGCCTATCTATACGACCGCAAGGCCGGCAAGCTGACCAAGCTGTTCGATCAGCGGCCCGCGCTGGCGAAGGCGCCGCTGGTGCCGATGCAGTCGCTCGAGCTCAAGGCGCGCGACGGCCTCACGCTCGTGTCCTACCTATCGCTGCCGCCCGGCTCGGATGCGAACGGCGACGGCCGGCCGGATTCACCCGTGCCGCTGGTGCTCAACGTGCACGGCGGTCCGTGGGCGCGCGATGCGTACGGGTTCGACAACGAACACCAGTGGCTGGCGAATCGCGGTTATGCCGCGTTGTCGGTGAACTACCGCGGCTCCACCGGCTTCGGCAAGAACTTCATCAACGCCGCCGACAAGGAGTGGGCCGGCAAGATGCACGACGACCTGCTCGATGCCGTGAGCTGGGCCATCCAGGAGAAGATCACGACGGCGGACAAGGTCGCGATTTACGGCGGTTCGTATGGTGGGTATGCGACGCTGGTCGGGGTGACGTTCACGCCGGATACGTTTGCCTGCGGCGTGGATATCGTGGGGCCGTCGAATCTCGAGACCTTGCTGTCCTCCATCCCGCCGTACTGGAAGGCGTTCTACGAAGAGTTCGCGACGCGCGTGGGCGATCCGCGCACCGAGGCCGGCAAGAAGTTGTTAGCCGAACGCTCGCCGCTGTTCAAGGTGGATGCGATCAAGAAGCCGCTGCTGATCGCGCAGGGCGCGAACGATCCGCGCGTGAAGCAGGCCGAGGCCGATCAGATCGTGAAGGCGATGAAAGCCAAGAATCTGCCGGTCACGTACGTGCTGTATCCGGAAGAAGGCCACGGCTTCGCGCGGCCTACGAACCGCGTGTCGTTCTACGCCATCGCGGAGGGTTTCCTGAGCCAGTGCCTGGGCGGCCGCTACGAGCCGATCGGCAACGACTTCAAAGGTGCGAACCTCAAAGTGCTGGAAGGCGCAGACAACGTCCCAGGTCTGAGCGACGCGCTGAAGTAAGAGGGAAAAAGGGGACAGATCTATTTTTCGCGATCGCCAAAGTGCATCCGGGCAATTCGGGGAAAATAGATCTGTCCCCTTTTCTGAACCTTTCAGGTAGTTTTCGCGGGCTATGAAGAACATGGCCTGCGGCGCTGCCGCTCTGATCCTCTGCGCATTCGCGCCGGTTGCGCTGGCTTGCAAGCTACCGGTCTCAGTCTGCGATCGCGCCGCGAAGACCAGCTTCCCGCTCATCAGCAAGGGTCATCCCGCAGCGTTGTTGATCGAAGAATCGGCCAACTCCGCCGTCAAGCTCGCCGCTGCGAACTTCGCCACCGATCTCGAGCGGGTGAGCGGGCAGGCGCCCGCGAAGCTCACTGCTCCGGCTGCCGCACATGCCGACCTCATCATCGCCGGCGTCATCGGCCAGAGCGCATTGCTCGACGAACTCGCTCGCACCGGCAAGATCGACATCGCCGACCTGCGCGGCCAATGGGAAACGTACCGCCAGATCGTCGTCGACAATCCGCTGCCGACTGTCCGGCGCGCTCTGGTGATCGCCGGCTCCGACCGCCGCGGCGCGGTGTTCGGCCTCTACGATCTTTCTGAAAAGATAGGCGTCTCCCCCTGGCACTGGTTCGCGGACGTCCCCGTCACCCGCAAGAGCGATCTTTACCTGACCGCCGGCGCGCGCCGCGACCAGCCCAAGGTGCGTTACCGCGGTTTTTTCATCAACGACGAAGCCCCGGCCTTCAGCACCTGGGCCGCTAACAAGTTCGGCGGCGCCAGTTCCAAACTGTACGCCCACGTGTTCGAACTGCTGCTGCGGCTCAAGGGCAACTATCTATGGCCCGCGATGTGGCAGCCGCGCGCGTTCAACGACGACGACCCTGACAACATGGTCCTCGCCGACGCCATGGGCGTCGTCATGGGCACCTCACACCACGAGCCCCTGACTCGCGCGCAAGCCGAATGGCATCGCAACAAGGAACAGGGCATCACCGGCGGCAAGTGGGACTACCGGACGAACGCCGACAACCTGCGCAAATTCTGGCGCGGCGGCGTCGAACGCATGATGTCCAAGGGTGACGGCCAGGGATACGAAGCGCTGCTCACCGTCGGCATGCGCGGTGACGGCGACGAGCCCATGTCCGAAGGCACCGCCACGCAGCTGCTCGAATCCATCGTCGCCGCGCAACGCGAGATCATCCATGACGTCACGGGAAAACCCGCCGACCAGCAGCCGCAGGTCTGGGCGCTGTACAAGGAAGTGCAGGACTACTACGACCACGGCATGAAAGTGCCCGACGACGTCACGCTGCTGTTCGCCGACGACAACTGGGGCCAGGTGCGCCGCCTGCCTACCGGCGACCTGAACCGCAAAGGCGGCTACGGCGTCTACTACCACTTCGACTACGTCGGCGGCCCGCGCAACTACAAGTGGCTCAACACCAACCAGATCGAGAAGACCTGGCAGCAGATGGACCTCGCGTATCAGCGCGGCGCCCGAGCGTTGTGGATCGTGAACGTCGGCGACATCAAGCCGATGGAATTCCCGCTGAGTTTCTTCCTGGCGCAGGCGTGGAACCCGGAAGCCATGACGCCCGCCGCGCTGGCTAACTACCCGGAAGCCTGGGCGCGCGCCACGTTCGGCCCGGCGCAGGCCAGGGAAATCGCCAGCCTCGTGACGCGCTACAGCCAGCTCGCCGCCCTGCGCAAGCCGGAGCTCATCGACGCCACGAGCTTCCCGCTCACCGAAACGGCTGGCCGCACGCCCGACGGGCGGGATTTCTACACGCTCCTCGATCGCTGGAACCAACTCGAAGCGGCTCTCGCGAAGGCGAAGCAACGCGTGCCTGCCGCGCAAAGCGACGCATTCTTCCAGCTCGTCGAACACCCGATCGCCGCGCTCGCCAATCTCTACTGGCTGTATCACGCCGTAGCCCTCAATCGCTGCTACGCGGACGCCAACGATCCGCGCGCGAACCATTTCGCCGATCGCGTCAAAGCCCTGTTCGAGCGCGACCAGGCGCTCGCGGACCAATACCACGCGCTCAACGGCGGCAAATGGGACGGCATGATGCTGCAGACCCACATCGGTTACACGACGTGGCAGCAGCCGGACAAACAGGTGATGCCCGAGGTGCGGCGCGTCGCGACCGTCGGCGCCCCGATCGCGCCGGCCAATATCGACGAGCCGGTTCCAGCGCGCACCATCGCCATCGAGGCTGTGCGTTTCACCAAAGCGCGAGCCGGCGCCGGCCTCACATGGCGGGCAATACCAAATCTGGGTGACGGAGCCGGCGCCGTCGTCGCGCTCCCGCAAGGCCGGCCCGCGACCACCCAACGAGACGCCGTCTATCTACAATACGCAGCGGCCATCCCGCAAACCGGCGACGCCACGGTCGCCCTGCACCTGCTGCCCACCCTGCAGACCTCCGGTGGCGTCGACATCCGCATCGGCGTCTCCATCGACGACGGCGACATGCAGACGCTGGCGATGCGCCTCATGCCCTCGCCGGGCCCGCCGACGATGCAGGAACAGCACGACTGGGAAAAAGCCGTCATCAACAACGAGTTCGTACTCGAAGCGAAGTTTCCGGCCCTCGCGAAAGGCAAACACGCGATCAAGGTCTGGCGCCTGGACGACAACGCACTGCTCGCGAAGCTGATCGTCAGGCAATAGACGCGGATTCAGCCCGCGCTCGGCGGTGCCAGCCGGTCGGATTCCTTCCTCACCACCGCATAACACTCGCACGACATCTCTTCGAGCTTCGGCCGATCGAGCACCGTGATCTTCCCGCGGCTATACCGGATCACTTCGAGCGCCTGCAGTTTCCCCGCCGCCTCGGTCACACCCTCGCGCCGCACCCCTAACATGTTGGCGATCAGCTCCTGCGTCATCTTGAGCTCGTTCGACGGCAGCCTGTCCAGCGACAACAACAGCCAGCGGCACAACTGCTGCTCCAGCGAGTGATGCCGGTTGCACACCGCCGTCTGGAACATCTGCGTGAGCAACGACTGCGTATAACGCAGCAGGATGTGGAGCATCTCGCCGTGGCGGTTGAATTCCTCTTTCAGCCTGATTCCCGGCAGCCGGTACGCCTGTCCCGCGCTTTGCACGATGGCCCGGCTCGGCGTCGTTTCGCCGCCCATGAACAGCGACACTCCGATCGCACCTTCGTTGCCGACCACCGCGATCTCTGCCGAGGCGCCGTTTTGTAATCCGTACAACAGCGAAACGATGCAATTGGTGGGAAAGTAGATGTGGCGCAAAGCCGCACCGGACTCGTACAACACTGCGCCGAGCGGCATCGGTACCAGTTTCAGATAGGGCGCCAGCCGTTCGAATTCGGCATGTGGCAGGGCACGAAGAATGTGGTTTTCGCGCGGGCTCGGTGCTGGGCTCATCCGCGCGGAGTCTATGCCCAATTCCCGGACTGTGTTCGTTTGCGAACAGACACGGGGAGGGCCCGGAAGTAGGCTCCGGGCACGCGCTGCAGGTATTCGGCAGCAGGAGAACTACCGATGATGCAACTGATCCGAAGTGAGCTCCGCAGCCCCGCCATCCGCGTTCCCGGGCGTCTCGTGAACGCGCGGCCCGATCGACGCACCGATGAAATCGCCTCGATCTCGCACGAGATGCGGAATTCACTGGCCGTCGTCCGCAATGCGGCCCGGCTCCTGCGGGCGCCCGCGAGCGCCGTCCATGTCGACAACGCGCGCGCGCTCATCGAACGCCACGTCGCGCAGCTGGCCTTGCACGTCGAGGATCTGCTCAACACCGCCTCGCAACCGAACGGCAAGCAGCGCGCGCTGTATCGATCGCATGTCGATCTCCGCACCGTCGTTCAGCACGCCGTCAGCGCGATTTCGCCGGACATCGCGCAGCGCGGGCATCGTCTGGTCACGGATCTACCCGATGAAGCGCTCTGGGTGCATGCCGATGCCGCGCGTCTCGAACAGGTCTTCGCGAACCTCCTGATCAACGCCGCGAAATACACACCCAACGGCGGCGACATCGTGATTCATCTCAAACGCGAGGGCGCGCAGGCGAGCATCGTCGTGCGAGATTCCGGTATCGGCATGGAGCCTGCGGTGCTGGCGCGCGTCTTCGAACTTTATTCACAGGCGGATTCCATGGCGCCGCACTCCGAAGGCGGTAGCGGCATCGGTCTTGCGGTCGTGCGCGACCTGGTGGAAAAACACGGCGGCTCCGTGCACGCCACCAGCCCCGGGCTCGGGCACGGTAGTGAGTTCACCGTGTTGTTGCCCGTGATGTGGGGCAGTGCGCCGTGATCTGGCTGTCTAACTAATTACGCGCTATGTACGGCCGCGTACCGACCGCGGCCGTGCGCCGGCGCACACTCGGTTCTCTGGTGGATCCCGCTCCCGAGCAATCCATCGTCATCAGTAGAGACCGTGTATGAAGTTTTCCACCGAGATCACCCGCGCTGCCCGCCGCCGCCTGCGCATGACGTTGCCCGTCCTGCTCGCGTGCAGCGCTGCGTTTGCCGCCGCGCCGATCCCCACCACGAACCTGCAATCCGCCCAGCAGGCGATTGCCAATGCCGAACGTGTCGAAGCTGCGACCTTCGCGGCCGTCGAGCTCGCCGAAGCACGCAGCAAATTCAGCTCCGCGCAGCAGGCGGTAAGTGAGAAAGAGATGGTTGCCGCCGCGCGGCTTGCCGACGAAGCACGCGCAGCCGCCGAGCTGGCCGCCGCCCGCACGGGCGCCGCCAAAGCCAATGCCGTCAATGCGGACATCAAGCGCAGCACCGCCACGCTCGTCGAAGAGATGCAGCGCAAGACCGGAGACAAACAATGAACTACACCAACTACTCGATGAAGACGGCAATCGCCGTGGCCGTCGCCGCCAGCCTGTTCATCGGCTGCGCTTCAACTCCGAAGAAGCCGTTGGGATCCGAGCAGGTGCGCGCCAAACTCACCGCGCTGCAAGGCGACCCGGTGCTCGCCAGTGGCGCGCCGGTCGCGCTCAAGGATGCCGAAGCCGCCGTGCGCGAAGCCGAGCGCACCGAGAAAAATATCGATCTGGCCGCCCACCGCGTCTACATCGCCGATCACAAGGTCGACACGGCCCGATCGCTGGCCGAGACGCGAGTCGCGGAACTGGAACGCACGGCGTTGAACGAGCAGAGCGAGAAAGCACGCCTCGACTCGCGCACGCTGGAGGCCGACCGTGCCAAGGCGGATGCCAATCGCGCGAAGACGGATGCCCTGGTCGCGCGCGCTGACAGCGCCGAGCAGAAGCTGGCCGCCAGCAATGCGCGCGACGATGCGGCCAATGCCATGCTCGCCGCTAATGCCTCGCAGATGCAGGCCGCAGAGCTGCAGCGTCAGCTCGAGATCCTGCAGGCGAAGCCGACGGATCGCGGACTGGTGCTCACGCTGGGCGATACGTTGTTTGCCACCGGCAAGTCCGAGCTCAAGTCGGGTGCCTCGGCGAATCTCGATCGCATCACGGCATTCATGACCGAGTACCCGCAGCGAACCGCGGCCATCGAAGGCTTCACGGACAGCATGGGTAGTGAGGACATGAACCAGTCCTTGTCCGAGCGCCGTGCCAGCGCCGTGAAGAACTATCTAGTCGGGCAGGGCGTGAGCTCCGCGCGGCTCAGCTCCTCGGGACGCGGCGAGAACTCGCCCATCGCGGACAACGACTCGGCCGCCGGCCGGCAGCAGAACCGCCGCGTCGAAGTCGTGATCAACCAGCCCACCATCGAATAATCGATAGCCGCCGACTGGCGGCGAACCTCTTGGCCCGGAGCGGTCCGTCTCACTGCGGACCTGCCCGGGCCATTTTTATGGGGACATGCCTATATTCCTGGCAAACAGTGTCACGTCTGTCAGTCGCGACTGGATCGACGCCCAAGCGTTGTGACCTCCCCAAGGTTGGCGTACCTTCGCGATCGAGGAATCGAAGGGAGATAGTCGATGGCCGCTGTCGTCCGCAGTCGTGCCTACTACGTCGTCGCGCTTGCGCTTGCAGCGTGGTGCGCGCTCGCATTCGCCAGGACCTTCTACCTGCGCTACTGGTTCGACGTCCCACCGCTCACCGTGCTGCTGCATTTGCACGGCGTCGTCTTCACCGCCTGGTTCGTGCTGTTCGCGATCCAGGCGCGCCTGATCTCGAAACAGGACTATCAAACACATAGAAAGCTAGGCATCGCCGGTGCCGTGCTCGCCGGTTTGATCGTGATTCTGGGTCTCGCCACCGCGGTGGCTTCCGCGAGCGCCACACGCCCACGCGGCATGGGCATGACCTCTGCGCAATTCGTGCTGCTGCCGACGCTGGCCATCGTGTTGTTTGGCGCGTTCGTGTCGGCGGCGTTGTACTGGCGGCGCAAGCCACAGATCCATCGCCGGCTGATGATGCTTGCCATGATTTCGGTCCTCGGCCCGCCGTCGGCGCGCGTGCTGCTTCTGCTGGGACTGCAGGGCCACTTTCTACTGATGCAAACGTCCGTCACCGCGGCCTTCGTCATTGCGTGCCTGGCCGCCGATTGGGTGAAGCATCGCTCCGTGCATCCGCTGTATGCCATCGGCGGCACATTGCTCGTGATCTCCTGGCCTCTGCGCGCGTGGGCCGCGCGAACGCCCGCGTGGGAAGCCGTCGGCAACTGGATGGCATCGTTGAACTGAGCTGCCGTCGGGCGGGGCGCTCAAATCCGCGATTTTTTGACAATCCCGCGTTCGCCCCTACACTCCCGCCCCATCCAGCCCCTGGCAGTAGCCGCAAGGCCAACCTCGGGGTTTCCTGACATATCGGGAAAGGTGTTGGCCGGCGTAAGTCCCGGCTCGAATCGCGCTCCGGCGGCACTCTATATATAGGTGTGGCGCCCGGCCCGGCTCCAACTCCCTTTCCCCGGAGTTGTTCGATGTCCGCCGCCGCCAAAGAACTCACCAGCTATCGCAAGTATTGGGCCGCACGCTTCGGCGTCGCGCCGTTCCTGCCCATGTCGCGCGCGGAGATGGAGCAGTTAGGCTGGGACAGCTGCGACGTGATCATCGTCACCGGCGATGCGTACGTGGACCACCCGAGCTTCGGCATGGCCATCATTGGCCGAGTGCTGGAGGCGCAGGGGTTTCGCGTCGGCATCATCGCGCAGCCGGATTGGCAGAGCGCCGAGCCGTTCAAGGCGCTCGGCAAACCGAACCTGTTCTTCGGCATCACCGGCGGGAACATGGATTCCATGGTGAACCGCTACACCTCGGACAAACGCATCCGCAGCGACGACGCGTACACGCCCGGCGGGCAGGGCGGCTCGCGGCCCGATCGTTCCGTGATCGTGTATGCACAACGCGCACGTGAGGCGTTCAAGGATGTGCCGATCGTCATCGGCGGCATCGAAGCGTCGCTGCGCCGGATCGCGCATTTCGATTACTGGAGCGAGAAGGTGCGCCGCTCCGTGTTGTTGGATGCGAAGGCCGACATCCTCGTGTTCGGCAACGCCGAGCGGCAGATCGTGGAGATCGCGCATCGCGTCGCGGCCGGGCAGAAGATAGACGAGATCACTGATCTGCGTGGCACGTCGTTCGTGCGCAAGAGCCACGACTTCATCGAGATCGACTCCACGCATGTCGACACCCCCGGCAAGCTGAACCCGCCCATCGATCCGTACGCGATGGAGCCCGAGATCCGCAAGGCGAACGAGCAGGCCGCCGCCGTCGAGGCCGGCGAAGCCGCGCCGACGGAAGTGGTGCCGGGCAGGGGGTTGCGGGGTTCGCAGCATTCTTCCGACGCCAACCCCCGGGAACCCCTGCCCGGCACCACTGAGGTGATCGTGAAGTTTTCTCGGCGCGTGAAGGGCGAGGACCGCGAGCGCAGCGTCATCCGTATGCCGTCGCACGAGCAGGTGGTCGCCGACCCCGTGCTGTACGCCCATGCCAGCCGCATCCTGCATCTCGAGAGCAACCCCGGCAATGCGCGCGCGCTCGTGCAGCGCCACGGCGATGCGGACGTGTGGCTGAATCCGCCACCCGTGCCGCTAACTACCAAAGAAATGGACGCCATCTACGATCTGCCGTACGCACGCGTGCCGCACCCCGCCTACGGCAAGGCCGAGATCCCCGCGTACAAGATGATCAAGTTCTCGATCGCCATCCAGCGCGGGTGTTTCGGCGGCTGCACGTTCTGTTCGATCACCGAGCACGAGGGCCGCATCATCCAGAGCCGCAGCGAAGCTTCGGTGCTGAAGGAAATCGAGAAGGTGCGCGATACCGTGCCCGGCTTCACCGGCGTGATCAGCGATCTCGGCGGGCCGACGGCGAACATGTATCGCATCGCGTGCAAGAGCCGCGACATCGAGAAGGCCTGCCGCAAACCGAGCTGCGTGTTTCCCGGCATCTGCCCGAATCTCAACACCGACCATTCCGCGCTGATCCAGCTGTATCGCAAGGCGCGCGCGTTGCCGGGCGTGAAAAAGATCCTGATCGCGAGCGGCGTGCGATATGACCTCGCGATCGAGAGCCCCGAGTATGTGAAGGAGCTCGCGACGCATCATGTCGGCGGCTATCTCAAGATCGCGCCCGAGGCGATCGGCGAGGGGCCGCTGTCGAAGATGATGAAGCCCGGTGTCGGGTCTTACTACAAGTTCAAGGAGCTGTTCGACAAGTTCAGCAAGGCCGCGGGGAAGGAGCAGTACCTCATTCCGTATTTCATCGCGGCGCATCCGGGAACGACGGACAAGGACATGCTCGAGCTGGCGTTATGGCTCAAGGGCAATGGGTTTCGGGCCGACCAGGTGCAGGCGTTCCTGCCGGGGCCGATGGCGACCGCGACGGCGATGTATCACACGTTGAAGAATCCGCTGCGCAAGGTGACGCGCGACAGCGAGGAAGTGGTGATTCCGAAGGGGATCAAGCAGCGGCGGTTGCACAAGGCGTTTTTGCGGTATCACGATCCTGACAACTGGCCGGTGTTGCGCGAGGCGTTGCGGCAGATGGGTCGGGCGGATCTCATTGGCAACGGGAAGATGCAGCTGGTGCCTGGGTATCAGCCCGCGGGCACCGGCGATGCAGCGGAAGGGAAACGGGGCGGACGTTCGCATCGGCCGTTCAAGACCCAACACCTTGGTTTGCCGACGGTGCCGTCAAAACCGCGTTCGAAGTAATGCCTCCGTTGCAATGCTGCGAGCCTTGCCTTGATCTTTGCTCGTAGTGCGGTTGTTTGCTGCGCGCCGCATCAGCGTGTTCGCCTACATACCGTAGGAGCGTTCCACGGTACTTTGGCTGGTTAGATCGAACCCGGTACTCCGCACTCCTGCGGGTCGCAGGGCCAGATCGTCGTATTCGCAGCCATTTGCATCGCCGATGCATCCGCGGCGCAACTCTTCTCTTCGGGCCGGCAAAGCTCCTGCCCCCAATCAGTACCCCATTCGAATTCGGAGAATCTTCAATGATCACTCGCAATCTATTGCTTGCCACAGCCATCGCCGCCGCCATCGCGGGCAGCAGCGTCGCTTACGCGGCCGCCAAGCCTTCGCAGGAAGTCATCGACGCACGCCAGGAGTCGCAGATCTGGACGACTTATGCGCTCAACCCCTATCTGCGCGCGCGCGACTTGCACGTCTCGGTGCATGAAGGCAAGGCGACGTTGACCGGCAACGTGCCGGAAAGTGTCAACAAGGATCTGGCCAAGCAGATCGCGCTCGGTGTCGACGGCATCAAGTCCGTCGACAACAAGATCGAAGTGCAGGACAAATACGTCGAGCCGGCGCAGAGCGCGGAACGCGGGTACGGCGAGAAGATCGACGACGCGACGATCAGCTCGACGGTGAAGTCGAAGCTGCTGTGGAGCCGTTACGCTGATGGCCTCACCGCGGACGTCGACACTACGCGCGGCAAGGTCATGCTCACGGGCAAGGCCGATACGCAGGAAGCCAAGGACGCCGCCGGCAAACTCGCGATCAACACGCGCGGCGTGTCGTCGGTCAACAACCAGCTCGTGGTCCAGAGCGCGAAGCCGGGCCTCGTCAAGGCGGAAGTCAACAACATGGCTGACGGCTGGATCACCACGAAGGTGAAATCGACGTTCATGTATTCGACCAACGTCGACGGCTCGGACATTGGTGTGAAGACCAATGCGGGCGTCGTGACGCTCAGCGGCAAAGTGGATAGCGGCGCGGAACGCTCGCTCGCCATCGAGCTCGCGCGCAACGTGCGCGGCGTCAAGAGCGTGGATTCGAAAGAACTGACCATGTAAAGAAACAGTCGATACTGGCGCCGTGCTTGCCGCTCAAACGGCGAGCACGGCGCCTTTTTCGTTTTGGCCCAGGCGTGACGCGGGCGTCTTCGACCCCGATAACTATTTGATCGGCAAGCGTTTGCGCGCATCCTATGGCGCCCCCTAACCTTTTCTTGGTCCTACCGTCCAAGTTCCGTGCTCACCCTCCTTAAATCCTGGGTTCAACCGGACGCCTTCCACACCGTCCTCAATGAACGCAGCGGCCGTTGGTACAACGCCTGCCTGCGCATCACGCGCGACGCGGACCTGGCCGCTGACGCAGTCCAGGAAGCCCTGCTCAAAGCCTGGGACCGCCGCCACGAATTCCGCGGCGACGCCGCGCTCGATTCCTGGATCCACCGCATCGCGCTGAACGCCGCGATCGACCTCACGCGCAAACGCAAACGCCGAGCGGAAGAAGAGCTGCACGACGACGCCTTCGAAGCGCCGCACGTTGAAACCCCCGAAGCCGAGTTCACCCAGGAAGCGCTCGGCCGCGACCTCGCGGTCGCGATGCAGCGCCTCTCCGCGATGGAGCGGCAAGCCTTCCTCCTCAAACACATCGAAGGCTGGCGTCTCGACGAGATCGCCGAAAGCCTGCAAACAAACATCAACAATGTGAAGAGCGTGCTGTTTCGCGGTGTCCGCAAACTGCGCGTCGATCTGCACGTGTGGCGGAGCGAATCATGATTTCCGACGACGACCTGCTGCTCTACTACTATCGCGATGGCCTCGAGCCGGACGAACGCACGCGCATCGGTGCGGCGCTCGCCGAACAGCCGGAGCTGGCGCAGCGGCTGCATCGCCTTATTAGCCGGCTCGATGCATCGGCGGCGATTCCCGAAGTCCCGGTGCCGGCCGAAACACTTGCGCGATGGCGGGCGGCTCTCGATCAGGCTGCAACCAGTCAGACCGCCCGCGCGTCGCGTGAAATCCGCCGGCCTGCATCGAATGTCCGCTGGCTCGCTGCGGCTGCGGTCGTGCTCGTCGCCATCGTCTCGGTTTTCCAGTTCACCCGCGAGCCGGCGCCTGAGCGAACCGCGGCGATTACGACGCCAAACGCGCAGCCCGCAACTGGTGAGGCGAACGCCTCGGCCTACGAGCGCGGCCTGAAATCCCACCTCGCAAGAACCGAGCAACAGCTCGCCTCATTGGAAAACGCCACGCCGGAAGACCGCAAGCGCCTGATCGAAACCATCGTCGAGCAGAACCGCATCTACGCGCTCGCCGCCGAGCGCGCCAACGAGCCGCAGCTCGCGCGCGTGCTGCGTGCTTTTTCGCCGGTGCTCGAAAGTCTCAAGCAACCGGACGGCAAAGCGGACGCCAGCGTCGCGCAGCTCGCCTTCGAATTCCGTGTGATGCAAAGCCGGCTCGCTGCCGGCACGGCATCCAACCCCCAATCCAAGACATTGTAGATAGAGGTATTTCATGAAACTCATCCGTACCACGATGCTCGCGCTGCTTTTGGCAGGCGCAGCCGGCGCGCAGGCCCAGGACGCCGACCGCGAAGACCGCGCGCCCACCGAACAGGAAGAGCTCGCGATCGCCGCGCTCGAAGGCCTGATGGCGCAGCCGTCGGAGCGTGCGCTGCCGATCCTCAAAAAGGTTTTGATCGGGACGCAGCCGACGATCGTCAAACGGCGCGCCTTGTTCGTCTTGAGCCAGATCGGTGCTCCGGAAGCGCGCGACCTGCTGATGCAGACGGCCCGCTCGACGAACTCGGAGCTGCGCGGCGAAGCGATCCGCAGCATCGGCATCAGCGGCGACCCGAAGTCGCTCGACGCCTTGCAGGACGTCTACAAGACCGGCGACGCAGAACTGAAAGAAGACATCCTGCAGGCATGGATGATCGCGGGCCGCAAGGAACCCGTATTCCAGGTGGCGCTGAATGCAAAAACCGAAGAGGAAGCTTCCGACGCGATCCGCATGCTCGGCGTGATGGGCGCCAGCGAAGAGTTGCGCAAGCTAGCCGACCGGCCCATCGCGGCGAGTGGTTTGCTCCAGGCCTACGCGATCAGCGGCGATCTCACCGGCCTGCGAAAAATCGCTGACGGCAATGGCGAACATTCGGTGCGGCTCGACGCGGTGCGCAATATCGGAATCATCCAGGGCGATGCTGCGCGCACCGCGCTGCGCGAGATCTACACGCGCAACACCGATGCCGAGATGAAGGAAGCCGCACTCCAGGGCATGCTGATCGCGCAGGACGAGCAGGGCGTGCTCTCGCTCTACCGCGCCGCGAAGACCACCGAGGAAAAGCGCTCGCTGCTGCGCATGCTCTCGATGATGAACGGCGACGCCGCGCTCGAAGCCATCGACGCGGCGCTGGATAAAAAGTGATGAGAACCACAAGCATTCAAGCGGCTGCGATGTGCGCCGCGCTCGCATTCGCATCGCAGGCCCGTTCGGCCGATCTGCCGCTGCCAAAGGACGGCTGGGCGAGCTGGGAAGTGCAGGCCGTGGAAGACTCTCCGGCCTGGTGTTGCTGGAGTAGTTCGGACAGCGCGGCCGCGGACACGTCTGCCAGCAAACTCGACGCCGACCGCCAGGGATACGGCTCTCGCGACAAAGCCAGGACCGACGCCATCCGCGTCTACGCGCGCTTCGCGGGCGGAAAGGTCGAGAAAGTGCGCGCGCTGGCCGCCACGTGCCCGGTGGAATCCAAGACGCCTATCCAGAAGCTCGACCACGTCGAAACCGACGACAGCGCGCGCTGGCTCATCGGCCTCGCCAAGACACCAGACAGCGAATTCGGCGAGGAAGCGCTGGGCGCGCTGGCGATGCATCGCAGCGCCGTCGCCTTCGACGCCTTGAGCACGATGGCGCGCGTCGATGCGCAGGAGGAAATACGCAAGCGTGCAATCTTCTGGCTGGCGATGCTGCGCGGCACGGCCGGCGCGGACATCACCACCCATGCCATGTTCAACGACCCGAGCGCGGAGGTGCGCAAGCATGCGGCCTTCGCCATCACGCTGTCGAAGTCGCCGCGGGTGAGTGCGGATCTCATCAAACTAGGCAACACCGACAAGGACGGTGACGTCCGGGCGCAGGCGTGGTTCTGGCTCGCGCACAACGGCGCCGCCGACGTGGAGAACTCGATCATCGCGGCATCGAAGCAGGACGCCGACAACAATGTGCGCGAGCTGACGATCTTCGCGCTCTCTCAATTGCCGGACGAGCGTGCGACACCGGCCTTGATCAAGGCCGCGGAGGACAAGTCCCTGTCGCGCGAGCAGCGCAAGCGTGCGCTGTTCTGGCTGGCACAGTCAGAGTCGCCCGGCGCGCAGACGTATCTGGACAAGGTGCTGGCGGGGAATCGCCCGAACTGAGCTGTGCGCGGGACTAACCAGGACGGGTGGGCCGCGCCGGGATCCATGGAATCGAGGTTAGCCGCAGTTCGTTGTCCAAAACACCTGGCAATTCCGTATCTCCTGTTGAGGCGCTTCGTTCGCCGCGAGGGAGATGCACATGAAAACTTCAGTTTCGGGTTCCGTCATCCTGCTGTTTGCGCTCGGCACGGCTTACGCGCAGAAGGCGGCGACGCCGCAGCAACGGGCGGCTTCTCCGGCGCAGCGGGCCCAGGCCGCGTCCACGCCCGCCGTTTCGCGTCCAGCGGCCACGGCACTTCAAACGCAGCCCTACGCCGCCGCCGCAAAGGCAACACTGCCGGGCAATCTGCTCAGCGTCGAAGATCGCGCAATTATTATCGTGGGTGGCAAACCGGTCGCCGCCGGCGCGATCAAACAACAGCTGCAAACGGAGCTGCGGCAGGCGTCGGTTCCGGCGTCCGCCAGGATCAGCCGCACTTCACCTCAAGGCGCACCGGTGCGCGATCTGCCCGGCCGTTTCGGGGCGTCGGTCTCGGATCGAGTGGAGGCCGTCCGGCAGCCGGCACGAGTGGGTGGCTCGCTGAACAGTCGCGACTCCATCAAGGCGGCTCCCGCGCTCTCGTATACCGAGATGCTCAACTACTGCAAAACGCATCCGGCGGAGATTTCCCGCGTGCGCGGCACGGTGACGCCGAACGGCCGTTTCAAGATCGAGGGCATGTGTTTCGGCGACCAGACGGGCAGCGTCGAAGCCATCGGGCAATTTCCGGGCGGCAACATGCGCCTGGTCTTCGAAAGCTGGAGCGATTCCGAGATCGCGGCATTCGTGCCGGCGGTGTCGGGCGCGATGGATCACACGATTGCGCTGACGATAGTGCGCACGGACAAGTCGCGATCGCCCGCGGCCCAGGCGAAATTCATCGCGACTCGCCAGCAGATGCCGGTACCGCCCGCATTCTGGAACCAGAACCCCAACTTCATCGCGATCGAAGTGGACCAGGGCGGCGGTGACATCTTCTCGGGCTACAAAGTGTGGGGTGCGGGTTCTCCGCAGCGCTCCACGCCGTTCTGGCTGCGCATCAATCCGGCCTGCGAGCTCGACAGCGCGGCCTGGAGCTCGCGAACCGGACGCGTCGATGCCTTCAACGGCTGGGACAAACCCGGTCCGCCGAACACGGCCAACGTCGACGTCGTCTGGACGCCGCGCTGCGTGACGCAGACGACTAACTACGTGTTCGCGAGCAGCTCGCAGCGGATCTGCAGCGTGGAATTCTCGCTTTCCGCCTGGGCGAATTGCCCGGTCGGTCTTGCGCCATAGGTCGCGGGGCCTCAAAACACGGGCAAATCGCCGCCCCGGTGCGTAATCGCGTAGCATGCCGCCGGCATGAAAACCCCTCCCGGCCTGCAGCCGCTCATCGACGATGGCGTCATCGACGAAGTCCTCCGCTCCCTCAAATCCGGCAAGGAAGCCACGGTTTACACGGTGCGCACCGGCACGCAGATTCGTTGCGCGAAGGTCTATCGCGACATGGGCCAGCGCAGCTTCCAGAAGCGCGCCCAGTACCAGGAAGGCCGCAAGGTGCGCGGCAGCCGCCAGGCGCGCGCGATGGCCAAGAGCACGCGTTTCGGCCGCAAGGAAGCGGAGTCGGCCTGGAAGAACACCGAGGTGGACGCGTTATACAAGCTGGTCGAAGCAGGCGTGCGCGTGCCGAAACCGTTTGGTTACTTCAACGACACGCTCGTCATGGAGCTCGTCGTGGACGCGGCAGGCGATCCGGCGCCGCGGCTCGGTGAGGTCGATCTCACGCCGGAGGTCGCACGTGAATACCACGCCTTCCTGATCCGCCAGGTGGTGCGCATGTTGAGCATCGGGCTCATCCACGGGGATTTGTCGGAGTTCAATGTGCTGGTCGCGGCGGACGGCCCGGTGATCATCGACCTGCCGCAGGCGGTGAACGCCGCGGGCAACAACGCGGCTTTCGCGATGCTCGAGCGCGACGTGAACAACCTGCGCGGCACGCTGGGGCGCTTCGCGCCCGAACTACTCGCAACCGAGTACGCTCGTGAGATCTGGTCGCTGTTCAGCGAGGGTCACCTGCAGGCGGATAGCAAGCTCACGGGTGTGTTCGCGCGCGAAGAAGGCATCACGGACCCAACCAACGTGATGAACGTCATCGAAGACGCGCGCGAGGAAAACATCCGCCGCGAGCTGGGGCGCCAGGGCTAACGTCGCCGGGCGTCCGAACTGCGCTTGGTAACGCCTACCGGTGCAACTTCGTCTTCAGAATGTCCCGCACCACGGCGAGCGACGCGTTCGAATCCGCATGCCCCGTATCCGGCACCAGAAAGAATTGCTTCTTCGGTGCCTGAATCCAGTCGAGATAATCCCGCGCGATTTCCGGCACCGCGTTCATGTCCACCGCTCCATGCACCAGGTAGATCGGGATCTCGAACTCGCGCCCAAGCGAGCGCAGATCGATGTCCATCATCGGCCCGGTCATCGACTGACCGACGAAGTTGAAGTGCGCGAAGTTCAGGTCGTCGGCGGCTTCATAGTCCGCCAGATCCTTCTGCGTCGCATATTCGGCTGACGGCGTCATGTCCGGCTTGCTCGCCGTTGCGAGCCTCGACTGGTAGGCAACACGCCACTTCCGAAACGTGCGCCACTTGGCGTAGCCCACCCACGGCTGCGGACCCAGCTGCGCAAGCTCTTCCACCGCAACGGCGTCCTTCGTCTCCCGCGCGTACGCCAGCACGCGCTCATGACTCGCGCGCGAGTTCTCGCGCATGTTCACGAGCTGTGCGGTGCCGATGTACACCGCGAACAGATCCGGGCGTTGTTTGGCCATGCGGATACCCACCAACGAGCCCCACGAACCGCCGACCAGCACGATCTTCTTCTTGTGCAGATGAGCGGTGAGGTGCTCGGCGACCTCGATGCCATCGAGCACGATGCGCTCGTATGAAAGCGTGGCCTCGATCGACGGACCGCTGCGGCCATAACTGCGGCCCGCGCCGCGCTGATCCCACTGCACCAGCGTGAAATCCTTCTCCCATCCCGCGAACATCGCGTCGGCAAACGGGCTGAGCGCATCGCCGGGGCCGCCATGCACGAACAACACGACGGGGTTGTCGCGATTCGCTCCCTTGATGGTGATCCACTGTTCGATGCCGCCAATTGTTACGAATGCACTCTCGTCGATCGGAGTGGCAGCGCCGACACGTGAAGCGCAGCTTGCGAGCCCCAGCAACAGGACGATGCCGCCGGGCGAGAGCCACCACGAACGCGTATGGACCGGAATCGCAGACATGCCGCGATTCTAATCGCAATGCATGTGCGATTCGCCGAGCGCTCGCCGCCGTTGCAAAATCCCGCTATAACGGGCGCCGCATGACCAAACCACGGCACCACAACGAACACCACCGCACCGGCAACCTGGGCTGGCTGCGCGCCGCGGTGCTGGGCGCGAACGACGGCATCGTCTCCACCGCGAGCCTCATCGTCGGCGTCGCCGCCGCCGGCACCGAACAACAAACCATCCTGCTGTCGGGCATCGCCGGCTGGGTGGCGGGCGCCATGTCGATGGCGGCCGGCGAATATGTCTCGGTGCATTCTCAGGTGGACGCCGAAAAAGCGGAGCTCGTGGTCGAGAAGCAGGAGCTCGAGGCGGATCCCGCCGCCGAGCTGCGCGAACTCGCGTCTATCTACGTGAAGCGCGGCCTCGAGCCGGAGCTGGCGAAACAGGTGGCTGCCCAGCTGTCGGCCCATGACGCGCTCGGTGCACATGCGCGCGACGAGCTGGGCCTCACCGCGGAGCTGGCGCCGCGGCCGATCCAGGCCGCATTTTCTTCTGCGTTGAGTTTCACCGGGGGCGCCGCGTTGCCGCTGCTGCTGGTGGTGTTCGTCCACGGCGCCAAGCTCATTCCGGTGGTGTCGGTCGCGTCGCTGCTGTTCCTCGCCTTGTTAGGCGGCATCGCTGCGCGGGCGGGTGGGGCGAACGTGACGAAAGGCGCGATGCGCGTGACGTTCTGGAGCGCATTGGCGATGGCCGTTACCGCGGGCGTCGGCGCGCTCGTAGGCACCACCGTCTAACAGGAATGTCAGGTCCTGGCGGGCAGCGGCCATTCCAGTGCCAGTTTCGCTCCACCCAGGCTTGCACTGGCGCCCGCCACCACGCGGCCGCGATGTAGTGCCGCGATCCGCGCGACGATCGCCAACCCCAGGCCGAACCCGCCCGTGTTGCGGTTGCGGCTGGTGTCGAGACGCGTGAACGCCCGGAAGATCGAGGTGCGGTCGCCTTCCGGAATGCCTTCGCCGTCATCTTCCACCGACAAGCGGTACACGTGGTCGTCGCGCGCGATGGTGATACGGACGGTGTCGCGCGCGTAGCGCAACGCGTTGGCCAACAGGTTGCTGAGGGCCAGCTCCATCAGGCGCGGCTCCATCCATGCCTCACCGAGCCCGTCTTCCCGCACCGTGTCGATGCTGCGCGGATGTTGCCCGCTCGCGGCGACGATCGCCGCCAGCCACGGTTCCACCGGCACGTTCTGCAACTGCATGCGCAGGCCGGGGTGATCGAGCCGCGCGTAGTCGAGCATGTCGGAGATCAGGTCGTCGATCTGCTGCACGTCGTTGTTGATGTCGCGCAGCTGGCCGCGCAGATCCTCATCGACTTCGCCTTCGAGCACCGCGGCCGCGAAGCGCACGCGCGCGAGCGGCGTGCGGATCTCGTGCGACAGCGCCGCGGTCATCTCCTTTTGCGTCTGGATCAGCTGGCTGACGCGTGCGGACATGTCGTCCAGATTGGTGGCGAGGCTCGTCAGCTGCGTGGTGCGCGCCGCGGTATCGAGCGGCTCGCGATAGTCGGAGGCGAACTTCTGTGCGGCGGAGGTGAGCACGGTCAGGTCGCGCAGCAGCGGCCGCAGCCACAGGCCGACGACCGCCAGGATGGACGCATAGAAGATGATGGGCAGGAAACGGCTGAGCGCGCTTTCCGGAGGCGGATTGAACGGGCCCATGCGGATGGATCCCTGCAACGTGGCCGACTGGTACAGGAAGTAGATGTTGCCGGCGTCGTCGGTGAGCGCGCGCGGACCGGGATCGCTGGCCTTGGCGCCGGCGATATCGCCCGCGTCGAGCAGATCGACTTCGAGCCCGAGACGCTGTGCGATATGCCCGGCGACCGCGGCGCGTTCGGCCGGCGGCGCCGCGCCGAGCTCGGATTCCATGAGGCGAAACGTCGAGATGAGCCACGGATCCGCGGTGCGCTGCTCGTGCGATTGCAGCGCGCTGAACCCGGCGTCGAGCAGCACCGCGACCACCAGCAATCCGCCGGCGAGCACCACGTACGAGCGGATGAACAACCCGCGGTGGCGGGCGTTGAGCCAATCCCTCAAGGCCGGTCCTTCAGGACGCGAGCTCCCAGGCGTCAGGCACTAGCAAGTATCCCTTGCCCCACACGGTCTTGATGCGCGTGGGCGCCGCGGCGTCGTCACCGAGCTTGCGGCGCAGTTTGGAGACGCGGCCGTCGATGGAACGGTCGAGCCCGTCGTAGTCGATGCCGCGCATGGTGCGGAACACTTCATCGCGGCTCACGAGCTCACCGGCGCGATGTGCGAGCAGGCTCAGCAATTCGAATTCCTGCGTGGTGAGCGTGACGGCTTTGCCGGACAACCAGACCTCGCGCGAAGTCTCGCTGATACGCAGCGCGCCTAACATCAGATCGGCTTTGCGTTCGCCAGTGGTTGCCGGGCCGCGCTCCACGCGCCGCAGCAGCGCGCGCACGCGCGCCAGCAGCACCATCGGGTCCACCGGTTTCATGACGTAATCGTCGGCGCCTGCTTCGAGGCCGATGACGTGGTCGAGGTCCGTGTCGCGCGCGGTCAGCATGAGGATCGGCACGTCGTGATGTTTGCGCAGCTCGCGGCAGATGGAGAGGCCATCCTTGCCGGGCAGCAGCAGATCGAGCAGCACCAGCCGCGGGCGCTCGCGCGCGAAACGTTCGATGGCGCGGTCGCCGCGTCCTTCGACCGCGATGCGCAGGCCGTTCTGTTCCAGGTAGGTGGCCGTCAGTTCAGCGAGACGGGCGTCGTCCTCGATGAGCAAAATGTCGATGCTGGCGCCGTTCATAAAACATCCCACACGTGCCGGGAGCGCCGCTCGCGCCGCCGGTCGGCCGAGTCCACGCGCAGGACCGAGATTTTGACCTCCGCGAGGGGTTCTTCGCCAGCGGGAGACGTGAGCCAGTAGCGGAAATCCTCGCTGACCTGCCGCTGTTGCTGCAGATCGCCGGCGCGCGCGCTGGGCCAGCAGCGCAGCGGGGTGGGCTGGCCGCCGTCGTTGAGGCAGTACTCAGCCGCCACGATGCTTTTCCAGCGCACGTCGAAGGTCATCGCGCAGCTGGTGGCGCCCTTGTCGAGCACGCACAGCAGCGGCTTGACGATCAGGCTCACGCGCGGTTCCGCCGCGGCCGTGAAGGCCGGCAGCGCCGCGAGCAGACCGCACGCGATGAAGAGTCCGCGCTTCAGAACTGCCATCCCACCCCCGCGAAGTAGCCGAACACATACTCCTGGTCGACCAGCGGGCTGTTCGCGATGTCGTTCTGCAGGCGTTCGTAATTGGCGGACAGCGCGAGCCGCACGCTCTTCGTGAGGTAGTAGCTAGTCCGAAGTCCCGCTTCCCAGCCGACGCCGCCGCCCGGGTGGTATTCGAACAGCACGTTGCTGGATTCGCCCTGGTGCACGCCCCAGTAGTAGTCGCTGAGCTTCGAATTCTTGTAAGACAGCCCCACGCTCGGCGCGACGGTCAGCCGTCCGTGCGTCCAGCGATACGAGTAGTCGGCCGAGATTTCATAGCCGTCGTGCGTGTTGCTCGCGTCGTGAAAGCCGCGCAGCGTCGCGTTGCCCCATTCGCCGCCAAACAACATTTCGACGCCGGCTTCGATCGCGTAATCGCGCTTCGGTGGTTTGAGCGGGACGGGCGCTTCGAGGGGCAGCCCGGTTTCCGGGTTCAGCGCCAACATGGTGGCGCCAAAACCGGCGCGCGCGAAGGTCACGTAGCGGGTGTTCGTCTTGCTGAAGAACGTGCGATCGCTGTTGACGCGCGCCATGAGATTGGCGGTGAAGAAGCGGTTGTCGACGGCCGTGAAGCCGATGTCGCCGTTGTCGAAGAACCAGCGCTTGCCGAACCAGGCGATGTCCACGTCGACGATCACCGGGATGTCGTCGGACTGGATCAGCGGGTTGGTGCGTTCGCCGTATCCGAGCGCGAGGCCCAGCCGCCACGAACGCTCGGGCGGCAGGTTCGACGGCGCGGGCGACGGCGTCGCGGCCGGCGTGCTCGCGGCATCCTCGGCGCGCGCCACCGGCAGGCCCGACAGCAGCCCGGCCGCCATCACCGCCAGCAGGGTTTTCTGGACACGAATTCTCATGGCGCCATTCTAACTAGCACGTGCCCGTGAGCGGCCCGCAGCGCCGCATTTTCCTGTGTGAAAAGTGTGAAAAAGTGTAGCCGCCGGGACGAACAGAATTTGACGAATTCACTCAAATCTCGCGACAGACCCACCCGCGGCGCACCGCTAGCCTGAAATACACGGCATCTCGGCCGAGGGGAGTCTATGTCATGCGTCATCCGGGCAATTGGATCGCTGTGCGCGTTTCGCTCGCCGTCCTGGCGGCAACCTGCGGATTGACCGGCTGCGGGGCCGATGGTTCGAATCCGAAGGACATCAGCATCGACGTGCCGGACGAAAACGGCGTGTTGCGCAAGGTGCGCTCGGCTTCGGAGCTGGAGGGGTTGCTCAAGGGCACGCTGCCCGAAGCCACTCCTGGCGTGACGACTGCGCTGATGGCGGGGACGCCACCGGCGATGGAGGACTTTTTTTACGCGAACCGCTCGTCCATCGACGGTGACGCGGTCTGGTACGTGCACGACGGAGCCGATTGGTCGAGCCAGCGGCCCACGCCGGAGCAGGTGCAAGGGCTCTTCTAGCTGCCAGCGGATCTTCATGGAACCGGGGGAGTGCGCCGCGACACTCACGGACGCTGACTTCTATAACAACTCCGGAGTTTCCAATGAAGATCAAACGCATTCTGGCTGTGGCCAGCCTCCTCGCGGCGGGGACCGCGGTGGCAGGTGGTTCGAATTTTGGCGTGCTGTTCAGTTTCGATAGCGGAGTCGGCGTGCAGCCGTTTCGCAGTGCCGCAGGCGCGCCGGTGCTGAACACCGTCGCGGGAGTGGCGCCGGGCGGCGCTCCGTGGCTGATCAGCGAGTTCGATGCGGTGATCCGCAAGAACGGTGACGTACGCGCGCACGGCGAAGGGGTGTTGCTCGGTGGCGCCGATGGCATCGGGACGCGCGCCGGCCCGCGGCAGGTCGTGTTGTCGCTGTTCTGCCGCAATGTTCCGGTGCCGCCGGCCGTGTCGGCTGCGTTGATCCTGACGCCGTTCAATTCGGAGCCCGTGGATCTCGATGAAGACGGCGATTTCGATGTGCGCGGCAAGCTGACGGATGCGACGGGTGCCACTCCGCCGCTCAATTGCGGTGACACGGTCGACAATCGGCCGGTGCTGCTGATCCGCTCCGTGACTCCGGCGACGGCGACCACGCCGGCGGTGCCAGGTGCGTGGTTCGCGGCGGGCCTGCTGTCGAGCCGGCATGGTGGCAATGGCGGCCACGGCGGCGGTCACGGCGACTACTGAGTTGTTGTTGGGTGCCGGGGTGCAATTGTCGTAATTAGAGTCAGGCCTAATTACGACAATTGCACCCCGGCACCCACCTCATTTGAGCTTCGCCATCATCGCGATGAAGCGCGGTTCGGCGCGCAGCGAATCGTAGTCCTGGTCCTTCTCGACCCAGTCCTTCTTTCCCCAGCCTTTGCTGAACATGCGCTCGAGCAGGTCGAGCGCTTCGTCTTTCAATCCGAGCTTTGCGCGCAGGCAGGCGCCGTTGATGACCACACCCATGTCGTCGGGGTACATCGATTCGGCGCGCCGCGCCCATTCGAGCGCGCGTTCCGTCTGGCCATCTTCCATCAACGCGCCGGCGCCGAAAGACAATACGCGCGCACTGAGCGGGTTTACCTCGAGCAGGCGTTCTGCACGGCGCACCGCCTCGCGGTTCACGACGCGCGCCTCGTCATACTGGCCTAACTGCCGCATGGATTGCGCCTGCAACAGCGGGCTTTCGAAATCCTCCTGCCGCACTTCGCCGGCCTTGCGCCACAGCTCGATAGACTTTGCGGTGTCGCCCGCGGCGAACGAAGCGCGTCCGTAGTAGTAATACGCGTCGAACAGGTTTGGGTTGATACGCGCCGCGGCTTCGAAGTGCGGACGCGCTTCCTCGTAACGCCGCAGGTTCGACAATGTGTACGCGCGCGCCAGGTGCGCATCGGCCAAGTCCGGCGCGAGCTCCATGGCAATGCGGCTGGCACGCTCGGCCTCGCGCAGGTCCTCCTCCTTCGAACCCCACCACTCATACAAGAGTGCATGCAGCGTCGCGAGGCCCGCCCACGCCGGCGCGTATTCCGCGTCGAGTCCGATCGCGCGCTGATACAGCTCGCGCGCCTCATCCATGTTGGGCTGCTGCATCGTGTGCATGCGTTGCCGCCCACGCAGGAAACACTCGTACGTCTCGAGCGCGGTAGGCTGGCGCCGCACGGCGCGCCGCTCGCGGGTAGATAGCGCGCCGCCGCGCAACAACGTTGCCACCTTCTCCGCGATCTCGTCCTGCACCGCGAACACATCGCCCGCGTCGCGATCGAACTTCTCCGACCACTGGTGATAGCCGCTGTCCACGTCGATCAGCTGCACCGTGATCCGCAGCCGGTCGCCGGCCTTGCGCACGCTGCCTTCGAGCAGGCTCGTGACGCTGAGTTTGCGGCCGACCTCGCGCAGATCGTGATCGCCGCGGAACTGGAACGACGACGTGCGCGCCGCCACGCGCAGGCCTTCGATGTGGGTCAACGCGTCGATCAATTCCTCGGCGAGGCCTTCGCACAGAAAGTCCTGATCGCGATCGGGGCTCATGTCGGCGAAGGGCAGAACTGCAATGGTCGCCTGGCCCGCGGGCGCCGCTGCCATTGTTGCTGCCGCGCCCGCCACCTCGGCTGCGAAGCGATAACCCAGCCGATGCCGCGTTTCGATCAGTTGCTTTGCATCGTCACGCAGCGCCTTGCGCAGTTCCTGGATGCAGGTTACGAGCGCATCGTCACTGACCACGGTGCCGCGCCACACGCTGGCGAACAACTGCTGCTTGGAAACCGGTGCGCCCGATCTTTCCAGCAGCGCGGCCAGTACCAGCGCGGCCTTGCGCGTGAGCTTCACTTCGCTGCCGTCTTCCCACAGCCGCGCGGTCGCGGGCTCGAAGCGGAAGCTGCCGAAGGTGAGGTGTGAATCCATGGAATCCCGGCCAAATCCCGGCGTTGTCCCGGGATTCGGGTGGCCCGGCGCGCCTAAGCTTTTGGCACAACGACACCATCGAGACAAGGGATTCCATGAAGCGCCTGGCCATTTTTCTGTACGGCATCGTCTGCTATGCGGTGTTTTTCGGGACGTTTCTGTACGCCATCGGGTTCATCGGCAATTTGTGGGTTCCGAAGTCGATCGATTCCTCGAGGGACGTGGCGCTCGGAACCGCGCTGCTGGTGAACCTCGGACTGCTCGGGTTGTTCGCCGTGCAGCACAGCGTGATGGCGCGACCGTGGTTCAAGCGCGCGTGGACGCGCATCGTCCCCGAGCCTGCCGAGCGCAGCACTTACGTGTTGTTCTCGTCGCTGGCGTTGATCGCGCTGTTCTGGTTCTGGCAGCCGATGGGTGGGGTGGTGTGGAACATCACGTCGGCCGCGGGCATCGATGCGATGTATGCCTTCTACGCGGCGGGCTGGGTGCTGCTGCTGTACGTGACGTTTCTCATCGATCACTTCGACTTGTTTGGTCTGCGGCAGGTGTGGCTGCAGCTCGTGGGCAGGCCGTTCACTGCGGTGACGTTCAAGACGCCATGGCTGTATCGCCAGGTGCGCCATCCGCTGTATGTGGGGTGGCTGATGATTTTCTGGGCGACACAGACGATGACGGTTGCGCATCTCGTGTTCGCGATCATGACCACCGCGTACATCCTGGTTGCGATCCAGTTCGAGGAGCGCGACCTGATCGCGGCGCATCCCGAGTACGCTGAGTACAAGAAGCGGGTGCCTTCGTTGATTCCGTTCACCAGGCGCCGCAAGTCGCAGAGCGCGCGCGTCGCGAGCCGCCGCGCCCTGTGACGCGGCGGCCCGATGCTTCAGCTCACTTTGTAATAGTCGTTGGTGCGCGTGACGTACGATGCGGCGCCGTCGGCCTTGGTCAGCTGGTCGATCGAGTCCGCAGGCGCGGCCTTGAGCTGTTCCTTGCTGTACGGCACGACGTAGCTCTCCTCGCTCTCGACGTAGTCGAGCGCGGACCACGGAATCGGATGGTACTTCTCCTCGATTCCGAGGAACCCGCCGAAGCCGACCACGGCGAACAGGATTTTGTTCGACGTCTTGTCGAGCACGATGTCTTCGACTTTGCCGATCTTTTCACCGGCCGTGTTCTTCACGCTGCTGCCGATGACTCGCTTGGCGCGGATAGCCGCGGTATGTCCGGATGCGGTGGGCATTGCAATTTCTCCATGGGTCTTGTTTGGCAGTTCAGCTTACGGATGGGAGACCGGTCTGCTGCATAGGAGAAGCCCGCGCGCCGCTGTCAGAGACAGGACGGTGCCGGGGTGCAATTGTCGTAATTTAGACGAAGGGCTCAAATCTAATTACGACAATTGCACCCCGGCACCACTTCAGTTTGGGTGGAAGGTGCGGATTGCCGACGCGTCGCAACAAAGGCATCCTAAGGGTCATGCAGCTCGTGCGAGATCCACTTCTCGATGCAGTCACTGCGCTCGCTTCCGCGCGAGACGAGGCTTCTGTTTGCGCCATCGTTCGCAAGGCGGCGCGCGATCTCAGTGAAGCCGACGGCGTGACCTTCGTCCTCAAGCAGGGAGATCACTGCTACTACGCCGATGAAGATGCCATCGCGCCGCTGTGGAAGGGCAGGCGTTTCCCGATCGAAGCCTGCATATCCGGCTGGGTGATGCTCAACAAGACGCACGCGGTCGTCCCCGACATTTATGTCGATGAGCGAATTCCGCATGACGCCTATCGCCCGACGTTCGTGAAGAGCCTGGTCATGGTGCCGGTCCGTCGCGAAGATCCGATCGCCGCCATCGGCGCGTACTGGGCGCGTTATCACGCCGCGACGCCGGCGGAAATCGGTGTATTGCAAAGCCTCGCGGACGCCGCCGCGCTGGCGCTTTCCAACGTGCAGCTCGATGCCGAGCTCAAGGCGGCCTTGCGCCAGGAGCGGGAAGCGCGCGCCAGCGCCGAGAGTGCGAGCCGGCTCAAGGACGAATTCCTCGCGCTGCTGTCGCACGAGTTGCGCACGCCGCTGCACGTGATCAACAACTGGTTGTGGCAGCTCAAGCAGGGCAAGAGCATCCAGCCGTCGATTCTCGACAAGGCGCTCGAGGTGATCGAACGCAACACGGCGTTGCAGAGCCGCCTGGTGGACGACCTGCTGGACGTGTCGCGCGCCGCGGCCGGGAAACTCTCCATCGAATCGAAGCTGGTCGAGATCGGTGCGCTGGCGGCCGCGGCGGTCGAACTGGCGCAACCATCGGCGCGCGAGAAATCCATCAAGTTGTCGCTCGATGCGACGGATCGGCTTCATGTATGGGGCGATTCCGACCGGCTGCAGCAGGTGTTGCTGAACGTGATCGCCAACGGCATCAAGTTCACCGGCAAGGGCGGCAATGTGAACGTCCACGTCATGCGCGATGGTTCGCGCGCCGTGATCGAAGTGACGGACAACGGTGCTGGCGTGCCGGCCGATTTCCTGCCGCACATGTTCGAGCGCTTTCGGCAGGGAGACGTGGGATTGACGCGCCGCCAGGGTGGGCTGGGTCTGGGGCTCACGATCGTGCGCGAGATCATGGCGCTCCACGGCGGGACCGTGAATGCGTTCAGCGCCGGGCCGAACCAGGGAACGACGATACGGCTGGAATTCGCCGTGGCCGACCAGGCGAATGCTGGCGGCGAACTGATGCAGCAGGCACGTCGCGCCGATACCCCGGTGCATTGAATGTCGGCCACCAAGGTTCTGGTCGCGGAAGACTATGACGACGCGCGCGACGTGATGTCGATGGTGCTGCAGTCGGTGGGCTTCGAGGTGTTCGAGGCGCGCGATGGCATCGAAGCGTTGCAGGCGGCGCGCGTGAACAAACCTTCGGTCATCATCATGGACATGTTCATGCCGAACATGGACGGGTTGACCGCGACACGGGTCCTGCGCGACGAACCGGATCTGCGCCGCATCCCCGTGATCGCGCAGACCGCGCAACCGAGCGTGATCTCGGGCTCGCGCGAGTTGTTCGACGCCGTGCTGGCGAAACCGTGTTCGCCGGAGCTGCTGATCCGCACGATCTCCGATGTGTTGGCGCGGTAGGAGAGGGGAGAGTGGTGCCGGGGTGCAATTCTCGTAATTGAGTCGTCGTTCTTGCACGCGCCAGCGCCGGCGCAATTACGAGAATTGCACCCCGGCGCCGCTCTATCTAATCGTCACCGCGATCTCATCGCTGCGGAAGTTCGATTCGCGGCAGGCGACGCGCAGCAGGCCCGAGGAGCGGCGTAACACCGCGGCGGGGATGGTCATCTTCCCGACGCCCGCGCGAGCATGGGCGAGCTCGCGCCAATGTTCGTCGCCGTGCGGTTTGAACAACGCCACGGCGTTCACGCACAGCGCCGACGCGTAACGCATCCGCCAGGTGACGGTGGCGTCGTTGAGCGAGGACCAATCGAGCGGCCCTTCGGTGGCGAGCTCGATCGGCCCGAGCACCGCATTCGCCACATTGAGCACGCGGCCGCCCCGGCAACTGCCGGCGAGCGCCGGATCCGGCGTGCCGCTGACGACCAGATGCTCCTTGATCTCGTGATATCCCCAGCCGGGATTCAGCGCTTTCACCAGCGCGGCACAACCGCTCACGTACGGCGCGCCGATGGCGGCATTCGACAATCGTGTGTGTCCGCTGCCGCGCCAGGCCGGCACGTGCGCAAAACCGGGGGCGGCCAGATCGGCGCCGGCCGCCGGAAAGCCGGACAGCGGCGTGCCAGCCTCGTCGACGGACAGCACCGCGATCTGGTTGGGCACCGGATCGTCTTCGTCCCCCGCCAACGGCGCCGGACAGTGTTCGGAAGCGGCGCACACCACCAGCGCATTACGCGCGGCGGCGTATTGGATCGCGCGCCGCACGGCCGGCAGCGTGAGCTCCACACCGGGTGCGATGTTGATGATGCACGCGCCCATCTCGACGGCGTATTCGATGGCGTGCGAAAGATCGAGCGCCTGCGGACCCGCACCGCAGGCGAACCGGACCGGCAGGATGCGTGCCTCCGGCGCGACGCCCGAAAAGCGCTCGACGTCGCTCGACCGTCCCGCCGCCACTCCCGCCGCATGTGTGCCGGCGATTTCATGTTCGCCGCGCACCGGCAGCGCCGCCATGTCGCGATGGATGTTCGGCCCGATCAGCGGGTGATCGACCTGCACGCCCGCGTCGATGATGCCGATGATCACGGCGCTGCTGCCGCGCGTCCTGGTCCACGCGCGCTCCACACCGAGCCATTCGAAAGCTGCGCCGAAGCGGCCCTCAGGGGCCGCGGCAATCGTCATGGGAACCCCTCGGCTGTTTCGGATGATCAGCCGCAGTCAGTCTTCTGCGACGAGCCGCGAGACCCTGACACCGGGGAATCAGAATTTGACGAAGCCGAAATCCAGGGGTTCTTCGTCGGAGGATTGCTTGCGTACCCGCAGCGAGTAGGCACCCCGTTCGAGCCGGTCGCTGTCGATCACGACTTCGAGGCTCATGGGGGAGCTGGCGTGCAGCGCATACAGCGTTGCCAGCGTATCGACTTCTTTCTTCGGTTCGAGGCGATCGAGCGACACGACGTAGTGCACACCGGTGTCAAACAGCCCCACGATCTCGACGCGCACCAGGCCTTTTTGCAGCGCCGGCGCGGTATCGGCGCCGCGCACCATCGCGAGCCGCATCGTCGTGCCGACGTGCGGGCTCTTGCCTTCGATCGCGGCAAGCAACGGCTGCGCACCGTCCGGATTCGCGCGGAACGCGTAGAAACCCGCCGCCAGGCACAGCAACACCGCGGCGGCCGCGGCCAGCCGCCAGCGCATCGGGTGGTTAGAGCGCACGAACTCCGCGGTCGAGCCCCGCGCCACCTGCGCGAGGCCGGTCTTGAGCCGCTGTTCGAATTCGACCTGCTTCGCGAACTCGGGATTTTCCAGGCAATAGTGTTCGAAGGCCTCGGCTTGCGCCTGGCTCATCTTTCCAGCGACGTATTGTTCAATTTGTTGCTGATTCATAGGCCGAGACTCAGCAGGTCGCGCTTGGCGAACCCCCGTTCCTCGAGGATTTGCCGAAACCGCCTGCGCGCACGGCTCAACGCCTGGTTGAACGCCGCCTCGCTTAAGTCCATCTCTTCGCAGATGAGTTCCTTGTCATGGTCGTCTAGATAGAACCGCTTGAGCATCAGGCGATCCCGGGCATGTGGTAATTCGCGCAGTAGCGCACGTACCGCCAGGGCCGCCTCGAGATCCGCCGCAAGTCCATCTACGCCCTGCGACGGGTCGGGATTGCGATCTGTAAGATCGCTATCGATGTCTGTCTTCTGTCGCTCGGCCTTCCGCAGTGACGCAATCGCGAGATTTCTTGCGGTTTGGGCGGCGAAAGCCGCCAGCTTCAGGGGATCTTCGATGCCGGGGCCCCGCAGGCGCTGGATGACGACTAACAGCGTGTCCTGGACCAGGTCCTGCAGCAGGCCGTGGTCGCCTCCCGTACGGCGGCGCAATAACACGCGCAGGCCGGGCTCGAACTGACGAATCAGCTCGCTTTCAGCCGAGACATCTCCTGCACGGATGCGGCGCGTCAGTTCGCCGCCTGGAATGAAATCCATACCCCTTGCGACCCCAGGAACCCTTTTCGGTGTTTCTTGCCGGCGATCTTACCCGGCAACCGGGGCTGGGGGGCTGCAACCGCGGGCCCGGCTGACATAAGCGCCGCGCTGCGGCGCCCCGCCGGGTTTCTAGCCCACGGCCTCGATGAATTCTTCGTGGGACTGGGAGATAGGCAGGCGGATGTAGAACGTCGTGCCCTTGCCGACTTCGGTTTCGAAATCCAGGGAGCCGCCGTGCGCCCTGGCCACACCCCGCGCGATAGATAGTCCCTGGCCGGTGCCGCGCCCGACTTCCTTGGTGGTGAAGAACGGATCGAAGATGTGGGCGCGGATCTGCGCGGGAATTCCACCGCCGGTGTCGGCGACGGATATCACCACGTGCTGGTCCACGACGCGGGTTTTCACCGTGATCTTGCCGCGGCCGCCCGTCTCCTTGACGACATCCGCGATCGCGTGCGCCGCGTTCACGAGGAGGTTGAGGACGACCTGGTTGATCTGCCCGCCATGGCAGGTGATCGCCGGCAACGGCGCGAAATCGGTTTCTAGATCCGCGACCATCTTGTATTCGCTGCGCGCGATGACGAGCGTGCTGTTGATGGCGCGGTTCAGGTCGACCTGGCTCATCTCGTTCTGGTCGGCGTGCGAGAAATCCTTCATCGAGCGCACGATCTCGGCGATGCGCGACAGGCCGTCGGATACGCGGGACAACGCCGGAGGCAGCTCCTCGCGCAGGTATTCGATGTCCTCGCCGGCTTCGGGTCGGGGCGTCATCGCGGCGTGCAGCTGGTCGATGTACGCGAGCAGTTCGACGACGCCTTCGCTGATGAACGACACGCTGTCGTTGAGATACTGGATCGGCGTATTGATCTCGTGTGCGACTCCGGCCGCGAGCCGGCCGATCGATTCGAGCCGCTCACCCGAGGCCATGCGCTGCTCGGCGGCTTTGCGATCGGTGATGTCGAGCCCGGTGCCGACGATGCCGGTGAGGTTGCCATTGGCGTCGCGCAGCGGAATCTTGTTGGTGATGATCACGCGGTCCATGCCGCGCATCTTGTCGAAGGCGACTTCTTCGATATCGATGAGCGGCTTGCCCGACTTCATCATCGCCTGCTCGTCGTTGTAGAACTTCTGAGCCATTTCGGCTGGAAAGAAATCGAAGTCGGTTTTGCCGATCAGTTCCTGCGGCGACACGCCCATGCGGTTCGCGACCAGCTTGTTGCAGGCGGTGAAGCGGCTCTGCGCATCCTTGGCGTAAATGAAGGCGGGGATCAGGTCGATCATCGTCCGCAACACGTTGCGTTCGTGCGCCAGCGCGTCCGTGAGGTTGCGGCGCTCGGCGCTGGGTGACTCGAGTTCGGAGTCTTCTTGCGGGGGAAGGCTGTTCACGGGTGCCGGTAAGCAGTCGAACGGTAAACCGATAACGGCTCGGCCGCATGAAACTGAAGTGTATGAATGAGCCGCGCCGGAACTGGCGCACAGTCGCGGCAAGCGGCGGCAAACTTGCGTGATGTTATCGATGACAACTTTGGCGAAGCCGCGCCGCGGGAGAATCCCGGCAGTTAGGTCTGCGCGAGCCGCAGATTGTCGAAAGCCGCGTCGAAGCCCGCGCCCTCCGGCGCGGCGCACATCACGCCCACCTGTACTTCGACGGCCGGCGGAAAATATCCTTGGCGGACCGTGAGGAAGGTCTTGCCGTCGGTCGAGCATTGCGCCTCGATCGAATCTTTCTTGCGCGCGACGCGCCACCACACGGGCCCGGTCTGCGACAGGTCGTCGAGCGTCGACCAGTCGGAGAAATCGTGTGTGAACACGACGCTCGCCCAGCGGCGGCTCTCGAAGAATTCCGAGCCGCATTTCATCCAGTGTTTTTCGTCGAGCCGCACCATGAGGCCGGCCTGGTCGTATAACGAGGCATATTTACCAATGACGCGGGCCTCGAAGGTGAACTCACCGCTCACCGGGAGATGAAAGAAGTGCCCGTTGTCGGTGATGTATCCGTAATACGTCTTGCGCCAGAAATCGGTCTTGGGCTTCGAGCGCGCCATGACGCCGCCTTCGGGATACGAAACGCGGGCCGGCTCGTTCGTCCAGCTCATGCGTGCAGTGAGGTCGCCGCCGGTGCGCGTCATGGCCGCGGCGCGTGCGTCGGCGCCGATGCCGGCAAACAAGGCGGTGCCTGCCGCACCGGCCAGGAAGTCTCTGCGGGTGTCCGTCATGATTCGCCTCTCACAGGTCGAGATGGGGTAGATAGGCACGCAGCTCGGCGCGGCAGCCGGCCGGGTCGCGGAACTGGATCGCATGCAGGCCGCTCTCGCGCGCGGCGATGACATTGCGCAGCAGGTCGTCGATGAACACGCTCTCGGCCGGCACGATGCCGGTTTTTTCGACCAGGTGTTTGTAGATGGCGGGTTCGGGCTTGAGCAGCAGGATCGCGCCGGAGATCACCAGCTGCTTGAAGTGCGCGAAGAATTTGTCGCGCTTGATGAGGTAGTCGTAGGTGCTCACGGGCATGTTCGAGAGCACGTAGAGATTGATCCCGGCGGCCGCGAGCTCCTCCAGCAGCGTGATGGTGCCGTCGATGGGCCGCAGCGATTCGAAGCAGGCGCGCATCAGCTGCAGGACTTCGCCGGGACTGCGTCCCGAAAGCCGGGCGAAGTGCTGGGCGGCCGCCTGTTCCGTGAAGGTGCCGCGATCGAACTCGTGCCAGTCCGGATGCTCGAAGATCGTGGCGCGCAACTGCGCCTGCACCACCGGATCGGGATACAGCGTCGCGATCACCTGCGGCGGATTCCACTCGAGCAGCACGCCGCCGACATCGAAAACCACGTTGCGGATGTTCATGTGGGCCCGATGATCAGGCGCATGAAACCGTACGTCAAAATTTACTGGCAGACCGGGCCAGACCTCATTTTCAGCGCGGCGAGGCGAGCAGCTTGATGCCGAAGAAGACGAGCGCGGTGCCGAACACACGCTCCACCCACAGCAGCGCGCGCGAACCCTTGAGCGCACGGGCGCCGCGCACCGCGAGCTGCGCGTAGCTGAGCAGCGCGATGCCGTCGATGAGGACCGTCACCGCCAGCATGATCGACAACTGCAACAACAGCGGATGATCCGGCCGGATGAACTGCGGCAGCAGCGCGAGCACGAACAGCAGGTTCTTCGGATTGGTCAGCTGCACGCCCAGCCCCTGCAGCACCAGGCCGCCATGCGCAGGCGGCGCGGCGGCGGCGGTAACCTTGGCTGCCGTGCGCGGCTTCGAAAAAATCATGCGCGCGCCCAGGTACATGAGATAGAGCGCGCCAACAATACGGATTGCGGTCACGGCGCCGGAGAAACTCGCGAGCAGCGCGGCGAGCCCGAATGCCACGGCGCTGAAACACACGAGGTGACCTAGCAATATGCCGGCAGTGCCGGCGACCGCCCCGCGCATTCCATGGCGCGCGCCCTGCGACATGGCAAACATCACGGCAGGGCCGGGGGAGAGCGCAACCAGCGTCCAGGTCGCGAGATATATGAAGAATACGTCGAGTGACATGGCGGGAAATCTATACTGTCGCGTGCGCGCCGTCCCGGATCAGCTGACGGAAGAATTCGCGCACTGGCCTGAAGGAAGGGAATCGGATGGACCTGACGACGACATTGAGTGAAAGTTTGCAGCCGGCGCTCGAGCGCTTCGACGTGCGGCTGCTGCGGGCCGACGCGACCGAGGCCATCTTTCTGGGCCAGACTTTCGCGCTGCATCTGTTCACGTTCCGCGATGACGTCGATCTGTTCTATGTCGAACGGGGTGCCGACGGCAAGCTGCTGGAATATGCGCTGCGCCCACTCGTCATGGCGCGGTTCACGAAAGAAGACAACGCGCTGTACGGCGATCCCGTGACCACGCGTGAGGTGCTGGCCGCGGGTCTCGCCGTTTTTGCCTGCGGTCTGACAGGCCGCTGCGAAGATCTTCTGCGCGGCGAGAAAAGCTGGCTCAAGCGCGATGTGTGGGAAGGATCTCCCGCCAACGAATTCGCAGAAGAGGCCCTGCGCGGCAAGCTGTGAAAAAGGGGACAGATCTATTTATTGACGACCACATGTAAGCCCAGACCCGTTCGGTCAATAAATAGATCTGTCCCCTTTTTCAGTCAGGCCTTCGCGGGCATCGGGACTTTGATATCGCGCGTCGGCATTGGCGCGACCGCCGGTGAGGTGAGGCCGGTCACCAGGTCCGCGATCTTCACCGAGTTGCCGGAGATGAAGCTCTTGTTGGCCGACGCGCCGATCAGGCACGAATACAGGCCGCTGCGTTCGTCCGCGGCCCGTTTGTATTTATCGGGTTCGGCCGTGCCGAAGACCTCGGCCAGCATGACGTTGTCGCCGCCGCCGTGGCCGCCAGCGCCGGTCCAGGGCTCGATCTCCTGCGGCCGGCCGCGCAACGGGATGATACGCGTCGTCACGCGGTCCGCTTCCTCGCCCTGGTAGTTAGTCGCGCCGGCCGCCACCGCGCCGCCTTCCACGATCGAATGTTCGAGCCGGCCCTTCGTGCCGTTGAACGCGATCATGTAGCCCTCCCAGGCGTTGAACGCATTCAGCGAATACGACAACGTCGCGCCGGTCTTGTACTTCACGATGACGTTCATCGTGTCCTCGATGTCGATGTCCGGCCGGAACACGCAGCGGTCGCGGAAATAGCCGTCGTACTTCTCGTTGTCGAGATACAGATCCTTGAAGTTCTGGTCGGCGCCGATGTCGAGGTAAAAAGTGCACTTCTCTTTCTCGGGGCACGTCAGGCAGCGCTCGTGGTAGCTCTCGAGTCCGAAACGTTTCGCCATCGCCGGCGTATAGAACTCACGCTTGCCGTACGCCTGCACGATCTCCGGTTCGCTGCCCAGCCACCAGTTCACCAGATCGAAGTGATGCGTCGCCTTGTGGATCATCAGGCCGCCGGAAGTTTCCTTGTGGCTGTGCCAGCGGCGGAAATAATCCGCGCCGTGCAGCGTGTTCAGCAGCCAGTGGAAATCCACCGACATCACGTCGCCGATCGTGTTGCTCATCAGCAGGTCCTTGACCTGCGTGCGCGGCGGCGAATAACGGTAGTTGAACAACACGCGCAGGTGGCGGCTGTTGCGCTTGCACGCGTCGACGATCTGTTGCGCCTTCTCGGGCGTGGTCGTCAGCGGTTTCTCGGTGATGACGTCGCAGCCCGCGTCGAGCGCGCGCACGATGTATTCATGGTGGAAGCCGTCGGGGCAGGTGACGATGACGCAGTCCGGCTTGGTCTCCCGGATCATCCGGTCGAAGTCGGCCGCCAGATATTTCTTCGGCGGCTTGCTGCCGGTCTTCTTGAGATTGGGCGCGATGAAACGCAGCGCGGTATCCAGGCGGCCCGGGTTCACGTCGCAGATGCCGACCAGATCGTTGTTGGCCGGGAAGGTCTCGGTGATGGCGGTCAGGTACATGCGCGACCGGGAGCCCACGCCCACGTTCACGTATTTGCGGCGGCCGGTGGCCGCGTAGCTGATCGTAGATAGGCCCACGGCCGCGGCGCCGGCGGTTTTCAGCAATACGCGCCGGTCAATCGTCGACTCACTCATTTATATGTCCCCCGCGTTGGTCGTGACGTACGATCCGTACAACGATACCGCAAATCCGCTCAACCGCGATCATCCGCGAGCACACTTAATGTTTGGCTCATACTCCGCCGCCATGTCGCCACGCGCGCTTTCTGCCTGCCTGCTCGCCGCGCTCGCGTGTTTCGCGTCGATGAGCATCGCCGCGCCGATCGACCGCCACGCGCTGGTCACTCGCCACAATCCGGCCATCACCGCGATCGATCCCGCTGCTCCGTTCATGGTCGGCAACGGAAATTTCGCGTTCACCGCGGATATCACCGGGCTGCAGACTTTCCAGCAGCAGTATTCGCCGCTCGTTCCGCTGCTCACCGAGGCGCAATGGGGCTGGCACAGCTATCCGAACCCGAAAGGTTTCACGCTCGAGCAGGCGCTGAAACCCATCAAGACGCGCGGCAAGACCCGCAAGTACCCGTCGCTCGACAGCTGGGACGAAGCCAGACAGGAAAACATCCAGTGGCTGCGCGAGAACCCGCACAAGTTTTCGTTGGGCCGTGTCGGCCTGCATCTCGTGCACGCCGATGGGAAGCCGGCCGTGTTCGCGGATCTGTCCGCGACACACCAGTCGTTGGACCTGTGGAGCGGGCGGCTGAACAGCAGCTTCGAGTTCGACGGAGTGCCGGTCGAGGTCGAGACCTCCGTGCATCCCGATCGCGACCTGCTGATCGTGCGCCTGCGTTCGAAACTGCTGGCGGACGGACGGCTCGGTCTGGCGCTGAAGTTTCCAGGCGTGTCGAAGTCGCTGAATCCGGATCCTGCCGACTGGACGCACCCCGAGGCACACACCACCCGCGAGACGGCGCGGGACGCGGGCGGTCTCACGCTGGCGCGGCAGATCGATGACACGTATTACTCGGTGAAGGTGTCATCGGACCGCGAGCTCGACATTGGCGCGCCGGCTGCGCACGAATACCGGCTGACCGCGCCCGGCTCGATGCAGATGACCTTGTTAGTGGAGTTTGCGCCGAAGGCGGCGGCGGCGTTGCCGGATGCGGAAAGCGCACGCGCCGCGGTGGCGCAGTGGTGGGAAAGTTTCTGGAAACACGGCGGCGTGGTGGATTTCACCGGCAGCAAAGACCCGCGCGCGAACGAGCTCGAACGGCGCATCGTGTTGTCGCAGTACCTGACCGTCGTCAATTCCGCCGGCGCCTACCCACCGCAGGAAGAAGGCCTGTTCTCCAACAGCTGGAACGGCAAGTTCCACCTCGAGATGCACCCCTGGCATGCCGCGCACTTCGCGGTGTGGGGCCGGCCCGAGCTGCTCGAACGCAGCATGCCGTGGTATCTCGAACACCTGAACGAAGCGAAGGCGCGCGCCAAGGCGAACGGCGTCGGCGGCGCCTGGTGGCCGAAGATGGTGGGTCCGGAAGGGCGCGAAAGCCCCAGCAAGGTGAACCCGTTCATCATGTGGCAGCAGCCACATCCTATCTACCTGGCGGAAGTGCTGTACAACGCGCGCAAGGATCGCGCGACGCTCGAGAAGTACCGCGAGCTGGTGTTCGAGACGGCCGAGATGCTGGCCACCTGGCCGTACTTCGACCGCAAGGAACAGCGTTTCATCTTGGGGCCGCCCGTGATCCCGGCGCAGGAAAACTTCGAGCCGCTCACGACCTTCAACCCGACCTTCGAGCTCGAATACTGGCGCTTCGCGATCGAAACCGCGCAGCAGTGGCGCCTGCGTCTCGGGCTGCACAAAGATCCGAAGTGGGACAACGTGTTGTTCCGGCTGTCGAAGCTGCCGGAAAAAAACGGCATCTATCTAGCCGCCGAATCCCAGCAGGACCTGTGGGAGCGCGCGCGTTCGCCCGAATGCTCGCACGGCAAAACCGTGCCCGAATGCCCGAACCGCGACCATCCGTCGTTCGTCGCGGCGCTCGGCCTGCTGCCCGGCTGGGGCGCGGATCGCGAGACCATGCGCCGCACGCTGAATGCGGTGCTGAAAGACTGGGATCTGCGGCAGACCTGGGGCTGGGACTGGCCGATGCTGGCGATGACGGCGACGCGGCTCGACGAGCCCGAGAAGGCCGTGGATTTCCTGCTGTCGGATGCGAAGAACTTCAACTTCGGCACCTCGGGCATGACGCCGCGCGTGCATCTCGACCAGAACGTGGGAGAGCTTCTGACGAGCTCGTCGCCCGACGGCCCAGGCTATCGGCGCGCCGCCGAGACCTATTTCCCGTCGAACGGCTCCTTGTTGTTGGCGGTAGGGTTGATGGTGGCCGGCGGCAGCGACGTGGTGGAGCTGAACCCGGGTTTTCCGCCGAACGGGAAGTGGATCGTGCACAGCGAAGGCATCATGTCGTTGCCTTGAGCGTTGACAGATTCTTTCCGTGCACGTACTTTCAGTGCGTGCTCAATTTCAGCCGTAATTCGTATTCGCGGTCACCACATCATGTGGAGGCCGGTGATTGAGCGCACGAAACTGACGTAACGTCTCAACCAGAACCAGCCTCCCTCGCGGAGGCGTTTTTTTGTTCGCATCCGCCGGGGGGCTCCCAAGGAAGCGAACATGACGACCGAACGACTCCAGATACGCCCCATCGAACCGGCCGACGTGCCGGCGCTGCTCAGCATCATCGCGGAGTCGCGCCGTGAATACGGCATTGCCGCGCCCGGTGTCGAACTGCTCGAGCCCGCGGATCGCTCGCTGTACGACAGCTACCAGCGGCAGCGTTCGCTGTATTTCGTCGCCTTGTTAGACGGCGAAGTCGTGGGCGGCGCGGGCGTCGCGCCGTTCGCCGGCGAGGAGCCGCTGACCTGCGAGCTGCAACGCATGTACCTGCGGCCCGACGCGCGCGGCCGCGGCATCGGCGATGCCTTGCTGCAGCGCTGCCTTGCGGCAGCCAGGCAATTCCTGTACGTGCGCTGTTACCTGGAGACGGTGACGCAGATGCATGCCGCGCTCGAGTTCTACGGGCGTCACGGGTTCCGCAGGTTGGAGGCACCGGCCGGTAGATCGGGGCACGGGCACGACGACCGGTGGCTCATGCGCGGATTGCGGGCATCGGCGGCGCTCCCGGCCCATGTTTCGTAGGGCCGGCGGGCCGTTCGCGGCGAAGTCCGGCGCGAAGCGCGCTAGACTCGCCGCGCATGACCCTCACGGAGCTCCGCTACATCGTTGCGCTCGCGCAGGAGCAGCATTTCGGCCGCGCCGCCGAGCGTTGCCACGTGAGCCAGCCGACGCTGAGCATCGCCGTCAAGAAGCTCGAGGAGGAGCTCGGCGTGTTGTTCGAGCGCGGCAAGACCAAGATCCTGCCGACACCGCTCGGCGCAAAGATCGTCGGCATGGCGAGCCGCGTGCTCGAGCAGGCGGCGGCAATCAAGGACGTGGCGGAAGCCGACAAGGACCAGCTCGAAGGGCCCATCGCGCTCGGCACGCTGCCCACCATCGGACCCTATCTACTGCCGCAGTTCATCCCGTTGCTGCAGGAGACCTCCAGCAAGCTGGCGTTGTACGTGGAGGAGGGCAGCACCGGCGAGCTCGCCACCAAGCTGCGCAATGGCGACCTCGACGCGATCCTGGTGACCGCGCCGTTCGTCGAAGCGGACGTCGTCGTGCAGCCGCTGTTCGACGAGCCGTTCGTGCTGCTGCTGCCGGCCGATCATCGGCTGGCTAACAAGGTGCAGATCGCCGCGGCGGACCTGCTGCCGGCCGAGCTGCTGCTGCTGGGCGAGGGCGATTCCCTGCGCGGGCAGGTGCTGCAGGCGTTTCCGCATCTCGACCCCGCGCATGAAAGCGGCGCCGGTGTGCGCACGTTCACGCAGGGCGCCACGCTCGAGACACTGCGCCACATGGTGGCCTCGCGGCTCGGGGTGACGATCCTGCCGCAGACCGCGGCGGAAGCGCCGCTTTATGCCCCGAATCTGCTGACTACCCGCCCCTTTGCGGCGCCGGCCCCGAAACGCAGCCTGGTGCTCGCCTGGCGGGTTAGTTTCCCGCGACATAAGGCCATCGACCTGCTGCGGCGCGCGATTCAGGCCAGCAGTTCGGCCTACTGGAACTACAATACGGCGCAGTCCCAGGGGGCGCCTGGGGTGATGGTCGAAAACCGAAACTGGTGATGAAACCCCTTTCGAAAATCGTGATCGTCGGCGGCGGCACCTCCGGGTGGCTCGCCGCGTCGATGTTGAGCCAGCACCTCAAACCCGAGCTGTGCGAAATCGAGCTCATCGAATCCGAAGAGCTAGGCACCATCGGCGTGGGTGAATCCACGGTGCCGCCGTTCGTCGGACTGATACAGCGGTTGGGCATCGACGAAGCGGAATTCGTGCAGGCCACCGACGCCACCTACAAGCTTGGCATCAAGTTCGTCGGCTGGCACCAGCGCAGCGATTCGTACTTCCACCCGTTCGGCGTGATCGGCAAGCCGATCGGCAACCACGATTTCTACCAGTGCTGGCTCAAGGCGCGCGAGCAGGGCAACACCTCGCAGCTGCAGGACTTCTCGCCTTGCAACGTGATGGCGGAGCAGGGCCGGTTCTTCCACCCGTCGAAGGCGCGCAACACGCCGATCGGTGGGGCTAACTACGCGCTGCACGTCGACGCGTTGCTGGTGACGAAGTTCCTGCGCAAGTATTCCGAAGCGCGCGGGCTCAAGCGTACCGAGGGCAAGGTGGTCGAGGTCGCGCAGCGCGACGATGGTTTCATCAAGAGCGTGAAGCTCGAGAACGGCCGCGAGATCGCGGCGGACTTCTTCATCGATTGCACCGGCTTCAAGGGTCTGCTGATCGACAAGACGCTGGGCGTCGAGAACGTCGACTGGTCGGCGTACCTGCCGTGTGATCGCGCGGTGGTGTGCAAGACCGGCAACAAGGGGCCGCTGCTGCCGTATACGCGCGCGACGGCGCAGGCGGCGGGGTGGAGCTGGCGTATCCCGCTCAAGAATCGTGTCGGCAACGGCTACGTGTATTCGAGTCGCTTCGCGACGGATGCTGCCGCGCGTGCCACGTTGTTGCGCATCATCGATTCCGCCTGCATCGAAGATCCGCGCGTGATTCCGTACACCACGGGGCATCGGCGGCAGTTCTGGAAACACAATTGCCTGTCGCTGGGATTGTCGTCGGGATTCATCGAGCCGCTCGAGGCGACGTCCATCCACCTGATCGCGCGCGGCATGGATTTCTTCCTGCGCTACTTTCCGGATCGCGATTGCGATGCGGCGCTCATGCGCGAGTACAACCGCCGCATGACGTCGGACTTCGAAGAAGTGCGCGATTTCATCGTGCTGCACTACGCGGCCACGGCGCGCGACGACACGCCGTTCTGGCAGTGGTGCAAGAACATTCCGCGTCCCGATTCATTGCGTGAACGCATCGAGCTGTTCAAGGCGCATGGCGCGATGCGCGAGGGTGTGGACGAATTGTTCCGCGCCTCGAGCTGGCAATCGGTGTTCGAAGGAATGGGCATCCGGCCGCACGGCCACTGCCCGCGCGTCGAGAACCTCGACTACGCGACCATCGAGCAGACGCTGCGCAACGCCAAGGCCGCGATCGCCGGCATGGTCGAACATCTCCCCACACACGAGCAGTTCCTGCAAACCCAGACCGCATAAGGTGCCGGGCATTAAGGTGCCGGGTGGGGAAAGTGGGGAGAAGGTGGGCCGGCAGATAAGCCCACCACCGCGTGTCTTCTCCCCACTTTCCCCACCCGGCACCTTAATGCCCGGCACCTCCCTCATTTAAGGATTCAATAGCGCAGGCATTGTTCGCGCTTTGAAGCGACGGCAGCCTTCGTTCCCATGCAGAACGAAGCTCTGGAGCCAGGCTCCATCCGGAAAGTCGTCATTGCCGGTGGCGGCACCGCAGGCTGGATGGCCGCCGCCACACTCTCGACGTACTTCGGCAAGTTGCTGGACATCACGCTGGTCGAGTCCGAACAGATCGGCACCGTCGGCGTCGGTGAATCCACGGTGCCGCCGCTCGTCACCCTCCATGGGTTGTTAGGAATCGACGAACAGCACTTCATGCGCGAGTGCGCCGCCACCTTCAAGGCGGGTATCTGGTTCGAGGACTGGGGCCGGATCGGCGACAAATACATGCACCCCTTCGGCCGCCACGGCGAGTCGACCTGGGTGGCGGAGTTCCACAATTTCTGGCTGCATGCGCGCGCGCAGGGTTTGCAGGTGCCGCTCGGCGAATACTGCTACGAATGGCTGGCCGCGACGCAGGGCAAGTTCGGCAAGCGCGAGAATCCGCGCATCAACTACGCCTATCACTTCGATGCGGCGCTGTACGCGCGTTACCTGCGCAAGCTGTCCGAGCCGCGCGGCGTCAAGCGCGTCGAAGGCCAGATCAAGACGGTGCGCACCCACGAGCAGAGCGGCTTCGTCGAGGCGCTCGAACTCCATGACGGGCGCATCGTCGAGGGCGATTTCTTTCTCGACTGCACGGGGTTTCGCGGGTTGCTCATCGAGGGCGCGCTTCGCACGGGTTTCGAGGACTGGTCGCATTGGCTGCCCTGCGACACGGCGGTCGCGTTTCAAACCATTGTCGATACACCGCCGCAACCGTATACGGCCTGTTACGCCCACACCGCGGGCTGGCGCTGGAACATCCCGGTCCAGCACCGGGTGGGAAACGGAGTGGTGTTCTGCAGCCGCTACATGTCGGAGGACGAGGCTCGTCACCGGTTGGTGACCGAGTCGGGCGGCCGCGCAGTGAAGGAGCCGTGGCTGGTCCGCATCAAGGCCGGCCGCCGACGCAAGGCCTGGAACAAGAACGTGGTGTCGTTCGGCCTCGCGTCCGGCTTCGTCGAGCCGCTCGAATCGACCAGCATCCACATGATCATGTCGGCCGCGGTGCGGCTCGCGCACCTGTTCCCGTTCACCGGCGTCAAGCCGGCGATGGTCGACCACTACAACGAACTGGCCCGGCGCGAGATCGAGCACATCCGGGATTTCGTCTGCATGCACTACTACTGCACGCAGCGCGACGACAGCGCCTTCTGGCGGGATTGCCGCAAGATGGAGATCCCGGAGACGCTGCGCAGTCGCATCGAGCTCTTTCGCGAATCCGGCTTTCTCTACCAGGGTGACAGCGAGCTGTTCCGTGTCGATTCCTGGATCGCGGTGTTCATGGGGCAGAACATCGAGCCGAAGAGTTATCACCACTACGCGCGCATGAGCGACGCGAATCTCGCGCAGTACATGGCCAAGATCCGGGCGGACGTGGCCCGTGTGGTCGGCGCGCTGCCGGCGCACGGCGACTTCGTCCGGCAGTACGCCGGGGCCAGCGCCGAGGCGTGGGGCGCGGTCTCCCCACTTTCCCCACCCGGCACCTTATGATTCCCACCCTCGGTCGAAGGGGGTGAGGATGGACAACGCGCAACCCGGACCCGGTGCGGTCAGGAAGGTCGTCATTGCCGGCGGTGGCACCGCGGGGTGGGTGGCGGCGATGACGTTGTCGAGCCAGTTCAGCAAGCTGCTCGACATCACGCTGGTCGAATCGGAGGACATCGGCACCGTCGGTGTGGGTGAATCCACCGTGCCGCCGATCGTCGCCTTTCACAAGTTGTTAGGCATCGACGAGCAGCATTTCATGCGCGAGTGCGCAGCCACGTTCAAGGTCGGCATCTGGTTCGAGAACTGGGCGCGTATCGGCGACCAGTACATCCACCCATTCGGCCGTCACGGCCAGTCCGCGTGGATGTCGGAGTTCTACGCGTTCTGGCTGCACTCGCGCGAGCAGGGCTCGAAGGTGCCGCTGGGCGAATACTGCTACGAGTGGCTGGCTGCGATGAAGGGCAAGTTCGCGTTGCGCGAGAACCCGCGCGTGAACTACGCCTATCACTTCGACGCGGCGCTGTACGCGCGTTACCTGCGCAAGATTTCGGAAGCCAAGGGCGTCAAACGCGTCGAGGGCAAGATCAAGCGTGTGCTGACGAATCCACAGACGGAGTTCGTCGAGTCGCTCGAGCTCGACAACGGGCAGAAGATAGACGGTGACTTCTTCATCGACTGCACGGGCTTTCGCGGATTGCTCATCGAAGGCGCGTTGCATACCGGCTTCGAGGACTGGTCGCACTGGTTGCCCTGCGACAGCGCGGTCGCGTTCCAGACCGTGGTCGACGAACCGCCCGCGCCGTATACGGCCTGTTACGCGCATGAAGCGGGCTGGCGCTGGAATATTCCCGTGCAGCACCGCGTCGGCAATGGCGTGGTGTTCTGCAGCCGGTACATGTCCGACGACGAGGCGCGCCATCGTCTCGTCACCGATTCGGGCGGCCGCCCGGTCAAGGAGCCCTGGCTCATCCGCATCAAGGCGGGCCGGCGCCGTAAGGCGTGGAACAAGAACGTGGTGGCGTTTGGCCTCGCCAGCGGTTTTGTCGAGCCGCTCGAATCGACCAGCATCCACATGATCACCACGGCGGCGGTGCGGCTCGGGCATTTCTTCCCGTTCGGCGGCATCAAACAACCCGCGGTGGATCACTACAACGAGTTGTCGAAGTACGAGATCGAACGCATCCGCGACTTCGTCTGCATGCACTATCACTACACGCAACGCGACGACACGGCGTTCTGGCGCCATTGCAGCAAGATGGAAATCCCCGACAGCCTGCGCACGCGCGTAGAGCTGTTCCGCAAGAGCGGTTATGCCTACAAGATCGAAGGCGAGCTGTTCACCGTGGATTCGTGGCTCTCGGTGATGATGGGTCAGCGCATCGAGCCGGAGACCTGGCACCAGCTCGCGCGCGTCGACGAAAAGCAGCTCAAGGATTTCATGACGAACTACCGCGCGCAGGTGGCGCAGGTCGTGAACGCATTGCCGTCGCACGGCGATTTCGTCAAGCAATACGCGGGTGCGAGCGCCGACGCGTGGAAGTAGGCGGGTGCCGGGTGGGGAAAGTGGGGAGAGCGGCGGCAAGATGTGTGCTGCGTTCCACTACGTCCGCCCGCCACTAGCTACCACTCTCCCCACTTTCCCCACCCGGCACCCTCCATGCCCGCCACCAAACTAGCGCTGCTGTTCTTCCTGCAGCTCGCTGTCATCCTTGCCGTGAGCCGTGCGTGTGGCTGGGCGGTGCAGCGCTGGCTGCGCCAGCCGCCGGTGATCGGGGAGATGATCGCCGGCGTGGTGCTTGGGCCGTCCTTGTTTGGCGTGCTCGCGCCGCAGACGCAACAACTGCTGTTTCCGCCGGATTCGCGCCAGATTCTCTACGTCGTCGCGCAGCTCGGCATCGGGCTTTACATGTTCATCGTGGGCCTGGGTTTTCGCAGCGATCACTTCCGCAGCCAGGTGCCGAGGGCGGCGGCGGTCTCGATCTCCGGCATCGTCGTGCCGTTCGTGCTGGCATTGTTCGCGGCACCGGTACTCATGCGAATGCCCGGCCTGTTCGCACCCGGCGTAAGCCGCTTCGACGCCACACTGTTCTTCGGCGCCGCCATCGCGATCACCGCGTTCCCGGTGCTGGCACGCATCATCCATGACCGCGGCTTGCAGGACACCGCCATCGCAACCTTGTCGCTGTCCGCCGCGGCGATCGGTGACGCCGTCGCCTGGTGCGTATTGGCGGTGGTGCTGGCGAGCATCGGCGCGGGCGCGGCGGTGGCCGTCATCGCCATCGCCGGTGGCATCGCGTTCTCGGCACTGCTGATCTTCTGGGGCCCGACCTTGCTGGCGCCGCTCGGTCGCGCCGCCGAACGCGAGCAGGCCGCCGGCCGGCCGCTGGGCTCCGGGTTGTTAGCCGTCGCGCTGATCGCATTCGCACTGGCCGCATTCACGGCCGACGGCATCGGGCTGCACGCGGTGTTCGGCGGATTCCTGATCGGCACCGCCATGCCGCGCGGCGTATTCGCCGAACGCGTGAAGGCGGCAATCGAGCCGCTGACGCTCGCCTTCCTTCTGCCGGTGTTCTTCGCCTTCTCGGGTCTCAATACACAGCTGGGCATGGTCAACACGCCGCAGCTGCTGTGGATCGCGATGGCAGTTCTCGCAGCCTCGATCTTCGCGAAGCTCGTCGCCTGCTGGGGCGCGGCGCGCCTCGCCGGCATGGAAAATCGCATGGCGCTGGGTATCGGCGCATTGATGAATGCGCGCGGACTGACCGAACTAGTCATCATCAACATCGGGCTGCAGGCGGGCATCATCGGGCCGCCGCTGTTCTCCATCCTCGTATTGATGGCGATCGTGACCACCCTCATGGCGGCGCCGCTTTTCGAAGCGTTTTACGGCCGCGCGGCGCGCTCCCGAGGAGAGCTGCCGCCGCTGGCGGGTCGTTCATAGGCAGAATCAATCAGCGGCCCGCTGCCTCGCCGCCGAAGCCTTGTTTATAAAGTCCCCACGTCGCGCACACGCCCAACAAGAGGCGCAGCCGGCGATTGAGTACCGGGGGGTTCATGGGCGTCGCGAAGCTTTCGATTACCTTTTTCCTGCAGATGGCCGTCATCCTGGCCACCTGCCGCGTCATTGGCTGGCTGGGCCAGAAGTATCTGAAACAGCCGCAGGTCGTATGCGAAATGATCGCCGGCGTCCTGCTGGGACCGTCGTTGTTCGGCCTGGTGGCGCCCGAAATCCAGAAACATGTTTTCACGCCGGAAAACAAAGGCGTGCTGTACGTGGGCGCGCAGTTCGGTGTCGGCCTGTACATGTTCCTGGTCGGTCTCGGTTTTCGCCGCGACCACTTCAAGGCGAACGCGCACAAGGCAGCGTCCGTTTCGATCGCCGGCATGGCCGTGCCGTTTCTCGTCGCCCTCGCGATCACGCCGTGGCTGCTGACGGTGCCGGGGCTGTTCTCCGAGAAGGCGACGCGATTCAGCGCCACGCTGTTCATGGGCGCGGCCATCGCCCTCACCGCCTTCCCGATGCTGGCGCGCATCATCCACGAGCGGGGCTTGAGCAATACCGCGCTCGGCACCTTGTCGTTGTCGGCCGGCGCGATCGACGACGCCGCGGCCTGGTGCGTGTTGGCCGTGGTGCTCGCGACCTTCGGCGCGGGAGCGGGCGTTGCCTACACCGCCATCATCGGCGGCGTGATCTTCGCCGCCTTCATGATGCTCGTGATGCCGCGACTACTCGCGCCGCTGGCGCGCCGGGCACAACGCGACCTGGCTCTCAACAAACCTCTGAACGACACCTTGCTGGCCATCGTGGTCGGGCTGTTCATGTTGTCCGCGTTCGCGGCGGACATCATCGGCCTGCACGCGGTGTTTGGCGGCTTCCTGCTGGGCTGCGTGATGCCGCGCGGCGCGCTGGCCGATCAGACCCGCAAGAGCCTCGAACCGTTCACCGTCGTGATCCTGCTGCCGATGTTCTTCACGTATTCGGGGCTGAACACCCAGCTCACGCTGGTCGCGGACCCCAAACTACTCGGCATCGCGCTCGCGATCCTCGCCGGCTCCATCTTCGCGAAGTTCGGCGCCTGCTGGGCGGCGGCGCGGCTTTCCGGCCAGGACAACCGCACCGCGCTCGGCATCGGCGCGTTGATGAATGCGCGCGGCCTGATGGAGCTCATCATCGTCAACATCGGATTGCAGGCGGGCGTCATCGGTCCGGCACTGTTCTCGATGCTGGTGCTGATGGCCATCGTCACCACGCTCATGGCTTCCCCCATCTTCGAGGTGGTGTACGGCAGGCAGGCGCGCGCCAGCGGTGAGCTGGCGGCGCTCGGAGGCGCGGCAAGTTGATGGCCCGAAGCGCCTGAGGTTGAGTGAGCGCCCTTCGTGGCGTGCGGTTGTTTGCGTGCGGCGCCCCCGCTGAGCATGCAGACCCGTTCGCGCGAGGGGCGCCTTTTTTGCCTCGCTTCCGTCCACGCCTCCGAATCCGCCTTTCCCTTGCGGTTCCACGGAGGTTTCTCGAATTTAACGGCGGCCGCCTTGCGGCGTTGTGAACGCTATCACTCAGGTGTGCAGGCCGCGCGCCGTTAAATGAGCAATGAAAAGAAAGTCATTCGCGGCCCTGTCACATCCACGCCAAGGGGGCTCGCTGGGGAAGTCATTCGCGCTCGTTTTTCTGTTGGGCGTCTTGTTTGTCCTCGCCGTCATGCAGGCCGCCGCGGGCCCCCATCTGTAGGAATTCGCGCTCCCGCCTTGGTGCGCTGCCGTACATGACCTATCGGACCGATTGACTGGACGCGGCCCGGACGAGGCCTCACTGTGACCGTCCTTCCCGGACTCCCGAGCACAGCTTGCGACTTTTCTCCTGCGACAACTGCAACCAGGTGCTGTTCTTCGAGAACAGCCGCTGCATGACGTGCGGCATGACGGTTGGCTATTGCGTCGAACTGGCCAAGTTGGTGACGCTTCAACGCCAGACCGGTTCGAGCAATGGTTCGGTCTACGAGGTGTTCTTCGCGAACCAGGGCATTCGTCATTACCGGCAGTGCAAGAACGCGCGCGATCACGATGCCTGCAACTGGCTGGTGCCGGCCGAGAGCGGGCGGCAGTTCTGCGCGTCGTGCAGTCTCACCGAGGTCGCGCCCGATCTGTCGAACGCGGACAACCGCGCGGCGTGGCTCGGCATCGAATCGGCCAAGCGCCGGCTGCTGTACACCATCTACGGATTGAAGCTGCCGATCTCCTCGCGCCAGGACTGGCCCGCCGAAGGCGTGGCATTTCATTTTCTGCGCGGCACCCAGGCCGAGCCCGTGATGACCGGCCACGACGAAGGCATCATCACGCTCAACATCGCCGAGGCCGACTCCGCCTTTCGCGAAAACATGCGCGAGAAGATGGGCGAGGGTTATCGCACGGTGTTAGGCCATCTGCGCCACGAGATCGGTCACTACTACTGGGACCGGCTCATTCGCGACGGCGATCAGCTGCAGTCATTCCGCAATCTGTTCGGCGATGAAACGCTCGACTACGAACAGGCCGTGCAGCGCCACTACGAGAACGGACCACCCGCCAACTGGGCGGAGTCGCACGTCAGCGCGTACGCGACGATGCATCCCTGGGAAGACTGGGCGGAAACCTGGGCTCACTACCTGCACATGGCTGATACGCTGGAAACCGCCAAGAGCCACGGCCTCGCGGTGCGGGTGCCCGACGCGGAGAAGAAGGGTGAGCGCATCGCGACCGATGCGTTGGCGTTTCGCGATTTCGAATCGCTGACCGCGAGCTGGAACGCCGTGACGCTGGCATTGAACAGCCTCAACCGCAGCATGGGCATGAAAGACGCCTATCCGTTCGTGTTGTCGGCGCGCGTGCTCGAGAAACTGCGCTTCGTGCACGACGTCATCCAGCGCCTGAGCGCGGCGTCGGCGGTGAACGCGGCGGCCTGATCCTGCCGGGCGGCAACCGGATTTGTAGAATCTGCGCGGGAATCCCTACTATGCGCGTTCGCACACGAGGGGGTTCTCATGCGTCGGTTCTTGCTCCTGGCATTGGTTCCAGCCACCGCTCACGCGGCTGACGAATTCAAACTCAACTCCGCGGAGTACTTCGAACGCCCTGGCATCAACGTGATGTACGGGCAGGACTACTACCCCGAAGGTCACCAGGGTGGTTTGAGCATCATCATGCACGACGAGCGCATCGCTTCGAATGGCGACGTGCGTCTCGAAGCATCGCCGGGGCAGTGGTCGCCGATCCCCAAACCCGGCAAACGCGAAGTGGATGCGGCCACGCAGGAAATCCGCGTGAAGCTCGCGTACCCGGACGCGGAACGCGATCGCAAGGGATTCAATCCCATCGAATACCCGGATCTCAAACTGAATTACACCGTGCGTGCGCGGCCCGACGGCGAATCCATCCGCGTGAGCGTCGACTTCGACGCGCCCATTCCGCAGGAGTGGGTGGGCAAGGTCGGTTTCAATTTCGAACTGTTTCCGGGATTGCTGTTTGGCAAGTCCTACCAGCTCGGCAAGAGCGATGGCGTATTCCAGCAGCAGCCGAGTGGCCCGGGAGAAACGCCGTCGCTGGCGCGCGGCAAACGGCTCGAGATCGCGCCCGAGACGGAGCTTTATCACCTGACCATCGAGTCGGTGCGCGGCGGCGAGCTCGAGTTGCTGGATGGCCGCGGCAATCACAACAACGGCTGGTTCGTCGTGCGTTCGCTTGCGCCGGCGGGAGCCACCGTCAACGCGATCGAATGGCGCATCACGCCGCACGCGAAGGCGGGTTGGCTCCGCACGCCGGTGATCCAGGTGTCGCAGGTGGGGTATCACCCGGCGCAGCCGAAGCAGGTGCTGATCGAGCTCGATCCGCGCGATACGCATCGCGAGAACGTGGTCCTGCAGCGGATCGGGTCGGTCGGGCAGGTGAAGACCATCATCGATCGCAAGCCGCAAGAGTGGGGCAGATTCCTGCGCTACCAGTACGCGCGCCTCGACTTCAGCGAGGTGAAGGAGCCGGGCGTGTACGTCGTCAAGTACGGCGCGCTGCGTTCCAATCCGTTCCGCATCAACACCAACGTCTTCACGCGCGAAGTCTGGCAGCCGACGCTCGAGTATTTCCTGCCGGCGCAGATGTGCCACATGAAGGTGCTGGAGAAATACCGGCTATGGCATGGCGCCTGCCATCTCGACGACGCGCGCATGGCGCCGGTGAATCACAACCATTTCGACGGCTACCTGCAGGGGCCGTCCACGCTGACTAACTACCAGCCCGGCGAGCCGGTGCCGGGACTGAACCGCGGCGGCTGGCACGACGCGGGCGACTGGGACATGCGCGTGGAGTCGCAGGCCGACACAATCTACGGGCTGGCGCTGGCGTGGGAGCTGTTCCACGTCGACTACGACAACACCAGCATCGATCAGAAGACGCTGGTCACCGAGATTCACCAGCCCGACGGCAAACCCGACGTGTTGCAGCAGCTCGAGCACGGCGTGTTGTCCGTGGTCGGCGGATACGAGTCCATGGGCCGGCTGTATCGCGGCATCATCGAGCCGACGCTGCGCCAGTACGTGTTCCTCGGCGACGGCGCGTTGATGACCGACAACGTGGTGTTCGATCCGAAGAAGACACCCGAGGCGACGGCGCCGGCCGTGGGCTTGCCCGGATCGCCCGACGATCGCTGGGTGTTCACGGAAGAGAATGCACGGCGCGAACTGCTGACCGCCGGCGCACTCGCGGCCGCGTCGCGCGCGCTGCGTGGCTACAACGACGATCTCGCGGCACGGTCGCTCAAGGCCGCGGTGGCGCTCTACGATCGCGCAACGCCGACGGAAGAAGTGGCGCGCGCGAGCGCGGCGGCCGAGCTGTTCATCGCCACGGGCGACGCGAAGTACCGGCGCCTGCTGATCGAGCAGCGCGAGGGCATCGCGAAGAACATCGATCACGTGGGCTGGGCCATGGGCCGCACGATTCCGCTGGTCAAGGACGAGGCGTACACGAAGGCCCTTCGCGACGCGGTTGCCGCGTATCGCATCAAGGTCGACGCGCTTGCGAAGGAGACGCCGTACGGCGTGCCTTACAAGCCGGACATCTGGGGCGCGGGCTGGCTGATCCAGCGTTTCGGCTGGGATCAGTGGATGTTGCACTTGTCGTTCCCCGATCTGTTTCCGCGCACCTACGCGCTGCAGGCGCTGAGTTTCATCCTCGGCGTGCATCCGGGTTCGAACACGGCGTCGTTCGTGTCGGGTGTCGGCGCGAAGTCGCTGACCACGGCGTACGGCTTCAATCGCGCAGACTGGTCGCACATCCCGGGCGGCAGCGCCTCGGGCACGGCGTTGATCCGGCCGGATTTCCCCGAGCTCAAGCACTGGCCGTTTTTCTGGCAGCAGACGGAATACGTGCTTGGACACGGCACGATGGACTATCTACTATTGGTATTGGCGGCGGACCAGGAGCTCAATCGCTGACATGAAGGTTGCCGTGCGGAAACCGATCGCGGCGGAAGACGCGGCTTCTCAACCTCGAAAGACGCATGCAGACTGTCGCCAGAAGGGGGGCCGATGCCTATCACGCAATCTCTGTTCATCGCGATTGCCTGTTCCATCTCCGCTGTAGTGGTGGCACAGCCACCGCCGGTGGAAGCATACGGCCGGCTTCCGGCCATCGACTCCGCCGCGATCTCTGCGGACGGCAAACGCGTAGCGCTCTCGGTGGGTTTCGAATACAAGGCCGGCGAGGCAAACCAGGAGCTGACAGCGCTGCGAATCGTCAATCTCGACAGCGGCGCCATCGAACACACGTTGCCATCGCCTGCGGGCAATACGCTGCGCGGCGTCGGCTGGGCTGATGACCAGCGAGTCTTCTACTTCATCAGCGCGCCGGCCAACACGAGGGACCTGCTGCCGAGCACCTGGCCGACGTTTCGCGGCAACCGCCACGAGATCTTCCGCACGGGCGTCTTTACACTCGAAACCAGGACCGCAGTCCAACTACTGCGATCCGCGGAGTTCCGGACCAACCTCTCTCTGACCGGTTTGTATGCACCCATCGAAGGCGACGCGGGCTTCGTGCGGATGATCGCGGTGGGCGGGGCCGCGACGATGAACGCCGTACCGCGGCTCGCGGTCTATCGCGTAAACCTCGCCAATGGCGTCGGTTCCCCATTTGCCGATGGTAATGCCCAGACACGCGGCTTCATGCTCGATGAGCGCGGCGATGTCGTCGCGCGCGTCGACATCAACGACAACAGCAATCGCTGGCAGCTCTACACCTACGAAGGCGGCAAGGACCGCATGATTCTCGAGGATGTATCGGAAATGGGAATGCCGCTGCGCCTCTACGGACTGCTCCAGGACGGCCGCATCGCGGCGGTGGATCCGCACGAAGACGGCGCACGCGACACGCTGCTGGCGATCGATCGGAAGACCGGCGCGAAATCTGCGCTGGAAAAGACCGGCGGTGGCGACGGCGCGCCGATCGGTGATCCATGGACGCATCGAGTCGTCGGCCTCGCCTGGACCGACGATCTGCCCAAGCAGATGTACTTCGACGATCAGTTGCAGACGCTGTACACGGCAATCCAGCAATATTTCGGTGGCGGCTACGCAAAACTGCAGTCGTGGTCGAGAGATCGTTCGCGGGCGCTGGTATTCGGCGAGCGCGCCGGCGATGCGGGCGCCTACTACGTCTACGATCGCGAGACGAAGAAATTGCGCGTGCTCGGCAAGCTGTATCCGGCGCTCGGCACCGCGCAGAGCCTGGGTGACCGGCGCGCCATCAAATACAGTTCCCGCGACGGGACGCCGATTCCAGCCTACCTGACACTGCCGGGCGGGACCGAACCACGCAACCTGCCGCTCGTGCTGTTGGTGCATGGCGGCCCGCACGCGCGCGATGACTTCACTTTCAACTGGTGGGCGAGCTTTCTCGCCTCGCGCGGCTACGCCGTGCTGCAGCCAAACTACCGTGGGTCGATCGGCTACGGCTACGACTGGTTCAACGCCGGACGCGGCGGCTGGGGCGACGGCGTCATGCAGACCGATGTCGAGGATGGCGTCGCGGCACTCGCGAAGAGCGGCTACGTCGACGCATCCCGCGTCTGCATCATGGGCGGCTCGTACGGCGGATACGCGGCACTGGCGGGCGCAACGCTCACGCCGGAGCGTTATGCGTGCGCGGTGAGCATCAACGGACTGAGCGATCCGGAAAGACTCCTCAACGACTCACGCAGCGGGGATCGCGGAAAGCGCGGCGCGAGCGCCGAATGGTGGGGCCGCTCGATGGGCAGCGACATGGATCACCTGCACAAGGTATCGCCGATCGCGCAGGCTTCTCATGCACGTGCGCCCATTCTGATCATGCACGGCGCCGACGATTCGGTCGTGCCGGTGGAGCAGTCGCGCTCGATGAGCGGCAAGCTGCGTCGCGATGGCAAGGACGTGAAATACATCGAATTGAAGGGTGACGATCACTGGCTGTCGGCTGCCTCGACGCGCACGCAGATGCTGAGCGAAGTGGAAGCTTTCCTGGCGGAGCATCTCGGTGGCAAGGGCGGTCCGGACGGAAAGAACACGGCAACGCCCGCCGAACCAAAGTGATGCTGTTGTCTTGCGGCAGGTTCCGCGCGACGATGCGCCCCGATGCACGTCCGGCGCCTGATCCTGTTCTGCTTTGCGGCGATCCTGCCGCTGGCGGTTGGCGCCGCCGAAGTCCCCGCGACTGACGCCGCAATCCGCGAACTGGCGCGCACCTGGCTCACCGAGAACGGCGGCGTGGGCTTGTCGATCGGCGTGTTCGTCGATGGCCAGCGCCGTTTCTACAACTTCGGCGCGACCCAGCTCGACGGCAACAAGCCTCCCACCAAGGACACCATCTACGAGATCGGCCCGATCTCCAAGACGCTCACAGGCCAGCTGCTCGCTCGCGCGATCATCGAAGGCCGCGCAGCGCTCAACGACGAGGCGGCGAAGTATCTCGACGAGCCCTATCCGAACCTCGAGAACGACGGCGAGAAGATTCGTCTGATCCATCTCGCCAACATGACGTCGCAGCTCGCGGACAACATCCCCGACGTCACGCAGGTGCGCTCCGTGCCGGGCGAATCGCTGGTCGTTTCGCGCATGAAGGTGTTCGGTAGTTACACGCGACCGGAATTCCTGCGCCAGCTGCATCGCGTCGCGCCGCGGCGGGCGCCCGGCTCCGACCCCGCGCATTCGAACGTGGGCAGCGTGTTGCTCGGTGTGGTGCTCGAGAAGATCTACGGCGAGCAGTTCGAGCGGATCCTGATTCGCGAGATCGAGAAACCGCTGCGCATGGGCAGCGGCACGCAGCCCAACGCCAAACTACTTGCGAAGGGGTACTCGAAGGATGGTGAGGAACTGCCGCCGTACGTTGCGCCGATGAGCTGGGCCTCGGGTGCGCTGCGTTACAGCGCCGACGACCTGCTCAAATTCGCCTCCTGGCAGGCAGTGGAACGTGACGCGTCGGTGAAGTTCGCGCACCAGCCCACTTGGTTCACGCTCGACCGCAAGCAGGCCGTGGCTTTCTACTGGATCATCGCCGAGTCGCCGCAGGGCCGGCGGCTCATGTACTCGGGCGGGACGGATGGATTCACCAGCGTCTGCGATCTGTATCCGGACAAGCAGGTCGCGCTGGTGCTGCTCTCGAACAAGGCCGCGGAAGGCGCGCAGGGATCCCTGCGCGCGCTGTCCGCGAAGATCGTGGGGCTGTTGCGCCCCGCCGATCAGATCAGCCCGCTTTCGTCAGAAGCTGTTCTGCCTGCGGGTCGCTGAGGGGTTTGTCGCTGCGCATCGCAGCGGCGCCCTTGTGGTTCATGTCGATGCTGCCGCTGAACTGCGCACCATCCGCGATGCCGACGCGCGGCGCGTAGATGTTGCCCTTCACCTTGGCGGACTGGCGGATCGACACCGATTCGCTGGCGTAGATGTCGCCATCGATGCGGCCTTCGACGATCACGAACTTCGCGCGGATGTTGCCGGTCACGCCGCCTTCCTTGCCGATGCTCAGGGAGCGCGTGTGTTCGATCGTGCCCTCGAGCTGGCCCTGGAATTCCAGGTCTTCCTCGCCGTAGAGCTCGCCCTTGAAATGCAGCGTCGGGCCGAGCACGCAGGCCGTGCCCGGGGCGGGCTGCGGCGCGGCGGAGGTGGGAGGCGCCATCTTGCCGTCGGAAAATCCTTTGTTCATGGTTCTCTCCACTTCAACGGGCCGCGCCGGCGGCGGTGGATCCTGCGGCCCCATTCCCAACACTCGGCTCCATGGTGACGCTGCCATTGAAGTTCGCTCCCTCGGTGATGCTGACGCTCGGCGCGCGGACGTTGCCGCGCACGATCGCCGACTGGTTGACCTTGATGCTCTTGCGGGCGTTCATGTCGCCCTGCACGCGGCCTTCGACGTCGATGCTCGCGGCGGTGACCGTCGCGATCACTTCGCCTTTCGGCCCGACGACGACGCGTTGCTGGTGGATGATCGTGCCTTCGATGCGGCCCTCGACCTTGATGTCTTCCTGGGCTTTGAGCTCGCCCTTGAATTTGAGGGTCGGTCCGAATACCGACATGCGTTCGGCGGAAGCGTTGCTCATGCGATCGATCTCCCTGCGAGGTTGCCAGATGTGAAGCGCGGCATAGATTGCGCCGCGCGCATGCAACAGAACCGTGTCGCAATTCGCAGCCGTAGGCGATTGCCCGGCGATGGCGCGCAATATGTCGAAAGGCGGCCGGCACGTTTTTCCAGTGGCAGGGGCCGCACCCGGATGGCGCATCGCGATGCGAGCATTTCCTCGAGAGGAAATATTCTCTTGCTAGGAAGCTGGGACCGCGCTCATCAAGGCCAGCGGCCGGTCGTCGGGATCGGAGAAGATCGCCATCCATTCCTCCGTGCCGTCGGCATGGCGGTGGACCAGGTGCGGCGCGTGCGTGAACTTCACGCCGCGCTCCTGCAACGCGGTGTGAGCAGCCCCGATGTCCGGCACGCGCAGGTAGAGAATCGATTCCTTCGCGACGCCGCTCTGCTCCTGCGACAACATCAGGCGTGTGCCGCCGCAGTCGAAGAAGGCGAGGGTTCCGAAGGTGTAGAGATGCCGCAGGCCTAACATCTCGCGGTACCACGCTTCCGATACCTGGATGTCGCCCACGGTGCGTGCGATCTGACCGATCGGCCCGAGAGCCAGCGGTGGAGGTTTTGCCATCGTCTTTCTCCTGCGGGCCGCCAGCGCGCCATCGCGCGGCGCGCGGAACCACGCCTTGAGGGCGCGGCGATCGCGCAGACCGAGCTTGGCCAACGCGTTGGACATGTGGAATTTCACGGCATCCACGCTCACGCCGCGCCGCCGCGCGATCTCGACGTTGGTCATCCCGTGCTGGGCGGCGTGCACCGTCCGCCATTCGGAGGGAGTCAGGATATCGGCGTGTTTCGGCCGTCCGCGCATGCGTTTCATGGGCAGATCGTAGGCTGGATGGGCTGGATTTTCCCTACCCGGCACCGCTGGCTCCGGCTATCCTGACCGCCTCACGAAGGGGTGAGGATCCAAGGAAAGCTCATGAAACGCTGCACTTCCAGCCGCGGACTGTTTTTGTCGGTCGCCCTGTTGTTTGCCGGCGCCGTGTTTGCGTCCGAACAACCGCCGACGCTCGCCATCGGTGCCGCGATGCCCTCGTTCTCGCTGCCGGCGGTCGACGGCAAGACCTACACCGACCAGTCCTTCAAGGACGCGAAGATCCTGGTGCTGGTGTTCACCTGCGCACACTGCCCGACGGCGCAGGCCTATCAGGAACGCATCAAGAAGCTCGTGACGGATTACAAACCGAAGGGCGTCACGCTCGTCGGGATCAATCCGAACCACGCGGATGCGGTGCGGCTCGATGAACTCGCCTACAGCGATCTTTCCGATTCGTTCGACGAAATGGTCGAGCGCGCGAAGCAGGAGAAGTTCAACTTCGTCTGGCTCGACGACGGGCCCAAACAAGAGGTGTCGCACAAGTACGGCCCGATCGCGACGCCGCACGTGTTCATCTTCGACCAGGACCGCAAGCTGCGCTTCGAGGGCCGCATCGACGATTCCGAGCGCGAGTCCAGCGCGACGAAACACGAAACGCGCGATGCGCTCGACGCGTTGTTGGCCGGCAAGGCGCCGGCCGTGACGACCACCAACGTGTTCGGTTGCTCGGTGAAGTGGGCCGACAAAGTGCCCGACTACGCCAGGTACAAGGCGAAGTGGGCCGCGGAGCCGGTGACGCTCGAGAAGGCGGATGCCGCGACGCTTGCCGCGATCCGCGCCAACAAGGACTCCGGCAAGATCCGCTTCATCAATGTCTGGGGGACGTGGTGCCCCGCCTGCGTGGCCGAGTTCGACGAGCTCGTCGAACACAACCTGCGCTTCCGCATCCGCGGTTTCGAGATGGTGACGATCGCGGAGGAGGATCCGGCCGACGAGGCCAAGGTGAAGGATTTCCTCACGCAGCGTCACGCGTCGATGAAGAACTACATCTTCGCCAGCGCCGACCGCGACGCGATGGTCAAGGCCTTCGATCCCACCTGGCGCGGCATGGCGCCGTACACGCTCATCGTCGATGAGAAGGGCACGGTCATCTACAAGGAAGTCGGCTCGATCGATTTCCTCGCGATGCGGCGCGCCATCGTGCCGGCGCTCAATCGGCTGACTCCGTGGCAAGGCCTGAGCCCCATCAAGCCGTAGTTCTTAGGGTGCCGGGTGGGGAAAGTGGGGAAAGCCGCTTTCCCCACTTTCCCCACCCGGCACCCTCCAGATCATGAAAACCGCGACGCTCTCACTACTTGCCACGACCGTCGTTTTCGCCGGCACATCTATCTACCTGGCCCTCGAGCTCGGCAAGGCACGCGACGCGCTGTCCGCCGAGGTCGCGGCGCGCAACACGCAGGTCCCGCGTGAGCCGCAGCGCGAGGTGCACGAATCGCTCGACCTCGACGTCGACGAGCACGGCGCGGACATGCCCGAAGTGCCGGCGGCGGCCGGCAAACCGCCGGCGCCGAGCGAAGCGCCGTCCGCAAACCGCTCCTTCGCCGGCAGGAACGACGAGCGCCCGGCCGGCGGCTTCAACTCCGCCGCGGCCCAGCGTCAGCGCCGCCTCTCGCAGGAAACGCGTCTGCGACAGCAGTTCTCGGACATGCCCGGCGAGCTTGGCCTCGACCGCGCACAGGCCGACAAACTATTCGACCTGCTGGCAGACGCGCAGATCGCAAGCGCCAACAACCGGCGCGCCTACGCCGACGACCCCCTCGGCGCCCGCGCGCTCGCGGATGCGGCCCGGCAGGAGCGCGATGCGCAGATCAATGCGCTGCTCGGACCGGACAAGGCCGCGGAATTCCTGTCGTTCGAGAAGAGCATTGGCGCGCGTATGCAGGTCGGGCGCATCGATGCGGACATGACGGCGGCCGACATCCCGCTGCGCGATGACCAGCGCCAGGCGATGATCGTGGCGATCGCGGCCGAACAGGCCGCGCGCCCGGCGCCGCAGCGCGTTCCGGGCGGCAACGACCAGGACTATCAAAGCGAATTCCTTGCCTGGCAGGCCGATTATTCGAAGCGCGTGCAGGCAACCGTCGAGCCGCTGCTCTCCGCCGAACAACGAGCCCGCTACCGCGAGGCGACGGAGCTGCAAAACGCGCGGCGTGCGCAGCAGCGGGCGCGCGCCGAACAGCGGCGCAACGCGAATCAGCAGCAGCAACCCTGATTCATGCAGACGCTCGGCCTCATATCGCTGGTGGTGGCGGATTACGACGAGGCGCTGGCGTTCTACGTCGGCAAACTCGGCTTCACGCTCGTCGAAGACAGCTTCGTTCCCGAGCAGAACAAGCGCTGGGTGGTCATCGAACCGCCCGGCGCCGCGGGCCAGGGAGCCAAACTACTGCTGGCGCGCGGTTCCAACCCGGAGCAGGTTTCCCGCGTGGGCAAGCAGACCGGCGGCCGCGTGTTCTTGTTTCTGTATACCGACGACTTCTGGCGCGACTACAACCACTACCAGTCCCAGGGCGTGGAGTTCCATCGCCCACCCAGCGAAGCGCCGTACGGAACCGTGGCGGTGTTCAAGGATCTGTACGGCACTTTGTGGGACCTGGTGCAGCTGAAGCGTTGACGCCCTGCGGCGGATCACTTCGCGGGCGTGGCGAGCCTCAGCAGCGCGGCATCGAGCACCCGCGCAAACTTCTCCGGCTGGTCGAACATCACGAAGTGGCGTGCCGGTGAGATCGACACGACTTCGAGCTGGGGCACGCCCGCGAGCAGCATGCGGTAGTAGCCGCCCTTGCGCTCCTCGTCGATCCCCATCGGCGCGAAGTCCGGCGCATTGAAGGGCGAGATCTCGACCACCGGCACCTTGATGTCGGTCAACTTCGCGCGCAGGTCGAGCGCAAACACCTGTGCGGCGTAGTCGGCCGTGGCGCCGATGTCGCTGCGGCTCGTCTGTTCGGCGAGCCGGTCCGCGGTTGCAGCATCGATGGACCCGACCTGCTTCATGTAACCATGCTGGCTGGCAACGAACTGCTCGCGCGTCTGGCCACCGAACTGCGCACGCACACCGTCGGCCAGTTTGCTGCGGTCGCCTGTCTGGCCTTCAGTGCCGGGAAATACCGGCAACCCATCGACCGCGATGACGCCCGCGATGAGATCGGAATGTCCGGTCGCGAATTTGAGCGACAACGTGCCGCCGAGGCTGTGCCCCACCAGCACCGGCCGCGCGATCTTCCGCGACTCGATCAGTTTTTCGATGTCGCCCTCCAGCGTCTCGAGTGTCGTGCCCGCCACGGGCTGGCGGCCATCGAAGCCGGGCAACGTCAGTAGATAGACGGCGTGGTCCTTTTCGAGGCGCTGCGCCGTGTCCGCCCAGACCCAGGAACCGCTGGCGAGGCCAGGGATGAAGATGACCGCCGGGCCCGCCGACCCCCGTTGTTCGATCTGCAAGGCGCCGACCTCGAACGCCGCAGTTTCCGAGAACACAGGCGCAGCCAGGGAGAGCGCGAGCGCGAAGCCCGCGAAAACATTGCGATTCATGGTTATTCCTCGTTGATGAAGATTTTTTCGATCGACTTGCCGAACAACTTCGCGATGGCGAAGGCGAGCGGCAGGCTCGGGTCGTACTTGCCGGTTTCGATGGCGTTCACCGTCTGGCGCGACACCTCGAGCCGGTCGGCGAGTTCGCCCTGGCTCCAGCCGCGATCCGTGCGCAGATCCCGCACGAGATTTCTCATCGGCTGGCCAGGTTGCGGACACACTGGAACGCACCCCAGACGAAGCCCATCACCGGCCAGACCCAGAACATGCTCAGCCGTGGGAATCCGGCGCCTTCGAGAAAGCCGTAGGTGAGCGACAACCCGGCCGTGACCGCCGCCGCGATTGCGAGGCCTTCGAGGCTGCGCAGCCGCACGAACTCATCCATGCGGCGGAACTGCCGCGCGATCACCCAGATGGCGAAGCCGATGGGGATCATCGGCGTCAGCAGCACGGCCGTGCGCAGCGCGCCGACTTCCATCGTCTTGGCAAGGGTGAGCGAGCCGAAAAGAACCGCGATGTAGGCGGCCATGGAAGCGCCCAGCTCCAGCTGGTATTTCCGGCGGACGTCGCGTTCGAGCATCTGATTCTCCCGTCTCTCTGGTTGTAAAGGATGCTTGACAGGTTAGACGGGTGAAATCGCCTTGTCAAGCTTCCTTTACATGGGAGATTTTGGCTCCTCGCGGAACTCGCGGCAGCCGGCTCGCGCGGGAACTAGTTAGTCAGGATCGCCGCCGCGTTGAAACGTACGCAGGTTCGCGAGGAATTCCTGCGCGACCGCGGATTCCGCCGTGCGCTCCGCGGGAACGTCTTCGCAGAATTTCACCCAGGGCAGGCGGCTTTCGACGCCGTATTGCTTCACGAGGGTCACGTCTTCGGGGCGATCGAGCGAGCCCATGGTCACGTACATGCGCGACGTCGGCAGGTTGTACTTGAACGACAGCGGTGTGCCGCACTGCGCGCAGAACGCGCGCTGCGCGAGATTGGAACTGGCGAAGAAGCTGGGCGTGCCGCGAGTCCAGGCGAAGTTGTCAGGCGAACCGCCGGCGAGCGAGGCGAACACGCCGCCGGTGGCGCGCTGGCACATGCGGCAATGACATACGTGGGAGTTTTCGAGCGGTGCGAAGAACGCGTAACGCACCGCGCCGCATTGGCAGCCGCCGGTGGCAACGGGTTTGCGCTCGTCCATCGCGCCTACTGGAAAGTGTCGCAGTCCTGCACGCTGCCGGACGCATAACCCTTGCGGAACCACTGCTGGCGCGCGGCGCCGGAACCGTGCGTGAACGACTCCTGGTTTACGTGGCCCTGCACACGTTTCTGAATCGTGTCGTCACCCACCGCGGATGCGGCGTTCAGCGCTTCGTCGATGTCGCCGGCTTCGACCAGCTGGCGCGCCTGGTCGGCGTTGTGAGCCCAGATGCCGGCAAAACAATCCGCCTGCAGTTCGAGCTTCACCGACAACGCATTGGCGTCCGCCTCGGACGCGCGCTGCTGCGCGGCGTGCACCTTCTCGGAGGTGCCTAACACGGTCTGCACGTGGTGACCGACTTCGTGTGCGATGACGTAAGCCTTGGCGAAATCGCCTTGTGCGGCAAATTCCGTTTCGAGCTGCCGGAAAAAGGCGAGGTCGATGTACACCATCTGATCGGGCGGGCAGTAGAAAGGCCCTGCTGCCGACGTCGCCGATCCGCAACCGGTGTTGATGCCTTCCGAGAAAAGCGCCAGTTGCGGCAGCGGATATTCGCGCCCGGCCTGCTTGAAGATCCCGGTCCAGGTTTCTTCGGTATCGCCGAGCACGTGGGCGACGAACTGCCCCGCTTCGTCGTCCGGCGCGCCGGCCACGACTGGCGCTTCCGCCTGTGGCTGCGCGCCACCACCGCCGAGCAGGCCCATGATGAGACGCGGATCGACGCCCGCGAAGTACGCGACGATCAACAGGACGATGCCGCCCAGGCCAAACTTCATGCCGCCGCCGCCGCCGCCACCACCACCCGTGCTGCGGCCGCGGTAATCCTGGACGTTCTGACTTTCTTTGCTGTTGCGCCAGCGCATGGCCCGGGATGTTAGCAGAGGGTGCGTAAAATACCCGCCTCATGAAATCCGGTTTGCCCATCGACGAAGTCCTGCCCGCGTTGCGCCGCGCACTCGTGCACGGCCGCAACGCCGTGCTCGAAGCGCCGCCCGGCGCCGGCAAGAGCACCGTGGTTCCGATTGCGCTGCTCGACGAACCGTGGTTGCGCGGCGGCAAGATCGTGATGCTCGAACCGCGCCGGCTGGCGACGCGTGCCGTCGCGACGCGAATGGCGCATACCCTCGGCGAATCACCCGGTGAAACCGTCGGCTTCCGCATGCGTCAGGAGACACGTGTCGGCCGGCGCACACGCATCGAGGTCGTGACGGAAGGTGTCTTCACCCGCATGTTGCAAAGCGATGCGGCGCTCGAAGGCGTCGCAGCGGTGCTGTTCGACGAGTTCCACGAACGCAACCTGCACGCCGACACGGGTCTCGCGTTCGCGCTCGATTCGCAGGAGAACCTTTCGCCGCAGCTGCGGCTGGTGGCGATGTCGGCCACGCTCGACGGCGCGGGACTTGCGAAGTTGTTAGGTGATGCGCCGCGTGTCACCGCGAGCGGGCGTATGTATCCCATCGACGTGGTGCACGTCGGCAACGGACTGCCGTTGCTGCCGGGCGGACGCGAATCGCCGGAGCTCGGCGTACTGCGCGCGATCAAGCGCGCCCTGGCAGAGGCGGAGGGCGACATGCTGGTGTTCCTGCCCGGCGCGGGTGAGATCCGCAGGGTGCAGGGCATGCTGGGCGACATCGGCGCCGGCGTGGACATCACGCCGCTGTACAGCGAGCTCGCCGCGGGCGCGCAGGACGCGGCGCTCGCGCCCGCGAGGCCCGGCCGCCGCAAGATCGTGCTGGCCACGAACATTGCCGAGACCAGCCTCACCATCGACGGCGTGCGCATCGTCATCGACGCCGGACTCGAGCGCCGTAGTTTGTTCGATCCGTCGAGCGGCATGAATCGCCTCGAAGTGCAGCGCATCTCGCGCGCCTCGGCGGAACAACGTGCCGGCCGCGCCGGCCGCACCGCGCCGGGTGTCTGTTACCGGCTGTGGGGCGAGGGCGCGGAGCGCAGTCTCGCGGCGTATGCACCGCCCGAAATCTGCGTCGCCGATCTCGCGCCGCTGGCGCTCGATCTTGCGGTGTGGGGGACGGAAGCCGGCGCGTTACGCTGGCTGGATGCGCCACCGGCCGCAACACTCGCGAGTGCGCGCGACCTGCTGCGGCGCCTGGGCGCACTCGATGACGCTGGCAAGGTCACGGCACACGGCCGGGCGATGCAGGAATTTCCGGCGCATCCGCGACTCGCGCACATGTTGTTGAAGGCGCGCGAACTCGGCGCGGCGCCGCTCGCGGCCGAGCTGGCTGCGTTGCTGTCGGATCGCGATCTGTTGCGCACCGGCGGTGGTCCGCGCGACAGCGACGTGCGTACACGTCTCGAGGCACTGCGCCGTGGCGGCGGCGATGTCGATCGTGGTGGGCTCGAGCGCGTACGCCGCTCACAGCGCACGTTCGAGCAGCAGCTCGCATCCGGCGGCAAGGCAGGCGGTGCGGCTGCCGACATCGAAGCCGGCGTGTTGTTAGGCCTGGCGTATCCCGATCGCATCGGCCGCCGCCGTTCCGGCGCCGACGCGCGGTATCAGCTCAGCAATGGTCGCGGAGCGGTGTTCGCCAGCGCCGAATCGATCGCGCGCGAGGAGTTCATCGTCGCGGTGGATCTCGACGACCGCGAGCGCGAAGCGCGCATCCAGCTCGCCGCGCCACTGACGAAAGCCGATCTGCTCGAGTTCTTCGCGCCGCAGCTGCGGCGCGCCGACGAGCTGGCGTGGGACGAGCGCACCGAATCCGTAGTCGCCCGGCGGGTGATCCGCCTCGACGAATTGCTGGTCGAAGAGAAGCCGCTCAACGAAGTGCCGCGCGCCGCCAGCGCGGCGGCCATGCTCGAGGGCGTGCGTTCGCTCGGGCTGGATGCGCTGCCGTGGGATGACGAGAGCCGCGATTTCCTGGCGCGTTGCGAGTTCGTGCGCGCGTGGGGCCGTAGCGACCTCGGCGCGTGGCCCGATAACACGCGCGCAGCGCTGGCGAGCGATCTCTCCTGGCTCGAGCCGTTCCTCGAAGGCATCACGCGGCGGTCGCAGCTCACGCGCGTGCCGCTCATGGACGCGCTGCGCAGCCGCCTCGACTATGCACAGCAGCGCAAACTCGATGAACTTGCGCCCACCCACGTGGGTCTGCCGACTGGCTCGAATGCGCGCATCGATTACGTAGATGACAATGCGCCGGTCGCCTCGATGCGCATGCAGGAGGTGTTCGGCCTCGCCGCCACACCGCGCATCGGCGGCGGTGCCGTGCCGGTCACCTTCAAACTACTGTCGCCGGCACGCCGGCCCTTGCAGGTCACGCGCGATCTCGCCAGCTTCTGGCGCAACGCCTACGTGGAAGTGCGCAAGGACATGCGCGGGCGCTATCCGCGCCATTACTGGCCAGAGAATCCGCTCGAAGCCGAGCCCACGCGGCGCGTGAAACCTCGCGCCTAGGCGCGGGCAACGCGCGATGGGCTAACATGCAGGCGGAATTGCGGGGAGCCACTTATGAACGAGAGAGCCGCCGGACATGCCGGCCTGCGTGACCGCCTGCCGCTCGCACCGAAGCGCGAGGCGCTGTTCCGCTGGCGCGGCAACGAGGTATCGCGCGTCGAGGGGTTCACGGACGCGGTATTCGCATTCGCCGTGACGCTGCTGGTCGTCGCGTTGGAAGTCCCGCACACTTACGAAGGGCTGCTCGACGTCGTGCGCGGCTTCCCGGCCTTCGTCATCTGCTTCGCCCTGTTGATGACTTTCTGGAACGCCCACTACCGCTTTCACCGGCGCTACGGCATGGAAGACGTATTCACCCGCGTCGTCACCATGGCCATCCTGGTGCTGGTGTTGTTCTTCGTCTATCCACTCAAGTTCCTGTTCACGATGGTGACCGTGAACCTGTTCGGCCTGGCGATGCACGACGCGCCGCATCTCGAGTCGCTCGCGCAGGTGGATACGCTCTACGTCATCTACGGCCTGGGTTTTGCAGGTGCCTGGACTCTGTATGGGCTGCTGTACCTGCACGCGTTGCGCGCGCGCGAGAGGCTGGGGCTCAACGCCTCCGAACTGATGCTGACGCGCGGCTCGCTGGTGGAGAACGCGGTCTACGTGGGCGTCTGCCTGCTCTCGGTCGCGTTGGCGCTGTTCACGGACCAGGCATCCCTGCCGGGCCTCATCTACTTCCTGATAGGGCCGCTGATGGCATTCGTGGGCCGGTGGTACGGGATCAGGGCGCGTCATCTCGCGGTGGCCGGTAGCTAGATACGGATGACCACCTTGCCGAACAGCTGCTGCGAATCCATCCAGGCATACGCGGCCGCCGCATCCGCATATCCGAACACCTTGTCTACGTGCGGCCTGAACGGGTTCTTCGCCAGGAAGGTATTGAGCGCTTCGAAGTCCGTGCGCGACCCAACGTAGACTCCCGACGCCGTGACGTTGCGGCCCATGAGCGACAGGCCGGGAATGTCGCCGCCAAAACTGCTCAGGCCGCCGATCAGCGCGACGTGGCCGCCGAGCGCGAGGCTCGCCAATGTCCTGGCGAGCGTGTCGGTGCCGCCGACTTCGAGTGCCTGCTGGACTCCACCGCCGCTGGCTTCGATCACCGCCTTCTCCCAATCCGGCGCGCCGCGATAGTTGATCGTCGCGGCCGCGCCGAGCGTCCGCGCGCGCGCGAGTTTGTCGTCGTCGGAGCTGGTGATGATCGGCCGGGCGCCGAGAGCCTGCGCGAGTTGCAGGCCGAAAATGGAAACACCGCCGGTTCCCTGCAGCAAGACGTGATCTCCGGGCTGCGTGCGTCCGCGCGTGACGAGTGCATTCCAGGCCGTCACGCCCACGCAGGGCAACGTCGCCGCCTCCTCGTCGGATAGATAGCCCGGCACGGCGACCAGGCCGTTCTCATCCAGAGTCACAAACTCGGACAACATGCCGTCGACGGCGCCGCCGAGCGAAGTGAGCATGTCCGCGGGCTTCGGCCCCCCGCTCAGCCACTGCTGAAAGAAGATTCCCGCGACGCGCTGGCCCGCCGCGAAACGCATGACCCGGGCGCCGATGGCGGCGACTTCTCCCACGCCGTCGGACAGCGGCACCAGCACCGGCCGCCGCGGACCCGGGTACTGCCCGCGCCGTACATAGATGTCGCGGCGGTTCAGCGACATCGCGCGCATCCGCACGAGCACCTCAGTGTCGCCAGGTTGTCTGACCGGGGCGTCGACGAGGCGCAGTTCCGCGGGTGCATCGCCGCGGGCGTGTAATTGATACTGGCGCTGGACGGTCTGCATGAAATCCTCCGGCCGGAATGCCGGAGAATTCTAGCGAGGCGGTCAGAGGTTACGCGCCCTATAGCGCGCGTCGTCGCAGGCGCGCTGCGCGTCATTGCGCTGATGTTCGAATTGACCAGGCGATATGCCAGCCGCTTGCGATCCCTGGGCGCGAGGACCCGCACGAGAAACCTGTTCTTCTAACAAGGTCAAACCGGGGCGCCATCTTCGCGTTCAACCGCAACGACGGCGGCACGCGGTGGCAGGCCATTACCATCCGGCCAATGGCTGCGAGGATCGTCCAGCGTGCCGCCTTCGCCCGGGTGCTGAACGGACAGGAACAACGTGCGTCCGTCGGGTGTGAATTCGCAGCCCGACAGTTCGCAGCCGGTGGGCCCGCTCGCCAGTTGCTGCAGAAGCCCCCGCTGCGGACCGCTGGTCGGCACCACGTAGCAGCCGTTGTTAGGCCGGTCGCGTGTGTCGGTATCCGAAACTATCCACAGGCGGCCCTGCGGATCGATGCCGAGATTGTCGGGGCAATACACCGGGCTCAGGTCGGCGCGGTGGGTGTAGCCCGCAAAATAGGTGTCGGTGCCCTTGAGATTGGCCGCGGCGAGCTCGCGCGCGTCGGCGATGAACGTGCCTTCCCGCGGATCGCCGGCCAGCAGAAATACATTCCACGAGAATTTCCTGGCCGTGGCATCGTCATCCGCTTCCGCGATTTCGATGATGTGGCCGGAGGAGTTGTCCGTGCGCGGATTCGCGGCGTTGGTGGCCACGTCGACCGTGCGGCCTTCCCACTCCGTGGTGCCTTCGGTGTGCCCGCGATTCTCGGTCTTGGTACAGGCAACGTAGATGCGGCCGGTGACCGGGCTCGGCTCCACGTCCTCCGGACGATCCATCGGTGTCGCGCCTAACAAGTCGGCCGCGGCCCGCGCCTTGATGACCACGTCGCCCTGGCTCGCATAACCCGCGCGGGAATTCAGCGGGCCTTTCTCGTCGTGTACGAGCGGCAGCCATTCGCCGGTGCCGTCGGCGTCGAAACGCGCCGCGTACAGCGTGCCGTGATCGAGCAGGTCGCGGTTCGCCGCCGGGTTTTTCGGATCGAAGCGATCGCGCGTGACGAACTTGTATACGTACTCGAACTTGTCGTCGTCGCCCATGTAGGCCGCGACGTGCCCGGTCCTGCCGACGATGGTGTTGGCGCCCTCGTGCTGGAATCTCCCGAGCGCGGTGCGCTTGCGCGGCACGGACTTCGGATCGTGCGGATCGATCTCTACCATCCAGCCGAAGCGCAGTGGTTCTTTGGGCTCGTATTCCGCATCGAAACGCCGGTCCTGGTGGTCCCAGCCGTAGAAGCTGTTCTCGCGCAGCGTGAAACGCCGGTAGGCGTCCGCCAGCGCGGCGTCGTCACCGGGCTTGCTGAAGTTCTTGCCGCCCGCGAAGTAGTCGTCGACGTTTTCCTCGGAAGTTAGATAGGTGCCCCAGGGCGTCTTGCCGGCGGAGCAGTTGGCGAATGTACCGAGCACGCGCACGCCTTCCGGGTCACCCTTGGTCCGCAGTAGCGCGTGCCCGCGGGCCGGTCCCGAGATTTCCATCGGTGTCCGGGCCGTGATGCGCCGATTCAGGGATCCGCCGGTGTCGCGTGCCCAGCCATGGCTGTCGCGCTCGATCTGCATCACCGCCACGCCATGCGCCGCCTGCAGGAACGCGACGGCGTATGGATGTTCCGCCATCCACGCCTTGCGATCCGCGAGCCGCATGCCCGCGCCGCGATGCCCGGGCCACAGCAATTCGCCATTGGCGTATTCGTGGTTGACGCAGAGCAGGCCCGTCCCGGCGCGCCCTTTGCGCAGCCCGAAGAACTGCACGGCGTCGGCGTTGGTGCCGAAGCGCCGCTCCTGCTCGGCGGGCGCTTCAGGCCCCAGCCATTTCGTGGTCGTCATCACGCGCGTGTCGAAATCGCGCGTGCCGGTTACCAGGCTGTCACCCCAACGGGCGATGACGTTCGAGCGATAACCCTCCGCCACCACGAAGTCGTCGCCCTTGTACGGCGCGATGCTCTTGAAAGTATTCGGAAGTCCGGAGTTTCCCTGCGTAGGAATCCGCGCATATGCGGCCAGCCCGACCGTCGCAGCAGTGCCGGCGAGCACGCTGCGGCGGGACAATCGCGCCGCCAGTATGGTTTCGAACACGGGTCCTTTCATGGTCGCGCATGCTAACGTGACGACCTTTCGGCGCAAAGCGTAAGGAAGATCACCCATGGCCCACGGCAGTTCATTCGCGCGCGCGGTGGCGACCGTCACGATGTTTGTGTCAGTGCTCGCGGCGTGTGGCCGCGGCGATGCCGCCTCGACTCCGAAGCCGGTTCCCGTGCCCGCGCCTGCGGTGGCCACGGATCTCGCCGCGGTCCACGCAGATGCGCCCGGCATCGCATGGTTCAACGGCGACGTCGACGCAGCATTCAAATCCGCGCAGGCGGCTAACAAGCCCGTGATGTTGTACTGGGGTGCGCAGTGGTGCCCGCCGTGCAAGCAATTGAAGTCGGCCGTCTTCAGCCGGCCGGACTTCATCGAGAAATCGAAGATGTTCGTCGACGTGTATCTCGATGGCGATCTGCCCGACGCGCAGAAGTATGGCGATGAATTCCGCGTGACTGGCTATCCCACCGTCGTGGTCTTCAAACCCGACCGCACCGAGATCACGCGTATCGCCGGCAACATGGATTTGTCGCTGTACGCGGGTGTGCTCGACGATGCACTCGCGGACGTGCGGCCCGTGAAGGACGTGCTCGAGCTCGCCGTGAAAGGTGCCGCGCCGCTCGGCGCCACGGATTGCCGGCGGCTCGCGTATCACGCGTTCGATCTCGAAGACGACGGCGTGTTTGCGGGCGAGAAGTTGCAGACCGCATTCGAGAACGCCGCGCGGCTGTGCCCGGCCGATCTCGCCAAGGAACGCGCGCGTTTCCCCATTCTCGCCGCAGCCGAAGCGGCCACCTTGCAGAAGCAGGCCCTGGAGAAGGGTGGCAAGGCCGACAAGGCATTGACCGTGCTCATCGTCCGCGTCAACGAATCGCTCGCCAACAAAGAGCTTTCGATGGCGAACGCCGACGCGCTGCGCGCCCTGCCCAAGGAGTTCTATCTAGCCGCCCGCCAGACGATGCCGCAACTTGCGCCCGCGTTGCGTGAGCGCGTGATGGCGATCGGCGATGCGACCACCGCGAACCCGCTGTTCGCGCCCGCCGACCAGCTCGCCGCGCAGCTCATGAAGATCCGCGTCGCCAAGGCGTACGCGGTGGACGGCAAGACGCCGACCGATGTGCGCAGCGTCGCGCTCGCGACCGCGACGAAAATGCTGGCGGCCAAGCAAGAACCCTACGTGCGCGCGGGCGTGGTGAATTCGGCCATCAACATCTACATCGCGCTCGACGACTGGGAACGTGCGCGTGACCTGCTGGCGCTCGAAGCGTCGACCTCGAATACACCGCATTACTACCTCGGGGACCTGGCGGATGCGGAAGAACACCTGGGCAACAACCAGCGCGCGCTCGAGTTGTTAGGCGAGGCATATCAGAAAGCCAAGGGCCCCGCGTCGCGGTTTCAGTGGGGTTATCAGTACCTCGACGGGCTGCTGCGCCTGTCGCCCGACGATACGGCCACCATCGAGAAGGTGGGCGCCGCCGTCATCGGCGAGCTCGACGGGCCGAATCGCATTCACCGCCGCACGTTGTCGCGGCTGACCCGCCTCGACAAGGCGCTGCGCGAGTGGAACACGACGCCAGCGCGGGCGGCCGTGGTGGCGAAACTGCGCTCGGACGTGACACAGGCCTGCGCGCAATCGAAGGGTGATGTCGCGAGCGAGTCCGGCTGCAAGAGTTTTGGCAACACCGCGGTCGCCTCGACCTGACTACTCTTCTTTCCGTATGCGGCGCGTATTGGTGCGCGTCGCGGTGCTGACCGCGCGCCCCCGCTTGCTGAGCGCCTCGCGCAGCAGCCATTCGATCTGTCCATTCACGCTGCGCAGCTCCTGGGCTGCGAGCGCCTCGATCGCGGCGGCGACCGCCGGATCGAGGCGCAGCAGGAATGCCTTCCGGGAGGGGGGCTCGCTCAAGCGCCCACCTTATTGATAGAGCGAACCGGCATTGATGACGGGCTGCGCCTCGGACTCCGCGCACAACACGACCAGCAGGTTCGACACCATCGCGGCGCGCCGCTCGGCATCGAGCTCGACCACGCCGCGTTCGGTGAGGCCCTGCAACGCCATCTCCACCATGCTGACCGCGCCCATCACGATCTGCTTGCGCGCGCCGATGACGGCCTCGGCCTGCTGCCGGCGCAGCATCGCACCCGCGATTTCCGGCGCGTAGGCGAGGTGGGTGAGGCGCGCATCTTCGACGCGCAGCCCGGCCTTCTCGAAGCGATCCTGCAACTCGGCCTTGAGCTTGCGGATGATCTCCTCGCCGCCGGCGCGCAGGGTCAGTTCACCGTCCGATTCGTCGACGTGATCGTATGAGTACTCATTGGCGAGATGGCGCAGCGCAGACTCGGCCTGGATAGGCACGTACTGTTCGTAGTGGTCGATGTCGAGCACCGCACGCGCCGTGTCGCTGACCTTCCAGACGATCGCGGCGGCGATCTCGATCGGATTGCCGCGTTTGTCGTTCACCTTGAGCTTCTCGCTGTTGAAGTTGCGCAGGCGCAGGGAAACCTTCGTCTTGTTGTAGAACGGACTCGCCCAGCGCAGGCCGGTGCTGTAGTCCGTGCCGCGATACGAGCCGAAAAGCATCAGCAACGTCGACTGGTTCGGCTGCAGGATGTAGACGCCCTTGATGAGCAGGATGAAGGCCAGCACCAATCCGACGATCACGAGCGGATGCGGATGGCCCGACGGGCCGTTGACCGAGAAGTAGATGTGCAACGGGATTGCCGCCAGCGCCGCCACCGCGAGCAGCAGGGCGAGATAGCCGCTGTAACTCTTGAAATCGACTTCTTCCGTACCACCAGGCGCATTCATTTCTGTTCTCCCAAACATGAATTGACTCGAACGGCGCTGATACTAGAGTGATATCACTTTGCAAGCAAGCCGCATTTGACGTTATGCAGGTACAATCGCGCCCGGTCGGGCCTGTAGCACAGCGGTTAGTGCAGGGGACTCATCTATATAGGTGCCTGCGCGCGGTAACGCGCGCAGTGGACGGGATGAATTCAGGGAAACCTTCGCGCGTGAGAAATCGAGCGCGCATGGCAATCCTGAGCCAAGCCGGAGCGGCAGTTCCGGAAGGTGCAGAGACTACCTGGGGGCTCGTAGCGCCCTTGATGACAGGCTAGAGCGTCCCGCACCCCACCGGGTGGCTAGTTAGGCCACTCGAGGGTGAAGAGATAGTCCACGCGGGGCGGAAACGCTCCGGGAACGTGAATCCCTTGGTCCTTGGTTCGAATCCAAGCAGGCCCACCAACTCCAGAAAGCGTCAGCGCAGCATGCGCGTGAAACCGAGCGCTCGCAGCAGCTGCAGATTTTCAGATCACCGCGTTACGGGTGTTAAAGCACGTATTTCATTCGCGCTGCCTACGCTTCGACGATCGGCTTGAAGCCGGCCCAGGCCATGCGGCTCATGTCGAAGGGCATGTTGGTGGGATCCATCAACTTTGAGAGGCGCGGATCCGCCATCACCTTCTTCATGACGCGTTTCTGGTCGGCCTTCGACTTGTAGATGATCCAGGCGAACACCACCACCTCGCCCGGCTTCGCCCTGGCGAGCTTCGGAAAGAGGGAGGTGTAAGTCTTGCCATCGTGCTTGCTGGTGAGCTGGTTGGCGACGCACTCGACGTACTCAAGCGCCCCGTGGTCACGCCAGACTTTGCTGGCCACGCGGGCGATGCGGCGGTAACGCGCGAGATTCTTCTTGGGGAGGGGCAGGACGAATCCATCGACGTATCTGGACATGCGTTTCTCCTTGCTGGTTACTTCCAGTCGAACGGCGGGCTCCCATTTCGACACCCGCCGGAAAAATATTCTTCGAGCTCTGCCAGGCCTTGTTCCAGGAAACGACGTTCCAAGGACTGCCGGCTGCGCTCGAGGGCTCGCCGGCAGGATTTGCGGGCTTCCGCTATCAGCGCAGCAGCTCGCCGAGCGCGTCGGAGAAACGCGCCGCAACACGCGCGCGGGCATGATGCTCGCCGCCCGACACGACTTTCCGCCCAGCGCTCCACACCGTATCCACCGCGGTGGCGCCCGCGAATATCCAGCTGTCGAGGCAGGCGTCGCCGCGGCGATGGAGCATCGACGGATGCCGATCGGAGAGCGCAACGATATCCGCGAGGTATCCGGGCGCGAGTTGTCCCGTACGTTCGCCGAGCACTTGCGCGCCGCCCGCGAGCGCGCGCTCGAACAGGCCGCGCCCGGTCGATCGTGCGGAGTCCACGTGCAGGGAGTTGCGCTCCCGGTGCACGAGCCGCTGACCGTATTCGAGCAGTCGCAATTCCTCGGCGAAGTCGATCAGCACGTTGGAATCCGTGCCGATGCCGAAGCGCCCGTGGTTCGCCAAGAAATCCTTCGCCGGGAAAATCCCGTCACCGAGATTGGCTTCGGTGATGGGGCAAAGTCCCGCGACGGCGCCGCTGGCTGCCAGCCGGATCACCTCCTGCGGCGAAACGTGAGTGGCGTGCACGAGGCACCAGCGCGCATCCACGGCGGCATTATCCAGCAGCCATTCGACGGGCCGGCAACCCGCAAACGCCTGCCATTGTTCAACTTCGGCGACTTGCTCGGCGATATGAATATGCAGCGGCGCGCCTCGAGACAAGGCCGTGAGATCGCGCAGTTCATCCGGCGTGATGGCGCGCAAGCTGTGGGCCGCTGCTCCAAGTGCACCGAATTCGAGACGGCCGACCGCCCGTCGGCTGCCTTCCAGCAGGCGCTCGAACGATTCCACGGAATTGATGAAGCGACGTTGCGTTGCCGCGGCAGGTTGGCCGCCGATTCCCCCGTGCGCATAAAGCACCGGTAGCAAGGTGAGCCCGATGCCGGTGTCATGGGCAGCCGCGCAGAGCCGCTCGGCATGCTCCGCGAGGTTCGCATACGGCACGCCCTCCGGCGCGTGGTGTAGATAGTGAAACTCACCGACCCGCACGATCCCGGACTCGAGCATTTCCACGTATGCCAGTGCGGCAATCGCTTCGAGCTGGTCCGCGGTGAGCTTCTGCACGAACCCATACATGGCCTCGCGCCATGACCAGAAGCTGTCGGACCCGCGGCGGTGCTCGGTCAGCCCCGCGATGCCGCGCTGAAACGCGTGGCTGTGAAGGTTGTTAGCGCCGGCGACGCCGATCGCGAATCGTTCATCGCTTGCGTCGGCTGTCGTGTTGATTTCGATCCGCTCGATCCTTCCCGCCGCGATTCCGACGCGCACGCCTTCTGCCCACCCCTGCGGCAGAAGAGCGCTCGCGAACCACAACGTGTGCGGACGATCGTTAGTGATCGGCATCAGGACTCCGACGGCCGGAATCGCGCCGTGAGCGACAGACGTTCGCCGGGGAATATCTGGCGAACGTCCGTGATGAGTTGGCCGCGCTTCCAGGTGCGCCGCTCGAGAGCCAGGCACGCGGCATTCGCAGGGATCTGCAGACTGCGCGCCAATTTGGCAGGCGCACTGATGGCCGTGATCGTGTGCTGCGCCTCATTCCAGGGAACATGCGACAACAGCCAGGTGCCGGGCGCGATCTGCGAAAAATCGATGTCGGCGGCGGTGGGGACAGCCGCGAGACTGATCAATCGTTCTTCGAGTGCGAACGGCGCTTCGTTCTCGAAATGCAGACAACGCAGGTCCAGCAGGTGTCCGCCCGCCGCCAGTTCGGCTTCGCTCGCCGACTGCGGCTCGCGTTCCTTGCGCGACAGCAGCTTGAATCGATACGCAAGATTGCGTCCCAGGATGTCGCTCTGGATGTCGGGAATCTCGAGGATTGCCGCGTGGTGCGTCGGCGCCGCGACGAACGACCCGACGCGGCGCTGGCGCCGGATCAAGCCGCGCTTGGCCAGCGCCGAGAGCGCCTTGCTCACGGTCATGCGCGAGCAGTCGTAGGTTTCCATCAATTCGTGTTCGAACGGAACCCGGTGGCCTGGCGGCCAGCGCCCGGAACAGATCTTCTTTTCGAGGTCGCCCTGTATTTTCTGGTGCAGCGTCGCTGACATTCGTGGCTTTCCGAGGATTGCAGTCCGGATGATGGCATCGAGTAGACAGCATCGCACCCGGTCTTGTATATGTATAGACATATGGGTCAGCAACCGACCCCGGCGCGGGAGCTGCGATGCACACGGTCATTACGATTCATCCCGGGCACACGACGCTGGCCCAGTGGCAGGAGTTGTATGCGGGTGCGAACGTGCGGCTCGATCCCGCCTGCCTGCCGCGCGTGCTGGCGGGTGCGGATGCGGTGCGGAGAATCATCGCGCGCGGCGAGCCGGTGTATGGGATCAACACCGGCTTCGGGAAGCTTGCGTCGATCCGCATCGGCGACAAAGAACTGGGTCTGCTGCAGCGAAACATAGTGCTCTCGCACGCGGCGGGAGTAGGCGAGGCTACGCCGCCGAAGATAGTGCGGTTGATGATCGGCCTGAAACTCGCGAGCCTGGCACAGGGCGTCTCCGGCGTGCGGCCCGAATGCATCGAGATGCTGGAGAAGTTGGTCAATCTCGAACTGACGCCGGTGATCCCATGCCAGGGATCGGTCGGCGCTTCCGGAGATCTCGCTCCGCTCGCGCATCTCACGGCCGCCATGATGGGCGTGGGCGAAATCGAGATGGGCACCAAGGTACTGCCTGCTGCCGCGGCCTTGGCCGCCGCCGGGTTGCAACCTCTGGTACTGGGTCCGAAGGAAGGGCTCGCGCTTCTGAACGGCACGCAGTATTCGACTGCGTGGGCACTCGCCGGGCTGTTCGAGACGCATCGCGTGTTCAATACCGCGCTCGTCGCGGGGGCGCTGTCCACCGAAGCGGCCAAGGGCTCCGACACGCCCTTCGATGCGCGCATCCACGAATCTCGCCGTCACGTGACCCAGATAGAAGTCGCCGCGACTTTGCGCGCGCTCATGCAGGGCTCGCAGATTCGCGCTTCTCACCTGCACAACGACGTGCGCGTGCAGGACCCGTACTGCTTGCGCTGCCAGCCGCAGGTCATGGGGGCGGTGCTCGGCTTGCTGCGCAATGTGGCCGACACGCTGGCGGTGGAGGCCAATGGCGTCACGGACAACCCGTTGATCTTCAGCGACTCGACCGAGTCGCTGTCGGGCGGCAATTTTCACGCGGAGCCGGTCGCGTTCGCCGCGGATATTCTTGCGATCGCGCTGTGCGAGATCGGCTCGCTGGCCGAGCGCCGCGTGTCGCTGCTGGTCGATCCGGTGCTGTCGGGACTGCCGGCTTTTCTGGCCGTCGAGCCCGGTTTGAATTCGGGCTTCATGATTCCGCAGGTGACGGCTGCGGCCCTGGCGTCGGAGAACAAGCAACGCGCCTATCCCGCCAGCGTGGATTCCATTCCCACCTCCGCCAACCAGGAAGACCACGTGTCGATGGCTGCCCATGCGGCGCGCCGTCTGCTGCCGATGGCGCAGAACACGGCGTCCATCGTGGCCATCGAACTACTGGCGGCCGCGCAGGGCTGTCACTTTCATGAACCTTTGCAGTCGAGCGCCGCGCTGGAACGCGTGCGCGGCACGATCCGCGGGCGCGTGAGTTTCATGGATCGCGACCGGTACATGCATCCGGATCTGGTCGCCGCGCTCGAGCTCGTACAGCACAACCGCATCATCGACGCCGTCGCGGGAATAGACCTCCCGGCGCTGAGCGCCTAACCACCGTAAACCCGCAGACAGGTGATCGCCCCATGACCCGACTCGACACATCACGCGTGATCCGCGCTGCGCGCGGTCCGCAGCGGACTGCGCAATCCTGGTTGTGCGAAGCGCCGCTACGCATGTTGATGAACAATCTCGATCCGGAAGTGGCGGAGAACCCGCAGGAACTGGTGGTCTACGGAGGAATCGGCCGGGCCGCGCGCAACTGGGAACAGTACGATCGCATCGTCGCGACGCTCGAGCGCCTGCGCGACGATCAGACGTTGCTGATTCAATCGGGCAAGGCCGTCGGCGTGTTCGAGACGCATGTCGATGCGCCGCGCGTGTTGCTGGCGAATTCGAACTTGGTGCCGCATTGGGCCACGTGGGAGCACTTTCACGCGCTGGATCGTGCCGGCCTGATGATGTTCGGCCAGATGACGGCCGGTAGCTGGATCTACATCGGCAGCCAGGGCATCGTGCAGGGGACCTACGAGACTTTTGTCGAGGCAGGTCGGCAGCACTACAAAGGATCGTGGCGCGGCCGCTGGATCCTCACCGCAGGCCTCGGCGGCATGGGTGGTGCGCAGCCGCTGGCCGCGGTGATGGCCGGTGCATCCTGTCTGGCGATCGAATGCGATCCGACGCGCATCGAGATGCGGTTGCGCTCCGGCTACCTCGATGCGCAGGCGCAAAACCTCGATGAGGCGCTCGCCATGATCGATGCGGCCAGCCGCCGCGGCGAGGCGAAATCCATCGGGCTGCTCGGCAACGCCGCGCAGGTGCTTCCGGAATTGCTGCGCCGGGGCGTTCGCCCGGACCTCGTGACCGATCAGACCTCGGCGCACGATCCTCTCAACGGCTATCTACCGCTTGGTTGGACGCTGGAGCAATGGCGCGAGCGGCGAGTGAGCCGGCCGCAGGAGGTCGTGGAGGCGGCGAAGGCCTCGATGGCCGAACACGTGCGCGCCATGCTCGGCTTCCATCGCCTCGGCATTCCCACGGTCGACTACGGCAACAACATTCGCCAGGTGGCGAAAGAGCAGGGCGTGCAGGATGCATTCGCATTCTCGGGCTTCGTGCCGGCGTACATCCGGCCGTTGTTCTGCCGCGGCATCGGGCCGTTTCGCTGGTGCGCGCTGTCGGGTGATCCAGAAGACATCTATCGCACCGACGCCAAGGTCAAGGAGCTGCTGCCGGACAATAAGGACCTGCATCGCTGGCTCGACATGGCGCGCCAGCGCATTCGCTTTCAGGGCCTGCCGGCGCGCATCTGCTGGGTCGGGCTCGGCGAGCGCCACCGCCTCGGCCTTGCGTTCAATGAAATGGTCGCGAAAGGCGAGGTGTCCGCGCCCATCGTGATCGGCCGCGATCATCTGGATTCGGGATCGGTGGCTTCGCCCAATCGCGAGACCGAGGCGATGGCCGACGGGTCCGACGCGGTGTCCGACTGGCCATTGCTCAATGCGCTGCTGAACTGCGCATCGGGCGCCACGTGGGTGTCGCTGCATCATGGTGGCGGCGTCGGCATGGGCTTCTCACAACACGCCGGTGTCGTGATCGTGTGTGATGGCACCGAGGCGGCGGGCCGCCGCATCGCGCGGGTGCTGTGGAACGATCCCGCCACGGGTGTCATGCGACACGCGGATGCAGGCTACGAAATCGCCGTGCAATGCGCGATCGAAAAGGGTCTGGACCTGCCGGGCATCCTGTAAATGAAATCGTCGACGGTCATGTCTTTTGCGCGGACGGCTTCGTCCCCGTGGAAGAACGGCCTGGGAAGGACGACCGAACTTGCGATTCATCCTGCGGGCGCAGGCAGCGACGACTTCGAGTGGCGCGTCAGCATTGCGCAGCTCGATGTTTCGGCGCCTTTCTCAAACTACCCGGGTATAGACCGTTGTCTGGCCGTGCTGCGCGGAGAGATGGTGATGTTGCGGCCGTCGCAGCCGCCGCTGACGCTGACGCCGCACTCGCAACCCGTGCGCTTTGCGGGCAGCGACGCCGTGGAAGGCCGCGTGGTCCGCGGGCCCGTGCTCGATCTCAACGTCATGTGCAAGGCGTCGCACTGGCGCGCTACTTTGCGGCGAATGCGGTGGTCGACGGATACGGCCGTGCCGATCGCCGCGCCCGCAGTGCTGTGTTCGATATCGAACGGGATCGACATTGAGATCGACGGCAGTGCAAGCCGGCTCGACTTGTACGACGCCGTCCTCGTGCAGCTTGATACGGTGCTGCGCATCAAGGCATCGCAGCCCGTTGAAGCCTATCTAATAGAGCTTCAACGCCAGCCCTGAGCCGACCGGCTCAGCGACGAGGCGGCTTGGGCGGCAGGCGTTGCCACTTGCCTGCGTACTGCGCGCCGAGCCAGACACCGACGGCGTACGTGGCCGCGCTCTGACGTATTGCCGCCGGATCGATTTGCGCCATGGTGTCGTTGGCGGTGTGGTGGACGTCCAGGTAATAGGTGCCGTCCAGTTCCGGCCCGAGGATGGGCATGCCGCGCGCCACGAACGGCGACAGGTCGGCGTTGCCGGGCGCCTCGTTGGTGCCGCGGTCCATCTTGAGCGGCCGGAGCACGCGATACATCTGGTCGATCACGCCGACATCGGCCGGATTCACGCGAGTCGAGAACTGCCACACGGGTCCGGCGCCATAGTCCGATTCCAGACCCAGCACATGATTCGCGAGTGTCTGTTCCTGCGCGGCGAAGTAGGCGCGTGATCCCGCGGAGCCATTCTCTTCGTTGGCGAACAGCACCACGCGCAGCGTTCGCCGCGGCTTGAGTCCCTGCGCGTGGATCAGATGCGCTGCGGTGAGCACGAGGCCCACGCCCGCGGCGTTGTCGATCGCACCCACGCCCATGTCCCACGAATCCAGGTGCGCGCCGAGGATGACGATCTCCTGCGCGAGGTCGGTGCCTGGGATCTCACCGATGACATTGGCGGATCGCTGCTTCGGCAGTTCGCGGGCGGTGCTCTTGATCCGCAGACGCACCGTGCGGCCGCTGGCGAACTGTCGTTGGAGCGCGTCGGCATCCGGGTTCGAAATGGCCATCGCCGGGATGCGTGGTACGTCCTGCGGCTGGCGCGACCCGCCGGTATGAGGGAAGCGCTGCGCGCTGGTGCTGATGGAACGGATGACCACGCCCACGGCGCCGAGCGCCGACGCGGCGGAAGGACCTGCGCCGCGCACGCTCACGGCGCGCGAGTATTCGACCCAATCGCGCCGCCGCTCGATGGGGTTGTTGAAGAACACGATGCGATCCTTCACGGCGCCGGCAGGCAGCGCCGTGAGCGCCGCCAGATCCTTGACCATGACCGCTTCGGCTTCGATGCCGGAGTTCGGGGTGCCGACGGTGCCGCCCAACGCCAGCGTGGGCATGGGCTGTGGCCACGGCTCGAGTACGGCGAATTCCGCCTCGCCGCGCACCCATTGCGGCACGTCGACTTCTTGCGTGTGTACGTTCTCGAAACCCAGGCGGCGCATCTCTTCTTGCGCCCACACAACGGCCGCGCGGTCGCCCGGTGTGCCCGAGAAACGCGGCCCGACTTCCGTGGTGAGCGATTCGGCCAGCTGATAGGCGGTGGAGTCGCCCTGCGCCCGCTTGAGCAGGGCTTGCGCGGCCGCGAGGTCCGAGCGGCTGAAACTCGCCGGCGTCTGGCTGGTGGCGCTCGCAGCTGCGAGCAGTGCGAACAGGGTGATGCTGAGCTGAATGCCTGGCCGGCGCATTGCGTGTGTGGTCATCGCAAAGACGTTAGCACAGCCCGTTACGCCTTCAATCGCGTTCCGCCTTCTCATTCCACATTTTCATAAGGCCGACTGCGCCGCATGCAGGCATACGTGGCGCCGAACTGAAGCGTTGCAGTGACCGGCGGAGGCGTGAAGCCCTGCCAGTGGAGCGACGACGGCTCCTAACTACCTGCCGGCGGCGAAATCGATGAATGCCTGTTGCAGCGGCCCCGCTTTGGCGCCGCGGCGCACCGCGCACCACAAGGTCCGTTCGAGTTTCAGCCACGGTGCGCGCAACACGACCAGGCGTCCGGCCCGCACACTCTCGTCCACGACGAGGGAAGAGAGGCAGGCAACTCCGAAGCCCGAAGCGACGGCACTCAGTATGGCCTCGGAGTCTTCCAGCCGCAGCCGTTCGGTCGGCAGTGGCAGCGAGATTGCCGCCAGCGCGTGTTCGAGGATCTCGCGCGTTCCGGACCCCGGCTCGCGCATGACCCAGTCGAGCGAGCCGAGCTGCTCGGGGCGCAAGGTGCGGCTGCGACTGCGCCACCGTGCCGCGCTGACGATGATCTGCATCTGGTCCTTCCGCCAGGGCGTCACCTCCAGCGGGGCATCGGCGATCGAGCCCTCGACATACGCGACATCGGCTTCATACGACTTCAGCGCACGCGCCGCGACCGTGGCATTGCCGATCGACAACGTGATGCGCACCAGCGGATGCTGGTTGCTGAACATGCCAAGCATGGGCGCGATCAGGTGGCGCCCGATCGTGGTGCTCGATGCGATGCGCAGCTCGCCGCGTAATTGACGACCGCGCCCGGCGAGCAGTGCCGGAAGCGCACCCGCCCTTTCGACCAGGTCGGGCGCCTCGGTGAGCAGCAATCGTCCACGCTCGGTCAACAGCAGCTTGCCGCGCAGGCGGTGAAACAGCGAGGTCTCGAGCAATCGTTCGAGCTGCCTCAACGCCATGCTGGCGGCGGATTGAGTGAGGTGCAGCGCCCGTGCCGCGCGGGTCACCTGCCCATGCCGAGCGACCGCCAGAAAGACTTCGAGTTGCCTGAGACTGATCGCCGCGCGCATGCCGCCAGCATATCAATCGGATTGATAGTCGGCCGAAGAACTATGCGTTGGACGAAATGCGCCTTCGACCATGACGATGCCGCGACGAGTTCTGTCGACGCACTCTGTCGACGCCACCTGACGATCTGCGTTCGGCCGCAGTTTCTCCTCAAGACAACGCGGTTTGCAGAATGCAGCACACAGCGAGCGAAGCGCATCGAACCATCGGGCAGGGGATGCGCGCGGCGTGGTCGAAGAATCTCGCCGGGCTGCTCGCAAGCGCGATCATCGGCGCGGCCGCGATCATGATCGCGCGCTGGTCCCGCAGTTCGATGGTCAGCCCTCTCGTGACTGCCCTGCTGCTGGGCGCCATCGCGCGCACGATATTCGGTATCCGTCCGGCCCTGATGGACGGCGTCAAGTTCTCGGCACGCCATGCGCTGCGCGCGGGCATCGTCGTTCTGGGCCTGCAATTGTCCGTCGGGCAGGTGCTGGATATCGGCGCCGCGGCCGTGTTCATCGTGGTCGTCGGGCTCGTGACGACCTTTCTGTCGACGCTCGCGCTCGGGGCCTTGTTAGGTGTCGATTCGCGCCTCGCGCAGCTGATCGCCGCGGGCACCTCGATCTGCGGAGCCTCGGCGGTCATGGCGACGAACACGGTCGTGGGCGCCGAGGAGGAGGACGTGAGCTACGCGCTTGCCTGCGTCAGCCTGTTCGGCACCGTGGCGGTGTTTCTTTTCCCGGCGATGGCCCACGCTCTTCGACTGGACGCGCAGTGCTACGGACTGTGGGCGGGCGCCTCCATTCACGAGATCGGGCAAGTCGCCGCTGCCGCACAAGCAGGCACGCCGGCCGGGGACGTCGCGATGGTCGCAAAGCTCTCGCGCGTGGCTTTGCTCGCACCGACCGTTCTGCTGCTGTGGGCAATGAAAGACCGGCAAGCGCCTGCCCGCGGTGGTGCCTTGATGGCCGTCTTCCCGTGGTTTCTGCTCGGATTCCTCGTGCTGATGCTGGTTGGCAGCAGCGGGCTCGTCTCCGAGCATCTGAAAGATTTCGGTGTGCAGGTCGCCGTGGTGCTGCTCACGGTGGCCCTGGCGGCCCTCGGTCTCGACCTCGACGTGCGAAAGCTGCGAAGTCGCGGGTGGCGGCCGCTGCTGCTCGGAGCGGCTGCGTCGATCTTCATTGCGGTGGTGACGCTCGGCTGCATCCTCGCGTGGAAAGCGGGGCGCTGATCGGTCGCCCACGCTGCATGCCTTGGTCGTCCGCTGCACGGTGCGGCACACATGGCCGCGACCGCGGGCTACGAAGGTGATGGACGCAGTCGGCACCGCCGCTCGTCGCGACGTCACTCGCGCGAAACTTTCTCCGCCAGGCAGCGGGAAAAAATCAGCTCTTGGCGATTGAATCCGGGACGGAGAGCAAACCGCGGGCGCGCGGGCAGCGCAGCGCAGGACCGTCCTCGGAGATATCGCCACAGTCGACCAGCAAGCTGCGGATCTCCGCCACGTGCGCGAGGATCGCGCGGGCATTGAGCACCACGCTTTCGCCAGGCTCGGTCACGCGATCGAGGCACTTGCCGATACGGACGAAGAGATGGAATCCCAGTTCGTCCTCGAGCTGTTTGATCTGTTTTGAAACGCCGGATTGTGTTGCGTGCAGCCGTGCTGCTGCCGCAGTTACATTCAGGTCGCAATCGACCACGCCAATTACATAACGCAGTTGTGTCAAGGTCATCCGCAATCTCCCGTGGCGCGGCACCTCATCCTCCCACCCCGTACGGAAAACTAGCATACGACTTTGACGACTGCGTATCTGCTTGTGGGAATTCGCGTTATTCCAGTCGGCCTGGCGCTTCGTGATGATCTTCGATGAAACGATTGAGCACGCGGACGCCGAAGCCCGTGGCACCCGCGACCGCGAGCGGCGAACCGGACGGATTGCGCCAGGTGGGCGATGAGATATCCAGGTGCGCCCATGGCGTCGTTCTGACGAAGTTGCGCAGAAAACGCGCGGCGATGCTGGCTCCGCCGAAGCGAATCGCCGCGATGTTGCGCAGATCGGCCGCATCGCTGCGCAGATGCCGGTCGTAGCTTTCGGGCATCGGCATGCGCCACAGCGGTTCCTTTTCCGCCTCGCCAGCGGCCAGCAGCGCCTGTGCCAACGCGTCGTCTTCGCTGTAGAGCCCCGCGTAGTCGGTGCCGAGCGCGACCATCACCGCGCCCGTGAGCGTGGCTACATCGATCATCGCGCGCGGGCTGAAGCGTTCTTCGCAGTACCACAACGCATCGGCCAGCACGAGGCGACCCTCGGCATCCGTGTTCAACACTTCGATGGTGCGCCCTGAAAGCGACTTCACGATGTCGCCCGGGCGCGTCGAATGGCTGTCGACCATGTTCTCCACGAGACCGAGCACGGCCACGGCATTCACGGGCGCCCTGCGCTGCGCCAGTGTCAGCATGAGTCCGGCGATGGCGCCCGCACCGCCCATGTCCGACTTCATATCCTCCATGCTCGAGGCGGGTTTGATGGACAGTCCGCCGCTGTCGAAGGTGACGCCCTTGCCGACAAATGCGACCGGTGCAGCGGCGGGATCCGGTGCGCCGCTCCAGCGCAGGATGGCGAGCTGACTTTCGAAGGCACTGCCCTGGCCAACGGAAAGCAGCGATCCCATGCCAAGCCGGGTCATCTCCTGCACGCCGAGAATCTCGATCTGCAGTTGCGGCCGTTCGAGTTCACGAAGGCGGTTTGCGAACTCCACCGGGTTCAACACGTTCGCGGGTTCCGAGCTCAGATCCCGCGCGAACAGCACGCCATCGGCAACCGCCTCGTGCCGGATCGACGCGCGGTGCGCGGCCTCGACATCGTCGGCCACGATGCGCAGCTGGCGCAGGACCGTCTGCTCGGCGGGGCGGAGGAATTGCCGATGGCGGTGAAAGCGATACATGCCGAGCCGCGCGCCGAAGGCCGCGCGCGCCGCGATCCCGGCGCTGGCGTGTGGCAGTCGCAGAATCAATTCTTGCGAGCCGACTGAGTCGGCTGCCTGGCAGGCGTATGCGGCGATTTCCTCCACGGGCAATTCTTCCGCGGATGTTCCGGCACCGATGAGAAACACGGGTCTCGCGGCGATGACGACGGCGTGCGATTCCAGTTTGCCGCGGAAACGGGAGTTGAAAGCGCGTGTCAGTGCTCCGCCGAGCTGCGCATCGAGCTGTCGTCCGTGAGCGCACAGACTGCCATCTTCGAAGGCGAGCACGGCTATCGTCTGGTCGGGCAGCGCGGCGGTTGCCTCGCCGGCAATGAACTCAGTGATCATGTGTGCAGGTTCGCTCCGATTCAGAAATGCAGCGTGTCTTGCGCTGCCCACGTCAGCAGGACCTCGCCGGTGGGAATCTCGGCGCGCGCCGGCACATGCGCGATCCACGTGGCGGAACCTACGTCGACCGACACATGCACCTGGCTGCCGTGATAGACGGTGCTCAGCACCCGGCCCGGCAGATGCGCGGCGCCGGCAGGCACTGCGCCGGTGGTGCAGATCGCGAGGTTTTCAGGGCGCACACCGATCTGCGCGGATGCGACATCCAGCGCCAGCGGACGGCCGGCGGCGCGGTGCGCCTGAACATCGAGCACGTTGACCGGGCCGAGAAACTCCGCCACTTCCCTGGAGCCCGGGTGCATGTACAACTCCCGCGGCGTTCCGCGTTGCAGGATGCGGCCGCCCCGCATCACGCCGATGCTGTCCGACAGCGCCATGGCCTCCTGCCGGTCGTGTGTGATGAAGAGAGTGGTGATGCCGAGTTGCTGCTGGATGCGACGCAGCTCGGCACGCAGATCCTCGCGCAGAGCCGCATCCAGCGCCGAGAAGGGTTCGTCCATCAGCAGCAGTCGCGGTGGATGCGCCAGCGCGCGCGCGAGGGCCACGCGTTGTTGCTGGCCGCCGCTCAATTGCGCCGGATGGCGTTGCGCCAGTCCTTCCAGTCGTACCAGTGACAGCATTTCGCTGGTGCGCGCGGCGATGTGCGCGCGGGAGGCACGCCGCTCGCGCAGACCGAAGGCGATATTTTCCGCCACGCTCAGATGGGGGAACAGCGCGTAGTCCTGGAACACCACGCCGACGTTGCGCTGGCGCGGTGGCGCATTCGTGAGATCCACGCCGTCGATCAGCACGCGGCCGCTGTCCGGCTCGGTGAACCCGGCGATGATGCGCAGTGTCGTGGTCTTGCCGCATCCGGAGGGCCCGAGCAGCGTGAGCAGAGTTCCGTGCTCGACGCGCAGGTCGGTTGGCTGCAGTGCGACGACGTCGCGAAACCGCTTGGCAATGCCTTCGAGTATCAGTCCGGCCACGATGCGTGCCCGGGTTCAGCGCGGCTGCGCGAGGACCGCGCTCTGGAATCGCTGCGTCCAATCGCGCATGTCGATCTGCTCGTATGGAGGCACGTAGCCATGGGTCAGTGCCTGCTCGTCGAGAATCGAGAAGCGGTAGCCCTTGCCCGCCTGCTGGTCGGCCCGTGCGTCGCGCAGCGCATCGCGATTCACGGGGATCATGCCGGTCTCGCGACCGATGGTCCGCTGCGCTTCGGCGGAAATCAGCGCGTTGAGAAACGCTTCCACGGCTTGCGGATTGTGGCTGCCGCGCGGCCGTCCGAAATAGCCGCGCGCGACCATGATCCGCTCGTCAGCCGCGGCGAGATGCACCATGCCCATCTCCAGTCCGGATTTCTGGAAGCGTTGGGCGGCTCCATCCGTGGACATCGCTGCCCATAGTTCTCCGGTCTCGAACAGCTGGCCGATCAGGGCGGCCGAAGTGAAATAGGAGTGCGGACTGATGCGGGCGAGGGCGTCGAAGCCGGGCTGAGGATTGCTGACATCGCCGCCGCTTTCATGGATCAGCGCCGCCAGGCCGTACAGCCCGGTGTAGTGGCCGAGATCTCCCAGCATCACTCGGCGCGCCAGGCGCGGATTGGCGAAGTCGCTGAGCCGCTGCGGAGGATCGATGCCCTCGGCGCGGAACTTGGCTGCGTTGTAGATCAGCCCCGGCTCGTTGGTCCAGAACGGCACGCGATATTCATCGTGCAGGCCGGGCACGAGTTCCTGCACGCGCGGAATCAGCGTCAGATCGAAGCGCTCGAGATAGTCGGCCCGGCGCAGCGCCACGTAGGTCTCGTCGTCGAGTTCCATCAGGTCGAAGGGAGGAGGGCCGCCGCGCGCCGCGATCAGCCGGGCCATGGCAGCCTGTGCGTTGGCCTCGACGAAGCGCACGGTGATGTTGCGCGCCGACATCTCCGCTGCGGTCACGCGCCGTATCCGTTCCGCCCAACCGCCTCCATAGGTTGCGATGACGATGACGTTCTTGTCCGCGGCGGGAGTGCTCTGCCGGCACGAGCAGAGCGTGGCGCAGGCAGCCAGCAACAGAGCGAAGGCGAGGCGTCGGTGTGTCACGCGATGCCCGGCACTCCGATCTCGCGGCGTTCCGTCAGAACGCGCCGGTCCACTCCGTGACGCTTTGCGATGTCGTCGATCTCGGACTCCGAGAACAGCGCGAGCCGGCCGTTGCTCCACACGACCTGGTCGTCGAAGGCGATGGTCGCGTCGAATATCGCACCGCTGATCTCGCCGGGTTCCGTGCCGCAAAAGTGAAAGTGGCTGTAACGCGGGCTGCCAAAAGCCACATTACTCCAGCGATCCGACTCGGCCAGCGCATCGCCGCGAAAGAAAGTGGTGGAATTGATGCCCGTGTGCCAGCCGAACAGCGCACCCCGGTCACCACCATAAAAGAGCTTACCTACCCGAGTCAGGTGTGCGTCCACGGTGGCGGCCAGCACGGTCTGGCCGGAGATGTCCACGATGCGCCCGTTGTCGATGTGGAACGTGACCGGTGTGGGCAATGGCAACTCGCTGCCGGGGTAGTCGTGAATGCCCGTCGAGGTGAGCGCATGGGTGAGCACGAGCCGGCCGCTGAGCTTGTCGGCGCTGATCGGCGGAATGATCATCGTCGGGAAATTGCCGATCGAAAAAGGCTTGACGGAAATTTTGCGTGCGCGGCCCACTCGCATGATCGCGCGCGAGCCATTGGCGCAGACGATGGTGTAACGCTTGGCGCGCCGGAGCAGCGCGAGGATGCGTTCCAGCACTTCGTCGAACACCGCCACGGGCGTGCGGCCGAAGTCCTCGGCCAGGTAGTCATCATCCAGGGCGTAGCTGATGACCTTGGTGCCGCCACCGGACACTTCGCGGAACCGCAACTGATCGCCGATGCGATGCAGGAACACCGTGTGATCGGCCTGCTCCAGCGCCGCCTGCAAAGGCGCGGGCAGATCTTCCGGTCCGGTCGTCAGCGGCAGGACCAGCACTTCGGCGTGCGCGCCGAGGCGTTCGGCTTCGGCAACGAGAGGGTCGGCGAGGTTGTCTTGATAGCGGCCGGTGCCGGGTGGCTCCGTCACGATGAGCAGCTTCCCACCGCGGCGCACGCGGGCGCCCGCGATCAGCAGATTGCGCGCACCTGCGGCGATGGCGTCATGGTTGGGGGGCGTTGGGCGCATCGAATTCCTGTAATCCGCAGAGTGCGGCAATGGTAGCGGATCACATTGAAATCCCGCCCGCAAATGGTGAATCATCCTTAGGCGCGCAGTGACACCGCGCCCTATCATCTCCAGTGTCCAGGATCCGTGGTCAGCAGGTACCGTCCAGGATGAGACCGGCCTTACGTCGCATCGTTCTGCTGATCGCGCCTCACCTGCTGTTGCTCGTGGTGTTGCTGGCGGCGACGCAGGCGATCTTTCTGGAAATGAGCCTGCATCGCGATGTGGGCATGGGACAGATCGATCCCGCGACGTCCGTCGACAATTACGTCGCCGCATTCAGCGGCCACTTCTATCTACCCAGTCTGCGACTCACGCTGGTCATTTCGGCGGTCGTCGTGGTGTTGTCCATCCTGGTGACGTACCCGGCCGCTTATGCGCTGGCCCGCCTGTCGCCGCGGATGGCCTCGTGGACCATGGCGGCGGTGGTCAGCTCATCGTTTCTTGCGGGAGCCGTGAAGCTGCTCGGGCTCGTCATCCTGTTCGGGATGGAAGGGCCGTTCAATCGCGCGCTGCGTGCGCTGGGCATCGCGGACGAAGGATTCCGTCTCATCGGCACGTTGTCGGGTGTGATGGTCGGTTATGCCTACCTGTCGATCGCTTTCTCGCTGACCATGCTCTACACCGCGCTGCGCACGATTCCGGTGGCCTGCGAAGAAGCCGCGGCGGCGCTGGGCGCGAGCAAGTGGCGCACTTTCCTGCGCGTGACCTGGCCGCTCAGCCTGCCGGTCGTGATCGCCACCGCGCTGATCCAGTTCAACCTGCTGATGGGCGCATACGCGGTGGCCGCGGTGCTGGGTGGTGGGCGCGTGCTGACCTTCCCCGTGCTGATCCAGCGCACCTTGATGCAGTTCAACGACTACGGCATGGCGGCTGCATTGTCCGTGATACTGCTGTTGCTGGTGATCGTCGTGAATCTTGCCGCCGATCGCCTGGGCCGTCCGCATCACGGCATGGCGGCTCCGCCATGAGATTTCGAAACGTGGCGCAAGTGGCGTGCCGGACCTGGCTCGCGATCCTCATCGTGCTGCTCTACGCACCTATCCTGGTGGTGCTGGGCGCGTCCCTGGATCGCGGACCCGACGTGGGGCCCGCAGCCTTTCTCCGCTTTCCTCCGCAGGAAATCACGCTGCGCTGGTATTTCAGTATTCAGCCGGCCATGTGGGAGTCAGTGTGGTTCAGCGTGCGGCTCGCGGCCGCGACCGCCGCGGCTGCGCTCGCACTGGGTGTGCCGGCGGCGCTGGGTCTGGCTCGCGTGGGTCCGCGGACTTACCGCGCCTTGGGCTCGCTGTTCCGGATGCCATTGCAGATTCCCTACATCGTCACGGGAGTGGCCTTCCTGCAGGCCTATCACGCACTCGCAGTCGCTTCGGGCGTGCAGTTCGCCGGAACGTTCTTCGGTCTGTTCCTCGCGCATGTATTCGTGGCCACTCCTTATGTAATCAGTGCGACGGTGGCCGCACTCGGTGCCGCCGCGATCCGGATCGAGGATGCCGCGCTGGCGTTGGGCGCGAGTTATCCGCGAGCGCTGCTGCGCGTGACCCTGCCGCTGGCGATGCCCGGCGTATTCGCCGGCGGGCTCTATGCGTTCCTGGTTTCGTTCACCGATGTCACCGTGTCGGTGCTGCTGGGCGGTGTGGGCTCGGCCACGTTTCCGGTGGCCATCATGAACGCCATCAACGGCGAGCTCGATCCGGCCGTGCCCGCGGTTGCGAGCCTCGTCTTCCTGAGTTCTGTCGGGGCGGTGCTGCTGCTGCAACGGCTGCTGGGACTGCGCGCGCTGCTGGCTTCCAGCCGGCACGGCGGCTGAGCGCAGCACCGTCATCCGGCGGGCTACATTCCATCGCCATATATAAGTATGAAAATTGATTGCTTCACGGGCCCGATCACCTTTGGCAAGGTGCCGCGCCACGATCGAGGCACCTGGCTCACGAGATGAAACAAGAAACACCCGCCATGCGCGCCGGCTGCACCGCCGCGCCGCACCCGATTCCCATGTGTGCCTGAAGGAATCGGGCTTCCGCACGCAGCGCTGCTGCGACCGCGGAAGCAATCTCTGATCTAAAAAATCGCAATCATCATCGGCTTCGCAGTGGCGATAGGACAAATCGCCATTTCAAGAGCCGTGGTCGGGACTCATACACTTCAAGTCCCTTCCGATAACCAGAATTACACAACATGTTATGGGAGAGAAACCATGGAGTTCGAGTTCGACACCGTTCAGTCAGCCCTGCGGCGCAACAGGTCGCATAACAGCGGACTTCACGTCCGCGCCCTGACGCTCGGAGTGGCGGCTGCCATCAGCTTTTCCGCCCATGCGCAAACCGCGGCCACTAACACCGAAATGACCGAAGTGCTGGTCAGCGCCAAGCGCGTGATCGATTCGGGCGCCAGCGCGCTCGGCACGCGCACGCTGCGCGACACGCCGTTTTCCGTGACTGCGATCAGCAGCGAAGACATCGAGAAGCATCAGGCCGCTTCCCTCGCTGCGGTGTTCTCGAAGGATGCCAGCGTGGCGCGTGAAGGTGGCACGGACTACAACATGTACGCGCAGCGAATCGCCGTACGCGGTTTGTCGCTCGACTGGGTGAACAGTGTGCGGGTCAACGGCCTGCCCCTTACCTATTATGGAGCGACGCTGCCGCTGGAGTCGGTCGAGGAAGTCCAGCTGCTGAAGGGCTCGAGCGGCTTTCTCTACGGGGTCGGTGCGCCAGGCGGCATCGTCAACTACCTCACCAAGCGACCGACCGATCAGCCGCTCTTGAACTTCAGTGTCGGCTACCGTTCGGATCAGCTGTTCTCGCAGCACCTCGATGTGGGTGGCCGCGTTGGCGACGGCGGGTTTGGTTACCGCATCAATCTGGTGAACGAGCAAGGCAATACTTACGCCGACTCCGACGTGGATCGCAAGGCCGCGACCGCCAACTTCGAAGTGCCCATCACCGACAATCTGAAATGGGTCACCGACCTGCTGTACCAGGACAGCCAGATCGCCCGGCCCGAGCCGCTGTTCGTCCTCGACACCACCGTGTACCGCGACGAACGTTTGCCGGATCCTGTCGACGCCACCCGCAGACTGGCCTCGGACCAATCGTTCAGCAACACCGAGTTCGCGTCGGGTACCACTGGACTCGAGTGGAGGATCAGCGACGGCTGGGATCTGAACGTCAACTACGGCAAGACCTACACCGAGTACCGCTTTCCGTACGAGACGTTCCGACTGCGTGACCAGGGCGGCACCTACGTAAACCGTCTGGCCGACTACTACGACGTGTTCAATTACGACTTCGCGCGCGCGCTGGTGCAGGGTCACTTCGACACCGGACCGGTCTCTCACCACCTGACGGGTGGCGTGAGCTGGCAGGATCTGATCATCACATACGGCACGACTAACTACACGCCGGTGGACCAGCCTGGTGGGAATCTTTACGACTACTCGCCCGAAACCTGGGCCAATGTGTATGACGGCACTCCGCCGCACAGCAAAGGCAGCCACTACCTGGAGAAATCCGCCTACCTGAGCGACACGGTGGGCCTCACCGAGAAGTTGTCGTTCTTGGCGGGCCTGCGTTTCACGCAGTATCTGCAGGAGTCGTACAACGTGAACACTGGTGCGCGCACCAGCGTCTACGAGAAAGACGTCACGACTCCGACGCTGGCGCTGATCTACAAGCCGCAGGAAAGCGTCACCTCCTATCTGAGCTACGTGCAGTCCCTGCAGCAGGGTCCCATCGTGGGCACTTCCTACGTGAACGCGGGCGAGCTGCTGAATCCCATCGAGAGCGATCAGTACGAGCTGGGCGTCAAAGTCGAGAAGACCACCTGGGCCCTTTCGGCGGCGGTCTTCCGCTTGTCCAAGGGCGCGACCTACGTGAACAGCGCTAACTACACCGTACAGGGCGGCGAGCAGCTGTATGACGGTGTCGAGCTTGGTGGTCGTGTTCGTCTCGGCGAGAGCTGGACGGTGGGCACCTCGGTAGTCGTGCTCGATGCCAAGTACACCAAGGGCGTCAACGACTGGCTGCTGGATCGTCGTCTGCCGGGTGCCTCGAAAGTGAGCGGCGCTTTCGATATCAACTACGACGTGCCAGCGCTGGCAGGTCTGAGCGTGCACGCCGACGTCAAATACCTTGGGGACAAGGTCGTCAATCACATCCAGGCCGGTGACCTGAGCGTGTACTCACCGGGTTACGCGGTGGCGAACTTCGGCGGCAACTGGCGCACGAAGGTGGCGGGCCGGGACGTGGCCTTCAATGCCGAAGTGCGCAACCTGCTGGATCGTCGCTACTGGGACGGTGCGACCAGCGCGTTCTCGCCGGGCGCGCCGCGCACGGTGGCAGTCAACGCCCGCGTCGACTTCTAAGCGGGTGCATCACGTGCGGAGCGAAGTCATGAAGAGGTTGCCGATCGCGCTGGCGGTGGTGGGTATGACATGGATGTCGCTCACCGGTTGGAGCAATGCGGCGTCCACGGGCGCGAGCCGCGCGGAGAATTCCGTGCAGGATGCCTCGCTGGTCCAGGAGATCGAGGACTACCGCAAGAAGCGCGTCGAGGGTCTGCTCAAGCCTGACGGCTGGACCGCGACCATCGGCATGCAATGGCTGGAACCGGGCCGATACTCCGTGGGCAGCGCGGCGGGCAGCGACATCCGTCTCGCCATCGGTCCGGCGCGCCTTGGCGTCGTCGAGGAGAAGGATGGCCGCGCGCTGTTCACTGCCGAGCCGGGTGTGCCGGTGGTCGTCGACGGAGCGGCGCCGACCGGGCCCGTGGAACTGAAGCGCTACGGCAAGGGCACTCCTGCGACGAACGTGACTTACGACGGGGGGAAGGGTTCGCTCAGCTTGATCGTGAGTGGCGGGCGTCGCGCGCTGCGCGTACGCCACGCCGACGCGCCGGCGCGTCTGAACTTCAAAGGCCTCGACTACTATCCCATCGATGCCGGCTGGCGCATCAAGGGAAAGTTTTTGCCACATGAATCGGGACGCATGGTGCCCGTGCTGGACATCCTGGGTGGATTGAATGACCAGGCGAATCCGGGCGTCGTGGAGTTCGAGCGCAATGGCAAGACATTCCGCCTCGAGGTGATAGGAGACGCTGCTCGCGGGCTGTCATTGATGTTCGCCGACCGCACCAATGGCAAGGGTAGTTATCCTTCCGGCCGATTCCTCTACACAGGTCTGCCGGACGCCAACGGCGAGGTCGTGATCGACTTCAACCGCACCTACACGCCACCCTGCGCTTTCACCGAGTTCGGTACCTGCCTGTTGCCGCCGCCGGAGAATCGCCTCGATCTCGCAGTGACGGCCGGAGAAAAGACGTACTCGGGCGCAACGCATCTGTGATGACGTCTCGATCACGGCGTTGGTGTTTCACGGGCTGCCTGCTCACGCTGTTCGTGGCGGGCTGTGGCCAGAGTCCCGAGTCAGTCACTGCCCAGGCTGCGCCGGCGAAGGCGGTCGAGTCCCCGGCCGCCGTTCCGAAAAGCGCCACGGAGTTTCCGGCCTTGCGCCTGCCGCTCATCGGTGGCGGCGTCTACGATCTGACTTCTCAACGGGGGAGCTGGGTGGTGGTGAACTTCTGGGCGACCTGGTGCGCGCCGTGCGTGAAAGAGATGCCGGAGCTCTCCGCGTTGCACGACGCGCACGACCACGTGAATGTCGTCGGCCTTGCCTACGAGCAGATAGAGCCGGAGGCACTGCAGAAGGCGCTCGCCAGGCGGCCCGTTTCCTACCCGATCGCCATCGTCGATCCCTTCGAGATGCCGCCGGGAATCGCCGCTCCCCGCGGGCTGCCCATGACGTATCTCATCGATCCGCAGGGAAACGTGAAGCGCGAATTCCTGGGCCCGGTCACGCGGGCGGACATAGAACGGGCGATCGCGGCGAGTTGACCCTTTCATGCACCGTCGAGCGCCTCGCGCCTATCTACTGATGCGCTCATGGTTTCGGACGGCGCCCCACACTTCGAGGAGATAGTTTCGTGATGAATCCGGCAAGGCTGATCGTTGCGCTCGCGTCGTTGGTATCGGGTCTGGCTCAAGCGCAGACCTCGCCCGAGGCGTTTCTCGGACACAAGGTCGGGGCGGATCGGAAACTTGCCGATACCCGCCAGATCAACGCCTATTTCACCAAGCTGGCCGCGGAGTCGAAGCGCGTGTCGGTGGTGGAGATCGGCAAGAGCACGCTCGGCGTGCCGATGCTCATGGCGATCGTGACTTCGGAAAAGAACATGCCGAATGTCGATCGCTACCGGGCGATCACGAAACGTCTCAGTGATCCGCGCGGGCTGACGGCTGCGGATGCGCGGAAACTCAGCCAGGAAGGCAAGGTCATCGTGCTCATCACGCACGGCCTGCATGCCTCGGAAGTGGGCTCGTCGCAGGCCTCCATGGAGACCGCGTACAGATTGGCCGTCGGCGATACGCCGTTCGACGCGGCCAAGGTCCTGGACGATGTGATCGTGTTGCTGGTTCCCGTCGCCAACCCGGACGGGCTCATCATGATCTCCGACTGGTACAAGAAGTACCTCGGCACGAAGTACGAGGGCGGCGACATCCCCTGGCTGTACCACCACTACGCCGGCCACGACAACAATCGCGACGGCATCATGTACAACCTGCCCGAGACGCGCGCCATCGACCAGGTGCTGTGGCACGACTGGTTTCCGCAGATCATGGACGATCCGCATCAGATGGGCGCAACGGGTGCGCGCATATTCGTGCCGCCCTACATGGAGCCCGCCGACCAGAACGTGCACCCGCTCGTCTTCCGTGGCATCGGCCTGATCGGCTCGCGCATGACCTACGATCTGCAGGCAGCCGGCATGAAAGGCGCGGTCCATGACCAGATATTCGCGTCGGCATGGTGGAAGGGCACGCTGACCTGCGGCGCGACGGTGCGCAACACGACCGCCGTATTCACCGAGATTGCCTGGACCAACATCGCGACCCCGGTGCACATCGATCCCGCCGAACTCGAGCCTTACTACACCCGCAAGAGCTTGCACTTCCCGGACCCGTGGCCGGGCGGCTGGTGGCGCCTGCGCGATGTGGTCGACTACGCGGGCAAGACTTCCATGAGCCTGATCGAGACGGCGTCGGCGCAAAAATCCGACTGGCTCTACAACTACTACCAGATGGGACGCGACGCGGTCGAAGGCGAACATCCCGGCGATCCTTATGCCTTCGTCATTCCGGCCGCGCAGCACGACAATCCGACCACGCTCAAGCTGATCGAAGTGCTCAAGTTCGGCGGCGCGGAAATCCAGCAGGCGACGGCGCCTTTCGTTGCGGACGGAAAGTCCTTCGCCGCCGGCGATTTCATCGTCTTCTCCGCGCAACCCTATCGGCCCTACGTCGTGAACCAGCTGAGCCGCGACAGGAACTACCCCGACGATGCGGTTCCCAGCGTGCTGCGCGACGACGCGTCGTGGTCGCTGCCGCTGCAGATGGGCGTCGAGTACAGCCAGATCGAGAAACCGTTCAAGGCGGAATTCAAGAAGCTGGTCGACATTCCCGTGCCGTCGGTGTCCGTCCCAGCGACGTCTTATGTGGTGTTCGATACGCGCGCGAATGCTTCGTACGCGGTCGCCGCCGCACTGCTCAACGCTAAAAACGCGGTGTATCGTTCGAGCGGTGCGCTCGAGGTCGGCGGGACCACGCTGCCGGCGGGCAGTTTCATCGTCGAGTCCACCGCCCAGGTCAAACAAGCCCTGCCCGCGCTGCTCGACAAGTGGCGCGTCGAAGCCTACGGGCTCGACAGTATCCGCAACCTCGACATCAAGCCGCTATCCAAGCCGCGTATCGGTGTCTATCAATCGTGGCGCCCGAACATGGACGAGGGCTGGGCGCGCTACGTTCTCGATGACCTCGGGTTCGAGTTCACGACTTTGCACAACGCCGACCTGAAGGGCGATCTGACGCAACAGTTCTCCGTCATCCTGTTCGCCAATGAATCTGCGGACCGCATCAAGTCCGGCAATTCGGCCGACAGCGAATATCCACCGGAGGTGCAGGGCGGCATCGGCGCGTCAGGCGTTGCCGCACTGAAGGCGTTCGCTGCCAAGGGCGGGACGATCGTGGCGGTCGACAGCGCGGGCATGCTCTTTACCAAAGAGTTTGGTTTGCCGGTTCGCAACGCGCTCGAGGGACTGAAGACCGATGATTTCTGGATACCGTCTTCACTGGTGCGCATCGAAGTCGACAACACACAGCCGCTGGGCTACGGCATGCCGGACGAAGCCACCGCGATGTTCATTCAAAGCGCCGCTTTCACTCCGCAGGTGCCAGACACCGGCGAATCGCTGACCCGGATCGTCGCGCGGTATCCACGCGATCACGTCCTGATTCAAGGAGCGATGAAAGGCAGCGAGAAACCCATCAGCGGCCGGGCAGCCGTGCTGGAAGTGAAGCAGGGCCAAGGCCGCGTGGTGCTGATCGGTTTTCGCGATCACCACCGGGCGCAGACCTACGGAACCTACAAGTTCCTGCTGAATGCCTTGCTCTCCCCGGCGCAGAAATAGCGGGACACGTTCGCATGGCCCTGAAACCGCCCCTGGACACGCTTTGGTACACACGTTGTCCGGCGCCTACCGCCGCTTCGGTCGCCATCAAGCAGGGCTGGCTCAACGAGGAGTTTTTGGCCGACGGCATCGAGGTCCGTTCCCTGGCCTCGGCCACCGAGCGCAGCGTCCATCTGTCTCACTACACGCAATCCCAGGCCAACGCCTTTCGGTTTGGCGGATACGTACCGCCGCTCGTCTCGGCCTCGCGGGATGTCGATGTGCGGATCCTGGGTTTGAGCTGGCCGGATCGCACGGCCGCGGTGCTGGCGCTGCAGGATTCCGGATTGAAACGGCCGGAGGACCTGCGCGGAAAGCGGCTCAGCGTTCCACGGCGGACTCGCGACAGCGTCGACTGGTGGCGCGCACTCGTCATGTCCGGATATCGCGCCGCCTTGCGCAGAGCCGGTCTCGAGCCTGGCGACGTCGAGTTCGTCGAGATAGATATCGAACGCTCGTACATCGACGATGCCGTCACCGGTCAGGATGCCGGACGGTCGCTCTGGGGTGCACGCAGTCAGTTCGCGGTGCAACGTGAGGAGATCTACGCGTTGTTACGTGGCCAGGTGGACGTCATCTACAGCGACGCTGCGATGGGCGCGGTGGTGAAAGCTTTCCTGGGCCCCGTGGTACTGATCGATCTCACGGCGCCCGAGGAAACGGGGGACGTACATGCGGCCCAGCCGCTGGTGTTGACGGCCACCGGCAGCCTGGTCGATTCGCATCCGGACATCGTGGCCCGCTGGCTGGCGCGGCTTCTCGAGGCGGACGAATGGGCGCGCAACCACGAACGCGACGCGCTGCAGATCATTGCTCAGGACACGGGTCTGCCGGTGGATTTCGTCACGGATGCGTATTCATCGCGCATCCATCGGCAACTGGACCTGACGCTGTCACCGCTGCGGCTGGAGTTGCTGCGGGCCAAGGGCGATGAGCTCTTCGCCGGTGGATTCCTCGCACGCCCACTCGATTTCGCGAAGCTGGTCGATCCGCAGCCCTTGCTCGAGGCGCGCACGATCTTCGAGAGTCGCCGTGCACCGGCGGCGCGATCTGCCGGCAGCGTCACGCGCCCGCGCTGACATTTCCAACCGCCGGATCGAACCGCTTCGTCCGCGCGAATCAGCGCTGCGAGGAGCCGGATGCGTCGAACGTGAGCGCGTGACAGGCGCATTCCACAAAGTCTCCGCGACGCTTGCCCATGGACAGCGGCACGTTGCGCAGAACCACATGCGTTTCATTCGCTGCCCATCGGTCCGGACGTTGGCCGGAAGATTTCCTAAAATCTATTTTAGGTCTTCTAAACAGTTGTTGCCGCTGAGCTGTCGTGGTTACGAACCCGTTACCGTCGATGCGCAGCCTTTCCGCCTCCGATGCCGTCGCGCGAACGGGCGGTATTTCTGATGCCGCATCCGGGCCCGGTGTGTTCTCCGGCGCCATCACCGGCTCAATCAACGCCTGAAATCTCCCCCGCGTCCATCGTTCGATACGCGTCGGTGACAGCTTTGGAACCGGCTTGCGACGGTCTTTTCCCTGTGTTCTAAGTTTCAACAACCGCCGCGCACGCTAACAACAGTCCAGCGCGGCGACAGGGAACGAGAAGGCATCGCGTACTGAAACTTTGTTAGTTGAGACACTAACAAGCTCCTTCGAGCATCGATCGAAGGGGTGCTCACAAGTATTGGAAAACGCGTCATTCGACCATCAATTTCGCTATCAGGCTTCGCCGAAAAGTGAGTATCGAGATGCGTGTGCCCGACGCTAGATTGCGCCCCCCGACCTGGAACGACGACCAGATGAAGAGCTCACAGGAACCCGGTTTTCCACGATCGCTGGAATCCTGTCGCTGGGCATCAGTATCGGCGACTAATAACCCCTCTCATGAACAGCATTGCAAGTTACCGGAGTGAAACCATGAAGCTCGAGTTCAACGCCGCCCCGTCGGCCCCGCGACGGAGCACGTCGCGCAACCGCGGACCGCATGTCCGTGCCCTGACACTCGCGGTGGCGGCGGCGATCAGCTTTTCCGCCCACGCGCAAACCGCGTCCAATCGTGACGACCTGGACGAAGTTCTGGTCAGCGCCAAACGCGTGATCGATTCGGGCGCCAGCGCGCTCGGCACGCGCACGCTGCGCGACACGCCGTTTTCCGTGTATGCGATTGGCAAGGAGGACATCGAGCGGCATCAGTCCGCTTCCCTGCCCGCGGTGTTTGCGAAGGACGCCAGCGTCGCACGCGAAGGCGGCACGGACTACAACATGTATGCGCAGCGAATCTCCGTGCGCGGCTTGTCGCTCGACTGGGTGAACAGTGTGCGGGTCAACGGCCTGCCCCTTACCTACTATGGGGCGACGCTGCCGCTCGAAGCGGTGGAGGAAATCCAGTTGCTGAAGGGTTCGAGCGGCTTCCTCTACGGTGTCGGCGCGCCAGGCGGCATCGTCAACTACCTCACCAAGCGACCGACCGACCAGCCGTTGTTGAACTTGAGCGTCGGCTACCGTTCGGATCAGCTGTTCTCGCAGCACGTCGATGTGGGCGGCCGCGTCGGCGAAGGCGTATTTGGTTACCGCATCAATCTGGTGAACGAGCAGGGTGAGACTTACTCCGGCTCCGACGTGGATCGCAAGGCCGCGACCGCCAATTTCGAAGTGCGCATCACCGAGAATCTGAAATGGGTCACCGACCTGTTGTACCAGGACAGCAAGATCGACCGGCCCGACCCCTTGTTCGTCCTCGACACGACCGTGTATCGCAACGATCGTTTGCCGAAACCGGTCGACAGCACCCGCACGCTGGCGTCGGACGACGTGTTCAGCGACACCGAGTTCGCTTCCGGCACCACCGGACTGGAGTGGCGGATCAGCGACGGCTGGGATCTGAACGTCAACTACGGCAAGACGTATACTAACTACCGCTTTCCGTACGAGACGGTCCGCCTGCGGGACGAGGGCGGCACCTACGTAAACCGGCTGAACGATTACTATGACGTGTTCGATTACGACTTCGCGCGCGCGCTGGTGCAGGGTCGCTTCGACACCGGGCCGGTCTCCCACCACGTGACGGCCGGCGTGAGCTGGCAGGATCTGATCCTCAACTACGCCACGACCAACTACACGGCGGTGGACCAGCCCGGCGGGAATCTTTACGACTATTCGCCCGAAGAGTGGCCCAACGTGGGCGCCACACGGATCGACGGCATCAAGGCCAGCCAGTACCAGGAGAAATCCGCCTACCTGAGCGATACGGTGGGCCTCACCGAGAAGTTTTCGGTGTTGGGAGGTCTGCGTTTCACGCGGTATCTGCAGCAGTCGTTCAACATTTTCACCGGCCTGCGGACCAGCCGCTACGAGAAGGACGTCACGACTCCGACGCTGGCGCTGATCTACAAGCCGCAGGAAAGCGTCACCGCCTATGTCAGCTATGTGCAGTCCCTGCAGCAGGGACCGACCGTGGGTGTTACCTACGTGAACGCGGGCGAGCAGCTGAATCCCATCGAGAGCGATCAGTACGAGCTGGGCGTCAAAGTCGAGAAGACCTCCTGGGCGCTCTCGGCGGCGGTCTTCCGCTTGTCCAAAGGTGCCACCTACGTGGACGGTGCTAACTACCTGGTACAAGGGGGCGAGCAGCTCTATGACGGTGTCGAGCTGGGTGCTCGTGTTCGTCTCGGGGAGAGCTGGGTCGTGGGCAGCTCGGCGGTCCTGCTCGATGCCAAGTACACCAAGGGCGTCAACGACTGGCTGCTGGATCGTCGTCTGCCGGGTGCCGCGCGTTTGAGTGGCGCGTTCGATATCACCTACGACGTGCCTGCGCTGGCTGGCCTGAGTCTGCATGCCGACGTCAAGTACCTTGGGGACAAGGTCATCAACCACATCCAGGCCGGCGATCTGAGCGTGTACTCACCGGGCTACGCGGTGGCCAACATCGGCGGCAATTGGGGCACGAAGCTGGCTGGCCGGAACGTCATCTTCAATGCCGAAGTACGCAACCTGCTGGATCGTCGCTACTGGGACGGCGCGTTCAACGCGTTCTCGCCGGGTGCGTCGCGAACGTTGGCGGTCAACGCGCGTATCGATTTCTAAGCGGGTGTGGGGAGTTCAGTCATGAAGAGGTTGACCACGCTGGCGGTGGTGGGTGCGACATGGATGTCGCTGAACGGTTGGAGTACTGCGGCGCCCACCGGCGCGAATCGCGCGGAGAGTTCTGCGCAGGATGCGGCGCTGGTCCAGGAGATCGAGGACTACCGCAAGAAGCGTGTCGAGGGTCTGCTCAAGCCTGACGGCTGGACGGCGATCATCGGCATGTATTGGCTGGAGCCGGGCCGATACTCCGTGGGCAGCGCGGCGGGCAGCGATTTCCGCCTCGCCATCGGTCCGGCGCGTGTCGGCGTCATCGAGGAGAAGGACGGCCATGCGTTATTCATTGCCGAGCCGGGCGTGCCGCTGGTCGTCGATGGAGCGGCGCCGAACGGGCCCGTGGAATTGAAGAAGCGCGACAAGGGCACCCCTGCGACGACCGTAGCCTTCGACGGCGGCAAGGGTTCGATCAGCTTGATCTTGAGTGGCGGGCGTCGCGCACTGCGCGTGCATCATGCGGATGCCCCGGGGCGCCGCAACTTCGCTGGCCTCGACTACTGGCCCATCGATGCGGGCTGGCGCATCAAGGGAAAGTTCGTGCCACATGAATCGGGACGCGTGGTGCCCGTGCTGGACATCCTGGGTGGATTGAATGACCAAGCGAATCCGGGCGTCGTGGAGTTCGAGCGCGGTGGCAAGCAATTCCGACTCGAGGTGATCGGAGACTCCGCGCGCGGGCTGTCGTTGATGTTCGCGGACCGCACCAATGGCAAGGGTAGTTATCCTTCCGGCCGATTCCTCTTCACGCCCCCGCCGGATGCCAACGGCGAAGTCGTGATCGACTTCAACCGGACCTATACGCCACCGTGCGCCTTCACCGAGTTCGGTACCTGCCTGTTGCCGCCGCCGGAAAATCGCCTCGATCTCGCGGTGACGGCCGGAGAAAAGACCTACGCGAAAGCGGGCAGCCATCTGTGATGAAGCCGTTGCCGGGTTTCGGCTCGGCACTGCTGGGTGCGGCGCTGGTTTTTCTGTGTTGCGCGCCGCTGCACGGCGCGCCGCCCGCAGGCGCTCTGCCCAGCGACATTCCCGCGACCTTCAAGCCCCATACCGAAACCTTCGACTACGTCAGGCGCGAGGAAATGATCCCCATGCGCGACGGCGTGAAGCTGAAGACCTTCATTGTCGTCCCCAAGGGCGCCCGCAACGCGCCCATGCTGATGAATCGCACGCCCTACGGCGCGTCCAGGACCGTCTCGCGCACCGAGAGCCCGAACCTCGCCTCGGTGGTCGGCCAGATGTTCGATACCGCCGTCGCCGCCGGCTACATCATCGTCGCGCAGGACGTACGCGGGAGATACGGCTCCGAAGGCGACTATGTGATGAACCGTCCGCTGCGGGGACCGCTCAACCCGACCGACGTCGACCATGCCACCGACACCTGGGACACCATCGACTGGCTGGTGAAGAACGTCCCCGAATCCAACGGCCGCGTCGCCACCATCGGCGTCTCCTACGGCGGCTTCACCACCATCCTATCTACCGTTCGCCCGCATCCGGCGCTCAAGGCGGCGGTGCCCGTCGCCCCCATGATCGACGGCTGGATGGGTGATGACTGGTTTCACTACGGTGCCTTCCGCCAGGCCAGTTCGCTGGATTTCATCTACGAGCACGAATCCAGCCGCAGGAACCAGGAGAAGTGGTGGACCGGCGTACGCGACACCTATGACGAATATCTGCGCGCCGGCAGCGCCGGCGCCCTGGCTGCTTCGCGCGGACTGGAGCAGTTCGGCTTCTGGCGCGCGCTGGTCGAGCATCCCGCCTACGACAGCTTCTGGCAGGAACAGGCGGTCGACAAGCTGCTGGCGCGTGAACCGCTGATCGTCCCGACGCTGCTGGTCGCGTGCCTCTTCGACCAGGAAGACATCTACGGCGCGCCCGCCGTGTACAAGGCGCTCGCCTCCAAGGACCCGCGCGGCGAGAAGCTGCACCTGGTGATGGGTCCGTGGTCCCACGGGCAGAGCTTGCGCGACGGCAGCAGCCTCGGGCTGCTGCGGTTCGATGGCGATACCGGCGGATGGTTTCGCCGGCAGGTGATGCAGCCTTTTCTGGACCACTATCTGAAAGATGCGCCCGCGCCGCAGCTGCCGCCCGTGCTGGCGTACGAGACCGGCGTCAACCGCTGGCAGCGCTACGATGCCTGGCCGCGCGCCTGCGCGCAGGGCTGCCCGGAAACTTCGCGCTCGCTCTATCTACTGTCCGGCGGGCAATTGAGCTTCGAGCGCCCGGCCGCCGCGGGCGCCCGGTACGACGAATACGTTTCCGACCCCGCCAAGCCCGTGCCCTACCGGCAACGCCCGACGCTGAGCAAAAGCGCGACGAATTCCACCTGGCGGGAGTGGCTGGTGGATGACCAGCGCCACGCGGCTTCCCGGACCGACGTGCTCGTCTACGAGACCGCGCCGCTCGCCGAGCCGGTGCGCGTGGCGGGTGAGCCCATCGCACATTTGTTCGGCTCCACCAGCGGCACCGACGTCGACTGGGTGGTGAAGATCATCGACGTGTGGCCCGACGAGGATCCCAACCGTCCGGAGCTCGGCGGCTACCAGCAGATGCTTTCGGCCGACATCCTGCGCGGCCGCTATCGGGAGGATTTTGCGCAGGCCCGCCCGGTGGCCGCGGGCAAGACGCTGCCGTACCGGCTGCCGCTGCCCAACGTCAGCCATACCTTCCTGCCGGGCCACCGCATCATGGTGCAGATCCAGTCGAGCTGGTTCCCGCTCTACGACCGCAATCCGCAGAGCTTCGTACCTAACATCATGTACGCCAAGCCCGGGGACTTCGTGAAGGCCACGCAGCGTATCTGGCACACGCCGCAGGCGCCCAGCGCCATCGAGCTGCCGGTGATCGGCGCCGGGACGTGAACCCGGTTCACTCGTGCGGTGCCACCGTGAGGGCGAGTCCGTCCAGATTGTCGTTGAATTCGATCTGGCAACTGAGGCGGGAATTCGCCTCTTTGTAGTACTCGAGCTCCTGCAGGAGTTCCGACTCCTGCGGATGCCGTCCAGGCAATTTGTTCAGCCACTCTGTGGCGACGTAGATATGGCAGGTGCCGCAGGAACATTGCCCGCCGCATATCGCCGCTACGCCAAAATCGTTGCCGTGGAGTATCTCCATCAACGACGATCCCGACTTGCCTTGTACTTCGACGACCTCGGCAGATCGGGTGGTCACGATCAGTTTTGGCACAGCCGTCCTCTTATCCGACTGATGGAACGGCTTCTTCCGCGCGAATCAATACAGCCAGGCGGCGGCGGAATCGTGTGGGCCCGGCGTCGCTCGGCAGGTCGATGTTCGGCGTGCGTGGAGACTGCATTCCCTTGTCCACCACTTCCAGGATCCGCTTGTCTTCTTCGAAAGCTGCGCGGACCGAAGTGGCAAACGACGCGGAAACCTGTTCGTCGTCAGGGGCGAAGTTGCGCGTCTGGAACCAGAAGTAGCGGGTCGTATGTTCATCGACCGGCGTCATGAAGTTGTAGCTGTCCATCCGGAATGTGTCCGGACAGTCCCGACCTTCCGGGCCCCCCGCGCCTGCGGGTGCGAACACGGCACGGATGACCGCATGGCTCGGAAACCGCACTTCGTAGAATTGTTGCCGGTCGGCGCGCCCGGTGAATTTGACGAACTTCGCGTAGAAGGGCGCCACCTCGACATCGAGCATCCAGCGTGAAACCGCCACGCCGTTGGCCAGGACAGCGGTCTCGAGGGGCGTTTCCGCACAGGCCGAATCACCAAAAGAGCTGCGATGTACCCAGGCAACGTGCGTCGGGTCGAGCAGATTGTCAGTGATGTACAGGTAGTTGCAGGCGACCACCATCGAATCGATCGCAGTGCAGCCCCATTCCGGATCGCCCCAGTTGTCCACGTGAAAGATCGTTTGCGGGTCTGCCAGTTCCGCATTGCCCATCCACACCCAGATCAGTCCGTAACGTTCGGCAACCGGATAGCTGCGTACCCGAGCCCGTGCCGGGATCGATCCGGTGGCGGGAGAACGCACGCACGACCCGGACGCATCGAATGTCAGCCCGTGATAGCCGCATTCCACGTAGTCTCCACAACGCCTGCCCATGGACAGCGGCACTTTGCGGTGCGGACAAGCGTCCTCCAGGGCTGCCACCTGGCCGTCTTCCTTGCGATACAGCAGCACGTCCTCGCCCAGCATCCGCACGCCGAGCAGGTTGTTCGTAACGACAGAGGACGCCTCAGCGGCGTACCAGGCGTTGCGCAGTACAGGGTGTTTCATTCGCTGCCATCTTCGTTCAAGTGTTGTGAGCTTGCTTTATGGGTTTGGGCGTTGACAGGGATATTTCATGAAATCTATTTTAGGTCTTCTAAAGAATCGATCGCCGTAGAGGTCTCGTGGTTACTGACAAGTTACCGTCCATGCGAAGCCTTTGCGCCTTCGATGCGGTCGCGCGAACGGGCAGTGTTTCCGATGCCGCAGCCGAGCTGCGTGTGTCATCCGGCGCCATCAGCCAGCTCATTCAACGCCTGGAAACGCAGCTCGGCATACAGCTGCTGGAACGTTCGGGGCGAGGAGTTAGGCTCACCTCGAGTGGGCGCGTATATCGCGATCAGATTGCGCCCGCGCTCGCCGCGCTGTCGCGCGCGCAACAGGATATCCGGCGTGCGCAGAACTCTTCCGCACTGGTCATCAGCGCGTTGCCGTCCCCGGCGAATACCTGGGTCAGATCGAGCCTGTACGAGTTCCAGAGTCGTTATCCGCGCGCCGAGATTCACCTGATCGGAACGGAGTCCGAGCCGGATTTCGACGAGGACAAGATCGATTTCCGCGCATCGTATGGCCGCCCATCGCAGCGACTGCAGCGTTATTCCGAGCTTTTCACCGATGTCGTGTGCCCGGTCTGTTCCGCATCGCTGCTGCGCAAGACCCCACTGCGCGAGCCGGCCGACATACTTCGTTTCCCGCTGCTCGACATCAAATGGAACCACGTATTCACGCCGCCTCCCGGATGGCGTGAGTGGTTTTCGAGTCTCGACGTGAAGGTGGGGAAGATCCGCACCGTGTTGAGTTTCTCGCTGTCGCGTGCCGCCATCGATGCCGCGGTAGATGGGCAAGGTTTCGTGCTCGCGCAGCGATCGATGGTCGAAAACGATTTGCAATCCGGCCGCTTGATCGCGCCATTCACACACTCTCTCCCCATGCCGGAGCCGTACTTCCTTTCATGGAGCGGCAACGCCTTGAAGAAGCCGTACGGTGCTCCGCTGCATCGCTGGTTGCTCAAGGCACGGACATCGCGCTAGTCCCGCGAAGCGCGCAGGACTCGTCGCTCGAGACGGTTCGATAACCAGCTCGTAACCAGGCCGGGGCTTGCTTGCGCCCCTCCTGTGTTTGTGATTTAAGTTTCAAACAGCGCTGCGCACGCCAACAACAAGGAAATAGCCAACGCCATGAGTGCGCGAGATTTCATGCACGTCGCGACACGGGGCGTTGCACAGGCGCTTCCGACACCCGAAGAGTTGAATCGATGAAAAAACAAGTGGATCCCGGATTCCTGCGATCACTGATCGCCTTCGGTGGCGTCATCGCGATAGTGATCGTTGGAATCCTGTGGCTGAAGATAAGCCTCCACAGCTTGCTGTTGATCGCGCTCATCTGGGTTGCCGGCCACTCCGCAGCGCTCGGGCTTCGCTTCGACGAGATCAAGACCGCGATGATCTCGGGGATCGAGAAGGGACTGGGCGCGATCTTCATATTCTTTCTGATAGGTGTACTCGTCGCGGCCTTGATCGAAGGTGGCACGATCGGCGGCCTCATCTACTACGGCGTGGACATACTCCACCCGACCTTCTTTCTGCCCGCTGGATTCGTGCTTTGCAGCCTCATGTCGCTCGCGACGGGCACGTCCTGGGGCACCATCGCGACGTTAGGCGTCGTGCTGATGGGGCTTGGTGGCGCGTTGGGCATCCCGCTGCCAGTCATCGCGGGCATGGTGGTCTCCGGCGCATGTTTCGGCGACAAGATGTCGCCGGTGTCGGATACGACGGTCCTCGCTGCCATGAGCGCGGACACCGATCTCTATTCCCACATCAAAGCGATGATGTATACGACCGTTCCGACGTGGGTCATCAGCTTCATTTTGTTCCTGCTGGTCGGTCTGCACTACGGCGGACAGGCTGTGTCCGCACAGGAATTGCTGGAGCTCAAGCAACATCTCGCCAGCGAATTTACGATCAGCCCGATATCGCTGCTCCCCCTGCTCGTGCTGCTCGTGCTCAGCGTCAAACGCGTGCCCGCCGAAGTGAGCATGCTGAGCAGCGTGCTGGTCGCCGCGGTGTTGGCGGTCGTGATTCAAGACCGCACGGCCGCGCAAGTGCTGAACAGCTTGAACGACGGCTACACCGCACATACGGGAGTCAAACAACTCGATTCGCTGCTGAGCGGCGGCGGCATTCAACGCATGATGTGGACGATGTCGCTTGCGTTGCTGGCATTGTCGCTCGGCGGCATCTTGAATCATGCAGGCTTCGTTCGGGTGCTCATGAGCGGGCTGCTGACGCGCATCAGGCGCACCGCCAGTCTGATGGCGACCACCATCGGCGCCGGCGTCGTCGCCAACATGAGCATGGGTGAGGCCTATCTATCCATCATCTTCTGCGGGCAGATATTCAAGAAATCGTACGAGAACGACAATCTCGAGAAATCCATGCTGTCGCGATGTCTGGAGGAAGGATCGACGCTCAGCACGCCGCTGATCCCGTGGACTACCTCGGGCGCCTTCATCACCGGAGTGCTCGGCATGTCGCCGTTGGAATACGCACCGTGGGCGTTTCTTAACTACATCAATCCACTGCTGTCCATCGCTCTCGCCTATGCCGGATTCGGCATATTCAGACGGATTCAACCGGGCGGAAGCAATCCGCAAGCGGCGTAGTCGAGGCTGGCTGCGGCCTATCTACCTGGAGCGCCGAAGCGCACACCCTCGTCCCGGGATATCGGCCGGGAACGAGTGGAGACTCATCGTGGCGGGCGGCGATCCTGCAGGCCGCGTCATTCGATCGGGCGGCGCGCACGCCACACCATTGCAAGGGCCGAGCGCAGGAACCTCCAGCGCCACGCCCCGTTCGCGACGAAACCCGGCAGCCGAGAACCATGCGCAGGCAGTAAAGACGCGATTTGCATCCGGATTGCAGATCGTTGCGCAGCTTTGAGTCGAATTGAATATCTGTCCTCGTCGAAACAAATCTCCTGACTGTTCCCGAATAATTATGCGGTCCTACCTACTATCGCGTCCGCATGGGGAAGCTTGTACATTCATCGGTAGATGTCTGAAGGTGAACAGCGATATCGCGAACTATTCGCTACCTTGCTCGAAGGGTACTGCACCATCGAGATGGTCTTCGATGAGTACGGCAAGGCGGTCGATTACCGCTTCCTCGAGGTAAACCCCGCCTTCGAGAATCACACGGGGATGACCAACGCGCGCGGCCGGCTCATCAGTGAATTGGCCCCCGGCATCGAATCGCACTGGATTGAAATTTATGGCCGGGTAGCGATCACCGGCGAGCCCGTGCGGTTCGAAGCCAGGGCCCAGCCGCTGGGGCGTGATTACGAAGCGAGGGCCTACCGGCTCGGCCAGCCTGAAAAATGCAATGTCGGTGTCGTCTTCAACGACATCACGGAGCGCAAGAATGCCGAACGCACGCTGCGCGCGCAGTTCGACATCATCAATCTCCTGAACCAGATCACGCGCGCGGTGGCGGAGCGCAAGGATCTGCCCGGGATTTTCCAGGTGGTGATCCGCTCGCTCGAAGACAAACTACCCATCGATTTCGGCTGCATGTGCCTGTACGACGCGCCCACAAACGACGTGACAGTCGTCAACGTCGGGCGATGCACCGAAGTCGCGCTGGCCATGGCACTCGGCGATCAGGCGCGCGTCCACGTCGGCGCCGATTGCATTGCCAAGGCGGTGATCGGACAAGTGATCTACGAGCCGGATACGAGAGTGGCGGAGTCGCCGTTTCCGACCCGGCTCGCGCAGGGCGGATTCCACTCGATGGTCGCGGCGCCCATTCTCATCGAGGGCAAGGTGTTCGGTGTACTGGTTGCGGCGCGCAACGCGCAAGACGGTTTCAGCAGCGACGAGCGCGATTTCCTCCGGCAATTGAGCGAGCACGTGGCGCTCGCCGTGCAGCAGGCCCAGCTCAACGGCGCGCTGAAATCCGCCTACGAAGATCTGCGCAAGACCCAGGAAAGCGTGCTTCAGCAGGAGCGGCTGCGCGCGCTGGGACAAATGGCGAGCGGCATCGCGCACGACATCAACAACGCCATCTCGCCCGTCTCGCTATATACCGATTCCTTGCTCGAGCGGGAGGTCAATCTCAGTGCGGAAGGCCGCGGCCAACTGCAGGTCATCCAGCGCGCCATCAGCGACGTCGCCCAGACCATTGGCAGGCTGCGCGAGTTCTACCGGGCGCGCGAGTCGCAGATGAACCTCACGCATGTGAAGCTCAACGAACTGGTCCAGCAGGTCGTGGATCTCACGCGCGTACGCTGGATCGACATGCCGCAGATGCTGGGCATCACGATCAAGGTGCAGACGGAGTTTGCGTCCTCGCTGCCGCTTGTATTGGGAGCGGACAATGAAATTCGCGAAGCGCTCATCAACCTGGTGTTCAACTCCGTCGACGCAATGCCCGCGGGTGGAACGCTGACATTGCGCACGCGCGTCGACCGCGCGCACGTGCACGTCGAGGTGGCTGACACGGGTGTGGGCATGGATGAGGACGCCCGTCGTCAGTGCCTCGAACCCTTCGTTACCACCAAGGGTGAACGCGGCACAGGCCTGGGGCTCGCGATGGTTTACGGCATGGTGAAGCGGCACAACGCGGATATCGCCATCGAAAGCGAACCGGGGCGCGGCACGACTTTTCGCGTGACTTTCGCCGCAGCACTGACCACCGCAGAAGTGCCAATCCAGGTAAGAACGCCCGCCGTCGTGCCCGCAGCGCTGCGCATACTTCTCGTCGATGACGATTCCGTGCTGCTTAAATCGTTGTGCGACACGCTCGAGGCCGACGGCCACACCGTCGTGACCGCGAATGGTGGGCGACAAGGCATCGAATTGTTTAGCGAAGCGGATGGATTCAGCCGGCCTTTCCGCGTGGTCATCACCGATCTCGGTATGCCCTACGTCGATGGGCGCCAGGTGGCGACGGCGGTGAAGTTCATTCTGCCGTCCACCCCGGTGATCCTGCTGACTGGATGGGGGGATCAGTTGCTCGCTGAGGGAACTATTCCCGCCAACGTAGACCTGGTGCTCGCCAAGCCACCGAGAATTCGTGATCTGCGCGAGGCGCTCGTACGCTGCTGCGGCGCGGAGGCCGCACCTGCAAAAGGGGACGGATCGCTCCGTCCCCTGGCGTGATTCCGCCGTGCCCTCACTCGCCGTTCGACCGCACCCGTCGCAGCACGAACCCAAGTATCAACATCAGCGCCAGCAGCATCGCCGCGTCGACTGCGCCACCCCCGCCACTCTTGCCGCCCCCGACATTGCCGCCGTTCCCCGCATTACCGCTCGGCGGTTCGGGTACCGGCGGCGCCGGTGTCGGGGGCGGTGACAGATCGGGTGGCTCGATCGAGAACCGGTCGATCTGTCCCGGATTGGTGAAGCCATCGGTGACCTTTTTCACCGGATTGCCATCCGCGTCGAAAGTCGTGAGCGTGAGACGGTAGGCGCCGGTGCCCACGCCACGCAGCTGCACGTCGTAGTCGTCCAGCGGCAGCAGCATCGTCCAGCCAAACGTTCCGTCGTCATGCTCGAAGCCCATGCTGTGAATGCCGGTGCCGAGCTCCTGCGTGACGATCATGCCGTTGTCGGTCAGCACCCGCTTGCCCTGGGAGTTGGTCGCCGTAATCTCCACCGGGCTTTCGGTGGTGATCATCACGCCCTCGGGTGTGATCGGGCAGGCGAGCGGCGTGGCCGTGGGCCGCGGCGCCGGCGTGGAGCCGCCATAGGTGAATTCCTGCTGGTTGGTCGGATAGCTGCCCTCGAAGCCATCGAAGCTGTTGGTCTCGGGCTGGATCCTGCCTTTGTTAGGGTACAAGTTGGCCGGCGTGCGCAGGTAAAGCCCGCTGGTGGCAGTGGACGTGAGCAGCGTTTCGCCGTCGGGGCCGGCTGCGCTATGCAGATTGAGCGGCGAGATCATCGGTGTCCCGTTGATCACGATGCCCGTTTCCCGGTAGTTGGTTCCCTTGACGTACACGACCACGCCCACGTGGCCCGCGCGCGTGACGGGCGAATCGATACCGAGAATCAGGTATTGCCCGCTCGTGACGCCGCCGTAGGACAGGTTCGCGAACACCTCGGGGTGATCGATGTGGATCTGTTTCAACCGCGCCGAGATGTCGTCCTCGTAGAGATTGCATTGCAGGTTGTACTTGTCGGTCTTGTAATCGAAGTACGGCGCGAGGGCTTCCATGGCGAAGCGTGTTTCCTCGTAGCTGCCACTGCGGAAGGGAATGGCGACCTTCGCGACGTACTCGTTGTTGTCGGGATCGGAGTCGTTGCTCGCCTTGACGCGGAATTCGACGCCTTCGGGGTTGCCCCGGAGCTTCTCGAAGTTGCTGCCGAGACCTCTCTGCAGCGCGTCGAGGTCGGTGGCGTCGTAGATTCGCGCGACGATTTCGACCTGGGCGCTGCCCTTCGCGGCGACGCGTTCCCATTTGCAGAGGACCCTGCCGCCGATCGGCCGCTCGACGGCGGGATCCGGCGCGTTCAGGATATCTCCCGGCATCTTGCAGTCCGCTCCGGTCACGCCTTGAACGACGGCGGTAAATGGAAACTGTGCCAGCAGGTCGACATTCTCCGCGTCGAGATCGCCGAGGTTGGTCAACGTGGCGCGATACGTGGCGATGAGCCGGCCTTCGTCCCAGTTCAATTCCGTCAGCGATCCGAGCGCGGTCACATCGATGTCGGCGACGTCGCGCATGTCGCCGTCGACGGGCACGAAGAACTCTGCGGTCATCGGCCTGCCGTTGGCCACGTCCGGCGTTTCGGCGTAGTTGATGCGCACCCGCACCTTGACCCAGGTCGGCCCGATCATTCCATTGGGCCGCGGACCGTTGAACGTGATTTCGCACTTGAGCGCGGCGGGACCGCGCGTGCGCCACACGGCTTCTTCCTTGGTCGCGGGTCCGCCGTATATATATGTGTGATAACTCGGGATGGCGCCGCAGACCACCGAGCCGCTGTTGGGGTCCTCGGAGCCTTCCGGGCGGCGGATGGTGAACAGCGGTGGCAGTCCGGACGTACTCTTGTACAGCGCCTGTTCGCAGGGCATCTCGCGATACTGATTGTCATGACGGACGTCGATGACGCCGCAGTTGACGATCACGGGCGCGCCGACCTCCGCATAACAACCCGAGGGTCTCCACTCGTAGGTGTGCGCACTCCAGTAGTCGCAGACCGTGACTGCGGGGACCGTGTTCACGACCACCGAACTACCCGATCCGAGCCGTCCGGCCGCATTGCCCGAGACGCGCAGGCTGATCGCGGGGCACGCGCCGCCGGCAGGTTGGCCCGCGACATAGATACATTCCGGCAGGGGCAGGGTCGGCGGCGGTGTGGCGCGGGCTTCGGACGGAAACAACGCGGCGAGCGACAGCGCCGCCAGGGCCAGCTGAGAGAGAAACCTGGGATGAGTTTTCATTGTGGTGTTCTTCGGTAGTCGGGGTTCTGGACAGGGCTCACGGAACCCGCTGCAGCTCTTCGGAGCCGGCGGGTTGTAGATAGGGATCGTTGGTCGAGATGTATCCGCCGTCTTCGCCGCGCAGCACGCGGTTGTAGTCGGTGGATTCGCGCACCACGCCACCGCTCGCCGGATCGGCGTAGGTGTTGTATTCACCGATGCCCTCGAGCGTGCGGCGCTGGATGCGCTCGTCGGTCGCCTGGGAGTTGCTCCAGACGTTCGAATAGATCTGCGCGACTTCGCGGTTCGTCTGCATGCGGATCTGGGCGCGATCGGCGGCGCCGCGCGCATTGATGCGCGCCATCTGGCCGGTGTGCCACGTCGCGATTTCCTGGCGCTGGCGCGCCGAGATCTGCGCGATGAGCTGGCTGGACGTGCGCTGCACCTGCGCCTGCCACTGCGGGTCGGGATGCAGCGACTTCATGAAGCGGTCGCTGAAGTCCGCATCCGGTTCGCCGCCTGCGACGCGATACGCGTAGACGAGGGGCGAGCTGATGCAGACGTTGCCCTGCAGCTCGGACGTGGAGAGCATGGCGGTCAGCAGCTCGCGCACTTCCACGGATCCATCGTGATACGCGATGAGCAGCTCACCGGCGGTGTTCTGGACTCGCGCGCCGTTCGAAGCTTGCGGTGCCGGGGCGAGATCGGGGCGATCGCGATAACGCAGCACGCGCACGCCCGGGTAACGCTGCGCCACCGACTGCAGGAATTGCCGCGTGTCACGGATGGCAAGCGGCGGACAGGGATTCATCGGGATGTCCGTGCCCTGCAGCTGCCAGCTCAGGCCCGGCATCAGCTCGAGCGCCCGGCGGCCATCGGGCGAGACGGCGAGCCAGTTGACGCGCAGATGATTCGAGACACATTCGCTGCGCCGGTCCCAGCCGATGCCGCCGCGGGTCTGCCAGTCGCCGGGCAGCTGCGCGCGGGCCGCGATCATGGGCTGCCCGAAGCCTTGCTCGTCCATGAGCTGTGTTTCGACGAGGGGCGCGGCTGCAGCGGGCGCCTCGCTCTCTGCTACGGCGGGCGCCGCGATGCCCGCTACGGCAGGCGTCTCGACGCCGGCAACGACGGCGGATGTTCCGGTTTGGCTGGCACCGCAGCCGGCGAGGGCTGCGAGCAGCACGATGATCGGCAGTGGGCTCGAATCGCGCATGGTTTCTCCCCGAAAATGACGTTCCACCGACTTACGCGCCGTGTTCGGGCTACGAGGCTCATTCCCGGGGAAAGAATTTTTCCAGCGGCCCTGATGAGCTTTGGCGGCGCGGTTGACGCGTATTCCTCGACACCCCGCCATGCGCTACGAACCATGCACGCCGCCGCCATTCACATAAGCACCAGCGCCCCGGTGAGGGATTGGCGCGCTTTGCGCAGCCTTGTGGGCTTCCCCCATAATCCAAAAAAAGGACCACGGCACACCGCGGCGCACCTGTTGAAACCCTCCGACTCCACCGATCGAGACGTCACCGCTCTATTGCAGGACATGCAGCAGGGCGTACCCGGCGCGGCCGATCGCCTGGTGCCCGTGGTCTATGCCGAGCTGCATCGCATCGCCGAAGCGGCCATGCGTCGGGAAAGCAGCGGTCACACCTTGCAGCCCACGTTGCTGGTCGATGAAGCGTTCATGCGCCTGATCGGCCAGGACCGCTCTCCATGGCAGAACCGCTCGCAGTTCTTCGCGCTGGCCTCGCAGACCATCCGCCGCATCCTGGTCGATCACGCGCGCGCCCGCCGCCGCCTCAAGCGCGATCACGGTCTGCGCGTGACGCTCAGTGATGACTTGCCCGAGGCGCCTGGGAATTCGCTCGACCTGCTTGCGCTCGATGAGGCGCTGACTCAGCTCGAAGCTTTTTCGGCACGCCAGGCGCGCGTGGTGGAGATGCGGTATTTCGCCGGCCTCGAGATCGAGGACACCGCGGCCGTGCTCGGCGTATCACCCGCCACGGTCAAGCGCGACTGGATATTCGCGCGCGCGTTCCTGTTGCGCGCGCTCGATCCGAAGCCGTGAACGATTCCAGCCGCATCTGCCTGACGCCGGAACAGTTTGAACGGCTGCAGGGTTTGTTCGACGAGGCCCTGTCGCGGCACGGCGAAGCGCGGCGCGTGTGGCTCGCGCAGATCGCGGCGGACGATCCGGCTTTGCACCGGGAACTGCTGGCGTTCGTGACGGCGCACGAGCGCAGCGACACGCTGCTGAGCTCGCCGCTGCGGCTGGCGTTGGGCGAGGACGATGACGCCGCGCGCTGGGCCGGCGCGCGCATCGGTCCCTGGCAGATCACGCGACGCATCGGTTACGGCGGCATGGGCACGGTATTCGAGGCGGTGCGCGCCGACGATCAATACCGAAAACGCGTCGCGGTGAAGGTGCTGCATCGCTTCGCCGCCGGCCCCGACGCCGTGCGGCGTTTCAAGGCCGAGCGCCAGATGCTGGCGAATCTCGATCATCCCAACGTCGCAACGCTGCTCGACGGCGGCGTGACCGACGACGGCCAGCCCTATCTGGTCATGGAGTACATCGACGGCGCGCCGATCACGCAGTGGTGCGACGCGCAGCAGCTCGATCTGCGGCAACGCATCCGGATCTTCCTGCAGGTATGCGCGTCGGTCGAAAGCGCGCATCGCAACCTGATCGTGCATCGCGATCTCAAGCCCGCCAACATCCTGGTCACTGTGGACGGCCAGGTGAAGCTGCTCGATTTCGGCATCGCCCGCCTGCTGACCAGCGCCGACGACGCGGACGCGGCGCCGCCCACGCTCGCGATGCAGCGTTCGTTCACACCGGAATACGCGGCTCCGGAACAGGTGCGCGGCCTGACGGTCGGCACGCCCGCCGATGTGTACTCCCTCGGCGTGGTGTTGTTCGAGCTGCTCGCGCGGCGGCGGCCCTACGAGCTCAGGACGCGTTCGTATCCGGAGATCGAGCGCGTGGTGTGCGGGAGCAGCGTGGCGAACGCCGGAGTCGACGAGGACGTCGATGCCATCCTGCAAATGGCGCTGCGCAAGGAGCCCGAACGGCGCTACGGCGGCGTCGCGCAGCTGTCGGCCGACCTGCGCAACTATCTCGACGGACTGCCGGTCACCGCGCAGCGCGACAGCGCCCTGTATCGCCTGCGCAAGCTCGTGGCGCGCCGCAGGCTGGAATCGGCCGCGGTGGCCGTCGCCGCGCTGTCCCTGGTCACCGGATTGGTGATCGCGCTGGTCCAGGCGGACCGTGCGCGGCAGCAGAGCCAGCGCGCCGAGCAGGTGACCGCGTTTCTAACTACCATGCTGGGCGCCGCCAAGCCGGATTCACTGGGCAAGGACGTGAAAGTCCGCGAAGTGCTCGATTCCGCCGCGCAGCGCGCCGAAACACTGAAGGCCACGCCGGCGCTCGAAGCCGAGATTCGCACCATCATTGGCGATACCTACATTGCGCTCGGCGAATATGCCTCCGGCGAAACGCAGTTCAAACGCGCGCTCGACGCACAGCGCCTGCAGACACCCCGCGGCAGCCACGACATGGTGCTCACGCTGAGCCGTATCAGCCACGCGCAGGAATTCGACGGCCGTTACGAAGACGCAAGCGCCACGCTCGATTCGCTCAACACGATGGCGGTCCGCTTTCCATTCACCGAGTCCGAAGAGCTCTCGGATCATCTCGACCAGCAGGGGCGCGTGCTCACCCGGCTCGGCCACACCGAACAGGCGGTGCCGTACCTGGAACGGGCGCTCGCCGAGCTCGAACGCGGAACGCCCGACGACGCGGCGCTATCCACGGCTTATGCCAACCTCGGCATGGTCAAGGGCGAGCTCGGCCAGAACGAGGCGGCGCTCGCGTTCTTCACGAAGAGCGTCGCGGCGGCGCGCCGTGCATTCGGCCCCGCGGATCCGCTGCTGGCCGAAAAACTTTCGCCGTACGCGTCGATGCTCGACTACGCGGGCCGGATAGAGCAGGCGGGAGAGGTCTATCGCGAGGCCATCGAGATCCGCCGCAAGGCGCTCGGCGCGGACCATCCAGAATACGCGTGGACACTGAACAACTATGCCGATCACCTGATGCGGCAAGGCCGCTATGCGGAAGCCGCGTCGTTCGCGCGCGAAGTGCTGGCGTTGCGCGGCAAGACGCTGCCGGACTCGAACGTCATCGTCGGCACCACGTTGAACGTGCTGGGCCGCTCGCTCGGCCCGCTGGGGCAGGCGCAGGAAGCCGACAAACTACTGCGCGAATCGCTGGCGCTGCGTCGCCAGTATCTGCCCGAGGGCCACTGGGCCACGACGTCGGTGGAGAGCATGATCGGCGCGAACCTGGTCCTGCTGAAGCGTTATGCGGAAGCCGAGAAAATCCTGCTCGATACCGAGCAGCGCCTGCTGGCTGCGCGTGGCGAAGGCGCACCCGTCATTGCAGATGCGCGGCAGCGGCTGGTCATGCTGTACGAGGCGTGGAACAAGCCGGAAGAAGCGGCGCGGTGGAGAAGCAAATTGCCGCAAGGCAACGCGGCGGCCGCACGCTGAATTTTCCTGCCGCCCGCGTACCTTGTAGGCGCACATCACCCGGATCGCGGGATGTCGGCCGTTGGACTCGCCCGCGTGCGCTTGCGAGCATCGCTGCATGGATTCACGTGCGTCGATATCGAGAGGCCGGCTGGAACACGCCGAAGCGCTGCTGAGAGAGGTTCTCATGCGCGACTTCGACGCCGAGCCGAGAGGTGATGCGGGCTCGCTCGGCCGGATCCTCATTCATATCGTGAACATGCATCGCGCGGTCAGCACGTCAACGGATGAGCCCGGGAACGTCGCCAAGAGATTGGGTGATTTCGCCCAGGTCCTGGGGCGCATGAAGCCACCGAACGCGGATTCGGCGGCGCGCTTCACGAGGCTGGCGGGCGCGCTGCAAGCGGCCAGATCGGGACTGGAAAACCGGGTCGAGCAGCCGTTCACGCAACCGTCGGCGTAAAAGAAAAGACCCCGGCCGGGCCGGGGTCTTTGCGCCACGAACGCTAGTTGAAATTGTCGGAGATCTTTCCGAACCCCGTGACTCCATTGCAGTGCATCCATTCGCTGTAGGAACCGCCGCCGCATCTGCCGTTGGCGAAGGCGCCGGTGTTGTACTGCATGTTTTCCGCCTGCCGCGGAACCTGACTGTCGACCCGGACCCAGTCGATGACCACATCCTTGGTGCCGCCATCATTGTCGTACTTGACGTTGATGTCGCCATCGCCGAGCACGGTGACGGTGTATTCCTGGAACGCGGTCGTCAGCCACCATCCGCTGTTGACGGACTGGCCGTTGATCAACAGGTGAATGTGTTCGCCACCGGCGTTGCCGCGGGCGCGAATCGTGATCTGGTGATCCTGCTTGAGCGGGCCGTAGTTCACCGCGCCACCGCAATACAACCATTCGGTGAACGACCCGCCGCCGCAGTTGCCGTTCGCATAGGAACCGGTATTGACCGCCACCGCTTCGGTCTCGCGTTTCACGCCGTCGACGGATAGATAGTCGATCCGGGCGGCCTTGCCGTTCGCAACCGCGTCGTCGTTGGCGAATTCGAGCCCGATCTCGCCCTCTCCATACACCGTTTCACTGAAGGTCTGAAAAGCGGAGGTGAGGGTGCGTCCCTGGTTGATGCGATTGCCATCGCGCAGCAGGAAGAGCTGTTCGCCGCCCTTGTTGCCCTGCGCGCGGTAGGTGACGGAACGCATCATCGAGCTGCCCTGCGTGACCGTGACGGTCGCATTGACCGACTTGGTTCCGTCCGGGCTGATGATCGCGAGCGTGCACGTGCCGGGGCTCTGGCCGAACAGCAGGAATTTCCCGTGGTAGAGATCCAGCCCTATCTTTCCGTTGCAACCGCTGGTGGGAACGACGGTCGAGCTCCAGTCGGAGTAGTCGGCCGGCAAGGTCCAGTCGACGATCGACCCGGCGCCTACCTCCAGGTTGAAGGTGGCCGGTGTCGCGGTGATGGAGCTCGGCGCCGGAAGCGTGACGATATCCAGCTGCGACACGTTGACGGTACCAGTGCTCTTGTAGCCCTCGGCCAGAAACGCGACTTCGTACAGTTCGCCCGACATGTCGAGGCCGAGTTTTTCCCACGCGGCGAAGTGCTGGCCGATATTGATCGTGCCGGAAATCACGCCGGCCGGGCTCGGGGTCTGATTGTTGGTGCCGCGATTTTTTCGCACGCTCACGTATTGCGAGAAGTTCTGGTTTCCCCACGGCGTGGGCTGGTTGTTTCTCGTCGTCTTGATGACTTCGTAGATGATGCCGTTGATGGCGATCATGCCAAGGGACTGGGCGGTGCCGTCCTGGGCGTGGTTCCACTGGTACCAGTTTTCGATGATGTAGAACTCCGCGGTCGAGCCCGTGCCGTTGTAGTTGTGCACCCAGCCGTAGACGCCGATGCTGGAATTGCCGTCGGCCACGAACTGCGGCCGCCAATCCGCCGTGTAGGTGAACTGCAGGCCGCCGCGTTGCTTCCACGACTGCCCGGTGCTCGAGCCGTAGAAGAGGCCGCGCCGCGCGAGATAGTCGTCGGCGTTGGTCCAGGTTCCGCTGAAGGTGGCGCCGGCATTGACCGTCATGCATTCGTCGGCCGGAGACGCGGCATTCGCCGGATTCCACAACTCATAACGAAAGTTGTCCCGCGTACCGGTGCGTTGATTCACGCTGGTCGTCAGACAGTATTGCTGGGCGCTGGCATCCTGGATGCCGAGCATCAGGACACCGAAGGCGAGGCACAGTTTCAATGCCGTGCCGGATATGGCTCTATTTTTCATGATGGTCAGTTCCCTCTGTTTGTCAGCGTTAACAAATCGCGGCGATGGGCGTCCGGAGTTATCTATCTACTAGCCGCGCCGGATGTCATCTGACGAGTAGTCAGGTTGACCGCCGGAAAGACGCCGGCCTTACTACCACGGGGCGGAGTGGTAGCGCTATCGAGAATTCCCCTCATCGTCGAAATTCGCTGCCGCCGCGGCGTAGCAATCGCCTTTCAGCGCAAGGTTTTTCGTCCGACGAAGAAGTTCTCGCGAAGCGCCCGGAATTTTCCGGGGTTTCCAGTAGCCGGCCGCGCGCGGCTCCCGTATCTAACTACTTGGCAGATCGTTCGTATCGACACCGGGGGAATTGGATTCAGCCGTGTCGGCTGGAAGCGCAGGCAACGGATTCGCCGCCGCGCCGGTAGCGGGACACGCGATCCCGATGATGCCGCTTGCTGCAGTACAGTGGATCCCACGCAAGTCGCGGTATCGACTGACAGTTGACCACCGGCCCGCCATCCGATATTCGTTTGCCGTGAACGCAGCGCAGACCCGACGCAGATTCCTCCACTTCGCCGTGCTCGGGCTCGCGGCGTGGCCACTCGCAGCAAAGGACCGTACCGTGCGTCGTATCTTCATCACCGGTTCCACGGATGGCCTCGGCCGCGCCGCGGCGGAAACCTTGATCCGCGACGGCCACCAGGTGGTGTTGCACGCACGTTCCGCGTCGCGTGTATCCGCACTGGCGGACCTGAAACCCAAGGCGGCGGGAATCGTCATCGGAGACCTGAGCAGCGCACGCGAAACCAAAGCCCTCGCGGAGCAGGTCAACAAGATCGGTCACATGGACGCGGTCATCCACAACGCCGGCATCTATCGCGAGCCGAATCGCGGGCCGACACCGGAAGGCCACGCGAAGGTGCTCGCGGTCAATACACTCGCGCCATACCTGTTGACGGCGCTCATCACACGGCCCGGCCGGCTCGTCTACCTGAGCAGCGGCATGCATCGCGGCGGCGAAGACTCGTTGCGCGACATCGATTGGACCGAGCGGCGCTGGAACACGAACCAGGCCTACTCCGACAGCAAGTTGTTCGTCACCACGCTCGCAATGGCGGTCGCCAGGCACTGGCCCAATGTGGTCAGCAGCGCGGTCGATCCGGGCTGGGTGCCCACGAAGATGGGCGGCGCCGGTGCGCCGGACGATCTCGAGGAGGGCCATCTCACGCAGACCTGGCTGGCGACCAGCGATGACGCGGCGGCGAAGGTCAGCGGTGGCTACTGGCATCATCGTCAGCGGCAGAAGCCGGAAGCGCCGGCGCTCGATCCCGCGTTCCAGGACCGGCTCATGGCGAAGCTGGCCGCGCTCACCGGTATCACGCTGTTTTGAACAATACTTTCGACGTGGTGATCGTCGGTGGCGGAGCGGCCGGGATTGCTGCCGCGCGCCGTCTCTCGCAGACCGACCTCTCGACCCTGCTGCTCGAAGCGAGCCCACGCCTCGGCGGGCGTGCCTGGACTCACGAGGTCGCGGGGTCGAATCTCGACCTCGGCTGCGGCTGGTTCCACTCCGCCGAACGTAATGCCTGGGTACACATTGCCGAGGCCGCGGGATTCCCCATCGACCGCAGCGTTGCCAAGTGGGGCGTCCAGTATCGCGATCTCGGGTTTCCGAAGGATCAGCAGGTCGAGGCGCGCCGCGCCTTCGATACCTGGATGCGCGAGCTCGAACACGCGCCGCCACCCGGCGACTGCGCCGCCGACGCCCTGCCCGCGGGCGGCGAGTGGACTAACTACATACGCGCCATCGGTGGATTTATCAGTGGCGCCAGCCTCGATCGCCTGTCCATCGCCGACTACCTGGCGTACGACGAGGCGTCCTCGGAAAACAACTGGCGCACGCCGGCGGGCCTCGGAACCGTCGTCGCGAGAGGCTTTCCGCAACGTGTACCGCTGCGCCTGGCGACTTCCGTGGATGCGTTGACCCTGAGCGCCGCGGGAGTGTCGCTCGCAACCACCGCGGGTACGGTGACCGCACGCGGTGCGATTCTCACGGTCTCTACCGCGGTGCTGGCCGGTGATGCACTGAAGCTGCCCGCGGAGCTCGCGCCCTGGCGCGAGGCCGCGAACCAGCTGCCACTGGGCCGCAATGAAAAGCTTTTCTTCCAGATCGTCGGCGACGCACCTTTCGCGCCCGAGTCGCAGGTGCTGGGTGATCCGCGCGATGCGCGCACCGGCTCGTACTACATCCGGCCGCTCGGCTCCCGGACGATCGAGTGTTTCTTCGGCGCGGAAGGCGCGCGGATGATCGAGGAGAGTGGGCCCGTCGCAGGTTTCGATTTTGCTCTCGGACAACTGGCCGCCTTGTTCGGCACAGACATTCGCGCCGCACTGCGTCCGCTGGCCGCGTCGGCCTGGAGCGGCAGCAAACTCATTGGCGGCGCGTACAGCTACGCACTTCCAGGACACGCGGCTGCGCGCCAGACGTTGGCGCAGCCGTACGACGCACGCGTGTTCTTTGCAGGAGAAGCAACCAGCGCGGGCGACTTCTCCACCGCGCATGGCGCCCACGACAGCGGAGTGCGGGCGGCCGAAGAAGCCATCGCGTCCTTTGCATTGCGTTCCGGACGATAACCAGTCGGTGCATCACATGCGCACATTGCCGGTATTGATGTTGACGCTGCTGTCATGGCCGGCAACCGCAGCCGAAGACCCGCGGATTTCCTACCTGGAGCAGCAGGTGCGCAACCTGGACCGGCAGGTGCAGGCGTTGACGCGGCAGGTGGACGCGCTGCGCAACCGCGCCAGCCGGATTTCGCCGGAGCCCGGCGCGCCGCCAGTTGCCGCCGCGTCCGGTGAGCTGCCGCAATGGGTTGATGCGGCGAAGTGGCGGCAGCTGCGGCCTGGCATGAGCGAACTCGAGGTGATCGGCACGCTGGGGCCGCCGACTTCCACGCGCGAAGAGGGCGGCGCGCGCGTGCTGCTCTATGCGCTGGAGATCGGGTCGTCCGGCTTCCTGGGCGGCAGCGTTACGCTGCGCGACCGAGCGGTCAGTGAAGTGCGTCAGCCCGCCCTGCAGTGACCGGTCGCTTCAAACATGCGCGACCAGCCACCGGCGGATTTCCTCGCGCATCGCCGGCGTCTCGAGATGGGCGCTGTCGTAACGCAGCAGTTTCCAGTTTTCGGGCACGCCCGCCGAACCGTAGACATCTTTCAGCTCCCGATCGATTTTTTCGAGACCGGCCACGGGCGTGAGCGCGTCCAGATTGCCGGCCAGCGACAGGTGCGCGCGCGGCGCGATCAGCGCGTTCATCTGCCCTGCGGTGAAGTGGGTGAGCAGATCCGGCACGTAGTAATAGATGCCGTGGCCCTTGAGCCCGCCGACTTCCACCAGCGTGTGCCAGTCTGTCAGGCAACAAATGTCGACCACGACCTTGAGGCGCGGATCGAGCGCCCCCGCCCATTGCGCGGTGGAGCTGCCCATCGACATGCCGACCGTCGCCAACCTTTGGGTGTCGACGTCGGGGCGCGTGACTAGATAGTCGACGGCCTTGAGCGCGTCGTAGACCATCATTCCCCACAACACGCGGCCGTGCCACAACGTGTCCTTGAAGAAATCGAGCTCGGTGCGTGTGGCGCGCTCGCCGAAGATCCACGCGTCGAAGCACAACGCGTTGTAACCGAGCGAGGTCAGGAACTCCGCGTACGGCGGCTTGTACATGTACTCGCGGCCGTCGATGAATTCGGCCTTGCCGATCTGATACCCACCGCCGTGCGAGTGGTTGAAGAGCACCGTGGGAAGCCTGCCGCCCGCGCCCTTGGGTTTTGCGAAATACGCCGGCGCCGGTTCCTCGCCATTGAGGTCCAGGACGAGTTTTTCGAGCGTGTAGGTCCCGCGGTCTTCCGTGGAAACGAGTTGCGCGCCAACCTTGCGATCTCGCGGCGGCAGCCTGCCCATGAGATCGTACAATTTCTTTCGACTCGCGGCGGCTGACCCCTGCGAATTCGCGCTGGAGATTTCCGCCTGGGTCGCCATGAGCACGCCGGCGCCCGCCTGCAGCAGTGTTCTTCTTTTCATGTGCGATAATTTACTCGCTCGCGCAAATCGCGAATACTGTCCGGCACGTTTTTGGGGGTCAGCGATGAATATGATTTCGATCCGGCGCGTTTCGCGCGTATGGCTGTGCGCATTCACGGTCCTCGGCGGCCTCGCGACGGCTGCATCGGCGCAGAACAGCGCGCCGCTCGCACGCAACGACGTCGAAGCCGCGATGCGGCGTGCCACCGAGTTCATGGTCGACAAGGTCGCGTATCGCGGCGGTTACCTGTGGAATTATCTGCCGGACATGTCGCGCCGCTGGGGCGAGATGGAAGCGCGCGACACGATGATCTGGCTGCAGCCGCCGGGTACCTCGAGCATGGGCCACGTCTTTCTCGATGCGTATCACGCCACGGGCGACGAGTACTATTACCGCGCCGCCGAGCAGGTCGGATCCGCGCTGATCTGGGGACAACATCCGAGCGGCGGCTGGAACTATGTGGTCGATTTCGCCGGCGATCGCAGCCTGCGCGACTGGTACGCGACGGTGGGACGCAACGCCTGGCGCCTGGAGGAATTCCAGCACTACTACGGCAATGCGACTTTCGATGACCAGGTCAGCACGGATGCGGCGATGTTCCTGCTGCGGCTTTATGTCGAAAAGCTGGACGCGCGCTACAAACCCCCGGTCGACCGCGCCATCGCGTTCGTCCTCAACAGCCAGTATCCGATCGGCGGCTGGCCGCAGCGTTTTCCGCTGAACTACGAATTCGCCAAACACGGGCACGACGATTATTCGTCGTATCTCACGTTCAACGACGACGTCGTCTGGGAAAACATCTCGTTCCTGCTGCTGTGTTACCAGGTGCTCGGCGAGCAACGGCTGCTCGACCCCATCACGCGCGCGATGAATTTCTTCCTCGTGTCGCAGCAGGGCGCGCCGAATCCGGGCTGGGCGCTGCAGTACACGCTCGATCTAAAACCCGCGGCCGCGCGCACCTACGAGCCGCTGGCATTGGCGACCCACACCACCGCCAGCAATATCGATCACCTGCTGACGTTCTATGAACTGACGGGCGACACGCGTTATCTCGCGCGCGTTCCGGACGCCATCGACTGGCTGGAGAAGGTGAAGTTGCCCAAGCCCGTCGCGGGCGGAAAGACGCATCCCACGTTCGTCGAGCTCTCGACCAATCGCGCGTTGTATGTGCATCGGCGCGGTTCCAACGTCGCCAACGGCGAGTACTACGTGGACTACGATCCGGCGCGCGGCATCGGCCACTATTCCACCACCCGCAAGATCGACACCGCGGCGATGCGCGCGCGGTACGACCAGCTGCGCAAGGCAGACGTCAAGACGCTCGTGAAGGGATCGCCACTCGTGGCGGGCGCCGGTCTCGTCGCGCTGCCGCGTTTCTTCGCAGCAAGATACGCGCCGCCCGTGCCGCAGGACCTGGACGCACAGACGCGTGCGACGCTGGCGGCGCTCAATTCAACCGGGTACTGGCCGGCCCCGCTGCCGCAGACCAGTCATCCGTATCGGGGGCAGGCCAAGAGTGGCAACGTGCCGGGCGATTTCGCGACGACCTACGTCGGCGATGAATCGGACACTTCTCCGTATACCGACACGGTCGCGACACCGTCGATCTCGACGGCGAAGTACCTCGAGAGCATGAATATCCTGATTCACTGGACGTCCCAGGCACGGCAAGACGCCGCGAAGTGAAGTCGGCGTGAGTTCCGATATCACGCGGCGCAATCGCGGCGGCACACTGCAGCCGGATGCCCGGGAAACTCGTGAAACTCGCGTCGATTTTTTGCGCCGTGGTCGCATCTGCCGCGGTCGTCCAGGCCGCGCCGCCGCCGCTCGCCTTTCGCATCGACGAAGGACAGAACCTCAACAGCTTTTTCCGTGAGGGGCCGGTTGCCGCGCATCTGTTGCTGCGGTCGGGCACCGAACCTCGCATCCTGGTCGTATTTCCGGCGGGCAACGGCGGCGTCGGTCTGTGGTTCGGGAAGACGACGCAACCCGTCGCGTGGAAGATCGTTACGCCGCCCCGGCCGGTCACGGCGCTCGATGCACAGCGGCGTCCGCTGTACGGCATCGAGTTCGAAGTGGAGGCCGATGCGACGGAGCTGCGGCCCGACGGCGCCGTCCTTTCGTCGGTGCGTGTATTGCGTGACTACGAGCTGCAGCGCAAGGCGCCGGCCGAGGTGCTGGTCGAGCCGTCCAATTCCGATGGAAGCATCTCGTGGCGGCGCGATCGGCTCGACGGCGCCGCGGGTTTTGCGCTGCGCATCGGCGCCGGCAGCGGTACGCATCTAGCTACCACGGGATTCGCCGCCGCGCCGGGCAAGCGTCTGCGTCTCGAGGTACGCGCCCTGAGCGGCGAAACGCCGCTCACGCCCCTGCGGACAGTGCTCACGCCGCGCGCCGGCAACGATCCACGCGCCCGCGACGCCTTGTCGTTTCTCAGTTACCACGAAAAATTCCTCGCCGGATCTTGGCGCTTCGACACCTATTTCGGTCGCGATACCCTGATTTCGGCCCTGTTGCTCGCCCCCGTGCTCGAACCCGAGGCGCTGGAGAGCGCCATCGCCTCGGTGCTCGATCGGCTCGCGCCGAATGGCGAGGTCGCGCACGAGGAAGACATCGGCGAGTTCGCGGTGCTGCGAAATGCGCGTGAAGGACGCGGCAAGGATGCGACGCCTATCTATGACTACGGCATGGTCGACGATGACTTCCTGCTCGCGCCGCTGGCCGCGCGCTGGCTGCTCGAGGACGAACGCGGGCACACACGCGCCGCGGAATTCCTTTCGAGCCGCGGCCCGGCTGGCGAACGCCGCGGAGCGGCAATCGTGCGCAACCTCGTGTGGATCGCCGAGCGTGCGGCGCCCTTTGCGGACGCGCCGCGCGCGACCAACCTGGTCGGGATTCAATCCGGCCGCATGACGGGCAACTGGCGCGACAGCGAGCAGGGACTGGGACGGGGGCGCTACGCTTACGACGTCAACGCAGCGCTCGTGCCGGCGGCACTCGATGCCGCCGCGCGGCTCGCCGCATCCGGGCTGCTCGATCGCTATCTCGACGCCGCGCAGCGGCGCTCGCTCGCGCAAGCGGGCGAACGCGCGCGTTTGTGGACCGCGAACGCGCCGCGGCTGTTCGCGGTCGACATCCCCGCTGCGCAGGCGCGCGCGGCTATCGGCGCCTACGCGCAGGAGATTGGAGTAGATAGCGGCCGAGCGACGCGTTCCCTGGGCAATGCGTCGCTCTCGTTCCACGCGTTGTCGCTGGGCGCGCAGGGTGATCCGGTCCCGGTCCTCAACTCGGACGAAGGCTTCAGACTGCTGCTGACCGATCCTTCGCCGGAAGAACTCTCGAGATGCGTTACGGCCATCATGCGGCCGTTTCCCGCCGGGCTCCTGAGCGACGCGGGTCTGCTGGTTGCCAATCCCGCGCTGGCCAGCGCCGATCTGCGCCGCGAATTTTCGCGCTTCGCGTACCACGGCACCGTTGTCTGGTCGTGGCAGCAGGCGCTGCTGGCCGCGGGCTTCGACCGCCAGCTGAAACGCCGCGATCTGCCCGCGCCGGTGCGTGCGTCGCTGCAGCGTGCGCGTTCGGATTTGTGGGCGGCAATCAACCGCGCTTCGAGCCTGCGCACCTCGGAACTCTGGTCGTGGTCGTACCGCGACGGGCAATACCGGCCGGAGCCCTTCGGCCGCCCCGGAGCCGAAGCGGACGAATCGAACGCCGCGCAGCTCTGGAGCACCGTTTACCTCGGGCTGACTACCAGAGGTACTTCGCCTGGAAATTGACTTCGCTGCCCTCGATCGGCCGGGCCAGCAACACGCCGCCGGAACCGGCAGCCACGCCGAAAATGCGAGAGTTACTCTCGGTCAGCCCGAGTTCGTCGGACAGGTTCGACCCGCGCAGCGCGAACAGCCAGTGTTCGCCTACGCTGGCGGTGACGCCGACATCCCAGGTCTGGTACGAACCTAGCTGCTGCAACGCGGACTGATCCTGCGTGTGATCGCCGACGTGAGTGTAAGTGACGTATGCATCGAGGTCGGCGGAACCCATCGACCAGCGATAACTCGGCGTCAGCATGTAGCGCAGCTTGGGTTGCCGCTGCAGCTGCCGTCCTTCGATGGGGGCGCAGCCGTCGCCAGTCACGACGTTGCTGTACGGAAAACACGCGTCGAAGTCGGTGTATTCACCGTCAAGGTAGTTGGCGACCACCTGGAACCTGAAATGTTCGCCCGGGGTGATCGCGCCGATGAGATTGATGCCCTTGGACTCGGAACCGAACAGGCGCAGTTCGTTCGGCAGCGGCACGCCGTTATCGTCGGTGGGCGTGTATTGCAGGCCGGTGAATTTGCGGAAGTAGGCGCTGACGTCTGCGTAGACCAGGTCGTTCTGGAACTTGAATCCCACTTCATAGTTGCGGACGATCTGCATGGGCGGCGTGTTCCCCGTCGTGCTGCCGCGAATGCCATTGTCGAAGTCGAGAAAATGCCCGCCGCGGTTCACGCGGCCGTAGACGGACATGGTGTCGGTGAAGCTGTAGTTGGCGCCTGCCGTCCACGAGGTGAAGTCCTGGTCGTAGTCGGTGACGGCGAAGGTCCCGTTACAGACCGGCACGGCGTTGTTGTAGATCGTCAGCGCGTCGCCGTCGAGATCGACATTCGACAGATTGCAGACGCGATTGGTGGCGTCCTCGTTCTCGAAACGCACCGACGCATCCAGCAGCCATTTGTCGATGCGCCACGAGTCCGATAGATAGATCGCCCGATTGAAGGCGTGCCCGCGCTCCGTGATGTTGAAGGAGCCACCGTCGAGGAAACCTTGCTCGTCGGTGCGTTGCGCCGTCTGGCCCAGGCCGTTGACGTAGCTCACGGTGATCGGACGGGCATTCGGCTCGTTGGTCATCAACATGTGATTGCCGAGTGCCCATTCGTCGTCCATCGTGTAGTAGGCGAGGTACACGCCGAGCGTCAACGTGTTTCCATCAAAGAGCTCCTTGCTCAGGCGGAAATCATTGTTGATGTTCTCGAGCTCTTTGTGGATGAACCACCAGCCCTGCGAGATGACGCTCTGGTCGGGTGCGACGGCGCCACCGCCGACGTACGTGGCGGTCGCCGAGCCCGGCGGCAGTTCGAGGCCGCCGAGGTCGGTGGAAAGCGTGTACAGCTCGTCGGAGAGCGCCGCGGGGTTGGCACCCGAGAACAACGCGTTGGTGTCGACGTCGCCGCTGTTGAACAGGAACTTGTTGCTGATCGACCAGCCGTTCCCGAATTCGTGATCGTAGTTGGCGCCGAGGAAATACATCTGCGCGCCGCGGCCATTGGCGAGATCGGCGTTGGTGCCGCCGCCGGGATACCCGTCGAGCCGCACGTGCCGTATCGCATTGCTGTTGTACGTCGAGGTGAGCGGATCGAAGCCCGGGTATTTGCTGAAATGGTCGGTGCCGGTCTGGATCACCGGGATCGGCGTGATGAATTGATTCTTGTCGTCGAGGTAACGCGCATACAGCACGAGATTGCCGGCATCGGACTCACGCTTGAGCGTCGCCGTGAGCTGGCCGCCCTCATCGGCCTTGAACTGCGGATCGCGTACGCCGTCCGAGGTGCGCCAGAAGCCACCGACGCTGCCGTACCAGTTGCCGCCCAACGGAAAACCCGCGAAGCCATCGAGACGCATGAGATTTTCATCGCCGTAGGTGAGGCCGAGGCTGCCCGTGGGCGTATCGGTGCCGGTCTTCAGCAGGAAATTCGCGGTGGCTCCCATCTGCCCGCCGGCGAATACCACCGACGGGCCGCCCTGCAGGATCTCGGCGGATTTCACGGTGTCGTCAAGGCGGAAAATACTCGTGGTCTCGAAGAAGGACAGTGTCGGCATGCCGTACAGCGGCGATCCCATCAACAGGGTGGTGAAGTACGGCGCGTCGCCGCCGCCCGGAAATCCCGCGATCTCGATGTTTGCGCCGGTCTGGCCGCCGGTCGATTCCGGCCACATGCCGGGCGATATCTTGAGCAGATCCGCGGTGCTCTTCGGATTCGCACGGCGGATCTCCTCTTCGTTGGCGGTGACGATGTTGTAGCTGGCTTCGAGTTTCTTGACGCCACCGATCGCGCTGCCGGTGACGACGATGGTTTCGAGTGAGCTATTCTCGTCCGTACTGTCAGGCGTCTGCGCTTCCGCCTGCGCCTTCACCTGCGCGGTGGTGAGTAATGCGATCGCCAGCAGCGCGACTACCTCGGGCGCGCGGACGCGCGAAAAAATTTGTTGCGGCATACACAATCCCCTCGTGTTCATGCTCTCAATGGCCGCGAGCATGTGACTGACACGAAGTCACTTCTTCCGAGACCGGCGAATTCGGTTGTCTCAGCGTTACTCGATCAATTGTCAGCGCGCGGCTACATCAGCGCCGTGCGCGCCCGCCGATCTGGATTTCCGGCGGCACGCGGCGTATGACCTGCGTGCATGAAACGAAAACTCTGCGACACGGCGCGCGCCGGCTTCGCGCTCGCGTTGTTGTTTTCCTGCCTTGCCGCATTCGCTGCGCCGGCTGCTGCGCCGCAACCGCCGTCCGTTGTCTTTCGCGGTCTGTTCGAAGATGTGCAACGCAGCGGGATCTTTCCGGACAGCAAGACTTTCCCCGATTCGGTTCCCAACGCGGCGCCGGCGGAAATCCTTGCCGCCTATAGGCGCGAGCGGGCCGAACCTGGTTTCGAATTGCGCGCCTTTGTCAGCCGTCACTTCACCGTCGCCACGATTCCGGACGCCGAATACGTCGACGATTCGCGCGCCGGCGTGTGCGCGCATATTGATGCGCTGTGGCCGGTGCTCACGCGCGGACCGGACGCCGCGGCTGCAGGCTCGTCGCTGCTGCCGCTGCCGCACCGGTACGTGGTGCCGGGCGGAAGATTCCGCGAGGCCTATTACTGGGACACGTATTTCACGATGCTCGGCCTCGAGGCCTCCGGGTGGCATGATCTCGTGCGCGAGATGATCGACAACTTCGCTTTTCTCATCGACACGTACGGCCACGTGCCGAACGGCAACCGGACTTACTACCTGAGTCGTTCGCAGCCGCCGTTTTTCGCCGCGATGATCGCGTTGGCCGCGCAGCGCGATGGCGAGCAGATCTATGCGAAGTACCTGCCGCAGCTCGAGCGCGAGTACCAGTTCTGGATGGAGGGCGCGGCGACCCTGGCTCGCGGCACTGCGCACCGGCGCGTCGTCAGACTCGCCGATGGAGCCGTGTTGAATCGATACTGGGACGATCGCGCGGCGCCGCGCGATGAAGCCTGGCGCGAAGATGAAGCGACCGCCGGCGCTGCCCGCCGCCCCGCGGCCGAGGTGTACCGGAATCTGCGCGCCGCCGCCGAGAGCGGCTGGGACTTCAGCTCGCGCTGGCTGGCGGATGGCAAGACGCTGGCGACGATACGCACCGTCGATTTTCTGCCCGTCGACCTCAACAGTCTCCTGTATCAACTGGAGATTGCGATCTCGCGCGGCGCCGCCGCGCGCGGTGACGCGGCGGCGAGCGCCCGCGCCCGGGCACTGGCCGACCAACGCGCGGCCGAAATGCGGCGTCTTTTCTGGAACACGAAGCGCGGCGCATTCACCGACTACCTCTGGACCGAGCGCCGCGCGTCGGATGCGGTCACTGCCGCTGGACTCTATCCGCTGTTCTTCGACATCGCGGAGCGCGGCCAGGCCGCGCCGCTGGCCGACGCCACGCGGCTCAACCTGCTGCGCCCCGAGGGCATCGTGCCGACGGCGGTGAGGAGCGGGCAACAATGGGACGCACCAAACGGCTGGGCGCCGCTGCAATGGATCGCAATCAGCGGCTTCGCCCGGTATGGCGAGGAAGGCCTGGCACAGGCCATCGCCGCGGGCTGGGTGCGGGAAAATGTCGCCGAGTTCGCGAAGACCGGCAAGCTGGTCGAGAAGTACGACGTCACCGGCGATGCGGACGCGCGCGGCGGCGAGTATCCGACCCAGGATGGGTTTGGCTGGACGAATGGCGTGCTGCGCGCGCTGCTGGCGAATCCAGAGCGCACGGACGGCTGCGTAACGCGCCGGCCGGGGGCTAACTAATCGGCACGCATCGAGGCGTTACGCCAACTCGCAATTCCCCGATTCCTCACCCGGCACCGACTTGGCGTCTTCCTGCCAGCCGCCGCACGCCGACGAACAGCAGCGGCACGAAGAAAATCGCCAGCAACGTGCCGGTGGTCATGCCGCCGATGACCGCCGTGCCGATCGCGATGCGGCTCTGCGCGCCCGCACCGGTGGAGATGGCCAGCGGCAATACGCCGAAGATGAACGCGAGCGATGTCATGAGGATGGGGCGCAACCGCAGTCGCGCGGCCTGCAATACGGCGGTACGCGGATCGACGCCCTGACGTTCCGCGTGTTCGGCGAATTCCACGATGAGGATGGCGTTCTTGGCCGCGAGCCCCATGGTCGTCAACAACCCGACCTGGAAGTACACGTCGTTCTCGAGGCCGCGCAGCCACACCGCCATCGCCGCGCCTAACAAACCAAGCGGCACGACCAGCAGCACGGACACTGGCACCGACCAGCTTTCGTACAACGCGGCCAGGCACAGGAACACGACCAACAGCGAAATGGCATATAGATAGGGCGCCTGTCCGCTCGACAGCCGCTCCTGGTACGACAGCCCGCTCCAGGCGATCGAAGTGCCCGGAATGTCGGCCGCCAGTTTCTCCATGCGTTCCATCGCGTCGCCGGTGCTGCGCCCCGGCGCGGTGGCGCCCTGGATCTCGTAGGCGCTCAGGCCGTTGTAGCGGCCCACGGTGACGGGCGCCTGGTGCCAGGAGGTGCTGGCGAACGCGGAGAACGGCGCCATCGATCCGTCCGCCGTTCGCACGTACCAGCTGCCAAGATCCTCGGGGCGGCTGCGGAACTGTGCGTCACCTTGCACGTAGACGCGTTTGACACGGCCGCGATCGATGAAATCGTTGACGTAATTGCCGCCCCAGGCTGCCGACAGCGTGGCATCGACATCGTGCTGGGCGAGCCCCAGTGCGCCCACCTTTTCCTGATCGATGTCGACGCTGAGCGCCGGCGTGTCCTCGAGCGAGTTCGTGCGGACATTCGTGAGCGAATCGTCGGCGCGCGCGGCGGCCAGCAGTTTGTCGCGCGCCGCCTTGAAATCCGCGCGGCTCAGGTTGCCGCTGTTCAGCAATTCCATCGTGAAGCCGCTCGACTGGCCGAGCCCGCGCACCGGCGGCGGGTTCAGCGCGAAGAATTCCGCATCGCGGATGCGCGCCAGCGTTTTTGTCGCACGCTGCGTGATGGCGGCGGCGCTGCGCGATTTGCCCTCGCGCACATCCCACGGAGCGAGGGCGATGAAACCGCGGCCGGCATTTTGCCCGGCACCCGCCTGGCTCTGGCCGACGATCGTGAAGATGATCGGCACGTTTTCCTTCTCGTCATTGAGGAAGTAGTGCTCGACTTCCTTGACCGCGGCCAGCGTGCGCGACTCGGTCGCGCCCGGGGGCAGCGTGAACTGCAATTGCGCGCGGCCTTGGTCTTCGACCGGGAGGAAACTGGTCGGCAGCGCCAGGAACACCACGACCAGCACCAGCACCAGCACCAGGTATGCGCCGAACGCGATGCGGCCGTGATCGAGCACGCGCTCGACCGTGGCCCGGTATTTTTCGGCCATGCGTTCGAACCAGGCCTGAAAGCGATCGCCGACGCGATGCATCGCCGCGGTCACGCGTTTGCGGCGCGCGATGAGCTCCGGCGTCGGAGGCTTGAGCAGCGTCGAAGCCAGCGCGGGCGAGAGCACGATCGCCACCACGACGGACAACACCATGGCCGCGACCATCGTGATGGAGAACTGGCGATAGATCTCGCCCACCGAGCCGCCGAAGAACGCCATCGGCAGGAACACGGCCGACAACACGAGTGCAATCGCGATCAACGCCGTCTGGATCTCGCCCATCGAGCGCACCGTGGCATCGTGCGCGGAGACCCCGGGCTCCTCGCGCATGACGCGCTCGACGTTCTCGACGACCACGATGGCGTCGTCGACCAGCAAACCGATGGCCAGCACCATGCCGAACAAGGTCAGCGTATTGATGGTGAACCCGCACACCGCCAGCACGCCGAACGTGCCTAACAACACGACGGGCACGGCGATGGCCGGAATCAGCGTCGCGCGCCAGCTCTGCAGGAACACGAACATGACGATGACGACCAGCAGGATCGCTTCGAGCAGCGTCTTGACGACCTCCTCGATGGACAATTTCACGAAGTCCGTGCTGTCGAGCGGAAACGCGTAGCGATATCCGGGCGGGAAGGACTTGGCCTGCCGCTCGACTTCCGCCTTCACGAGCTCCGAGGTGCGCAACGCGTCGGCGCCGGGCGCGAGCTGCACCGCGATGCCGCCGCCGGGATGGCCGTTGAGACGCGTCACGGTGCCGTAACTCTCGCTGCCGAGCTCGACGCGCGCCACGTCCGAAAGCCGCACGGTCGAGCCGTCGCCGCGCGTCTTGACGATGACGCGGCGGAATTGTTCCGCATCGGTGAAACGCGAACGCGCCGTGACGGTGGCGTTCAGCATCTGTTCCGGCGAGGTCGGTTGCGCGCCGAGCTGGCCGGCCGCCACCTGCGTGTTCTGCGCCTGCAGCGCCGTGATGATGTCGCCGGGCATCAATCCGAAGCTCACGAGCTTCGACGGATCGAGCCAGATGCGCATCGCGTACTGCGAACCGAACACGTTCATGTCGCCGACGCCGGGCAGGCGGCCGATGGCATCCTGCAGGTTCGAGACCAGATAGTCGGATACGTCGCCGCTGCGCGCGACGTCCGATTCATCGTAGACCGACAGCACCATCAGGAAGTCGGGGTTGGACTTCGTGACCACCAGGCCCTGCGCCTGCACCTGCTGCGGCATCCGCGGCAGCGCTTGTTGCACCTTGTTCTGCACCTGCACCTGCGCGATGTCCGCGTCGGTGCCCTGATCGAACGTGAGCGTCACGGTGGCCGTGCCATTCGCACTCGAGCTCGAGGAGAAATAGATCAACCCGTCGATGCCGGTGAGCTGCTGCTCGATCACCTGCGTCACGCTGGACTCGAGCGTCTCGGCCGAAGCGCCCGGGTAGTTTGCCCGGACGTTGACCGAGGGCGGTGCGATGTCCGGATACTGCTCCACGGGCAGCGTGCGGATGCCCGCGACGCCGCCCAGCATGATCAGGATGGAGATGACCCATGCCAGCACGGGCCGTTCGATGAATACGCGGGACAGCATCGTCAGTCAGCGGCGAGCGAAAGCGATCCACCGCCGCCAGCGGAGGCGGCAACTTTCAAGGGCACCGGCTTGACGGCCTGGCCCGGCTTGATGCGGCCCAGACCTTCGACGATGAGTTTGTCGCCGGCCGCGAGCCCCGAAGTCACCAGCCACTTGTCGCCGACGGTGCGGTCCGCGACCAGCGTGCGCATTTCGGCCTTTGAATCCTTGTCGACCACCAGGGCCGTTGCGTTGCCTTTCACATCGCGCGAGATGGCCTGCTGGGGCGCAAGGATCGCGTGTTGCGCCTCGACCGGCGAGAACTCCGCGCGCACGTACATGCCGGGCAGCAGCAAGCCTTCGGGATTCGGGAAACGCGCGCGAATGGTGACGGTGCCGGTGCTCGCATCCACCATGGATTCCGCGAATTGCAGCACGCCCTCGTGGCGGTAGCGGCTGCCGTCCTCGAGAACCAGGCTGACGGCGGTGGACGCACGCGTGACACCGCCGTCGGCCAGTTGCCGGCGCAGCCCCAGCAACACGCCGCTCGACTGCTGGATGTCGACGAAGATCGGGTCGAGCCGCTGGATGGTGGTGAGCGGCTCCGCCTGGGCGGCCGACACCAGCGCGCCGGTGGTGACCACGGAGCGGCCGATGCGGCCGGAGATCGGCGCGCTGACCTGCGTGAACTGGCGATTGATTTCGGCCGTTTCGAGTGCGGCGCGGGCGCGTTCGACGGCGGCGGCGGCGGAATCGGCCGTCGCCTGCGCGTCCAGCAGGTCCTGTCGGCTAACTACCTGCGCCTTGGCGAGTTCGGTGAAGCGGTCGGCGCGGGCCCGGGCCGCGTCGCGCGTGGCGATGGCGCTCGTGAGGTCGGCGCGCGCCTGGCCCGCAGCGGATTCGTAGATGCGCGGATCGATGCGGTACAACACGTCGCCGGCGCGGACCGTCGAGCCTTCGGTGAACAGCCTGGCCTGGATGATGCCGGACACCTGGGGCCGAACTTCGGAAGTTTCGAATGCGGCGGTGCGGCCCGGCAGCTCCACCTGCAACGGCACGGACTCCGGCTTCAGCACGACGTAGCCGGCTTCAGGTTCGGATTTCGCGCCGGCCTTGCCGGAGTCTTTTCCACAGCCCGCGAGAGCCAAGGCAAGTGCGAGGGAAATCGAAATTATTGTTGTACGCAAGCAGCCGCCAGGGATCGGATACAGCTTGGAGCCTAACAAGGCGCACAGGTTCCTGTAGATAATGTAGGAGCCGTCTGACGTTGCGATCCGTTTTACTTATCGGTAGCGGCGCCGCCCGGGTGAACCCTGAGGATCACGCGCCGGTAAGACGTGAGCCGCGGGGTTCCGGTATCGGTCACCGCAAGAATCACGTGCGCGATGCTCGCCGGGCATGAGTCCGGGGAGGGAATCCACACCGGCCGGCAGCCGGCGGTTACGGTCGCCGTCGCACGTGCCGCCCGGTCGTTGGTGATTTTCACGTCCGCCAGCTTCTGGCCCGGGGTGAATCCCGCCTCGGGGTAGTGAAACCATCGGAAAGACAACGCGTTGCGGTCGGGGTCGGTGCTGCCGGAGGCATCGAGCAGTACCGATTGGCCGGCCTCGGCATCCAGGTAGATAGGTGCCGTGCCGGTGGCGCCGGCGACCACGGCGACCGGCGGATGGTTGGCGGTCGCGTACGTCTTGAACGTCCAGTCCATGCGGGCGGAGAATTCATTCTGGAATGCTTCGCGCCAGCGCCAGATCGTGGCCTGGTCCGAGACATGCGGTTTGTTGTCGGCACCGATGACGGTGTCCTGCGAAGTGACACGCGGGAACAGATCGCCGCCCTGCGTCCAGATCGCGTGAGTCTCGCCGTACGGTTGAAGAAATTGGTAACGGCCACCCCAGCCGCCCCAGGACGGATTGCGGAAGCTTTCGAGGCCATTGCCGGTCAGGCCGAGAAACGAGGGAGTGTCGCCTTCCATGATGAAGGCGAACTTCGGATAGTGTTTGCCCAGCGGGCCCTTGGCGCGAATGTGCGTGTCCAGCCATTCGTTCGTGACGGTGCTGCCGTCCGCTCCGGCGCCATTGCGGTAGTACACATCGCCGCTGATGCCCGTCCAGGTCGCGTACCCGTATTCACCCGCGTTCGGCGGACTGGGTTTCACGATATAGAAGAGTCCGGGAAATTCACGCCGGATCCAGGGGCCCCCGTCATCCTGGTCGGAGATCGAATACACGCGCAGCCGTGCGAGGACATCGCCCAATGCGTTCGCGTCGCGGGTGGCGCGCACCTGGATGAGCGCTTCGGCCAGCGTATTCGCGCCGCCCCAGAGCGCGATCCACAATGGCCGCGGGTCGGCGCGATCCGCGGCGGCGATGAGGCTGGCGGCACCGGTAGTTAGTGGACGGTCCCCGAGCGCCGCCATTCCATACGCCGCGGGCCCCTGTGTCACGAGGGCATCGAGGTGGGCGGCGGTCGGCCAGTCCGCTGCATGTTTCAGCAGGTTTTCGCGTACCTCGGCGTACGCCGCGATGACTTCGTGCAACGTGTCCGGCCGCACCTTGTCTTTCTGCCACGTGGAAGTGGTGGCGACGAGGCCTTCCAGATCGATCTCATTGGAATACAGCAGCAGGCGAACCAGCGACATCTGGTCGTCGGGCTCGTTGCCTATGTCGGTCAGCACGAGCAGGCGCGGCTTGCCGGTGAAATTGTCGACGGCGTCGGGGTTCACGGCCGCGCCGAGATTGCCCGATGCACCCACGAGGAAAACCGATGCAAGAAGTCCGATTCGCCGATTCATGCTGCTGCTAGATCCTGATCTCAGTGCGACGAAAGCGGGGCCGCGGTAAATAGTAGCCCCGGATGGCGGCGGGTGCGCCTTTGCAACTATCCTATGGGCACATCGCGCTGCAGGCGGAAAGCCAGGAAGACTGGTTCCGCAACATCCGCATCACGCAGCTCGCCAAACAGGCCCATCGCATTCATGAACCACGTTTCCTGGCAACGGGAGCTTTCCCGCGCCATAACCAATCCCGCCGACCTGCTCGCCGAGCTGGGGCTTGACGCGGATCTGCTCGAGCCCGCGCGCGCCGCCTCGCAGACATTCGCGCTGCGCGTGACGCGCAGTTACCTGTCGCGCATGCGGCACGGCGACCGGCACGACCCGTTGTTGCGGCAGGTCCTGCCGCTCGCGGACGAGTTGCTGGCGGTGCCGGGATACGAATCCGATCCGCTGCACGAGCACGAGGCGACGCGTGCGCCGAATCTGCTGCAGAAATATGCAGGGCGCGCGTTGTTGATCACGACCGCGGCCTGTGCCATTCACTGCCGTTACTGCTTTCGGCGCGAATTTCCGTATTCGGCGCAAGTGGAGGAGGACGGTGCCGGCCGTTGGAGCGCTGCGCTGCGCGCCATTGCCGCGGATGTTTCCATTGAAGAAGTGATCCTGAGCGGTGGCGATCCGCTGTCGCTCGCCGATGCGCGGTTGAAGTCGCTGACCGATGCGATCGACGCGATTTCCCATGTGCGCCGCATTCGCGTTCACACGCGTCAGCCGGTCGTGCTGCCATCGCGCGTCGATGCCGGGGTGTTGGACTGGCTGCGCGGTGTGAAGAAACCCGTGATCATGGTTCTGCACGTTAATCATGCGAACGAGATCGATGCCGAGGTGCGTGCCGCCTGCACGGGCTTGCGCGGCGCGGGCGCGACTTTACTCAATCAATCCGTGTTGCTGCGCGGGGTGAACGACGATGCGGATACATTGCAGAAGCTGTCGTGTGAACTGATGAACGCGGGTGTCTTGCCTTACTACCTGCATCTGCCGGATCGCGTGCGTGGGACGGCCCATTTCGAAGTGAAGGAATCCGCCGCGCAGCGCCTCATCGAACAGCTCAGTGCGCGGCTGTCCGGATACCTCGTGCCGCGCCTGGTGCGCGAGATCCCGGGCGCGGCTTCGAAGACCGCCATAAATCAAGCTTTTTCATCGACTTAGCAGGGCCGCCCAAGGAAGCGTGATGGGCCCGCGTCTAATGGATGACTTCCAGAAAAATGACACCGGATGGATGACCAGGCGCTAATCCGAAAGGCTCAGGGCGGGGATGCGAATTCCTTCGCCGAGCTATTGGATTTGCACTACGACACCATCTACCGGTTCGCCTGGAAGTGGTGCGGCCACAAGGCCAACGCCGAGGACATCGCGCAGCTTGCCTGCATCAAGCTGGCGTCGAGTCTCCGGCAGTTCCGGTTCCAGTCGGCGTTCACGAGCTGGCTGTACCGCCTCGTGATCAGCTGCGCGCAGGACTGGCAACGCAGCCAGGCGCGTCACGCTCACGACGAGATGCCCGAGGTCGAACACGCGGGTGAGCTCTCGCCGGCTGAAGACCGCATCTATCTCACGCAGTTGCTCGAGCAGCTGGGAGAGCTCGGCGAAGGCATGAAGGAAACCGCGTTGCTGGTGCACGCGGAGGGCATGAGCCACGCGGAAGCGGGCGTCGTGCTCGGAGTTTCGGAATCCACGATTTCCTGGCGGCTTCACACGATCCGCAAACATATGAGCAAGAGTGAAGCGCGCCAAGGCAGCAATAGATAGCGGCAGCCCATGAAACCCAACTCATACGAAAACCTCCTGAAGGAAACCGCCGCCCCGCCGCCGGATCCGCAGGCGCGCCTGCTCGCCAAACGCGCGGCGCTGGCGGAATTCGCGCGCGTCAACGGCGAACAGGCCACGCCGGCGCAGCCGAAAGCCGGTTTCTTCCAAGGTTTGTCAGACGCGCTGCGTCTATCCCGTGAACGCAAGTCACACGGGAGCGATGTCATGGGCTGGAATGCTAGGTCGAAAATGTTTGCCGGCGCTGCGAGTGTCTGTCTCGCCGTCGTCGGTTTCGCGGTCGTGTGGCCGATGATCAAGGACGGCAACTCTGCGCGCCTGCTCGAGAAGGAGCCGGCCGCGTTTACGATCCCGGAGCCCGCGCGTCCGGAAGTGCCGGCGTCCGAGCCCGCTGCCGCCGCCGCGTCGACAATGGACGAAACAGCGGCTGCCGTGCAGCCGATGCAACGGCGCGACGATGGGCGTGTTCGAGCACAGATCGAGCTGAAGAAAGCGGAAGAGGAAAAGGTGGCCGGCGTCATCGGGCCGGAAGCGACCCGCGCCACGCTCGAAGCGGCGGCCAAAGATGAGCGTGCGCAGGCGAAACTGCGCAAGGAAGCCGACGCGGTTCCAGCGGCGGACATCGGCGTGCTTCCCGATGCCAATCTCAGCGACGCACTTCAACGCATCCCCGGTGTGTCGGTCAGCCAGACGCCGCCGCCGGAAGCTCCGGTCGCGAATCAGGCCGTTACCGACCCAGCCGGTGACGAGTTGCAGGAAGTCGTCACGACCGGCCGGCGTGCGGGCGGCAGGACGGCTGCGCCACACAAGGGTGTGGCGGCGCCAAGGCCTAACAGCGGGCAGGGCGTCGCCGGCCTGTTTGCCCATCTCCCGGCCAAAGAACCCGCGCTGCTGCCGCCGCCGCCCGAAGGCCGCGACAAGTTCGAACATTTCGATTCGAACGCAGTGAAGCAGGTCGCCGACGATCCGGTCTCCACGTTTTCTGCGGACGTGGACACATCGTCGTACAGCTTCATTCGCCGGCAGTTGAACGCGGGAATCCTGCCGCAGAAGGATGCGGTGCGCGCCGAGGAGATGATCAACTACTTCGATTACTCATGGCCCGCGGCCGATTCGCGCGAACGCCCATTCCGTCCGACCGTCGTGGTCGGCGACTCCCCGTGGGGCAAGGGCCGCAAGCTCGTGCACATCGGCATCAAGGGGTACGAGCTCGACGCGCGCCAGCGTCCGGATGCGAATCTCGTGATGCTGCTCGACGTGAGTGGCTCCATGTCATCGCCCGACAAACTGCCGCTGGTGAAGGAATCCATGCGGCTGATGGTCAACGCGCTCAAGCCGACCGACACGGTTGCGATCGTGGTGTACGCGGGGGCCGCCGGCATGGTGTTGCCGCCGACACAGGTGGGTGAAAAGGAAAAAATCCTGGCCGCGCTCGCCAGCCTGGAATCGGGCGGTTCGACCGCCGGCGCCGAAGGCATCGAGCTCGCCTATCAACTCGCGGAGCGCTCCTTCCGCAAGGAAGGCGTGAACCGCATCCTGCTGTGCACCGACGGCGACTTCAACGTCGGCATCGACAACACGAACGAGCTCAAGGGCTTCGTCGAGCGCAAACGCGAGAAGGGCATCTTCCTCTCGGTGCTCGGCTTCGGGCAGGGCAACTATCGCGACGAGCTCGCGCAGGCGCTGGCTCAGAACGGCAACGGCGTCGCCGCGTACATCGACACGCTGAGCGAGGCGCAGAAAGTGCTGGTGCAGGAAGCGGGCGCTTCATTGTTCACCATCGCGAAGGACGTGAAGCTGCAGGTGGAATTCAATCCGGCGACGGTCGCGGAATACCGGCTCGTGGGATATGAAACGCGCGCACTCAAGCGCGAGGATTTCAACAACGACGCCGTGGATGCGGGCGATGTGGGCTCGGGCCACAGTGTCACCGCCATCTACGAGATCACGCCGGTGGGTGTCGACGCACGTATGGTCGAGCCGGATCGTTATGCGAAGAAGCCGGATACGCCGGCCGCCGCCGCCGGCAATGCCGGCGAATACGGCTTCCTCAAGATCCGCTACAAACTACCGGAGAGCAGCACGTCGCAGCTCATCGAGCAGCCGATCCGCATCGGCGCCGACGGTGCCGGCGCGTCGATCGCGCGCGACGTGGCGTTCTCGACCGCCGTGGCGGGGTTCGCGCAGTTGCTGCGCGGCGGCCAGTACACCGGCACGCTGAGCTACGACGACGTGATCAAGCAGGGCTTGGCGGCGCGCGGCGACGATCCGTTCGGTTATCGCAACGAATTCGTGCAGCTCGTGCGACGCGCCCAAAGCGCGCGCGGCATGTAACGGACTGCGCGCCTCACGAATCTACTTCTTCGTTTTCACCTGGAAGCCCGCCGGGATGTCGAACGCATCGGCGGGCAATTCCGCGGCCACAATCTTGGTAACGGTCGTGCGGATATCGCTGGCGACCGCTTTCGCCATCATTCCGGCGAGCGGCCCATCGCCCGAGGCGGACACGGTGATATGACTCTCGAGTGCCATGCCCGCTTCGGCCATCTTTCTTGTTAGCGCGGCGTAAGCCTTGGCTTGCGCCGCAGTGGCCGGAGACTTGGCAGTGCGCGGGTCGCCGAAGATGAAGCCCGAGTCCGCCGCGGCTTTGTAAAAAGCCTGGTAGTCCGCGATACCCGGCACCGTGGTGCCGAGACAGACGGTGCCCGACATCACCATGTCGAGATCCATGCCTTCGCCCATCTTGCCCGTCGGGCTGAACGGCAGGGTCACCTTGACGTCGTGCACGGTGCAGGGATACCCCGCGACCGACCTGGTTTGCGCCGTCTTCGTCAGCGTGGCCTGCAGGGAACCGACACCGACTTTCGCAAGCTCGCGGGTGATCGACGCGAGCGGAGTGACCGTCGCGGACTTCTTGTTCGCGTCCACATCGACGAAACGCAGATTGTCGATGTCGATGATCAGCGTCCGCGCCCTGCCCAGGATCGTCTGGTCGGAACGCTGGCGTTTGCCCTTGATCTGGTTCGTGCCCTCGCCACCGACGTCGATGAACGAAGCCTTGCCGGCCGTGATCGTCGTGATCGTGACATCGGCGTGCGCGCCGGCTGCGCAGACGAGCAACAACACCATCCCTGGAATCTTGTTAGTCGACATCCTGGTCTGCTCCCTCGATGAGTTCATGCCGGCATGGCGGCGGCATTTATAACTCACCGTTCGCGACAGCTGAATGTCTCGCGCCGCCGACAGGCGGCGAGACCGGGTCCAGGCGGATTCAGCAGGCGTCTTGTTCCAGGACGATCGGGCGGCTCACGGCCAGCAACAGCCGGCCGCGTCCGGCCTTCTCGAGCCGGATCGCCGCGTTCTGTTCGGCGAGACGGCGTTGCAACAGCAGCAGCCGCACTTCGAGGTTGTCCTGCACGTCCGGCAGCCGCAGCTCCGGTGCGAGCCGCAATTCGCGATTGGAAAATTCGCGGCGGCCGCTGCGCAGGAATTCGGCCACGAGTTTCCACAGGATGGCGCCGGCCACACCGCGGATCAGGTACACATCATCGAGGAATACGCTGTTGTCGCGGCCGAAACGTCGCAGCCGCAGTGCCGGCGCGCTATCTACCGCGGGCGCGGCGGGCGCGACTGGGGCGGCCGCCGGAGCCGGCTCCTGGTCCTGCGGCTGCAGCAGGCTCATCGCCACCGCGAATTGTCCGCACAACATCATCAACGCGTCTTCATCGTCATAGCCGAAGAACTGGTCGTGCCCGCTCTCGGCCAGCAGCGCGCCGAGCACGCGGCCGCGGGCGCGCAACGGCACGGCGATCTGGCTGCGAGGCTCCTTGAGCCCGGGTAGCCGGATTTCTGCGCGCGCCGCCGGGGCGATGCCCTGCGCGTCGGCGCGCTCACGCGCCGCGCGGGCGTAGGTCGCCATGTTCATCATGTGGCCGACGCGGATCGGCACGCCTTCGCGCACCGCGGTGCCGACGATGCCTTCGCCGAGCGAGATCTCCGCGCCCGCACCGTCGAAATCGTAACCGCGGCTGGCGAGCAGCGTGAGCACCTGCTGCGACCCCTCGAACAGCCACAACATCGCGTTGTCGATGCGCAGCAGCTCGCCCAGGCCCTCTAACAAGGTGTCGAGCAGCTCGCCGAGCTCGGCGCAGTTCGCCATGCGTTCGGACAACCGCCGTGAGTTCACCGCCAGGTCGACGCGCGGCTGCACGGCAGGAAATTCACGGCGGCCGGGGACGCGCCGCATCTCGAGCACGCGGTAGATGTCCGCGCCGCGCAGGTGAAACACCTCGGCCATGCCGGCGTGGCTGGCGACACCCATCAGTTTGGCGCGCAGGCGCTCGAACACGGGTCCCGCGGTTTCGGTGCGCACGTACTCGAGCTGCAACACGACGCCCGCGCCGGTGTACGGGTCGTCGAGCGTCAACGACGCGCGGCGCGTGGCCAGCACGTTTTCGCGGCTGCGGTTGAGGAACTGATAGGAGAGCGCGACGTGCAGCGGGTCGACGTACTCCGCCAGCGACAGGTAACTCACGTTCGGCACACGGGCCGCCGAGGCGGTGGCGAGTACCGGCGGCACGACACCTTCCATCATGCGGCGCACGCCGAACAGCGTCAGGCCGTCTTCAAAGCCCGGCATCATCGTTCCAGGTCCACGGGTTTGAGCTCGACCGCATTGCCCGCGCCCGGGCCGGGCGTCTGGTTGCGCGCGCTCATCGGCGTGAAACGGATGGCGACGAGATCCGAGTCGGGCGGGGTGTACCAGGCGTTGGTGTACTCGGGTGGGAAACCGTAGGCGTCGAGCTGCGCGCGAAACGCGGCGTGCCGGGCGCTGACCAGCGGCCGATAGGCGGCGCCGCCACCGCGCACCACCGCGTCGGTGCCGATGAAACTCATCGAGCGGAAGTTCGCGGGCAGCGTGACGTTCACGGCGATCTGCCCGTTCTGGCGCACCGCGTCCAGCACTTCGAATCCGGATTCCGCGGAAATGATGACGACCAGCATTCCCGCTTCGTGTTGCGCGGCCATGCCGCGGCAGACCACCGGCCGGCCCGAGTTCGTGCAGCCGCCAACCTGGTGGGCCACGCCGGCAGCCAGCAGATCGATCATTTCCTGGGTAAGCGCCATCTTCTTGTTCTAACGATCCCCATCCCGCCGCACACGTTAGCGTGAAATTAAGAAATCGCTAAGTGCGACTTAGCAAACGGGACCGCCGCAGCTACCTAACCTGCAACTCCCCGCCCTGACGGGCTTTTTACCGCGGAGTTTCCAGTGTCCAAACCCATCATCACGGTCTTCGGCGCCACCGGCGTGCAGGGTGGGGGACTGGCGCGGGCGCTGCTGGCGGATCCGTACCGCCATTTCGCGGTGCGCGCGGTCACCCGCCGGCCCGACTCCGCGGCCGCGACGGCGCTGCGCTTCGCCGGCGCGGAAGTCGTGCTGGCGGATCTCGATGACGGCTGCAGTGTGCTGCGCGCGCTGGAAGGTGCGTACGGGGCGTTCTTCGTCACGAATTTCTGGGAGCATTTCTCCGCCGCGAAGGAGCTGACTCAGGCGCATCACATCGCCGCGGCGGCCGCGCAGGCCGGCGTGCGCCATGCCGTCTGGTCGACGCTCGAGGACACGCGCGATTTCCTGCCGGCCGATGGCCGCCGCATGCCGGTGCTGCAGGACCGGTTCAATGTGCCGCATTTCGATGCGAAGGGTGAAGCGCATCGGTTCTTCGCGCAGCAGCGCGTGCCGGTCACGTATCTGTACACGTCCTGTTACTGGGAAAACCTCATTCACTTCGGCATGGGCCCGCAGCGCCAGGCGAATGGCTCGCTAGCGGTGACCTTTCCGACCGGCGACGCGCGTATTCCGTGGATCGGCGCCGCCGACATCGGTAGCGCGGCGCGGGAAATCTTTCTCGAAGGCGAAGCGCTGGTCGGCGAATCGATCGGCATCGCGGGCGAACATCTCTCTGGGGCCGAGCTCGCGGCCGGTTTGAGCGCCGCGCTCGGCGAACGCGTGAACTACAACGCCGTTACGCCGGAGGAATTCCGCGCCTTCGATTTTCCCGGTGCGGATGAGCTCGGCAACATGTGGCAGTTCAAGCGTGATTTCGCAGCGGCGTACTGCGCGCGGCGCGATCTCGCGCGTGCCCGCGCATTGCATCCTGGAATCGCCAACTTCGCGACGTGGCTGGCGGCTAACAAGCAGCGGATCCCGCTCGCGCGCGCGGCCTGATCTCCATGCTGCGAGAGGGAATCAAATGGCTGTCGTTGCTGGCGCTCGCGTGCGCCGGCATGCAGCGGGCCGTGAACGCGGCGCCGCCGCAGCGGCTGTCCGATACGGGCCTGTATGTCGCCGGATCGGCTTCGATCGTGCGTGATGATGTTTTGCCGTTCGCGCCGCAGTACCCGTTGTGGTCGGACGGCGCGGTCAAGCGCCGCTGGATCTGGCTGCCGCCCGGCACGAGCATCGACGCCACGCAGCCGGACGCGTGGGATTTTCCGCGCGGCACGAAGTTGTGGAAAGAGTTCAGCCAGGGCCGGCGCATCGAGACGCGTTTCATCGAGCGCCAGGCTGACGGCGAGTGGAGCTTCGCGAGCTACGTCTGGAATGCGGAGGGCAGCGAAGCGACGCTCGTGCCCGCCGCGGGTATTCGCGCGTTGGCAGTGCCGGCGGCGCCGGGCGGCCGCTACGAGATACCGGCCGAGGCGGATTGCCGCGCCTGCCATGAAGGCGCGCCCGTGCCCGTGCTGGGTTTCAGCGCCTTGCAGTTGTCGAAGGACCGCGATGCCCTGGCGCCGCACGCCGATGCGCCGGGAGCCTGGCCCGATCTGCGCTCACTGACCGCGCGCCAACTGCTCAAGAATCTGCCGCCGGAATTGCTGGCGCAGCCACCGCGCATCGCCGCGGCCAACTCCGTCGAGCGGGCCGCGCTCGGTTACCTGCACGGCAACTGCGGCCACTGCCACAACGACGACGGCCCGCTGGCCGTACTCGACATGACCCTGGCGCAGCGCGTCGCGCGGCCCGCGGCCGCCGGCGATGTGCTGCGTTCGCTGGGCGGCGTCCCCAGCCAGTTTCGCGCCGCGGGCGCGCCCGCAGGCGCGTCACGCGTCGCGCCGGGCCACGCGGCCGCCAGCGTGCTCGCGTTGCGCATGAATTCCCGCGATCCGCTGCAGCAGATGCCGCCGCTCGGCACGGCCGTCGCCGACCCGCAAGCGCTGGCGTTGATCGCGCGCTGGATCGATGGTTTGTCCGTTCAATAATGTAGTTAGAGGAGAAGCTCGTGAGTTCGTTGAAGATGTTCGTGAGAATCGCGCTGGTGGTCGTCGCTTCGTTCGCGCGCGGCGCGGCGCCGCCAGCCGCCACCGCCGTCAGCGAAGTGCTGGCGCGCGGCAAATACCTGGTCACCATCACCGGCTGCAATGACTGCCACACGCCGCTCAAGATGACGCCGGCCGGGCCGGCGCCCGACATGGATCGCATGTTGTCGGGACATCCCGAGCAGCTCGAGATGCCCGCCGCGCCGGTGCTGCCGGCCGGCCCGTGGCTGGTGAGTGTGGGGGCGACCAACACCGCGTGGTCCGGCCCCTGGGGCGTGACCTTCACCGCGAATCTCACGCCGGACCGCGAGACCGGGCTCGGCAAATGGAACGTGCGCACCTTTACCGACACGATTCGCACCGGCCGGCACCTGGGGCGCGGCCGCGAGATCCTGCCGCCGATGCCGATCCCGATGTACAAACACTTCACCGACTCGGACCTGGCGGCGATCTTCAGCTACCTGCAGTCGATTCCGGCGGTGAAGAACAAGGTCCCTGAGCCGCGCCCGCCGGCGACGCTCGCGGCCGCGAATCCCTGAGGTGATGGATATCGACGGGGCCCCGCACGGCCCCGTCATGTCCGCCGCCGGCGGGCCGCCGGCCTAGCTACCCGTGCAGCGGCTCATGCGGCGCTGACCAGAGTCAGCTCCTTGGTGAAGGTATTGGGGGCTTGCGGGGCGAAGCGGAACAGCCTGATGCGCTCGCACAGCTGGTTCTCGAATTCCGGCGCATGGAGCTGGCTCGATTTCACGCGGCACGCGGCCGGCGCGCCAGCCGCATCGATGTCGATCTCGAAGACGATCTTCCCCGCGAGACCGGGCCGGTCGCGCAGCGCGCGCGCGTACAGCGCGTAGATCGCGCCCTTGTTGCGGTCGAAGACGGTCTCGTTGGCTCTGGCGCTGTCAGCTGGCGGGTCGGCATTCGCGGCGGCCTGGCTGCCCGAGACATACGTCAGTGCCACCAGGACGGACAACAACAATGACTTCATGGACTTGCGCGCTCCTGGCCGATGATTAAACGACCGGCGGCATTCTGCCGCGATCCGGCGAGGTCTGGCGCGGTGCCATCCCTCTTATATGAAGAGTCCTGTTGCAAATAAGAATTCTTCTCATGTAGCGTTCGCACTCCAAATCTGTACGGGATTCCCGAATATGTTCAGTCGAAGTGCGTTGCTTGCCCGCCAGGCGGCAGCGTTGCCGTTCTCTTTCGCGGCGTTCGCGCATTCAGCGTATTTCGACGTCCGCGAGTAGCTCCCCGCATGGATCCCCGCCGCCGGATGATGTTGTACCGGACGATGCACCAGTGGCACTGGATCAGTGCCGGCATCTGCCTCGCCGCGCTGCTGTTGTTCAGCATCACGGGCGTCACGCTCAATCATTCGAGCGCGATCAGCGCGCAGCCGCGCGTGAGCAAACACGAGGCGTTGTTGCCCGAAACGCTGCGCGGTCAGCTCGCCGGCGATCACGCCACGGCGGACGAAGTGCCCGCGGACATCGCGGCGTGGATCTCCCGCGAGTTCGACCTGTCGACTCGCGGCGCGACGCCCGAATGGTCGGACGAGGAGCTCTATCTATCGGCGCCCGGGCCCGGCCGCGATGCCTGGGTATCCATCGACCGCGAAACCGGCGCCGCGAAATCGGAAGCCACGGATCGCGGCTGGGTTGCGTATTTCAACGACCTGCACAAGGGCCGCAATACCGGCCTCGTGTGGATCGTGTTCATCGACGTGGTCGCCGCGGCCTGCCTGTTCTTTTCGATCACGGGCCTGGTGTTGCTGGTGATCCAGGCCAAACAGCGCAAGGCGACCTGGCCGCTGGTCACGGGCGGCATCGGCATCGTGGTCGCATTGATGATTTTCTTCGCGCATTAAATAGTTAGTCGGAGCATACGAATGATTGGAAGATTTCAACGTACCGTGGCCCGTTGCGTGACGGTGTTGGTGCTCGCGCTCGGCGCCACGGCCGCACCCGCGGCGGAACTCGAGCTCAACGTCGAGATCCCCACCTTGCCGGTGGCGGAATATCACCGCCCGTACGTCGCCATCTGGATCGAAGGTGCAGATCAGACGATCGCGGCCAACCTCGCCGTCTGGTACCAGACGCGCGGCGATCACACCAAGTGGCTGCCGGACCTGCGCCAGTGGTGGCGCCGCGGCGGCCGCGACCTGAAGGTCCCCGTGGATGGACTGACGGGTGCGACGCGGCCCGTCGGCCAGCACATACTCAAGTTCGATGCCGCCGCCGAGCCGCTGGCCAAGCTGGCGCCGGGCAAATACGAGCTGGTGGTCGAGGCGGTGCGCGAAGTCGGCGGCCGCGAGGCGGTGCGTATTCCCTTCGAATGGCCCATCAAGGGCGCCAAACAGGGCGGCGCGAAGGGGACGAAGGAGCTCGGCGCGGTGGCGCTGAAGTTGAACCCGTGAACGCGGTACTAGTTAGCAGGGGGAACCACATGAAAACGAAGCTCGCGGGAATGTCGCTGTTGTTGCTCGCGCTGGCGCCGGGCGCGGAGGCCGCGCGCGCCTGGCTGCTGCCGTCTCAAACCGTGCTGGCGCGCTCGGGCGGCTGGGTCACGGTGGACGCGGCCATGGCGGACGACCTGTTCTCGTTCAACCAGGGCGCGTTGCCGGTCGATGCGCTCATCGTGACGGCGCCGGACGGACAGCCGGTTGCCGGTCAGAACATCGCCAAGGGCAAGACCCGCAGCAGCTTCGATCTCGAACTGCGCCAGCCGGGCACTTACCGCGTCGCGGTGGCGGACGACGTGGTGATGGCGCGCTGGGAAGAAGCGGGCAAGCCGAAGCGTTGGCGCGGCACGCCCGCGGAGATGGCCACGGGAATTCCGGCCACCGCCGAGAAGCTGGAGCTGCAGCAGATGCAGCGGCGCATCGAAACCTTTGTCAGCGTGGGGCCGCCCTCCGCATTGGCAGACGGCGGCGCGGGGCTCGAATTGGTCCCCACCACGCATCCCAACGACCTGTACGCGGGTGAAACCGCGAAGTTCCGCTTCCTGCTCGACGGCAAGCCGGCGAAAGATCTCGAAGTGGAAATCATCGCGGGCGGCACGCGTTATCGCGATGCGCCGGACGAAATGCTGCTCAGGACGGACCAGGACGGGCTGATCAGCGTCAAGTGGCCCGCGGCCGGCATGTACTGGGTCGACGCGTCGATCGAAGACGAGAATGCGACGGTCCCGAAGGTGAAGAAGCGCCGCGCCTCGTACAACGGCACGTTCGAAGTCCTGACGCAGTAGTCAGGTGCGATCGATCATCGCAGCGGCGGGCCTGCTGCTCGCCGGCTGCCAGTCGATGACGCCGCCCGTGACCTTGCTCCAGGGCGAGACGATGGGCAGCGCGTGGACGGTGAAGATCGCCGGCGCGTTGCCGGCACCGGCGGCGCAACTGCAGGCGGGCGCACAGGCGCGGTTCGAAGACGTAAACCAGGCGTTGAGCACGTATCGACCGACGTCCGCGCTGAGCCGGTTCAATGCCGAGGACTCCGGCGCCTGGGTGCCGATCGATCCGGAACTCGGCGCGGTCCTCTCCTACGCACTGAGCCTTGCGCAACGCAGCGAGGGCGCCTACGACGTCACCGTCGGACCACTCGTGAATCTCTGGGGTTTCGGTCCCGATCCGGCGCAGGACCATGTGCCCGATGAAGCGGCGATCGCCGCCGCGCGGGCACTCGTGGGCTGGCGCAAGGTGGAGGTGGATGGTTCGCAGAGTCGCGCGCGCAAGGCGCCGGGCGTACGCGTGGATCTGTCCTCGCTCGGCAAGGGCCGGGGCGTCGACCGCGTGGCGGAATTCCTCGACGCGGCCGGCGTCACTAACTACCTCATCGACCTGTCGGGCAAGCTGCGGGCGCGTGGGCGCAACGCGGCCGGCGAGCCGTGGCGCGTGGCGGTCGAACAACCCGGCGCCGACAACGCGGCTGGCGCCATGCCCGCATCGATCGCGCTGCGCGATGCGAGCGTGGCGACCGCCGGAGATTATCGGCGCTACTTCGAAGCCGGCGGGCGGCACTACTCGCACATCATCGATCCGCACACCGGTTTTCCCGTGGCGCATGCGACCGTCTCCGCGACCGCGATGGGCGCCACGTGTATGGCGGCCGACGCGCTGGCCACCGTGCTCATGGTGATGCCGCCCGAGGCTGCGCTGCGGCTTGCGAACGAGACGTCCCTTGCCGCGCTGCTCATCGGGCGGGATGGCGACGCCTTCCGCCTCACACCCAGTACGGAGTGGCCGGCGGAATAACGCGATCTCGCGATGCCAGCGCGGCTCTGTAGGCGCGCACTGGCGTATGCCCGGGTCATATCCCGACAAATGCGGCGGCTTGTTAGGCCGCCGCCGGGTGCAAAATCCGGATGTGAGCAAGCGACGCACGTTCTGGCAGATCCTCAAAGGGACGACGGACAACTGGCTCGAGGACCAGGCGTCGAGCATCAGCGCCGCGCTCGCGTTCTACTGCGCGTTTTCGCTGGCGCCGCTGCTCATCATCATCGTGTCGATCGCCGGGTGGATAGTCGGCGGCGAGCTGGCCTATTCGTACGTCGGAACCCAGCTGACGTTGCTGTTCGGCAAGCCGAGCGCCGATCTGATTCTCGAGGCCATGCGTGGCGCGCAAAGCGTCGACGGCATCTGGGCGACCGCGGTCAGCGTGGTGATGCTGCTGATCGGCGCGAGCACCGTGTTCGCGGCACTGGAAAGCGCGCTGCAACAGGTGTGGGGTGGCCGCGAGGCGTTGCACCGCAACTGGCGTGCGACGGTGCGCGCGCGGCTCATCTCGTTCGGCTTCGTGCTCGCGATCGGTTTCCTGCTGCTGGTGTCGCTGACTCTGACCACGGCGCTGGGCGCGCTGCGCGGTTACATCCTGCGCCACTTCGAGGGGCTGGTCGGGCTCTTTGCCCTGCTGGACTTCCTGATCTCCATCGGCCTCGGCACCGGGCTCATCGCGCTGATGTATCGCTATCTACCGGCGAAGCGCCTGCCGTGGCGGGAAGTGCTGATCGGCGCGCTCTCGACCGCGCTGCTGTTTCATCTCGGCCGCTGGGGAATCGGCCTCTATCTGGGGCACGCGACGCAACCGACGGCGTATGGCGCGGCGGCATCGTTCGCCGCGTTGTTGCTGTGGCTGTACTACTCGGCGCAGATCTTTCTGTTCGGCGCGGAGTTCACGGCCTGCCTCGGCCGCTCGCGCACGCCGGTGCCGATCGCGCCCAAAGCGCGGAAGCCCGCCTAACGCCGCAGGATGCTGAACTTGCCGAACGCGACGCCGATCTCCCAGCCTTCGCCGGTGCCGCTCAGGGCCAGGGAGACTTCGCCCTTCGTGACGACCTGGCCCTTGGCGGACTTGACCGCTCCGGCCTGCGCTTCGGCGCTGATGTAGCTGCCGAGCAATTCGCGGATGTCGCTCACGCCGGAAAATTCTCCGGTGCCGTTCTTGATGGTCGACTTGCCCACGGCGGGGCCGCCGCCGCGTGCTTCCAGACGCACGCGCATCGATTGTCCGTTGGTGCACGTGATGGTCCCCGTGCCGGTCGAGCGCTTGTAGAATGCCGCCCACCCGCTGATCGTGAATTTCAGCTTGCAGTCGACGGCGCCGGCCCGCGCGGGCACGCTCAGCGCCGATGCGGCGACGAGAACGATGGCCAACGACAGGCGGAGCCAGGCCGGACGAGTGAAGTTGTTCATGGGCGCGCAACCTACGCGCGCCCGAAGGGGATGGCAAGATGACGCAGATTCCCATCAAGCGGGCGATCGAGCGCGTGCCTGGCGGCATGATGGTCGTGCCACTGCTGTGCGGCGCTTTCTTCGCCACCTTCTTCGCGGGCACGGCGAAATTCTTCGGCTCGTTCACCGGCGCGTTGTTCACCGGTGCGTTGCCCATCCTCGCGGTGTTCTTCGTGTGCACTGGCGCCAGCATCGACTTCAAGGCCACGCCTTACATTCTCAAGAAGGGCGGCAGCCTGTTCGCGGTCAAGGTCGCGATCGGAATCTTGTTAGGCATCGTGTTCGGGCGGCTGCTGGGCGAGGCGCCGGTCAGCGCGGGCATGTTCGCGGGTATCTCGACCCTCGCCATCGTCGCCGCGATGAACGACACCAACGGCGGGTTGTACATGGCGCTGATGGGGCAATACGGCCATCCGCGCGATGTGGGTGCCTACACCGTGATGTCGCTCGAGTCCGGCCCGTTCCTCACGATGGTCACGCTGGGCGTCGCCGGACTCTCGGCGTTTCCGTGGCCGACGCTGGTCGGCGGCATCCTGCCGCTGCTGTTCGGCATGTTCATCGGCAATCTCGATCGCGAGATGCGCGAATTCCTGAAGCAGGCGATCCCGGTGATGATCCCGTTTTTCGCCTTCGCGCTCGGCGCCAATCTCGATCTCGCCAGGGTGTGGCAGGCGGGGTTGTTAGGGCTCGGCCTCGGCATCGCCGTCGTGGTAGTCACCGGCATCCCGCTGTTCTTCGTCGACAAACTCACGGGCGGCAGCGGCGTCGCCGGAGTCGCCGCGGCGTCGACGGCCGGCAATGCGGTGGCGGTGCCGGCCATCATCGCGAGTGCGAATCCCGCCTACGCGGATGCGGCGGCGCAGGCCACGATCCTGGTGGCCGCCTGTGTCGTGGTGACGGCGATCCTGGTGCCGCTGGTCACCGCCTGGACCGCGCGCCGCGTGGGTGAGGCGCGGTAGATGGGTGAGCGGTGGCTCATCCTGGCCGACGATCTTTCGGGAGCGGCCGACGCGGCGATCGCCTTCGCCCGGCGCGGCCACCGCACCGAGCTCAACTGGGGTGAACACTTCGCCGGCGACTTCGGCGCCGTCACCGCGCTGGCCCACGATTGCGACAGCCGGCGCCTCGGCGCCGCGGCGGCGGGTGCGGCACATCGCGCGGCCGCGGCGCGCGGCCTGCGGCGCGGCGCATTCTCCATGTTGTACAAGAAGATCGATTCGACCCTGCGCGGGCAGCCGGCCGCCGAAATCGCCGCGCTGTGCGGAGGTTTGCCGGCGCCGTTCGACCGGCTGTGCGGAATCTTTGCGCCAGCCAATCCGGCCATGGGCCGAACTACCGTCGACGGGCGGGTGTTCTTACACGGTGAGCCGCTCGAGTCCACGAAGATCTGGCGCCGCGAACACAGCTATCCGGACGCGGATCTCGCCGGGATCGTCTCGAGCGCGGGGCTGCACGCCATCAAACTACCGCTCGCGGTGGTGCGTGCCGGCGGCGCCGCATTGCGCGAATCATTCGTCGCGGCCGAAGCGGCGGCCACGGCCGGCGCCGGCACGATACTGATCTGCGATGCCGAAACACCCGAGGACCTCGCGCGTATCGCCGGCGCGGCGCGCGAACGTGCGACCTCGCGATTCTTCATCGGCAGCGCCGGCCTCGCGAATGCGCTGGCCGAGGGCACGCCGCCGGCGGAACGGCAGCCGCTGGCCATGACGCCGTCGCGGCATGGCGCGCTGATCGTCGTCGGCTCGCTGGCGAGCGTCGCGCGGACCGCGGCGCGCTCGCTCGTGCAGGTGAACGGCGTGCGGCACGTGGTATTCACGGTCGATATCCTGATGGCCGGCGACGCTCGGATGCGGACGCAGATGGCGCTCGACATCCGCGCCGCGCTCGACCGCGGCACCGACGTGTTGGTCGAAATGCCGCTCGACGAAGCACCCGGCCTCGAGATCGGCCCGGCGCTGGTGCGCGCGCTCGCGACCAGCCTCGCTCCCGCGTTGTCGCGCATGAGCGGCCTCATCGCGACCGGCGGCGAAACCGCCGCGGCGCTGCTGAAGCAGTGCTACGTTGGCCAGATTCGGCTGGTGGACGAGATCGAGGCAGGCACCTCGCTCGGCATCATGGTGCGGGACGACAGCGTGCCGGTCATCACCAAGCCGGGCGCCTTCGGAGATTCGCACAGCCTGGTCCGCGCGCTCGACAGACTGCGCTCGATACGACAGACGGGAAAACTGGCATGAGCCCACCAAGCGAAATCCTCCCGCACGGAATCCTTCCCACGATCGCGATCACGATGGGAGACGCCGCGGGCATCGGTCCCGAGATCATCATGAAGGCCATGGCGTCGGCCGACGTGCATGCGATGTGCAAGCCGCTGGTGGTCGGCGATGGCGAACGCCTGCGCCGCGCCGGAGAACGGGTCGGCAGCAAACTCAAGGTGGAAAGCCTCGATGATCCGGCGGAAGCCGCGTACGGACACGGCAACGTGGAGTGCATCGACCTCGACAACATTCCCGCCGATCTGCCGTTCGGCCAGACGTCGGCGATTGCCGGCGAGGCCGCGTACCGCTACATCGAGCGCGCCGTGCGCATCGTGGAATCGGGCGGCGCGCAAGCCATCTGCACCGCGCCGCTCAGCAAGGAAGCGCTGCATCTGGCCGGGCACAAATATCCGGGGCACACCGAACTGCTGGCCGCGCTGACCAACACTCCCGAAGTGTCGATGATGCTCGTGGCGCCGAAGCTGCGCGTGATCCACGTCACCACCCACATGGGCTTGCTGGATGCGATTGCGCACATCGACGCGCCGCTGGTCGAGCGCGTCATCGCGCGCGCACACGACACGCTGGTGCGCGCGGGAATCAAGCAGCCGCGCATCGGCGTCTGCGCCATCAATCCGCATGCCGGCGAAAACGGTTTGTTCGGTCGCGGCGAAGAAGCCGCAAAGATCGATCCGGCGATCGCGAACTGCCGCGCCCGCGGCTGGGATGTGAGGGGTCCGCTGCCTGCCGACACCTTGTTCTTCCTCGCGGCGCGCGGGGACTACGACATCGTCGTCGCGATGTATCACGACCAGGGTCACGGGCCGATCAAGGTGATGGGCCTGGAGGCCGGCGTGAACATCACGATCGGTCTGCCCGTAGTGCGCACATCGGTGGACCATGGCACCGCATTCGACATCGCGGGCAAGGGCATCGCGGACGAACGCAGCCTCATCGAGGCGCTGCGTCAGGCCGCGGAACTCGCGCCGAAGTAACGCGCGGCCATGGCCTGGACGGTCCAACCTACTTCAATAAAAATTCATTGCACTAATGAGCGAATTCTCGTTCACGGACGGGCCGTGTCCCCCGCAATGTCTCCTCCTTTGCCTGCAAATGTGTTAATTCTTGCGCCTTCTGATCGCGGATGATGCTTTTTGATCGAACGGCACCGCGAGTGCCAAAAAAACAGAGGGGGAAACATGAAGGCCATTTATAGGTCGGCCCGGGCTCGTGTCACGCGGACAAGCGAGCTCGTCCTGGCCAGTCTTGCGTTGATCGTCGCGAGTCCATTCGGATTCGCCCAGGAACAAACTCAGCAACCGGAAGAAGGCGAGGTCATCGTCGTCACCGGTTCGCGTATTGCCCGTGAAGTCACCGATGCTTCCACACCTCTGGCGATCATCAGCGCCGAGGACATCAAGCTGTCGGGTTCGCCGACCGTGGACAAGGTGCTCGGCGATTCGCCGCAGTTCGTGCAGGCGACCAACGGCGGCGCGACGGCCAACCAGGTACCCGCGGGATCCGCGGCCGGTGCGGCCTACGCCAACCTTCGTGGTTTCGGTCCGACGCGCAGCCTGACGCTGGTCAACGGCCGGCGGTTCGCAATCTTCGGTCCGGAGCAGGTCACCGATCTCAACACCATTCCGACCGCGTTGATCGAACGCACGGAAGTGGTGACGGGCGGTTCCTCCGCCGTGTACGGCTCCGATGCCATCACGGGGGTCATCAATTTCATCACGAAGAAAGATTTCGAAGGCGTGCAGGTCGGTGGCCAATACGGCTTCGACAGCTCCACGAGCACGCCCACCTGGAATGCGGACCTCACGCTGGGTGGCAATTTCGCCGAAGGCCGCGGCAACGCGGTGGTTTCGCTCGGCTACTACAAGCGCGAAGGATTCACCCGGGCGGAGCGCGGCGATTGGGCGGAACTGCCCATCGGTGAAGGTTGCGTCACTCCGGAATCCTGGAGTGATAGTTTGATAGGCGTCGCCAACGGGGCGAGTGCCGCGAACTGCGCGACCTCGGGCGGCCGGATGGGCTTCGTGTTCTCGGGCAGCGGTGACATCCCGAACGGGCGCTACACGTTGAGGCCCGCACAGCTGGCGGATGCCGCGGTGCAGACGGCCCTGACAAATTCCGGGCTGGCAGGACTGGGTTCCAACGGATTCACGTTCAACGACGCGGGGTCGACCCAGCGGCTGGTGCAAAGGCCGGCCGACGATTTCAACCTGACGCAGTTCAACTATCTGCAGGTGCCGCAGGAGCGGTGGATGCTGAATGCATTCACGCACTACGACTTCGCGCCGCAGGCCACGGGTTACCTGGAATTCCATTTCAGCAACAACACCGTCGACCAGCAGCTCACGCAGTCGAACATCAACGGCGAGTTCCTGTTCAACGTCAACAATCCGTATCTCGACGCGAACATGCGGTCGTTGTTGGTGGCGCTCGATGCGGCGGAGCCGACGACGGGCAGCACGTCCTTCTCGCAGGGCGCGATCACGCAGACGACCACGCGCAACGACGGCCTGGCGTTTTTCAACGCGGGCCGGCGTCTGGTGGAGCTGCCCTACCGGCACAATGTCGATGACCACAACGTCTGGCGCACGGCCCTCGGCATGAAGGGCGATCTCGGCAATGCCTCGGACAAGTTCCTGCGCAATCTGTCGTACGACGTGTACTACAGCTTCGCGCGTTCCGAGGACAGCAGCCGCCAGGAAGGTGCCGCGTCGCGCAGCCGTTACGCGCAGGCGTTGCTGTCTGTCAACGGCGCGCCACCCGTCGCCAACATCTTCGGACAGAACCTCTCCGAAGCGGCCGTCAACGCCATCGCCATCTCGTCGACCAACGTGACGAATGCCGAACAGGAAGTGATCGCGGCGACACTCGGTGGCGAGGCCTTCGACCTGCCGGCAGGAGCGGTCGATTTCTCTCTCGGTGTCGAGTGGCGTTCCGCCGAAGCGCAATACATTCCGGACCAGTTCCTGCGCTCGGGCGACGTGATCGGCTTCAATCCCGGTCTGCCGACCGGGGGCAAGGTGACGTCGAAGGATTACTTTGCCGAGCTGCGCATTCCGGTCCTGGCGAATATTCCGGCGGTCCAGAATCTGAGCATCAACGGCGCGTTCCGCAGTTCGGACTATGACCTCGACGGCGTCGGCCGGGTATCGACCTATCTGTATGGTCTCGATTGGCGGGTCAACCCGTCGCTCGGATTCCGCGGGCAGTTCCAGCGTGCCATCCGGGCGCCTAACATCGCCGACCTGTACGGCGGGTTGCAGCTGAACTTCAATACACTCACCGATCCGTGCTCGAGCCGCAATACCGCGAACCAGACAGAGGCCGTGCGGGCGGTTTGCATCGCGACCGGCGTGCCGGCCGGTTCGGTGTTCAGTGCTGGCGTGCAGCCGGAGAACATCATTCCGACCCGTTCGGGCGGCAACGCGGATCTGCAGGAAGAGAGCTCGGACACGCGCACGATCGGTGTCGTGTTCACTCCGGAGTTCGCCGACTCGCTCGCCGTGACCATCGACTGGTTCGACATCAAGCTCGATGGTGCGATCGCACAGCTCGGTGGCGGTGCGCAGAACACGCTGAACCTGTGTTACCTCACGGTCCAGGACGCGAGCAGCGACTTCTGCCAGGCAGTCCATCGCAATACCGGCACGGGCGCGATCACGGTTCCGTTCAGTCTCGATGTCCTGCAGGCGAACATCGGTGCGCTCGAGACCTCGGGTGTCGATCTGAACGTGCGTTACGGGCTCGATGCGGGCTTCGGATTCGGCGGCGCCAGCCACTTCGACATCAGCTCGGCGTGGACCTACACGGATGAGTTCACGGTGACGCCGATGCAGGCAGTGCCGGAGAACAAAAACCGCTGCGTGGGTTCCTATGGCTCGACCTGCGGCGAACCGATCCCGGAGCTGAAGGGCGTGACGCGTGTTACCTGGACGTCGGGTGACCTGGGCGTGAGCCTGCGGCATCGCTTCATCGACAGCGTGACCACCGACCGGTACGTGCTGCCGAAGACTTCGGGCGGTACTCCCCCGGCGTTGAACACGTTCACGAATCCGACGCTGCCGAAGCGCAGCTACTTCGACCTTTCGTTCACCTACGACATCGGCGACAAGGCCGAGGTGTACGCGGGCGTGAACAACCTGCTGGACGAGGATCCGCCGATCGTCGCGGGTTTTGGCGGTTACGGAAATACGTTTCCGGCGACCTACGACTACGCTGGGATGACGGTGTTCCTGGGCGTCAACATCAAGACGTTCTGAAGGTAGACAGGACGCCGCCGGCATGCGAATGCCGGCGGCGTTTCCATTTCAGCGGCTTGTCAGAGGCGACGAACGGGCCCGGCCCGTCGCGATCGGCTAACTACGATCGACGAGGATGTCGCGCGTGACCTTGCGGACGTCGTTGGCGCCCGTGAGCGCCAGACTCACGGCGAGCTCCTTGCGGATGATGTCGAGCGCCAGCGATACGCCGGCCTCGCCGCGCGCGGCCAGCGCATAGAGGAATGCCTTGCCCATGAGGCAGCCCTTGGCGCCGAGCGCGAGGGCTTTGAGCACGTCCTGGCCGGTGCGCACGCCACCATCGAACAACACCTCGGCGCGGCCTTCGACTGCTTCGACCACCCGCGGCAACATGGAGATGGTCGATGGCGCGCCATCGAGCTGCCGGCCGCCATGGTTCGACACGACCATCGCGTCGACGCCGTGTTCGCAGGCGAGCCGCGCATCTTCGGGATCGTTGATGCCCTTGATGATGATCTTGCGCGGCCACTGTTCGCGCAGCCAGGCGAGATCTTTCCAGGTGACGGTCGGATCGAACTGCTGCGCGATCCACTCGGACAGCGTCTTGAGGCCGCCGGTGCCTTTCATGCGCGTTTCGAGATTGCCGAACGTGCGGCGCTTGCCGGTGAGCACCTTGAGCGCCCAGGCAGGGCGCATCGCGACCTCGAACATGTTCTTGAGCGTGAGCTTCGGTGGAATCGACAGGCCGTTTTTCGGATCGCGCCGGCGCAGGCCCTGCACGGGCATGTCGACCGTGAGCATGATCGCCGAGCAATTCGCAGCCTTGGCGCGCTCCAGCAGTTCCTGGTTGAAGCTGCGATCGCGCATCAGGTAGACCTGGAACCAGAACGGCTTCTGCACCGCGCTGCGCACGTCTTCGATCGAGCAGATGGACATCGTGCTCAGGCAGAACGGGACACCGAATGCTTCTGCGGCGCGCGCGCCCAGCATCTCGCCGTTGGCATGGAAGAGGCCGGTAAGCCCGGTGGGGCCGATGCCGAGCGGGATCGACCAGTCTTCGCCGAGGATGTTCGTGGCGAGTTGCTGCTTCGACACATCCACCATGACGCGCTGGCGCAGCTCGATGGCGTGCAGGTCGGAAAGATTGCGATTGAAGGTGACTTCGTCGTACGAGCCGCGATCGGCGTAGTCGAAGATGGCGCGCGGCACGCGGCGGCGCGCGAGCTCACGAAGATCGGCAATGCTGTTGATGACGGTCATGAGGGCATTCTGCGTTTCCTGGCAAACGGGGAACGGGCCAACGCGCCTGACCCCATTTCAGACTATGCCACCACCGAGACTTTGTTTGCCCGGCCGATTTTGCCCGCACTTCTGCCGATAGCCGCTGGCGCGATATGCCGCGACCGGATCGATGGCCGCGCCTTTCTGCAGGCGCGCCTGGGCGAGAATCGGCGCCACATCCGTGGTAAAGCCGCGCTTCAGCGTCTGTGCCGCCATCAACACGTCGTTGCCGCTGCGGAATTCGTTCAGCTTCGGGCGCTCCACGAGCAACGCCTGGGCGTACGCGCGCTGCAGCTCGATGGCGCTGGTCATGAGGCTTTCGACTGGATCGGTCACGTTGTGCGACTGGTCGAGCATGTGCGCCGGGCGGAAGTTAGGCGCCCTGGCGAGCTCGGCCTCGACCAGTTCGTTGAACACCAGGAACAGCCGGAACGGTTCGATGGAACCGGCGTCGAGATCGTCGTCGCCGTACTTGGAGTCGTTGAAGTGGAAGCCGCCGAGACGCTGCGCGTGCACCAGGCGCGCGACGATCATCTCGATGTTCACGTTGGGCGCGTGGTGGCCGAGGTCGACCAGGCAGAAGGCCTTGGGGCCGAGGGCCTGCGCCGCCATCAGCGAGCTGCCCCAGTCCTGGATCACAGTCGCATAGAAGGCTGGCTCGTACATCTTGTGCTCGATGAACATCCGCCAGTCTTCCGGCAGCGTCTTGTAGATGGACGCGGCGGATTCCAGATACCGCTCGAACGCGCGCCCGAGGTGCGACTGGCCGGGAAAATTCGCGCCGTCGCCGATCCACACCGTCAACGCCTTGGAGCCGAGCTTCTTGCCGGCGTTGATGCACTCGATGTTGTGGGCGATGGCCTGCGCGCGCGTCGCCGCGTCGACGTGCGTGAGGCTGCCGTACTTGTACGACAGCGACTGGCCCGCCTGGTCCTGGAAAGTGTTCGAGTTCATCGCATCGAACCCGAGCCCGAGCGCGGCGCCGTGCTCGCGCAACGCCGCGTAGTCGTCGGTCTTGTCCCACGGGATGTGCAGCGACACCGTCGGTGTCGCGCCCGTCAGTTTGTGGATGACGGAGCAGTCTTCGAGCTTCTCGAAGATATTGCGTGGTTCACCCAGGCCCGGAAACCGGCCGAAACGCGTGCCGCCCGTGCCGACGCCCCACGAAGGCACGGCCACCTTGAAATTCGCGACCGCCCGCGTGATGTCGTCGATCTTGATGCCGCGGCGTTCTAGCTGGAGCCCCAGCGCGGTGTAGTCGGACGACAACGCGCCCGCGAGCGGCTTGTTGGCGGACGCGATGTAGCTCGCGTCGCGCGGATCGGCGTAATTCATGAACCCTCGCGCGAAGAATCAGCGGGTGAAGGCACCCGCGTTGCCGGCATCGACGTTCACGATATTACCGGTCGACTTGGCCGAACGCTCGGAGGCGAAGAACGCCACCGCTTCCGCCACGTCTTCCGGATATACGCTGCGCTTGAGCAGGCTGCGTTCCCGGTACACCGATTCGAGATTGTCGACGCTGGTCTTGTTCTGCGCGGCGCGCTGGGTGGCCCATTCGCCCTGCCAGATGCGCGAACCGCGCAACACGGCGTCCGGATTCACCGTGTTCACACGGATGCCGAGCGGGGCGCCTTCGAGCGCGAGGCAGCGCGCGAGGTGCAGCTCGGCGGCTTTGGCCGTGCAATACGCCGCAGCTCCCGGCGAGGCGGCCAACGCGTTCTTCGAGCCGATGAATACGATCGAGCCGCCGATGCCCTGCGCCTTGAACAGCTGGAATGCCTGGCGCGCGACCAGGAAATACCCCGTGGCGAGGATGTCCATGTTCCGCTGCCAGAGGGCCAGCGTGGTGTCTTCGACCGGCGCGGCGGACGCGATACCGGCGTTCGAAATGCAGATGTCGACGCCGCCGAACTTCCATGCGCTGTCGCGGAAACCGGCAATCACGGCGTCCTCGCGTGTCACGTCCACCCAGGAGGATGCGACCACATCGTTGCCGTATTTCTTCCTGAGCTCCGTTTCGGCTGCGGACAGCGCATCGCGATCGATGTCGCAAATGACGACGCAGGCGCCTTCATCCATGAGCCGGCGCGCGGTCGCGAGGCCAATGCCGCCGGCGCCGCCGGTGATCAGCGCCACGCGGCCGGCGAGCGCTTTCGGCTTCGGCATGCGCTGCAATTTGGCTTCTTCGAGATCCCAGTATTCGATGTCGAACGCTTCCTGCTCAGGCAGGCCGCGGTAGGTAGACACACTGGCCGCCCCGCGCATCACGTTGATGGCGTTGACGTAGAACTCGCCGGCGATCCGCGCGGTAGCCTTGTCGGCGGCAAAGGTCATCATGCCCACGCCGGGCACCAGGTACACCACCGGGTTGGCGTCGCGCATCTTCGGCGAGCCGGGGCGCTTGCAGCTCTCGTAATACTTCGCGTAACGCTCGCGATAGGCTTCGATGGCCGGCTTCACGCGCGCGGCGAGGTCCGCGACGCTGTCGCGCGCGGCATCGAACGGCAGCACCAGCGGCCAGATCTTGGTGCGCAGGAAATGATCGGGGCAGGAGGTGCCGAGCGCGGCGAGCGCGGCGAGCTTCTCGCCGCCCACGAAATCGAGCACCGTTTCGCTGTCGTCGAAGTGCCCGACTTTCAGTACCGGCGCGATGCCCGCGGGTGCGGTGGATATGGCGCCACGGATGATCGGCATGATGCCGGCCGCGATCTCGCGGCGGCGATCGATCGTGAGCGCGGGAATGGCGACCGCGCCGAATGGCCGTTTGCCGCGCGAATTCGTATTCAGCCAGGACGTGGCCCGATTGATGATGTCGAGCGTGTTGTCGTAGCAGGCCTTGGACGTATCGGCCCAGGTGAAAAGCCCATGCGCTTCGAGGATCGCGCCTTTCAGATGCGGATTCTTCTGCGTGAGCTCGCGCAGTTTCAGGCCCAGTTCGTAGCCGGGCCGGATCCATGGCAACCAGCCGATCTCGTCACCGAAAATCTGCTTCGTCAGGGCCTGCGAATCGGCCGATGCCGCGATCGCGATCAGCGCATCCGGATGCATGTGATCGACATGCGCGTGACGGACGAGCCCGTGCAGTGGGGTGTCGATGCTGGCCGCGCGAGGATTCAGGTTGAACGCGCAATGCGCGTACAGCGGCACCAGCGTGCTGTCGCTGTCCTTGTTCTTGTAGAACTTCTCGAGCGCGAGAAACTTCTCCATATATAGAGTGGAGAGGCCGTCGAGTTTCATCGTGCCGAGATCGCCGCCCGAGCCCTTGACCCAGAGCACGGCGACTTCCTTGCCCGTCAGCGGATCCTTTTCCTTGAGCTTGGCCGAGGTATTGCCGCCGCCAAAATTGGTGATGCGTTTGTCGCTGCCCAGCAGGTTGGAGCGATACAGAAGCAGCTCGGCAGGCGAAAGCTTGGCCGCATGGGCCTCATCCCAGCGATTCTCGATTTCCAGCGGCACCTGGGGCGCAATCTGAACCACACTCATCCCATGTCTCCGGCCAGAACGGCGCTAAAGTAGGCGTCCGGTCTCTCTTTTTACGGTGAGGCTGTTTAACACACGAAGCCGTCATATACAATCAATCACGTTCAGAATCGATCACGGCTTCCCTCTGGAGTGATCAATGTTGGAAAAAGAACGCCATAACCTGATTTTGAAGCTTGTCGATGAGCGCTCGATCGTGAGCGTCGGCGATCTGCTCGCGTTGCTCGGCGCCTCCGAGGCGACGATTCGCCGCGACATCAATGCGTTGTCGGAGCGGGGCGAGATCAAGCGCATCCGCGGCGGTGCCGAGGCCGTGCGCCCACGCCATCAGCCGCACCTGGTTGGCATGCCTTTCGCGATGAGCCAGGACGTCAGCGTCCCGCAGAAGCGGGCGATCGCGCGCGCCGCCGCGGCGCTCATCGCGCCGGGCGAAAGCATCATCATCAACGGCGGCACGACGACGTACGCCCTGGTCGAGTTTCTCGAAAACTCCGATCTCGACATCCTGACCAATTCGTTCCCGATCGCCGCGAAGCTGTTCGCCACGAGCCGCAATCGCATCACCTTGCCGGGCGGCACGATCTTCCGCGAGCAGAACATCGTGTTGTCGCCGTTCGAGAACGACGCCATCGAGAGTTTCTGGGGCAACAAGCTGTTCGTCGGCTGTTACGGATTGAATCGCTTCGGCATGATGGAAGCGGATCCGCTCGTCGTGCAGGCCGCGACCAAACTACTGAAACGTTCGGAACACGTGATCGTGATGGCGGACAGCTCGAAGCTGCGCCGCAAGTCCGCGATGGTCGTCGCCGGCCTCGATCGCATCAACACCATCGTCACGGACGACGGCGCCAGGGCGGAGGAGCTCCAGGAGTTCCGCAGCGCGGGCATCCAGGTCATCGTCGCGAAGGTCACTGAAGAAGACGAGTTGCGGAAACTCGCCTGACGTTCAAGTTCTGGGGGAAGCGTGAAGAAGATCCTGACCGCGGGCGCGTGCGCCCTTCTTGTCGTCTGCATGGCCGCCGGCGTCGCCGGTTGCGGCAAGAGCGAACCGGCAAAGCCGGCGCACACACGCGTGGGTGTGGTCGCAAAATCGCTGGGCAATGGCTTCTTCGATGCGGTCCACAAGGGCGCGGAAGAGGCTGCCCGCGAGCTCGATGCCGAAGTGATCTTCACCGGTCCGACGACGCCGACCGCGGAGGGGCAGATCGAAGTGCTGAACGCGTTGATCGCCCAGCGCGTCGATGCGATCGCGGTTTCCGCGAACGATCCCGACGCGCTGGTGCCCACGTTGAAGAAGGCCATGGAGCGCGGCATCGCCGTCATTTCGTATGACTCGGCGGTCGCGCCCGCGGGACGTCTCGTGCATCTGGCGCCTTCGTCGGATCAATTGATAGGCGAGACCGTGGTCGCGATGGCCGCCGAGCTTTCGCCCGGTGGCAAGGGAAAGTTCGCGGTCGTGTCGGCGACGCCGACCTCCACCAACCAGAATTCGTGGCTCGAGCAGATGCGCGCCGCATTGCCACAACACGCCGGGCTCGAAATGGTCGGCGTGGTCTACGGCGACGACGTTTCCGACAAGTCGTATCGCGAGACGGTGGCGCTGCTCAAGCAACACCCCGACCTCGCCGTGGTGGTCAGCATCAGCTCGGTCGGCATCGTCGCAGCCGCGCGCGCGGTCGAGGATCAGGGCCTTGCGGGCAAGGTCAAGGTAACCGGCCTGGGCTTGCCGTCGGAACTCGCCGGGTACGTGCAGAAAGGCGTGGTGCCGAAATTCGCGATCTGGAATCCGATCGATCTCGGGTACGCGAGCACGCAGATCGCCGTGCGGCTGGCGCGCGGCGCGGACGCCAAACTACCCGTGCCCACGGGACGCATGGGCAGCGTGACGTTTGGCGCGGATGGTGTCGGCGCGATGAGCAAACCTTTCATCTACGACGCCAGCAACGTAGTGGAATTCGCGCAGGTTTTTTGAGGCAGGCGAGTCGCCCAGCGTGCCTACACCTCACCTGACGCTGAGCGGCATCCGCAAATACTTCGGCGGCGCGCGCGCTCTCGAATGCGTCGCGCTGCAACTGCATCGTGGTTCCGTCACCGCGTTGATCGGCGAGAACGGCGCGGGCAAATCGACGCTGGTCAAGATCCTGTCGGGCGTCCATCAGCCGGACGACGGCGAAATCCTGCTCGACGGCAAGCCGGTACGGATTGCGGACCCCATGGATGCGCGGCGGCTCGGCATCTCCGTCGTGCACCAGGAATGCATGGTGTTTGACAACCTCGACGTGGCCGAAAACCTTTTCATCAATGCGCATCCGGCGACTCGCGGCCTGGTGAATTGGGCCGAGATGCGGCGTCGCGCGACCGCCGTGCTGCGCGATCTCGATGCGGACTTCGAGGCGGATACATCTGTCGCCAGCCTGAGCATCGCGCAGAAACACGTGGTGCAGATCGCGCGTGCGCTGGTGGAGGAGACGCGGGTGCTGATCCTGGACGAACCGACGGCATCCCTGTCGAAGCGTGAATGCGCGGAGTTGTTCCGCATCGTGCGCAAGCTGCGCGACTCCGGCTGCGCGCTGCTGTTCATCAGCCACAAGTTCGACGAGGTCTTCGAGATCGCCGACCGGTACGCGGTGTTTCGCGACGGTAGTTCGGTGGGCGCAGGATCGCTCGCCGACACGAATCACGATGAATTGATCCGGCTCATGGTGGGTCGGCCGGTCGAACAGCTGTTTCCGAAACTTGCGACGGAACCTGGCGATACGCTGTTGCGCGTCGAGCAGCTGGGCCGCAAGGGCGAATTCGAAGACATCTCCTTCACGTTGCGGCGCGGCGAGATCGTCGGGCTCTACGGCCTGGTGGGCGCAGGCCGCACGGAGCTTGCGCAGGTGTTGTTTGGCATCCACCGACCCGATACCGGAAGGTTCGTGCTCGACGGCGATGCGCGCGCCGCCGGGATCGCTCTGGTGCCGGAAGACCGCCAGTCGCAGGGCGCGGTGCTCGCGTTCTCGGTTGCTGCCAATGTTGCGTTACCCAACCTGGCCACGCTCGCGCCGCGCGGGATGTGCAGCGAAACCGCCGAAGACGACCTTGCCCGTGAGTGGATAGACAGGCTGGACATCAAGGCGCAGGGGCCGAGGCAGGCGGTGCAGAATCTCTCGGGCGGCAATCAGCAGAAGGTGGTCATCGCGAAGTGGCTGGCCCGCAAACCCCGCGTACTCATCCTCGACGAGCCCACCAAGGGTATCGATGTCGGCGCGAAGGCCGCGGTGCATGCGGTCACGAGCGAGTTCGTGAAAGACGGCAACGGCGTGCTGATGATTTCCAGTGACCTGCCGGAGATCCTCGGCATGTCGGATCGTATCCTGGTGATGCGCCGCGGCCGCCTGCGTGGTGAATTCACGCGCGCCGAGGCGACCGGCGAGCTGCTGCTGCGCGCGGCCAGTGACGCATGAACAAGGTCACACCACGCCTGTCCGAAGGAGCCCGCCGCGATCTGTCGCTGGGCGCGCTCGCGCTCGGGATGTGTGCCGCGGTCACCTTCGCGTTTCCGGGCTTCGCCTCACCCGCAAACCTGGCCGGACTGCTCGACGACACCGCGCTCCTCATCATGCTGGCACTGGGCCAGATGCTGGTGATCCTGGTGCGCGGCATCGACCTGTCGATCGCCGCCAATCTTGCGCTGTGCGGGATGCTCGCCGCGCTGTTCAATCGCGCGTTGCCCGACGCCGGAGTGTTGCCCGTGCTGGTGTTGTCGCTCGCCAGCGGCGCCATGCTCGGGGCGCTGAACGGCCTTCTGGTGTGGAAGCTGGCGCTGCCGCCCATCGTGGTCACACTGGGGACGATGTCGGTATACCGCGGAGTCATCTATCTACTGTCCAGGGGCGCATGGGTCAACGAGAATGAAATGACGCGCGCATTCCTTGGTTTCACGCGCGCCACGTTTCTCGGCCTGAGCACCTTGTCGTGGCTGGCGCTCGGGTTCGCGGCCGCCTTCATATTCGGGCTGCGCCGCCTGCGTATGGCGCGCGGCCTGTACGCGGCGGGTGGCAACCCCGAGGCGGCGGCGTATGCCGGCATCGATACGGGCCGCATGCAGTTCATCGCGTACACCGTCTGCGGCGCCATCGCCGGCCTGTGCGGTTACCTGTGGGTGGCGCGCTTCGCGGTTGCGTATACGGACATCGCTCTTGGCTTCGAGCTGCAGGTCATTGCCGCATGCCTCATCGGCGGCGTAGCCATCGCCGGTGGCAAGGGATCCGCGCTCGGCGTGGTCATCGGTTGCCTGTTCATCGGCATCATCAGAAGCAGTTTGCCGTTGGTCGGCATTTCCGCGTTCTGGCAGATGTTCATCAATGGGGTGGTCATCCTGCTGGCGGTGCTGTTGAGTGCGCGTTCGCGCGTGCACAACCGGGCCATTCTCGAGGTCCCGCGCGCATGAAGGTTTCGCCGCTGCTGCGCTGGGAGACGATGCTGGCCGTGGTGGTCGTGCTCGAATTCGTATTGTTCTCGAACATCTCGCCGTATTTCCTGAGCGTCGACACGTTGTCCGACGCCAGCTTCAATTTCACGGAGCGCGCGCTGGTGGCGTTGCCGCTGGCGCTGCTGATCATCGCCGGCGAGATCGATATCTCGGTGGCCGCGATCATTGCGCTGGCTTCGGTCGCCATGGGGCTGGGCGCCGCGCACGGTGTCGGCACACCAGGTCTCGTGTTGCTGGGGCTCGGCACCGGTTTGGCCGCCGGCATGATCAACGGCGCGCTGGTGACGGTCGGGCGTGTGCCCTCCATCGTGGCGACGATCGGCACCATGACGTTGTTCCGCGGCGCCGCCTACGCGGTGCTCGGAGATCGTGTACTCAAGGACTACCCGGCGTCGTTCGCCGCGTTCGGTCAGGGCTACTTCGCGGGGCCGGTCTCGAACGAACTGGTGTTGTTCGCCGTTTTCGCGGTGTTGTTTGCCGTGTTCCTGCACCGTACGCGCTGGGGGCGGTCTATCTACGCGATCGGCGCGAACCCGGTGGCGAGCCGTTTCGCCGGCGTGGCCGTGAACCGGTATCGATTTGCCTTGTTCGCCCTGACGGGCCTGTTCAGCGGACTGGCGGCGGTGCTGCTCACCTCGCGGCTCGGCTCCACCCGGCCGTCGATCGCACAGGGCTGGGAGCTCGAGATCATCAGCATCGTCATTCTCGGCGGCGTTTCGGTGTGGGGCGGCAAAGGCAGCATTCCCGGCGTGGTGCTGGCGGCGCTGGTATTCGGTCTCGTGACATTCGGCCTCGGCCTCATGAATATCCCCGGCATCGTGATGTCCATCTTCATCGGCCTGTTGCTGATCCTCGTGGTCGCCGTTCCGGCGCTGTTGAATCGGCGATGAGTACCGCGCCGCTGATCGCGGTCTTCGACGTCGGCAAGACCAACGCCAAGTTGACGCTGGTGGATCCGGCGCTCGGCCAGGAGATCTGGAGCACGCGCCGCGCCAACGAAGCGGTCGAGTCGCCGTCGGGCCGGCAGCTGGATGTCGTGCGTATCGAAGCATGGTTGCTCGACGCGCTGCGCACCGCGCCCGAACGTGAGCGCATCTCGGTGATCGTGCCCATCGCGCATGGCGCCGCGGCGGTGCTCATCGACCACGCGGGCGAAGTGATCGCCGCGCCCGACTACGAAGACACGTGTTTCGACGAAGTCGCGGACGAATATCGCGCGCTGCGCGATTCCTATTCCCAGACATTTTCGCCGCACCTGCCGCAGGGCCTCAATGTCGGCCGCCAGCTCTACTTCCTGCAGCAGCGCCGCGCCGCGGAGTTCCAGCGCGCCGCACATATCCTGATGTATCCGCAGTACTGGGCTTGGCGCCTCTGCGCGGTCATGGCCAGCGAGGTCACTTCGCTGGGCACCCACACGGATCTGTGGCGCCCGCAGGAGAGGGTGTACTCGACGCTGGCGCGCAAACAGGGCTGGGCGCGGCTCATGCCGCCGATGCGGTCGGCGCCTGAGCGCCTGGGCCGGATTCGCGACAGTGTCGCCGCGGCCACCGGACTTGCGGCCGGGTGCGAGGTCGTCTGCGGCATTCACGATTCGAACGCGTCATATCTGCGCTTCCTGCTCGATCGCGAGCGCGAGGCGTTCACCGTCGTGTCGAGCGGGACGTGGACCATCGTCATGGCGAATCGCGGCGATCTGCGCCGGCTGCGCGAAGAACGCGACATGCTCGCCAACGTCAATGCCTTCGGCGCACCGGTCGCGACGGCGCGGTACATGGGTGGGCGCGAGTACGAGGCCATCGCGCCTGGGACCGCGCAACCGACGCTTGAAGCCCTGGAAGCGGTATTGCAGCTGGGTGCGATCGCATTGCCTTCGTTTTCCAGCGCCGGTCCGTACGCGGGTCGCCAAGGCCAGCAGGAGAACGTCGCCGGACTTGATGAAACGCGCCGCGCCGCGCTGGCGACGGTGTACTCGGCGCTGATGACGGCGCAGTTGATCGAGTCGCTGGGCGCGGGCGGCGAGATCTTCGTCGACGGCCCGCTGGCTCGAAACGCGCTGTTCGCGGGATTGTTAGCCGCGTGCGTGCCGGTCGGAACCGTGCGTGTCAACGCCGAGGGCGGCGGCAACCGCGTGGCGGCGCACCTGGCGGGCCTGCCCGCGCCGGCGGTGAGTGCGCTGCAGAGCATCGCGCCGCTGCGTGTCCCGGGCTTGCTCGAATACCAGGCGACCTGGCGCCATCGGCTCGAACAGAAGGCCTAAGCGGCAGGGCGCAACACCGCCGCGGCCCGTGGTAGATAGGCTGCGGCGCGCTGGCACGAATACCTCGCGGTCAGCCGCGGCGCGCCCGGATGCGTCGTATTCGCATTGGCATTCGCATGTCTGAAATCCCCGCGCGACTCGTCTACCATCCGGGCCGGTTGCGACGATTCACTGTTAGGAGATACGTGCCATGACCGACTCGCCGATGGATGCAAAACTCACCAAGAAAGTGCTCGAGAGCCTCAACCGCATTCTCGAGCTCGAGCTGGCGGGTGTCGTGCGGTACATGCATTACAGCTTCATGATCTTCGGTCACAACCGGATCCCGATCGTCGCGTGGTTGCGCGAGCAGGGCAACGAATCGAACGCGCATGCGGTGCTGGCCGGGGAACACATCACGACCTTCGGCGGGCATCCGTCGCTCAAGATCGGCGGGCTGCTCGAAACAAGCAAACACGACGTGAACGAAATCCTGAAGGAGGCTTACCAGCACGAGAAGGAAGGCCTCGACGAGTATCACCGCCTGCTGGACCTGGTCGCCGGCAAGGAAATCATGCTCGAGGAGTACGCGCGCGATCAGATCGCCGCCGAAACCATGCACCTGGCGGACATCCGCAAGATGATGCGCAAGCCCGGCTCGCTCTAGGAGAAAAAGGGGACAGATCTATTTTCGAGAATTAAAGGGGACAGATCTATTTTCCGCGAGCGCATCTTCATGGTCCCCACTGCCCGGTGGCGGAAAATAGATCTGTCCCCTTTAATTCTCGAAAATAGATCTGTCCCCTTTTTCTCCTGCCGCCGGCTCCACGCCGCGATCGAGAAAACGCAGCGACCATTCGAGCGGTGTCTCGGCATCGTGGTTGTAAGCGCGCTGCCACTGCGGTGGCGCCTGTTCCCGCCAGCTGCGCAGCGTCGAGCCACCCACCAGCACTGCCGGTCCCGGCGGTAGTTCGAAGCCGCCCGCTGCGGAAAAATTCTCTATGGCGGATGGGCTCCAGAAGGCAAGTCCCAGCGGTTGATTCGGGCTGCGCAACGCCGCGAGCTCCGCTGCCAGATTCGGCGGCGCCACGGTCGCATACACCGCCTGCGTCCGCACGCGCAAGCGCGCGCCGAGTGTCGCAACCGCGGCAAGGTGCTCCGCCTGGCGCAGCGCCGCGTCGCTGGTGGGATAGAAAATCTCGGCGCCATCGGGCACCAGGTTCGACTGAACCACGTCGCGGGCCAGTTCCTGCACGCCGCCATGCGCGGTGATCGAGACCTTGATGCCGCGCGCCGCGAGCGTCGCCGCGGTGGCCGGCGCGATGGCAGCGACGAGAGTGCCAGGCGGCACCTCGACGCGCGCCGCTGCCGCGCGACTGGTGACGAACAGCAGCGCGGGTCCGGCCGCGCCTATCTGCCGCAGCTGCGGCCAGTCGTGCCATTGATGCTCGATGCAGCAGATCGCGAGCGCGTCGAATGCCTGCCGCCGCAGCTGGATGACGAGGCTGTCGGCATGCGGCTGCGACTTGGTGATGATCCACGTAAACGGCAATGGCGGCTCCGTCGGGGATGTTAGCTGCGTATTCGCCGACGCGTTCCAGCCGTGACATAGCTGTGACAGATCGGAACGCGCACGCACGTACGCTCGTGGTTGATTTCCCTGGAGTTTACCGTCCGATGCAATCGCGCGAGCGTTTCCTGGCGGCGTTGCACGGCGATGCCGTCGATCGCCCTCCCGTGTGGCTCATGCGACAGGCGGGCCGCTATCTGCCGGGTTATCGCGCCCTGCGCGCCGAACACAGCTTTTGGGACGTGTGCCAGAACCCCGAATTGTCCACGCGCGCGGCATTGGAGCCGCTCGATCGCTACGCGCTCGACGCGGCGATCGTCTTCTCCGACATCCTGGTCGTGCCGCTGGCGATGGGTCTGGGTGTGACCTTCGGTCCCGGCGAAGGACCGCGCATCGCGAAGCCGCTGCGCAGCGCCGCCGATTACGATGCCTGGCAGCTCGACGGCGTGCTCGACCGCATTGCCTATCTGCCGCGCGCCGTCGCGCATCTCAAGAAAACGCTCGATGGCCGTTACGGCATCCTCGGGTTCGCAGGCGCGCCCTTCACCTTGTTCGCCTACTGCGTCGAGGGCGGCGGTAGCGAGGATTTCCGCGAAGCCCGCACGCTCATGCATCGCGATCCGGACTTGGCGCGCCGCGCGCTCGGCTCCATCGCCGACGTGGTTGCGGATCTGCTGCTGGCGCAGGTGGACGCCGGCGCCGACGCCGTGCAGTTGTTCGATTCGTGGGGCGGGCTGCTCGCGCCGGACGAATACCGCGACTTCGCGTTGCCGGCCCTGCAGCGCATCACCGCGAAACTCAACGCGAGGAACGTACCGACGTTGCTGTTCGTGCGCGGCGGCCATCACCTGCTTCCCTTGCTGGGCGAGAGCGGCGTCACGGGATTTTCGCTCGACTGGCGCACCGAATGGCAGGTCGCGCGCGACCTGTACCCGGACCACCTGCTGCAGGGAAACATCGATCCGGTGCTGTTGTTAGGCAGCGCGGACGTCATCCGCCAGCGCACGCGGGCGTTGCTGGAAACGATGCAGCGCACCAGCGGCGGCAAACGCTGCATCCTCAATCTCGGGCACGGCATCCTGCCGGGCACGCCGCCGGAAACCGTCGCCGCGCTGGTCGAGACCGCGGCGGAATTCGCGTAAGCGTCATGATTCCGCTTGCCCTGGTCGGCATGAGTTATCGCGAGGCACCCTCGGCGGTGCGCGCGGCGCTCGCGGCCTTCGACTCCGAGGCAAGCGGCCCGTCCAAACAACTGCTCGACGCCGGTGAAGTCACTGGCATCGTGCGCATCGAGAGCTGCGCGCGCGTGGAGTGGTTGCTGGCTTCGGCGCGCCCGTCCTGGGCGGCCGAGCTGTTCGGTGCGGCGCTGATCGGCGCCGCCGAAAACCCCGACCACCTGCGGCCGCGTGCGCGCCACGGCGCGGCTGCGGTAGGTGGACTGCTGCGCGTCGCGGCCGGGCTCGACTCCGTCGCGCAGGGCGAACATGCCATCGGCAATCAGGTGTTGCGATCCTTCGAACGCGCGCACGAGGCCGGCACGGTGTGCCGCAATCTGCACGTCGCCTGGCGCGGCGTCGGCGAGATGCTCAATCGCGCGCGGCGCATCCTGCCGCAGGGACGCACCGGTGGCGTCCAGGCGCTGGTATTGCAGCGGATGGCCGAGCTGCCGCGCGATGCACCCATCGCGGTATTCGGTCTCGGCGAGATCGGCCGCGCGACGTTGCGCGCGCTGGCGGACGCGGGTTTCACCGCGGTGGAGAGTTTCAATCGCGCCAGCATGCGCGCCTTCGAAGGTGCCGTGGCACGCGCACGCACGGTGATCGTCGCCTCCGGCGCGCCACAGGCATGGTTGACGCTGCCCGAGGGCGGCGGCCGCGCGGTGTTCGATCTCGGCAGTCCGCTGCAGTTGGCCGCGGCGCCGGGCTGGCAGCTTACCGCGCTCGACGAACTACTGGACGGCAACGGCGCGGTGCTGCCGGAAAACGAATATACCGCGCTCGATGCCGAGTGCGCCGCCAGCGCGGAGAAAGTGTGCCAGACGTTGCTGGCACCGCCACCCAGCGACACACTGGCGACCATGACCGCCATGCGCTCGGAATTCATGCAGAACAAACTACCCGGCCTGCTCGAAGGATTGCCGCCGCAGCGAGCCCGCAAGCTGACCTCGGAAATGAACGCGGTGCTGCACGAATTCATCTGCGCGGCGCGGCGGGAAACCCCATGAGCAGCGGCTCGACGGGTAACCGGCAGATCGGCTCTCGTGGCAGCGACCTCGCGCTGTGGCAATCACGCACGGTCCTGGCCGAGCTGCGCAAGGCCGCGCCGTTACCCGCGTGGAAATCGGAAATCACCGTGATCGCCACGCGCGGCGATCTCGACCAGTCGCCGTTGCTGGTCGGCAAGATGGAGAAAGGGTTCTTCACGCGCGAGCTCGAGCTAGCCCTGCTCGACCGGCGCATCGACCTGGTGGTCCATTCGTTGAAGGACCTGCCGACCGCGATGCCGGAGGGATTGCTGAATCACACCATCCTCCCGCGCGCGACCGCGGCCGACTGGCTGCTGATACGCCACGAATTCTTTGCGCCGCGTGAAGACGGCCTGCTGCCGCTCAAGGAAGGCGCGCGGGTCGGCGCGTCGTCGTTGCGCCGCGGCGCCTTGTTAGGCCGGTTCGCGCCGCAGGCGGTTTCGGTGCCGCTGCGCGGCAACGTGCCCACCCGGCTGCGCCGGCTCGCCGAGGGCGTGAATGTCGATGCCATCGTGCTGGCGGCCGCGGGTCTCACACGTCTCGGGCTCGATCTGTCGGCGTTTGCCGTGATCGAATTGCCACCGGAATGGTGGATCCCTGCGCCCGGGCAGGGTGCGCTGGCCGCGCAGTGCCGCGTCGGCGATGCTGAAATCGAGGCGCAGATCGGCATGCTGGCCGATGCCGGCTGCGTGGCGGCCACGCGCTGGGAGCGCGATTTCCTGCGCGTCATCGAGGGCGGTTGCTCGACGCCTTTCGGCTGTTACGTGACGTGCACGCGCGCGCACCTGGGACTCGCCACCGAGCGCGGCTGGGCGGCGCGCAGCATCGATCTTCCGCAAGACTTGCCACTCAATCAGACCGGGGAATCCCAACGTGACTCATTCATCCGCGGAGCCGTCGCCGGCTGCAAGCCCATCGACCTCTCAGAAACTGCCGCTCGCGCGTTCGGCCGCGTTATACGCCCGCGCTGAAGCGCTGATCCCGGCGGGCGTCTCGAGCCCGGTACGCGCCTTCCGCAAGGTCGGCGGCACGCCTATCTTCTTCAAGCAGGCGCAAGGTGCGCACGCCACCGACGAAGACGGCAATCGTTACCTCGACTTCTGCATGGCGTGGGGTCCGCTGATCCTCGGGCACGCGCACCCGCGCGTGGTCGAAGCCGTGCAGCGCGCCGCCGCGGACGGGCTCGCCTTCGGCACCGCGTATCGCGGCGAAGGCGAACTCGCGGAGCGCGTGCTGGCGGCCTATCCATATGCCGATCAGGTGCGCTTCGTGGTCAGCGGCACGGAGGCGGTGGCCACCGCAGTGCGTCTGGCGCGCGCCTCCAACGGCCGCCGGCGGATCCTCAAGTTCGACGGCTGCTACCACGGTCATGTCGATTCGCTGATGGTCAAGGCGGGCAGCGGCGTGATCACGCAGGGGCTTGCCGACAGCGCCGGGGTGCCCGCGCAGGTCGCGGCCGACACGCTGGTCATTCCGCTCGGCGACGTCGCTGCGCTGGAACAGGCATTCCGGGAGCAGGGCAAGGACATCGCCGCGGCGATCATCGAACCTCTGCCGGCCAACAACGGTCTGCTGATCCAGTCGCACGAGTATCTGCGGAAGTTGCGCGAACTCACGCGTGCGAATGGCACGGTGCTGATCTTCGACGAAGTCATCACCGGATTCCGCTTCGGCTACCACGGCTACGACAAGGTGTCAGGCGTGGAGCCCGACCTCACCACGCTCGGCAAGATCGTTGGCGGTGGCCTGCCGGTTGCGGCGGTGCTCGGCAAACACGCATTGCTCAAGCAGCTGGCGCCGCTCGGGCCGGTTTACCAGGCGGGTACGATGGCGGGCAATCCAGTCTGCCTGGCGGCCGGCATCGCCACTTTGACCGAGCTCGCCGAAGGCGGCGCCTACCGGCACATCGAGATGTTAGGCAAACACCTCGACGCGGCCTTCGCGAAGCATGCTCTCAGGAACCAGGCGCAGCTGCCGCGTGTCGGCCCGATCGTCTGGCCGTATTTCGACGTCAATGCCACGTTGCCCGTGGCGGCTTCATCCATCACCGCCAACGCCATCACCGACTACCATGCGCGTTACCGCGGCTGGCTGGCGCGCGGCGTGTACCTGCCGCCGTCGGCGTACGAGGTCTGTTTCCTGTCCGCGGCTCACACCACGGCGGATATCGATAAACTGCTCGACGTGCTGGCCAGCAACGACAGGACCTGATGCGCAGCGGATTCAGACAGTGGTTCGCGGAACGCGCCGAGCTCATCGTGCTCGGCGTGACGTTGGTCACGACCGCCGCATTGGTCGTGTGGTGGACCATCCTGCTGCGCGGCGAGATGCGCACCAACGAGATGCTCGAGCGCGAACTGCTCGGCACGCGCGTCGAGCTGACCACGCAGCAGGTGGCCGAGCGCCAGGTCGAGCTCGCGGCGCATCACGACCGGCGCAATGTGATGCTGGTGGGCGAATCCACGTTGTTAGGCTTGCTGCTCTCGGGCAGTCTCGTGTTGCTGTTCCTGCTGGCGCAACGGCGCAAGCAGCAGCGTGAGGACATGGAAAAGCTGCTGCAGTTCACCAGCCACGAATTCAAGACGCCGGTGGCGGGCGTAAAGGGGCTGCTGCAGAGTCTGGCGATCGGCAGTATTCCCGACGCGCAACGCGCCGAATTGATTCAGCTCGGCCAGCTCGAATGCGACCGGCTCGAACACCTGGCGGAAACCATCCTTGCCTACCAGCGCGCCATGTCGCGCGACCCGCGCGCCGGCGTGCAACGTATCGACGCGGCCCGTTTCATCGCCGACCTGCTCGCACATCGGTCGCGCACTGCCAGCGGCGGCGATGTCCAGATTGCGGTCGTCGATGCGGTCGCGGTGCTGGCGGATCGCGACGGACTGCGCGTGATTCTCGAAAACCTGCTCGACAACGCGCAGAAATATGGCGGCGGCAGTGTGCGGATCGCGGCCGGCGTGAGTGAGGGCCGCTGGCGGCTCGACATCAGCGACCAGGGCCGCGGATTCGCGCCGAATGCCGCGGAGAAACTGTTCGACATCCACAATCGCGGCAGCGGCGAAGGTATTACGCACGGCGCGGGTCTCGGGCTCGGGATCGCGCGGCAGCTCGCGCGCCGCATGGGTGGCGACGTGTCGGCGCATAGCGCGGGGCCGGGTCTGGGCGCGGTGTTCAGCGTCACCCTGATGCTGGCGCCTCACCCGACCCTGCCGCTCGGGTCGGAAGGCGCGGCGCATGGTTGACCGCATTGCCATCGTCGAGGACGAACGGCTGGTGCGCGAGCTGGTCGCGGTAAACCTGCGGCACGCGGGTTACGAGATCGTCGCCGCGGAGGATTTCGAGCAGGGTAAACAGATCCTGGCCAAACAGGACTTCCAGCTCGCGATTCTCGACGTCATGTTGCCGGGCGGCGATGGTTTCGCGTTGACGCGCTGGGCGCGCGACCAGGGCGTGCGTGCGCCCATCCTCATGCTCACGGCGCGCAGCGACACCACCTCCAAGGTACGCGGTCTCGACGCCGGCGCGGACGACTATCTACCAAAGCCTTTCGACGTCAACGAGCTGCTGGCGCGCGTGCGCGCGTTGCTGCGGCGCGCGAGCGGGCGCCCGGTATCGGCACCGCCGCGACTGGTATTCGCCGCGTACTGGGTGCGTTTCGACACCGGCCAGGCGCTGACCAACGAAGGTGAAGTGTCGCTGTCGGACAAGGAGCTGCGATTGATGGAGGTGTTCTCGGCGAACGAGAACCGTGCCTTGACGCGCACCGACCTGCTCGAAGAAGTCTGGGGAATGGATCAATTCCCCACCGACCGCACGGTCGACAATTTCATCCTGCGGCTGCGCAAGTTGTTCGAGCCCGACCCCGAAAATCCCGTGCACATCGTCACCCTGCGCGGCCGCGGGTATCTCTTCAGGAGCGCGCCGTGAGCGGTATCGGCAGCGCCGAGATCGAAGCGGCGCGGGAGTACTTTCTCGGCCTGCACACCCGGCTCACGGAGCGCTGGCAGTCGCTCGATCCGGCAAACCCGCAGCGGCGCGACGAATGGCAGCGTCCCCCCGGCGATGTGCTGAGTGGTAGCGGTCGCCTGTCCGTCATAGAGAATGGCGCGACCTTCGACCGCGCCGGCGTGGCCTTCAGCGACGTCACCGGTGCCAAACTACCCGCGGCGGCCAGCGAACGGCACACGGAGCTCGCGGGTCAGCCGTTTCGCGCGATGGGCACCAGCTGCGTGGTTCACCCGGTGAATCCCTATGCGCCGACATCGCATGCCAACGTCCGGCTGTTCACCGCGCGTGGGGGAGAAGTGTGGTGGTTCGGTGGCGGCTTCGACCTGACTCCTGTCTATCCATTCGACGAGGACGCGCGCGCCTGGCATGAAGCGGCGCGTGCCGCCTGCGAGCCGGCCGGCACGCAGGCCTATGCGCTGCTCAAGGACGCCTGCGACAAGTATTTCTGGCTGCCGCATCGCGGGGAAACCCGCGGCATCGGCGGCTTGTTCGCCGACGATCTGAACCACTCGACGCCGCAGATCGGCGGCGGGTTCGAGCATTGTTTCGCGTTGATCCGCCGCATCGGCGATGCCTATTTGGAGACTTACACGCAGGTCGTACGCGCCCGCGCCGCGACGCCGTTTGGCGCGCGCGAGCAGGATTTCCAGCGCCTGCGACGTGGCCGCTACGTCGAGTTCAACCTGGCGTTCGACCGCGGCACGCGTTTCGGATTGCAATCGCAAGCGCGCACGGAATCGCTGCTGATGTCCATGCCGCCGCGGGCCGAGTGGCGCTACGACTACCGTCCGGCGCCGGGTACGCCCGAGGCGCGGCTGGCGGACTATCTGCAGCCGCGCGACTGGCTGGACGAGGCATGAAATCCGGCGTGCTGCTGGTCAACTCCGGCACCCCCGCGACCCTCGCGACGCGTGACGTACGCGCCTTCCTCGCCGGCTTGTTGGGCGATCCGCGCGTGGTCGAGCTGCCGCGGCTGCTGTGGTGGCCGATCCTGCACGGCATCATCCTGCGGATTCGCCCACGCGCGAGTGCGAAAAAGTACGCCGCGATCTGGACGCCCCGCGGGTCGCCGCTCGCGCTCGAAAGCGAAGCATTGCGCCGCGCGCTCGAAGAGTCGTTGCGAGCCGAAGAGATCCCGGTGGCACTCGCCATGCTCTATACCGGCGGAGCCACGGTGCCGCAGGCGATCGCCGCACTTCGCGCCGCAGGTGTGGACGAGATCATCGCGCTGCCGATGTTTCCGCAGTACTGCGGCGCATCCACCGGTGCCGTGTTCGACCAGGTGACCGCCGCATTGGGAGCGCTGCGCCACGTTCCAGCGCTGCGCTTCATCTCCGAATATCACCGGCAGCCTGGCTACATCGACGCGCTTGCCGCGAGTGTGCGGGAGCACTGGCGCGAAGCGGGCGGCGCGCGCCACCTGCTCATGTCCTTCCACGGCATCCCGGAGCTCTTCGTCACGCGGGGCGATCCGTATCGCGCCCATTGCCAGCGTACCGCGGCGCTGCTGGCGCAGAAGTTAGGCCTGGCCGCGGATGCGTGGAGTCTGTCGTTCCAGTCGCGGTTCGGGCGCGCTCGCTGGCTGCAGCCGTACACCAGCGAGCTGCTGGCGGGAATGCCGAAACGCGGCATCGCCAGTGTGAGCGTGATCTGCCCGGGCTTCGCCGCGGACTGTCTCGAAACACTCGAGGAAATCGCCATGGAGAATCGCGACGTATTCCTCGCCGCCGGTGGCGAGAAGTATCACTACATCCCCGCCTTGAATGCACGACCGGACCACGTCGCTGCGTTGCGCGCGGTGGTGCTCGGTGGAGCCGTGGTGGGGCAGGGCGAGGTCGCGAACACATGCTCTGGCTGAAAGCATTCCATGTCGTGAGCGTGATCAGCTGGTTCGCGGCACTGCTGTACCTGCCGCGGCTGTTCGTTTATCACTCGCAGATTCAGATCCAGGGTGCGGCCATCGACGACGCCGCGGGCAATTCACGCTTCAAGGTGATGGAGCGCAAGCTGTTCAAGCTCATGACCTTCGCGGCGGTGCTGGCCATCGGCTTCGGCGTCTCGATGCTGGCGCTGGCGCCGGACTATCTACTCATGCGCTGGCTGCAGTTCAAGCTGCTGTTGGTGTTTCTGCTGATCGGTTATCACGGAGCCTGTTTCGCGCTGCTCCAGCAGTTCGCGGCCGACCGCAATTCGCGCTCGGAGCGCTGGTACCGCGTGTTCAATGAACTGCCGGCGCTGCTGCTCATCGGCATCGTCATCCTCGTGGTCGTCAAACCGTTCTGACATAACGGTCCACGGGTTCGCTCAACTGCTTGATTCAACAGGTGCTTGCAAAGCGCACGGGTGAGTCATATCCTTTGCCGCAAATGCGAATCGTTCTTATTTAAGGTCTCGACATGTCGCCCACCCATATAAAAGAGTCGCTGCCCCCGCCGCACTTGCCCGCAAGCCCAGCCGTATCGCGTCCCGCGAGCGAACGGGTTGTATCGACCAAGGACCTGCTGAACGGCGCGCACCGCATCTGGATCGAACACGCCGCCGAACGTTACCTGTTGCAGGTGACGCGCAGCGGCAAACTCATCCTGACAAAATAACGTCCACGCACTAACTAGTTTCCAAGATCCGGTCAGCCACCTAGGCGCCCTGGGCTCCCCCTCAGGCGCAACCCCAGGCAGCCAGCCCTTCGCGCAATGCGCGGTACAAAGAGGTTGGCATGAAATTCCCCGCAGTCCCTGTCAGTACGCTCGCTGTCGCGCTCCTTGCCGGTCCGGCAATGGCCGCTCCGGCGCAATCCGCGAGTCCCGAGACGCCGCTCGACGAGATCACCGTGAGCGCGACCAAGATCGCCACGCCGCTGCTCGAGGTGCCCGCCACCGTGTCGGTCATCGGCAGCGAGGATTTCGAACGGCGCGTCGACGGCGACATCCGCGACCTGGTGCGCTACGAGCCCAATGTATCGGTACGCAACAACGTCGACCGGTTCGGCCTGTCGAATTTCAACGTACGCGGCATCGAGGGCAACCGTGTGCTCATCGAGATCGACAACGTGCGCATCCCCGACACATTCTCGATCGGCAGCTTTTCGAATGCCTCGCGCGACGGCATCGATCTCGATCTGCTCAAGCGCGTCGAGATCGTGCGCGGCTCGGCTTCGTCGCTGTACGGTTCCGATGCCATCGGTGGTGTCGTGGCGCTCACCACCAAAGATCCGGCGGATCTGCTGCGCGAGCGCGATTTCTACCTCGGCGCGCGCGGCACCTACGGCGAGGCGCACGACGGCAGCAGCGGCTCCGTCACCGCTGCCGGCCGTTTCGGCCGCTTCTCCGCGCTGGCGGTCTACACGCACCAGGAAAACGGCAGTTACGAAAACCACGGCACGAACGATGCGTTGAACGGCACGCGCACCACGCCCAACCCGCAGGACGGTTACGGCGACGGCGTGCTGCTCAAGGGTGTCTTCAATCCGGGCGATACGCAGGCGCTGCGACTGACGTTCGAAAGCTCGCGGCACGATCAGTTCACCGACGTCATCACCAGCCGCACCGCGACTGCCGCCCTCGACACCACCTCGCTGACCGGCGACGACGACGACGAACGCCAGCGCGTGTCGTTTGAGCATGAGTTCAGCGAGCTCGGCTTCGCGCTGCTCGATGGCGGCGTCTGGCGCATCTACGACCAGAAGTCCAAGACGCGCCAGTACACCACCGAGAATCGTACCGTGCGCGCCGGCGCAGTGACCACGCTACGCGTGCGCGACCGCGTATTCCAGTTCGACCAGGACCTCAGCGGTGGGGAAGTCACCCTGTACAAGACCTGGGAGACGGGCGCGCTCAGCCAGCGCGTCACCGTCGGCCTCGAATATCTCGATACTCACACCGAACAATTGCGCGGCGGCGTCGAGCGGAATCTGACGACCGGCACGGTCACCTCGCAGGTCGGCCCGGATCTGTTCCCGGTGCGCGATTTTCCGAACTCCGACACGCGCTCCAGCAGCATCTATCTACAGGACGAGATGCGCGCCGGCCGCTTCATCGTGACGCCGGGCGTGCGTTTCGACCGTTACGAACTCACGCCGCGCCCGGACCCAATTTTCGCCGCCGACAATCCGGGGGTCACCCCGGCGCCGGTCGACGACGACAGCGTTTCGCCCAAACTAGGCGTCGTGTTCCGCGCCCTGGATACGCTGTCGGTGTTCGCGAGCTACAACTACGGCTATCGTGCCCCGCCGTATGCCGACGTGAACGTAGGGTTCACGAATCTCGCCGGCGGCTACACCACCATTCCGAATCCGGATCTCAAACCCGAGAGCAGCGACAACTTCGAGGCGGGCGTGAAATATTCGAACGACGGACTGCGTCTCGATTTCAGCGCGTTCTACAACACGTACGACGATTTCATCCAGTCCTTCGCCACTGTGGGTATCGATCCGCAAAGTGGACTGCTGGTGTTCCAGTCGCAGAACCTGGATTCGGTGCGCATCTACGGCGCCGAGGCCAAGGCCGTCGTGCCGTTCGGCCCGCTGACCTGGCAATCCGCGATCGGTTACTCGCGTGGCACAAATCGCGAGACCAACAAGCCGCTTGATACCATTGACCCGCTGCGCGTGGTCACGGGTGTCGACTATCTACCGGCGGGCGCACGCTGGAATACAGGGCTTGCGATCACCTGGGTCGATGGAAAATCGCGTGTTGACCCCGAAGTTTCGCAGTTCCTGCCCGGCAGCTATCTCACCATCGACTTCTACGGCGAGTTCCGTGTTGGCGACCACCTGCGCCTGAACGCCGGGGTCTACAACCTTACCGACGAGAAATACTGGGACTGGGCCGATGTGCGCGGCCGTCCGTCGACCGACGTCGCCATCGACCGCTTCACGCGTCCCGGACGCACCGCGTCCCTCAGCCTCAAAGTGGAGTTCTAAGACATGCGTGCGAACCACACCGTTTTCGCCCTGGTCTTATGCGCTGCATTCGCGCAGGGCGCGTTCGCGCGGGATTCCGCGGCCTTCGAGCGTGATCGCAAAGCCATCCTCGCCATGGCGGGCGATTTCGAGGTGAAGTTCAAGTTCGACGAGACGGTCGCGTTGCGCGAGGGCTACGAACTCAAACACGACAAGTCCGCCGGCTTCGAGACCGTGCTGGTCGCCGAGGACACCGGCAGGAAAATCGTGCTGCAGCACATCCTCGTGAGCAAGGACGGCGAACATGTCGTCAAACACTGGCGCCAGGACTGGACCTACGAAGACCGCGACCTGCGTGAATTCGCCGGTGGCCGCACCTGGACGGGCCGCCATCTTTCCGCCAGCACCGTGCGCGGCACCTGGACGCAGGCGGTGTACGAAGTGAACGACGGCCCGCGCTACGAAAGCTACGGTAGATGGGTGCACGACGGCATGTACTCAGCCTGGCAATCCGCCGTCACGTGGCGGCCGCTGCCGCGCCGCGAATATTCCACGCGCAAGGACTACGACGTGTTGCTGGCCGTGAATCGCCAGGCGATCACGCCCTGGGGCTGGGTCCACGAGCAGGACAATACGAAATGGGACCGCTCCAACACGGCCGTCCGTCCGTACATCGCGCGCGAGCTCGGCGTGAACGAATACCGCTGCGTCACGGATTTCGATTTTGCGCCGGCACGCGCTTACTACGAACGCACCCGGGGTTACTGGGCAGCTGTGCGCGCCGAGTGGGCGCATCTGCTGGCGGGCACCAGGCCAGTCGAAGTAGCCGGCGGCGCGGAGGTGGCCGAAGCACTCGATCGCGTCTACGAGATGGCGAACGAGACGACGCCCGAGGCGGGCCGTATCGCGGAAGCGCAGCAACTGATCCGCGCCGCGGTCAAACCGCAGGTCCACGCCGTCGCGCAGCGTTGAATGTTCGCGCCAGTACTCGAAGCGCCCCACGCCGCGGAACAGACCGCGGCCGAGACCGCGCCGCAGCGCGAGCAGCTGCGCGCGGCCGTGCGGCAACACGTGCTGGCGCTGCGCTTCGATCCTGACGATGCCACGTCGTGGCATCACCTCGGCGACGCACTCGCGCAGCTCGGCGATCGCGCCAGTGCGCTGACCGCGTTGCGCAACGCATTGCTGCTCGACGGCGCGCGCACCGATACGCAGCTCGCGCTCGGCAAGCTGCTGTTCGATTGCGGCCAGCTCGATCACGCGCTGGTCTATTTCGCGCGCGTCACCACCACCACTTGCGGTGAATCATGAAACACACCCTCGAAGGCAATGTCATCACGCTGGTCACCGCGCTCGATGAGGCGTCGATGTTCGTGCTGTTCGCCGCGCGTACCCATCGCGCGAACCAGCAGCGCTCCGTCCGCCGGCGCCAGTGCCTGTGCCATCTCTTTCATTCGGCCGGCATGTGCGGCTCGCAGATCCTGTTTGCCGAATTGCAGAACACGCTCATCGCGGACGACACCTGGGGATTCCAGCCGGCGGAACGCGGCGCGCGCGTCGTCAACCGGCAGGAGATGCTGCTGCTCGCGGCGCTGTCCCACTGGCAGCGGCATCCCGCCGACACATCCGATCTGCCGCTGCGCGGTCTCGCGCCGCCGGCCGCGCGGCGCATCGCCGCGCCACTGGCGCGCGAGTTCGCGCAACGCATGGTTTACAGCGGCCTGCTGCTGGACTTCCATTCGCCCGAAGCGCGGCACGACGCCGCGGCGTCCACTTCCACCACGGCGGGCGCGGCTCTCACGCATTGACCTTGGCGGGCGCCGGCCCGCGGCATCCATTACGATCCGGCGCTGCCCGTTTCGCCGGAGCCTCGTCATGCGTATCCGCCTGTTCGCCGCCGCGTTGAGCGCCGCCATTCTCGCCGCCTGCGCCCGCGAGCAACCGAAACCCGCCGACGCACCCCCTGCGGCGGTGGCCGCGAGTCCGAAGAGCTGGCCACAGTTCGTCGACGCGTTCATCGAGTCGCGTTTCAAGGCCGACCCGTATTTCGCGGTCGATTCCGGCCGCCACGAATACGACGGCCTGATGCCCGACTGGAGCCGCGACGCGCTCGAGGCGGACGTCGCGCAGCTGCGCGCCCAGCGCGCCAGCCTCGATGAGTTCGACGCTGCGGCACTCCAGCCCGAACAGCGTTTCGAGCGCGAATACCTGCGCTGGGTCATCGGCAAGGAGTTGTTCTGGCTCGCAGACGTCGGCGAGCCGTTCCGCAATCCCGCCTGGTATCTCGGCAAGCTGGATCCTTCGATGTACCTGACGCGCGAGTACGCGCCCTTGCCGCAGCGCCTCACCGGATTCCTCGGTTACGCACGCGCCATACCGAAACTGGCCGCTGAGATTCGCGCGAATGTGCGCACGCCGATCCCGAAAGCCTTCATCGAGCGCAGCGTCGCCGCCTACAGCGGCTACGCGACCTTCTTTCGCACCGAGATGCCCGCGTTCTACCGCGATCTCGGCGACGAGAAGCTGAAGCGCGATCTTACCCTGGCCACCGCGGACGCGGCGGTATCCATGGACGAGCTCACGCAATGGCTGGAGTCGCAGCGCGCCACCGGCACCGACGACTTCGCGCTCGGCGCGGCGAAGTTCTCGCAGATGCTGCGCGACACGGAACACGTCGACACTTCGCTCGAGGAGCTCGAACTGGCCGGCCGCAAGGATCTCGAGCGCAATCTCGCGGCACTCGCGCAGGCGTGCGCCGCCTATGCGCCGAAGGCGAAGCTTTCGGCCTGCGTCGACAAGATGCGCGCCGACAAACCCACCGGCGGCACCATCGATGGGGCGCGCGCGCAATTGGCGGAGCTGCGCAAATTCGTCCTGGATCGCAGGATCGTCACCATCCCGAACCAGGAACAGGCGCTGGTGGCAGAGTCGCCGCCGTACAACCGCGGCAACTTTGCCTACATCAGCATTCCGGGGCCTTACGAGAACCCGGCCATCAAGGCCACGTACTACGTCGCGCCGCCGGACGCCCGGTGGAGCGCGGCGGAGCGTAATGCCTATCTGCCCGGAAAGGCCTATCTACTATTCGTGTCCGCGCACGAGGTGTGGCCGGGCCACTACCTGCAGTCGCAGTTCGCGAATCGCAATCCTTCGCGGGTGGCCGCGTTGTGGTGGGACTACGCTTTCGGAGAAGGCTGGGCTCATTACGCCGAGGAGATGATGTACGACGCCGGCCTCGGCGACGGCAAACCGGAGATGCGCATCGGCATGTTGACCAACGCGTTGCTGCGGGACGTGCGTTTCATCTCCGCCGTCTGCCTGCACAGCGGCTGCATGTCGCTGGCGGAATCGGAGCAGATGTTCCGCGAACAGGCGTTCGCGGATGCCGGCAACGCGCGCCAGCAGGCGCTGCGCGGCACCTACGACCCCGGCTATCTCTCGTACACGCTCGGCAAGTTGATGATCCGGAAATTGCGCGCCGACTGGCTGGCGGCAAATCCGCAGGCGTCGCCCCTGCAGTTCCACGACCGCTTCCTGTCGTACGGCGTGCCGCCCATACCCCTGGTGCGCAAGGAGATGCTGGGAAAGGAAGACACGCTGCTCTGATCGGCGCGTCGCTGCGAAAACACCTTAAGTGAAATCGGGTCATTTGCACCCCGTTATGAGACATCCATTCCCTTAAAACGCTAATGCCGGCCCTCAAAACGCCGATGGCAGTACTCAAGAGGTCATTTCCGCAATCTGTTGCGGGCCTCGTGACGGAAAAACGTCTGGGTACGGTCGGAAGGAGTTTTGAGAATGCGTCAGTTCAAGCGCGGATGGCTCGGCTCTCTGGTGTTCGCTGGTTGCGCGGCGGCATTCGCGCCCGTGGCTTTCGCCCAGGCGACCTACTACACGAACTCGGACAACGAGAACAACTCACACACCCACGTCGCGGACAACGACATGGACGTGTCGCTCGGCAATACCAACGGCGTCCACCCGATCGAATTCAACGTCGATGTCACGCAGGTGCCGCTGAACTCCGGCGTCATCACCTTGCGGGCGCTCGACGTCGACGAAGAGCAGGGCGAAGTCGACGACGTCTACTTCAACGGTCATTACCTCGGCCGGCTGACCGGCGCGGACAACGTCTGGAGCGTCACCTCGTTCAACATCAATCCCGCCTGGTTCGTGCAGGGCCGGAACCTGGTGCAGGTCAACGTGGATACCGGCGGCGACTCCACCCAGTGGGTCACCACGATCGACTGGGCGCAGATTCTCGTCGACGGCGGCGGTGCGGCCGATGGCGACACGCGCAGCGTGCGGATCACCGGCACGTCGGTGAATGCCGGCGCGGTAACGATCAGTACGTCGACCACGGTTCATCCAACTACCGGCGGCACCTACCGCCTGCAGATCAGCCTCATCGATCCGAACGGCAACGCGGTCACGGTCTCGACCAGCGATTTCGCGGCCGCCGCGGGAGTCGACACGGTACGCAACGTGAGCCCGGTATATCCGCTGGCGAGTGTCTCCGGCACGTACACGGTGCAGGCGCAATTGTTCTGGCTCGATCCGAACCACGGCAATTTTCCCTTGCAGCAGGACATCGCCTTCGCGCAGTTCACGCATACGACGGGCGTGGGCGCGAACGGCTTCAACAACGACAGTGACGGCGACGGCCTGCTCGACAGCCAGGAAGCCACCCTCACCACCAACCCCAACAATGCGGATTCCGACGGCGACGGGGTCGATGACGGGGCGGAGGTCGGCCCGAATCCGGCCGCGCCGCTCGATACCGATGGCGACGGCCTCATCAATGCGATCGAATCTTCGATCACCGATACCGACGGCGACGGCGTTTCGAACCAGCTCGACTCGGCTAACAACAATTCCTGCGTTCCGGCCGCGAACAGCGCCCCGTGCCTCCTGCTCGACACGGACGGCGACGGCCTGACCAACGGCCAGGAAGACGCACTCGGCACGAATCGCAACAACGCGGACACCGATGGCGACGGCGCCAACGATGGCGCGGAAGTCGGCGGCAATGTCAACGCGCCGCTGGACACGGATGGCGACGGCATTCCGAACGTGCTCGAATCGTCGGTCGCGGACAGCGATGGCGACGGCGTCGTCAACCAGAACGACGCGGCCAACAACAATCCCTGCGTGCCGAACGTCAGCAGCGCCCCATGCCTGGGGCTCGACAATGACGGCGACGGCCTGACCAACGGCCAGGAAGACACGCTCGGCACGAATCGCGACAACGCCGACACCGATGGCGACGGCGCCAACGACCACGCCGAAGTCGGCGGCAACGTGAGCACCCCGGCCGATACCGATGGCGACGGCCTCATCAACGCGCGCGAATCGTCGCTGACGGATTCGGATGGTGACGGCGTGCCGAACCAGCTCGACCCGTCTAACAACGATCCGTGTAATCCGAACGGCAACAGCGCGGCCTGCCTCGCCGCCGACAGCGATGGCGACGGCCTCACCAACAGCCAGGAAGACGCGCTCGGCACCAGCCGCGGCAATGCAGACACCGACGGCGACGGCGTCAACGACGGTGCGGAAGCGGGCGGCAATCCGGCCAATCCGATCGACACCGATGGCGACGGCGTTCCGAACGTGCTCGAGTCATCTATTGCCGATGCGGATGGCGACGGCGTTCCGAACCAGACCGATTCGGCCAATAACAATCCCTGCGTGCCGAATCCGGCCAGCGCGGCCTGCCTCGCGGCGGACGATGACGGCGATGGCCTGAGCAACGGCGACGAAGACACAAACGGCACCGACCGCAACAATCCCGACACCGACGGTGACGGCATCAACGACGGCGCGGAAGTCGGCAACCCGGCGGATCCCACGGACACCGACGGCGACGGTATTCCCGACGTTCTCGAAGCGGGCGACAGCGACGGCGACGGCATCGAAAATGCCGCCGACGCCGACAGCGACAATGACGGCATCCCGGATGCCGCCGAAGTGGGTGCCGATCCGCTGCATCCGTTCGACACGGATGGCGATGGTACGCCTGACTACCTGGATCGCGACAGCGACGGTGATGGCATGCCCGATGCGCTCGAGAAGGGCAACGATGCATCGCAGCCGGTCGACAGCGATGGCGACGGCACGCCTGACTACCTCGATCTCGACAGCGACAACGACACGTTGCCCGATGCGCGCGAGAACAACGCCAGCGGCATCGACACCGACGGCGATGGCATCGACGATGCATTCGACGTGGACGAAGTGGGTGGCGGCGACATCGACGGCGATGGCGTGGCGGACGCTGCGATGCCGCGCGACACGGACGGCGATGGCCTGGCCGATTTCCGGGACGCTGATTCCGACAACGACGGCATTCTCGATTCGTTCGAGGGCACGCCGACGCTGCTGACCGACACCGATGACGACGGCATCCCCGACCTGCGCGACCTCGACTCCGACGACGACGGCCTGGCCGACGTGGTCGAAGCCGGCCTGATCGACGCCGACGGCGATTCCATGATGGACGCCGGCCAGACGCGCACCGGGAACCCGCGTGACACGGACAGCGACGGCACGCCGGACTTCCGCGATCTCGACTCCAACAACGATGGCGTGCACGACATCGTGACCGCGGGACGCACTTCGTCCGATGCCAACAACGACGGGCGCGTCGACGCCGGTGCGGACAGCGACGAAGACGGCATCCGCGACCGCGTGGATGCGGCGCCGCTGGTGTTCGGCAGCTTCGCCGATCGCGATGGCGATGGCGTATCCGATGCCCTGGATCTCGACATCGACAACGACGGCATTCCGAATGCGCTCGACGGCGCGGACGACACGGATGGCGATGGCTTGCCGAACCTGGCGGACCTGGACAGCGACGGTGACGGCGTCGCCGATATCGTCGAAGCGGGTGGCGTCGATTCCAATGGCGATGGCGAAGTGGACAATTTCGTGGACGTCAACCACAACGGCCTGTCGGATCAGTTCGAGCCGGGCCTCGGCGGCCATGCGCTGCCGCTCCCGGACAGCGACGACGATGGCGTCGACAATCATCGCGATCTCGACAGCGACGGCGACGGGATCAGCGACGTGCTCGAGAGCGGCGGCGTCGATGCGAACGGTGACGGACGCCAGGACGGCGCCGACGACGATCGCGACGGCATCTCGGAAGTGGTCGTCGGGACGGCGCCCGGCGGGCACACGCTGCCGCGCGCCGATACCGATGGTGACGGCATCCCGGATGCGCTCGATCTGGACAGCGACAACGATGGCATCTCCGACGCCCGCGAAGGCCGCTTCGATTCCGATCACGACGGCATTCCCGATTCACTCGACCAGCCCGGGCATCTCGAAACCGCGGTGCGCGGCGCCGGTGCGATCGATCCGCTGACGGTGGCGGGGTTGTCAGGCGCGCTCGCGCTGCTACTGCTGCGCCGCTTCCGGCCGGCGCGCAGCTTCGCGCCGGCGCTGGCTGCGGCGCTGGTGCTCGCACATCCCGGCGCCGCCAGCGCCGCCGAGCCGACTACCGAGGGTTGGTACGCAGGCCTCGACGCCGGCCTCTCGCGCCTCGAGCCACGCAACCGCGACGGTGGTTTCAAGGTCGATGACGACCAGAGTACCGGGTTCCGTGTCAGCGCCGGTTATGCCTGGTCGGCGCACTGGAGCGCCGAAGCGTTTTATGCCGACGGCGGCAAGGCCGGCATTTCATCCGACAACCCGGGCGTCGGCCACCTGGGCGACATCGAATACAAGATGCTCGGCGTGGGTGTCGAATGGCTGCCGCTCGCGGCGGGCCGCGAGGCGAAGTTCTTCCCGCTGCTGAAGCTCGGCGCGGTGCAGATCGACAACAGCAGCAGTTCGCCGGCGATCGCCTACGAGAAACTCAACGACGTCGGCGTATACATCGGCGGTGGCGGCGGCGTACGCGTCGGCCGAAGCTGGCTCGCGCAGGCGGAGGTCGTCAGTTACGACAAGGACGAGCTGTTCTTCACGATCGGCATCCGCAAACACTGGTAGCGGCAGGACTCGGCGGAGACCGGCCTTCACGCGCTCGCCTTCGTAGCTAACTACTATAATTCCGAATACCGCGCCCGATGCCCGGCAAGTCGTACGGCCTGCATGAGGCAAGCGCGTTACCCGGCGATGACGCTTCCATCACGCTCGACACGGAATTCCGGGCGCGTATCGGCACTGCGGATGTCGCCGAACGGGAACATCGTGTGAGTTTGTGTCACGAACGGTCTTTTTTTGTGCGCGGAATCGCGCCGCGCACCCGGCCGGACGCAAATATGCGCAAGAAACTGCAAGCGGGGGACTGACTACTGCGTCGGCAACCTCCGACAAGTGGTAAGGTTTTCCGCTGAGGGAACTTCCCGGAAAAAGTGTGCTCCGATACGACATGCGCAAAATAACTTTCTCTGTGGCGTCGTGCGCCGCGGTAGTGGGAGTTGCGCTCGCCCAGGTCGAGGCGAGCAGCAGCACGTATTTCCTCGACGTCGATCCTGCCCGGTACGCAGGTCCCGCCGGACAGCGGCTGGTGATGCAGGTCGGCGATCAACCGCGGCAACTGGCCTTCACCGCACAGGATGAAATCTGCGTGCAGTTGCGGCGCGCCGCCGATAGCGGGGTCATCCTCGCCCACGTGCGCGTCCTCAAGCCCCAGCCGCACGATGCCGCCGTCGTCAAGGTTGCCGGTCCCGGCATCTCGCCCGGCACGTATCGCAGCACGCCGTGGGGAATGTTGTTGCGCGTGGTCGCCGACAAGGATGCCGGCAACGATCAGGTCAAGCCGCTCGGCCTCGCCAACGCGCCGGTCTGCTCGCTCTAACTACTGTCCGGATTGCTCAGGAATTGTTCGGCCGCACCGCATCGATGATGCGGCTCTCGTTGTCGCGGTCGAAACCGAGCTCGAGCGCGCGGCGATAGAGCCGTTCGGCGGCCAGGCCGAATTCGTGGCTCGCGCCCAGCTGGCGCGCCAGGCGCAGCGCGTATTCGATGTCCTTGAGGCGCAGCGCCGGCGTGAAGTTGACGTTGGTGGCATGGTCGCCCGCGACAAAGCGGCGCACGTTGCGTACCACCTGCGGGCTCGCCGCCTGGCCGCTGCCGATCGCATCCGCCACTAGCTTCAGATCGAGACCCGCGCCTTGCGCGAGCGCCAGTCCTTCCGCGGCCGCGCCGATCTGCACGGCACCCATGAGGTTGATCATGAGTTTGTACACGGTGCCCTGACCGACGGGTCCGAAGTGCAGCACGCGCGTGGCGAGCGAGGTGAGGATGGGCCGTGCGGCGTCGAGATTCGCCGGCTCCGCTCCGACCAGCAACGTCAGCGTGCCGGATGCGGCGGCGTCCGGGAGCCCGGTCACGGGCGCATCCACGTACCTGAAGCCCCGCAGACGAACCTGCGCCGAAAGTTCCAGCACCCAGTCGTGCGACAGCGTCGAACATTCCACGCACAGCGCGTCGGGCGCGTTCTTCGCGGCCAGCGCGCCCTCGGTCCCCAGCCAGGTGGCACGAGACGATTCATCGCTCGCCGTCATGCCGATGATGACGTCGGCGCCCTGGGCAGCCTCGCGTGGCGAGTCCGCGACGCGCGCGCCGAGAGCCTGCAAGGACGCGGTGCGCGCGGTGGTGCGGTTGTACACCGTGAGTGTGTGTCCGGCCGTCAGCAGGCGCGCGGCCATGCCTTGCCCCATGTTGCCGAGCCCGAGGAATGCGACGCGCATCAATGGAACCCCAGGGCGCGTTTGACGGCGGCATTGTCGAGCGCGTGGATTCCCGCGCGGTCGAGCCGCCACTTGTCCATGTACTGCACGGGTCTGATCAGCTCGACACCCGCTGCCGCGAGCAGCGTCTCGAGCGGTTCGTCGGAGTACGGCGCTGGCGGTCCAGCCTTGAAGGCGCCGAACAATCCGTCCCAATGCACGGGTAGATAGGCAGCGGGCCGCAGCACCGGCAACACGAGGTTCGCCACGTCGACGCCTCCGGTCGCTATCCACAGGTCGACCGACTCGACGCCCGCCGCGCGCATGGCCGCGGCGAGGTTGTCGAGCGGCGCGCCGTAGTTCCTGCCGTCGAGCACGATCGGATCGCGCAGATCGACCGGGCTGGCCGAATCCTGGAAGAACCAGCTCAAACGTCTCGCGGGTCCGTCGACCGTGAACAGATAGGCACGATTGCCGCCGCCGTTCGGGAAATCTTCGGCGACTCCCGCGCGCAGGCCGCCGGCACTCGGCACGGGCACGCGGCTGAGCTCCCGTGGGTTGTGCTGTGCCGGATTCCTGGCCGGATCGCCGCTGTGATTCCAGCGCACGACATACATGTGCACACCCGCAGCGAGCTCGAAGTGTTCGCCCCCCAGCACGGGAGTGCAGCGTCGCGCCGCCACTTTTTCAGCGCGCACCTGGAAGCAGGTCGTGGGCGAGCCGATGACCCTGGCGCCGGAGAGTTTCGCCCAGGTTGCAGTGTCGAACGAATGGTCGAAATGGCTGTGGCCGGTGAGCAGCAGGTTGACCGCGGCTTTGCCGCCAATGGCCTCGAATACCTCGCGCACCGCGGCTTCATCCGCACGCATCGCGCGACTCGTTGCGTCGACCCCGCCGCCGCCGTGGAACAGGTCCTGCGGCAGCCGCGTGATGTAGCCGTCGGCGAGAATCTGCTGGTCGCCCACCGCGAAGTGCATGTTTGCGATCGACATCCAGGTGATGTCGACATGGTCGGGCGCGGCACGCGCGCCGGGGCACGCCGCCAGCAGGACCAGCAGGCAGAACGCAATGCGATTCACTCGGCGAACCTCGGCTCACGGTGTGAGCCGGCATCATAACGGGGTCGCGCGGCGAATGACCCGGCTACTGACCTATCGGGCGAGCCATCCGCCGTCGACCGGCAGGACGATGCCCTGCACATAGTTCGAGGCGTCCGAAGCCAGGAACACCGCGGCGCCACCCAGATCTTTCGGGTCGCCCCAGCGCCCCGACGGAATCCGCCCGAGAATTTCGGCATTCCGCTTCACGTCCGCCTGCAGCGCGGCCGTGTTGTTGGTGGCGAAATAGCCGGGCGCGATCGCGTTCACGTTGATTCTCGACACCGCCCACTCGTTGGCCAGCAGCCGCGTGAGGCCGGCGATACCGCTCTTGCTGGCGGTGTAGGACGGCACACGGATGCCGCCCTGGAACGAAAGCATGGAGGCGATGTTGATGATCTTGCCACCGCCGCCGGGAATCATGTGCCGCGCCGCTGCCTGCGACAGGAAAAACACCGCCTTCAGGTTCACGTCGAGCACCGCATCCCAGTCGGCCTCGGTGAAATCGATGGCGTTGTTGCGGCGGATGATGCCGGCGTTGTTCACCAGGATGTGCAGGCCGCCAAGCTGCTGCACGATGTCGGCGACGATGGCGGAGTAGTCGGGCTTCGCGCCCAGGTCGGCACTGACCCAGTGGCCGCGGCGGCCGAGGGCCTTCACTGCTGCCAGCGTTTCGGCCGGATCGCTGCGGCCGATGCAGGCGATATCCGCGCCCGCGGCGGCCAGCGCTTCGGCGATCGCACGCCCGAGGCCGGTGTTCGCGCCTGTGACCGCGGCGACGCGGCCTGTCAAAGCGAAGCTCATGTGCTCAACGCAACACGTTCATCGGCACCCAGGCGACGTCCTTGTATTCCTGGTTCTCGCCGCCCATCGCCCAGATGAAGCTGTAGTTGGACGTGCCGCAGCCCGTGTGGATGGACCAGGGCGGCGCGATGACGGCCTCCTCGTTGGCGACGAAGATGTGCCGTGTTTCGTGCGGCTCGCCCATGATGTGCACGACGCGGGCGTCGGGCTTCAGGTCGAAATAGAAATACGTCTCGGAGCGGCGCTCGTGCAGGTGGCAGGGCATGGTGTTCCACACGCTGCCTTCCTTGAGAGAAGTGAGCCCCATCAGCAACTGCGCCGACTTGCAGATGTCCGGGTTGATGTACTGGTAGATAGTCCGTTCGTTGGCGGTGGCGGGCGCGCCGACCGGCATCGGATTCGCCCTGGCGATGTCGATCTTCACCGTCTCGTAACGCGCGTGTGCGGGCGTGCTCGCGAGGTAGAACTTGGCGGGCGTCGCCGCCGAATCCGAGGCGAACGACAGACCGGTGGTCCCCATCGGGACGTACAGGCCTTCGCGCGCGGCCAGCGCAGTGGCCTTGCCGTCCACGGTGACCTTGCCCGGGCCGCCGATGTTGATGATGCCGAGCTCGCGCCGCGCCAGGAACGGGCCCTTGTTGAGTGCCGGCACTTCATTGAGGTCGACGCTCTTCGACACCGGCATCACGCCGCCGACGATCATGCGTTCGATGTGGCTGAAGGTGAGGGTGGCGTCGTCCGGCACGAACATCTCGCTGACGTGGAACAGCTCGCGCAACTTCGCGGCGTCGGCGGATTGAACGATGCTCTGATGGGCGGCGTGTCTCGTCTCGAACTTCATATTGATTGTCCCGGGGGCTGGCGCATTTCTGAAGGGGGGCGATTCTACCGCGTCTTTTCCCGGGAGGAAACCGGTGTCATATTGCGGCTTCGGGTCCGCGACGCGACCGGCGCCGCGGTCGCGCCGGTCGTGAAATCGATCAGACGTGGCTACCGCGTGGGCGGCTGGCAGGAGTCGCGGATGACCAGGTGCGGCTCGAGCGGAGTGACCACCGCATGCGAGCCGGTGGCCGTCTCTGGATGCAGGATCTTGAGCGCCGCCATCCGGCCGAGTTCGCGGATCGGCAGGCGGATCGTGGTCAACGAGGGCAACAGGCGCGACGCCAGCGGGCCGTCGTCGAAGCCGACGATCGACAGATCGCCTGGAATCGAAAGCCCGAGTCGATTCGCGACGCGATACACGCCGGCGGCCATTTCGTCGTTGCTGGCGAAAATCGCGGTCGGCCGCGGGGTCAGCGCGAGCAGCTTCTCGGCGCCCGCGACGCCGCTCTCGTAGGTATAACCACCCTCGACGATGAGTTCCGAACCCAGTTGCAGGCCGCGCGCGACCAGCGCGTCGCGAAAGCCCGCCAGGCGTTCGATGCCCGAACGGAAGCCGGCCGGGCCGGCGATGTAGCCGATGCGTTTGTGGCCGAGCGAGACGAGGTAGTTAGCGACCTCGGCCACGGCGAGACGGTCGTTCGACGTCACGATACGCGACGGATCGTCGAGCTGGGTGTAGGTGATGCGTACGTAGGAGCAATCGGCCGCGGTCAGCGCGCGCGTCAGCTCGTCGTTTTCCGAGATGGGCGGCAGCAGGATCACGCCGCGCAGTTTCTGCCGCTCGACGAAGCGGCGTACGCCGGCGATGTAATCCGGCTTCTTGCGGTCGCAGGGATGCACCACCACTTCGTATTCGGAGTTGCGCACCGCGTCGAGCGCGCCTTCCATGCAGTTCACGATGTACTGCGCATTCGGATTGTCGTAAACCAGCCCGATCAGGAACGACTTGCGGAAGGCGAGGCCGCGTGCCTGCGGATCGGGGACGTAGCCAAACTTGTCGATGACCGCCTGGATCCGCGCGCGCGTGTCTTCCTGCACCAGCGGCGACTGGTTGATCACGCGCGACACCGTCTTCTTCGACACGCTCGCGAGGCGCGCAATGTCGTTGATGGTGGCGTTGCGTCCCGGCTTGATGGCCAGCGGCTTCGAGGCACTGGCGATCCGCGCGGGGGCGGGCACCTTGGACGTAGCGCCTCTGGCGGCGGCCTTTTTCTGGGTCCGTGTCATGGTGGCAGATTGTACGTAAGGGCACGTCCCGCGGGCAGACATGTCGCCTAACAATCAGTCCGGCGCGACCGGCGCCATGGGTACCGTCCGGCAACGCAGGCTGCCGAGGCCGGAAAACGTCGCCTCGGCCGACTGTCCGGCGCGGACCGAATGGACCCCGGTCACTGCACCGGTGGAAACATATTCACCCGCGCGCAGGGCGCGGCCGCGGCGCGCATTGCAGCGCAAGGCGAAAACCAGCGAGGCCAGGGGCCCGCCGCTCACGCCGGCTGCGGTGCCCCGGCCAATCACGGCGCCGTCGATGCGCGTTTCGCAGTGCAAGGATTCGAGACTGCGGCTTTGCCAATCGGCCACCTCGACGCCGAGCAACAGCCCCGCGTTGTTGCCGAAATCGCTGGCCACCACGGCCGGACCGTAGTCATTGATGTTCGCCAGCGGACTGCTCGCGATCTCGATGCCAATGAACATCGTCTTCACGAAGCGCTGGGCTGTCTCGATTGTCCACTCCGAGACATTCGCCGGAGCATCTTTGGACAATTCAAAGACAAACTCAGCCTCGATGGCCGCGAAACCATTGGCAAACACCGGCACGTCGACGGAGTCGACTCCGTCGGAACGCAAGATGCTGCGCGTGAATATCGGCCCGACGAGCCGCTGCGCGCCAAACTTCTGACTCAGCGGTTCGGGAATCCAGCCGACTTTCCAGCCGGCCACCGTGTCGTGCCAGAGCGAGATCGCCTCGTCCTGGCATCGATAAGCGGAATCCAGATCCTGTGGCATGGGACCCGGATATTTCGAGAACGAGCCGGCCGAACGGCGTGCCTTGACGAATTCGGCAGCCATCCCTTTGGCGTCGAACGCAAGGTCGGTAACAACGGAGACCAATGTGAGCCCTTCTTAATGTCGCAACGCTGACGGGCAGTGTTATATAGGGAAACCGGTGTCATTTTCAATGTTTCGAGGGGACATGCATGTCAAATCGCTCTGTTCTGCTGACGGCTTTACTTTTTACACACCTGGCAACTGCCGCACAGCCGCGACTCGCTTTTCCGGGCGCCATGGGCGCCGCAGCGACGACACCGGGTGGGCGGGGCGGTGAAATCGTCAAGGTCACGACCCTCGCTCCGGCGGGCCCTGGTTCGTTCCTGGAGGCTGTACAAAAAGTCGGGCCACGCATCGTGGTATTCGAAGTGGGCGGTGTGATCGACCTGGCCGAAAACACCGTCCGCATCACCGCGCCCAATCTAACTATCGCCGGACAGACCGCGCCGGCGCCGGGTATCACGCTGATTCGCGGCGGCATCGACATCGCCACACACGACGTGGTGGTCCGGCACATCCGTGTAAGGCCCGGGGATGGCGGCCGCGCGCGGCTGTCCGGCAACGACTATGACGCGATCTCGACGCTCGGCGGCGCGTACGACGTGATCGTCGACCACTGCACGCTCACCTGGGCGACCGATGAAAATCTCTCGGCTTCCGGCCCGCGTTTTACCGGCGACACGCCGGCGGAATGGCGCGAGGGCACGTCGCACCGGATCACCTTCAGCAACAACATCATTGCCGAGGGGCTGGCGACGTCGGTGCACATCAAGGGCGAACATTCCAAGGGCTCGCTGATCCACGACAATGTCTCCGACATCCTGATCGTCGATAACCTGTACGCGCACGACAAGGAGCGCAGCCCGTTGTTCAAGGGCGGGGTGCGCGGCGCCATCATCAACAACCTCATCTACGATCCGGGCCAGCGCGCGATCCACTACAACCTCATCGCCGAGGAGTGGGGCGACCATCCTTACCAGACCGGCGAGATGACGGTCATCGGCAACGTGCTGCGCGGTGGCCAGTCGACGGTTGCGGGGCTGCCGCTGGTGACGGTCGGCGGATCGGGCGATCTCGCGCTGTATGAGCGCGACAATATCGCGGTGGATCTGTGGGGCTCGCCACTGCCGATGCGCGGCACGTACACCACGGCGCCGATCAAGATCCTCAAGCTGCCGGTTCCGATGCTGCTCGGCGTTACCCCGATGCCGGCGCGGGCGGTGCAGGATTACGTGGTCAAGAACGCCGGCGCGCGCAACTGGGATCGGGACCATGAAGATGCCCGCGTGGTCGCCGACACCATCGAAGGCCGCGGCTTCATCATCGACAGCCAGTCCGCATGGGGCGGCTATCCCAAGCAGGAGCTGACAGTGCAGCCCTTCGATCCCGCCAAGTGGAACCTCGAAGACATGACGCCGAGATAAGAAGATGGTGCCGGGTGGGGAAAGTGGGGAAAGCCGCTTTCCCCACTTTCCCCACCCGGCACCGTCAGGTTCCCTGCTGGATGAACGGCACTTTCTCGAAGAGGCGGCGCTCGGCGCCGCGCGGATCGTCCACCAGCCGCGACTCGACGTTGAACACCATGGTCTGGCGCCGCGGCAGCGTATACGGCTCCCATCGCGCCAGGCCCGGGTAGTTGGGATCTCCGCCGCGCGCGAACGCCAGCAACGCCTGCTGCATGGTCGCCGACACGCGGCGCGCCGCGTCGCCGTCGCCCGTCAGCGATTCCGGCGCGGTCAACGTGCCGAACATCAGCGGAATATCGAGCGTGTGGAACGCGCCCCATTTGCCGCCGTCCTGCGGCGAGCCCCAGTCGAGTTGATAGGCGAATGCCGGTGAGCCCTGCGCCGCGCGCAATTCCGCCTCGACTATGGCCGCGCGCCACGAACGGCCCGCCGTGGTCGCCGAGAAGAACACGTCGGTCGGGGAATACTGCGGATACAGCGCGCGATAAGTTTCCACGACCAGCGCACCCGAGATATCGACGCGCAACTCGGCTTCCAGCCGCTGCGGTAGTGTTTCCCAGCTCAGCGTCCATGACGCCGGATCGCCGCGGCCGATGAGTGAGCGGGTCTCGTCGTGTGTATTGCCGATCATCATCGGCACGCGGGCCGATTGGGCCGGCGCGTCTGGATAGAAAGGGTGGCGCGTGAGCGAACGTTCGTCGAGCACCGGCCCCATGTACACGCTGCCGCGACCGATGTACGGATCCACGCTGGCCGCGTGAGCGCGCTGCAAGTCCGCGACCGGCAGCGCGGCAAGGTCGCCGGCGCGTTCGACCGAAACGCCCAGTTTGTCCAGCAGCACTCGCGCGCGGCCGGCCGCATGTAACGGACCCGACGCGGTCAATTGCTGCCCGCTCATCGTGGCCGCGCGGTGAAACAGCCCCGCGGCGGCCGGCATGGCCATGAGAGTCGCGATCTTGGCACCGCCGCCGGACTGGCCTAACAACGTGACGCACTCCGGATCGCCGCCGAACACGCCGATGTTGTTGCGCACCCATTGCAGCGCCAGCACCAGGTCGAGCATTCCGGCGTTTCCTGAATCGGGAAAACCGGGCAGGTACAGATAGCCGAACAGGTTCAACCGGTGATTGAGCGTGACCACGACCACGTCGCCACGCCGGCACAACGTGGAGCCGTCGTACAGCGGGCTCGACCCCGAGCCGCCCGAATACCCGCCGCCGTGGATGTACACGATGACCGGCCGCGGCTTCGCGCTCCGCGCGAGCGGCGCGAACACGTTGAGGAACAGGCAATCCTCGGATTGATTCGGCTCCGGACCGCTTTGCGGGCTCGCCGGCCCGTATCCCACCGCATCCAGCACGCCGCGCCACGGCGCCGGTGGCAGAGGCGGCTGGAATCGGCGCGCGGCGGTATCGGCGCCGTAGCGAATGCCGCGGAACACCTGCAAGTCCGCGTCGACGAGACCGCGCACCCGTCCGGCGGCGGTGCGCACCACGACCGATTTCCCCGCGGCGCGCGCCAACGGCGCGAGCGTCAGTGCGCCGGCCGCCGCGGCGCCAGCACCTAACAAGCGGCGACGTTGCAGATCCACGCCCGCGCCGGCCGTAAGTTTACTGCGCGACATGGCGTGCCCAGTTCTCGACCAAGGTCGGCCAGGCCGCGACGTCCTTGCCCGCGACGGCGCGTAATCCAAAACCGTGCCCGCCCTCATCGAAGACGTGCAGCTCGCTGCGCACGCCAGCCTTTTTCAATGCCGCGTACATGAGCAGCGAATTCTCGACCGGCACGCTGGTGTCGTCGCCCGCGTGCACCAGCAGCGTGGGCGGCGTGTCGGCCGTGACGTTGCGGTCCGGCGAGTAGCGCGCCAGCTCGGATTCCCGCACGCCGCCTGCGAGCAGCTGCGCGACCGAGCCGGCGTGCGCAGCTGCACCAGCGGTCGCGATGACCGGATACATCAATACCGCGAAGTCCGGCCGTGCGGACAGATCGTCCGCGGCGTCGCGGCGCTGGTAGGAAAGTTTCGGTTCGGTGATGAGCCTCGCCACCAGGTGGCCGCCGGCCGAGAAACCCATGACGCCGATGCGCGGCCGCGATTGCCCGGCCTGCAACGGCTGGCCACGCAGCACGCGGATCGCGCGCAGCGCGTCGTGCACGGGCGCATCGGGTCCCGATGCCCAGCCATCGCCCGGCATTCGATAACGCAACACCGCGCAAGAAAAGCCGCGCGCACTGAACCACTCCGCGGCTTCGAATCCCTCCTTGTCGATCACCACGCGCACGTAGCCTCCGCCGGGCACGATCAGCAGCGTGATGCCGTTGGGCGTGCCCTTGGCGGGAAACAACGTGAGCATCGGAGTCGTGACGTGTTCCGCGAATCGATCGCGCAGCGGTCCTTCCGGTGAACGGTCGATGAGCGCCTCTTTCGCGGTGACATTGCCGGCGCCCGGCGTGCCGCCCGGCCACAACGCGATGGTGGCGCCGCCGGGTTCGGCGGTGGGTACGGGTGCGGCCATTGCGGCGATGGGAGCCATGATCATGATGACCGCGAGCATGATCCGTCGGCGTTGCGGAGGCAATTTCATGGCGCCGATTATGGCCGCCCATGAAAAAAGGGGACAGATCTTTCGATCTGTCCCCTCCAGTTTCGAGGTCTAACTAGTAAGCGTCAGAACTTGAAGCGCGCACCCAGGAAGTAGATGCGGCCCTGATGGTGGTAGTACGACGGCCGGTCGGCGGACGAATCCACCCACTGGTCCTGCACTTCGTCGGTGAGGTTCAGTCCCTCGAGCGAAACCGTGAAGTGGTCGTTGATCACGTACGAGGACGAGAAGTCGATGTTCAGCGTTTCGGCCGTACCTTCCACGTCGTTGTTGTCGCGACCGGGCACCGTCGTCAGGTAATCCGAACGATAGGCCGCCGAGACGCGCGCGCTGAACTTCTTGTTGTCGAAGTACAGGGTGGCGTTGTAGGCCTTCTTCGAAAGACCGGTGAGGTCCGTCGAGACCAGCACCGCGCCGGCCGAGTTCAGGTAGTCGACTTCGGATTCCACACCCGTGTAGTTGAAGATCGCGCCGAAGTTGCTCCAGACACCGGGCAGGAAGGTGAACGGCTGCTGGTAGCTGATTTCGAAGCCCTTCAGGTCGCCGCCGGGCGTGTTCGCCGGCAGGTTGAAGTCCCAGTTCACGCTCGGGTCGCAACCGATGGTCGCACCGCAAGCCGCGATCGCCACGCTGTCCGGCAGACCGAGCGGGTTGTCCGTGAACGGACGGCTTTCCCGGATCGTCTGCACGAAGGTGTCGATGTCCTTGTAGAAGATCGCCGCGGACAACAGAGCTTCCGGAGCGAAGTACCACTCGAGGCCGAGATCATAGGCCTTGGCGCGGAACGGCTTGAGGTCGGGGTTACCGGCGGTGACGCCGCGCGAGTTGCCGGACACGCTCACCGAGGCGCCAGGATTCAGCTGGCCGAGGTTCGCGCGTGTCATGACCTTCGACGCGCCGAATCGCAGCAGCAGCGAATCGGTGAAGTCGAACACCAGGTTCATCGAGGGCAGCACGTCCGAGTAGTCGCGGTCGACGCTGATCAACAGCGGCACCCCGCTCGAGAACGTATAGCCGCTCGAGGTCTGGTCGGTCTGCACGTAGCGGACGCCGACGTTGCCGCGCAGCGTGTGCGAGCCGAGCTCGTACTTGAAGTCGCCCTGCACGAAGGCACCCGTGTCGGTTTCCTCGACTTCGTTGTTGTTGCCGAGGGCCGGCTGGATACCCATCGTGTACACCGACTGGTTGTACAGATCGAGGGCGCTCGCGGCGGCGATCAGGTCCGGGGTGAGCCAGCTCGTGACGCTGCCGGCGGGCAGATCGAGTCCGTTACCGAAGTGGGTGATGGTGCTGTAGTCCGAGATCGGCACGCCCATGGCCGCAACGATGTTGGTCTCGAGGTTCGCGGTGGTGCCGTTGGAGCGGCGCAGTTCGGTCGACTTGTAGACGTAGTTCTTCCACTGCGGACCGGCCTTCAACGTCCACGAATCGGACGCCGTCCATTCAACGTCGAACGACGCCGTCTGGAAGCTGTTGATCGTGCTCTGCGGGCGCAGGCGGATCTGGCTCAGCGACCACGTCGCGGGATTGTTGACGTCGGCCGTACCGTACGAGAAGTAAGGCTTGCGGCTGTCGTCACGATAGTCGTAGATGTATCCGTCGACGTTGTTCGCATCGAACAGCAGCGTGGTCTGGATCGGGTTGTCGTGGTTCGCTTCCGCGAAGCCCACGAGGCCGTTCAGTTTCAGCGTGTCGCTGAAGGCGTGTTTGCCTTCGAGGGTCACCTGCGTGAACTTCGTGGTCAGCTCGTCGTGACGCGCTTCCGAGCGGATATCGACGTCGTTGAACTCGCCGTAGACCATGGTGGACGTGCCGTTGCTGCCGTCCTGCCGGATCTCGACGTTGACCGGATTCACGTCGCCGAGGGCCGTCGCGCCCGTGGTGCTGAACACCGGGGACTCGAGGAAGATCTCGTCGCGCTTGGCATCGAACTTGGCGAACATCGCATCCAGGCTGAAAGTCGTGCTCTCGCTCGGCGCGAACTGCAGGCCGGCGGTCACGCCGAGACGCTGCTGGTCGTGCTCGTATTTGTCGTAGCGCGGAATACGCGGGCGGTAGGCGGCGTTGATCTCGGCCAGCGTCGCCGTGCCGGTGTAGGTCGGGTCGAGCGGGCCGAAGCCGGCGCCGGGCGCCCAGCGCACCGTGCTCGTGCCTTCGTCCGCGAGCTGGCGGTCGCTGTACGCGACCGAAAGCAACGCGCCGAACTTGCCGTCCGCGAACGTATTGCTGATGAGGAACGCAGCGCGCGGATCCGTCTGGCTGTTCAGGTCGTTGTAACCGGCCTGCAGGGAACCGGCGATCGTCAGACCGTCGTAGTCGAACGGGCGGCCCGTGCGCAGGTCGACCGTGGCGCCGAGCGAACCTTCTTCGGTGTCGGCCGACGCGGTCTTGCGCACCGTGATGTTGTTGAACAGCTCGGAGGCGAACGTATTGAAGTCGAAGGCGCGGGCGCGGTTCGTGCCGCCCGACGCGTCGGTGCTGCCGTTGGCGCTCATGGCTTCGATGCCGTTGATGCGCACGCGCGTGAACTGAGGACCCAGGCCGCGCACGGAGATCTGGCGGCCTTCGCCGGCGTCACGCGCGATGACCACGCCGGGTACGCGTTGCAGCGACTCGGCCAGGTTCAGATCGGGGAAATCGGCGATATCTTCGGCGACGATCATGTCGATCGAGCCGACCTGCGCCTGTTTGGCGTCGAGCGCGGCGTTCAGACTCGCGCGGAACCCCGTGACGACCACCTCTTCGACGGATTCAGTGTCTTGGGCGGCGTTGCCGGGCGTTGCATCCTGCGCGGCCGCGCCGGTGGCGAAGCTCAGCAGGGTGGTGGCAGTGATTACACTGCCGACGCGGAACAGCTCAATGGCTGCCCCGGATTTTTTTTTCGAATCGGACATCTCGGACCCCTCCAGACATGAAACCGAAATGGCTCATGCGAAACAGTTGAAATTCTGCGTCGGCCGCCGCCGCTTGGGCGCCGCCGGAGCGCTTTATCCCACAAAAATGACACCGGTAGCAACCTTGAGTGTGTGTCAATGACGAAAGGGTTGTATTTCCTCGCAAAAACAAAAAAGACATGGGACCCCTAGGAACTAAGTCAAAGGGCGCTTGTGTGATTCACGCGACACTTTCGTGAGCGGTAAACCCTGGTCGAATACATGGAAATAATGACACCGGGCGCAGTTCCCCGGTCCCGGCGCCATGTCCCGCGCATTGGGTCACGCTTTCCGGGCCTCGCCGCGGATGAGGCTGGCAGTAGGAATGAGCTTATACAAGACGCGCAGAACTCCTAACTATGCACGCGCCCGGAATCCGCTATCGGGTGGCGGCGCAAGCGACGACATTACCTTCATGAGAACCAGGCTGTTCATCGTTGCGGCGACCGGCGCGCTGCTGCTCGCCAGCGGTTGCGAAACCGTGCGGACCACGAACGCCGGCGCCGTGGGCGTCGATCGCAAACAGCAGATGCTCGTGTCGACCGAAACCGTGGAGCAGGGCGCCGCCGAGGCGTATGCGGCGGAACTCAAGGCTGCGCGCGAAAAAGGCGTGCTCAACACGGATCAGGCGCAGCTCGCACGCGTGACCACGATCTCCAGACGCCTGGTGGCGGTGACGCCGGCATTTCGCAAAGACGCCACGGCGTGGAACTGGCAGTTCAATCTGCAGAAGACCAAGGAGCTCAACGCCTATTGCATGCCGGGCGGACGCATCATGGTTTATTCCGGGCTCATCGATCAGCTCGATCTGTCCGATGCCGAGATCGCCACCGTGCTCGGACATGAAATCGCACACGCGCTGCGCGAACACACGCGCGAAAGGGTGTCGCGTGCGTACGCTCAACAGCTGGTGTTGTCGGGCGCCGCGGCGGTCGCGGGCGTGAGCGACGCGACCGCGAACATGGCCAACATGGTGGCCGAGGTCACTTTCCAGCTGCCGTTCAGCCGCGAACAGGAATCCGAGGCGGACGACATCGGGCTCGAACTGATGGCGCGCGCCGGCTACGACCCGAACGCCGCCATCTCGCTGTGGAACAAGATGAGCGCCGCGGAGGCTTCCGGAACGCCCAAATTCCTCAGCACCCACCCGGCTCCGAAAGAGCGCATCAAGGATATTCAGAAGAATCTGCCGCGCGTGTTGCCTCTGTACGCGAAGCGTAATTGAACTGCCGCTCGCCTGGTGGCGTCACGGCCGCGATGGCGCGCCGGAATGCCACCAGCGGCGGCAGGGCCGCGAGGAAGAGTTCCGGGTCGAGCGGCTTGCGCGCCAGCCACACCGGCGCCTCCGACAGCCACGGCACCTCGGCGTTGGCCGGATCTCCCGTCAGGATGATCGTCGGCACCGCATGGCCTAACAACCTGGCGAATTCCTCGGCCACTTCCGTGCCGGTCATGCCGTCACCCAGGTGGTAGTCGACGATCAGCACGTCGAGGCGGCCGCGCAACGATTCCACCTGCGCGAGGGCCTGCATGGCGGACGCCGCCTCGCGCGTCTCGAATCCGGCGATACGCATCAGCAGCGCGGTGGAGCGGCGCAAATCCTCGTCGTCCTCCACGTGCAGGATCAGTCCGCGAGCGGCGGGCGTCGGCAGTTGGAGCGGCAGGATGGCAGCGAGTTGGGCAGACATGACACGCTCCGCGGGGCGTTTGTGCGACCAATCTGTCGGACGAGTCTTTGCGCGCGCGCATCGCCCGTCAATACGGACGACTCCTACGGCGCGAAGTTCTGATCGGCGCGGAACGTTATGGAAATTTAATGTCCGTGCTGCGACGCGATCATTGCACCGCGCGCGACACTTTCTGACAGAGGACAGCGTACGAAGGCGGAATCTCGATCACCGCAGTGGCGCCGCGCCGCATCGCGGCGACTGCTTCGGCCACATCGTCGGGATCGGTGATCACGAAAATCGGCAGGTTGCGTTGCAATTCGCGCGCCTCCTGCAGGAACTCGCCGACCCGTTCTTCACGCAGGTCGTCCGCAATCACGAGGCAGCCGGCATCGGCGGAGCCGGCCTGCGCCAGCGCCGACTCGAGCGAAGCAGGCCAGACGACATTGGTGAACCCGCGCAGTGCACGCAGCACTTCACGTGTGCGTTGTGAGGATTGTCCGGCAACAATGATGGTGCGCACGCGGTCCCGGCCGTCGTGTGCTTTGGCGCTGTCTTTGTCATCCGGCTCGACCATCGGGCGCGAAGTTTTGCACCCCGCCGGCGGCTGTTGAATACGTATTTTCTCGTGTGTCGGGCACGCGACCTTATTGCGGCGGCGCCACAGCCATCATCATGCGCACCAGCTCGGCCAGCGAACCGGCTTCCATTTTTTGCATGACGTGCGCGCGATGTATTTCCACGGTGCGCTGGCTCACGCCCAGGTCTCCGGCCACCATCTTGTTTGCCTTGCCCCGCGTCACGAGATCGAGCACTTCGCGTTCGCGCGGGCTGAGCGACGCCAGCCGGTCGCGGATCCGGTCGGTTTGCCTGAGGCGCGCGCGATATTCCGTGTCGCGCTGCAGTGCGCGCTGCACCCGGTCGAGCAGCTCCTGGTCGCGGAATGGTTTCTGCAGGAAATCGAAGGCGCCGTGTTGCATCGCCTCGACGGCCATCGGTATGTCGCCGTGCCCGGTGATGAAGATCACCGGGATGGTCGCACCACGCACGTTGAGCTCGTGTTGCATCTCGAGCCCGCTCATGCCGGGCATGCGTACGTCCAGCACCAGGCAGCCGGGCTGCGCGGTGTCGTAGTTAGACAGGAAGTCCTGCGCCGAGGGTGCCACCTCGGCGGACAGGCCCGCCGACTTCAGCAACAGCCGCAGCGAATTGCGGACCGCGTCGTCGTCATCCACCACGAATACGGTTTGCGGAAGTTCTTTCATCGCGGGGACTCCTGGTGCGCCGGAAGGACGAAAAAGAAGCAGGCGCCTCGCGGCTGGTTGGCGCGATAGTCCAGCCGTGCGTCGTGCGACTTGATGATGGAACGGCTGATGGCGAGCCCGAGGCCAGTGCCGGTCGCCTTGGTCGTGAAAAACGGTTCGAAGATCTTCTGCGCGACATCGCCCGCGAGACCAGGCCCGAGATCGCTGACCGAGACCTCGACATCGCCCCCGTTGGTGAGGCGCGTCGTGATGAGCACTTCGAACGCGTTGGTTCCGGAAACGGTGTGATTCGCCTCGTACCCCTGTGCCTCGAATGCGTTGTGCACGAGATTCATGAGCACCTGCTGGATTTGTACCCCATCCACCGTCACTTTCGGCAGCGACTGCGACAGGTCGAGCGCCAGGCGTCCGTCGTGCACACGTGCGTCGCTCGCCAGCAACGCGTGCACCTCGCGTATCAGGTCGTTGATGTCCTGCGTTTCGCGGCGTACGTCCTCATTGCGCACCAGCGAACGGATGCGGCGGATGATCTCGCCGGCGCGCAACGCCTGCAGGGAAATCTGTTCGATCGCCTCCGCCACCTCCGGCATGTCGGGCGCAGGCATGCGCAAAAGCCGGGTGCACGCCTGCGAGTAGTTGGCGATGGCGGCGAGCGGCTGGTTGAGTTCGTGGGAGATGCCGGCCGCCATTTCGCCCATGGTCGCCAGGCGCGAAACGCTGTTCATGCGTTCCAGCGCCTTGTGCGCTTCGCTTTCCGCGTGCCGCTGGTCGGTGATGTCCTCACCCGAAAGCATGATGCCGGTCGCGATGCCGTCGGAATCGTGCAGCGCGACGCCGCGCCAGGTGATCAGCCGATGTTCGCCGTCGGAAGCGCGCACGTGATACTCGAAGCTCTGGGGCTCATCGTTTGCGCTCATCAGCAACGCCCGAAGCGCCGCGCGCGCCAGCGCGCGATCGTCCGGCGCCACGCATGTATCGATCCAGTTGCGATTCATGATTTCGGCGCCGGTTCTCTTCAGTACCCGAAAGGCGCGCTGATTGACCAGCTGCATGATGCCGCCGCGATCGGTGGCGACGAGCATTACCTGGGCCAGATCGAGATACAGCCGGTTGAGCTGGCGCTCGCGATCGAGCGTCGCGAGCGCCTTGCGGCGCAGGTGCGTGTCATGCAGGAAGCCGACGAACTGCGGCGGATCGGAATGGGGAATGCGGCCGACACTGAGGAAGACGGAGAATTCGGTGCCATCGCGATGCCGGACCCACACGTCTCGACCCCTGCCGAGGATCCTGGTCTGGCCGTCGGCCAGATGACGCTTGAGGTGGTCGTCGTGCTGCAGCCGGTCGGTCGTGGTCATCAGCATGCTGACGTTGCGGCCGATCGCATCGGCGGCCCGATAGCCGAACATCGCCTCGGCCGAGGCGTTGTAGGCCTGAATGCGGCCACGATCGTCCATGATCACGACCGCATCGAACGTCGCCTCGAGGAGGGCGAGTACGTCGGGTGTCGGCGCGGTCATGCCGCGCGAAGATACTCCTTGCGCGAGCCGGCGGTGAAGCGGGTAACTGGTTAGTTGAGGTCCGCGGCGCTGCGCATGAGCTTCGCGTCGACCTCGGCCTCGGCGGCGAGCCAGTCTTCCGTTTCGTGGCCCGGCGCGAAGCCGCGCTTCTCAGCGCGGTAGTAAGCGGCCTTCGCGATCAAGGCCGCGCGCTGCCCGGGCCCGACGAAACTGGCGGGAGCATTCGGGGATTTGGCCTTTTTTGCCGCGGGCACGACGCCTGCCGCGGTCTTGCGCGGGGCGCGCTTCTTGATCGTCACGGTTGGTGGAGTTTTTTCGCGTGCCATCGTTGCGTCTCCTCGGGGTTTGTATGAGCGAATCTTCCGCAGCGACGATGAGCATCGCTTTCAGGAACAGGGACATGCGCAATTATCCCTATTGATAATGTTGAATATGCGCCGTCTTATTGAACGCAGGCTGAAATTTTTTCATGCGTTGGAAAAGGGGAGTCGAGATGAACGCCTACGAGCTCTGCCAGCGTCACGTGGTCACCGTGCGCCGGCATGAGGATCTAGCCACTGCCGCGCGGATGATGCGCGAGAGAAATGTGGGTTGCCTGGTCGTGGTGGAGGCGGGCGCGAGCGGCGGCGAAAAGCCCATCGGCATGCTGACCGATCGCGACATCGTCACCAATGTGATCGCGCGCGATACGGATCCGCGCAGTCTGATGGTCGACGACGTCATGACCCGCCTTCCGGTGGTGGTGTGGGCGAGCGCCTCGCTGGAAGATGCGCTGCAACGCATGCGCAGCGGCGGCGTACGGCGCGTGCCGGTCATCGACGACCGCGGGCGTCTCGCGGGTATCCTGGCTCTCGACGACATCTTCGAATACATGGCGCAACACGTGCCCGTCGCCGCGACACCCATGCGCCGCGAGGCACGCCTCGAAAAGGCGATGCATCCGTGAGCCACCGCGCTCAAAGAGCGCTTGAGGCCTGTCTGCGCCCGCTTACTTGCGGTGCGCGTTGCCCTCGCGGGCCGTTTCCTCGAGAAATCGGCGCATCTCGGGCGACTCTTCCACCAGCAGGCGTGCGGCGCGGCGCAACCGGATGATCTGTTCCGACGACAATGTGAACGCCGTCGGGACCCGGTCCAGGTATTCACGCTCCTGCGGCTCCTTGACGCGATCAAAACTGAGTTCGACCAGGTCGACGTCGAATTTGTCGCAGTCGGGAATCGCCAGCGCGACCTTGCAGCGCGTATTGCGCACTTCCTTTTCCCAGCGCCCGACCCGCTGGCGCATGAGGTTCATCGTCTCGAAGCTGTAGCGGTTGAAGGTGACGCTGACCACCGCATCCATGACCTTCTTGATGCCGAGCGGCCTGGGCGTCTTGGCGAACTTCGGATCGAAGCCGGTCCGCGCGTCCACCACGATGAACAACATGCGGCGCGCGCGCGAATAGCCGTTGCGGCGCAACGCGTCCGTGACACTTTCGCCGAGCGCAACTTCATCGAGGATGGCGCGCGCGCCCAGGTTGTCGGCCAACGCGCCGTCGGCGAGATGCAGGTAGGGGTAGTTCTTGCTGTCTAGATAGGAGAGCAGCCGCTCGGCCCGCTCGCGCCGGTAGACGTCCTCTTCCCCGGCCGCCTCGGGGCCGACCGAATCCGGCGGGACGTAGCCGCACTGGCCGGCGAACGTGCGCATCACCAGCGGCGCAAAGTAGATGGGCGTATCGGCCGAGGCGAACACCGCGCGGGCGACCGGCACACTCTTCGGGTCGACACACACGCCGTTCATCTGCTCGCGCGTGAATGCGAACGGTTTCGCGCGCACCAGGTCGGTGGCGGTGACGATGACACGCGGCGAACGCGTCATGAGGTCGTAGACGGTCGCGTTGCGGAACAGTTCTTCGTCGAAGTATTCGACTTCCAGATCGCTGCGGCTCACCAGTGGCTTGGCAAGCCGCGGCCAGTTGACCGGCGCGAGCACCTTGCGCCACAGGTCTTTCTCGGTGTCGTGATTGAGGAAACGCGGCGCGTAACTCTCGAAGGTCTCCTTGCCGAACAGCGAGTAGTAAGCCGCGGTGAAGGCGCCGCCCGAAACCGCCGAGATGAGATCGACCTCGTCGAGCAGCGAGTGCTGCTCGCCGTCGGGCGTGATCACGTTGATGTCACGCAGTGCTTCGAGCACGCCGTAGGAGAAGGCGGCCGCGCGTTTGCCGCCGCCGGAGAACGTGACCACCACGAACAGCTTGTCGGAGTTCGCCTCGACTCCGGGCGCCATGATGGGCGCGGTCAGCGGGATGATTTCCTTGAGCGCTTCTTCGCGTTTCGGTGCGCTGAAGCAGGCCGTGAGCGAGGCGGCTGCGGCAGCGGCAAGCGTTGCGGACCGCACGAGACGGTGCATTTTCATGCGCCGCAGTATACGGGTCGCGGCTTCAGCCAGCCTTGGTGGATACCTTGCCGGCGTAGATGTCGGGCCTGACGATTTCCATCAGATTGCCAGCCGCGCCGGCAACCACGAAGCCGTTCTGCCGATACAGCCCGTGCGCGTCGCGCGTGGCCAGCATCACGCGGCGCGCGCCCGAGAGGGCGGGGTGCGCCATCACCTCGCGCATCATCCATTTCGACAGTCCGCGGCCGCGATGCTCCTCGAGCACGTAGACATCGCAGAGATAGGCGAACGTTGCGTAGTCCGTGACGACGCGGGTGAAGCCGACCTGCGCGCCGCCGGCGTTTTCAAACAGGCCGAAACACAGCGAGTGGCTCACCGCGCGCGCGACGATTTTGAGCGGAATACCCGGCGACCAGTAGGAAGGGACGAGGTAAGCGTGGATGGCGTGCAGGTCGAGCCGCGCGCGGTCGGTGGATATTTCGTAGCCGTCCATGTCAATCGACCGTGCCGAACGGCAGGTTGGCGATGTCCACGGCTGGCTAGTACTTGCCGGCGAGCACGTCGGCGAACACATTCGTGTCGACGTTGCCGCCGGTCAGCGCGATGCCGACCTGTTTGCCCTGGAGCGTTTCGCGCTCGCGCCACGCCGCCGCGTATGCCGCGGCTCCCGCGCCTTCGGCCACGTTGTGGGTCTTCGCGAAGAGGTCGCGCATGGCGGCGGCGAGTTCGCTGTCGGTCACTTCGACGATGCGGCTGACATTGGCAAGAATGATCGCGAGCGCGTCGGCATCGGCCTTGCGGCAGGCCATGCCATCACCGAGGCGGGTCTCGACCGGCGCTTCGACCACCGTGCGCGCCGCGAAGGATTTCGCATAGGTGCGCGCATGGGCCGACACCACGCCGACGATCTGCGTACGCGGTGAAAATGCATTACGCGCGGCGGCCGCGGCGCACACACCCGACCCCATGCCGATGGGTACGTAGACGACGTCGAGGCCGGGCGCGGCGGCGAACAATTCCGCCCAGTAGCTGGTCACGCCGAGCACGATGTCGGGGTGGAACGAGGGCACCGTATGCAGGCCGTCGCGTGCGCCGATGCGCAAGGCTTCTTCGCGGCACTCCTGGAAATCCTGGCCGTGTTCGATCAGCTGGACGCCGAGCGCGCGCATGGCGGCATTCTTCTCCACGCTGTTGCCGTGCGGCACGAGCACCGTGGCGGGTAGTTTGAAGCTGCGCGCCGTGAGACCGACCGCCTGCCCGTGATTGCCGCGCGTCGCCGTGATGACGCCCCGGCAGCCGGGTTCGCGCTCCATGAGCCGCTGAAAATAGGTGGCGACGCTGCGCGCCTTGAATGCGCCGATCGGCGTGTGGTTCTCATGTTTGATCCACACTTGCGTGCCGAACGCCGCCGCGACCTGCGGCCAGACGTATTGCGGCGTTGGCGGCGCGATCGTGCGCACCACCTGCATCGCGGCCTCGATGGCGGCGCGGTCGGGCAGGGTGACCGGCGGGTAGTTCGGCGTGGCGGCCGGTGCGTTTACGGCATTCATGGGCATGGAAATATACGCCACGCCCCAGTACAGTTGCAGTACAGTTTTATCCCCAACCCGCCTTCACTGGCCCGCTCTTCTATATGTCGCTCCAGCAGACCAAGCAGGACCACCGCCTGCCCGCCCAGCTCGCCGCGCGGTTCGCGCAGCGCATCGAAAACCACGCGCTGCGGCCCGGCACGCGCCTGCCGTCGATCCGCGACTGCGCGGAAGAATCGCGCGTCAGCCGCTCAACCGTGGTCGAGGCCTACGACCGGCTGATCGCCGCCGGCCTGATCGAATCGCGCCGCGGCTCGGGTTTCTACGTGCGTATGCGCGCCAGCAAACCATCGCAGCGCCGCGCCGTCGCGCATACGTTGCCCGGCACGGTGCTCGATGTGAGCTGGCTGCTGCGCGCGCAGCGACGTCAGTCTCCGGGCAGCGAGCAGCCCGGCGCGGGATTGCTGCCGGAGAACTGGCTCGATCACGAGTTGGTGTCCGCGGCCGTGCGCAGTGTCGGGCGCAGCCGCGGTTCGTGGCTGCTCAAGTACGGCTCCGTCGAGGGCTATCTACCGCTGCGCGAGGCGTTGTCCACGCGCCTGGCGTTGAACGGCATCGCCGTGTCGCCGGAGCAGCTCATCACCACCGCCGGTGCCACGGAGGCCATCGATCTGGTGGCGCGCCGCTTCCTCGCGCCGGGCGACACGGTGTTCGTCGAAGATCCGGCCTGGTTCGTGATGTTCGCGCGCTTCGCCGCGTTCGGCGCGCGCATTGTCGGTGTGCCGCGCGGGGCCGACGGTCCCGATCTCGCCGCGCTCGAGAGCCTGCTGGCGCGCGAGAAGCCCAAGCTCTTCATCATGAATTCGGTGCTGCACAACCCCACGGGTTCCTGCCTCACCGCGGCCAACGCGGCGCGCGTGCTGGAGCTCGCCGCGCGCCACGACTTCATGATTCTCGAAGACGACATCTACGGCGACCTCTCGGGCCGTCACGCCGTGCGGCTCGCCGCGCTCGACGACGGGCGGCGCGTCATCTACGTCGGGGGGTTCTCGAAAACGCTCGCGGCGAGCCTGCGCGTCGGCTTCGTCGCGGCGCACCCGGCGCTGGCGCGCGAGCTGCGCGACATCAAGGCACTGACGGGTCTCTCTTCACCGGAGCTGTGTGAACGCGTGGTCACGCGGGTCATCGTCGAGCGCAGTTATGAACGCATGCTCGAAGCGGTACGCGTCAAGCTCGATGAGTGCCGCACGCGCACGTACGAGGCCATCGTGCGCATGGGTGCCAAGGTCGCGGGACCGCCGCCCGGCGGCATGTACCTGTGGGCGGATTTCGGGCGCGATACCAACGAGCTGGCTACGGCCGGTAGCCGCGAGGGCATCCTGCTCGCGCCCGGTAGCCTCTTTTCCCCGACGCAATTGCCGACCACCTGGATGCGCGTGGCCGCCGCGACCTGCCTCAACGAGGCTGCGATGAAGTTCCTGGCTCGCTCGATGCAGCCAAAGCGCGGACCATGACGCGGCTTCTTTCACTGTGGGTTGAATGGCGCGGTGGCCCCCGCCGCATTCTTCGCGAACGGAGGCACCATGAAAGATCTCGCGGGCAAGGTGGCATTCATCACGGGCGGCGGCAGCGGGGTCGCGCTGGGCCAGGCCAAGGCGTTCTCCGCGGCGGGCATGAAGGTCGCGATTGCGGATATTCGTCGCGATCACCTCGACCAGGCGCTGGACTGGTTCAAGTCGAAGAATGCGCCGGTCGTCGGCATCGAACTCGACATCACCGACCGCAAGGCGTTCGCCGCCGCGGCGGATGAGGCCGAGCAGAAGCTAGGTCCCGTGCAGTTGCTGTGCAACACCGCGGGCGTCAGCCAGTTTGGCCCGGTGCAGAAGGCCACCTACGAGGATTGGGACTGGCAGATGTCGGTGAACCTGGGTGGCGTCATCAATGGCGTGCAGACCTTCGTGCCACGCATGATCGAACGCGGGCAGCCCGCGCACATCGTCAACACGGCTTCGATGGCCGGGTTCCTGCCCATCGGCGGCGCGACTATCTACTGCACCACGAAGTTCGCCGTGCGCGGTTTCTCCGAGTGCCTGCAGCAGGATCTCGCGCCGGCCGGCATCGGCGTGTCGGTGTTGTGCCCCGGCGCGGTCAACACCAACATTCATGAAGCCGTGCTCACGCGCCCCAAACACCTGGCCAACACCGGCTACTACGGCGCCGACCCCATGGTCATGAAGGGGCTGAAGGAAGTCATCGCGCCGGGCTACGACCCGGTGGAGCTCGGTGAAATCGTGGTGCGCGCGGTGCAGGCCAACCAGCTGTACGTCATTCCATACGCCGAGTTCAGAACTCCCATGCAGGAACGCCTCAATATGGCGCTTGCGGTGATTCCCGATCCCAAAGATGACCCAGGAATGGCCGCGCGCGAGGCCGCGATGAATAAGCGTCGCGCGGAGCGCGCAGCGGAAGCGCAAAAGAGCCGCAGCTGAGCCTAGAATAGCCCGCAAAGCCGGCGGGCCCATGGGCGGGCACGTCGCATACAAAAAGGGGCTCGCCATGTTCTCCCGATCCGTCCAACGGTCTCTGTTAGTCATGTTCTGCAGCGCCGCATTGACGCTCGCAGCCTGCTCGAAGAAGGAAGATGACGCGGCGAAGAAAGACGCCGCCGCGATGCCATCGACCGCGCTCGAAGGCGCGCTCGACATCGTCGCCTGGCCTGGCTACATCGAACGCGGCGAATCCGACAAGGCTTACGACTGGGTGACGCAGTTCGAAGCGGACACGGGTTGCAAGGTCACCGTGAAGACCGCCAACACCTCCGACGAAATGGTCGCATTGCTCACGAGCGGCGGGCAGCAGCCCAGCCCTTCGGGCGACGGCTCGTGGCCGCCGGCCGGCAACGCGCCTTACGATCTCGTTACCGCATCGGGTGATGCTTCGCTGCGCCTCATTCGCGGCGGCACGGTGATGCCGGTATCGCTCGAGCGTATTCCGGGCTACGCGAATGTCGATCCGCGCCTGCAGGAAGCGGCCTGGCACTTCGTCGACGGCAAACACTACGGCGTGCCCTACCAGTGGGGCCCGAACGTGTTGATGTACAACACCAAGACCTTCAAGAAGCCGCCGACCTCCTGGTCGGTGGTGTTCGAGCCGCAGAAGCTGCCGGACGGCAAACCCAACAAGGGGCGCGTGCAGGCGTACGACGGTCCTATCTACATCGCGGACGCCGCGTTGTACCTGATGGCCAAGAAGCCCGAGCTCGGCATCAAGGATCCGTACGAGCTCAACGAGACCTCCTATGCGGAGGCGCTGAAACTGCTGCGCGGCCAGCATCCGCTGATCCAGAAGTACTGGCATGACGCCAACGCGCAGGTGCAGGACTTCACCAACGAGGGCGTGGTGGCTTCCGGCTCCTGGCCGTTCCAGGCGAACACGCTGATCGCGAACAAGCAGAACATTGCCACAGTGGTGCCGGAGGAAGGCGCGACGGGTTGGGCCGACACGACCATGCTGGCCGTCGGCGCCAAACATCCGAACTGCGCCTACAAGTGGCTCGAGTGGTCCATCTCGCCGAAGGTGCAGGGCGACGTCGCCGCGTGGTTCGGCTCGAACCCGACGGTGCCGAAGGCCTGCGAAGGCAATGAGCTGTTGGGCGCGGAAGGTTGCAAGACCAACGGCATCGAGAACTTCGAGAAGATCAAGTTCTGGCGCACGCCGGAGGCGAAGTGCGCGTCGCACGTCGAAGGCTGCGTGCCTTACAACCGCTGGGTCACGGACTACGTGGCGGTGATCGGCGGACAGTAAGCGCGGCTTACCACCTCACCCGGTCCGGCGCATGACGGCGGCCATCGAGTTCCGCGAGGTCTCGCGCGTCTTCGGCGACGTGCGCGCAGTCGACGATGTGTCGTTCGCGATCGAGCCGGGTGAGTTCTTCGCGATGCTCGGGCCGTCGGGCTCCGGGAAGACTTCCTGCCTGCGGCTGGTGGCGGGCTTCGATTCGCCCGACCGCGGCCAGGTGTTGCTCGACGGCAGCGATGTGTCGTCGGTGCCGCCGTACGACCGCGACGTCAACACGGTGTTCCAGGATTACGCGCTGTTCCCGCACATGAACGTGTTGCAGAACGTCGCGTACGGGCCGCGCGTGCGCGGCGTGTCGCTGGTCGATCGCGAGAAACGCGCCCGCGAGATGCTCGAGCTGGTGCAGCTCGGCGCGCAGGGCGAGCGGCGCCCCGCGCAGTTGTCAGGCGGGCAGCGCCAGCGTGTGGCGCTGGCGCGCGCGTTGATCAATCAACCCAAGGTATTGCTGCTCGACGAACCGCTCGGCGCGCTGGATCTCAAGCTGCGCGAAGAGATGCAGATCGAGTTGAAGGAGCTGCAGCGCCGCCTCGGCATCACGTTTGTCTACGTGACGCACGACCAGGGCGAGGCGCTGTCGATGGCCGACCGCGTCGCGGTATTCAACAAGGGCAAGATCGAACAGCTGGCCGCGCCGCGCGAATTGTATTCACGCCCGGCGACGGCGTTCGTCGCACGTTTCGTCGGCAGCGCCAACGTGGCGGGAGCCGCGCTCGCACAATCCATCACCGGCGCGGCCACGCCGTTCGCGATCCGCGCGGAGAATCTCGTGGTGACTGCGGAGCATGCTTCGACGCCGCCCACCTGCGTCGGCACGCCGGGCTCTGTAGTGGCCGTGCAGTATCACGGCGCCGCGAGCCGCTGGCAGGTCAAGCTCGATGCGGGCGACGTGTGGAGCGCGCTCGTCACCGAGGAGGACGCGCGCGATCTCGCGGGGCTCGCCGTGGGAGCGCGCGTCAAACTATCCTGGCCGCGAGACGCGGCAGTACCGCTCTCGTCATGAGCGTGCGCGCGGCGTCGACGTTCTTCTACCGACGCCCCAACTGGTATCTCGCGCTGCTGCTGGTGCCGCCGCTGCTGTGGTTCGGCACGGTGTACCTGGGGTCGCTGTTCGCACTGCTGGCCCAGAGCTTCTACAAGATCGACGATTTCACCGCGCAGATCGTGCGCGAGCCGACCCTGGCTACCTACAAACAGGTGGTCACGCAGCGCGCCAACATCGACATCGTGCTGCGCACGCTCGGCATGGCGGTCGCGGTGACCATCGCCTGCGCGATCATCGCGCTGCCCATCGCTACGTACATGGCGCGTTACGCGCGCGGGCGCATGAAGGCGTTCTTCTACGTCGGCGTGATGTTGCCGATGTGGACCAGCTATCTAGTGAAGGTATATGCCTGGCGCCTGTTGCTCGCGAAGGAGGGCATCATCGCCTGGGTGTTCGGCAAGCTCGGATTGCTCGGCTTGCTGGAGACCGCGCTCGAAGCACCCGGTATCGGCGGACCGTCGCTGTCGTCGTCGTATATCGGCATGTTCATCGTGTTCGTGTACATGTGGCTACCGTTCATGATTTTGCCGATGGCCGCGGCGCTCGAGCGGGTGCCGGGATCCTTGCTGCAGGCCTCCGCGGATCTGGGCGCGCGGCCCGCGCAGACGTTCCGCAATGTCGTTTTGCCCTTGGCCGTGCCTGGCATCGCCGCGGGCTCGGTATTCACGTTCTCGTTGACGCTCGGCGACTACATCATCCCGAGCGTGGTCGGCGCGCCGGGTTATTTCATCGGCATGATGGTGTACGTGCAGCAGGGCACGGCGGGCAACATTCCGCTGGCAGCCGCATTCTCCGTGGTGCCGATCGTGCTGATCTTCGCCTATCTATCCATCGCCAAGCGCTTTGGGGCCTTTGATGCCCTTTAAGCGAAGCTACCGTCCCGATCGGCCCTCCTGGCTCATGCGCATCGGCGCGTTCGGTGGCCTCGTGTTCATGCACGTGCCGGTGTTCATCATCATCCTGTACGCGTTCACGACCGAGGACCGTACGTACCAGTTCCCGCCGCCCGGGCTCACGTTGCACTGGTTCGGGAAGGCCTTCGCGCGCGCGGATATCTGGTCGAGCCTGTCGCTGTCGCTGGCCGTCGCGGCCTGCGCCACGGCGATAGCTATGGTGCTCGGCACGCTGGCGGCCTTCGCGCTGGCGCGCGCCCGGTTTCCGGGAAAGGATTCGCTGACGGTGTTGTTGGTCTTGCCGATCGCGCTGCCCGGCATCGTTACCGGCATTGCGTTGTTAGCCGCCATGAAGCTGGCCAACCTCGACGCGTCGTTCGTGACCATCGTGATGGGCCACGCCACGTTCTGCACGGTGATCGTCTACAACAACGTGATCGCGCGCCTGCGACGCCTGCCGGCCAACTGGGTGGAAGCTTCGATGGACTTGGGCGCCCACGGCCTGCAGACGCTGCGGTATGTGTTGCTGCCACAGGTGGCGACAGCCTTCCTCGCCGGTGGCATGCTCGCCTTCGCGTTGTCGTTCGATGAAATCATCGTGACGATCTTCACGGCGGGCAAGGAACGCACGTTGCCGATCTGGTTCTTCAACGAGCTGTTCCGGCCGCGCGACCGGCCCATCACCAACGTGGTGGCGGTCATCGTGATCGCGGTGACGCTGATTCCGATCCTGCTGGCTTACTACTTCACGAGGCCTGACGATGAACACGAAACTGCTCGTTAACGGCAAGCTGGTCAAAGGCAAGGGCGAGGAGCTCGGCGTGCTCGACCCGGCCACGGGCAAGATGATCGCGCAGGTGGCCGAGGCGTCGGAGGAGCAGATCGGCGCGGCCGTGAAAGCGGCCGCGAAGGCGTTTCCCGGCTGGGCCGGCACGGTGCCGAAGGATCGCGGCGCCCTGCTCATGAAACTCGCCGACCGCATCGAGGCCGAGGCGATGGAGTTCGCGAAGCTCGAATCCACGAACTGCGGCAAGCCGCTGAACGCCGCGTTGAACGACGAAATTCCGGCGATCGCCGATGTGTTCCGCTTCTTCGCGGGTGCGGCGCGGGTGCTCAGCGGTTCGGTCGCCGGCGAATACCTGCCTGGTTTCACCAGCATGATCCGCCGCGATCCGATCGGCGTGATCGCGTCGATCGCGCCCTGGAACTATCCACTGATGATGGCCGCCTGGAAGATGGGCCCCGCGCTCGCGGCCGGCAACAGCATTGCATTGAAGCCATCCGAGCAGACCCCGCTGACCGCGCTCAAGCTGGCGACGATCTGCGCGGAGCTGTTTCCGCCCGGCGTGGTGAACATCGTCTGCGGACGGGGCAATACCGTCGGCGCGCCGCTGGTGGCGCAGCCCGAGGTCGCGATGATCTCGCTGACCGGATCGATGGCGAGCGGCGAGAAAGTGCTCGCAGCCGCGGTGAACGGCACGAAACGCACGCACCTCGAACTGGGCGGCAAGGCGCCGGTCATCGTGTTCGACGACGCGGATCTCGAATCCGTCGTGAGCGGCGTACGCACTTTCGGTTTCTACAATGCCGGGCAGGATTGCACCGCTGCGTGCCGCATCTACGCCGGGCCGAAGATCTACGACAAACTGGTGGCTGATCTCTCCAGCGCCGCGAGCAGCATCAAGGTGGGCATGCAGGAGGAGGAGGGCGTCGAGATGGGCCCGCTGATCACCGCCAAACAACGTTCGCGCGTATCGGGATTCGTGCAGCGCGCCGTAGAGAAACGGCATATCGAAGTCACCGCGGGTGGCAAACAGAAATCCGGCGGCGGATTCTTCTACGAACCCACCGTCATCGCGGGCGCCAGGCAAACCGACGAGATTGTGCAGAAGGAAGTGTTCGGGCCGGTCGTCAGCGTCACGCGCTTCAAGGATGAGGATCAGGCCATCGAGTGGGCGAACGATTCCGACTACGGGCTGGCGTCGTCCGTGTGGACGAAAGACGTCGGCAAGGCGATGAAGGTCGCCGCCAAGCTGCAATACGGCTGCACGTGGATCAACACGCATTTTATGCTGGTGAGCGAGATGCCGCACGGCGGCATGAAGCGCTCAGGTTATGGCAAGGACCTGAGCGTCTACGCGCTCGAGGACTACACGGCTGTGCGGCACGTGATGGTCAAGTTTTAATCGGGCCGTCTACCTAGCACAATTGATCTTCTGGGATCAGTGTGGAGTCGACAGGGCGCCCACCTGACGTTCGCTATTCAGGTCTATCTTCAGATCCCAAGCTTTCCGCGCTTATTTCGGATGGCGGAGAACTTTTTGGCAATATGTCCCTTGATTCGAAGCGGGATATATCGCCATGCATTGGCGCCTTCCGCAGCGTCGGGTTCGGATTGAACGCGGCGATACCAATGCTGAAATATTCGTTAATGGCGATCACGCTGCCAATGATCTGCTGAAGCTCTAGTTAGCCGGCAGTTTGACGAAAATCGGATCGAGCCCTCCGCGTAGGAAAACTTTGCTCCTAAGCGATCCTTCGAATCAGGGACTTATCACCCCGCCTCGTCTTCAGCAAGCTACTACTACTATGTAGGGACACGCTTCCGTCGGTCGCGAACGAGGTCATTCATCGTTTTGCAATTAGTCGGGTGGCAGACTGCCCTCCAGAGTCGTCTTGGCTTGGAGGGTTGCCTAGTGAGCCGCTTTATCGCCTGTCTTTTAGCTATATCGGCAGGGTCAGTCGTAGCGCAGTCTTCTCCGGACTCGGCACTCCAAGTTGACTCTCCTCGTGCGTCGATCGCGACTCTCATTCAAGTCAGCAAACGAAATGCCGCGGGCAAGATCGAAGAATTTACTGATGCGCGCGGACGGCGCCATGCAGTGACCTACGATGGTGCTAGCCAAGTTCAGGCAGTTCGGAAAAGCGCCGATCGAGTCTACTTCGATGACTTGCTTATCGTGACGCATGCGGATGATGGTCGCCTGGTCATCATTCGGTTTGGAGATGGCAATATTTGGCTGTTTAGTTATGCCGTCGACGGCATTCAGCAAGTGCAGGATCGATACGGCAATCTAGTTACACGCAAGGTGGAGCAGGATGGTTCGTCAATACTGCTAGATGAGGCGGACGCTACCCACTCGATGGCAGCAAATGTGGCCAAGCTAGATCGTCTCCTTTCCGCGTTAGACAACTAGGAAGGTCGACTCAAGCAAGCGTTGCCAGGGAAGCCATTCCGGACCAGTGCATTTGTTTTGTGGACCGCAGTTGAAGACCACGAAGCGATTCGCCTGCTTTGTTGTATTTGCCTCGTCGCTGTTCCTCGCATGGCCACACTTTGCCGAAGCAATCAATAGAGACTAGGGAGAGACAGTGATTCGATTCAAACCACTGGTGCGAATTGCGCTGTTCCTGGCTGCGATCATGCTTGGGCCGCCCTCATTTTCTGCTTGCAAACCTGACAGCATGTATCTAGGAAAATGGAACTGGGTATACACCACCGGCCCAGGATCCTGGAATTGGGCTTCTTGCCAAAATCTCTCGGCAACGGCGATGAGTGCATGCTGGACACCAATCATGCTCAGCGCCTTTTGCGGACCTGGCTATCACTGCAAGGCAAATCCGCTTCAGTGCACACAGGTATACATGGATAGATGCGTCGAACTAGGTCAAAACGCCGTCGGCTTTCGCGATTCTGACGGCGGCTTTTGTTGCAACAGCACTTGGGAAGTTGCCGGTCGTGCAACGGAACCTTACGACGATAACTGCGGGCCGTATGTAACCATAAAGCCTCCGCCGGAAGCGCAGTGCGGCGAGGATTGCAATAGTCTTGGAGATCCGATCAATCCAGCAAATGGCGGTGTATTCGCTGAAGAGAAGGACATCGCTGGCCCTGTTCCTTTCGAGCGATATTTCAACAGCGCAAGTTCCGCAACGAGCCGTATGAGCGCCGGCTGGACGCATAGCTACAGCCGGAAGGTCACCCGTCTGCGCAACGCTGGCCGCTACCGGCCATATGCGGCCGGTGGCGGCAACTCGTCTTCTTATTCAAATGAATCGGATGCATGCACGGCTGGGTTCGCGGAAATTCGATCGCAAGTCCCTGAATGGGTGACGGCGACGGCGACCTTCTCCGGTGGCAGTTGCAACGTGTCATCTGGCGGCGGTGGCACGATTGGCACGGTTTCGATGCTATACAGCGTCCCGCCACTCGAAGAGCCGACCGCAACGACAGTCGGCTTTTCCGTCAGTCGAGATGACGGCCGCGTCATCCGCTTTCCCGTGGATGGATCCACGCCGCAAGGCATAAAGCTGATGTTGTCACTAACTGTCGGTGGTTTCACGATCATCGACGAAAACGACAACGTCGAATCATACAACTCTGACGGACAGCTGACTGCGATCACCAGCCGTGCTGGTGTCGTCCTGACAATGGGCTACGACGCTTTCGGCAAACTTACATCCGTCACTGACAGCTACGGACACGCCATAACACTCGGCTACGACGCGAAGAGCCGAGTGGCGACCGCTACTGGGTCCGCCTCTCAGATTTTTCAGTACGGTTACGACGTCGCAGACCGTTTCGCCTCGGTCACCGCGCCGGATAGCACTACAAAGACATACCTCTACGAGAATGTCGCGTTCCCGAATGCACTCACTGCCGTCAAAGATGAGAACAACAGCGTCCTGTCGACTTGGACGTATGATGCCGAAGGACGCGCAACTCATACCGAAGAAAATGGCGGTGCCAGCGCGGTAACGCTCGTCTACAACACCGATGTAAGCGTGACGGTTACTGATGCGTTGGGCGCGGTGCGCACTTTTACGTATGAGCGCCATGGCGATCTCAATCTTGTGGGCAGTATTACCGGATCCCAGTGCCCAACTTGCCGAGAAGGCGCGGCGACGACATACGATACCGCCGGGTTCGTAAGCAGTCGCCGGGACTACAACGGCAACTTAATCTGCTATGAAAATGATGCCCGCGGCCTCGTATTGGTACGGGTCGAAGGCTATGCACCGGGCATCTCGGCGTGCCCGGTCAGTCTATCTACCTACACACCGGCCCCCGGCACGCGCCAACGCAAGATTACCACCGCCTGGCATACGACCCTCCACCTACCGATTTCGATCACCGAACTGAATCGCACGACGACTTTCACGCACGACGCCACCGGAAACGTGATCACCCGTATTGTGACGGACACTTCCGTCACGCCCCACGTCTCGCGCACTTCGACCTACACTTACGATGCTTTCGGTCGCGTACTGACCGAGAACGGTCCGCGCACCGACAGCACAGACCTCACTACTTACACTTATTACACCTGCTCCAGTGGCTACCAGTGCGGACAACTCAACTCCGTTACCGATGCCGCCGGCCATTTGACGACCTACAACTTGTACAACACGCACGGCCGACCTACGCAGATCACAGACCCGAACGGCCTCGTGATAAGTCTCGCCTACGATTTGCGCCAGCGGATTACCGATCGATGCATAGGCTCCATCCTGCCGGGATGCTCCGGCGGCGAGCTCACGCGTCTCGACTACTGGTCCACTGGGTTGCTGAAGAAGGTCACCAATCCCGACGGGAGTTACATTGAGTACACCTACGACAGTGCACATCGCCTTACTCAGATCAATGACGGAGCGCTCAACAAGATCGTCTACACACTCGACAATATGGGAAACCGCACCGCGGAGAACACATACGACCCGAGCAATATGCTCAAGCGCACCCACACCCAGGTGTTCAACACGCTGAACCAGCTATTGAAGGACGTGAACGCGGCGGGCACCGCCAACGTGACCACCGTGTTCGGCTACGACAACAACGGCAACCAGATCTCGGTCAATGCACCGCTCGCTCGCAACAGTTCGAGCCTTTACGACGAACTGAATCGTCTCAAGCAGATCACCGATTCAAACTCCGGCATCACGCAGTTCGGTTACGACGCGAACGACAACCTGACTTCGGTCGCTGATCCCCTCGGCCTTGTTACTACATACCTACCCAACGGCTTTGGGGAAGATGTAACAATCAACTCGCCGGATACCGGGTTGACGACGAACACATACGACAGCGCTGGCAACCTCAAGACGTCGCTTGATTCACGCGGCGCGCTGAGCACCAACACATACGATGCCCTCAATCGACTTACGCTCGCTCAGTACACAGGAGGTTCCTATCCAGCCATACCTGTTTCGCGAAGCTACATTTATGATTCTTGTCTCAATGGCAAGGGGCAACTTTGTCAGATGACCGATCCGGCCGGGACGACATCCTGGACATACGATACACGCGGCCGCGCGGCAACCAAGGCGCAAACTTTCACCTATGCGTTTTCGCCTTACACAAAGACCTATCAAGTTCATTACGGATACAACGCAGCCGGCCAGCTTGACTCGATGACTTATCCGTCCGGGATGGTGGTGAACTATTCGTATTCCAACGGGCGGATCTCAAGCATCACGGCCACAGTTGGTGGAGCGCTTCAGGCAGTTTTATCAAATGCCACTTATGAACCCTTCGGCTCGATCAAAGGCTGGACTTGGGGAAATGGATCGGCAGCGTCGCGCACTTCAGACACTGACGGTCGAATTAGCGGCATCAACTCGCCTGGAATGTCGCTTGCGTATCAGTATGACGACGCGTCCCGAGTTACTGCCATCACGGACCAGCTCGACTCTTCCAATAGCTGGTCGTACAGTTACGACGGACTCGATCGACTAACAAATCAGTCGAAATCTGGCTGGAGCGCTAGCTATCAGTACGACGCCAACGGGAATCGGACGACGGAGTCAGGAAGTTTCTACGCCACTCCTCACACGTACGTCTACGACTCTCCACGCACCAGCAATCGACTGTCGAAAGTAATGGGTGTACTTACCGGGTCCGGTGGCGCATATAGCACTCAGCTAAGCGAGTACTATTACGACGCGCGCGGCAATAGCAGCCTTGGGCCGTATGTATATCCGTACTTTGACGCGGCGAATCGACTCTACGCGCGCGGGGGTGCACGTATATTCATCAATGGACTCGGGCAGCGCATTCGCCGTGAATATGCTGGTGAGAGGCATTGGACGTACGATGAAGCGGGACATGTTCTCGGGCAGTACGACTACCTCATGCAGTATTTGCCCGCTTCTTACAACACCACGCCCATGGAAACGATTTGGCTTGGGGACTTGCCAGTCGCCGTTGTCTACCAACAATTCGCTGGCGAGTTTGACCCCAACGACGGCTGGTACGTCGTTGGACTCACGCCGCCGAAGCTGCTGTATGTGCAGGCGGATCAACTCGGGACCCCAAAACTTCTCACAAAGCCTTCTGACAACACTGTCGCGTGGCGCTGGGATCCTGATGCCTTTGGCGCCGGGTGGGTAGGCGGCGAACTTGAATTTTCACAGCGATTTCCGGGGCAGATTCAAGACCCGGACTCGAATACGTTCTACAACTACTTCAGAGACTACGATCCGGCGAACGGCAGGTACGGAGAATCAGATCCGATCGGACTGCATGGTGGTGTGAACACCTACGCATACGCGCTCGGTAGGCCGACCAGTCTCTTCGACTCACGTGGCCTGGATGTCGACGTTATCATCAACAACAACGCCGGGATAACGGGGACGCACGCAGGTCTTTACATCAACACCCAAGGCCGGATTTTGTATGATCCAGGCGGTAGTTATCGAAATGACATCAAGGGTTCGATGAATGTTCTTGATGGTGCCGATGCGAATCTGAGCGACTACATCAAGTTTCAGCAGACGGACGGGAGTAACGTAGAGATATTCCAATTTCCGCTTACTTCTGAACAAGATCGGCAGATCCTCAAGAACATCGAAGATCACGAGCGCTGTGATCCCGGCGATTGTTCGAAATGTGTTTCGGATGTGCTTCGCGGCGTGGGCCCGTTCAAGAATCTAGGTGAATATCGTTTCCCATCAAATTTGGCAAACAAGCTTCGGCAGTTGCAGCAATCAGGTGGTGGCCAAAACCCTGCCGATCTCTCATCGCCGTATTTGGCACCGTCAGGGTATTAGGACTCAGAGGCTACAGTCGTGATTGACCCACCTCGCGTGCGTGTCTTAGCAATCGGGATCGTTGCACTAGTGGTATATGCCGCTATCTACCATGAAGCTCTCGATAGACACTTGCAGGGTCACGGCCTTGCATTCTTTGCTGGCCTGGGTGCGGTGATCTTGCTCAGTGGTTCGTACTTTGCTCCGCAAAGACAAATCGTCTGGCTCTTTTGGGGGACGATTTCTCCCGTTCTTGCATCTGCAGTTGGATACGTGATGGTGAAAAGCGTCCTCTATTTTCAATACGGTGATTTGGGGGCCAACATCTCATTTGGTTCGAGGGTGCTAGTCGCGCTTGGCTTCCCCTATTTCGCTTGCAGTGTTTGGACGTTGTCAGTTGCACTGCCGCTCATAGGAATGACTAGCCAGTACTTGCTGCCGGCTGCCGATCGTGCCGCACCCCCGAAGGACGCCAAGCTATGAGTTGCTGCCCGCGGTAGCGCAAGAGACATGACTTGCGCGATGCGTTTACGAGCGATGGAGCTAGGAAGGGAAGCCTCGCGGCGGCCGTTGTTTAACAGAGGGTGCGGGCCCCGGTGTCGCTTTACCTGCTACGCAGGATAGCCTCGCTTGCTTTTGTAGCCCATTTTGGCCCAAACGCGAGCGGCCAGAGGGCACGTTGTGCCACAAGAGCCGCCGCGAGGCTATCCTGCATCACCTCGAAAACGGTGCGGAAAAATGACGCGCCTTAGCGCGGCAGCATTGTGTAATCCCCTCGTTTTCGCGGACCGTTCAGAAGTGGGGGGTTAGGTTGATTTTGCCATCAAGCTCAGCTGTTCCAACCAAGCGGCGACGGCGAAGCCCGGAAACGAACGCCGCACCGCCAATGACATTGCATATCTCGTCGGCTGATCGATGGTCGTAAGCACGCGCAGTCTTCTGCCGTCAACGGTGCGATCATGCACGAAGGCCAACGTCCAATGCTGGTTCGGACGTGTGACGATCGTGAGCAGCAGACGAACCAAGCTCCTGAAACGCTTGTGATGCTAGTCCCGCAAACTCAAGCGTTCCAGGGCATACAGCCGATGCACGCGTTTGTCGTTCACCGTCCAGCCTTCACGCCGAAGCATCACGTGCAATCTTCTATAACCGAACCTGCAGCGTTGCTTGGCGAGCGCCTTCAGCCCTGCACGTGGGGCTGCCCGTTGCGATCCGGCAGCCTCCGATAGTGCAAGCCCAAACAGTGGATGGGCGTCAATGCGGACGCTCGCCGCTCTCTCATCGAGCAGTTCTCCGCGAACCATTCACTATCTATCGGGTCAATTCCAGCGCGCGCCCCGTGTACCGTAAACGGGGCGGCGTTTCGGTTCCGGCGGCTCGTTCGAGAACACATTCCAGAATGCAAGCTTGTACAATGCGCCCGCGATGAACCCCGAGAAATGCGCGACGTGATTGACGGCGCCACCGTCCGCATTTCTATACGCCGCGATATCGAACGCCAGGAACGCAAGGATGAACAGGAACGCCGGTATCTCGATGGTCCGTACGATCCACAACCACCACACGAAGCAGTCGATGTCGTCCTTCGGGTAGCGGAACAGGAACATGCCCATGTATCCCCACACGATGCCGGACAATCCGACGGTGGGAATCGATTCCTTGGTCACCGCCGCATACGCGAGATTGGTGACCAGCACGAACACCACGAACGCCAGTAGATAGCCGGATGCCGAGATGCGCGTCTCGATGGTGCGCGCGAAGCAATAGAAGAAGAACAGGTTGCCGAGCAGGTGCCAGATGTCGGTGTGCGTGAACACCGAGGTGAACATCTTGAGCGGGTCGAGCTGGTCGGGATAAAACGCCAGCGCGAGCTGGTCGGCGTTGGTGCTGGCGAATACGTGGACGATGACACACGCCACGCAGACGAACAGCGTGAAGATCGGAATTCCGTTGGAGCCCTTCTTGCCGAGCGGAACGATCAGGAACATGGAGCGACAAGATAGCCCTGTTCGGCGCCGCGGTCACGCGGAAATCGCCACGCTACGGGTTTCCATGTGAGGCTCGCAGCCGCCCTCGAATGGTTTCGTTTCGTTCACGCTGTTGTCCTCGATATGACTCTGCAGATCGTTTCGCGGCGGATCTGAAACCCCATCTTTTCGTACAACGCCCGCGCGCCGGTGTTGTGGCTCATCACGTGCAGGAACGTGGTCTTGCCGCGCTGCATCTGCCGCCGGATGAGCTTCAACGTGAGCTTCCTGGCGAGGCCGCGCCCCTGGAAATCCGGATGCGTGCAGATGCCGCTGACTTCGTGAAGGTCGCCGGCGCAAAAGCGCTCCCCGGCCATCGCGATCAGGCGGTCTCCATCGAAATAGCCGAAGTATTCGCCGAGCTCGGGCGTGCGGATGCCGAACGGACCGGGGTTCGTGAGCTTCGCCAATGCCGCGGCCTCGACCGCATGTTCGGGGCGCAGAGCCACGGCGTCGGGCGCGGCATCCGAATCGGGCAGCGCCGCGCTCCAGACCATCTTGAACATCGTCGCCTCCTTCTCGATCTGCCAGCCATGCGGAGGCGTGCCGGTCCAGATATCGCAATAGAAGGATTCGCCAGGGGCGCAGATTTTTTCCAGCGCGGGGAAATCCGGCCGTTCGGGATTCGCAAAGCCGAGGATGGGAGAGAAACCCTGTGCGTAGCGCCGCACGTCGCCATCTCCGGTCGCGAATTTGGCGTGCGGGCCGGACAGGCAATTCCACATGATGTTGTCGAGCAGCGGGTACATGGCGCGGATTCTGCCGGGAACGAACCTACCAACCTACCCGATTCTTGCGCAGCACTGCTTCGTTGAGATCACTTTAGAAAAACTGATCCCACCGCCACGGCGAGCGCAATTGCAGCCATTCCGATGGCGGCCAGCGCGAACCGTCGCGTCTTCGCGCGTTCGATCGCCACGGCCCGCGCGGCGTCGTCCAGCGCGGTGACGACGCTCTTCAACTGCTCCGCCAGTTCCTTGATCTGTTCCGCGTTGGTGGCCACCGCGGTCTGTAGTTCGGCGATCTGCTGACTCACGATTTCGGCCTGGTTTGCGGCTGCCTCGACTTTCTTGCGCGTGAAGCCCGGCTTCACGACGCCGATGATGGTGTCGAGATTGTTGAGGACGAGTTTGCCGACGGTGAGCCATGGAACTGCCATGCCGGGGATTCTGGCACAACCTCCGGTATCTTCCTGTCAGCCTGCTCTATCATCGAAATGGAATCGAGATGGGGTCTTGCGGCCGGGAGGTGCATGAGGAAATTCCGCGGTTTCGTCTACGTATTCCTCGGCGTCGGCATCCTGATGCTGATCGTCGCGTTGGCGTTGTGAAACAAGACGCGCAGCTTCGTCGCGCGCGCCGCCTCGACGCAGGTAACGGTCACGGAATTGATCGAGGTGCGCGAAGATGACGGTGGATCGAGCACCTTCAAACCTGTGGTGAAGTTCGCCGCGCCGGGCGGGGAGCAGATCACGTTCACCTCGTCCTACAGCAGCAGACCACCCGCCTATGACGTGGGTGAGACCGTGGATGTCCTGTTCGTGCCGGGCGACGCGCGGATCAAGGGGGAGGACCGATGACGCGGCTGGTCCTGCTGCCCGGCCTCGATGGCACCGGAGAGCTGTTCGCGCCGTTCATCGATGCGCTGGCCGGGTTTCCAGCGCAGGTCGTCGCGTATCCGCCGGATCGCGTGATGTCCTACGCGGAGTACGCAGCGCATGCACGCGCCCAACTACCGCGCGACGAGGATTTCGTGCTGCTCGCGGAGTCTTTCTCCGGGCCGATCGGGATTGCGATCGCGGCTTCCGCCCCGTCCAATCTCAAGGCGCTGATCCTGTGTGTGACGTTCGCTTCGAATCCGCTGCCCGTCTTCGGTATTTTCAGCCGGCTGATCGGTGCACTGCCGCCCGCACGCCTGCCGCCGCAACTCGCCGCGCCGTGGTTGTACGCGGGTCGCGCATCACCGGAACTGCGACGCGTCCACACAGAGGCGATGGCGCAGGTGGCGCCGAAAGTCGTCAATGCCCGGGTCGCGGCGATACTGAAGGTCGACCACCGCATGCTGTTACAAAAGGTAGCCGTGCCGCTCTTGTACCTGCGCGCGACGCGCGATCGGCTGATTCCGAGGTCGGCTTGCCGCGCGATCCAGCGGCTGCGGCCGGATATGGAGATTGCGGAGATCGAAGCGCCGCATTTTCTGCTGCAGACAGAGCCGCAGCGCTGCGTTGCCGCCATCATGAACTTCCTGCGGTCCAGCGGAATCTGACTACCCGCGGGGCGGGCCGGCGCCTGAGGGGGAGGTGGCGCCAGCCCGCGGCTCGATTCGTCAGTCGTATCCCATGCAGCTCGCGTAGTAACTCACCGTCGCGGGCCAGTCCGAGAAAATGCCGAGGATCCCGACGTCCTGCGCCAGCGTATCCAGCGCGTAGTACATGTCGCTGTCCTTCTTGATCGCGCGGCCTTCGGGATCGAACGCATAGTAGAAACCCGCCTTCGACGCGCCCTGGCGCAGGTCCGCGCGCTCGAAGCTCCAGGTGATGATGCCGAGGCCCGCGGCCTTGATGTCATTCGCGTACTGCGACGGAACGACCTTGTCGTTGCCGTCCACCGCCAGCAGCGCGGGAATCGGCGGCGCGAAAATGTGCACGCCCTTGCGCCGCACGTCGCGCAGCTCCGCCGCGGTCAGGCGCGGAAAGCCGGCGCTCGGATCGACGTCATCCAGATAGACCGCCTGGCGGCCGAAGGCCGGCTCGCGCTGCACCCAGTACACCACGTCGTCCAGATTGAAGGACTGAGCCCACACGTCGCGCGGTTCGACCCGCGCGCGCTTGAACTCGTTGATCATCGCCTGCGCGTAGTTGGCCTGGCTGCCGAACACCTGGGCGACGCGCGCCGGGTTGCCGGCCTTGAGCTCGGGCGTGTGTTTGACGCCGAGACTGCGATTGAGCGCGATGCTCTCCTTCAGCGTGAGCAGCGTGCCACGGCTGTTGTAGAGATCCGTGCGAAACGCGGCGGTACCACCGAGATATCCCGCGGCGGTGGTGGCGGCGGGATTCGACGCATCCATCTTGCCCTTGAGCGACTTGAACTGCTTGAGCGTGAGGTCGCTTGCGCAGCACTTGGGCGACGAGTTCGCGCCGGACCAGGGCACCGAACAACTCGCGTTGAGGTCCGTGTCGACGATGTTGGTGGTGGTGTGGAGGTCGCACTCGTCGTGGCGGCAGACGAGCTGGCCGTCCTTGGTGAACGTCACGTCGCACTCGACAATTCCCGCGCCCATGCGCGCGCCGGCTTCGTAGGCTTCCTTGGTGTGTTCGGGCATCTGCAGCGGCGCGCCGCGATGCGCGATCGAGAAATCCGTGCGGCGGAACGGGCCGTCCTTGCACTTGAGCAGCCGCGATTTGAGCGGGCCCGGGTCCATGCCTTGCACGAGGAAGAACGGCCGCTCGCCTAACTGGATGTTGTCGTCGCGGTCTTGGTGATCGTGGCCGTAGTCGCCGGCCAACGCGGTGCCGTTCAGAAATGCGAAGACGAAACTCGCCGCGACCGCGGCCATGGTTGCAAGACGCATGATGACTCCCTGTATGTGCGACCTGCCGCCATGATTCGATGAGCGTGTGTCATCGCGGTGACCGCCCTTTGAAGTCTTTGCGACGCGACTATCGCCGGCGTGCGACTATCCGCGTCCCCCGCGGAGAAGAACATGAAAAAGATCGAGTACAAGACCGCCCTGTTGCCTTACAAGACCGGCATCTTCCAGTCGGATTCGCTGGAAGTCGCAGAGGCGCTCAACAAGCTCGGCGCGGAGGGCTGGAAGCTCTCGCAGATCGTGCTGCCTTCCACGGTGTGGGGTCGGGCGAACACGATGGTGGCCATCCTCGAACGCGCGGTAGATTGACCCGGCACAGATTCAGTCGCGCAGGGGAATCTTTCCGGTCGCGATCATCAGCTCGATCTTGCGGCGATTCGGCGGGAAGAGCTTGTCGAAGTCCCTCAGAAACACAACGTTGACTACCTGCATGTGGAGCTCGTCGAGCTTGCGAAACAGCAGCACGTAGCCCGCGCCGTTCGGGCCGCGCTGCAAATACTTGTCGAACCCGTGTGCCGTGATGCCGTCGAATTTCTCGAGCGGCGAGAGATCGGGATACATCTCCGCGCGCCGCTGCGCCGCGATCGGCACGTACTCTTCGAGTGAGCTGCGGTCCTGACCCAGTTCCGGCGCGAGCAGGTCGACTTCGAAGCGCACGCCGATCACCTTGTTGCTGGAATCGTTCGGCTCGAGCACACGCGCATATTTGGTGTCGAGCGTGGTTTCGCGCCAGCCGTGCGCCGGCGTCAGATCCCAGCGGAAAGTCTTCTCGTATTTCTTCAGCAGCGTGCCGATGGCCGGCGCCTCGTCGCCCCGGCCGACACTCGCGGCCATGAAATGCAGCTTGTCGTTGCGATTCAGGTCGCCGGTGATGAAATCCGCGATCGACGCGCAGACCTGCGGCCAGTGCCGCGTGTAGAAATCGCGATCGAGCACCGCCTGCTTGTAGTGCTCGCGGCCGAGGCCGTAACCGGTGACCAGATTGCGCAGCACGACGCCGCTCGGCTCGCGCACGCGGAACATGCGATAACGAATCGTCTGCGCGGGAGTCAGTTCGTCCGTCGTCGTGTAGACGCCGGCCATCCACAGGCCGACGAATTCGCTGTCCATCACCAGCACGTAATCGAAACCATCCGCCGCCGCCGCGGGTGTCAGCTTGTCTGTCTTCCGGGCGTCGACGTAACGCGCGCGGTCGGTGGTCGTCGTCACATCGAACACCTTGGAGCGCTTCGTGAAACTCTTGCCGATTGCGTCGGCCAGCGCCGGTGTGCGCTCGAAACCCGCGAGTGTTTCGTGTAGTTGGGCCTCCAGCGGTGCATTGCGGCTCTTCTGAACGGCACCGTTGATGAGCGCCATGATCAACCCGCCCACCAGCACCTGCCGTGCGTATTCGCCATCCGTGACGAGCGCAATACGCAGCGGCTCATCCTCGGTGGGGAGGATCGCGAGCACGCGAACCTGGCGCTTTCCGGCGGCCGAGCCAGCGTCGCTGATGCCGTCCGCGCCGTTGGCCAGGCAACAAAATCCCATCAAGAGCCACGGCAGCCGCCGCAACACGTCCAGATTCATGGCCAACCTCCCGGGGAGCGCCATCATCGGGCAGTTAGGCGGAGATTGCCAGATGGACGCCTGGTGGTATGAGGCGAGCGCACAAGGAGTCCCCCATGGAAAGGTCCGTCGTCCCGCCAGCCAGCGCGGCCTCATTGACCGAACGCCGAACATGGGCGCTGCGGCTCGGCGGCGAGATCGGCGACCACCACGTGAGGGTCGCAACGTAGTTAGACGCCGCCGGTTGGCAGGCGCACTGTCAGAAGCGGACAATACGCGCCCGATCGAGGCGCGACTCCGCCCGGCTTGAGCTGCGCCGGGCGGAGTCGCAAGTCCGCCCTTACCGGAAGCGGGCTCCGGTCGCGTACGAACAGCCGGGCGCGCCGAGCGTCGTGCCACGCGTATCCTTCACCTCGAAGCTGCCGCCCTCGGCGACGAAACTCATCGAATCGTTGGACACCTTCGGCGTGCCGCGGATCACCTGCGTGCCTAGATAGATGCCGGTGACGTCGAAGCGCTGGAAAGTCAGCGCCTGCGCGAACGTAGTGCGGCCGGTGCGCCACCAGGTGCCGTACCCCGCGCCGCGCGTCGAGTTCGGCAGTGACGGGCCGGTTTCAGAGACCGTGCCACCCGATTGAAACGACAGGATTCCGGCAAAGGGTCCGGCGAGATTCGCGCCCGAGACGCAGTCGCGGATGAAGACCTGCGTGAGCCATACGCCCTGCAGCTGCGGGACCGGCTGGTAGCGCGAGTCATGCCCGTACGCCGCGGATATCCCCAGCAGCACCACCGAGCCCCTGAGCAGAAGTTTGTTGAAAGCATTCATGTTCGTTCTCCGTTGTTTGGATAGGCGCCAGCCGGCGCTTGTGGGCGGCGACTGGCGGGCCGTACTCTCACCGGCACGCACTGAACGGGCTTTGGCCCGCGTTGATGGGTTCTGAAACGTTCTGAAAAGGCGCGCATGACGGCGAAATCGCGAGGCGACTACGAATTCAGCGGCTTTCGCGTCGAGACCGCGGGCCGCCGCCTGGTCGATTCGCAGGGAAATCGCGTCGACATCTCGGCGCGCGCATTCGACGTGCTGCTGTATCTCATCGAACGGCGCGGCGAGGACGTGTCGAAGGAGCACCTGCTGGCCGCCGCGTGGCCGGGCATGGTCGTCGAGGACAACAATCTCAATCAGGCGATCACGGCGCTGCGGCGCGCGTTCGGCGAACAACGCAGCGAGCCGCGCTACATCATGACGGTGGCCGGCCGTGGCTACCGCTTCGTGGCGGCGGTCGAAGAAGTGGAAGCGGCGGTACGGACCACGGCGCCCGCCGCGACACCGCCTGCGCGTGGTACCACCGGGCGTTACGCGCTGGGCTTCGCGGTGCTGGTGCTCGCGGCGTGCCTCGCCTTCTTCTTCATGCGCAAAGGCCCGCCGCCGGCGCCCGCGGATGCGCCGATCGAGTCACTCGCGGTCCTGCCCTTCCGGCCCTTGCTGCGCGAGCAAAGCAATCCGCCGCTCGAGCTCGGCATGGTGGACGCGTTGATAGGCCAGATCGGGGCCTTGCCCGGAGTCACGGTGCGGCCGCTGAGCACCGTCGCCGGGTTCACCGATGCGAATCAGGATCCGCTCGCAATCGGCAGGAAGCTCGGCGTGGCCGCGGTGCTCGAAGGTACATTGCAAAAAGAAGGCGACCGCCTGCGCGTGAGCGCGCGGCTGCTGCGGGTGAGCGACGGCCGTTCCTTGTGGAGCGGCAGCTTCGATGAGCAGATGACCGGCATCTTCGAAGTTCAGGATGCGATCGCCGACCTCGTGATGCAGACACTGGCTGGCAAGCTCGGCGCGCCGCCGCGCGTCGCCGCGCGGCCGACCCTCAATCCCGAGGCCTACCAGTTCTATGTGAGCGGGCTTTTCAATCTCACGCGGCGCGACATCGACGGCTCCGCCGCGGCGATCGAAGATTTCCGCGCCGCCATCCGCCAGGATCCGTCGTATGCGCTGGCCTGGGCGCGAATCTCCAATGTGCGCGCGATGCAGAGCGCGTTCGGAATCCTGCCGGCGTCGGTCGCGTTGCCGGAGGCGCGGCTCGCCGCGCAACACGCCATCGAGCTCGACAGCGAGCTCGCGCTGGGGCAGGCCGCCATGGGCCATGTGCTGGTGCAATTCGATCGCAACTACGCGGCGGGTGAGCAGTACTACGCACGCGCGCGTCAGCTCGATCCGGACTCCGGGATCGTTCACCTGTGGTCGTCGATCAACTATCTATTTCTCGGCCGCACGGCAGACGCGTTGTCGGAGGCGCAGCGCGCGCAGGAAGTGGAGCCGGGCAATCTGGCGCTCAGCGCGAACGTCGGCCGCGTGTTGTATTACGCGCGCCGCTACCAAGACGCTGCCGCGATCGAGTCGCGCCTGCTGCAACTGGTGCCGGCGTTCGACGATGCGCATTCGATCCTCGGCCGCGCATTACTCAAGCTGGGCAAGGTGGAAGAGGCGCTGGAGCAATTCAATTTGCGTACCAAGTCGAGCCCCGGCAGCTTCGGCGACCTCGGCCGCGCCTATGCCGCCCTGGGGCGGAAGGCAGACGCGGATGCGCAGATCGCGGCGCTGCGCAAGCACGCGCAGGCAGGGTTCGGCATGGCGTACGACATCGCGACCATCCACGCCTTGTTAGGCGAAGTCGCGCCGGCGTGCACGGCGCTGCGGCAGGCGTTCGCCGATCACTCGCAATTGATCGGCACGTTGCGCCTCGATCCCGACTTCGACGCGTTGCGTGGCGAGCAGTGCGTCAAGGACGTGGAGCGCGAGTTGTACGCGCAGCGCTGACGATTACGGATTCTTAACGCTTCTTAACGCAACTGGCACGACGCAGTGCAGGTCTAGCCAACACCTTCATCACGAGGAGTTGGCCATGAACAATCGCACCACTGCTCTTAGCGTATTCGCCGCTGCATGCGCCGCGGCCGCATCCGCCGCGCACGCGGCGCCGCTCACCGACAACCTGAGTATCGAGATGTTCGCCGGCGGCAATGCCGCGATGCCGGGTTCGTTTCGAGGTCAGACGTTGCCGCTCGAGACCGCCGATCCGGCCGGATCGACCGTTTATCACGATCTGAAGTTCGCGGATGCCTACGATCAGCGTTACACCGCGGGCGCCGAGCTCGACTACGCATTCAACCCGCGCATCACTGCATTTGGGCGCGCCGCCTATTCGCAGTTCGACGGGTCGACCCACGAGATCGGCCGTTTCGAACCGGAAGCGCCCGCCGCGTTCGAGAGTGTCAACGCGCGGTTCCACGATACGGCGACACGCGAGTTCGATCTCGGTACGCGTTACACCTTCGCACCGGGCGCGAAACTTCGGCCGTTCGTCGGTGCCGCTGTGGGTGCGACGCGTCTGTCGGCGACGCGCGCGGAATTCGATCACGTCAGCGACACGGGCCGGACGCCGGTGGAGTTGAGCCGCGCCGCGACGGTGTTTCAGCAGCGGGTCGAGACGGGCCTGCAGTACTCACCGATGGAGAACTTCGATCTGCGCCTGACGGCGGCCGCCAGCCATCTCGACGCCGGCAGGCGATCCGACGATCCGAATCTCGCCGCAGTGGGCCTCGACAGCGCGCACGGCGAGCTGCGCGGCCACTGGGACTACCCCGCCGAGCTAGGCGCCGTGTGGCACTTCTGACGTTAAAGGGGACATGCCTATTTTTCGTTCAGAAAAAGGCGTTCAGAAAAAGGGGACAGATCTATTTATGCGCCCCTGGGCACCTTTCCGGCACCGCCAGCTGCGCATAAATAGATCTGTCCCCTTTTTCTGAACGCCTTTTTCTGAACGAAAAATAGGCATGTCCCCTTTAACTCCGGAAGCCGACTCGCGTGTGGCTGCCATCGCAGAAAGGTTTGGTATTGCTATGCCCGCAACGACACAGCTTGGCGGACTCGACGCGCGCCACCACGCGACCGGTGCCGCTGATGATCTCCATATTCCCGCGCACCTGCAGCGGCCCATCTACCAGAGGATCGATCGCCAGCGGCCCGTCACGTACCGGCAACATGTCCGCTTTGCCGGTAGGTGGCTCGCCGCTGGCGGCGAAGTTGATCTCGTGATGCGACCCGTCGCAGAACGGTTTGTTCTTCGACGCGCCGCAACGGCACAACGTGTAGCGGTAACTTCCCGCCGGCGCGCCATCGAGCCGGATATCGGCGCGGATCGCGTACGGGCCGCCTTCACGCACGGAGACCAGGTTCACCGGGGGCGCGGATTCATCCGGCTGGCCATCTTTTCGCTTGTATCGAATCGCACCCGACACACACACGTGCGCAATCTCGGTCAACGCATCGGTGGACATCGCATCGGGATTGATCCACGGCCCCTTCACATTCGCGATGAAGACCTTCGGCCCCCACGTCACGCAGAAGCGCGAGTGAATGCACTTCTTGCCTTCATAGATGAGCGTGAGATCGCGCCCCTCGATGTAGTCGACTTCATCGACCGTGCGCGGCGTGGGCGCGACGTTGCCCGGCTCGATGACCGCCGCCCCCGCGCCGCTGCCGGCGGTACCGGCGGGGGCGGGTGGTACGGCGGCAACCAACGCGGGCGCCGGCCGCGGCGGCGCGCCCGCGCTCAAGACGACGGGCGAATCCTGCTCGATCGTGGCGAAGGTGCGCTCCGCGCGCTGCAACAGGTCGCTCAGGATCCGCAGCGCCTGCGCCACGCGTGCATCGCCATTCACCGCGAGCTGCGTCGCGCCGACGGTCAGCTCCCGCAGCCGCTCGAGAAAAAACTTTCCGGCGCTTACGCCGGGCGGTAACGGCGCCGCGTCGCGCAACGCCGTGAACGACATGCCGGCGTTGCAGGTGGGATTCGAAGGCCCCGCGGGCAGGCGCGCGGCACGTTCCGCGAGCGGCGTCATCGCGCGCATGAGCCCGAGCCCCAGGTCGATGCACAGCGCCTTGGCCGGATGCGGACGCGGCACCAGGTACGAATGCGAGATCAGCCGCAGCATCAGCATGTACGCGGTGTTGGCGAGATCCACCGTCGCCGCCGCTTCTTCGTTCTCGAGCCACACGCGCGCGCCCGGCCGCACCGGCCGGCGCAACACCGGGTTCACCGCAGCCGGAAACGCCGGCGCAAACGCGGGGTTCGCCGTCTTCAGCGCCAACAGCTCCTTGCGGATCTCCATGAAGCGGCAGTAATGCGACTCATCGTTCTCGATCAACGCGCCTTCGCCCTGGCTGATGATGGCCTCGAACGCGGCCAGCGCGGTCTTGGAGCAGATCACCGGATCGCAACCCTGGAAATCGATCTCCTTGCGCGAGATTTGCAGGTTGCGGTCGCCGCAGAACGCTTCTTTCTCGCCGACACGCGCCACGAACGCGGCCAGGTTCTTCGACAAGGTTTCGTAGAACTCGCCCACGGTCTCGTAGTCGATCGGCATCGGCGTGACGCGACGCCGCGCGTCGCCACGCGTGAACTGGAACTCGGGCGCGAACCCCGCGCCGTCCGGCTCGTCCGCGCCGGTGGGCCGCTCGAGGTAGATGAAATGCTGCAGCACTGCCTCGCTGAACGGTGCCAGTCTAACTACCACGTTGGCCGGCAGCGAGCCGGTGTCGAGCGGAAAATTGAGCCGGCCGAAACGCGGGCTGCCGCCCAGCGCCGCCGTGATGTTCCACACCGCGGTGAGGTGCCCCATTTCCTCGACCGCGACCTTAAGGATGCAGCGGCGCCAGCGATTCGTGGCCTCCGCCTCCGCGGCGGTCAGGCCGTCTTCCAACGTGGTCTTGAGACTGAAGGCCGCATACAGATACGTGCACATCAGGTTGTGTTCGAGCTCGGCGGCTTCGTACAGCTGGTGCACGAGCGATTCGCGCGAGATATCGCGCGCCGCGGCGGGTTCGGGGATCATCACGGTGCTCATGTTGCGGCCCTGTCGTTGTCGGTTGGCGGCGCTCCCCACAGCACCGCGACGCCGATGATGGCCGAAAGTACCGACGCTGCAAACACCGCAATCTTCGCCGCGGCGAAATCTTCCGCGACCGGGAACGCCTGCCCGGCGATGAACAGCGACATCGTGAAGCCGATGCCCGCCAGCGCGCCCGCGCCGGCCAGGTGCCGCCACGAGTAGGCGGCCGGCTTCTCGGCCACGCCGAATTTCACCGCCAGCCACGAGGCCAGGATGAATCCGGCGGGTTTGCCGATCGTGAGGCCGCAGACGATCGCCGCCATCAACATGCCATGGCCGCCGAGCACTTCCGCGGCGATCACGACCCCGGCGTTCGCCAACGCGAACACCGGCAGCACGAGATAACTCGAACGCGGGGCGACATTGCGCAACAGGCGGTCGGCCGGCGACTCGAGCCGGTCGTGGACGGCGTCGAGCTGCGCGAGCGCGGGCGCCGACGGCCCGACGCGGAACTGCTCGCCGCCGCGCGCCGCTTCGGCCGACAGGATGGCGTCCGCCTGGGCGCTCAACGCCAGGTAGTTAGGTGGCGGGCGGGTGGGGATGAACGCCGCCAGCAGCACACCGGCGAGCGTGGCGTGCAGCCCGCCCGCATGGACGCAGGCCCACAACACCACGCCGGTCAGAACGTACGGTGTGACGCGATACACCGCCGAGCGGTTGAGCAGCGCCAGGAAGCCCACTGCCGCCAGCGCTCCCAGCAACGCGACGACGTTCAGCGCGTCGGAATAGAAAATGGCCACCACGATGATGGCCCCGATGTCGTCGACAATAGCCGCCGCGGTCAGGAAAATGCGCAGCTCCACCGGCACGCGCGCGCCCATGATGGCGATCAACGCCACCGCGAACGCCGTATCCGTGGCCATCGGCACGCCCCAGCCGTTCTGCCAGCTTCCGGCCGGCACCAGCGCCGCATATATAAGAGCGGGAACGACCATGCCGCCCACCGCTGCGGCGATGGGCAGGGCGGCGCTGCGCCGCGAAGCCAGGTGCCCGACCGTAAATTCGCGTTTTATCTCGAGACCCACCACCAGGAAAAATACCGTCAGCAACGCATCGTTCACCCAGTGCGTGAGCGACATGCGGAAATCGGCATCACCCAGGCTCAGGCCCAGGTTGGTGTGCCAGAAGGCCGCGAACGCCGCGCCGAAGGAAGAATTGGTGATGAAGACGGCTAACAGAGATGCCAGCAGCAGGATCACGCCGGTGGACGGCGCCCAGCTTGCGAAACCCAACGCGGCCGTGCGCACGCGGTGGCCGAGAGAACCCAGCATGGCATCCGTGAACGAGGCTTCGTCCCACGGACCATCGTAGCGGCGGCTGTTGATGAAGAAGGTCGGCGTGAATCGCACGCCGCTGGCGTGCGAACTGGCGATGTCCGATTCGACACGCGCCTTCGCCTCGCGTTCGACGAAATCCACATCGCTCGTGCCGCGTTCTTCCAGGCGCAGATCCGCGGCGACGGCGACCAGGTCTTCCTCGGTCAAGGTGCGCGAGCGGGTCATCAACGCGACGTGCGCGCTCCAGAATTCGTCCGCCGTCTGCGCCTGCTCGATGAGCTCCGCCGCGCGCCGCGCGATATCGCTACCAGTGATCGGCCGGTGCCGGAATACATAACGCACGCGGTCGCCTAGCTGATTGCGCACTTCGCTGATACGTTCATTGGCCGCGCGGCAATGCGGGCAGTCGTAGCTGCCGTATTCGACCAGCGTGATTTCCGCGCGCGGCGGTCCTAACACGTGATCGCGCGAGGCATCGACGGGCCGGTCGAGGCGATTGTTCATGATTTCCGGGAAAAGAACGTGGGCCTCTTAGGATCAACTGCCGGGCGTTCGCGCGCAATCTTCTTTAGTATTGATTTCAGGGAGTAGTCTCGTCCGCAACAGGGAGTGACTAGTGGACGTTCATCGAGAGCTGAAGCCCGGAAAGGATTTCTTGGTTGCACTTGGAGTCTGCCTGGTGGCGGGCATTGCCGTGTTTTCCGCGCCGGTCAGCGCCTTTCCCACTCTTCACACCATTCTCAACACCGGTATCGCGCTGCTGGCGATCCTGTTGTCGCTGCTGTTCTGGGACCTGGGCTGGCGGACGGGCGAGGCGCAGCAGCGCTTCAACGGCATCGTGTTCGCGGCGGTAGGCATTCTCGAAGTGCTGCACGTGCTGGCGGCGCTCGAGCCGTCGTCCGCTTCCGAGCCGCTCAACGAGGTCCTGCGGCAGTTCCGCACGGGTACCTGGGCGCCGCCCTCCTATCTACTGCCGTTGGGCCTCGGCGCCGCGGTGTGGAGCGCGCGTAACCCGCGCGTCTCGCAGGTGGGTTTCGCGTTGTGCGTGTTGTCGGCCGGCGCGATGCTGTTCGCGTTGTTCCAGCTGCTGCCGCGGTATTCCTCGCCAGGGTGGTTCGGCATCATCCGTCCCACACTGGTGCTGGTGCCGGTGTTGTGGCTGCTGGCCGGTGCGTTTTTCTGGCGGCGCCGGCACGGCGACCGCATCGCGCACACGCTGGCGTTTTATGCGCTGCTGCTCGCCCTGGCCAACGCGCTCATGTTGTATTCCGAAGAAGCCACCAGCAAGTTCGCGATGACCGCCCACTTCGGCGTGTTCGGCGGCGGGCTCTATCTGCTGCTGAGCCTGGCGCGGATGGGCGCCGTCGACACCGCGCGGCGCATGCGCGCGGAACGCGAACTGGTGCGCAGCAACGTGGAGCTCGAGACTCGGGTGCGGGACCGCACCCGCGAGATCGAGGTGGTGAACGCGGATCTGCGCCGCGAGGCCGAGGTGCGCCAGCAGGCCGAGCGGCGCGCGCTCATGCAGCTCGAGCGCCTCGAGCTGCTGGAACGCATCACGCGCGCGATCGCCGAGCGGCAGGATCTCGCCAGCATCTTCCAGGTGGTGGTGCGCAGCGTGGAAGAACATCTGCCGGTCGATTTCGCGACGCTGTGCGACTACGACCATCGCGCCGGGATACTCACGGTGAGCCGCGTCGGTGCGGGCAGCGCCGCGCTGGCGCTCGATCTCGCCATGACCGAGCGTTCGCGCATCGAGATCGACGAGAACGGGCTGTCGCGCTGCGTGTCGGGACAGCAGGTGTACGAGCCCGACATCACCGAGGTCGAATTCCCGTTTCCACAGCGGCTGGCGCGCGCGGGGCTGCGATCGTTCGTGGCCGTCCCGCTGATGGTGGAGCAGCGCAGCGGCGTGTTCGGCGTGCTGATCGCCGCGCGGCGCGCGCCGAACGCATTCAGCAGCGCCGAGTGCGAGTTCCTGCGCCAGCTCTGCGACCACGTGTCGCTGGCCGCGAATCATGCGCAGCTCCACCAGGCACTGAAGCAGGCCTACGACGACCTGCAGCTCTCGCAGAGCGCGGTCATGCAACAGGAACGGCTGCGCGCGCTCGGCCAGATGGCGAGCGGCATCGCGCACGACATCAACAACGCCATCTCACCGGTGGTGTTGTACGTCGAATCGATCCTGACCCACGAAACCGGCTTCAGCGAGCGGGCGCGCAAGCAGCTCGAGATCATCCAGCGCGCCACCGGCGATGTCGCGCACACCGTGGCGCGCATGGGCGAGTTCTACCGGCAGCGCGAAACGCAGCTCGAATTGAGCGAGGTGAACGTCAAGGAAGTGCTGACGCAGGTGCTCGACCTCACGCGCGCGCGCTGGAGCGACATGGCGCAGCAGCGCGGCGCCCTCATCGAAACGGCGATCGACGACGGCGATGAAAACCCGGTGGTGATGGGCATCGAAAGCGAATTGCGCGAAGCGCTGGTGAACCTCGTGCTGAATGCGACCGACGCGATGCCCGAGGGCGGCACGCTCACGTTGCGCACGCGTCACCGGCTCGAATCCGGCAAGGGCGTGAGGCGCCGGGTGTTCATCGACGTCGTCGACACCGGCGTCGGAATGGACGAGGCCACGCGCCGCCGCTGCCTCGAGCCGTTCTTCACGACCAAGGGTGAACGCGGCTCCGGCATGGGGCTGGCGATGGTCTACGGCATCACCCAGCGTCACGGCATCGACATCGAAATCGTGAGCTCGCCCGGCGCCGGCACGATCTTCCGGCTGGTTTTCCCGCTGAGCTCGCCGGCGCCGCAATCGACCGCCAGCATCCGCATCCGCAAGGTTCCGAGTCACACCAAGATCCTGCTGATCGACGACGACCCGCTGCTGCTGAGCTCGCTGCGCGAGGCGCTGGTCAACGAAGGCCACCAGGTGCAGACCGCCAACGGCGGCAAGGTCGGCATCGACGCATTCATGGACGCGCTGCATGCCGGCACGCCGTTCCCGGTGGTGATCACCGATCTCGGCATGCCTCATGTCGACGGCCGGGCGGTGGCGTCGGCCATCAAGGCGGCGGCGCCGAAGACGGGCATCATCATGCTGACCGGCTGGGGGCAGCGGTTGATAGCAACGGGCGAAGTTCCGGAAGAGGTCTCGGCCGTGTTGAGCAAGCCGCCCAAAATGGGCGAATTGCGCCAATGTCTCGCGGAATGTCTGGGCAACTAGCGGAATGAGTTTGGCAGGACAAAGCAGCCCCCGGCCTGCTTGACGACCCCCGGTGTGATGGCTTGTACTCCCGCGTCCAGATCATTCGAGGGGGTCCAAGATGTTGAGCCGTCGTTCATTTCTTGTGTCCGCAGGTGCCGGCATGGCCGCGGGATCGCTCATGACAAATGTGTCGTTCGCGGCCGGTAGCAAAATCCCGCTCGGCATCCAGCTCTGGACCGTGAAGGCCGAGGCGGAGAAAGACCTCGAAGGCACGCTGCGCCAGCTTCATGCGCTTGGCTTCCGCGAAATCGAATTCGCCGGTTACTACGGCAGGAGCGCCGCCGACATCGGCACGCTGCTGAAATCCATCGGCCTCGTCCCGACCAGCACTCATGCCGGCGCCGATCTCATTGCGGCCAACCCGGACCAGATCATCGCGGACGCGAAGACGCTCGGACTCAAATACATCATCTGCTCCTCGCCCATGTCGGATGCGGCCAAGGCCAAGCTCGACTGGGGCAAGAAGATGGATGCGCTCGACCTCGGCGACTGGAAGCTCAATGCGGATCTGTTCAACAAGTTCGGCAAGCAGGTGAAGGCCGCCGGTCTTACGTTCGGTTATCACAACCATCACGTCGAATTCAAAAAGTTCGGCGAACACTCGGGCTTCGACACGTTGTTTGCATCCACCGATGCCGACCTCGTCAAGATCGAGCTCGATGTGGGTTGGGCGGTGGCCGCGGGTGAAGATCCGGTCGCCATCCTCAACAAGTACAAGAGCCGCGTCGTCGCGTTACACGTGAAGGACATCGGCAAGCTCGATGCCGATCCGCACAAGGCGACCACCGTCGCCGTGGGCCAGGGCACGATCGACTGGAAGAAGGTCATCGGCGCCGCGCACGCCAACGGCGTGAAGCACTACTTCTACGAGCAGGAAGCGCCGTTCATCCGGCCGGTCATGGAATCGGCCAGGATCAGCGCCGACTACCTGTCGAAACTCACTGTCTAACTAGCTGAATTCTGAGGCGAGCGTGAAGACCATCAAGGGACCTGCGGTATTCCTGGCGCAGTTCGCGGGCGGCGGCCCGCATCTGCAGAATCTCAACGACATGGCCAAGTGGGCCAAGGAGTGCGGTTTCATCGGCGTGCAGCTGCCGAGCTGGGACGCGCGCGTCATGGATCTGGCGAAAGCCGCCGAGAGCAAGACGTATTGCGATGAGCTGAAAGGCACGATGGCCAAACACGGCATCGAACCCACGGAGCTGTCCGCGCATCTGCAGGGCCAGCTGGTGGCCGTGCATCCGGCCTACGACCTGCAGTTCGACAACTTCGCGCCGGCCGAGGTGCACGGCAATCCGGGCAAGCGCCAGGCCTGGGCCGTGAAGCAGATGGAATACGTCGCGAAGGCCAGCAAGAACCTCGGGCTCAAGAACGTCGCCGCATTCCCGGGCGCGCTCGCGTGGCCCTATCTATATCCGTGGCCGCAGCGTCCGCCCGGCCTGATCGAAGCCGCGTTCGACGAGCTCGCAAAGCGCTGGAAGCCCATCCTCGACATCTTCGCGGAGCAGGGGCAGAACTGCTGCTTCGAAGTGCATCCGGGCGAGGATATTTTCGACGGCACCACGTTCGAGATGTTTCTCGAGCGCGTGAAGGGCCACACGGCCTGCAACATCCTCTACGACCCCTCGCACTTCGTGCTGCAGCAGCTCGACTACCTCGAGTACATCGACATCTACAAAGACCGCATCAAGATGTTCCATGTGAAGGACGCGGAATTCCGTCCGACGGGCCGGCAGGGTGTGTACTCGGGTTACGCGCCGTGGGTCGGCCGCGCCGGCCGCTTCCGTTCGCTCGGCGACGGCCAGGTCGACTTCAACGGCATCTTCTCGAAGATGGCCGCCAACAACTTCGAAGGCTGGGCGGTGCTCGAATGGGAGTGCGCGCTCAAACATCCGGAAGATGGCGCGCGTGAAGGCTCGGTGTTCATCAAGAAACACATCATTCGCGTGACCGAAAAGGCCTTCGACGATTTCGCGGCCGGTGGTGACACCTCCGTCGCGCTCAAGACGCTGGGCCTCATGAAATGAGGCCATTGCGCTGGGGGATGATCGGTGGCGGCGAGGGCGCCTTCATCGGCGCCGTACATCGCATGGCCGCGCGTGTGGATGGGCGGTATCAGCTCGTCGCGGGCGCCTTCTCCTCGGATGCCGAGAAAACCAGGCGTTCCGCGCTCGCCCTCGGGGTGGATGTTGAGCGTGCCTATCCGAGCGTCGATGCGCTGATCGCGGGCGAGGCCCAACGGGCCGACGGCGTCGAAGTGGTTTCGGTAGTTACCCCGAATCACATGCACTACCCGCAGTCGGCCGCGCTGCTCGAAGCCGGGCTCGACGTCATCTGCGACAAGCCGCTGACTACCAATCTCGCGGATGCCGAAAAGCTGGTCGCGCTGGCGGCCCGCAAGCAGCGCTTGTTAGGCGTGACGTTCAACTACACCGGGTACCCGATGATCCGGCACGCGAAGCAACTCATCGCCGATGGTGCGATCGGCACGCTGCGCGTCGTGCAGGTGGAATACCCGCAAGGCTGGCTTGCGACCGCCATCGAGAAAAGCGGGCAGAAGCAGGCCAGCTGGCGTACGGATCCCAAACAAGCCGGCGCGGGCGCGCTGGGTGACATCGGCTCGCATGCCTTTCAACTGGCCGAGTTCGTCACAGGCGCAAAGGTCGAGGAAGTGGCGGCCGACGTGACGGCCATTGTTCCGGGCCGCGTCATCGACGACAACGTGAACGTGCTGCTGCGTTTCGCCGACGGCGCGCGCGGCAGTTTGTGGGCCAGCCAGGTGGCCATCGGACGTCTCAATTCACACCGGTTGCGCGTGTACGGCGAGACGGGTTCCATCGAGTGGTTCCAGGAGCGGCCGGAGGAATTGCTGGTCGTCGCAGCGGGTGCGTCGCCGCAGACCGTGCGGCGCGGCGATCCGGGCACGCCGACGAGTTCAGTAGGCTTGCCCGGCGGCCATCCCGAAGGTTTCATCGAAGCCTTCTCGCAGCTCTACACCGATTTCGCCGAACGCGTGACCGCGCGGCTCGAGAACCGCGCGCCCAAGGCGGCGTCCCTGTTTGCGCCGGATGCCGTGACCGGCACGCGCGTGATGGCATTCATCGAAGCGGTTTTGAAATCGGGCCAGGCGAACAGCGCCTGGACCCGGATCTGAAATATTCGACGGGAAGATTCTCTAACTAATACGAAGTTCGAGGGGGTTGGGAGCATGAGTACAGAAGCCACTATGACCGGCGCGATGCCGGCTTCAGCCGAGGCCAGGAAAACTTTCGCGGTGTGTTTCGCCGCGCTGGTAGCGACATCCTTTTGCTTCATCCTCCGCGCGTTTTCGATAGACGCGTGGGGGGTGGAGTTTGGTTTGTCGGAAACCCAGAAGGGCGAGCTCGCGGGTGTCGGCCTGTGGCCGTTCGCGATCAGCATCGTGTTGCTGTCGCTCATCATCGATCGCATCGGGTTCAAGATGACGCTGTGGTTCGCCGCGGCGTGCCACGTGCTGGGCCTGATCCTCATTCTGCAGGCAGATGGCTACTGGTCGCTGTACTGGGGCACCTTCGTGCTGTCGCTGGGTAACGGCGCGGTGGAGGCAGGCATCAACCCGCTGATCGCGCGCGAGTTCCGCCACGACAAGGCGACCTGGCTCAACCGTCTGCATGCCGGATGGCCCGCGGGCTTCGTGCTCGGCGGCATTCTCGCCATGATGTTCCCCGCCGGCATGGGCTGGCGTTACCAGATGGCACTGATCCTCATCCCGGTGGTCACGTACATCGTGATGCTGCTGCCACGCCAGTTCCCGCCCAGCGAACGCGTCGCGGCCGGTGTGTCGTACCGCGAGATGCTGGCGGAGGCCGGCTTCGTCAGCGCCTTCGTCGTCGCGCTGCTCATGGTGTTCGAACTGGCGCGTGTGTTCGAGTGGGGTGACGCGCTCAAGTGGGGCCTCATCGCCGCGCTGACCTTCGGCTATGGCCTGTGGTCGCGTTCGGCTGGCAAGCCGCTGTTCATCGTGATGATCCTCGTGATGATTCCGCTCGCCATCACCGAGCTCGGCACGGACAGCTGGATCACCTCCATCCTCACGCCCGCGATGACCGATCTCGGCGTCAACGCCGGGTGGGTGCTGGTGTATGCGATGGCGATCGTGCTGGTGCTGCGGCTGTTCGCAGGCCCGCTGATTCACCGGTTCTCACCGCTGGGTCTGCTGGCCATCTCCGCGTTGATCGCGATCGCCGGATTGCTGCTGTTGTCGAACTCGAAGGGCGCGGCGGCGATCGTGATCGCAGCCACGGTGTACAGCTTCGGCAAGGCGTTCTTCTGGCCGACCTCGCTCGGCGTGGTGGCCGAGCAGTCGCCGCGCGGTGGCGCCATCACGCTGAACGTGGTGGCCGGCATCGGCATGCTCGGCGCGGGCGTGATCGGCGGCCCGCTGATCGGCAAGGTGCTGGACGGCCAGATGGTGCACGGCGTCGCGGCCTACGATGCGAAGAACAACACGCAGCTGGTCGAGACGCTGAAGATCGATCGCACCGGCATCTTCGGCGGTTATACCGCCATCGATCCCACCAAGCGCGCGACGCTCGCGGGCGATGAGAAAGCCGCGGTCGATGCGGCCGAACGCGAGTCGAAACACGATGCGCTGCGCAAGATCGCCATCCTGCCGGGCATCATGTTCCTCGTGTACCTCGGCCTGATCCTGTATTTCCGCAGCCGCGGCGGCTACAAACCCGTGGTCCTGGATCTCAAGAAATAAATCGGGACACTCCCGCTTTTCCGGCAAAAGGGGACAGACCTCAAAAGTCTGTCCCTTCTTTTTTGAAGCGCCCGTAGCTCACGTCAAAGACTGAATTTCACGCCCGCGCGCGGCAGGATTCCGCGCGACTCGTTGCCGATGAACTCTTCGAATTTCTCGTCCGTGAGATTGTCGATGGCGAGATAGGTCTCGAAGCGCGGCGACAGCTGCCACACCGCGCTCACATCGATACGCGTGTACGGCGACAGCCGCACGTCGCCCGTCGCGATCGACGAATCGAACGCGGATCCCACGTATGTCGCCGCCGCGGAGAACCGCAACGTGGTGAGCGGCATCCAGTGCGCCGACGCGCCCGCGCGCCACTCGGGCCGGTTGCGCAGTTCGCCGCCGGTCGAGGCGATGCGGTTTTTCATATTGGTGACGCTTGCGTCCAGCAGCCACTGTTCGCCGACCGCCACCTGTCCGGCGAGCTCCACGCCATGCGAATCCACGCGATTGCGATTGACCAGCATCGGCGGCGGGCCGGAATCGAAATCGATGGCGTTGCGGAACGCGCCGTCGAACCACGTGGCGCTCCAGCGCGCCGCGCCGCCTGACAAAGTCTGCGACAGCTCCAGCTCGTGCGACTCGCCGCGCTCCGGCACGAGATCGGGATTGCCCACCAGCGGATGGCCGAGCGCGTACAGCGACGGCAGCTTGTACGCCTTGCCCCAGGCGCCCGCCAGCGTGAAGCCGCTGCCCGCGAATTCATAGGCCACGCGCACACGCGGGCTCGTCACGGAAGACTCTCCATCCGGCTTGTCGACGCGCACGCCTGCCTGGGTGGATAGCCCGAAGTGCGTGTCGAGCCGCACCTCCGCGAACGGCGCCCACGAAGTGCGCGTCAATTCGAACGAGGTCGGCAACACGAAGCCGCCGCCGAAGTCGAGCGAACCGTCGCTCACGCCTGCCTCGCGCAGCCAGTCGACGCCGTAGGCCAGCGAGACGAGGTCGGAAAATTTCTGCGTGCCCGTGAACGTGGCGGATGTGCGCTCGATGCTGGAATCAACGAGGCTCGGCGGCACGCCGAACGGATCGCGCACGCCGGGTGCGATGCCGGGCGAATCGATACGGTCGTTGCGATCGAAATATCCGAGCGCCAGCGAGAAACTCGCGTCGCCGGCGCGATGGGTGAGCGCCGCGCCGAACACGGCTTCGTGCGCAGCGCGCTTTTCCGTGTCGCGAATCGCAGCGAAACCATAACCGCCGCTGTCGTCGGGGAAACTGGCGCGTTCCGAATCCGCGTAACGGCCCGACACGCTGAGCGTGGTCGAATCGCCGAACGCGGTGTCGTAGCTGCCCGACACGCGCTGCGCTTCGAAATGATTGCCGCGCACGACCTCGCCTTCGTTGCTGTCGCTCACGCCGAGATTCCAGTTGCCGCCGGCCACGGGGCCGCCGGCGCGCAGGCTGATCTCGCGCGTGTCGAACGCGCCGCCCATGGCGTCGAGCGACGCATGGGATTTCTCCTGCGCCGTCTTGCGCGTGACGATGTTGATGACACCCGCCAGCGCGTCGCCGCCATACACGGCGGAATAAGGACCGCGCGCGATCTCCACGCGTTCGACATCGGCCACGTCGAAGGTGGAGAAATCGAACGAGCCGCCGCGCGCGTTCGTGGGGTCGTTGACACGCACGCCGTCCACCAGCACCAGCGTGTAGTTAGGGTCGGCGCCGCGCATGTACAACGAGCCGGTACCGCCGCGCCCGCCGACCTGGTCGATGTGTATGCCCGCGACCCGCCGCAGCAGGTCCGACAGCCGCGTGGGTTTTTCGACGTCGAAATCTTCGCGCCGGAGCACGGTGATATTCGCGGCGACGTCGTCGGCCGGCGTCGCGACGCGCGAACCGGTGACCACGATTTCAGGCGCCGATGTGGCGGGGCCGGCGGCGCCGCTGGCGGCCATCAGCAGTACGAGAATGGACATGATTGATTGAAAGCAGCCCGGTTTCGGAAGGGAAATGGTTCAGTTAGTGTAGCCGCACCGAAGGGGGTTCCATGCTGAAGATTCGCCGCCACACGCTGGCAGTACTGACCATTGCCGCGCTCGCGAGTTTCACCAGCGCGCGGGCGCAGATCGCCGGGACCACGGCGGGCCCGTTCCGCGATACCAAAGCGTGGACACAGGCGGGCGGCATTCTGTCAACGAGCGCGGCCGGGCTCGACAACGCACTGGCCACGCGCGCGGCGTATGCCGACAGCGTCACCACGTTCGAGTACCGCGCGCCTAAAGGGGCACGCGCGAACCTGTATCTGCAGGGCCGCTACGGGTTCGAACTATCGGGCACCGGTGACTGGCAAAACTTCTCGCTGCGCTTTCGCGCGCCGCGCTTCGACGAGGGTTTCGACAAGCAGCAGAACGCGCTCGGTATCGAGGCGCGTACCGGCGCCACGGTGCAGCGGAATGTCGTGTTCGACAAACCCACGGCCGGCGCGCGCTGGGACAACGAGGATTTCCGCGGCCCGATGATCCTGGTGGTGCTGCAGGGGCCATTCGAAGTCCGAAACCTCAAACAGGACCCCGCGGATTTTTCGCAGCTGACGGTGCCCGCGGTCTCCGGCGGCGAAACCAACGAAAAAGATCTGCGCGATCTGGTTGCCTTCGGCAAGGACACGTTCGATTCCGTCGGCTGTTCCGCCTGTCACCTGGTCGAGCCGAACTCGACGGCCGTGAGCTCCGGCCCGAACCTGTTCGGCCTGTTCCGCCCCGAGCCGCGCGCGCGGGAAATCGTCGAAGGCGGGGAGGGCCATCGCTTCCAGGTCAAGGCCGGCCGCGAGTATCTGCATCACTCGGTGCGCGCGCCGGCGGATCAGCTGGCGGTCGCCGAGGGCGGCGCGACCAAAGGGGAAGCCTATCTACCGGTGATGCCGCCGTTCGCGAAGGAAGTGCTGACCGATCAGCAGATCGACGCGATCGGCGATTACCTCGCGACCTTGAACGAACCGGGCCAGCGCGGCCCGCTCGTCAAGCTCGCGGGCGTCACGCCCGAGCCACCCTACGATCCCATCGCGGATCGCCTGCAGTGGCTCGTGAACGATGAAGTGCGGCTGCAACGCGGCCCGCTGCCCGGTACCTCCGGCCGCGCCATCCACGTCGGCAATCCGGATGGCGTGAACTACAGCTTCGACCCGCGCATCCTCGCGATCGTGAAGATCTGGCAGGGCGGCTTCCTCGACATGACGGGCGAGCTCACCAATCGCGGTGGCAAGGGCCTGGCGCTCGGCTTCGACAGCCGCGAGTTGAATTTCGGCGCGAACGAATACCTGCTCGCGCCGCTCAACGCCGCGGGCAGGACGATCGACTTCTCGTTCAAGGAAGCGAAATTCGGCGATCTCGCCACGATGCGCGAGGCGTTGTATAGCAAGGAAGACCAGCTGCCGCGTATTGCGGCGGTCGATGCGCAGTTCCTGGGTTACTCGCGTGACTCGCGCAGCAAGACCGCGGCGCCGGTTTTCAAATACCGCGTCGGCAAGAACGTCGTCGAGATCGGCACGACGATCTCCGGCGAGGGCAAGGTGACGATCGCCGTGAGCGGCGACCTGAAGGCGGCGCAGACGTTCGCGCTGAACGCCGGGTTGCTCGTGGGCGCAACCGTCAGCGACGGCAAGCTCGAGGGCGGTCGCTGGACGCTGCCGGTCGGCAAGGTGAGCGCCACGCTGAGTGCCACGACCACAGTGGCGGCCAAAGCCTGGCGCCCGGCGCCGTCCACCTACGCGTACAAACGCGCGCCGCTGGTCAAGGCCGCGGCCAGCGCCAAACTACCGGCCGGCTACAGCATCGAAAACTACTATCCGCCCAAGGACAACTACGGGCGCGACCAGCTGTTCGAGGCGCTCGGGTTGGCGGTCGCGAAGGACGGCACTATCGTCGTCGCCACGCGTAATGCCGGCATCTGGCGGCTCGTCAATGGCGAATGGCGCATGTTCGCTGAGGGGCTGTTCGACAGCCTCGGCGTCGTGGTCGAAGACGGCAAGGGCCTCACGGTGGTGGCTGGGCAGAAGGCCGAGCTCACGCGTATCAGCGATACCAACGGGGATGGGTTTGCCGACAAATACGAGACGCTGTTCGACGCGTTTTCGTATCACTCCAACTACCACACGTACATGCACGGTCCGGTGCGCGGCAAAGACGGCGCGTACTACTTCGCGCTCAATCTCGCCCATGGCCCGTCCAACGAGTTTTATACGGCCGGCGGCAACGTGATGGGCACGTGGGGCGGCTTCAACGGCTGGGCGATTCGTGTCGAGCCGAACGGAAAGTTCGAGCTGTTCGCGAACGGCATGCGCAGCCCGGCCAGTCTCGGCGTCGGTCCCGACGGACGGATCTGGTACACCGACAACCAGGGCGACTTCGTCGGCACTTCAAAGATGTTCGAACTGCGCAAGGACGCGTTCTACGGGCATCCCGCCGGTCTCGTCGATCTGCCCGGCATGACGCCGGACTCGCCCGAGATCCAGTGGGAAAAGGTTGCCGCACGCAAGGCACAGCCGGTCATCATGTTCCCGCACAACCGGGTCGCGAATTCGCCGGGCAATCCGGCCTGGATCACGCAGAACAAGTTCGGCCCGTTCAACGGGCAGATGCTGATCGGCGATCAGACGCAGTCGAACCTGCTGCGCGTCGTCACCGAGAAAGTCGACGGCGTGGAGCAGGGCAGTGTGATGCCGTTCTTCGAGGACCTGGAGTCCGGCGTCATGCGCCCGGTATTCCTGCCGGACGGTAGTTTGCTGCTGGGCCAGACCGGCCGCGGCTGGCAGGCGAAGGGCGGCAAGATCGCGAGCCTGCAGCACGTGCGCTGGGACGGAGAAACCGTCGCGCCCGGAATCGTCGCGATGAGCGCGACGCCCGCGGGCTTCAGGCTGACTTTCACGCAGCCGCTCGGCAATGGCGTGTCCGCGGAGATCCTGAAATCCGCGCTGACAATGGAAACCTGGGTGTATCGCGACGCGCCGGACTACGGCTCGCCGGAACTGGACCTGCACGCAGCGCCGATCACCGCGTTCGTGGTCGGCGCGGATCGCCGCAGCATCGAGATGACGCTGGCGTCGATCGATCTGCCGCAGATCCATCCGCGCCAGACGCCGCGCATCTATCACGCCAGACTGGCAGCCCAGACGCTGTTCGACGCAAATGCGCCGGCGCAGCTCGATGCGTATTACACGCTGGCTCGTTTCCCGGCGAATAAAAAGTAGTTTGTTGGCGCGCCGCGGCTGGCGGACCGATCGAAGCGAAGAGACGGCCGCGGCGCCTTCGGGCTCCGCGGCCGGTTGATCGTCTCAGGCGGCCTTTTTGTTCAGGCCTTCGGCTTCCATCGCTTCCTGGACTTTCGGGCGCGCGGCGACACGTGCCTGGTATTCCTTCAGCGACGGCCATTTGCCGAGATCGATACCGAGGAAGTTGGTCCAGTTCACCACCGTGAATAGATAGGCGTCCGCCACCGTGAAGGCATCCCCGGTCAGGTACTTCTTGCCCTTGAGCTGCGACTCGAGCCAGTCGAACTTCTTGAAGAGATTGGCGGAGGCGTATTCCTTCACCGCCGGATCGGCCGTGGGGTTCCACAGCGGCGAGAAACTCTTGTGCACTTCGCTCGTGATGTAGTTGAGCCACTCCTGCAGGCGATAACGCTCGAACGAGCCGTTCTTGGGAGCGAGGGTGCCGTCGCCTTTCTGATCGGCGAGGTACTGCATGATCGCCACGCCCTCGGTCAGGGCCTGGCCGTTGTCGAGTTTGAGCGCGGGCACCGCGCCCTTCGAGTTGATGGCGTAATAGTCGGAGCCGTCCTCGAGCTTCTTGGTCTTCGTGTCGACGCGCTTGAGGTCGAACGGCAGGCCGAGCTCACGCAAGGTGATGTGGGTGGCGAGCGAACAGGCGCCGGGGGAGAAATACAGTTGCATGGAGCGACTCCGTTTTACGTTGTTTTCAATGCGGGACCGGATTCTGTCGACGCGCGCACCGCGGCACAAGTACTTACCTGACGGTAAGTGGGATGCAGATGGCCGGGTTGAGTACTTACCTTTCGGTAAGTATGGATTCTTGCGGAAATGGTGCGCAGCCGCAGGCGGACTTGCGTCCGCCGCGTGATATCTTCGCGCGATGCCGAAAAATCATCCGCCCGCAAACATATTCAGTTCCGCATGTCCCTCGCGCCGCGTCATGGCGGTGCTGGCGGAGAAGTGGACCCTGTTGATCGTCAGCGCGCTGGCGGACGGGCCGATGCGCACGGCGCAGATCCGGCGCGGCGTGGATGGCGTCTCGGAAAAGATGCTCATCCAGACGCTGCGCAAGCTGGAAGCGTTCGGGCTCGTGAGCCGCAAGAGTTATCCCGAAGTGCCGCCGCGCGTGGAATATCGCCTGACGGCGCTGGGCAAATCGCTGGCGCGCCTGGCGGGTTTGTTTGGCCGCTGGGTGGAGCGCAACGCGGTGAACCTGCTGCGGGCCGAGCAATCCGGCAAAGCCGCAGCCTGACGAAAAGGGGACATGCCTATTTTTTGAAGCAGGTGTTGAAAAAGGGGACAGATCTATTTATCGAGCAAGGCTCTTTCTGCTCAGACGACATTACCGATAAATAGATCTGTCCCCTTTTTCAACGCCTGCTTCAAAAAATAGGCATGTCCCCTTTATTGGGTGATGCCGGCTTGGTCGAGGATGAACGCGTACTGCTCCGCGTATTCCCGGTAGTGCTCGAAGCGGCCCGACTTGCCGCCGTGGCCGGCTTCCATGTTGGTCCGCAGGACCACGAGGCTGTTGCCGGTGCGCCGCGCGCGCAGCCGCGCGACGTACTTCGTCGGTTCGTAGTACTGCACCTGGCTGTCCCACAACCCCGAGTGCACGAAGATCGCGGGATAGTCGTGGGCGCCTAACTGGTCGTACGGCGAATACGACAACATGTAGTCGTAGTACTTCTTCTCTTTCGGATTGCCCCACTCGTCGAATTCATTCGTCGTGAGCGGAATGCTCTCGTCCAGCATCGTCGTCACGGCGTCCACGAACGGCACGCCGGCCACGATGCCCGCGTAGTCAGAAGGCGCCAGGTTGGCGATCGCACCCATCAGCAACCCGCCGGCCGAACGCCCGATCGCGAACACGCGCTTCGGATCGTTGTACTTGTGCGCGCCGAGCCAGCGCGTGACGTCGATGAAATCGTTGAACGTGTTCTGCTTGTTGAGCAGCTTGCCGTTTTCGTACCAGGCGCGGCCCATCTCCTGCCCGCCGCGGATGTGCGCGATCGCGACGACGAAGCCGCGGTCCAGCAGCGAAGGCGGCATGAACGAGAATTCGGGATCGTACGACAGTCCATACGATCCATACCCGACCTGCAGCAGCGGTGCGGTGCCGTTGCGCGGCGTGGTCTTCGCATACACGATCGACACCGGGACCTTGGTGCCATCCCGCGCGGTGGCCCAGGCGAATTCCGTGGCGTATTTCGCCGGGTCGTATCCGCCCAGTACCGGCTCGCGCTTGAGGAATTTGCGTTCGTTGGTGTTCGAGTCGTAGTCGTAGGTGGTGCGCGGAGTGACCATCGACGTGTACGTGTAACGCAGCGTGTCGCTGTCGAACTCGCGATTGACGTCCAGCGCCATCGTGTAGCTGGGCTCATCGGCCGTCACGAACACATCCGCGCCGCCCTTCCACGGGCGAATGCGCAACTTGCGCAGGCCACCCGAGTGCTCCTCGATGGTCAGGAAGTTGCGCGCGACATCGTATGCGTCCACGAACGCGTCATCGCGATGCGCGACCACGTCCTGCCATTTGGCGCGATTGCCCTCGTCGCCCGGGTTCACCGCGACGATGCGGAAGTTCTTCGCCTGGTAGTTGGTGCGCACGATCCAGCGGCCATTGGCGTGTTCGACCTGGTATTCATGATCGCGCTCGCGCGCCAGGAACAGCTTGAACTCCAGCTTCGGCGACGTGGCGTCGGCGAACCACACCTCGGAGGACACCGTACTCTGGGTGTGGATCACCAGGTATTTGTCGTCCTTGGTCCGATACAGCTGCGTGTAGAAGCTCTCGTCCTTCTGCTCCCATACCGTCGAATCGCCGGTGTAGCTGGCCCCGCGCAATGAATGCCGCCGCACGCGGAAACCGAGCAGCGTGGTGGGATCCTTCTCCACGTACAGGAATGTGTCGTTGTCGCCGGCCCAGACGAGATTGTTCTCGACGTTGGGCAGCGCGATATCCAGCACCTTGTGCGTCGTCAGATCCATCACCTTCGCGACGTATTGACGGCGGCCGACCGTGTCCTCCGCCCACGCCATGAGTTTGCTGTCGGGGCTGATCGCGATGTCGCCGATCTCGAAGAAGTCGTGACCCTTCGCCAGTTCATTGACGTTGAGCAGGATTTCTTCGGGCGCGTCCGCCGCATCGCGGCGCCGCGCGTAGACCGGATACTCCTTGCCGGTCTCGAAACGCTTGTAATACCAGTAGCCGTTCATGCGGTACGGGACGGTGGAGTCGTCCTGCTGCAGGCGGCCGATGACCTCGTCGTAGACCCTGGTCTCGAGGGCCTTGGTGTGGCCCAGCATCGCATCCGCGTACGCGTTCTCCGCCTTGACGTAGGCGAGCATCTCGGCGTTCTCGCGTTTGTCGTCGCGCAGCCAGTAGTACTCGTCGGTCCGGGTGCCATTGGGCGAGACCACCTCGTGAGGCTTCCGCGCGGCAACAGGTGGCTGCATGCCTTGCAAGGCGGCGGTTGCTGGAGCGGCGATGACGGGCGGAATTTGCTTCATGTTGCTACTGCAGGAAATGAGGGGAATGGCGGTGATGGCGAACAGCAATGTAGCGGCGAAACGAGTGATTGCCATGGCCAGCGCCCCTCGGAAGTGATGGCGCATTCTAGCCGCGGCCGCTCAACCCGGAGCGCAGATCAGGCATCATGCCGCCATGTTCACGATCGGCAATCCGCTGAAATTCGCCGACTTGCGCGATTTGCCGCGTGGCGGTCTGACATTGGCGATTTCGGAATCCGCGTACACGGCCAGAGACCGGGGCGCCGCGGCAGTGGCGCAGCACGGATGACGGTACCGGTCGAGTTCCTGATCTTCGGCGTCACCTTGCTGGGCGTGGCGGTATTCCATCGCCACACGCTGATGATCGCACTGCTCGGTCTCGCGGCGGTCACCGGCTACAAGCTCGCGTTCGGCGATTTTCACGGCCAGCCCGGCCTCATCGGGCTGCAATGGCACCTGCTCGAAGAGTGGGTGATCGTCACCAATCTGTTCGCGCTGCTGGTGGGCTTTGCGCTGTTGTCGCGCCACTTCGAGAAAAGTGGCGCGCCGCACCTGTTGCCGCGTTTCCTGCCCGACGACTGGAAGGGCGGCGTCGTGTTGCTCGCGCTGGTGTTCTTGTTGTCCGCATTTCTCGACAACATCGCCGCGGCGATGATCGGCGCAACGGTGGCGGGTTCGGTGTACGGCGGCAGGGTGCACATCGGTTTCCTCGCGGCGATCGTCGCGGCCGCGAACGCCGGCGGCGCCGGCAGCGTCATCGGCGACACCACGACCACGATGATGTGGCTCGATGGCGTTTCACCGTTCGACGTGTTGCACGCTTACGTGGCCGCCATTGCCGCGTTCGTCGTATTCGCGATACCGGCCGCGCGCCGCCAGCAGCGCCACTCGTCGATCGAGAAAAATCCCGGCGCGAATGTGGAAGTGGATTGGGCGCGCGTGATCGTGGTCGTACTGATCCTCGCGGGCGCCATCGCCGCCAACATCTACGCGAACCGATTGCCGGACGGCCAGGGCGCGGCATTTCCGTACATCGGCGCGACCGTGATCGGCATCATCCTGCTGCTCACGCCGTGGCGCCGGCCCGACTGGCGCGCGGTGCCCGCAGCGGCGCAGGGCAGCGTGTTCCTGCTGTCGCTGGTGTTGCTGGCATCCATGATGCCGGTGGACCAGTTGCCCGCGGCATCCCCCCAAACTACCTTCGGCTTGGGCTTCGTATCGTCCGTGTTCGACAACATTCCGCTCACCAAGCTCGCGCTCGAGCAGGGCGGCTACGACTGGGGTGCGCTCGCGTATGCGGTCGGATTCGGCGGCTCGATGATCTGGTTCGGCTCCTCAGCGGGCGTCGCCGTAGCCAATCTCTTTCCGGAGGCCAAGTCCGTAGGCCAGTGGCTGCGCCAGGGCTGGTACGTCGCCGTGGGCTACGTCGTAGGCTTCCTCGTACTCATGGCCGTTCTCGGTTGGCATCCGCACGCGCCCCACCGTTTCTGAGCGGCGCCCCGACACCAGGATGAACAACGCGAGCACCCAGTGGAACGCCACGGGAATCGCGCCTGCGCGCCAGAAATCGGCGCCGTGGTCGATGACGTTCACCCCGAGCCGTACCGCCATCACGACGAAGTAGAGGCCGGCGAAGATACGCAGCGCGCCGGCGCCGCGCGGATTGGCGCGCGCGAAGCAGCCGGTGCGCACGCGCCGGTTCCACGCCACCGCCGCCATCAGCATGAGGATGGCGATCTGTGCGGGCAGCAGCAGTGGATAGGGCAGCAGGCCCGAGTACCAGGCGTCCATGCCAGGCAGCCAGTTCGGCTGCAGCAGCAAAGTTTCGAGCTGGCCGAGCACCCGCGCGGCGAACAGCGCGATGCAGCTCCACAGCAGCACGGCGGCGGTGCAGGAGCGGTAGATGGGTCGGCGCGTCATGCGAAGAGCCCCCGCGTATGCCGGTACCAGTCGCTCTGCAGCACGCCCTGCGGATCCGCCGCCAGTTTGGCTGCGAGAAATTCCCGTATCGCCGGATGCGCGGCTTCGACCTGCGCCGCGTTCGCGAAACGATGATAAGTGAGGAAGTAGCTGCCGCCCTGGCGCAACGCGTGGTCGATGAGCCGGCGGAAATGCCCCGCCGCGCGTTCGATGTCCTGCGGTCGATGGTCGACGTGCAGGTTGAAGATGACGCAGGCCCAGCTCTCGCGCGCCCACGGCAGCGCGGTTTCCCGTTCTTTGTCGATGAGCCGGATCGTGCCGTAGATGAAATCGACGCCGTTCAGACGGAAATCCCGGCGTACGTCGTTCATGAAGTGCAGCAGCTTCGAACGCGGCACGTACAGCTCGGTGATCATCTCGCTGCCACGCACCGCGGCGCCCAGCCGATGGTCGAGCGCGCCGTGGTAGTCCTCCAGATAGAGATTGAGCTGGTGCGTGTCGCTCCAGTAGAGCTGGCCATGGGTCGCGAGATAAAACTCGGTGAAGCGGCGGAACGCGGTGCGTTTGTCGTCGTGCGCGAGCGTCAGCAGTTCGTTCCAGTCCTGCTGCGACAGGCGGCGCTGATCGGCCGGGATCGCGCGGCTCTCGTCGACCGGCCGGTAGCTGGACAGGACGCCGGTGCGCAGGAATTCCGGACTGTCGGGCGCGGTGGCGAACTGGAAATCGCCGTACAGGTGCCCCGCGGCGATGCGGTCGTCGAATGCCTCGATCAGCCCGTCGATGTCGAGCTGCGCGACGCAGCGCTCCACCTTCACGCGCGGCACCAGCCGCAGCGTCACGGCCGTGACCACACCGAACAAACCGTAGCCACCGACCACGTGACGAAACAGCTGCGGATGTTCCGACCGGCTGCAGCGCACCAGCCCCCCGGCGGGTGTGACGACTTCGAGGCCCTCGATGTCCGAGACGAATGGCTGTGCGGCGAGGCCGCGACCGTGGATGTTGGCGGCGACCGCGCCGCCCAACGTGAGCCGGTCCGCGCCCGTCTGCTTCTGGCGGATTCCGAACGCCGGCCCCGTGCCACGCTGCAGCGAAAGATAGCCGCGGATCACATCGGGCCAGGTGATGCCGGCCTCGACTTCCAGCAGCGCGCGGCCGCGATCGAACCAGCGCACGTGTTTGAGCTGGCGCATGTCCAGCAGCGTGGAACCGCGCAGGAACTGCTGACCGCCCATGGCATGTCGGGCGCCGGCGATGCTCAAGGATTCGCCGCGTTTGCGGACTGCGGCCACCGCGTCGGCCACGTCGCCGACGCATTGCGGCTCGACGATGCGCGCCACGGGCGTGTGATTGAGCGCCGAGTGGGTGTCGTTCACCCACAGCGGGCCCTGAACCTTGCTGACCGATCGGAGTCGCGTTTGCATGGAGCGCAAATTCCTCCGTGCGGCGGCATTCGGCAATACCCGGAAAGTGGGTATTACATACCGATACCCACGGTACGGGCGCGCGACGCGGGTTTTTGAGGCAGAATCGCCCGCGCCATGGGAGAAACCTCGCGAATCATCCTCGCGCTGAAGCGCGGCCTGCGCTCACGCGGCATCACTTACGCCATGCTGGCCCGGCGCATCTCGCTGTCCGAGCCGTCGGTGAAGCGCATCCTGTCGCGCGGCTCCTTGAGCCTGCCGCGGCTGGAGAAGATCTGCGAAGCGGCCGGGCTTTCGATGGAAGAGCTGGTGCGTCCCGTGTCCTCCGGTCCGGCGGAAACCTCCAGCACATTGTCCGCCGCGCAGGAGACCGCGCTGGCGGCCGATCCGCCGCTGCTGGCCTGCTTCTATCTACTGACCAATGGGCACACGCCGCGCGAAGTGGCGGCCGAATTGAATGCGGACGAAAAACAGCTGCGTCGCTGGCTGGTGAAACTCGACAACCTGCACCTGGTGGAGCTGCGCGCGCGGCTCGGCGCGCGGCTGCGTGTGCACGCGCCCATCTCGTGGCGCGAGGACGGGCCCATTCGCCGCACCTACGAGCAGCAGGTGCGCGACGAATTCATGCGCTCCACTTTCCAGGCGCAGGACGAAACGCTGCATTTTCGCAGCGCGGAGCTGTCCGAGGCATCCCGCGTGGTCCTGCAGCGCAAGCTGGCGCGGCTCACCGCGGATTTCAACGAACTCGCCGAGCTCGATCGTCACCTGCCGAGCCGCGACAAACGCAGCGTCGCGCTCATGATGGCGTGCCGGCCGTGGGTGTTTTCGATGTTCGACGGTTTGAAACGACGCTGATCGCACCCACCGCCGCGAGCAGGGCGAACGCGCCCACCCACGCGTAGTAACCCGCCAGCAGTTTTTCGAGCTCATTCGCCCGCGCCGCCTGCACCAGCCAGTACAGATCGAGGATCAGGCAGATCGAGGCGCCCTGCAGGAAGCGCGCGGCGTGCTGAACCCGGTTGCGCGCGAGCATGAGGAACATGATCGGGAACGCGACGTTCGTCAGCGCGCTGAACACCTGGGGAATTGCATCCTCCGGCGCCGTCGGGAACGAATGGCGAAACGGTCCTTCGAGGGCGGCGCGGAAAGCGGCCCAACCCGCGTAACCGTCGATGACCGGCAGGAACCAGGACGCGAGCCATGCGGCCAGCGCGATCCGCGCCAGCAGCCATTGCACGCGGGAATTCATTCGTGCGCGACCTTCGTCACGACGACATCGACTGTGGCCGCGTCGTCGCCACTCAGCTGCAACACCAGATCGCGGTTCGCGGGTAGTTCGAACTCGACTACCTTGTGCAGCAACTCGCAGCCGCCGCGCCCTTCGTGCGCCACGGAGTCGATGGCCTTTCGGCCGTCGAGCACGTCGATCCAGTGGCGCGACGTGAGCGAGATGCGGTAACGGCCTGCGCCGCCGGTCTTGAAGAACAACAGGCCGGCCGTGGCGTTTTCGCTCTTGCGCTGGCGTGCCGGCGGCGCCGCGAACGAAACGGAACCTTGCGGCACCAGTGTCGCGGTGACGTGTTGGCTTTCTTCGAGGCGCACCGGATTCACTTTCGGATCCGCGGAGGCGGCCAGCAGCATCGCCGGTTTCTTCAGCGCCGCGAACTCGCGCGCGAGATTCCAGGTGAAGGAGTCGCAGCCTTGTCCGGTCTGCGGGGCGGGTTCATCGGCGGATGCAGGCGCCGCGACGCACAGCGCGGAGCACAACGACAGGATTGTGGCCCACCTCTTCGTGCAGTTCATTTGCCCCCCTCGTCGACACGCGCAATGCTTGCGCGTATACAGCCTATCGCAAACCCGGGAGGCCGTGACATGCAGCTGGTGAGATTCCGCGTAGACCTCGCGCCACGTTGTTCGCTGGGGCCGGGGAAAATCTCGCTGCTCGAAGCGATCGCGGAATTGGGTTCGCTCACCAAGGCCGCGGTCTCACTCGGCATGAGTTACCGCTACGCCTGGCTGTTGCTGCAGGATCTGAATGCCTCGTTCACCGAGCCCGTGACGCACGCCACGGTCGGAGGTGCGCGCGGCGGCGGCGTGAGGCTCACCAGATTCGGTGGGGAAGTGGTGCGCCGCTATCACGCCACGAGCCACCGCATCGATGCGGCGGCGCGTCGTTCGCTCGGACCCTTGCTCGGGAAGGCCGCGAAACGCCCGCGGGCCGCTGACAAACGCGCGCGCTCCGTCAAGCGGCCGGCATAGGCCCAAAGCCTATTGGCGCGGAAATTCCGCGTTGATTTCCTTGTCCGAGTCGGAGAGCTGGCAGCGTCCTTCGCCGCCGCCCGCCATGCCGCGTTGCGGGCTGATCAAGGTGAACCGGCACCGCATGTGATCACCGTCGGGTGAATGCAGGTTGGCCAACACGCGCCCGCTGTAGGTTTTCACGAACTCCGGGCCGGGATCGGCAGCCCAGTAGCGCCAGGCGCTGCGGCGATAGGGGCGGCCCCAGCCATCCCACAACGGATCGAGACGGTCGACGCGCGTGTCGCGCGTGATCTGAAAATACGTGCCTTTGAAGACACGCCCGGAAGCGAAAGTGGCGGTGATGTTGCCCGAAACGCTATCGGTGCTCTCCCAGGTGAATGCCACCGGCCGGTTGGAGCCGCGGACATTGCCCGAGCCGGTGCCGGCCGTCTGACAGGCGGTCATCGCCAGCGTCGCGATCGCGACACCCATCAACCATTGTTTGTTCATGCGCGCATCGTGGCGCATGGCGGCGGGCCGCAATGCCAGACAAACAACTCAGGGCGTGTCGGTCAATGCCGGCTTTGGTCGAGGCCCGGCGGCCGCTCGTCAATCGCCGGTCGGCGAAAGACGGAATTCGAGCACCGTGCGGTTTTCTTCGAGCCAGCGGGCCAGTCGCGCGGCTGCGGAGCGGTCCGTGGTCTGCAGCGTCATCTTGTGCCGCAGCATGCGGTCGGCGCCCGAACCTTCGAGCCGGTAGCTGAAGTTGGCGATGCTGAATCCGAGGCGCTTCAGCAGCTCGCGCATGCCTTCTTCCGAAAGATTGCCTTCGCGCTCGTACTTGACGTCGAAATAGTAGAAGGCCTGGGTCGGCACCTTCATCTCGATCCAGCGGAATACCGACAGCACCGCGAGCGTCATGATCACCGAGATGATCATCGGTAGATAGAGGCCGACGCCGGCCAGTACGCCGATGGCGGCCGTGATCCAGATGGACGCCGCGGTCGTGAGGCCGCGCACGTTGAGGCCTTCCTTGACGATGACGCCGGCGCCCAGGAAGCCGATGCCGGTCATGATGCCCTGCGCCATGCGGGTCGGGTCGAGCCGCGAATCGCCGGGCGTGCGCACCCAGTGGTCTTCGTAGACGGTGACCAGCATCAGCACGGCCGACGCCAGGCACACCAGGACGTGGGTGCGCAGGCCCGCGGGCCGTCCATGAAAGGAGCGCTCGTAGCCGATGAACGAGCCGGCGGCGAGGGCGGCCAGCAGCCTCACCAGCATTTCGATGTCGTCTGCGCGGATGTCGAACATGGTGGGAGAGTCGCGCGCGCGGCCGCCGCCGTCAATGTTCGCCGTGGCGTGCGCGCCGCTCGAGCGCCTTGCGCGCGACGCTCAGCCAGTTGGCGGGCGTGAGCGGACACAAACACACCAGCATGTCGCCCTCGGCGTGGCCGGGGTTCATGTGCGCAAAGAACAGCAGATCGGGACTCGCGCCCGCGCGCAGCTCGAGCGGCGCGGCTGTTTCACGCAGGCGCTTCTGCCCCGAACGGACCGCGACGCCGCGGGCCGGCCGCCACGCCGGGCCGTACGTCTGCGTGGCCAGCTGGTCGATGAGCGCCGCGCGCGGCTCGGGGGTGGGCGCGTCGTAACGCGGCCAGTAGGTCTGGAAGTTGCGCGGCAGCAGCAGGTAGCTCTTGTAGCTGAAGGTGTCGAAGAACCAGTAGATAGGGTGCAGCGGATGGCGCAGCAGCGTGCGCAGGAACATGCGCAGCCCGAGCTTCTGGATCAGGTTGCGGCCGCGCCAGTTCTCGCGGATCAACACGTGGACGGTGGAGATGACGGCGATGCGCCGGCCGCGAAAGCGCGTTTTGTAGATGTCGATGGCCGCCATGCCGACCAGCGCGCCGTTCATGCGAAACATCGCGATCGACTGGCGCCGGCGCAGCTCCGCCTCGGCGTAGTCGCGTTCGACGTCGTAGAACTCGAACGTCAACGCCCAGATGTCGTCCCACTCCGCCGGCGTGATCGCGGCGGTGGGTCGTACGCTGGTCCGCACCCGGTCCATGGATATCTGCTGCCTCGGCTGATGTGCGCGCATGTTTACACGGCCCGGCGCGAAGCCGCCCCGGGGAGGCAACCGAACGACCTGAAATGCGACGGGATACCGCCCGCTCCGGCGTTGCTCAAGTGGTGTATCTGCCGGTTTCGCAACGATTTCCTACTTGCGAGTAGGGATATACAGGGGAGAGTCGCGGCCGGCGCTGGATGGATTGCTCCCCGGGCACTCCTATATAAGGTGCGACATGCCCCTTCCCCAGTTTCACCCCGCTGTCCACGCGTGGTTCGCCAGCACGTTTCCGCACGGCGCCACCCCGGCGCAGCTCGAGGCATGGCCGGCGATCGCGAGCGGCCAGCATGCGCTGATCGCGGCACCGACCGGGTCGGGCAAGACGTTGGCCGCGTTCCTCGCCGCGATCGATTCGCTGGTGCGCGAGGGTGCCGCCGGCGCGCTGCGCGACGTCACGCGCGTGGTGTACGTGTCGCCGTTGAAAGCGCTGTCGAACGACATCCAGCGCAATCTCGACGCGCCGCTCGCGGGGATTTCGGCGGAGATGCTCAAGAGCGGCGCCTGCGCGCCGCAGATCCGTGCGCAGGTGCGCACCGGGGATACCTCGCAGTTCGAACGCGCGGCCATGCGCCGGGTCAACCCGCACATCCTGGTGACCACGCCGGAGTCGCTCTATCTACTGTTGACGAGCGCCTCCGGGCGCGAGATGTTGCAGAACGTCCGCACCGTGATCGTGGACGAGATCCACGCCGTCGCGCAGACCAAACGCGGCGCGCACCTGTCGCTGACGCTGGAACGGCTGGCGGCCAACGCCCTGCAGCCCGTGCAGCGCATCGGCCTGTCCGCGACGCAGAAACCGATCGAGGAAGTCGCGAAGTTCCTGGTGGGGGCTAAGTCGGTGCCGGGTCGGACTTACGGGAGTTGCGCGCGCGGCGAAACGCTCTCGCTGTTGCCCCACGTGCAACTCCCGCAAGTCCGACCCGGCACCGACTTAGCCTGCCGCATCGTCAACAGCGGTCACGTCCGCGAGCGCGACCTCAATCTCGTGATGCCGCCTGCGCCGCTCGAGGCGGTGATGTCGGGCGAAGTGTGGGCGACGGTGTACGACCAGCTGGCGCAGCTCATCCAGGAACATCACACCACGCTCATCTTCGCCAACACGCGCCGCATGGTGGAGCGCGTCTCGCGCCACCTCGCCGAGCGTATCGGCGAAGAACACGTCGCGGCCCATCATGGCTCGCTCTCGAAGGAGACGCGGTTCAGCGCGGAGCAGCGTCTCAAGGCGGGGCAGCTCAAGGTCATGGTCGCGACGGCCTCGCTCGAGCTCGGCATCGACATCGGCGACGTCGAGCTGGTCTGCCAGCTCGGCAGCCCGCGCGCCATCTCCGTGTTCCTGCAACGCGTCGGCCGCGCCAACCACTCGGTGGGCGGCGTGCCGAAGGGCCGCATCTTTCCGAGCAGCCGCGATGAAATGATCGACTGCGTGGCGCTGCTGGATGCGGTCCGGCGCGGCGAGCTCGACCGGCTGCACATTCCCGAACATCCGCTCGACGTGTTGTCGCAGCAGATCGTCGCCGAGGTCGCCGCGCGCGAATACGGCGAGGACGAGCTGTTCGAACTGGTGCGTGGCGCGTATTCATATCGCAATCTGTCCCGCCACGACTTCGACGCCGTCGTGCGCATGCTCGCCGAAGGCATCGACACCAAACGCGGCCGCCGCGGAACCTATCTACATCGCGACGCCGTCAACAAGGTACTACGCGCGCGCAAGGGCGCGCGGCTCACCGCCATCACCTGCGGCGGCGCGATCCCCGACAATGCGGATTACCAGGTCATCATGGAGCCCGCCGGAATCTTCGTCGGCACGCTGAACGAGGATTTCGCCATCGAAAGCCTGGCGGGCGACATCTTCCAGCTGGGCAACACCTCGTATCGCATCCTGCGCGTCGAAGCCGGCAAGGTGCGCGTCGAGGACGCGAAGGGCCAGCCGCCTAGCATTCCGTTCTGGCTGGGCGAGGCGCCGGCGCGCACCGACGAGCTTTCGTTCGCCGTGTCGCGCCTGCGCGAGGACATCGAAGCGCTGCTGCCCGAGGTGACTGCCGAGACCATCGCCGCCGCCATCGACACCGTCGAGGCGCGTTACCACCTGCCGCGTCCCGCCGCGCACCAGATGATCGAATACCTCGCCGGCGCCAAGGCGGTGCTTGGCAAACTACCGACATTGAACACGCTGGTGTTCGAGCGCTTCTTCGACGAATCCGGCGGCATGCAGCTCATCATCCATGCCCCGTTCGGCGCGCGTATCAACCGCGCGTTCGGCCTCTCGCTGCGCAAGAAATTCTGCCGCACTTTCAACTTCGAACTGCAGGCGGCGGCCACCGAGGACGCCATCATCCTGTCGCTCGGTGAGACCCACAGCTTCGAGCTCGAAAGTGTCGCGCGTTTTCTCAACAGCGCAACGGTCGAAGACACGCTGATCCAGGCGATGCTGGATTCGCCGATGTTCACCGCGCGCTGGCGCTGGAACGCCAGCATCTCGCTCGCGATCCGCCGCAACTCCGGCGGCAAACGCACGCCGCCGCAGATCCAGCGCATGGCGTCCGAGGACCTGATCGCGGTGTTGTTCCCCGATCAGATCGCCTGCGCCGAAAATTTGAGCGGACCGCGCGAGATCCCCGATCATCCCCTCGTCAAACAGACGCTAGACGACTGCCTGCACGAGGCCATGGACCTCGAAGGCTTGAAGGCCTTGCTGCGCGCACTCGAGAGCGGCGAGAAGAAAGTGCTGGCGCGCGATCTGCCGACACCATCGCCGCTGGCCGCGGAAATCCTCACCGCGCGGCCCTATGCCTTCCTCGACGACGCCCCGCTCGAGGAGCGCCGCACGAACGCCGTCGCGCAGCGCCGCTGGCTCGATCCGGAATCCGCCTCCGACATGGGGCGTCTCGATCCGGCGGCTATCTCCACGGTGCGCGAGCAGGCGTGGCCCGAGGTCACCAACCCCGACGAGCTGCACGATGCCATGCACGCCATGGGCTTCATCACCGAGCAGGAGGGTGCCAGCGCCGGCTGGGTTCGGCATCTCGAGCAGTTGATCGATGCGCGGCGCGCCACGCGCCTGCACCACGGCAGCCATACGTTCTGGGTCTGCGCGGAGTGCCTGCCGCTGGTCCAGTCGGTCTATCCACAAGGGTGGCTCGATCCCGTGATCAGCGCGCCGCCGGAAAAGGCCGGCAAGGTCTGGCAACGCGAAACCGCGATCACGGATCTCGTGCGTGGTCGCCTGCAAAGCCTCGGGCCCGTCACTGCGCGCGACCTGGCCGAATCGTCGGGCCTCGAGAATTCCGAGATCGGCCTCGCGCTGGTCGAGCTCGAAAGCGAGGGCTTCGTGTTGCGCGGCCGTTTCACGGAAGAGGCGGGCGCGCCCGAGGCCGTGCAGATGGGCGCTGCCACGCTCGAGTGGTGCGAGCGCCGCCTGCTGGCGCGTATCAGCCGCTACACCATCAAGACGCTGCGTGCCGAGATCGAACCGGTGAGCTCGGCGGATTTCATGCGTTATCTCTTCGACTGGCAGGGTGTGACGCGCGCGCCGAAGCCCGAGGGCGTCGAGAGTCTGGCCAGGGTCATCGAGCAGCTCGAGGGTTACGAAGTGCCCGCGGCCGCATGGGAAGCGGACGTGCTGCCGGCGCGGTTGAACGAGTACGACCCGCACTGGCTGGATAGTTTGTGTTTGTCAGGCCGCGCGTTGTGGGCGCGGCTCACGCCGTCGAAGTCGCCTGGCGCGGCACCGGTGCGAACCACGCCCATCGCGCTCGTCTCGCGCAAGAACTGGAGCCTGTGGCATTCAGTCGCCGCGGCGCCGCGCGAGGAAATGCAGTTGTCACACGGCGCAAAGGCGCTGTTCGACTACCTCACCGGCCACGGCGCCTCGTTCTTCGACGACATGGTGGCCGGGTCCAATCTGCTCAAATCCCAGGCCGAGACCGCACTCGGCGAGCTCGTCTCGGCGGGCCTCGTGAACGCGGATAGTTATTCCGGTCTGCGTGCATTGCTCATTCCGAGCGACAAGCGCCGTCAGCTCGTGGCGCGCCGGCGGCGCATCGCATTGTTCGGACTCGAAGACGCGGGCCGTTGGAGTCTTATCCGTCGTGGCAAGACCGCTGGCGATGCCGAATCCATCGAGCAGGTCGCCGACATCCTGCTGCGCCGCTACGGCGTCGTGTTCCGCAAGTTGTTCGAGCGCGAGGCAAGCTGGCTGCCGCCATGGCATCAACTGCTGCGCGTGTTCCGGCGCCTCGAGGCGCAGGGCAAGATCCGCGGCGGCCGTTTCGTCGCCGGCATGGCGGGCGAACAATATGCGCTGCCCGAGGCGGTGTCCGCGATGCGCGCGATCCGCAAGCTGGAAACGAAGGGCGCTCTCGTTTCGCTGAGCGCCGCCGATCCGCTCAATCTCACCGGCATCATCACCCCGGGGCAACGCGTGGCCTCGTTGACCAACAATCGCGTGCTGTATCGCGACGGTATTCCCGTGGCGCTGCACGCCTCCGGCCAGTCCGAGTTCATCGTGAAGATGGAGCCGGAGAAGGAATGGGAGGCGCGGCAGGCGCTGGTGCGAAAGCGCATGGCGCCCGGGTCGGCACGGCCGACCTGATGATCTGACTGCCAGCCGCGAGGCGTGTCAGAGCTTCGGGAACCCCATGTCGTCCTCGTCGTTCACGGTCTTGTTGACCTTGAAGTACACGCGCCGTCCGGGGTTCCCCGACGAGGTGATGTACACGACGGCATACCGCTCGGCGCCGAATTCCTGGATCTCATACGGGTCGGCATCCCAGCCGGGGTAGTGCGTGCGGATCCAGCGCTTGATCTGGCGGTCGATCATGAGCTCGTTGGTGGCGACGATGCGCACGGCGCTGTTCATCGACCCGCCCGGCACGTTCGGATCGGGGATGTCCACCTGCGCGCCCGCGAGCGGGGCGGCGCCTAACAATGTGAGGACGAGAAAATTCTTCAGTGCCTTCATAAGACCCCCTTGCGTGGCCAATAAATCACAGCCGCCGAAGCGCCGTCAATCATGACTTTGATGGCTGCCGGCCACATCCGGTTTCCCGCCAACCGGGCCACCGGCATCAACGCAAGCCGACGGAATGCGCGCCGCGGGCGAACATCGACGCGGCATCCTCGGAACAGCGGAACGCGCCGAGGAAATCCGCGACGGAATAGTGGTCCACCCGCTCGGCGATCTTCCTGCGGTACACCTTGGCTTCGTCGAGCCGGCCGGCCAGCCCGAGCGTGATCGCCGCGATCGCCATGATGTGCTGGTGCGCATTCGGGCGTGCCGCCGCCTTGATGGCCCAGTCCGCCGCCGCATCGTGTTGCCCGAGCCTGGCGAGCGCCAGGGCGCGCGCACCGAGCATGGCGAACAGCATCGGATCGAACGGCGACAGCAGGCGCGAATGGTCCGAAAACGAGATTGCCGCCGCCGGATCGCCCGATTGCGAGTGCACGAAGGCCAGCGTGTAGTGCGCCGTTGCGTAGTTAGGGCTCAGCTCGACGGCGCGTTCGAGCTCGACGATCGACTGGTCCTGGTTGCCGCGCAGCCACATGGCGCGGCCCATCGCCCAGTGCGCGGCCGGGTCGCGATCGTCGACCATCAGGCTCTTGCCCGCTGCGTCGAACGCGCGGTCGATCTCCACCGCAGGTTTTTTCCAGCCGAGGAACGCGTTCTGGAAATGCGCGAAGGACAAACCCGCGTAGGCGCGCGCGAAGGTCGGATCGAGCTCGACCGCCTGCGTGAAGAACTGGCGCGCGCGTTCGTTGTCGGCCTTGTTGAAGCGGTACATGTGCCACAGGCCGCGGTGGTGCGCTTCCCAGGCGTCGAGCGAGCTCGGCGGCTTGAGGATGGCGCGATTACGCTCGACCATTTCGATCTCGTGCGCGATCGAGGCGACGATGCGATTGCCGATTTCATCGAGCACCAGCAGCGCATCGTCGTGGCTTTCCTCGAACTGCTCGGACCACACGATGCGCGCGGTGCGAGTTTCGATCAGCTCGGCGGCGACGACAAGTTTGCGCGGCGCGCGCCGCACCGAGCCGCTCACGACGTAGTCCACATTGAGGATGCGCCCGGCTTCCTCCGGCCCGATGCTGCGATCGCGCAGCGCGAACGTCGTGCCCTGCGCGATCACGAACATGCTGCGCAGCTTCGCGAGCCGCGTGGTGACGTCGTGCGCCAGTGCATCGGCGATACCGCCACGTTGGTCGGACTCGGACGAACGATCCACCAGCGGCATCACCGCGATGGACGCGCGGCGCGACGCGGCGGGCGTATCGGGTGAAAACTTCCGGATCTCGGTGAGATTCGCGCTGATCAGCCCGTTCGCCCCGCCGGGCTGCGTTTGCTCCAGCGCGGTCTCGCGGGCGCGTTGCCAGCAATCCCGCAGCGGTCCGCTTTCGAGGCCGTCTCCTTCGAATAGTTTGACCGCGGCGGCGAGGTGCGCCTCGCCCTCGGCGATGCGGCCATGGCGCGCCAAGGCGCCGAGCAGCAGCTCGTGTGCGCAGGTGTCGAAAGGCGACAGGCGCAGCCACTCATCTATATAGGGTGCCGCTGCTTCGTGCGGCAGGGCGCGGGCGAGATTCTCGAGCAGCACGGTCTGTATGCCACGGAACCGGCGGCGTTCGGCGATGATCCAGGTGTCGAACATCGGGCTGCGCGCGATCTCGAGCCCTTCGAGCAGCTCCCCGGCAAACAACGCGGCCAAGTCCTTCTGCCGTTCGACGCCTAACTTCTGAATGCCATGTTCGGGTGCCCGGGTGACCTCGCGCGTGTCGACGTCGCAGTCGGAGAGGTCGAGCCGGATCGAGCTGCCATCCGCGACCACGCGTTTGCGGCCGGGTTCGTCGATCAGCCCGCGAATCTTGGACAGGCACCAGCGCAGTTCGCCGCGCGGATCGTTGGGGACGTCCCACAGCAGTTCGCAGATCTGCGAGCGCGCCACCGGCCGGCTGGCGAGGACCAGGTAACCCAGCAGCGCGCGCACCTTGCGCGAGGACGGGAGCTTCACGACCTCCGCGCCGCGCGACAGCTGCAGCGGGCCGAGCAGCCTGAATTGCAACGCTTCCACGGCGTTTCCCACGCCCGCTACCACGGCTGAACCTTATGGTCGTACTTCGGGTTGGTACGGAAGAGGGGAATCATGAGCGCAGTACTTTCGAGAAATTCTCCGCGAATCGGCAATCGCGAGGCCTTCACGCGCCGGCATTCCGCCTGGGCGAGCGGAGATTATGCCGTCGTCGGCAATGCTCTGCAGATGGTTAGCGAGCAGCTCTGTGAAAGAGTGAATTTGTGTCAGGACGAGCGTGTGCTCGACGTGGCCGCCGGGAATTTTCACGCTTCCATGGCCGCCGCGCGCCGCTGGTGCGAGGTGACCGCCACCGATTTTGCCTCCGACCTCGCCGGCCGCAGCCGCCCGCGTCTTGAAGTGTCCGCGCTCGGCGTGCAGCTCGTCGATGCCGATGCGGAGGCGCTGCCGTTTCCGGACCAGAGCTTCAGCGCGGTGATCTCGGCGTTCGGCGTCATGTTCGCCGGCGACCAGGAACGGGCTGCCTCGGAGATGATCCGCGTCTGCCGCCGCGGCCGTCGCCTCGGGCTTGCCAGCTGGACACCCGATGGATTCATGGGCCACCTGTTCCAGACGATAACGAGGCACGCGCCGGGGTGCGCGAACGGCGCGTCGCCATTCGATTGGGGCACGGAGCAGCGGCTCGACGAACTGTTCGCCGTCTATGGCCGCGTCGAGAGCACGCGAAAACGGGTGGCGCTGCGCGCCCGCACGCCGATGGACTGGGTGGACAAACTGCGCGCCAGTTATTCGCCCGTGCTCAAGATCTTCGCGCAGCTCGACGGCGCGCAGCAAAAAGCCCTGCGCTCGGAATTGTTAGAGCTGGTGCAGCGATTCAACCGCGCCCAGGATTCGACCATGCTGGTCGATGCCGAGTACCTCGAAGTCGTCGTGCAGCGGCGCTGAACCAAACCGCGCCGCAAGCCCCCGCACGCGCGGATTGGCGCGGCGCGCGCATTTAGCCGGACGCCTGCGGCGGAATTGCGGTACCGTGAACCGCGTTCCCCAACCCCGGCTGCTTCATGTTGCGTCTGAATTTCCGAACCGTAAAAGGTGATTCGCCGACGCTCATGCTCGCTTCGAGCATCCGCTTTTGTGCCGACGGGACACTGCGTGCCTCCGACAACTACGTCGTCGCGCGCTGCGTCGAGGGTTGCTGGCAGGTCGGCGGGCGCCTGCATCGTGAGCTCGATTGTGAAGGTCCGGTGCGGGTGCGCGTCACGACGGGCATCAACGAGCCGGCGGTGCATTTCGGGCCGTTCGCGCACGTGCGCACCGCGCGCGGCATGCTGTATGGCGACGAAACCTGTCTCAATATCCTCATGCCGGGCAGAACCCCGGCTGGCACGTCGGGGCACGAGCTGACGCTGCTTTCCGTCGGAGGGCCGAATGGCTAAACCTAACTACGACCGCGTCAAGCGGCAAAAAGAAATGCAGCGCAAGCAGAAGAAGCAGGAAAAGCTCCTCAAGAAGCAGGCGCGTGCCACCGAAGGCCTGCCGGGCGATTCGCCCGAGGGCGCGGCCGGCGAATCGCTGCCGATCGAAGCGGTGGCCTTGGCCCCGAAACTCGAACCATGAAGTTCGCGGTAGCGAGCTCGGCGAACGCGCGCGGCCAGATGCGCGAACGCCAACGGCGTGACCGGGCGGCGACGCCCACCATGAAGGCAAAGTATCCGCAATTCGGATCGCTGCGGCTGGTGTTCGATTTCAGCGGCGCCGGGCCGTTCACGCCCGCGCCGCAGGTCAACGTCATGCATCCGCCGGCGAAGGCCTATTTCGTCTTTCCGTGCCCGCATGCCGACTGCGATGGCGAGTTCGATCTCACCACGCCGATCGATGCACTGGCGCGCGATGGCGCCGCGCTTGGCAGCGGCCACCTCGGTTGCCCAGGGCAGCGCAGCGTCGACCGCAAGGGCCGCGCGCCCTGCGGTCTCGAGCTCGAATACAAGATCGAAGTATTGCCGGAGTAGTTCGGCCCGGTTTCAGCTCACGGCTCGCCGATGTCTTCGTTCCAGACCTCGGGAAACGCGGCGATGAACTCGCCCAGCATTTTTTCGCAGGCGCCGGATTCGAGGTCGACGACCTTGACGCCGCGTTCGCGCAACCAGTCGATGCCGCCGCGGAACGTGCGCGACTCGCCCACCACCACCGTGTCGATCTGGAACTGCACCACCAGGCCGCTGCAGTACCAGCAGGGCGCGAGCGTGGTCACCATGATGGTGTCCCGGTAGTTGCGCTGGCGGCCGGCCTTGCGGAACGCGTCCGTTTCGCCATGGACCGAAGGATCGCCTTCCTGCACCCGCCGGTTGTGGCCGCAGCCTAACAACCTGCCGTCGTCGTGGAACAGCGCCGCGCCGATCGGGATGCCGCCTTCGTCGAGTCCGCGTTTCGCCTCGGCGATCGCGACGTCGAGCATGGCCTGATAGTCCATCAGGCGTCGTCCGATGCGTCGAGCATCTGGCTTTCGCCCGTCAACTCGTCGGGATTGCGATGGAACAGCCGCGCCAGCTCCGCGGCCCGTTCGCCGAAGTCGCCGTAGAGGTCCTTGTGTGCGCCGAAGCGCGGCTGGCTTGCGGCAACAAAACCGATGGCGGGCAGCAAACGCTCATAGATCCGCGCCACGCTCCCGGGATGGCTGCGCTCGCGCGTGCAGAGGACGTGCAGGAACGCGCTTGCCGTATCGGCGTCTCCTGCCGAATCCTCTGACAGCAGGAATTCCGAGAGCCGAAAGATATAGGTCTCGAAGGCCGGTTGCGGCATGTTCAGCAACTCACCGATGTGCATCTCGAATCCGGCGGCGCCGATCTGCGCAGGAATTTTCAAAACGCGCTCTTCACCGTGCCACCGTCGACACGCAACGCCGCGCCGGTCGTGGACGATGCCAGCGGGCTCGCGACATAGGCCACGAGCGACGCCACTTCCTGCGGCGTGCTGAAGCGCTTGATCAGCGAAGTGGGGCGCACGCTCTTGAAGAACTCCGTCTCGAACTCGGCGCCGGATTTGCCTTGTTCCTTCGCGAGCTGTTCGACGAAATCTCCGACGCCGCGCGATTTCGTCGGCCCCGGAAGAATGCTGTTCACGGTGATGCCGGTGCCGGCGACCGCTTCGGCCAGACCTCGCGCGACGGCGATCTGCGCGGCCTTGGTCATGCCGTAGTGGATCATCTCGGCGGGAATCTGCACGCCGCTCTCACTCGAGATGAACAGGATGCGGCCCCAGTTCGCGCGCCGCATGGCCGGCAGGACGAGCCGCGCGAGCCGCGCTCCGCTCAACACGTTCACGTCGAAGAAACGCATCCAGTCGGCGTCCGGGATGTCTTCGAACGGCTTGGGTTCGAAAATGCCGAGGCTGTTCACCAGGATTTCGATGCCGGGGTGAGTCGCGACCAGCATGTCGGCGACGTCCGCTTTCGACAGGTCGCCGGCGAAGCCGATCGCGTCCTTGTTGACCGCCTTGCGGATCGACGCAAGCGCCGCGTCCACGCCGGCTTGCGTGCGTCCGGTGACGATGACGCGCGCGCCTTCGGCGGCGAGGGTTTCGGCGATCGCGTAGCCGATGCCGGCGGTGCTGCCCGTGACGAGCGCGAGTTTATTGGCGAGTTGCAGGTCCATCGTTGTCCCAGTTGTTGATGTCAAGCCACGCCTGAGCGTGCGTGGATTCGAGGTGGCATTGAGCGCATGCCGGCCGCGCATGATGATACCGCCATGAAAGTCCCGGCATTCAAGCTCGATCAGTGGCTGGCGGCCCATGAGTTCGCGGTGCCCCCGATCCGTTACAACCTGGCTTCGAGCACCGGGCCGTCGTGGACCGTCGAGGAAATCATGCGGCTGGGCGGCGGCACGGCGCGCGATCTCGACGACCTCCGGTTGTCCTACGCACCACCGCAGGGCAGCAAACTACTGCGCGAGCGGGTCGCCGCTGTGCACGGCGTCGATCCCGACCACGTGCTCGTGATGACGGGTGCGTCGGAGGCGCTGGTGGCGCTGACCGCCCTGTTCGCGGAGGCTGGCAGTTCGATCGTGTTGCCGAAGCCCGCGTACCCCGCGGTGCCGGTGCTGGCGCGCGCCTGGGGCATGCGCGTGCGCGAATACGAGCTCGAAGCCGAGCACGGATTCGCGCAGACCGCGGCGCGCGTGCTGGCGGCAGTCGATTCGGACACGCGTGCCGTATTCGTCAACACGCCGCACAATCCCACTGGTTCGACGATGGCGGCCGCCGAGCAGCGTGCGCTGGCAGAAGAGCTGGCCGCCGGCGGCATTCCGCTCATCGTCGATGAGGTCTATCACCCGCTGTATCACGGGGCCGCCATTCCGAGCGCGAGCGTGTTGCCGAACACGATCCTGCTCGGTGACTTCGCGAAGGCATTGTCGCTGCCGGGTCTGCGCGTGGGCTGGCTCATCGATCGCGATGCGCGCCGCCGCGAAGCGCTGCTCGACCTGCGCAGCTATTTCACGATCTCGAATTCACCGTTGTCGGAGGCGATCGGTGCGCATGCCTTGGCGAATGCATCCGCGATCCACGAGCGGCTGCGCGCTGTGGCGCGCGCCAATCTCGCGTTGTTGACGCAGTTCATGGCGGCGCACCGCGAAAGGCTCGGCTGGGCGCCACCCACCGGCGGCACGACGTGTTTCCCGTGGCTGCGCGACGGCCGCGACGCGCGTCCGCTGTGCGAAGCACTGGCAAAGGCCGGCGTGCTGACCGCGCCCGGCGATTGTTTCGGCATGCCGGCGCACATACGCGTGGGGTTCGGCGCGATGCAGACGGGTTACGCCGATGCGCTCGAGATCTTCGGCGCGGTGCTCGCGAAAATCTAACTACCGTCGGCGTGTGCGAGGTCCGGCGGCAGCCGCACATTCGCGGCCTTGAGCTCGCGTACCTTCTCGATCACCGCCAGTCGCTTCAGATCGCGGTCGGGCTTCGAGTTTCGCGAAGTCACGAATGCACCGAGTATGGCGACGATGGCGGTGACCAGCGCGCCGACCAGCCCGCTGGTCAGCACCGTCTGCGCCTGCTGCAGCTTCGCCCGTTCGTCTTCCAGCGCCTTCACCTGCGAGTTGAGCGACTGGTTGATGCTCTCGCCCTTCGCCAGCGCCTGTTCGAGCTTGAGCAGGCTGGCCTTGGCGGCTGGCGACAGGTCCGGCGAACCGCCGCCGGCCATGGCCGTCCGCACTTCATCGGATGCCTCATGGATCTGCCGGATGGCCTCGGCGTGTGTCGCGGTGGCACCCGCAGCCAGCAGTACCGACGCCATCACGAGAAACCGGCTCTCTCTTTTCATCGCTCGCTCCCGGCTTGCGCCTCGAGCCCCGCTCACATAGCGTTCAGCGCATCGAGGGGGATTGAATGAACCTACGCACATTCGCCGCATCACAATTGCTGACGGCTACCCTGCTGTCGGCGGCCGCACTTTCGCAAGCGCAGTCCGCCGCGTTGCAGGAGCGATTCGAGAAAAAAGTCCAGGAGTACGCGGCCGCGGATCTCGCGCAGGCGCCGCCGGCCGGGGCGATTCTTTTCGCGGGCGACTCGCAGTTCTATCGCTGGAGCACCATCCACGAAGACCTGCCGGGTTACACACTCGTCAATCGGGGCATCGATTCGTTCCAGACGAGCGATCTCATCCGTTACGTGGATCGGCTCGTCACGCCTTACAAGCCGCGCCTCATCGTGCTGCACGTCGGCGGCAACGACGTCCACAACGGCAAGTCACCCGCGCAGCTGCTCGCGGGTTTCAAGACGCTGGTGGCCGCCGTGCACGCCAAACTACCGGGCGTGCGGATTCTCTGGTCGAGCATCACGCCGGGACCGGGCCGCTGGGACGAAGCACCACAGCGCCGCGAGGCCAATCGCGTCATGCGGGAATACATCGCGACGCAGCCCGATCTCGGCTTCATCGATCTGTGGGACGCGATGCTCACGCCGGACGGCAAGCCGCGCGAGGACATCTGGGTGGCCGACCGCGTGCACCCCAATCACGCCGGCTATCTGATCCGGGTGAAGCTCACGCAGCCGTTTCTCGGCAAGCCCGACAGATAGACGAAAAGGGGACATGCCTATTTATGAAAAAGGGGACAGATCTATTTATTGATGGAATGCGCTCGTATGCAGACGGCCGTTCGGTCAATAAATAGATCTGTCCCCTTTTTCATAAATAGGCATGTCCCCTTTTCGTCTTCCCGCAAGCCGGGGCCCCGGTTGGGCGATCGCAGCCACAATATGACGGCGACTGCAAGTTCCGAGGCGAAAAAGGCTTTTTTCCTGTACCTTTGCGCCCGGCTTGTGATTCCTCGTCTTGTCCGTCCCTGGGCTTCCGCGTCGTTCTGACGCACGTTTGGCCAGAGTCAGTCACCTCAAAGTCTCCGCAAACCACGTCGGCAGGGTTACGCCTGCTATCTATTTTTTTCTGAGGATCTTCTCTTGACCAAACTTTATGTGGGCAATCTGCCCTTCAGCGCGACGGAAGACTCCGTTCGCACCCTGTTCTCCACCCATGGCACCGTTGAAAAGATCGCGCTCGTGAACGATCGCGACACGGGCCAGCCGCGCGGCTTCGGCTTCGTGGAAATGTCGAGCGCCGATGCGCAGCGCGCCATGCAGGCCCTCAACGGCCAGGACTTCGGCGGTCGCCCGCTGAAGGTCAACGAAGCGCAGGACAAACCCCGCGGCGGTGGCGGCGGTGGTGGTGGCGGTTACGGCGGCGGCGGTGGCGGCGGCTACGGTCGTCGTTAATAGCTGATCGTTAAGTAGAACTCGGGCGGGCATTGCGCCCGCCCGAGTTCGTTTTGGAGACTCCCGATGAAACTCAAGACAGTTGGACCCGAAGGCGCCCGTAACCTGCTGCGCGAAAAGCAGCGCCGCAATCGCCTCATGTCGAAAGAGCTGCGCGTGCAGTTTCCGCAGCTGTCTTCCATTCGTCTCGATTTCGCCTTCAGCGACGAGACCTCGCAACCGCCGGCGCCACAGTCGATCGTGCTGCATCCGCCCGCGCGCGCCTATTTCGTCTACCCGTGCCCGTACGCCAGCTGCAATGGCGAATTCGACCTGGCCGCGCCGGTCGCGGACGTGGCCGAACAGGGCCACGATCACACCGCCGGGCACACCCGCTGCAAGGGTGAACGCGTGCGCGGCCGCCAGGGCAAGACGCCCTGCGATCTGCACATCGAATATTCGATCGCGGTCGGCAAGCAGGCCTAGCCGATAGAACCCGGGGCGCGATTCCACGCCCTTTCCCACGCTGACTCCCACGGTCGCGCTCTAACTTGCGCGGCCTGGACCTATTGGGAGTCAATCATGATCAAGCGTCTGTCCATCTTCCTGTACGGCGTCATGAGCTACGCCGTGTTCTTCGCCACGTTTCTCTATGCCATCGGCTTCATCGGCAATTTCGGCGTGCCGCGCACGCTCGATTCCGCGCCGGGCGGAAGCTTCGTGACCAGCCTGCTGGTGGACCTGGGGTTGTTAGGCTTGTTCGCGGTGCAGCACAGCGTCATGGCGCGGCCCGCCTTCAAGCGCTGGTTCACACGCGTGGTGCCTGAATCCGCCGAGCGCAGTACCTACGTGTTGTTCTCGAGCCTGGCGTTGATCGCCCTGTTCGCGCTCTGGCAGCCGCTCGGCGGCACGGTCTGGGCGGTGCAGGACGCCACCATTCGCGGCGTCATCTGGGGCGCCTTCGCGTTCGGCTGGGTGCTGGTGCTCGCGGCGACGTTCCTCATCAACCACTTCGACTTGTTCGGTCTGCGCCAGGTGTGGCTGCAGTTGTCAGGCAAGCCGTACACCCATCTCGCCTTCGGTACGCCCGGGCCGTACAAGCTCGTGCGGCATCCGCTGTATGTCGGCTGGCTGTTCGTGTTCTGGTCGACGCCGACGATGACCGTGTCGCACCTGCTCTTCGCGATCATGACGACCGCTTACATTCTCGTTGGAATCCAGTTCGAGGAGCGCGACCTGGTGGCGCATCTCGGTAAGGACTATCGCAACTACCGTGAGCGCGTACCGATGCTGATTCCCTTCACGCGCAAGCGGAACGCCGATGACCCCTTCCTGCGCCGACAGCGCTACTGAGAGAAGCGGTACGTGCGGCGCGCAGGGAGGCGCGCCGGCCGGACGATTGATCGGTAGTAGTGAATAGTCTTTCTAATCAAATAGTTATACACAATTATCCAATTAGCCGGATATCAACTACCATGCCGGCATGCGGCGTCCCGGCAAACCTCCCAAGCAAGGTGTAACCGACTGGGTGCCGTTCTTCGACGCGGTGGACGAAGTGCGGCGCAGCCGGCGGTTCGAAGCGCTGAAGCGCCTGTATTCGCGCTCACGTCGAACACGGGAGCGCGCCCTCATCAATTCGACCGCGTGCGCCTTGGCGGCGGAGTTCGGTGAAGCGCCTCCGTGGTGGGCTACGCGCCCGCACGTCCTGTCCGAGCCCTGGTTCGTTTCGGGCATGGAGAATCTCAAGGCCTCCGCACTGGTGGAAAGCCCGCTCGCTTTTCGCCGCAACAACGTGTTCGTGCTCGGCAACTTCCTGTCGCGGATGTGAACGCGTGACCCAACAGGAAATTCTTCGGGCGTTCCAGGCGCTCAACGATGAGCTGGCTCGCGAAGGAATCAAAGGCGAGGTGGGTGTCGTGGGCGGCGCGGCGATGGTGCTGGCATTCAACGCCCGGCAATCTACGCGCGACGTGGACGCGGTGTTCGATCCGTCGAGCAAGGTGCGTGCCGCGGCCGCGCGCGTGGCTGCGGCGCAGAAGCTGCCCGCCGACTGGCTCAACGATGCCGTCAAGGGTTTCATGCCGGCGGACACCGAGCCGCGCTCGATTCTTCTGGATCTTCCGCATCTCGCGGTATGGACACCGCCGCCCCAATATCTGCTCGCCATGAAGGCGATCGCCGCGCGTTTCGACAGCAACGACGCGCAGGATCTGCGCACGTTGATCCGTCACATCGGGCTTCGCCGGGTCGAACAGGTGCTGGAAGTAATCGAGCGTTACTACCCGCGCAACCAGATACCGGCCAAGACCCAGTTCTTTCTCGAAGAGTTGTTCGAGAAAGACCCGCAGGGTTAGGCGCGCAGATGCGAAAAGGCCGCGTTTCCGCGGCCTTCTCTATCTACCTTGCGCCTTCGCTCAGTCCTCGATCAGGAAGCTGCGCAGTTGCTCACTGCGGCTGGGATGACGCAGCTTGCGCAGCGCCTTGGCTTCGATCTGACGAATACGCTCGCGCGTCACGTCGAACTGCTTGCCGACTTCTTCCAGCGTGTGGTCGGTGTTCATGTCGATGCCGAACCGCATACGAAGCACCTTGGCTTCACGCGGGGTCAGTTGCGCAAGTACCGAGTGGGTGGTCTCTCGCAGCGACTCCATCGTCGCCTGGTCGATGGGCGATGCCACGGAAGTGTCCTCGATGAAGTCGCCGAGGTGTGAATCCTCGTCGTCGCCGATCGGCGTTTCCATCGAGATGGGCTCTTTGGCGATCTTGAGCACCTTGCGAACCTTGTCTTCCGGCATCTCCATGCGCACGGCCAGTTCTTCCGGCGTCGGCTCGCGGCCCATCTCCTGCAGCATCTGCCGCGAGATGCGGTTCAGCTTGTTGATGGTCTCGATCATGTGCACCGGGATACGAATCGTGCGGGCCTGATCGGCAATGGAACGCGTGATGGCCTGGCGGATCCACCAGGTCGCATACGTCGAGAACTTGTAACCGCGACGGTATTCGAACTTGTCCACGGCCTTCATAAGGCCGATGTTGCCTTCCTGGATGAGGTCGAGGAACTGCAGGCCACGGTTCGTGTACTTCTTTGCGATCGAGATCACGAGGCGCAGGTTGGCCTCGACCATTTCCTTCTTCGCGCGGCGGGCTTTCGCTTCGCCGATCGAGACCTCACGGTTGATCTCCTTGATGTCCGTGATGGTGAGGTGATAGTCCTTCTCGAGCTGGCCGAGCTTGTCCTGCCGGCGCGAGATTTCTTCATGCAGACGGCCCATGGCCGCCGACCACTTCTTGCCGCCCTTGATCTGCTTCTGCAGCCAGCGGTTCGACGTCTCGTTCTTCGGGAACGAGAGGATGAACTCCTTGCGCGGCATGCCGGCGTCGCGCACGGCAATGATCATGATTTCTTTTTCGAGCTGGCGGACCTGGTTCACCTGGTGGCGCAGGTTGCCGATCAGCGCCTCGAACATGCGCGGCGCGAGCTTGAGCTCCATGAACTCGTCGGACAGCTTCTTGCGGACCTTGAGCGTCTTCGGATCCTTCGCGCCCATCTTCTCGATGTGCGTGAGCGAATTGGCGAGGTACTTGCCGACCGCAGCGAAGCGGCGCGCGGCCTCTTCCGGATCCGGGCCGGTGTCGACGGCTTCTTCTTCCTCGCCGCTGCCGTCGCCTTCTTCGGTCTCTTCGCCCTCGGTCTTCTCTTCAGGCACGGGCGCCGTCAGATCCATCTTGGTCGGGTTCTGCGGCTGCGCGATGACGTCGGGCGCGTTCGGGTCGATGAACCCAACGATGATATCGACCAGGCGTGCGCCGCCGGTCTTCACCGGCTCGTAGGCACGCAGCAGGTATTCCGCGGTCGACGGGTAGTTGGACAGCGCCAGGCGCACGGCGTCGAGGCCTTCCTCGATGCGCTTCGCGATGCGGATTTCGCCTTCGCGCGTGAGCAGTTCGACCGTGCCCATCTCGCGCATGTACATGCGCACCGGGTCGGTGGTGCGGCCGAGCTCGGCATCGAGCGCGGCCAGCGCGGCGGCGGCTTCTTCGATGGCTTCTTCGTCGGTGGGCGCGGAAGGCTCGGGCGCGAGAATGCTCTCGTTGTCCGGCGCCTTCTCGTACACCGGAATGCCCATGTCGTTAATCGTGTTGACGATCTCTTCGATCTGTTCCGGATCGACGATCTCCGACGGCAGGTGATCGTTCACCTGCGAATACGTGAGGTAACCCTGTTCCTTGCCGCGCGCGATCAGCAGCTTGAGCTGCGACTGACGCTCTTCGGGCAGCACGTTGCGGCGCGCCGGAAGATTGATGAGTTCGGAATTACCTTTCTTGCCCTTCTTGGCATCGGCAGCTACCGGCGCGGCGGCCGCTGCTGCGGCACGCGCAGCCGCGAGTTTCTGCGCGGGCTTGAGCTCGACCACCTTCGCCTTGGAATCGGCGACGGGTGCGGCGACCTTTTCAGTCTTCCCCTTCGCCAACGGCTTCTTCACTTCGGCATGTTTGCTGGCGCCCTTGGCCACATGCGCGGCCTTCTCTTTGACGTGCGCGGCAGCAGCGGGCTTGGCCGTTTTCTTGGGCGGCTTGGCTTTGGAGGCGGGAGCAGTAGGGCGCTTATGCTTTTGTGTCATTTGATTCCGTACGCAGGGCGTATTGCGGTCAGACACCGTGGGGTTGCCGACGGTGCGATCAAGGTGGCTTGCGGGAAAGGGGGCGCATTCTACGCAAAGACCCACGGCTTGACAAAGCAAAAATAGCCCGTGGGTCAACGACTTCCGTTCAAAGTTAGACGCAAAATTCGGGCCAAAAGGGTCATGGCCGGCAAACTTTTAACGGCCAACCCGGCCCGCGCTTCAGGCGCTTTGCGTCAACTTGCTCTTGGACAGGTGGATGGCCACGTTGAGTTCCTTGAGCTCAGCGCGTTCATCGTCCGTGAGATCGGCTTTGGCCATGAGTTCGTCGTGCCGGCGCAGGGTCGGCTCCATCGCCAGCGTGTCGATGACCGAGGCCAGTTCGAGCGCCGCGCCGGCTTCTTCCACGCCGACAAATTCCTCGCCGGCCAGCGCGCGCATCCGGGCACCTTCGGGCCGGTCGCGCCAGCGCTCCAGCAGCTGGCCGGTATGCGCGGCCGGTTCCTGTTGCAGCTGGTCGATGAGCTCGAAGAGAAAACGGGCGCCCGGATCGTCATTGAGCTCGAGCTGCGTGAGCTGGGCGCCCGACACTTGCGCGGCGATCTGCGGGAAATGAACCAGGTGTTTGACCGCCTTCGTGATCAGGCTCTTGCCGCCTCCGCCATCGCGCGGACGCTGCGTTGCGCGGCGCGCAGGGCCCGATCCCGAGAAGCCGGATTCCGCCGCCGCACCCGCGCCGGTAAGGTGATTGCCCGCCGTGTCTGTGACTTCGTTGAACCATAATTGGTTCAATCTGGCAGGAGAGAGCCGGATCGCCTCAGAAAGGCGATCAATCAGCAGGTCGCGGTAGACGCCGGGCGCCACCTTGGAAACCAGCGGGCGGGCCAGTTCCGCGAACTGGGCACGACCGTCGGCATGGCTCAGATCCGCCTGCTCACCGAGCGCGGTGACCAGATATTCGGACAGCGGCAACGAGCTTTCGAGCCGCTTCTCGAAGGCCTCGCGGCCTTCGACTCCCACGAGTGAATCCGGGTCGTGACCCTCGGGCAAAAACAGGAAGCGTATCTGGCGGCCGTCGCGCGCTTCGGGCAGCGCATTGCCGAGCGCACGCCAGGCTGCGGCGCGACCGGCCTTGTCGCCGTCGAAGCAGAACACGACCTCGTTCACCAGTTTGAAGATCCGGCGCAGGTGTTCGGGAGTGGTCGCCGTACCGAGGGTGGCGACCGCGTAGTTCACGCCGGCCTGGTGCAGGCGCGCGACGTCCATGTAACCCTCGACCACCATCAGGCGCTTCAGGGTGCTGCGGCTCTGGCGCACCTCGTAGAGCCCGTACAGCTCGCGGCCTTTGTGGAAGAGCATGGTCTCGGGCGAGTTCAGGTACTTGGGCTCGCCCGCATCGATGATGCGGCCGCCGAAGGCCAGCACCCGGCCGCGCGAATCGCGGATGGGGAACATCAGGCGGTCGCGGAAGCGGTCGTAGTGCCGGTCCATCGTGCGGCTGTCGGTGCGCTCGCGTTCGATGATCAGGCCACAGTCGGCCAGCACCTTGCGATCGTGGTCGTTCGCGCCGAAGCGCTTGAGTACGTCGTTCCACGAATTCGTCGCGAAGCCGATCATGAATTTGTCGACCGTTTCGCGCGTGAGGCCGCGCTTGTTCGCGTACTCCTTTGCGCGGGCGTCGTTGGGCAACACGCCGGCGAAGTACTTCGCGACGCGCAGGTTCATGTCGTAGAGCGGAGCGGTGCTGCCGGCGGTATCGGGCTGCGTGCCGCCGGCCTCGCGCGGCACGTCGAGACCGAGCCGACTAGCTAGTTCCTCGATGGCCTCCGGAAAGCTGAGCTTGTCGTATTCCATCAGGAACCCGAGCGCGGTGCCGTGCGCGCCGCAGCCGAAGCAGTGATAGAACTGCTTGACCGGGCTCACCCAGAATGACGGGGTTTTCTCGTTGTGGAACGGGCAGCAGGCGCGGTATTCGCGGCCGGCTTTCTTGAGCTCGACGCGCGAACCGATGAGCTCGACGATGTCCGCGCGGGCGGTCAGGTCGTCGATGAAGCTCTGGGGGATGCGGCCGGCCATTTGCGACAGATTCTACTGTCGGGTCGTTCCGTTATCGCAGGATCGCGAGCGCCACGACGATGCAGAGCAGCAGTGCCGCGATCGATCCGCCGATCACGAGCGGCAGCCGCCCGCGCGGGAAATGCCCGAGCTCACGCCGTTCCGCTTCGATCTTGCGCGAGATGAAGATGCAGACCAGCGCGATCAGGATGAGCGCGCCAGCGGTGGCCAGGCCTCTGCCGCCCATGGCGGCTAACCGCCGAGCTTGGCTTTGATGCGGGCGCCGACGGCGCCCATGTCGGCCTTGCCGGCCGCTTTGGCTTTCACCACGCCCATGACCTTGCCCATGTCCTTGATGGACGCGGCGCCGGTCGAGGCGATGGCTTCCGCGATCAACGCATCGAGATCGGCATCGGACAACTGCGCGGGAAGATAGGGCGCGAGCACCGCGATCTCGGCGGTCTCCTTGGCAACGAGGTCCGCCCGTGCGCCCTTTTCGAAGGCGACGATGGATTCCTTGCGCTGCTTGATCATCTTCTCGAGCACGGAAGTGATCTGCGCGTCGTCGAGCACGATGCGCTCGTCGACTTCACGCTGCTTGATCGCGGACTGCAAAAGACGAATGACCGCGAGACGATCCTTTTCGCCGGATCGCATCGCGGTCTTCATGTCTTCGGTGATGCGCTCTTTGAGCGTCATCTCAGGAGAGCTCAGCTCGGACGCGGACGCGCCGTGTATTCACGCGGGCTGTTGCGCTTGAGGTGACGCTTCACGGCGGCAGCCTTCTTGCGCTTACGCTCCTGCGTCGGCTTTTCGTAGAATTCGCGCCGGCGGAGCTCGGTGAGCACGCCCGCTTTTTCGCACGCGCGCTTGAATCGGCGCAGGGCGGCATCGAAATATTCGTTTTCTCGTACGCGAACGCTCGGCATCGAAACCTCAACCCATTGATCTGTTTGGAGTTTTGCCACAACCTGCCTTGAGCAGGGGTGGCGATTCTATAGACGGGCCTCTAAAAAGCAAAGCCCTGCGTACATGTCGGGCCTCACTCTATATCTATGCGCATCCTGGCCCTCGAATCTTCCTGCGATGAATCCGCGGTTGCCGTCTATGACGAGGCAGCCGGTCTGCTGTCGCACGAGATCCACAGCCAGATCGATCTGCATCGGGTTTACGGTGGGGTCGTGCCGGAGCTGGCCTCGCGCGACCACGTGCGCCGGCTGCTGCCCCTGGTGAAAACCGCGCTGGCGGACGCGAAAACCACTCCGGACCAGCTCGATGGCGTGGCTTACACGGCCGGGCCCGGGCTGATCGGCGCCCTGCTGACCGGCGCGGCGCTGGGCCGCTCGCTGGCGTACGCCTGGAACGTGCCGGCGGTGGCGGTTCACCATCTCGAAGGGCACCTGCTCGCGCCGCTGCTCGAGGACGATCCGCCGCCGTTTCCGCACCTGGCGCTGCTGGTTTCGGGCGGTCACACGATGCTCATCGACGTGGATAAGGCGGGAAGCTACGCCGTGCTCGGCGAAACGCGTGACGACGCAGCCGGGGAAGCCTTCGACAAATCCGCGAAGTTGTTAGGGCTGCCGTATCCCGGCGGGCCCGAGCTTGCGAAGCTGGCCGCCGCGGGCAACGCCTGGCGTTTCGAATTTCCGCGGCCGATGCTGGATCGCGCCGGGCTCGAGTTCAGCTTTTCCGGCCTGAAGACGGCGGTTTCGCTGGCGGTGAAAAGCGAGGTGGCCTCGGGCGGCCTCGATCACGGCACACGCGCCGACATCGCGGCGGGTGTGCAGGAGGCGATCGTCGAGACGCTGACGGCCAAGACGTTGCGGGCGCTGGAACAAACCGGCTACGACGCGCTGGTGGTCGCAGGTGGCGTGGGCGCCAACCGTCTGCTGCGCGAGCGTCTGGCCGCGGCGCTCGCGCGCCAGGGGGCGAAAGTCTTTTACCCGCGCATCGAGTTTTGCACCGACAATGCCGCCATGATCGCGGTGGCCGGCATGGCGCGCCTCAAGGCGGGTTTTCACGAGGGCCCGGCGATCCGCGCGCGGGCGCAGTGGCCGCTGGCCGAGCTGGCGCGCGGTTAGTAGTTAGCAGGGAATCCTTCGACCGATGGCAAATAAGATGAGCAGCGGCCCCAAGACGTTCACGATCCCAAGCTCGGCGTCGACGGCCGACAAGGGCGATCGCATCTTCCTGCACGGGCTGGCGGTGGAATGCATCATCGGCTTCATCGAGTGGGAGCGGCGCACGAAGCAGACGGTGGTGCTCGACGTCGAGATGCCGGTGGATTGCGCGCGCGCTGCGGCGTCGGACGATGTGGTCGACACGCTCGACTACAAGAGGGTCGCGAAGCGGCTCATTGCATTCGTGAGCGGATCGGATTTCAAGCTGGTGGAAACGCTGGCGCATCGCGTCGCGCTGCTGATCCTCGAGGAGTTCGAGGTCGAGTGGGTGCGGTTGTCGGTGAACAAACCGGGGGCGATCCGTGGATCGAAGGACGTGGGCGTCGCGGTGATGCGGACGCGCGCGGACCTGGCGCGTAAATGACCGCCGTCTATGTCGCGGCGGGCAGCAACGTCGACCCGGAACCGAACCTCGTGCGCGCCTGTGCCGAGATCGCGCAGACCTGGCCCGACGCGCGCTTCTCGCGCGCCTATCGGAACGCGGCGGTTGGTTTCGAAGGACCCGAGTTCATCAACCTGGTGGTCGGATTCACGACCGATCAATCGCTGCGTGAAGTTCTTGCGCGGCTGCATGCAATCGAGATTGCGTGCGGCCGGCCGCGCAATGCGCCGAAGTGGGCGTCGCGCACCATGGATCTCGACATCCTGCTGTACGGCGACCTGATCGAGAAAACCGCCGAGTACACCGTGCCGCGGCCGGATCTCATCCGGCGGCCGTTCATGCTGGGCCCGATGGCGGAGATAGCGCCGGAAGTCACGCATCCCGTGTCTCACAAGACGATGGCCGAGCTGTGGCGCGAGTTCGATCGCGGCGGTCACGTGATGACGCCCGTGACCATCGCGTGAAGTCGGAGCCTAAGTCGGTGCCGGGTCGGACTTACGAAATTGGCTGAGCGTTGCCCATACCTGCCAGCTCGGTAAGTCCGACCCGGCACCGACTTAGACTCCGACCTACCACCCAACGCTGCGGCCGCCATCGACGGCGAGTATCTGGCCGGTGATGAACGGCGCCGAGGTCGCGAAGAACAGCACGGCGCGTGCGATGTCCAGGGGCGTACCCATGCGCTTGAGGATGGTGCTGTCGACGATCTTCTCGCGCGCACCGTCATCGGACTGCCCCTCGGGCCACAACACCGGCCCGGGCGAAATCCCGTTCACGCGCACTTCGGGGCCGAGTTCCTTCGCGAGCGATCGCGTCAGCATGTGCAGCCCGGCTTTTGCCGCGCAGTACACCGTGTAATTACGCAGCGGGCGCAACGAATGGATATCGACGATGTTCACGATCAGCCCGTTCGACTTGCGCAGCGCGGGCGCCGCGGCCTGTGACAGGAACAACGGCACCTTGAGGTTGCTCCCCATCAGGTCGTCCCACGCGGCCGGCGTCACTTCGCCGATGGGCGTGGGATAAAACGACGACGCATTGTTCACCAGCACATCGAGACCGCCGAAAGCGCGCTGCGAGAATTCCACCAGTGACGGCAGCTGGCCCACGTCCAGCAGATCCGCCTGTATCGTGACGATGGATTTCGGACGTTTGGCGTTGAGTTCGTCGGCGAGCTGCGCTGCTTCGTTGGCCGATCGTCGATAGTGCACGACGAGGTTCGCACCAGCCTCGTGCAGGACGCGGGCGATCACCGCGCCCACGCGCCGTGCGCCACCCGTGATCAACACCGTCCTGCCCGTTAGACTTCGGTCACTCATTTACGATGCACTCTATGACTTCTGCCGCCTCCGTCACAACCTTGCCGCCGCTCGAGCCCGACGAGCAGGCCCATTCCGACCGCGTGGTGGCGCATATCCGCGCCTTCATCGCCGAACGCGGTGGCGTCATGGGTTTCGACGCGTTCATGCGCCTGGCGCTGTACGCGCCCGGGCTCGGCTACTACAGCGCTGGCGCCACGAAAATCGGTGACGCCGGCGATTTCGTCACCGCGCCGGAGGTTTCGAACCTGTTCTCGCGCTGCCTCGCGCGCCAGGCCGCGGACGTCCTGCGCGACATCGGCGGCGATGTGCTGGAGCTCGGCGCCGGCTCCGGACGCATGGCCGCGGACATCCTCACGGAGCTCGCGACGCTCGATGTCCTGCCGGACCGTTATCTCATTCTCGAGGTGAGCGCCGATCTCGCCGCGCGGCAACGCGAGCGGCTGTCGCAGCTGCCGGCGGAACTCTCGCGCCGCGTGCAGTGGTTAGACCGGTGGCCCGAGCCGCCGATCCGCGGCGTGGTGCTCGCCAACGAAGTGCTCGACGCGATGCCATTCGAACGATTCGTGCTGCGCGCGCAGCCGGGCGGCATCGGCGTGTTCGCGCTCGGGGTTGCCTTCGAAGGCGACCGGTTCGTCTGGCGCGAGACCTCCCCGACGCCCGAGCTCCTGCATGCCGTCGCGGACATCGTCGAGGCACTGCCCGCGCCGTTGCCCGATGGTTACGTGTCCGAAGTCTGCCTGTCGTTCCAGCCCTGGATCGCGAGCCTCGCGGCGCATCTCGAGGAAGGCGTAGCGCTGTTGATCGACTACGGTCTGCCGCGCGCGCAGCTCTATCATCCCGAGCGCATCACGGGGACGCTGCGCTGCCATTTCCGCCATCGCGCGCACGACGACCCGTTCGTCAACGTCGGGCTGCAGGACATCACCGCGTGGGTGGATTTCACGCGTATCGCCGAAGCGGCCGACAGCGCCGGCCTCGCAGTGCAGGGCTTCGCGACCCAGGCCGCGTTCCTGATCGGCGCCGGCATCGAGGCCGTGCTGACTGCCGACCTGCAGGCGGCCGGCGACGACATGAAGGCGCAAACGCGGCTCGCCGGCGAAGCGCGCCGGCTGCTGCTGCCCGGAGAGATGGGCGAAGTTTTCAAAGTGATCGCGCTGGCGCGGCAGTACGAATCCCCGCTCTCGGGCTTCGCCACGCAGACGCTCACGCTCTAGCAAACCCGGATCGTGCTGGTCCGCGGGCCAACTTCTGCCGGCCGTCCCGAAAACACGCACCGGTTCTGTAAATAGTTCCTCCCGCTCGTCACCAGTTCCGGCCAGCTGGTCAAACAACCTTTCCGCCAGGGCCGAGTTTGCGTTATTCCCTGTGCATGACAACGCGAATGTCCGGCCGGGCGATTGCGCTCGCCATTGCGGGCGTGCTGGCCGCCGTCGCGGTTGCACGAACGCCAGACAACGTCTACTTCCCGCAGGGCTACCGGGACTGGCAAGTCGTCAAGTTCAAGCTGATCGGCCCCGGCAACCCTAACTACGAAAGGCAGGGCGGCTTCCGGCATCATTTCGCCAACCCCACGGCGCTCGGGAGCTGGGGACACTTTCGCGACGGTTCGGTCATCGTGGACGAACGCGTCCTCGCCGCCCCCGACGAACACGGCGTGTGGCAGGCGGGCCTGCTCGGCCACGTCGCCGTGATGCGCAAGGACCGCAAACACTTCGCCGACACGGGTGGCTGGTATTTCAACGTCTTCAGCTCGAACGACACCGCCATCGGACTGACGCCCGCCCAGGCGAAGGCCGCCTGTTTCGATGCCTGTCACAAGGCGCAGGCAGCGCGTGACTTCGTATTCAGCGACCCGCGTCGCTGAGGGTTAAGCTCCCGGGCCTGTGAGAATTCCGCGCAAGATCAAGCCCTGGGCTTTCTACTTTCTCGGCTGGACGCTGGTCGGCGCCATCTACTTCGGCCAGAACGTCACGCGCCGTTTCTATTGGGAAGATCCGAATCCGTGGGCGGACCTGCGTTACTGGTTCGCCAACATCTACATCTCGGCCCTGCTGACGCCGTTGATCATCTTTGCCGGGCGCCGCTGGCCGCTCGAGCGGCAGAACCTGGCGCGCGTGCTCGCGCTGCATCTGCTGCTCAGCATCGCGTGGACTGTCTCGCGCCTCGGCCTCGAGGCCGCGTTTCATCTCGGCTGGAACGAGTTCTGGCCCATCGTGCCCGCGATCACGTTCCAGAGCGAGATCACGCTGCTGTTCATCTTCGGCTTTCACACCGGCATTCTCGCGTACTGGGTGGTGCTGAGCATCCAGTCGGCGATCCGCAACTACTCGCGTTTCCAGGAGCGCGCGCAGGAGGCGCTGCGACTGGATCTGCGCACTTCGCAGCTCGAGACCCAGGTCGCGCAGGCGCGGCTCGGCGCGCTCAAGGCGCAATTGCAGCCGCACTTCCTGTTCAACACGTTGAACGCCATCGTGGTGCTGGTACGGCAGCAGAAGGGCCAGCAGGCGGAGGAGACGCTGGCGCGTTTCAGCGACCTGCTGCGCGCGGTGCTCGCGGACATGGATGCGCAGGAGGTGACGCTGGCGCGCGAGCTCGAGTACCTGAAGCTCTATCTATCCATCGAGCAGGTGCGCTTCTCGGACCGGCTGCGCGTGGACATCGACGTCGATGCCGAACTGCTCGACGCCGCCGTACCCCACATGGGATTGCAGCCCATCGTCGAGAACGCGATCCGGCACGGCATCGGCCAACGCGCCACGCCGGGTGTCATCGAGATTCGCGCCGCGCGCGTGGGCGATGTGTTGCACCTGACCGTCCGCGATGACGGCCCGGGATTCAGCGCACCGGGCGCCGGGGGGTCGAGGCTGGGCCTCACAAACACGCGCGCGCGGCTCAAACAACTCTATGGCGATGGGTCGTCGCTCGACACCGCCAACGATGCGCGCGGTGGCGCGCTGGTGACGATGACCTTGCCGTTTCACTGCGCGGAACCGAAATGAACGTCCTGATCGTCGACGACGAGCCGCTGGCGCGCGAGGGTATCGCGCTGCTGCTGCGCGACGAGGCGTCGATCACCGGCATGGCGCAGGCCCGCAACGGCGCCGAAGCCGTCGCGATGATCCGCGCCGAGCGGCCGGATCTGCTGTTGCTCGACGTGCAGATGCCCGAGCTCGACGGCTTTGGTGTGCTCAAAGAGCTCGGCGCGGACGCGATTCCGCCGGTCATCTTCATCACCGCGCACGACAAGTACGCGATCCAGGCATTCGAGGTGAACGCCATCGACTATCTGCTGAAACCGGTGACGCGCGAGCGATTTTCGCAGGCACTGGGGCGCGTGCGCGAGCGGCTGCGCATCCAGGGAGCGGACAACCGCCACGTCGTTTCGCTGCTGCAGCAGCTATCGCTGCAGCCGAAGTACCTGGCGCGGATCGCGCTGCGCGCCGCCGGCAAGATTTCATTCGTGGGTATCGAGGACATCCTGTACGTGCAGGCGGCGGAGAACTACGTGCAGCTGCACCTCAAGGGCTCGCGCCACCTGTTGCACGTGCCGATCGCGACGCTCGAGGCATCGCTCGATCCGGCCATGTTCCTGCGCATCCACCGCTCGTTGATCGTGAACCTGCGGCATATCCAGCAGCTCGAGACGGGGCCGCACGGCGAATACATCGTGCTGCTGCACGGCGGGGCGCGCCTGCAGTCGAGCCGCAGCTGCCACGAGAAGATCAAGCAGTGGGCGGCGAACCCTTTCTAGCCGGGTAGTTTGCTTCAGGCGCTCATCGCGCTGGCGCCGTGCTGCGCGTTGTCGGCGGCCGCGACCGGCGGCTGGTCGACGAACACGAAGTCCGCCGGATTCACCTCGGCCCAGAACGACAGCGCGGCGAGGCCGTCGGCGTCGGGGCGTTTGTTCTGCGCCATGCGTGCGAGAGTGGATTTGCCGATGCCGATTTCGCGTGCGACCTGGCGCCACGACGCGGCGCGCTGCGTGCGCTTGGCATTGACCGCCTGGTAGAACTTCTCGAAGTCGAATTTCATGTGCCCGATCTTCGGGACGTACCGCCGCGCGGTGAAGGGAATTTTGACGAAGTGGAGATTTCCGGTGACGAACGCAAAAGGGGACATGCCTATTTAGGAGAAAGGAGCCAGACCGAATTATTGATGGAACGCGCCCGCAAATGGCAGGTTGTTCGTTCAATAGATAGATCTGTCCCCTTTTCCCTAAATAGGCATGTCCCCTTTTACCAGCGGACCACGCCGGTGTAGGCGGTGACCAGGATTAACACGCCGAAGGCGATGCGGTACCAGGCGAAGGATGCGAAGGAATAACGGCTCACGATCCGCAGCAGGAATTTGGTGGCGAGCAACGCGCTGACGAACGACACGACGCAGCTCACGGCCAGTGTCTCCACTTCCGCCGTCGCGAATTCGGCGCGCGCCTTCCAGATTTCGAGCGCGGTGGCGGCCAGCAGCACCGGCAGCGCGGCGAAGAACGAAAATTCGGCGGCGGTGCGGCGCGACAGGCCGCATAACAAGCCGCCGATGATGGTCGCACCCGAGCGGCTGGTGCCCGGAATGAGCGCCAGCGCCTGGAACAGGCCGAGCTTCACCGCGTCGAGCGCCGTCAGCTGGTCGACGTTCTGCACGCGTTCGGTATGCGTGCGTTTCTCGGCCCACAGGATGATGACGCCGCCGACCACCAGCGCGATGGCGACCGACACCGCGTTGAACAACACCGCCTTGATCTGATCCTCGAAAAGCAGGCCCAGCACCGCGAGTGGCACCGACACGATGAACAGATTGATCACGAAGCGGCGCGATACCGCGTCCTTGTGCAGCGTGAATGCCGTGTGCAGCAGCTTCTGGCGGAATTCCCAGCACACCGCGAGGATGGCGGCGCCCTGGATGATGATGAGCTGCCGGTCGACCGCCGCGCCCTCGAGACCTAACAAGGAGCGCGTGATGATCAGATGGCCGGTGCTCGAGATCGGCAGGAACTCGGTGATGCCTTCGACTAACCCCAGGATGATCGCTTCGAGCCAGGACATGTGCGTCTCTTCACTTGCGGGGCGCGCAGTTTACGGGATGTGCGGAATACCCGCCTCAAGAACCGCCGAGCCGCGTGGCGACGATCTCCTGGCCGTTGTAGTGATATTGCAGGCCGGTGACGGCGCCCGCGCCATCGCGCCGGAACGTCACCGGTGTGCCCAGGCCGAAGATGGCGAAATCGTCGCCGGTTTCGGCCTCGAGCGTGAAGGCGCGGCCGCCTTCGGGCGCGCTCGCGCTGATCGTGTCTCCCGCCCGCACGACGTTGATCAGCCCGCCACCGCCGATCTGCCCGGCGTCGATCTGGTAGCGTCCGGTGAGCGCGTCCAGCGCCGCGCCCGGTAGTTTGAAGCCGGGCGGCGGCGGCGCACGCAAGTGCGCGCGGGCGCGCAACACCGCATCGCCGGGCACCGTGAACGTATCGTCGCGGCGCCAATGGCGATCGAAGATTCCCGCCGCGATCCAGCCGCGGTCGGGCAAAAGTCCGGGCGACTGCGTGACGTGCCGGCCGTCGACGATGGTCCAGTCCCAGAAATTCATCGGGAAGCCGTTGAGCGCATGCCAGAACTGCTGCGGGTTCCAGTAACGCAGGCCGGCAGGTGAGGTCGCCTCGACCAGCAGCACGTAACGCTGCGAATTCTCCGGGTGCGGGTAGATCAGCTGCGCGACCGCATCGCGGGCCGCGAATTTGCGGCCGCCGATCGTGATCGCGGCCGGCGTGACGGCGATCGGCAGCTGCGGTGCGAGCCGCGCGCTCACCGCGTTCGCGGTCGCGCCGCCCAGCAGCAGCAGCGAGTAACGCCGCGCGACGTCGGGCGTGATCTCGGTATCGCGATACACGCGTGGTTTGACGTGTTGCCAGCGCTCCCACACGTCGACGAAGGCATCGGCCTTGGCGGCGAGCCCCGCATTCATGGCGGAGTCCTTCGAAGTCGTTCCGATCACGATGGCGAACGGTGTGTCGAAGAAGTAGCTGAGCCGGCCTTCGCGGGCGCGATTTTTGTCGCCCGCGCTGCCTTCGAAGCCCGGCGCCGTAGCGCCGTAGACGCCAGTCTTCGGCAGCGACGACAGAAAGCGGCGGCCATTCCACACGACATTGAGCTTGCCGCTGCCACGCTGCGTGAGCATTCCGGGTGGCGGGCTGAATACGATACTCGCCACGTTCTTCGTGTCGATCCGGATGGTCTCGCCGTCCACCACGCGGGCGCGGGCCTCGATCATCTCGAACGGGTTCTGCCACATCGACACCGTGAGCCAGTGCGCCGCGGCACCGGCCAGGTCGTACGAACGCAGCCGCACTTCGCGCGGCTCGGTCACGCGCCGGTGTTCGAGCAGCCAGTCGGCGATTTCGTCGCGGGCGCGCAGGTCTTCGTGCCCGCGGCCGGGAATCTCGCGGTAACGCACGTCATAACCCCAGCGCTGCAGCAGCTGCACGCCGTGTCGCGATTGTTCCACCGGCACCGCGTTGTCGCGATCTCCTTGCAGCACATACAGCGGAACATGGAGCAAGCCCTCGGCGCCGGCGAACGAGGAGTGCGCCTCGTGCAGGAAACGCTCCATCGGACGCGTCGCCTCGGGGTTCGTGTAGTTGTAGCCGTTGACGTTGATGCGGTAATCCCAGCCGCCAAACACCGGCGCGGCCGCGGCGAACACGCCGGGATGACGCGAGGCGATCAGCCAGGTGCCGTTGCCGCCCATGGATTCGCCCGTGAGATACACGCGCTCCGGGTCTATCTTGAAGCGCTGCGTGGCCGCGTCGAGGCAACGCAGCACGTCGGCTTCACCCATCCAGCGGTAATCGACGTTGCCCCGGCCCATGGGCTCGAGAACGATGAGGTCGTGGCGTTCGGCCACGCCGTTGTGGCGGTCGGCGATCGACCACCAGCGCACGTACGGCGGGTTCGCCGGGTTGTAGCCGTGCAGGAACAGCAGCGCGGGCAGCGGCTTGCCGGCCTCGAACGTGTCCGGTAGATAGGCGCGGCAGAACTGTGTCGAACCGTCGATCTCGTCGGTCCAGCCGAGCCGGACGAAACCGCTGTTGCGGGCGCCACCCACCTTTCCGGCGCGCTCGAGCGCGAGCTCCGCGAACTCCATCAGCGGGGAGTGCAGTTCGCGCCAGCCGCCGTCGCGACGATCGCGCGCCATCTCGGCCAGCATCTTCACCTGCTCGCTGGCGCCCGGGGCGGCAGCGGCCTCGAGAAGGCGCTGCGCGGCGGCCTGTGCATCGCCCTTGAACCAGGGCAGGTGAACGATGACGGTCTCGCCCAGCGCGTTCTGGCTGCGCACACGGATTTCGTACGGCCCTTCCGGCCATGGCGTCGCATCGAATGTCGCTGCCGCAGCGCGACCGGCCCGCTGCGTGCCGAGCACGCGACCGCCCGGCGCAATCGCCTCGTATTCGATCGTGGGTTGGCTCGCGTTCGACGTCGTGCCCGGAAACACCTGCAGCGCGCCGCCGACTTCCATCAGGTACGGCGCCATGCCGGTTGCCGATTCGCTCACGAAACCCGGTTCGACCACGCGCAGGGTCAGCGGCACCGGCCGATCGAGCCTTTCGACGCGTAGCAGGACGAGGTTGGTGCCCTGATTGAAGGGCGCCTCATAAGTCGCGCCGTCGATGACGAACGCGGGCGAGCTCTGTGTGCCGCCTATCCACCGCCCGTTGACCCACACGCCGAGCACGTTTCCGCCGATCAGCAGCCGGGCATTGCCGGCATTGGCGCGCTCGATGCTGGCCAGCGCGATGCCGGCTTCGCCATCCTTCATGCCCGCGGCGCTGAAGCCATCGAGGATGTCGCCGTACGAACCCTGCGCGCGCCAGCTGGCGGCGCTGCCGTCGGAGAAGTTTTGCGCGGTGCCGCGTGTTGGTAAACCGATCTGAGTGGCCGCGCCCGGCTTCGCGATTTCATCCGCCTGCGCGGCCCGCACCGGGCCTAGCAACAGCCATTGCCGCACATAGCGGCCTTCGTCGCCGAGCCACAGGTCGCGGGACGCGGCGGCGGCGGTATTGGAAGCGGGCGCGGGTTGTTGGGCGCCGGCGCACAGCGCGAAGCCGAGCAGGAGAAACCAGCCTGACATCTTCATCATCGAGCCCCCTCGATCGACCGGGTTCAGGTCTTTGGTATGGCCGCCTTCAATTCTTCGATGGCCGCGATGCGCATCTTGCGCAGCTGCTGGCCGATCTGCTCGCCCGTCAGGCCGCGCCGTTCGTCCGCGGACATCGCAACGGCCGCCGCCGCCGCCTGCGCCTGCGCGAAATAGGCGCGTTGCGGGTAGGGCTGCTCTTCCAGACCGCTGCGGCCGCGTTTGTCCGCTTCGCAGGCCAGCAGGAAATCGGCGAACCGTTCCGGGCGCCGCAACGCATCGCAGCTTTCCAGCGTACTCAACACCGTCGCCGCGCGCAGCTCGAACGCGCGATGCACGTGGGTGTGGAAACGCGCGGTCATGACACCCAGTTCGCGCAGGTGGTTAGGCACGCGCAGGCGCGCGCACAACTGTTCGACCAGCGCCACGCCGGTTTCCTCGTGGCCGTGATGCGAGGGCAACATTTCGGCGGGCGTCACGCCCTTGCCGAGATCGTGCATGAGCACCGCGAAACGCGCGGCGCCGCCGCCGCCGAGCTTCACCGCCGCACGCAACGCGAGCAATTGGTGAACGCCGGTATCGATCTCGGGATGCCATTTCTCGGGCTGCGGGACACCGAACAATGCGTCGATCTCCGGGTAGACGACCTGCAACGCGCCGCAGTCGCGCAACACGCCGATGAATACGTCGGGCCGCGGCTCGCCGAGAGCCTTTTCCGTTTCCGTCCACACGCGTTCGGCCACCAGCGCGTTGGCTTCGCCATCGGCGACCATCTTGCGCATCAGCGCCAATGTTTCATCGGCGACCCGAAAACCCAGCGGCGCGTAACGCGCGGCGAACCGCGCCACGCGCAGGATGCGTACCGGGTCTTCGACGAACGCCTCGGACACGTGCCGCAGCAGCCGCGCGTCGAGATCCTGCCGGCCGCCATAGGGGTCGACGATATTGCCCGCGTCATCCTCGGCCATCGCATTGATGGTCAGGTCGCGGCGGCGCAGGTCGTCCTCGAGTTTCACGTCGGGTGAGAATTCGGTGGTGAAGCCGCGATATCCGGGAGCCACCTTGCGCTCGAGCCGCGCCAGCGCGTGTTCTTCCTTGGTTTTTGGATGCAGGAAGACGGGGAAGTCGCGGCCCACCGGAAGGTAGCCCGCGCGTTCCAGTTCGGCCGGAGTGGCGCCCACGACGACCCAGTCGCGTTCGGACACTGCACGCCCGAGCAACCGGTCCCGGACCGCGCCGCCCACCAAGTACACTTGCATGCCACGCATGTTAACCAAAGTCAGACCGGCGCTTCTGGTCGCCGCAAGCCTCGTCTTCCAGGGCTGCGGGGCGCTGTACGTCGCCCAGGCGGCCAAGGGTCAGCTGCAGATCCTCACGGCGCGCAAACCGATAACACGCGTCATCGCCGACCCGCACGCTCCGGCCGATCTCAAGGCCCGGCTGGAATCGGTGCGGGCCGCGCGCGAGTTCGCCGCGCGCGAGCTCGGGCTGCCTAACAACAAGAGCTACACCACGTACGCGGACCTCGAACGCGAGTACGTCGTCTGGAGCGTGGTCGCGACGCCGGAGTTCTCGGTCCAGCCCAAGGAGTGGTGTTTCCCGGTGGTCGGCTGCGTGGCCTATCGCGGTTACTTTCACGAGGCCAGCGCCGAAAAGTTCGCCGCCCGCCTGCGCGACGAAGGATTCGACACGATGATCGGCGGCGTGCCCGCGTATTCCACGCTCGGCAAGTTCAACGACCCTATCCTCAACACGATGATGAGCTACGGCGACGACGAGCTCGCCTCGATCATGTTCCATGAGTTGTCGCACCAGCTGGTCTACATACCGGATGACACCTCGTTCAACGAGGCGTTTGCCGTCGCGGTGGAGCGCGAGGGGTTGGCACGCTGGCTGAAATTCCGCGGCCGCGAAGCGGACCTCGACAAGTACCAGAAGCGGCGCGTGCGGCAGGCGGAGGCCATGCACATCGTGGCGCGGTATCGCACGCAGCTGGAGGCGCTGTATCACACGCCGCTCGAGCCGGTTGCGATGCGCGCGCACAAGGCGGAGATTTTCGCGGCGCTGGTGCGCGAACTGAAAGCCCTCGATGCGCGTTACGGCACGCAATCGGGCCTGGCCGCCGAGCTCGAAGGCAAGCCTAACAACGCGCGCCTCGCCTCACTCGCGACGTATTACGACTGCGTGCCGGGTTTCGAACGGATGATCGCGCAGAACGGCCACGACCTGCCGCGCTTCTATGCGGCGGCGCGCGAACTCGCCAAGCTGCCGCGCGACCAGCGGCGCGCACAGGTGTGCGCCAGCGAGGCGCAATGATTATGTTGCGTCAATAAATTGGCATGCAGCCGCGCGCGAAGCGCGTGGCATGATCGCCGCGCTTGCCCACGCTCAACAAACCGAAGCCGTTTCTCGATGCGTCGCGCCGCGACTGGCAGTTCGACACGTTCGCGTGGCTGCTGCGCAGCAGCGGCGGCTTTCCGAAGTTCATCGAGACCACGCTGGTGCTGCCCACCGAGGATCATTTTCCCGATCGCGGCATGAGCGGGCACGCGGGTGTCAGTGCCTTGTTCCGCCGCGTGCGCGATCACGCCGGCATGTCCGAGTGGCCGTGCGCGGTGGAGCCGCAGACAGAAAAGCCGCGCACCAACACGGGCAACACCGATCGCATCCCGATCATCACCTACCGGCCCGATACGCTCGAGCCGATGTCGCTGGTGGCAACGTTCTCGCGCGAGCTGGCACATTTTCTGGTCGACACCTTCGAAGAACCGGTGCCCGGCGGCGATGCATTGCTCGAGCCGGCCGTGGACATCGCGGCGGTGTTCATGGGCTTCGGCCTGTTCATGGCGAACTCGGCCGTACACACGTCCGACTTCCATCTGAACGAGGGTGAGCTGGTGCATGCGCTGGCGATGTTCTGCCTGCTGCGCAAGGTGCCACCGGAGTCCATCCACCGGCACCTGAATCCGCACCTGCGCAAATACCTGCGGCTCGCGGCGCGTGATCTCGTGCAATACGAGTTTCAATTCCAGCGGCTGCGCAAGGTGTTGTCCACCTCGATGGAAGAGATCGCGGACCGGACCCTGCCGACGCGCGTCCTGTAAAGAGCGAACGGGCCCGGCGCGCCGCGGCTATCTACTCCGGCAGATCTCCGCCAGCGCGCGCAGCCGCCGGCCCGATTGCGGCCCGGTGTACGGGTTGTCGCGGTCCCAGGCATAACCGGCCAGGACTGCGCAGATCATGCGGCGGATGTTGGGCGTCTGGCGCGGATAGAAGATGACGTCCTGCAGGCTGCCGTCGTACCAGCCCGCGACGAAATTGCGAAAGGTCTCGACGCCGTAGTTGAGCTCGTCGGCGAACTCGCGTTCCCAGTCGACGCTTTCGCCCTTGAGCTGCCTCTCGAGCACGCCGGCCGCGAGGATCGCGGACTTCATCGCGATCGTGACGCCCGAGGAGAAGATCGGGTCGAGGAATTCGGCGGCATTGCCCAGCAGCGCGAAATGTTTGCCGTGCAGCCGGGTCACGGTGGCGGCGTAGCCGATCAGCTCGCCGACCGGCCGCACGGTCTTCGCCTTCGACAGCAAGTCGAGCAGCCGCGGCTCCTGGCCCAGCGCCTGCCAGAACTGCTCTTCGAGCGTTCCGTTGCGCGCCTTGTGGTGCTCGATCGACGAGACGATGCCCACCGACGCGTTGCCATCCGAAAAAGGAATCAGCCAGGACCAGATCTCGTGGTTGTCCGGATGGATGCCCGCACGGATCTTCTGGCGATCGAAGGCGCCGGCGACGGTGTTGTCCTTCACATGGCAGAAGATCGCGGCGCGCGACGGGAATGCCGATGGCCGATGCAGGTCGAGTAGTTTGGGCAGCGTGCGGCCGAAGCCGGAGGCATCGAGCACGAACCGCGGTTCGTGGATGTCAACGCTGCCGTCGGCGGCGCGGCTGGTCACCCGCGGCTTCTCGCCGCTGAAATCGACGGCCGTGATCTCGACCTCGAAACGGATCTCGGCGCCGGCTTTCAACGCCTCGCGCGCCAGCGTGTCGTCGAAATCCGCGCGCTGCACCTGGAACGTGAATCCCAGCCCGGCGCTCGACTTGTCGGCGAAATTGAATTCCGAGGTGCGGCCGTCGCGATCGAACACCGCGCCGTTCTTGTACTGGAAACTTCTGACCTGCACGGCTTCGAGCAGGCCGGTCTCGCTGAGCATCTGCGCGCTGTAGGCGAGCAGGCTTTCACCGATGGAAAAGCGCGGGAATAGTTGGCGCTCGAGCACCAGCACCTTGAAGCCGCGCCGTGCGAGCAGCGCCGATACCATGGAGCCGGCGGGGCCGGCGCCGATTACGAGTACGTCGAGCATCGGGTACGCCGACTCAGGGCGAGCGCAGCGGCACCAGGATGAGCGTGGGCCCGCGCTGAATGGTGAGCACGAGCGTGCCGCCGCGCTTGGCGACTTCGCGCAGCTCCTTGACGTTCGCGATGGTCCGTCCATTGACGCCCACGATCCGGTCGCCGGTTCGAAGCTTGGCGAGGTCCGCTGCGCTGCGCGGTTCCACGGTCCGCAGCGCGACGCCGCCGTCCGGGGCATCCGTAAGTGTGGCGCCCACCAGGCTCGGGTGAATCAGGTTGGTATCGGTGGCGGTACCCGCGCCGGATTTGCCGGCCACGGCCGGTGGGGTGGCCGGCAGATCGTTGATGACCGCGACGATGTGCTGCGGCTTGCGATCGCGAATGATGGCGACGTCCAGCTTGTCGCCGACGCGCGAGAGGCCGATTGCGTTGCGCAGCTCGCTGTTCGACTTGATCGTCTGACCGTTGATGCTGGTGATGACGTCGCCCGGCTTGATACCGGCCTTGTCGGCCGCGGAGCCGTCAGTCACCTGCGACACCAGCACGCCCTGGGTGTTGGGAATGTTCAGCGACTTCGCCATGTCGGGCGTCAGCGAATAGATGTTCACGCCTAACAACCCGCGCTTCACCGAACCGAACTTGATCAGCTGGTCCATGATGCTGTGGGCCATGTTCACCGGGATCGCGAAGCCGATGCCGATGTTGCCGCCCGAGCGCGACAGGATGGCACTGTTGATGCCGACCAATTCGCCGCGCAGGTTCACCAACGCGCCACCCGAGTTGCCCGGATTGATCGACGCGTCGGTCTGGATGAAATCTTCGTAGCCGTCTGGGTTGATACCGCTGCGGCCGAGGCCGCTGACGATGCCGGAGGTCACCGTGTGCTGCAGGCCGAACGGATTGCCGATGGCGACCACGAAGTCGCCGACCTCGAGTTTGGTGGAGTCGCCCAGCGCGACCTGGACCAGCGTGTCGGACGGCACTTTGAGCACCGCGACGTCCGAGGGCACGTCACTGCCGACCACGGTGGCGGTCAGATCCCGCCCGTCTTGCAGGGTTACGGTGATTTCAGTCGCGTTATCAACGACATGCGCGTTTGTAACGATATACCCGTTTTTTGCATCAAAGATGACGCCGGAACCTGCGCTCTGGAACTGGCGCTCGCGGGGGCCCATGTCCGGTATGTCGAAGAAGCGGCGGAAGAAGGGGTCCTCGAGGAGCGGATTCTGCGGCGAGCGTTCGCGGATGGTGCCGCGGGTGGCGATGTTCACGACGGCCGGCGAGACGCGCTTGATCATGGGCGCGAGCGTCGGCACCGGGGCGTCACCTACTGCCTGGGGCAATGCCGCGTGGCCGGCGAGAGTGAGCATGGCGGCGACGGCGGCCAGCGCGAGCGAGAAGGTGTTTGGACGAATGAACATGACGAAGAGGATACTCAAACGATGATCAAGTTTCTCTTGTGGTGCCTGCTGCTGGTTGTCTGCTGGCCGGTCGCGATCCTGGCGTTGTTGTTGTGGCCACTGGTGTGGCTCATCGCGCTGCCATTCCGCCTGCTCGGCATCGCCGTGGATGGGGTGTTCGGGCTGCTGCGCGCGATCATCACTTTCCCGGCACGTGTGCTGGGTGGCGGCCAGCCCCGCTAGGCGATCGGCGGATCGCGAACTGCCGCGCGCAAACAGGCGCAAACAAAAAGAGCCGGACCCTTTCAGGTCCGGCCCCTTTCCATCGAGGCGTTGATTGAGTGGGAGCGGGCCGTGGCGGCCGGCCCCGCGCGATTACGCCGCGAGGACCTCGATGCGGCGCGGCTCGGCCTTCGCCACTTTCGGGATCGCGAGCGTGAGGACGCCGTCCTTGAACTGCGCGGTGATCTGATCCGTCGCGACGTTCTCCGGCAGCGTGAAGGTACGCACGAACTTGCCACTCACGCGCTCGACGCGCGAATAGTGGCCGTCGACTTCCTTCTTCTCGATGCTGCGCTCGCCGCGCAGGGTGAGAACACCTTTCTCCGCCGTCACGTTGATATCCGCGGGCGCAACGCCCGGCAGGTCGGCGCGAACGACGAAACGTCCGCCTTCCTCATGGATATCGACCGCCGGCGTCCAGGACGCGTCGCGGGCTGCGGTTTCGAAAGTTTGATCGAGCTCCCGATGCAACCGGTTCAACAGCGCCCAGGGCTCGTAACGCACAACAGTCATGGCTCAACTCCTTATTCGATACGGTAGAAAAATTTTCGCTAACTACCGGGGACTTCCGGTGTGTCGCGTGGCACCATTTCTGGTCCCGGTAAATCTCGTATCAAGTGGCTTGAAATCACGTTGTTTGGAACGATTTCGCGGCGCCGTTTTCTGGGGCTTCCGGGCGCGTTTTCCAACAAGCTGTGGACGAGTTGTGCGTAAACGGTGGGCAGGGGGTGGACACAAAATCTTGTGTCGGGCCCGAATCCTGCATCTGTCAAAAAACCGCTTGTTGACACGCGATTTCTGCGGCACAAAATGTCATAACTCATTGTTAATACAATGGAATAGCGAACCCCAATTATGACAGCGATGTTTCTTGACGTGCCGTTTTCACGTCTCTACTCTTCCGACCCCAACACAAGATGTTGTGTCGCGACATCTTGATGGTTGGGGAGCCGGGGAGAGGAAATGGTGGCTGTCTGACAGCGGTCACCCCACAAGAAGACGCGCTAAACCTCCAAGAACTGGGGGTATGGGTCTTTTCTTTCTCCGGTTCGGGCGTTTCAGGCAAAAACATCCGGAACATCGGGGGACAGGTACCCATCCATGAATAGCGTGGTCAAGCTCGAACACAAAGACGTCGATGCCATTCCTTTCCAGGAAGCGTCGCTCGACATCTGGGACAAGAAATACCGCTTGTCCGCCAAAGATGGCACTCCCGTCGACAAGACCATGGACGACACGTACAAACGCGTCGCGCGTGCGTTGGCGGACGTCGAACTCGAGCCCGTGCGCGAGCTGTGGAACGAACGTTTCCTGTGGGCGCTGCGCCGTGGCGCCATCCCCGCGGGCCGCGTCACCTCGAATGCCGGCGCGCTCGAACACAAGCCCGCCACCTCCACCATCAATTGCACGGTGTCCGGAATCATCGGCGATTCGATGGACGACATCCTGAACAAGGTCCACGAGGCCGGCCTCACGCTCAAGGCGGGTTGCGGCATCGGTTACGAATTCTCGACGCTGCGTCCGCGCGGCGCCTACGTATCGGGCGCCGGTGCGTATACGTCCGGTCCGCTGTCGTTCATGGATATCTACGACAAGATGTGTTTCACCGTGTCGTCGGCTGGCGGCCGCCGCGGCGCGCAGATGGGCACGTTCGACGTGGGCCATCCCGACGCGATGGAATTCATCCGCGCGAAGCGTGAGGCCGGGCGTCTGCGCCAGTTCAACCTGTCACTGCTGATCACCGACGAATTCATGGCCGCGGTGCGCGCTGACAAGGACTGGAACCTCGCCTTCCCGCTGCTCACCAAGGAATACGATCCGGCCGAGCACCAGCTCGACGACGTCACCAAGTTCGTCTGGCGCGAATGGCCCACGAGCAAGAACTACGTCACGCGTGAAGACGGCCTGGTGTGCTGCAAGATCTACAAGACGCTGCCGGCCCGCCGCATGTGGGACGTCATCATGACCTCGACGTACGATTTCGCCGAGCCCGGCTTCATCCTCATCGACCGCGTCAATGAGATGAACAACAACTGGTGGTGCGAGAACATCCGCGCCACCAACCCATGCGTTACCGCGGATACCTGGGTGCAGACCGGCGACGGTCCGCGCCAGGTGGCAGAATTGATCGGCACCCAGTTCAGTGCGCGCGTCGACGGCGTCGATCACGCCAGCAGCCCGGAAGGCTTCTTCCGCACGGGGCTCAAGCCGCTGGTGAATCTCACGACCAGCGAAGGTTATTCGCTGCGCCTCACGGCCGATCACAAGGTGCGCCGCATCTCGACGCTGACGCGCTGGCGCATGGCCACCGAGTGGTGCGCAGCGGGCGACCTCGCCACGGGCGACAAAGTGCTGCTGCAGGATCATCGCAAGGCCCCTTCATGGGCCGGCGCCGCCGGTTCGAAAGACATGGGGCGCAACGAAGGTTATTTGATGGGCCTCTTGGTCGGTGACGGCACCGTCAACGAATCCGGCGCGCAGCTGTCGGTGTGGGCACGCCCCGCGGTCGGCAACAGCGACGTGGGCGTGGGCGGTCCGAACTCCGTCATGGCCGCGGCGCTCGATGCCGCGCGCCGCTGCGACACCACGGGAGACGGCGCCGGCTGGCATGAAGTCGGCCGCCGCGGCGAATTCCGCCTCGGCATGGGCGCCTTGACCGACCTCGCGCGCGACTTTGGCCTGCGCCCCGGCCGTCAGACCGTGACGCCAGCGATCGAGCGTGGCTCGAGCGAGTTCTATCGCGGCTTCCTGCGCGGGCTGTTCGATACCGACGGCAGCGTGCAGGGCACGCAGATGAAGGGCGTGTCGATCCGCCTCGCGCAGTCGGACGTCAGTATGCTCGAGGGCGTGCAGCGCATGTTGCTGCGTCTCGGCATCGCATCGACTATCTACCGCAATCGCGCGCAGCCGGGTCTGGTGGTCACGGGCGAAAACGTGGCGCGTTTCTCGGAGGCCATCGGCTTCAACGACACGGTCAAGCGCGCGCGCCTCGCTGGCCTTTTGGGCAGCTACAAACGCACGCTCAATCGCGAACGTTTCGTCGCCACGGTCGAGAGCGTGCGCACCGATGGCAACGAGGACGTGTACGACGTGCAGATCCCCGGCATCAACGAGTTCGACGCCAACGGCCTGCATGCGCACAACTGCGGCGAGCAGCCGCTGCCGCCGTATGGCTCGTGCCTGCTGGGTTCGGTCAACCTCACGCGTTTCGTGAAGAACGCCTTCACGGATTTCGCCGAGTTCGACTGGAACGAGTACCGCGAAGTCGTGAAGGTGTTCACGCGCATGCTCGACAACGTCTGCGAGATCAACGGCCTGCCGCTCGAGCAGCAGCGCAACGAGATCATGCGCAAACGTCGCCATGGCATGGGTTTCCTCGGCCTTGGCAGCACCATCACCTGCCTCGGCATGAAGTACGGCGCCGAGGATTCCATCAAGTTCACCGAAGACGTCTCGCGCGAGATGGCGGTGGCCGGCTGGGAAGCGGCGCTCGAGCTCGCGAAAGAGAAGGGTCCCGCGCCCATCATGAAGGAAGAGTTCACCGTCACCGCCGAGATGCTGCGCAAGCGCCCGGAGATGAAAAAGGACGGTTGGAAGATCGGCGACCTGATCCCGGGCCGCATCCTGCATGCGCGTTACAGCCGCTACATGCAGCGCGTCGCCGAGACATCGCCGTGGCTGGTGGACCAGCTGTCGAATGTCGGCGCGCGGTTTACGCACCACAGCTCGATCGCCCCCACCGGCACGATCTCGCTGTCGCTGGCGAACAATGCGTCGAACGGCATCGAGCCGTCGTTCGCGCATCACTACTTCCGCAACGTCATCCGGCCCGGCAAGAAGAGCAAGGAGAAAGTCGATGTCTTCTCATTCGAGCTTCTCGCCTATCGCGAGCTCATCAATCCGCGTGCGATGCCGAATTCAACGATCCCGGCCGAACAGCTGCCTGAGTATTTCACGACGGCAGATGACATCACGCCTCGAGAACATGTCGACATCCAGGCGGCGGCGCAGAAATGGGTCGACAGCTCCATTTCCAAGACTGCGAACGTGCCTACGGATTACAAATACGAGAGCTTCAAAGACATCTATCTGTACGCCCATGAGAAGGATCTGAAGGGCTGCACCACCTTCCGCTTCAATCCGGAAGCGTTCCAGGGCGTGCTCGTGAAGGAAGAAGATCTCAAGAACACCACCTACGTGTTCACGCTCGAGGACGGCTCGGAAGTTTCCGTCAAGGGCGATGAAGAGATCGAATACGACGGCGAGAAACATTCCGCCGCGAATCTGTATGACGCCTTGAAGGAAGGCTACTACGGGAAGTTTTGAGACAGGACCAAACCATGTCAGCCATCAAGATCGACAAGAAGATCGCGAAGTATCGCGTGCTCAAGCCCGAGGACAAGGCCGCCGAAAGCGCCGTCCCGGTCGTAGCCGCGCCGGTCGCGCCCGTGAAGTTCGAGCCCGCGGTGGAGATGACGCACGATCGCCAGGGCCGTTCGTCCAAGGTCGTCCGCATGACCGAGGAAGTGCAGCGCCCCGAGATGCTGGTGGGCTCTACCTACAAGATCAAGACGCCGGTCTCCGATCACGCGATGTACGTGACCATCAACGACATCATCCTGAACGAGGACACGCCGTACGAGCAGCGGCGCCCGTTCGAGGTGTTCATCAATTCGAAGAACCTGGATCACTTCCAGTGGATCGTGGCGCTCACGCGCATCATCTCCGCCGTGTTCCGCAAGGGCGGCGACGTCACGTTCCTGGTCGATGAGTTGAAAGCCGTTTTCGATCCGCGAGGGGGATACTGGCAGGCGGGCGGCAAGTTCATGCCGTCGATCATCGCCGAGCTGGGCTACGTCATCGAAAAACACCTGCAGACGATCGGTCTGCTCAAGAAGGTGGAGCTCGACGACAACGAGAAGAAGCTGATTGCCGAGAAAAAAGCAGAATTCGTGGAACGCACCAAGCAGACCGACGCTTTCGCCAAGTCGCATTTTCCGGATGGCGCGCAGTTGTGCGCCAAGTGCAGCACCGCCGCCGTCGTCATGATGGACGGCTGCATGACCTGCCTGAACTGCGGCGACTCGAAGTGCGGCTGAGCTGAGTAGCGAGGCGGAAGTACACAAATACGCGTGTCATCGGTGGGTTCCCCGCCCGCCTCCCGGCTCCTGCGGGACATTTGATACGCGCTTCTTCAAGGCAGTCGAGAGACTGCCTTGTTTTTCACGCTCGTCCCTCAGGCCGCGGCAGTTTCGCTGGCCTTCGCCACCAGCGGCAGGCGGATATAAAACGTCGTGCCCTTGCCCGGCACCGTCTCGAAACGCAGCGAACCTTCGTGCGCCTTCATGACGCCACGGGCAATAGATAGCCCCTGACCCGTGCCTCGGCCGACTTCCTTGGTCGTGAAGAACGGTTCGAAGATCCGCTTCTGGATCGCCTCGGGAATGCCGCCGCCGGTGTCGCTGATGCTGATGACCGCGTGGGTGTCATCCGCATAGGTGCGGACGGTGATCACGCCCTTGTTGTTGGTGCCCTTTACCGAGTCGCCGATGGCGTGCGACGCATTCACGACGAGATTCAAGATCACCTGGTTGATCTGCCCGCCGTGGCAGGTAATGAGCGGCAAATCGCCGAATTCGGTTTCGAGCTCGGCGACGTATTTGTATTCGCTGCGCGCGATCACCAGCGTGCTGTTGACGGCGCGGTTCAAATCCACCTGACTCATCTCGCGCTGATCGACGTGCGAGAACTCCTTCATCGAGCGCACGATCTCGGCGATGCGGCCCAGGCCGTCCGCCACGCGATCGAGCGCGGGGGGCAATTCCTGTTTCAGATCCTCGATGTTTTCATCGGGCTCGGGAGGGGCGGGCAGGGCGCTCTGCAATTTGTGATTGTGGACCATGAGGTCCTGCATCGCCTCACGGATGAAGAACACGCTGTCGTTGAGATACTGGATAGGCGTGTTGATTTCATGCGCGACGCCGGCCGCGAGCCGGCCGATGGATTCGAGCCGTTCGCCCGATGCCATGCGTTGCTCGGCGCGTTTGCGTTCGGTGATGTCGAAGCCGAGGCCGATGATGCCGATGACCATCCCGTTCTCGTCGCGCAGCGGAACCTTCGAGGTGACGACGATGCGTTCCTCGCCGGTCGCCTTGTCGAGCCCGGGTTCTTCCAGCTCCAGGATCGCCGTGCCCGACTTGATCAAGGCCTGCTCGTCGTTGAAAAACTTTTCCGCGAGCTCCGGCGGCCAGAAATCGAAATCAGTCTTGCCCAGCGCCTCTGCGGAGGTGGTGCCCATGTGGCGGGCGAGATGTGCGTTGATGGCGATGAAGCGGCTATGGACGTCCTTGGCATAGATGAACGCCGGGATCAGGTCGATCATCGTGCGCAACAGCGTGCGCTCATGGGACAGCGCGGTCGCGAGGTCATGCCGCGCCGAGCGGGCCGCTTCGAGCTCTGCGCTCAGACGAAAGCGGGTATGGCCGCCCTCGCTTTCAATGTCCGGATTCTCAGGCATCGCGCTCACTCCCTCTCCAACGCGTAGGTATCGGCTCACGCGGGTTTTACTGCAGAGCCGTCCCGCGGAGTGGGACCGTCGTCACGCTGGTGGATGATCCTGAGCCGGTGGACGACACGCCTAGGGGTAAAAAAGGCGGGCTTTCGGGGGTGTGGGTCTTACGCGGGTGGTCGTCGCGTCCTGCAGGTTTGCACTAGCGAAATGCGCACAATTCCGCCTACCTACCAACCGGATACGACTGGAGCAATCATGAAACTGGGTGCAATTTCCGCCGCGATCGCGGCTTCGTTCATGCTGGCGGCGCTGGCGTTCGCCGATGCGGCGCCGACGGCTAACAAGTGGCGCATCGAACTCGATGGTCAGGCGCTCAAGACCGGTGACATCCAGTTCCGGGTCACGCCTCGCCAGGGCGAGTCGACCGACATCACCGTCAACATCCGCAGCGGCCAGGCCGAGAACAACGTCGCCAGGGACGTGCGTGATGCGTTCGCCGCGAAATTGAGCCCCGAGCGTTACAGCGTGGAAGTCGACGACGGCGAAGACATCCTGATCAAGAAGAAGGACGGCCAGCCGGACTTCGCGCTCGAACTGCTCGAGTCGAATGTGCAGAACGTCAGCATCAAGATCGAGGGCGAATAGAGGAGCAGACGAGCATGAAAAGCATATCGGTCCTCTTGGCCTGGCTTGCGTTGGCCACGGGCGCCGCCGTTGCCGCCAACAATCCGCCGTTGTCGGGCCGCTGGAACATCGCTCCGACGGGTAGTGCGGCATCGACCGGCGAGTTGTTGTTTCGCATGACGCCGGCAGACGGTGAGGATCCGGTGGAAATAACCGTGTCCGTGAGTTCCGGCACCAACGACATCGGTGTGGCCCGGGATATCCGCCAGGCGCTCAGCACCCAACTCGCGCGGGATCGATTCAACGTGCAACTTGGCGAAGGCGCGAATGTGCTGGTGACGGATCCGGGCGGCAAGCCTAACTTCTCGCTCGAGCTGCTGGATTCGGATGTCGAGAACCTGCGCGTCGTGGTTCAAAGCATCGACGCGGCGGCGTCCCCCACAGTTCCGGAGCAGGCGGTGCCCGCCGCTCCGCCACAGACGGCTCCCGCGCCGAATACCGCGCCGGGAAACGCCGTGCCGCCGACTGCGCCGTCGCCTGGGAATGCGGGTCAGCCAGCCGCTCCGCCACCGGCGAACGCACCGCCCGTGCCGCAGGGCGCGCCGGCGCCAAACCCGGTGCCGGGCGGTGCGCCTCCCAGCGCGCCCCCGCCATCGAACTGACCTGATTTGCGCTGGCGAAGACCTGCCTGGTGCCATGTAAGACTCGTCCTTCTTTCACACAGCGTTCGCGACGATGGATGGGCGTGTCTGCGTACGGCAAGCTTCAAACCAGTCGGTGCCGGCCTACATCTGGGTCGGAGCTGTAAACGGAAGGGAAAGACATGAGTTCGACCAAGATCATCGCTCTCGTATTGATCGTCGCCGGCGTGCTGGGCCTGGCATACGGCAAGTTCACGTACACCAAGGAAACGCATGACGCGAAGGTTGGCCCCATCGAACTTTCGGTGAAGGACAAGGAAACCGTGAATATCCCGATGTGGGCCGGAATCGGCGCCATCGTGGTCGGCGCCGGGCTGTTGCTGGCCGGCGGCCGCAAGATCTGATTCAACCGCGCGGGGAGTTGGTGTCAGGTGGGACTTGCGGGAATTGGCGGCTGCCGCTAGTTCCCGCAAGTCCCACCTGACACCAACCTCAGTTCTTGAGCTTGTAGCCCGTGCGGAACATCCAGTGGATCACGGCCAGGCACAGGACCATGAATCCCAGGGTCATGCCGACGCTCAGGCCGACGTTCACGTCGGAGACGCCGTAGAAGCTCCAGCGGAACCCGTTGACCAGATAGACCACGGGATTGAACAGCGTGATCTTCTGCCACACGGGCGGCAGCATCGAGATGGAATAGAAGCTGCCGCCGAGAAAGGTGAGCGGCGTGACGACCATCATCGGCACGATCTGGATCTTCTCCCAGCTGTCCGCCCAGACGCCGATCAGGAAGCCGAGCAGCGAGAACGTCACCGACGTCAGCACCAGGAAGGAGATCATCCAGAAGGGATGCAGTATCTCGAAAGGCACGAACAGGCGCGCGGTGATGAGGATGATGGTGCCCAGGATCACCGACTTGGTCGCCGCGGCGCCGACATAACCTAACAAGGTTTCGGCGATCGAGACCGGCGCCGACAACAGCTCGTAGATCGTGCCGGCGAATTTCGGCATGTAGATGCCGAACGACGCATTCGAGACGCTCTCCATGAGCACGGTCAGCATGATGAGTCCGGGCACGATATATGCGCCGTAGCTGACTCCATCGATGCTCATCATGCGTGAACCGATCGCCGACCCGAACACGACGAAATACAGCGACGTGCTGATCACCGGCGTGGCGATGCTCTGGAACAGCGTGCGCCAGGTGCGCGACAGCTCGAACTTGTAGATCGCGCGGACCGCGTGCAGGTTCATGGGCGTGCCCTCACGAGGTTCACGAAGATGTCCTCGAGCGAGCTCTCCGCCGTGTGCAGATCCTTGAATTCGATGCCTTGCTCGTTCAACTTGCGCAGCAGCCCGGCAATGCCGGTTTCGCTCGCCTGGGTATCGAAGCTGTAGACGAGTTCGGTGCCGTCCTTCGCGAGCTCGAGCGGCAAACCCGCGAGCGCGGCGGGAATGGCCGTGAGTGCCGTCTGCAATTGCAGCGTGAGCTGCTTCTTGCCGAGCTTGCGCATGAGGGCCGACTTCTCCTCGACCACCACCAGCTCGCCCTTGCTGATGACGCCGATGCGGTCGGCCATCTCCTCGGCTTCTTCGATGTAGTGCGTGGTAAGGATGATCGTGACGCCGTTGTCGCGCAGCGCGCGCACCATCTGCCACATGTCGCGGCGCAGTTCGACGTCGACGCCCGCGGAGGGTTCGTCGAGGAACAGGATATTGGGTTCGTGCGACAGCGCCTTGCCGATCATGACGCGCCGTTTCATGCCACCAGACAACGTCATGATCTTCGAATCCTTCTTGTCCCACAGCGAAAGATCGCGCAGGACTTTTTCGAGCACCGCGGGACTTTTCGGCTTGCCGAACAGACCCCGCGAGAACGCCAGCGTATTCCACACCGTCTCGAACATGTCGGTGGTGAGTTCCTGCGGCACGAGCCCGATCTTGGCTCGGGCCGCGCGGAAATCCCGCACGATGTCGTGGCCGTCGGCGACCACCGTGCCGGTGGACGCGGTGACTATTCCGCAGATGATGTTGATCAGCGTGGTCTTGCCGGCGCCGTTCGGGCCGAGCAGCGCGAAGATCTCGCCGCGGCGGATCTCGAGATCGACATTCTTGAGGGCGTGAAAACCCGACGCGTAGGTCTTTGACAGACCCGAAACTGTGAGCACGGACATACCCGTACGTTATCGGTACGGCGAGTGCTTCTCAATGACCCAATGTGGGTAGCGAGACGACGATAGATGATTCCAGGTTAAGCCTTGCTTGCCTGAAACGGACGGGATTCAATGCGGCGGTCGGGGAGGAATCATGAAAGCGATGATTTTGAGCAGCGTGATGCTTGCGATCGCCGGTGGCACCGGGCTCGCGCACGGCGCCGATGCGTCCGCCGCTGGCGCGGCCGCCACGAATTGCACTTATCGCGCCGAGCCGTCGACTGCGGCCGGGCCGATCGCGCAATCGGAAACGACGTTGATATCCGTCGCGCCCGCCGCGGGCGGCGACGTGCGCCGCGATAGCGTGATCGTTTTCGACGTCGAATATCGCATCAAGGATTTCGTGGCCGACCGCTTTTTCCTGATGCCGCTGTTCAAGACAGCCGGACTTGGTTCGTCCGCGCCCGGTGGCCCGTCCGACTATCCGTACCTCGCGACCGCGGCCGGCAAGGTTCATATGTGCGTGCCGCTCGCGGAAATGTACGACAAGCCGACCATGGAGTGGCCTCTCACGGTCGAGATGCATCTCATGCAATCGCGGCCCGATGGGTCGAGCATCGCAGTCGCGAGCGCGCGCAAGGTGAAGTTCAACTCGCTCGATATTCCTGCTGGAACCTTCGAGCGTCAGGCCGACCGGCCGGTCGAGTATTACGACGCGCTGGGAAGGGCATGGGATTTCTTCGAAAAACGGCTGGCGCAGTACAAGGCGTGTAACCAGCACTTTGCGGACCGGCAACCGGCGCTGATCAAGGCTTACCGTAGTTGGGAGGCGCGCCATTCCGATACCCTCCGGTTCGTGTCGGACCTGCAGTTCGATGAATACCTTCATTCCTCGGGTGGAGATGCCGCGCGGGCCACCTATCTTTTCGACGCAGTACGCGCCACCACTCTCGATGGGTACTCGCAGATGCCGGTGCAAATGTTGCGGCAGCAGTGCGAACTGGCGCTGTCCGAGTTTTCGGATTCCGAGGACCCGACCGACAACATCATCGAAGACGAAGTGGCGTACCTGCGCAAGTGGCACGCAGCCCGCAAGAAGGCGGCGCCATGAAAGCGCATGCGCAAGCACTCTGGCTGCTGCTGGCTTTTGCCAGTGCGGAGTCGTTCGCGGCCGCGCCTTCGGCGGAAATGCAGAAGAAAGTGCGTGCCGCAACCTTCGAGGTGGTGGTCCCGAAGGCTGTGGAGACCGGCGTTACCTACGAACGGCCTTTGCCTCTCGAGCTGGTGCCGTTCGTCGTGCGCAACGATCGCTACTGGCCCATCGGCACGGCGTTCGCGATCGGCCCGGATACCTTCGTTACCGCCGCGCATGTACTGCGCTCCGCGCTCGGTGGCGCCGGCGGTCCCCCGGTGATGCGCAGCGCGGATGGGAAGATCGTCGCGATCGAATCGGTGCTCAAATATTCCGCGCACCAGGACTTCGCCGTTTTCAAGACGGGAGCCGCGGCCGCGACGCAGGTGCTGGACACGAACCAGCTGGCCGCGATCGACGAACCCGTATTCGCGGTCGGCAACGCGCTCGGCGAGGGCGTCGTAATCCGCGATGGATTGCTCACCTCGCTCACGCCGGAAGACCAGGATGGGCGCTGGAAATGGCTGCGGTATTCGGCCGCCACTTCGCCCGGCAACAGTGGCGGGCCGTTGCTGAACAGCGCGGGCGAGGTCATCGGTGTCGTGATCGGGAAATCGCCCGGCGAGAATCTCAACTACGCGCTGCCCATCGAGTATGTGACCGGCGCGCCCATGGAGGCGCGAATCGATCTGCGCCTGCCGATGCGGTTGCCCGTGCTGCGCGACACGCTGGTCGCCACTTTTGACGCGACGCTGCCGCTGCCGATGGGGCTGTCCGATTTCGCCAGCCGCCTGCGAGCCGAGACGCTGCGAATGTACCGCGAGCAGCGCGCGAAGTTGCTCGCGCAAAACCAACAGGTGCTGCTGCCGCGCGGCAAGGCGGACAAACTACTGGCGTCGGTCGCCCGCGCGTATTGCCCGATGCTGGTCGTGCAGGATGAAGATGGCACGTGGCACGTCGACGATAATTCACGCAACACCGAGGACTTGCCCGACGACGGGCACTTCTGCTCGCGTATATCCGGGGAAGTTCCTCACTTCCTGATTGATCGCGGGACGAATACCGAACCCCGCTTTTACCAGGACCGGCGCTTCGCCATGGATCTGCTGCTCAAGGCATCGCGGTTTCCACGCCTGGTGGGCAGTGATAGCGTCATCGTCACCTCGCTCGGCCCCGCGAAGCGCGACGTAGAGTACCGCGATCGTTTCGGCAGGCGCTGGCGCATCGCGACGTTCGGACTGCCGTACATCGATTCGAGCGTCATCGTGATGATGCTGCCGACACCGCAGGGCTACTCCGGCATGTTGCAGTTCGCCGAACGAGGCGGCGAGGACCTCGCGCACGAGCAGCTCACGTTTCTGAGCGACTACTTCTACGTGTCGTACTCCGGCACGCTGGCGCAATGGCGCACGTTTCTTGGCCAGCCGGATCTGCGTCCGGCGGCGTTTGAAAAGGTCAGCTTCGGCCGCGATGCCGACGGTGTGCACTTCCGCTCTCCGCGGATCGACTTCGATCTACCGCCGGGCCTGATGAAGCTCGACGACCAAGCGGTCATCAACGTGCAGATGAGCTACGCGCTCGAAGGCGCCAAACTCGTCTGGGATATCGGTGCCATCTACGTGAGCACGGACGCCGACGACAAGATGTTTGTCGGTTTCGTCCGGCAGCCCAAGCCGGCAGGCGGCGCGGGCAAGGAACTGAACGAACGCTGGAACGAGATCCTCGACAGCAAAGGTGACTTCAGCACCGAGCGCGGACACGACGCCGATTACAAGAAGTTCTGGCGCCGCGCGGCGATCGACGCCACGTCACGGCCGGGCGCGCCGGTGAATCGCGCCGCCACCGTGTTTTATGAAGCCATTTCCACGATCAATGACGCCAAGCTGCCCCGCGCGGTTGACGACATGCAGGACTTGCTGCTCGAAAATGCGCGCGTCAAGGAAAAGTGAAAACCTTCGATGTGCCCAGCGCGTCTGTGAACGGCCGCGTAATCCTGCCGGAGACTGACGCCACGCCCAGGTAATTTCACTGTACGCTTCGCACGCAGACATGGTCGCCACGCCCCGCAAAGCCAAAGAAGCCGACATCCACGGCGAAGCGCTCAATTCCCCACGCCAGTTCTTCGGCGTCTTCAAGTACAGCAAGCGCGCCCTCGAACTGGTCTGGGCGACCAGCCACAAGCTCACCTTCCTGCTCGCCTTCTTCACGGTGCTGGCCGGCGTGCTGCCATCCGGCGTGGCCTGGGTGGGCGCGCGCATCGTCGACAGCGTGTTGTCGGCGACCCGCAATCACGCCGCCAACGGCGAGGTCGACATCATGCCGGTGCTCGGCTGGGTGGCGGCCGAGGCGCTGATCCTCGTGGTCATCACCGCCGCGCATCGCGGCATTACGATGTGCACCTCGCTGCTCAAGGCGAAGCTCTCGCACCGCGTGAACACGATGATCCTCGAGAAGGCGCTGACACTCGAGCTCACGCACTTCGAGGATTCCGAGTTCTACGACAAACTCACGCGCGCGCGCCGCGAAGCGTCGAGCCGGCCGCTGTCGCTCGTGACGCGCACCTCGGGTCTGTTGCAGAACGCCATCGCGATCACGAGCTTCTCGGTGCTGCTCGCGGGTTTCTCGCCGTGGGCGGTCGTCGTGCTGATCTTCGGTGGTTTGCCGGCCTTCTTCGCGGAAACGAAATTTTCGGGCGACGCCTTCCGGTTGTTCCGCTGGCGCGCGCCCGAGACGCGTATGCAGACCTATCTCGAGACGGCGCTGGCGCGCGAAGACCACGCGAAAGAGGTCAAGCTGTTCGACCTCGGCAAGCTCTTGTTAGGCCGGTACGTCGCGATCTACGAGGGGCTCTACCAGCAGGATCGCAATCTCACGCTCCGGCGCGACATCTGGGGATTCTTGTTCACGCTGGTGAGCATCGCGTCGCTGTACGCGGCGTATGCCTGGTGCGCGGTGGAGGCCGTGCGCGGCGCGATCACGCTCGGCGACATGACCATGTACATCATGTTGTTCCGCCAGGGGCAGGCCGCGGTGACCGCGAGCCTCGGCGCCATCGGCGGCATGTACGAGGACAACCTGTATCTGTCGACGTTGTACGAGTACCTCGAACAACCCGTCGACGAGGCGAAGGGAACGGCGGTCAGCGGCCCCGACCCGGAGGCCGGCGTGCAGTTCGAGAACGTCGAATTCCGCTATCCGGGCTCCGACCAGATCGCGATCACCGGCGTCAACCTGCAGATCAAGCGCGGCCAGAGTCTCGCGCTGGTCGGCGAAAACGGCTCCGGCAAGACCACGCTGATCAAACTACTGACGCGGTTGTACAAGCCCACTTACGGACGCGTGTTGCTCGACGGCCGCGATCTGCAGGAGTGGGATCCAACCATCCTGCGGCGCCGCGTCGGCGTCATCTTCCAGGACTTCGTGCGTTACCAGCTCATGGTGGGCGAGAACATCGGCGCCGGCGACGTTCGCGAGTTCGAGAATCGCGAGCGCTGGGCCGAGGCTGCCGCGCAGGGCAAGGCCGAACCGTTCATCAACGAGATGCCGCTCAAATACGAGACGCAGCTCGGCAAATGGTTCAAGGACGGGCGCGAGCTGTCGGGCGGCCAGTGGCAGAAGATCGCGCTGTCGCGCGCCTTCATGCGCCACGATGCCGACATCCTGGTGCTCGACGAACCCACCGCGGCGATGGATGCCGCGGCCGAAGCCGAAGTGTTCGAGCACTTCCGTTCGCTGATGGGCAAACGCATCGCCATCGTCATCTCGCATCGCTTCTCGACGGTGCGCATGGCGGACCAGATCGTGGTGCTGGACGAGGGCCACATCGTCGAGCGCGGCAACCACGAGTCGCTCATGAAGGAAGACGGCATCTACGCCAAGCTCTTCACGCTGCAGGCGCGCGGCTATCGTTGACCTTCGGTTGGCGGCCGCTGTCTTGCGTGACTCGCGGACAACTCGCTGACTGGCGGAAAATAGCGTCGCACATTGGCGATAGCTGTTTTTCGAATCCGCGCGCGCGTAAATTCGACACCTCCAAGGGGGTCCGGATGCATTCCATGAACATCCTGCGTGCTTCAATGTGCGCGCTGCTCGGGTTGCTGGTTTCCTGTGGTGGAGGAGGCGGCAGCAGCAGTGGTGGTGGCGGCAACCCGCCGCCTGTGCAGAAAACCTTGTTTGTCGCCACACAGCCCGCCGGGCAACTGGCGGGCGGCGTGTTTGCGACGCAACCCGTCGTCCACGTGCGCGCCAACGGCGCCACCGATACATCGGACAACAGCACCGTCGTAACCGCTTCGATCGTTGCGGGAACCGGCACTGTGGGTGCGATGGTGGTCGGCAATGCCACCGCCACGGCGGTCGCCGGCGTCGTGACCTTTACCAATCTCGGTGTCGATCTGGCAGGCGGCGGCTACCAGTTGAATTTTTCTGCACCCGGCCTGGCCGCGGTGAACAGTGCGGCATTCGACAGAACCTCGCCGGTCGTGCGCTCTCTGGCGATTGCGATTCAACCCTCGGGTGGAACGCCAGGCGCCGCATTCGGCACGCAGCCGGTGGTGAACGTGCGCCGGAATGCGGTGCTGGATCCCACCGACAACGCGACCGTGGTGACCGCCTCGCTCGTCGCGGGCAGCGGCACCGCCGGCGCGGTGTTGAGTGGAACCACCACGGCGACCTCGGTCGCGGGAGTCGCGACGTTCACCAACCTCGCGATCAACCTCGCCGGGGCGGATTACAAATTGCGTTTCACCGCCACGGCAGTGAATCCGGCGGACAGCGCGATTTTTGCCGTGGCAGCCGCGGGCGCGGTGATTCCGCCGTCGACGCCGCCCGCCAGCGACGTGAGTTTCTCGATCGACAGCACGCAGGACGTGCGCGCGATTTCGCGTTTCATCTACGGCATGAATGGCTGGGACGCAGTGCGCCCGAAGAATCTGGCACTGTCGCGTTCCGGCGGCAATCGCATGACGGCGTACAACTGGGAGACCAACGACAGCAACGCCGGCGCGGATTTCCTGAATCAGAACGACACCTTCCTCGGCGGCGGCTCGGTACCGAACGGCGCGGTCAAAGGGAGCCTGGAAGACGCGCGCGGCGCGGGTGCCGGCATGATCGTCACCATGCCGATCATCGGCTACGTGTCGGCCGATCACAACGGTGGTGGCGACGTCGCCAACACGGCTAACTACCTGGCGACGCGTTTCCGCGTGAGCCAGGCGAGGAAACCCACCGCCTTCACGTTGACGCCCAACACGGCTGACGGATTCGTGTACCAGGACGAATACATCAACTTCCTCGACAAGACCTATCCGGGCGCATTCGCGAGCGCAACAACGCCGATCATGGTCAATCTCGATAACGAGCCCGACCTCTGGCAGCACACGCACGCGCGACTGCGCGGCGACACGAATCCCGCCACCCAGGCCGGCACCACGGCGACCTACGCCGAGATGATCCAGCGCACGGTTGAATATGCCGGCGCGGCGAAGGACGTGAACGCAAATGTGCAGATCCTGGGTCCGGTGAGCTACGGCTGGCAGGGTTACGTCCGTTTCCAGGATGCCGCGGATGCCAACAATCGCGATTTCCTCGAGTTCTACCTGGCGGAAATGGCAGCCGCGGGAAACACGGCAGGACGCCGGCTGCTCGACGTGCTCGATGTTCACTGGTATCCAGAGGCGCGCGGCGCATGCAGTGCGAATCCGATGGATGGGTGCCGCATCAGCGATGCGGCCGGAGTGGGCGAGGCCGCGGTGGTCGCCGCGCGCGTGGCGGCACCGCGCAGCCTGTGGGATTCCACGTATCGGGAGACGAGCTGGATCCAGCAGTCGCTCGGGAACGGGCAGGGCATCAACCTGCTGCCGCGGCTCAAGGATAAGATCGCCGCCAACTACCCGGGCACGAAACTCGCGATCACCGAGTACAACTACGGCGGCGCCAATCACATCTCCGGTGCGATCGCGCAGGCGGACGTGCTCGGCATCTTCGGACGGGAAGGGTTGTACGCCGCCACGCTGTGGCGGCTCGAGGCCAACAACAATTTCATCTATGGCGGCTTCGAAGCTTTCCGCAACTACAACGGCGCGAACGGCAGTTTCGGCGACACCAGCATCCGGGCGGCGAACAGCGATGCCGCGACGACATCGGTGTACGCGAGCGTCGATGCAGCCAACCCGGCGCGTATGGTGATCGTGGCTATCAACAAGGACGCGGCCCCGAAGACCGCGGCGATCGCGGTGACCCACACCGCGCAATTCCACAGCGCACAGGTCTATGCGGTGACCAGCACGAGCCCCGCCGGCGCGCCCGTGGCGCAGACGCCGATCAACATCACCCAGACCAATGCGTTCCAGTACTCGATGCCGGCGAACAGCGTGACGACGCTGGTGCTGGTGCCGTAAGTCGGTGCCGGGTCGGACTTAGCGGAAGCAGCCTTAGGGCTGCTTCCGCTAAGTCCGACCCGGCACCGACTTACTCCCTCCAAAAAAAAACGGCGCCCGAAGGCGCCGTTCAAGTCGATTGCTTCGATGTTAGAAGCGACCGCGGCCACCGCCGCCGCCACCACCACCGCCGAAGTTGCCACGCGGGGCGCCGCGCTCGCGCTCCTGCGCCTCATTGACCTTGAGCGGACGACCGCCGAAATCCTTGCCATCGAGCGCCTGCATGGCGCGGGTGGCATCGGCGTTCGGCATTTCGACGAAACCGAAGCCACGCGGGCGGCCGGTCTCGCGATCGTTCACGAGGGACACCTTGTCGACGGTGCCATGGGTTGCGAAGAGGGCGCGCACCTGATCTTCGGTGGCGGAGAAAGGAAGATTACCAACGTAAAGTTTAGTCACGGAAAAACTCACAGAAAATTGACACGGTGACAGATCGAGCCCTGTCTGCTGGATCGCGGAATACTTTGATTGGCGACGCCGCGAATGCGGGGTCGTGTCGACGCGGTATTTGCAAGCCGCTGGCGACGGTACAGGAAAGATTCGCGCGACGCGACTGGTTCGACTCGAAATTGCCCGCAAAACCCCGCCTCGCCCCCTTCCGGGGCAGGTCCGGCACGCCGCTCCTCTTCTATAACAACGATGCCGGCGGTGAGTTTCGTCCCGGGCCGGCCGGGGGCAAATGACACCGGTTGCATTCGACCCGACGACGACCCGGGCCTGCGCCACGATGCCGCCACGTGGCACCGCCACCAACCCGTGAGACGCCGGCAATCGCCCGGCACGAACCTTCGCCATCAAACTACCTGCCGGCCGGAGCTGGGCTAGGCTGCGAACTGCCCGTGACGAATCGCCGGAGACCCGATGCCCGACCTCAATCTGATCTACCCCATGCTGGCCATGGTGCTGCTCACCTTCGGTGTCGCCGTGGCGCTCTTCCGGGCGCGTCTGCGCTCGATACGCGAAGGCCATACGCCGAAGACGTACTTCAGAACGTTCCAGGGCGCCGCGGAACCCGAATACCTCATCAAGTCCACGCGGCACTTCGTCAACCTGTTCGAGGTGCCGACGCTTTTCTATGCAGGATGCCTCGCGGCGCTGGTGGCCGGCGTGACCGGACCGCTCATGCAAGCGTTGGCGTGGGGTTACGTCGCCACGCGCGTAATGCATGCGATCGTGCACATCGGCGGCAACCGCCTGCGCAAACGCATGACCGCGTACTTCCTCAGCTGGTTGTTCCTGCTCGCCTTCTGGATCTCGCTCGGCGTCGACGTTGCGACCCGCCACTGACGTGAGATCCCACTCCAATGGAACATCGCCTCCACGAGCGGAACCCGTGGGCGCTTGCCGAATTGATTCATCCGGCCGCCTGGCGCCGCCCGGTTCAACCCGATTTTATGTCGCACCGGCGGACGTTGCGGCCTGCGTCACTGATTCAAACTCGCACCGGTTGCATCGGCGCCCTGTGCAAGTGCACGCGCGATAAGGTTCCGTCCTGTTCGCGCGAGCCGGTTGCCCTGGAACGTGCTGAATAAAAACGTTGCCTGGGACGGCGAAGGGACACATCGGTGCGAGGAAGTGGAATCCGTTTTCCGCAGTGGGCGGCATTTATCCTGCTGGCGTTCCAATTCGCGGGCATTGCCAGTGCCGAGCAGATCCAGTTCGCGGAACCCGTCTCGCTGACCCTGAGCGGCGCTACCGCCCAGTTCGACGCCTATGGCCGCCGCTTCTCGCTGACCCTCATCGACAACGAACGGGTCCTCGCGAAGCTGTCCGCGCAACGCAAACAACAGCTGCAACGGTATCGCCTGGTGCGCGGCTCGCTCGACGGCCAGCCCGGCTCCTGGGTGCGGCTGACCGAATCGCCGGCCGGCATCGAGGGAGCGATCTGGGATGGCCATGACCTCTACGCTGTCACCCGATACGGCAAGATTGCCGCCAAACTAACTACCCCGTTCGCGGCGGCGCCGGACCAGGCCGTGGTCTACCGCCTGTCGGACACGCTCGACGCGCTGCCGCGCGATTTCTGCGCGCTCGCGGGTGATACCCCCGCGACCAAGATCACGACCAGCCTCGACCAGTACCGTGTCATCATGCACGGCCTGGATGCGCAGGCGGCCGTCGTCGGCGCGACCCTGACACGCCAGCTCGAGATCTCGCTGATCGGCGACAGCGCGCTGGCGGCGACCGAGGCCGATCCGGTCGCGGCGATGCTGGCGCGCCTCAACATCGTCGAAGGCATCTACAGCGAGCAGCTAGGCCTGCTCGTGCTGGCCACCGACGTGCGCATGTTGCCCGCCGATGCCGATCCGCTGACCAGTACCAAGGGATCGACGTTGCTCGAACAACTCGGCGCCTATCGCGCGGCCACCGCCGAAGTGCGCACGCGCGGCCTTGCGCACCTGGTCACCGGCAAGGATCTCGACGGCACGACGGCGGGTATCGCCTATGTGCGCACAGTGTGTGCGCTCGAGACCGGTGTCTCGGTCAGCGAACATTCCTACGGCACCACCATCTCGGCGCTCATCATGGCGCACGAGCTGGGCCACAACCTCGGTGCCGAGCACGACGGCGCCGCGGATACACCCTGCGCCAGTGTCGGCGGCGGTTTCATCATGGCGCCGGCGGTGAGCGGTTATGCCACCTTCTCGCAGTGCAGCCTCGACACCATGCGGCCCGTCATCGAATCCGCGAGCTGCATCACCGCCGCGGATTTCGCCGACGTCGCGATCAGTACGCCATCGGCCAACGTGAACGGGGAAGGCGGTCTGCCCATCACGCTGCCGTTCGTGGTCGCGTCGCGCGGTACGCAGGCAGCGCAGAACGTCAGATTCACGGTGACGCTGCCTGACAACCCCGCCTTCTCGATCGATTCCGCCACCGGCTCGCAAGGCGATTGCACGATCACCGGCCTGAGCGCCACGTGTACGTTCGGTGAGATTGCCGCCGGCGAAGAGCGGCAGGTCAGCGTCATCGCGCGCAGCACCCTGGCGGCGAATTTCAAGGTGCAGGCACGCGTCGCCGGCGACAACGACCGGCTGAGCTCGAACAACAACAAACAGATCAACGTCTCGGTGCGTTCCGGCATCGATGCCGCAGTCACGATGTCCGTCAGCGAGGCGAACCTTCCCGTGGGCGCGCCGCTCGAAATCTACGCCGACGTGAAGAGCCTGCGTGCGCTCGCCGTGCGCAACGCCGTGTTGTCGGTGAATCTCAACCAGCCGGTCGTTTCGGCCACCATGCCGGGCGCTATCTGCACGGTGAATCCATTCGCGGTGAGCTGCACGCTCGCGGAAATCGCGCCCGGGGCCACGCATCGGCTCACAGTGCTCGCCGACGCGACCACCGCGGGTCCGCTGTTCGCGGCCGCCAACATCAGCACGTCCGGCGACGGCGACTTCTCCAACAACTCCGCCAACACCACCGCCTGGGTGCAGGCCGAACGCGACGTCGAATTGACCGCCGGCCCGGCCTCGGTGGACTTGGGCGTGGAGGCCGTCTACGAGGTGCCGTACACGCTGCGCTCGCGCGGGCCTCAGCCGGTTGCGAACGTGACCTTGTGGATCGCACTGCCGCCGAACGCGCTCGAGGTCGACTCGGTGGATACGGGCGGTGTGACCTGCACGCGGCCCGACGCCGTCACGCTGCGCTGCGAACTGGGTGCGCTCGCGGCGGGCGAGACTCGTGACGTGCGGTTGCGCGTCCATGCGCCGCGGCCGGTGACCGCGAGCATCAACGCGAGCGCCGAAGCCGGTGACGACGGCTACAGCGGCAACAATTTCGCCGGCGTGCAGCTGCGCGTCGACAACCTCATCGACTTGCTGGTGGCGATGGCTTCCGGTGGCTCCGGAGTCGAGGGCGCCACGTTCGAAGGTCAGGTAGTGCTGCGATCGAACGGGCGCCAGACAGTGTCGAACGGCACGCTCGACATCGACCTGCATTCCGCCGGCGTGCTGCATTCCGCATCGATTCACAACGGCGCGGCCTGCGACGTGCTGGACGGGCGGCGCGCGCGCTGCCAGCTCCCGGACCTGGCGCGCAATGCCCAGCTGTTCGTCGATTACCGCGCGGAATTCCCGGAGCCCGGCAGTTTCGATGTCACGTTTACGGCGGCTGTTGCCGGCGACACCGCGCCCGACAACGATTCGCTCACGCGCCCGGTGCTGGTGCGGCCTTACAACGATATCGCGGTTTCAGGCGATCTCGATCTGCCGCGGCTCATTGCCGGCGAGCGGCTCGAGCGGACCTTTACCGTGACCGCCGGACGCCGCGCCCTCGCCACCGCGCGCTTCGTCGCCAACCACTATCTACCGGCGCTGGCGGTGACTTCGATCATCGCCAGCGCGGGGGAGTGCGCGGTGGATGAGGTGCAAGGTGGCACTTGCGAGTTCGCCGACCTTGCGGCGAATGCCAGCGTCATCGTCACCGTGGGTTACGAGGCGGGCGCCGGGACGCATGCGGACGACATCTCGGTGAGTGTGACGACGCCGGGCGACGTGGCGTCGGGCAACGATTTCATCCGGGGGCACGTCGAGACACTCGCGCCGACCGACCTGGAGCTGCGCGTGGGCGCGAGCGTCGGCGGGGCGAAGCTCGCGACCATCGCTTTCCCGCGAATCGACGTCGTCAATGGCGCCGAGAGGGCCGTCGACGCCCGCCTCGAGATCACGCTGCCGGCGCAGGTGTCGCTGGTGAGCATCTCGGCGTCGAACGCGATCTGCAGTGGTTCGGCCGTCCTGCGCTGCGATTTCGCCGACCTCGACGCAAACAGCACCTCGACGGTGAACCTGAGCATACGCGGGACGGCAAACGGGACCTTCACGAGCGCGCTCCGGATTTCGTCGGCCAACGATCGCAACAGCGCCAACGATTCACGCGACGTGGCGATCGAAATCTCCAACAGCGCCGGCGCGCCGCAGGCGCAGACCAAGGCCGGCGGCGGCGGGCGGTTCGAGTGGTTTGGCCTCGCGGTGCTGCTGTCGCTGGTCGTGAGGAAAAGCGGAAAAAGGGGACAGATCTATTTTCTAAAATAGATCTGTCCCCTTTTTCCTTGCACCAAGCGCGTGCCGAATTCTCGAACCGTTGCTTTCAGCAAACAGCGCACGCTCTAACTTCGTGCACGCCTAGCCTGCGCGCGATTGCGCGACAAACCCGCAAAAACCTGCACCACAACGGCAACTTGCCGCGCGCCGCGAGCATTTTTCTCGCCGCCGCAACAGCTCGCGTCCTCATCACCCAGCGCACGCGGCTTTCCGCACAACCTCCGGCATTCACGCGAATTTTTGCGAGTTGTTAGGCCGCCGCGGCGTGTGTGTTTCCGCGCTCTCGCGGCGGTTGGCCGGATTATTGCAACACTCTTTGCATTCTTGCCGGGCGCAGCTCAGGGGTCTAACGAGCAGGAAGAAAACGCTTTGTCCGCTTCATTGCCGGGCAATGGCCCAAAGTCCGATGCGCCCGTCGAGAGGAAGAAAAACTTTTCTATACGGGAGAACAATTCATGCGTATCAATCGCGCCACACGGCACAAGGCCGCGAAGAAGGCCGACAGATGGATGCTCAAGTCCACGGCCCTGCTGCCACTCGCAATCTCATCGGTGCTGGCACAGGCCCAGGAAGCCGCCACCGAGGAACCTGAACCGGAGACCGTCATCGTCACCGGCACGCGCGCGACGGGTGTCGACACTTTCACCAGTTCCTCACCAGTGCAGGTGCTCGCCGCCGAAGACATCAAGTCCGCCGGCAAGCCCGATCTCATGAACGCGCTGGCCAATACCGTACCGTCGTTCACCGCGCAGGCATTCGGCGGCGACATGGCGAACCAGACGCTGCAGGCGAAGATGCGCGGCCTGAGTCCCAATCACACGCTGGTACTCGTGAACGGCAAGCGCCGGCACACGACCGCCAGCCTCGCGATCCTCGGCGGCCCCTACCAGGGCGGCGCGGGCGTCGACCTCAACTTCATCCCGGTCGATTCGATCGACCACGTCGAAGTGCTGACCGAAGGTGCGGCCGCGCAATACGGCACGGACGCGATCGCCGGCGTCATCAACATCATCCAGCGGAAGCAACCTTCCGGCGCGAGCGTGAGTTATTCGCGCGGCGGCAACTACGCCGGTGACGGCGACACCAACAACTACTCCGGCAACATCGGGTTCGGGGCGACCGGCGGGTCGTTCATCAATTTCACGGCCGAGTATCGCGATCATGCGCATACCGATCGCGGCGAGATCGATCCGCGCACTGTGGGCGGGGGCAACATCGGCACGTTTCCGGGATCGAACATGCCGTTGGCGGAAGGTTATCCCTACCTCAACAAGATCTTCGGTGACGCGGCCTACGACATCAAACTCGTCGCGTTGAACGCCGGCATTCCGATCGGCGACGATGCCGAGGTCTACGCGAGCGGGACCTGGGGCGAAAAACACGCCGCCTCGTTCGAGAACTATCGCGTTCCGACCCGCGTGACATACACCGATCCGGAGTCGGAAGAAGTCACCTACTTCGCGCCCTTCGGTTTCAACCCGCGCGAAGAATCCGAGGAGACCGACTACCAGGCCACGCTCGGCTTCAAGGGCAGCGCCGGCAGCTGGGACTGGGATATTTCGTCGACGTACGGCGAAGACGACATGGACATCTTCACGCGCGATTCGGCCAACGCCACGTTGTTCTCGCAGACCGGCACCACGCCGGTGAATTTCTACGACGGCAACTACACACAAACGCAATGGACGTCGAACCTCGACATCACCAAGGAGATCGACCTCGGTCTGGCGGCGCCCATGAACCTCGCGTTCGGCCTTGAATACCGCCAGGAAGAGTGGACGGCCTCGCCGGGCGACGAGTTCTCGCGTTACTTCGAAGGCGGCCAGTCGTTCCCCGGCATCAGCCTGTCGGATTCGGGCAGCCACGACCGCGATGTCACGTCGGCGTACGTCGATGTCGTGATCTCGCCGATCGAGGCGCTGCGTCTCGACCTGGCCGGGCGCTACGAGGACTACAGCGACTTCGGCGACACGACCGTCGGCAAGCTGAGCGCGCGTTACGAGCTGACGGATTCCTTCGCGTTACGCGGCACGGCCAGCACGGGCTTCCGGGCGCCGACGCTGGCGGAGTCCTACTACTCGGCGACGAACGTCGGCCCGACCACGGCCTTCGTGCAGATGCCGCCCAATGCGCCAGCGTCCGCGTTGCTCGGACTCGGCTCGGGGCTGCAACCCGAGAAGTCGACCAACTACTCGCTGGGTTTCGTGTTCCGTCCGGACAAGGCGATGTCGCTGACGTTCGATCTGTACCAGGTGGAGGTGCGCAACCGCATCGCGGCGACCAGCACGTTCTACGGCACGATCGACGGCGAGTTGTTCTCGCAGGCGATCGTCGATGCCATCATCGCGAACGGCAACGTGCTCGATCCGGAAGTCACCGCCGAAGGCGACACGGGCATCAACCTGTTCACCAACGGCATCACCACGCGCACGCGGGGCGTCGATCTGGCGTTCAACTACGGCATGGAGATGGGCAGCGCGAACGTGGACTGGAGCGTGGCCGCGACCTACACCGAGACCGAAGTGCTGTCGATTCGTGACACGCCGACCGAGCTCGGTGATCAGGCGTTGTTCGACCGGGTGGCGCTGGCGGATCTCACGGAGACCGCGCCGAAGTTCCTCGTGAACCTCGGTGCGAAGTTCGAATGGGAGCGCCTGTCGTTCAGCGTGCACGAACTGGTGTATGGCAAGTCGGCGCAGTACGAGAATGACGGCGGCGAAGTCGCTGACTTCTACGGCGAGGACGTGCCTGCCGGGACGCCCGCTCCGGATCCGGTCACCGGCCTGCGCTACATGCGTACGGAGATTCCGGTGACGCCGATCACGAACCTCGAAGTGTCCTTCAAGGCGATGGACACGCTGAGCTTCACGGTGGGCGCAACCAACGTGTTCGACAAGTACCCGAACAAGCGCAACGGCATCTTCCGTGCCGCGCAGTTCGGTACGGGCGACACCGGTGTGGTGGCGGGGTATCCGTCGTTCTCGCCGTACGGCATCAACGGCGCGTACTACTACGGCAAGATGGTCTTCACGTTCTGATGTGAAGGGAGAGGGTGGGCGGGCGCAAGGGCTCGCTCGCCCACCCTCGAAGATGGTCAGAGGCCCTCGGGTTGCCCGAGGGCCTTTTCATTGGCCGCAGTTACTTGGCCAGCTGGACTTCGATTTCGACCAGCATGCCCGGCGCCACGAGGCCGGCGACCTGGACGGTGGAGCGGGCCGGCAGATTGGGCTGCTCCTTGGTGCCGAAGTACTGCGTGTACGCGGCCATGAATCCTTCGAAATCCATGCGGCTACCCTTGGCCGGGTCGCCGACCAGGTAGACCGTCATCGCGACGACGTTGCCGAACCCCAGCTTCATCTCGTCGAGGGATTCCTTGATGCGCGCGAATGTGCTGAGCGCCTGGGTCTTCGTGTCGCCCCAGTAGGCCGCGCTGCCGGGTTCGGCTTTCGGGTCCAGCGGCGCCGGCGTCGTGCCGCTGTGGAAGATGATGGTCTTGCCGGCGGGGACTTCCACCGCGCGCGCGATCGGGAACGTGCTGCCGCCCGGCAGCGGGTGACGCACGACATCCGCGGCGCCGGCGGCGGAGGCCAGGCTCAAGGCGAGAGCCCCGCCGACCGCGGCTTGGATGAGGTTTGACGGGCTAGCTAGTCTTCGCATGTGAGCTCCTTGGGGGTTGGCGGAGGGTGCCGGGTGGGGAAAGTGGGGAGAGCGGCGTCCGCCGCTCTCCCCACTTTCCCCACCCGGCACCCTCATTTCAGCGTGTTGATATACGCCACCACATCGGTGATGGCCTTCTCATCCGGCAGCGTCGCGACGATTGCGCGCATCTGCGCGCCGTAGACATCGCGCTCGTCGGTGCCGCGCAAACCCTTCTGGTAGTTGGCGAGCTGCACGACCAGGTACCAATCCGAACGCGCGGCCAGCGCCGGTGAGTTCAGCGTCTGATTGCCTTCGCCCCGGGCGCCATGGCAACTCGCGCAGTTCGCATACAACGCTTTACCGTGCGCGATGTCGCCGCTCACCGTGGCGGCGGGACGCTTCGACTTGAGCGTGCCGATGTAATCGACGGCAGCCTGCAGCGTGCCTTCCTGCTTCAGGCGCATGCCCACGGGGCCCATCTCGTGCCCCGCGGCGTCGTCCGCCGGCACACCACGTATACCGGCGGCGAAATTCTCGAGCTGCCTCGAGAGGTACCAGGGTTCCACGCCCGAAATCTTGGGCGCGCGGATGCCGTAATTGCCGTTGGCATCGGCCCCGTGGCACAGCAGGCAATAGTCGAACTTGTTCTCCGCACGCGCACTGCCGGTAGCGAATACCGCTTCGACGACGAGCACGCCCAGCGCGATCCAGTGTTTCTTGTTCATGCCGCCACCGCGTTCTTGCCCGCGCGTTCGCGCGCGTCGATCTCCGCGATCGCGTGATGCGCCGATGCCATGGCGCCCTCCTGCCAGCCCGGGTGATAACTCACCTGGTCTCCCATCAGGAAGTGGTTGCCAACGGGCGTCTGCAAGGTCTTGAACCATTTCTTCGACAGATCCTCGTCCCACTGCGCAGCGCAGCCGAGCATGTGATTCATCTGGTGCCAGGCCACGCTCACGCCGGTTTCGACGTAGCTGCCGTAACCCGGGTGAATCTTCTCGCCTTGCGCGATCGCGAGCTTGAAGCGATCCGCAGGGGCGAGCCGCGCGAATTTCTCGCCGGCATTCGGATCGAACGTATACGCGCCGAGCATCACGCCCTTCTTGCGATGGATGCCGTGCGCCGGATACCACAGCTGCTGGATGTCCTGCAGCGTCCACGAGATGCCGCCGTAGATGCCTTCCTTCTCCCAGAACCGTTCCTTCATCTGGAAACCGATCTTGAACAGCTTGCCGCGCGGAATCGCGGTGAAGCCCGCGGCATATTCCTTCGGGAAGTTGTGTTCGATGCCGGCCAGCAGCTGCATCGGAATGCAGTTGAGGACGTAATCCGCCTTGGCGGTGATGTATTCGCCATTGCGGCGATAGGTGACCTCGACGCCTTTCGGCAGCACCTTGATCGCCTGTACCTGCGATTCGAGCTGCACGAGGTGGCCGATCTTGCGCAGGAACCCCGCCGGCACCCGATCCATGCCGCCGATCGGCTCCATCATCATGGCGGCCTGATCGTCGGTTTCGCCGAAACTCATGATGGCCATGAACTTCGACTTGAGCAGTTCGCGGCCGTCGAGCGGCGTCTTGAGGAAGTCCGGACTGGTGTAGTCGTGTTTGGCGAGCCCTGCGTTGCTCGAGCCCACGTACCTGAAGCTCGGGTCGAGGGTACCGAGATATTTGAGGTATTCGCGCAGGCGGTCGTAGTCATCCTTCGTGAGCGGTGCCGCGAACTGTTCCGGCGTCATGGACTTCGACATGAGCTCGGCCACGAAGCCGCGCGAATCGGTCATGTATTCGCGCGCGCGGATCGGCTTGCCGCCGAACATCGCGTCGTCCTGGACCCAGGCCAGGCGGTTGTCGTTGATGAACGGCTCGAGCTCGACGTCGAGCTCCTTGCAGTAGTTGAGCAGTGCCTGGTGATGGCCCGGGATACGCGCCGGGCCGCAGTTGAAGTAGAGATCCGGGTCCTTGTCGAAATTGCAGACCTGCGGAAAACCGGTCTCGTCGATGCGATCGCCGTTGCGGACCGTCATGTTGCGGCCGCCGGCGCGGAACGAGGCTTCGAGAATCTGGACGTCGTAACCTTTCTTGTTGAGTTCGTAGGCCGCGGTCAGGCCGGAGATGCCGGCGCCCAGGATCAGGACCTTTCTGGGCTTGGCGAGCGCGGCGATGTCGGGACGCTCGGCGCGCGCCTGCGACATGAGGCCGAGCGCCATGGCGGCGCGATAGACGGCGGTCGAGCCGCCGACCGAGCCCGCAATGTTCAGGAAGTCGCGGCGCGACACAGTTCGATTCATGGATACCCCACCCGCCAGCTGGTTGTTCTTGGAAAGACGGATAACGCGTCTGAGAACGGACACGCGCGACCCGTAGTGTGCGCCACCTTGGTGAAATGCACATTCAAGTTGCGTGCCACCGACAAACGCTGGAACCGCGGCGCCGAGAGGCACGCGGAAGTTGCTGCGCGAAGCGCGCTGCACCGCGGCGCGACAAGAAAATGAGGACAGTCCCCATTAGCTGGCAAAAGGGTCGGAAGTGGCGGCGATCCCCAGTGCTGATAAAAAAGGGATGCGCCATGCGACGCATCCCCTCAATCGAAAACAGGCATGTCCCGTTTTAGAGAGCGTCGGAGTTCGAAACGAACGCCACGTGCGTCCCATCCGGCGACCACGACGGCACGTTGATCGTGCCCTGGCCGCCGTAGATGTACGCGATCACTTTCGGCTTCGCGCTGCCGTCGGTCGGCATGATGCGCAGCAGGCAATGCTTGTAGTACGGGTGGTTAGCCGGCTCCACGTCGAGCCCGTACGAAATGATGGTGATCCACTTGCCATCGGGCGAGAAGTGCGGGAACCAGTCGTTCCACTTGTCGTCGTTGGTCACGCGTTCCTGGCCGGTGCCGTCGGGTTTCATGCGCCAGATCTGCATCTGCCCCGAGCGCGTGGAATTGAAATAGATCCACTGGCCGTCGGGCGAAAACTCGGGGCCATCATCGAGGCCGGGTGTGTTGGTCAGGTTGATCTCTTTGCCACTACCGTCGGAGGCGGTCTTGTGGATATCCCACTCGAGCACCTTCGGGTCCTTTTTCGTCGGGCGGCCCGCGGTGTAAGTGAGCCATTTCCCGTCGGGCGACCAGCCGTGCATGTACGAAGGTGTGAGCGGCGTGATGCGCTTGGGAACACCGCCGCGCGTCGGCATCGTGAAGATGGTGGACTGGCCCGCTTCCGTGCTCTGGTCGCTGATGGCGAGCTGCGTGCCGTCGAACGACAGCACGTGGTCGTTGTTGTTGCGGATCGCGAAGCCGGTGTCGATCAGCGTGGGTGTGCGCGTGGCGAGGTCGAATTTCCACAGGCGGCCGCGCGTGGCGGGGTCGCCGCCGCTGGCGTTGTAGAGCAGCGCTGCGCCGTCGGGCAACCAGTTGGGCGCTTCGAACGGCACGCGCGAGGAGTACACCACGCTGCGATGCCCGCTCGCGACGTTGAGGATCTCGAGCCGGCTGCCGATGTAGTCGCGATACGGCGTGAAGCCCACCTTCACCGGCTTGATCACGCGCACGTTGCGAAAGATCGCCGTTTCCTTCACGTCCACGTTGTGCGAGGAGAGAAACAGGCCGACGTAGGCTTCTTCGGGCACGTTCGGGGCGTCGTCGATCTGCGAAATTTCGAACGGCTCGCCGGGGCGCGCCGCGGAGAGGATGAATACAGAGCCGCGCCGCTCGAGCTGGATGACGGTCGCGGTTTTCGCCGCCGGCATCTCGATCTGCGCCGTGTCTTCGCCTTTGGCCTTGCGAAACTGCAGCGAGACCAGTCCGTCGCCGTGGATCGCGCCATCGACGTACGCCGAATCGAAATCGGCGATCGACGTGCGCGCCATGATGCCGGCCTTGCGGTGCGGATCGACGCCCTTGCCCTGGAATTCCACCTGCGCCTGCACGATGAAGTCGCCCTTCATCTTGCGATAGGCGAACTGGAACTCGTCGCGTTTCGCCCAGATGTTCACGCCGCCCGCACTGAGCGTGTACACCTGCGAGTCCGCGTTGTACGCGGCGTAGCCGCCGATCTTGGGCGAGCCGATGTCGCCATGAGCTTCGAAATCGCCGAGCGGCCCGCCGTTGGGCGAGGCCACCGCCAGCGTCGAGAACGCCAGCGCCAAAAACAGGAAAATACCCTTCATTGCAAATCCCCCTCTAGTGAATGGTGCCGGGTGGGGAAAGTGGGGAGAGCAGATAAGTCGGTGCCGGGTCGGACTTACGGATCCGGCTGAAACGTGCATCGACGCAACTACGTCCGTAAGTCCGACCCGGCACCGACTTATCTGCTCTCCCCACTTTCCCCACCCGGCACCTTCCGTCACCGCAACAACGCCGTCGCGGTCCACAACATCGGTGCCTGGCCGTGCGCATCGCCGGCCACGCGCGGGCGATCCAAGTAGTACTGCAAGTCGTCCTTCTTGCCGGTGCCCACGCACACTTCGCGCAGATCTCCATCGGCGGTGAGATATCCGACCAGCGCGATCCACGCCTTGCGTGCCGCGGGGCCGTACGTGTCTTCGGGCAGCCAGCCGTTCTTCACGCCGCTGACGAACGCGTACGTGAACATCGCGGTGCTCGAAGACTCCTCCCAGCTCTCGGAATGATCGATGAGCTGTCGCCACATGCCATTGTCGGCCTGGTGTACGAGCAAGGTCGCCATCATCTTCCTGTAAGCCGCGAGGATCGGTTTGCGCAGTCGGTGATTCGCCGGCAGCTCGCGCAGCAGCTCCGTCATGCCCACCGCAACCCAGCCATCGCCACGGCCCCAGAAGAACTTCACGTCGGGCGCATGGAAGAAGAGCCCGTTGGGCTGCTGCAGTTTCTGTAGATAGGCATCCATCTCGAGCGCGGTGCGCTCCAGGTACTTCGCATCGCCCGTGGCGCGATACGCCTGCACCTGCAGCGCCGTGATCATGTACATGTCGTCGATCCACCAGCGCGTCTGGTTGGTCAACCCGTCGGGCGTCGGCCGGTCCCATTGCGCGTCCGCGAACGTCAGACCCATGGCGCGGTACTGGTAACGTTTCGCCTGCAGGTACAACTCGAGCGGCAGCTGCCCGAACACCGCGCCGTCGACGTGATCGGTGCGCGGCACGCGCGGGCCATCGACCGCGAGAAACGGTTCGAAACGTTCCTCCAGGCGCCTGGCAAGATCCACATCCCCGGTGGTCTGCGCGAACTGCAACGCTCCCACCCAGGTATTCACTGCCGCGTAGTGCAAGGCCTTCGGCCCGCGCGCATTCAATTCCATGTGTGGCGTCGGGATGAAGCGTTCGGCCACCCGTTTGCCGACCTCGCGCGGATCCGTGCCCGCGGGCCAGTCGCCGAAATTCCCGTTCTGCGCGAATGCGCCGGCGGCAAGCAGCAGACAGCCGGCTAACAGGATGGCTCGCCCGTTCACGGGCGCGCGCTCACGGAGATGACCAGCGGCCTCGCTACTCCCGCCGCGAAGGTTTTCACGTAGCTCTCCCACGCAGCGCGATCCTTGAACTGGCCGCTTCGGTCCCATCCGGCACCGGTGAAGTAACGCACGGGCACCCCATCAGTGGCTTTCACCAGCAGCAGATGATTGGTCACGCCATTGCCGTTCGGTCCATCCGCGGCGATGCCTGCGGAGACGGCGTCCGGCGCGAGGATGGCCGCAACCCCGACTCCACCGTCCTTGTTCTGCTCCCAGATACTGATCCATCGGCCGTCGGCATCTTTTGTGATGACGGCCGGTGGGTCGCCTGGCGCGAGCTTGTGCTCGGTCAGCCCGACGCCCACGATCCCCTCCGGCTCCGGAAGATCGAACACGCTCTCGACGGCATCGAAATTCACGCCGCAATCGACGGTGAAGTGTTTGGTCTCGGAGACCAGCCCGGATCCCGCGTCGAACGGCGCGTACTCGAGCTTGAACGAGGCACGCCGCGGCCCGTTCGCCAGCACCCGCGCGGTGGCGAAGTTGTCCGAGGTCCACAACTTCTTGCCGTCCCACACTCCCGTGCCGCCCGCGCCGCGCGCACCACCCATGTTGTAGAGGTCCAGGCCTTCACCTTCGCCATCGGCGTGGAACTGGTCGTGGCCCTTGGCGTACCAGCGATCGACGATGGGGTAAGTGACTTTCTTGGCCCACACATCGATGCCGCTGCCGCGCAGGCGCTCGCCCACGGCCGCGGCCGTCTCGCTGTTCAGCGTCGCGCCGTACATGCGGTGCGCGATGCGGTCGTTCTCCCACGCCATGTCGTCGAAGCGCTCGGGCACGACGCGCGCATAGACGCAGGACTTCTCCGGCGCCGTTGCAGCCGCGACCGTCTCGACGGAGAACACCGCCTGCTTCTGCCCGGCGGCGAAATCGTACGAGAACACCAGGTCGTCGTAGCGGGCGCCGTGGTGGTCGTGCTGGTAGTTAGTGACCTGCGATGGCAGGATGCGGCCTTTCGGATCCCTGACTACCAGGTGGTACATGCGCAGCCCAGGCGCAACCGCGTCGATCTGCGGAAAGGGTACGGAGACGACGGCGCCCGGACGCGCGGCGCCGAGATCGTTGGTGACGGTGATGGACGCACCGGCGGCGCCGGCAGCCGAAGCAAAACCCAGCGCGCCCATGAAGACGCCCAGACAGAGTCCTTGCAAGATTCCCCCTCACCGGCGCTGGCCGGACAGACGCGCGCTCGGCCCGTTCGCCGAAGCCGGCCGATTATGCGCGCTCAGGGAACCGTGATTGAAGAGTCCACGACCGTCCAGAACGCCCACTTGGGGTTTCCCGCGATATCGAACAGCAGCGGGCGGTTGGTGCGATTGACCGGCCAGGCGTTGAGCCAGGTATGGTTGTCCGCGATACCCCAGAGGCTCACCGACGTGACGCTCGGCCGGTTGAAGGCGTTGAACAGCGCGCGGTACAGCGTGGCCTGCTGCGAGAGCACCGACTGCGGTGGATTCGCGCCGAGGTCGGCGAGGCAGGGCGGGATGGTGCGCGCCGAGAAGCAGTCGCCCGGGTCGTTGTAGATGGAGACGTCGAGCTCGGTGACGTGGTTGACGAGCGTGGAAGACAGCGCCTCGACGGCGGCAAACGCGGCGGTGACCTGGGACACGTCCGCATTCAGACTGAGATGCAGCTGGTGGCCCACGCCGTCGATCGGCGCGCCAGCGTTGATCACGTCCTGCACGATCTTGAGAACGTTGGCGCGTTTGCCCGGGAGCTCGGTGTTGTAGTCGTTCAACATCAGCTTGATGCCGGGCTTGTTCATCGCCGTGCGTACCTGGCCCGCGATCATGAAGGCGTCGACGACATAGTCCTTGCCGTCGAGCCCGCCGTTGGCGTACGCCGCATACCACAGGCTGTCGTGACGATAAGGATCCGCCGCGTTCGGCGTGTCGGTGGCGACCTCATTGACCACATCCCACGCGTAGACGTTCGGGAAATGATTCATCACGGCGGTGATGTACGTGCGCAGGTGCTGCTGCACCGTCGCGCGGTATCCCAAGGTGTCGTTGAGGTTGCCCACCACGAACCAGGTCGGCACGGTCTGATGCCACAGCAGCGTGTGGCCGCGCACCTGAATGTTGTTAGTCGCGGCGAAGTTCACGAGCGCATCGGCCGGGCCGAAATTCGGCTGATCCGCGGGCTGCGCCGGCGCCGTACCGGGTTTGTTGGGCCAGATGGTGTCCGGCTTCATCGCATTTTCGGCGGTGATGCTGCTGAAGTGCTTCTGCAGGATCGCGGCGTCGGTGCCGCCCGTCGAGCCCACTTCGATGGCCGCGCCGATGGGGAAATTCGCCATGCCGTACTTGGCCGCCAGGATCGTCTTCAGCGCGGGCGCGGTCGACGGGCTCGGCAGCTGCGGTGTGCCGCCGCCGCCACCGGCGGGTGGCGGAAGCGAACCACCGCCACCACCACCACCACAAGCGACCAGGGCCGCGGCCAACAGGGCGGCGAATCCGCAACTCGAGAATCTGCTCATTGAATCCCCTTGGAAAACCAGCTGGGCTTTGAAATACCTGCCGCCAGGACCGCACGGACCTCTTGCGCGTGCGGCGCCGCCAGCCCTAACAACCCGCTCTGTTTCGAAATGCCGTGCTCGCGTGCCTGCGCAACGGATATAGAGCACGTCACCGGGCGTGAGTTCCGCCAGCGGCCCGCGTCGCAACGCCATGGCGAGTTCATCCGTGCCGGATCGGCCTGCGCAGCGGCGCGCTCCGGCACGCGGGCGGCCACGATTTCTGCACGAAACGTCTTGAGATCGACGCCCCGACGGACCAGTATTTGCGCGCGTTCGGACATGAGGGGTGGAAGATGTTACAGCGAATCGCCGCGCGGCTGGCATGGGCAGGCCTCGCGGCTACGGCGATGAACAATGCGCGTGCCGACGCGACACTCATGGACGCTTTGTTCACCGATCACGCGGTCCTGCAACGCGATCGGCCCATCGAAGTCTGGGGTCACGCAAATGCCGGCGACAGCGTCACTGTCACGCTGGCGGATGCGACGCAGACCGCCCGGGCCGATGCGCAAGGCCGCTGGGCGCTGAAATTGCCGGCCCAACGGGCTGGCGGGCCGTTCACTTTGTCCGCGCGCACTGACACGGCGGCACAGAACGCCGACGATGTGCTGGTAGGCGACGTGTGGTTGTGCTCGGGCCAGTCGAACATGGCGTTCTCGGTGCGCGGCGTGCTCAATTCGCGCGCGGAAATTGCCGCGTCGGCCAACGGCGCCATTCGCGAGCTCAAGGTGGCGAACGTCAGCAGCACCACGATTCTTGCGTCGCTCGACAAGGCGGAATGGAAAGTCGCCTCGCCGGACACGACCCAGGATTCTTCCGCTACCTGTTATTTCTTCGCGCGCGAGCTCGAAGCGCGGACTCATGTTCCGCAGGGGATGATCGTCTCCGCCTGGGGCGGATCGAAGATCGAAACCTGGATCAGCGAGAGCGCGTTACGCGCAGCCGGTGGATATGAAACCTCGCTCGACGTGCTGGGCGAGTACCGCAGCGATCAGACGCGCGCCGCCGCGCAGTGGGGCGAAGTCTGGCAGAAATGGTGGCTGGCGCTGCCGTCGACACCCAAGGGCAAACAACCCTGGCTGGCGAACAAGGCAGATGGCGCCGAGTGGCGCGCGGCGCCCGCGGAGTTGACGCCGTGGGAGAGCTGGGGCGTGCCGGCACTGGCGGCCTACGACGGCATCGTCTGGTATCGCACGCGGGTCAGGCTCTCGGCCGCGCAGGCGAAGCTCGGGGCGACGTTGTCGCTGGGCCCGATCGATGAGGTCGACCTCACCTGGGTCAACGGGCGCGCGATCGGCAGCAGCGCGGGCGGCGACCGCAAGTATCCCGTGCCGGCCAAACTACTGAAGGCGGGCGAGAACCTGGTCGTCGTCAACGCGCTCGACACCTACGCCAGCGGCGGCATGTACGGCACGGCCGAAAAACGCGCGCTGCAGTTCGCGGACGGCACCAGCATTCCGTTGCGCGGCTGGGAGTACCAGATCGCGCCCGCGGGTGTCACAAATCCGCCGCGCGCGCCCTGGGAGCCGACCGCGGGCAACAGCATGTTGTACAACGCGATGATCGCGCCGCTCAGAAAATTCGGCGTGCGCGGCGTGGCCTGGTACCAGGGAGAATCGAATACTTCCGTACCCGAAGGGAAACGTTATGAATCGCAGCTGCGCGCGCTGATGGCGGACTGGCGCAAGCAGTTCGATACGCCGCTGCCGTTCCTCGTGGTGCAACTCGCCAATTACGGTCCGATGGCGAAGACGCCGGTCGAGAGTGGTTGGGCGCTGACGCGGGACGCCGAGCGTCGTGCGGTCGAAGCCGATGGGAATGCCGGGCTGGTCGTTACCTACGACATCGGCAATCGCGATGACGTGCACCCGACCAACAAACAGGAAGTGGGGCGCCGGCTGGCGCGCGCGGCGCGCCACGTGGTGTTCGGCGAGTCGTTGTCCGCGTCCGGCGCGCAGCCGAAATCCGCGCGTCGCGATGGCGGCAACGTCGTCGTGACGTTTGGCGATTTCGAAGGCGCGCTCACCGTGTACAACGCGAAAGACCCGAGCGCTTTCGAGTTGTGCGGGGCGGCCGAGGGATCCTGCCAGTTCGTGTCGGCGCGTTTGTCTGGCGGCGGAAGCGTGACGCTCGACGCCGGGGATGTGCCGGCGCCTGCTCGCGTGCGTTTCTGCTGGGCCGACAGCCCGCTGTGCAATCTCTATGACGGCGCGGGATTGCCCGTGACGCCGTTCGAGATCGCGGTGAAGTAAGTCGGTAAGTCGGTGCCGGGTGAGACTTGGCTGCGCCCGCATGCGGGCGCAGCCAAGTCTCACCCGGCACCGACTTACTACTTCAAACCAGCGAGACCGGCCGGCGTTTCTTGATGGACTCGTAGATAGCCATCAGGTACTTCACATCCTGCAGGCCCATCTCGCCCGGCACCTTCGTCGGGCGCTTGTTGATGATGCAGTCCGCGAAGTCATCGAGCTCCGTCGCGAACTGGTCGGTGAGCGGAAAATTGATCTCGGGGCCGTCGCTGCGCCGGCCACGATTGCCGCTGTAGAAATACGCCGGCTCCAGGCCGAACGAGCCACGCGTGGTCGCCGCGCGGAAGCCCGCGAGGCCGTTCGCCGCATAGGTGCTCACGCATTGCGTGACCACGCCGCCGGGGAACTTGGTCTGCCAGGTGATGGTTTCATCCACTTCCTTGAACTTCACCGGGTCGGTCTTGACCTCGGCGGCGCTGATCCAGATCGGATCTTCGCCGGTCAGCATGCGGGTGGTCTGCAGACAGTAGATGCCGACATCCATCAGCGCGCCGCCGCCCGCGAGCTCGCGTTTCAGACGCCACTGGGTCGGATCGCCGATCGCAAAACCGAAATTCGCGTCGATCACCTTGACGTCGCCGAGCACTTTCTCGCGCGCCAGCCGCACGCATTCCAGGTGGTTAGGCTCGAACTGGCAGCGATAACCGACGCCGAGCATCTTGCCAGCCTTCTTCACCGCGTCGATCATCTGCTGGCAGCGCTCGACGGTGATCTCCATCGGCTTCTCGCAGAACACGTGTTTGCCGGCGGCCGCGGCTGCCAATGCGTGTTCGAGATGCAGGGAGTTCGGCGTCACGACGTAGACGATGTCGATGTCCTTGTTGTCGGCCATGCGGCCCATCGTCTTGTAGTCGTAGACGTTGTTGTCGGGCAGGTTGTATTTCTGCTTCCACTCGGCCGCTTTCGCGGGCGAGCCGCTGACGATGCCCGCCAGCCGGCAATTGCGTGTCTTGAGCAACGCAGGCGCGATCTGGCCAGTGGAGAGACTTCCCAGCCCCACCAGCGCGACTCCCAGCTTGCGTGCGGGCGCTTGCCCGGACACTACGCTCGAAAAGAGCGGGGCGGCGGCGAGGGCGGCGGTCTGGGCGAGGAACTGACGGCGCGGGTTGTGCGGCATGGCTACGAATCCTCGGAGCAATTGGAGAAAAAGCTGCCGGAGTCTAGCCGAATGCCCGCGGAGCCGGAGGGCCCACCGGTACGCTGGCGACGGGAACAACCGCGCGGCCGCGCTCACTTGAATGGAGAACCCACTCGTTCGAGGCGAAATCCAGGTCTTTTCTGACTTTTGGATGTGAGCTCGAAGTGCCACCGCGCGCTTTCGCAGGCCCAGAAAAGCTTGTTTGCCAATCGTGGGGGCCGCGTTGCACAGTGCCGCCCATGCTCGGCATTCATCACTACGGGTGGTTCCTCGCGACCGCCATCGTCCTCGTCATCACGCCTGGCCAGGACACGTTTTTCATTCTGGGACGCAGCCTCTCGGGTGGCCGCGCCGCCGGAATCGCCGCGGCGCTGGGCATCAGCGCCGGCAGCGTGATCCACACCTTCGCGGCCGCGCTTGGCCTTTCGGCGCTCCTCGCGACGTCGCCATACGCGTTCATGGCGGTGAAGTTTGCGGGCGCCGCGTATCTCGTCTACATCGGCGTGCGCGCCTTGTGGAGCCGCGCGAGCGGACTGCCGGGCGGGCAGGGCGTGGCGGCCGGCGATGGGCAGTGGGCGGCATTCCGCCAGGGTGTGTTGTCCAATCTGCTCAATCCCAAGGTGGCGTTGTTCTTCCTCGCGCTGATGCCGCAGTTCATCACCGCGGGTAGCACTAACAAGGTGGGCGCGTTCCTCGCGCTCGGACTGTCGTTCGTGGCACTCGGCGTGGTGTGGTGCGTCGTCCTGGCGATCGGCGCTGCGCATTTGCGCGGCGCCTTCCTGCGGCGCCCGTCGATGGCGAACGTGCTCGGCAAGATCGCGGGCGTCATGTTCATCGCGCTGGGCCTGAGACTCGCGACCGCGCGGCAGTGAACGAACCGGCTGATGATTTCCCCCAGGCGGGCCGCAAGCGGCTGATCCTGCCGTCCGCGATCGGCACATTGGGCACGGGTGCCGCCGACATCGAACCCGAGCTGTTCGAGGCCATGCAGAATGGCGCGGTCTTCATGATGGGCGACAACCCGGCGCTGCCGCGCATGCCGGAAAAACCCACGCTGCTCGATTTTTTCCGGCTGCGATTCGGGTCGATCTCGCGCCGTCACCACTATCTCTCCGCGAAGCTGGCCCTCGAAGCGGGCCAGGACGAGAAGATAGTCATCGCCTGTTTCCTGCATGACATCTCGAACGGCGCCCTGGTGCGTTGCGACCACGGCTACTGGAGCGCGCAGCTGATCGCGCCGTACGTGAGCGAGGAGGTCGCCTGGGCGGTGCGCTACCACCAGCCGCTGCGATATTTCGCCGACGAATCCGTAGGGTACGAATACCCGGAAGCGTACCGGCGCTACTTCGGCGCGGACTATCAGCCGCCCGAATACATCCGCCGGGCGCATGAAGAGGCACGGGCGCACCGCTGGTACATGACGTCGCGACTGGTGACGATGTTCGACAAGTACGCGTTCGAGCCGGGGCCGGAAATCGATCCCGCCATGTTCGTGGACATCATCGGGCGGAATTTCCGGCAGCCGGCGGAGGGCCTGGGGTTCGACGGCTCGCCGGTGGCGCACATGTGGCGCTCGATGATCTGGCCTAACAACTTCCTGTAGGGCGCGATGGCCACCGAACTCAGGGAACAGTACGGGAAAGAAGTGCCGCGCGCGATCGCAAAAATGATCGTCGCGGTGCATCCGGCGTTTCCGGAAAAAGTATTTCTGCACGACGCGCTGGCCGGCTACGCGCCGCTGTCGCTGACGGCCCGCGGTTCCCACATCGCGGCCGCGCTGCACAAACACCTGCCGCAGGATTACCCAAAGGCGGTGGTTATCCTGCTGGCCTCGGCCACGCAGGCGCACGACTACCGCGGCGGCATGGGTTCATTCCTCTTCATGCCGCATCTGCTGTTCGTCGCGCGGTTTGGACTGGATCACTTCGAAGAATCAATGCGCGCGCAACACGCGCTGACGCAGTTGTTCACCGCGGAATTCAGCATCCGAGCGTTTCTCGAGAAACATCCCGCGCGAACGCTGGCGCGCCTGCGGCAATGGGCGACCGATCCGAGCGAACACGTGCGCCGGCTGGTTTCCGAAGGCACGCGGCCGCGATTGCCATGGGCGGCGCGGCTGCGGGCGTTTCAGCAAGACCCGCGGCCGGTGCTCGAGCTGCTCGAATTGCTCAAGGACGATCCGGCGTTGTACGTGCGGCGCTCGGTGGCCAACAACCTCAACGACATCGGCAAGGATCACCCGAAGATCCTGACTACAGTCGCGAAACGCTGGTTGCGGGGCGCGAGTGCCGAACGGCAGTGGATAGTCAGGCACGCGCTGCGTTCGGCGGTGAAACGGGCGGATGCGGGCGCGCTCGCGGCGCTGGGTTACGGTGCGAAGGCGGATGTGGGCGTGCGCCAAGTTTCGATCGCGCCCGCGCGCGTGACGATCGGCGGCAGCGTCAGCGTGTCGTTCGAGCTGGTCAACAAAGCGGCGAAACGGCAACGCGTGATGGCGGATCTCGTGGTGCACTTCGTGAAGTCGCGCGGCACCGGTGCGAAGACTTTCAAGCTCCGGGCGGTGGACCTGCCGCCGCGTGGGCACGTCGTCCTGTCGAAGAAGATAACGCTGCAGCAGCTCACCACGCGCAAGCACTACGCGGGAGTGCATCGGGTGGACGCGCTGCTCAACGGCGGTGTGCGTCCCCTCGGAAAATTCGTGCTGGTGTAGCGGGGGTCAGCGCTGGACGATGCGCGAGGCCGACCGCTCGCCGTACATGCTCACTTCGTTGCGGCGGTAGTCGATGACCAGCCGGTCGAGCACGCCGATCATGTCCATGCCGATGAGCATGGCGGGCTGCTCATGTAATCGCCAGAGTTTGAACACGTGGAAATCGGCGAAGATGACTTCCATGTTGGTGAGCGTCATGTCCCCCATGGTCGCTTCCTTGATCTCCTGCACGTCACCGTCGGTGATGTCCGGAGTGGCGCCGTGGACCACCGCCGAAACCACCTCGCGTTTCTTGCGGCGGTTCTTATTCATTTCCCGCTGCAACGCGAGGTTGCCGAGCGTGCGCTCCGCACCGGTGTCGATGACGGCTTTGGCTTTGATGCGGCGGCCGACGCGTATGTCGACGATCATCAGGCCGTTGTCGTTCCGTTCGGCGCGCGCGGTGACCATGCTGTAGTGCGGACGTTTGCCGTTCGATTCGAGCACGCTGACGCGGTCACGCTTGAAGTCGACGTCGATGCGTTGATCCTGGAAGCCCGCGACGCCGAGGATGCCGTCGGCATTGCCCATGATCGAGGTGAAGATCACCGGCAGGTCCTGCTTCTCGAAACGCAGCGCGCCGATCTCGATGCTGTCGACCGGCACCGTGAAGACTTCGGCGGCGCCCGTGACGCCGTTCAACATGACGTTGCGGCCGACGGACGGCGACAGATTCAACGCTTTTGCTAGATGGGGCGCGAGCGTCGAGCGGCTGGCGCCCGTATCGATGACGAAGCGGAATGGACCCTTGCCGTTGACCATGACGTGCGTCATCACGCGGCCGATGCGGTCGAGTCGCGTGGGCGCGGCAAACAAGGGTTCGGGATCGCCCAGTGCGCCGGAAAGATCTTCGGGAGTGCGGGGAATGCGCGAGCCGATGTTGGGTTCGGCGAACAGGTCGCGGGAACAGAGGCCCCCGCCCAGCGCGAGCAGCGCCTGTAGTGCCATGCGACGGTTTGTCGGCCCGACCCTCATGGGCGATCAAGCTACGCCTGAATTTGGGCGAAAGAAACAGCGTCGCGCCGAAACGTGCGCGCCGCACGGTGTCATGTCCCAGTTTCGAACCCTTCGGCGCTCGTCAGGGGATCGAGGGGTCCGGCAACGCGTGAAACGCATTACGTAACGACTCGCCCCAGCCGTCACGGATCACTTTGAAATAGGCGTCGTCGGCGCCGATGCTTCGATGCAACGAAATCTGCAGGGCGTCGTGGCGCACGATGGCGAGGTCGAGCGGCATGCCGACGGATAGATTGGAGCGGATGGTGGAATCCATCGATATGAGCGCGCACTTGGCCACCGCGGCGAGCGAAGTGTCGGCTTTGACCACCCGATCGATGATGGGCTTGCCGTACTTGGATTCGCCGATCTGGAAGTAACGCGTGTCGGCGGTGGTCTCGATGAAATTGCCAGCCGAATAGACGTGGAACAGGCGCGGCGCTTCGCCGCCGATCTGCCCACCGATGATGAACGTGGGGTTGAACTCGATGCCGTGCTCCTTGAGCGGCGCGGCGTCGCGCGTGTACACGTCGCGCACCGCATCACCCACCAGGCGCGCGGCATCGGCCAGCGTGCGCGCGGTGAGCAGGCTGTTCTTGGCCTGCGTGACGCGTTCGCGCAGCAGCCCGGTGACCGACTGGCTCACGGCGAGATTGCCGGCCGACAGCAGCACGATGACGCGCTCGCCCGGCATCTCGAAGAAGGTCATCTTGCGGAAGGTGCTGACGTGATCGACGCCGGCATTGGTGCGCGAGTCGGACAGGAATACCAGGCCTTCGTCGACCTGGACGCCGATGCAATAAGTCATCTACAACCTCTAACTACAGACTAAAAGGGGACATGCCTATTTTCCGGGAGGGAAAATAGGCATGTCCCCTTTAATGCGTTTGGTAGGCGTTGCCGCCGAGGTCGTTCATCGTGGCGGAGTCGAAGCGCCGGCCGACGCCGGTGAACGTCGAGCGCGCCACGTAGATCTCGGCGCCTTCGGACGCTTCGTAGGAGCCACGCGTGCCGCCGATGCTGCTGTTCACGATGTGTACGCGCGCCTGGCGCGCGATGATGCCCACGCCGCCGGCGCGGATGTTGGTGTTGCTGATGTACAGATCGCAGCCTTTCTCGACGATGAGCGCGTCGCCCGTGAATTCGATGGTTTCGCCGTCGATGCGCATGAGCCGGTCGCCCTGGCAGATGATGGGGTCGGTACGTTTTTCCACGTTCGATGCGACCGCTTCGGCATGGGAGGCGCCCATACCCTTCATGGGTTCATTCCGCGTGATGCTGTAGCCCGGGCCCTCGAGCGCAGCTTCGTTGCCCGCAACAGTCCGATCGCCACCGCGCGAAATGCTGAACCCCGGACCTTCGGAGACCGCCTTGCCATGGCTGGGCGGCACCGGCTCGGCGTCTTCGGTAATTTGATCGGCGGGCGCTCCGGCGGATGCTACGGTCGACGGTTCGGATTCCGCGGCGCTCGTGCCGCCGAGCATGGGCGCCGGCGCTGCGGGTGTGCTTGCCGACTTCGCCGGCAATGGCGTCGCGATCAGATCTTCGAGGCGCAGCGTGTGAACGGTGCCCGTGACGGTATCGCGCACCGTGAAAACCCCGGCCGAGTCATCCGTCGCGATGATTTCGAAGGCGGGATTGCGCGCCAGCGCGGCCTTCGCCCAGTCGATCTCACGCACCTGTTCTTGTCTGGCGCAGGCGCCGAGAAGCGTGAGAGCGGCGGCGCCGGCAAGCGCTGCGATGGGGGTTTTCATGCGGAGAATCGTAGGCCGTTGCGCGCCGTCTGCAAGCGGTATTTCGAGTAAAGTGCGCGCCGGTGACACCGGAACTCTCCGTCTACTGCGAGCAGCAACTGATACGCGTGCGCGAATCCGGCGCGTTGGCGCTGCTCGACTCATCCTCCGAACTACGCGCTTCCCTGCCGGCGGTGCTGGCCGCCAGCGATTTCGTCTGTACGAGCCTGGCCCGCGATCCATCCCTGGCCAAATGGCTGATTGACGATGCGCGGTCGTGTTCGGTACTGGCGCCGGGCGACATGGCCAGGCGGCTTGCAGCGGCACTGACCAGCGCCCCGGACCAGGAAGGCGTCATGACCGCGCTGCGCCGGCAGCGTGAGAGGGAAATGATACGTATCGCCTGGCGCGACCTGGCGGGCTTCGCGCCGCTCGTCGAAACGCTCGCCGACACCAGCGCCTTTGCCGATGCCGCAATTGCCGCCGCGGTCGACCACGCCATGCAGGATCTGTCACGTATCTACGGCGAGCCGCGCAGCCTCGCCGGCGAGTTCCAGGCGTTCATCGTGCTCGGGATGGGCAAACTAGGTGGGGGGGAGCTCAACTTCTCCTCCGATATCGATCTCATCTTCGTGTTTCCGGAGAAGGGAACGACGGCCGGACCTCGCGCGATCGACAACGAGGATTTCTTCACGCGCCTGGGCAGGCTCGTGATCCGCCTGCTGGGCGAACGGACGGCCGACGGCTTCGTATTCCGCGTCGACATGCGCCTGCGCCCATTCGGCGACAGCGGACCGCTCGCCGTGAGCGGCGCCTTCCTCGACGACTACCTGCAGACGCACGGCCGTGACTGGGAGCGATACGCCTGGATCAAGGCGCGTGCCATCACCGGCATCGACGCGTACCGGCTCATCCAGTCGGAAACCGTGCGGCCGTTCGTGTACCGGCGTTATCTCGATTTCGGCGTGTTCGAATCGCTGCGCGAGATGAAGGGCCTCATCGAAAAGGAAGTGGCGCGGCGCGACCTGGCGGAACACGTGAAGCTCGGCCCCGGCGGCATCCGCGAGATCGAATTCATCGTGCAGGCGTTCCAGCTCATCCGCGGCGGCCAGGATCGCCGCATGCAGACGCCGTCGTTGCTGACGGTGTTGCCGGCGCTGGCCGGCGGCAAGCTGCTGCCGGCGCGTGTGGCACAGCAGCTCGAAGCGGCCTATCTATTCCTGCGGCGCCTGGAGAACCGGCTGCAGATGCTGGCCGACGCGCAAACCCACACCGTGCCGGCGGACTCGCTCACGCGCGAACGCATCGCGCTCGCGATGGGCTTCCACGACTGGGAAACCTGCGCCGCCGAGCTCGATCTGCATCGTGGCCGGGTCACGCATGCGTTCCAGGAAGTCATGTTTGCGCGCAACGCGGCCGCGAGCGCCGAGGTGCCGGGCGTGAGCGGCATCGTCGAGGCGTGGGTGCGCGGCGCCGACGTGGAGACCTTCGGCAGCGCGCTGTCGGCGCGCGGCTTCCGCGATCCGGCCAGGGTCGCGGGCATGCTGGCCGAGTTCCGGGCGTCGGCAACGGTGCGCCGGCTGGATGCGCCGGGCCGTGCGCGGCTCGACACGTTGCTGCCAAGATTGTTAGCCGCGATCGCCGATCTGCAATCCGATGAACCCTCCTCGCAGGCAGATGTGCTGCGCCGCGTGCTCAAGGTGCTCGAGGCCATCGGCTCTCGCTCCGCGTATTTCGCGCTGCTCAATGAAAATGTGCAGGTGCGCCGGCGGCTGGTCGAGCTTGCCGCCCTGGGCGAATTCCTGTCCGCCCAGATCGCCTCGCATCCCTTGCTGCTCGACGAGCTGCTCGACGATGCCGCGATCGGCCTGCCGCCGCCGCGCGCCGAGCTCGAAACCGAGGTCGCGGCGCGCATCGCGCACCTGTCCGAAGACGAGCCCGAACGCCAGGTCGAGATGCTGCGGCAGTTCCAGCGCGCGGCGATCTTCCGCGTGGCGACCGCCGACCTGACCGCGCGGATCCCGCTGATGCGGGTCAGCGACTACCTGACCGAGATCGCCGAGATCATCGTCGAGCAGGCGATGCGGCTCGCCTGGACGCAGATCACCGCGCAGTTTGGCGTGCCTCACTACCTGGACAAAAGCGGCGCGGCACCGGTGCGGCGTGCCGTCAGGATCTGCGCCGTCGGCTACGGGAAGTTAGGCGGCAACGAACTCGGGTATGCGTCCGACCTCGACCTGGTGTTCCTGCACGATTCCGGCACCGAAGGCGCCGAAACCGATGCGGCCAAACCCGTCGACAACCAGGTGTTCTTCATCCGCTTCGCGCAGCGCGCGATACACCTGCTAACCATGCATTCGGCCGCCGGCCGGCTCTACGAAGTGGACGTGCGGTTGCGGCCTTCCGGCAAGGGCGGCATGTTGATCACGCGTGTCGGCGCGTTCGCCGAGTACCAGGAAAAGGAAGCCTGGACCTGGGAACACCAGGCGCTGCTGCATGCGCGCGCGGTGGCGGGTGATGCGCAGCTGCGCGCCGAGTTCGAACGGGTGCGCGTCGACGTGCTCATGCGATTCGTCCGGCGGGATACCTTGCGCACCGAGGTGAAGGACATGCGTTTGCGCATGCGCAAGGAACTGAGCCGCGCGCGGCCCGGGTCGGGGAAGTTCGACATCAAGCAGGATCCTGGCGGCACCGCCGACATCGAATTCCTCGCGCAGTACTGGGCGCTGCTGCACGCGGGCACGCATCCACCGGTGGTGATGTTCGCCGATACGATAAGGCAGCTCGAATCGGTGGCGTCCGCCGACCTGGTGCCCCAGCTGACGGTCGATGTGCTGACGGACGCCTATCGGAAATACCGCGAACGTTCGCACCACCTGTCGCTCGAACAGGCGGAACCCGTGGTCGACGCGGGGGAATTCACCGCGCCGCGGGCGGCAGTGACGGCGATCTGGAACGCGACGATGGGCGAGTGAGGCCCTATAATCCGCGCCCATGCCAGCCGCCAAACCGCTCATCCAGCCCAACGCGCAGAACGAATACAAAGTGGACGCCAGCGATCTGCCGCTCGCGTGCCCGATGCCGGAGATGTATCTGTGGAATTCCCACCCGCGCGTTTATCTGGCGATCGAGGAGACGGGCTGGGCCAAGTGCCCGTATTGCAGCGCCGAGTACACGTTGAGCAGATGAAGGCCCCCGGGCCGGTCCTCGCGACACGGCCACGACGGGATGCCTTCGCGCTTACCCGAACGGACGATCGATCGACGTTGGTGGCGTCGAGAACCAGATGGGTTTCTCCGCCCCCATGTGGAAACAATCCTCGAGCCGGATGCCGAACTTTCCCGGTAGATAGATCCCCGGTTCGTTCGAGAAACACATGCCTTCCGCCAGCGGCGTCGTTTCGCCGTGCACCAGGTTGACCGGCTCGTGCCCGTCGAGGCCGATGCCGTGGCCGGTGCGGTGCGAGGTGCCGGGTAGTTTGTAGCCCGGCCCGTAACCCCATTGCTCGAGCTGCGCGCGGACGGCGTCATCGACCTTGCCCGCGGGCAGGCCGACGCGCGCGGTGTCGTTGCCGATACGCTGCAACGCATGCATCTGGCCCCAGACCTTGCGCTGCCCGGCGTTCGCCTCGCCGAACACGAAGGTGCGCGAGATGTCGGATTGATATCCCTGGACGGTGCAGCCGCAGTCCATCAACACGACCTCGCCGTCGCGTACCTGCTGCGGCTGGCTGGAGCCATGCGGATACGCGCTGGCCTCGCCCAGCAAGATGAGCGCGAACTCGGGTGAGCCCCCGAGCGCGGCATGCGCGGAATCCATCATGTCGCCGATGTCCTTCGGGCTCATGCCGCGTTCGATGCGCGGCGCGGTGTGCCGATAGGCGGCGATCGTGATGTCGGAGGCCTTCTGCATCAGCGCCAGTTCGGCCGCGGATTTGACCATGCGGCAACCGCGCACGACCGGCGCGCCGTTGACGATTTTCACGCCTGGCATGGCGCGACGCAGCCCGTCGACGGCGAAGTAACGCACCGTCTCTTCCATGCCGATGGGGGCAGTGACCTTGCGATCGCGCAGGATGCCGGCCACGGTCTGCAGGGGATCCTGGTCTTCCTGCCAGACACGAATGTCCGCCGGCACCTTGAGGCTTTCGTGGACTGAAGGCTCCTCGAAGTGCGGCGTGACGATCGCGAGGTCGCCGTCGCGCGGCAGGATGGCGGCGGTGAGCCGCTCGCTGCGCCACCATTCGATGCCGGTGAAATAGATGAGCGAGGCGCCGGGTTCTATGAGCAGCGCGCCGATGCCGTGTTGCCCCATGAGTTTGCGGGCCTTGTCGATGCGCGCGAGATATTCGGCGCGTGCGATCGGCGTGACATCGGCGGTCATGGGTTTGAGGCCGGCGGTGGCTTCGGCCGCGAACAGGCGCGTTGGGCGCATCGCTGCGTAAGCCGCCGCGGCGGCGGTCAGGGCAAGCACCTGTCGTCGGCTCGTGGTCACGTTTGCTGTCTCCCCGCTTTCCCCACCCGGCACCCTACTGGTACTGCTTGTACGACTTCTCTTCGACGATGGTCGAGCCTAACAAGGTGTTGATGCGTTTCTTGATTGCGGCGCGTTCGTCGTTGGTGACGTACACCGCGCGTGCGAGTTCGATGAACTTCTCGCCGAAGCGCCGTGCGTGTTCTTCGTCGCGGATGTCGTCCTCGATCACCCACAGGGCTTCGTTGACGCGCGTGAGGTTGGCTTCCTCCGCGCCGAGATCCACGGCCGCGGCGCCCGATTCGCGCCAGGTCTTCTCGAGCAGCGCCAACTCGTGTTTGACGTTTGCGACCTTGGCGGCGTCGCTCATGCGTGCCGCCTTGATGCGCAGGATGGTGATCTTGTCGAGCAATTCACCGGGAGAGATCGGAACCAGGATGTCTTTCATGGGAGTCGGGCCTCTTCACCCAAGGCTAACAGCTCATCGAGCTTCGCGGTGACGGCGGCGACTTCGATCAGTTCCATGACACCGGGCAGCTCGATCTTCTTCGTCCACGGCAGTTCATCCGGGGACTTGCCGAGAAACTTTCGCGCGGCGGCTTCGTAAGCGTCCACGCACCAGCGGCGCGAGAGATACGGACCGCTGCGCGCGGGATTCGTCGCGGCATACAGGCCGATGACCGGCGTGTCGACCATGGTCGCCATGTGCGCGGGACCGGAATCCGGCGTGACCAGCACGGTCGCGCGCGCCAGCAGCGCCAGCAGCTGCGGCAGCGTGTCGCGGCCCACCTGGTCGACGAGCGGCACGGTGGCGTGTTTCGCGATCGCCTGCGCCATCTCGCGTTCGAGCGCGCTCGGGCCGCCGCACAGGACGATCCGCATGCCGTGTTTGTTTGCCGCGTGATCGGCCACCGCGGCGTAGCGTTCCGGCAGCCAGTTGCGCGCGCGATGGCTCGAACATGCGCTGATCACCAGAGTGGGTTGCGAGTCGGGGATGAGATGTTCGGCGTACGCGAGCGATTCGGCCGGCAACGGGATATCCCAGCGCACGCGTTTGTGCGGCACGCTGAACGTGTCGGCGAACCCCAGGAAACTATCCAGTACGTGTTCGCGCCGGCGCTGCGCGATGCGCGCATTCGTGAACAACCACTGCAGCTCGCGCGCGCGCGGTTTATCGAAACCCAGTTTGACCGGCGCGCGGATCAGCGCGGCGCTGGCGCTGGCGCGGATCGACAGCTGCAGGTGCAGCAGCAGGTCGAAGCTGCCACGGCGCCGCATCTCCGTTCGCAACCGGCCGAACGCCGGGAAGCCGGCGCCCTTGTCCACGGTGATAAGCTCCACATCCGGAATGAGGCTCATCAATTTCGCTTCGAGTTTGCCTATCACCCACGTGAAGCGGGTGCGCGGCCACGCGTCCTGCAAGCTGCGCAGCAGCGGCACGACGTGGCAGGTGTCGCCGATGGCGGAGAGCCGCAGCAGGCAGACTTTTTCCGGCGCGGTGGCCAGCGAATATGGAATGGCCTGCACGCATGAATCCGTGGAAGTGAGGGGATGAGGCGTCACTGGCCCGTGGGCGCGGAAGTCAGCGAAGCCGCCTTCGATGGCGGCCGGATGCTATACGACACCCAACGCACGAGCAATTTCTCGGTGGATTTTTTCGAGCCGGAATACTGGCGCCAACACGATTCCATCGAGGGCACGGCCCGCGGCCGCGGCACCACGTGGTTCATCCGCACCGGCGATTCGAGCTTCGTGCTGCGTCACTACCGTCGCGGCGGCTTGATGGCAAAAGTTTCAAAGGACGTCTACCTGTGGGGCGGCGAAGCAGAAACGCGTTCGTTCGCCGAGTGGTATCTCACTTATCACCTGCATCGCGCCGGCCTGCCCGTGCCGGTGCCCATCGCGGCGCGTTATCAGCGGCGCGGGCTTTTCTATCGCGCGGACCTCATCACCCAGCGCATCGAGAACAGCGAATCGCTGGCCGCGCGGCTCCTCAAGGGGCCGCTGTCGTTCACGCAGTGGATCGCGGTGGGCCGCTGCATCCGGCGCTTTCACGACGCCGGCGTCCATCACGCCGATCTGAATGCGCACAACATCCTGCTCACTCCCGAGCAGGTGTACCTGATCGACTTCGACCGTGGCGAGCTGCGCAAACGCGGCTGGTGGGCCGACACCACGCTCGTGCGGCTGTATCGATCGCTCGAAAAGGTGACGCTGCTGGCGGCGCCGCAGAGCTTCACGGACGAGGATTGGCATTCGTTGCTGGCCGGTTATCGCGAGTCAGCGGGGCTGCCGCAGTCGGATCTCGCGTAGTCCGCGTGCGTTTCTTCTACACCTGCATCGCCTATCTGATCGCGCCCATCGTGGCCGGTGCGTTGGCGCTGCGCGGGTTCCGCGACCGCAGCCACTGGAAAGGTTTCTCGCAGCGTTTCGGCTTCGGGCCGACGGTGGCGGGCCGCAGCATCTGGGTGCACGCGGTTTCCGTGGGCGAAGTGCAGGCCGCCGTGCCGCTCGTCGAGGCATTGCTCAAGCGCTTCCCACACATCCCGCTGGTGCTGACTACGGTGACGCCGACCGGGCGCGCACGGGCGCAGTTCCTCTTCGGCGCACGCGTCGAGGTCCGTTACGTGCCCATCGATCTGCCGGGGTCGGTGCGACGCTTCTTCGATCGGGTTCAGCCGCAACTCGCGGTCATCCTCGAGACGGAGATATGGCCGAACCTCTATCACCGTTGCGGGCGGCTCGGCGTGCCGCTGGTGCTCGCGAGCGCACGCATCTCGCCACGTTCGGTGAAGAGTTATCGCCGGTTGGTGGGCCTGTTCCGCGAGACGCTGTCGCACGGCATCTTCATCGCCGCGCAGAGTCCGGCCGATGCCGAACGGTTCCGCTCCATTGGCGCCAATCCCGAACACACCCACGTGGTCGGCAACATCAAGTTCGATTACAGCCACCCGGCCAACATCGAGGCGAAAGGCGCGGCAAACCGTCGCTTGTTAGGGGCGGACCGCCCCGTGTGGGTGGCCGGCAGCACCCACGCGCGCGAAGAAGACGTAGTCATCGCGGCGCATCGCATGCTGCGTACACGCCATCCGCAAACATTGCTGGTGCTCGTGCCGCGCCATCCGCCGCGATTCGCGGAGGTCGCGGAGGCCTTGAAAGACCAGGGACTGAAGTTCGTGACATTCACCAGCGGCGCTGCGATCGCCGAGGACACCGAGGTGTACCTGGTCGATACGCTGGGTGAGCTGCTGGGTTTCTACGCGGCTGCGGATGTGGCCTTCGTCGGCGGCAGTCTCGTGCCCATCGGCGGACACAACCTGCTCGAACCGCTGTCGCTGGGACTGCCCACCCTGAGCGGGCCGAATACCTTCAACGCCGCGGATATCTCCCGGCGGCTGGTCGAACGCGGTGCCGTGCGTATCGTGCACGATGCCGCGGAGCTGGCGGCCGCGATCGGCGGCCTGCTGGCCGATCCCATCGCCCGCACCCAGATGGGTGCGGACGGCAGGAAAGTCATCGAGGAGAATCGCGGCGCCGTGGGACGCCTGATGCGTTTCCTCGAGCCGCTGCTGCCCTAGCTACTGGGCAGCCGGCGTCGCCGGATCCACCGTCGGCGGATTCTGCGGCGGCGGTGGCGCTTCGAGCCAGGCGTTCACGTCTTCGAGCGCCTTGCGGTCGAGGATGCCGGCGGCCTGCTTGAGCGTGAGGATGTTGATCATGTAGTCGTAGCGGCTGCGCGAATACGCAGTCTGCGCCGCGACCAGCGTGCGGCGCGCGGCCAGCACGTCGACCGCGGTGCGGGTACCCACGTCATAACCGGCCTCGGTGGCGCGCAACGCCGTGGCCGAAGATTCCAGGGCCTGCTTGAGCGCCTGCACGCGCGAGATCTCCGACACGACGCCCAGATACGCATCGCGCGCGGAGCGTTCGGTTTCGCGCGACACACGCTCGACGCGCTGCTTGGCGGCCTGCCAGCGGTACGATGACTGGCGCACGCGCGACGACGTTCCGCCGCTCGACCAGATGGGCACCGTGACCTGCAGGGAAATCGACTTGTCGGTGTCGCCGTCCTGGTTGGAGGTCAATGTGCCGCCGTTCGGAAATCCGGGCACGGCCGGAAAATCGTTGTCCTCGTCCTGCTCGAAATGCGATTTTCCGACGACCAGGTCGACCTGCGGCATGTGGCCGGCGAACTGCACGCGCACGTCATCGCGCGCGATGTCGGCGCCGAGTCGGCTCGATGTGAGCGCCAAGTTCTGCTCCATCGATGCCTCGACCCACTTCTGCGGATCGGCCGGTTCGGGAATGGCGAGGGGCATCGTGCCACGCGGCGTCGCGAGCACGGCGTACTGCATGTCCGTGATCTCGCGCAGGAGTTCCTGCGAGGTCGCGAGCTGACGTTTGGCCGCAATCAGGTCCGCGGCGGAGGTATCGCGCGCGGCGCGCGCTTCCTGCACATCGGTAATGGCGATGAGACCGACCTCGAACCGCTTGTCCGCCTGTTCGAGCTGGCGCGAGATCGCGTCGAGCGAGGCCTGCTGTGCCTGCACGTTGTCCAGTGCGGCGAGCACGTTGAAGTACGCAGTGGAGACACGCAGCGCGAGATCCTGCTGCGCCACGCCGTAATCGGCATCCGCCTGCGCGACGTACTTGCCGGCCTGGTGCAGCCCGGCGAGCTGGCCCCAGTTGAAAATGCTCTGGCGCAGGTTCACCGACCAGCTGGTGCTGTCGGTGGTGGAATTGCCGCTGCCCGTCTGCGTGAAGATGGTCTGGGGTAACGGATCGGTTCCCGGCGGGGCGGTGGGATCATCGATCAGGCGCTGCGACGTGCTGGTGCCGTTGCCTTCGTCGCGGCTTTTGCTCCACTGCCCGGCGATCTGCGGCAGATAAGCCGCCCACGCCTGCGGGCGGATCTCGCGGGTCGCCTTGCGCGTGTACTCCGCTTCGCGCACCAGCGGGTCGTTGATCACGGCCTGATCAAAAATCGTGAGCAGATCTTCGCCAGAGGCGCAGACGGTAGCCAGGCATCCCAGGCCCAGGGCAAGTAAACGACGCATTAATAAGAGTCCTCTTTAGTGTTGTAGTTCACTATATCACCTGCCCGATGGGTCAAGGCAATGCACGCGGTGAAAAAACTTAGACGTTTCAGTACTGGGGAACGGTTGCATCGACCGACTCGCTCCAGGCAGATATTCCGCCGGATAGGTTGGCGACGTTGGTAAATCCTTGGTTCGTAAGAAAATGCGCCACTCTCATCGACCGGCCACCCGCGTGGCACATGACGATCGTCTCGGTGTCCCGCGAGAGCTCCGCAAGCCTCCCCGGCAGCTCGTTCATGGGCAGATGTACGACGTCCGGGATGCTCGCAAGTTGCAGTTCCCAGGTTTCGCGAACGTCGATGACCAGCGGCTTCTCGCCGCGATCGCGCCGCGCCTTGAGCTCTGTGACAGAAATCTCGCGAACCATCTGGCACCCCGGCCGGTTCAGAACTGAAATGGTTCGGGCCGGCGCGCATTCTCGAGCGCGTCGATCGCCGTTTCGAACAGACCGGCACTGCTCCAGCTTTCCGCGGAGGTCCGCGTAACCAGTAGCGCTTCCTGCGGCTGCTTTTCGCCGACGACCACGAACAACTTGCCATCCACTGCTAACGCGCGGGCAAAGCGTTCGTCGTACAAGGGAAGGGCGCCACATACCGCAATGAGCGCATAGTCCTTACCCAGTTCCAAGTTGAAAGTGTCACCCGTGACCACGTCGACCTGGCCAAACCCCGCGCGCTTGAGATTGCTGCGGGCGGCCGCCGCAAGGTCCGCATGGATTTCGATGGCGCGGACACTCGCGCCCATCGCCGAGAGGCACGCCGGCACGTAACCGGTGCCGCAACCGACCACCAGCGCGCGCATTCCGGGAGCGGCGGCCAATGCCTGCAGGAGCCGGCCGACAATTTTCGGCGCCAGCATGTGCTGGCCGCTGCGCAGCGGGATGTCGGTGTCCGCGAAGGCGACTTCGGCGTATTTCTCGGGGACGAAAAATTCACGCGGCGTGCGACGCATGGCATCGAGCACGCGATCGTCGAGCACATCCCACGCGCGAATCTGCTGCGTGATCATCTGGACGCGCGCGAACTCGGTCTGCATGGAGAACTCCTTGACTGGGATGCTACTTATTCTGCCCGAAAGCTGGGAAACGTAGGACTTTTAGTGCGTCGTTGCGGCGCGGAACTGGTCGGCATATCGCTGGTTTTTATGGTTAATGTCGCATCGGCGCTTGGCTTGGCTCCGCTATTCTGACTTCTGGGCATGGACGCCCTGCACAAAACTAACGGACTAATAACAACGAAGGTTTGCTGCGGGATGTCGATTCTTGGGTTGATCTGTGTGCTGCTCGCACTCGTGGCGACGCTGCTGTTCGTGCTGTTCGTATTCCAACGGCGCGATCTGCGGGCGGTCTCCGAGTTGTCGCTGACGGTGCAGCGGGCGGTGAGTGGCGAACGTTTGCCGCAGCGCATCGAGATCGATGAGAAGGATCACGACCAGCTCGACGTGCAGGCGCTCGGCGTTTCCGTAAACCAGTTGTTGTTGCGCGCCACACGCAGCGGGGCGCAGACAAAATCCGGTCCCAAACTATTCACCGAGCTCGGCGAACGGATTCACGAGGCGGTGCTCGTGCATCGCGACGTGATCCTGTACGCCAACAGCCAGTTCGCGAGTTTCGTCGGCGTCGAGCGCGTCAACCTGATCGACCGCCGGCTCGCCGACCTGGTGGCGCCCGAGTACGCCGAGCTGGTCGCCGAAAACCTGCGCCGACGCCTGGCGGGCGCACACGGCGCGGAGCGGTTCGAGGTCGAGATGGTGGGCATGCAGGGGCAGGTGAGCCTGCTCGAGCTAACTACCTCGCAGATCGACTTCGAAGGCAACCCCGCGCTGCTCGTGACCGGCGTCGAGGTGATCCCGACGAAGAAGCTGCGCGCACTGGCGAGCGGCAAGATCGACGAGAAGGAAGCCGCGGCGCGCGCCGCGCTGGTGGCGCCGCCGTTGCCGCCTCCGCCGCCGCCCGTGCCGCCGCTGCAGGTGTTCGCCATGCAGTCGCTGGGCGAAGCCATCGTCACGACAGATCTCGAAGGCCACCTGGTGTATCTGAATCCGGCGGCGGAAAAACTGCTGGGCGTCGTTCAGGCGCAGGCGCGGGGCCGCCTGCTCGAGGAAATCGTCGGGCTGATGGATTCCAACGACCGCAAACTGCTGGCCGACCCGATCAAGGAAGCCGTCGGCGGCGGCGATGGCACGCCCCACAATCTGAGCCGTCGCGCGGTGTTGCTCGGCAAGGCTTCGGGGGAGGAGCGCGCCATCGAGCTCGCCGCATCGCCGCTGCGCGACGAGCGCGGCGATCTCGTTGGCGCGGTCGTCCTCATGCACGACGTGACCGAGCTGCGCGGCCTGCACCGCCAGATGTCGTACCAGGCGACGCACGATGCGCTGACCGGCCTCGTCAACCGCCGCGAATTCGAACGCCGGCTCGACGAGGCGGCCGATATCGCGCGGCGCGGCGAGGCGTCGCACATGTTGTGCTACCTGGACCTCGACCGATTCAAGATCGTGAACGATACCAGCGGCCACCTGGCCGGCGATTCCATGCTGCGAGAGGTCGCCAAGCTGCTGCGCGAAGCCGTGCGCGACTCGGATACGGTCGCGCGCCTGGGCGGCGACGAGTTCGGCATGTTGCTGGTAGGTTGTCCGCTCGACAAGGCGCGGCAGATCGCCGACGACGTGTGCCGCTCGATCGCGACCTATCGTTTCGCGTGGCACGACCGCGTGTTCAACGTCGGCGTCTCCATCGGCCTGATCGAAATCGGCCGTGAGGCGGGCACCGTCGAGCAATTGCTGGCGGCCGCCGATTCCGCTTGTTACGTCGCGAAGAAAGAGGGCGCCGGCCGCGTTTCGGTGTACTCGGCGCGTGATGAAGCGATGGCGCGCAGCACCGGCGAAATCGAATGGCTGCAGAAGCTGCAGTCCGCGCTCAAGGAGGAACGCTTCGCGCTCTACTATCAGCCGATCGTCTCCGCCTACGGTGCGGATACTGTCGGCCCCTCGATGGAAGTGTTGCTGCGCATGCTCGATGAGAACGGGGCCGAGATCGCGCCCAGCGAATTCGTCGCCGCGGCGGAACGGTATCGATTGATGGCGTCGGTCGACCGTTGGGTGGTGCAGACCACATTCACGGCGCTGTCGCGTAATGCCTTCCAGCTCGCGCCGGATCGCAGCGTCGCCATCAACATCTCGGGTCAGACGCTCGGCGATCCGCAGTTCCTCGAATTCGTGGTCGAGATGCTCGACCGCACGGGAATCGCGCCCGACCAGGTGTGCTTCGAGATCACCGAGAGCGCGGTGATCGGCAACATGGACGCGGCGCGCCGCTTCGTCGGCGTGCTGCACGGCATGGGCTGCAAGTTCACGATCGACGATTTCGGTTCGGGCGTCGCGTCGTTCTCGAGCCTCAAGAATCTGCCGCTCGACTACCTGAAACTGGACGGCTCGTTCATGCGCAACCTGTCAAAGGACTCGGTGAGCCAGACGATGGTGACAGCCATGATCAAGCTGGCCCGCACGCTCAATTTCAAGATCATCGCGGAACAGGTCGAAGACAGCGCCGCGCTCGATGTCGCCCGCAAGATGGGCGTGGATTTCGTCCAGGGGTTCGTGATTGCGCGGCCCGCCCGGCTCGCGCTCGCGGCCTGACCAACCAGTTAGGAAACGATCGGGGAGATTTCGATGCCACTCGCGCACAGCCAGAACGCCGCACCGTGCCGCTTTCGCGGCGAACACCCCACCGTCACGCGTCCCGCGACGCGTTTGCCGCTCGTGAGCGGCGTGGCCCGGATGCGCGCAGGCGCCTGGTGCCATGCGACCACGCGTGGCTTGCGCGCCAGCAGCCGGCCGCGATTGCGCGTTTCGGCGCGCCGCCCGGCGGCGAGGAATGCGCCGCCGCGCCGTTCCTCCTGAGATTGTTTCGCCCGGGGGCACGGGCTGCTACGGTTGTCCGCGCGGTGCGTAAGAGCGACGCGCAACGAGCGGAGAATTGCAGTGAAAAGAGTGACCGGCATCGGCGGCATCTTCATCAAGTCGGCGGATCCCGCGCGCCTGCGCGAGTGGTACAAGACGCACCTTGGCATGAACATCGAAGATTGGGGTGGCACCGCGTTCCGCTGGAAGGACGCGCAGAATCCCGACGGCGCAGGCACCACCGCATGGAGCATCTTCGACGCGTCGTCCAGCTACTTCAGCCCGAGCCAGGCGCCCTTCATGGTCAACTACCGCGTCGACGACGTGCACGCGCTGATCGCGGCACTACGTGCCGAGGGTTGCCAGGTCATCGACAAGGTGGATGAATCTGAATTCGGCAAGTTCGGCTGGGTGGTCGACCCGGACGGCAACAAGATCGAGTTGTGGGAACCGCCGGCGGGGCAGTGATGCCCTCGGGAAGTTAGCTGCGGCGGCGCTCAGCCGTCGGATTTCAGTTCCGCGCGGATCGCAGAATCGATCCACGCTTCGCTCGGTCGGCCGCTCCAGCGTTTTTCCACGCGGCCATCGCGGCCGATCAGATAGCTCAATGGATAGAACTTGCCGGCGTTGTAGAACGGCGCGGCGTCGGCCAGCCGGCCCTGAATCCCGTCGAATCGATTGATCCGCAGGAAGTCGGCCAGCACGGGAGGCTCCTCGAGCGAAACGTACAACACGACGAATCCATCGTCGGCGTGTGCATTCTGCAACTTCGACAACATCGGCATCTCGCGCCGGCACGGCGTGCACCAGGTCGCCCAGAAGTTGAGCAAGACGACCTTGCCCCTGAGCTGGGACAACGCATGTAGTTTGCCGTCGGCGTCGTAGTAGGTCAGCGTCGGCGCCGGCTGGCTCATCGTCGGCATCGACATGGCGATCGGGGCGGAGCCGCCGATTATCCGCATGAGCATCACCGCGCCACCGCACACCGTAATAAATGCCAGTGGCAATCCAAAGCGCAGCCGGTTCGGCACCGGCCGGCGCAGCCACAACCAGACGCCCGCCAGCGAAATCGCCGCCGCCACGTAGAACGACGGAGCCTGGTACCACGGGCGTTCCGGTCCAAAGCGGCCGGTGATGAACGCATATACGAGGCCGCCGGCCAGCGCGAAACCCGATAGCGTCGCCATCCAGCCGAGCTCGCGGCGCCGGCTGCGGAACAGCGCCGCGCCCACGGTGATGAGAACGAGGGCCACGGCCAGTACGAGCGGAATCGAAACACTGCGCATGCGGCGCGAGATTAACGGCGCAAGTCGCGGGTCATCAGCGGGTCAGGCGCAGCCGCCGTGTAGGACGATTTCGCGTCCTGATGAATGGCTGTCGCAACGAGTCGCGCAGCCTTCCTGACGGAGCGCAATCGTCAGGGTTGCTGCGGTCGGCCGGATTCAGGCGTGGGAGCGACCTGCGCACGGGAAATCCCCAACTTCTTCATCCGGTGACGAAGCGTGGCGGGCTTCATGCCGAGCTTCAATGCAGCCCCGGAATTGCCTTCGATCACCCAGTGCGTGGCGTTGAGCACCCGCAGGATGTGTTCGCGCTGCACGTGGTGCAACCCGGTGATCTCGGTGTTTTCGAGATCGATCGGCGCGGTGGAATGGGCGGCCGGGACGCGGTGCATGCCGGTCGCCGCGGCCGCCATTTCGCCGCGATCGTCCGGCGCGAACTGCGCCAGCATTTCGGGCGGGATCTTGAGCAGTGGCGAGGTGTTCAGCAGCAACGCGCGTTCGACCAGGTTTTCCAGTTCGCGCACGTTGCCCGGCCACGGATAACGCGTGAGCGCCGCGAGCGTGTCGGGATCGATGCCATCGACCCGGTGGCCCGTGCGCCGCGCATATTTCCGCACGAAGAGCTGCACCAGCAAGGTGATGTCCTCGGCACGCGCGCGCAACGGCGGCAGCTCGACCGGGAAAACATTGAGCCGGTAGTAGAGGTCTTCGCGGAACTGCGCGTCGTGTGTGAGGCGGCGCAGGTCGCGGTTCGTGGTGGCGACGATTCGCACGTCCACGCGGCTTTCAGCGCCATGGCTGACGCGGTCGGATTCCTGCCGCTGCAGAATGCGCAGTAGTTCGGCCTGTGATTCGAGGCTGAGCCCGCCGATCTCGTCGAGGAAGAGTGTGCCGCCGTGGGCCAGCGCGAAGGTCGTATCGAGCGCGGCCTCCTGGTCGCGCAGCGCGGCGCAATCGAGCTTGATCAGCGCGCCCAGCGACCGGCGGCTCGCGGCATGGATCGCGCGCGCGATGAGTTCCTTGCCGGTGCCGGTTTCACCCCAGATGAGTACGGTCGCATCCGTAGGTGCCACACGGGCGACGTTCTCCAGTACCCGGGTGAGCCCGGCGCTCGCGCCGATGATCTGGTCGAAGTCGTGAATCGACTGGATTTCCCCGCGCAGGTAGCGATTGTGCGCGCGCAGATATTCGAGCTCGCGTTCGGCCCGCTGCAGTCGCTGTCTGAGCTCTTCGATTGATTCGTCCCCTGACATTCTCTTGGGACAGTCGTGATGGCTGCGCCGAGTATAGGGGAGCGCCACTTCCGCGCACATCTCGTCATTCGCGGTGTAACACACCGTCCGGATCGCAACGGGCGAGGGCGGTTTGCGCGGCCGGCCACCCTCGGGGAAACCGGCACCCGCCCAGGGTCAGTGCCGCTGCCGCCCCTCAAGTAGTTTGTCGAGGGAGAAGAATCCACCGCCGCAGGTGGCGAGCACCAGCAACATGTAGCCCCACAGATAGTGCTGGCCGCGCGCGGCTTCGAAGCCCTCCCCGCCGAGCACCTGCCAGTACGAGTAGAGAGCCAGGGCATTGACCGCGAACAGCCCGATGGCACCGGCCCGCGTGAACAATCCCAGCACTAACAACAACGGGAAGAACAGCTCGCCGAAAGTGCCGGCGACGGCGGCTGCGACGGGCGGCAGCAGTGGCACTTGGTATTCGTACCGAAACAGCTCGAGCGTGGAATCCCAGGTGGTGAGCTTGATCCAGCCCGAATGGAGGAATTGCCAGCTGACCCACAGGCGCGTGCCGAGCAGCAGGAACGAGCGCAGGCGGTCGAGCCCGCTGCCGAGGGTCGAGTGAAGGTTCGCGGTCTTCCACAGGATGTTCATGAAGTCTCCAGATGGGCGGTCATAAAGCTGGACGCGGTCTTTTTCGCTACGGCGTCGACCTTGTTTGTCAGGCGGGCATCGTTTTCCTGCCACAGAAAACGGCCGGGATGACGGCTCCGGGAAGGCGCCTTTCCCAGCCGTCGGAAACCAGACCAATCAAATGCTTACGAGATAGCCGCGGTTGTTTGCGCCGGCCCCGGGCCACACCGCCGATACCGTTGTGGGTTCTGCGCCAATCGCTGCTGATGAGACCGGCGAATGCTGCAAGAAATTGCGCCTGACGACCGCAACAATTTGGGGTAGTTTCGGCCGCTGAGCCGACTCGGGAGACGAACGCGATGCAACTGTCGCAAATGTGGCGTGAGCATCTGCAAGCGGGCTGTCCGCCGGCAGTGTGCGGCCTCAGCATCGCGGGCACGGTGGCTCGTGAGCTCGACGCCGAGATCACGGCCTGTGTCAGCGCCTGTGTGACCCATACGCTCAAGATGGATACCCGCATCGAGCGGCGGCTGCATGACATTGCCCACGCGCTCGAGAATTTCCAGGATCAGGGCACGCCGGAAGTGGCCGCGTATTGCACCCGCCTGAACAAATTGGTGAGCGCCGTGCTGGTCAATGCCGGCCCGATGGCGGAAGCGGCTAACAACAACGACAAACTCGAATCCACCGGCGAAATGATGCGGCCGAGGATGAAGCGCAGGTAGCGGAGAGCGGTGCCGGGGTGCAATTGTCGTAATTAGCGAAGGGTGGCGCCCCAGCGCCACCCTTCGCTAATTACGACAATTGCACCCCGGCACCGCTTCCTACTTCGGGTCGAACTTCAGCGAAACGCCGTTCATGCAATAGCGCTCGCCGGTCGGGGCAGGCCCGTCGTTGAAGACGTGGCCCAGGTGGCCGCCGCAATTCTTGCAGTGAACCTCCACGCGCGTCATGCCGAAGGTCTTGTCGGTGGTGGTCGCGACCGCGCCGGGCAGCGGCTTCCAGAAGCTGGGCCAGCCCGATCCGCTTTCATACTTGGTGCTGGATTCGAACAGCGGGTGTCCGCAGGCCGCGCAGTTGAATTGCCCGGTGCGCTTCTCGAAGTTGAGGGGGCTCGTTCCGGCGCGCTCGGTGCCGTGCTCGCGCAGCACGCGAAACTGGTCGGCGGACAGCTCCTGCTTCCATTCCTGTTCGGACTTCTCGACCGCAAATTTTTCGTCAGTCATGGCGAATGCTCCTCGGGTCTCGATCGGACCGGAAATATGGGGTCGATATTTCCAGCTCAAACAAAAAGGGGACGGCCCTGGCAGGCGCGCCCCCTTTTGCTAGGGCCGGTCCGCGAGGACCGGCGGAAAGTCCCCAATAGCTACAACAGCGGCACCAGCAGCAGCGCCACGATGTTGATGATCTTGATCAACGGGTTGATGGCCGGGCCCGCGGTGTCCTTGTAGGGATCACCGACCGTATCGCCGGTCACCGACGCCTTGTGTGCATCCGAGCCTTTGCCGCCGAAGTGGCCTTCCTCGATGTACTTCTTCGCGTTGTCCCAGGCACCGCCGCCGGTGCACATGGAAATGGCGACGAACAGGCCGGTGACAATCGTGCCGATCAGCAGACCGCCGAGCGCGCGGATGCCGGCGCCCGGGCCCATCAGCCAGTTCAGGCCGAACGCGATGATCACCGGGATGACGATGGGCAGCAGCGAGGGAATGATCATTTCCTTGATCGCCGCCTTGGTCAGCAAGTCCACCGCGCGGCCGTATTCCGGCTTCGCGGTGCCTTCCATGATTCCCTTGATCTCGCGGAACTGCCGGCGCACTTCCTCGACCACCGCGCCCGCGGCGCGGCCCACGGCTTCCATCGCCATGGCGCCGAATAGATAGGGCACGAGGCCGCCGATGAACAGGCCGATGATGACGGCCGGATCCGACAGCGAGAACGCCACCATCTCGCGGCCGGTGGCGAGCAGATGCGTCTCGAGGTTGTGCGTGTAGTCGGCGAACAGCACCAGCGCGGCGAGACCGGCCGAGCCGATCGCGTAACCCTTGGTCACGGCTTTGGTCGTGTTGCCGACCGCATCGAGCGGGTCGGTGATGTCGCGGATCTTCTTGTCGAGGCCGGCCATCTCGGCGATGCCGCCGGCGTTGTCGGTGATCGGGCCGTAGGCGTCCAGCGCCACGATCATGCCCGTGAGCGACAACATCGACGTCGCGGCGATCGCGATGCCGTACAGGCCGTGGCCCGCGCCACTGGCTTCACCCAGCTGGTACGCGCCGAAGATCGCGAAGCAGATCGCGATGACCGGCAGCGCCGTCGACTTCATCGACACTCCGAGGCCCGCAATGATATTGGTCGCGTGACCCGTCTGCGACGCCGCGGCCACCTTGCGCACCGGCGAATATTCGGTCGCGGTGTAGTACTCCGTGATCACAATCATGGCGGCCGTCAGCGCGAGGCCGATCAGCGTGCAATAGAACATGTTCAGCTGCAGGTTCGGCGTCGCGTCGGTATTGGCCATCAGCTTTTCGGTGATGAACCAGAACGCCGCCGCGGAGATGAGGCCGGACACGATCACGCCCTTGTACAGCGCGTTCATGATCTTGCCGCCTTCCGAGGTCTTCACGAAGAAGGTGCCGACGATGGAGGAGACGATGGACGCAGCGCCGAGCGCCAGTGGGTAGAGCACGGCGTTTTCGCCGAGGCCCTGCATCACCAGGCCGCCTAACAACATCGTGGCGACCAGCGTCACGGCGTAGGTTTCGAACAGGTCCGCGGCCATGCCGGCGCAGTCGCCGACGTTGTCGCCGACGTTGTCCGCGATGACGGCCGGGTTGCGCGGGTCGTCTTCGGGGATTCCCGCTTCGACCTTGCCCACGAGGTCCGCGCCGACGTCCGCACCCTTGGTGAAGATGCCGCCACCGAGCCGCGCGAAGATCGAGATGAGCGAACCGCCGAAGGCCAGGCCCACCAGCGCATGCAGCGCGGCGTCGGAGCCGATCTTCGGCTGGAGGAATGCGTAGTAGCCGGCAACGCCTAACAACCCGAGGCCGACCACCAGCATGCCGGTGATGGCGCCGCCCTTGAAGGCGACCTGCAACGCGGCGTTCAGGCCGTTATTGGCCGCTTGGGCGGTGCGCACGTTCGCGCGCACCGAGATGTTCATGCCGATGTAACCCGCGAGCCCCGAGAGGATCGCGCCGATCGCGAAACCGCCGGCGGAGTACCAGCCCAGCGGCGTCAGACCGATGATCGCGAACAACACCACGCCGACGATGGCGATGGTGGTGTACTGACGGTTGAGATAGGCCTTGGCGCCCGCCTGGATGGCCGCGGCGATGTCCTGCATGCGCGCGTTGCCAGCCGGCAGCTTGAGGATCGCCATCATCGAGAACACGCCGTACAAAACGGCGATGACGCCGGCGCCAATCGCCAGCCACAGCCACGTCGTGGCAACCATGCGGAACTCCTTGCGAAATCAGGTGCTTAGTTGTTTTAAGGGCGCGCCGTGCTGGAAGCCCGCCACCCCGAAAGGGCGCGCACTATAACAACGTGGCGCCACCCGGCCAACCGCTGTCGGGGCATGACAACGTGAGACAGCGCCGCAGGTCGCATCGGGGTACGCCCAACGGCGAGTCGGCGGCGCCCGGCGGCTGGCGGTGCGCGATAAACGCCGCCGGCGTGCCGGATCAGGGTTTGAATTCGGTGCTGAGCTTCTTCTTCACCGCGACGCCCTTGATCTGGACATAGGCGGGCAGGCCATTCTTGTACGGCGGGTAGTCTTCGCCCTCGATCAGCGGCTCGAGATAGGCGCGGCATTTTTCGGTGATTCCAAAACCGTCCGCGGTGATGAAGTCGCGCGGCACCATCTTCTCGACATTGGCCACCTGCGAAAGCGGTACATGGCCGACGACCCACTTATACGGCTTCGACTTCTTGCGGATGATGACGGGCATTACCGCGTCGTGCCCGCTGGTCGCCAGTTCCACCGCGGCCTTGCCCATCGCATAAGCCTGCAACACGTCGACCTTCGAGGCGATGTGGCGCGAGGCGCGCTGTAGATAGTCCGCCACCGCCCAGTGATACTTGTAGCCGTGCGCTTCGCGCACCATGTTCGCGACCACCGGGCCTACACCCCCCAGCTGCGTGTGGCCGAAGGAATCCTTGGTGCCGGCATCGGCCAGGAATTTTCCGTCGGCGTAGTGAGCACCCTCCGAAACCACGATGACGCAGTAGCCGTAATCCGTGACGCACTGTTTGACCTTGGCGAGGAAGGCTTCCTTCTCGAACGCGATCTCGGGAAACAGGATGATGTGCGGCGCCTGGCTCGGGCCCTTGCCCGCCAAACCACCGGCGGCGGCGATCCAGCCGGCATGGCGGCCCATCACTTCCATCACGAATACTTTCGTCGAGGTCTTGGCCATCGAGGCGACGTCGAGCGCCGCTTCGCGCGTCGACACGGCGACGTACTTGGCGACCGAGCCGAAACCCGGGCAGCAGTCGGTGAGCGGCAGATCGTTGTCGACGGTCTTCGGCACACCGACGCAGATGACCTTGTGGCCGAGCTGATCGCCGATCTGGGACACCTTGTTAGCCGTGTCCATCGAATCGTTGCCGCCGTTGTAGAAGAAGTAGCCGATGTCGTGCGCCTTGAACACTTCGATCAGGCGCTCGTACTTGGCGCGGTCCTGCTCGAAGCTCTTGAGTTTGTAACGCGCCGAGCCGAACGCGCCGGCCGGCGTGTATCTGAGTCCTTTGATCGTCGCGCGGGATTCCTTGCTGCAATCGATCAGGTCTTCGGTCAGCGCGCCGACGATGCCGTGCCGGCCGGCGTATACCTTCGCGATCTGCTTCGATTTCATCGCCGCTTCGATGACACCGGCGGCGGACGCGTTGATGACGGCGGTGACGCCGCCCGACTGAGCATAAAACGCGTTCATGGGCTTCGGTTTCTTGGCGGCGGGGCGTTTGCTCATGGGTTCTCTCGTTGTCTCGCGAAATGTCTCGGCGGTGTTTGCCGAACGTGAGTGGTTTGGGTACTGTGACGCCCCTTCGAGGGGGCAGGTAGTAGGGTCAAGAATCTAGCATGCGCATCGTATTCATGGGCGCGCCCGGATCGGGCAAGGGCACTCAAGCCCAGCGTCTCGTAAAGCATTTTGGAATTCCGCAGATCTCGACCGGAGACATCCTGCGCAAACATCTTTCCGAGGGCACGCCGCTGGGGTTGCGTGCCAAGGAGATCATGGCCGCGGGTGGTTACGTCGACGATGAAACGATGCTCGCGATCATTCGCGCGCGCCTGTCGGAAGCGGATGCGCAGCAAGGTTTCATCCTCGACGGATTCCCGCGCACCGTCGCGCAAGCCGACGGCCTCGCCAAACTTCTGGCTGATCTCGACACGCCGCTCGACGCGGTGGTGCTGTTCGAAGTCGACAACGATCAGCTGATCAAACGCCTGTCGGGCCGCCGCGTGTGCGAGTTGTGCAAGAACGTGTTCAACATTCACACCGCGCCGCCGTCGGTGCCGCCGGAGTGCCTGCCGGGCCGGCACGAACACCAGGTCGTGCAGCGCCCCGACGATGCGGAAGACACCGTGCGCGAGCGCCTGCGGGTCTACGAAGAAAAGACTCGCAAGCCGGTGTCGGGTTTTTATTCCTACACCGGGCTGGTCCGCACGGTCGACGCCGAAGGCGACATCGACGTGGTCACGCAGCGCCTGCTGGACACGCTCAGCGCCGGTGGCGGCACGCTCGTTTCGAAACCCGCGCCGAAAAAACGCGCTGCCAAGCGCCGCGTTGCGGCCAAGACGAAACCGAAGGCACGCACGCGCAAGGTGGTCCGCAAGAAGGCGGGCCGCAAGACCGCGAAGACCGCGGCCAAGCGTCGCCCTGCGGCGCGCAAACGCGCGAAGGTCCGCAAGGTTGCGCGCAAGGCGCGGCCCGTGCGCCGCCCGTCAAAGCGCCGCTAACAACCTCGCGCCGACCACGTCTTTCCGCCAGCCGCGCAGCAGGCTCACGTCGCGTTTGCCCGTGGCGAGCTTTTCCAGCTCGCGCTTCGTGGACAACACCTCGGCGTTGATCTCGAGGCTCTGCGCAATCTCCGCCGATACATCGGCGAGCCGTTTCACCAATGCGAGCAATGCCGGATCGGGGCGCTCGCGCCGCGGCAAGGGCGGTGGCGGATCGGGAATCGCAGCGTCGCGCACCAGCGCGAGCAGTTCGTCGCCGCATTTGCGGACTATGGACTCCTGCATCTCGGGTAATGCCGCCAGCGCGTCGAGATCGCGCGGCAGCCGCACCAGGATTTCCCGCAGCGTGACGTCATCGACGATCCAGCCGCGCGGGCGGTTGCGCTCGATGGCGCGCCGTTCGCGCCAGGCCGCGAGGCTCTGCGCGAGCCGTTGCCGGTCCGGGTCGAGGGCGGGCAGGCCCTTCACCTTTTTCCACGCGTCGTCGGGATCGACCCGCAGGGCATCGGCATTGGCGAGCGCGGCGAGATCTTCCTCCAGCCACGCGATGCGGCCCTTCGCCGCGAGCGTGTCTAACAAACTGGTGCGCAGCGCGGCGAGATGGCGCACGTCGTCGAGCGCGTACTCCTGCTCGGCCGCGCTCAGCGGCCGGCGCGACCAGTCGGCGCGGGTGTGCGCCTTCGACAATTCGACGCCGAGCAGCCGGCGCGTGAGCTCGGCATAACCGATCTGCGCCGGATGACCGGCCAGCGCCGCGGCGATCTGGGTATCGAACACCGGCTGCACCAGCCCGACCGCGGGCAGCATCACCTCGAGATCCTGGCGCGCCGCGTGCATGACCTTGACGGTGCCAGCGGCGGTGAGCAGCGGGGCGAGCGGGCTCAAGTCCGCGCCTTGTTGCGCGAGGGTGAGTGGATCGATACACACCGCGTGCGCGCCGTGGGCGATCTGCACCAGGCACAATTCGGCGCGGTAGGTTTTCTCGCGCATGAATTCGGTGTCGAGCGCGAGCACCGGCGCCTGCGCGGCGCCGGCGACGAATGCTGTCAGCGCATCGGCCGAGTCGATCATCAAGGGCAACGTGCTCCGGGTGACGTGTACAATCCCGGCCGCATTATGCTTGCGAATCTGCGCGCATTGTTCGGCGTCGTCGTCGACATCGTCTTCCTGCGGCGCGGGCCGGAAAACATGCCGGCGTCCAACACGCTGCTCGGCATCGTCGTCGTGGTCTACGTCGCGCTCTACACGCTTGCCTACCAGGCGTTCATCCTGCCGGCGTTGCCAGTGACGCCACGCGCCTGGTCGGTGCAGATCGTGGCCAACGCGCTGCTCGAGGTGTTGTGGTTCCGGATCGGCTTCCAGCTCGCCGGCAAGCCGGAGAGATTCGTGCAGACGGTGACCGCGATATTCGCGACCAGCATGTTGTTCATCCCGGCGCTGGCGGTGATCGGCTCGCTGCTTCCCTACATGAAGGAAGGGTCGACCGCGCAGCCCCCGGCGCTGGCGGGGTTCCTGTCCGCGTTCATCATGATCTGGATGATCGTCATCCTGGTCCGCATCGTGAGTGCGGCGTTCGAATGGACCTGGCCGCGCGCGATTCTATTTCTGATCGGCGCGAATTTCGTGCCGGTGATCATCCTGGCGATCGTCTTCGGCGATTCCCAGAAACCCGTCTAGCGTCTGGATTCCGGCATGCACGTTCACATTCTCGGCATCTGCGGTACGTTCATGGGCGGCATCGCCGCCATCGCGAAGGCGGCCGGGCACAAGGTCACGGGCTCCGACAAGAACGTCTATCCACCCATGAGCACGCAGCTCGAAGCCCTCGGCATCGAGCTCACGCAGGGCTTCGAGGCGGCGCAACTCGCGCCGCGGCCGGACGTGGTGGTGGTCGGCAACGTCATGACGCGCGGCATGCCGGTGATCGAGGCGCTGCTCGAGTCGAACATTCCCTACACCTCGGGCCCGGAGTGGCTGGCGCGCGAAGTGCTGCGCGACGTCCACGTGCTCGGCGTGTCCGGCACGCATGGCAAGACCACCACCTCGAGCATGCTGGCGTGGATCCTCGAACACGCCGGCCTCGAGCCCGGATTCCTGATCGGCGGAGTACCGGGGAATTTTTCGGTCAGCGCGCGGCTCGGTGGCGGGAAGTTCTTCGTCATCGAGGCCGATGAATACGACACCGCGTTCTTCGACAAACGCGCCAAGTTCGTGCACTACCGCTCGCGCACGCTGATCCTGAACAACCTCGAATTCGATCACGCCGACATCTACGAGAATCTCGGCGCGATCCAGAAGCAGTTCCATCACCTGGTGCGCACGGTGCCGGGCTCGGGCCGCATTCTCTGGAACGCCACCGATCCGAACCTTAAGGCCGTGCTCGCTATGGGTGCGTGGACGCCGCGCGAAGGTTTCGCGAAAGCCGCCGTGCCCGATGCGCACTGGACGCTCAAACTACCTGAGGGGGGAGACTTTTCCAGCTTCGCGGTATGCGAGGGGGGCACACCGCTCGGGACCGTGCGCTGGGGATTGTTAGGCGCACACAATGCCGAGAATGCGCTGGCCGCCATCGGCGCGGCGCGCCACGCGGGCGTCGGCGTCGAGCGTTCCATCGCGGCACTGGGCGAATTCAAGGGCGTGAAGCGCCGCATGGAGCTGCGCGGCGAAGTGAACGGGATCGCGGTGTACGACGACTTCGCGCACCACCCGACCGCCATTGCCTCGACGATCGACGGGTTGCGCCGCAAGGTCGGCCGCAAACGCATCGTCGCGGTGCTCGAGCCGCGCTCGGCCACCATGCGCATGGGTGTGCATCGCGACACGCTGGCGCCGTCGCTGGCGGGGGCGGACACGGTGTGGATGTTCGCGCCGCCCGATCTCGGCTGGGACGCGGGGGCGGCCGTGGCAACTCTCGGCGCGAAGGGGAAGGTCGCCCGGTCGATCGACGAACTGGTCGCGGGGCTCGCCGCCGGCGCGGCGCCCGGCGACCAGATGCTCATCATGAGCAACGGCGGCTTCGGCGGGCTGCACGGCAAACTACTCGAGGCGCTGGCCGGGAGGCCGTAGAAGGTGGCGGCGGAAAACAGCGTCATCCCCCTGTTTCCGCTGCATACCGTGCTCTTCCCCGGCGGTCCGCTGCCGCTGCGCATCTTCGAAACCCGCTACACCGACATGGTGCGCCGCTGCATGCGCGCCGGCGAGCCGTTCGGCGTGGTGCTGATCCAGCAAGGTGATGAGGCTGGCGAGGTGGCGACCACGGCGACCGTCGGCAGCACCGCGCGCATCGCGGACTTCCACACCTTGCCCGACGGGTTGTTAGGCATTTCGTGCGTCGGGGAACGCAAGTTCCGTGTGCAGCGCGTGTGGCGCGCCGCGGACGGGCTCAACATGGGCGAAGTGCAATGGCTGGCAGCGGAACCCGAATTGCCGCTGCCGCCGGACTATGAGCGATTGGCCTCCGCGGTACGACGCGCACTCGACGATCTGGCGGAACATTATGAACACGTCGAAAAGAAGTTCGCGGATGCCGCCTGGGTGAGCGCGCGGCTGGCGGAGCTGCTGCCGATCGAGCTCAACGACAAGCAGGCGCTGCTCGAGATGGAAGATCCGATCGCGCGCCTCGATGCGTTGATGACGTTGGCCCCGGAGGCGTAAGTCGGTGCCGGGCAAGTCGGTGCCGGGTCGGACTTAGGCGAGGTGACGCCTGCACCATCGTGGCGTGGCGCCTAAGTCCGACCCGGCACCGACTTGCCCGGCACCGACTTACGTCCATACCAGCGATACAGCGCGAATCCGATCACCACGATCCACGCCAGCACCATCCAGCCGATGAATCCGTCGTAGTCGCTCAGCATCCAGGTCGCGGGTCCTTCGGGGTTGCGCACCGAGCTGCCGCGCACGATGAGGATGACCGCGACCCATCCGGCATGCAGGCCTACGCAGGCGGCGATGTTGCCGGTCAGCGCGCGTACCATGCCTAACAACACGCCCACCGCCGTCAGGCACAGGAAGGCGTCCAGTATGGGCACCGGCTGGGCGAGTACTCCCGCCAGCATGTCGATGCCGCTGCCCGAATTCACCTGCTCCGAAGGAATACGCACGCGCGAGAAGAAATGCGTGGCGGCATACACCAGGGACACCAGCACGATCGCGGCCGCAGTACCCGATTCGCGCGCGATCGCCGAATGCATGACGCCGCGCATGAAAACTTCTTCGATCAGCGCCACGGCGACGCCGGAAACGATGCCGAGCGCGACCAGCTTCACCAGCGACAACGCGTCGATCGATGCGCTCGGCTTCCAGATGCGCATGTCGAGCAACACCATGGTGGCGACCACCGGCGCCATCAGCACCACGCCGAGCAGCCAGCCCTTCGCGGCCTCGCGGAAAAATGCGCCCGCGGGCAGTGCGAACCCCAGGCTCACGCGATCGGCGACCTTGAGCCGGCGCGCGACGAGGATGAACCCGACCAGGAACGTGAGCATCGCGACGCGGCTCGCGACGCGATGAAACTTGAAGCCGGCATCGGCCGGCAACATCAGCCACACGGGGTAGGCGAGGAACGCGATGCCCGCCAGTGCCAGCGCGATCAGCCCGAGAAAGATCGCGAAGCTGCGCACGTGCTGGCGATCAGCGGGAGCCGGGAGCCGCGGGCAGCGGCAACGGCTTGTGGCCGGCGCGCGTGAGCAGCTCGAGCAGGCCGTCGCGGCCCACGAAATGCAGCGTGCCCACCACCACCAGGTAATCCTGGTCTTCGTCGAGCAGCGCCTCGATGTGCGGCAGCCACTTGCGGTTGCGCTTGCCTAACAACTCGTCGTAGAGCGCCGGCGCCTGCGCGCGCTCCTTGATGAATTCCTTCTCCAGGCCGCGCATGTCGCCGCTGCGCCAGGCGCTGACCAGGCGGTCGAGGTCTTCGTGCATCTTCGGCACATCGTTGGCGGAATCGACCAGGAACTTGCTCTGTTCCTCGAGGCTGCGCGAATCGAAGATGCTCAGCTGGTCGATCACGGTCTCGAGGCCGTCGATGCGTTTGCCGTCCGTCCGCGCGCGTTCGGTGAGCTGCATGTCGATTCCGAGCTGCGGGTCGAAGCCGGACTTCACCAGCGCGAACTGCGTGAGCACCATGGCCGCGGCCCACGGCTCCAGCCGCGCAATCACGAGCTCGGGCAGATCGAGCGACGCGGCCAGCTTCGCCACTGGCGCGTAACGCTCCGCACCCATGACGCCTTCCAGATCCTGATCGGCGGGCAAGGTGCCGTTCGAGGTGACGAACTGCACGGCCTCGAGCGGATCGAGGTCGTCGAGATCGACTTCCATCACGATGACTTTCGAGGCGGCGTAGGCGCGCTCGAGCTGCGGCGAGAATCCGGCGTGTTCCGGCGGCAGGGCGTGCACCGAGCCCGCCAGATAAACCGTGTTGTGCGCGCCCTTGATCGACCACACCGAGCTCTCGTCGCGCGCCTGCGCGAGTCCTGAGCCGGCAACGAACAACAGCCAGCCCGCGAGGCCGCGGGCGAGGCCTCGCCGGAAAGATTCACGGAAAATCATGCCGCGGATTCTGCGGCAGTCAGGAAGTGCACGCCAGTATCGATGGCGCCGTTGGAATGCAGGGTCAGCAGGCGATACGCTGGCGGCTGGTTGTCGATCACGAATTGGTCCGAGCGCGGCTGGAACTGCGCGCAGGTCGAAGGCGTCGCCAGCAGCCGCACGCCGCGGCGCGTGCCTTCGAAATTCTGGTGCACGTGGCCCCACGCCACCGCCTTGACCTGCGGATGGCTGTCGATCACCGACCAGAATTCATTGGCGTTCGCGAGCCCGACATTGTCGAGCCAGCGGCTGTGCATCGCGACCGGATGATGATGCAGGCACACCAGCGCATGACGCTGGCGGGCGCGGCCGAGGTCCTCGTCGAGTTTGGTCAGCATTTCGACGCTGAGGTTGCCGCCGGCCTGGTTGGCCACGACACTGTCGAGCATCACGATGCGCCAGGCGCCGATGTCGGCGGGGCCGTCGAGCTCGAACGGGCGGCCCGCGAGCGCGGCGCGCATCTGGGGAACGAAATCGTGGTTGCCGGGAATGCAAAGTACGGGTTTGCCGAAGCGCGCGAACAGGCGGCGGAAGTGTTCGTAGCCGCCCGCATCGTCCTGCACCAGATCGCCGGTCACCAGGATGGCGTCACAAATGGCAAGATGGCCCGACGCATCCGACAAGGTGCGCTCGAGGGTTTCGTAGGGATTCACGCCGCGCAGGGACGCGGTCGTGTCACCGAACAGATGTGGGTCCGTGAACTGGATGACTCTTATCGCACTCATTCATTCGGACTCTACAAACATGGCGGGAGTGGGCCGGTGATGTACGTCACGACATGCTTCATGGCTCTGTAACGTGGTGAACCAGGTCGCAAACTACCGCCGGAAAAATGTGAAGCCGCGTCGGTATATAGCGACTTTCCGAAGGTGTTTTCGGCCTCACGAACATTGGTAAATCGCACATGAAATATTGGACCTCGCATGAACGCTTGCGTGCCCGAAGAGGGAGAGCAAAGTGTCAGCCAACATGAAGAGACCGGGCAAGACTGATCCGAGCCGCCCGCGGGAAGACGGCTACGACTACAAGCGCGAGTTCTATCGCAGCTCCCAGGTCGCGGAAGACTATGACTTCCATCGCTTCAGCAGCCCCGAACGCCAGAAGCGTAATGCGCGCAAATGGGCGGCGATCCGCGCCGCGCTGCGCGAAGCCACCGGTGTCCGCACGATTCTCGATCTACCCTGCGGCACCGGCCGTTTCACCGGCGGCCTCGCGCGCGAAGGATTCGAGATCATTGGTAGCGATATCTCGCTCGAGATGCTGCAGAAGGCCGCCTCCGTCACCGCGAAAGCCGAGCTGCCGTCGATTCGCGGTTACGTGCAGGCCAACGCCGAGGCGCTGCCGTTGCGCAACGACTCGCTCGATTGCGTCGTCAGCATCCGTTTCATGATGCACGTCGACCCCGCCACACGCGTGCGCATGCTGCGCGAGTTCGGCCGCGTCTCGCGCCGCTGGGTCATCGTCGACTACCGCCACTGCTACACCTTCCGCTACGTGCTCACCCACACCTTCGGCCGTCTCGGCCTCGGCCGCACGCCCCTGTCGCGCGTCTCCCGCAAAGAGCTGGACCAGGAGTTCACCGACGCCGGCTTCGCGATCCGCAAAGTCATCCGTGTCTCGACTCCACTCCTCTCCGACAAGTGGATCGTCCTCGCCGAAAGAGCCTGATGAGGGGACGCGGTGCTGGGATTCTGAGAGCCACGTGGGGCCGGTCAGGAGGAATCCGGGGACCGCGGACGGTGGTGGAAAGATGGCGTTCGCCGGGCGGGATTCGATCCTCCGCCTGCGCGCGTGGAGAGCGCCGAGTCGGAAGCGTGATGCGGAGCCGTAATGCCTCTGAAACTTGCTAATTCTGCTCACGTAGCCTCCGCATAGCTTCCGGCGAGGGAACGCGAAAAATTGTCCTCCCGGACAATTTTTCAAGCGCGCTCTCCCCGCGCGCAGGCGGAGGATCGAATCCCGCCCGGCGAACGTCATCTTTCCAGCGCTTCCGGTTGCCCCCGGCTCCCCCCTATCGGACAATGCGCGCCCTTTATGAGCACCCCAGCCCCCACCCCCTCCCGCCGCACTCTCGCCAACGCGATCCGTGCGCTCTCCATGGACGCCGTCCAGGCCGCAAATTCGGGCCACCCCGGCGCCCCCATGGGCATGGCCGATATTGCCGAGGTGCTGTGGCGCGACGTGCTCAAGCACAACCCCGGCAATCCGCGCTGGTGGAACCGCGACCGCTTCGTGCTCTCGAACGGCCACGGCTCGATGCTGCTGTATTCGCTGCTGCACCTGACCGGCTACCCGGTCACGATCGACGAGCTCAGGAATTTCCGCCAGCTCGGCAGCCGCACCGCCGGCCATCCCGAGCGCGATCTCGACATGGGCATCGAAACCACCACCGGCCCGCTCGGCCAGGGTTTCGGCAACGCGGTGGGCATGGCGCTCGCCGAGAAGTTGTTAGCCGCGAAATACAACCGCGAAGGCCTGACGATCGTCGATCACCACACCTATTGCTTCGTCGGCGACGGCTGCCTGATGGAAGGCATCTCGCACGAAGTCGCCTCGCTCGCCGGTACACACAAACTCGGCAAGCTGATCGTGTTCTACGACGACAACGGCATTTCCATCGACGGCAAGGTCGTGGGCTGGTTCAACGACGACACGCCGAAGCGCTTCGAAGCGTACGGCTGGCACGTCGTGAAGAACGTCGATGGCCACGACGCCGATGCTGTCGCCGCCGCGTTGAAAAAGGCGCGCGCCCGCAAGGATCAGCCGTCGCTCATCTGCTGCAAGACCATCATCGGCTGGGGCGCGCCTAACAAGCAGGGCACCAAGTCCGCGCACGGCGAGGCGCTCGGCCCGGATGAAGTCGCGCTCGCCCGCAAGACGCTCGGCTGGGATTCCCCGCCGTTCGTCATTCCCGAAGACGTCGCGAAGGCCTGGGATCACCGCGAAGCCGGCGCCGCGGCCGAAAAGAAATGGACGCGCGTATGGCGGCGCTACAAACGCGAGCTGCCCACCGAAGGCGCCGAATTCGAACGCCGCATGAAGGGCGAGCTGCCGGCCGACTGGGCCGAGATCGCGCATGCGGCGATGACCGCGGGCGCGGCGGTCACCGGTTCGCAGGCGACGCGCGCCTCGTCGCAGATCGCGCTCAACGTGTTAGGCCCCAAGTTGCCGGAGATGCTGGGCGGCTCGGCCGACCTCACGGGATCCGTCAATACGAAGCGCAAGGATTCGATCGACCTCACGCCGGACAACGCGAAGGAAGGCAACTACGTCTCCTACGGCGTGCGTGAGTTCGGCATGACCGCGATGATGAACGGCCTGGTCGTGCACGGCGGCTTCCGCCCCTACGGCGGCACGTTCCTGGTGTTCTCTGACTACGCGCGCAACGCGGTGCGGGTCGCGGCGATCATGCACGCGCCGACCACGCTGGTTTACACGCACGACTCCGTCGGTCTCGGCGAGGACGGCCCGACGCATCAGCCCGTCGAGCATCTTGCCTCGTTGCGGGCGATGCCGAACCTGCATCTGTGGCGTCCCTGCGATGCGGTCGAATCCGCGGCGTCCTGGGTCGCGGCGCTCGAGCGCACCAAGGGCCCGACGGCGCTCGTCTTCACGCGCCAAGGGCTGCCGCAGAACGCGCGTACGCCCGAGCAACTGGTGGCGCTGCGCAAGGGCGGCTACGTGCTCATCGACTCCAACGGACCGCCCGAAGCCATCGTCATCGCGACCGGCTCGGAAGTGGGCATTGCGGCTGAAGCGGTGAAGGAACTGCAGGCCGCGGGCCGCCGCGTGCGGCTGGTCTCCATGCCCTGCTGCGAGGCGTTCGATGCGCAACCCGCGCCGTATCGTGAAAGCGTGTTGCCGGCTTCGGTCATCCGCAGGCTCGCGATCGAAGCGGGCGCGACGCAGTCGTGGTGGCGCTATGTAGGCAGCGCCGGTCGCGTCATGGGCATCGAAAGTTTTGGCGCTTCGGGCAAGGGCCCGGACCTGTTCAAGCATTTCGGCCTCACCACCGCCGACGTGAAGACGCACCTCGAGCAACTGCTCGGCTAATTCGTACAGAGTGAAATAGAGGAATCGAGAAGATGGCCATCAAAGTAGGTATCAACGGTTACGGACGTATCGGCCGCAACATCCTGCGCGCGCTCTACGAGACGAAGCGCACCAACGAAATCCAGATCGTCGCGGTCAACGACCTCGGCGACGCGCAGACCAATGCGCACCTCACCCAGTACGACACCGCGCACCACAAGTTCCCGGGCACGGTCAGCGTCGAAGGCGACCACATCGTCGTCAACGGCGACAAGATCAAGGTGTTCGCGCAGCGCGACCCGGCGAAGATCGACTGGGCCTCGGTCGGAGCGGAATACGTGTTCGAGAGCACCGGCTTCTTCACCACCAAGGCGGATGCGGGCAAACACCTGGCCGGCGGCGCGAAGAAGGTCGTGATCTCGGCCCCGGGCGGCAAGGACGTGGATGCCACGGTCGTCTATGGCGTGAACCACAACGTGCTCAAGAAAGAACACACCGTGATCTCCAACGCGTCGTGCACCACGAACTGCCTCGCGCCGCTCGCGAAGGTGTTGAACGACAAGATCGGCATCGTCAGCGGTCTGATGACCACGATCCACGCGTACACGAACGATCAGCGCCTCACCGACGTCTATCACGAGGACATCCGCCGTGCGCGCTCCGCCACGATGTCGATGATCCCGGCGAAAACCGGCGCGGCCGCGGCCGTGGGTCTCGTGCTGCCGGAACTCAAGGGCAAGCTCGACGGCTTCGCGATCCGCATCCCGACGATCAACGTGTCGCTGGTCGACCTCACGTTCGTCGCCAAACGCGCCACGACTGTCGAGGAGATCAACAAGTTCGTGAAGGAAGCGGCCGACGGCGCCATGAAGGGCGTGCTCGCTTACACCGACAAGCAGCTCGTCTCCATCGACTACAACCACGATCCGGCTTCGTCGACCTACGATTCCACGCTCACGCGCGTCACCGAAGGCACGTTGGTCAAGGTGTGCTCCTGGTACGACAACGAGTGGGGCTTCTCGAATCGCATGCTGGACACCACGATCGCCTGGTCGAAAGCCTCCTGAGATTTCGGTCATGAAGGTGCTCCGCATGGCGGACCAGGACCTCGCCGGGAAGCGGGTCCTGATTCGTGAAGATCTGAACGTGCCCATCGAGGGCGGCAAGGTCACCAGCGATGCGCGCATCCGCGCCTCGTTGCCGACCATCAAGCTGGCGCTCGAGAAGGGCGCGAAAGTGTTCATCTCCTCGCATCTCGGCCGCCCTGAAGAGGGTGTGTACGCGGAAGAATTTTCGCTCGCGCCCGTGGCTGCGCGCCTTTCCGACTTGTTAGGCGTGCAGGTGCCGCTCAAGAAGGACTGGCTGAGCGGCGTCGACTGCCCGGCCGGCAGCGCCGTGCTGCTCGAGAACGTGCGCTTCAACAAGGGCGAGAAGAAGGACAAGGAAGACCTGGCGAAGCAGATGGCCGCGTTGTGCGACGTGTTCGTGATGGACGCGTTCGGCACGGCGCATCGCGCCGAGGCTTCCACGCACGGCGTCGGCAAGTTCGCCAAGATCGCCTGCGCGGGCCCGTTGCTGGTGGGCGAGCTCGAAGCACTCGAGCGCGCGCTGGCGAAGCCGGCGCGGCCGCTGGTGGCCATCGTCGCCGGGTCGAAAGTGTCGACCAAACTCACGGTGCTCGAATCGTTGCTGGCCAAGGTCGACAAGCTCATCGTCGGCGGCGGCATCGCGAACACGTTCCTCGCGGCCACCGGCATCAACGTGGGCAAGTCGCTGCACGAAGCGGACATGCTCGACATGGCGCGCAAGCTGCTCGAACAGGCGCGGGCGCGCGGCGCCGAGATTCCCTTGCCGACCGACGTGGTCGTGGCCAAGGAGTTCGCCGCGACCGCGCACGCGGACGTGCGCGGCATCCACGACGTGCGGCCGGACGAGTTGATACTCGACATCGGTCCGGACACCGCCGAGCGGCTCGGCGCGATCCTGCAAACCGCCGGCACGATCATCTGGAACGGCCCGGTGGGTGTGTTCGAGTTCGATCAGTTCGGCGAAGGCACCAAGACCATCGCGCAGTCGATCGCCCGGAGCCCGGCGTTTTCGCTGGCCGGCGGCGGCGATACGCTGGCGGCGATCGAGAAGTACGGTGTCGAGGAAGGCATCTCGTACATCAGCACGGGCGGCGGCGCGTTCCTCGAGTTCGTCGAGGGGAAAACATTGCCGGCGGTGGCGATGCTCGAGTCGCGCGCCGCGGGTTGATCCGCCTGTTCCGTTGACATAAGACGTCTGGACGTCTTAAGGTGCGGCACGATGCGCGCGCCCGCCAACAAGAAGAAACAACCCGGCGAAGTGCGCGACGCAATCATCGCGGTGCTGACCGAGCGCACCCAGGGCGCGCCGGTAAACGATATCGTGGTCGGCGTTCAGCAGCTCATCGGGCGGTCCGCGCCCTCGAGTGTCCGGTCGTACTTGCGGCTCAATACGCCGCAGCTTTTTCGGCGCAACACCCGCGGGTTCTATTCACTTCGTGGCGCAAGCGAAGGTCGCAAGAGCGCACCGGCTGAATACCTCCCGAGCCGCAGTGGCGCTCCGTGGCCAAGCTTTTCGGCAGGCAACTCCAGGATCTTTCGTTGCGATTGTTTCGATTGGCTGCGCGAGCGCGAAGCGAGCTCGATTCATGCGGTCGTGACCGATCCGCCATACGGATTGTTCGAATACACACCCGAGCAACTTTCGAAACTCAGAGAACGGAAGGGCGGTGTGTGGCGAATTCCACCCGCCTTCGACGGAACCGAGCGGGCGCCGTTGCCCCGGTTCACCGTCCTTCGCGAACGCGACCTTCATGCCCTGGGCCAGTATTTTTTCGAGTGGGGCCGGGCGCTCTTGCCGGTTCTGGTTCCCGGGGCGAACGTCATTGTCGCGAGCAACCCGCTGCTGAGTTTCATCGTCTCCAGCGCCCTGGCGCGTGCGGGGCTGGAACGCCGCGGCGAACTGGTGCGTCTCGTGATGACGATGCGAGGGGGAGATCGGCCGAAAGCCGCTCACGAGGAGTTCTCCGGAGTCAGTGTCATGCCGCGCTCGATGTGGGAACCGTGGCTGCTGTTCCGCAAACCCCTGGAGGGTCGTGCGCAGGACAACTTGCGCAAATGGCGCACCGGAGGTTTTCGCAGACCGAGTGCGGATCGGCCGTTTGGCGATGTCATCAAGTCGGCGCCGACCAACAAGCGCGAGCGCGAACTCGCCCCCCACCCGAGCCTCAAGCCCCAGGAATTTCTCCGCGAGGTAGTGCGCGGCGTGTTGCCGCTTGGAGAAGGCCTGGTCCTCGATCCGTTCGCGGGCTCGGGTTCGACTCTCGCCGCGGCAAACGCGGTCGGATACTCAAGTATCGGCCTGGAACGCGACGAGCAATACTTTTCGATCGCCCGCCTTGCCATTCCGAAGCTTGCTAACTACAAGGCAAACAAGCCCTGAGCGGGCAACTTGTAGACCCAGCTCTCCCGCAGTTTCTTTATTCCGTCCTTGTGCAACGTGGCAGTTCGAGTGCCCAGTTCGCCGCGCGCATTCTTCCTGAAGTCGTCGCGCGTGACTTGCCCGAGATAAACCTCGGAAAATTCCATCGCGCGCCGCTCTCTGGCCGGTTCGGTCGTGGTATCTACGTCGTACACGAACACGCACATCCACTGGTCGCGCGCGCCGTGTGTGTCGACGGCTCCGCCACGTTTTCTGGTCGTCTTGATCTCCACTCCGTCCGTGCCCGCCTGCACGCGGTCATTGGGATATACGCCGCGCACCACCAGGTCCGGGTGACCGTTGAAAAAGATGTTTGGCGTGAGCGATCGGGAGTGTTTGGCCAGGCTCGACGTCACCATGTCGGACAGGAGGCCGGACATGATCGCGGGGCGCAGCATGTCGTCGAGGCGCGCCAGTGACTTGCCGATGAGCCCCTGATTCACGTCGTAGAAGAAATCGTAAACGTCCTGCATCGCCATTTCGAAGTCGGCGATTCGAAGTCCAAATGGCAGTTGCACATCCGGGTTGAATGCAGCCTTTACGACCTGGTTCTTCGTGAGTGGCACTTTGGTTCGCCGGAATCTCGTCAGGCAGGGGTGATGTAGGTGCAGCGGCGGGCGAACGTTACTTGCGCCCTCCTAGTTAGGCAAGCCGGCGGCAGGCTGGAGACTTCCGGATACTTCGTTCGCGGCGGACTGCGTGGACACGGCCACCAGAACGCGCCTACTTCAAGGGGGAGTAATCGGTTGCGTCCAGGAACACGGACTCCACCCGCTCCACGATCTTGCCGCCGTCCGCCTCCGACGCGGCGGCGATCTTCTTCCACTCCGGATCCGCACTGAACGCCGCCCAGTTCGCCTTCGCCGCGTCCCGGCTCGCGTGCGAGATCACATAAGTCAACGTGGTTTCCTTGGCCGGACTGTCCTGCGATGTCCAGTACGCGACATTGGTCATGCCGTGTTTCTCGAACATCTTCATGGTGTGTTCGCGAAAGCGTTTGTGCAGGGCTTCGAGGCGTCCGGGGAACGTGTGGTAGATGCGCAATTCGAACACGCGGCCCGGCACGGGCGCATCGGCTGCGCGCGCCGATAGCAGGCCTGCACCCAGAACCAGCCCCGCCGCAAGAATCAACCAGGATTGCTTCGACATTTACGCCCCTCGGGATTTGGAATTCCGTCTTTGATTATGCGCCGGCCCGTCGATTCGCATGGCAGAATGCGCCGCCATGCAAGACCGCCAGATGCACTCCCGAACCAAGATCGTCGCCACGCTGGGTCCGTCCACGGACTCCATCGAAACACTGACCGAGATGGTCCGCGCCGGCCTCGACGTCGCACGCGTCAACTTCTCCCACGGCAAACACGAAGAACACGGGCGTCGCATCGACCTCGTGCATGAAGCCGCGCGCCGCGCCGGCCGCTATGTCGGTATCCTCGCGGACCTCGGCGGCCCCAAGATCCGCATCGAAAGCTTCACCAACAAGAAGGTCGATCTCAAGGACGGCCAGGCTTTCGCGCTCGACACCGCGCACGACATCAACGCCGGCAACGAAGAAGTCGTGGGCTGCGCGTACAAGGATCTGCCGAAGGACGTGAAGGCCGGCAACATCCTGCTGCTCAACGACGGTCTCATCGAGCTCAAGGTCACCCAGGTTTCCGGCACGCGCATCGACACGGTGGTCATTGCCGGTGGCGAGCTGTCGAATCGCAAAGGCGTGAATCTCAAGGGCGGCGGCATCTCCGCGCCGGCGCTCACCGACAAAGACCGCGAAGACATCAAGTTCGCGTGCGGCAAGGGAGTCGACTACGTCGCCGTGTCCTTCCCGCGCGACGCCGCGGACATGAATCTCGCGCGCGAGCTGGTCGTCGCCGCGGGCGGTCACGCGCATCTGTGCGCGAAGGTCGAGCGGCACGAAGCCATCCACAATCTCACCGAGATCATCGACGCGTCGGATGTCGTGATGGTCGCGCGTGGCGACCTCGGCGTGGAAATGGGTTACGCCGCCATCACGGGCTTGCAGAAAACCATCATCCACGAATCGCGCACGCGTAATAAGGTCGTGATCACGGCCACGCAGATGATGGAATCCATGATCACGAGCCCGGTGCCGACGCGCGCCGAAGTTTCGGACGTGGCCAACGCCGTGATGGACGGTACCGACGCGGTGATGCTCTCGGCGGAAAGCGCCGTCGGCAAACACCCGATCAAGGCCATCCAGGCGATGGAAGAGGTAATCACCGGCGCCGAGAAATACCAGCTCACGCACAGCCGCATCCGCCATCGCGTCGACGGCATGGTCGACCGCACGGAAGAAGCGATCGCGATGGCCGTGATGTACACGGCGAATCACATGAAGGTGCGCGCGATCGTCGCGCTGACCGAATCCGGCACGACGCCGTTGTGGATGTCGCGCTCGCGTTCGGACATTCCGATCTACGCGTTCACGCGCCACGAAGCCACGCGCCGCCGCGTGACGCTGTATCGCGGCGTGTTCCCGGTGCCGTTCGATATCCCCGAAGTGCGCACCAACGAACTGTTCAAGGCCATCCTCACGATGATGCTGCAGCTCGACCTGGTCGAAAAAGGCGAGCTGGTCATCGTCACCAAGGGTGAGCTCACCGGTATCACCGGGGGCACCAACGCCCTGACCATCCTGCGCGTTCCGCAGGACTGAACACATGCGGTGGATGCGCGGTGCGCGATGGACGGTGATCGTCGTCGCGGTGCTGGCGTTCACCGCTTTCGGTCTTGCGTGGTGGGCGATGCGCCAGAGTCTGCCGCAGCTGGACGGCAGGGCGGACGCGCCGGAACTCACCGCCGAAACTTCCATCGAACGCGATGCCGCGGGCCGGCCGGTGATCACCGCCGCGTCCCGCACCGACCTGGCATTCGCGACCGGCTACGTCCACGCGCAGGATCGGTTTTTCCAGATGGATCTGTCGCGGCGGCTCGCCGCCGGCGAGTTGTCGGAAGTCTTCGGCGCCGTCGCTTTGAATACCGACACCCGCTCGCGGCGCTTCGGTTTTCGCGCCGTCGCGCAGCGCGTCGTCGAGCGGGCGCCCGCGGACGAACGCGCCGTGATCGAGGCCTATGCGCGCGGCGTGAATGCCGGATTGCATTCGCTGCGCGCCCGGCCTTGGGAATACCTGCTGCTGCGCGCCAGCCCGCACGACTGGCTGCCGGAGGATTCCGTGCTGGTCGTGCATTCGATGTGGTGGCAGTTGCAATACGGCACCATCACCGCCGAGCTCGACCGCCGCCGGCTGGAGCGCGCGGCCGCCGCCTCGGCCACACCCGCGGCGGCCCACCAGCTCATCACGTTCGTGTACGCCGGGCACTCGGACTGGGACACGCCTAACTATTCTGCCGAGGCGCCCTGTGTGCAGGCGGCCTGCACCGACAGTGCGCGCGTGCTGACCCAGCCGTTCCCGGCGCTGCTGCGATTCGCCACGGCAACTGCAACGGGCGAAGCGGACGAGGCCAAGCCCGGCAGCAACAACTGGGCGGTGGCCGGCATCCACACGCGTTCGGGCACGGCGCTGATCGCCAACGACATGCATCTCGACCTGGGTGTGCCGGCGGTCTGGTATCCGGCGCGGCTGCGCCTCACCGGCGCCGCACCGCTCGACATCACCGGCGTCACCTTGCCCGGAACGCCCGCGGTCGCAGCCGGCTCGAACGGGCAGGTGGCCTGGGGTTTCACCAACAGCTACGGCGATTTCTCCGATGTCCGTTTCGGGCCCTGCGAGAGCGGCGACTTCCGGCTGCGCCGTGAACACATCCTGGTGCGCGGTGCGGCGGCGGCGGAAGTCGAATTTCACGACGTGGACGCCAGCGTCGTACTCGACGGGCCCGAATATGCCGGCGACGTCGCCAGTGGCAACTGCGCGCAGGTCGCCTGGCTCGCGACCCGCCCGGAGGCGACCAACTTCGGGTTGTTAGGCATGGAAAGCGCGCACAACATCGACGAGGTGCTGGCGCTGGCACCGCGCGTCGGTATCCCGGGCCAGAACATGGTGGTCGGCGACACACGCGGCCGCATCGCCTGGACACTGCTGGGCCGCGTCCCGCGCGGCACGGGGCCGGACCGATTGTTCGGCGAGCTGCAGTTTCGCGACGCGACGGATCATCCGCGCATCGCCGATCCGCCGGTGGGGCGCGTCTGGACCGCGAACCAGCGGGCGGTCGATGGCGAGCTCGAGATCGTGCTGGGCGACGACGAGGTGGATGTCGGCGCCGGCGGTTACGACATCGGTGCGCGCGCGCGGCAGATTCGCGACGATCTGCTGAGCCTCGCAAAACCCGCCACCGAGGCGGACATGCTGACTATCCAGCTGGATTCGCGCGCGCTGTTCGTCGCGCGCTGGCGCGATCTGCTGCTCGGGCTGATCGACGAAGACGCCATGCACGATGGGCCGCGGCGGCGCGAATTCCGCGAGCTCGTGAGCCGCTGGCAATCCGCGGCGAGCCCGGAGGCCGTCGGCTACCGTCTGGTGCGCGAATTCCGCGGCCATACGCTCGACTCCCTGTGGCAGGGACTCACCGCGGCGCTGGCCGGCACGCAGTTCGCGGCGCGGCGACCATCACAATTCGAGGCGGCCGGGTGGCGCCTGGTCCACGAGCGGCCGAATTCCATCACGCCGCCCGGTGGCGGCGGCTGGCGTGAATTCCTGCTGCGGCAGCTGGATGCATCCATCGATGCGCTGGCGGCCGAATGCGGCGCGCTCGAGCGCTGCACATTCGGCAGCAGCGAGCCGGTGCGTGTGCGTCATCCCCTGTCGCGCGCGCTGCCATGGCTGTCGCGCCTGCTCGACATGCCGACCATGGAACTGGCGGGAGATCACCACATGCCACGCGTGCAGGACGGCTCGTTCGGCGCGTCCGAACGATTCGCGGTGTCGCCCGGCCGCGAGCGCGACGGTTATCTCGAATTGCCGGGCGGGCCCTCGGGGCATCCACTGTCGCCTTTCTACCGCAGCGGTTTCGACGACTGGGCGGAAGGCAAGCCGACACCATTCCTGCCCGGCCCCGCAGCGCATAAGCTCGTGTTGCGGCCGACCGGTGCCGCTCCCTAGAGCAGCGCAATCATGGCCGACGCCCGTTTCTCAGGCACCGAACGCTACGTCGCAACGCCCGACCTCATGATGGCCGTCAACGCCGCGGTGACGCTGGCGCGGCCGCTGCTGATCAAGGGCGAGCCCGGCACGGGCAAGACGCAGCTCGCCGAGGAGATCGCGCGCTCGCTGGCGCGGCCGCTGTACGAGTGGCACATCAAGTCCACGAGCAAGGCGCAGCAGGGCCTGTACGAGTACGACGCGGTCTCGCGCCTGCGCGATTCGCAGCTCGGCGACGAGAAGGTGCGCGACATCCGCAACTACATCGTCAAGGGGCGGTTGTGGGAGGCGTTCGATTCGGCGGTGCAGCCGGTGTTGCTGATCGACGAGATCGACAAGGCCGACATCGAATTCCCCAACGACCTGCTGCGCGAGCTCGACCGCATGGAGTTCTTCGTGCACGAAACGCGCGAGCTCGTGAAGGCGCGCCACCGCCCGATCATCCTGATCACCAGCAACAACGAGAAGGAATTGCCGGACGCGTTCCTGCGGCGCTGCTTCTTCCACTACATCCGTTTTCCCGATGCGCAGACGATGGAGAAAATCGTGCGCGTGCACTTCCCGGATCTCAAGCAGGAACTGCTGGCCGAGGCGCTCGGCGCGTTCTTCGACGTGCGCGAAACGCCGGGTCTCAAGAAAAAACCCTCGACCTCCGAGCTGCTCGACTGGATCAAACTACTGCTGGCCGAGGACATCCCGCCGGAGGCGCTGCGCGGCGACGATCCGAAGAAGACCATCCCGGTCCTGCACGGCGCGTTGCTCAAGAACGAACAGGACGTGCACCTGTTCGAGCAGTTGGTGTTCCTCAACCGGCGCGCGGGACGTTGAGCGCCGCGCATGCTGGTGCGCTTCTTCACGGATCTGCGCGCCGGCGGGGTGCCGGTCACGCTGCCAGAATTCCTGTCGCTGCTGGAAGCGCTCGAAGCGCGGGTCGCTGCGCTGTCGGCCGAGGAGTTCTACTACCTCGCGCGCCTCGCGCTGGTGAAGGATGAACGGCATTTCGATCGCTTCGACCGCGTCTTCGCGGAACATTTCGAAGGCGCGCAAAAACTGTTCGAGAAGATCGCCGCGGAGCTGCCGCCCGAGTGGCTGCAGCAGCTGAGCGAGCGGCTGCTCACCGCAGAAGAGAAGAGCAGGGTCGAGGGGCTCGGCGGCTGGGACAAGCTGCTGGAAACGCTGCGGCAACGCCTGCGCGAACAGCGGGAGCGCCACGAGGGCGGCAACAAGTGGATAGGCACGGGTGGCACTTCGCCGTTCGGCCACGGCGGATTCAATCCCGAGGGGGTGCGCATCGGCGGGCCCGGGCGCCATCGCCGTGCGGTCAAGGTCTGGGAGGCGCGCGACTATCGCAATTTCGACGACGGCGTCGAGCTCGGCACACGCAACCTCAAGATGGCGCTGCGCCGGTTGCGACGCTTCGCGCGCGAGGGCGCGGCCGAGGAGCTCGATCTCGACGGCACCATCGACGCCACCGCGCGGAATGCCGGAATGCTGGATCTGAAGCTGGTGCCGGAACGGCGCAATGCCGTGAAGCTGCTGTTGCTGCTCGATGTGGGCGGCTCGATGGAGCCGCACGTGAAGATCTGCGAGGAATTGTTCTCGGCGGCGCGTGCCGAGTTCAAGCACCTCGAATACTTCTACTTCCACAATTTTCCGTACGAAAAATTGTGGCGCGACAACCGGCGGCGCTTCAGTGTCTCGACCAGCACCACGTCGCTGCTGCGCACCTTCAATCCCGACTACCGCGTGGTATTCGTCGGCGATGCGACCATGAGTCCATACGAGATCGAGCAGCCGGGCGGCAGCGTCGAACACTGGAACGAAGAATCCGGCCGTGTGTGGATGGAACGCATCGCGGCGCACTTTCCCCGCCTGGTCTGGCTCAATCCCGAGCCCGAGGACCGGTGGCAGTGGACTGCGTCGGTCGGGATCACGCGCCAGCTCGTCGGCGAGCGCATGTTTCCGCTGACCCTCCAGGGGCTCGACGGCGCCATGTATGCGCTCAAACGCGGCGGGGCGCAGCCGCCGCTGCGCGTCAGCTAACAAGCCATCCGCGCGCAGGCCGGCGACGAAAAGTAGACGCTGACAAAAGAAAACGCCCGGCGGTGGAGACCACGCCGGGCGTTTTTTCTACCGGACGAAGTCCGCGATCAGCCGGCTTTCGCGGGCGAGTGCGCCTTGATCTCGGCGAGCACCATGTCCGAGTGACCCTTCGGGTCGACCTTCTCCCAGTGTTTGACGATCTTGCCGTCGGGGCCGATCAGGAATGTCTGGCGGCTCGCCAGTTCGACGCCAGGCGCCGGGCTCCAGATCACGCCGTACGCCTTGATCGCTTCCTTTTTCGGATCGGCAAGGATCGTGAACGGCAAGCTGTGGTTCTCTGCGAATTTCTTGTGCGAATCCACGTCATCGGCGCTGACACCGAGGATGACCGCATCGGCCTTGCGGAAGGCGAAGATGTTGTCGCGCAGTTCGCAGGCCTGGGTGGTGCAGCCCGAGGTTTCATCCTTCGGGTAGAAATAGAGCACGACCCACTTGCCCTTGTATTCCGAGAGCGAGTGCCAGGCGCCCGCCTGATCCTGTAGTTTGAAGACCGGTGCGGCGGCACCTTCGGCCGGCGCCTTGGCGGCATCACCCGCGAGGACGCATACACTTGCGGTCGCCGTTACGAGGGCGGTGACCAAAATCCTTCGAAGTGCGAGCATGAGGTTCTCCGTGAGATATGGGCGTCGTGGGGGAGCGGGATATTAGCAGTGTCGCCGGTAACGTGACTCGCGCAGGATTGATCCTGACGGGTGGAGGTGCGCGCGCCGCTTATCAGGTGGGCGTGCTCAAGGCACTTTCGGAGATACATCCGCGTCCGGACTGGCCTTTTCCGATCATCGTGGGCACCTCGGCCGGTGCGGTGGCCGCGGCCATCCTGGCCGGCAATGTGTTGCGCTGGCACCAGACCGTTTCGGATATCGAACAGGTGTGGGCCAATTTTCGTGTTCACCAGGTATTCCGCTCCGATGCCATCGCCATGCTCCGGGCCGGCGGCCGCTGGATGGGGTCGCTGCTTACGGGCGGCGCGATGGGGCCGCCCAAATCGCTGCTCGACAACTCGCCGTTGCGCGAACTGCTGTCGAAGGTCACGGACTTCGACGCGATCCGCGCCAACGTCGCGCGCGGCGACCTGCGTGCGTTGGCGCTGTGCGCCACCAGTTATTTCACCGCGCGCTCCGTGTCGTTCTTCGAGGCCGACACCACGGTGAGCGAATGGTCGCGCGCGCAGCGTCACGGCGAACGGGTGCCGCTGTCGCTCGACTACCTCATGGCCAGCCTCGGCATTCCTTTCCTGTTCCCGCCGATGTCCCTGCACGGGGAATATTTCGGCGACGGCGCCATGCGCCAGACCGCGCCCTTGAGTCCCGCGATCCATCTGGGTGCCGACCGTCTGCTGGTGGTCGGTGTGCGTCCGACGCATCTCGATCTCATCCCGCGGTTCGTCGCGTCGGATTCCCCGCCGACACCGGGCCAGCTGTTCGGCTACATGCTGGACACCTTGTTCAGCGACCAGATCTCCGCCGATCTCGAGAATCTGCATCGCATCAACCGGCTCTCCGCGCTGGCCGGCAGTGTCGTCGGGACGCGGCAGATCCAGACGCTGATGATCGCGCCGAGCATCGACCCGTCGCAGCTCGCGCTGCGCCACATCGACACGTTGCCGCTGAGCCTGCGCGCGCTCATGCGCATCATCGGCGCGCGGGGCGCGTCCGGCAGCCTGCTCGCGAGTTACCTGATGTTCGAAGCGGCCTACACGCGCGAGCTCATCGAGCTCGGGTACCGGGACACTCTCGCCAAGCGCGACGAAGTCACCGCCTTCCTTGAGCCGTGACACTCGCCGGCAACGAGATTCACGTGTGGATGTCGTTCGAGCGTCCGGAGGATGAAGCGGCGCTCGCGCAGCTCGACTCGCTGCTGCCACCCCCCGAGCGCGAGCGGCGGATGCGCGCGGCGCGCGCCATGCAGCGCTGCGTACTCGCAGGTTACGCCGAGGGGATCGGCCCCGCGGCATTACGCTTCGTGCAGGGCGAATACGGCAAACCTGCGCTCGCGCCCGAGTTCGACCCGCTCGGCCTGCATTTCAATCTCACACACACACGGGGGCTGGTGGCGATCGCGGTGAGCCGGCATCGCGACGTCGGCGTCGACGCCGAGAACATGCTCGCACGCACGGTGCCGTCGCGGCTCGCGCACCGCTATTTCACGGCAGCGGAGGCGCGCAATCTCGAGGCGCTGCCGCCTGCGCGCCAGGCGGCGCGTTTCTATTCGTTGTGGACGCTCAAGGAATCCTGGATGAAGGCGACCGGCCGCGGCGTCGGCGCAGGACTCGACAATGCCGCGTTCTCGCTCGACGACGATGATCGCGTCCAGGGGCTCAGCTTCGCGGCCGACGACGCCTCGGACTGGCGCTTCTGGCAATACGCGCCGTCGCGGCAGCATGTCATGGCGCTCGCATTACGCGCGCCCGGCGCGACGCACGGCGTTACCGTGTCGACCCGCGAATGGCGCCCGGGGCGTTCAGGTCAGGAACAACGCGCCCAGGCCTAACAACGTGGCGAAGCCGATGCAGTCCGTGAAGGTGGTCAGGATGACACCCGCCGACAGCGCCGGGTCGATGCGCATGCGCCGCAGCAGCAGCGGCACGATGACGCCAACGGCGGCTGCACACAGTAGATTGATGAGCGTCGCCGCTGCGATGATGGCGGAGATCTTCCAGGTGCCGTACCAGACGATGGTGACGCTGCCGACGATGACGGCCCAGATGATGCCGTTGAGGCCGCCGACCGCGATCTCCTTCCACAGCAGGTATCTCGCGTTCACCCACTCGACCTGGCCGAGTGCAATGCCGCGGATGATGAGCGTCACGGTCTGCGTGCCGGCGATGCCGCCCATGCTCGCAACGATGGGCATGAGTGCGGCCAGCGCCGCGACTTTTTCGATCGTGCCTTCGAAGCGGCTGACGACCGCGGCGGCCAGGAACGCGGTCACCAGGTTGATGCCCAGCCACACGAGCCGGCGGCGCGTCGATGGGAATACGCCGGCGAAGACGTCTTCCTCGTCGCGCAGGCCGGCCGCGGACATGACCTCGTGTGCGGCTTCCTCGCGGATGACGTCGACGACGTCGTCGACGGTGATGCGGCCTAACAACCGGCCGGTGTCGTCGACCACGGCGGCCGACACGAGGTCGCGATCCTGGAAGAGCCGCGCGACGTCGTGTGCGGGCGTAACCGGCGCGATGCGCGGCGCCTCGGGGTCGATCAGGTCGCCCACCGGCTTCTCGGGGTCTTCGGTCAGCAGCGTCGTCAATGCCAGCGTGCCGAGATACCGGTCGTTGCGATCGACGACGAACAACCGGTCGGTCTTGTCGGGCAACTCGCGGCGCATGCGCAGGTAACGCAACACCACTTCGACCGTCACGTCGCCGCGCACGCTCACCGTGTCGGTGTTCATGAGGCCGCCGGCGGTATCCGGCTCGAAGGCCAGCACCGTGTTCAGCCGCTCACGATCCTGCGCGTCCATCGACTTGACCAGCTGCAGGCTCACGGCCTCGGGCAGGTCGCCGACCAGATCCGCGAGGTCGTCGAGTTCCATGTCCTCGGCGGCCGCGAGCAGTTCCTCGGCGTCCATCCCGTCGATGAACGACTGGCGCACCTCGTCGCTGAGCTCGACCAGCACGTCGCCTTCGATCTCGGGCTCGACGAAGTTCCACACCACCTCGCGCTGCGCGGGCGGCAGCGATTCGATCAGCAGCGCGATCTCGGCCGGGTGCATCGCGGCGACCATGCGCGCCGCGCCACGCCACGAACCCTCGCGCAACGCGCCGCGTAATGCGGCCAGGCGGCGTTCTTTCGTCGGTGTGCGGGTGGCTTCCATGTCGCGGCGGAGTGTAAAGCCGGGTGCGTCCGTATTCCCAGGCATAAATGCCACATGCGAAAACGCCGGCTGAGTGCCGGCGTCCGTAAAAAATCTGCAGAGCGCGACGTCCGGCTAGGCGACGGAACTTCCCGAGAGCGTGGGGGCACTGGTGAGCGTGGGTGCGCGCGTGATGGAACGCATCTCACCGAGGGAATTGTGGCGGATCGCGACGACGGGGTAGTTCTGCGAGAGCCGCTCGGCGATACGTTCCGCGAGGTACACCGAGCGGTGGCGGCCACCGGTGCAGCCGATGGCGATCGTGAGGTAACGGCGGTTCGCGGCCTGGTGCTCGGGGATACGCGCGGCGACGAACTGCAGGATGTCGTCGCACAGCCGCGGCACGCTGCGCTGCCCCTCGAGAAAGCGGATGACGTCCGGATCGAGGCCCGTGAGGGCGCGCAACGAGGGATCCCAATAAGGATTCGGCAGCGAGCGCGCATCGAACACGAAATCCGCGTCGCCCGGAATGCCGTTCTTGAAGCCGAAGGATTCGACCAGCAGCGACAACCGGCCGGCGCTGCGTTTCTCGACGCGCTGGCTGATGAGCTCGCGCAGGTCGTGGACACCCATGCGCGAGGTGTCGACGACCAGGTCCGCGGCGTTGAGGATGGGCTCGAGCAGCCGCCGTTCGATGGCGATGGCCTCCTTGAGCGAGACGTGATCGGTGCTGATCGGGTGTTTGCGGCGCGTCTCGGCGAAGCGGCGCAGCAGCTCGTCGTCGTTGGCGAGCAGGAACACGATTTCGCACTGGATGCCGCTCTTCTTCAGCTCTTCAATGAGCGGCGGTACGGTTTCGATCTCGGCCGCCGCGTTGCGCGCATCGACGCCCACCGCCGCGCGCGAGTACTGCGACTCGTTGCCGCGCAGCGTGTGGGAGATGAAGGGCTTCAGCAGGGCTGCCGGAATGTTGTCCACGCAGTAGAACCCGGCGTCTTCGAGCATGTGCAGGGCCACGCTCTTGCCGGATCCGGACAGCCCGCTGACGAGGATGAGGCGCATCGTGTGCCTTCAGCTCCTCACGGCCTTGCGCGTTTCCGCGGCGTGTTTGTCGGCCTTCATTTCCTTGTGCTTGATGACGCGCCGGTCGAGCTTGTCGGCCATCAGGTCGATCGCCGCGTACATGTCTTCCTCGGTGGCGTCGGCATGGAGGGAGTTGCCGCGCACGTGCAATGTGGCTTCGGCCTTCTGTCGGAGTTTCTCGACTGTCAAAACGCAATGCACGTCGATTACATGGTCGAAATGACGGGAAATACGTTCGAGCTTCTTCTCGACGTATGAGCGCATCGACGCGGTGACTTCGACATGATGACCGGAAAGCGACAATTGCATGGTGCGTCTCCTTTTTGCCTGACTACTTCGTGACTTCCAAAATTTCCTACCGGTTGCCGGCCGCCTTGGCCTTGCGTTCGTTCGAGGGTGCGAGCCCGAGCGCCTCGCGATACTTCGCGACAGTGCGGCGCGCCACGGCGATGCCTTCGCCGGAGAGCAGCTCGGCGATGCGGCTGTCGGACAGCGGGTTGCCGGTGTCTTCTTCCTTGATGAGCTTGCGGATCTTGGCGCGCACCGCGGTGGACGACGCACCGCCGCCATCGGCGGCCTCGACCTGGCTCGAGAAGAAATACTTGAGCTCGAACACGCCGCGCGGCGTGTGCATGTATTTGCTGGACGTGACGCGCGAGATGGTGGATTCGTGCATGTCGATGGCCTGCGCGATGTCCTTGAGAATCATCGGCCGCATGCTCTCCTCGCCGTGTTCGAGGAACGCCGTCTGGCGTTCGACGATGGAGCGCGCGACTTTCATGAGCGTCTCGTTGCGGATCTCGAGACTCTTGAGCAGCCAGCGTGCTTCCTGCAGCTGCGCGCGCATGGAAGAGTGCCCCGCGCCGCGGCCGAGCATGTCGGCGTAACTCTGGTTGAGACGCACGCGCGGCAGCGTCGAGCTGTTCACTTCCACCGTCCAGCCACGATCGGTGCGGCGCACGAACACGTCGGGCACGACGTATTCGGCCTTGGCGCTGGATACGGTCGAACCGGGACGCGGATGCAGTCCGCGCACCAGCGCGACGGCCTGTGCGAGTTCATCGTCCGACGCCGACAACTCGCGGCGCAGCAGCGTCAATTCGCGATCGGCGAGCAAGTCGAGGTGTTTGTCCGCGATGGCGAGCGCGAGGCGCAGGCCGGGCGTGTCCGCATGCAGGGTGCGCAGCTGCAGCGTCAGGCACTCGCCGAGATTGCGCGCGCCGACGCCGGCCGGATCGAGCGTCTGTACGAGTTTGAGGACACGCTCGACTTCCGCCGCGTCGGCCGTGACTTCGGGCAGCAGCGTGTTCGCCACTTCCTCGAGCGGCTCGGTGATGTAGCCGTCGTCCTTGATCGCATCAACAATAGCGCGTGCGATCGCGAGTTCGCGCGGCGCGAGGTTGGCGTATTCGAGCTGGCCGACCAGATGATCCTGCAGCGACAGCGTGACGTCGTCGGCGACCTCGGAGGCGCGTTCGTCGTCGTCGCGCCAGGAATCCGAACCGGCGCTGCGCTCGGTCCAGTTGTCCTCGACGACTTCGGCTTCGACCGTGACTTCGGGAGCCGGCGTCGCATCGACGCGCTTCTCGTCCGGCATCGGATGCGGTTCGAGGGATTCGAAGGTGCCGGTGGCTTCGTATTCGTCCACGGGCTCGAGCATCACGTTGCTTTCGAGCTGTTCGCGGATGTGCGCCTGCAGCTCCATGGCAGGCATTTGCAGGAGGCGGATAGCCTGCTGCAGCTGCGGGGTCATGGTCAGTGTCTGACCCAGCTTCAGCTGCAATGACGGCTTCATCATCGACACGGGCGGAGGTGCCCCCAACGCTATGAAAAAAATAGTTTTTCCGGCGAGCCCTGACGGGCGCTACATGCGGAAAGACTGGCCCAAGTACACCTCACGGACTTGGGGGTTGGCAAGGATTTCCTCCGAGGACCCGGACGCAATTACGGTTCCTCCCGAAACGATGTAAGCGTGACCACAGACACCTAAGGTTTCTCTGACGTTATGGTCGGTGATCAGCACGCCAATGCCCTTGGCGGTGAGCTCCGTCATGATTCTCTGGATGTCGATGACCGACAAAGGGTCGACGCCCGCAAATGGCTCGTCGAGCAGCACGAAACGGGGCTCCGCGGCCAGCGCGCGCGCTATTTCGACGCGCCGGCGCTCGCCGCCCGACAGCGCCATGCCGAGACTCTTGCGCACATGGGCAATGCGCAGCTCGCCGAGGATCTGCTCCAGCCGCTCCTGGCGCCCGGTTTCATCCAGGTTGTCGCGCGTCTCGAGGATCGCCATCACGTTGTCTTCGACCGTCAACTTGCGAAACACCGAGGCTTCCTGCGGCAAATACCCGATGCCCGCGTGCGCGCGCTGGTGCATCGCGAGGTGCGTGATGTCGCGGCCGTCGATGGTGACCGTGCCTTTGTCGGGTGGCACCAGTCCCACGATCATGTAGAACGCCGTCGTCTTGCCGGCGCCGTTCGGGCCTAACAAACCCACGATCTGCCCGCTCGCCACTTCGACGGAGAGATCGGAGATGACCTGGCGTTTCTTGTAGCTCTTGGCGAGGTGGGACGCGCGCAGCACGCTCATGGTTTCTTGTCCGGCGCCTGCTTCGAGCACGGGCTGCCGGCTTCGGTCTTCGGCTGGATCGTGATGCGGATGCGGCCATCTCCAGTCTGCGTGGTGTTGGTGTGCGACTGGCCTTCGACCCGCTGCTGATTGATGTTGTAGACCAACTGCTGGCCGGTGATCTCGTTACAGCCGTCCGAGAGCCAGGCGTTGTCGCGCAGGCTGATCCGCCCGCCGAGCGCCTCGTACGCGATGGTATTCGCGTGACCGCGCGAGGTGCTGTTGTCGTCGCGCCGTTGTTCGAACTCGGCCGGCGTGCCGGTGGCGACGGCCTCGGAGATGAGGTTGTTGCGGAATTCGACCACGGCCTTGTCGGAGCTCAGGTTGCCGCCGCTGGCCTTGATGCGCACATTGCCCGAAAAAGTCCAGCGACTGTTCTCGAAGGCGATGCCGCCGGTGGAGCGCGCCTCGGCGGCTTCGATGCGGTTGTCGCACTGCCGGATCGACACGTCGCGCAGCAGCGTGCTGTTGTCGCGGTAGTTGATCTCGACCGGTTTCGCCTCGACCACGATTTCGGGGTTGGCGCAGTCCGCCGCCATGCTGAGTGCCGCGGACGCATCGCTGCCTAACAACAACGCCGCGAGGGCGAGCGGTGCGAGTGCGAAGCACACGATGCGATTACTTGTTGGAAAAAGTGCCATGCACATCCGATTCTAGACGCAGGGTGCCGGCCTTCAAGTCGGCCTGCATGCCGACCGCGTCGAGCTCGTGCCCGGCCCAGCGCAGCTTCACCGGTGCACGGGTCTCGATGAATTCGGTGGGAGTGTTGATCCGCATGTTGTCGGTGCTCAGGAGGAGCGGTGCCTGCGACCCGGGGGCGTGACCGGTCACCAGCACGTTGCCGTTCAGTTGCACGTCGTCTCCATCGGCGCGTACCTGACCACTATCGGACTTCAGGTGCCAGACTTCGGCGGCCGCTTTTTCCGAAGGCGGCGCTTCGCCCGGCACGGTGCCCTGCGCGCCGGGGTGGTAGTCCATGTCGAGGGTTTCGAGATCGATCACGCCGGAATCGCCTTGCTGGCGGATCACCTTGGCATTCAGCCGGTATCGTTCGCGTCCGTCATAACCGGTTTCGATGACCTGGGCATCGAGCGCCGCATAGCCGGGGTCGGGCAGCGTGATGGCCGCATCTGCCGCCGTGTCGCCGCGCCCGGCGCGGCCGATGAAGTAGGCGCCGGTGACGATCGCCATCACCAGCAGGTAACCGAGGGCGCGCGACCAGGACTTCATGCGCGCAACCGGCGCGCGTCGAGCAGCCAGTCGCAGACTTCGCGCACCGCGCCGTGACCGCCGGGACGCGAGGTGACCAGGTGTGCGGCGGCCAGCGCATCGGCATGGGCATCGGCGACCGCGATGGCGAGGCCCGCCACGCGCAGGATGGGCGCGTCGGGCGTGTCGTCGCCGACGCAGGCGCAGTGCTCCAGCGCCACCTTGCGCGCCTTCAACAGGCGCGTGAGCGCCGCAAGCTTGTCGGTCGCGCCCTGCGTGACGTGTTTGATGCCGAGCTCGCGCGCGCGTTGCGCGACGGCGGCGGATTTGCGGCCGGAAATGATGGCCACGGTGATACCGGCGGCGCTGACCTGTTTTATCCCGTGGCCATCGCGCACATGAAACGCCTTGAGCGTTTCGCCCTTCGCCCCGTACAGCAGCCGGCCGTCGGTGAGCACGCCATCGACGTCGAGCACCAGCAGCTGCACGCGACGCAGGGCCGGGTGGAAACTCGCGACGTCGCTCACAGGACTCCGGCGCGCAGCAGGTCGTGCACGTTGAGCGCGCCGACCAGGGCGCCCGCCGCATCGGTCACCGGCAGGGCGGTGATGCGATGTTTCTCCATGAGATGCGCCGCTTCGGCCGCCAGCTCGGTCGCGGTGATCCGTTTGCCGGGTGAATTCATCACCTCGCGCATGGTGACCGCGTGGACGTCGGCCCGCCGGTCGAGCACGCGGCGCAGGTCGCCATCGGTGAAGACGCCGAGCAGCCGGCCGTCTTCGAGCACGGCGCACATGCCGAGGCCTTTCTTCGACATGACGACCAGGCCTTCGGCGAGCGTCGCCTCCGGACTAACTACCGGCAGGTCGTCGCCGCTGCGCATGATGTCGGCGACGTGTAACAGCAGCTTGCGGCCGAGCGCGCCGCCGGGATGCGAGCGGGCGAAATCCTGCGGCGTGAAGCCGCGCGCCTCGAGCAGCGCCACGGCCAGCGCGTCGCCAAGCGCCAGGGTGGCGGTGGTGCTGGCGGTGGGCGCGAGGTTGAGCGGGCAGGCTTCCTCGTCGACGCTCACGTCGAGGTGCACGCTGGCGGCACGGGCCAGTGCCGATCGGGGATTGCCCGTGACGGCGATGATGGGCACGCCCAGGCGCGAGAGGTGCGGGATCAGCAGCAGCACCTCGGCCGTCTCGCCGGAATTGGACAGGGCCAGCAGTACGTCGCTGCGCGTGATCATGCCGATGTCGCCATGGCTGGCTTCAGCGGCATGCATGAAGAAGGAGGGCGTGCCGGTGGAAGCCAGGGTGGCGGCGATCTTGCCGGCGACGTGGCCCGATTTGCCCATGCCCGTGACGATCACCCGCCCCGGGCATTCGAGGCAGATGGCGCAGGCGCGCGCGAAACCGGCGTCGAGCCGGGGGATGAGCGCCGCGATCGCCCGCCCTTCGATCTCTAGGGCTTTGCGTCCGGCCGCGATCAGCGCGGCCGGATCGGGTTTGACCTGGGCATTCATGCAGGAATCATAACGCTTAAGGTCCGCTAAGATCGCGCCATGAACTCCCGTGTCATGACCCCGGAAAGAGTCGCCGAGCTGATTCGCAGCGGATTGCCAGGCGCCACCGTCAGCGTCGAATCCGACGACAACACCCACTTCGCGACGCGGGTGATAACAGCTGCCTTCGAAGGCAAGCGGCCCATCGCCCGGCACCAGCTCATCTACCAGACGCTCGGCAATCTGATGGGCCGGGAGATCCACGCCTTGTCGATCGAAGCGTTGACGCCCGCCGAGCACTCCGCGAAGTAAGATCGCGGCCCAGCAAACGACCCCAGCGAGACATTCCGTGGACAAACTGCAGATCAATGGCGGCATCGCGCTCGAGGGCGAAGTGCGGATTTCCGGCGCCAAGAACGCCACCTTGCCCATCATCGCCGGCGCGCTGCTGGCCGACGGGCCGGTGACCATCCGCAACGTTCCGCACCTGCAGGACGTCACCACCATGATCGAGTTGTTAGGCCGCATGGGCGTGTCGGTGACCATCGACGAGAAAATGCAGATCGAGATCGACGGCACGACCACGCGCGAATGTTTCGCGCCGTACGAGCTGGTCAAGACCATGCGCGCCTCGATCCTGGTGCTCGGGCCGCTGGTGGCGCGTTTCGGCAAGGCCGACGTGTCGTTGCCGGGCGGCTGCGCGATCGGCGCGCGGCCCGTGAACATCCACGTCGCGGGCCTGCAGGCCATGGGCGCGAAGATCGACATCGAGGGCGGTTATATCCGCGCGCGCGCCGGCAGGCTGAAGGGTGCGCGGCTCAATCTCGAAACCGTCACGGTGACGGGTACTGAAAATCTCATGATGGCGGCGACGCTGGCGGATGGCGAAACGGTCATCGAGAACGCCGCGCGCGAGCCGGAAGTGGTCGACCTCGCGAATTTCCTGATCGCGATGGGCGCGAAGATCCGCGGCGCTGGCACGGACAAGATCGTCATCCAGGGCGTGGAGAAGCTGCACGGCACCAGCTACGAAGTGCTGCCCGACCGCATCGAAGGCGGCACCTACCTGGTCGCCGGCGCGATCACCTCGGGCCAGGTGCGCATCAAGAACACGGCGCCCGAACATCTCGACGCGGTCACCGCGAAACTCATGGAGGCTGGCGCGAAAGTCGGCATCGGACCGAACTGGATCGAAGTCGACATGAAGGGCAAACGGCCGAAGTCGGTCGACGTCCGCACCGCGCCGTATCCCGCGTTTCCCACCGACATGCAGGCGCAGTTCGCCGCGCTCAATACGATCGCGGACGGCGTCGGCACGATCGTGGAAACCATTTTCGAGAACCGCTTCATGCACATGCTCGAGATGCGGCGGCTGGGCGCCGAGATCCGCCTCGAGGGAAACACCGCCATCATCAAGGGCGTTCCCAAGCTCACCGCCGCGCCCGTCATGGCCACCGATCTGCGCGCCTCGGCCAGCCTGGTGCTCGCCGGCCTCGTGGCCGAAGGCCGGACCGAGATCGAGCGCATCTATCACATCGACCGCGGCTACGAGGCCCTCGAAGAAAAGCTGGCGCAGATCGGCGCGCAGATCCGGCGCGTACCAAACTAGCCTCGGCTAGGTAGCTCGAGTCCGAAAACGCTGTTTTTAGCGGCTGGAATGCGCAACTAGCCAGTCGCGTCTCCGTTTGCCCGCAAATGGAAAATGTCCTACTGCACCATTTGTGATCCAGGTCGCGGTACAGCCTTCCCTGGCGCGCTTCTCTGTGCCGTATGTGACGCATTGCCGTTCAGCGGCAACCCGCTGACTTAATACTGTCCCTCACTGTCGTTCACCGGAGACGGGTCATGAAAGCCTGTCCGCCGCGAACATCGATCGCCAGCAAAACTAGTTCGATGAGAGGTCGACGATCCATGCAAGCACGTTCTGAACTTGGCGCGGCTGCGCACAGCGAATCACCCGCCGGCCGGAGCAATCCGGGATCGAGCTCCTTCAAATCGAAGAAGCCGCTGGCGCTCATCGCCACCCCGGACCTCGAGCTGTGGGGACAACTGGGACCGATGCTCGAGTCGACCTGTGCCCTGCGGCACGCCGACAGCCTTGCCAGCGCTGCGGCGATGCTCAAGCCGGGCACGCGCACCATCCTCATCGCCGACCTGCGCGGCCTGAATCCCGAAGACTTCGCGCCCATCAGCGCAAGCTTGCATAACCCCGTCGTCATCGCCGTCCGCGATGCCGCCTCGTCCGGCACGGTCGATGCCCTGATGCTCGAAGGCGCCCTACAGGCGCTGGTCGACACCCCGATCGAACCCGCCGCGATGCTGCGTGCCGTCAGCGACGCAGCGCGCATTTCTTCGACGGCCGATGCGCTGAACGCCGTCACCAGCTCCGGAAGCGGTAGTTCGGGCGGTGAACAGAAATCGAAATCGCCCATCGTGATGGTCGGCATCGTCGCCGCCGTGCTCGCGGTCGGGGGCGGCGCCTGGTTCTTCATGAAAAAGGGTTCGACGGACGGTACGCCGGCCGCCGCGTCCTCTGCCGCCACCGCGCCGGCCGCTGGCGCCGCTCCGTCCGCGGCCACCGCCCCGGCGGCGTCGCTCGACGAAGTGCTCGAGCGTGCGCGCCTCGCCATGGATGAGCGCCGCTATATCGAGCCTGCCAAGAACAACGCGCTCGACTATTTCCGCCAGGTTCTGACCCTCGAGCCGGGCAACGCCGAAGCCACCGAAGGCTTGAAGCGTCTCGGCGGCCTGCTGATCGCGCGTGCCCGCACGGCGCTCGATGAACGCCGCTTCGACAACGCGCTGGCCGAGCTCGAAGCCGCGCGCAGCATCGATCCGAACGATCAGCGCCTGGTCGAAGTCGACGCCAAGCTCGACTCGATGCGTGCGCAAACCGCGCTCGCGCAGATCCAGGCGACGCTCGCCGCGCAGAACTTCGATCGTGCGCAATCGCTGCTCGAAGCCGCGCAGAAAGATGCGCTGCTGCCGCCGGCGCAGATCGCGCAGCTTTCCAAGGACCTCGACGGAAAGCGTCGTGCGGTCACCATCGGCCGCCTGGCCGCGACCGTCGACGCGCGTCTCAACAGCGGCCGCCTCGTGTCGCCGAACGACGAGTCCGCGAAGGATGCGATCGCCGCGTTGCGCGAAGCGGGGGCTTCGAACGAGCTGGTGGCGCGCCTCAACAACGATCTGAACCAGAAGCTGCTGGCGGCCGCCCGCGATGCGGCTTCGAAGGGCGACCAGGCAGGCCTGAATGCCATGCTGGCCGCGGCGCGCGACAACGGCGTGTCCGCCGCCGCGCTCAATGCCGCGCAGCGCGACATCACCGCCGCCACGCAGAAGCAACAGCGCACCAACGACGACATTGCGCGCTTCGCCAAGGCTGCGCAGGATCGCCTCGCGAGCGGCAACCTGCTGGCACCAGCGAACGATTCGGCCGTCTCGAACGCCGAACGCCTGCGCCTGCTCGATGTGCGCAATCCGACCACGGTGCAGGTGATCCGCGACGTTCGCGCGCGTCTGATTTCGGAAGCGCGGGCAAAATTGTCGGGCAACCGCCCGGCCGATGCCTCCGCCCTGCTCGATGCAGCCGAAAGTCTCGGTGGTGATGCCGACCTCGCCGATTTGCGGGCGTCGGTCGCGAGCGCTCAGCAGGCTGCGGCCACCGCCGCCGCCGCGCCCAAACTACCGCCTCTGAAGATGACGCGCCCGCCGCGTCCGAAGTATCCGGCTTCCGCCAAAGGCGTCGAAGGCTGGGTGCGGGTGGAATTTTATGTGACGCCGGAAGGCCGCACGGAACGCGTGCGTGTCCTGTCGAGCGAGCCTGCGGGCCTGTTCGATGCGGCGGCCATCTCGGCAATGGAAGGCGCCCGGTTCGAAGAGTTTGAATCGACCGACTCGCGTCTGGCGGTTCAGCGCATCGTCTTCAAGCCGGAGTGATGGAGGGAGTATCTGTGAGCAAGACCAAGATCCAAACCGGTAAAAAGCTTTCGACCCGCATGCAGGGCGCCCGCGCCGTGTGGGTGGCCGTGGGTATTCTCGCGCTGGCGTTCCTGGTGGGCGTTCTCGCGCCGGCCTGGTACTTCGCCGGACGCCTGGTCGACAACAACACCGCGGTTCGCGCCATCGGCGAATTGCAGCAGCAGCCCTCGCGCATGCAGGCCGCACTCAGCTCGATCCAGGATCGTTTGCGCGCGCGCGGCTTCGTGCGTGACTCCATCGAACAGTTGAAGCGCGCCACTTCGCAATTCGAAAGCGCCACCGCGACGCTCGAGGCCGGCGGCGGCTCGTCGACCTTCGGTGGCCTCGGCAACGACGACGACGTGCACAACACCATCGTCGAGATGACCCAGGCGTGGAAAAAATATCAGCCGGCACTCGCGCCGGTCGCGAACTTCACTTCGATTCCGTATTCGGACAGCGAACGTGAAGGCACGCAGCTCAACGTGGACGGCCGCGACCTGCAGCAGAAGGTCACGAACGCCGTGACCCAGGCGCGCGCGTACACGCCGCAACTCGAAAAGAATCTGGCGCAGATCATCGCCGGGCTGCAAAGCTCCTCCGATGCATTGGCGACCGCGCTGCGCACCGTGGTGCTGATCGGCGTGGGTCTCGCGGGTGCGCTCGCGGCGCTGGTCGGTTATCTCTCGCTGGCGCGCGGCAAACAGGCCGCCGCCGCGACGGCCGCCCGTCAGCAGACGGAAGACATCCTGCGCACCGTGCGCGAGGGTTTGTTCCTGCTCGATGCCGATCTCAAGATCGGTGAGATCCACTCTGACGCGACCGCGCAGCTGTTCCAGCGCGAATCGGTCGCCGGCATCACCTTCGAAGACCTGCTGCGCAACCTGGTGTCCGCCAAGACGCTGGCGATCGCCACCAAGTTCGTCAAGGTGTTGTGGAGCGAGCGCACCAAGGAAAACCTGATCCGCTCGATCAACCCGCTCAACGAAGTCGAGCTCCAGGTGGGCGAGAAGGGCAGCAAAGACGCCGAGCTGCGCTACCTGGAATTCAACTTCCACCGCGTGCGCCGTGACGGCGCGATCACCCACGTGCTCGTGTCGGTCGCCGATGTGACCGCGCGCGTGGCGCTGGCCGCGCAGCTCAAGGGTGCGCAGGATTCCGCGCAGACGCAGATGGACGCGTTCCTCTCGATCCTGCATGTGGATCCGAACCAGCTGTCCTCGTTCCTCGACGATTCGGACGTCGCCTTCAAGATGATCAACGCCACGCTGCGTGACCCGGCGCGCGACAGCGCCTCGTTCCGCCGCAAGATCGACGGCCTGTTCCGCCAGATCCACAGCATCAAGGGTGAAGCGGCGGCCATCGGGCTCGGCAGCATGGAAACGCGTTCGCATGCGCTCGAGAGCGATCTCGCCGCGTTGCGCGAACGGACAGATCTGACCGGCGACGACTTCCTGCCGCTGCTCACCAAGTTCGACGATCTCGTGTCGCACTCGCAGTCGGTGCGCGAAATGGTCACGAAGCTCGCGAGCTTCCGCGACAGCTTCGCGCCGAAGGCCGGCCACGCGTCCGCCGCTGGCGGCCATGCCTCGGCGAGCACCGGCGACACCACCTCGCGTCACCGCGCGCTCGGCGCCGATTCCTCGCCTTCCGGCGAACATGCGGCCGAAGCGACCCTGCAGCGTTCGGCTCGCGAGGGCTTCGTCGCCTCCGCGCAGCAGCTCGCCGATCGCATTGCCAATGACAACGGCAAGAAGGTCGTGGTGACCTGCCGCGGTCACGACCAGGTACCGGAGAGTTATCGCCGCCCGGTCAAGGACGTGCTGATCCAGCTCATTCGCAATGCCGTCGTGCACGGCATCGAGACCCCGGCCGAACGCCAGGCGCAGGGCAAGGCGGCCGAAGGCCATATCCGTATCAATTTCGAGATGACCGAGGGCGGCCGCGCGTTCCGTATGCAGTGCGAAGACGATGGCCGCGGATTGACCCCGGAAAAGCTGCGCAAGACCGCGGTGGCCAAGGGGATCATTTCGCAGGCCGACGCCGCCGCGCTCTCCGACCAGGAAGCGATGATGCTGGTGTTCCGTTCCGGCTTCTCGACCGCGAAGGACGTTACCCGCGATGCCGGCCGCGGCGTCGGCATGGACGTGATCGCCGAGATCGCCGCCCGCCTGGGTGGCCGCATCTCGCTGAATTCCGAGATCGGCAAGAACATGAAGTTGTCGTTGTCGTTCCCGGCGCAGGCCAATGCCGCCGGCGTCGTCGCGGCCTGAGGGAGGAGAGTCTTAGACCATGAGTGCCGTGCCCAAACCGCGCCAACAGCTGCGCATGATGATCGTGGATGACTCGAACGTGATGCGCCGTCGCATCGAACGTTCCCAGCAGAACGACCAGCTCGAAGTGGTCGGCACCGCGGTGAACGGGCTCGACGCGGTCACCAAGTTCAAGCAATTGCTGCCCGACGTCATGACGCTCGACCTGACCATGCCCGAAATGGACGGCATCGAGTGCGTCGAGCACGTGATCAAAATCAAACCCGATGTGCTTATACTCGTGGTGTCCGCGCTGGCCGATAAAGCGACCGCGGTCGAAGCCATCGAAAAAGGCGCCAACGGATTTCTGTGCAAGCCTTTTACGGACGACCAGCTCAATGAAGCTCTCGCCGAGTTGATTGGGGAGTAAGGGACATGTTGGACGCTGAAGAAGTTCGAACTTTCGTGCAGGGCACTGTGCACTTCTTCGAGACCGCGACGGGCCATGCCGCCACGGTCGGATCACCCTATCTGTGCATCGACAAGTCGGCCGTGGTCCAGGACTACGCCGGCGTCATCGGCATCTCCGGCAATCGCGAAGGCAAGGTGTACTTCACCGCGCCGCGCGGCATGTTGTCGGTCATGTTGATGTGCATGAACGAGACGGACACCGGCGAGCAGAACGTCCGCGACCTGGTGGGCGAAGTCGCCAACACCATCTCCGGCAATGCGCGCCGCGATTTCGGCCGCAATTTCGTGATCAGCACACCGACCGTCTGCGACCGCACCAACGCGTCGACCGCGGCTGCGACCACGGGACGTTCGTTCGTGATTCCGATCAACTGGCGCAGCTACGCCGCCAACGTCGTGGTCTGCCTGCAGTAAGGGCTATTTCGTCCGGGGCCGCTCGGACACCAGCACTTCCGTCGCGAAGCGCTCAGCGCCGCGGATACCCGTGATCTCGATCTTCTTGCCCGGCTTGACGTTGGCGATACGCGTCAACGCATCCTGCGCGCTTTTCACCGCCACGCCGTTGACCGTCAGCAGGATGTCGCGCAGTTCTATGCCGACCTCGGTGGCGGGACTTCTCTCGTAGAGCCTGACGACCACCACACCCGCCTGCGGCAGGTTGAAACGCCGCGCCTCGAGCTCATCGACGTCCGCGGGAACGATGCCTATCCACCCGCGCACGACGCGGCCCTTGGTCAGGATTTCGTTCATGACGCCCCGCACCAGGTTCACCGGGATGGCGAAGCCGATTCCTTCGACGCCCAGGTTCTTGGCCAGCACCGCGGTATTGATGCCGATCAATTCGCCGTTGGTATTGACGAGCGCGCCGCCGGAATTTCCCACGTTGATCGGCGCATCGGTCTGGATGAAATTTTCGAAGGTGGCCACGCCCAGCTGGCCGCGCCCGGTGGCGCTGACGATACCCTGGGTCACGGTCTGCGACAGCCCGACGGGATTGCCGATCGCCAGCACGACGTCTCCCACGCGCAGCCGGTCGGAGTGACCCAGCGGCATCACGGGCACATTCTTCTTGAGATCGAGTTGCAACACGGCGAGGTCGGTATCCGGGTCCCGGCCGACGATCTTCGCATCCGCGATGCGGCCGTCGGCCAGCTGGGCGCGGATCAGGTCGGCCGAGGCGATGACATGATGATTGGTGATGACGTGTGCCTCGGTGTCGACGATGACGCCCGAACCGAGGCTCTGTTCGACGCGCTGGCGGTAGCGAGGCTGCGCGTCGCCAAACAACTCTTCGATGGCATTCGGGCGGATGAGCTCGGTCACGAGCCGCGCCGTATAGATGTTGACCACCGCCGGCGCGGCGCGATCCACGGCCTCGGCATAGGAACTCACGGCTCGCGGCGGCGCCTCGGCCGCCGCCACGGCTGCGGCTGGTGGCGCAGTCGTGACGGGCAAGGGTGCCGGTTGCGGCGCGGCCGGCGCAGGTGCCGCACGCCCCGCGATCAGCTCCGGGCGGAACATGACGGCCACGAACGCCGCGGCCAGTCCGACGATCGCAGAAACGGAAATGAAGGCAATGATTCTCAGAAACGGGCGAGTCGACATGAGCCGGATAATCCTCGTCGGGCGAAGGTCTTAGCGCTGATCCGCATGTGTATAATGCGCCGCCTCCCGGGGTCTCGCAGCCGCGCATTTGGCGCGTGGGCTTAGCGCCGGGAAGAATGAACGATCCTGAGGTCAAGAATGAGCGATCACGCGGCCGACGATACCGTCCCCGAAGTCGACGAGAGTCGGCGCAAATTTCTGATAGCCGCCACCGCCGGTACCGGTGCTGTCGGCGCAGTGCTGACGGCGGTGCCCTTCGTGGCATCGTGGAAGCCTTCGGAGAGTGCCCGCGCCGCGGGTCTGCCCTCCGAGGTCGATCTGTCGAAGATCGAACCGGGCCAGATGGCCACGTTCTTCTGGCGCAAGCAGCAGATCTACGTCGTCAAGCGCACGCCGGAAATGCTGGCGTCGCTGGCTTCGCATGACGGCGAGCTCAAGGATGCGAAGTCCGAGGAGTCGGATCAGCCCGCGTACGCGAGGAACGAGTCGCGCGCGCTCAGGCCCGACGTGCTGGTGCTCATCGGCACCTGCACGCACCTTGGGTGTCTGCCGAAACCGCGTTTCATGCCGGGCGATGCTTCGGTCATGGCGAACTGGCCGGGCGGCTTCTTCTGCCCCTGTCACGGTTCCAAGTTCGATCTCGCGGGGCGCGTGTTCCAGGGTTCGCCGGCTTCGGTGAATCTCAAGATCCCGCCCTACAGCTTCGAGGGTGACAACAAACTCGTCATCGGCGTGGATACGCAGCCGGCGAAGGGGGTGGCCTGATGTCCGCCTCAATAGAAAAGAGCGGCGGGTTCCGCGCCTGGCTCAACAAGCGACTGCCGGTCGATCAGTTCGTAGCCGACCAGCTGACCGGTTACTACGCGCCGAAGAACTTCAACATCTGGTATTTCTTCGGTTCGCTGGCGCTGCTGATGTTCGTCATGCAGATCGTCACCGGCATCTTCGTCACGATGCACTTCAAACCGGGTGAGGCCACCGCCTTCAACTCGGTGCAGACCATGGTGCGTGAAGTACCTTACATGTGGCTGATCCAGACCATGCACGCGGTCGGCGCATCCTTCTTCTTCATCGTCGTGTACCTGCACATGGCGCGGGCACTGATGTACGGCAGCTACAAGGCGCCGCGCGAAGTGTTGTGGGTCATCGGCATGCTGGTGTACCTGGCGCTGATGGCCGAGGCGTTCATGGGCTATGTGCTGCCGTACGGCAACATGTCGTACTGGGGCGCGCAGGTGATCATCAACCTGTTCGGCACGATTCCGGGCATCGGCCCCGATCTGGTGGAATGGATTCGCGGCGACTACGGCATCGGCGATGCCACGCTGACGCGGTTCTTCTCGCTGCATGCCGTCGCACTGCCGTTCATCATCGCGCTGCTGATCGGGCTGCACCTGGTCGCCCTGCGGCAGGTGGGTTCGAACAATCCCGATGGCATCGAAATCAAGGCGAAGCTCAAGCCGGATGGCACGCCGCTGGACGGCATCCCGTTCCATCCCTACTACACGTTGAAGGACATCGTCGGCGTGGGGCTGTTCCTCACCTTGTTCGCCATCGTGGTGTTCTTCATCCCGACCTTCGGCGGCCTGTTCATGGAAGCGCCGAACTTCGAGCCCGCGAATCCGGTGTCGACGCCGGAACACATCGCGCCGGTGTGGTACTTCACGCCTTACTACGCAATCCTGCGCGCCGTCCCGGATCAGAAGATCGGCGCGTTGCTGATGGCGTTGTCGGTGGCGGCGTTCCTGTTCCTGCCGTGGCTCGATCGCGCGCAGAACAAGTCGATCCGTTACCGCGGCATCACCTCGAAGCTGCTGCTGGGCACGTTCTTCGTGACATTCGTGATGCTGATGTGGCTGGGCCTCAAGCCCGCCGATGGCATCTACGTGCTGCTGGCGCGCATCTTCACGGCGTTGTACTTCGGCTTCTTCATCCTGCTGCCGTTCGTCTCCAAGGCCGATGGCAACGGACCGGTTCCCGATCGAGTGACCTACCATGCTCACTAACAAGTACGCGATTGCCGGCGTTCTCGCGTTGTTGCTCGGTGCGGGCGCGGTTTCGGCCAACGAAGGCGGACACGCCGCGTGGGCCCGATCGGCCGACAGCGAAGTCGCCAACCTGCCGTCGCTGCAGCGTGGCGCGCGCAACTTCATGAATTACTGCTCCGGCTGTCATTCGCTGAAGTACATCCGCTACTCGCGTGTTGCCGCGGACCTCAAGATTCCGGACGACCTGCGCGACGAGTACCTGGTCAAGCCAGGTGCCAAGTTCTCCGACTACATCAAGTCGTCGATGCCCGACCAGGATGCGATCGAATGGTTCGGCAAGGCGCCGCCGGATCTGTCGCTCGTGGCGCGTTCGCGGGGCAGCGACTGGGTGTTCAATTTCCTGACCACTTTCTATGCGGATCCCGCCAGTCACCAGACCGGGGTCAACAACGAGCAGTTTCCCGGCACGGCGATGCCACATGTGCTCGCCAGCCTGCAAGGCGTGCAGACCGTCGCGTGGAAGAACGTCGAACACAAGGGTGAAGACGGCAAGCCGGTGATTACGAAGGAGTTCGAGAAATTCGAGCCCGGCGTGATCGGCTCGCTGAGCGCCGCGCAGTACGATGAATTCGTGCGCGACACGGTCAATTTCCTGCAGTACGTCAGCGACCCGACCCAACTCGAGCGCGAAGGCCTCGGCATCTGGGTCGTCCTGTTCCTGCTGATGTTTACCGGGATCGCGTACCTGCTCAAGAAGGAATACTGGAAGGACGTCACCTGAACGGCGCCCTGCCTCTTGCTCGCGCAAGCAAGTCGTATCTCGCCGTCGGGCGGGGAGAACACTGAGTGTCGAGCCGCCGTGCAACGATGACGCTGTTTTCGGCGCCCGATGACCCCTGGAGTCACCGGACGCGCATCGTCATAGCCGAAAAGGCCATCGAGATCGAAATCGTCGATGTGCCGCCGGGGAAGTACCCGGAAGACCTGCTCGATCTGAACCCGTATCACACGACGCCGACGCTGATCGATCGCGATCTCGTGCTCTACGACTCGCGCGTGATCATGGAATATCTCGACGAACGATTCCCGCATCCGCCGCTGATGCCGGTCGACCCGGTGTCGCGCGCGCGCGCGCGGCTCGCCCTCTACCAGATCGAACACGACTGGTACGACCTGGCGCGCAAGATCGATGCCCCCGGGACGAAGGATCTGGCGCAGTTGCGCAAGGTGCTGCGCGACAACGTCCTTGGCAGCGCGGACCTCTTCAAGCTCAAGCCGTTCTTCCTGTCGGACGAATTTTCGATGGTGGACGCGACCATCGCGCCGATCCTGTGGCGCCTGCCGCGCTACGAGATCGACCTGCCACCGCAGGCGCAGCCGATCCTCAAATACGCCAGCACCATCTTTTCCCGGCCGGCGTTTCGCACCAGCCTGTCGGAGAACGAGCGGGAGATGCGCCTGGCATGAACGATCGCGCGCGTAATTCCAAGCGCCCATATCTCATACGCGCCATGCACGGCTGGATGATGGACAACGGCGAGACGCCGCACGTCATCGTGGATGCGGAAAAAGCCGGTGTCGAAGTGCCGCGCGCCTACGTCAAGGATGGCAAGGTCGTGCTCAATCTCTCATCCACCGCCACGCAGCGGCTGGTGATGGGCAACGACTGGATCGAGTTCGAAGCGCGATTCGCCGGCGTGGTGCACCACGTGCGAATTCCGGTGAGCACGGTGCTCGGTATCTATGCGCGTGAGACGGGCGAGGGCATGGTGTTCTCGGAGCAGGATCTCGGGCCCGAGCCGCCGACCAAACCCACGCCTCCCGAAGACGGCAGCCGGCGGCCGCAGCTCAAGGTCGTCAAGTAGTTAGATGGTGCGCGGTTGGCCGCGCGCCGATCATGTTTCGCTGGCCGGCCGGGGGCCGGCTAGACTCGCCAGCGCGGTGTCATACACCTGCGCGGCTTCACGGAAATCCGATACGGTGGTGCGCAGGTCACGCAGCAGCCCGTCCTTGATGCCGTAGATCCAGCCGTGGATATCCAGCTGCTGCCCGCGCTCCCAGGCATCGCGCACGATCGTGGTCTGGCACACGTTGGCGACCTGCTCGATGACATTGAGCTCGCACAGCCGGTCGGAGGCGAGCGACTCGCTCGCGCAATTCGCGATCGTATGCGAATGTTTTTCGTGCACGTCCTGCACGTGGCGCAGCCAGTTGTCGGCGAGCCCGACGCGCGAACGGCGCAGCGCCGAGATGACGCCGCTGCAGCCGTAGTGGCCGACCACGAGAATGTGTTTGACCTTGAGGATATCGACCGCGAACTGCATGACCGACAGGCAGTTGAGATCGGTGTGCACCACCATGTTGGCGAGGTTGCGATGCACGAAGATGTCGCCCGGCAGCAGGCCCACGATCTGGTTCGCGGGCACGCGGCTGTCGGCGCAGCCGATCCACAGATAGTGAGGCGATTGCTGGCGTGACAGCTTGGGGAAGAACTCCGGATCCTGGCGATGGATCTGGTCCGCCCAGGCTTTGTTGCTTTTGAAGAGCTGGTCGAGGGTGCGCATGTGGGCGCGACCTTAAACGTCCGCGTCCGGTTTGGCAAAAGCGCGGGCACCGGCTCAGGCATCGAATGCCTGTCGGAGCCATTCGATGCTGCCGTCCCTGACAACGATGACATCGAAGCGCACGCGGCAATTGCGCAATTCGCGGTGCTGCTGCAACAGCAGCGAAGTCGTGGCTGCGATCCGCCGCTGCTTGGGCCGGGTGACGCTGGCAGCGGCGCCACCGAAGCGGTCGCTCGCACGGGTGCGGACTTCTGCGACCACGAGCAGGTCGCCGGCACGCGCCACGACGTCGAGCTCGCCGATGCGGCGCAGGAAATTGCGCGTGACGATGGTGAAGCCCTGCGCCTCGAGAAAGGCGCAGGCGCTGTTTTCGGCCAGCGTGCCGGTCTGACGGCGATCCATGCCGTTTCTGCCTTGCTACATCATTGCGCGGGGGCCGCCGCCGTTGCGTTGCCGTCCAGCGGCGTCGGTGCGCCGCCCTTGATGCGCACCCAGTCGAGCTCGCGGCGCACACGCCCCTGCGCGTCGATGCTGAGTGTGCCGGTGAGCCCCTGCGGATTGATCGGGCCGTTCCGCTGCAGGGCGGACGCGACGCGCATCGCGTCATAACCGAAGGCGAACAGCCGGCCCCGCTTCGCGGCGGAATCTCCGAACGCCTGCCGCGCCGCTTCACGGACGTCGGCAACGAGTTCGTCGTTGCCCAACATCCACGGCATGTCGGGGAACATCATTCCCTCGATCTCCTGGTTGGCGGACGGGTGCGGCTCGTAGGCGTCGCCAAGTGTGTACGTGGGGATGTCGCCTGCGAACTGATAACGCAGCTGCGGCCGCAACTGGCGTGCAGTGACGTACTGGCCCGGCGCGAAGATGAACTGGATGTCGGGGCGCCGGCGCGGAGTTTCGAATTCGAGCTTCTGGCCGATCGCGGCCTGGATACGCTGCTGGCGCGCGACGCTGTCGTCGGTGCGCAGCACCTGCATGATGCTCGGGGTGAAATCCTTCTCCGCGCTGTTGTAGCTCGCCTGACCCAGCACATAACCGCCGGCCGAACGCAGTTCTTCATCGAAGGCCGCGGCGACACGAGTGCCCCAGTCGCCTTCGGGCGTGAGTACCACGCCGCGACGGCGGCCACTGGCGCCTATGTAACGCGCCACGGCGCGCGCATCGTCTTCGGGCGACAGTGCGAACTGGAAAAAACGCTCCGGGGTCGCGCGGTCGCCCGGCAGGAAATTCAGCGCCAGCAGCGGCGGGCGGGTAGTTAGAAGGTCGGCGGTCGCGAGTACTTCTTCGCGGGTCAGCGGGCCGACGATGAATTCCGCGCCGGCGGCGCTCGCCTCCGCCACGGTGTCGGCGATCGAGGCGCTGGCGGTGTCGTAGACGCGCAATCGCGGCCGCGTATTCGCCGGCAACTGGTAATACGCGGTCATGAAGCCGTCGCGGATCTGGGCCGCGGCCTGCGACAGCGAGGTGCGCCCACCCAGCGGCAGCATGAGCGCCAGGTGCGGCGCGGCTTCGAGTTTCGCGGCCGGCTCTTCGATGCCGACGCCGGGTTCGCCCGACAGCGCCACCAGCGCCGGGTGAGCCGGGAAACGCGCGCGGAACGACGCCATGCGCGTGGCTCCGAGCGTCGGATTGCGGGCATTGTCCGCGGCCACGGATGCGGCTTCGAGCCAACCGCGAATCGTGACGTCGCTGCCCGGCGGCGGGTTGAGCGACACACCGCGTTCGGCCGCGGCGCGCAGCTGGCCTAACAACTCCGAGCGCGCGATACGCGCGTCGCCGGGGCCGACCAGGCGCTCGCGCGCGAGCTCGGAGCGGATACCATCGACGAGATGGCCGGTTGCCACCGCGACGTACTGGCGTGCTTCGTAATAACGCGCGGCGGCCGCCGGCGCGCTGGGTGTCTGCATCGCGGTGATCTCGCGCCAGGCATCATCGCCGCGGCCCTGCGCCACGGCCGACTGCATGCGCAACAGACCCTGTTCGAGCGCCTGCAGCTGCGTGAGGCCGCCGGGCAGGCTGGCGAGCACGCGATCGGCGTCGGCGGCGCGGCCCGCGGCCAGCCACGCGCGGATGGCGCGCAGCCGGAACTCAACGCTGTCGTTGCCGCTGGTTTCAGCCGCGAGCCGTTCATAAATAGTGGCCGCACCCGCGTGGTCGCCCGAACGCAGCAGCGTTTCGGCGCGATCGACATTGGGTGGCCCGCCGCGGCCCGGAGTGGTTGGGCAGCCGGCCAACAGCAGCGCCGTTGCAATGACGGCCAACGCCGTAAAAATTCCGGGCGAGAATGATCTGTGCAGAGCCGTCATACGTCGAATAGCCTTCACGGGTGGCGGTGGCGATGCGCGGTGGAGAAGTATAGTGGCAGCGAACTTGGGGCGTCTTGCGGTGATCTCGACGCCGATCGGCAACCTGGGCGATCTGTCGCCGCGTGCGCGCGACGAACTCGCGGCGGCGGAGCTGATCGCGGCGGAAGACACGCGCAGGACGGGGCAATTGCTGACAACACTCGGGTTGTCGCGGCCGCTGGTGTCGCTGCATGAACACAACGAAACCGAGCGCATCGGCGAACTGCTGGAGAAACTGCGCGGCGGTGCGCGCATTGCGCTGGTGAGCGATGCGGGCACACCACTGTTGTCGGACCCGGGATTCGAGCTGGTGAGGCGCGTCTCGCAGGAAGGCATGACCGTGGTCGCCGTGCCGGGACCTTCTGCGATTACTGCGGCGCTCAGCATTGCCGGATTGCCGACGGAACGGTTTTCATTTGAGGGGTTTCTTCCGGCGCGGCTTGCGGAGCGGCGCACGCGGCTTGCCGAGCTCGCGATCGAAACGCGTACGCAGGTCTTCTTCGAAGCGCCACATCGCATTGCCGAGGCGCTTGAGGACATGAGCGCCGCATTTGGCGCGACCCGGCGCGCGGCCGTCGCACGCGAGCTCACGAAGGTATTTGAGACCGTGTATCGCGGAACTCTGGCGGAGCTTGCAGCGAATGCGCGCACCGACGCGAACTTCACGCGCGGAGAGATCACCGTGGTGGTCGAGGGCGCGCAGCGCGCGCCCGTTGCGGACGGTGCGCGCGTGACGCTCGATGCCGCGCTGCGCGCGTTGCTTCCGGATCTCTCGCCGAGCAAGGCGGCGGCAGTGGCGGCGCGGCTCACCGGTGCGAAGCGCAACGACGCGTACGCGCTGGCGCTCGAGCTTTCGAAAAAGCCCGACTGAGCGGCGCGAGCGCCGCCGGGCGCCTTCGTCGAAGAGCGCCCACGCGCCCAACCGCGCTGCTTGTGAACGATGAGGCATGTCGTTATGGTGCGCGCGGAGTCGGCCGGACGGTCGCTGCATTTCTCGCGAAATGTGGAGGAAAGTCCGGGCTCCTGCGGACGAGGTGCCAGGTAACGCCTGGGCGGCGTGAGCCGACGGAAAGTGCAACAGAAAATAAACCGCCTAAGCGTCAGCAATGACGCCGGTAAGGGTGAAACGGTGCGGTAAGAGCGCACCGCGCCGGTGGCAACATTCGGCGGCACGGCAAACCCCACCTGGAGCAAGGCCAAATAGGGAAGTCGCCACGCAAGTGGCAGCGGGTGTCCCCCTGCGCTTCCGGGTAGGCCGCTTGAGGTCGCCGGTGACGGCGATTCCAGAGGAATGATCGTCCTCGACAGAACCCGGCTTACAGGCCGACTCCTTCTTTTAGTTAGAGGCCGCGCACGGCTAACAACCTGCGGGTTGTTAGGTGCGGGCAAATTCACGGCGCGGGCCGGCCGGTGTTTGGCCGCCGCCACGCACGGCGTTTCCGGTCGCCCGCGACCGCGGAACCACTGGCTCAATGACGCCCCTAATCGGATAATTAACCCATTAGTGGTTCAAAACGGCCCGAAAGTCCCGATTGGGGGCCATACAGCGGACAAGTTCATGACCTACTGTATGAGCTTGCGATGACAAGCCACTGATCGATAAGAGGCTAGTGCCCAAGTTATGGCACAGCGACAACCCAAATCCGACGTAAGTGGCTGTCGCTACGGGAAAATTCTGTGACTTAATTCTTGACCGCGCCCACGGCCGTTCCTATAGTGGCGTCAAGTGGGAAAAAGTGGGGAGAAATGGGCTTAACCCGCCTATTCATTCATGTTTCGCGGTGCAGCAAAAGTTTCCTTGGACGACAAGGGCCGGATGGTTCTGCCCACCCGGTATCGGGAGCACGCACTCGAAAGAAGCCAGGGAAAGCTGGTTGTCACGGTGGATCGGGATCAATGCCTCCTCCTTTACCCCTTGCCCGACTGGGAACAGATCGAACGCAAGTTGATGAGCCTGCCGTCGCTGCACGCGCAGGCGCGACGGCTGCAGCGGCTGATGGTGGGTCATGCCACCGAGCTGGATCTGGACGGACACGGACGTTTGCTGTTGCCGGCCGAGTTGCGCGAGTTCGCGCTGCTCGAGCGGCGCGGAATGCTGGTCGGTCAGGGCAATCGCTGCGAGCTGTGGGAAGAGGGACGCTGGAACGAGCGCCGCAACCTGTGGCTGTCGAACGAAGCGGCCGAGACCGGGCTCGCGGCGGAACTGGATTCGCTGACTCTTTGAGACCCGGCGCATGAGCGTCGGAAGTCGATGTGATGGTCAATGGGGTGGGATGCCGATCCGCTGTGCGGCCGGTGTCCAGGTGGCAAAGGCGTTTGAAAATGGGGGCGGACTGACAGCCGCTTGTTAGGAGCAGTGGTTTGAACGCACACGTTCCGGTGCTTGCCCGGGAAGCGTTCGAGGCACTCGCTGTGCAAGCGGACGGCCTATATATAGATGCGACGTTCGGGCGCGGCGGTCACACGGCACTCATCCTCGGGGCACTCGGCTCCGAAGGGCGCGTGCTCGCGTTCGACCGCGACCCGGCGGCCATCGAGGCCGGCCACCGCCGTTTTCCCGACGAAGTGCGGCTTGCGCTCGTCGGCGCGCCGTTTGCCGATATCGCCGCGCGCGTGCCGGGGCTCGTTTCGGGCCGGGCCGTGCGCGGCATCTTGTTCGACCTCGGCGTCTCCTCGCCGCAGCTCGATGACCCCGCACGCGGTTTCAGCTTCCGGGCGGACGGCCCGCTCGACATGCGCATGGACCCGACGAGCGGCGAACCGGTTTCCGCATGGCTCGCGCGAGCGGGCGAGCCTGAGATTCGCGAGGTGATCGCGACGATGGGAGAAGAGCGCTTCGCACGGCGCATCGCAGGGGCCATCGTCGCCAACCGCGCCGCGCATCCGCTGACGCGCACGCTTCAGCTGGCCGAACTCGTCGCGCGCGCGGTGCGCACGCGCGAGCCGGGCAAGAACCCTGCGACCCGCACGTTCCAGGCGCTGCGTATGCACGTCAACGACGAACTCGGACAGCTGCGGCGCGCGCTCGCTGGCGCGCTCGACCTGCTCGAGGTCGGCGGCCGGCTCGCGGTCATCAGCTTCCATTCGCTCGAAGACCGCATCGCCAAGCAGTTCATCCAGGGCCACTCGACGGTCGATCCGGTGTTTGCGGGCCTGCCGCTGATTCCGGATTCCGCGCAGCCGCGGTTGAAACGCATCGGCAGCAAGACACGCGCGAGCGAAGCGGAAACCGCCGCCAATCCGCGCGCGCGTTCGAGCGTGCTGCGCGTCGCCGAGAAGCTGCGCTGATGGCCGGTCCCTCGAACAAGCTGCTGCTGCTGGCGGTGCCGGTGTTGTGGATTGCGGCGCTCGCCTCGGCCGCCGGGGCTATCTACTCCAAGCACCGGGCGCGCGAGTTGTTCGTCGAGCTCGAGCGTCTCAACGTGCGGCGCGACAACCTCGAAATCGAATGGGGCCAGCTGCAGCTCGAGCAGAGCGCCTGGTCGACGCACGCGTTCGTGGAAAACGTGGCCGGCACCAAGCTCAAGATGGCGATGCCGCCGCCGAAGGACATCGAGCTGGTGTCGCCGTGAACGCGCGCCCATGAAGGTATTTCCGGGCAAACGCCGCGAGCCCCGCGGCCGTGGCGAGAGCAGTGCGGGTGCGCCGCGCGACGAGGCGCGGGGTTTCCGCTGGCGCGCGAATTTCGTGCTCGGGCTCTTGGTCTGCGGTGCGCTGGGGCTCACCTGGCGCGCGGTCGAGCTGCAGCTCAAGGATCACAAGTTCCTCGCCGGCCAGGGCGATGCGCGTTTCACGCGTGTGGCCGAGATCACGGCGACGCGCGGCACGATCACCGACCGCTATGGAGAGCCGCTCGCGGTCTCGACGCCGGTCGATTCGGTGTGGGTGAATCCGAAGGAGCTGGCGCTCGCGAGCGACCAGCTGCCGCGCCTCGCGAAGGCGCTGAAGCGCGACAAGAACGACATCGCGCGGCGTCTGACCTCGAATCTCGATCGCGAATTCCTCTATCTCGCGCGGCACATGCAGCCGTCGGAGGCACAGAAGATCCGCGCGCTGGAGATTCCCGGCGTGTATCTCATGCGCGAGTACCGCCGCTACTACCCGGCCGGCGAAGTCGCGGGCCACATCCTGGGGTTCACCAGCGTCGACGATGAGGGCCAGGAGGGCCTCGAGCTCGCGTTCGATCACTGGCTGGCGGGTGAGGACGGCGCGAAGCGCGTCATCCAGGATCGTTACGGCAAGATCGTGCAGAACGTCGAAGAGATTCGCGCGATGCGGCCGGGGCGCAACCTCGTCTTGTCCATCGACCTGCGCATCCAGTACCTCGCGTATCGCGAGTTGAAGGCCGCGATCCGCGATCAGCGCGCCAAGTCCGGCTCGGTGATCGTGCTCGACGTCGCCACGGGCGAAGTGCTGGCGATGGTCAACCAGCCTACCTACAACCCGAACGATCGCGACCAGATCAACGCGAAGGTCTATCGCAACCGCGCGGTCACCGACATCGTCGAGCCGGGTTCGTCGATCAAGCCGTTCGTCGTGGCGGCGGGGCTCGCCTCCGGCCGGTTCGACGATCGCAGCATCATCGACACCAACCCGGGCTACATCAAGGTCGGCGCCAAACTACTCGAAGATCCGCACAACCTGGGCGCGATCGGGCTCGCGACCATCCTGGCGAAGAGCTCCAACGTCGGCATGACCAAGGTCGCGCTGTCGCTCGAGCCGGCGCAGATGTACGGCACGTTGACCGCGCTCGGCTTCGGCCAGGTCACGACCAGCGGTTATCCGGGCGAATCGGCCGGCTTGCTGCCTCACTACTCGCACTGGCGGCCGGTGGGCATTTCGTCGATGTCGCGCGGCTACGGCCTGTCGATCACGCCGCTGCAGCTCGCGCACGCCTACGCGACGGTCGCGTCTTTCGGTATTTCGCGGCCGATCTCCTTCCTGCGCGTCGAGACGCCGCCGCCCGGTGAGCGCGCGCTCGACGATGGCGTCGCCCATACGCTGGTGCATCTGCTCGAGGCCGTGGTGGCCCCGGATGGCGGCGGCAAACAGGCGGCGATTCCCGGTTACACCGTGGCCGGCAAGACCGGCACTGCGTGGAAGGCCACCGCCGGCGGTTATGCCACCGATCGATATCTCGCCGTGTTCGGCGGCGTCGCGCCGGCGAGTAATCCGCGGCTGGCCGCGGTCGTCATGATCGACGAGCCGGGCGCGGGCAAATACTACGGCGGCGATGTGGCCGCGCCGGTGTTCGCGGGCGTGGTCGGTGGTGCGTTGCGCCTGCTCGCCGTCCCGCCGGATGCGCCGGTCGCCGATGAAACCGAACCGCCGGCGTCCCATCGGCAGGTGGCCACGCGGTGAGCGCCGCCACGCAGAGTCTCGCGAGGTTGCTGGACGGTCTGGCCGCGCTGCCGCACGACGTGGAAGTCAGCGATCTCACGCAGGACGGGCGCGCCGCGCGTCCCGGCTGCGCCTTCCTCGCGGTGCGCGGATCCGCGGAACACGGCTTGGCCTACGCGCCGCAAGCGGTCGCCAATGGCGCGCGCGCCGTGTTGTGGGAGCCCGCGCCGGTGGCGGTGGTGCCCGACCTGCCGTCCGAGATCGTGGTTGCGCCCGTGCCCAACCTGCGCGAACACGCCAGCGCGATCGCCGACCGTTTCTTCGGCACCCCGTCGCAGGGATTGTCCATCGCCGGCATCACCGGCACGAACGGCAAGACCACCTGCGCCTATCTACTGGCGCAGGCGCTGGAGATCGCCGGCCGTCCGGCAGCGTACATGGGCACGATCGGCACCGGCCGGCCGCGCGCCTTGCGCGCCAGCGCCCTGACCACCGGCGACGCCGTCACCGTGCAGCGGACCTTGTCCGAGTTGCGCGCCGACGGGGCCGCCAGCGTCGCGATGGAAGTCTCCTCACACGCGCTCGATCAATCGCGCGTCGGTGCCGTGCGGTTTCGTACCGCGGCGTTCACCAACCTGACGCGCGATCATCTCGATTACCACGGCACCATGGAAAACTATGGCGCGGCGAAGACGCGGCTGTTCACGCGCGCGGACCTGAAATCGCGCGTGATCAACGTCGACGACGCGTTTGGGCGGCAACTGGCCATCGATCCGAAAGGCCGCGGCCGGCTGATCGTCACCAGCCGCGGGCACCAGTCGCACACACGCGCGGCGGCGGGTTTCGTCCGCGCCATGCACGTCTCGCTGTCGACGCGCGGCATCGAGCTGGAATTCGATTCGAGCTGGGGAACCGGCGCGTTGACCGCGCCGCTGATGGGCGACTTCAATGTCGACAACCTGCTGACCGTGATCGCGGTGCTGCTCGACTGGGACCTGGATCTCGAGCAGGTGATCCGCGTGTTGTCGCAGGTGCGCGCCGCGCCCGGCCGCATGGAAACCTTCGGCGGCGGGAACGCACCGCTCGCGGTGGTCGACTACGCACATACGCCCGATGCCCTGCACAAGGCCTTGTCCGCGGCGCGGGCGCATTGCGCCGGCCGGCTCGCGGTGGTGTTCGGTTGCGGCGGCGATCGCGACGCGGGCAAACGTCCGCTCATGGGCGCGATCGCGGCGGAACTCGCCGACGACATCCTGCTGACCGACGACAATCCGCGCACCGAGTCGCCGCAAACCATCGTCGCGGACATTGCGCGAGGAGTTCCGGCCGGCCGCGCGTTTCGCGTCGAACACGATCGCGGCGCCGCGATCCGCGAGTCGCTGACGCGCGCCGCGCCGGCCGACGTCGTGTTGATCGCCGGCAAGGGACACGAGGACTACCAGATCTACGGCCGCGAAAAGCGCGCCTTCAGCGACCAGCAGGTCGTGAAGGCTGCGCTCGGCGCGCGCACCGGCGGTGCGGCATGAATCGCAGCCTGTCGTCTTTCGCGAGGACCTGCGGCGGCGAACTGATCGGCGCCGATCGTGCCTACACCGGCGTGTCGACCGACACGCGCACGATCAAACCCGGCGAACTGTTCGTCGCGTTGCGCGGGCCGCGTTTCAACGCCAACGATTTCATCTCGGCCGCGGAAACCGCGGGCGCCGCCGGTGCGGTGGTGGACACACGCGTCGACCGCCCGCTGGCGCAGGTGCTGGTGGGCGACACGCAGGAAGCGCTGACCAACTCCTCGGCCGCGTGGCGCGCGCAGTTCACATTGCCCGTGGTGGGAGTCGCCGGCAGCAACGGCAAGACCACCGTGAAGGAAATGCTGGGCGTCATCCTGGCGCGCACCGGCGCGACGCTCGCCACGCGTGGCAGCCTCAACAATCACATCGGCGTTCCGCTCACGCTGCATCGTCTCGATGCGACGCATCGCGTCGCGGTGATCGAGATCGGCGCCAACCATCCGGGAGAAGTCGCGGCGCTGTGCAAGCTGGCGCGTCCGACGGTCGGGCTCATCACCAATGCGGGTGCGGAACATCTCGAAGGATTCGGCAGCATCGAGGGCGCGGCGCGCGCCGAAGGCGAGATGATCGCGGACCTCGACTCCGCGCACACCGCGATCATCAATGCCGACGACGAATTCGCGCCGCTGTGGCGCTCCATGACGCGCGCGCGCATCGTCACGTTCGGTATCACAGGCGCCGCGGATTTTTCCGCCGGCGACATCCATACCGCCATCGATGCCGGCGGTTTCGTCACGCGTTTCAAATTGACCGCGCCGTCCGGAAACACGCCGATCGAATTGCACCTCGCCGGCCAGCACAACGTCGCGAACGCGTTGTGCGCCGCGGCCGCCGCCTGTGCTGCCGGCGCTTCGCTCGAAGACGTGCGGCTCGGCCTTGCCACAATGCGCCCGGTTCCTGGCCGATTGCAGTTCAAAACCGCGCCCAGCGGTGCCTGGATCGTGGACGACTCTTACAACGCCAACCCGAGTTCGATGAAGGCTGGCATCGAAGTGCTGGCCAACGTCGACGCGCGGCGCTGGCTGGTGATGGGCGACATGGGCGAGCTCGGCGATCACGGCCTCGAGAGCCATCAGGACATCGGCCGCTTCGCGCGCAACCACCGCATCGACCGGTTGTTTGCCACCGGCAAGTTGTCGGCGCTCGCGGTCGAGGCGTTCGGCTCGGGCGGCGAATGGTTTTCGGATACGGAAGCAATGGCAAGGGCGGTCAATTCGGAACTCACGCGCGAGGTCTGCGTACTGGTCAAGGGGTCGCGCTCGAATCGGCTGGAGCGCGTCGTGGAGGCCCTGACGGGTGCCGGCGCAAGTCACGGACACTGAACAAATGCTGTATTGGCTCGCCAAGATACTCACGCCTCACTACTCGGGATTCAACGTCTTCTCGTACCTGACGTTGCGCGCGATTTTCGCCGTGATGTCCGCGCTGCTGCTGGCGCTGTTCATCGGCCCCTGGATGATCGAGCGGTTGAAGGGCGGGCAGATTGGCCAGGTGGTGCGCGACGATGGCCCGAAGTCGCATTTTTCGAAGGCCGGCACGCCGACCATGGGCGGGTTGCTCATCCTCGTGGCGATCTTCGTCAGCACGCTGCTGTGGGCGGATCTATCCAATCGATTCGTCTGGGTGGTGCTCGGCGTCACGTTCTTCTTCGGCCTGATCGGCTTCTGGGACGACTACCTCAAGCTTGCGAAGAAGAATCCGAAGGGTCTCATTGCGCGTTACAAGTATTCCTGGCAGTCGCTGGTCGGATTGGTGGCGGCCGTGTTCCTGTTCTACACGGCGAAGGCGCCGTCCGAGACCACGCTCTATCTACCGTTCTTCAAGAACTTCGCAGTGCCGATGACGGCCGCGGCGTTCATCGTGCTCACGTATTTCATGATCGTCGGCATGAGTAATGCGGTGAACCTGACCGACGGGCTCGACGGGCTGGCGATCATGCCGGCCGTCATGGTCGCGGTGGCGCTGGGCGTATTCGCCTACGCCAGCGGCAACGCGAAGCTGGTGCAGTACCTCGACATTCCCGCGGTTCCCGGCGCGGGCGAGCTGCTCATCTTCTGTGGTGCACTGGCCGGCGCAGGGCTCGGGTTCCTGTGGTTCAACACCTATCCCGCGCAGGTGTTCATGGGCGACATCGGCGCGTTGGCGCTCGGCGCCGCGCTCGGCACCATTGCCGTGATCGTCCGGCAGGAAGTCGTGGCGCTGATCATGGGCGGCATCTTCGTCATCGAAACGGCGTCGGTGATCATCCAGGTCGCGTCGTTCAAGCTGACCGGCAAACGCGTCTTCCGCATGGCGCCTATCCACCATCACTTCGAGCTCAAGGGCTGGACTGAGCCGAAGGTGATCGTGCGTTTCTGGATCATTGCCTTCCTCCTCGTGCTGGCAGGGCTCGCGACCCTGAAACTGCGATGACCGCCCAGGCCGCACAAACCGCGCGCAACGCTGTGATCGTCGGCATGGGCCGCACCGGCTTGTCGGTCGCCCGGCACTTGCAGCGCAGCGGTTTTCGCATCGCGTTGACCGACAGTCGCGAGGCGCCGCCGGAGCTGGCGGGTGTCAAAGCGTTGGGTGCCGCCGTCGTGGCGCGTACCGGGGGATTCGACGCACGGCTGCTGGAAAAGGCCGACATCGTCGTGACCTCGCCGGGCGTGCCGCTCGACGACCCGTTCTTCGTGCAGGCGCGTGCGCGCGGCCTCGACATCGTCGGCGACATCGAATTGTTCGCGCGCGCCGCGGATGCACCCGTGGTCGGCATCACCGGCACCAACGGCAAGAGCACCGTGACGACCTTGTTAGGCCGCATGGCCGAGCGCGCCGGCGTACGCGTGCGTGTCGGCGGCAATCTCGGCCAGCCGGCGCTCGACCTGCTGGATCGCGGGCCCACCGATCTGTACGTGCTCGAGTTGTCGTCGTTCCAGCTCGACACCACGCACTCGCTCAAGCTCAAGGCTGCGGTGGTGCTCAACGTCTCCGCGGATCACATGGATCGTTACGCGACGCTGGATCACTACGCCGCATCGAAGGCGCGGATCTACGCCAACAGCGAGACCGCGGTGGTGAACGCCGACGAGCCCGAGGTGCTGCGCATGCCGCGCACGGGCCAGCGCGTGATCTCGTTCAGCCTGCTCGACCCGAAGGCCGATTTCAGCCTGGTCACGCCGCCCTCGGATAAGCAGCCGTGGCTGGCGCGGCGCGGTTCGGCGTTGCTGCCGCTCGCCGCGCTCAAGATCTCCGGCCGGCACAACGCTTCGAACGCATTGGCAACCCTCGCACTCGGCGACGCGTTGCGTCTGCCGCTCTCGCCGATGCTCGATGAACTGCGCGATTTCACCGGGCTGCCGCACCGCTCGCAATGGGTGGCAGATCTCGCGAACGTGCGTTACATCGACGATTCGAAGGGCACCAACGTCGGCGCCACGCTGGCCGCGGTCAACGGCCTCGCCGGTCCGCTGGTGGTGATCGCTGGCGGTGACGGCAAGGGTCAGGACTTCTCGCCGCTCGCACCCGCCTTTCGCGGCAAAGTGCGCACCGCCGTGTTGTTGGGTCGTGACGCCGGCCTGATCGAAACCGCGCTGGCTGGCATCTGCCACACCGCGCGAGTGAATTCGATGGAAGAAGCCGTGCAGGCCGCGGCGCGGTTCGCGCAGCCGGGCGACACCGTGTTGTTGTCGCCGGCCTGCTCGAGCCTCGACATGTTTCGCGACTATGCGCATCGCGGCAACGTGTTCGCCGCCGCCGTGAAAGAACTCGTTCCGGGAGCGGCGAAATGAGCGGCAAGGCGCGCGCGCTGCACATCGACGCGGTGGCCTTGTCGCTGGTCGCCGCCATCGTATTGCTGGGGCTGATCATGGTCACCTCCGCATCCATCTCGATCGCGAGCAAGGAATCGGGCAATGCGTTCTCCTATCTAGAACGCCAGCTGGTGTTGTGCTGCATCGGCTTCGTCCTCGCCGCGCTGGTGTTCTGCATCCGCACCGACTACCTGGAGAAGATGGCCTGGCCGCTGCTGATCGCGGCGGTGGCGTTGCTGTTCTTCGTGCTGATTCCGGGCCTCGGCCACGTGGTCAACGGCAGCCGGCGCTGGATCCGCGTCCTCGGCTTCAACTTCCAGGCTTCCGAGCTCGCGCGCGTGCTGGTGCTGATCTTCATCGCGAGTTACGCGGTGCGCCGAGAACAGGAACTGCGCAGCACGGCGATGGGGTTGATCAAACCCATCGGTCTCCTGGGGTTCATCGCGTTGCTGCTGCTGGCCGAGCCGGATTTCGGCGCGGCGTCGGTGCTGTTCGTTTCGGGCTTCGGCATCCTGTTCATCGCCGGCGCGCGCCTGCGATACGTGCTGCTCACGGCGGCCGCCGGGGCGGGCGCGATGGCGCTGCTGGTGATGCTCGTGCCGTACCGCATGGCACGCGTCACGTCCTTCCTCGATCCGTGGGCGGATCCGTTCAACAGCGGCTTCCAGCTCACGCAATCGCTGATCGCGATCGGCCGCGGCGAATGGTTCGGCGTCGGCCTGGGCGAAAGCGTGCAGAAGCTGTTCTATCTACCCGAGGCACATACCGATTTCCTGTTCGCGGTGCTGGCCGAGGAGCTCGGCCTGGTCGGCGTCGCCTTGACACTGGCGCTGTTCATCGCGCTGGTGTGGCGCAGCTTCTGGATCGCTCAGCTCGCTTCGCGCGCCGGCCTGCGTTTCCAGGCCTACCTGGCCGCCGGATTCGGGTTGTGGCTCGGCGCACAGGCGCTGATCAACATCGGCGTGAACATGGGCGTGTTGCCCACCAAAGGCCTGACGCTGCCGCTCATGAGTTACGGCCGCTCGAGCATGATCGTCACGCTGGCCTGGGTCGGGTTACTGCTGCGGGTCTACCACGAAGCCATGCAGAACACGCGCGGCATGGCGACAGCGCGTGGCGCCAACGACGCGCGGCCGGCGCGCATCGCGGGAGCCACGGCATGACCTCCCCGCAGGCCGCCGTGACCTCGCGCCCGATCCTCATCATGGCCGGTGGCACCGGCGGGCACGTGTTCCCCGCGCTGGCCCTGGCGCGCCTGCTGCGCGCCGCCTCGCATGAAGTCGTCTGGCTCGGTACGCAGCGCGGACTGGAAGCGCGCATCGTGCCGGCCGAGAAGATAGAGATCGAGTGGCTCTCCATGAGCGGCCTGCGCGGCAAGGGTGCGATCACCTTGCTGGCGGCGCCGTTCAAACTCGCGCATTCGATCTGGCAGGCGCTGCGGATCGTCCGGCGCCGCAACCCGGCGCTGGTGGTCGGCTTCGGTGGTTTCGTCACGGGCCCGGGTGGCGTGGCGGCCTGGCTCACGCGGCGGCCGCTCGTCATCCACGAACAGAATGCGATCGCCGGTTATTCCAACCGTTGTCTCGCGCATCTGTCGCGCCGAGTGCTCGCCGCGTTCCCGAATGCGTTTCCGAGAGGCGTCGATGTCCGCGTCGTGGGCAACCCGGTGCGCGCCGACATCGTCATGCAGCCGCCGCCGGCGGAGCGTTTCGCGCGCCGCGAGGGCGCGCTGCGCCTGCTGGTGGTCGGCGGTAGTTTGGGGGCGTCGCGGCTCAATGCCGTGGTGCCGTTCGCGGTGGCGCAATCCGGCCTCTCGCTGCGCGTCCGCCACCAGGCCGGCGTCAACGGCATCGACGCGGCGCGCGCCGCGTATGCGCAGGCGGGGGTGGCTGCCGACGTCTCGCCGTTCATCGACGACATGGCGCGCGCCTACGCCGACGCGGATCTCGTGATCTGCCGCGCCGGGGCACTGACGATTTCCGAACTCGCCGCCGTCGGCGTGGCCGCGGTGCTGGTGCCGTTTCCCGCCGCGGTCGACGATCACCAGACCGTCAACGCGCAATACCTGGTGCGCGAAGGCGCCGCCGTGCTGATCGCGGACCGTGAGCTGACCGCCGAGCGGCTCGCAGCCGAGCTCAAGACGCTGTGCCAGCGCGGCAAACTACTGGCGATGGCCGAACGCGCGCGACTCGTCGCGAAGCCGCGCGCCGCCGAAGAGCTGGCCGCCGTCTGCCTCGGGCAGCTGGAGGCCGCATGAGCGATCGCATGCGCCGCATTCATCGCATCCACTTCGTCGGCATCGGCGGCAGCGGCATGAGCGGCATCGCCGAAGTGCTGGTGAATCTCGGTTACGAAGTGCAGGGCAGCGACCTCAAGCCAAACCCGGTCACGGAGCGGCTCGCGAAACTCGGCGCGCGCGTGATGATCGGCCACGCGGCCGAAAACGTCGGCAATGCCGATGTCGTGGTGACCTCCACGGCGGTGTCGGCCGAGAATCCCGAGGTCGCGACCGCGTTGTCGCGCCGTATTCCGGTCGTGCGCCGCGCCGAGATGCTCGGCGAGCTCATGCGCTTTCGCTACGCGATCGCGGTGGCGGGTACGCATGGCAAGACCACGACGACGAGCCTCGCGTCCTCGATCCTCGCCGAAGGTGGCGAAGACCCGACCTTCGTGATCGGCGGCCTGTTGAAGAGCGCCGGCACCAATGCGCGGCTCGGCGCCGGCAAATACCTGGTCGCCGAAGCGGACGAGAGCGACGCGTCGTTCCTGCACCTGAACCCGATGATCGCGATCGTCACCAACATCGACAACGATCACCTCGGCACACACGACGGCGATTTCGAGCGGCTCAAGCACAGCTTCGTCGAATTCCTGCACAACCTGCCGTTCTACGGACTCGCGGTGCTGTGTGTCGACGATGCGCACATCCGCGGAATCCTCACCAAGGTCAATCGCCCGGTGGTCGGCTACGGCTTCTCGGAAGGCGCCGACCTGCGCGCGGAGAACCTGCGCCGCGAGGGGCTGCGCACGCACTTCGACGTCGTGCGCCGCGCCGACGGTCTGCGCCTGCCGGTCACCGTCAATCTACCCGGACTGCACAACGTGCTGAATTCGCTCGCGGCCATTGCCGTCGCGCTCGAGATCGGCATCGCGCACGAGGCGATTCAGCGCGCGCTCGCGAACTTCCAGGGCATCGACCGGCGTCTCACACACGTCGCCGACATCAGGCTGGCCGGCGGCGGCGATCCGGTCACGGTGGTCGACGACTATGGCCACCACCCGACGGAAATCGCCGCGACGCTCGATGCGATCCGGCAGGGATACGCGGGCCGCCGCGTCGTGCTGGCGTTCCAGCCGCATCGCTACACGCGCACGCGCGACCTGCTCGACGACTTCGCCACGGTGCTGTCCACCGGCGACGCGCTGCTGGTCACCGAGGTGTACGCCGCCGGCGAGGCGCCGATCGCCGCGGCCGACGGGCGCGCCATCTGCCGCGCGATCCGCACGCGCGGCAAGGTCGAGCCGGTGTTCGTGGAAAAGGTCGAGCACCTGGATGAAGCACTACGCGCCGTGCTGAAGCCCGGCGACGTGCTGCTGACGATGGGCGCGGGTTCCATCAGCGCCGTGTCGCACGCGTTGCCCAGGAAGTTAGGGGCCGCCTCGGCCCGGAGGCAGGCGTGACGTGCGCACCGCCCGTAACAAACTCGGTTGGGAGCCGGCTTTCATGAGCGCCGGAATGCTGGTCGTCGATGCCGCGTTCGATGCGCGCGTGAAACGCGGCGAGCCGATGTCGCGCCATACGTCCTGGCACGTCGGTGGACCCGCGGACGTTTATTTCAGCCCGCGCGATCGCGCCGATCTGCTCCAGTTCCTCGGCACGTTACCCGAAGGGACGCCGCTGTTCTGGCTCGGTCTCGGCAGCAATCTACTGGTGCGCGATGGCGGCATCCGCGGGGTCGTCATCGACACGCAGAGCGGACTCACGCGCCTCGAGCGCGCCAACGACACCACCGTCACCTGTGAAGCCGGCGTGCCCTGCGCGCGCCTCGCGCGCCAGTGCATCAAGTGGCGCTTGGGTCCGGCCGAATTCCTCGCGGGTATTCCCGGCACGCTGGGCGGCGCGTTGACCATGAATGCCGGTGCGTTCGGCGCAGAGACCTGGCCGCGCGTGCGCAGCGTGGACGTGTGCGACGCGCGCGGCGTCGACCGCCGTCGCGATGCGCGTGAATACACCTACGGTTACCGGCACGTCGTGCCGCCCGTGGCCGGCGAGTTCTTCCTCGCGGCGACGCTCGAATTCGAATACCAGCCCGGCCTCACCGACGAGGCGATGCGCGAGTTGCTGGCCAGACGCAAGGAAACGCAGCCGATCGGCGAATGGAGCTGCGGCTCCACGTTCACCAATCCGCCGGGCGAACACGCCGCGCGCCTCATCGAGGCCGCCGGACTCAAGGGCTTTCGAATCGGGGACGTCATGGTTTCACCGAAGCACGCGAATTTTCTCGTCAACGTCGAGGCCGCCACGGCTGCCGACGTGGAGAAACTCGTTGCACACATCCAGGAAGAGGTGCAGCGCAAGTTCAACATCGCGCTCGTGCCGGAATTCCGCACGGTCGGGGAGCACGCCTGATGCGTCTGCGTCATGACCCCAAAGTAGTTCGTCACGTTACTGATGCGAAGGATTTCGGTCGCGTCGCCGTGTTGTTCGGCGGTACCTCGAGCGAACGCGAGATCTCACTGTTGTCCGGCAACGCCTGCCTCACGGCGCTCGGCAAACGCGGCGTCGATGCCCATCCCTTCGATCCGCGCGACAAACCGTTGAGCGAGCTCATCGCGCGCAAGTTCGACCGCGTGTTCATCGCCTTGCACGGGCCCGGCGGCGAAGACGGCACCTTGCAGGGCGCGCTCGAATTCCTCGGCCTGCCGTACACGGGCAGCGGCGTCATGGGTTCGGCCATCGGCATGGACAAGCTGCGCACCAAGCGGCTCGCCCAGGCGGTCGGCATTCCGACCACCGACTACATGGTGCTGCGCTCGCCCGCCGACCTCGACAACTGCATCGAGCGGCTGGGCCTGCCGATGATCGTGAAGCCGGCCACGCAAGGGTCCTCGGTCGGCATGACCAAGGTCGAGACGGCCGAGCAATTGCCGGGCGCCTACCAGGCCGCCGCGTTGCTCGAGCCGGATGTATTCGCCGAGCCGTGGATCACGGGCGCCGAGTACACCGTCGCGGTGCTGCAGGGCCGCGCGTTGCCGTCGATCCGCATCGAGACCCCGGCCACGTTCTACGACTACCAGGCGAAGTACTTCCGCAGCGACACGAAGTATCACTGCCCGTCCGGTCTATCTACCGAGGCGGAGAAACATCTCGCCAGCCTGGCGCAGGCGACGTTCGCGGCGGTCGGGGCGGAAGGCTGGGGCCGCGCGGATTTCATGATGGACAAGGCCGGCAAGCCGTATCTGCTCGAGATCAACACGGTGCCGGGCATGACCGATCACAGTCTGGTGCCGATGGCGGCGCGCGCGCTCGACATCAACTTCGAGCAGCTGGTGTGGCAGGTCCTCGAGACCAGCTTCAGCCGCACGGCGGTAACCATCTGATGTGGAATAAACCCAGGAACAGGCGCAAGGCCGAGGAACGCCGCTGGAAAATTTCCGGCGCGTGGCTGGCGCGTTTCGGCATCGCGGCGGCGGTGCTGGCGGTGCTCGGCATCGCGTTCACGCTCACGTTGGGCACACTCGACCAGAACATCACGCAGGTGTCGGTGACCGGCCGCTTCCAGCGCGTGTCGCCGATCGAAGTCGAGCAGGCGGTCAAGGCGCGCGTGCGCGACACCGGCCTCATCAGCGTGGACCTGGCGGCCGTGCAACGCGCCGTCGAACAACTGCCGTGGGTAGATAGTGCGACCGTCGACCGCCAGTGGCCGCGGGCGCTCAGCATCCGCGTCGTGGAGCAGGTGGCCGCCGCGCGCTGGGGCGCGAACGGGTTGCTCAACACGCGCGGCGAGCTGTTCATCTCGGAGGCGCGGCACATCCCGCCCGAGTTGCCGCGCCTGTCCGGTCCGCGCGGCAGCGAGAACGAAGTGGCGCGGCGTTATCTCGCCGCGCAGGGGCAACTCATCGAGGCGGGCATGCGGCTGACGGCGGTGCGCCTCGATGCGCGCGGCGCCTGGGAATTCGATCTCGACAATGGCATCACCGTGCGGCTCGGCCGCCGCCAGGTCGACGAACGCTTCGCGCGTTTCGTCGCGGCCGGCGTCGGGCAGATCGCCGCGCATGCCAGCGACATCGGCTACGTCGACATGCGTTACACCAATGGATTCGCGATCGGCTGGCGCGCGGGCGGTCAACGCGTCGCGGCCGGCGCGGCAGAGGACGACAACTCGGATGGCTAATTTTCGTGGCTAAGCGCCCTGACAAGAATCTCATCATCGGCCTCGACGTCGGCACGTCGAAGGTGGCCGCGCTGGTCGGCGAAATCGCGCCCGACAATTCGATCGAGGTGATCGGGCTCGGCGTGCAGCCCTCGCGCGGTCTCAAGAAAGGCGTGGTGGTCAACATCGAATCCACCGTGCAGTCGATCCAGCGTGCGATCGAGGAAGCCGAGCTCATGGCCGGCTGCGAGATCCGTTCGGTGTTCGCCGGTATTGCCGGATCACACGTGCGCAGCCTGAACTCCCACGGCGTGGTCGCGATCCGCGACCGCGAGGTGAGCGAGGCCGACGTGCAGCACGTGGTCGACGCGGCCAAGGCCGTCGCGATTCCGGCGGACCAGAAGATTCTCCACGTGTTGCCGCAGGAATTCATCATCGACGGCCAGGAAGGCATCCGCGACCCGATCGGCATGTCGGGCGTGCGGCTCGAAGCCAAGGTGCACATCGTGACCGGCGCCGACAGCGCCGCGCAGAACATCGAGAAGTGCATCCAGCGCTGCGGTCTCGAAGTCGACGACATCGTGCTCGAACAGCTCGCCTCGAGTTTCGCCTGTCTGACCGACGACGAGCGTGAGCTCGGCGTGTGCATCATCGACATCGGCGGCGGCACCACGGATCTCGCGGTGTTCTCGCAGGGCGCCATCCGCCACACGGCCGTGATCCCGATCGCCGGCGACCAGGTTACCAACGACATCGCCGTCTCGATGCGCACGCCGACGCAGTACGCCGAGGACATCAAGGTCAAATACGCCTGCGCGTTGTCGCAGCTCGCAAACCCCGACGAAAGCATCGAAGTGCCGTCGGTGGGTGACCGGCCGGCGCGGCGCCTGGCGCGCCAGACGCTGGCCGAAGTGGTCGAGCCGCGTTACGAGGAGTTGTTTGGTCTTGCGCGCGAGGAACTGCGCCGCTCGGGCTTCGAGGAGATCGTCGCCTCGGGGATCGTGCTGACCGGTGGCAGCGCCAAGATGGAAGGCGCGATCGAGCTCGCCGAAGAGGTGTTCCACGTGCCGGTGCGCCTCGGCGTGCCGCAGCACATCCGCGGTTTCAGCGACGTGGTGCGCAACCCTATCTACTCGACCGGCGCCGGCCTGCTGCTGTACGCCCGCGACAACGCGCTGGCGGGCAATCGCGGCCGCTCGATTTCGGGCAACGCGCGCACCATGGCCGAGCGCATGAAGAACTGGTTTCAGGGGAATTTCTGACCGGGTTTGCCGGGAAGAAAGCCTGTTGTTAGGTGATGAAAACGAAGCTGACAGCTTTGAATCAACAAGTGAAGGAGCGACACAATGTTTGAACTAATGGACGCTTACAGCCAGAACGCTGTAATCAAGGTCATCGGGGTCGGAGGCGGCGGCGGCAACGCGGTCGCACACATGGTCTCGAGCGGCATCGAAGGCGTGGAATTCCTGTGCATCAACACCGATGCGCAGGCACTGAAACACTCGAAGGTGAAGACCGCGTTGCAGATCGGCTGCAACATCACCAAGGGTCTCGGCGCCGGCGCGGATCCCGAGATCGGCCGCCAGGCGGCGATCGAAGACCGCGATCGCATCATCGAGATGATCGAGGGCTGCGACATGTTGTTCATCACCGCCGGCATGGGCGGTGGCACGGGCACGGGCGCGGCGCCGGTGGTCGCGCAGGTCGCGAAGGAACTCGGCATCCTCACGGTGGCCGTGGTCACGCGGCCTTTCGAAATGGAAGGCAACAAGCGTTCGCTGGTGGCGAACCACGGCCTCGCCGAACTCGGCAAGTACGTCGACTCGCTGATCACGATCCCCAACCAGAAGCTGCTGACCGTGCTCGGCGCCAAGACCACGTTGTTAGACGCTTTCAAGAGCGCCAACCACGTGTTGCAGGGCGCGGTGCAGGGCATCGCGGAACTGATCACGCGTCCCGGCCTCATCAATGTCGACTTCGCGGACGTGCGCACCGTCATGAGCGAAACCGGCATGGCGATGATGGGCTCGGGCGTCGCGCGCGGTGAAAACCGTGCCCGGGAAGCCGCCGAAGCCGCGGTGTCCTCACCCCTGCTCGAGGACATCAATCTGTCCGGCGCGCACGGCATCCTGGTCAACGTCACGGCGGGCATGGACCTGTCGATCGGCGAGTTCCAGGAAGTCGGCAACATCGTCAAACAGTTCGCCTCGGATGACGCCACCGTCGTGGTGGGAACCGTCATCGACCCGGAGCTGTCAGACGAAATGCGCGTCACTGTGGTGGCGACGGGCCTCGGCAAACCGGAAGTCGTGGCCAACACCCGCGGAAACTACGGTCGCGAAGTTCCCACGTTGCAGAAGGTGGTTCCGCAGGCGGCAGCGCCTGCTGCGGAACCGGCCATGCGTGTGGTCCCGCGCCGTCCGCTGACAGCCGCCGACTACGCCGCGTTGGACAAACCGGCGGTGCAACGCCAACGCGCCGTCGGCGATGGTCTGCATGCCGCGCCCGATGCCGAAGATGTGCTGGATATCCCGGCATTTCTGCGGCGCCAGGCCGATTGAGGCGAGGTCGATCGGAAGACTGACCAAGGCAACTGTGTTACGGTAGCGCCCCTTTTTGGGTCGCGGTGCCCCCAAGAATCCTGGACGAAGGTCCAGGAGTCGAAGTGGCTCGCTCCCCGCCGCCCTCTGGGTGGCGCTACCCGTGCACCACGGCAACGTGGCAGCGGGAGATGCAAGCTGATGCTCGGACAACGCACTCTCAAAAATTCCATTCGCGCCCAGGGCGTCGGTCTGCATACCGGCCAGAAGGTGTTGATGACGTTGCGGCCCGCGGCTCCGGACACGGGCATCGTGTTCCGGCGCACCGATCTCGATCCGCCCGTGGATATCCATGCCACCGCCAACAACGTCGGCGACACCCAGCTCGGCACCACTCTTTTTAATGGCGACGCGCGCGTCTCCACGGTCGAACACCTGCTGTCGGCGTTCGCCGGCCTCGGCATCGACAACGCGCACGTCGAAGTAAGCGCCCCCGAAGTGCCCATCATGGATGGCAGCGCGGGCCCGTTCGTGTTCCTGCTGCAGTCGGCAGGTTTCGAAGACCAGCGGATTCCGAAGAAATTCGTGCGCATCAAGCAGCGCGTGCGGGTCGAAGACGGCGACAAATGGGCCGAATTCAAGCCCTTCGACGGCTTCAAGGTGAACTTCGAGATCGAATTCAACCATCCGCTGTTCAAGCGCCGCGCGCAGACCGCGTCGATGGATTTCTCGACCACCTCGTTCCTCAAGGAAGTCAGCCGGGCGCGCACCTTCGGTTTCATGCGCGACCTCGAGATGCTGCGCGCGCGTAATCTGGCGCTCGGCGGCAACCTCGACAATGCCATCGTGCTCGACGATTTCCGCGTGTTGAACGAAGACGGCCTGCGTTACGAGGACGAGTTCGTCAAACACAAGATCCTCGACGCGATCGGCGATCTCTATCTACTCGGGCACAGCCTGATCGGCGAGTTCAGCGGCCACAAGTCCGGCCACAAGCTCAACAACCAGCTGCTGCGCAAACTCATCGCCGACACCTCGGCGTGGGAATCGGTGGTGTTCGAGAAGCCCTCGGACGCTCCCATCGCCTACGTACAGCCGCCGCCGGTTCCGGCCGGTTCGACCATCTAGAAGCCCTCCCGGGCGGCAAGGCTTTGCCGCGCCCGTGTTCCCGCGTCGACGCGCGCGGATAGTTTGATCCGGCGCACGGCTTTCCCATCCAGTTCGATGCAACGTGGCCGATAGAGCGGGGCGGAGGAGCTGCCTTTTGTCGGTCAAGGATCCAAAACTCAATCGCCGGGCCATGCTGCTGGGCGCCGTTTTCCTGGTGGGCGGCGCCGCGGCATTGACGCGTTTCTCGCGCCAATCGAGCGCGGACGGCAGTCGCGGGCCCGTGTTCTCGGCCGACCAGTTCGCGCTGCTCGAGCAGGTGACCGAGGTGATCATTCCGGCCACCGATACTCCCGGGGCGATCGGCGCGGGTGTACCCGCGTTCATCCGCGACCTGCTCATGAACTGGGGCAGCCTGGAATCGCGCGCGCAGATTGCCGGGGTTCTCGAGACCATCGAGCAGCGCACCTGGTCGAAACATGGCGCCGCCTTCCTCGAACTACCCGACTCGCAGCGCCTCGAGCTCATGCGTGTCTACGACGAGGAAAGCGTCAGGGCGCATGACCCCGCGTATCGCAAATTCAAGCAGATGGTCCTGCTCGGTTACTACCACTCCGAGATCGGGGCGACTCAGGAGCTGCGTTTCGAGCTCGTGCCCGGCGCGTGGCGCAGCTGCCTGCCGTTGAATGAAGTCGGGCGCGCCTCCGCGTTCTGGACGAGCTGAGCACGCACCATGGATTTCGACGCCATCGTCGTAGGGTCCGGAATCAGCGGCGGCTGGGTCGCGAAGGAGCTGTGCGAACGCGGCCTGCGCACGCTGATGATCGAGCGCGGACGCCACGTCAATCATCGCAAGGACTACCTGGATTTCAGTCCGCCGTGGGAGTTGCCGAATCGCGGGCTCGTGCCCGAGGACGAGGTCAAGGAACACTACGCGATCCAGGGAACCAGCTACGCATTCAACGCGGGTACCAAGCAGTTCTGGGTCAAGGACAGCGAACATCCCTACAGCACGCCCGACGACCGCTCGTTCCTCTGGTACCGCGGTTATCACCTGGGCGGCCGCTCGCTCACCTGGGCGCGCCAGACCTACCGTTTCAGCGACATCGATTTCTCGGCTAACAAGAAGGACGGCCACGGCGTCGACTGGCCGATCCGTTACGCCGACATTTCGCCGTGGTACGACCGCGTCGAGCGGTTCGCCGGCATCTCGGGCGCGTCGGAAGGCCTCGAGCAATTGCCGGACGGGCAGTTCCTCCAGCCCATGGATCTCAACTGCGCCGAGCATGCGTTCAAGGAGCGCCTCGAGAAGCAACACCCGACCCGGCGCGTGACGATCGGCCGCTGCGCGAATCTGTCCGAGCCCACCGAAGAACACATCAAGCTCGGCCGCGGACCGTGCCAGCTGCGCAGTGTCTGCGACCGCGGCTGCGGCTACGGCGCGTATTTCTCCACGCTCAGCAGCACGCTGCCAGCGGCGCAACGCACCGGCAATCTCACGGTGATCACGGACACCATTGTCGAAAGTCTCGACTACGACCATGCGAAGCGCCGCGTCTCCGGCGTGCGCGTCATGGACACGAACACGAAGCAACGCCGCAGCTACCAGGCGCGCGTCGTGTTCGTCTGCGCATCGACGATCCCGACGGCGCAAATCCTGCTCGCCTCGCGTTCCGAATATTTTCCGGACGGACTGGCGAATCGCTCCGGTGCGGTCGGCCGCTATCTCATGGATCACGTGCAGGGGGTCGGCGCGATCGGCACGATGCCGGGCTTTCTCGATCGCTACTACTACGGCCGCCGGCCGACGGGCATCTACATCCCGCGCTACGCGAACGTCACCGAAGACAACTCCGCGCAGTTCGTGCGCGGCTATGGATTCCAGGGCAAGGGCGAACGCCCGAGCTGGGATCGCGGCATCGACCAGGTCGGGATCGGCGCCGGCCTCAAGCAGGGGCTGCGCGACCCAGGCCCCTGGCAGATGGTGCTGTTCGGCTTCACGGAGATGCTGCCGCGGGCGGACAACCGCGTGACGTTGCATGCGACCCGCAAGGATCAGTGGGGTATCCCGCTGGTCCATATTGACTGCACCCACGGCGAAAACGACCTGAAGCTGGCGGCGCAGGCGAAGCAGGACGCGCAGGACATGCTGAACGTGGCGGGTTGCGAGAACGTCCGTAGCCTGTTCCCGCAGGTCTCGCCGCCGGGCAGCAGCGTCCACGAGATGGGCACTGCGCGCATGGGGCGGGATCCGGCAACTTCGGTTCTCAACGCCCACAACCAGGCCCACGACGTGCCCAATCTGTTCGTCACGGACGGGTCGTGCATGACCTCTTCGGGCTGCGCGAATCCCTCGCTGACCTACATGGCCCTGTCCGCACGGGCCGCGAACCATGCCGCCGACCGCCTCGCCTCGGGCGAGCTCTGACGCTCCGTCAGCGCCGCGCAGGCGCCGTCCGGCGCGGCCGTACCCGCACCTCGAAGCCTCGATATCCGGGCACCAGCTCGCGCAGCCGAGGTTCGAGATCAACCAGCAAAAACCGCATTCTGGCGGCCCAGGCAGAGGATTCCGCGATCACCGTAAGTGTTCCGCTATCCAGCGAGCAGCCATTTACCTTATTGGCCAGTGCGCTTCCAAAGGCATCCATTACTGCGACTTGCCACTCGGAAGCCGGGGGCGTCGAAAGGGCACGCTGGGCGAGAGCTGGCAGACGCGCCGACATTAAGTCACCGACGGTCCTGGGAGCTGAACCCGGACGGACCGTTTGCTTGTTTCGGAGAGGTCTTTTGGGCATAGTTTCGCGCCTGCTGGGCCTTACGGTTTTGCCGGACCACACTCTCAATGGGAGTCGACGGATGAGGTTGCCAGCGAGGTGCAAGTCATTGAAGCACAAAGAACAGGATCGTAAAGATCCGGTTTGCCGCGATATCCGGGAGCTGGCGCGATGAACATCATCTTTTTTTCGCGCCGCGAAGGTCGAGCCCGGCACTTCAATCTCGCTCATCCCCTGGCCGTTGCGGCGTTCGCGACGGTGCTGGTCGCCATCCTCGCGACCGCCTTCAGCCTCGGCCTCAAGATCGGCGAGAGCAAGAGCCATCCGCGCGGTATCTCCACCTGGTCGGCCACGCTCGCCGAGCAGCAATCCGAGATCAAGGAACTGAAAGCCGAGCTGCAACGCCGCGTCGACGCGGTGGCCATGCGCATCGGCCAGATGAACGCCCACGTGATCCGCCTCGATGCGCTGGGCAAGCGCCTCACGCAGATGGCGAACATCGACAACCGCGAATTCGATTTCGAGAGCCAGCCGGCCGTCGGTGGGCCCGAGTCCGACATCGGCGCCGCCATGCAGGCGCCCGACCTCAATACGCTGCTGAATGGTCTCGAGCAGAAGATTTCCTCCCGCGATGCGCAGCTCGCGGCGCTCGAAAACGCCCTGCTGTCGAAGAAGCTCGACGAGCAGATCCGGCCCGATGGCCGGCCGGTGCGCGAAGGCCACATCTCCTCGTATTTCGGCGAGCGCCAGGATCCGTTCAACGGCCACCAGGCGTTCCACAAGGGCATCGACTTCGCGAGCCCGCAGGGTTCGGACGTGGTCGCCGTCGCCGCGGGTGTCGTCACGTTTGCCGGCGAGAAGGCCGGATACGGCAACCTCGTCGAGGTCAGTCATGGCAACGGCCTGATCACGCGTTACGGCCACAATCAGAGCCTGGCTGTCGGCGTGGGCCGCACGGTCTCCCGCGGTGACACCCTGGCGTACGTCGGCTCCACGGGCCGCTCCACCGGTCCACACGTGCACTTCGAAGTGCTCAAGGCCGGCCGCCAGATCGACCCGCTGACCTTCATCGGCCGCAACTGATCCGTCCCCGAATTTCGATTCGAAAAGCCCCGGCCTGCCGGGGCTTTTCATTTCTGCTTGTGCTCGCGATGGTCCAGCCCCATCTCCCAGCGCTCGCCAGGGTGGAAACCAGTTCCGTGCGCTCGGGTCTATCCGTAGAATACCGGCCCGGCTGCGCTACACCCGGCCTAAGTATTTGTCGGCCTTGAAGTTTTCTCCCAAGGATCTCTCGTGCTCAATCTTCTGACGCGGCTCTTCGGCAGCCGCAACGACCGCATCGTCAAAGCCTATGAGGCCACGGTGCGCAAGGCGGCTTCGTTCGAGTCCGCCCTGCAGGCCTTGAGCGACGAAGCCCTGGCGGCCAAGACCGGCGAATTCCGCCAGCGCATCGCCGAGGGCGCGACGACCGCCGAGCTCGCACCCGAAGCATTCGCGGTGGTCCGTGAAGCCGCGCGGCGCACGCTCAAGATGCGCCACTTCGACGTCCAGCTGATCGGCGGCCTCACGCTCGATGAAGGCCGCATCGCCGAGATGCGCACCGGCGAGGGCAAGACGCTGATGTCGACGCTGCCCGCCTATCTCAATGCGCTCACGGGCGCGGGCGTGCACATGGTCACCGTCAACGAGTATCTCGCGCAGCGCGATGCCGACTGGATGGGGCCTATCTACAAGTTCCTGGGGCTCACGGTGGGCGTGATCCGCAACCAGCAGGATCACGCCGAGAAACGCGCCGCGTACCTGTGCGACATCACCTACGGCACCAACAACGAATTCGGTTTCGATTACCTGCGCGACAACCTCGCGTTCAGCCTCGAGGAGCGCGTGCAGCGCGGCCTCGCGTTCGCCATCATCGACGAAGTGGATTCGATCCTCATCGACGAGGCGCGCACGCCGCTCATCATCTCCGGCCCCGCCGAGGAGAACGACGAGCTGTACCTCAAGGTCGACAAACTCGTGCCGCGGCTCAAGAAGCAGCTCGTGGAAGAGGGCGAGGGTGACTTCTCCGTCGATGAGAAGCAGAAGAACGTCCACCTGACCGAAGCCGGGCACGAAAATGTCGAAGCGCTGATGCTCGAATCCGGTTTGCTGCGCGAAGGCGAGAGCCTGTACGACAGCGCCAACATCCGGCTGATGCATCACCTGACCGCCGCGCTGCGCGCCCACGCCATCTACAAGCGCGACGTCGAATACATCGTGCGCGGCGGCGAAGTGATCATCGTCGACGAATTCACCGGCCGCACGATGCCGGGCCGCCGCTGGTCCGACGGCCTGCACCAGGCGGTCGAGGCGAAGGAAGGCGTACGCGTGCGCGCGGAAAACCAGACCGTCGCGTCGATCACGTTCCAGAACTACTTCCGGCTCTACAAGAAGCTCTCCGGCATGACCGGCACGGCCGACACCGAAGCGCCGGAGTTCATGCAGATCTACAACCTCGAGGTGGTCGTCATCCCGACGCATCGCCCGATGATCCGCAAGGACAATCCGGATTTCGTGTATCTCACGCAGTCGGACAAGTTCAAGGCGATCATCGAGGACATCGAAGATTGCGTGAAACGCGGGCAGCCCACGCTGGTCGGCACCACGTCCATCGAAACTTCCGAGCTGCTGTCCGGCGTGTTGAAGGAACACGGCATCGCGCACGACGTGCTGAACGCCAAACAACACGAGCGCGAGGCGCACATCGTCGAGAACGCCGGCATGCCCGGCCGCGTGACGATCGCCACGAACATGGCGGGCCGCGGCACCGACATCAAACTAGGCGGCAATCTCGAGGCGGAGATCGAAGCCGCCGCGGCCGCCGCTGGCGATGCCGGTCTCGACGAAGTCACCGCCGCGCGTATGCGTGCCGACTGGCAGGTGCGCCACGACCAGGTGCTGGCCGCGGGTGGCCTGCACATCGTCGGCACCGAACGCCACGAATCGCGCCGCATCGACAACCAGTTGCGCGGCCGTTCGGGCCGCCAGGGCGATGCGGGTTCGAGCCGCTTCTATCTATCGATGGAAGACAACCTGATGCGCATCTTCGGCGATCCGAATCGCACGAAGCGCCTGCTGGCCATGGCCGGCATGAAGGAAGGCGAGGTCATCGAGAGCGGCATGCTCACGCGCCAGATCGAAAAGGCGCAGCGCAAGGTGGAAGCGCACAACTTCGACGTGCGCAAGCAGCTGCTGACGTTCGACGACGTGGCGAACGACCAGCGCAAGGTCATCTACCAGCAGCGCACCGAGCTCATGGGCGCCGAGAACCTCGCCGACGCGGTGCGTGGCATCCGCGCCGAAGTGGTCAGCGAATTACTCGACCAGTTCCTGCCGGCGAACGTCAGCCACGAGGATTGGAATCTCGACGCGCTGGCGAAGTCGATCGCGAAGAATTTCGCCACGCAGGTCGATCCGGCGCAGTGGCTCAAGGACCAGCCCGATCTCGAAGAATCGACGCTGCGCGGCCGTATCGCCGGCGCGATCGATGCGATGTACGACGCGAAGGTGGAGCGCATCGGCGTCGATGCCGACGGCAAGCTCATCATGCGCATGATCGAGAAGAAGATCATGCTCAACGTGCTCGACCAGCAGTGGCGCGATCACCTGGGCGCGATGGACTACCTGCGTCAGGGCATCCACCTGCGCGGCTACGCACAGAAGGATTATCGCTACGAGTACAAGCGTGAAGCATTCGAACTGTTCGCCGCGATGCTCGAACGCATCAAGTTCGATACCGTCACTCTACTGGCTACGCTCGATGTGCAGGTGAAGTCACCCGAGCAGCTCGAACGCGAGGAAGAGGCGCGCCGTGCGCGGCTCAATCGCGCGCTGCAGGCGCAGCACGCCGAGGCCGCCTCGTTGACGCAGCTCGCCGCTGGCGACGCGCAACCGCAGCAGGCGCCGCCCGCGGGTGCGCCGCGCCAGGGGCCACCGCCGGCACCCGCGCAGCTGCCGCCGCAGCGCCCGGTACGCGCCGCGCCCAAGGTCGGCCGCAATCAGCCCTGCCCGTGCGGCAGCGGCAAGAAGTTCAAGAACTGCCACGGCGTGCTCGAGGGTGTCGAGTAAGCCCGAAGTGGCGGATAAACCCCGGCTGCGCGTCGTCGCCGCGGCGCTGTTCGATGCCGAGCGCCGCGTGCTGATCGCCGAACGGCCCGCGGGCAAACACATGGCCGGCTGGTGGGAATTCCCGGGCGGCAAGGTGGCGAGCGGCGAGACCGATACCGAGGCGCTGGTACGCGAGCTGCGCGAGGAGCTCGGCGTCGAAGCGCGGCCCGATCACGAAGTGATGCGGTTGAGCCACGACTATCCGGACCGGACGGTCGACCTCGTGTTGTGGCGCGCGACGCTCACGAGCGGCGCCCCGCAGGGTCTCGACGGGCAGCAATTGAAGTGGGTGGATTGTCAGTCACTCGGCAATGAGCGGATGCTGCCCGCCGACACGCCGTTCATAACGGCGCTGCAGCGATTATGATTCAACGCGAACCAACTACTGGAACCGACATGGCACAGGAACAGCAGCAGCTCCCCGAAATCAAACTCGACGCGACCCAGTTGTATCGCGAAGAGATCTTCACCGACCGCAAGGCGGGCACGTTGCGCCGGCTGGTCCCTGTGCTGCCGGACGGCAAGGACGATGCCGCGCGCGCGGTGCTGTATTCCGGCCAGACCCAGCTGCTGACCCCCGCAGGCGTGTTGCCACTGGCGTTCGAACTGGAAGCCGCGTCGCTCGAAGATGCCTGCAACAAATTCCCCGAAGCGGTGAAGATCGCCATCGAACAGGCGATCGAAGAGGCGCGCGAGATGCGCCGCGAACAGGCATCACGCATCGTCGTGCCCGATGCCGGCGGCATGGGTGGCCCTCCGGCCGGCGGCGGACGCATCAAGCTGTAGTGCGTTAAAGGGGACATGCCTATTTTTCGGGCCGGATCTTCCGGCCCGAAAAATAGGCATGTCCCCTTTCAATGTGGGATTGGGCCTAGCTCGCGGTCGAAGAAGCGCACGATCTGCGTGCTGGCATGCAAACCGGTGGTGCTCTGGCGGATCGCTCCGTGTTTGCCGCCGGGGTAGGTCATCAAGTCGAACGGCTTCTGCAGGTCCTGCAGCTTCTTCATCAACGCAGTCGTGTGCGCGAACAGCACGTTGTCGTCGGCCATGCCGTGCACGATCAGCAGCGGGCGGTTCAACTTGTCGGCAAACGTGAGCACGTTGCCGGCGGCGTAGCCCGCGGGGTTCGCCTGCGGAGTAGATAGGTAGCGCTCTGTGTAGTGCGTGTCATACAGCGCCCAGTCGGTGACCGGCGCGCCGGCGACACCGGCCGCGAACGTGTCGGGCGCCTGCATCAGGCACATCAATGCCATGTAACCGCCGTAGCTCCAGCCGAAGATGCCGACGCGCTTCGCATCCACGAAGGGCAGGCCACGCAGGAATTCCACGCCCCGCACCTGGTCGGCGACCTCGATGCCGCCCAACCGGCCGCCGAGCGCCGTCTCGAAACGCGCGCCGCGGAAGCCACTGCCGCGATTGTCGAGGGCAAACACGACATAGCCGTGTTGCACCAGGTACTGATGAAACAGCGAGCCCCAGGCATTTTTCACGCTCTGCACGCCCGGGCCGCCATACACGTCGACGAGCACCGGATATCGCTTGCCCGCCTCGAGGTGACGCGGCTTCAGCAGTTTGTACTGCATGAGCTGGCCGTCAGCGGCCGCCAGCGTACCGAACTCCGCCGTCACGTGTTCGTCGAGGTATTGCGCGTACGGGTGCGCGGCGTCCAGATTGTTAGGCAGCAACACCGACAGCGGCGCGCCGCCGGCCCGCCGCAGCGTCACGCTTCTCGGGTGGTCCGCATCGGAGAAAACGTCGACGAACACGCTCGCGTCCATCGACATGTCGATGCTGTGCCAACCCGCACCCGTCGTGACACGCGTGGGTGCGGCGGGAGCGTCGAGCGATACCCAGAACATCTGCCGTTCGACGGGTGAGGGCAGGTTGGCCACGAAATACACGCGGCGCGTACGTTCGTCGACGGCCCGGATCGCGGCCTCCGGCGATTCGCCGGTCACCATGTATTCGCCCGACGTGAGCTGTCGAATCAGCTTGCCGTCGTTGCCATATAGATAGAGATGCTGGAAGCCGTCGCGTGAGGAAGCCCAGATGAACTGCGGCGCGCGCTGCAGGAACGTGAGCTCCTGATGCAGCGGCACCCAGGTGTCGCTGTGCTCGGCCAGCAACACGCGGCCGCGGCCCGTGAGCGCGTCGAACCGCAGCAGCTCCAGCGTCTTCTGGTCGCGGCTCTGCCGCTGCACGGCGAGTCCGCGCGAATCCGGGAACCAGTCCACACGCGGTAGATAGATGTCGGTCTGCGGACCAAGATCCAGCTGGAGGCGGCTGTCGGCGGCGAGATCCGCGACAAACAGGTCGACGCGCGCGTTCGCGGCACCCGTGGCCGGATACCGCTGCCGCACGATTCGTGCGCCCGCGGCCTGGATCTCGAAGCGTTCGATTTCAGCGACCGGCGCCTCGTCCACCCGTGTCAACGCGATGTGCCGTTCATCGGGTGACCACCAGTAGCCGGTGTCGCGATCCATCTCTTCCTGCGCGATGAATTCCGCCATGCCGAAGCTCACGAGGCCGCCGCCTTCGCGCGTGACCGCGCGCTCGGCACCATTCGCCAGGTCGATGACGTACAGATTCTGGTCGCGCACGAAGCTGACGAAATGCGAACGCGGCGAGAAGCGCGCGTCGGTCTCGTAGCCTTCCGTGCTCGTAAGCCGGCGTACCGCAACGGCGGGTTTGCGCGCCAGGTCGTATACATACAAATCGCCATTGAGCGGAATCAGCAGATGGCGGCTGTCGGGGGCGAAGCTGTATTCGACGATGCCCGAATAGGCGCTGGTGCGCTGACGTTCGCGCCGCGCCTCCTCTTCGGCAGACAAGGCTTTATCCGCGCCGGCGAGTGTGCGTGAGTCGACCAGCCGGCGATCGCGTTTGGCAGCGACATCGTAGGCCCACAGGTCGAAGCGATCCCTGTCGTCTTCGCGCGCACGCAGATAGGCGATGAGTTTGCCGTCGGGCGAAATCTTCACGCCGCGCAGCGTCGGGCCCGACAGATCCGGAGCGGCAAACAACCGCGCGAGCGGCAGTTTTTCCGCGAGCGCGGGGACAGCGGCAATCAGCATCAATGCCACCGTCAACCACGCTGCGCCAGGACGAAAATAAAGTCCGTCGCGCCGGACAGGCGCGCGTACGCCTTTTGTTACACTGCCGTTCAAAATCATGACGGGAGTTTAGGGATGGTCACGAGTCATCGCTACCTGTGCGCGGCATTGGCCGGCTCACTCGTTCTCGTTTACGCATGCGCGACCAGCCCAAAGGCCGAGAACAACCCGCCCGTGAGTCCAACCAAAATCCAGTATCCGCCAGCGGCGCGCGGCGAGGTGGTCGCCGAGTACCACGGCGTGCGCGTACCGGATCCATATCGCGGTTTCGAAGATCCGGATGCGAAGGCCACGCGCGACTGGGTCAGCGCGGAAAATGCGCTGGCGCAGCCCTATCTCGAAAGACTGCCGCAACGCGCCTGGCTCGGCGAGCGGCTCAAACAACTCTGGACCTACGAGCGGTTCGGGGTGCCGGAGCGCCAGGGCAACAACTATTTCTATCTGCGCAACGACGGCACGCAGGATCAGAGCGTCCTCTACGTGTCCGCGGGCCTCGATGCGACGCCACGCGTGTTGATGGATCCCAACGGCAAACGCGATGACGCCACCATCGCGCTGTCGCAGTTCGTGCCGAGCCCGAGCGGCGAAATCCTGGCGTACGCACTGTCCGATGCCGGTAGCGACTGGAACACCTGGCACTTCCGTCGCGTCGCCGACGGCGTCGATCTGCCGGTCATGCTCAAGTTCAGCAAGTTCCATGCGGTCTCGTGGGCGCGCGACAACTCGGGGGTCTACTACAGTCGCTATCCACTCAAGCCCGGGCAGAACACCGCGACGGCGGAGCGCGGCGACGATGCCGGTCGGCCCGACGTGTATTTCCACAAGCTCGGGGACGAGCAGGCGGCGGACCGCCTCGTCTATCGAGTGGCAGACAATCCTGACTACGTCCCCGCCGCGCAGGTTACCGAAGACGGCCGTTATCTGATCATCGACCTTTCGTACGGCTACGATGCCAACGCCATCCGCGTGCAGGATCTGCGCAAGAAGGACGCGAAGCCGAAGGACGTGTTCGGCGCGTGGGACGCGTTGTACCAATTCCTGGGTTCCAACGGCGATGAGCTCTATTTCTTCACGACCAACGCCGCGCCGCGTGGACGCGTGATTGCGGTCAATGCCAACAACCCAGCGCCCGCAGCGTGGCGCACCGTGGTGCCGCAGGATGAACTGGCGATCACGAGTTCCAGCTACATCGGCGGACGTTTCGTGGTCGAGTACTCGCGCGACGCGTGCAGCGCCGTGCGGTTGTACGAGGCGAGCGGCGTGCCGGCGGGTGAGGTGAAGCTGCCTGGGCTCGGCACAACCAAGGGTTTCTCGGGCAGCGGCACGAATTCCGAGACGTTTTTCTCTTACACCGATTTCCTGTCGCCGCAGCGCATTCTGCGTCTCGATGTCGCGAAGAATTCCGTCAGCGATTTCCGCACGCCGAGCGTGCCCGCGGATTTTTCGCCGTTCGTGACGGAGCAGGTGTTCTATGGCAGCAAGGATGGCACGCGAGTGCCCATGTTCATCATTCGCCGCAGAGATGCGCCGCGCGATGGCAGCCAGCCGATTGTTCTCTACGGATACGGTGGCTTCAACCAGATCATGTCGCCCGGGTTCAATCCGGCTATCCAGTCCTGGATCGAGATGGGCGGCATCTACGCCGTCGCGAACATCCGCGGCGGCGGCGAATACGGCGAGGAGTGGCATCGCGCCGGCACGCGCCTGAAGAAGCAGAATGTGTTCGACGATTTCATCGCCGCGGCTGAATACCTGATCCGCGAAAAATTCACGAATCCGAAGCGGCTTGCGATCCGGGGCGGCAGCAATGGCGGGTTGTTAGTGGGTGCGGTGATGACACAGCGGCCGGAGTTGTTCGGCGCCGCGCTACCTGCTGTCGGCGTGATGGACATGCTGCGGTACCAGATCGCGAGCGCCAATGCGCGCCAGTGGTCGACCGACTTCGGTCTCTCCGACGACCCGGCGGAGTTCAAGGCTATCTACGCCTACTCGCCGCTGCACAATCTGAAGGACGGCGTGTGTTATCCGCCCACGCTGGTGACGACCGCGGATCACGACGACCGCGTCGTGCCGTGGCACAGCTTCAAGTTCGCGGCCGAACTGCAGCGCGTCCAGGCCTGCGGCAATCCGGTGCTGATCCGCGTCGAAACTCGCGCGGGGCATGGCGCCGGCAAACCGGTCTGGATGCAGATCGAGGATATTGCGGATCAGTTCGGATTCGTGGCGAATGCGCTTGGAGTGACGGCGCCGGCAAACTGACGCCTGTCTACTTCCAGGCAATCTCACGGACGGCGTCGATTCGACGCCGTTTTCCTATGTGGGGCGTGAGCCCCTGACTAAGTACAGCAGGTCAGCGTGAACGGCACGTCGTCCGGCGTCTGCACCGGCCGCGTCTGCAACCCATTCCACGCCAGCAGCCGGACGCTGCAACGGTAGTGAGACCCGCTCGTCTCCGGATACAACCCCGAATCCGCCGGCAGCGCGATACGCACCAACTGGATAGGCGTGTCCCGCTCGAAGGTGATGTGATAAACCCCGGCACGCGCGATCTCCTGCCGTGGCTTGCCATGCTGCCGCGTGATCCACAACAGTTCGGCGATGGCATCACACAGCGGCCGCAACGTGGCTAACCAATCGTTGAACGAGCGCGCCCGCGCATCGGTCGCCTGGTTCAACCAGAAGAAGAAGTCCGGCAGGTCGAACTCGCAGGTGCCGCCCGGGATCGCGCTGCGATGTTTGATCGCGGAAAGGAATTCCGAATCCTTCAGCCCCGCGAGGTAGTTGGAGCCGCAGGCAACAAGGTCTGCCCGCAGGCGCAGCAGATTGCTCATCACGGTCCGCAGGCGCGCGGAGTCGACCCCCGGCTTGCTCTGGAACACGTTGAGCTGCGCGAGATGGCGCTCGAGCTCCTTCTGCACGTCCGCGCGTACGTCGCCGCGCGCGGCAATGGCGAGGATGTCGAGCAGGCTGCCCATGGCGGCGCGGCTGCCCCACTGGCTCTGCATCTCGTTGTGATACAGCGCCTGGTTATAGAGAAAATCGAGGCGCAGGAACGTGCGCATGCGCTCGTTGAGCGGCTGCTCGAATACGAGCGGCGCGGCCTGCGGGGCCGGCGGATGCTGTGGTTGGGCCTCTTCGGACATCGCCGTATTCTGCGCGTGCCCGCCCTCTGGCGTAAACCGCGCAGATTCTTCTCTATCTTCGTCCGCATTCATGTCGCGACCTTATCCGATTGCGCACGGCTTGCGGCGACGTATTGCCGATGAAGCCTCTCCACCTGATCGCGCAGGGCGGCGACATCGCCGTTGTTGCTGACGACGTCGTCGGCCACGGCAAGCCGTTCCGCGCGTGTCGCCTGCGCGGCGAGCATGCGCTCGGCCTCCGCCCGCGGGGTCCCGTCGCGCGCCTGCAGCCGGGCAAGCTGCAATTCAGGTTCGCAGTCCACGACCAGCACCCGATCGAAGCGCTGCGCGCCGCCCGTCTCGACCAGCAGTGGAATCGCGACCATGACGTAGCTGCCCTTTCGTGCCTTGCTGCGTCCGTCCGTCAGCTCGCGGATGGCCGGATGGGTCAATTCCTCAAGCCAGCGACGCTCGGCAGGACTCGAAAAAATGCGCGCGCGCAACGCGCGTCGGTCGAGGCTGCCATCCGCGGCGCACACCGCGGCGCCGAAGTGCTCGACGATCTTCGCCAGCAGCGTCGTTCCTGGGGCCACGACTTCGCGTGCCAGCATGTCGGTGTCAACGAGAGTCGCTCCGAGCGCGGCGAAAAGATTGGCGACGGTGGTCTTGCCGCAGGCGATCCCGCCGGTGAGCCCCACTCTGAAGCCGTGCGACATCGTTCAGGCGTGCGGCGTGAACAGCGCGAGATAGCGCGACACGACGGCATGGCCCGCGATCAGCGCCAGCCAGCCGGCGATCGCCAGAAACGGACCGAACGCGAGCTGCGTGTCCTTGCCCTTGCGCTGGCGGATCATGACGAACACACCGAATATCGCACCGACGCCCGACGCGAACACGATGATGGGCAGCAACATCTGCCAGCCCAGCCAGGCGCCGAGCGCGGCGAACAGCTTGAAGTCCCCATAACCCATGCCCTCCTTGCCGGTGAGCAGCTTGAACGCCCAGTACACGCTCCACAGGCTCAGGTACCCGGCGACCGCGCCGATGATGCTCTCGCGCGGCCCCACCGGATCGCCTCCCGGCGCCCAGACCGGGTGCCACAGACTCACGATCAACCCCAGCCACAAAAGTGGATAGGTGAGCTGGTCCGGGAGGTACTGCGTGTCGAAATCGATCATCGTGAGCGCGATCAGCAGCCAGGTGAATGCCAGGGCCGCGAGCGCCAGCCCGCTGAAACCGAAGTGCCAGGCAATGAACCCGGACAGCAGGCCGGTAGCTAGCTCGACGGCGGGATAACGCGCGCTGATGGGTGTCTTGCAATTCGCGCACTTGCCGCGCAGCGCCAGCCAGCTCACTACCGGAATGTTTTGCAGCGCGGTGATCGGCGCCTTGCACGAGGGGCAGGCAGAGCGAGGCGTGATGATGTTGAACACGGGCGGTGCCACGGCCTCACTGCCGGCGAACGCCGCACATTCCGCGCGCAACTCGCGATCCATCATGATGGGAACACGATAGATCACGACGTTCAGGAAACTGCCGACCATCAGTCCCAGCGCGACGCAGCAGCCGATAAACAGCGCCGGGGTCGCCGCAAGTGTGTCGAAGAACTCCATAGGCCCTGTATCTCTCTCTCTGAAAAAGAAACGCCGCGGGTTGAGCGCGGCGTTTCGGGTCCGACAGCGTCGAGTGGCTTACACCACGGCGCCCAGTTTGAAGATAGGCAGGTACATCGCGATGACCAGACCGCCGACCAGCACGCCGAGGATTGCCATGATCAACGGCTCGAGCAACGAGGACATGCTGTCGACTGCGTTGTCCACTTCCGCTTCGTAGAACGTTGCGACCTTGCCGGACATCGCATCGAGCGCGCCCGCTTCTTCACCGACCGCGATCATCTGGATGACCATGTTCGGGAACAGGCCGGTGTTTTCCATGGCGCGTTGCAGACGCTGACCGGTGGCGACTTCATCGCGCATCTTGAGTACGGCGTTCTCGAACACAATGTTGCCGGTGGCACCGGCGACGGATTCGAGCGCTTCGACCAGCGGCACGCCGGCGGCGAACATCGTCGACAACGTGCGCGCGAAACGCGCGACGGACGATTTGTACATGATGGGCCCGATGATCGGGAACTTGAGCAGTGCGCGGTCGAGGAACTCGCGCATGGCCTTGGAACGTTTCTTGAAATAGAAAAACGTCCAGAAGATGCCGGCGACGACCATCGCTACGAAGACGCCGTTGTCCTGCAGCCCACGCGACAAGTCGATGACGAATTGGGTAAACGCGGGCAAATCCGCGCCGAAACCCTTGAACAGCGATTCGAACTGCGGAATCACGAAGATGAGTAGGATCACGGTGACTACGACCGCGACGACCATGACCGCCGCAGGATAGAACAAGGCTTTCTTCACCTTCTTCTTCAGCGCTTCGGTCTTTTCCTTGTAGGTCGCGATTTTGTCGAGCAGCGTTTCAAGCGCGCCGGCCTGTTCGCCCGCTTCCACGAGGTTGACGAAAAGATCGTCGAAATGCAGCGGATGTTTGGCCAGCGCTTCGTGCAGCGAAGTGCCGCCTTCGACGTCGGCCTTGATATCGAGGATCAGTTTCTGCATCGCGGGCTTGTCGTTGCCGTTGCCCACGATCTCGAAGGCCTGCACCAGCGGAATGCCTGCGGCGAGCATGGTCGCGAGCTGGCGGCTGAAAACGGCGATGTCCTCGGCCTTTACCTTGCCGCCGCTCTTGAAGGCCTGCGACTGTTTCTTGATCTTGCTGACCGCGATGCCCTGACGGCGCAGGTCGGCACGCAGCGCAGTTTCGTCAGGGGCGAGGCTCTTGCCCGTGATGCGGTTGCCTTTCTTGTCCATGCCGGCCCATGAGAAAGGAACGTCGCGCTTGACGCCTCGGGCGGATTGAGTTGCTGCTGCAGTTGCCATGGATTACAGGTCCTTATTCGAGCGTGACGCTGTTTACTTCTTCGAGACTGGTCAAGCCCTGCCTGACTTTCTCCAATCCCGCGCGGCGTAGATCCCACACGCCTTCCTTCGCCGCCTGGTCGGCGATGTCGATTGCATTGCCGCCTTCCATGATGATGCGTCCGAGCGCTTCGGTTACTGGCATGACCTGGTAGATGCCGCAGCGGCCCTTATAACCGTCGCTGCAGGCCGAGCAACCTTTGGCGCCATAAATCTTGATGCCGGCTTTGACGTCGGCTTCCTGGAAACCTTCTTTGAGCAGCGCTTCGGCGGGCACATCGACGATGACTTTGCACTGCGAGCACAACTTGCGCGCGAGGCGCTGCGCGATGATCAGGCTGACTGACGTCGCGATTGCATAGGGCTTCACGCCCATGTCGACCAGACGCGTGAGGGTTTGCGGCGCGTCGTTGGTGTGCAGCGTGGACAGCACCAAGTGGCCGGTCTGTGCGGCCTTGATGGCGATCTCCGCCGTCTCGAGGTCGCGGATTTCGCCGACCATGACGACGTCCGGATCCTGGCGCAGGAACGCGCGCAGCGCGCTCGCGAAGGTGAGGCCCACCTTGTTGTTGACGTTGACCTGGTTGACGCCGGGCAGATTGATTTCCGCCGGGTCTTCCGCGGTCGAGATGTTCGTGTCTTCGCGGTTGAGGATGTTGAGGCCGGTGTACAGCGACACGGTCTTGCCCGAACCCGTGGGCCCGGTGACGAGGATCATGCCCTGCGGCTTCGCCAGGTTCTTGAGATAGATCTCGCGCTGGAACGGCTCGTAACCCAGCGCGTCGATGCCGAGCATCGCGGACGACGGGTCGAGAATACGGCAGACGATCTTCTCGCCGAACAAGGTGGGGCAGGAGCTCACGCGGAAGTCGATCGCGCGAGTCTTCGAAAGCTTCATCTTGATGCGGCCGTCCTGCGGCACGCGGCGCTCGGCGATGTCGAGGCGCGACATGACCTTCAGGCGCGCGGAGAGCTTCATCGCGAGCTGCACCGGCGGCTGGGCCACTTCCTTCAGCACGCCGTCGATGCGCAGACGGATGCGGTACATCTTCTCGTACGGCTCGAAGTGGATGTCGGAGGCGCCGCGGCGGATGGCATCTAACAACAATTTGTTGACGAAGCGCACGATGGGCGCGTCTTCGATGTCGTCGCGCGATACCCCGGCGCCTTCGGCCTCGTCGTCGCCGCCGGTAACATCGAGGTTTTCAAGATCGAAGCCGGTCTCGTCGTCGACGAGATTGGGCATGGCGGTGTCGGCCTGCTCGACCGCCTTGTCGATGGCCTTCTGCAGTTTGTCGTCTTCGACGACCACCGCCTCGATGCCCATGCCAGTCTGAAACTTGATCTCGTCGATCGCATGCAGATTGGTCGGGTCCGCGACTGCGAGGAACAAGCGCTTGCCGCGACGATATAAGGGCAGGCAGCGATGCTTCTGGACTAGTTTGTCCTGAACCAACTTGACGATGTCGAGATCGACGCTGTGTGAGTCGAGGTCGTACAACGGCACGCCGAATTCGGCAGAGGCGGCGATGGCGATGTCGCGCGCTTTCGCGGCTCCAGCGGAGATGAGCTGCGTGACGAAACTGGATTTGCGGTCCTTGGCGGACTGCAGCGCACTCAGCATGGCCGCCTCTTCGACGACGCCGTCCTGCACGAGCCTCTGCGGCAAGCCACCGAGACCCGAGCGATTGCCGCCGAGCGCTAGAGATGCGTTGTCATTCATGCGGTTACGTGCAAGCGAAGAATCCCGCTGGGGTCCGTAGTCTACTCAAGGACCCGAGGCAGGCAATTGTTAAATCTGCCGTCAATAGTCGCATAGGCAGCACCGAACACGCGTGACCGGGCTCCCAAAAGAAGAAGCCCCTCGGGAGAGGGGCTTCGACCTTCGGCAAATGCTTGCCGAATCAACAGCTGAATCGACTCCCGCTTACAAGCGGCAGGTCGAGGGCAGGTACTTCGCGGTAACCGAGGTGTTGTTGGCACCAGCGGCCGGCGTCGGGGAACCCACTTCAGTTTTGTAACCGCAGTTCCAGATCACGTCGCCGTTCGGGCTGGTGGTCGGGCGCAGGGCCAGGAGCGGATTCGCCGTCAGGTTCGCGTTCGCATTGACACCACCGTAGGTGATGTTGATGGTGCCGTCGTCAACTTCGACGCTCGCCACATACTTGCCCGACTTGACGGCAGTGAGGCCGAGGGCCGAATTGTCCGCCGGCCAGCTGCCCGTCTGAGCGAACTGCTCGGCAACGGCGGCCTTGAGGTCGGCAGCCAGGTTCAGGCCTTCCGTCACCTGGGCGCGGATCGTGTAATCCTGATAAGCCGGGATGGCGATCGCGGCGAGAATGCCGATGATGGCCACCACGATCATCAGTTCGATGAGGGTGAAACCCTTTTGAACAGACTTCATGTAATAAATCTCCAATTGCGTGGTGTAGAGGAATGAGTCAGCGGCATTGCTGCCTGCTGTGCGGACATTGCAATCGATATGCCAGAAATTTTCTGCCGACCAATCGACTGATTTGGAACGGGTTTGTCGCCGAACGGCGAAGTCCCCTTAACTTAGCTTCGTCATTAGCTGACGACACCCGGTCCGATTCGCGTCACAAACTGACGCAAATTGTCAGCTCCTGCCATCGCGGGCTTCGTGATATTCGTCTTCCGCGTTCACCGCCCAGATGGCTTTCTTGCTCGCGCCTTGCGCGATGGATTCCACGGCCGCCTTGGCCGCGAGCATCGAATGATCCTGGTTGTTGTAGCGATGCATGCCGTTCCGGCCGATGGGGAACACGTTGTCCCATTCGTCGAGAAAACTGCGCACCGCGCCGATCCCGCGGTACTCGCCGAAGTACGCCGGATAGGCCTTGGGTACGCGTACCACGGTGCCGTCGAGCACGTCGGCGAGATCGATGAGTCCGATCTTCGCGAGCTCGCGCGCGGCGAAGTCGAGGAATTCAGGATCGCGCATCGACCAGAGCGCATCGCCTTCACTACAGAAGTATTCGAGGCCTAACCACACGGTATTCGCGTCGGCGACGAGGTGTGGACTCCAATTGTTGAATATCTGCAGTCGGCCGAGCTTGACGTCGGGTTCCTGCACATAGATCCAGTTGTCCGGTGGCAGATTCGCGGCCGCGGCGCCTTTGCCGGTCGGACGCATCTTGCGCACCAGCAGGCCCACCGTCATGAAGTCGCGATACGGCAGCGCGCTCGCCACGCGCGCGATTTCCACATCCGCGGGTTTCAGCATTGCGGTCAGATCCTTGACGGGCATCGTCGAAAAAAAATAATCGCAGGGCAGGCGCGTCACACCGCCGCCGGTTTCGTCGCGCACACTCACGGCGCTGACACGATTGCGTTCGGTATGCAGTTCGACCACGCGATGCTGCAGGCGCAGTTCGCCGCCTTTCGTCTGCATACGCTTCGCCGCGACTTCCCACATCTGGCCCGGCCCGAACTTCGGGTAGAGAAAACGTTCGATGAGGCTGGTCTCGACTTTCTTCTGGCGCGTGTCGCCCAGCGCGCGGAAGGGCTTGAGCAGCGCGTGGCCGATCGCCTTGCTGATCGATAGTCCCTTGATGCGCTGCGCACCCCACTCGGCCGAGATCTCGCTACAAGGGACGCCCCATACCTTCTCGGTGTAGTCCTTGAAGAAGGTGCGATACAGACGGTCGCCGAAGCGATTGATCAGAAAGTCTTCGAGCGAGACTTCGTTCCGGCGCGGGAACAGCCGTGCGTTCATGTAGCTCAGGCCGACGGCGCTCATGTAGCCGAAGCCGAGATTCGTCACCGTCGCGAGGTTTACTTTCAGTGGATAGTCGAAGAACTTGCGGCGATAGTAGATGCGCGACAGGCGCGAGCGCACCAGCATCACTTCGTCGGCCTCCGCATTCCCGGCGGCGCCCGCGGTGAACGGCCGGCTCTGGCCTTGATAGGTGAGCGCGAGGTCGGTGGTGTCTTCGCCCGCGGCGACCGGCAGCAGGCTCTGCCACCAGTTCATCACCCAGTCGGATTTCGAGAAGAAGCGGTGACCGCCCAGATCCATGCGGTTGCCGCGGTAGTTGATGGTTTTCGAGATGCCACCCACCTGGGTGTCGAGTTCGATCACGACAGGCTTGACGTCGGTGTGGGCGAGCAATTCGTGTGCGGCGGTGAGGCCGGCGGGGCCTGCCCCGGCGATGATGGCTGTCTTCATGCGTTTAGTTGGCTACTCGAGTAGGTATGGAGTCGCACCGATACAGTCGCAGCTTGCGATAACTCGCCGGCAGGCCAGCCGGCGCCTCGGCCAGCCCCGGACCTTCGAACACGGCGCGGGTTACAAGGAATATTCCCGCCAGCGAGCGACAGGCGTCGGCGAGCGTGCGCGCGGCTTCGCCGCCCGCACTGCGCTTCTCGCCGATGAACGTCAGCGCCTGCGTCGACGAACTGCCTTTCATGAAGGGGATGAGCTGCCGTTCCCGCGCCATGAACTCCAGCGCTGCCGCGCGTGAGAATACGCCGGACGAGCTTTGCCGGATCGAGAAATACGACGGACGCTCGAGCAGCAGCCAGGCGGACTCCGGCGAATCGATCCACACCACCTCGCTGCGTGGCGGGATCAACGCGCGCCAGGACGCGAATGCGGTATAGATGCCCGCATCGAAATCCCGTCGCGTCCAGCTGGCGAAGTTCACGGGCGCTAGTGCGGCGCAGGCGCCTAGCAGCACGAGCGCGGCTGCTGCATTCGCGCCGCGCCGCGCCGGGCTTTGCGCCAGGGCGAACAGGCCGATGAGAAGGAGAGCGGGCAGGAGGCCGCCGACGAACAGCCAATGCACCTGGTCGAACAGCGCCGGCGCCGAGGTTTGCTCGTACGCATTCGCCACTGTCAGGCAGCGTCCGGCCAGCGCGGTGCACGCCGTGACTCCAAACAACAACGTGGCGCCGACCAGCAACCAGCGCTGGTACCTGAGGGCGCCTTGATTCCGGAGGGCGAGGACGGCGACAAATGCGGCGACCAAGGCGATCGTCGGAGCGAACGGCTCGTCACGCGCGATCCATAAGGCAGCCAGCGCGAACAGCGCCGCGCGGCCCAAAGGCCCGCGGCGCCACAGCTCAACCCCGATCGCGGGCAGCACCAGTAGCGCCACCAGCGTCGCGGGCCAGAGCCAGCGATATCCCTGTCCTTGAACGACGAGCGCGATGCGCAGCCAGTCGGCGCCGATCACCATGATCGCCATTCCCAACGCCGCTGTGAACAGGACTGCGACGCAAAGCTGGCGCGCGGTCGCGTCCGCGAGCACGCGCGCGCCTAACAACAGGGTGAGCAATGCGGGGCAGGCATGCAGCCAGTCGACGAGGCGCCAGCGGCCTGCGAACAGGTAGCGCGCGTAATCGTCGAGGAACTGATCCCACGGGGCATCGACGCGCAACGCGTCGATTGCAGGCAGTGAACCCAACAATGCCAGCAGGATGAGACCAGCGCCCGCGGCCGCCGGCAGATACCAGCGCCGCCCGGGGGGCAGCCCGAAGAACGCGACGATGGCGAACGCCGGCGCTGCCATCAGCGGATGCATCGAGGCGCTCGCGACCAAGAGCGCCGCCGCGAGCAGCCGGCGACCTGAGATCATGGCCAGCACCGCGCCGAGCGCCAGTGCTGCGGCGGGCATGCGCGGCGTGACGAAGGGCTCGAGCAAATTGAACACGCCATACGGGCCGTAGTCGTTCGGCAGTGCGATCAGGAATGCGAGGCCCAACAACGCCAGCGGCTTCGGGACGAGCCGCCAGACAAGCAGGAGTGCGGCAAATTCGAGCGCGAGAGTGGCGATGAACGTGATCCATGCTGCGGCGGTTTCGAGGCCGAGCCAGCCCGTCAGCAGTGAATAGACGGACGAGAACAACGTGAAGCGATCCTGGGAGCCGAAACGTAGGAACAGATCGCCCGCGTACAACTCGGGCTTGAGATGCGCCATGGCCTGAATGGAGTACAACACCGCGTCGTGATACAGCCCCCGATAGTTAGTGGCGAGGAGCCACAGGCCTGCCAGCGCGAGCCACGGCAGCGCGCGCGCAATCCTTGTCTCTCCCAGTCGGGAGACTGCCGGCGCTGCTCCGTCCATCAGGTGGCGTCCCCGGGCTTGCCAGCCGCAGACGCGCGCGGCGAGAACAGCACAAACTTGCGCAGCAGATAATTCACGCCAAACGTGACGCTGGCGGCCGCGAGTTTTCCTGCCAGGATCGATGCGCCGGCGCGTCCGACCATGAGCGCCATGATGGCAGTATTGACGGCGAGGCTGGCCGCGCCGAGCGCGACGAACATCGCGGCTTCCAAACTGCGCAGACGCACGCGGTGATATCGGAATACGAACCGCACAGACAGGAAGTACGCGACGACGCCACCCGCGATAAAGGAACAGGTGGCAGATACGAGGTAATGAATGCCCCAGACTTTCGTGAGCAGTGTCAGCAATCCGAGGTCGACGATCAGTGCGACGCCCGAGATCAACCCGTAGCGCACGATCTCGGCTCTCAGCAATGACGAGAGGTTCATGGAACGGCAGCGGTGTTCGCAATGCCGGCGCAGGAGTAGAGCTTCCAGTCGCGTAGTTCCGGGGGCAGCGAATCGGCCGCGATCGCAAGCGGCGCTGTCTCGAGCGCGTCACGCGTGACGACGAAGGGGGCCGTAGTTGCGTGGCAGATCGTTTGCAACGCCACCGCTTTGCGCGACTCGTCGCTGGCGAACCGTGGCTGCGAGCCGGAGGTGTCCGCGCCGTCCGAAAACGACTTGAGCTCGATCAGCCGGTCGCGCAACACCATGGCGGCGTCGCGCGAGAACAGCGCGCTTGCGCCCTGCAAGTTCGACACGTAGTTGGGCCGCTGCAGCACCAGCCAGGCGGCCATCGGATTCTGGTACCACAGCACCTCGGTGCCTTGTGGTATTCGGTCGCGCCAGGCCGCGAACGCGCTCACGTTGGCGGCGGACCAGGGCGTTCGATTCCATTGCGGCAGCGCCGTGCATGCGATGACGGCCGCGAACGCGAAGGATCCGGCCGCAGCGATCGCGAGCAGTTTCGGCGTTGCACGCGCGACGGCCAAGCCGACGGCAATCAACACGAGCGCAGGAATGACGCCGGTGCCGCTGACGGCGCGAATACTGCGCAGCCACCCCGGCACAGCGTCCTGGTTGATGATCGCGCGCGCCACGATGACACTCGATGTGAGGTTGATGACTGCCGCGAGCGCGAGCACCGCGCACATCCCCCACAAGACGACGCGCAAAACCGGCAGCTCCTGTTTGATCCACGGCGTCACCAGCACGAGGGTCGCCGCGAGCAGTGCGGAAGACAGCGCAAATCGTTCATCGGCCATGAGGAAGGCAGCCAGCAGCGCGACCAGCGCAATGCGCGCGATCATGCCGCCGCGCCACAACGCGATTGCGACCATGGGCGACACGAGCAGCGCGATCGCGCCCGCGAGCCAGGCGATGCGCCAAGTCTGTAACTGCGTCATGAGCACCAGACGCATGAAGTCCGAGCCGACGATACTGAGTGCAATTCCGAGCGCAAGCGCGATCAGCGCGGCGCGACTCACTTCGCGCACACGACCCGCGGAAACCCATTGCATGGCCGCGTACAGGACGGTCGCGATCACGATGACCCGCGCCCAATCGAGCTTGCGCCATTCGAGCGGGAACAAATAAGGCAGGCCGCTGTGAATCAGTGACCACCAGTCCTCGTCGAAGCGCAGCTGCGTGCCGCGCAGCGCGAGCAACGTGAATACGGCTAACAACCCGACGCCCGCCGTGGCGAGCAACACCGTCCGTTGCCGCTTGGAGAATACCTCGAGGAACACGCCCATGCCGAGGCCGGTCAGCGCCATGATCGGGTGCATCAAGCCCCCTGCGAGGATCGCCGCGGCCGCGAGCTTGAAGCGCCGGTCGAGCGCCGCGGTGAGCGCGAGTAACACGAAGGCCTCGGCCAGCAAGCGCGGCGTCACGAAGTCTTCCATCACGAAGAAGACCTTGCGAGCGCCGTACGTGAACGGGATGACGCAGACCAATCCGACGCCGAGCCAGACGAGGTGCGCCGGCAGCACGCGCCGCGCGAGCAGCACCAGGGCTGCGGCGAACGCGGTATGGAATAGGAAGGTGAGCACCGCCGCCGCGGCGCCGACGCCCAGCGTGCGAATCATCGCAGCGTAGAGCGGGCCGAAAAACGTGAAGTGCTCCTGCGAGCCGAAGCGCAGGAAGATATCGTTGGCGAGATCGGCGGGAAACACCCGCGCCAGTGCCTGGATGGTGTAGAGCTGCGCGTCGTGGAAGATGCCGGGATACGGATGCTGGAGCGCCCAGAGTCCGAAGATCAGCGCCGCGAGTGCGACGAATCGCAGGATCGCGGTTTGGTTCATGCCGCTCATCGAACGAATGCGCTCATGGCGATGAAGCCCCGGGTAGCTTGCGCTGGGACGGCAATGGAGTTGCCGCCGACCACACCTCGCCGTGGTCTTCGCGGTAGACAAGGTGGTAGTTCGGGAAGTGCCGCTGGATCGCGGCGGCATTCGCTTCCTCGCCGAGATCCATCATGCGCACGACGTCCTTTCGCAGGAACGGATCGTTCTGCACGAGATCGTAGGGATAGAACCCCACACCTGCGACGACGATTACGCGCGGCTCGGTGCCGGCATATTGCGGCAGCTGACCCACGTGGCCGTCGATGAACTCACGGATCTGCACGGCGCGCAGTCCGACCGCGGCGAACAGGCTGAGGACCGCGCATGCGATGACGTACGTACGCGTGTCCGCATCCGCCGCGGCGGGGGGCTCTGAGGCGAGAGCCTCCCTGGGTGGAGGTGTATTCGAGGGTGCGAAGAGGAAGCCGGTCGCGAGCAATGGCAGTACCAGCCAGGCCGAATGAAAGTAGCGGAAACCCCAGCCGTGTCCCTGGTCCGCCACGAAAAACAGATAGCCGGTGAAGGTCAAAAGCGCGCTCGCAGTCAGCGTGACGAAGCGCGCGTCATGCCGGACGCGCGCCGCGCCGGCGAACGCCAGCAACAACACGCAGGGCGCGGCCCACAAAAAAAGTTTGGTGAGTCCGACGAGGCGCGCGTACCAAAGCCGTGGAGTAGGCCAGGCAAAAGCCGACATGAGGCCGTCAAGGCCGTTGGCAGCGTCGGTGGGCGCGACACCTCCGAGCTTGAGCGTGCTCGAGTGCAGGAACCAGCCGATCCCCAGCACGATGCACAGCGGTAGATAGCCCGCGCACAACATGGCGATCTTGCCGACTGGCTTCGCCTGCAACGCGAGCCACACGAACCACGGCAGCGAAAACAGGAGGTGCGGTACCGGATTGTGCAGCGTGAACGCGATCGAACCCACCACGCCGGCCAGGAAGAGCCGGCGCGCGGCCGGCTCCATCAGCAGCAACGCGAACAGCGCGTTCGCCAGCATGTGCGCGGTCATGGAGTAGTACGAGATGCCGTCGGCAAAGATCACCGGCGAGGCGAGCGTGAGCAGCGTGACCATCCCCGCCGCCTGGACGCCGCCGAACAGCCGCAGTGCGAGCCGGTTGAGCACGACGACGGTGAGGCCCGTGAGCACGGGATTGCAGGCCCACGGAATGCCGAGCAGCGTGAACGGCGTGAGCAGGAGCGAGAATGACGGCCAGTAGCTGGAGGAGACCTCGCCGGTCGCTTTCGAAGCGTTGAGAAAGAAGTTCTGGAAGCTTTCGGGAATGAGAAAGTTCAGCAGGTCCAGAGGGAACTTCCCGGAAATATGGCCCGCCGCGAACACCTGGCTCTGGAAAGTCGCGGCATATTCGTCCATCGACAATGGCTGGTTGCGATAGACGACCAGCGCGCCGAGCGAGAGCAGCGTCGCGACGGCGCAGCCGATGGCGACCGGGTGATCGCCCAGCCAGTGCAGCAATCGATCGAGCCCTGCCCAATGGGGGACGAACAAGGCTATCAGCAAGATGCCAAGCGCGAGCATGGCGGCGCCATAGTCGTAGAACGTGAACAGCACGAAGAAGATAGGCGCGAGACCGCCCGGGTCGCCGCTCAGCCGCAATTGCTGGATCCAGATGACACAGGCGGCGGTCACCAGCGCGCCAACGATCATCAGTGCACGTACCGCCGCGGAACGACCCACGGGCAGGCGGGCAAACAATCCGCTCGTCACAACTCCGGTTGGCGTGTCAGTCATTGGATGATTCGCGGGCGAATGACGCGCGCGCTCAGAAATTGTGCTCGGCGTGGAACAGCGGGATATCGAGGTATCGCAATCGCCGCAGCTCGCGCCGGGCATTGGTGATCGAATCGAGGATCACGCCCGCCGTGCAGCTCAGCGATCCGATGATCATGAGGCCCATCGCGAGGATGGCGGTGGGCAGACGCGGGACCATCCCGGTTTCGAGGTATGTGACCAGCACGGGGTAGCCGAACACCAGCGCCGTGGCGAAAAACAGCAGGCCGATCAGCCCGAAGAACTTGAGCGGCCGCTCTTCCTTCACCACGTGAACGATCGCGGCGCCGATGCGCAGGCCGTCCCGCACGGTGTGCAGTTTGCTGGCCGAGCCCTGCTCGCGATTGCCGTAGCGCGTCGGAAAATCCGTGATCGGCATGCGCAGTTCCAATGCATGCACGGTCAGCTCCGTCTCGATTTCGAATCCAAAAGCGAGTGCCGGAAACGACTTGACGAAGCGCCGTGAAAAAGCGCGATAGCCTGACAACATGTCCGCGCAACGGTCGCCGAAGATGTTGGCGACCATACCGGTCAGCGCGCGATTGCCGAATTTGTGGCCCATGCGATAAGCGCCGGCGGATTCCGCTATGCGAACGCCGGTCACCATGTCGAGCTCATCCTGCAGCAGCCGTTCAGCGAGCAACGGCGCGGCGCTCGCATCGTAGGTGCCGTCGCCGTCGATCAGCAGATAGACGTCGGCCTCGACGTCGGCAAACATGCGCCGGACGACGTTGCCCTTGCCCTGCAAAGGCTCGCGGCGAACAATCGCTCCGGCTTTCCGCGCGACCTCGGCCGTCCCGTCCGTCGAGTTGTTGTCGTAGACGTAAATGGCCGCTTGTGGCAGCGCATTGCGCAAATCCCCGACCACACGGGCTATGGCCACTGCTTCATTGAAACAGGGGACCAGCACGGCAATGTCGGGCTTGCGGCGCACATCCCGCGGCGTAGGTTCGAGCGAATGCATCGTGCACATTATGTCGCACACGCGGTAGTCTGAAGCGTGACCTCGCGCACGGTCGCATCGATGCCGGGGCGAAGCGTGACTCAACGCACGCCCGCCGGCCCGACACGCGAATTGGTGCCGCGATCACGATTCTGCCGACAGCCTCGTATTACGCTCGCCACCTACATTCTGGAAGATCGAAGCCCATGACGAGTGCCGATCAGCGCTATTCCGACGGTGCGTACCTCGCCGCCAATCCGAGCTGGGGCGAGGAAGACAGTGTCTGGAAGGCCGAGCGGATCCATGCGCTGTGGCGACGTTCGGGCTGGCCGGTCCCGGCGACCCTGGCGGAAATTGGCTGTGGGGCGGGACTCATCCTCGCGACGCTCGCACGGGAATTCCCGGCGACCGTCGCCTACTCGGGCTTCGACATCGCTTCCGCCGCCATCGAAATGGCGCGCAAACGGGGCGGTCCGCACCTTTCGTACTACTGCGAGGACCTGACGAAGTCCGACCGCCGGTTTGACGCCCTGTTGTGTATCGATGTGTTCGAGCACGTCGAGAATCCGTTCGAGTTCCTGCGCACGATCCGCCGCCTCGCGCCGGTCGTGATCTTCAATATTCCCCTCGAGATGCACGTCGCCGGCGTACTCATCAATCACCAGCAGTGGACTCGCCGCCAGTACGGACACCTGCACTTCTACACCGCCGCTGTCGCGTTCGAAACGCTGAAGGAGTGCGGGTATTCGGTCATTGCGCATGACTACGTCAGTCGTCTCATGGATCAGCCGCGCAGCGCGAGCGAGTACGTCTTCTGGCTGCCGCGCAAGATCCTGTCGCTGGTGAACAAGGAGCTATCCGCACGCATCCTGGGTGGCACGTCCCTGCTGGTCATGGCACGGACCCACGGGGCGTGAGCGCGGATCAGCGCCACGCGTCTGACGAAGAGCGGATGCCGACTGCGCTCCTCGTGGCCCATCACTATCCACCGCACGTCGGCGGGCTCGAGCTGGTCGTCGAGCGGCAGGCACAGAGCCTGGCCGAGAATGGCTATCGCGTGGTCGTCCTGACTTCCCGGTCCGGATCGGCTGCGCGCGCGGATGAGCCTCGCGCGGGAATCGAATTGATCCGGCTGTCGTGCGCGCACTTCTTCGAAAAGCGCTTCTTCATACCGTTCCCACTGTTTTCCCCGCGTCTCGTTCCCGCGGCCTGGAAGCAGCTGAAACGGGCGGACGTCGTGCACATCCACGATGTGTTCTATATGAGCTCCTGGATTGTCGCGGCATTGGCTTTCATCGCGCGCAAACCTTTCTTGCTGACCCAGCACGTCGCGCTGGTGGATCATCCCAGCCGCTTCGTGATGTGGGTGCAACGACTTGTGTACGCGACGGTCGGCCGATGGATCTTCGCGCATGCGCGCAGCATCGTGGCCTACAACGAAAACGTGCGCGCCTTCCTGCGTTCCCGGCGCGTGCCGGAGGAGCGCGTGCTCGTGCTCGCCAATGGCATCGATACCGCGCTGTTTCGTCCGGCGAGTGCCAATGAGCGCCGCGACATTCGCGGCCGATGTGAGCTGCCGCAGGATCGGCCGCTGGTCCTGTTCGTCGGCAGGCTGGTGGAGAAGAAGGGCTATCAGATCTTGCTCGACGCCAAGAGCGCCGCCTTCGATCTCGTGTTCGTCGGGCCTGGCGATGTTCCGGCTGCGGGACGTGTGCCGGGTGTGCACTGGCTGGGCGCCCTGAATCAAGCCCAGACAGCCGAGATCTATCGGGCGTGCGATGTCTTCGCATTCCCCGCGATCGGCGAGATATTCACGCTGGCGATGCAGGAAGCAATGGCGAGTGGACTGCCCGTGGTGACGACCGACGATCCGGCGTACGCCGGCAGCATCGTGTCGGGTCAGGTCGTGCTCGCCGAGCGGCGCGCGGACGCGTTCCGGCGGGCGATTCAGGACTTGCTGGCCGACCCGGGCGCGTTGCGCGCCATTGGCACGCGCGGCCGCGAGCTGGCGGCCCGGCATTTCGACTGGCACGCGAATTTCGGGCGGATGTTGACTATCTACTCCGGGACAAGGATGAGGGAGAGCGTGGCGTGAAATTCTGGTTCGAAGGGGATGGGCTTGCGGCGATGGCGCTCGAAGGCGCGGTACGAGCGTTTGCAAGGCGCCGCGAACTTGCTGGCCGCAGCGTGCTCGATCTTGGCTGCGGAACGATGCCCTACCGGTCCATCTTCATCGCGCGCGGCGCGCAGTACATCGGAGCGGACATCGATGGAAAGCCCGATCTGCTGATCGGCTCGGACGGTGCGGTGCCCCTCGCGGACGAAAGCGTCGATGTCGTCGTGTCGTTCCAGGTGCTCGAACACGTACGCGACGTGCCTGCGTATCTGGCGGCGATCAAGCGTGTGCTAAAAAAGGACGGGTACCTGTTCCTCTCGACGCACGGCGTGTGGCCCTATCACCCGCATCCGACCGACTACTGGCGCTGGACGCGCGATGGCCTGCGCGTGCAGCTCGAAGAGGCCGGGTTCGAAATACACCGCATGACCGCGCTGTGCGGCCCGGCCGCGTGGATTCCGATGTTTCCGATGCTCGTCGGCATCAAGCTGCTCGGGCCGCTGTGGTTCCTGCTGGCGCCACTCAACCTGTGCGTGAATCTGCTCGCGTGGACCGCGGATCGCCTAACGCCCGCGGGACTGCGCGATACGAACGCCGCGATCTTCGCGGTCGAGCTCACGAGAAAACCTTGATATCCCGGCAGCGCATCGACGAGCTCACCCGGTATGTCGTGACCGGGGGGCTGTGCGTGCTGCTCAACGTGGGCATTGCGTACGCGCTCACCGAATACCTGGGGATCCACTATCTACTGTCGCTAGCCTTGTGCTCGATCATCGTGACGGTGGTCGGCTTCGTGCTCAACAAGTCGTGGACGTTCCGCACGCATGGCTCGGCGGCGCTGCCGGAATTCCTCCGTTATTCGCTTGTGACGGGCATGAACATCATCATCGGCATGTGCTTCTGCGCGCTGCTGGTGGAAAGGCTGCACGTTCCCTATCTCTATGCGATCGCGATCGTCGGGGTCGTGTTTGCGCCGCTCACGTATCTCGTGCATCGTGCGTGGACGTTCGGATTGTCCTGGCTCTACGGGAAATGACGCACTGAATGTTTGCGCGAACCCGGGCGGCTACTCGATCCCCAGCTTCTTGATCCGGTAACGCAGCGCGCGAAATGTCATGCCGAGCGCCTTGGCCGCCGCCGTCTTGTTGTAGCGCGTCTGCTCCAGAGCCTTGATGATCGCGGCGCGCTCGACATCTTCGAGCTGCTCGCCGAGCGGGTGACGGCCGGACGTTTCCTTCTCGCCAGGTTTGCTTGCACCGGCGGCACGCTGCGCGATGGCTTCGGGCGAGGCACCGGCGGAGTTGGGACGCGGCACCGCACGCAATTGCAGATCACCGACGTCGATCCGGCCCTGGTTGCAGAGCGCGAGCGCGCGCTCCAGCACGTTTTCCAGCTCGCGCACGTTACCGGGAAACGAGAATTCCTCCAGCAATTTGAGCGCCGCCGGCGTGAGCGCCGGCGACTCGACGCCGAGCCGGCGCGACAGTCGGTGCAGGATGGCATCGGCGAGATCGGGAATGTCCTCGGCGCGCTCCCGCAGCGGTGGGACTCGCAGTTCGATGACATTGATGCGGTAGAAGAGATCCTCGCGAAATTTCGACTGTGCGACCAGATCACCCAAGTTCTTGTGGGTCGCGGACAGGATGCGCACATCGATTGCGGATTCGCGCTGCTCGCCGATCGGCCGGATCGACTTTTCCTGGATGACACGCAGGAGCTTCACCTGCATGTGCAGCGGCAGGTCGGCCACCTCGTCGAGAAACAGAGTCCCGCCCTCCGCGAATTGAAACAGTCCAGTCTTGTCGGTTACGGCGCCTGTAAAGCTGCCGCGCTTGTGGCCGAAGAATTCGCTCTCCATGAGCTCCGAGGGGATCGCGCCGCAGTTCACCGGGACGAACGGTTCCTCCGCGCGCGGACCCGAGGCGTGAATCATGCGCGCCACCAATTCCTTGCCGGTGCCCGATTCGCCGAAGATGTGCACCGGCGCCTGGCTGCGCGCGACGCGCAGGATCATCTCGCGCAGTCGATGCATTCCGGGCGCGCTGCCGATCAGCTGCGTGCCGGTGCGCGTCGATGCGCCGATGTCGCCGCGCTGCGAAAGTTTGAGCGCGGTCGAAACGATGCGGCGCAGAACGCCGAGATCCAGCGGCTTGGAAACGAAATCGAAAGCACCGAGCTTGAGGGCACGCACGGCTGATTCGACGTTGCCGTGCGCAGTAATGACCGCGCACGGCACACCGGGACAATTTGCCGACATCCACTCGAGCAGGTCGAGCCCGTCTCCGTCGGGCAATCGCATGTCGGTGAGACACAGGTCGAAATGATGAGCCTTGAGGAGTTTTTTGGCGCCGGTGACGTCGCCGGCGGACTGCGTGGCAAGCTGCATGCGCGACAGTGTCAACGCCACCAGCTCCACCAGATCCGGCTCATCGTCGACTACCAAAACCATGGGCGCTGCCATGCGGAGTTCCTACGCTACCCAGCGTTCCGGGTCGCGGAACACAATGCGGAACAAGCTGCCCCCGCTGGTGCGGGGCTCATATAGAAGAGTGGCGCCATTGGTCTGCGCCAGTTCGCGCGCCAGGAACAGGCCCAATCCTGTGCCGCGCTCGTTGCCGGTGAAGAATGGTTCGAAGATTCTCTCGCGATGCTGCACCGGAATACCCGCGCCGCGATCGGCCACTTCAAGGAACGGACGCGCCGTGGAGGCGAGGCGCCCGACGCGCAACTCGATGACATTGCTGTCGTTCTCGGTGGAGCCGTACTTCACGGCGTTCTCGCAGAGATTCCAGACGATTTGCCGCAGTTGCGATGGATCGGCTTGTACCTCGACGTCGCCGAGAAGTGAGGACGTTGCCAGGCGTTCCGGCGGAATCTGCATGGTCGCGCAGAACTCGGTACGGAACCCCTCGAGCCAAGCCGCCAGCACAACGCGTTCGGGACGGGAGCTTTCGCGCCGCGCCATCGACATCACGTTCTCGATGATCTGCCGGACACGGTCGCCGTTGGTGCGCACGATTTCCGTCAGGCGCTTGTCTTCCGCGGAGAGCGACGCGGATTCGGCCAGCAGCTGCGCGGCATGGCTCATGGCGCCAACCGGATTGCGGATCTCATGCGCGATGCTCGCGGACAGACGGCCCAGCCCCGCGAGCTTGGATTGCTGGATCTTGGCCGCCAGCAACTCGGTGTCTTCCAGGAACACGATGACGGGAGACGGCTCGGAACCGCCGAGCGAGGCGAAGTGCGGCTGGATCACATGGCCGCCGTCGGCTGCGACGAACGTCGAGGGCGGCGCTGCGGGCGCCGTGAGGCGCGCGCGCCAGGTCTCGAGTAGATAGAGCAATTGCGGCGACGCCTCGCCCAGCAACGCGCCCGGGTAAGCGCTGCGATCGCCGAGCAGCTGCGCTGCGGTTTCGTTGATGAGGCGGACACGATTCTCGTGGTCGACCACCACGATGCTCTCACGCAGGTGCTGCACAATGTACTGAGACAACTGCGCCAGGTTGGCGAGGTCCACCTGTTGCCGGCGCACAGTTGCTTCCGAGTCCCGCAGCCGGCGCGCGAGGGGCCAGGCGAGCAGAGCCACCAGGAATACGATTCCGCCCAGGATGCCGGTGGCCGGATAATCGACCGCGTCGGCCGTGCCCGTGACGTGCCCGCCTATCTGCTGGGCCAACAGCGCGAGGGTGGCGAGCGCGGCCAGTACGAAAGCGTCGCGATTGTCCGCCAGCAGCGCCATGGCTCCGACCGGCACGACGAACAGGATTCCGAGGCCGCTCGCGACACCGCCGCTCGAGAACATCAGCAGGCTGATGGCGATCGCGTCGACCATCGCGTGCACGAACGTGGTGGCGCGCAGATTGGGCAGCAGGCGCCGGCCGCCGACGACTATCGCAACGCCAGCGGCGAAATAGACCACGCAGGTCCACAGGAACAGCTCCGGCCTTGCGCCGCCGAGCAAGCTGCTGGTGCCGGCGAACGCAAACAGTGCATAAAGCGACGGCGGAACCAGCAGCCGGTAGAGATTGACCAGCCCAATGACGCGCCAGGCGAGATCAGTCGGAGCAGTGTGCGCAGCGGCGAGCGGCATCGGGCGCGACTGTAGCAGACAGCAAGGAGTTGCAGCGCACACGCGCGCAGTTGCAACTGGCGACTGCGGCACGATTCCGGGAGAATACCGGCTCTTTTTCCCTCCTCAAGTTCGGGGCCTATGAATCTCCACGAGTACCAGTCAAAAGAAGTTTTCCGCGAGTTCGGAATTCCCGTCCCCACCGGCTTCGCGGCGAAAAGCGCCGACGAGGCTGTCGCCGCCGCGGAGAAACTCGGCGGCACATTGTGGGTGGTCAAAGCCCAGGTGCACGCGGGTGGCCGCGGCAAGGCGGGCGGCGTGAAGCTGGCGCGCGACCTCGATACCGTGCGCTCCGCCACGGCCGACATGCTCGGGCAAAGGCTGGTCACCAAACAAACAGGTCCGGAAGGCCTGCCCATCGAAACCGTGTACGTGGAAACGGGTTCGGACATCGAGCGCGAGATCTACCTGTCGCTCACGCTCAACCGGGAGCGCGGCCGCGTGGCCGTCATCGCCTCCGCTGCCGGCGGCATGGACATCGAGGAAGTCGCCGAGCACTCGCCGGAGAAAATCCTGCGCGTCGACATCAACCCGGCCGCCGGGCTGCAGGCCTACCAGTGCCGCAAGCTCGCCTTCGGCCTGGGGTTCAAGGGTCCCCAGATCGGCAAATTCCAGTCGATCCTCATGGCGCTGTACCGCATCTATCTCGAGCGCGACGCTGCGCTGCTCGAAGTGAATCCGCTCATCGTCACCAAGGCCGGCGAGCTGGTCGCCCTCGATGCCAAGATCAACATCGATGCGAACGCGGTGTTCCGCCAGAAGGCGGCTGCGGCGATGCGCGATCCTTCGCAGGAAGACCCGATCGAGCGGCAGGCCAGCGAACACGACCTCAACTATGTCTCGCTGGACGGCGACATCGCCTGCATGGTCAACGGCGCCGGTCTCGCGATGGCCACGATGGACCTGATCAAGCTGCACGGCGGCAACCCGGCGAACTTCCTCGACGTGGGCGGCGGTGCCACTGCCGAGCGTGTCACTGCGGCGTTCAAGCTCATCCTGTCCAACAAGAAGGTGCGCGCGATCCTGGTGAACATTTTCGGCGGCATCGTGCGCTGCGACCTGATCGCCGAAGGCGTGATGATTGCCGTCAAACAAGTCGGCGTCGCCGTGCCCGTGATAGTGCGTCTGGAAGGCACGAACGCCGAGCAGGCGCGCGAGATGCTGGCGCACAGCGCGCTCGCCATCACGCCCGCCACCGACCTCACCGACGCGGCCAAGAAGGCCGTTTCGCTCGCTGCCAATGGCAAGAAGTAAGTCATGAGCATCCTCGTAAACAAGAACACGCGTGTCATCGTGCAGGGCTTCACCGGTCAGCAGGGCACGTTCCATACCGAACAAAGCATCAAGTACGGCACCAGGGTCGTGGGCGGCGTCACGCCCGGCCGTGGTGGTGAGAAGCACCTGAATCTGCCGGTGTTCGACACCGTGGCGGACGCGGTCAAACAGACCGGCGCCACCGCCAGCGTCATCTACGTGCCGGCGCCGTTCGCGGCCGACGCCATCCTCGAAGCCAGCGATGCCGGGATCGAACTCGTCGTTTGCATCACCGAAGGAATCCCGATCAACGACATGGTGCGCGTGAAGGCGACGCTGGCCGGCTCCGGCACGCGGCTCATCGGCCCCAATTGCCCGGGCATCATCACGCCGGGCGAATGCAAGATCGGCATCATGCCGGGGTTCATTCACAAGAAAGGCCGCGTCGGCATCGTGTCGCGTTCCGGCACGCTCACGTACGAGGCCGTGTTCCAGACCACCAACAAAGGTCTCGGCCAGAGCACCTGCGTCGGCATCGGCGGCGATCCGGTGCGCGGCATGAACTTCGTCGAGGTGCTCGAGTTGTTCGAACGCGATCCGCAGACCGAAGGCATCATCATGGTCGGCGAGATCGGCGGCACGGACGAAGAAGCCGCGGCGGATTTCATCCACAAGTACGTCACTAAACCCGTCGTCGCCTACATCGCGGGCGTGACCGCGCCGCCGGGCAAACGCATGGGTCACGCCGGCGCCGTCATCGCGGGTGGCAAGGGCACCGCGGCCGACAAGTTCCGCGCCCTGGACAAGGCGGGCGCGCGCACCGTGAAATCCCCGGCCGATCTCGGCAAGGCCATGGTGGAAGAGCTCGCCAAGCGCCGCGCCAAACCGGTCAGGAAACCCGTCGGGCCGAACGTGCTCATCATCGAGCAGCGCACGAAGAAGACCTCGTCGACCTTCAAAAAGCCGGCGCCGAAGAAAAAAGCGGCGCCCCTGAAGAAGAAGGCCGCCAAGAAGAAATCCAAGACGGCGCGGCGCGCGAAGTAACGCGGCCGCGGTGGCATCTCCTGACAAGCTGCGGATCGCCCTCGGGCAGTTGAACCTGCTCGTGGGCGACATCGCGGGCAACGCGAAACGCATCGTCGCGGCCGCGGAGCGCGCTTGCGGGGAGCTAGGCACCGACCTGCTGGTGCTGCCGGAGCTCACGTTGTCGGGGTATCCGCCCGAAGACCTGCTGTTCCACCGTGGCTTCCGCGCGCAGGTCGACAAGGGCCTCGACACCGTGCGCGGCGCGAAGGCGTCTTGCGGCGTGGTGGTCGGGTTCCCGGAATATGCGGGCTCACAGCTGTTCAATTCCGCCGCGCTGATCGAAGGCGGCGAAGTACGCGCCACGCATCGCAAGAGCGCGCTGCCTAACTACAAGGTGTTCGACGAGAAGCGATATTTCAAGGCGGGCAGCCAGCCGACCGTGGTGGATTTCCGCGGCTTCCGTATCGGTATTCTCGTCTGCGAGGACATCTGGGAGCCGGAGCCCGCGCAGCTGGCGCGATCGGCGGGCGCCGAGATGTTCGTCGTGCTCAACGCGTCGCCGTTCGAACAACGCAAGCAGGAGAATCGCGAGGACATCGTGCGCCGCTGCGTGCGGGATCTAGGTCTCCCCGTCGTGTACGTCAACATGCTGGGCGGCCAGGACGAACTGGTGTTCGACGGCAATTCATTCGTCATGGATGGTGCGGGCGTGGTCGTGATGCGCGCGCCGCCGTTCGAGGAAGGGCTCTACCAGGTCGAGTTCGAACGCGTGGGCGGCGTCGTGCGCGTGTTGCCGGGTCTCGTCGCCCCGATGCTCAGCGATGCCGAAAGCGTCTATCACGCGCTGGTGCTCGGCGTGCGCGACTACGTCGGCAAACACGGATTTCCGGGCGTCGTGATGGGTCTGTCGGGCGGCATCGATTCGGCGCTGACGCTGGCCATCGCCGTGGATGCACTGGGCAAGGACCACGTACACGCCGTCATGATGCCGTCGCCCTATACCTCGCAGATGAGCCTCGACGACGCGCGCGCGCAGGCGGACATCCTCGGCGTCAAATACAGCGTGTTGCCGATCGGCGAGATGATGAAGGCGGCCGAGGCCACTCTCGCCGGGGAATTCGCCGGCCGCAATCCCGACACCACCGAAGAAAACATCCAGTCGCGCTGCCGCATGGTGCTGCTCATGGGCATCTCCAACAAGACCGGCAAGATGCTGCTGACCACGGGCAACAAGAGCGAGATGGCGGTGGGTTATGCCACCTTGTACGGCGACATGGCAGGCGGTTTCGCGCCCATCAAGGACTGCAGCAAGCTGCTCGTCTATCGGCTGGCCGAGTATCGAAATTCCGTGGGGAGCCCGGCGGCGCCGGCGATTCCGCGCCGCGTGATCGATCGTCCGCCGTCGGCCGAGCTGCGGCCCGACCAGAAGGACAGCGACTCGCTGCCGCCCTATGAAGTGCTGGACCCGATCCTCGAAGCGTTCATCGAGGAAGATCTGTCGGTCGATGAAATCTGCGCACGGGGCTTCGACCGGGCGACCGTGGGGCGCGTGCTGGATCTGGTCAAACGCAATGAATACAAACGCCGGCAGGCACCGCCGGGTGTACGGGTGAGCCGCCGCGCGTTCGGCCGCGACTGGCGATACCCGATTACCAGCGGTTACCGGCGGTAGTTAGCGGGGTAGTGAGAGTCGTGGCGGCTCGTTACGAGGCGAGCCACAATTTCCACCACTTGCGCTTGGGCGCCGCTTTCTTCTCGCCCATTTCGCCCTCGAAATTCTGCCGATACATCGTGCGGGTCTGCGCGGCGAGTTCCTTGAGATCCATTTTGTCGTAGCAGTAGGCCATGATCTCGAGCGCCTCGCGCACCGCGGGCGCGCCGTCGAATTCTTCGATGGCCACCTTGGCGCGCTGCGCGGCGGCGACGTACGCACCGCGGCCCACGTAGTACCGCGCCACGGCGATTTCGTAATCGGCCAGGCGATTGCGCAGGTACACCATGCGACGGCGCGAATCGTGCGCGTAGTCGCTGTTCGGATATTGCTCGACGACGGTGGCGAACGACGCGAACGAGCGGCGGGCCTCGGACGGCGGCCGCTGGTTCAGGTCGACGCGGAACCAGCGTTCCATGAAGTTCGGCATGCGCTCGAAATCGGTGAGGCCCTTGAGATACCAGGCGTAGTCGATACGCGGATGGGTCGGGTTCTCGCGAATGAAGGTGTCCGCGGCGTCGATGGCGGACTCGGATTCGCCCGCGCGGTAGTAGGCGTAAATGACGTCGAGGCGGGACTGCCGCGACTCGGCCGCGAACGGGTAGCGGGCCATCAGCGCTTCGTAGATCTTGACGGCCAGCGGGTAATCGCCCTGCTGGAGGGCGCGGTGCCCGCGTTCATAGACCACCGCGGGGTCGGTCATGGGCCCCTCGGCGCCGTCCTTGGTCTTGCAGGCGGTCAGCCCCAAGCCCAGGGAGATGGAAATGAGTGTCAGGATTCCGGCCGTACGCAGTGATCGCATGAAGGGTTGTGCCGTTTCTCTAGATTGCCGGGTAATTGAACTTGCCGGATTTTTGAATTTGATATGGTCGCCGGACGCGTGAAGTATAGCGGCCCCCAGCAGGCTCGGACCACACGGTTGACCCCCAAGTTCCAGACCCATCGCCTCGAATTGCCCTCCGAATTCGCCGGCCGGCGCCTCGATCAGGCGCTCGCACAGCTGCTGCCGCAGTATTCGCGCACCCGCATCCAGAACTGGATCGACTCCGGAGCGGTCCTGGTCAACGGACTGGTGCCACGCGCGCGCGACCTCGTGACGGGCGGTGAAACCGCCAGCGTCGAAGCCCGCATCGAGGAGCAGACCGGCATCGCCGCGGAAAAACTGCCGCTCGACATCGTCCACCAGGACGCGAGCATCATCGTATTGAACAAGGCGCCGGGCGTGGTCGTGCACCCGGGCGCGGGCAATCGCGAACATACCTTGCAGAACGCGCTGCTGGCGCACGACGCGAAGCTGCGGCGCGTGCCGCGCGCCGGGCTCGTGCATCGTATCGACAAGGACACCAGCGGGTTGTTAGTCGTGGCGCGCACGCTGGAAGCGCACACCGCGCTGGTCGCGGCGCTTGGCGCGCACGAGATCGAGCGCGAATACCTGGCGGTGTGCACCGGTGCGATGACCGGCGGCGGCACGGTCGATGAACCCATCGGCCGTCACCGCACTCAGCGAATCAAGATGGCGGTGCGCGCGGACGGACGTGCCGCGGTCACTCACTACCGCATCGAGAAACGATTCCGCGCACACACGCTCGCCCGCGTGAGTCTCGAAACCGGCCGTACGCACCAGATCCGCGTTCATCTCGCGCACATCGGTTATCCGATCGTCGGCGACCCCGTGTATGGCGGCCGCAAGCGCCTGCCGGCCGGCGCCAGCGCGGCGCTCAGGGCCGCGCTGGAAGGCTTTCAACGCCAGGCGTTGCACGCCGCGCGGCTTTCGTTCGCGCATCCAAAGACACACAAGCCCGTGACTTATGCGGCGCCGCTGCCGGCTGATCTCACCGGGTTGTTGGACGCGCTGGAACGCGACCGGCGCGAGGCTGGCAAATGAGCGGCGCGGCGGCGGGCGAGTCGTTGCTCGAGTTCGACTGGCGGCTGCCGCACGGCGTCGCCGCCGCGTTCACCACGCGCTGCGGGGGAGTAAGCGAAGCGCCGTGGGATTCGTTCAATGTCGCCGCGCACGTCGGCGACGCGCCGGAATCGGTGGCCCGCAACCGCGCGCGGCTGCGAACGCAGCTGGCCCTGACGGCGGAGCCGTTGTGGCTCAGTCAGGTGCACGGCGTGGTGGTGTCGGACCTTGATGCCACGGGCGAGTCCGGCGCACCCGTCACGGCCGATGCTGCGGTCGCGCGCGCCGGCGGCCGCGTGTGCGTCGTGATGGTCGCGGATTGCCTGCCCGTGTTGTTTGCCAGCCGCGATGGCGCTGTCGTCGCGGCCGCGCATGCGGGCTGGCGCGGCCTGGCCGCGGGAGTTCTCGAGCGCACGGTGGCTGCGATGGGTGTGCCCGGAGGACGTCTCACGGCCTGGTTAGGTCCCGCAATCTCGAAGCTGCATTTCGAGGTAGGCGAGGAGGTTCGCACCGCGTTCGTCGCGGCCGATGCCGGTGCCGCCGCGTTCTTCGCAGCCAACGAGCGTGGACGCTGGCAGGCCGACCTCGCCGGGCTCGCCCGCCGCCGGCTGGCGGCGCTGGGCATCGACGATGTGGCCGGTGGCGAGTGGTGCACCTACGCGGATCCGCGGCGGTTCTATTCGCATCGCCGGGACGGCAGGGGCGGTCGCATGGCGGCGCTCATTTGGAGAGACGAGCGCGCTTGAGCGTGCGTGTTAGCATTTCCGGCCCTTGAATACGCTGCTCCTCATCGTTCTGTTCACGCTGTTCTCAGGCGTGGTTTCGGTGCTCGCGGCCGGCCTGTTCCTGGCGTTGCCGGCGCGGCAGCGCGAGAGCGTCATGCCGCATATGGTCAGCTTCGCCACTGGCGCCTTGTTAGGTGCGGCGCTGCTCGGCCTGATCCCGCACGCAGTGCTCGGCGCGGGCAGCGAGCGTGTGCACGAAGTCGGCATCGCGTTGATCGCGGGCATCGCGCTGTTCTTCGTGCTGGAGAAGTTCCTGCTCTGGCGCCACTGCCACGACGATCACTGCGACGAACACACGGTGGGAGACGCGCACCATGCGCACGCCCGCCAGAAGGCAAGCGGAGCGCTGGTGTTGGTCGGCGATTCGCTGCACAACGCGCTCGATGGCGTGTTGATCGCCGCCGCCTTCCTGACCGATACGCATCTCGGCATCGTGACCGCGCTCGCGATCATGGCGCACGAAATCCCCCAGGAAATCGGCATCTTTGCCGTGTTGTTGAATTCCGGAGTCTCGCGCGGGCGGGCGCTGCTGCTCAATCTGCTCGCGAGCCTGACCGCCGTGGTCGGCGGCGTCATCGGTTATTTCGCGCTCGAGTCGGCCCTCGCGGCGCTGCCATTCGCGGTGGCCGTGGCCGCCTCGAGTCTGCTGTACGTCGCGGTCGCCGATCTGATTCCGGGCCTGCACCGAAAAGTGGATCCGCGCTCCAGCATCACGCAGGTTCTGCTCATTGGCTGCGGTATTGCGATCATCGCCTTCGCCGAAAATCACGCTCACTAAGAAGCGCGAGGCCGGGGTGACGCCGGCCGATTGCACCTCGGGCAGCGACCTGCCCAACAAATACCTGCCGTCAGCCTGCCGCGATCGAGGTGCGAGCCCTTCCAGCCCTTGAACGTTTGCCGCCGGAGCCCCACCTTGTGCGCCTATGCGAATGGACAAACTCACCAGCCGATTCCAGTCGGCCCTTGCCGATGCCCAGTCCCTGGCCGTCGGCCGCGACAACCAGTTCATGGAACCCGCGCACGTGCTCGGCGCGCTGCTCGATCAGCAGGACGGCAGTACGCGTCCATTACTCGTGAAAGCCGGCGCCAACGTCGCCAAGCTGCGCAAGGATCTCGACGCGGCGCTCGACAAGCTTCCGACGGTGCAAGGCACACCCGGCGACGTCCATGTCTCGCAGGATCTCGGCCGGCTGCTCAACGTCACGGACAAGCTCGCGCAGCAGCGTAAGGATGAATACATCTCGAGCGAGTTGTTCGTGCTCGCCTCGTTCGAAGACAAGAATACCCTCGCCAAACTACTCAAGGACGCCGGTGCGTCGAAGGCCGCGATCGAAAAGGCCATCGAGCAGGTGCGTGGCGGTGAAGCCGTGAACGACAGCCATGCCGAAGAAAAGCGCGGTGCGCTCGAGAAATACACGGTCGATCTGACCGCACGCGCGGCGAGCGGCAAGCTCGATCCGGTGATCGGCCGCGACGATGAAATCCGCCGCACGGTGCAGGTGCTGGCGCGCCGCACGAAGAACAACCCGGTGCTCATCGGCGAACCGGGCGTCGGCAAGACCGCGATTGTCGAAGGGCTCGCGCAACGCATCATCAACGGCGAAGTGCCCGAGGGCCTGAAAGGCAAGCGCATTCTCGCGCTCGACATGGGTTCTCTCATCGCTGGCGCGAAATTCCGTGGTGAGTTCGAAGAGCGCCTCAAAGGTGTGCTCAACGACCTGTCGAAGCAGGAAGGCCAGGTCATCCTGTTCATCGACGAGTTGCACACCATGGTCGGCGCCGGCAAGGCCGAGGGCGCCATGGATGCCGGCAACATGCTCAAGCCCGCGCTCGCGCGTGGCGAGCTGCATTGCGTCGGGGCCACGACGCTCGACGAGTACCGCAAGTACATCGAGAAGGACGCCGCGCTCGAGCGCCGCTTCCAGAAGGTGCTGGTCGAAGAGCCGACGGTCGAAGACACCATCGCGATCCTGCGCGGACTGCAGGAGCGTTACGAGGTGCATCACAAGGTCGAGATCACCGATCCGGCGATCGTCGCCGCGGCCGTGCTCTCGCATCGCTACATCGCGGACCGGCAGCTGCCCGACAAGGCCATCGACTTGATCGACGAGGCCGGCGCGCGCATCCGCATGGAAATCGACTCCAAGCCCGAAGTGCTGGACAAGCTCGAGCGCCGCATCATCCAGCTCAAAATCGAGCAGGAGGCGCTCAAGAAAGAGAAGGACGACGCGACGAAGAAGCGTCTATCTACGCTGCAGGACACACTCAAGGGCCTCGAGAAGGAATACTCGGACCTCGAAGAGATCTGGAAGAGCGAGAAGGCCTCGCTGCAGGGCGCCGCCACCGTGCGCGAGGAGCAGGAGCAGGCCAAGCTCGACATGGATACCGCTCGCCGCAAGGGCGACCTCACGCGCGTCGCGCAGATCCAGTACGAAGTGCTGCCGGCGCTCGAGCGCAAGCTCGCGCAGGCGACCATCGCCGAGAGCAAGGAAACGCAGCTGGTCCGCAACAAGGTGACCGAAGAGGAAATCGCGGAAGTGGTTTCCAAATGGACCGGCATTCCAGTTTCGAAAATGCTCGAGGGTGAGAAGGACAAGCTGCTGCGCATGGAAGAGGCGCTCAACAAACGCGTCGTCGGCCAGGATGAGGCGGTGAAGATCGTTTCGAACGCCATCCGCCGCTCGCGCGCTGGCCTGTCCGATCCGCGCCGACCGAATGGTTCGTTCCTGTTCCTCGGCCCCACGGGCGTCGGCAAGACCGAGCTCTGCAAGGCGCTGGCGGAATTCCTGTTCGACACGGAAGAGTCGATGGTGCGCATCGACATGTCCGAGTTCATGGAGAAACATTCCGTCTCGCGCCTCATCGGCGCGCCGCCGGGATACGTGGGCTACGACGAAGGCGGGCAGCTGACCGAAGCGGTCCGTCGCCGCCCGTACGCCGTGATCTTGTTAGACGAGGTCGAGAAGGCGCACCCGGACGTATTCAACGTGTTGCTGCAGGTGCTGGACGACGGCCGCTTGACCGATGGCCAGGGCCGCACGGTCGATTTCCGCAATACCGTGATCATCATGACGTCGAATCTCGGGTCCGATGTGATCCAGACGTTCGCCGGTGAAGGCAACTACGCGAAGATGAAGTCGGCGGTGATGGAAGTGGTCCAGGCCAACTTCCGGCCGGAGTTCATCAACCGCATCGACGACATCTGCGTGTTTCACCCGCTCGGCACGGCACAGATCCGCGCGATCGTGGACATCCAGCTCGCGCAGCTCAAGCGCCGATTGCTGGACCGCAATCTCGAGCTCGTGCTCGACGATGCCGCGCTGAACAAACTCGGCGAGGCGGGTTACGACCCGGTGTATGGCGCACGCCCCCTGAAGCGCGCCATACAGCAGCAGGTGGAGAATCCGCTCGCGCAGGCGATTCTGTCGGGCAAATTTCTGCCGGGAGATCGCATCCGTGGCCACGCCGACGGGAACGGCTTGATATTCGACAAGGCGGGTTGACACGGCGCAGCCTCGCTATAATCGCGCCGGTCGATCTTCCGGGGATGTCATGCCTTTCTACGAATACGAATGTCCGCACTGTGGCCACCACGAAGAGGCGCTGCAGAAGGTCACCGACAAGCCGCTGAAGAAGTGCCCGAACTGCGGCAAGAACGGCCTCAAGAAGCTGATGTCCGCGCCGCTGTTCCGCCTCAAAGGGTCGGGCTGGTACGAAACCGACTTCAAGTCGGACAAGGAAAACAAGCGCAATCTCGCAGGCGCCGACAAGGAAGAGACCAAGGCCGAGACCAAGGCGGACACCAAGGCGGACACCAAGGCGGACACCAAGTCCGACTCGAAGTCGGACGCCGCCAAACCTGACACTGCGAAAGCGGAATCTTCGAAGAGCGAGCCCGCCAAGCCGGCAGCCGAAAAAGCCAGCAAGTCGGCGCGCAAGCCGGCCGCGGCGCGCGTCAAGACCAAAACAAAGCCGGCGCGCAAGCGCCGTTGAATCCCGTCCGCCATGAACTACGCGCGGCGCCCCGGCATCGACAGTGAAGCGCTGAGCCGGCTCGCGGCGCGCGAGCGCGAGAGCTTTACGGCGACCCACACTGAATCCGCGCGGCTCGCGCAGGCGAGCGCCGCGCACTGGCTGAACGGCGTGCCCATGCACTGGATGCGCGACTGGAGCACGCCGCATCCGCTGTTCGTGCGGCGCGCCTCGGGGGTCGATGTCGAGGACGTCGACGGCAACCACTACGTCGATTTCTGTTTCGGCGACACCGGCTCGATGTTCGGCCACTCGCCCCCTGCGATCGCACGTGCGCTGGCCGAGACTGGTGTCGCGGGCATCACCTCGATGCTGCCCGCGGAGCGGGTCGCGCGTGTGGGGGAAAAACTCGCTGCGTTGTTCGGCCTGCCGTTCTGGCAGATGACGCAGACCGCCACCGATGCAAACCGCGCGGTGCTGCGCTGGGCGAGAGCGATCACCGGCCGCGCGCGCATTCTCGTGTTCGACGGTTGTTACCACGGCACCGTGGAGGAAACGCTGGTCCGCGCGCTTCCTGATATGAAAGACAAGGGCGGCACGCGCGCCCGCGCCGGGCTCATCGGCATGAATCACGATGTGAGCGCGACGACCGATGCCGTTCCGTTCAACGACATCGCCGCGTTGGAGAAGGTTTTGGCGCGCGGCCGCACCGCCGCGTTGATCGCCGAGCCCGTCATGACGAACATCGGCATGGTGCTGCCCGAAGAAGGCTTTCTGCACAAGCTGCGCGAGGTCACGCGCCGTCACAACGTGCTGCTGATCCTCGACGAGACGCACACCCTGTCTACCGCGCGCGGTGGCTACGCGCACGCGCAGGATCTGCAGCCCGACATCTGGGTCTGCGGCAAGGCCATCGCCGGCGGCATGCCCTGCGCCGTGTTCGGCTTCACCGCCGAGGTGGAGGCCGGCATGCGGCGCGTGCAGCAAGACCGCGCTGGCGGGCATTCGGGCATGGGCACCACGTTGTCCGCGAACGCGCTGGCGCTGGCCTGTCTGGAAGCCTGCATCGATGAGCTCATGACGCCTGCTAACTACTCCGCCATGCAGTCCTGTGCGAGTTATCTATCGGAAGGCCTGGGCCGCGTATTCGCGGCGCAGTCGCTGGCCTGGCACGTGGCGCGCGTCGGCGCGCGCCTCGAGTTCGGGTTCGGCAAGCCGGCGCGCGACGGCGTCGAATCCGAGCGCACCGCTTGGCCCGAGCTCGAACACGCGATTCATCTGTACCTGCTCAATCGTGGAGTGTTGCTCACGCCGTTCCACAACATGATGTTGTGCTCCCCCGTGACCACCACGGCGCACGCCGACACGCTGCTCAAGCACCTGTCGGCGTGTCTGAAAGAGGTCGGAAGTACGTCATGACGAGTTCGACCGGCATCGCCAGCCAGCAGGAACTCGCGGCGTTCGTCGCGGCGCATCCCGACGTGTTGGCCGTGCAGATCATGATCACCGATCCCTCCGGCGTGCTGCGCGGCAAATCGGTGCGAGTCTCCGAACTCGAGCGCATCTTCGATACGGGCCGGCAGGTGGCGGGGTCGATACTCGGGCTCGACATCACCGGCGTCGACGTCGACGACACGGGCCTCGTATGGGACACGGGTGATGCCGACATGACCGCGCGGCCGGTCGCGGGCACGCTGGTGCGCGCGCCGTGGATTGCAGCGCCCACCGGGCAGTTGCTGCTCACCATGTTCGACGGGCGCGGCCAACCCGCCGCCGCGGATCCGCGCCACGTGCTGGCGCGTGTCGTCGAGTCGTTCGCCCGTCAGGCGCTCACCCCCGTCGTTGCCTGCGAGCTCGAGTTCTATCTACTGAAGGAAGAGGCGGGCGGCAAGCTGGTGCCGGCCGGCGGTGGCCGCGCGAGCGAGCGCCAGAAGATAGACGCCTATAGCCTGACGCGGCTCGACGACCTCGCGCCGGTGTTCGACGATGTCTATGCCGCGGCGGCGACGCAGGGCTTGCCGGCCGAAACGTTGATGTCGGAATATTCACCCGGGCAGTTCGAGATCACGCTGCATCATCGCGCGGATGCACTGCGCGCCGTCGACGAGGCGGTGATGTTCAAGCGCATCCTGCGCGGTGCGGCGCGCAAACACGGGCTCATCGCCTGTTTCATGGCGAAGCCATTCACGGGTCGCGCGGGCAGCGGCCTGCACGTGCACGTCAGCATGAACGACGCGGGCGGCAACAACATGTTTGCCAGCGAGGATCCGGCCGGGACTCCGGCGCTGCGCCATGCCATCGGCGGAATGAAAGCGGCGATGGCCGAATCGATGGCGATATTCGCGCCCAACGCCAATTCCTACCGGCGGTTCGTCAGCGAGAGTTACGCGCCGATCGCGCCGATCTGGGGCATCAACAATCGCTCGGTGTCGTTGCGCATACCCGCCGGCCCGCCGATCTCGCGGCACGTCGAACACCGCATCGCAGGCGCCGACGCGAATCTGTATCTGGCCGTGGCCAGCGTATTGGGCGGGGCGGGGCGGGGCTTGCGCGATCGCGCCGATCCCGGAGCTCCGGTCGAAGGTAATGGATATGCGCAGTCGGCCGCCAGGGTGTTGCCGTCGACCTGGCGCGAAGCGCTCGATGGCGCCGCAGCCTCCACGTTCCTGCGCGAGACGCTGGGCGAGGAATTCATGAAGATCTTCCTCGCCATCAAGAACCAGGAATGCGCGCGCTTCTCCGCCGAAGTCAGCGAACTCGACTACGCCTGGTATCTGCGCAACTGAGCGGTGCCGGGCAGGGGGTTTCGGGGTTCGGCGAGGTAGTCGCGAACCCCGAAACCCCCTGCCCGGCACCGCTCAGCTGCGCTTTTCGGATTCATGTCTTCTTGGCCGGCGCGGCGGGCGGCGTTTCCTTCGCGACGAGGTACTTCACCGCGGCGATGATTTCGTCATCGTTCTTGAACGCATCGTTGTTCACGCGGTACTTGCCGGCCACCACCAGCGTGGGTGTGCCGGAAACCTGCATCGCCATGATTTGCGTATCGGCCTGACGCATCTTTAGATCGACGCTGAAGGACTTCGACGCATTCACGAAGTCCGCGGCTTTCACGCCCGTCACGCGTTGATAGAATTTCGCCGCGTCGTCGATCGACGGCAGCCGGCTTTTGATCCGCTGCGAATTCTTGTCGATGATGCCGAGCTCGTCGGTGGTCCAGATCGCCTCGAACATGGCGTCGTGCGCTTTTTCGGCGACGCCCAGCGACTGCGCCGTGAGGTAGGCGCGCTGGAACAAAGGCCAGTTCTCGGCGGTATTCCACGATGCCGGCAGATACGTCAGCTGCGCATTGGCGGGCAGCGCGGCCTTGAGCTTTTTCATGGTGGGCCGGAAGTGATTGCAGGCCGGACAGCCGTACGAAAAGACTTCCATCACTTCCACTTTGCCCGGGCCGACCGTGGTGCGCTGGGCCTGCGGCAGCACGCTGTAGTGTTTGCCTGCCACAAACGTGGCGGCCTGTGCCGCGGAGCCGGCCGCCAGCAGGGCGGTGGCCGTCAAGAGAGCGATCAACGGACGCTTCATGTGTACCTCAGTTCTTTTTGAATGGGGCGGGCCAGCCCATACGACCGCCGCCGCGACGGATGATTCCACGAGCCGCGCGGCAGTTAAACCACCGTCGGCAGCCTATCGCCGGGCGGGTGCACCGTAGCTGAACGGCATTGTTTCCGAAGGCGCCGCCAACCCGGTAACATCGCCGCCCTTTCCCCATTGCCAAATTCCAAGGTTTCCATGCGTTCTCACTACTGCGGCCAGGTCAATGAAAAGCTGGTTGGTCAAGAGGTTACGGTCGCCGGCTGGGTTCATCGCCGACGCGATCATGGCGGCGTCATTTTCGTGGACATCCGCGACCGTGAAGGCCTGCTGCAGGTGGTGATCGACCCGGACGACAAGGCCCAGTTTGGCGAGGCCGAGAAGCTGCGCAACGAGTTCGTGATCAAGGTGCGTGGACTGGTGCGGGACCGCCCGGCCGGCACCGCCAACGCCAACCTGGCCTCGGGCAAGGTCGAGTTGTTAGCGCGCGAACTGGTGACGCTCAACCGGTCCGAGCCGCTGCCGTTCCAGCTCGACGAACACGTCAGCGAAGAGGTGCGCCTCAAGTACCGCTACATCGATCTGCGCCGCGAGGAGATGAGCAAGCGCCTGCGCCTGCGCCACAAGATCACGCGCGCGATGCGCCACTACCTGGACGATGCCGGTTTCGTCGACATCGAAACGCCGGTGCTCACGAAGGCCACTCCGGAAGGCGCGCGCGACTACCTCGTGCCGTCGCGCACACACGCGGGCAAATTCTTCGCGCTGCCGCAGTCGCCGCAGATCTTCAAGCAGCTGCTCATGGTCGCGGGCTTCGACCGCTACTACCAGATCGTCAAATGTTTCCGCGATGAAGATCTGCGCGCCGATCGCCAGCCTGAATTCACGCAGCTCGACATCGAGACCTCGTTCCTTTCGCAGGAACAGATCATGGAGCTCATGGAGAAGTTGACGCGTCACTTCTTCAAGGACGGCATCGGCGTGGATCTGGCAAATCCGTTCCCGCGCATGGCATACGCGGAAGCCATGCGCCGGTTCGGTTCGGACAAGCCCGACCTGCGCAACCCGCTCGAGCTCGTCGACGTTGCCGACCTCGTCGCAACCTGCGATTTCAAGGTGTTCGCCGGCCCCGCCAAGGATCCAAAGGGCCGCGTCGCGGCATTGCGCGTGCCGGGCGGCGGCGCGATGCCGCGTTCGCAGATCGACGACTACACCACCTTCGTCGCACGTTACGGCGCGAAGGGCCTCGCCTACATCAAGGTGAACGAGACGGCGAAAGGCAAGGAAGGACTGCAATCGCCCATCGTGAAATTCCTGTCCGATGACTCCGTGAAGGGGATTCTCGAACGCACGGGCTCCAAAGACGGTGACCTGATTTTCTTCGGCGCCGACAGCGCCAAGGTAGTTAGCGATGCCATCGGAGCGTTGCGCCTGAAAGTGGGCGTCGATCAGAAGCTGACCCAGGAAGGCTGGCGGCCCCTGTGGGTCGTGGACTTCCCCATGTTCGACTGGGATCCGGACGAGAAGCGCTGGGTCGCCATGCATCACCCGTTCACCTCGCCGGTCAACGACGACGTTGCTGCCCTCAAGGCGAAGCCAGACGGTGCGTTGGCCAAGGCCTACGACCTCGTGCTGAACGGCAGCGAAATCGCCGGCGGCTCGGTGCGTATCTTCCGCCAGGACATGCAGTCGGCGGTGTTCGACCTGTTGGGCATCGGACCCGAGGAAGCCCAGCTCAAGTTCGGCTTCCTGCTGGATGCGCTCAAGTTCGGCGCGCCGCCGCACGGCGGCATCGCGTTCGGTCTCGACCGGCTGGTCATGCACATGACCGGCACGGAGAGCATCCGCGACGTCATCGCGTTCCCGAAGACGCAGACGGCGGCGGATCCGCTCACCGACGCGCCCACCGAGATCAGCGAGAAGCAGCTGCGCGAAGTGCACATTCGAGTGCGGACGCCCCCGCCCGCGAGCTGATGGCGCGCGAAGCCGCAGTCTTCGTTCACGGATTGTGGCTCACCGGTGCCGAGTCGGCGCTTTTGCGGCGGCGATTGGCCGCGCAACACGGCTTCGCCTGCCACAGCTTCAGCTACCCGACCGTGGGTAGTTCGATGGAGCCGGTGCTCGAGCGACTCACGCGTTTCGTCAGCAGCATCGAGGCCGACCGCCTGCATTTCGTCGGCCATAGCCTGGGCGGCATCGTGCTGCATCGCTATTTCGAGATCGCGAGGGATCTGCCGCCGGGCCGCGTGGTGTTCCTCGGTTCACCAGCCGTCAAGAGCAAGACCGCCGAGCGCGTGGGCAAGCTGCCGGTATTGTCGCGGCTCATCGGCCGCATGGTCATCAACGAACTCGTTACGCCCAGCGGCGCGCGCGAATGGCGCAACGAACGCGAGCTCGGTTTGATCGCGGGCTCGCGGCCGCTCGGTCTCGGCCGCTTCTTCGCGCGTTTCGACGAGGATTGCGACGGCACCATTGGCGTCAGCGAGACCAAACTACCGGGCCACACCGCGCATGTCACCTTGCCGGTGAGCCACATGGGAATGCTGGCTTCGCGCGGCGTGGCGGAGCAAGTGGGCGAATTCCTCGCCCATGGCCGCTTCGTTTCGTAGCGGCGCAGGCCTTCCAGCCCGGCATCTGTCAGCCGAGCAGCGCCCGCAACTTGTAAACGAGATCCAGCGCCGCGCGCGGCGTCAGGTCGTCCGCGCTGACCGCGCGCAACGCCGCCTCGAGCTCCAACAAGCGCGGGTCGGGCGGCGCAGCCGCCGGTGGCTCCAGCGGCAACTGCGCCTGCGGCGTGTGCGTCGATGCGGCGCGGCCACGCGAACGTGGGTTGTGCGCGGCGTCGGTCTGCGCACCGCCGCCTTTTTCCAGCGCCGCGAGATATTCGCGCGCGGCGGCGATGACTTCGCGCGGCACGCCCGCGAGCTGCGCCACCGCAAGTCCGTAGCTGCGGCTCGCCGGCCCTTCCTTCACCGCGTGCAGAAACACGATTCCGTCGCGATGTTCGGTGGCGTCCAGATGCACGTTCGCGCAGCCGTCGACTTCGTTCGCGAGGCTGGTCAGTTCGAAGTAGTGAGTCGCAAACAAGGTGAACGAACGGTTCACGCGGGCGATGTGGCGCGCCACCGCCCACGCGAGCGACAGACCATCGAACGTGCTGGTGCCGCGGCCGATCTCGTCCATGAGGATGAGACTCTTGTCCGTCGCGTTGTTGAGGATGTTGGCCGCTTCGGTCATTTCCACCATGAACGTGGAACGGCCGCCGGCGAGATCGTCCCCCGCGCCGATGCGCGTGAAGATGCGATCGAGCGGGCCACAGATGAATTTCTCCGCCGGCACGAAGCTGCCGACGTGCGCGAGCAGCGCGATCAACGCGCCCTGGCGCATGTAGGTGGACTTGCCGCCCATGTTAGGTCCCGTGACCACCAACATGCGCCGCGAGGCGTCGAGCACCAGGTCGTTGGGCACGAACGCGCCCTCGATGAAATGCTCGACCACGGGATGGCGGCCGCCGCGGATTTCGAGCCGCGTCTCCGCGACCAGCGTGGGCTCCGTCCAGCCGAGTTCGGCGGCGCGCTCCGCCAGCGCGGTCAACACATCGATGGAGGACAGCGCGCCGGCCGTAGCCTGCAGCGCACCCAGCCGATCGATGAGCTGCGTCAAAACGATGTCGTAGATCTCGCGCTCACGCGCCAGCGCCTTGTCGCGCGCGCCGAGCACCTTGTCTTCGAAGCCCTTGAGCTCGGCGGTGATGAAGCGCTCGGCGGATTTCACCGTCTGGCGACGGATGTAATCCTTCGGCACGCGTTCGGCGTGTTGTCGATTCACTTCGATGAAGAAGCCGGACACGCGGTTGTACGACAGCTTGAGCGACGGAATGCCGGAACGTTCGCGTTCGCGCCGCTCGAGCTCGAGCAGGAATTCATCCGTGTGAGTGGATATCTGCCGCAGCTCATCGAGCTCGGCGTCGTAGCCGGGGGCGATCACATCGCCTTCGCGCAGCACCACAGACGGTTCTTCCGCGATCGCCTGCTGCAGGAGATCGAACACGTCGGCGTGTTCGCCGATGGTGTCGGTCAGCTCGACGATGAGCGGCGCCTCGATGCGTTTCAATGCGGCGCGCAGGCCGGGCAGCGCGCCGATGGAGCCGCGCAGGGACGTGAGGTCGCGCGGCCGCGCGCTGCGCAACGCGACGCGGGCGAGAATGCGCTCGACGTCGCCGATGGCGCGCAGCGGTTCGCGCAATCCTTCGAAGCGCCGCGCGTCGACCAGCAGCGCGATCGCCTGGTAGCGGCGTCGCAGTTCCTGTTGATTGGTCAGCGGGCGATTGAGCCAGCGGCGCAGGGCGCGCGAGCCCATCGGTGTCACCGTCGCATCGAGCAGCGCAAACAACGTCGCGGAATCCTGCCCCGACAGCGACACGTCGATTTCCAGATTGCGGCGCGTCGCCGCGTCGAGATGCAACGCGTCGCCGCGCTCCTCGACTACCAATGTGTTGATGTGCGGCAGCGCAGTCTTCTGCGTTTCGCGCACGTACTGCAGCAGACCGCCGGCGGCCGCGATCGCGAGCGGCAGATCGTCGGCGCCGAAGCCACGCAGATCGAGCGTGCCGAGCTGATCAGTCAGCAGCCGCGAGGCGCTGGAGAGTTCGAAGTGCCACGGCGGCCGCGAGCGCAATTCGCCCTGGGTGATCTCGCCCAGTTCTCCCGCCTGGTCCTCGGGGCCTAACAACTCGGCGGGCTTGAGGCGTTCGAGCTCGGCTTCGAGCGCGTTGTCGCCGTCGCACTCGAGCACGTTGAAGCGGCCGGCAGCGAGGTCCAGCCAGGCGAGGCCGAAACGCACGCCTTCCTTGTCCGCGCGCCGCACCACGGCGGCCAGCAGTGTTTCACGGCGTTGTTCCAGCAGCGCGTCATCGGTGACGGTGCCCGGCGTGACCACGCGCACCACCTGCCGTTCGACCGGTCCCTTCGATTTCGCGGGATCACCGATCTGCTCGCACAACGCGACGGATTCGCCCTTGCGTACGAGGCGAGCCAGATAAGTCTCGACGCTGTGATACGGCACGCCCGCCATCGGAATCGGCTCGCCCGCGGATTGCCCGCGCGAGGTCAGCGTGATGTCGATGAGTTTCGCCGCGCGCCGCGCGTCGTCGTAGAACAGCTCGTAGAAATCGCCCATGCGATAGAAGAGGAGCGTGTTCGGGTGTTCGGCCTTGATGCGCAGGTATTGCTGCATCATCGGCGTGTGCTGGCTGGCGGCGTTCTGGTTCATCGCGGACCCGGAAGAGCGGGCGGCTAGCGTACGCGAAGCGCCCGCATGCGAGAATCACGCCCATGAAAATCCCTTCCGATCAGACGCTGTCGGCGCTCGTGCGGGAAGTGGGGTTGCGGCTGCACGGGTCGCAACGCCGGCTGGTCGCCGCGGAATCCTGCACCGGCGGCTGGATCGCCAAACTCGTCACCGATATCGCCGGCAGTTCGGAGTGGTTCGACTGCGGCTTCGTGTGTTACTCGAACGCGGCCAAGACGCGCGACCTGGGCGTGCCCGAAAAGCTGATCGAAACCGAAGGCGCCGTGAGCGATGCGGTGGTACGCGCGATGGCCGAGGGCGCGTTGGAGCGTACGGCCGGGAACGTTGCGATCGCGGTCAGCGGCATCGCGGGCCCGGGCGGCGCGGTTCTGGGCAAACCCGTGGGCACGGTGTGGTTTGCGCTGGCGCTCAAGTTTCCCGATCGCGTCCAGTGCGAAGGGCATCTCATTCAATTCAACGGCGATCGCGATGCGGTGCGGCGGCAAGCGGTCGAATACGCGCTCAATCTGTTGAAGGCGTTGCCGCCGCCGCCGTGAGCTCGTTGCGGCTCTTCTTTGCGCTGGTGCCGTGTGCGCAAGCGGGTACGTCTCTGGTCGCCGAAGTTGCGCCGCTCGTCGCGCAGCTGCAGGCGCAGGCGGTGCCCGCGCAGAATCTCCATGCCACACTGTGTTTCGTTGGCGCGGTCGAGAGTGAACGACTCGATGCGCTGCGCGCGGTGGCGGCGACGCTGCGTGGCGACCGGGCAACGCTGACGTTCGATGCGCTCGAGATCTGGGACAAGCCGAAGATTTTGTGCGCGACCGCAGGGATTGGTGGTGGCGCACAGCCTGCCGCCGAACTCGCGCAACATCTCGGCGAGGCCATCATCGCCGCGGGTTTTTCTCCGGACATCAAACCGTTCCGTCCGCATTTCACGTTGGGCCGCAAGGTGCGCAGTGAATTGGCGGCGGGCCTCGAATGGCCACGGCCGCTTGCAATGCCTTTGGTGATGCGCGCGGATCGATTCGCGTTGATGGAGAGCAGGCGGACTGAAGCGGGCTCACTATACAGTGTCGTCGACACATGGCCACTGGATAGCCGAGAAACTTAGTATTTCGCAGAGAAATAGCTGTGTATTTATACAGGGAGCTGTGATAAATTTTTTTCCATCAAAACGCTCGCTGCTAAAGGGGATTTCGCGATGGATGACAACCGCAAGAAGGCACTGGTTGCCGCACTGAGTCAGATCGAGAAGCAATTCGGCAAAGGTTCGGTCATGCGTCTCGGCGACGCGGCCGCCTCGTACGACGTCGAAGCCGTCTCCACCGGTTCGCTGGGCCTCGACATCGCGTTGGGTATCGGCGGCCTGCCGCGCGGTCGCGTCATCGAGATCTACGGGCCGGAGTCTTCCGGCAAGACCACGCTCACGCTGCAGGTGGTCGCCGAAATCCAGAAGCTGGGCGGTACCGCCGCGTTCGTGGATGCCGAACACGCGCTCGATCCTTCCTACGCCGAGAAGTTAGGCGTCAACGTCAACGAATTGCTCGTCTCGCAGCCGGACACGGGCGAACAGGCGCTCGAAATCGTCGACATGCTGGTGCGTTCCGGCGCGGTGGATCTCGTCGTCGTGGACTCGGTCGCCGCGCTCACGCCCAAGGCGGAGATCGAAGGTGAGATGGGCGAGCCGCAGATGGGCCTGCACGCGCGCCTCATGTCGCAGGCGCTGCGCAAGCTCACCGGCAACATCTCGCGCTCGAACACCATGGTCATCTTCATCAACCAGATCCGCATGAAGATCGGCGTGATGTTCGGCAACCCGGAGACGACCACCGGCGGCAACGCGCTCAAGTTCTATGCGTCCGTGCGTCTCGACATCCGCCGCATCGGCGCCATCAAGTCGGGCGAAGAAGTCGTCGGCAACCAGACGCGCGTCAAAGTGGTGAAGAACAAGGTCGCTCCGCCGTTCCGCGAAGCCGAGTTCGAAATCATGTACGGCCTCGGCATCTCGCGCGAAGGCGAAATCATCGACATGGGTTCGGCGCAGGGCATCATCGAAAAATCCGGTGCCTGGTACAGCTACAAGGGCGAGCGCATCGGTCAGGGCAAGGACAACGCCCGCGAATTCCTCAAGGGTCGTCCCGAGCTCGCGCAGGAAATCGAGCTGCAGATCCGCGCCAAGCTCGTGCCGGTGAAGCCGGCCCGCCCCGAGCTCAAGAGCGTCGGCGGCAAAGAGGACTGAGTCTCCAGTCGATGTGTATACGGGTAGTTCACGAGCGGGGGCAGACGTAAAAGTCTGCCCCCGTTTCGTATGTACTCTCGAACTCAAGCCATGCGCCGGCCGGGCGGAAAAAAGCCTCTCGACGAAAAGGTCGCAGGCGATCCCAAGGCCGCTCACACGGCCGCGGTCACCTTCCTCGCCCGGCGGGATTTTTCCACCGCCGAATTGCGCCGCAAGCTCAAGGAGCGCGGCTACCTCCCGCCCGCCATCGAATCCGCGCTCGCGGATCTCGAGTCCCATCGGCTGGTCGACGATCGGCGTTATGGTGACAACCTGGTCGCGGCACGGGCGCGCCGGGGGCAGGGCCCAGCCCGTATCCGCAACGAACTGCGCCGGGCGGGCCTCAACGCCGAGGCCGTCCAGACCACCATGGACCAGGCCAAGGAGGACGGGCCGGACTTCCTGAAGCTGGCCAGGGCAACCCGGGCCCGCAAGTTCGGCGACGTAGTCCCGAAAGACCGCAAAGAACGCGCGCGGCAGGCCAGATTTTTGCAATACCGAGGCTTTTCAACGGATCATATCCGCGCTGTTCTGGAGGGGGCCCCCGATGATGATTCGGACCTCGATCCGGGCAGCGAACCCGTTTAAAACTCTCCGAGCCCCATGCCCAGCACACCGCCTTATATGAGCGCGGCGGACGTCCGTCGCGCCTTCCTCGAATTTTTCCGCGATCGTGGCCACACCGTGGTCGCATCCTCCAGCCTCGTTCCGGGCAATGACCCGACGCTGCTCTTCACCAACGCCGGCATGGTGCAGTTCAAGGACTGCTTCCTCGGCAAGGAAAAGCGCGACTACGTGCGCGCCACCACCAGCCAGCGCTGCGTACGCGCCGGTGGCAAACACAACGACCTCGAGAATGTCGGCTACACCGCGCGCCATCACACCTTCTTCGAGATGCTCGGCAACTTCTCCTTCGGCGACTACTTCAAGAAGGACGCGATCCGGTTCGCCTGGGATTTCGTCACCGGCACTTTGAAGATCGACCCGGCGCGGCTGATGGTCACCGTGTACGCCACGGACGACGAAGCGTTCGACCTCTGGCACAAAGAAGCCGGCGTTCCGAAAGAGAAGATCGTGCGCATCGGCGACAAACCGGGCGGCGGCTCGGACAATTTCTGGCAGATGGGCGAAACCGGTCCCTGCGGCCCGTGCACCGAAATCTTCTACGACCACGGTGCGCACATCCCCGGCGGCCCTCCCGGCTCGCCCGATCAGGACGGCGATCGCTGGGTCGAGATCTGGAACCTGGTGTTCATGCAGTTCGACCGCTCGGCGGACGGCAAGCTCACACCGCTGCCGAAACCCTCGGTCGATACCGGCGCGGGGCTCGAGCGCATGTCGGCGGTGATGCAGGGCGTCACCAACAACTACGACATCGATCTGTTCAAGAACCTCGTGAAGGCCGCGGCCGCGCTCGCGAACACCACGGATCTCACCAATAGCAGCCTGCGAGTGATCGCGGATCACATCCGCGCCTGCACGTTCCTCATCATCGACGGCGTTACGCCTTCGAACGAGGGCCGCGGCTATGTGCTCCGGCGCATCATCCGCCGCGCGATCCGCCACGGTTACAAACTCGGCATCAAGGACGCGTTCTTCTACAAGCTGGTCGCCACGCTCGCCAGCGAGATGGCGGTGGCATTCCCCGAGCTAACTACCGGCAGGGCGCTGGCGGAGCGCGTGCTCAAGCAGGAAGAAGAACGCTTCGCCGAAACGCTCGCCAACGGCATGCAATTGCTCGACGGCGCGTTCGCAGCGGCCAAGGGCGGCAAGACGCTCGACGGCGAAACCGTCTTCAAGCTCTACGACACGTATGGTTTCCCGGTCGACCTCACCGCCGACATTGCGCGCGAGCGCGGCGTCTCCATCGACCACGCCGGCTACGAGGCCGCGATGGAAGTGCAGCGTAAACAATCGCAGGCGGCCAGCAAGTTTGGCGTCGATCTCTCGGGCGGCATCCAGCTCGAAGGCAAGACCAGTTTCCTGGGCTACGAAGCCACCACCGACGTCGGCAAGGTCGTCGCGTTGTTGAAGGCCGGCGCGACGGTGCAGGAATTGAATGCGGGCGAAGAAGGCGAAGTCGTTCTCGACCGCACTCCTTTTTATGCAGAGTCGGGCGGCCAGGTTGGCGATGCGGGCGAGCTCGGCAATGTCAGCGCGAACTTCCAGGTCACCGACACGCAGAAGCGCGGCGCCGCGTACTCGCACCTGGGCACGCTCACGAAGGGCATCATCAAGATCGGCGACAGCCTCGCTGCGAACGTTGATTCGGTGCGCCGCGATGCCATCAAGGCCAATCACTCGGCCACACATCTTTTACACGCCGCGTTGCGCAAGGTGCTCGGCACCCACGTTCAGCAGAAAGGCTCGCTGGTGGCGCCCGATCGCCTGCGTTTCGATTTCTCGCATTTCCAGGCGATCACCGCCGACGAGCTCACGCAGATCGAACGCCTGGTGAACGCCGAGATCCGCAGAAACACCGCAGCCGAAACGCGCGAGATGCCGTACGACACGGCCGTCGCGCAAGGCGCCATCGCGTTGTTCGGCGAGAAATACGAAAAGGACGTGCGTGTGCTGCGCATGGGCGATTTCTCGATGGAGCTGTGCGGCGGCACCCACGTCGCCCGTTCGGGCGATATCGGCATCTTCAAGATCTTGAGTGAAAGCGGCGTCGCGGCGGGCGTGCGCCGCATCGAAGCCATCACTGCCGAAGGCGCGCTCGATTACGTTGAACACACCGATGCGCTGATCAAGGAAGTCGCCGGCCTCGTGCGCGGCTCGCGCGACGATGTGAAGACCAAGGTGGCCGATGCGCTCGAGCGCATCCGCCAGCTCGAGAAAGAAAACCGCGAGCTCAAGAACAAGCTCGCGAGCGGGCAGGGCACGGATCTTTCAGCAGGCGCCACGGATATCGCGGGCGTGAAACTGGTCGCAGCGCAGGTCGACGGCGCCGACGCGGGCGCGCTGCGCAATGCCGTCGACCAGCTCAAGGACAAACTCAAGTCCGCCGTCATCGTGCTCGCCTCGGTCGATGCCACTAACAAGATCACGCTCGTGGCCGGCGTCACCGCCGACCAGACGGGCAAGGTGAAAGCCGGTGAACTTGTCGGCAACGTTGCCGGGCAGGTAGGCGGAAAGGGCGGTGGCCGTCCGGACTTCGCTCAAGCGGGAGGCAACAATCCCGCGGCATTGGGCGCTGCATTGTCGAGCGTCGAGGCATTCGTGCGTGCCAAACTCGGTGCGTGAGCGCGCCTAGAACGATCGTCCAGAAATACGGCGGCACCTCGGTGGGTTCGGTGGAACTCATCCAGCGTGTCGCGGCCAAGGTCGCGGCCGTGCGCGAGCGCGGCGATCGCATCGCCGTGGTGGTCTCGGCCATGGGCGATCACACCGACCGCCTGGTCGATCTCGCCGCCGGCATTTCGCGCGAACCGAATCCGCGCGAAATGGACGTGTTGCTCTCGACCGGCGAGCAGGTTTCGATCTCGTTGCTCGCCATGGCGCTGTGTGAACGCGGCATTCCGGCAAGGTCATTCACCGGCAGCCAGGTGCGCGTTCGCACCACTAACATCCACCGGCGGGCGCGCATCACCGCCGTTGAGGTCGCCCGACTGCAGCACTCCCTCGACAACGGCGAGGTGCCGGTGGTCGCCGGCTTCCAGGGAGTCGACGACGACGGTGATATCACCACCATCGGCCGAGGTGGCTCCGATACCAGCGCGGTGGCTCTGGCAGTCGCACTCAAGGCATACGAATGCCAGATCCTCACCGATGTCGACGGCGTGTACACCACCGATCCGCGCATGGTTCCCGAAGCGCGGCTGCTGTCGCGTATCTCATTCGAAGAGATGCTCGAGCTTGCGGGCCAGGGTTCGCGCGTCCTGCACCTGCGCTCGGTCGAATTCGCAGCGAAATATCAGGTACCGCTGCGCGTGTTGTCGTCGTTCCGCCCCGGTGCCGGCACGCTCATTTGCAAAGAGGAATCGAACGTGGAAGCTCCGCTCATCTCAGGCATCGCGTTCAACCGGGACGAAGCCCAATTGACGATTTCGGGGCTGCCCGACACGGCCGACTGCATCGCACGCGTCCTCAGGCCGATCTCAGCGGCTAACATCGAGGTCGACATGATCGTGTTAGCCACGGCGCGCGATGGCCTCAAGGACTTGTCATTTACGGTGCATCGTGACGACTACCTCGAGGCACAGCGTATCGCGCAAGACGTCACGAACGGATTCCCGGGCGCGCGACTGACATCCGATGACAAGGTCGCGAAGGTCGCGGTTGTCGGAGTCGGCATGCGGTCGCATGCGGGCGTTGCGGCGCAACTCTTTGAATCGCTTGCGGCGCAGGGCGTGAAAGCGCTACTCATTTCCACGTCGGAGATAAAGATCGCCGTGTTGGTGGCGGAAGACAAACTCGAGTCTTGTGTCAAACGCCTGCACCTGGATCTGGGACTTAACAGCCCGTTATGAGACGCCGATCTGTGGTCAGCGCGTAGGACGAGTGCTAATGTTCCGCACCGTTGTCCAGCCCGGCATTCAGGCACGGATGGCAATAATAAAGAGGCTCCATGGAGGGCCCGAAACATGCTCATTTTGACGCGGCGGGTTGGCGAATCAGTGGTGATCGGCGAGGACGTGACCGTCACGGTACTCGGCGTGAAGGGCAATCAGGTGCGCATCGGTATCAATGCGCCGAAGACCGTTGCCGTGCACCGCGAAGAAATCTTCGAACGCATCAAGAATGGGCGCGCCGCGGGCGAGGGAAATGTGCCTGCCGAGGGTGAAAACACCATCGCCCCGAGGGAAAGCCTGCCCGCCTGACCTGTTTCGCGCGATTTTTGCCAGATCGCTCTCCGGCTCATTATGATTGCGCCCCCCGGAGAGATGGCCGAGTGGTCGAAGGCGCGCCCCTGCTAAGGGCGTAAGGGCCAAAAGCCCTTCGAGGGTTCGAATCCCTCTCTCTCCGCCAATTACTATTTTCACGGCAGCTCAGGCTGTCTCGGAAATCGGAATTTCCCTTGAAACTCCGCATGTTCCGAGATCTCGGCGTCTCATACCGTTGCGCCTAGTCTCGCCGTCGTGATGGTACTTTTGATGGTATCTCCGGCGGTGAGCGGGGAGATACCATCAAATGCTCACCGACACGCAAGCTCGTGCTGCAAAAAAAGGCATTCGGACGCGCCGCCTCGCGGACGCTGGGGGTTTATACCTTCAGATCGATCCGAACGGCCGGCGCTACTGGCGCTACAACTATCGCTTCGCCGGCAAGCAAAAGACGCTCACCCACTTTCATTCGCCGCTTTAGTTGCAGTTGCAACATCAAGGTTTGAACTCAGAAATCAAAAACGTCGGAATCGCATTTTTGAGTTACTGAGTCGACCGTAGGTAGGCCGAGATAGTTACCGGTAAACAGGGATCTCTTTGTTTGATCTTCAGGTCTACGGGCAGGCTGGCAGCGAGTTGACGGTCGCCTTGACGTTAATCCGGTTTCGCGCCTTGTCGAACGTATAGCAGACTTGGTTGTTTCACGTTTCAGTGGGGCTTCATCCTCTCGAATGATACGGTCAGATACATTAGTCCTGTGAGCGTCGCGCCATGGCCTTCACAGCAGCAACTCATAGAGAGGGCGGATTGAAATGACTCTCTTACGATTCGCAACCGCCATGACGGCATTGCTTGTCTGCACAAGCGTCGCAAGTGCGGAAGGAATTGAGCTCGCAGGTGGAGCTCGCGACCCCGGTGTCAAGCGTTGGATCTGGTATCAGATCATAGGCCCCCGAAACCATCCGCTGCCTATCGTTTACCTATCCACGCAGTCCTTCAAGACAAAGTCGAATGAATTTCTTATCGTCTTGCCGCTAGCAAAATATCAAGTCGTCTCAGCACACACCCAGGCACGCATTGCGCGTACTGACTGCCCCGGCGAAAAGCCTCGCGGAGACATTTGGTACACGGTCGAAATAGGCGTACATGTTGATAAGCACACTCGACGTTGTTTGTTGCCGCAGGAATCGGCGTGCGACTATCTGTCTGGTGTATTGAAATTGTCTGGTGTCGATTTGACCGCTACGGAGCGGCAGCCGATAGTCAACTTCATGGCAGAAGTGCGTTGCGACACTACGAGCATGGAGGGTGCGGAATAGCACTGGAACTAAACCGTGGACTTATGACACGGTCGTGCTCGAAGCGCGCCGGCTGTTCTGGCGAATTTCGAAGTTGAGGCACGCCAGTGTCGCGTGGCCAACATGTCGCAGCGTCGATTCTTCATGTGGTGGCAAATCTGGTGGCAAATATGGGGAGTTAGGGGGATCGGAGGGGACATGTGCGCTTATGCGCATCAGCAACTTGCTGATTCCATTCACTCCTCGCCTAAAGCAAGTCATTGCCAAGTTTCGCGCAATAAGCGGTCGATACCTCACTTGACGGGCGCAAATGTTAGGTAGTTAGGAAGGGACTGAAAGGCAATCGCTTCCGTAGCCAGAACGCATCCCGCGTTCCGATCGAAGGCGCTTAATCGATCGCGCGCCGCCAAATAGCAAAGACTCTTCGCACTTCGCTCGTTGGACACCACGACCATGCTGATTGGTCCGGTTAGCCCTTCTTAAAGCGTCCTTTAATAGAGGTGGGAACCGGATCGGCCGCATCGATTTGTTCGGGCTGTGGTGGTTTGGTGATCCGTTGCCACAGAGTTTCGTGGCGGGATCGAAGTCATTGGCTGCCAGGGCTGCGCGTTCCGCGGCGCGCAACGGCGCGCAATCATTGATCGAAGCGTTTCGTCTCAGTCACGGCGTCCTCGTGGCAGCTCGCAGTTTCTGCGCGAGTGCCTCCGCTGCCTTCAGACCGCTCTGTTGCGGCAACACGCTTTGCCGCAATACCGGCAGCGCCGGCGCGAGCAACTCCGAGGCTTCCCTGCGCTGGCCGCGCGTCGCCAGGATTTCCGCCAGCTCGTAACTCGCGAGCGCAACCTCGAAGGCATTGCCTGCCGACGGCAGCCGGCGCAGCGCTTCGCGCTGGCTGCGCTCCGCCGTGACCAGGTCGCCGTCCAAGCGGGCGAATGCCGCCTCGAAACGCAGCAAGCGCGTGAATTGCAGATCCGAGTCGGGCAATCCACTTCGCAGGGCACGTGCCCGCGCCTCGACCAGCAAGCGCCTGCCGCCAACGGAATCTCCCGCCTGCCGCCGCGCCTCCATGTGCTGGATCACGAGCTCTGCGAATTGCCCGGAATCCTCACCCTGCGTGTCCCGGACTATCGGTAGCAGTTGCTCCAGGCTCGACATCGCCTCCCGCCACTTTCCGCAGTCGAGCAGCACCTGGACGTGATTGCGCTCGAGTGACACGCGAAACGTGTCGGTCGGGGCGAGGACTGTCTGGTTCATATTCGCAACTGCCTGGTGAATCTGCCGCTGGCTCAGGTCGTAGTCGCCCATCGCGGAATTCAGAATCGCCAGGCTGCTCAGCGCGGTGGCGAGATTGCGCGGTCCTGAATCTGCAGCAGGCATTAGTTCGAGCGAATGCGTCAGGGTCGCCCGCGCCTCACGGTAACGGCCCTGTGCGCGCAGCGACTTGCCGAGTACGTTGTAGAGCACGCCAAGTCGCGTCATTCCGACGCCACCGGTTTTCTCCAGCATGCCGATGGCTTCTCGACTGACCGCCTCGGCTTCCGCAGCGCGGCCCTCCATCATCAAGCCCTCGATCCGATTGCGCAGCAAAACGAAACGCTGCGGGGAATCGGCCGGAATCCCGCGCCGGTCCGCGAATGCCAGCCCCTGCTCGCTCGACTGCAGCAGCCGGGCGCGATCGTCGGTGAAGTTGGCGATGCTGCCGAGGTCCGAATACAGCCGCAGCACCACATCCACGGGCGGGTCGCGCATGGCGAGCGCCATCGCAAGCGCCGCCTCGGCGCGCTTGCGGCAGGCATCCCAGCCGTACTTCACGACGTGGCCGAGAGTCTGATGAGCCAGCGCCCGCAGTTGCTGTTCGGGATCATCGGGCGCGAACCGTGTGCGCAGCGCGGCGGCCCGATCCGAGACCGCGAGACTCTGCTCGGTCTTTTCCAGGCTGCCGAGCGTGTCGGAATAGACGACCAGGTCGTCGGCCAGCGCGAGCGCCGCGTCGCGTCCTTCCCCCTCCACATCTCGAGTGCCTGCTTCGAGCAACTCGGCGGCTTGCTGGTACTGCCCCACCGAAGCGTACAGCCGCCCGAGCATGCGCTGCACCGGCTGCCGTATGCGTGGATCGGCGGCGCCGCGGCGGTCGAGCTGCTGGCGCGCGCTGTCGAGCAACTGCCGCACGCTCACTTCGCTGTTGAGTGCCTGCTCCGGTGATGCAGCCGCCAGCGTGTCGGCGAGGAACTGCAGCGACTCGCGCGCGCGGGCGCTCTCGCGCCTCGCCTCGTGCGCCTGCCACAGCGACAACGCGATGCCGCCGATCAGCGCCAGCGATACCGCCGCCACGGAGGCGGCCAGCAGCCGATTGCGTCGGAGCCAGAGCCGCGCGCGTTCTCCCGGACCGGCGTGTGCCGCGAGCACCGGCTGGTTGGCCAGCCAGCGCCGCAGATCGGCGGCCAATTCTTCGGCGCTGCCGTAGCGCGCCAGCGGATCGTGACGCAGGCAGCCGGCAACCACCGCCGCCAGACCACCGCGCAGCCGCTTTGCCAGCGACGCCGCATCGGTCTCGCCGCGCAGCGCGGCTTCGGAAGTCGACGCGTGCGCGGCGGCCCTTGTCAAAGGCTCCGCATCGCCTTGCAACTGCTGCACTTGCCGCGCGAGCGGCGTGTCCCGCGAGATGCCAAACGGGTGTGAGCCCGCCAGCAACAGGTGCAACACGATGCCCAGTTGCCAGATGTCGGTGGCCGTGGTGACGGGCGCGTCGTGCAATTGCTCCGGCGCGGCATAACCAAAGGTCACAGCGCGCTCGGTGAGCACCGTGACCTCCGGATCCTGCAGTTGTTTGGCAATGCCGAAATCCAGCAGCTTGACGTGACCGGCCGCGTCCACCAACAGGTTCGAGGGTTTCAGGTCACGGTGCACCAGCAGGTTGCGATGCGCGTGGCCCACGGCGTCGATCACTTGCAGGAACAGTCGCACGCGCGCACGCACGTCCCGCCGATGTTCGTTGCACCAGCGATCGATGGCGATGCCATCCACGTGCTCCATGACGAAGTACGGATCACCATCGGTGGTGAAGCCGCCATCCAGCAACGCGGCGATGTGCGGATGTCGCAGGTGCGCGAGTATCTGCCGCTCGCGCAGGAATCGTCCGCGGATGGAGGAAAAATCCTCCGCCGCGTGCACCAGCTTGAGCGCAGCGCGCTGCTGGTAGGCGCCGTCGGCGCGTTCCACTTCGAAGACCGTGCCCATGCCGCCGCGGCCGGCGATCGCGACGATACGCCACGCGCCAATGGTTGCTCCCGGTTGCACTTCTAGAGGCGCCCGCCCGAGCGCGGCGCTCCACTGCGCCAGGTTGTCATCGAATGGATCGCCGGAACCGGCATCGGCCGCCAGCATGGACTCGATTCTCTTTCGCAGCGGCGCCTCATCGGCGCACAGTTCCGCGAGTTTCGCTGCGCGGGCATCGCCCGGGAGATCCGCGACTTGCTCGAAGATCTGCAGCGCGCGGCGGGTCTCTTTTTCGTCGAGGCTCAAGCGCCCAGCTCCGCCAGCAGCAGCGCACGCGCCTTGCGCCAGTCGCGGCGCACCGTGTAGTCCGGCATATCCAGGATGCGCGCGATCTCGGCCACGTCGTAGCCGCCGAAGCAGCGCAGCTCGACCACGCGCGCCATGCGCGCGTCTATCTTCTGCAGTGTCTCGATGGCGTCGTCGACGATCAGCACGCCGAGCACATCGGCCGACGCCGCGACGGCATCCCCTTCGTGCAGCGCGAGCGTCGTGCCACCGGCATCGCGTTTGTCGGCGCTGGAGTGTCGCGCGTGGTCGACCAGCACCTGGCGCATCGCGCGCGCCGATAACGCCAGCAGGTGATGTCGATCATTCGGCGATGGCAGTTCGCCTCCGGCCAGTTTCAGGTACGCCTCGTGCACCAGCGCGGTGGTTTCGAAGGCGCCGCGATTGCGCCGCAGCTGTCGGCGTGCGGCCAGTTTGAGCTCCTCGTACAGCGCGGCGTACGCGGCATCGAGAGCCTGCGCGTCACCATCGCGGGCGAGGGCGAGCAATTGAGTGACCGGCACGTGGGCGGCTGGAGGCTTCATGACTTCGCGCTTCTTCACGTCGCCGAGTTTCCCACATCAAAAGAAAGCCTCGCGACCGTGTACGAAAACGCCCGTCATTTCGTATCTACATCCGAAGCGCCGGGGTTTCCGGCCGCCGCGGAGATTATGTGATGAGAACCGCCCTCGGATCCCTCTGCCTGCTGGTGTTGTTGATCTCCGGCTGCGGTGGCGGATCGAACGACACGCCATCGACGGACCCCGTCGTTGTCCCGCCGGCGGCGGTCGCGCCCAGCATCACGGCTCAGCCCGCGGCGACCAGCGTCGCCGCGCCGGCAACGGCGACTCTTTCCATCTCGGCTGGCGGCACCGCGCCGCTGACCTATCAGTGGCGCAGCTCCACCGACGGCACGACCTGGATCGATATCGCGGGAGCCACCGGCGCGAGCTACGTCACCAGCGCCACGGACGTCGGCATGAACGGCCGGTACTTCTCCGTTGTCGTCAGCAACAGCGCCGGCAGCGTGACCAGCGGCAGCGCGCAGCTCACGGTGATTGCCACCACGCCGCCGGACCCAGGCGGCGGTGGCGGAGGCGGCAGCGGTCCGAGCGGCGAATTTCCGCACGCGGCGAACCCGTTCACCGTCGCCGTGACGCCCGCCGACAACGCGATTGCGTATTTCGATGTCGCGAGTTCCACGGATGCCACCGTCCAGGTTCCGGGCGGGGCGGCCGACATCGCCGTCGCCGAGGGTGTCACGGCGACCATCGGCATTCCGGGCAACGCGTTTCTCGAAGATCAGTCGCTCGCCGTCACGCAGGTTTTGCTCGCCGCGGTGGACAGCGCACACCCGCTGCCATTACACGCGGTGCGCGGCGCGTTCCATCTCGACCCGGCGGACGCCGCCATTCCTGAGCTCCAGACTAACAACCGCCTGCGCATCACGTTCACGCTCACCCAGGCGGCGCTCGACGCGCTGGGTGGTGAGCCGGTGATCTTCTCGGCGCGCGCGGACGGCACGCAGCTGCACCTCGTCCCCGTTTACAAGAATGCCGATGGCGCATGGTCGTCGCTCACGCTCACGACCGTCGTTGACCACCTCGGCCTGTTCGGCATCGCCACACTCGACGACGCGCAGGCCGACCTGCTCTCCACGTCCTGGCCCGCCGAAGACAGCGCCCAGCTCGAGGCCGCCCTCGCACCGCCGTCGTACGGACTGCGCAAGGCCGAGCTCGGCACTCCCGCTGGCGCGCTCGCCGGCCGCGCGCGACTCAAGACGAACGTGCGTGCCGCCGCCGCCGGTAACGAAGACTGGTACGCACAGATGCGGGCCCGCGTCGACGCGTACTACAACGACGTCGTCGCGCCCGCAGTTGCGGCCGCGAATGCTCCGGACGCGGACCTCGCGCAGTTCCGCGATGCGACGCAGAAACTGTTCACGTGGGCGCGGGAGCGTCAGCTTCTTGGCATCCACGACGAAGCCGACTCGACCACCACGTCACTGGTAACCGATTACACGAAACGCGGTATCGACATCGCGATGCAGGACTGCTCGGCGAACCGCAATTCCGCGGCCGTCGTGCAGCTCCTCGGCATGCTGCGGCAGGCCGCGCTGCTCGGCGTCGAGACGGTCACCGACCTGGATTGGGTGATGAATACCTGTGGCCGCTCGACCTACGACATCTCGATCGACTGGAACCAGATCCACACCTACGAAATCGACTACGACAACCCCAACCCGGAGACCGCCTTCACCGGCAAACTCCGCGAAAGCTTCACGACCAGCGGCAAGCTGCACAAGGCGGAGGCGCTCGAACTGACCGGCACCCGCATCGAGCAATCTTCTACTTACGAGGCGATCTGCGCGGAAGGCGCATGGCGCTGCAGGTACGAGAAATTCTCGATCACCGCGGATGACTCGAATGCCGAGGTCCAGCAGTGCGGCGTCCCCGGCTTCTTCGTGAGCTATCGCGTGGATCGCTGGAACCTGGATGCGCGCGGGCACAACGCCTCGCCGTATTTGTACCTGTGGTTCCAGAACGCCAATGGATGTGCCGATTCGAGTTTTTTGGTCGGGACGCCCCATGGGACCAAGACGTCCTATGACATTAGCGGAAATGCCACGCAAACCACGGTCTACTCCTCCGACTCCGTCGATACCAGGACGTGGAGTGGCGGCGCGAATCTCGGGTCGAGTTCCAGGATCGTCCGGGCCTCGGCCCCGATCACGGGAACGAGCGTGGCGCCGGGTGCCACGCAGCGTTGGACCACGAGCCTCAAAATCAAAGTCACCGAGGTGGTGCCCGTGAACTGAAGAAGTTTGTCTGTGAGAATGCGTCACCGCGGCTGAGTTGCGCATTTCGCTCACACTTTGACCGACTGGCAGTCAGCGAAGTTGCCGGGCGCTGCGGAATCCAATCGCGAAAGGATTCGCGCCTTGCTTTATTCGTCCCGCGGTCTTCCGGGCCACTGCTCGAATTCCGTGGTTGCAACAAGGCTGCTCACTGGAGCGCAGCGTATCCATATGCATAAAAATTCGCGAGATGACCTGGTGGCAAATTCGGCTTGAGGTCATCACTTCTAACAGCATGAGCGCGGACTTGTGCAACGATGCGGTGGAAGGAGCCATCGCGAAGCGGTCTATCTACACGCCTTCGAAGGCGTCTCTGCGGCCAGGTGACCTGACCTTAAGATCCCGGACACTGGCTTGACCTGAAGTTTCCGGACATCTTTCGCGGGAGGGCGGCTTCGGCGGGAATCCCCTCAATACTTACGTGGGAGTTTCAAGCCAGAAAATGATGGTATGTGGCAAGACCTCACTCAAAAACATCTCACCGAACCAACAGCTTATAAAGCTGACTTGCTTCCTCTCTCTCCGCCAATTCTTACTTGCCGTTGCGAACGGGGTCAGGTCGACTATCCCAACAATTGAGTGACCACGTGTTGCGAAAGAGTTCATCGCGCGGCCCGCGCGGCGATGGCGTGCCGCGAAGCTTCCCGGCGGTCTGCGTTACGGCCCGTCAGCCGAAGAGCCGCTGCACGATCGCAGGCCCCCAGTAGAACCTGGTGAAGTAGTAAGTCCCAAGCAACAGGAAGCCGCCAGCCGCGACGAACACTACCGTCGCGGCAAATTTCCCGGCGACCGACGCTTCCCTGCGCGCCGAGCGCAGCAGCACTTCCACGACGAGCAGATTGGGAATGTAGAAGAAGAACGCCATGACCTGGTCGAACGGGCCGCGAAAAGTTTGGCTGTGTCCCATGCCGCCCGTGAGCAGCAGCCAGAACCCATAGTCCATGCGATACAGCCACGACCCGATGGCGAGCGCAAAGAGGCGCAGCGCCCACGCGCGGTGCGCGTCGAACTGACGTGCACGCGCGTATCGAAGAGCCTGCACCGCGCAGAGCACCGTGAGCGCGCCATAAAGCCCGAAGCCGAGGCTCATCACGGGCCCGCCGATCGTGCCGCGGACGAGGATGAACGCGAGCCCGCCCAGGCCCGCGAGAATCGAAGCGCTCACGTAGATACGCCCGATCCATCGATGCACCGCCGGCAGTCTTGCGCGAACGGCGCCGATGAGCTGGATGCTGCCGAGAGCGAGGATGATGCCCCCCGCGGCGAAATGCGCACCGATACCGACCGTCGCCACCGCGCTGCCCGGCTCATACAGGCCCGGGAGAACCCCGTTCCATTTCGCCATTTCGCCGTCGTATAGCGCGGCGGCATAGAAGGCCAGGATGTAGAGGCCGAAGAGCCCTGCGCTGATCCACGTGATGCAGGCGAGCCCCATCCAGCTCCAGCTCAGAAGTCGATTCACCCACGGGGAACTCTCGGGTCGTGGAGCAGTGCTATGTAACATTCAGTGCGCTTCGCTTTTTTTCCAGACGCCGTCTAACACTAACCCACCGCGGCGGCAATGCCAGGCCCACGGCAAGCCGGTGGCGCCGATGTGGAGTTCGCGGTACGGAGCGGCGCGAGCCTTGCCGCTGTGCACCTGCGGGCGGTGGTGGAGCTGCGGGGCGCGAAGCTGACTCCAACGAATCTTTATCGGATCCATCTGGAAAGCGCCATCCTCGAGGAGGCCGACGCCCGGCCGACATGGTGGCAGTCACCGACGTCGAATCGCGTTGGGCAAATCGCTACGAAAGCGTGTTTGGCAACGCATTCATCGCAGGTGCAGGCGCCGCGCTGGCACTGCGGCGGCGCTCGTATTGACGCCCCAATGCCCAGGCGCTCAGTCCCCACGCGCCCGAGGCGATCACACCGACGGCCATGGCACCCTGAAACCCAATGCCCATCGACCGCAACCCCGCTTGTCCCCACGCAGCCGTCAGATCGCCCAGCCGATAGATCACCGTGTCGATGACGTTCTTGACCTTGTAGCGCTGCTCCTGGGGAACGACTGTGAAGCAGATCTCGCGACTGGGTCTGGCGATGGCGTACTGCGTGACGCGGCGGAGGCCCTGCATGGCCTGAATCATCAGCAAAGTCGGTGATAACGCGAACAGCACGAACGACGTCGCCATCAGTACTGGATTGAGGATGAGGCTCGCGGTCACACCGAAGCGCAGGATGAATTGCTTCAGGCCAAACAACAGCAGCGCAAAAGAACAGAGGTTCACTGCCAGATCTATCTCCGCCAGCGCCTGTGTTCTGGCCTCCACGCCGGCGAAGGCGTTGGCGATGAAATCGGTCTGGATGAAGTAGCCGATCGTCGAGATCCAGGTCATCAGCAGGAAGAACACGGCGAGGTTCGAGAGATACAACGACTTGAAGAGGGCGGAAAAACCGTCGAACGGATGGCCTTTGAGCCCGTGATCCATTGTCGAACGCTGCGCTTCCTCGTGGCTTTGCTGAAGCAGGACCTTCTCGCGCATGAGCCGGCCGACCAGCAGGATGACCAGCACAAGGCCCGCGGCGGCGACCACCAGCAGCCCCTGAATGCCGACCATCGTCGAGAACAAGCTGGCCACGAGCGGGCCCGCGATGGCTCCGAGGCTGCCGCCGGCTGCGATGAACGGGATGAGTCGGGCAGCTTGGTCTGCGGTGAACACATCGACGATCAGGCTCCAGAAGAGCGAGACCATGAACAGATTCACCACGCTGAACCACCAGTAGAACGCCGTTGCGAGCAGGTGGTTTTCAGGAGCGATGCCGAAGAAGAAAACGAAGATCAGTAGATTGAGGATCAGGAACCAGAACACGCCGATGAGCACACGAGACAGTTTGAATGTGCCGACCAGCCACGCGAACACGGGAGCACAGAGAAGAGTGAGCAGGAACGTTCCAGTGAACAGGTTCTGGAGCTGGTCGACTCCGACCACGGTCGCCATCGCATCTCTGACCGGACGCAGGATGTAGTAGCTGCCGAGCAGGATGAAGTTGCAGCAAAAGGCCACGATCGTAGCCTTGCGCTCGTGCGGCGCGGCAGCGTCGAAGGTTCGGAACCAGCGACGCGGACCCGGCCGTGACGAAGTCACTCGTGTCTCGTAGCCCCGCCAACGATATCGTCGCCCCGCACGCTCTCGTAGCGTTTGCCCAGCAGCCAGGCGACCGGGAACCAGACCGCCGCCACCACCGCACCGAAGATCGCCATGCCGCCGATGCCGAACGGCAAGATGAACGAGCTCACCCACGCCGAGCTCACATCACCGAAGCGGTACACCACGGTGTCGATGACGTTCTTGGCCTTGTACTTGCTCTCCTGGTCCACCACCGTGAACAGCATTTCGCGCGTGGGCTTCGCCACCGCGTACTCCGCCACGCGCCGCAGCACCTGGATGCCGCCCAGCACCATCAGCACCGGCGACAGCAGCACCGCCACGAAAGCGACCACCATGATGACCGGGTTCACCAGCAGGCCGGTAGTCACGCCGAAGCGCGAGATGATGCGCCCGGTGCCGAACAGCTGGATGAACACCGCCCCCGTGTTCACAGCCAAGTCGATGGTGGCGTAGGCCTGCGTGCGCGCTTCGCGGCTGTCGAAGGCTTTGGTGATCAGGTCCCCGAGCTGGATGTACACGATCGTCGAGATCCACGTCATCAGCAGCAGGAACAGCGCCAGCAGAAGTAGATAGGGCGAGCGGAACAGCAGCTTGAAGCCATCGAACGGATTACCCGCCAGACGCCGGTCGAGTGTCGTGCTCTGAGTTTCGACCCCCGCGGCGACCATGCGCCGTTTCTCCGCCGTGAGCATGCGCACCAGCACCGCGGTGAGCACGAAGCCCAGCGCCGAGATGAGCATGAGGTTGTTGTTGCCCACCGACTTCACCAGCACGGTGGCGACGAGGGGCCCTGCGATCCCGCCGAGGGTGCCACCAGCCGCAACGAAGCCGAACAGACGCTTGGCCTGCGTGCGCGAGAAGATGTCGGCCATGAACGTCCAGAACACCGAGATGATCAGGATGTTGAAGGTGCTTACCCAGATGTAGAACGCCGCGGCTTCGCCGCGATCCTTGCCGTCGGCAGATTCGAACAGCAGATAGAAGACCAGGATGCTCAAGCTCACGAAGCCGTACACGCAGGGCAGGAACGTGGAGAGCTTGATGCGCGAGGCGAGCCACGAGTACAGCGGCGCGAACAGGAAGCTCGCTATGAAGGTTCCGGTGAACAGCTCCTGGATGTTCGCCATGCCGTACACGGTGCCCATTGCGTCGCGCACCGGCTTCACGATCGAGTAGCTGCCGAACAGCAGAAAGAAAAACACCATGCTCAGTATCACGGCGCGCATCTCGTACGGTTCGATGACGGCGGCCGATTTGAAGAGCCGGGCGAGGCCATTGGGCGATTTGTCGTTCATGTCGATCCAGCTGTTGTGTTCTTGGGTTTCGCCGTCGATACGCGCGTCGCGATCCGCGCCAGGAATTCTAGGGGCTTTGGCGCCCTTGCTTGCCCCAAAGTTCCGGCCGCGGAAGTTTCGAGCGCGTCATGTGGATATAATATTGACCAAGAAATAAATATAGCAAATAATTCTTACCAAACTTGCGATACGTGAGCGGGATATGCAAAGCGGGGAAGGCAACGAGAGTCGGCCGGAGGCGGAATACGCTTGGCGTACACACATGAATATGTGGTGTTCGAGACGGCCCTTACGTGCTGGAACGGCAGCAGCGTTCATTTTTTCGTGGGCGTCGGCGCAAGTTTGCTGTATATATTGACCACAACATAGTTTGGCTTGAATAAATATCCAAGAGAACGTAACGCAGCTTTCGTCTTCTAGGGCAGGCGAAATCAGGCACCGCCGGTTCGGGCGTCCAATCTCTGGCTACTTGTTCTGCCTTCGGGGTATCAGTCGAAAATTTCGCGGAGCAAGACTCCGCTTTGGGGGAAAAATCATGTTTTTGTCAGTTACTGACGAGGCCGCCGTGACGCGCGCCGTTGTCCAATCGAAAGCTCGCGCTCTTCGCACTTTGGCACTGGCGACTACGTGCGCGCTGTCCATGGCCGTCCACGCGGCCGATGCCCCACCCAATGCCGACCCGGCCGCACCATCTCAAAGTCCCCCACCAACCGTTGTTGCGGAATCTTCCGAAGGCGACGTGGAAGAAGTCGTGGTCACAGGATCTCGCCTGGTACGCGCAGCCGGCTACACCGCGCCGACGCCGGTGACCGTGTTGAGCGCCGACAGCCTGGCGCAAAAAGCGCCGACCAGCTTGCCCGACGCGCTCAATCAGATTCCGGTCTTCCAGGGCTCGATCAGCAACTCGCAGGATCGCAACTCGACCTCGAACCGTGTGCGCACGGGCAATTACCTCAACCTGCGCTCGCTGGGGCCGCAGCGCGTGCTGGTGCTTCAGGACGGCATGCGCCTGCCGCCGACCGGCAATGCCGGCGGCACCGATGCCAACATGATTCCGCAGATGCTGATCGAGCGCATCGACGTCGTCACCGGCGGTGCGTCGGCTGCGTACGGCTCGGACGCTGTCTCGGGTGTCGTCAACTTCATCATCGACAAGAATTTCGAAGGGCTGAAGCTGCAGGGGCAGGGCGGTATCTCGTCGCGCAGCGACAATGATTCCTACCGCGCGGGCGCCGCCTATGGCCGCTCGCTGTTCGACGGCCAGATGCATCTGACCTTCAGCGCCGAGACCTCGCACACGGATGGCATCAAGGACAAATCCACGCGCAAGCTGGTGAACGAAGATTGGGCGGTGATCGGCGCGGGTACCGTGGCCGATCCGTTCCGCAACGTGACGGGTGTGAAATTCAACACGGGGTCGGATGGTGGATACATCTCGTCGGGTCCGGCAGCGCTGATCCGCCAGCAATTCCTGCCGGACGGCAGCGTCGGCCCGTTCGATCCCGGCGTTCCGACCGGGCGCGCCGGCCTCGGCTTCGGCGGTGACGGATATGCCTACAAGCACGATTCCACACTCGTTGCCGCGTCGACCACCAACCAGTTCTTCGGTCGCATGTCCTACGATCTGGGCAACGACATGGAAGCCTTCGTGCAGGCGAGCTTCAGCACCGCGAAGAACTGGGACGCGGGTTCGAGCTCCTCTTCCACGGGCAACGGTGGCCCGCGCATCTTCGCGGAAAACGCGTTCCTGGATCCCGCTGTCCGCGCCCTGTTCGGCACCGCGCCGAGCATCCAGATAGGGCGCAACCTGCCCGAATATCCGAATTCCCCGGTGGAACAGCGGACACGTGCCCTCATCGCGAACGCCGGCATCAGCGGCTCGTTCGGCGACAGCAGCTTCAAGTGGGACTTCACGTACAGCTACGGCCGCACCCGCTTCAACAACGAGACGATCCAGAACAACAACATCCGCTACTACGCGGCTTTGGATGCGGTGGTTGATCCGGCCAGCAGCCAGATCGTGTGCCGTGTCACGCTGACCAATCCGACGACGGCGCCGGGCTGCGTGCCGATCAACCTGCTCGGCGCCGGCTCGATCACGCAAGAGGCGCTCGACTACGTGCTCGGCGTCTCGACGTGGGAATCGATCAACGAACTCCACGACGTCCAGTTCAGTGTTACGGGCGAGCCGTTCTCGACATGGGCGGGTCCGGTCGCGACCGTCGTGGGAGCCGAATATCGCAACCAGAGTCTTGACCAGACCAGCAACAGCGACACCGCGGTCACCCTGGATCCCGCGGCGTTGGGTCTGCGCGGCGTGCCGGTTGACACGCGCATCTACGGGACCAGCGTGAGCTTCGCCAAGGGCAGCTACGACATCAAGGAGCTGTTCACCGAAGTGTCCGTGCCGCTCGCCAAGGATGTATTCCTCGCCAAGTCGCTCGAACTGAACGGCGCGTTCCGCTACACCGACTACAGCACCAGCGGTGCGGTGAAGACCTGGAAGCTGGGCAGCACGTACGAGCCGGGCGGCGGAGTGCGCTTCCGCGCAACCCTGTCGCGCGACATTCGCGCGCCTACTCTTTATGAGTTGTATTCGGGTGAATCGCTGCGCGGCCAGTCGTACTCCGACCGGTTGACGAACTTGCTGACCAGCTACAGCGAGGTCAACCGAGGCAATCCCGACCTGCAACCGGAAATCGGTAACACCTTCACGGGCGGTATCGTGTTCCAGCCGACGTTCCTGTCGGGCTTCGCGATCTCTGCCGACTACTACCGCATCAAGATCAAGAACGCGATCGCGAGCCAGTTCACCAGCATCCAGGTGCTCGACCAGTGCGCCAACAGCAACTACACGAGCCCGCTGTGCGCGCAGGTGATCCGCTACCCCGACACGAACCTGATCCGGCGCGTGAATATCTTCCAGACGAACGTTTCGAGCATTCAAAATGAAGGCGTCGATCTCGAGACTTCATTCCGCACGGAACTCGCGGGTGGCCAGTTCAGCGCGCGCATCCTGGGGACGCGTCTGTTGAGTTACACGACGCAGGGAAATTCGGCCGCGCCGACGATCGAATACGCGGGCGTCGCGGACTTCTCCGATGTCGGCGGCATTCCGTTCCCGATGCCGAAGTGGCGCGGTAATCTCGATCTCAACTACACCCGCGGTGGGTTCACGGTGAGTGCGCAGGAGCGCTACATCGGCAGCTACAAGAGATCGCATCTGTTCGTGTACGCGGAGAACGACATTCCGTCGATCGCCTACACCGACCTGAGTCTCAGCATGGAATTGCACCCTGGCAGTGGACCGGCGTTGCAGGTGTACACGACGATCAACAACCTGTTCGACAAGGATTATCCGCTCGTGCCGCTCAGCGCCAACCCGGGCCTGCCGATCGCGACCTTCCGGTCTATCTACGACGTGGTCGGCCGCTACTACACGCTCGGCGTGCGCGCCAAGTTCTGACATCCACTGCATTCCACAGGAGATCAATCATGATCGGTGAGCGAAAACTCGAGAAAGGCGTGCAGCGGATGGCCAGCCCCCTCGCCGGGCGTTGGTCGACGGCGCTGTCACGGATGGTCCTCGTCGTCGCCTGCGCATTTCCGCTCGCGAGTCCAGGCGTAGTGTCCGCGGCCGAGGACGATGCCGCTGCGGCTGCTCCGCCTTACACCGGTCCGTTGACCATGACGGACGAGGAAGTGGCGGCCCTCATCCAGCGCCTGGGCCTCACGCTCACCGAGAAACCGGTGCGCGAGATGGTCAAGGGCTGGCGCAAGCCGAAAAAAGCGATTGTCTTTGCGGAGCGATCGCCGCAGTGGATTCCGTGGCTGCGCACGGCAGCGCCGGATCTGAAGATCATCGTCGTGGATCGGGGCGCGCCAAGACCTTTGACGAAGGAATTTCTCGCACAAGTGGCCGACGTCGACATACAGATAGGCGGCTCGTGTTCCAAAGACCTGCTCGCCGCTGAAAAGAAGCTGCAATTCATCCAGTCCTCCCACGTTGGAGTGGAAGGCTGCTTTACGGGTGACGTGCCGAAGCGATTGCTCGATGGCGACGTCATCATGGCGAACCAGAAGAGAGCGTACGGCGGGCCCATCGCCACACATGCCATCGCCATGATGCTGGCTCTGCAGCGCGGTCTGGACTTGTACGTGCGCATGAACGATGCCGAGCAGTTCGTTCCGACACCCTATCGGTTGAGATTCCCCCAGGGGCAGACCATGTTGGTCGTGGGCCTCGGCGGGCTGGGCACCGATGTGGCGAAGGTTGCGCACAAGTTCGACATGAAAATCATCGGCACGCGGAACTCGAGCCGCGAAAAACCGGACTTCGTCGACTATGTCGGGCTCGCCAACGAACTACCCGATCTGATCGGCAAGGCCGATGTCGTGGTTGCGGCGGTGCCTTTGACCGATCAGACGAGGAAACTTTTCAATGCCGACATGTTCGGCCGCATGAAGAAGGGTGCGTTGTTCATCAACGTGGCCCGCGGCGGTCTCGTCGATAGCGCCGCTCTGGTCGCCGCACTCAAGTCAGGTCAAGTGGGTGGTGCCGGACTCGACGTGACCGACCCGGAGCCGTTGCAGAAGGGCGATCCTCTGTGGCACGCACCTAACATCATCATCACGCCGCACATGTCCGCGCACTTCAGCGGCGCGGACGACGGCGTCGAGAGACTCGGCAACGAAACCATCGAGGCGTGGGCGGTCATGCGTGAAAACGTGCGTCGCTATATCGCCGGCGAGCAGATTTATTCGATCGTCGACACGAAGGTCGGCTACTAAAAAGAAGGTTCACGATGAAGATCGGCTTCGTAGGCACGGGGATCATGGGCCGACCGATGGCCGGGCACCTTCAGGCGGGCGGCAACGAACTCCTCCTCGTTGCGCATCGCTCGAAACTGCCCGAGGAGCTGATCGCCGCCGGCGCACAGGTCTGTGCGTCGGCGGCGGTGCTGGCTGCCATGGCGGACGTGGTCATCCTGATGTTGCCCGACACGCCGGATGTCGAAAGCGCGCTATTTGGCGCGGGCGGCGTGGCGGAGGGTTTGCGCCGCGGTACCTGCGTCATCGACATGAGTTCCATCGATCCCATCGCAACGCGCGGTTTCGCCGCAAGAATTGCGGACCTCGGATGCGACTACGTGGACGCGCCCGTGTCGGGTGGTGAAGTGGGCGCGAAGGCCGCGTCGCTCACCATCATGTGCGGCGCCGACAGCGCGGTGTTCGAACGGGTCAAACCGCTGTTCGCACTGATGGGCAAGAACATCACGCGCGTGGGTGAGGTCGGTGCGGGGCAGGTGGCGAAAGTCGCCAACCAGATCATCGTCGCATTGAACATCGAAGCGGTCGCCGAAGCGCTGCTGTTCGCCACCAAGGCGGGCGTGGATCCGGGCAAGGTGCGCGAAGCGTTGCTGGGCGGGTTCGCCGCGTCGCGCGTTCTCGAGGTGCATGGCAAGCGGATGATCGACCGGACTTTCGCGCCTGGCTTCCGCATCTCCCTGCATCAGAAAGATCTGAATCTTGCGCTCAACAGCGCACGCTCATTGGGAATGGCGCTGCCGAACACGGCAGCCACGCAGCAGTTGTTCAGCGGCTGCGTTGCGCAGGGCGGCGCGGACTGGGACCACTCGGCGATGGTGCGCGCGCTCGAAAAACTGGCTGGCATCGAAGTCGCCGCCGGCAAATAAACAAGAAACGAGGGGAAAGTCATGAGTGATCTGTTCACACGCCGCGGCGTCCTGCAGGCGATGTCCATGGCCGGCCTGTCGGTGACCGGCGGTGCCTTCGATGCGCTCGCACAGACTTCTCCCGGAGTGCCGGGCAAATTCGACCCGCGCCGCTGGTGGACGCGCGACTACCGCATCGTGCAGACGAACCTGCGCGAGATCGACATCCTCGAGAATCCGAAAGAGATCGCGCGCGCGGTGCGGGAGTTCGGCGGCACTGCCATCGTGTCGAACATCGGCGGCATCATCGCTTTCTATCCGACGAAGCTGAAATACCACCACCGCAATCCGTATCTCAAAGGGGACTTCGTCAAGGCGATGATCGAAGCCGCGCACGCCGAGAATCTCGCCTATCTAGGGCGGTTCGACACGTCGAAAGGCATGGGGCTTGTCTACAAGGACCACCCCGAGTGGTTCATGGTCAATCGCAACGGCACGCCGCGCGAATACGAAGGAACCTACCAGGCGTGCCCGAGCGGCATGTGGCTGCAGGACTACGCGCTGCAGATCCTTCGTGAAGCGCTCAAGCAGTACAAGCCCGATGGCGTGTTCTTCAACGGCGTGGGTTTCGGACAGAACGACTACGCCGGCATCGATCGCGGCAGCTGCGTGTGTGAGAACTGCCGGCGGGAATTCCGCGCGATGTTCGGCCTCGAACTACCCACCAAGGAAGGGTTCACGGATCCCAACTGGCGCAAGTATCTCGAGTACCAGGAGCGGGTCACCGCGGGAATCAACGCGAAGATGGACAAGCTCGCCGCGGAGCTCATTCCCGGCGTTCCGATCTTCCGCCATGAAGAATACGAGCACGTGGGCCGCGGCGAATTGCAGCGGCGCGTGGCACGACCTGCGCCCGAGTGGCAGTACCAGTCCGGCGAGCAGTTGCGCGGCGCGAAGGCGCGCAATCCAGGCAAGCCCTTTTCGGCCACCTCGACGACTCACGTCGACTATCCGTGGCGGCAGGTCACCGAGACATCCGACTACCACATCAATCGTTTCGCACAGATGCTTGCCCACGGCGGCAAGCTCGACCTGTATCTCATGGGTTCACTGGCGGATCAGGACGACCCGAGTTACCTGCCGCCCTTGTCCGCGCTGTTCAAGTGGGAAGCGGCCAATACGCGCTTCTACACCGGCCTCAATCCGGCCGCGCGCGTGGGAATCTATGAATCGCGCGTGACGCAGCGCTACGGCGCGGCGACTCCGTTCGCGCAATACCGCAATGGTGAGGTCCGTGGCGCCATCAGCGCGCTCGTCGATTCGCGCATCGCGTTCCAGGCCGTCAGCAGCGAGCGGGTGGCCGACGGCACCGTGTCGTTGAACGAGAACTTCGATGTCATCTTCGCGCCCCACGTGTTGTGCCTTCCCGAGCGCGAAGCGGCGGCACTCGACCAATTCGTGGCGCAGGGCGGCCTGCTCATTTCGACCGGCATGACCGGGGGATTCGATGCGGAGGGCAAGGCCCTCGAGCGCATTCCTCTGGCTTCATTTCCTTTCGAGAAATACGGGACACCGGAGAAGGTTGCCGGTTGGACGCTCGATGCCGCGAAGAGCCAATTCGAGTTCGCGAAAGGAAAGGTGCCGATCGATGCGTACTACTTCGGGGGCACGTCGAAGGCAGGGGCTGACAACCTCATTCCGTTCGCTCCCGACCAGCGCTTTGGTCCGCCTGAATTCAGTTATGTAGTGCCGGGCACAACTGTGCGCACCAGCCCGGGCGTGGCGCATCTTGCGCATGGCAAAGGCCACGCCGTGCACATTCCGTGGCTCATCGACTGGCATTACTACCGCGACGGGTTGCCTATCCACCAGCAATTGCTCGCGGGGCTCATCGCGAAGTACGCGCCGGCGCAGCGCGTGACACTCACCGGCACCGGACCGGTCGAGCTCGCGGTTCAACGCCGCGGCGAGAAATCCTTGCTCGTGCATGTCATCAACTACGCCGGGCAACGCAACGGCCGTTACGACACGCCGCCGGACCTCCACGGTCTGAGTATCGGCATCGTGTCGTCGCCTTCGCAGTCCGCCGCCGCGCTGGTTGCGGGGCAGTCGATCAAAGGTGTGAGTCGCGCGGGTGATCCCGACCGTCTGTGGTTCGATCTGCCGCCGGTGGGAGCTTTCGAAGCCATCGCGATTGGCGACTGAACGACGCGCGATCCTGATCAGCCGCGGAGTTACTTCGGAATGATCAGGATCGCGCGGAAGTCGTTGACGTTGGTGCGGGTCGGGCCGGTCCTGATGAGATCGCCGAGCGCGTCGAAGAAGCTACCGCTGTCGTGCGCGTCGAGGTGCGCAACGGCGTCGCATCCCAGCGCGCGTGCGCGCGCCAGCGTGTCGGGGGACCACAGTGCGCCAGCAGCTCCGCCGCTCGCGCCATCTTCGCCGTCGGTGTCGCCGGCGATGGCCCACACGCCGGCGGAATCCGCGAGCGCTGCGCCGAGCGCCAACAGGAACTCGCTGTTACGCCCGCCGCGTCCGGCGCGACCGCCGGTGATCGTGACCGTCGTCTCGCCGCCGGAAAGGATGACTCTCGGTCGCGTGCGCGGGCCGAGCGCGTGCCGCGCCATCGCGACACCCACTTCGCGGGCCTCACCTTCCAGATCGTCACCCAGGTTTTCGACCGCGAGCCCCGCGTTGCGGGCGACCTCCGCGGCCGCGGCGAGAGCAGCACCAGGCGTGGCGATCAACCGGGATTCACAACTGTTGCCAGCCGGCGCGGGCACCGATGCCGTGCGCAGGCGTTCGATCACCGCAACGGGCAGCAGATGCTCCCACCGCGCGATGATGCTGGTCAGATCGAGGCCCGCGTCCAGGTCCGGCACGGTCGGGCCAGACGCGATCGCGGCAATTTCGTCTCCCGGGATGTCGCTGATGGCCAGCGTGACCACTCTTGCGGGTGCAGCCGCAGCGGCGAGCCTGCCACCCTTGATCGCCGAAATTCGTTTGCGGACGGCATTCATCGCGCGGATGTCGAGCCCCGACTGGAGCAACACACGATTCGTCGTCTGCTTGTCCGCCAGCGTGATTCCCGGTGCGGGAAGCGCCATGACCGAGGATCCGCCGCCGGAAATCAGTGCCAGGACGAGATCGTCCGGGCCCAGGCCCGATACGGAATCGAGAATCTCCTGCGCGGCCGCGACACTGTTCGCGTCCGGGACCGGATGCGCGGCTTCCCGGACGGTGATGCGCCGCGTCGGCGCGCCGCTGCCGTACGGAACGACGACCACGCCGCTCAATGGCACATCGGGCCACGCGGCTTCCACCGCGGCAGCCATTGAGCCCGCGGCTTTTCCCGCCCCGACTACCAGGCAACGTCCGGCCGGCCGGGCAGGCAGATGGGCTGCCAGGACTTTGCGCGGATCGGCGCTCGCGATTGCGGTATCGAACAGCTTCCGCAAAAGGGCGCGTGCGTTGGCGTCGTCCCATGTTGTTGTTGTCGAACGGTCCATCTCGTCCCTGTCCAGATGGTGAGAGTATTGAGCAGTTTTTAAGTTTAGCCAAGTTTTTTTACCAAAATTCTGTGATCCCCATTTGCTGTGGTTAGCTGTTGACGGTCGATTCAATCAAATGCAACTCTATGTTCACAGGTAATCGGAAGGTGCCAATGACTACGCAAACGATCCGGCCGGCAAAACTCGCGGATGCGATTGCAGCCCATATTCAGCAGATGATCCTCGAAGGGTCGCTGCACCCGGGCGAGCGGCTGCTGTCGGAACGGGAACTGTCGGAAAAGCTCGACGTATCCCGACCGTCGCTCCGGGAGGCACTCGACAAGCTGGTGGCCCGAGGGCTCATCACGGCCAATGCGCAGGGCGTCGCACACGTCAGCGAAAACGTCGGCAAGAGTCTGCGCGACCCGCTCGAACTGCTGATGGACGAGCCCGACGCGCGCATCGACTGCCTCGAACTGCGCTCTGTCGTCGAGGCGGCCGCGGCGGGTCTTGCGGCGGAGCGCGCCTCCAAAGTGGACCGCGACACCATAAAAAGCCGCTTTGAAGCCATGGTCGCGGCGCATAAAGAACAAAGTGTCGACAAGATCGCGAAGACGGACGCCGACTTTCATTTCGCCATCTACGAGGCCAGCCACAACCTCATGATGCTGCACTTCATGCGCAGCCTGGAGGGCATCCTGCGCTCCAATGTCTACCTGAATCGCAAGAATCTGTACGAGCACAGGACCGAGAAGGATTCACAGCTTCACGAGCACCAGGCCATCTACGACGCCATCATGAAGCGGGATCCCGAGGCGGCGCGCGAGGCGGCGAAACTCCACATGACCACCGCCATGCGCACCCAACGCGAGATCTACGAGGCCGAGCAGCGCCTGGAGGCCTCGATCCGGCGTCTGGCACGCAGCGATCTGGTTTCGAACCGCAAGACCAAAAACATCAGCTGACCCGTTTACTTTTCGGAGAACTTTTCTTACCATTCTGACTGCCAGGCCTCATACTGGGGCCCGGGCCGGATGGATAGTTAGAAAAAGTGCGGCACGAGACCGCGAGGGGAAGGCTCATGTTTCATCAGCTCGTGACCCCGGTCGGCGCCAGCTTGCTGCTGTCATTCGCCGTCGCGGTCATTCCGATCGCGGTGGTTCTCATCATGCTCGGTGTCATGCGCCGACCGGCCTGGCAGGCGTCCAGCGCCGGATTGTTGGTGGCGTTCATTCTCGCAACTCTCGTCTGGAAACTTCCCGCGAAACTCGCGCTCAGCAGCATCGCCGCGGGCGCCACGTTCGCCGCCTGGCCGGTGATGTGGATCGTCGTCAACGCGCTACTCCTCTACAACATCTCCGTGGCATCGGGTCGCTTCGAGGCGTTTCGAGCCTGGATGGTGCAGCACCTGCCGAATGACAGCCGCGTCGTGCTCGTCGTGATCGGTTTTTCATTCGGTTGCCTGCTCGAGGGAGTCGCTGGGTTCGGTACGCCGATCGCCATCACCAGTGCGCTGCTGGTCGCGCTGGGTTTTCGCGCGCTCGACGCCGTGGTGTTCACGCTCATTTTCAATACAGCACCGGTCGCATTCGGAGCACTCGGTTCGCCGGTAATCACGCTGGGCGCCGTGACCCAGTTGAGCGACGTCACGCTCGGCGCAATGATCGGCCGGCAACTGCCGTTCATCGCGCTGCTGCTGCCGTTCTATGCCATTGCGGTTTTCGGTGGCCTGCGCGCGGTGCGCGGCGTGTGGCCCATCCTGCTCGTGGCCGGTGGCTCGTTCGCGCTGGTGCAGTTCATTTCCTCGAACTATCTAGGTTATGCGCTGACCGATGTGCTGTCCTCGCTCTGCTCGCTCATCCTCACGCTGGTCTTCCTGACGATCTGGCGTCCGGCGCCGGACCCTCGCTTCTCGTTGGCCGGCTTAGGCAGAACGTCGGCTGTGTCTTCCGGCGGTGGGCCCGGCTTGTCTGTGTGGAGCGGGTGGCTGCCCTGGCTCATCCTGTCGGCAGTCGTCATCGCATGGGTGCACTTCAAGGTGAATCTCATCGGCCAGATAAAGGTGGAATGGCCCGGGCTGCACAACGCGGTGTTCATCACGACTTACAACAAGCCTTACGCGGCGGTCTGGACATTTCAGCCGCTGGCCACTGGCACCGCGATCCTCGCGGCGACTTTCATTACCGCGATCCTGGTGCGGTTGTCCTTGAAGCAGTTCCTCACTGCGCTCACCGGAACCATTCGCCAGGCCCGACTACCGTTGCTGACCACGCTGATCATCGTCGGACTGGCCTATCTGATGAATTATTCGGGCATCGCATACACACTCGGTGTCGGCGTGGCTTCGGTCGGTTTCCTGTTCCCGCTCGTGTCGGCGTTCCTCGGCTGGCTCGCAGTGTTCCTTTCGGGAAGCGACACCTCGGGTAATGCGCTGTTCGGCAATCTGCAGGTGGTCGCCGCGCATCAGCTCAATCTGAGCCCGGTCCTGATGGCAGCGACCAATGCCTCGGGCGGCGTGATGGGCAAGATGATCTCGCCGCAGAACATCTCCACCGGCACGTCTACCACCGATCTGCGCGGGCAGGAGGGCAGCGTGCTGGCTCGAACTTTCCCTCACAGCCTGGTCCTGACGCTGATCCTCGGCATCATCGTGCTGCTCCAGCAGTACGTGTTCCCCGAAATCATCCCGCATTGAACCGCGCGGAAGAGATTCAGATGTGCCGCGTGGGGAATATTTGCAGGCGCTGACGCTGGTCATCCTGTTTGCGCTGTGCGGTTGCGCTGCGAGCCCGGCAAAGCGCGAGGTGGAGAATCCCTATCTTCAGCAATTCTGGCAGTCGGAAGCGGAGGGCAGGTTATTTCCGCCCGTCACCGAGTTGATGCCGCAGACGTCGCTGCAGGACGCCTACACAGTGCAGGAACGAATTGTTTCCGAGCGACTCGCGAAGGGCGACAAGGTCGCGGGCTACAAAGGTGGATTGATGTCGGCGGCCTCGCTTGCCGCAAGACACGTGAGCGAGCCTCTCACGGGTGTCTTGTTCGCGAGTGGCGATGCGCGGGACGGCGCGCGGATCTCGCTGTGCGGCTATCGCCGGGCGGGGTACGAATTGAAACTGGGTTATGTGTTCGCACGCGAAGTGCGCACCCGGATCGAGAGTCTCGACGAGTTGCGGACACGGGTCCGTGCGGTACAGCCCGTCGTCGAGCTACCGGACATCGCCTACCGCGATGACAAGACCTATAACGCCGTCGACATGGTGGCAGCTAACATCAGTGCTGCGCAGTTCGTGCGTGGAATCGCCAGACCAGCCGGCACCATCGATCTCGATGCCTTGAAGGTGACGCTGAAACGCGATGGCGTGGAGATAGCGCGCGGACACGGACGCGAGTCGCTTGGCGCGCAATGGGAGAGCCTGCGCACGATCGTCAATCTCGTGATTGCGAATGGCGGCCGGATCGCGGCCGGGCAGATCGTCTTGACCGGCAGGATAGACAACAAGGGTGATCTCATCCCCGGCACGTATTCGGCAGACTACGAGTCTCGCGGAGTGACCCGCTTCACCGTAGTCGCCTGTTCACGCGGTTTGATTCTGAGATAAAGGCGAAGGCATCGGAAGAGGTGCCATGCGCGAGTGAGCATTGCCACTCAGCACGATCAACAGACCGCGCCTTGCCAACTCGCGCAACGGAGCACCCATCCGTCGTTCGTACGCTGCCGGGTCGAAGGGAGTGTCAATTTCGGTCGGCACATGTTGATGAAAAGTGAGCCGCCCCCTGCTTTTCCTGTTCCAACAGGAATTTGGTGAGCTTCCACATTGCCGCTGATCCGCGCCCATCCTGCCCGCGCCACGCCTCGCCTTGTAGGTCGCGTGCCTTGGGTTCTTGCTCCAGCGAGACGAAAGATCCTGTCCCCGTTCGATGAACGCGTGTAGTGGAGTGCGCGAGCAGGACTCTTCAGCCGGAAGTGCCGGTAATGCAAGTGACGGCCTCATCATGAGAAGGGCAGTCTGTTGAGCAACCATGCGGCCTCCTGAGTACCACCATCCCGATTGGCGAACTTACTCTCGGGTAGTTTGTCTTTGAATTGTCGATGACCATGGCGGATGAAATCTTTATCACTACCGCCTATGAGACCGGTTGGGCGAGGCGGGGTTCAGGTCGACTTTGAAATTCCAACCTTTCGCAATTGCAGAAAATGGCGCGCTAGTTAGCATTGCGTGACGGTAACTGCGTTTCTCCGCCACGGGGTAGCCGTCTCGCCTCTTGCCGGGAATATGCACATACTCGCTAACAAGGGGGGCGACCCCGAACAAGCAGATCGCGCAATCATCGGGAGTGACGGTCTCATGCATAAAAAATTGTCGGCGACTAAGACTTTGGCAGGTTTCTGCTTGCTCACCGTCTTGCCGTCGACTTGGACCACTCTCGCCGCGGATCGTCCAGTGGCGCCGGCCGGAACGCCTACCGCCTCCTCACGATTCCCCCAGTACGATCATGCACTTGTGCTTGAGAAAACTGCCGAGACATCCGCAAATGTAAGCGTCGGGGATGTCAACGGGGATGGCTACCCAGATATCGTGATCGCCAAGGGGCGGCACTGGCCATTGAAAAGCCGCGTATTGATCGGGGATGGTCGGGGGCATTTCTCATCAAGCTATGACCTTAGCGATAGCGCGTATCGATCGTATTCTGCGCGTCTGGTGGACATAGACGCGGACGGCTTCCTGGATGTAGTGCTGAGCAATGACGCGCCCGACCCCAAGCTTGTATACCTGAACGATGGGAAGGGTCATTTCCATGCGGGTTCAAGCTACGGCCGGCCAGAGTGGGCAACACGAAATGTCACAGTTGCGGATCTGAACGGCGATGGCCTGCCCGACATCGTTGTGGCCAATCGCGGTAGCAAAAGCTCTAACTACATATGCCAGAACAAAGGAAAAGGTCAATTCGACACGGCGTGCGCTGCGTTTTCAACCGAGTCCGCAACGACTATTGCAGCCGCCGATTTCAATCGTGATGGATTGATCGATCTCGCCGTTCCGCATCGTGACGGCGGTCAAAGCTATGTTTATCTCGCTGGCCCCAAGGCCACGTTTTCGAACCTGAGGCGGGTCCCGTTTGGCTCTCCCGACGCAACAATACGGATGGCCGAGGCGGCAGACTTTGACGGCGACGGTCTGCAGGACATCGTGACGATAGACGAACGGCAGGGCGTCGCCATCTTCTTGGGGCGGAAGGACGGCGCTTTCACACCGGGGATGGCGATCGACAATGGCAACGCAGTGCCATACGCACTCGCAGTTAAGGATCTCAATAGTGACGGAAGGGCCGACATCGTGGTCGGTAACGTCGAAGCACAATCGACTATCTTTTTTAACGATGGCCCCGGTCGTCATTTCTCGCCTGTCCACTTTGGCGATAACCGGGGCACCGTGTACGGCATCGCGATGGCCGACCTCGACGGAGACGGCGTGGTAGATATTGCAGTTGCGAGATCCGACGCTCCCAACGTTTTGTACTTTGCGAAATCGCAGTCGGCGAACATTCCATGAAGTTGCTTACCGGGCTTGGCCTGCTTTGATGGATCGAAAGCTAGTGCATCCTGCGGCAAGCTCTGGTTGCAAATCTGGTGGCAAATACGGGGACTTCTGGGGATTGCAGGGGACAGGCAGGTGTTTATTGTTCAGTAACTTACTGATCCAGGAAGTCACTCGCCCGAGTTCGAATCCCTCTCTCTCAGCCAAAATTCCCATTATAAATTAAAAAATTACGCGATTGTTCGCGGCGTTGCAGAGCTTTAGCAGGGATTCGAATCGACGGGGCATTTCCAGCGCCTCGTTTCGCCAAGCAAGCAAACCAACGTCAGCGCTTCGCATAGCGCCTCTAACTACTCGACAGCTGCGCCAGCTTTTTAGACGCGATTCCACATATCGCGATGACTGTCGCAGCCTTTGCTGCTCCGTCGAGTCAGAAGCAGTTCCCTGAATACGCTCTCCGTCCGAGGAGGCTTGTCTTTTTATTGTACTACGTGTACTAATAGTACACACAATACAAAGGCGATCACGCTTCCATGCAAATCTCGATCGACGAACGATTGACCGAGCCGGTGTTCTTGCAGCTCATCACGCAGATTCGTGAGGCAGTAAAGAATGGCCAGCTAAAGCCCGGCGCGCCGCTACCCACCATTCGCGAACTTGCGGCTGAGCTGCAAATCAATCCGAACACCGTCGCCAAGGCCTATGGGCTGTTGGAACGCGACGCCGTGATCGAGACACGCGGTCGCAAGGGTTCGTTCGTCCATCTCAATGGCAAGAAACACTCAAAGGTCGATCTCGGCTCTCAGGCCAGCTCGGTTCTCGCACAGTGCATCGCTTCACTACGCGAGACCGGCCTCACGGATTCCGAAATCCGCAACGCATTTGTCAGTGTCATGAAAGGGTAAAGCAATGACTCCCGATCTTCAGACTCTCCTTATCGCGATCGTATTCGCAGCGCAGATTTACGTGCTCTCGTTCTACACGCCAATGCGCTGGCAGGGATATCACGCGCGTTTGTTTGAGAAGTTTCCACGCGAGGAATATCCGTCGCTGCATCCGTTACTCCGAGAGGAGCTGGAACGCAAATTCGCGCTCTTCAGACCAACGCACTTGGTCATTGGCGCGGGCTCAATCCTCGCGTTTCTGGGTGCTCTCATCTTCGCGGACAGCGCGCGGGGTTTGGCGGGACCGATGATGACGTGCCTCCTACTGCAGGTGATGCTACCGATATACATCGCGCTGCCATTGGAGTTCAGAATCCAAAAGGGTTTGCGTGCCATGCCACCCCCGAGCCGACGATCTGTGGAGCTGCGTAAGTGGCGGATAACCGATTTCGTTTCACCGGTGTGGGTCGGGTTCGGTATCGCCGTGCAGGCGCTGAATCTTGCCTGCGCAGTGGCTGTGTACCTGTACCGCCCAGGTACATTGGGCACCTTCCCTGCCGGGATCGGCAGCGGAGTGATGCTGTTGGCAATGGTTTATGTGCTTTTTGGTGGCGGGAACACCGTGGCTACTCGCGCGGACCCGTTCATGTCACAGGCGGATACGTTCGATGTGCGGCGGCGAATCTACCGCGGTCTCTTTGTAGTTAGCGCAGCGTTCGGCGTCGTAGGACCGTTCACGCTTCTTGGCAATGCGGGGCTCGTCCACTTTGTTTTCGATTACCAAGCCGTGTGTTTGAGCGTCACTCTTCAGCTCGTTGGACTCATGCTGGTGTCGGGACAGAATCGGGATCTCAACACGCGGGACTTCAGCGTCTATCGCGCAGACGGCAGCGCGCAGGTGGCACGATGAAAACTGTGCGGAATCCTGGCGAGTCATGCAGCACCGCATGGCGCCTGGCGGTCCTGACTTGCTATCGATGCGTCGTCGTCGCGCCAATCGGCTGTCTAACGGGTACCGCCTTCGCGGCGGGTTCGACCACCACTGAGGAACACGTCCGACGTGTGGAAGAGGGCATCGTCCCGCGCGTGCTGGTAACCGGCGAGGTGCCCGCCACCCAGTCGCTCGAGGCGCGGATGACGGAGCTCAACGTGCCGGGTGTGAGCATCGCGGTGATTCACAAAGGACGTATCGAATGGGCCCGCGGATTTGGCGTCGCGCGGGCGGGCGGTGGGCCCGTCACGGCCAACACGTTGTTTCAGGCCGCTTCGATCAGTAAGCCGGTGTTCGCGCTTGCTGTGCTACGGCTCGTGGACGTCGGAAGACTGAACCTCGACGCAAACGTTAACGACTTTCTGAAGGCTTGGAAACTCCCCGACAATGATTTCACGCGCCAGTCGAAGGTGACTTTGCGTGGGCTCCTTACGCACTCTGCGGGGCTCACCGTGAATGGATTTCCTGGTTACGCCGCCGGCGCACCACTGCCGACGACAGTACAGATTCTCGACGGCACACCTCCTGCAAATTCCGCCGCGATCCGTGTGGACATCGTGCCGGGGACGCTCGCTCGGTATTCCGGTGGAGGCTACGTGGTCGCACAGCAGTTGCTGCAAGACGTGACCGCCGTTCCGTTGTCGAAGCTCATGCACGATTCGGTGCTCGCGCCGCTCGGTATGACTCGAAGCACTTACGAACAGCCGCTTCCCCTTACACGCATGTCCGAGATCGCGCTGCCGCACCGCGCTGATGGCAAGCCCGTCGAAGGAGGGCCGCACACCTATCCAGAGATGGCGCCGGCCGGACTTTGGACAACGCCGACCGACCTCGCGCGCTACGCGCTCGGTGTGCGAGCTTCGCTCGCCGGCAAATCCGGCGGAGTGATCTCGGCCAAGACAGCGCGAGCAATGCTCACGCCGGTCTTCGGCGGTCAAGCACTTGGTCCGCAGACTGGCGGTTCGACGGCGCGAAAATACTTCGCGCATGACGGCGCAAACGAAGGCTATCGGTGTTTGCTGGTCGCTTATGAGGATGGCGAAGGCGCCATCGTGATGACCAACAGCGACAGCGGTGGAGATCTCATGGGCGAAGTACTGCGCACCATCGCGTACGTCTATGAATGGCCGGACTTCGCGCCGTCGATTCGCACGTTGTCCGTGGTGAAGCCGGAGTTGCTCGATCGCTACGTCGGCGCGTATGAGCTGAATGACGGCACTCCGTATGTGGTCCGCAAGGAAGGCGATCGGTTGGTGGGTCAAGCGATCGGGCAGGCCCCCACGCCGCTTTTCCCGTCGTCCGATCGCGAATTCTTCTCCAAGGACATCGATGTAACGGTGAGCTTCACTGTGAGCTCGGGCGGTCCAGCCACCGCGGTCCGCCATCGGCTCAACGGCTGGGAACGAAACGGACCGCGAATGGAAGAGGCAAGGGCACGACAATTAATCGGAACCGCCGAAGGAATCATGCGTCGCTTCAAGGACCAGACCCCACTGCCCGGGTCGGAGCCGGCGATTCGAGCGCTACTCGCTGGTCTCGCGAGCGGCAAGCCCGACTTCGAACGAATGAAACCAAGTTTCGCGGATTTCGTGCGTCAGCAGTTGCCAAATCTTCAGCAGCTCATGGGAAATCTGGGCGCTCTCAAGAGCCTGACATTCAATCGAGTGGCGGTGGAAGGTGATGACCAGTTTGACGCGGACTTCGAGAGAGGCGCGATTCGCATCGGCGTGCTACTCGGTGAAGATGGCCTTATCAACGGCGTACAGTTTCAGCCGAGATGAGAATCTACCGGATGCACCGACGGAGGTCTGGTTGCGCCGGTCAACTACAGGCCGACGATACGCGTGGTGATTGCCTGGATCAGATGTCTAATTGAATAGGTAGCCGGACTTGTATTGGCGTGCTAAAAAATTGCTCGGGCTGCTGTGGAAACTGACGTTTTCTCGCGAGGTATTTCCTGAGGTATGGATTTTCGGGAATATTCGAAAAGCGCTGTAATTCATGCACTTCTGGAAGCGGTATGAATCCCTCTCTCCCGCTAATTCTCAGAGTTGCTCTGCGTGACTTTCTCAGGGGAGCGGAAGCAAGTCAGTGTAGGGTTTAGCGCTAAATGCGACCGATACTTCAGCGACCTTTGCTGATGCGTGGTTCCCACGAAACGCCCGAACTCTAGGCCAGATGCGAAGTGCCGCCGATCTGACAGATCGCTTTGCTACGTGGTCACAGTCAGCTTCACACCGAGCGAATCCACCAACTTTCGAACCGTCTCGTAACGAACCTTCGCCCCTGGAGCGAGCGCTTTGTAGAGGCTTTCGCGTCCGAGACCCGACGCTTCAGCCACGGAAGCCATGCCCCGCGCCTTGGCGACATTTGCGACGGCGCGCAAAAACATATCGGGGTTTGGGTCTTCCAGGGCGGCGGCTAGGTATTCTGCAACTACCGCCTCACTATTGAGATGGCGTGACACGTCGAACGGCGCGAGTCGCCGCGCAACCGCCGCTTTCGCCTTTGTCTTTTTCGCAGTCATATCTTTAACTCCCGCGCCATCTTAAGCGCGTGTTTGATGTCTCGCCTCTGAGTCGACTTGTCGCCGCCAATCAGAAGCGCGTAAATGAATGTGCCACTTCGTGTGAAATACACGCGGTAACCAGGCCCGAAGTGAATCCGCATTTCACTCACGCCCTCGCCGACAGGCTGGCAGTCACCGAAGTTGCCAAGCGCCGCAGAATCCAGTCGCGAGAGGATTCGCGCCTTGCCTTTCGCATCCCGCAATTTTTCGAGCCACTGCTCGAATTCACGCGTTGCAATAAGACTATTCACTGACGCACAGTGTATCCGAATAGATACAGAAGTGTAGTGAGTTTTCACTGTCTATAGATATGAGAGGAAAACCGCATTTCCGGCGGGAGGGGGAATGCCGAGGGCCCGCGGTATCAGTGGCCACCGCCAGCAATAAGCGTGGGCAGGCCAATTCCTACAGTCGGCATGACCAATTAATACAAGTGGTCAGACAGACTGTTGTATTTGGCCTTACCAATTGCTAGGGTTCCCTCGTTCACTACAACTGCTGGGGGGCAGTACCGATGAACTCCAAACACGTCGAGCCGTCGCTCGTCGCCGCGGCGTATGCGCCGCAGTCGCGACCGCAGCCACCATGACTCAGCCGCAAGAGCGGCAGCCCGGCACGTGTAAAAAACTCAATCCAACAGGGGGATCCAACATGACTCGCTCGAGAAGGGGAATTCGCGCCCGAGTGGCGCTCGCGATCGGCAGCGTTTGTTTGATCGCATCGAGTGCGAACGCGCTGGCTCACGGCTTGCCCGCCTTCGCCAACGCCACATCGAGTTCACATCAGTAACAGGGGAGTACTTTCTATGTTCCACAAGACTTGCACAGGCAAACATGTCCTTGCCGTCGTGCTGACCGTGCTGCCAGTTCTGGCGTTGGGTCCGCAACCTTCCGCCGCCGCAGAACCGCCCGGAGACGAACTACCGTTCATTTACGAGCTTCCTAACCTCTTCCAGTTCAACGACGGCAAAGCGCTGACGACCCTCCAGCAGTGGGAGGCTCGCCGCGAAGAGATCAAGGATTACCTGCAGTACTACGAGTACGGCTATATCCATGAGCCGGACCGTCTGACCGCCTCCAGGACCGGAAACACCCTGCGCGTCGACATGGAAGTGGATGTCAAAGACGCAAGCGGGCAGGTCGTAGCCGTCAAGACAGCCGGCTTCAGTGTCGCCGTCACCATTCCCACCGCCGATCAGTATCCGGCCGCCTACCAGAACGGCGCGCTGATCGAAAAACTCCCCACCTTCATCGGCGGGAACCCCCTAACTACCAACGGCCAGATCACGGGGCAGCAGCTCGGGTACGCGTCCGTAGCCACGCCGAACGTTTCCTCCGACACCAGCGCGGGCCTGCCGACCGGCGTCTACTGGACGCTGTTCCCCTACGTTCAGGGCGACGTCAAATATGACACCGGTACCCTCATTGCCCAGGCCTGGGGATTTCACCGGGTGGTCGATGCGCTCAAGATCCGCAACGCGCAATACCCGGACGGCCTGTTCCCCGAGATCGACGACACCAGGCTGATCACCTACGGCTTCTCGCGCGGCGGCAAGATCGCCATGTTGGCATCCGCGTTCGACGAGCGGCTGTACATGACGTGGGTGGGCCATTCCGGGCAGTTCGGCGCCTCCACCATCCGTTATACCTACGACTCGAAGAAGTACCCGGCCGGCAACAACGCCAACGCCACCAGCTACACCGCCGCCGAGATGGACCCGGCGTCCTTCTATTCCGGCGTCACCGGCGCACGCAAGGAGCAGATCGACCGGGCCTACGATGGTACTAACTACTTCCGCTGGTTCACCTCCCGGCTGCCGGCAAATTTCGGCCAGGAAAACAAACACCAGCTGCCGATCGACCACCACATGACGCTGGCGTTGATCGCGCCCCGCCCGCTGATGGTGTTCGAAGGCATGGACGACTTCTGGAACGGCGCCGAAAGCGTGGCGATTTCGGTCAATGCCGCGCGCCTGGCCTACCAGATGTACGAGGGCACCGGCGCCTACCGCGCGGGTTACGGATATGAGGACTACATCGGCTACATCGCCTCGCCGAAACTCGCGCACGCGACCAACAACACGGAGAAGGCCAACTTCTACGCCATGGCGCAGCTGGTCCTGCGCGGGATAGACCCGCGCTACGGCTCGGAAAGCACCGCCGGCTACGTCGCCACCGCGACCGCGCCCGTCACGGTGATGCCGGGCTTCGAATACAACCCGTTTGCGGTGACCGATCCGTCCGCGATGCCCTGGGCCTTCCCGGGTCAGTACAGCCTCGGCACGACCCCTGATCTCAGGTTGTTAGTCGAGGGGACCAAGAGGAATCTGACCATCCTGTCCGACGCTCCGGCAGTCCAGCTTCTCTCCCCGACCGGCGGGGTGCTCGACACGGCGGCCACTTTCAAGGGCAGGGCCACGATACGTCTCGATGCTGACGAGGATCCGAGCACGGGGCCGTACACCCTGCGCACGGTCGGATCAAAGAAGGTGGCCAAGCAGGTCAAGATTCCCTTCTACTCGTGGGAATTCATGATGCGGCCCGAGATCACCACGATCGAAAACTCGTGGTACATCAGCTTCCCCGAGCGCATCAACAACCTGGGCGAAGACCAGGCGATCTTCTACTACGACACTCGCTCTGCCGCGGAGCTCGCGGGCGACATGTGGACCGGCAACGATCCGGTGCCCAGCGTCCAGGTGCAGAACTTCGGCGTGATGCTGCGCTCCTTCCAGATCCACCACAAAGTGGGCATCGCCGGCGGCGGCAGCAGCGCCGCATCCTTTGGGCCTGCGTTCCCAGCACCGAGCCGCATGTTCATCGACAACCTGCAGTTCCCGGACTTGTTCCCCGGGTTCACGTTCGACCTGCAGATGGACATAGCGCCCACGTTGGCGAACTGAGGCCGTGACGATGCAAACCCAAACTCATGTGGAATCTGTAGGGAGAAAACGTATGTACAACAACACAATGCATCGTGTCGTCGCCGTGGCCTGCGTCCTGTGCATCGCTGTAGCAGGCTCGGCGCTGGCCGGAGACCGGGGTCGGGACGGACACCGGCACTCGGGCTGGGGCTGGGGCCATCACTGGATCTGGAATTGGAACTGGGGCTGGGACCGCGACCGGAACCGGGACCCGGAAAAAGGGATCGTCGATCTTGCGACTAACTACGGCGCGTCCGGCGCCATCGCCTCGGTGGCCGGCCTCAGCGGCGCAACCGACAGCATCCAGGTCACCTTTGCAAAGCCGATGCATCCCGGGAACTTCGGCATGGGCGTGAACTTCGCGAAGGCCTGGACCAAGACATGGAACGCCGACAACACCGTGCTGACCATCGGTGGTGATATCGACTTCTCCGCCACCGCCGATCCCGCCCTGATCGTCTACCTGATGCAGACCGAGGCGGAGAGGACGGATATCTCGGAGCCCAACATCTTCAAGTTCCAGGACATCAAGGTGAAGGGGATCAAAGCCGGCAACGATCAAATCAACGTGGACTTCAACATCCTTTCCGCCAACGGCAAGGGCTACAGCGTCTACGTTGCGAAATCGCAGGCCGGTCATTTCAAACGCTACGACCGTGTCGATTTCCACTCGAAGGGCGTGCACATCAAGGGCCTGGAGGACGGCGAGACCTACTGGGTGTACCTGGAATACAAACGCAACGGGCTGGTTGCGACCAGGACGGCTCCTGTGGCCGTTGCAATCCCGAAACATCGGGGTAAAGACGATCACCGGGGCAAAGATGACCACCGGGGCAAAGACCATCGGTGAGAACGCTTCCGTCTGGACCGTGACCACCGCCGACCCGGCGGCAGTCCGGCACTGAGGAGCAAAACGACGGCGGCCGGATCAAGCGATCCGGCCGCCGTTTTGCCACTTGCGCAGGCGGACGCGAGCCTGACAAACATTGTTAGTGGCAGTCATGTCCCGCGGTCTGCAGTGCAGCGTCAAATCATCCGGCAGAACGGCGCCGGCGCCTTTTCATTGCAGACATCGGGCCTGGTGTGGGTCGTTTTCCAGTATTTCAAAAGGCCGAGTTGTTCGGCCACCGCCGGGAAGCCCGGATCGGCCAATATTCCACGCATGCGCTGATCCCAGAAGATCGATGGCCCCGGATATTTCTGCGTCATCGCTATCCGGGTCGCGATCTGGAAAGCTTCGTGGTTCGCGCCGAGATCTGCGAGCAGCCTCGCGACCGCTTCCCCCTTCTGGTCTTCAGGCAGCGCAAGGAGAGCCTGGACAGCTCGCGCCTTGGCTCCCGAATCTGGCGAGGCCAGTGCGCGATAGCCATTCAACAACGCCGCGCGCAGCTCTGCCGAAAACGATAGCGCCGGGTCGAGCAGGAGGTTGATGTCACCAACCTCCGTTGCCTTGAATTTCGTGAGCCGTTTTGCGAAGTCGGCATTCGGCGCAAGGTCGATCGCCGCGTCGAAATAGAGTTTCGCCTCGTCAGGCTTTCCGGCGACGACCAGCGCCTGGGCCAGAGTCAAAGGCGTATAAACATAGAGGGCCAGCATGTCGTCGGCCTGGCGCAATTGTTCGAGCGCTTCGGCAGTGCGGCCGACACTCAGCATCATCCACCCGTATTGATGGTGCTCGCACCCGCAATCCAGCCGCCGCGCCGCGACAGCGCGTTTGAACAGGTCTTCCCGACCTAACCAGTCGCGCGGATCGAGCAGCATGGCTTTGATGTACAGCGCTTCGCTGTTCCTGCTGTCGATAGCTACCGCCCGGTCGGCTGCTTCACGTCCACTTGCGCGCGCCTCGTCGGCGATCCGATCGTCGTCCGCGCTCAACATGACTTTCCAGTACGCCCCAGCGATCGCGGCCCAACCCCAGGAAAAGTCCGGAACGGCAGCGACCACCCGTTGCGCGGGGATCAGGGCTTTCCGTCCCTCCTGCAGATTGGGATCCCAGTGTCCTTCACAAAACTGCATGTAGTCCCTGAGGACTGGGTCCGGCAGCGCCTTGTAGTAGGTGGATGCTCCGAACAGTCCACAGCGGACTACATTGCCGGCATCCACGGCGATGTGGCGTGGAACCCTCGAGACTTCATTCCCGTCGTAGTTGAAGGTGTGAGTCCACAAGGTTGCGCCGGAGTGCTCGTTGCCCATGCGAGTGATTACGCGGATCGTGTGTCCGTCCCGCTGGATCGTCCCACCCAGTGTGTAAGCTGGCGTTGCACCCGGCGCCGGTGCTGGTGCGGTCGAAACATCCACGACGCCGTCGACGTTGAATGCCGCGGTAATCTCCGCGTCTACGGCATCCCGAAGAGTTGCAGGCAAGTCTGCGGACAGGAGCTGGAATCCCGTCAGGCGAACCGCCATGGCGTGAGCCGCGGCTGCGGCTTGGGGCGGTCGTTGTGCCCACCACGCCCCGGCACCCGCAATCAGCGCGAGCAGGCCGGCGACCGCGATCGCCATCCCGCGCCACGAGGAGAAAGCCGGGCGGCGGGAAGCGGGCGTGGCTGCCGCGGCGGCCACCGGCCCGGAGCCGGCAATCTGCCCGATCCGTGCAACCAGCGTGTCGATCGCACTGTCCCAGCCTTCGAACGCGTTGATCCACTGACGTGTCGACAATTCGTAGGCGAATGCATCGCTCGGCTCGACGTCTTTGAGGCGCAGCGCGATGACCGGCACGTCGTAGCGGCTGGCGAGCGAGAGTTCCTTCTTGATCTCACTGCTGGTATTGGCTGCGTCCGAGAAGACGAGGATCACCGCACGAGCGGTGCGAAGCGATTGCACGATCGCCTCCTGATAATTCGCGCCGGGCGGCACGTCCCGCGTGGAAATCCAGCACTTGGTTCCACGGCTTTCGATGGCTTTGCAGACCTTCAGCGCCTCGGCGCGGTCGGCGGTCGCGTAGCTGATGAAGACCGCGGGAGGTCCCCGATCTTCGCTGCCGATTGCCGACCCTTGTTCGTTCACCGCGCCTCCACTACCGGAATGTCAAAGTCTATGGCCCTTTGGGGGGCCAAGAGAAGCGGATAGGTGACAGTGCCTGTCCACAAAATACCCGGAACTCCAATATCCTCGGCGGCGACATCGATGGACACCATACAACGCACACTGATCGTCGGTATCGTCATCGTGACGCTGATGGCATGGGCCCTGGTGACCGTGGACCTGGCGAGCGGTGGCCGCCCTGATCCTCCGGCGCTGCGCGCCGCCGCGACTCTGCTGGACGGCTCCTGGCGATTCCATACCGGCGACGATGCCCAATGGGCGAACGCCAATACAGACGACGGCGAGTGGGAGACCATCGATTTGACCGCCGAGCCGGGCTCGCACGACGGCGACGTGGGTCTGCCCGATTACGTAGGCGGGTGGATGGCCCAAGGACACCCCGGCTATCGCGGCTATGCCTGGTATCGACGCGCAGTGACCGTGCCGCCCGGACCCGCATCGTGGGACATTCTCGGCCCGACCCTCGTCGATCACGGCTACGAACTCTATTGGAACGGTCAGTTGTTAGGCGGGTCGGGCAGGCTCGGTAGAGACCCACGCGTCGTCGGCACGCGGCCGCTGCAGTTCGCGCTGCCCGCCGATGCGGCAGGCACTCGTGGCATCCTCGCGGTCCGCGCATACATGCTTCCGGGTTCGGGAGGCAGCGCAGACGGCGGCGGCATGCACAGCGCGCCCCTACTGGCGCCGCGGCCGAAAAGCGACGCGCTCCACCGCGTGCAATGGCATCGAACCATCGCGGGTTACATCGCCGACTTGGTCGAGCCGATCGCCATGTGGGCACTCATCGGCCTGGCGCTCGGGTGCTGGCCTCGCAGCAGCCACAGGGGTTTCCTGGCCTTTGCCGGCATCGCGCTTGCGCTCATGGCGGCCAGGCGCCTCAACAATGCAATCGTCGCGTGGACCGATCTTCAATCTCTAACTACCTATGGGTGGCTGGCCTCATGGATGTGGGCGCCAACGATCGCCGCCTGGACGTGGGCCTGGAACCGCTGGTGCCCGCGTCCGTGGCGAAGCATCGACGTGCTGGCCGTCGTGCTGGCGGCCGCCGGGATCATCGGCGCCGTGACGCATTCGGAGAGCGTGACAAACGGCAGCCGGCTCGCGTCGCTCGCGCTGTTTGTCGTGATAGCCGCACGTATTGTCCGCAGCGGCCCCATTCGCATCCTGGCGTTGGTCACCTTGGCCTCGATCATGGCCGGGTTATTCGGCGGCGAGCTGCTCGATACGATCGGCGTACCGGGCATCTGGTTTCCGTTCGGCATCGGCGTGTCGCGTACGCAATACGTCTACGCGATCGCCATCCCGCTCCTGGCCTTTTTGATCGTGCGAACCTTGCATTCGACGAGCGCAAACCTGCACGATGCACCGGTGGCTGAAGCCAGTTCGATTCCCCGGTCAAGCTGACGATTTGTTGATGCGTATTTCCGGAGGGGAGCAGCTCGCCATGCAGATTCGGCGCGAGCTTTGTACATAACAACATTTCCGACAGACCCTCCGTGCAGGAATAACACATGAGCAATGGCGACAGCGGCTTGAGCCGCTTCGAGCGCCTGCTGTCCCTCATCACACGCGTGCGGCCCGGCGAGGGCCGTGCCGCCTTGCTGTTTTTCCTGCACGGTTTCCTGCTGCTCTCGTCCTTCCAGGTCATGAAGGCATTGCGCGAAGCCTTCATCCTCACCAGGTTTTCCGCCGAGACGCGTTCCTATGTCGTGGCGCTGGTGGCGCTGTCGTTGATGTTGATCGTTCCGCTGTACGGCTGGTTACGGCGCCATCTCGACGGCGTACGGCTGCTGCGCATGGTCACCGTCTTCTTCGTCGTCACGACGCCGCTGTTTGCCTTGCTCGCCCATTTCAAAGTGCCGATCGCGATCCCGTTCTATATCTGGGTCGGTACGTACGGCGTCATGGTTGTCTCGCAGATGTGGGCGTTCGCCGCGGACTCCTTCAACGTCAAGACGGGACAGCGGTTGTTCGTGGTAATCGCGCTGGGCGGCAATCTCGGCGCACTGGCCGGTGCCAAGATCACGCAGCTGGCCGCGGAGGCGCTGACACCGCTCGGCCTGATGATCCTTTCGACCAGCACGCTTGCCGCGACGCTGTTCCTCGCGACCGCCGAACGCGCGGCGGTACCGCCCGGTTCGCGGGTCACATCGCCGGAGCAACCCCGGACCGCTCCACATTTGTTAGGCGGCATCGGCCTGGTCTTGCGCGACCGCTACCTGCTGCTGATCGCACTGTTCGTGGTGCTGCTGAACTGGATCAATTCCACCGGCGAATTCATCCTCGCCGACTACATGAAGGCGCACGCCCAGACGCTGGTCGCGGCGGGCGAGGGCGCGGGCAGCATCAACGTGGTGCTGGCCGAGCTCTATGGCAACTTCAATTTCTGGGTGACGTTGATCGGCCTCGGCATCCAGCTGCTGCTGGTTGCGCGCATCTATCGCGTCGTGGGAGTACGCGGTGCGCTGCTGGTCCATCCGGTCATCTTGGCCGTGGGATACGGGGTGCTTGCGCTCGCGCCGATGGTGGGCGGCTTCATTCCGATCTTTTCATTGATCCGCCGCATCAAGGTTGCGGACAACGGCGTCGACTATTCGCTCATGAATACGACGCGCCAGACGCTTTTCCTCCCCGTGGATCGCGATTCGAAATACGAGGGCAAGATGGCGATCGACACCTTCTTCTGGCGCTTCGGCGACGTGCTCCAGGCATTGGCGGTGTACGTGGGACTCAACCTGCTGGGGTGGACGACGCACGATTTCGCGCTGCAGAACTTCGTGCTGTCATTGATCTTCATCGCGCTGGCGAATTCGATGGGACGCCAGTACAGCCGCAAGGTGCTGGAAAGTGTCACGAACCACGCGCCCGAGGCGGTCGAAGCCATTCCCGATCTGCACTGTTTGCCCGGCAAGCCGTTCAGGCACTCGCTTCCGGCCAATGCATTCGTCGATCCCGATCCCGGCGACGTGCTGGTCTATCGCGCCTGTTGCCATGACGGGCGCCCATTGCCTCGCTGGCTGCGCTTCGATGCGTGGAAGCAGACCTTCGTGGGCGTTGCTCCGCACAACCTCGAGATCACGGAGCTTCGTATCACCGTCATCGCCAGCGACCTGGAAGGCCTGCGCGCCCGCAGCAGCTTCGTTCTCAGGCGCGTGAACGTGGCGCTCTGAAGTCGCGGGCGATCACGGAGAATTTCCCACCGCGGATACCGGCAGTGCGAGCAGGACATCGCGACGCGACAGAAGGGCACTGCGTCCGCGCGCATCGAGCAGCTCGCCCAGTGACGCCCGCAGTGCGGCGTCGTCCAGAGTAGTCAGGCGGCGGCGCAATTCCGCACCCGGTGTTGGCGGCTTGGTCTTTAGATAGGCGGGCAGGCCGCGCGTCGTGCCGAACGCGCGATCGTGGGCCGTGCCGTATACGAGTGCATTGTTCGAATCGAACAGGATCGACTCGGCCGTACGCTCCTCGTTGCCGATGAGCGTGTCGAACGCGTACAGGAGCTGGAATTGCGACTCGGCGCTGCAGTAACCCTCGCCGAGCGATGCTTGCCGCTGCTGCAGCTGGGCCTGCGTCACCCATTTCAGCGGACGAGCCTGCAGCACACCGCGCTGCCCCTGCACCTCGCGCTCGACCGTGGCCGGCACGATCCCCAGTTGCAGCAGCCGGTCCAGACGAAAGGCCGCGACTTCCTTGCGCGCCGCGCCCGCCGTGCGCACCAGGAACACCGCCGGAATGCGTCGGCCATCGAGAACCACCGCGACGTCGAGTTCATTCGGGGCGCGAGGCCCCGTCACGGCTACCTCGCCATCGCGCAGCGCCGCCAGCACGCTGGCATCGTCGAGCTGGTTCGGCGCGACGAACAGGCCTTCGGGTTGCGGTGCAGCCGCATCGCTGGAACCTGCGTAGCGGGCCGTGAGCCCGGACGCCTGCAGGATGAGCGCCGTGGGGCGACCTTTGTACGCCACGGGATTCATGCCGGTGTCGAGCTTCACGACGCGACCGTCGAACCGCGTGACCGCCCGCGAATTGCGGGTCGGCGTGTGGCCGATCACCAGTTTCGTGGCGCCGAACTGTTTCAGCAGGGGCAAAAGCACGTCGGTTTCCGACACCTCATTGCACAGCGCCGTGCCGCGATACCAGTTGGGTCCGGCCTCCGTGAGAAGCGGGTTGTTAGTCAGTGCGTCGAGGCGCTGGATCGCGTTCCTCACCCCCGCCTCGACGTTCTCGGGCGGAATTTTCGCAAGACGCTCGTTGGCAAGCCTGGAACGCGCGCCGTAGTCATCGCCCGCCAGCAGCAGCTTCGCCTGTTCGAGTCGGGCGGCGGAGCCTAGATAGTCCGTCAACGCCGTGTGATAACGGACGTTCAACTCCGGAAGCGTGAGGCCCTGCAGGCTGCGTGACGGACCGGCGTGCATGAAGAGTGTGTCGTTGATGGTGATGGCAACGGGCAGGGTCAGCAGCCACTGGCCGTACTTGCCCGCGGGGGCAAAGGCTGCGAGATGCCCGAAATAGCCGGGCGGAAATTTCTGATCGAAGGGTGCACAGGGCGCCGTGCACTGTTGCTGCCAGATCGCGCGCTGCCGTTCGCGCTCGGCCGCCGGCTCCAGGTCCACATACTGCGCGTATTCCGCGGCATCGATGTAACGCAGGTCGCCGAGGAGATTCATCACCTCGTGATTGCCGAGCAGCACGTGCAGGTTTCCACCCGCCGTCTGTGCTTCGCGCTGCAGCTTCATCAGCAGGTCCAGGACCTTGCGCGAATCCGCGCCACGATCCAGCAGGTCGCCCAGGCTGACGACGTGCGATGTCCCGGCGGCCCAGCGGTCCTCGGCGTCGAGCACGACGGTATCGCGGAGTAGTGAGTGCAGTTCCGTGTACGCACCATGCACATCCGCGAAAGCGATCACGCGGTCGACGCCGCTCCATTGCACCTGCGCGGCTTGTGCCCATGCCTGCCGCGGACCGGCGCAGGCGATGGTCGTGAGCAGCACGACCAACAATGCTCGCGGAGCGAAACGGCGCGGCGCAGACATCGGCGGATACCTCATGAAGTTGCGCCCACCACGGCAATCTCACCGCTGTCGATCCGCTTGAGCAGGTTCTTCAATTGCCGATTCAACGCGCCAATCTCGGAACGGGTCAGGCCCACCTGCAAGAAGTCTCCGCGCCGACGCACTCCCTTGGTGGGGAACAGGTTCTGGCCGGCAGGTACGGCAACGAATTGCCGGCCCTGCAGTTTCCATTGCGCAAGGACGCCAAGCCGCTCATCGAGGATCTCCGGCGTGATCTTGCGCAGCCGTTCGACGGTGTCGGCCGGGAGGCGATTCACGCGCATCACCTTCCACAGCTCGCCGCGATCGCTGTCGGTAGAGGCGAACGCGACTCCGTGGTCGATCGAAAAGACGCGTGCGCCTTTGCGCTCCTTGCTGATGATGAAATTTCCCAGGTTGGAATCGCGGTGTTCTATCAGGAAAGTGAAGATGTTCAGCTGGCCGATGTGCCGTGCGTAGACGGCATCGCTGGCGAATTGCTCCGGATCGTAGACATCTGCGATCACCGAGATGTCGCTGAGCCAGTACTGCACGACACACATGACCTGGTCTGCGGCAATGAAGGTCCGCGTGACATCGCCTGAATACTTCGCGACGTCCACCACCGGCACCATGCGCAGTGCCGTGGGCGGCACAACATACTCGGCGGAATCGAGAAACAGCTTTTGCAGCTCGTAAGCCGCAACATCATAACGTGGCACGTTGTTGAAGGACTCCGCGCCGGGTTCCGCCTTGCGCAGCTTGACGCGCAGCGGCGGTGCGCCACCGAAAGAGACATCGGCACGCAAGGTGATGTCGCCCTTTGCTTTCGGCCTGCTGATCTCGGCCTGCGTTATCACCAACGGCTCGGCGGCCAGCAGTTTTTCGAGCTGGGCTACCGGCTGGAGGATGTTGGCGTCCTGTGCGAGGACAATCGCGAACGGCGCCGGCAGCAGCGCCGCGATGAGCGCAGCCGTCAGGTGGAACTTCATTCGCATAAGGCCTCCAGTCTCATCGCGGACGGTTTTCATTTTCTGTCGTCTCCCCCACTGTTCAAACGCGGGCGGCGGATGTCAAGTCCGCGGTGAGGAGTACGTTCAATTCCCAAGGGCCCTGTTGGTAGGCGAAGGCGTACCATCGTTGGAGCTCGTGCTCATCGCAATCGACTGAACGGAGAAACCATCATGAATATCGGCTTCCGCCATCGATCGACCACCACACTCGCGGCCGCCATTTGTTTCGTAACCCTGGCGTCGGCAGGAGCCGCCGAACTTCCCGTGGTTCCCAAAGCCATCTCCGCCGCAGTCGCCGATCCTGCACGGCCCCAAGCGGACCGTGATCGCGACGCGGACCGCAAGCCCGCGGAGTCCATCGCCTTCGCGGGACTGAAACGAGGCCAGCGCATCGCGGACCTGCTGCCGGGCGGCGGCTATTTCACGCGTATTTTCAGCGGTGTCGTCGGGCCGAAAGGCCAGGTCTTCGCGGTCGCGCCGCCCAAGCGGCCGGATGCGCCCGCGGATCGACCGGAACCTGCGGCAGCCGTGCGTGCCATCGCCGCCGATGGCCACTACAAGAATGTGACCGTGTCCGTGGAGAAGGTCGCGGAGCTGAAGCTCCCCGAGAAACTCGACATGGTCTGGACGTCGCAGAATTATCACGACGTGCACAATGCGCAGAACATCGACGTCGCGGCGTTCAACAAGACGGTGTTCCAGAGCCTGAAACCAGGCGGCATCTACATCGTCATCGACCACGCCGCCGAGAAGGGCACGGGTTTCACCGTCACTTCGACTTTGCATCGCAGCGATCCCGACGCCGTGAAAACGGAAGTGATGGCGGCGGGCTTCGAGTTCGTCGGCTCGAGCGACGTCATCGCGAATTCAGCCGACGATCACAAGACCGCCGTCTTCGAAAAGGGTCTGCACGACAAGACGGACCGCTACCTCCTGAAATTCCGCAAACCGAAGTGATCGGGTAAGGAAGTGCCCGCGGGCAGCGCGAAAGGTGATAGTGGGTCGGCGGGCGTGATCTACACATGCCCGATGCACGCGCAGATCCGTCAAACCGGTCCGGGCTCTTGTCCGATCTGTGGCATGGCGCTCGAACCTCTCATGCCCACTGCAATGGCGGACGGCTCGGAGCTGCGAACGGTCAGGCAGAAGTTCTGGATTTCCGCCGCCTTGAGCATTCCGGTCGTCGCGATCGCCATGCTGCCCCATCTGTTCGACATGCACCTCTCGGCTGCCACGGCTTCGATACTGAGGTTTGCCGAGTTGCTGCTCACGGCTCCGGTCATCCTGTGGGCGGCCGCGGACTATTACCGGCGCGGCTGGCAAGGCGTCACGCATCGCTCACCCAACATGTACACGCTGATCGGTCTCGGTGTTCTCGTTTCGTACGTCTTCAGCCTGTTCGCCACCTTCGATCCGGCAGCCTTTCCGCCCGAGATGCGCGATGCGCACGGGATGGTCGGCGTCTATTTCGAAGTGGCGGCGGCCATCGTCGCGCTGGTGTTGTTAGGCGAGTGGCTCGAGCTCGGGGCGCGCGGTCGCACGAGTCTTGCCATCCGCCAGCTGCTGGATCTGGCACCCAGGACGGCGCGGCGTGTGCGCGCGGATGGCACCGACGAAGACGTGGCGCTCGATGCGATCGCGGTGGGCGATCGCGTGCGTGTCCGCCCCGGCGAAAAGGTGCCGGTGGATGGGCACATCGTGGAGGGCCGCTCCACGTTCGATGAGTCGATGCTGACGGGGGAACCGCTGCCGGTCGACAAAGGTCCCGGTGATCGCGTGGTCGGCGCCACCATCAACCAGACCGGATCGGTCGTCGTGGCGGCGGAGCGCGTGGGCGCCGATAGTTTGCTGTCGCAAATAGTCGCTCTCGTCGCACAGGCCCAGCGCAGTCGCGCCCCACTGCAGCGCCTGGCGGACGTCGTTTCCGGGTGGTTTGTCCCCGCGGTGGTCGTCATCGCGGCGGCGACCTTCCTGGGCTGGTGGTTCCTGGGGCCGGAGCCACAGCTCGCCTATGCGCTGGTCAACGCGGTCGCGGTACTCATCATTGCCTGTCCCTGCGCGCTGGGGTTGGCCACGCCCATCGCGATCATGGTCGCGAGCGGGCGGGGCGCGCAGCTGGGCGTGTTGTTTCGAGACGCCGAAGCCATCGAATCCTTGCGCGAGATCGACACCCTCGTCATCGACAAGACCGGCACGCTGACGGTGGGCAAACCTGCGTTGCACCGCGTGATGGCCGTTGCGCCGTGGTCCGAAGACGAAATCCTCGGCCTGGCTGCCGCGCTCGAGAAGTCGAGCGAGCATCCGCTGGCGCGCGCCATCGTCGAGGGCGCCACGCGGCGCAAAGTCGCACCTGCCGAGGTATCGGATTTCCAGTCCGTCACGGGAAAGGGCGTGACAGGAAGGTCTTCGGGAAAAACTCTGGCATTGGGCAACGCCGCGCTGATGAAAGATGTGGGCGCAGTCGTCGAGAGTCTGCAGTCGGAAGTCGATACGCAGCGGGCCTCGGGACGCACCGTGATGTTCGTGGCGGTAGATGGGAAACTCGCCGGCGCCATCGCCGTCGGCGACCCGATCAAGGACACGACCCCCTCGGCGCTCAAGGCGTTGCGCGCGGACGGGCTCCGCATCGTCATGCTCACGGGCGATGCGCGCGGCACGGCCGAAGCAGTCGCGAAGAGCCTCGACATCGACGAGGTGATCGCGGAGGTTCAGCCTGCCGACAAGGCCCGCATCGTGGAGAAGCTGCAGAACGAAGGCCGAAAAGTGGCGATGGCGGGCGATGGCATCAATGACGCGCCCGCGCTGGCACGCGCACGTGTGGGCATCGCAATGGGCACGGGCACCGACATCGCCATGGAGAGCGCCCAGGTGACCCTGGTCAAAGGCGACCTGAACGGTATCGTGCGCGCACGGCAGTTGAGCCGCGCGACCGTGCGGAACATCCGGCAGAACCTCGCGTTTGCATTCGGCTACAACGCACTCGGAATTCCGATTGCGGCGGGCGTGTTGTATCCAACTACCGGGCTCCTGCTTTCGCCGCTGATCGCGGCGCTGGCGATGAGCTTCTCGTCCGTCTCGGTCATCAGCAATTCACTGCGTCTGCGCGGCGCATGACTTTTCCCTTGCGCCACGCGTCGCGCTAGGATCATCGCCCACATGCCACGCTATATCGTCCAGCCTCTGCTGAAGGCCATCGACGTTCTCAAGTGTGTCGGCCAGCATCCCGAGCCGCTCTCGCTCAAGGAGATTGCGCTTCTCGTTGGTCTGCCGAAGACCACCGTATTCCGTTATCTGCGGACTTTTCAGTCCGCGGGCATGATCGTCTACGAGAAGGAACGCGACCTCTACCGCATCGACACACGTATCGTCGGCATGATCAACCTCGGCAACGAGATGGAGCGGCTGCGCAAGGTCTGCCTGCCGCACATGCAGACGCTGTGCAATCTGTCCGGTGAGACGGTCAATCTGGGTGTGCTCGAAGGGTCGGACATTGTGTACCTGGAAATCATTCAGTCCCCCGCTGCGACGAAATTTCAGGCGCGGGTGGGAAGCCGGCATCCCGTGCATACGACGTCGATCGGCAAGGTCATGCTCGCCAACATGTCGGCGGAATCGCGCACCGCCGCGTTGCCACGCGTGCTTCGCCAGCGCACGCGCCGCTCCATTCTCGAACGCAAGAATCTCTTCACGGAGCTCGACACGATCAGCTCTCTCGGCTTCGCGGAAGACGATGGCGAGAACGAAGATGGCGCCCTCTGTGTCGGGGCGCCGGTATTCAATGCGTCGGGGTCGGTGATCGCGGGCCTGAGCGTTTCGGCCGTTGCCGCCAACATCCGGGAAGATTGGAAGCAGCAGATGACGCCGCGCATCGTCACCGAGGCACGCTCGATCTCCGCCGAGCTGGGCTTCGAGGCTGCGTTGCACGTCAACCGTTGAATCGAGCGCCCGCGTTCCGCGTGGCGAAACACCCGAGGCTCGTCTTTTCCGCGCATTTCAGCCATTTATGTGGTGCTCCAGTCTCGTCACCAGCATGGATGTACCGATGCCCCTGAATACCTTTGAGCGCTCACGTTCGCGCATGTCGGCCGCAGCGCAGTTCCTCGCCGGGGGCGTCAGCAGCAATTTTCGCCTGGGAATTTCTCCGACGCCGCTCGTCATCGAGCGGGGCGAGGGTCCCTACCTGTTCGATGCCGATGGCAACCGTCTGATCGACTACTACCTCGGGATGGGCCCGATGATCCTGGGGCATGCACCGGAAGAAGTGATCGGCGCCGTTCGCGAGCAGCTCGAGCGCGGCATCCTGTTCGCAGGTCAGACCGAGATCGAATTCGAGGCGGCACGACTCGTGTGCGAGTTAGTGCCCTGTGCCGAGCGCGTGCGGTTCGGCTCCTCGGGGACCGAAGTGATCCAGGCCGCGCTGCGGCTGGCGCGCGCGGCCACGCAAAAACACACCGTCATCAAATTCGAAGGCCACTACCACGGCTGGCTCGACAACGTTCAATGGAGCGTCACGCCGTCCGCGCAACAGTGCGGGCCGGTGGAGCGTCCTAACAAGGTGCCGGGCACCTTGGGGCAGGACATCCTGTGTGGAGCGAATCTCGAAGTGCTGGCCTGGAACGATCTGGGCGCCGTCGAACGGCGGCTGGCATTGGGCGACGTCGCCGCGGTCATCATGGAGCCCGCGATGTGCAACACCAGCGCCATCGCACCCCACGAGGGATATTTGCAGGGCGTCCGCGCTGCTTGCAGCAGGCAGGGTGCCATCCTGATTTTCGACGAAGTGATCACCGGCTTCCGGTTGTCAGCCGCGGGTGCGCAGGGACTGTTCGGCGTCACGCCCGATCTCGCGACCTTCGGCAAGGCGATTGCCAGCGGCTTTCCCGTCGCGGCCCTCGCGGGGCGCGCGGATCTCATGGACCTGTTCGGCTCGGGCCGGGTACTGCACGGCGGCACCTACAATGCCCATCCCGTCAACATGGCGGCCACCGTTGCGACCCTGCGCCGTCTCGCCAGGGGCGATGTCTACGCGACCATCGAAAAACACGGCCGGCAACTGATGGCGGGCATCGACGACATCCTGCAGAGAGCCGGAATTCCGGCGCGCGTGCAGGGGTTCCCGGGAATATTCCACGTGGCCTTCGGCGTCACCACTCCCGTCGCCTCGTTCCGCGACACCTTCCCGATCGATCGCGCCCGCTACGTCAGGTTCACCACGGCGTTGCTCGAACGAGGCGTCCGCGCGCTGGAGCGCGGCGCATGGTTCCTGTCTTCCGAACACGACGAGAAGATCATCGCCACCACGCTGGCGGGCGTGGCGAGCGCGGCCGAGGCCGTTGCCTGAGGTTCAGCGCGCCCTGATCTTGATGAGGCTGAGCGACGGCGCGGCCACGTTCTTCAAGACCAGCGCCTGACCAAGTTCGATCGCAACGGATTCCACCTGGGTCAGATCGTGGCTGCCGTCCAGCAGGTACACCTCGGCAGTCGCGCCTTTCTTCCAGGGTGTGTTCTGGAGATTCACGGAATACCGTTCGTGGGTCGAGACCTGATTGCTGATCATCAGCGTGGCGGATGCGCGGTCCTGCGCCATTCCCGCCAGCACCGCGAAGGAAACTTCGTCCGAGCCCTCGGTGCCATCCGCCGCGACACGCACCGGCGTGTCGAGCATCCAGCGGAACGCCCGGAAGGCATAGAAGCCCTTGTAGGGCACGCCGTGGTTGTCGAACAGACCCCAGAAGAAAGCGGTTCCCGTGTAATAGTTAGCAATGTCGATGCTGCTGTCCTGCAGGTGGGTGAGCATGGCGCCTGCGTATGCGGCGCCCTCCGCGCCGTGGATGCGCTCGAAAATCTGCTTGGTGTACAGCGGTTCGACGTGCATCCGGTTCCAGTCCCCGGGGAAGAAGTTCCATTCGTTGAGGTGGGACTCGGCATGCGGATAACCGGCCTCGTCCACGAGCTTGCGGATGAGCGCCGCGCGCGGCGGTATCAGATGCGGCCGCACGCCGTAGTTGTGCCACGAGACGAAATCGACCGGCAGCTGGCGTTCGTGGCTGTACGCGAGGAAAGCCCGTAGGAAATCGAGATTCGAAGCGAGCGCGGGCCCGCCGACTTTCAACGACGGATCGTGTTTCTTCAGAGCGCGGGCCGTCACTTCGTACAGCCGGAAGTACTGCTCCTTGGTGCCCGCCCAGAAATTCGGAATGTCGGGCTCGTTCCAGATTTCCCAGTAGCGAATGCCGAACTTGTACCCGTTGGCCCAGCCTTCGTTGTAGTGACGCACGATGTTGACGCTGACTTTCGCCCACGTGTCGTAATCGCGCGGCGGTGCGTTGTAGTACTTCACCTTGGAGAGTTCCGCGCTCTCGCCCAGGCGGAAGATGATCTGCGCGCCCAGGTCGACGATCGACTGGAGATATCGATCCGTCGTGGCAAAGTTGTAGCTGCGCGGATCGTCCGGATCGGCGGACGGGTTCGGGAAGATGACGTGCATGTCGCCGGCGGCGTCGTAGACCCACGGCGTATCGTGTGTGCGTATGTAGCGCACGCCCAGCTCCTTGTATTCCGCCGTGAGGTCGACCGAGCCGCGTACGGCGAGCGGTCCGCTGTGCAGGTCGTGGACAGGGCGGATCTTCCCCGTTTCCTTCGCGAAGTCGACCGTCAGATTCTTTGTATCCGCCGCGGCGATCGGCACCTGGACGAGCAGGGCAAGGACGATGAGGAGTGTTTTCAAGCGATTTCTCCCGGCGGCTTTCAGCTCGCGCGGACGTTAGCATGGCCGCGACGCGCGACTGCGGCCGCGCGATTCACGTGGCGAAACGACAAGTGATGGCATGCCAGCGTGGCTTCGAGTTTCATGCAACGCATGATTGCGCGAATCGCGGCTGTGCTCGTTTGTGCGCTGACGTTCGGCGTCGGCGCGGTTGGCGCGCCGCCGACCGTGCGCATCGTCGCAAGCGCGGAGGGTGGCTACTCCCTCGAGCGCAATGGAGCGCCGTACTACATACGGGGCGGCGGTGGATGGACCTTTCTGGATGAGCTGGTCGCGGCAGGCGGCAACTCCATTCGCACCTGGGGACACGAAACGATCGATCCGGTCGCCCTCGACGAAGCTGCGAAGCGCGGTCTGACTGTCACGGCCGGCTTGTGGCTGCCGCATCCCAGCGAGGGCTTCGACTACTCGGATGCGCGGCAGGTGAAGCGCCTGGTTTCGCGCCTGCGAACCTACGTGCGTCGCCATCGAAATCATCCGGCGCTGCTGCTCTGGGGCGTGGGCAACGAAATGGAGATCGAGGGTGCGAACGCCGATCTGTGGCGCACGGTCGAGGCGGTGGCGGCGATGGTTCGTCGCGAGGATCCGCGTCATCCGACCATCACCGTGCTTGCGGAAGTGACGCAGGAGAAGATAGATGCGCTGCGCGCCTTCTGTCCCAGCATCGATGCGCTGGGCGTGAACTCGTACAGCTCCGTGTTTTCGTTGCCCGATCGCTTGAAAACTTGGGGCTGGACGAAGCCTTATGTCCTCACTGAATTCGGGCCGCCCGGTCCCTGGGGCCAGGTGCCGGTCACCGATTGGGGCGCGCCACTCGAACCCACCAGCACCGAGAAGGCGGAGTTCTATGCGCGCGCGTATCGCGAGGCGGTTGCGCCGCAGAAAAACTCACTCGGATCGTATGTGTACTTCTGGGGTATCGAGCCCGCCATCGTCGTGACGCACACCTGGTACGAGATGTTTCTCCCGGGCGGCGGCAACGAACGGCTCGGCGCGGTCGAGGCGATGACGCAAGCCTGGACGGCAAAGTCTCCGGCGAATCTCGCGCCGCGGCTGCTGGCGCTGCACTCGAGCGTCGCGCAGTCCACCGTCAGTCCCGACTCCTTGCAGTCCGCCTTCGTGGAAGCCCGCGATCCGGATGGCGATGAATTGCGCGCGCGCTGGGAAGTGCGCGCCGAGTCGAAGTCGCTGACAGGCGCCCCGCCCGCGGTGATACCCGACAGCATTCGTGACGGCGATGCGCAGGCGGTGACTTTCACGGCGCCGCGCGATCCCGGTGCGTATCGGCTGTTCGTGTATCTCTACGATGGCCATGGCAACGCCGCCACGGCGAACTTCCCGTTTCGTGTTTCACACAGTGAAACAGCGCGTGCTGGCAATCCATGAAACGTTCATCAACACTGAATTGGAGAACGTCGCGTTGCACTTCAGGGGTAGATCACAATGACAAAAGATACTCAGCGTCGAGCTCGGAATTCGGGAGCGCTGATCACCGCGTTCATGCTCGCCGCCACGCTCGCGCTGCCACGTGTGTACGCGGCCGATGACGCCCAAGGGCTGGACGAAATCGTCGTCACCGCGCAGAAGCGCAACGAACTCGCGAGCAAGGTGCCGATCAGCATCAGCGCCTACGACACCGCGACCATGGATCGCATGGGCGTGCGCGACCTCAAGGACATCATCGCCGCGACGCCCGGAGTCGAGTACAGCCTCGACACGGGCGCCCGGAAGATAGTCACCATCCGCGGCATGTTCTCGCGCGCGGGCTCCGCTTCCGCCGGCGTTTATATCGACGACATTCCGATCCAGCTGCGTATCGGAATCCTCGATCTCGTCGGCATCGGGCCGCCGAAGATTTTCGACATCGACCGGGTCGAGGTGCTGCGCGGTCCGCAGGGAACACTGTTCGGTGCCGGCGCGCAAAGTGGCGCCGTGCGTTTTGTCAGCGCGCAGCCCAGCCTCACGGAGAGCAGCGGCTATTCACGCGCCGACGTCGGCTCCACCGACGGCGGCGATCTGGGCTACGAAGCTGGCGTGTCGCTCGGCGGTCCGATCGTCGAGAACAAGGCGGGCTACCGCTTCAGCGCCTGGTATCGACGCGATGGCGGCTACATCGATCACGACAGCATCGTGCCGGGCGGCGCCAAGGAGAAGGATGCCAACCGCTCCGACAGCGTCGTGCTGCGCGGCGCGATGACATTCGCGCCGAACGAGTCGCTGCGCATCACGCCGTCCGTCATCTATCAGAAGGTCAAGATCGAGGACAGCGGCTTCTTCGATCCGAGCGGCTCGCGTCCGGGTGCCGGAGACTTCCGCAACCTGAATGCGCTGCTCACGCCGGTGGACGACAAGTTCTTCCTGCCTTCGCTCAAGATCGAGGCGGACCTCGGCGCCACCACATTGACCTCGCTGACCGGTTACATGCAGCGCGACGATGTCTACCAGCTCGATTTCACCCACTTCTGGCTCTGGCCGTGGTTCGAGGACGGGCTGCCGCCCATCGACGTGCCGCTAACTACCGAGTTCCTGCAACCGGTGGCGTACGAAAACCGGCAGCGAGTCTTCACGCAGGAAATCCGCCTGCAGTCCAATGATCCGGAGGCGAAGCTGCGGTGGACCGCCGGTGTCTACTACTCGCAGCTGAAGCAGGACGTGTACGAAGCCACGCCCAGCCCCGGGCTCGATGCCTCGCTCCAGCAGTATTGGGGATGCGGCCTCATCGACTGCCTGGGCGGGCCGTTGTTCGAAGATATCTACACCTTCGCGCGCTGGAACAACATGCGCGACCGGCAGCTCGCCGGCTTCGGCCAGATCGACTATCAACTGACCGACAAGTTCTCCGTGGTTGCCGGCGCGCGGTACTCGAAGTTGAAGAGCAGCTTCACCGACCGGCTCGAAGGCCAGGTCTCCTTCGTCGGTCCGCCCAGCAGCAGTGACGGAGAGCAGGAAGAATCCGTGTGGACGCCGAAGATCGGCATCAACTTCGAAGCGGATGACAACAACCTGTTCTACGCGAGTGCTTCCAAGGGCCATCGCATGGGCGGCGGCAATGCGGGCCAGATCCCGACGCCGGACTGCCTCGAGGCGCTCGATGAGCTGGGCGCGAATGGTACGCCGAGCTCGTACAAGTCGGATGTCATGTGGATGTATGAGGTCGGCTCCAAGAACCGGCTGTTCAACAACCGTCTCGCCATCGACGCGAGCATCTATCACGGCGACTGGTCCGGGGTTCAGCAGTACATCTATGTGCCCGCCTGCGTGTCCGGCTTCGTCGCCAATATCGGCGGCGCGAAGACCGAGGGCTTCGACCTGCTGGTCAATGCCAGCCTGACGAAAAATCTGCACCTCGGCCTGAACGTCGGCTACACCAATGCCGAGTCCACCAAGACCACGACGGGGCAGAACCCGGCCGTGCCCTTCATCTACAAGGGCGACCAGCTCTATATCTACAGCTACAAGTGGCTGTACGCCGCCTCGCTGGAATACGCATTCAAGATGGGCGAGAACGATGCGTATGTGCGGCTCGACGATCAGTACCACCCGAAGAACAACGGGCCCTACACCAACCTCGATCACCCGGGCGATATCGGTCAAACCACGGTCTTCCAGCCGAATCCGGGCTATAACATGCTCAACTTCCGGGCGGGACTCGGCATCGGTGGCATGGAGTGGTCCATTTACGTGAACAACGTCGGCAACGTCCATCCGTTCATGTATGACCTGTCGGCGCTGGGCGTCGGCGGCTCCGCGGTGGGATCCACTTTCACGGTGCGGCCGCGGACCATCGGCGCGGGCTGGATATACCGCTGGTGAGGGCAGGCCGTGCGTGGGTAGTTAGCCTGATCGTGGCGTTCGCTCTGGGAACGCCTCAGGCCAACGCGCGGCGCGCCTTCGATGGAATCACGCTCATTCACATGGTGCAGGCAGGCGCGGTAGACAGGCTTGCCGGGTACCGGCGTTTCGCACGGGAGTTCAAGGCCGAAACCGGCGGCGAGGTGCTGTTCGTCGAGACACCCTGGGAGCAGATGCAGGACCAGATGATGAGCGACTTCATCGGGCGCTCCGGCAGCTACGATGTATTCGATGTGGATGAGGCCTGGGACGGCAACATCCGCGCGTATCTGGAAGATCTGAATCCGTACATCCGCGGATCGCATTTCGATATCGGCGACTACCAGGGGCTCAACGGGCTGCTGGGGTTCAACCCCGCGACGGGCAGGCGCCATGGCATACCGCTGACCGGCCGCTCCATGGTGCTGTTTTATCGCGCCGACGCGCTGGAGAAGGCAGGCATCGCGCCGCCCCGCACATGGGAAGAGTTGATCGCAGCGGCCCGCGCCGTGAGCGCGGCGAGATTCCATGGATTCGTCGCGGCCGGCGTCAACGTGCAGCTTTCGAAATATTTCTTTGCCGCATTCAAGGAGCGCGCGGGGCAATCGCTGTTCACCGCGACCGGTGAGCCGCGGTTTGGCGGTTCCGAGGGGGCACAGGCGCTCGCACTCGTCGGCAAACTCTTCGATTACGCACCGGCCGGCGTGTTCGCCATGGATATCGCCGAGGCGGACCAGGTATTCCTGAATGGCGAAGCCGCCTTTCTGCTCGAGTGGCCTGACTACATCCAGCGCAATCTGGACGACCCGCGAAAGTCGCGCATCGCCGGCAAGTGGGCGGCGATGAAACCACCGGGTCCTGGTGGCTACGTGGGGTGGCACCTGGCCATGTCGGCGGGGTCGCGCAACAAACAAGCCGCCTGGGCGTGGATCGAGCGCATCACGCGTCGCGAGAGCGCCAGGGAGTTGATGCTCGAGCACGGGATCTATTCGACCCGTACCTCGGTGCTCGGCGATCCCACCGTCGCGGCGCAATTCCCAGGCATCGACGCCGTGAGCTCGGCCGCGGCCGCTTCGTTTCATCCGGGGTTTCTCGGCCACCCGAAAGGAATCCAGTGGTTCGTGCAGGCGGGGGCCATCTGGTCGAGCGCACTGACGAAGCAGGTCACGCCGGAACAGGCCGTGTCATCGGCGGCTGAGCTCTGGACGCGCCTGTTCAAGTCGCTGCCCGGCCCGCCACACTACGATTATTCGGACGTCGACGCCGGGTCATGAGCCGCATGGGGACATCGCCGTCCGCCTACCGCGACGATCGATTCACGGCGTACCTTTTTCTTTCGCCCTGCATCGTCGCGCTCTGCGTCGCCTATCTGTTTCCGCTGCTGTACTCGGCGTACATCAGTCTGTGCAGCTGGGACATCCGCACGCCGGATGCCGCCGTCGAGCTCCAGGGACTGGACAACTACGCGACCGTGCTCGCCGATGCCGAGTTCTGGTCTTCCGTCGGACGCTCGCTGGTTTTCACGTTCGTCGCTCTGCCTGCCGAACTGGTGTTGGGAACGCTGGTGGCACTGCTGCTGACGAACGAACGATTGAGCGGGCGCCTGTCCGGGATATCGCGAGTCGTGTTGCTCATTCCCTTGATGGTGCCGCCGGTGGTCACGGGAATTCTGTGGCGTCTGCTCTTCAACGTGCAGTACGGACCGGTGAATGCGTTGCTCGGGTTTTTCGGCCTCAATCCGCAGCCGTGGATTTCCTCGCCCGAGACTTCCATGGCGTCGGTGCTGGTCGTGGAGATCATGACGAATACTTCGGTCGTCGCCATGATCCTGATCGGCGGGTTGCTGTCGCTGCCGCAGGAGCCGCTTCGCGCGGCGCAAGTCGATGGCGCCTCGCCGCTGCGTTTGCTGGTGCAGATCAAGCTGCCGATGCTGGCGCACCTCTATCTGATCATCGGCATGATCCGCCTGATGGACCTGCTCAAGACCTTCGATTTCATCTACGCGATGACCTTCGGCGGCCCGGGCGCCAGCACGCAGACGCTGAATCTCTTCATCGTCCGGCTCGGGAGCCGGTTCCTCGAGTATCCGCAGGCGGCGGCGGCGTCCTGGATCTTCCTGCTCCTGATGCTGCCGCCGTCGATCTGGCTGCTGCTCAAGGCCGTTCCGCGCGGCAAGTCCTATCTGCATGATTAGGGCGCTGCGCACGCCCCTGCCGTATCTCGGCCTCGTGCTGCTCCTGCTGCTGCTCGTGTTCCCTATCTACTGGCTGATCCTGAGCTCGCTGAAGCACCAGGGAGACTTCTTCACGTCACCCGCGGTTTTCCTGCCTTCGGAGCTGACGCTGGACCACTACCGCGCGGTGGTCACCGATCCTTTCAATCGTCACTACCTCTTCAACACGGCGGTCGTCGCGATAGCGAGCACGATACTGGCGACGGTAATCGGCATGGCGACCGCCTACGTACTCGCCCGCATCCGGCTGCCGTTCCGGTTGAACCGCGTGCTGCTGGTCTGGATCCTGGTCAATCGGCTGTTTCCGCCGGTGAGCTTTGCGATTCCCTACTACCTGCTCATCCGCGAGCTCGGTCTGATCGATACGCGATTCGCCCTGGTGCTCTCGAATACGGCGGCCGCCATTCCCTTCGTGGTGTGGACGATGCTGGCCTATTTCCAGGATCTGCCGAAGGAGATCGAGCGCGCCGCGATGGTGGATGGCTGCACGCTGCTGCAGCGCTTCGTGCGCATCGTCATGCCGATGTCCGTGACCAGCATGGTCATCACCGGAATCTTCGTCTTCATCTACGCATGGAACGAGCTGCTGTATGCGCTCACGCTGACCGTGCTGAAGGCGCGCACGGTGCCCGTCGCGATTGCGGGCTACGTGGGCGACAACGCGCTCGCCTGGGGCCAGATGAGCGCATTCGGTGTCATTTCATTCCTGCCCGTCATGATTGCCGTGCTGCTGGTGCAGCGGCACATCGTGCGCGGGCTGACTTTCGGCGCGGTAAAGGCGTAAACATGGCAGGCATCCGCCTCGAAGCAATCAGCAAGACATTCGGCGCGCAGCAGGTCATCGAGACCGTTTCGCTGACCGTCGCGCCGCATGAATTCGTCACGCTGCTGGGGCCGAGCGGATGCGGCAAGAGCACACTCCTTAATATAGTGGCGGGGCTCGAGCGGCCCTCCTCGGGCCGGGTGTTCATCGGCGATCGCGATGTCACGGACCTGCACGTGCGCGAGCGCAACATCGCCATGGTGTTCCAGAGTTATGCGTTGTATCCGCACATGACCGTGGCCCAGAACCTGGCATTTCCGCTGCGCGTGCGGGGCGGATATTCGCGCGCGGAAATCGACCGGCGCGTGCGGGACGTGGCGGAGACCATCGAGCTCGGACAGCTCCTGCAGCGCAAGCCCGCCGAGTTGTCCGGCGGGCAGCGGCAACGCGTTGCGATCGGGCGGTCGATCATCCGTTCGCCCTCGGTCTGCCTGCTGGACGAACCGCTCTCCAACATCGACGCGGCCTTGCGCGTGAAGATGCGCGCGGAGCTGAAGCTGCTGTTCGCAAGACTGGGCACTACCATCCTCTTCGTCACGCACGACCAGGTCGAAGCGATGACGCTCAGCGACCGCATCGTCGTATTGCAGGACGGCAAGGTCCAGCAACAGGGCGCGCCGCTCGAGATCTACCGGCATCCGGCCAATGCCTTCGTGGCGCGCTTCATCGGCAGTCCGCAGATGAACCTCTTCGCGGGCGAGATCGGCCCGGGGCCGGCGGTGCGCGCCGGGTCCCTGGTGCTGCCGCTGTCGCACGTGCCCGGCGTGCGTTCCCCGCCGGCGACAGGCGCGGTGCAGCTCGGCCTGCGGCCCGAAGAAATCCAGCTGAAACCGTTCCAGAACTCCATCGCCGTACCCGCGACGGTGGAACTCGTGGAGCATCTCGGGCACGGCGCCATCGTTCACTACGCGCTCGAGCACTCGCAGAAGCTGGTGGGCCTCGAATCGCGGGATACCAGCGTCGGCGCCGGTTGGCGCGGGAACGTGCACGTCAACCTCGAAGGCATCAAACTATTCGACGCGCAGACCGGCGCGTCGCTGCTCGACCGCGCATGAGTCCCCGGATCGCGGTGGGCCTGCTAATGCAGGAGTCCAACTCGTTCTCCCCGTTGGCGACGACGGTGGAAACCTTCGAGCAATATTTCTTCCGGCGCGGCGACGAGGTGTTTTCGGCGCAGTTCGCGCCCATGCGCAACGAAATCCACGGATTCCTGTCCGTGCTGGAAGAGGCGGGCGCAACGCCGGTGCCACTGATCGCCGCGGGAGCCTACGCCGGAGGATCGCTCACCCGGGATGCCTTCGAATCACTCGTTGCGGAGCTGGAAGGCAGGCTCCGATCGGTCCTGCCGGTGGACGGATTGCTGCTGGCGTTGCATGGCGCGCTGATGGTCGAAGGCAGCCTGATCGGTGGCGACGCCGAGATCATTTCGCGGCTGCGTCGAATTCTGCCGCCGCAGGTGCCCATCGGCATCACGTTCGATCTGCATGCACACATCACCGCGCAGATGCTGCAGCCGAATTGCTTCCACATCGGTTATCGGAACTATCCGCACACGGATATCTACGAAACGGGGCAACGCGCCGCGCGCCTCATGCTCGATGTGCTGGCTGGAAAACGCCGGCCGGTGATGGCGCTGGCGAAGTGCCCGATGGTCGTGAGTGCCGCGTGCGCCCGCACCAGCGATGGCGCGTTGACGAGTGTGGTTGCGGCCGCCCGCCAGGCGGAGAGCGAAGGCAAGGTTTTGCACGCGTCGCTTTTTCCCGTGCAGCCGTGGATCGACGTGCCGGACTTGGGCTTCGCAGCGCTGGTCTGCACGGACGGCGACCGGGCGGCGGCGGATCTCGTCGCCAACGATCTGGCGCAGCGGGCCTGGAACCTGCGGGCGATGTTCGATCCGGACCTGACTACTCTCGAGGAGGCGATCCGGATCGGCCTAACTTCCGACGGCCTGACAGTCGTCAGCGACTCCGGCGACACGCCGAGCGGCGGAGCTGCCGCGGACAGCGCCGCGGTGTTGCGCGCGCTGCTGGCGGCAGGCGCGGATCGCGGCGAACGTCTGGTATATCTGACTCTGTGCGATGCGCCCGCCGCACTGGGCGCTCACGCGGCCGGCGTGGGTGCCAGGATCACGCTCGGACTCGGGCACAGGCACTCCACGCGCGATGGCACACCGGTCACGATTACCGCGACCGTCGAACACGTGTCGGACGGTGACTATCTAATGCAGGACCAGCCCATGCAAATCAGCATGGGCAAAACCGCGGTGCTCGCGCTCGGCGCGATCCGGATTCTGGTGCGCAGCCTGCCGTCCTTCGAATGGGATGTGGCGATGTACCTGTCGCAGGGCCTGGAGCTGGCGGCCGCGAGCCTGGTGTTCGTGAAGTCGCCGGGCGGATTCCGTCATTCGTATGGTCCGTGGGCCGCGCGCATCCTCGTTGCCGATACGCCGGGGCCCACGACGGCCAACATGAAAAAGATTCCCTTCACCCGGGTCACGCGGCCGCTGTATCCGCTGGATGACTTCACGACTTTCCCGCGCTCGCGCCCAGAGTAACCAGCAGCTCGTCCAGCTGCCCGAACGTTTCTCCCATCGCATCCGTCGCGCCGGTGCCGGCGGCGTCGAGAGCTTCCTTCGAGGGATAAAGCTCGCTCATGACCAGCAACGTCTTCCCGTCTTTTTCCGCGAAGGTCACCGTCGTGACGGAACCCTCGTCACTTTCCTCGTTGGTCCAGACCAGGCGCGATTGCGGCACTACTTCCTTGTAGGTGCCGAAAAACGCCGCCTGTGAGTCCCCGTGTGCGAACACCAGACGGTATTTGCCCCCGACACGAACATCCATTTCGCAGGAAAGCAGCGACATTCCCATCGACTTCGGCACCCACCACTGCCTGAACAGCTTGGGTGTGGTCCACGCCTCGAATACGAGGCGCGCCGGGCCGTTGAAGGTTCGCGTGACGACCATCTCACGGTCGGACTTCCGTTCCACTTTCGTGTGGTTCTTCATGGTGGCGGGCTCACTTTCGCTTTTTGCGTCCATCTACCTTCTCCTGCCGTTTCAGTTCCTCGACTACCCGGTCCAGCTCGTCGAAGCGGGCGGCCCAGAGCTGGTGATATCTCTCGATCCATGCCGCTTCTTCCTCGAGCCGGCACGCGCCGAGCTTGCAGGTCCGCACGCGCCCGACCTTCTCCGTGGTGACGAGCCCCGCCTGCTCCAGGACGCCGACATGTTTCTTCATGCCCGTGAGGGTCATGTGGAATTTGTCGGCAAGGTCCGTGATGGAAGCGTCCGCGCGGCCTAGTTGTTCCAGAACGCCGCGTCGCGTGGCGTCCGAAAGTGCGGCGAACGAGGCGTTGAAGTGAGCCGGGCTATACTGAACCATGTAGTTCAGTATACGCGGGAAAGAGCGATATGCAAGGGGCGGCCGAGCGCGCGCCGGATCCGCGGACAATCAATCCGTCATCGCCGCCTGGTCAATCGCCAGCGGCGTGCGTTTGCGCGACGAGCGCGATGGCTTCAGCACGAACCAGGCGTTCGTGCACGGGCATCACCAGCACGTCGCCTGCCTGCGCCCACTCGAGCATGCGCCTGACCGCGCCGATCTCGCTCGAACACATCTCCAACGCCGCGTCGGCCACACCAGCCTGCAGCAGCGCCGCCCTGATGAGCGCCGGAGTTTCACCGGGCGCGCGCCCGCGCAGGAAGGCCTCGATCTCCTTGATCACGACGAAATCGGGCTGGAAGCGCGCGGCCATCGCCGCGAGTCGCTCGATGTCGGCGTCTTCACGGTTGCCGGCCTGGCCTAACAACACCGCGAGTCGTCCGGTTCGCGGCAGCCGGGCTGCAACGCTCAGCAGGCCACTCAACCCCTCGGGGTTGTGCGCGTAGTCGATGAGCACCTGCGCCCCTCGATAGTCGTAGCGCATGAGCCGGCCCGGATTGTCTGCGGGATCAGCGCCGAATCGGGCCAGCACCGCGGCGACCGTCGCGGACGGCACACCGAGCTCCAACGCCGCCAGCGCGGCGCCCGCAATGTTGGACACGTTGTATTCAGCGCTGCCCCCGACCGTCAGTGGCATCGCGGCGATCGCACCCAGATCCTGTTCAGCCATGTTTCTGCTGACGATGAGCCGGCCGTCGCGGACGCCGCTGGTCGCGCCTCTGCGCGCGCGGTGTGCGCGCAGGGTCGGGTGGTGATAGTCGCGCGAGAACCACCCGATCGGACAATCGAGCTCCTCGGCGCGGGTCAGCAAGATGGGATCGTCGGCATTGAGCACGAGCAGTCCGTCGTCGTCGACCACGCTTGCCACGACCAGTTTGACGTCGGCGAGGCCCGCCAGATCGTGGACGCCGTACTCGCCGAAGTGGTCGGAACTGATGTTCGTGATGACCGCGACCGGCGCGCGCTCCGCTGCAAGCCCGCGTCGCAGAATGCCGCCGCGCGCGGTTTCGAGGATGGCAGCTTGTACGCGCGGATCGCGCATTACCGTGCGCGTTCCCACGGGGCCGGAGTAATCTCCGCTCTCGATTGGTTCGCCCTCAATGAACAGTCCATCCGTGCAGTTGTACCCGTCGCGCCAGCCGTGCGCGCGGATGCAGGCGGCTAACAACCTCACGGTCGTCGTCTTGCCGTTGGAGCCCGTGACAATGGCCGCCGGCACATCGTGCAGACCCGCCCACGCCACTTCGCTCACTTCCGGCAGCGCATCGACTGGCCACGTTCGGCCGCCGGCACCGGATCCCAGGGTGAGGTAGTCGTCATCCAGGATATGCAGCAGACCGCGCTCATCGGCTGCGGCCACGAGATTGCGCAGTCGCGGCGCGGACTCGATCTTCGACAGCGTCATGAAACGACTGAACGCCGCCGGCTCGTCCAGCGCGGGCAACGCGACAGCGAACGTCACTGGCATCGGCGGTCGTGTTCCAGGTTCGGCAGATTCGCCGGCGCTTGCGGCCGCGGCCCGCGCGGCCGCGATGAGAGCGCCTTCGAGCTGGTTCCACCGCCCGGGATCGGCCTCGAAGAGCGCTGCACAGAAAGCCCATTCGTTGATTTCAGTCGCGGTAAAAAGCTGGTCCACGGGCGCCGCGAGCGCCAAGGCAGTGCCGGCCGCGTGCCGCCGGACCGCGATCGATCTCGCGCGTTCCGCAGCTCGCGGGCGCAGCGGTGATGCGCGCGTGTCCGGTGTAGTTAGAACTTTCGGTGCACGCCCGGGCCATTGCAACCACGACCGGGCACGCTCAACGCGGCTGCGCCAGCCTGCCAGCAGCGCGTCGTCGACGGCTACACCCAATGTCTCGAGCACGGCTCCGGGCGAATCGAAGAACAGGTTACTGCCCGTCAGGCGCCGCGAGTCCTCGAAAGGCAGGTCGACTGACACGTTCAGTCGTCGACTTCCGGCGCGACGCGGATGCCACGTTCGTCGCGCAACAGCCCTTCGAGACTCGAGAACGGAGCTGCTTCTACAGGCGACGCGGCGAGAATCGGAGGAGGCGAGGCCGCGACGCGGACCGGCACCTCGGGAGCGCCCGCGGGACGAAACTTCGTGATCTGCTTCCACGAGCGCGTGAGTGCGTCGGCGAATACCAGCAGCAGGTCCCCGGGTTGCGCCATCTTGAGCGCCGAGTCGATCGCTTCCTGTTCGTCCGGAATGATCGACACGGCATCCTGGGCCACGCCCGCCGCCAGCAGCGCGCCCGCCATGATCTTCGGCACCTCATCGCTCGCGCGCTTGCGAAGATTGTCGTCGCGGCGACAGATGTAACGATCGAACCGTCCGGCCACCGCCTTTGCGATCGCGTGCAAGTCTTCGTCGCGACGGTCGCCGGGACCGGCCAGCACCACGATGCGCCGGCCGGTGACATCGAGCCGCTGCGCCAGCTCCGCCATGGTTCCCACCGCGTGCGCGTTGTGACCGTAGTCGAGCAGCACCTTGAACGGATGTTCGTTGAACACGTTCATGCGGCCCGGCGCCTGGAAGAAAGTCGTGTCGAATGTGCGCAGGCCCTGGCGAATCGCGTCTAGTTTGATGCCGAACGAGAACGCCATCGCGGCGGCAAACATGGCGTTCTGCACGTTGTGCACCGCGCGGCCTTCGAGCGTCGCGGGTATCAGGTGAGTCCACAACAGCGGAATGTGACTGCCCTTGTCGTAGAGCGTGATCATCTGCCCGTTGACGCCCGCCTCGAGCGCGCACGCGCGTCCGCCGGCGCGAATGTGTTCGCGCACCAGGCCGTGCTGCGGATTCATCGTCACGTAGCAGATGCTCTTCGCTTCGGTGTGACCGGACATCTTCAATACCAGCGGATCGTCCGCATTGAGCACGGCGCAGTCGGTCGCCACTTCGATCACGACGCGCTTGATCTCGGCGAGCTGCTCGAGAGTGTCGATGCCCTGCAGACCCAGGTGATCCGACGCGATGTTCAGCACCGCACCGACGTTGACTTCCTGCACGCCCATGCCCGCCCGCAGCAGCCCGCCGCGCGCCGTTTCCAGCACCGCGATGTCGATCTGCGGATCCGCGAGCACCATCTGCGCGGACACTGGCCCCGTCATGTCTCCCTGCACCGTGCGTTGCCCGTCGATGTAGACACCGTCGGTGGTAGTGAGGCCGGGCGTGTAGCCCGCCATCTTGGTCACGTGCGCCAGCATGCGCGCCGTGGTGGTTTTGCCGTTGGTGCCGGTGACCGCCGCGATCGGCACGCGCGCCGGCGCGCCGGGCGGGAACAACATGTCGATCACCGGCGCGGCGACATCGCGCGGTGTTCCTTCACTCGGCGCCACGTGCATGCGGAACCCGGGTGCGGCGTTGACTTCGCAGATGCCGCCGCCGATGGCGCGGTAACTCTCGGCAATGTCTTTCGACAGGAAGTCGACGCCGCCGATATCGAGCCCGATGGCCTTGATCGCACGCACCGCCATGTCGCGATTGTCGGGATGGATGATGTCGGTCACGTCGGTGGCCGTGCCGCCGGTAGATAGATTCGCCGTCGACCGCAGATACACCACCTGTCCGGAAGCCGGTACCGACTGCGCCGTGAGTTCGACCCGCGCCAACATCTTCTCGGCCTGGGCATCGAGCTCGAGGCGCGTCAACACTTTTTCGTGGCCGACGCCGCGGCGCGGATCCTGATTCACGATGTCGATGAGCTGTGCGACGGTATGTTCGCCGTCGCCGGTCACATGCCCAGGCGTGCGACGCGTCGCGGCCACCAGCTCGCCGTTGACGACCAGCAGCCGGTGATCGTCACCTTCGAGGAAAGTCTCCACGATCACCGATCGTGAATGCTCTTTCGCGACGTTGAAGCCAAGCGTCACTTCTTCGTCCGTAGTCAGGCGGATCGAGATGCCGCGCCCGTGGTTGCCGTTGTAGGGCTTGGTCACCACCGGAAAGCCGATGCGCCCGGCGGCGCGCACTGCCTGGCCCTCGGTCTGCACGAGTTCCTGCTGCGGCACCGGCAACCCGAGCGAGGCGAGAATCTTGTTGGTCTCTTCCTTGTCGCTCGCGAGCTCCACGGCAATGTGTGGCGTACGGCCCGAGACGGTGGCCTGTATGCGTTGCTGATACTTGCCGTGGCCGAGCTGTACCAGCGACTGATTGTTGAGCCGCAGCCACGGAATGCCGCGTGCTTCCGCGGCCTTCACCAGCGACGCGGTCGACGGCCCCAGTGCGCGACGCTGCGCAAAGCGGATGAAGTCATCACGCGCCTCCGGCCAGTTCCAGCCCTCGGGAACCGAGCCCTTGGGCTTGAGCGAATCCGGCAGCAACGAGCACAACAGCCGTACACCGAGCTCGCCCGCGGCAACGCCTTCGTCGCGTTGCGCGTATTCGTAAACGACGGTGTAGACACCAGGCTTGCCGGCGCCGCGGGTCTTGCCGAACGTGACCGCTTCACCGGCGACGTTCTGCAGCTCGATCGCCACGTGCTCGAGCACGTGGCCGACCCAGGTGCCTTCATCTTCGCGCATGCGCCGGAGGAAACCGCCGGGCACTCGATATGAGCAACCGTGCTGGGCCAGCCCTGGCAAGGCCGCCGCGAGCCCGTCTATGAATTCGAGCCCGAGCCGGGACGTTGGCCACGCTTCGAGTTCACCCAGGTCCAGCTCCAGACGGATGACTGGAAAATGCGCGTACTGCGAGGGGCCCACATAGACCCAGCGATTGAGGATTTGCATTTCGGAGCGACGCTCTCTGGTGGAGTCGTTGGTCCGACGATGCCTTATTGCTTCGTGGGTCGCAAATGATCGGCCGACGCGACGCGGGTGTGCAGGTTGAAGGTGGCGCCGGCGACGAGAATGTGGACCTGGAGCCCCAGCATGCAGACGGGTTGTCCTTCCGAGACGCTGTCCATCGATGAAAAGGTCGTCTCCTTGGCGTCCACGATCGTCACGCCCCCGCTGCCTTCGACTTCGAGGGTCTCGTCGGGGCCGATGAAAACGGCGGTATCTTCATCGAGACCGATGCCGACCGCGAAGGGGTTGTACGCCAGCGCGGTGATCAGGCGCCCGAGGCGGTCCCGCTGCCGGAAATGCTGATCGATCACGAACCGGTTCGTGAGCCCGAGACCTGGAGCCAGTCGCACGCTGCCGGAGATGACGGACGAGCCTTCGTCGCCGAACGCGATCATGTGCTCGCTCAGGATGCTGGCGCCGGCACTGGTCCCACCGACCGTGGCGCCCGCGGCGTTGCGCCTGCGGATCATCGTGGCGACGGGTGTGCCACCGAGCAGGGTAGTCAGCCGCAGCTGGTTGCCGCCGGTGAAGAAGATGCCACTCGCTTCCTCGAGCCTGCTCAGGCGATTCGGTTCCTGGCAATCGCGCCGGGTATCGAAGTCCATCACGGAGACGCGTGCCGCCCCGAGCTCGCGAAACAATTTTTCGTAGCGCGGCCCGGTCTCATTCAGACGGCTTGCCGTCGGGATGACCACGATGTCGGCCGCGGCGCCGCCGGACACCGCGACGAAACGCGCGAGGACGCGGCGATCGTTTTCCTTGTTCTCGGCTCCGCCGATGGGAACGATCCAGCCGCGGGTTCCGCCTTCAAGGACTTTGCTTGGCATCCGGTCGTGTGCTCCTCGACGCCGAGTCTAGCGCGAAAGAGTCATTCAAACGTGCCGCGCAGGACCGGAGCGCCGTCACGCACGTGGATTTCGCCGCGCACGAGCACGGTGTGGGCCGCGCCATTCGCGTCGAGCAGGAGAAGATCGGCATCCTGCCCGACCGCGATTCTTCCCTTGCGCGCGAGCCGCAGCAGCTTCGCGGGGTTTGACGTAACGGCGGGCAGAACCGCTTCGAGCGCCAGGCCGCGCGCCAGCGCTTCGCGCACCGTGGCGAGCAAAGCGCCGGCGGAACCCACGTCCATATGAGTCACGTGGCCATCCGCGTCGAAGCAGGGGAGGCAGCCACCGGCGTCGGAGCTGATGGTGACCCGGTCGGGTGGCGCGCCAGAAGCCAGGTACCGTTCGAGCGCTTCGGCAGCCGGCCAGGCATCTTCGTCTGCCGCGACGGGGAATGCCGTGATGTCCACGGTCGATCCGCGCCGTGCGAGTTCGACCGCTTCGTCGAACAATGCCCGCCGTCGGTTCACGTGCGTTGGATTGAAGACTCGGGCCGGCAGCTCACTCTTCTCTAATGCTTCCCGCACCAACGCCAGACCGCGAGGTCCGTCGCCCAGGTGCAGGTGAAGGATTCCCGCCTTTCCGGTCATGACTCCGGCGACGTGGCATTCGGAGGCGATGCGCAGCAGTTCGTCGCAGGTCGGTTGGCTCGAACGATGATCGCTGATCGCCACTTCGCCGATGCCGATCAACGCCTCGACGAAAACGAGGTCGCCGCGCACGCTGCCAGTGAGTGTGGCAGGCGGTACGTGATATCCGCCTGCGTATCCAAAAGCGTTGAGGCCTTCCTCACGCAGCGCATAGAGCGTCGCGAGCAGTTCAGCGGGACCGCGTGCGACATCGTCGGTGCCGAGCAGCCCAACTACCGTGGTGATTCCCGCCGTGGTGAAACGCGAGAGCGGCACCGGCGGAACACGAGTGCGAAATCCCGCCTCGCCCCCGCCGCCTGTCGCATGCACGTGCCCGTCGATGAGGCCAGGCGTCGTTCGCAGACCGGCTGCATCGATGATCGTGGACAGTTCGCGCAGCGGAACGGGGAGATCGAGCGACTCGTTGCCCATCCAGAGAATTCGACTGCCGCCGATGAGCAGGTGCTGCGTTCCGAGCGGTTCGGGCGCGTAGACATTGGCGTTTCTGATCAGGACGAGAGTCACTGCGCGACAGCGTGCGGCGCGTCCGTCGGGCCGTCAAGTCAGTTGCGCGCGCCTCATTCCATGAGCTGCAAGTGCCGGTAACACGAACAACATGCCGCTTCCAACTCCTGACGGTCGAGGATGGTGATGTTGCCGCGCCGATATCGAATGATCCCGCGACGCTGCAGGGCAATTGCCGCGACCGTCACTCCTTCGCGGCGCACGCCCAACATGTCGGCGATGAGGCCATGCGTCAGATGAAATGCCGCGGAGCCCATGTGTTCGGCGGTCATCAGCAGCCAGCGCGCCAGGCGCGCTTCCAGGATATGGAAACTATTGCAGGCCGCCGTCTGGCTGATCTGGATCATCAGCCTGTCGGTGAACCGCAGCAGCACACGTTGCAATGTTTGACTGCGGCGAGACTCGCGCAGAAAACACTCCGCGCTCATCCGCATGGCAGTACCGGCGCCCAGCACCATGGCACGCACCGATGACTTGGTGGCGCCCAACGCGAGGCGCGCGCCAACCATTCCTTCGCGGCCGACCAGTCCGACTTCGAGTGCGCGGTGCCCTTCGACCAAGGTCAGCAGCGACACCAGACACGTGCCCGGGAAGTAGACCTCGCGCATGCGTTCGCCCGGTTCGAAGAGCACATCTCCATATGCGATCGTGACCGGCTCGAGATCCTTTTCCAGTCGTGCATAGTCGCTCGCGGGCAACGCCGCCAGCAGGCGGTTTTCCGCCGCAGCGTGCGCGATCCTGGCGACATGGCGCGGTTTCGCCGAAATGGCTCCACTGATCTTCCCGGCCTGCTGGCCTTCGCTGTGCCATTCGCGACTCAGCAGCAGGTTCATCGGACCCGGCGCGGACGTTGCTGCCAGGGTCAGCGTAAATTCACTGTCCCCGCGGGGCGAGGGACAGACATATCGGACGCTCAACGGCTGACGCAGGCCAGCAATCACATTGCGCAGTCCCGCGGCCACGGCATCCGCGTGGATGCGCTCGCCTTCGGGTGCGTCGCGGCAGGCAGCGAAGATGTTTTCGCCCGCCCGTACATCGAGGCCAGCGCGCGCATGTGCCGCACCGGAGACACGCCACGCCTTGTTAGCCATCACGACCACACCGCTTGCGTCGAGGACGCACACTTCGCCGGGCAACGCGTCGAATGCACTGAGTGCGATGCGGCTGGAATCGTGCAGCGCATTTTGCGCTTCGGGCAGCAGCAGGGCACAGCCGCTGTCGCGATCCATGACCGCGTCGATCTCGCCCGCGTCGAATGCTTCGAGTTCGGCAGCGCCCGAGACCAACCGGCGAAGCCAGGCTCTGAATGCAGCCTCGGTCCTGTCTGGCGCCAGCGGCGGGTCGGTGGCTGCCGCAGCGTCGATCATGTCGCCAGCTTCAGGTTCACGCCCAGCGCGGCCAGGACGCTGCCGGTATCGCTGAGATTGCCGATGACATTGGCGCCGGGTTTCGGCGACAACTTCGCGAGACTGGGGGTCACCAGGATGCCATCGTCGAGCGCGCGCCGCGGATGCTCGCAGACGTCGACAATCTCGAGTTTGTAGGTGTCTTTCAAATGTCGCCGGCAGATCGCTTCGAGGTTCGCGATGGCCTTGAGGGAGTTAGGCGCCCGGCCGGCGATGTACAGCCGCATCACCACGACCGTTGTCATGGCCTCTTTGGCCGGGCTCTTCTTTTTCTTCTTACTGGCCACGACGTGCCCGCTTCTGATCGTTGCCGTTTCCGCGGGTCTTTGCCGCGAAGCGTGTCGCCCGACGTTCGGGAGTCGCCGCACTGTCGGCGATGTTCGCGCCGCGCAGTCTGCGCACCTCGGTCTGCCGCTCGCCGGACGAAACGTGCCGCGCCGCATCGTCGCGTGAGTAGAGGGCGAGAGCTGCACGGTGCCTCTCGAGATCGAGTTGCAGGGCGGTGATGCGCGCGGCGGTATCCGCCTCGGCAAACTGCAGCTCGCGGCGCTTTTGCGCAGATTCAGCTTCCCGAATCAGCATGCGGGACTCCTCCTCGACTTCCTTTTCCCACCGCAGCGTGCCCATCAGTACTTCGCCGCCCGAGGAATACACATCCGCCAGCGCGAGGCCGGTATCAGTCAGGATCAGCTCGCGCACCTGGTTCGAATGCCGGGTGCCACGAGACTTGACGATGGTGAGTGCGCGATTGCGTTCACCGCCGCGCACCAGGTACGACAACTGGATCCAGTTGTCGGCGACCGTGGAGATCTGCAGCTCGGTGGACTCCGCCTTCGGGTCGTCGCCGTCGACGAGCGCGGTGATCACCGTCGTGACGTGGCGGTCACGCAGCGTGTAGATGAGCCGGTTGCCGATGGCGCGCGCGGAGCTCAGCGCTCCCGTCCTGGAAAGGGCCGACAACGGATCGATGACCACGCAGCGCGGCCGATGCCCGGCTATCTGCGCAGCGATGCGGAGCAAGTGTTCTTCGGGGTTCACGGTGTCGGTGCGGCCTGAATACATTTGCAACAAGCCGGACTTCAGGTGCATATCGAGATCGATGCCCACCGACTTGAGATTGCGCCGGACCCGCTCGCCGCCCTCGTCGAAGCTCACGAACAACGTTCGCTCGCCGCGCCGGCAGGCGCTTTCGGCGAACAGCCCCGCGAGCGTGGTTTTCGAGGTGCCGGGTGCGCCGGTGATCAGCGTGCTGCTGCCGCGGAACAAGCCGCCACCCAGCATTTGATCGAGTCCCACGAACCCCGTCGACGCACGCTCGGTGGAGACTTCCTGCGGAACGTCGGTGGCTCCGGGTGAAGCCACTTCCATGCCGTGCGGACCGAAGCTCAGCGGAAATTCGCCGGGCGCGAAAGCCGAGCCGCGATACTTGGAGATCTCGAGGCGGCGCACCGGAATGCCCTGTTCCATGCGGCGGTCGAATCGCACGACGCAGTCCACCATGAACTGCATGAAACCGTAGTCGGTTGCGTCGGTGCTCGCGCCCTCGCCGCCGATCTTCGACGTGATGATGGCGGTCAGCTCGCGGCGTGTCAGCCAGTCACGCAAGCGGTAGATTTCGCGCATCCTGGCGCGCGGCGTGCGCAGCAGCGACAGCAGTACGTCGATGCCATCGAACACCACGCACTGCGCGCCGATTTCCAGCTGTTTTGCCTCGAGCATGGCTAGCATGCCGCCGAGATCGAAGTCGCCGGTCGCCACGAAGGCAGGCGAGAGTTGGGCGTTCATGAAGAACAGTCGCTTGCGCGCCAGAGCGGGCAGGCCCCAGTCGAAGGTCGCGGCATTCGCGAAAATCGCGGCGATGTTTTCTTCGAACGCGACGAAGATACCGGCCTGCTGGTGTTTTCTGGCGGCGCCAACCAGCGTCTGCAGCGCGAATACGCTCTTCCCCGTGCCCGGGCCACCCATGATCAGAGTGGTGCGCCTGCTTGGCAGTCCCCCCAGACTGATCTCGTCGAACCCATCGATGCCCGTGGGGGCTTTCGGCAGCACCTGTCCGATTCCGCTCTTTGCTGCCGTCACACGATGCTTGCGCGCCATGGCGAGAGGCTGCGCAAATCGCGGGGGCGCTTCTGTACGGTAGCGCTCATACGGCCTCAAACCAGAGCGTTGCGAGAGCGAGTTGCACTGGGGGAGCGCTGATATTCCGCTTGAGGCGGTCGAGACGGAGCCGCGGTCGACTATTTGCGCGGATCAAGGGCTTTGCCGCCTTTCCCGCGGAGGGTGCGCGCGTAGATCTTCTTGTCGATCTCGTAACACGCGCAGGCGGCCGTCTCGAGCCCGGGTACATCGATGACCGTGATGTTGCCGCGGCGGTAGCGGATGAGCTTCCGCTGTTGCAGTGCAATGGCAGCGCTCGTCACGCCCACGCGGCGTACGCCTAGCATGTAGGCAAGAAACTCATGCGTGATATGAAATTGATCGGCGTGCGCGCGGTCGCGAGTCATCAGCAGCCACCGTGCCAGACGTGCCTCGACCGGGTGGAACATTGCACAGGTCGCCGTCTGCATGAGTTGCGCGACGAATACGTACAGGTAGCGGCTGAACCTGGCACGCAGGCCTGCATTTGCCTCCATTTCACTCTGGAAGGTCGCGGCATCGAGGCGCCACGCGCGACCCGCACCCTGCACCAGCGCGCGAAGCGGTGACACGTTCACGCCGAGCAGCAGTGGCACGCCCAACATTCCCTCGTTTCCGACCAGACCGATTTCGAGCTGCGCGCGTCCTTCGCCAGGCGCGATCAGCGATACAAAACTGTCGATGGGGAAATAGACGTGACGAATGCGTTCGCCGGGTTCGATCAAGGTTTCGGAAAACGTGAGGTCGACCGGCGCCTGATCGCCGATGAGCCGCAGTCGGTCTGCGGCCGGCAGCCCCGCGAGCAACGAGTTGTCGCTGGGTGTACGCAAGTTGGTCGCCAAGAAGATTCCATCTTTGACACCGGGATGATCGGCGCGGACACCTTGCTGCCAAGCTGCGGGCGATTCCGTTCGTTGGCGCACCGACCCGCCGCTTCATCGGCGTATCCTGACTGGCGAGGGTCGCCTGACGGTGATCTTCGTCACCGATGGAGTCACGAGCATCGCCGCAGGTTATGTGCGGCAACGCACGGAGGGCGCGGAAGAACGACGGCACGCTTCGGCGACCGGAACATCGGTCACGGAATGAGAACGCTCATGGGACCCGCTGAAGTCGAAGCCGACTGCGCCCTAAGCCAGCTCATCGCCATCGCTGCGCACGAACTCCGCTACCCGCTCGTACCCATTCGCCGTGCGGCTGCGTTGCTCGAGCACGACCTTGTCGATGCCGCCACGATTCGGCGCGCGGCCGGGATCATCGAGCGACAGGCGAACGGCATGAATCGCCTGATCGGCGACTTGATCGAAGTCTCCCGCATGCAGCGGGGTGTCATGGAGATGCGCTGTATACGCGCTCCGCTGTCCGATCTACTGGAGTGCGCGGCCGAATCGGCGGAGCCGCTGGCCAGCGAGCGCGGTCATACGGTGTCGGTCAGCACTCCGCAGGAGCCTGTCTACCTGCAGATGGATGTGCTGCGCCTCAGTCAGGCCTTGCTGAACATCATCGCGAATGCGACCAAGTACACCGACAGACGGGGCCACATAGCTGTGCGCGCACACCGCGAGGGCACGCAAGCCATCGTCATCGTGACCGACACTGGCATCGGTATTCCGCCGCAGGATCTGGAGACGATCTTCGGGTTGTTCGCCAAATCGTCACAAGGAAGGCGCATCGACCAGGGGCCGGGAATCGGCCTGTATCTCGCGCGTCAATTCATCGAGGCGCATGGCGGCACGGTGACAGCCGCGAGTGCCGGAATCGGGTGCGGCAGCGAATTTACCGTCCGGTTGCCGTGCGAAGCGTCTACTGCACCATCACCCTCGACGGACGTTGAGGCGCTTCGAGACGATCCGATTCCCGTTTGACCACCGCATAACACTCACAGGAGAGGCGCTCGAGGTGCGCGCGGTCGAGCACGGTGATCTTTCCGCGTGCGTAACGGATGACACCGAGCTTCTGCAGCTTGCCAGCCGCCTCGGTGACGCCTTCGCGTCGCACGCCCAACATGTTGGCGATGAGTTCCTGCGTCATGTCGAGCCGATTGCCCGACAGCCGATCGAGCGACAGCAGCAGCCAGCGACACAATTGCTGATCCAGCGAGTGATGACGATTGCACACCGCGGTTTGTGACATCTGCGTAATCAAGGATTGCGTGTAACGCAGCAGGATGTGGAGCAGCTCACCGTGGCGGCTGAACTCCTGCTTCAGCCGGTTTCCCGTAAGGCGGTACGCGTAGCCGCCGCTCTGCACGATGGCGCGGCTCGGCGTCGTCTCACCGCCCATGAAAAGCGACACACCGATGACGCCCTCGTTGCCGACCACCGCAATTTCCGCGGAAGCGCCGTCTTGCATGACATAGAGCAGCGAAACGATTGAATTCGTCGGGAAATAGATATGGCGAAGCGCGACTCCCGACTCGTAAACCACCTTGCCGAGAGGCAAGGGGACGAGCTTCAGGTGCGGGAACAGCCGCTCGCGCTCGAGTTGCGGCAAGGCATCGAGAACGTGATTTTGCCGGGGATCCTGCGCGGAGTTCATTGTTAGGAGTGTAGGCGCTATTCATGCACCTATGTTCGGTATCGCTCAGATCCGTTCAACGCTGATCGCCTGTGTGCGGAGACGCACGGAAGGAGCCGCTTACAGGCGTGTAGGTTTCGACCGATGGCCGCGAAAGGCAAATGCGATGACGGGCGCGGAGTCGATACGGAGCGTTACGCGAAACATTGGAGATGAGCATGTCACTCTTGATCAGCACACTTCTCGGCTCATCCGATGAAGTGACGTCACCGTTCGATGGCGGCGTGGTCGTGCACGCACAGAGAATCACGGTTCCGTCGCCCCCCGCCAAGACGCGCGCCAACGAAATCGCGATCATTTCGCACGAGCTGCGCAACTCACTCGGGGTCGTGCGCAACGCAGCCAGGTTGCTGCGATTGCAGGTGGGCGCCGACGGCGTCGAGCGCGCCCGGGTACTCATCGAGCGTCACGTGGGGCAGATGAGTCGCCACATCGAAGATCTACTCGAGACGGCGCCGCTTGGCGGGCGGAAAGAAGCACTTCGCCTGGCCTACGTGGACCTGCGGACCGTCCTTCGCAATGCCGTCGACGCCATAACGCCCGACCTCGAGCGGCGCAGCCATCGCCTGGCCGTCGAACTTCCCGAGAATGCTCTTTGGGTGCACGCCGACGCCGCGCGCCTGGAGCAAGTGTTCTCGAACCTGCTGATCAACGCCGCGAAATACACACCCGACGGGGGCGAAATATCGCTCGGGATGGAATGCCTGGAAAGACATGCCAGCGTTCGCATCCGCGACTCGGGCATTGGCATCGCACCGGCAGAGCTCTCACGCATCTTCGAATTGTTCGTGCAGGTGGACGCAACGGCGCCGCTCGCCGAAAGCGGACGCGGTATCGGACTGGCGGTGGTGCGCGACCTCGTGGAGATGCATGGCGGTTCCGTCGATGTCGCGAGCGCGGGATTGACCTTCGGCAGCGAATTCACCGTGCTGCTCCCGGCGCTCTGGAAGTTACCCGCTGAAGAAGCGCCGCGGACGAGCGCGCAATAGCAGGACAGGTCCGACACACCGCCAGGTTCGTTTGCGTACGGACAGGTTTTGGTGGATGAGGGGCCCCGCGCGGTGCCGCCCGCGCATCATCGTGGCTAGCTAACAACTGCGAGTAGCAAGGAGTGGCTGGTGTGCGCCATGTGTACGGTAACGCACAGCACTCGCCTGCGAACGGGCGGAACATGCGCCGCATACGTTCGCGCGGCAACCCGATCACCGGAATGTTGGCGTGCACCAATTTTTTCCGATGTAAAGGGACATACATGAACGATTTCAAAACTCTTTCGCGCGGCATGATGTGGTGCGCGACAGCGCTGCTAACCACTCTCGCAGCGGGATGCTCCGGGGACTCCATTCTCGGTGCCGATGGCCGCGTCGGCGCCGCGCCGACTCCACCTGTCGTCACGGCCGTATCACCCGCCAACAATGCCATCGCGGTGCCGGTCAACAGCACCGTCGCAGTGACCTTCGACAAACCAATGGCCGCCGGGTCGACGTTTGTCGTGACCTGCGCCGCGCCTTGCGTCAATCCCGTCGGATCCGTCGCGCTCAACGCCGGCGGCACGGTAGCCACGTTCACGCCCGCGACCGCCTTCGCTCCGCTCACGCTCTATACGGTGACGGCCACTGCGCCCATGAGCGCCGCCGGCCTTGCGCTGGCAATACCCTTCAGCTCTAGCTTTGTCACGGCGGGTGTCGCCGCGGACACCAATCGACCGCGTGTGTCGAGCACCGCGCCGGCGACCACCACGCCCGGCCCGACGCCGGGGGCCGTCACCAACGCATCGGTGGCAGCCGTATTCACCAAGGACATGAATGAGGCTTCGATCGAAGCGCTCGCGCCGGCCACCTTTGCTGTCACCTGCGCCAGTCCCTGCGTTTCTCCCACTGGTACGGTGAGTTACTCGGCCGGCAGCCGGACCGCGGTCTTTGTGCCGTCCGCCCCGCTGAGCGCCGCGACGACTTACACCGCCACCATCACGACAGCGGCGACCGACCTGGCGGGCAATGCGCTGGCGGGTAATCAGGCGGCCTTGCCCGCCGCAAGCTCTTATATATGGACCTTCACCACCGCGGCAGCGGCCGCTCCCGGCAATGTGACGGTGCTATCTACTGCGCCGCTGGCAGCCGCCACCGGGGTGTGTCCGAACGCGACCGTGAACGCGACTTTCAACGTGCCCTCCGGCTTGCGCCTGGATCCGCTGACCGTCACCGCAACGACATTCACACTCACGGGTCCGGCTCCGGGCCTCGCACCGGTCACCGCGGCCACCGTGAGTCTCGATGCCGCCACGGGTCGCGTGGCAACGTTCACTCCCGCCGCGCCACTGCTGCTCAACACGACCTACTCGGCCAGAGTCGTCGGTGGTGCAAGCGGTGTGAAGGATCTCGCGATTCCGGCCAATCAGCTGGCAGCCGACGCCACGTGGACGTTCACCACCGCCGCGGCGGCCTGCGCTACGCCCGCGGCGATACCGCTCATCACGGCGGCGCCCTTTGGCACGTTCGGTGGCAGCGCCGGCATGACCAATTCCGGGATCATGACGGTGATCAACGGCGACATCGGCACCATCGCGACGAGCTCCTCGTCGATCACCGGTTTCCACGATACGGGCGGCGACATATATACCGAGTCCATCGGCGCGAATGTCGGTGCGGTGAACGGGACTATCTACACCTGCACCAACTCCACGACGGGACCGACATCCGCGGCGCCGAATGCCGTCAAGTGCGCCGTTGCCACGCAGGCGCGGCTCGACGCGCAGGCCGCGTACCTGCAATTGGCCGGCCTGCCGCCGGGTGCCAATCCTGGCGCCAATCTCGCCGCGCTCACGTTGGCTCCGGGTGTTTACACCTCGCCCTCCGGCTCGTTCCTGATTCAGGGCGGCGATCTCACGCTCGATGCGCAGGGCGATGCGAATGCGGTGTTTGTGTTCCAGATGGCGCAGGCACTCACCGTGGGTGGCCCCGGAGTGGCGGCCCCGCAGAGCATCATCCTTGCCGGCGGTGCGCAGGCGAAAAACGTGTTCTGGCAGGTCGGCAGCTTCGCGACCATCAACGCCGCCGGCGGCGGAACGATGGTCGGCACGATCATCAGCCAGGCGGGTGCTTCGTTCTCGACGGTGGGAAACGTCAACCTCGTCACGCTGAACGGCAGGGCGTTGTCGCTGGGCGCCTCGGTCACGGTGGTCAACACCGTCATCAACGTGCCGGCCCCGTAAGTGCGTCGCCCCCAACAGAATCACACGGACACAGACATGAAATCATCTAACAGCTTTACGATGCTGGCATTCGCGGCACTCGCGATGCTTGCGGGTCCGCTTGCCATCGCCGCCGAATCCGGCTGGTACATCGGTGGCAACGGCGGACGCAGCGAAACCGACGTGGACGAGGATCGCATCGCCGCGGACCTGCTGGAGCAGGGCTTCACCACCAACTTCATGGATGACAACGAACGTGACACCGGCTTCAAGGTGTTTGGCGGCTACCAGTTCAACAAGTACTGGGCCATGGAGAGCGGTTACTACGATCTGGGTGACTTCGGCTTCACTTCGTTCACCGCGCCGCCGGGCACGCTGCATGGCGTGTTAGGAGTCAGAGGATTGAATCTCGACGCCGTGTTGTCGCTGCCCTTCACCGAAAAGTTCTCGGCCTTCGGCCGCGCGGGCGTGGCGTTCTCGGAGGTTGAAGGCGCCTTCGAATCCACCGGCCTGGTCACCGTGCTCGAACCCGATAGCGAGAAGCGCGCTGCCAACTACAAATTCGGCGTGGGACTGCAGTACGACTTCACGCGGCGCTTCGGTATGCGCCTGGAAGCGGAGCGTTATCGTATCGACGACTCGGTCGGCAACCGGGGCGACGTCGATCTGTTCTCCGCCGGCGTGTTATTGAGATTTGGCGGCGCTTCGCCGCCCCCGGTCGTGCAGGCGCCTCTTCCTCCTCCTCCGCCTGAAGTCGCAAAACCGGTGGTCGTCGCGCCGGCACCCGTGCCGCCGCCCATCACGACCGAGCGTTATTGCAGCCTTCTCGAGTTCCAGTTCGAGATCAACCAGCACCAGGTCCGGCGCGAGGAAAAGGAAAAGCTCGCGGTCATCGGCAAATTCCTCGTGAAATATCCGAACACCCAGGCGGAGATCGAAGGCCACACCGACAGCGTTGGAACGGACGAGAAGAACCAGATCCTGTCGCAGCGGCGCGCGGACGCCGTGGTGGCCTATCTGGAGCAGAACTTCGACATTCGCGGCTCGCGATTGTCCGCGGTGGGTTACGGCGAGTCGCGACCCATCGCCGACAACGCCACCGAAGAGGGCAAACGCGCGAACCGTCGTATCAGCGCCATTGTCGATTGCGCGACCGATGTCGAGGGGCTTTCGGTGCGTCCCGCGCGCACGACGATGGCCTTGGCGATGGAGTTCGATGCGAAGGACGCGAGCGTCCGTCCGGAGTATCGCGACGAGCTGCGTGACCTAGCCGACTTCCTCAAGGCGAATCCGCGCGTCACGGCCACGGTGGAAGGGCATACGGGCAATCTGCAGGCGACTCCCGAGCGTGCGCTCGAGATCTCCCAGGAGCGCGCCCAGAACGTCGTGAACTATCTGGTGGAAAACTTCGGCGTCGAGCGATCGCGCCTGTCGGCGCAGGGCTTCGGCCAGACGCGTCGTTCTGCCTACAACACGACCGCGGAAGGCCGGCAGGAAAACCGCCGGGTCAACGTCATCATCAACTATCCGAGATGACACCCAGCCGGAATACCGCGCGGCCAGCGCGCGGTATTCCGCCGTGTGCTCCGGAGAAGATTTATAGACCTCGGTGAGATCGGTGCGCATACTGCCGCGGACTGAGAGGAGTCGGGCGGCTGGACGTGGGAAGGTAGCCGAACCCGCCAACCAAGTGGCGCATTGTCCAGCGGAGCCTGCGGTGTCGCTTCCAAAGAGGTCGCGCCGTGAATTCACTCTCTTCAGAAATCGCCATTCCATCCGACGTGCTGCGCAACTGGCAGCGCATCGTCGATCTGCTGGCAAACATCATGCGCGTTCCTTCCGCGGTGGTGACCAAACTAGAACCGCCTTACTACAGCTATTACAGGACCATCGTCTCCAGCGACTCGGAAGGGAATCCCTTTCCAATCGATCAGTCCTTCTCCATGGATATCGGGACCTTCTGCGAGACGGTGATAAAAAACTGCGAACCGTTGCTGGTCGTCGACGCTCTGGAAGACGATCAGTGGAAATCGGCTCCAGAGATTCAGGTGGGCATGGTCTCTTACCTGGGATTTCCCGTTGTCTGGCCGGATGGACGAATTTTCGGAACGATCTGCGTCCTCGACGACCGCGCGAATCTCTACAGCGTCCCGTACCAGGAGCTGCTGTCGCATTGCCGCGATGTGCTGCAAGGGGACCTGCAGACCCTGGCGCGCCTGGGCAACGAGCTCGAGGACCAAAGGGCACAGCTCAGCGAGCTGTTCGCGCGGGTTCCCGAGGCGGTCGTCATGATCGATCGCGAATCCAGGATCACGCGCGTCAATCCGGAATTCACCAAGATTTTTGGGTACACGGCAGACGAAGCGATCGGTAGGAAAATCACCGCGCTGATCACGCCGGAGGAACTTCAGAAAGAGGCTGAAGGCTTTACCTATCGGATGGCGCAGATGGGAGAAGTGTTCACCGTGGAGACGGTGCGCAGGCACAAGAATGGCGCGCGTGTTCCCGTTTTCCTCACTTGCGTGCCGGTGTCGTCCAATGAAAGTGGGAACGCCGGCTACGTCATCTATCGCGACATTTCAGAGACGCAGCGCCTGCGGGACGAGCAGCGGCGAAATCACGAGATTCGCCTGGAGCTCGCAGACGCACTCCGCACCGCGACGCTGGGGCAGCTGTCCGCGTCGATTGCACACGAGATCAACCAGCCGCTGACCGGCATCATTACGAACTGCGGCACCTGCCTGCGAATGCTGACGGGTGATCCGCCCGATGTGGACGGCGCCCTGGAAGCCGTGCGGCGCACGATGCGGGACGGCAATCGCACCGCTGACGTCATCGCGCGGCTCCGTGCTCTCTTCAACAAGCAAGAGCCCGCGCTCGAATGGGTAGATCTCAATGACGCGACGCGCGAAGTGATCGGTCTGTCACGCGATGAGATCCAGAATAGCCGCGTGACGGTGCGCACTGAATTCGCAGACGATCTGCCGGACGTCAGGGCCGATCGTGTTCAGTTACAGCAGGTCGTCCTGAACCTGCTCCGCAACGCTCTGGACGCGATGCACACCGTGGAAGATCGCCCGAGAGACTTGCTGATCAGAACCGAGCGGCAGGAAGCCGATTGCGTGCAATTGAGTGTCAAGGATTCTGGAGTCGGTTTCGATCCTCAAACCATGGCCAAACTATTCGAACCTTTCTACAGCACGAAGAACGACGGGATGGGAGTTGGACTTTCGGTGAGCCGCTCCATTGTCGAGAACCATCAGGGGAACCTTCAGGCGGTTCTGAACGAGGGTCCGGGAGCCACATTTCTATTCTCTGTTCCATGTCGGCCTCGTACCGATACACCCGGTACTTTGGTGTCGGGGCGGTGACGAGTTGAGCGGCGCATGATGGGCTCATGGCGACGCACGTAGATTGGCCTGACAAACCCCAAGAAGCGTCGACGCCGCCACTGGTGGCGATCGTCGATGACGACGAGTCGGTACGCGAATCGCTTCCCGATCTGTTGCGGGGACTCGGATTTGCTGCAAAGGCGTTCGCGTCGGCTGATGCGTTTCTGTCGTTCACCGAAATGTCCCGCACACAGTGCCTGCTGCTGGACATTTGCATGCCCGGCATGTCGGGTCCGGAGCTGCAGCTGGAGCTTGCTGCGCGAGGCGTTCGGCTGCCGATCATTTTCATCACCGCCCAGGCTGATGTCTCCGTCCGCGAGAGGCTCATGCAACAAGGAGCCTCGGCGTGCCTGTTCAAGCCGTTCAGCGAGCTCGAGCTCAGGACGGCGATCGATGCCGCTTTGCGGCAAGTCCGGGATTCGAGTTGAAGCCCTTGCTGAATATTCACTGAGAGCGTAGGACACATGAACCCAATGATCGCCCTTGCCCCAGGTCCGAGGATCACGTCGATGTCTGTTGCGAAGCAGATTGCCCAATCCGAAATCACGCCCATCGTGTACGTGGTTGACGACGATGTTTCGGTGCGCGAATCGCTCGAGGCGCTGATTGCCGAGGCTGGGTACCGGCCTGAAGTGTTCGCCTCCGCGGAAGCCTTCCTTGCACATCCCCGGCAGCGGCGGACCGGTTGCCTGGTGCTCGATGTGAGTCTGCCTCACCTGAACGGTCTCGAGCTGCAACAGCGTCTAGAAACACAGGACCCGTTGCCGATCATCTTCATCACCGGCCACGGCGATATCCCGATGACGGTGCGCGCCATGAAAGCCGGCGCGGTCGAGTTTCTCACCAAACCGTACGGGCCCGAGGTCATCCTGGGAGCCATCGCGAATGCCGTCGAGCGCAGTCGCGCCAGCTTGCACGAACGCGTCGCCTTGCAGGGGCTGCGTGATCGCTACGACTCACTCACGCCGCGTGAGCGGCAAGTCATGGCGCTTGTCGTGCGCGGGCTGCTGAACAAACAAGTGGGCGGCGATCTCGGGATCAGCGAGATCACGGTTAAGGCGCACCGCGGGGCGATGATGAGGAAGATTGGCGCGCGATCGTTGCCGGAGCTCGTGAATATGGCCGATCGGTTGGGGCTTCCCAGCGCGGGCAAGGGTTTGGAAAGCAAAGAGCGCATGCCATCGATGCGCAGCGACCGGAAAATCTAGCTTTACTCCCGTGCCGCCACTGTCGGAGGTGATGCGCCCGCGGGTAAAAACTCACAATAACTTCACGCGCTGCTCACCGCTCAAGCCCTACATTGTTAGGCAGGCGGTCAAACAGCGAGTCAGATATGAGCGACATCAATCCATTCTTTTCTGTCACGTGCATCGTATTCGCCGTATACCTGCTGATGGCGTTGCTGGGCTCCCGCGAGCGTAATGAGGCGGCGCGGAGTCAGGCGCGCAGGGCGGGCAAGACAAACGCAAAACCGGCGCCGATGACGAAACACACCACCGCAAACAGGTAGATCACCGCACTCAGCCGCCGCAGGCGCGTGCAACTACGCGCCGCGGCGGGCTCGATCGGGCACGGCAGCGCTCGTGCCCGCCAGATCATGATTCCGCTCACTACCAGCAGGGCGCCCGCACCGCCGAAGACCAGCCCCTTGTGTTCGGACAGCCAGACCAGCTGCGGAAATGTGGAGACGAGCCCGACGAGCGCGGCGCCCGCTCCGATCGAGACGAGCACCGCAGGGAGCACGCAGCACAGCAGTGTCCCGCTCGTCGCGAGCAACGTGCCGAATGCAACGCCGACATTTGTCTTGTGCGTGTCCATCACTTCGCCTTCAGCGAATCGCGTATCTCGGGAATGGATCGCCGCGTTCTCGAGATCTCCTTCACGTCGTATCCGGCATCGGTCAGCGCTTTGATGAGCTCGGCGTCGGTGATGTCGGCGCCTTCCTTCGTGCCGATTGCGACCAGCTTGTTCTCGAGGCTCACGACGACGTCAGCCGTGGCGGGGTTCTTGCGAAGTGTTTTCTCGATGCCCTGGGCGCAGAACCCGCACACCAGCCCATACACTTTCATCTCGATGGTGCCGGCGTTCGCGGCGAAGCTCAGCAGCGACAACGCGGCCGCCAGGTAGATAGAGTTCTTCATGATGTATCTCCGAAAGTCAGAAGTTGATCATCGCCATGGCCTGCAGCTTGCCGTCGGTGGTGGCACCAGCTTCGACCCACGCACCCTTCTTGAACAGGCGCAGCAGCAGTGCCCACTCGGTGCCGTCGTGTATCTCGCCGGTGTAGTGGCGGCCCTGCACCACAAACCACGTCGCGATCGTGTCGACGTCGTGTTTGTAGGGAGCAATTCCGAGCTGCAGCGTGTCGATGCGGTGCGAGAACGCGGACGACTGGAAGAGATCCGTCTTCAATGAGCTGTAGACGCGGCGCGTTTCATAGTCGAACTGCGCGCCGGCGTTCCAGGTAAATGCCCGGTTGTCAGATTCGCTTGAATACGCGTTGCCGGCGCCACCCCAGGTGAACACATTCGCCTGGGCGGCCTCGAGATTCCATCGTTTGACCAGGTAATTGACCCGCGCGTAGGTGATCTCGCGCCTCTCGTCCGTCAGATCGCTGTTCAGCTCGGTGTATCCGAGACCAAGGGACCAGAAGTATTTCGGCGCGTAGAAGATCTGCGCCTCGGTCATCGTGCCCGCGCCGTACTCCGCCATGATGGTGGTGCCGTGCGCAAAGGCGATGGGCTTTGAAATCGCAACGGGTGCGATCGCGGCGAGGCACAGGCCTGCCGCTGAATATCGAATGAGGTTCATGAGAACCCTCCAGGAGATCGACACTGATTCGAGCGCGCGGAGAAAACTCCGCGGGCGCGTTACTTCGTCAGTCGATCAGTCGATTGGAGGTGGTTTGAGCGGCGGGTCGGCCGCCACGGCGCGCGGCAACAGCAACATTGTCGGCATCGGAACAGAAGCGGCGGCTACTTGCAGCGGGACGAAGATCGAGATCGGCGCAACGGAGCCGGTGCAGGAGCTGAGGCATTCCGCCGTGCTCGTCTGCCCATCCGGGCAGCAGGGGCAGTGCGTCGAGTCATCGGCCTGCGGCATCGAATCCGCGCAGGGCATTTCCGCGATGGAGCCGCTGCCGCCGGCCAAGGCGGCCACGACAGGCGCCGACAGTAATACCTGCCCCGATACGAGTATATAAATGAGTGTCCGGAACAGGCGGCGCGTCACGACGTGAACCATAAGCCGGTCCATGCCGGAGCGCCAGATTTTCCGGGCGATGGGCCTACCCCTGGGCCCTGAGTTGCTCAATGAACGCCCGCCCCGCCGGGCCAGGCGGTGAGTCTTTCCGAAACACCGCCTTCATCGGCATTACCGCATTTCGCAGCACGTCTTCGATGCGGATCCTGACCAACGAGCCCGCGTCGAGGTCTGCGTTCACCATGTGCAGCGGCATGTGTCCCCAGCCGAGACCGGCACGCAGGAACGCGTGTTTGGCCCCGAGATCCGCCAGTCGCCAGGTGAGCGGCGACAACACGGCGTAGTCGCGGCCCTCGGTCAGCGCCGTCCGGTCGGTCAGGACCAGCTGCACGTGCCTTTCGATCACCGACCTGGCGATGGTGCCGCGCCGCGCCGCCAGCGGGTGCGATGGACTAACCACTGTCGCGAAGGGGATGTCGCGCAACGGCTCGGCATGCAGCTCATCCGGCACGATGGGCAACGAGCCGATGACGCCGATGCTGCAGCTGCGCTCCAGTACCGGTTTGACCACTCCTCCCAGCGCTTCCACATACAGCCGCAGCGATGTGTGCGGATATTTTTCGCGGCTGAAACTCGCGGCCCGGGTCACGGCCTCCATGGGATACATCACATCGATGGCGACCGAGAGCTCCGGCTCGAGACCTTCGCGCATGGCCCGCGCTCTCGCCTTGAATCCATCGATCGTGTCGGCAATCGACCGCGCATCGACCAGCAGGCTGCGCCCTTCCTCGGTGAGCCGCGGATAACGCGCCGAGCGATCGAACAGTTTTACTCCGAGCTGCGCTTCGAGATTGGCGAGTGTCTGGCTCACCACCGATTGCGCACGCCGCAGCTTGCGGCCGGCGGCTGAAAAACTGCCTTCCTCGGCTGCCGCGACGAAGGTCCGCATCTGATCCAGGGTGACGCCGTCGAGCATGATGTATCGCCTTTGCCGATGGATTTAATCGAAATATATAGGCTTCCGGGATGGCAGGCGAGTCTCTATGTTCCCGTTACGTAACTGCATCCGGAGATAGCCATGAGCCAGACAGCAATCCTCGAACGCCGCCAGACGCTGGCGACAGAATTCGTCACCGAGCCGGCGCTCGCCGCACCCGTGCGCCCGATCGTGCTGCTGAGCCGCGGCCGGAAACACGGCTCGATCACGCGGCTCGTGAGCCCATCCGACGTCGGCGAGTTGATCAAGCCGTTCGTATTCCTGGATCACGCGGAAGCGAAGTACACCGGAAGGCTGCTGTTTGGCATCCATCCGCATTCGGGAATCGCGACCTTGACCGTGGTTCTCCAGGGTGGGCTCGCCTATGAAGACACGACGGGAAAAAGCGGGCAGGTGGCCGAAGGCGGCCTCGAATGGATGAAGGCGGGCAACGGCGTCTGGCATGACGGCGGTCCGGTCGAAGGCACGCCGTTGCGTGTCTTCCAGTTGTGGGTTGCGCTGCCCGCCGCGGAGGAGAACACGCCGCCCGAGAGCCAGTACGTTGCCGCGGAGGCGGTCGAACATGACGGCCCCGCGCGCGTGGTGCTCGGGCAATACGGCAGCGCGCGCAGCTTGATCCGCGCGCCGCACGGGATCAACTACCTGCATGTCCGCCTCGAGGACGGGCAGCGCTGGCGCTACCAGCCGCCCCGCGGCCACGACGTCGCCTGGCTGGCGGTAGATAGAGGAAGCCTGCTGGCATCCGAAGTCGTCGGCGCCGGGCAGCTGGCCGTGTTCGCGCAGGGCGAAGATTTCATCGAAGTGACGGCGCAGGGGCCGACGTCGTTCGTTCTCGGAAGCGCGATCAAACATCCCCATCCGCTGGTGCTGGGTTACTACTCGGTACACACCAACGAGCAGGCGCTCATACGGGGCGAGGCTGAAATCTCGCGCATCGGCCAGCTGCTTCGCGCGCAGGGCCGGATCTGAACCTTTTTTTCATTCAATCAATCGCAGGAGTTTTGTGATGAATACCGCAACCAACGTTCGACCCGTGGCAATGCCCACCAACACTTTCCAGGACCTCACCGAACTTGGTGGCCGGGTTCTTCTGGCCTCGCTTTTTCTCATATCCGGCGTGGGCAAGATCTCGGGATACGCCGCTACCGCAGGCTACATGGCGGCGGTTGGCGTGCCGGCCGGTTTGCTGCCCCTGGTGATCGCGACCGAAGTGCTCGGTGGGGCCGCGATCATCGCCGGATGGAAGACACGAACCGTCGCGTTCCTGCTGGCGGGCTTCACGCTGTTGAGCGGATTCCTGTTCCACAACAATTTTGCAAACCAGATCGAGATGATCATGTTCTTGAAGAACCTGTCGATCACCGGCGGCTTGTTGTTGCTGGTCGCTCGCGGGGCGGGCCGCATCAGCCTGGACGGCCGCGCCTCCGCGCGCGCCGCCAACTAACTACCAACAGGAGGATTACTTATGACCGCCAAGACAGGCCTCGGAGCGCTGCTGCGCCCGGAAGACAGCGTTCTCGTGTTGATCGACCATCAACCCTACCAGTTCGCCAACCTGCACAGCCACGAGCCGACGATGATCGTCAACAATGTCATCGGCCTCGCCAAGGCAGCGAAGGTGTTCGACATCCCTACCATCCTCACCACGGTCGTCGAGGAGCGCGGGGGCTATCTGATCAAGGGTCTGCAGGACGTGTATCCGGAGCAGAAACCCATCAATCGCACCTTCATCAATACGTGGGAAGACAGGCGCGTGGTCGACGCGGTGAAGAAGACGGGCCGCAAGCAACTGGTGCTGGCCGCGCTCTGGACGGAGATCTGCCTCGCCATGCCGGCGATCCACGCGCTCGGCGAAGGTTTTGACGTGTTCATCGTCACCGACGCGTCCGGCGGCGTTTCCGCCGAAGCCCACGATATGGCGGTCCGCCGCATGGTTGCCGCCGGCGCAGTGCCGGTCACCTGGATGGCGGCAGTGGGCGAGTGGCAGCGCGACTGGGCTCGCGAAAAAACCGCGATCGAACTCGCCGGGGTGCTCGCGGAGCACGGTGGTGGCAGCGGTGTGGCCTTTGCCTGGGAAGTCCAGCTGCTCGGGGCACGCGCGGGCGTCGGAGTCTGACACCAACCCGCGCGATGCAGTCTCGAGGTCGACTTCCGGCATGCCGCCGGAGGTCGACCTCGAACATCGTGACCTCAACGTATTGTCGTGCGCGACCTCGGGTGGCAGCCGCGCCGTTCAGCGCGTCGCGGCGGTGGCATTCTCGATCAGCTTCACCAGTGCTTCGGCGTGCATGATCATGACGACGTGCGACGCGCCCTTGATCTCGACGGTCTCCCGCGCACCCGCTCGCTTCGCCATGAACGCGTGCGCGGCCGGCGGAATATTCTTGTCCAGGCTTCCGTACAGGAACCAGGACGGAATCGTCTTCCACGCCACGGCGACGGCGGGCTCATTGAGCGCGGCTTCGATGATGGGGCGTTGCGCCACGGCCATCAGTTTTGCTTCGGCTTCCGGAACGTCGGCGGCGAACTGCGCGTGGAACTTGTTCTGCAGGATGTACAGGTCCTTGCTGCCATCCGGCAGGATCACCGCCGGTGCGAGCGCCGAACCCAGGGTGCCGCCCGGAAATTTTCCGGATAACGAGCCGGCAGTCTCGCCGGTCTCCGGTGCAATCGCGGCTACATAAATCAGCGCTTTGACATTCTGCTTGCCGGCCGCCGCTTCCGTGATGACGTTGCCGCCATATGAATGGCCCACGAGGATGACCGGGCGTTTCACCGAGTCGAGCACGCTCGCCAGATCGCTGGCGTCGCTCTTGACGCCGCGCAGCGGATTGGCGAATGCGAGCACCGGGTATCCCTTCGCGAGCAGGTGCGTGACCGCATGGTTCCAGCTGGTCGAGTCGGCGAACGCACCGTGCACCAGCACGACGGTCGGCTTGCTGTCGGCCGCCTCTTTTGCCTGCAGCAGCGGTGCCGCGACCATCAGGGCGAGGGCGGCACAGACGAACCTGAGCGCGCCTGCAACGGTCGACGGCGGGCGTGGGGAACCAAGAGGTAACACGGACGATTTCATTTCATTCTCCTCGAGTAGTTTGTGGGTGGATGGCTGCGGCGGGCGTCGCGTGAAGATGCGGCGAAGCATATTCAGCGAGCGCGGCGCGCCGATATCACCGGTTTGTATGCATCGCGGGGACCGCGCGTTTCCTTCACGCGGCTGCCCGCTCCGCACGCGCACGGCTCAGCGGTTCGGGCGCGTGCTGCCGATGATGAGTCCGATGTTCAACATGTGGGTTCCTCGCCGGGCTTGAAGACCATGCTGGACGCGAACGTAGTCGCGGCCGCGAGGAACGCGCCATCACACGTTCCCATAACACGCCGGCGTGGCGGCACGCATAACGGAAACATGTAATGGGCCGGCCACGCGCCAAAAACTATTTTATGCGGTCCAACTACCCACCCCGGTGTCTTCATGGCTAACAAGATCTCGACGGGTGCCCCCGAAAAGGGGCCCATCATCCAGGCGTTCGGGGCGCTGACGGCGTCCCGCATCGGGCTGTCCGTGCCGGTGCGCCTGAAATCCGTGGCCGCGCTCAACCGCCTGCTCGCGCACACCATGGCGCTGCGCGACCTGTACAAGAAGGCGCACTGGCAGACGAGCGGCCCTTCTTTCTACGAACTGCACCTGCTGTTCGACAAGCACCACGGCGAGCAGGTGGACATCATGGATGCGCTCGCTGAGCGAGTGCAGACGCTCGGGGGCGTGACGCTGGCGCTGGCGCACGACGTGGTCGAAACCACGCGCATCGCCCGCGCGCCGCGCGGCCGGGAACGGCCGCTCCATCAATTGCAGCGTCTGCTCGATGCCCATGAAATCGTGCTCGAGGATGCGCGTCCGTTGGCGCACGAAGCCGCCGACCGCGGCGACGATGGCACCAACGACCTGCTGGTGAGCCAGGTGGTGCGCGTCAACGAGCTGCAAAGCTGGTTCGTGGCGCAACACCTGGCGGCGCGGCAGAGATGAAAAAAGGGCGGTTGCCGTGTACGCGCAACCGCCCTTCCGACTACTGCCGGCTTGAGCCGGCGGCGTTTTCACGCGCCGCGAATGAAGCCGAGCAACTCCTTGTTGACCGTGTCCTTGAGCGTCGTGCACATGCCGTGGGGCGCGCCCGTGATCACCTTGAGCGTGGCGTTCTTGATGATCTTCGCCGACAGCAGCGCCGAGTCGGCGATCGGGACGATCTGGTCGTCGTCGCCGTGCAGGATCAGCGTCGGCACTTCGAACTTCTTGAGGTCCTCGGTGCAGTCCGTCTCCGAGAACGCCTTGATGCAGAAATAGGCCGCCGGGAATCCCGCCTGCTGCCCCTGCCGCCAGAACGAATCGCGCACGCCCTGGGATATTTTCGCTCCGGGCCGGTTGTAGCCGTAGAACGGCATGCTCAGGTCGTACCAGAACTGCGAGCGATCGGCGAGCACGTTGGCGCGCAACGCGTCGAAGGTTTCGATCGGCAGGCCACCGGGATTTTTCGCCGACTTCACCATGACGGGAGGAATCGCGCCGATGAGCACTGCCTTGGCGACGCGCGAGTTTCCATGGCGTCCGATGTAACGCGCGACCTCGCCGCCGCCGGTGGAATGTCCGACCATCACGGCATTCTTGAGATCGAGGTGCACGAACAACTCCGCGAGATCGTCGGCGTACGTATCGAGGTCGTTGCCATGCCAGGGCTGGCTGGAGCGGCCATGGCCGCGCCGATCGTGCGCGATGCAGCGGAATCCATTCGATGCGAGGAAGAACATCTGGTCCTCGAATGCATCGCCAGTCAGCGGCCAGCCGTGGCTGAACACGACCGGCTGTCCCTTGCCCCAGTCGCGGTAGTAGATCTCGGTGCCGTCTTTGACCTTGAGGGTGCTCATCTTCATTGCTCCTTCGAAATGTTTGGAGGTGGCCTCGGCCGCGCCACCGGTCGCGGCATGCGCTCGCGTCAGTGCAACGAGTGCCGCCGCCGTTGCGGCGCCGATCAACAACGCGCGCCGCGTGTCGTCGATCGGCTCGGGCGGGGTGGGACGTACTGCATCGTCGCGCATGACGAGCGTCACAATGTCGGCGTTCAGGCCCATGATTGGTTCTCGCGTGGAGGATTGCCCGTTCATCAGACAATGCGGCCGCGCGCGTGCCAACTACATATTTCTGTTAGGACGGCCGATCGCGCGATAGCCGGAACTCGTTATGGTCACGGCACGAGCGTGACGCTAAGTTCGAGCGTAGAAGGAGAATTGGCCATGAACGAACTACTCACACGGATCATCGAAGCACACGGCGGCATGGAACGCTGGAATTCGCACGACAAGGTCGAGGCGACCATCGTGACGGGCGGCGGACTGTTTGCCCTCAAGGGCATCCCACAGGACCCGGTGCCGCGGCGCATGGCGGTGTGGCTGCACGAGCAACGTTCGTCGGTAGCGCCTTTCGGCGCCGCCGATCAGCGCTCCATGTTCACGCCCGGGCGGGTCGCGATCGAAAAGCTGGATGGCAGCGTGGTCGCCGAGCGTCATGCGCCGACAGATTCGTTCGCCGGGCATCAGATGAACACCGCGTGGGACCCGCTGCAGCGCGCGTATTTCAATGGCGAGGCCTTGTGGACCTACCTGACCACGCCATTCCTGCTCGGCATGCCGGGTGTAGGCCTCGAGGAAATCGCACCGTGGCGCGAAGGAGCGGAAATCTGGCGCGTGCTGCGCGCGTATTTTCCAGGATCGATACAGACGCACAGTGGTGTGCAGGATTTCTTCTTCGGCGAGGACCTGCAGCTGCGGCGGCACGATTACGCCGTGAACATCGCGGGTGGTTTCGCCGCCGCGCAGTTGACCTCGGACTATCTGCGCGTCGGCGGCTTCGCGCTGCCGACCCGGCGCCGCGCCTATGTGCGCGGTCCGGACCGCAAGCCGATCCACGACCTGCTCATGGTGTCGATCGATTTCAGCGACGTCGTTTTCAGCGCGCTCCGCCCGCCTGGCTGAGTTTCAGCGGTAACCGGCGCGCGGCGGAGTGCAATCGGCGGGAAGTTCGACGCGCGCAGTCTGCGGGAATCTCCGTCAGTCGAGGTAATACAAATGAAGTCGAACTCCATCACGGCCCGCAACCTCTGCGCGCCGCCCGTATCACTGCGCGTGCTGGCACTACTGGTCGCTGCAGCCCTGGCGGCGGTGTCGGTGTCGCATGCAGAGGAACATGCCCGGGAGTCGAAGCGCAGCGGCATGCGCTTCGACAACCGCTACTCGCACAATCAGTACTACCACGACCGCGGCTATTCGGTGCGTGGGATTCCTCGTGGAGCGTATGAGATCAATCACGGCGGCCAGCACTACTGGTTCGGCGGCGGGCAGTGGTATCGCTCGCGCGGCGGCCTGTCGATCGTGATCGGCGCGCCGATCGGCGCGTTTGTGCCGGTGCTGCCACCGCTCTATTCGACCGTCTGGTGGAGTGGACGGCCTTACTACTACGCCGACGACACTTACTACACGTGGGATGGGGACGTGAACAAGTACGAGGTCGTGCAGGCGCCCGCGGGCATCGACCAGGGCGGCAGCACCGCGGCCGCTTCGACGGACTCCGTGTTCGTGTACCCGAAAAACGGCCAGACGCCCGAGGAACTCGCGCGTGACCGTTTCGATTGCCACCAGTTCGCGCTCCAGCAGACGGGCTTCGACCCGACCGCGTCGGGCGGTGGCGTGCCGGCCAGCGAGCTCGCCACCAGGAAGGCTGACTATCTGCGCGCACAAGCCGCCTGCCTCGACGGCCGCGGCTACAGCGTTCGTTAGGGAGCCGTCCGAAAAAACGGCCCCTCCTCATTGCACTCGATTCAGGGAGGGGGAGGGGCGAGTGCAGTTTGGTGGAGGAGGGGCCGATTCAGGGGTTTTCGGGATCTGTCAGCGCAATCAAGTGAAGCCCTAGCTTCCGCGGTACCGGTAGAAACACGATGTCGAATCCGCGGCCGGCCGTTTCAGTTGAAACGGCCGCGCGCCGCGTCGCCCTGGTTACAGCGGTCACGCCGCCGATGTCGCCCGATACGCACGAATTGTAGTGCGAAACAATCACAGCAAACTCCGATTGCAATCTTTGCCGCCCATCCAGAAAGGAGTGACGGACATGAAGATGCTCGAGAAGTTTTGCGCCGCGATCATCGCGCTCGGCCTGGGCGCGGCAGCGGCAACGGCGACTGCGGCGCCGCTCAAGAACATCGTGCTGGTGCACGGCGCGTGGGTCGACGCCTCCGGCTGGCAGCCGGTGTACGACATCCTCGTGCGCGAGGGCTTTCACGTCACGATGGTTCAGGAACCGGAGACTTCGTTCGCCGACGACGTGACCGCGGCGAAACGGGTGCTCGATCTGCAGGACGGACCGACACTGCTGGTGGGGCACAGCTACGGCGGCTCGATCATCAGCGAAGCCGGCGTGCACCCGAATGTAGTTGGACTGGTGTACGTCGCCGCACACGCGCCGGATGTCGGTGAGAACGAATCGGAGCTCGGCAAGAAAACGCCGAGTGTCCTCGGCAAGACCGCGGGCGCCATCAAGAAAACCCCCGATGGTTATACCTATCTGGATTACACCGAGTTCCCGAAATTGTTCGCGCCCGATCTGCCGCGTGAACGCGCGGAATTTGCCGCGCGCTCGCAGGTGCTGGCCCAGGCCTCGGTGTTCAGCACGCCGTTGACCGCGGCTGCCTGGAAGGCCAAGCCGAGCTGGGGAATCGTCGCCGAGAGCGATCAGATCATCAATCCGGACCTCGAGCGCTGGTACTACCAGCGCGCCAAGAGTCATGTCACCGAGATCAAGGGCGCGAGCCACGCGGTGTTCGAATCGCACCCGAAGGAAGTGGCGGCCGTCATCACGCAGGCTGCGCGGCAGTTGCAGAGGTGACGGCGACGGGCTGGCAATGCGGCCGCGACGCGCGCAATGCCCGCGTCGCGGCCGGAGCGAGGTTCGCCCGAGGCAAGATCGTCGAGGCGCGTGACGCCACCCGTCTGCTCGAAGCGGTGCTACGGTCGGGCGACCGGGTGTGCATCGAGGGCGACAACCAGAAGCAGGCGGATTGGCTCGCCGCCGCTTTGCTGGCCGTCGATCGCACCCGGGTGAATGACCTGCACATGGTGCAGTCCGGAGTCGTGTTGCCCGCGCACCTCGATCTGTTCGAGCGCGACATCGCGAAGAAGCTCGACTTCGCGTATTCCGGCCCGCAGTCGGCGCGCATCGCGACGATGTTGTTTGGCGGGAAGATAGAGCTCGGCGCGGTGCATACCTATCTCGAGTTGTTTGCCCGTTACTTCATCGACCTCACGCCCGACGTCGCGCTGATCGCGGCGGTCAGCGCGGACCGCGACGGCAATCTCTACACCGGCCCGAACACCGAGGACACGCCCACGGTGGTCGAGGCCACCGCCTTCAAGGACGGTGTCGTGATCGCGCAGGTGAACGAGATCGTGGACAAGGTGCCGCGCGTCGACATTCCCGGCGACCGCGTGCACTTCGTGGTCAAGGCGCAGAAGCCCTTCTTCGTCGAGCCGCTATTCACGCGCGACCCCGCCGCCATCACCGAGACGCAGATCCTGACCGCGATGCTGGCGATCAAGGGCATCTACGCGCCCTATGGTGTGCGCCGGCTGAATCACGGCATCGGCTTCAGCACCGCCGCGATCGAGCTGCTGTTGCCGACGTTCGGCGAGAAGCTCGGGTTGAAAGGCAAGGTAGCCAGCCATTTCGCGTTGAATCCGCATCCGGCGCTGATCCCCGCGATCGAATCCGGCTGGGTGGAACAGATCCATTCGTTCGGTTCCGAAGTGGGGATGGAGGATTACATCCGCGCGCGGCCCGATGTGTATTTCACGGGCGCCGATGGTTCGCTGCGTTCCAACCGCGCCTTGTGCCAGACAGCCGGTCTCTACGCCTGCGACATGTTCATCGGTTCGACGCTGCAGATCGATCTGGCGGGAAATTCTTCCACCGTCACCACGTCGCGCGTGTCCGGTTTCGGCGGTGCTCCCAACATGGGCGCCGACGCGCGCGGGCGCCGCCATCCGAGCGCGCCGTGGCTCATGGCCGGCCGCGAAGCCGACCCCGACAGCCCGGCGCCGTTGCGCCGCGGCCGGAAACTCGTGGTGCAGATCGGCGAGACCTTCGGTGAAAACAACGTGCCGCAGTTCGTCGAGAAGCTCGACGCGCTGGCGCTGGCCGACAAGCTGAAGCTCGATCTCGCGCCGGTGATGATTTACGGCGATGACGTCACGCACATCGTCACGGAAGAGGGCATCGCCAATCTACTGCTGTGCCGCAGCGCCAGCGAACGCGAACACGCGATCCGCGGCGTGGCGGGTTACACCGATGTCGGTCGCGCGCGCGATGCGCGGCTGGTCCGGGAGCTGCGCGAACGCGGAGTGATCCGCCGGCCCGAGGACCTCGGGATCAATCCGCTCGATGCCGACCGCAGCCTGCTCGCCGCGCGTTCCATCAAGGACCTGGTGCGCTGGTCCGGTGGTTTGTACGCGCCGCCTTCGAAATTCCGCAACTGGTAGGAGAAGCGCGCCATGGAAGTCCTGAACTTTCGCTACACCACGTTGCAGCGCGCGCCCGGCGCCACGCAGCTGGCCATCGTCGGCGTCGTCGCGTCCGGCAATCTCGAAGTACTCGCGGAACGCGTACTCGGCGATACCGAGTGCCAGCTGGAGATCAAGACCGCGGCGGAGGGTTTTGGCGAGGTCTGGAAAGCGGTGACCGCCGATTTCGCCGAACGTCATTCGCCCGGCGGACTCAAGTTCTCGATCAACGACGGCGGCGCACGCCCGGATGCCGTGTGGCTGCGTCTCGCGCAGGCGCTGCGCACGCTGCAGGAGGCTCCATGAATGCCGTACGCACGCCCGACACGAACGTGAGCTGGTATGAGGCGAGCGCGCGCAACCGGATCCGGCTGCTGCTCGATGCCGGCAGTTTCACCGAGTTCATCGGACCGGCGCTGCGCGAGGTCAGCCCGCATCTGCGGCTGTTCGATCTTCCCGAGCAGTTCGACGACGGCATCGTCGTCGGTCGCGGCAGCTTCGATGGCGCACCGGTGCTCATCGCGGCGCAGGAAGGCCGCTTCATGGGTGGCGCGTTCGGCGAGGTTCACGGCGCCAAGCTCACGGGCCTGCTGCGCGCGGCGCGCGATTTGAAATCGATCCCGGTGTTCATCCTGTTCGATACCGGCGGCGTGCGCCTGCAGGAGGCCAACGCGGGTGAGCTCGCCATCGCCGAAATCATGCGGGCGATCGTCGAAGCGCGCACCGCGGGCGTGAAGGTCCTCGGGCTCATCGGCGGCCGCGCGGGCTGTTACGGCGGCGGCGGGCTCATCTCTGCCTGTTGTTCGGCGCTCGCCGTCTCGGAGCAGGGGCGCATCGCGGTGTCGGGACCCGAGGTCATCGAAACCAATCGCGGCGTCGAGGAGTTCGACTCGCACGATCGCGCGCTGGTGTGGCGCACGATGGGCGGCAAACACCGCCGTCTGCTCGGCAGCGCCGAGCGGTTCACCGACGACACCGTCGAAGGTTTTCGCGACGCCGCACGCAAGCTGCTGCATTCGGCAGCCGTGTTCGGCATCGATGCGCTGCACGCCGAGCAGGCGCGGCTCGAAGACCGGCTGCAACGATTCGGCGCCTGCGGCGACGCCGTGGACATCTGGGCCGCGGAAGGCATTCCGCAGGCCCACCTGGTTCCCTCCCTGCCACCCGAACAGTTCATCGCGCTCGCCGACACCGTGCGGCCGGCGCTGCCCGATGCGCGCTGAGTCGCGCGCGGAGATCTCATCGTGAAACTCGACCACATTCTCGCCTCGCTGTTTCCCGGCGGGCACGACGTGCAGAACGATCGCGGCATGTTGTCGGGATCGGGTGCGCTGCGATCCGGCGGCCGCGCGCTCGTCATCGGTGTCGCGGATCGCACGGCGGTCGGCGTCGACGACGCCATCCGGCTGTCACGGTTTTTGCTCGCCGCTCTTGCCGGCGACCGCGAGCGCGGCCCGATCCTCGTGATCGTCGACAGCGACAGCCAGCGCATGAGCAAGCGCGACGAACTCCTCGGGTTGAACGAATTCCTCGCGCATCTGGCGAAATCGCTGATCTACGCCGACCTGCACGGCCGCCCCACCATCGGCATCCTTTACGGCCACACGGCGGCCGGCGCTTTTCTCGCCACCGCGCTCGCCACCCGCGTGCTGGTGGGATTGCCGGGTGCGGACCCGGTGGTGATGGATCTGCCGTCCATGGCGCGCGTGACCAAACTACCGTTGGCCGTCCTGCAGGAGAAAGCCAGGTCGACCTCGGTGTTCGCCCCCGGCCTGCAAAACCTGGCGGCCACCGGTGCGGTGCACTTCACGTGGGATGAAACGGTGCCGCTGGTGGATCAGCTGGACGCGCTGCTCGGAAATATTCCCGACGAGAGCGACCGGCGCGATGCGCTCGGCCAGGAGCGCGGCGGCCGCGCGAAAGCGGCGGTCATCGCGGAGCGTGTGCGTGAGCTCGCCATCTCTTAAACGCCCGCGGCGCCACGACCTGGTGTTCGTCAGCCGCGCCGGCTGGCACGCGGCGCTCGCCGCGCGCAGCGACCTTTCGCTGGATTCCCTGGTGGCGCTCTGGGTAGATAGGGGATGGCCGCTGATCGGCAGGCGCGGCGTGCCCGGCGACCTGCACGGAGTGCCGCTCGGTTTGCCGCTGCCGCCGTCGGCCGGCAAACGCCGCCTCGCATTCGTCGTGCAGCCGGAAGATGTGGTCTCGACGGCGATGCCGCCGGCGCTGCGGGTAGTGAGCCGCGCGGCGCCACCGCTGTGGTGGGCGACATTGAACCGCCTCGAGGCGCTGGCCGCGCGGCATGCCGTGGAGGTCCGCGTGTGCGGCAGCCTCGCCTGGCAGGCGCTCACCGGAATGGACTACGTGACCGAACGCTCCGACATCGACCTGCTGCTGCACGTGCGCCGCGATACGGATGTGTACCGCCTCACCGCCGACCTCGCGAGCATCGAGACGGCCGCACCCATGCGTCTCGATGGCGAATTGATCCGCGACGACGGCGCCGCGGTGAACTGGCGGGAGTTGCACGAGGGCGCGCACGAAGTCCTCGTGAAGACCGTCCGCGGTGTCGCCTTGCTTGCGCCACGTCTGTTTTTGCCCGGGAGTCCGCCGCCATGACCACTGCTCTCGTCGCCATCCCGCAGCCCGCGCGCACCGGGAAACGCGCAGCGTGCACGTCTCCGCTCGAGGCGATCGCCAGGAGCGCCGTGTATTGCCTGCTGCTCGAGCTGGAAACCTGGCCGAAGCCGGGTCTCGTGAGCCACGTCGATTCCGGCAGCCACGACGACATGGATGCCGGAACGTTTCGCCGCAGCGCCGCGGCCATCGCGCCGTACCTGCGCGAGCTGGTGGATGCCGGCGCGTGCGGCAGCGGCATGACGCGTCTGCGCATGATCGGCATCGATGCGGAAGCGGCCATGTTCGCGGCGACCGCGGGTGTCAACACGCATCGCGGCGCCATCTTCGGACTGGGGCTGCTGTGCGCGGCGGCCGGCGCGCGCACTGCGGGACATGTCGATCCCGGATTGTCGCTGGGGGCGGTGGTCGCAACACTGTGGGGTGGCGCGATTCTCGATGGCCCGGTGCTGCTGCATAGTCATGGCAGCAAGGCGCGGCGGCGGTTTGGCGCCGGCGGCGCCCGCAGGGAGGCAGCGAGCGGATTTCCCAGCGTCTTCGGTATTGGCTTGCCGGCGCTGCGCGAGAGCGCGCGCGCCCAGCCCGATGATGCCGAGGCAGCACGTGTGGCCACGTGTTTTGCGCTGATCGCGGCGCTCGAAGATACCAACCTGCTGTATCGCGCCGGGCTGCCGGGCCTCAGGTTTGCGCGCCGCGCGGCGCGCACTTTCCTCGATGCCGGCGGTGTTGCCACACCCGACTGGCGCGACAACGCACGCGCAGTGCACGAAAGTTTCGTTGCGCGCGGCTTGAGTCCGGGCGGCGCCGCCGATCTGCTCACCTGCACGTTGTTCGTGGACGCGCACGAAGGGCCGCACCGATGACCCAGGCCATCCTGCTGGCCCTCGCGCCGGTGTTCTTCGTGCTGGCGCTCGGATTCGCGGCCGGAAAGTTGCGCGTCGTGAACAACCGGCAGATAGATAGTCTCAACGCGCTGGTCATGGATTTCGCACTGCCGGCCTCGCTGTTCGTCGCCACCGCGTCGGCCTCGCGCGCGCAGATGCTGGCGCAGGCACCGCTGTTCGCCCTCTATGGCGGCGTGATGTTGTTGATCTGGCTGACCTCGTACAGTTTCCGGACCCGCGTCGCGAAAGCGTCCCCGGCGGATGCGTCGCTGCAGGCGCTCACGATCTCCTTTCCGAATCTCGCGGGCGTCGGATTGCCGATCGTCGCGGCGGTACTCGGCCCGGGCGGCGCCGTGCCGATCGCCATGGCGCTCGCGGCCGGCTCGATCCTCATTACACCGCTGAGCCTGATCGTGGTCGAAATGAGCGGCGCGAACACCGCGCCGGCCGCCACGCCGGTATCGCGCATACTCAAGGCGTTCCGGCGTGCGTTGACCAAGCCGGTCGTGCTCGCGCCCGCGCTGGGTATCCTGCTCTCGCTGCTGGACTGGAAGTTAGGCGCCGTCCCCGCAGCGTGCCTCACATTGATCGGACATGCCGCCGCCGGTGTCGCGCTGTTCCTGACCGGTCTCATTCTCTCCGCGCAGGCGTTCCGCCTCGATGGAAAAGTGGTGCTCGCCACCGCCATGGCGGATGTCGTTCGTCCGCTGCTGACGGCGGCGATCGTATTCGCGCTGCCCGTGCCGCCGGAAATGGCGAAGACCGCCATCCTGTTGGGTGCGCTGCCGTCGGGATTCTTCGGCATCCTGTTCGCGGTGAACTACCAGCTCGACTCCGCGACACCGGGATCGATGGTACTCGCGAGCACCGTGTTCAGCGTCGTCACGCTGGTCTTGACGATCGCACTCCTGTTCCCGCACTGAGGCGCGGCGATGGCCCTCGCGATCCTGTGCTCGGGCCAGGGACGGCAACATCGCGGGATGTTCGCGCTGACCGGCAGCGCGCCGCAGGCCGAGTGTCTGTTCACCCATGCGGCCACCCTGCTCGGCGGGCGCGATCCGCGCGAGCTCGTCGAAACGAACGACGCCGGCACGCTGCACGGCAATCGCGTCGCGCAGATCCTGTGCACGCTGCAGGCGCTGGCCGCGGCGGCCGCGTTGCGGGACGCGTTCCCGCAGGAGATCGTGGTGGCCGGCTACAGCGTGGGGGAAGTGGCGTCCTGGGGCGTCGCGGGTTTTCTCGGCGCGATGGAAACACTCGATCTGGCCGCGCGCCGCGCCGAGCTCATGAGCGCGGCCGCGGCGCCGGGCGAGGGCATGGTGTTCGTGCGCGGCCTGCCGCGCGCGCAGGTCGAGAAGTTAGGCGCGCAGTTCGGCGCCGCCATCGCGATCGTGAATCCGGGCGAGGCGTTCGTCGTCGGCGGGGGCGGCGAGGCGGTCGACGCCTTCGCGCGGGCGGCCCGGGCGATGACCGGTACCAAGGTGGTTCGCCTGCCGGTGGAGGTGGCCTCGCATACGCCGCGGCTTGCCGCGGCGTCGCCACAGTTTCGTGACGTCCTGCGGCAGGTTCGCATCGCCGCGGTGCCGGCCGGCACGCGGCTGCTGAGCGGCATCGATGGCGCGCCCGTCCTCGACGCCGAAACGGGTTTCGACAAACTCGCGGCGCAGATCTCGCACAGCGTGCAATGGGCGGCCTGCCTGCAAGGCTGCATCGAGGCCGGCGCGAGTGCCTTCTTCGAGCTCGGCCCGGGGCCAGCGCTGTCGCAGATGGCCGCGGGCGCGTGTCGCGACGTTCCGTGCCGCAGCCTCGAAGATTTCCGGACGTTACGCGGGGCGCGGCAGTGGCTTGCGCAGCGCCGCGATTCCATCTGAAACCGCGCGCCAGCCCGCGGAAATCATCCTGCAGCCGCGCGGCCGCATCGTATTCCCACGCGAGTGATCACGTGAGGAGAAGGGTAATGGTCGAAATCCATGGTGAGAAACCCCGCTACCAGGCGGGTCGCGGAGCAGCGGCGGGCGTGTCTCGGCGCGGCGGAAGCGGCCGCTGGGTTCACATGTGGTCGCGCAACGCGGTGGCTATCTACAACACGCATTCAACGGCCGCGATGGCGAAGGACTGCATCGCGCGGGAATTGCGGGGCCGCGATGCCGAGCAGCGCTGGAAGAACTACCTCGCGCTGCTTTCACAAGCTTCTGCGGTTGCCTCTTGCAAGTGATTGCGGCGGGTTGACCCGCCGCATTCCCGGCTTCCGGTCAACTGCCCGCGCCGCCTTTCCTGGCGACCGCGACTGCCACCTTGATCTCCTCGAGCGGCGCCTTGATGGCCTTTCTGATGCAGGTCTCGTCGTCTTCGACGTCGTCCGGATCGGCCGCGCTGCAGACCCGGCGCGCGGTCTCGCGCACTCGATCCTGCAGCCGCGTGACCGCCGAATTGGTCGTGAGCGAAGCGGGATCGAACGAGACACGCGCCGTCACCGAGATCTCCTCGATCGGCACGAGATCGGCGTTTTTCCCGATGATCTTCACCACGGGCGAGGAAATGACGACGCCCGCCTGATCGGCGGAGCCGGCATGGACGCCGTAGCTGGTGAGCGTGAGGGCGCCGCAGGCGAGTGCGGAGCGAAAGCAGGTGGACACAGTCATCTTCATTCTCCTTGATTCGGAATTACGGACACCCCGGCGGTTCGTCTGCCGGGTCCAGGTTCGGCAGGCACAACGCGCTGCCGGCCTGTTCTTCGATCTCTATGTCGGAGCGGACCGGATCGCCGGGCTCGAGCGGCAGCAGGATTTTCCAACCCTGCACGGGATGGCGCACCGCCCACTCGAGCGAGCCGAAACCCTCGCGGGAGATGTGCACGTCCGGGTCTTCGTCCCGCGGCGTTTCCCCGGGCTTGGTGGCATCGCCAAACACGAACACCGACTGCATGTCTCCGCTGTCGAGATCGACCGAGACGATGCGGCCGTCCCTGCGCATCGTGTCGATCACGGCATCGCACTGTTCGCGCGGGCCCGGGCCGGTCAGATCGAGGATGATCGCGAAGCCGTCGTACCTTCGCACCCACGTGAGCAGATAGGCCGGGTTGTTGCCGAGCAGCGAGCTCAGGAATTCCGGGTCGCGCGGATTTGGGATGTCCGGCGTGAGCTCCACCACGAGGCGTGAAATACAGGGCGGCGGTGAAGCCGCGGACGCGGGCGTGCCGATGAATACCGCGGCCAGCAGCGCGGCGCCGAACAGACCCCTGCGAAAGTGTGAGTGCCGCAACTCGATTCTCCTGAAAATTCGTCCGCAGGCAGGGTCGGCGAGCCCGATGTCGGCAACGTTTCGCCGCGCCGCCGCGTTCGTAACACCTGCAACACCGCCGGAAATGTCCGCGCGACGCTGCGTTGCTCAAATTTCCCGAACGACCGCGTATCGCGGCTGCAGCGGCGGGTACCCGATATGAACATGCAGAAGAGCGGCGAAACGCGTTGCCTGGCAGGCGCGGCGGCGGTCGCAGTGCTGGCCACGCTCGGCATCGGCGGCTGCGGCCCGAAGGGGCCGGCCGGCGCGCCCGCCGCGCCGCAGGTGAGTGTGGTCGCCGCGCGCCGCACGCCTGTGCCCGTCACCACGGAGCTGCCGGGCCGCACCTCGGCCTATCTAGTGGCGCAGGTGCGCGCGCGTGTCGACGGCATCGTCCAGCAACGCCAGTTCCAGGAAGGCGGCATCGTGCGCGTCAACCAGCGGCTGTACAAGATCGACCCGGCGCCGTTTCAGGCCGCGTTGCAGAGCGCGCAGGCGGCGCTGGCGCGCGCGCGCGCGAACCTCGAATCGACGCGCGCCCAGGCTGAACGCGACGAGGTGCTGGTGGCTGCGAACGCCATCAGCCGGCAGAAGTACATCAACGATCTGGCGGCGCAGGCGCAGGCCGCCGCCGACGTGGAGGCCGCGGTCGCGGCCGTGAAGGTGGCCGGCATCAATCTCGGTTACACCGACGTGATCGCGCCCATCACCGGACGTATCGGTCCCGCGCTCGTCACCCAGGGCGCCTATGTGCAGGCCGGCACCGCGACGTTGATGGCCACCGTGCAACAGATCGACCCCGTCTATGTCGATCTCACCCAGGCCAGCGTCGCGGGGCTGCGGCTACGGCAGCAGGTAGCTAGTGGCGGCATCAAGCTGAACGGCCCCGACCAGACGCGGGTGCGGCTGGTGCTCGAGGACGGCTCCACTTACGCGCAGACCGGCACCCTCGAGTTCACCGATATCAGCGTCGACCAGGGCACCGGATCGGTCGAAGTGCGCGCCATTTTCGCCAACCCCGACCAGGTGCTGCTGCCCGGCATGTTCGTGCGTGCCGTCATCGATCAGGGCACGAACGATCGCGCGATACTCATTCCGCAGGTGGGCGTCACGCACGATCGCACCGGCCGGGCGACCGTGTTGATCGTCGGCGCGGACAACAAGGTCGCGCAACGGATAGTGAAGGCGACGCGCACGCAAGGCGAAGACTGGGTGGTGGAAGGCGGGCTCGACGAGGGCGATCGCGTGATCGTCTCGGGTACGCAACGCGTGCAGCCGGGCGTGCTCGTGCAGGCGACCACGGTGAATACCAACGCGCCGCCGCCGCAGCTCGCGCAGGACACCGACGGCAAGCGGGCACCGTAGCGCCATGGCCCGCTTCTTCATCGACCGCCCCATCTTCGCCATCGTCATCGCCATCCTGATCATGCTGGCGGGCGGGCTGGCGATCACGACTCTGCCGATCGAGCAATACCCCACCATCGCGCCACCCTCGATCCAGATTTCGTCTACCTACCCGGGCGCCTCGGCAGAAACGGTGGAGAACACCGTCGCCCAGGTGATCGAGCAGCAGATGAACGGCCTCGACAACCTGCTGTACCTCGGCACCGTGAGCGACAACTCCGGCACCGCCACCACCACGCTCACGTTCGCGCCGGGCACCAACCCGGATATCGCGCAGGTGCAGGTGCAGAACAAGCTGCAGCTGGCGGTACCGCTGCTGCCAGCGCAGGTACAGCAATCCGGCATCCGCGTGACCAAGTCGAGTTCCTCGTACCTGCTCATCGCGGCGTTCGTGTCCTCCGACCCGCACGTGACCAAGTTCGACATCGCCGACTACGTGGTGTCGCATATCCAGGACCCGGTGAGCCGCATCGACGGCGTCGGCAATTTCAATGTCTTCGGCACGCAGTACGCGATGCGCATCTGGCTCGACGCCAACAAGCTCAACAGCTACTCGCTCATGCCGGTGGACGTCACCAACGCCATCCAGGCCCAGAACGTGCAGATCTCGGGCGGGCAGCTCGGCGGCACGCCGGCGCCGGCCTCGCAACGCCTGACGGCTTCCATCACCGAGGCGACGTTGTTGCGCACGCCGGAACAGTTCGGCGCGATCCTGCTCAAGGTGATGCCCGACGGCTCGCAGGTGCGTGTGCGCGACGTGGCCAGCGTCGCGCTCGGGCCGGAAAACTACAACGTTGACAACAAGTACAACGGCCAGCCCACGGCGGCCATCGGTCTGCAGCTCGCCACCGGCTCGAATGCACTCGAGACCGCCGACGCCATCCGCGCGAAAATCGCCGAGCTGTCGAAGTATTTTCCGCCGGGCCTGAGCGTGGTCTATCCCTACGACGTCACGCCGTTCGTGCGCGTGTCGATCGAGGAAGTGGTCAAGACGCTGTTCGAGGGCGTGGTGCTGGTATTCCTCGTGATGTACCTGTTCCTGCAGAACCTCCGCGCCACGCTCATTCCCACCATCGCCGTGCCGGTGGTGTTGCTCGGAGCGTTCGGCGTGATGGCCGCGGCCGGCTTCACCATCAACACGCTCACGATGTTCGGGCTGGTGCTGGCCATCGGACTGCTGGTCGACGATGCCATCGTCGTGGTGGAGAACGTGGAGCGCCTCATCGCCGAGGAACACTTGTCGCCACGCGATGCCACGCGCAAGGCGATGGAACAGATCACCGGAGCGCTGGTGGGCGTGGCCCTGGTGCTGTCGGCGGTATTCGTCCCGGTGGCGTTTTCGCCGGGCTCGGTCGGTGCTATCTACCGCCAGTTCTCGCTGACCATCGTGTCGGCCATGGCCTTGTCGGTGTTCGTGGCGCTCAGCATCACGCCGGCGTTATGCACGCTGCTGCTGCGTCCCGGGCACGGGCAGCCGTCGCGCGGTTTCTTCGGCTGGTTCAACCGGACATTCGAAAACGCGCGCGGCGGTTATGTGCGCGGAGTGCGCGGCGTCATCGCGCGGCCGCGCCGCAGCCTGCTGCTGTACGCGGTGTTGATCGGCGTGGTCGCGCTGTTGTTCGCGCGGCTGCCGACCTCGTTCCTGCCCGACGAGGACCAGGGATTTCTCTATGTCCAGGTACAGGGCCCGCCCGGCGGAACGCTGGGGCGCACCAGTGTCGTGCTCGACGACGTGAGCAACTACCTGTTGAAGCAGGAGTCCGGGATCGTGGACGCGGTGCTGCAGGTCAATGGTTTCAACTTCGCGGGCCGCGGCCAGAACCAGGGCCTGCTGTTCGTGCATTTCAAGGACTGGTCGGTGCGCACCAGCCGCGACCTGAGCGTGCAGGCGCTCATCGGGCGCGTCGCGGCGCGTTACGCCAACTACCGCGAGGCCGTCGTTATCCCGATCAATCCGCCGCCGATCGCCGCGCTCGGCACGGCCGCGGGTTTCGACATGGAGCTCGAGGATCGCGGTGGTGTCGGCCACGACGCGCTCATGCGCGCGCGCGATCAATTGCTGGCGAGCGCGCGCGCCGACCCGAGCCTTACGCTGGTGCGGCCCAACGGCCTCGATGACAACCCCACGTTCACGATCGACGTGGATCGCGAGAAGGCGAGTGCGCTCGGCGTGATGCCGAGCGACGTGGATCAGTCGTTCTCGATTTCCTGGGGTTCGCGCTACGTCAACAATTTCCTCGACACCGACAGCCGCATCAAGAAGGTGTACGTGCAGGCCGACCAGCCGTTCCGGATGGACCCCGACGACCTGCGCTGGCACTACATCCGCAATGCCGCGGGCGAAATGGTGCCGATCACCGCTTTCGCGACCGGCAAATGGACCTTTGGATCGCCGCAGCTGCAACGCTACAACGGCGTCTCGTCGGTCGAGATCCAGGGCCAGCCCGCGGCGGGCCTGAGCACCGGCGATGCGCTGGCCGCCATGGCGCGGCACGCCGCGCAGCTGCCGGCCGGCATCGGTTTCGAATGGACCGGGATCTCGCTGCAGGAAGTGCTGTCCGGATCGCAGGCGCCGCTCTTCTATGCCATCTCGATACTGGTCGTGTTCCTGACGCTCGCGGCCCTGTACGAGAGCTGGTCGATACCGGTGGCGGTGATCATGGTGGTGCCGCTCGGCGTGTTGGGTGCACTGGCGGCCGCGCTCGCCTTCGGCATGGAGAACGACGTCTACTTCCAGGTGGGCCTGCTAACTACCATCGGCCTCTCGGCCAAGAACGCCATCCTGATCGTCGAGTTCGCGCGCAATCTCACCCGCGAGCAGGGCCGGAGCATGATCGATGCCGCGATCGACGCGGCCAAACTGCGCCTGCGGCCCATCGTGATGACGTCCATGGCCTTCATCCTTGGCGTGTTGCCGCTGGCGCTGGCCACCGGCGCGGGTTCCGCGAGCCGCAATGCCATCGGCACCGGCGTGATCGGCGGCATGTTGAGCGCCACGTTCCTCGCCACGTTCCTGATCCCGATGTTCTTCGTCGTCGTCGGGCGAACCTTCGGCGCGGGGCGAGCGGCCGGCGCTCCTCCCGCCGCGCTGCCCGCCGCCACTGCGGCATCCACGTGATGAGCGCGCGCAAGTACGGAAAATTCGCCGCGCTCGTCCTGCCGTGGCTGCTGTTGTCCGCGTGCACGCTCGCGCCACGGTACGTACGGCCGGAACCGGCGGTGGCGGATAACTACCCGCAGGGCGTCGCCTATGGCACGGACACCGGGTCGCAGACCGCGGCGGCCGACCTCGGCTGGCGCGATTTCCTCGGCGATGAGCGTCTGCAGCAGCTGGTCGAGATCGCATTGCGCAACAACCGCGACCTGCGCGTGGCCGTGCTCAACGTGCAGGAATTGCGCGCGCAGCTGCGGATCCAGACCGCCCCGCTCTTGCCCGACGTCGCGGTGTTTGCGGACCGCTCGCGTTCGCGCACCCCCGCCGAGCTGTCGAAGACCGGCGCTGTCGAGGAATTGGGCTCCTATACCGTGGGCGCATCGCTCGGCTGGGAAATCGACTTCTTCGGCAAGCTGCGCAGCCTGCGCGCCGCGGCCCTGCAGCAGTACCTGGCGTCGGTGCAGGGCCGCAAAGCGGCGCAGATGTTGCTCGTCTCGCAAGTCGCGAATCAATACCTCACGGTGCTGGCCTGTGATGAGCTGCTCGAGGAGACCGACCGCACCGCCGTCGCCGCGCGCGCCTCGTTCGATATCGTGAAGCTGCAATTCGAGGTCGGCACCGGATCCGAGCTCGACCTGCGCCAGGCGGAAACCGTGGTCGAACAGGCCAACGCGAATCACGCCGCGCAGCTGCGCGCGCGCGCCCAGGCCGGGAACGGGCTGGTGCTGCTGCTCGGACAACCTCTACCTACTGACCTGCAGTCCGGCCGGCGGCTCGCGGAGCAGAGCATGCTCGAGGACTTGCCCGCCGGCTTGCCCTCGGACCTGCTCATCCGCCGGCCGGACGTGCAGCAGTCCGAAGCGCTGCTGCGTTCCGCCAACGCCGACATCGGCGCGGCGCGCGCCGCTTTCTTTCCCAGCATCGACCTGACCGGCACCGCGGGCAGCGCGAGCACCCGGTTGAGTGGCTTGTTCGAGGCCGGATCGCAGGCCTGGAGCTTCGCGCCCGCGCTGACCCTGCCGCTTTTCGCGGGCGGCGCCAACATCGGAAATCTCGACGCCGCCCACGTGCGGCGGGAAATCGCGGTCGCGCAGTATCAGAAAACCGTACAGACCGCATTCCAGGAAGTGGCCGACGGGCTCGCGGCGCGCGGCACTTTCAACCAGCAGATCGCCTCGCTGGTGCGTTTCACGGCCGCGCAGCAGCGGCGCCTCGAGCTCGCGCAGCTGCTGTACATAAACGGCGAGTCTAGCTACCTCGACGTGCTCACGGCGCAAACCGCCCTGTACGACGCGCGCCTGGCGCTGGTCGGCGCGCGCCTGCAGCGCCTGCAGAATCTCGTCGACCTGTACCGCGCGCTCGGCGGCGGCTGGCTCGCGCGCAGCGGCGAGCCGCCGCCGCGCGCCGATACACGCTGAGCATTGCAACCGGCGTTTCGCCTGAAACGCGCGCCGCCCGCGTGGAAATCGCGGCGCATTCCGCGCGCTCCAGCATTCCCGCCCAGCCAGCGGCAATTCCGCCGCGGCATTGCATTGGAGCGAAACATGAATGGCAGATACCTGGAGGCCGGAGTCCTCGTGCTCGCGGCGCTGCTCGGCAGCGGCTGCACGACCATGGGAACGGGAACGGGTGAGACGCGGGGCGGCGGGCCCGGCGTGCGTTTCAACTGGACCGCCGAGAGCGCCGTGAAGGGACAGATCACCGCCACCTTCTCGAATGGCAAGAGTTATTCGGGCAGCCTCTTTCAGATCACCACCGACTCGCGGGTCGACGATTTCGCGCCGCTGTGGATCGGCTGGGGCCGGAACTGGGGCGGCTGGCAGTACTGGGACGGCGGTCCGCAATTCATCACTCACTACAGCGGCCGCGTGGTCGCCAACCTGAGCGATCCGGATGGCAACCGCATGCGCTGCAACTTCCGCCTGATCGATGCCTCGCGTGGCATGAGCGGCGGCGGGCAGGGCAAGTGTCAGCTGGGCGACGGGCACACCATCGACGCGGATTTCCCGCAGGCTTGAGCCCCGCTGTCTCCACCGGCGCGGGACCATGAGTGGGCCATCGACGATCAGCGCGCAGCCTCACTCAGTCCCCGCCGGCGTGGATGCTTCGCGGCCGTGGTTGCCGGCGCTGCTGCGCGCGCGCTGGCTCGCGGCCGTGTTCGCCGCGGCATTGCTGGCGGTGGCGCTGTATATCCTGCACCGGGAGCTGAGCGCCGCGCACCTGGCCAGCGCCTTGCAGAGCGCGCGCAATATTCCGGCGCGCACCTTGTTCACGGCGCTGGCCTTCACGGCCGCCAGCTACCTGGTGCTCTCGCTGTACGACTTCCTTTCATTGCGTTATCTGCGCAAACGCGTGGGCCGCGCGCGCACCCTGCTCACCGCCTTCGTGGCGTACGCGTTTTCGCACAACCTGAGTTTCGCGGCGGTCACCGGTGGCGCCGTGCGATACCGGCTGTACGGCAAGCGCGGGCTGACGCTCGGCGACGTCGCGCTGCTCACCGCGTTCAGCTCGCTGACGCTCGGCACCGGCTTCGTGCTGATCGCCGGATTGTCGCTGCTCATCGCGCCGGCGCAGGTCGCCGCGGTGCTTTCGGTGGACCCGGACTTCGTGCGCGTCGCGGGATGCGCGGCATTGTTGGCCGTCGGCGCGTACGTGGTGCTGGCCGCCGATCGCGAGCGCCTGCTGAAGCTTGGAAAGTGGACGCTGCGCACGCCGGGCCCGTGGCTCGCGCCGCTGCAACCGGCGATCGGCGTGCTCGACCTCGCGCTCGCGAGCGCGGTCCTGTGGACCTTGATACCCGCCGAAGCCAATCTCGATTTCGTCACCTTCGCCGGGGTCTACGTGCTGGCCTGTATGGCCGGCATCCTGAGTTATGTTCCGGGCGGGGTGGGCGTGTTCGAGTCCGTCATCCTGCTGCTGCTGCCGCAGGTGCCGCGCGATGCGCTGGCGGGTGCGCTGATCGCCTACCGGGCTATCTACTACCTCCTGCCGCTGCTGATCGCCGGCCTGGCATTCGCCGCCGTGGAGATCGATGCGCAGCGCGCGCGGCTCGCCATCATGGGCCGGGCGGTGCAATCGTACCTGCGCGCGTTCATGCCGCAGCTCGCGGCGGCATTCGTGTTCGTGGCCGCCGCCGTCCTGCTGTTGTCCGGCGCCACGCCGGGAATGGAATCGCGGCTGGTGGAGATCCGGCGCATCGCCTCCCTGCCGGTGCTCGAACTTTCGCATCTGGCCGGCAGCGCCGTCGGCATGGCGTTGCTGATCCTGGCGCGCGCCTTGTCGCGGCGCGTGCGGGCGGCGTATTTCATCGCCTGCTGGTTGCTGCTGGCGGGAATCGTGGCATCGCTGCTCAAGGGCCTCGACTACGAGGAGGCGGTATTTCTCGCGCTGGTGCTGCTCTTCCTGCGTTCCGGGCGCGCGGCGTTCTATCGATCGTCCGCGCTGCTGCAGGAGCGATTCACGCCGGGCTGGACGATAAGTGTCGTGGCGGTGCTGGCGCTCGTCATCTGGGTGGGTTTCGTCGCGCAGCGCCACGTGGCGTATTCGAACGAGTTGTGGTGGACGTTTGCGCTGCACGGCGAAGCATCGCGGATGTTGCGCGCCGCGGTGGTCGCGGCCATCGTCGCCGCGACCTTCCTGTTCGCCAATCTACTCGGTCCACCGCGGGCCACATCGCGCGGCGCGCTGCCGTTCGATGCCAGCCGCGTGCGCGCGGCGCTCGACTGCGCCACCACTTCGCTGGCGCAGGCCGTGCTGGCGGGCGACAAACGTGTGTTGCTGAGCGACTCGCGCCGCGCGTTCATCATGTACCAGGTGGCGCGCCATAGTTGGGTCACGCTCGGCGAGCCGGTGGGGGCGCGGTGCGAACACCAGGAGCTGGTGTGGAGATTCCGCGAGCTGTCGGACCGCAATGGTGGCCGCACCGTGTTCTACCAGGTCAGCGGCGAACATCTGCCGTTGTACGTCGACCTGGGACTCGTGCCGCTCAAGATCGGCGAAGAAGCGCGCGTGCCGCTGCCGGGTTTTTCGCTCGACGGCAGCGCGCGCGCGGAGCTGCGCCAGGCCCACCGGCGCGTCGCGCGCGGCGACGCCACGTTCGAGATCGTGCCGGCCGCGCAAACGCCGGCGTTGATGCCGGCACTGCGCGCCATTTCGGATGCCTGGCTCATCGACAAGGCCACCGCGGAGAAGGGCTTCTCCGTCGGCATGTTCTCGGAAACGTATCTCCAGAATTTTCCCATCGCGCTGGTGCGGTGTGGTGGCACGCCGGTGGCGTTCGCGAATCTGTGGACGACACCGGAGAAAGACGAGTTGTCGGTCGACCTGATGCGATTTGGCGCCGCGGCGCCGCGTGGCACGATGGATTTCCTGTTCGTCGAGCTGATGTCGTGGGCGCGGGCCGAAGGTTACGGCTGGTTCAACCTCGGCATGGCGCCGCTTTCGGGTCTGGGCACCCATCCGCTCGCGCCGGCCTGGCACCAGCTCGGCAATTTCGTCTATCGCCACGGCGAGCACTTCTACAACTTCGCGGGACTGCGCCGCTACAAGGCCAAGTTCCACCCCGTGTGGGAGCCGCGTTACCTGGTCGCTCCCGGCGGGCTGGGCGTGCCGCGAATCCTCACCGACATCTCGATTCTCATTGCCGGCGGACTCAAGGGGTTGATCACCAAATGAACATGCAAAAAGTCTGGATGGCAGTTCTGCTGTGCGTGGTTGCCACGCCAGGTGCGGCGCGCGAGCCGGGCGGCGGCGCGCCGGATTCGCTCGCCGACCTGCCACTCGTGGAAGTGCGGCCCGCGGGTGCCACCGACCGCCTCGCCGTGTTTTATTCGGGCGACGGCGGCTGGGCGGCGCTCGACAAGGGCGTGTCGGAGCGGCTGGCGGACGCCGGCGTGACGGTCATCGGCGTGAATTCGCTGCGTTACTTCTGGAGCGGGCGCAAGCCGGACCAGGCGGCGCACGACCTGGCGCGGCTCATCGATGCCTATCTACTGCCGGAACACGGCCAGCTGCTGCTCATCGGATACTCGACCGGGGCGGACGTGTTGCCGTTCCTCGTCAACCGCCTGCCTGTCGGGTTGCGCGCGCGCGTGACGTCCATCGCGCTGATCGCCCCGGGACACGACACCGCCTTCGAGATTCACGTCGCCGACTGGCTGCCCGGCAGCGGAACGCGCGGCACGCCACTGCTGCCGGAAATAGAACGGCTCGGGCAGCCGGTGCTGTGTTTGTACGGGAAGGGCGATACGTCGGCACTGTGCCCCGATCTGCCCGCGCAGCGGGGAACGACCCAGCAGATCGGCGCGGGACACCATCTCGGCGAGCAATACGCGACGATTTCGGCGCGCATCCTGGCGTTTTCCTCGGTGATCACCACCGCCGGCGCCGGCCGCTGACGTGCCGCACGGCTTGTAGTTAGCCGTGCGCAGGCCGTTGCCGTTTGCTGCAACTGCGTTGCGCCTGAAATGCCGGGCGCCCGGCCAGTAACCGCCCGGTGAGATTCGCCCGCCAGCATCGGCCGTGAATCAAATCACCAGGAGAGTTCGATGAAACTGCGTCATGTAGCGATTCTTTCCGGCCTCGTATTCGCCGCCCACGGCGTCTCGAGCGTCGAGGCAGCCGAGAAGCCGTGGAGTTTCTCGGTATACGTGGGCGACTCCATTTCGGGCAGCGGCACACTGCGCAAGGACAAAAGCGTGACGGTCCCGACACCCACGGCCATCGATCCGAAACTGGCCGGCGCCACCGCCACCGTGGCGATCAAGAAACTGAACTACGAGGATGTGTTCAACAACCGCTACGCGGCGGGGCTCGAGCTCGGTTATGCACCGGGCGAGCATCTGCTGGTCTACGGCCGGGCAAACTACAACGCACGCCAGGGCCGCAACCGCGAAATCGGCGTGCTGTCGAGCACCGCGCTGCCGGGCCGGCACGCGATCCACGCGCGTTTCGGCGACTCGGACAGCCAATCGCTGGAAGCGGGTATTCGTTACCTGTGGCTCGACGATTCGAAATGGCGGCCGTTCGTCGGCCTGTCGCTCGGCGCGACGCACACCGACGACGTGAAAGCTTCGCTGAGCATCGCGGACACGGTGCTCCAGCGCCGCGAAGTGCGGTTCGCGCGTTCGGGTACGGCGTTCAGCCAGACCTTCGAGACCGGCGTGGAATACAACCCGAACCGGCGTCTCGGCGTGCGTCTCAGCGTACGCGCGGACCACGTGGGCGAGCCGAAGGGCGCCGACGATCCGACGCTGACCGCCCTCGGATTCCACAGCAACGACCAGGCCTACAGCCGTTACTCGTTTCCGATCGCGGTCGCCGCGGTGTATCGCTTCTAGTGATTGCGCGGGCCCCGGACTTCATGATCCGGGGCTCGCGTGCCTTGCGCCGCATGATACGAATCCATAATTGGCGTGCGCTTCGCGAAGTCCTACGCTCACTCCCGGCAATCAGTAGTTGGAGTGGCGACCATGGACTCTTCGGGCTCACATGTTCTGGTTATCGACAACGACGCGGACGTTTGCACACGGGTGCGGGAATATCTCGGGCGGCACGACTTGCGCGTGAGCGTGGCGGACAACAGCCAGCAGGTGTTCGAGATGATCGAACGCGATCCGATCGACCTGCTGGTCATGGAGTTGCAGCTGCGCGGCGATGACGGCGTGCGGCTGGCGCGCGACATCCGCCAGACTTCCACGCTGCCGATCGTGGTGTTGTCGGGCCTCATCGAGGAGTCCGACCGCGTTCTCGGCCTCGAGATCGGCGCCGACGACTACCTCACCAAACCATTCTCGCCGCGCGAGTTGTTGGCGCGTATCCGCGCCGTGCTGCGCAGATCGCAGCCCGCTCCCGTGACGCCCGGGCGCGACGAGGGCCTGCGCGCCTACCGCTTCGCGGGGTGGGAGCTCAACGTGCGCCTGCACCGGCTGGTTTCACCCACGGGCGCGCGCGTCACGATCTCGCGCGGGGAATTCAGCCTGCTGTGCGCGCTGCTGGCCGCGCCGCAACGCGTGTTGACCCGCGATCAGCTGCTCGACATGTCGAGGCTGCACAGCACCGAGGTCTACGACCGCTCCATCGACGTCCAGATCATGCGCCTGCGCCGCAAGATCGAAGTGGACGCGGCCGATCCACAGCTCATCCGGACCGAGCGCGGCACGGGCTATTTCTTCGACGCGCAGGTCAAAGTAGTTCGCTAGTCCGCACTGTGCGCCGGCGCCCACGCGTAGCGTGGCGCCGGCTGCCGCACAGCCGTGGTGCATTCCCACGGCCCACGAAACCCGCAGAGATTTATTTTCAGCCGGCAGGGGGCTGACGGACATGTTTTTCCCTCTACAGTGCCAGGAGCCGCAATTTCTGCGGCCCGGTCTCGCAGGGCATGTCCAACAACACTCTACTCACGGGATGGCGGCAGCGGTGGAACCAGAGCCTGTTCCGGTTCCTCGGCCGGCGTGTGAACGCGAATGTCGACATCGAAGACCTGGCGCAGGAAACCTATCTGCGGCTGCTGCGGGCGCGCGACCTGGGTGAGATCCGCAACCCGCAGGCGTACCTGCTGCAGGTCGCGAACCACGTAGTCATCGAATGGCGCGGCGACCAGCCGCAGCCGGGGTCGATGGTGGAGCTCGATGAAGATCAGCTCGTCGACGAGCATCCGCCGGAGCTCGAGCTCGACGCCAGCCTGCTGAGCAGCCGCCTCGACGATGCGCTCGCGGCCGTTTCACCAACCATGCGCGCCGTGTTGCTGCTGCGATTGCAACAGGGCCAGTCGTGCAAGCAGATAGCCGAAGACCTCAACATCACCGCCCGGCAGGTCCGACGATACCTGGCGCGCGGCTACGAACGCCTGCGCATGGTGATGGAGACCTGATATGCAAGCAGAGACAGACAGCACCGCGTCGATTTCAGAACAGGCCGCTGCTTGGTGGGTGGTGTTCCACGACGAAGCCGCGACCGCCGCGGATCACCGCGAATTCGGTCAGTGGGTGGCGAAGGGACCGGATCGCGTCGCTGCGTACCTGCGCATGGCGAGGGTGCAGCGCGCGCTGCAGAGTCCGGCGGTTCGCTGGCCGCAGGTTTCGCGCGCAGCGCTCATCAGCGAAGCAATCGCAGCGCCCGAAGATGTCGTGCCGCTGCGACCGGCGGTTGCCGCCAGGTCCGCGAGCCCGGAACGTGCGCGCTCGTCCACGGCGTTCCCCCCGATCGCGCTGCGCCTCGCGGCTTCGGTGCTGCTGGTGTTGGGAGTCGTGTGGCTGATGGCAGGGCGCCCGGACAAATTCCAGACCGTGATCGGCGAACAAAAAATCGTGTTGCTGGAAGATGGTTCGAAAGTGACGCTGAACAGTGCCTCCGCCATCGAAGTGCAACTCGCCAAGCAGCGCCGGCACGTGTTGCTGGTGCGCGGCGAAGCGTTGTTCGAGGTCGCGCACGATCCGGCGCGACCCTTCGAGGTCGAGACCGGCGATGTCGTGCTGCGCGCCGTCGGCACGCAATTCGACGTCAACCGGCAGCCGCGCCAGACCGTCGTGACGATGGTGGAAGGCAAAGTCGCGCTGGTCTCCGTCGCCGGGCAGCCGCAACAGGAGGATTCGCGGCCGGTGTTGGTGGCGGCCGACCGGATGATCATTTCCGCCGCGGGTGCGCAGGAGCATCGCCATGGCGTCGATGTTTCCGCGGCGATCGCCTGGACCCGGGGCCGGCTGGTTTTCAAGAATCGTGCGCTCGGCGAAGTGGCCGAGGAGTTCAACCGCTACAACCAGGGCCGTATCGAGATCCGCAGCGCGGAGTTGCGCGCGCGCGAGATCACCGGCGCGTTCCGGTCGAACGATCCGGAATCTTTTACCTCGTTCCTGTCGGGCATGCCGGGTGTGCGCGTTGCCGATGACGGCCGGGGTGGCTATCTAGTCACCCTGGACGCCGAAGTTCGATGAACGTTTTCGAATGGAGACTGTCATGACCTATCCAGACCAGATTGCGTTCGTCGTCAACGGCGACTCGCGCATACGCTCGGCACTGCGTGAGCTGCTTTCCGCCCATGGCATCCAGGCCATCACCTTCGAGTCCGCCGCCGACTACCTGGCGTATCCGAAGGCCAGCGCGCCGGCGTGCCTGCTGCTGGACGTGGAGCTGCCGGACTGCAGCGGACTCGATCTGCAGCTGGAGCTGGCGGGAGATTGTCTACCCGTGGTGTTCGTGACGCGCCAGGCCGACGTGGCGTTCTCGGTGCGCGCCATCAAGGAAGGCGCGGTCGATTTCCTGACGATTCCCTTCAAGCCCGAGCAGCTGCTGGTCGCGGTGCGCGCGGCCATCACTCGCGATTCGAGTACGCGCGCCGAGCGTTCGCGGATCAGCGAGCTGCGGCGGCGGCTGGCGCGGCTCACCGCGCGCGAGCGCCAGGTCATGGCGCTGGTGGTGAGCGGCATGTTGAACAAGCAGGTGGCATCGGACCTCGGCATCAGCGAGATCACGGTCCAGGTGCACCGGCGCCGCGTCATGCAGAAGATGGAAGCGGCCTCGTTCGCCGAGCTCGTGCGGGATGCCGAGACGCTGCGTATTCCGCGCAATCCGGAGCGGCCGATCGGCCGGAGCCGGTATTTCGGCGCGGCTCTCGGCACTCCGCGCATGGCGGTGTGAAGTTTCAATCGACACACGCAAGGGCCGCAACCAAATGTTGCTGATACCGAGCGCCGCAATCATGGTCACTCTGCAGCCAGGCAATTGATTCATATGGCAGCACAGGGCAGTAATTCGTACGACGATCCGGGCTTCTCCCTGCACGCACAAAGCGCGCTCTATCCGCCGGTGTCGCTGGTGGGCAGGCTGCAGCCGGAGATTGCGGGCGCGGACGCGCGGCACCTGCGCCAGGACATCCGCCTCGCGCGCCGGCTGCTGCTCGCACAGAATCTCGACGAGGCGCTCGCGGTGCTGGTGCGCGTGGAGTTGTCGTTGCGACGCCTGCCCGCGCTCGAGGCGCGGCGCATGGCCTGCGATATCGAGACGCTGCGCGCGCTCGCGGCGATGTTCTGCGACGATGCGCCGCGTGCATTGCATCTGGCGCGCAATGTCCTGCAAGCGAAAGATCCGGCGCCGTGGAGCGCCGAGGCCGCGCGCATCGTGTGCCAGTTCGCTTTCTGGCGCCTGCGGGATTTCGAGGGTCTGCACGGCGTGCCGCGCCAACCCGCGGCGGCGCGCCGTTACCGGCTGGCCGCCATCGTCGGCTGGTGTATCGACGGCAGCATCGAGCTCGAGCAACTGCGCCTCTCGGTCGCGAAGCGGCTGGCGTTGCGCGCGCTGGAAGAGACGGAAACCGCCTGCGGCAGCGGCAGCGTGTTGTCCGCGGTGCCGGCGAGCCTCGCGGCGCAGGTCCTCTACGAACAAGGCGCACTGGAAGAAGCGGAAGCGCTGGTGCGCGCGCACCTGCCGGCGATTTCCGCCTGCGGCAACCTCGAGTCGGCCAGCCGTGTCTACCGTCTGCTGGCGCGCGTCGCGGCACGCCGCGGCCAGATGGAGATTGCGATCGCGCATCTGCAGGAAGCGGAGCAGCTCGGCGAGCGGCGCGGCTGGGCCGGCCTTGCGGCCATGAGCTTGTACGAGCGCACGCGTTTGCTGTTGTCGCAAGGCGAGCCCGAGCAGGCGCGACTCAGCTGCGAGCGCCTCGAACAAATGTCGGGACGTTCTTTCATCCGTTCGCAAAGCGCCTGGCCGGATGTACGGCGTTACTGCCGCATGGCGCAGGCGCGGCTTTCGCTCGCAGCGGGGCCCACCGCGCAGACCGTCAGCGCGCTGCGGCAGCTGCACGATGAAGCGTTGAGCGGTCGCGACCTGTTCTGCGCCGCGCAGCTGGCACTCGAAGTGGCCGGCGCGCTCGAGCGCCTGGGCCAACACGAGGAAGCGGACCAGTTGTTCCTGCGCACGCTGAGCCTGGGATCGTTCGCCGGTCTTCACCAGACATTCGTGGATGCGCGCCTGCTCATCGGGCCGTTGTTGCAACGGGCGTACGAGCGCAGCCAGCTGCCGGGCTCGCCGTGCCGGCATCTGCTGCCGTACATCGGCGGCCTGCTGGAACAGAAACCGCGCGCGCCCGCGCAGCGCCCGCTTGCGCGCGACATGCCGCCGCCGCCAGTGCCAGCGGGCCGAGCCGCGCGCACGCCCGAAGGCCTGAGCGCGCGCGAGTTCGACGTGTTGATGCTCGTGTGCCGCGGCCTGTCTAACAAACGTGTCGCGCTGACGCTGGCGATTTCTCCCGAGACCGTCAAGGCGTACGTGAAGCGGATCTTCATGAAGCTCAAGGTCGAGTCGCGCGCGCAGGCGGTGTATCGCGCCAGCTCACTGGGCCTGCTGCGCGGAACCGACGGCCACTGACCCGGCGCGCGTACCCCCATCGGGGGGATACGGCGCACCCCCGCGTTTACCGATGATCAACGCATGCAAGCACGCGTGTTCATCCTCGTCCCCGTATTGCTCGGACTGACATCCTGCAAGGAAGGCGTGCTCGATCCGCGCGGCCCGGTGGGCGCGGCGGAACGTCTCATCCTGTTCGATGCCACCACCGTCATGCTCGCGGTGGTCGTGCCGGTCATCCTGCTCACACTGGCGTTCGCCTGGTGGTTCCGCGCCGGCAACAGGCGCGCGCGTTACCTGCCGGACTTCGAATATTCCGGGCGCATCGAAATGATCACCTGGTCGATTCCGGCGCTGCTGATCTGCTACCTCGGCGGAGTGGCCTGGATCGGCTCGCACCGGCTGCACCCGTCCGACCCGCTCGACAGCCCGGTGCCCGCCATCGAAGTGAACGTGATTTCACTCGACTGGCGCTGGTTGTTCATCTATCCGGCGCAGGGCATCGCCAGCCTGAATAGTTTGACCGTTCCGGTGGGTGTGCCGGTGCACTTCCGCATCACCTCGGAAAGCGTGATGAACAGTTTTTTCATCCCGCAGCTCGGCAGCCAGATCTATTCCATGCCGGGCATGACCACGCAGCTCTATCTACAGGCGGACCATCCCGGTACGTATCAAGGCCTCTCGGCGCAGTTCAGCGGCGATGGTTTCTCCGACATGCGGTTCAACGTGGACGCCGTGAGCGCCGCGCAGTTCGCGTCCTGGGTCGAAGCGACGAAAACCCGCGGCGGAACGCTCGATGCGCCGGCCTATGCGGCGCTGGCGCTGCCGGCGCACGCGCAGGGCGTCACGACGTTTGCCGTGGTCGATGACGGGTTGTTCGACCGCGTGTCGTCCGGTCACAGGGCGTCGCAGACGCACGGGGATCACTGAAATGCTCGGAAAACTGACCTGGGCGGCGATTCCGTTCGACCAGCCCATCGTGATGATCGCCTCGAGCGTCGTGGGCCTCGCCATCGCCGCCGTACTCGTGCTCGTGACGCTGAAGGGCTGGTGGGGATACCTGTGGCGCGAGTGGATCACCAGCGTGGATCACAAGCGCATCGGCTGCATGTACTTCGCGCTCGGCCTCCTGATGCTGGTGCGCGGCTTCATGGACGCCATCATGATGCGCACGCAGCTGGCGCTGGCCGCCGGCGGTGCGGCCGGGTATCTGCCGCCGGAGCACTACAACCAGATCTTCTCCGCGCACGGCACGATCATGATCTTCTTCGTCGCCATGCCGTTCGTCGTGGGGCTCATGAACTTCGTCGTGCCGCTGCAGCTCGGCGTGCGCGACGTCGCCTTCCCGGTGCTCAATTCCATCAGCTTCTGGCTCACGGCGGCCGGCGTGTTGCTGGTGAATGCGTCGCTGGTGATCGGCGAGTTCGCGCGCACCGGCTGGCTGGTCTATCCACCGCTGTCCGAGCTGGCCTACTCCCCCGGGGTGGGCGTGGACTATTACCTGTGGTCTCTGCAGATCTCGGGGCTCGGCACGTTGTTGTCCGGCATAAATCTGACCACCACCATACTCAAGCTGCGCGCCCCGGGCATGGGTTACGGACGCATGCCGGTGTTCTGCTGGACCGCGCTGGCTTCGAACCTGCTGATCGTCGCTTCGTTTCCGATCCTCACGGCGACCTTCGCCATGTTGCTGCTCGACCGCTACTGCGGCTTTCACTTCTTCACCAACGAGCTCGGCGGCAACGCGATGATGTACGTCAACCTCATCTGGCTGTGGGGACACCCGGAGGTCTACATCCTCATCCTGCCGGCCTTCGGTGTGTTCTCCGAAGTGGTCGCCACATTCTCCGGCAAGCCGCTGTTCGGCTACCGCTCGATGGTGGTGGCGACCATGGCGATCTGCGTGCTGGCGTTCGTGGTGTGGCTGCATCACTTCTTCACCATGGGCGCCGGCGCCAACGTCAACGGATTCTTCGGCGTCATGACCATGATCATCGCCGTGCCCACCGGCGTGAAGATCTTCAACTGGCTGTTCACGCTGTATGGCGGGCGCATCCGGTTTTCCGCGCCTCTGTACTGGGCGCTGGGTTTCATGGTGACGTTCGTGATCGGCGGCATGACCGGCGTGTTGCTGGCCGTACCGCCGGCTGACTTCGTCCTGCACAACAGCCTGTTTCTCGTCGCGCATTTCCACAACACCGTCATCGGCGGCGTGGTGTTCGGCGTGATGGCGGGCTACAGCTTCTGGTTTCCGAAGGCGTTCGGTTTCACGCTCAACGAGCGGCTCGGCAAGGCCGTCTTCTGGTGCTGGTTCGTGGGCTTCTACCTCGCGTTCATGCCGCTGTACGCGCTGGGCCTCATGGGTGCGACGCGCCGCATGCAGCATTACGCGAACACCGAGTGGCAGCCGCTGATGCTGGTCGCGTTGTCGGGCGCGGTCGTCATCCTGCTCGGCATCATCCTCACCGGCGTGCAGCTGGCGGTGAGCATCCGCAACCGGAGCAAGGGCGCCGCCACCGCCGGCGACCCGTGGAATGGCCGGACACTCGAATGGTCGACGGCCTCGCCGCCGCCGCCGTGGAACTTCTCCATCGTCCCCAACGTGACGGGAGTGGATGCCTTCTGGACGGCGAAACAGCAGCGGCCCATCGAAGGTGGACAGGGAGTTGCCGCGTCGGCGACCGGTGCGGCTCCGTTCCGCGATATCTATCTACCACGCAACACGCCGATCGGATTCCTCATCGCGTTCTTCGCGGTGGTCAGCGGATTTGCGTTGATCTGGCACATCTGGTGGATGGCGATCCTCGGCCTCGCCAGCACCGTTGCCGTCGTGTTGCGGCAGGCCTGGAGCACGGATCGGGAAGACGTGGTCACCGCGAATGAAGTCTCGGCCTTCGAAGCCGGGCGCGTCGCACGGGTGAAACCGCTATGAGCGCCGTGCTGCCGGCGCCCATCACCGCGGAGTTGCCACTGTCGATGCGCGGCCCGGCGCCCGTGCGCGTGGTGGCGGGCTTCGGCTTCTGGCTGTTCCTGCTGTCCGACTTCGTGATGTTCGCGGCCTTCTTCGCCGCGTACGCCGTGTTGTCCGGAGAAACCGCCGGCGGACCCACCGGTGCCGCGCTGTTCGACAAGTCGCGCGTGTTCATCGAGACCTTGTGCCTGCTGGCATCGAGCGTGACCTGTGGCTTCGGTTCGCTGGCCGTGCAACGCGGCGACCGGCTCGCTACCTACGGCTGGATGACGGTGACCTTCGCGCTCGGGGCCGCATTCCTCGGCTTCGAGGTGACGGAATTCGCCGGCATGGTCGCAAGCGGCGCGGGTCCCTCCCGCAGCGCATTTCTCTCCGCATTCTTCGCGCTGGTGGGCGCGCACGGCGTGCACGTCACGCTCGGGCTGGTCTGGCTGCTGGTGATGTTGCTGCAGGTCGCGACACTCGGTCTGCAGCCGGCGGTCCGCCGCCGCCTGTTCTGCTTCGGCCTGTTCTGGCACGCGCTCGACATCGTGTGGGTCGGCGTGTTCACCGTCGTCTACCTGGGAGCGCGCTGATGTCCGTCACGAGTGAACCGCAGGGGCATGCGCCGGGGGAAGCCGAGGGCACACACGCCAGCCCGCGCAATTACCTGATCGGCGTCGGCTACGCGCTCGTGCTCACGCTGGCATCTTTCTGGGCATCGTCGACCTCGCTCGTCTACGCGCCGAGCGTGCCGATCCTGCTGGCGGTGCTGGCGGTCGCGCAGATGGGGATCCACCTGGTGTACTTCCTGCACATCTCGAGCGCGCCCGACCAGACTAACAACTTCCTCGCGCTCGCCTTCGGCATCTTCGTCGTCGGCCTCGTGATCTTCGGCTCGTTGCTCATCATGTCGAACCTGAACCACGCCATGATGCCGATGGATCGGCTGATGGAGATGCAGCGCTAGACCCGCTACCCGTCCGGGGGATAGCGGCCGCCAATCGCGCTGCTCAAACTACTCTCCATCACATCCGGGAGAGCACGCATGAGCAAGAAAGTGGCGCAGGTGATCGTCGAGGCCCTGCACGCCGCGGGCGTCCGGCACTGCTACGGCATCGTCGGCGACACGCTGAACACCTTCGCCAACAACCTGCAACGCGGCGGCATCCAGTTCGTGCACATGCGGCACGAAGAAGCCGGAGCGTTCGCCGCGCACGGCGAAGCACTGCTGACGGATCGATTGACGGCCGTCGCCGGCAGCTGCGGCCCCGGCAGCCTGCACTTCATCAACGGCCTGTACGAAGCGAATCGCAACCGTGCGCCCGTCATCCTCATTGCGAGCCAGGTGTTGCGCAGCGAGCTCGGCTTCGACTTCATCCAGGAAGTGGACTTCAAACAGGTCTACCAGGACTGCAGCGTCTACTGCGAGATGATCCTCACGCCCGAGCAGGCGCTGCGCAAGACGGTGATGGCCTGCCAGGCGGCGATCACCCGGCGCGGCGTCGCGGTACTCATCCTGCCGGTCGACGTGGCCGATGCGAACGCCGCGGAAGAGCTGCCGTATTCCGTGCACGCCAATCCGCCGGTGATCCGCCCGAGCGACGAAGACCTGGACAAGATTGCCGCGTTGCTCGCGGCGGGCAGCAACATCACGATCTACGGCGGCGCCGGCTGCCAGGGCGCACACGATGAAGTCGTGGCGCTGGCCGAACGCCTCAAGGCGCCCATCGCGCACACCTCGCGCGCGAAGGATTTCCTCGAACACGACAACCCGTACAACGTCGGCATGACCGGCATCATCGGCAACGAGGCCGGATACCACGCCATCCTCGATTGCGACACGTTGCTGCTGCTCGGCACGAGCTTCGCCTGGGCGCAGTTCTATCCCAAACACGCCACCATCATCCAGATTGACAACGACCCGGCCAAGGTCGGGCTGCGCCATCCGGTCACGTTCGGCGCGGTCGGCAACATCAAGGATTCGGTCGCGGCATTGCTGCCGCGTGTCGCGCAGCGCGCCGACTCCGGTTTTCGCGATACCTATGTGAAGCGGCATACCAAGGCGCTCGAGGGCTGGGCGCGCAACGCGCAGCCGGGCCGTCACGGCAAGATACCCGGCCAGTATCTCGCCTCGCTCATCGACCGGCACGCCGCGGAGGATGCCGTGTTCTCGGCCGACGACGGCACGCCGGTAGTTTGGGCGGGCCGGCTCATTCGCGCCAATGGCAAGCGCCGCATCTTCGGCAGCCTGTTGCACGGGACCATGGCCGGCGGAGTCGCGACGGCCATCGGCCTGAAGAAATCGCAGCCCGACCGTGAAATCATCGCGATGTGTGGCGACGGCGGTTTCAGCATGCTGCTCGGGGACGTGTTGACGCTGGTGCAGGAGAACCTGCCCATCAAGATCGCCGTGTTCGACAACGGCAAGCTCGGCTTCGTCGAGCTCGAGCAGAAGGGCGAGGGCCTGGAGCCTATCTACACCGATCTCAAGAACCCGGACTTCGGCAAGGTTGCCGAGGCCATGGGCCTGTGGGGCCGCACGGTGGTCAAGGCCGAAGAGCTGGAAGGCGCCGTCCTGGAGTGGCTGGCCCAGCCGGGGCCGGCGCTGCTCAACGTGAAAGTGGAGCCGCTGGAGCTGGTGATGCCGCCGTTCACGGCGGTGGGGCCGACCTACGGGATGGCGATGTATTCCGTGAAGGCCATCCTGCACGGCAAGGGCGGCGATGTGTTCGAGATGGTCGCCGACAATTTCCTGTAGCCCAAGATGCACCGGCACCAGACCTCATTGCTGCCATGGATCGCGGTGATCGCTGCGGCCACGCTCGCCGGCTGCAGCCGCGCCCCGTCGCGCAACATCCTCGGGTCTTATTTTCCCTCCTGGATGGTGTGCGCGCTGGGCGGCATCGCGATCGCGCTGATCGCGCGCGCCTTCTTCAAGAAGACCGGGCTGCTCGAGGAAATTCCCGTCCCCTTCGTCGTCATCGTCGCGATTGCCTGCGCCGCCACGTTCGCGTTGTGGCTGCTGTGGCTCGCCTGAAAACCGCATGAACAAACCAGCCAGTTCCCGTGGAAAGAACATTGCCGTGGCGGCGGTCGCCGCGGCCGTGGTGCTCGCGGCCGCGATGGTGGTCGTCATCGACCGGCGGCCGCGCACACACGACGCGCGCATCTTCGCCTACAGCGCTGCGATGGCCTCGGAGATCGGCGGGCGCATCGTGAAGGTGTTCATCGCCAACGGCCAGGAGGTCGAGCAGGGCGCGCCGCTGATCCTCATCGACCCCACGTCGTACGAATTGCAATTGCGCGAGGCGCACGCGCGTGTGGCCGCGCTGACGGCGCAGATTTCCCTCACCGGCCGGCAGGTGGTGTCGCAGGGCACGGGAGTGCAGGCGGCGCAGGACCAGGTCCGCAAGGCGCGCGACCAGTTGCTGCTGGCGCAACTCACGGTGAAGCGGCTCGAGCCGCTGGTGGCGCCCGGCTATGTCACGCAACAGCAGCTCGACGAAGCCCGTACGAATGCGGCCTCCGCGCAGGCCGCCGTGAACGCCCTCACGAATACCGCCACCGAGGCGCGCCAGGCGGTGGGCGACACGGCCAGCCTCGAGGCGCAGCTGGCGGGCGCGGAAGCCGCCGCGGCCAACGCGGCCCGCAACCTCGAGCTAACTACCCTCCGGGCGCCGTTCGCCGGGCGCGTGGTCGGGTTGCAGATCGCCGCGGGCACGTTCGCGCTGCCGGGGCAGCCCCTGTTCAGCCTGATCAAGTCCGATGCGTGGTACGCGATCGCGGATTTCCGCGAGACGGAATTGCCGCATATCGCGGTGGGCGACCGGGCGACCGTCTGGACCATGGCCGAGAGCAACATCGCCATCGAAGGCCGGGTGGAGAGTCTCGGTGCCGGTGTGCGTACCTCCGACCAGGATGGTCCGGGATTGCCGGCGACGGGGCGGGATCTCGACTGGGTGGTGGTCGCGCAGCGTTTCCCCGTGTGGGTGCGGCTCGATCGTCCGCGCCCGCAGGCGCAACACGTGGGGATGACCGCGTCGGTGAAGATACATCATGCCGGCGCTCCCTGAGTCGAGGCGCCTGAGCTTTGCGGAGCTGCTGGCCGTGGAGCTGGCGCCGCGCGAAGGAAGATGGGGCGCCGCCACGCGCATCGCGGTCGCGACCACGCTGACGGTGGCGATCGCCATGATCTTCCGCATCCCGGCGCCGGAGTACATGGCGTACATCGTCTTTCTGATCAGCAAGGACGACCGCGACGCCACGCTGCTGACGGCGCTCGGTGGATTCGTCGCGGTCACGCTCGCCATCCTGCTGTCATTCCTGCTCGCGTTCATCGACATGGACGAGCCCGCGCTGCGCATTCTCGCCATGGCGCTCACCACGTTCCTCGCGATGTTCACCACGCGCACGTTCGCACTGGGGCAGCTCACGTTCCTTGCGGGCTTCGTGTTCGTGTTGCTGCACTCGTTGATCGACCAGTTGCCCAGCACCGAGATATTCACCCGGGTCGCGCTGTGGGGATGGGTGATCGTGGGTGTGCCCGTCAGCATCGTGCTCGCCATCCAGGCGCTGTTCGGCCATGACGCCGCGGTGACCATCCGGCGGGCCGTCCGGAAGGTGCTGCAGGAGTTGAAGGGCGCGTTGATTCGCGGCGACTTTCAACGCCGGCTGCCGCAGTGGCGCGCGACGCTCGTCCCGCTGCTGGGCGTGAAACGCGACGCGCGCGCCGAAGGACCGGGCCGTATCGGCGATGACGCGCTGGCGCGCCTGCTGGATGCCCTGACCATCCTCGAGGTGGTGCCCGCCACCGTGCCCGCCGCGGATCGCGAGGCCTGGTCCGCACAGGTGGACGCCTGCCTTAGAGCGCTCGATCGCGCGCCGGCGTCGGCCACTTCAGACACCGCGGACGATGAACCGGATTCCTCTCCCGCCGCCGTGGCATTCAGCGACAGCCTTGCCGAGCTGCGGCGTGCGATCGCGCCGGCGGAAGTGCCTTCGGGTAGTTCGGAGCCGCACCGCCACGAGAGCCTGCTCGCCGCCGATGCATTCACGAATCCCGTCTACTGGCAGTTCGCGCTCAAGACGACGGCGGCCGTCATGGCCTCGTATGCCATCTACATGCTGCTCGACTGGCCCGGCATCCGCACCGCCATCGTCACGTGTTTCTTCGTGGCGCTCAGCAGCCTGGGCGAAACCGTGCACAAGCTGCTGCTGAGAATTGCGGGTGCCTTGCTCGGCGGGCTGATCGCGGGCCTCTGCATCGTCGTCGTCCTTCCGCACCTGACGGATATCGGACAGCTCTGCTTTCTCATTGCCCTCGTGGCGCTGGGAGCGGCCTGGGTCGCCACCAGTAGTGAGCTGCTGGCGTACGCGGGCCTGCAAATGGCCTTTGCATTTTTTCTGGGGATTCTCCAGGGCTACGGGCCGGCCAACGATCTGACCGTCCTGAGAGACCGCATCGTGGGCATCGTCGTGGGCAACATCGTGGTCACCATCGTGTTCAGCTCGTGGTGGCCGGAATCGGTCAAGACCAGCCTGCGTAATGCCTTGTCCGACGCACTGCGTGCGCTCGGGTCGATGCTCTCTAACAACACCGCGCAGGTGCGCGCGCGTGTGTCGCAGGCGCTGGCCGGGGCGCACCACTTCCAGGCACTGAGCGATCTCGAGCTGCGCATGCTGGCGGCGCGCGAGCCGGACGGTCGCCCCGCACCCGCGCTGGCCGGCATCGAACGCCTCGCCGGGGCGGCGTTCGTCGCCACCGCGAAGCCGTTTGCCCGCGCGGGCGATGCGCAGGCCTTGCGGCTGCTGGGTAGCTGGATGGAAACCTCGGCGGATCGCGTGGCGCGCCGTGAGGGGCTTCCGCCAGTACCGGAAATAGAAGTTCGCGTTGACGGTGCCGCGGGGCAGCGCGGACTGGCCGCGGGCCGCGCGATCGAGCAGGTGAAATCGGAGGTCGTCCATGTGGCGTCCGCGCAAGACTAACTATACCGGGGTTGTCGCCGCAGCCGCCGTCGCGTGGCTGTGCACCCCGTTGCACGCGCAGGCGCCGGCGAGTCCCGATGAGCCGTGGCCGATTCCCGCCGGCGCCGGCGCACGCGCGCTCTCCGGCCTGCACGCCGACGGCAACACGCCGCCGCTCGATTTCCGCAGGCCCTACGACCTGCCGGCATTGATCGACCTCGCGCAACGCAGCAGCCCTGAAACCCGCGCGGCCTGGGAGGTGGCGCGCGAAGCGGCGGCGGACATCGGCCTGGTCGAGAGCGCCTATCTACCGCAGCTGTCGTTGCAGGCGCTGGGCGGGTTCGAGCACACGCCGCTGCCGGCGCCGAAGAACCTGGTGCCGGCCGGCTACTTCGTCTCCAACACACACGAGCTCATACCCGCGCTCGCCATCAAGTGGCTGCTGTTCGATTTCGGGCAACGCGCCGCCAAACTCGAGGCGGTGCGCGCCGATTCCTTCGTCGCCAACGTGTCCTTCACCGCGGCGCATCAGAAGCTGGTGTTCACGGTGTCGCAGGCGTATTTCAACCTGGGAGCCGCGCAGGGAAGATTCCACGCCGCGCAGAAAGCGCTGAGCACCGCGGGCGTGAGCCTGGATGCAACCACCGCGAAACGCGCCAATGGTCTCGCGACCGTGGTCGCGGTGGCTCAGACGGAACGCCAGGCCGCGCAGGCGCGCTACAACCTTGCGCAGGCGGAAGGTGCGGTGAATACCGCGCAGGCGAATCTGGTCGCCGCCCTCGGTATTCCCGCGGATTCGAAACTCGAGGTCGTCGACAGCTCGCAGCTGGCGCTGCCCCCGTCACCTTCGAAGAATGTGGCGGCGGCCATTCGCGACGCGTTCACTCATCGCCCGGATGTGATCGCCGCGCTTGGCTTGATCGACTCGGCCGAGGCGGCGCTCAAATCCGCGGAACTCTCCCATCGCCCCGTGATCGAGATGAGCGCACACGCGTTCCAGAACTTCGGCAGCGTGAGCTCCGATGGCCGGCCCTACTCGAGTGTCGACAAACCCGGGGCTAACATCCTGTTCCTGTTCAAGCTGCCGTTGTTAGATGGCGGCGAGCGTGCCAGCCGGGTGTCCGCGGCAAAAGCGAAAGTGCGGCAGGCCGAAGCCAGGCTCGCGGCGGCGCGTGATGCCGCGGCCACACAAGTGGTGAAAGCTCACAACGATCTGGTGACGAGCCTTGCGGCCTATGAAGCCGCCGACGCGGTGGGCCAGGCCGCGCGGACCTCCTACGACGCGGCGCTGCGTTCCTATCAACAGGGTGTTGGAACGTATACGGATCTCGCGGCCGAAGAAAACGCCATGGCGCAGGCCGAGGCGCAGATCGAGGACGCGCGCGCCGCCGCGCACAGCGCCGCGGCAGCGATGGCTTTCGCAATGGGTTCGCTGCAGAGCGATACGCCCTAATAGTTTTCTATTAGGCTGCCGCCGTAGTGGCCGCCCTGAATCGGTGGGATGATGGCCGCGTCCTGGATTCTGGCGCAAATCCCTGAAAGGCAATCGGCCATGGCTGATCAAAACGCCGCAGATGAATTCCGGCGAATCGTCGACAGCATCCCGGGCCTGGTATTCACATGCCATCCCGGCGGTGAGACGGAATACATCAACCGCGAGCTGTGCGCGTATCTCGGTTACACGCTCGAAGAGCTGTGCGCCTGCGGAGGCAACGGCGCAGTTCATCCCGACGATCTCGCGTTCGTGACGGGCGTGCAACGCGAGAATATCGCGGCCGGTAAGGCGCACTGCTACCAGGAACGTCTGCGCCGCGCGGATGGGGCGTATCACTGGTTCGAAGTGCGGTGTTCGCCTTGTTTCGATGCCGCTGGCCAACTGATCCGCTGGTATGGCTGCCTGACCGACATCGACGCGATCAAGAGTGCCGAAGACGATTCGCGCACCAATGAACGCATGTTGCTGTTGCTCATGGACAGCATTCCGAGCATGGCCTTCACGACACGCGAAGTGGGCGATGTCGAGTGGGTCAATCGTGCGACCTGCGCCTACTTCGGCCGGCCGCTCGAGGAACTGCAGGCCTGGCGCATGACGGATGCCGTCCATGCCGACGATCTCGCGCACGTCATTTCCGAAGTGGAGCGCGGCTTGCTGGCGGACCTGCCGTTCAACTACGAGCTGCGGCTGCGCCGCCACGACGGCGTCTATCGCTGGTTTCACTACCGCGCCGCGCCGGTTCGCGACAACAGCGGCCGCGCGGTGCGCTGGTACGGGCTCGTCACCGACATCGACGACTTCAAACGTGCGCAGGAAGAATCCCGCCTCAGCGAAAAGAACCTGCGGTTCCTCATCGACACCATCCCCGGCCTCGTCTACACCATGACGTCGGATTGCCAGCTCGATTCCGTCAACGGCCAGGTGCTCGCCTACTTCGGCAAGAGCTTTGAGGATCTCAAGAACTGGGATCTCATCGGCTGCGTGCATCCGGAAGATCTTCCGCACGTCATCGAGTCGCTGCGACGCACCGTGCAGTTCGGCGAACCGCACGAGGTCGAGCAGCGGTTGCTAGGCGCCGATGGCGTGTACCGCTGGTTCAAGCCGCGCGCCTTCGGCCTGCGGGATGCCGACGGCGGCATTCTTCGCTGGTATTGCCTGCTGATCGACATCGACGACCTGAAGCGCGCGGAGGAGGGTTTCCGTTCCATCCAGGCGCGCTTGTCGAGGGCCGCGCAACTGGCTGCGGTCAGCGAGCTGGCCGCCTCCATCGCGCATGAAGTCAATCAGCCACTCGCGGCGGTCGTCGCGAACGGCCACGCCTGCCATCTGTGGCTTTCGGCCGACCCGCCGAACATCGAGCGTGCGCTGCTGAGCGCGGAGCGGATCATCCGCGACGGCAACTCGGCGGCGGAAATCGTCGCCCGCATCCGCTCGTTGTTCAAACACGCGGCTCCGGCCAAACAAGACCTGCGACTGAACGATGTCATCGAGGAAGTCTGCCGGCTCATCGCCGACGACGCGCGCGGCAAAGGTATATCGCTGAGGCTGGAGCTGCAGCCCGATCTGCCCCAGGTCGCGGCCGACCGCGTGCAAATGCAGCAGGTCATCGCCAACCTCACGCGCAACGGCATCGACGCCACGGAAGGCGTGCAGGGGCGCGCGAAGGAGATCACGATTTCGTCGATGGTGTCGGGCGGCGAGATCGTCGTGCGGGTCAGCGACGCCGGCGAAGGGTTGCGCGATGCGACGACGATCTTCGAGCCCTTCTTCACGACCAAGGCGCAAGGCATGGGCATGGGTCTCGCGATCTGCAAGTCGATCCTCGATGCACACCACGGGCGCCTCTGGGCGACGCAGAACCCGGTGCATGGCGCAACGTTCGCCTTTGCCCTATGCGCAGCAACTACTGCAGGCTCGCCGCCGGCAGTGCGAAGCTGAACACCGATCCGCGCGGTTCGGCGCCGGTCGCCCACAGCAGGCCACCATGCGCTTCGACGATCGAGCGGCAGATGGCGAGCCCCATGCCCATGCCTTGCGCCTTGGTCGTGTAGAACGGCTCGAACGCCGTCGAGTATTCCGGCATTCCCGTGCCGGTATCCTGCACGTGAACGACGACGCGCGGCCCTTCGTGCAGCGAGGCGATGCGCAGCTCGCGGGCGCCATCCGTCACCGTCTCCATAGCCTCGATCGCATTACGTGTGAGGTTCGCCAGGACCTGCTGGAGCTGCACGCGATCCGCCCGGATCAAGGGCAGGGTCGGCTGCAGTTCGGTACGCACGTTGATCGACTGGCGCCGGGCCTCGGCGGCGATCAGCTTGCACACTTCTTCTATCACCTCGTTGACGCTGAGCTCGTCCTTGTCGGGAGGTGCGTGCCGGTACAGCGCGCGGATGCGCTCGATGACATCGGCGGCCGATCTGCCGTCGCGGATGATTCGTTCCAGGCTCACCAGGGCGCGTGGAATGTTAGGCGGCTCCACGGTCAGCCAGCGATGGCAGGCATGTCCGTTGGTGACCACGGCGGACAGCGGCTGATTGATTTCGTGCGCGATCGACGCCGAGAGTTCTCCGACGGTTGCAACCTGTGTCGCGCGGGCCAGCCGCGCACGGGTGTTGCGCAGCGCTTCTTCCGTATTGCGGCGCTCATCGACGTCCATGAGCACGCCGTACCAGCGCGTCGGGCGGCCGTCGCTGTCCCTGCCGAGCTGGCTGATCGACTGGATCCAGCGATACCTTCCATCGGCATTGCGCATGCGGTACTGCATGTCGTGCGGCTCACCGCTGCGGACCGAATGCGACCACTCCTCGACCACCGCATCGACGTCGTCGGGATGAACGTAGGACGACCAGTTGCGGACCAGGTGTTCGAAGGTCGTGCCGGTAAAGGTCATGATGCGGCTGTTCACGTACGCGAGCTCGCCCTCGGGAGTTCCGCTCCACACCAGGGCGGGAATCGATTCGATGATCAGGGCGAGATCGCGCTCGCGCGCCCGCAATACCTGTTCGGCGAGTTTGCGATCTTCGATGTCGGCCAGCAGGTTGTACCAGCGGATCACCGATCCATCGCTGCCTCGCAGCGGCAATCCCGAGCACTGGAACCATCGGTACACCCCGTCGGCGCGTTGCACGCGGACTTCGACCTTGAACGGGTCGCAGGTTTCGACGGAATGCCGCCACTGCTCGGCAACGCGCGGCAGGTCATCGGGATGCACGATCATCCCCCAGTCTTTCAAACCGTGCAGTTGCTTCCCGCTGTAGTCGAGCAGCGTCTTGTTGACGTATGCGACTTCGCCGGCCGCGGTATTCGTGCAGATCAGGCCGGAGATCGAATCGACCATCAGCCGCAGCTCGTTTTCGCTGGCGCGCAATGCCTCTTCGGCGCGCCGGCGGTCGTCGATGTCCGTTACGACGTCGTACCAGCGGACGATCGTGCCGGTCGAATCGCGCAGCGGATTTCCGCGCGACTGCATCCACCGGTAGACACCGTCCGCGCGCCTGCCGCGGGATTCGAATTCGAATGGTATTCCGGTGCGCAGCGCATTCCCGATGACGGCGCCGACGCGTTCGATGTCGTCCGGATGCGTGAGCGGGCCCCAGTCGCGCACCTCGTCGGGCGGAAGACCAAAGAAATCCAGGATGGGCCGGTTGACGTGCTCCACCTCGCCGGCGGGCGTGAGCGTGTGCACCAGCGCCGGAATGGTGTCGAGGATGGTGCGCAGGTGACGCTCGTTGTCGCGCAACGCTTCTTCCGCGCGTTTGCGATCGTCGATGTCGATGAGCAGGAAACACCAGCGCAGGATCCGGCCGTCCGCGTCGCGCAACGGGATTCCGCGGGTCTGGAACCATCGATGAAAGCCGTTCGCGCCCCGGCCGCGCGATTCCCACTGGCAGGGAAAACCCGTCGCCAGTGCGTGAGTGAGCACCTCGTCGACCGGCGCGATGTCGTCCGGGTGCGCGACGGCGCGCCAGTCGCGCAGCTGTTCGGGCGGCACGCCGAAAAAATCGACGATGCGCTGGTTGACCTGTTCGATGACTCCTTCGGGCGTCAGCGTAAAGACGAAGCCGGGAATGTTGTCGAGGATGAGCCGCATCTCCTGCTCGCTGGCGCGCACCGCTTCTTCCGCGCGTTTGCGATCGTCGATGTCGGTGAGCAGGCTGCACCAGCGCAGGATCTTGTTGTCGGCATCGCGCAGCGGACTCGCGCGCACCTGGAACCACCGATAGACGCCATCCGCACCCATTCCGCGGGATTCGTGCTCGATCGATTCTCCGGTCTGCAGCGCGTGTGCCCACGAGGCGGTGACGCGCGCGACGTCGTCCGGGTGCGTGATTTTCTGCCAGTTCCGCAATTCCTCGAGCGGCCGGCCGAAGAAGTCGACGATGCGCTGGTTGATCAGCTCCATCTCACCAGCCACCGTCATCGTGTGGACCAGTCCCGGCATGCCATTGAAGATGGAGCGCAAGGTCTGCTCGCTCGCGCGCACCGCGGCATCGGCCCGCTTGCCCGCCGCGATTGCGACGGCGACGGCGGCGGCACACAGCGCTCCGAGACCCGCGGCATTCAGGGGAGACATGTCTTGCGAATCATTGCCACGCACGAACGCAAGAATGCTTCCGATGACGACAAGACAGGCGATGGCGAATAGCCAGGCGCGCGCCCGCATAGACCTCCAAACCATCGTGGCTAGCTGGTCTCCCAAAAAGACCTCAGCCGAAATCCTAGTGCACGCCCTGCCGTCACAACACCATCTAAAACTATGATGGGCGCGTGCCAGGCGACTTCATACGATAGGTCGCAGCGAGTTACTGCGATCCCTGGAGTCCCACCGTGTACCCGTACACGCCAAGATCCGTCACGGCCGGACGTGTCATACACATCTGCCGCAGCCGGACACTGTTGCCACTAGTCGCATGCATGCTCGGCTGGAGTGATCCGACGGGCGCGCGCGCGGAGCCCTCGAACACGCAACCCGGCGAATCCTCCGATGGGCTCGCGCAGATCACGGTGAGCGCGGAGCGGCGTCCCGCCGACATCCAGGATGTTCCGCTCGGGATCTCCGTGGTGACCGCCGCGGATTTCAAATCGCTGGCACTGCGCGATTCGACGGACCTGAACGCCGCGGTCCCGGGCCTGCAGATGAGCAAGCAGGGGCTGGGTGGCGTCGCGTTCATTCGGGGTGTGGGTACACCGAGCGGCGCCATCGGCAACGAATCGCCGGTTTCGCTGTACGTCGATGGCGTGTACTACCTGACGCCCAATACTTCCATTTTCAGTCTCGACGGAATTCGCCAGGTCGAAGTGCTGAAGGGGCCGCAGGGCACTTTGTTCGGCCGCAATGCCACCGGTGGCGTGATCCAGGTCGAAACGGAAGACCCGAAACCGGATCCGTCGGCGCGCATACAGGTGCAGTACGGAAACCATGAGGACGTGCGGGGTTCGGTGTTCGCCAACTTCGGCGTGGGTGCTTCGAGCGCGGCGAACGTGTCGCTGTACGGCCGCGACCAGAGCCAGGGCTGGGGAAGAAATCTCGAGACGGGCGTGGAGACCTTCCGGCACCAGGAGGTAGGAGGGCGGGCGAAGTTTCTCTGGTCTCCCTCGGAGCAGACCCGTCTGCAGCTTGCGGCCAATTACGTCCGGCGCAGCGGAGAAGAAGGGCTGGGTTATCACATCGTTCCGGGCTCACTCGGTATCGACGGTCAAACGCGGTATTCCGGTTTCTACAATGCCTGGGCGGACCCGCAGGACAGCGCGCACTACCGGCACGCCGTATTGAGCGCACGCTTCGAACAGGATCTGCCGGCATTGCGGCTGGTGAATATCCTCTCGTGGCAGACCATGCACGGCTTTTTCAACCTCGACCAGGACATGACTCCGCAGCGCATCGTGCAGGCACCGATCTCGCAGTACGGGCGCACGGTCACCGAGGAATTGCAGGCCATGTCCCTGCCGGACGCGAGCCTTTCCTGGATCGTCGGTGCTTTCTACCTGAACGATCTGTCTGCGTACGATCCGCTCGAACTGCTGGGCGCGGCCGCGCTGCCCTTCGACACGATCGTGGTGCAGAGCCGCCAGCATTCGAGCTCGTATGCCTTGTTCGGACAAACTACCGCCAGCCTGTCCGCGCGCACGCGTCTGACGGCCGGGGCGCGTTATACCCGCGACGCGCGGCGCGTCGAAGGGGAGACGGGCGCCATCGTGCAGGGATCGAGCCTGGCGCTCACCGCCGCGCGCCAGTCCGCGGACTGGAAGAAACCCAGCTGGCGATTGGCGCTGGATACGGACGTCGCGCCGGACGTCATGGCCTATCTATCCTGGGATCGCGGCTTCAAGAGCGGCCTGTACAATCTGCTCACCTATGCGCAGCCGCCGGTCAATCCCGAAGAGCTCGACGCATACCAGGCCGGTGTGAAGTCGGAGTGGTTTCACAATCACCTGCGCCTCAACCTGTCCGCGTTCGTGTATGAATACCGCAATATCCAGGTGGAGGAGATCGTGGCCGGCGCGGTGATGTCGATGAACGCCGCGGCCGCGCGCATGCGGGGTTTCGACCTGGACCTCGAATATTCTCCCAGCGCCGCGTTCAGCCTGCGCGCCGCGGCGGCGTTTCTGCACGGCCGCTACACCGACTTCAAGGATGCGCCGTCCAACGTTCCGGCGAGAAACGCAGCCGGGGAACTTGCCGGCGGCAACACCGTCACTTCCATCGATGCCGCGGGTCTGCAAACAGTGCGTTCACCCAAACGGACCCTGAGTCTCAATGGACTGTACAAACTGCCGACCGACATCGGCGAGATCGGCTTCGGTGGTGGCTACTACTACAACAGCGGATTCGCATGGGACCCCGACAATCGCCTGCGGCAGCGTGCCTTCGACCTGGTGAGTGTTTCGGTCGACTGGACTTCGAACGACGGGCGAAATTCGGTTCGCGCCGCCGCCAGCAATCTCGGCGATGCCGAGGTCTGCCTGACCGCCAACGCATCGGCAGTCGGCGACTTGTGTTCGCCACTTGCGCCGCGCACTTTGAGCATCGAATGGGTGATGAATCTTTGAGTATCGCGAACTTCGACTCCCTCGCCGGTCAAGGCACCTGAATGCGTGATCCTCGCTTCATCGCCATCGTGGACGATGACTACCGTATTCTGGAGTCCCTGGAAGACCTGCTGCAGTCCTCGGGTTACCGAACGCTGTTGAGCGCATCGGCGGAGGATTTTCTCAAATCGCCGCAGCGGGCCGGTATCGATGTCCTGATCTCCGACATCGGGCTGCCAGGTATCAGCGGCATCGAGCTGATTCGCACCATGCAGCGTGCCGCGGATTGCCCGCCCGCCATCCTGATCACCGGCCGCAGCGGCGCACACCTCGAGCAGGACGCGCGGGAGCTCGGCGTGCTGCGGCTCTTCATGAAGCCCTTCGATACCCGCGAGCTGCTCGCCACCCTCGATCTGCAGTTCCGCTCGGGCTGACCGGGCGCAGCCGTCAGTTCACTTCAGCAGCGCCTTCGCGGCCGGATGGGGCGCGATCTGCAGCTTTTCCGATTTCCGTACCAGGTCGGACAGCGAACCGGCGTGCATCTTGCGCATGATGTTGCCGCGGTGAATCTGCATGGTGACCAGGCTGATGCCAAGTACGGCGGCCGCCTGTTTGCTGCGCAAACCACTGACGATGAGCGGCAGCGCCTCGCGTTGCCGTTGCGTCAGCGTCGCGTACAGCGCGCGCACCTGCGCAAGTTCGTCGCTGGCGGCGCGTGCGCGGCGATCGCGGTTCAATGCATTCTCGACCGCCGCAAAGAGTTGTTCTTCGCTGAACGGCTTGGGCAGGAAGTCCACCGCACCCGCCTTCATGGCACGCACGGAGGAGGGGATGTCGCCATGCCCGGTGATGAAGACGATCGGCGGGTGCACTTCGGTGGCGAGTTGCCGCTGCAGTTCGAGACCGTTGATATCGGGTAGTTCGACATCGAGCACCAGGCAGCCGGCGATGTTCGGTTTCGCCAAACCGATGAACTCCGCGGCGGACGCGAAGGTGCGCGAATGGTAGCCGCGCGAGGCGAGTAGATCGGTCAGCGCTTCGCGCAGCCGCAGATCGTCATCCACCACGTAGACCACGTGGTCGGGCGCGCGACTGGCCTGTGATCCGTTGCTCCGGGCAAGTGGACTCTGTCTGGCTAGTGGCGATTTCTCTGGCGTGGCGGCCGGCATATCATCTGCATTCCATCCATGCGCTGCGCGCGAAATTCTTTTCGGGCCCGCGATCCGTCGATCGTGAGCCTCCCCTGCACCCACAGTATCCCGGGCGTGGGCTGCGCGCACTCATATATATGTATGGCGCCTGCGTCATGGCTCATTCAGTGGCTAGAGTCCGGCTGCTGCCGCCGAAGGGTGGCCGGGCCAGCCAGACGAGGGCAACCAGCGCCAGCAGAATCCATGCCCAGCACCAGAACAACTCATTCGTCGCGAGCATGTAGGCCTGCTGCACGATGCTGCGTTCGATCGTGGCGATTGCTGTGTCGCCTGGCATTCCGAGGACCTGGAACTGGTCCACCGCCGCGCGCGCAGCCGGATCGAACACGGTGACGCTCTCGCTGAGCCGCGCCTGGTGCAGCGCCTCGCGCCGGTCCCACGCCGTGGTAGTGAGGGAGGTGGCGAAGCTGCCGGCGAGCGTGCGCAATGTATTGGCGAGCCCGGTGGCGGATGCGATGCGGTTCGCGGGCAGGCCCGAGATCACGACGGCGATGAGCGGCGGAAAGAAGCACGCGAGGCCGAGCCCCTGCGCCATGCGCGACCACGCGATCTGCCCGAACGTCACCTGCGTGTTCAGTCCTGAGAACAGGAACGCCGCCAAGCCGAACGAGACGAAACTCGCGGTGGCCCACCAGCGCAGATCGATGCTCCCCATGTAGCGGCCGACGAACGGCGACAACAATATGGGCAAGATGCCGACTGGCGCGGTCGCGAGCCCCGCCCAGGTTGCCGTGTATCCCAACTGCATCTGCAGCCACAGCGGCAGCAGCACGATGTTGCCGAAGTAGACGCCGTAGCCCAGGCACAACGCCACCGCGCCCACGGTGAAATTGCGCCGCGCGAACAGCCGCAGATCGACGGCCGGATGTTCGTCGGTGAGTTCCCAGGCGACGAACAACACCAGCGCGATCAGCGCGATCGCCGCCAGCGTGATGATCGTCGAGGAACCGAACCAGTCGAGATCCTTGCCGCGATCCAGCAGCACCTGCAGGCTGCCGAGGCCCAGCGCCAGCAGGCCGATGCCGATCTTGTCGATCGGGATCTTCTCGGTCTTGGTCTCGCGGCCGCGCAGCAGAAAGGCCGTGGACAGACTGGCGACGATGCCGATCGGGACGTTGATGAAGAACACCCACTCCCAGCTCCAGTTGTCGGTGATCCAGCCGCCGAGTATGGGGCCGAGCACCGGCGCGGCGATCGTCACCATCAGCAGCAGCGACAACGCCACGTTCTTGCGTTCGTCCGGGTAGTTAGCGAGCAGCAGGCTCTGCGACAGCGGTATCATCGGCCCGGACACCAGGCCCTGCACCGCGCGCATCGCGATCAGCATCGGCAGATCCACCGCCAGCCCGCACAGCAGCGAGGCGACCGTGAATGCGGCGGTACAGAAGATGAAGGTGCGCAGTTCGCCGAAGCGCCGCCCGAACCAGCCGCTCAGCGGCATCGCGATGGCGGCGCAAACCGCAAACGAGGTGATGAGCCAGGTGCCGTTGTCCGCGCTGACTCCCAGGTCCCCGGCGATGGTCGGGATCGCCACGTTGGCGATCGACAGATCGAGCACGTTCATGAATACGGCGAGCGACAACGACACGGTTACCGCTGCGCGTCGACCCGGCGTGAGCGGTGGCATCACTCCCGCCTCGCGAGACGCCGCGGATCCCGTTCATCCGGCGGCGCGAGGTTCGCCGCCACGATTTCGCCAGCGAGCAGGTCGGCCGCGGCGAGGGTGCCGTCGTACACCGTCGTCGCCGCCACCGGCTGGGTGAGCGGCACCACGGACAGTGTCCGTCCGCTGCGATCGTGCGTGTCGATCTCCACGTCCATCGACAGCCCGATGCGCAGTGGATTGGCGGCCAGCTCGCGCGCGTCGAGCTGGATCCGCACCGGCAGCCGCTGCACGATCTTGATCCAGTTGCCGGTCGCGTTCTGCGGCGGCAGCAGCGCGAACGCGGATCCGGTGCCGGGCGCGAGCCCCGCCACCCGGCCGCGATACGTGACATCGCCGCCATAGAGGTCCGCGGTGAGCATGACCGGCTGACCGATACGCACGTGTTCGAGATCCGTTTCCTTGAAGTTCGCATCCACCCACACCTGGTCGAGCGGCACGATGGACAGCAGCGGCGCGCCCGCGGCGATCTGCTGCCCGACCTGCACGGTGCGCTTCGCCACGTAGCCGCTCACCGGCGCGACCAGCGTGGTGCGGTGCGCCGCAAGATAGGCCGTGCGCAGCTGCGCGGAAGCCTGTGCGACGTCCGGGTGATCGGGGATCGTGGTGCGCGCGATCAGCGAATCCGAGGCGGCGAGTTGCTGGCGGGCGACTTGCAGCGCCGCGACCGCGGTGGCGAATTCAGCCTGCGCGTGCCGGCGCTCTTCATCGGAAACGGCGCCGGGATCCGGCAATCCGGTGCGCCGCGCGAGATCCTCGCGCGCGCGTTCGAGCTCCGCCTGGCGCAGCACGACGTTCGCGCGCATCGAATCCGCATTCGCGAACAGCTGGCGCACCCGGCGCACCGTTTGCGCCAGCTCCGCCTTGGCGTGCGCCAGCGAGGTTTCGGTATCGGCGCGATCGAGCTCGACCACCGGCTCGCCGGCGCGCACCAGCGACGTTTCATCGCTGTTGATACGCACGACGATGCCGGCGATCTGCGGCGTGAGCTGCACGAGATTGCCGCGCACGTAGGCGTCGTCGTTCGACGCGTACCAGCGGCCGTCGAACCACCACCACAGTGCGGCGCCCACGCCGGCCAGTGCGACCACCGCGGCGATTGCGCCGAACACGCGGCGGCGTTTGTGATCCGGCGGCGCTGCGGCGGGTGTTGTCTGGGCAGGTGTCGCGTCCATGGTTAGTTCCCGGCAGTGGTTTGTGGTGTGTGATAGCCGCCGCCGAGCGCGCGGATCATGTCGACTGTCAGCGCGAGATTCCTTCCCTGCAGCTGGACCTGTTTGTGGCGTTCGGCGAGCAGTCTTTCTTCGTTGATCAATACGTCGAGGTAGTTCGAGAGCCCCGCGCGGTAGCGATCGAGCGTGAGCCGGTAGGCATCCGCGGCGGCGGCCTGCGCCTCTGCCTGGTCGATGAGCTGCTGCCGCGCCGCCCGCAGGCTCACGACCTGGTCGGCGACCTGGCGCAGCGCCACCAGCAGCGTGCCGTTGTAGTGAGCGATGGCGACGTCGTATTCACCGTAGCGCCCGCGCAGATCGGCGCGCAGGCGCCCGCCTTCGAACAGCGGCAAGTGAATCGCCGGAGAGATACCGGCCGTCCGGCTGCCACTCTTGAAAAGATCGAGGCCGTGCACGGTGAGAGCCTCGACGCCGACGAAGGCCGCGAGGTTCACGTTGGGAAAAAAATCCGCCTTTGCGGCGCCGATGCGCGCCGCGGCCGCTTCGGCGCGGAATCGTTGCGCGGCGACGTCCGGCCGGCGTGCGAGAAGGTCGGCGGGCACGTTGCCGGGCAGCGGCACCGCATCCTCGTATGTCTGAAGCGTGGGCAACACGTCGAGGGCGGCGTCGGGTCCGAGGCCGGCCAGCGCCGCCAGCTGATGGCGGCTGAGCGCGACGGCCGCATCCGCGGCCGACACGTCGACGCGTGAGGAGGCCACCTGCTGCGCCGATTGCCGCGATGGAATCGTCGTGTCGAGTCCGCGGCTCGCGCGTTGCCGATTCAGCTCGCGCAGGCCCTCGCGCTCGGCGAGTGTCTGCCGCGCCACGCCGGCCAGGGCGATGTCGGTCTGCAACTGGAAATACGTCTGCGTTACCGCACTCGCGAGCAACAGCCGCGCCGCGGCGTCGTCCGCTTCCGCCGCACGTGCGTCGCCGAGCGCGGCGGCGAGTTCATGATGATTCTTGCCCCAGAAATCGAATTCGTAGCCGAAGTCGAGGGTGGCGCGGCCTTCGTTCACCCAACTACCGGCAATGGGCCCGTAGATGATGTCGTTCTCGCTCAGGCGCTGGCGCGCCGCATCGGCGTTCAGATCGAGCGTGGGTAAAAGTGCGGCGCGTGCCGCCCCTGCCATCGCGTGGGCGACGCGCACCCGCGCTTCCGCGGCGCGCAGCCCGGGATTGCCCGTGAGCGCCTGGGAAACCAATGCGTCGAGTTTCGCGTCGCCGAATGTCGACCACCAATCGCTGCGTGGCCAGTCTCCTGCCGCGAAGACCGCATCGCCGGCGGCATCTGGACTGAACGCCAGCGCCTGTGGATCCAGTGCGCGTTCTTCGCCGTGGATGCCCGAATAACCGGCGCAGCCCGCGATCGCCAGCAGCAGGGTCGCGGCCAGGGACACGGCGATGGGAGAGATTGACGCCCGCTGCACTCTGATGGTTTTCGACATGACCGACCCGTTCTTGCTGCGCCGGCAGGTAGCGTCGATCAACCAGGTCGCGAGAAGGTGTCACCAGCAGTTACAGCGGAAATTCGTACACCATGGAAAATTGTTAGGCCGCGATCAGCGGCGCCGTGGCAGGATCAGCGCGAGCAGCGCGGACAACGGCAACAACAAAGCCCACTCACCGAAACGCAGGCTCGCGAATGCGGACACGATGGTGCCGCAGAAAAAACCCAGCCACACGCTGGCCACGACACCGGCGCGGCGCAGGTGTGTATCCCACGGGCCCTGTGCATCCGGCACGGATTCATGCCGCAGCGCCAGCGCGAGGTGCGTTCCGGTCTTGTGCAGCGTGCCGGTCACGAACGTGATGCTCATCGGCTCCGCGCCGACGTGGGAGTGGGTGGCGTTCATCACGCCCATGGCCGCCGCGAGCAGCGGAATGCCGAGCAGGGCGGGCCAGGCATTGTTGTCGAGCGCGGTGCCGAAGATGATGACCGCGAGCACCGCCGCGATGGCGCCGAACAGCGCCTGGCGCGCATGCGGTAGTTTGGAGCGCGCGATCCAGGTGCCGGCGAACGAACCGAACAGGAACGCAACGATCGCCAGCACCGCGGGCAGCGCCGCTGCCGGCATGCCGTGCCCGAGCGAAGAGCCGGACTGCGTGGTGTTGCCGCTCATGAACGAGACGTACAGGCCATAGGAGATCAGCGAATACGCGTCCACGTAGCCGGCGATCAGCGCCAGCCCGATCGCCAGCCGCCGCTCGGAGCGCGCATCCGGCGCGAGCAGGTCGATCACGCGGCGCTCGCGCGTGATGGAGTTGGCGCAGCAAACATCTCGGTCAACGCGTGTCGTTTCAACTTGCCGAGCGCGTTCTTCGGTAGTTCGGTCACGATGCGGATGCGCCGCGGCACCTTGAAAGCGGTGAGCCGCTCGCGGCAGAACGAGCGCAGCGTTTCCGGATCCGCATCGCGTCTCAGCACCACCGCCGCCTCGACCTCTTCGCCGTACTTCGGATCGGGCACAGGAAACACCGCGGCCTCCGCGATGGCCGGGTGCGACAGCAGCACGGACTCGATTTCCACGGGCGAGATTTTCTCGCCGCCGCGGTTGATGAGATCCTTGATCCGGCCCGTGATCCGCAGATACCCCGCACTGTCGAGGCAGCCGATATCGCCGGTGCGAAACCAGCCGTCGGCGAACGCCGCGGCGGTCGCCTCCGTGTTGTTGCGATAGCCGCGCGTCAATGTCGGGCCGCGCAGCACGATCTCCGACCCTTCCAGCAGCGCGACCTGGACGCCGGTGGGAATGCCGACCGTGCTGTTCACGCGCACGCGTGGCGGCAGCGGATTCGACGCCACCTGGTGGCTGGCCTCGGTGAGTCCGTACGCTTCGATGACGGGTGCACCCAGGCGGCGCTCGAGCATCAGCACAACCGTATCCGCGATCGGCGCGGAGCAGGAACGGATGAAACGGAGTCCGGCGCGCGGCGCACCGTCGGCGTCGGCACGCTCGAGCAACACCTGGTGGATCGTGGGCACGGCGGTGTACCAGGTGGCGCGATGTTCGTGGAATGCCTGCCAGAAACGCGATGCCGAGAATCGTGGCGGCACGATGACCGCGCCGCCCGAGGCGAGCGTCGACAGCGTGCTGCCGATCAGCCCATGTCCGTGGAACAGCGGCACCACGACGAGGCTGCGATCGGCCGGCGTGAGGGCGTAGTGCGCGGCGATGTTGCGCGCCGACAGCGTCACATTGGCGTGTGTGAGTGGCACGACTTTGGGTTTTTCCGAGGTGCCGCTGGTGTGTAGATAGAACGCGACGTCGTTGGCATCCGGCGGCGCGGGCGCGCCGCGTGGCTTCGTGACGATTCCGTCGAGGCGCACGAATCCGGCGCTATCGAGGGACGCGGTGAAGATCGACGTGCCGAGCACCGTCGCCGCATTTACGGCCACGGCGTTGTCGATGCGGGTCACGATTGCGCGCGCCTGTATGTCGGCGATGAGACCCGCGAGCTCGTGTTGCGTCGAGGCGGGGTCCAGTGGCGCGGCGATCAGGCCCGCGCGCGTCAGCGCCAGGCACAACACGAGCAGCTCGACACCGTTCGGCAGGATCAGCGCCACCGCCTCGCCGCGCCCGAACCCCGCGCCGCTCAGGGTTTCGGCCAGCCGCTCGACCTGGTCGGACAGGGCGCGATAGGAAGTAGTAAGACCCGTGGCGTCGTCGACGATCGCGGCTTCCGGCGATGCCGGGTCGGCGAATAAATGGGCGAGGGTTGCCGGCGCCATCACGCGCTCTCCGAGCCGTGGCTGCCGTTTTCGCCATTGCCGCCGTTGGAGCGCGCATGCAGTGTTTGGGCGCGCTCGCCCGCGTTGCGCGCCACCGCGACGGCGCCACACTTCATGAGCCCGCCGTAACACTTGACCAGGCCGAAACTCATTTCGATGTACAGCTTGTGGCCGTTGCGGTGTCGCGCGCGCGTCAGCGTGGGGCGGCCCTTGAGATCCATGACGCCGCTCGAAGTCGCTGCGTCGAAGCCGCGCCAATGGGCCTCCCGCAGTTCGGGCGGGATGATGAGATCGAGTTTCTGACCCAGCGCCTCCGCCGCGCTGTAGCCGAACAACGTGGCCGCGGCGGGGTTCCACCGCATGATCGTGCCGGTGTCGTCCGCATAGATGACGGCATCGGAGATGTGTTCGAGGATCGTTTCAGCCAGCGAAAAGGTCTCGTCCATGGGCGCAACTCCTGTGCGGGGCGTATTATTTTTTCTGCGCCAGCGTGTCTTGCGGATTGAGGTTGCCGATGTGGCCGCTCTCGGTGCCCGCCTTCGGGTCGATCGCGCAGTTGATCAGCGACGGTTTTCCCGAGGCGAGCGCGTCGGTCAACGCCTTGGCGAGCGACGCCGGATCGACGGCGAAATAACCCACGCCGCCAAACGCTTCGATCAGCGTTTCGTAGCGCGCCTGCTTCATGAGCACGGTCGGCGCCGGGTCGCTGCCGCCGCTGCGGTTGACGTCATCGCCGCGATAGATGCCGCCATTGTTGAAAATGACGGTGACGATCGGCAGGTTGTAGCGACACAGCGTCTCGAGCTCCATGCCGCTGAAGCCGAAGGCGCTGTCGCCGACGATCGCGACCACCGGTTTTCCGCCGGCCACCGCCGCGCCGATCGCGTAACCCATGCCGATGCCCATCACGCCCCAGGTGCCGGTGTCGAGGCGTTTGCGCGGCGCCTGCATGTCTATGACGTTGCGCGTGATGTCCAGCGTGTTCGCGCCTTCGTTGACGAGGAAAACCTCGGGTTTGTCCGCCAGCACACCTTTGATGGCGCCGAGCGCGCTGTAGAAATCCATTAGCGCGGGTTTGGCCGCGAGGTGTGCCGCCATTCCCGCCAGGTTCTTCTGCTTGCGCGGCGCGATCTCCGCGAGCCACGCGGCGCGCGGCTGGATCTTGCGCCGGTCGAGCATCGCGAGCAGCGTGGCGATGGAGGAGGCGATGTCGCCCGCGACCGGCGCGGCGATGGCGCGGTTGCTGTCCATCTCGGTGGCGAGGATGTCGAGCTGGATGAAACGCGCCGTGGCGGACCACTGCGGGCTGCGCCCGTGGCCTAACAACCAGTTGAGGCGCGCGCCGATCAGCATCACCGCGTCGGCATTCGCCAGCACGTACGAACGCGCCGCCGCGGCGGACTGCGGATGATCGTCCGGCAGCAGGCCTTTCGCCATGGACATCGGCAGGAACGGAATCCCGGTCTTCTCGATGAAGGCGCGGATGTCCGCGTCCGCCTGCGCGTACGCCGCGCCCTTGCCGAGGATGATGAGCGGGCGCTCGGCCGCGGCCAGCACGTCGAGCGCGCGTTGCACGGACTCGGGCGCCGGAAGCTGGCGCGGGGCCGCGTCGACCACGCGGATCAGCGATTTCGTGCCGCACTCCGCGTCGAGCGTCGACGACAACACCTTGGCCGGAAGATCCAGATACACGCCGCCGGGCCGGCCCGAGACTGCGGCGCGAATGGCCCGCGCCACGCCGATGCCGATGTCTTCGACGCGGCTGATGCGGTACGCCGCCTTGGTGTAGGGCTTGGCGGCGTTCAACTGGTCGAGCTCTTCGTAGTCGCCCTGTTGCAGGTCGATGATCTCGCGCTCGCTCGAGCCGCTGATCTGGATCATCGGGAAGCCGTTGGTGGTCGCGTTGGCCAGCGACACCATGCCGTTGAGAAATCCGGGCGCGGAAACGGTGAGGCACAGGCCCGGCCTCTGCGTGAGGTAGCCGCTGATCGCCGCGGCGTTACCGGCCGATTGCTCGTGGCGGAACCCGACGTAGCGGATGCCTTCGGCCTGCGCCAGGCGCGCAAGATCAGTCACCGGGATGCCGGCCACGCCGTAGATCGTGTCGAAGCCGTTGGCCTTAAGCGCATCGATGACCAGGTGAAATCCGTTCGTGATGCGGTTTGCGTTTTCCATGGCGGCGCCCCCTCAAACTACTTTCTGGGCGCGCAACGCGGCGATCTGCCCGGCGTTGTAGCCGAGCTCGGCCAGCACTTCGCCGGTGTGTTCGCCCAACAAAGGCGCGCCCTTGATGGTCGGCTTGAAGCTCGAGAACTTCATCGGGCAGCCGATGGTGAGGTACTTGCCGCGGCCTTCCTGCTCGACCTCGACCACGCTGCCGCTGGCGCGCAGCGCCGGGTCGTACGCGATTTCCTTCATGGACAACACCGGTGCGCAGGGCACGTCGAATTGGCGCAGCATCTCGACTGCTTCGAACTTGGTCTTGTCGGCCAACTGCTTCTCGATCAGCGCGAAGATCTCGAAGATGTGCGGCTGGCGCGCTTTCGCGGTGGCGTAGGCTGGGTCGGTTTTCCACTCGGGCTTGCCGATGGCATCGCAGGTGCGTTCCCAGTTCTGTTCCTGGATGGTGAAGTAGATATACGCGTTCGGGTCGGTCTCCCAGCCCTTGCACTTCAAGATCCAGCCTGGCTGTCCACCGCCGCCGGCATTGCCGCCGCGCGGCACGGCATCGCCGAATTTTCCATTGGGGTACTGCGGGTATTCCTCGAGAAAGCCGACGTGCTCGAGTCGTTCCTGGTCGCGCATCTTCACGCGGCAGAGATTCAGAACTGCGTCCTGCATCGACATCGCGACCTTCTGGCCGAGGCCGGTTTTCTCGCGATGGAGCAGCGCCGCGAGCAGGCCGATGGCGAGATGCATGCCGGTGTTGCTGTCGCCAAGGGCGGCGCCGCTGACCACCGGCGGACCGTCCCAGAAACCGGTGGTCGACGCGGCGCCACCTGCGCACTGCGCCACGTTTTCGTAAACCTTGAGGTCCTCGTACGGCGAGCCTTCGCTGAAGCCCTTGACCGAGCCGAAGATGAGCCGCGGATTGATCTCGTGGATGTGCTCCCAGGTGAAACCCATGCGGTCCATCGCCCCGGGCGCGAAGTTCTCCACCAGGATGTCGGCCTGGCGGATCAGCTTCTCGAGGATCGCCTTGCCTTCCGCGGTCTTGGTGTCGAGCTCCAGCGAACGCTTGTTGCTGTTGAGCATCGTGAAGTACAGCGCATCCAGATTGGGAATGTCGCGCAGCTGCCGGCGCGTGACGTCGCCGACGCCCGGCTTTTCCACCTTCAGTACGTCGGCGCCGAGCCAGGCAAACAATTGTGTGCACGCAGGGCCTGCCTGCACGCCCGTGAAGTCGATGACCTTGATGCCGTCGAGGGGTAACGCCATGTCCGCTGTTCCTTACGTGTGGTGAATGGCCCGCCGGCTGTTCGTCGCGGTGATGTTCGGAGGTGCGCGTTTGCGCTCCATGTCGCGCGCTCGCGCAATCCATATCGGTTGAAACAGCTCGTGGGGGGGTCTAACCGGTCTCGATGCACCCGTCCGGGGGATACCGCGCCCGCGGCGTTCTTCAGCAAGCTGCCGCGGCGTCGTTCACGGCCGGGGAATCACCATCATGCTCAAGGGTTATTCAGTGCCTCTCAGTCCGCTCGGCAAGTCGGCGGGAACGCCGCCGCCGCCCTGGCACTACTCGAGCGACTGCATGGCGATCGAATACTGGGCGGAACCGGCCGCAGTCGCGGCGGGGCTGCCGCCTGGCATCACGCCGGATCCGGACTCGCAAGGCCGCGCGTTTTTCTGGTTTCTCGACTGGCAATTCACCGCCTCGAACGACGAGCTCACCGACCCGGCGCGGTATCAATACCGCGAAGCCTTCGTGCTGGTGGATGCGCTGCTCGACGGCCGGCCGGTGAGCTACTGCCCGTTCATCTTCGTCGACAACGAGGCGGCCATCGCGCGCGGCTGGACGCAGGGTTACCCGAAGAAGTTAGGCACGATCTTCCAGACGCGCACTTTCGCGGCGCCGAGCGCGGCCGCCGCGCCACTCGCCCGCGGCAGCCGCTTCGGCGCCAGCGTCGCCGCGCATGGCGAGCGCATCGCCACCGCGCGCATCCAGCTGGAAAATCCGGTGCTGGATCCGTCCACGGTGTTCAATCGCCCGACCACCATCCGCCGCTATTTCCCGCAGCTCACGGCCGGCAACCACGGCCGGGGTGCGGTGGATGAGCTCACCTTGTCGCTCACGGAGGAACACACCTTCGTGGACGTCTGGGCCGGCTCGGCGGAGCTGACCGTGCCGGTCGTGCCGGGTGAGGAAGTGCACGCGCTGGCGCCGCTGCGCGTCGGCCGCGGTTACCGTCTTGGCATGGCCTACTCCGTGACCGATCTCAAGATCCTCAAGAACTATCTAGCCTAGGAGCGCCGGCATGAGCAGGACCGCAGCGGACTATATGGCCGAGGCGCTGGCCCAGGCGGGCGTCGAGCGCATCTATGGAGTAGTTGGAGATTCGCTCAACGGGTTCACCGACTCCCTGCGGCGCCTCAAATCCATCGAGTGGATTCACATGCGCCACGAAGAGGGCGCGGCATTCGCCGCCGCGGCCGAGGCGCACCTGACGGGCAAACTTGCGGTGTGCGCCGGCAGCTGCGGCCCCGGCAATCTGCATTTGATCAACGGATTGTTCGACGCCCAACGCAGCAACGTGCCGGTGCTGGCCATTGCGGCGCATATCCCGAGCAGCGAAATCGGCATCGATTACTTCCAGACTACGCACCCGGAGAGCCTGTTCAAGGAATGCAGCCACTACGTCGAGTTGGTAGGAAGCCCCGAGCAGCTGCCGCAGATCCTGCTGCGTGCGATGCGCGTGGCCGTCGCGCAGCGCGGCGTGGCCGTCGTCGTGATCTCCGGTGACGTCGCCTTGAGGCCGCTCGACAAACCGGTTCCCCATTGGCTGACGCCCGCGGCGCCCGTGGTGCGGCCGGGGGACGAGCAACTGCGTGCGCTGGCGAATCTGCTGAACGGCGGCGAACGCGTGACGCTGATGTGCGGCGCCGGCTGTGCCGGTGCGCATGATGCGGTGGTGGAGCTCGCGCGCAAACTCAAGGCGCCCGTCGTCCACGCACTGCGCGGCAAGGAACATCTCGAATACGACAATCCCTTCGATGTTGGCATGACGGGCCTGCTCGGTTTCGCCTCCGGTTATGCGGCGATGAAGAACTGCGACACGCTGCTGTTGCTGGGCACGGACTTCCCGTATCGCCAGTTTTATCCGGACGACGCGCGCATCGCGCAGATCGACATCCGCGGCGCCGCGCTCGGCAACCGCTGCACACTCGATCTCGGCGTCATCGGCGCGGTGGGCGATACGCTCGCGGCGCTGCTGCCTTTGATCGTCGAGAAGGCCGAGTCTGCCCACCTCGACAAGGCGGTCACGCAATATCGCAAGGCGCGCGCCGATCTCGACGCGCTGGCCGAGGGCGGCCCCGGCACCCGCTACATCCATCCGCAATACGTGAGCCGCGTGATCAGCGAGCTAGCTACTGACGACGCGGTCTTCACATGCGACGTCGGCACACCCGTGGCGTGGGCGGCTCGTTACCTCAAGATGAACGGCCGCCGGCGGCTGGTCGGCTCCTTCAATCACGGCTCGATGGCGAATGCCCTGCTGCATGCGATCGGCGCGCAGGCGGCGTTCCCCAAGCGACAGGTGATCTCGATGTCCGGTGATGGCGGCTTCACCATGATGATGGGTGAGTTCGTGACACTCATTCAGCAGAAGCTGCCGGTGAAAGTCGTGGTGCTCAACAACGGCACACTAGGCTTCGTCGAGCTCGAGATGAAGGCTTCCGGTTTCGTCGACAGCGGCTGCGACCTCGAGAACCCGAACTTCGCCGAGATGGCGCGTGCCATGGGTATAAAAGGTGTGCGCGTCGAGAAGCCCGGCGATCTTCCGGCCGCAGTCAAGGAAGTGCTGGAACACGACGGGCCCGCGCTGCTCGACGTGGTGACGGCGCGCCAGGAACTGGTGATGCCGCCGACCGCGACGTTCGACGAGGCGCACAAGTTCGGCGTGTTCATGATGAAGGCGGTGCTGGATGGCCGCGCCAGCCAGCTCATCGATCTCGCCAAGGTGAATTTGCTGCGCTAACTACCGGAGCCGCAAGTGCCGCTGTACACCGTCATGGCTCAGGTTGAAGCGCTTGCCGCGGAACTGGCCGCGATGCACGCACCCGATAACCAGATTGTTATCGGCATCCAGGCGATATCCGTCGTGTGAATAGGTGGTGTAGGCGGCGGGGATACGCACCAGAACGGGTCAGCTGCGTTTCATCTGAAACAGGGAATTCGCACCGAATGATCTCTTGCGGGCATGGAGACCCCTAGAGGGAAGCCGGAAAAGAGGCCAGAATCCCGCGGCAAGACACCTTCCGGAATTTGAGCAGGGGGAGAACCTGGCGACGGCGCCGACTGCTCAGGCAAGGGACACGAGACATGTGGCGAGTGTCGAACAAGACGTGCGGACCTCGCTCGTTGCAGAGCCGGGATCCCGCTGCCTTCATGGCGTTGCTCATCGCGGGCAGCGCGGCGTACGCCGGTACGCCTGACAACCTTCCCGTTTACCAGCTCAATATCGCGAGCCAGCCGCTGGACGATGCGCTGCAGGAGTTCGCGCGGCAGAGCGGGATCCAGCTGGTCTTCTTCTCGCGCATCGCCCAGGGACAGGAGGCGGCCGCGCTCACGGGCGAGTACACGACCCACGCTGCATTGACCGCTCTGCTGGCGGATTCGAAGTTGACGTTCCGCGAGCTCGGCGCAAATACATTCGAGATCAGGCGCGCAGATCCTCGCAGCAGGGCGCACTTCAAACTGGCGAATCCGCAGGAGCCGATGGAAGAAATCGTCGTGCGCGCGACGGCGAAGGAATTGGTGGCCACGCGCATCGAAACGCCTTTACGCGAGATCCCGCAATCGATCTCGATCGTTTCGCGCGAACGGATGCGCCAGCAGAACGATGTCGACCTCGGAGCGGTTCTCGGGCACGCGCCCGGCATGACCGTCGTCCGCACCAACTCTCTCGATCAGGACTCGAATTCCCGCGCCTATCCAGTCACGTCGTTCCACACCGACGGAGGAGCGGCGATCAATCCTTCGATCGACGGCTACGACTTCTTCTACAGCGCACCGGACATGAGTGAGTTCGACCATGTGGAGGTGCTGCGCGGCTCGGACGCGCTGTTCGGCGGCAACGGCAATCCCGGCGGCACGGTCAGCATGGTGCGCAAACGGCCGCTCGATCGCTTCGCGCTCGATCTGTCTGCATTCTCGGGTTCCTGGGACAACCGGCGAATCGAGATGGATCTCACCGGGCCGATTGCGCTGGACGGCGCATTGCGCGCGCGCACGGTTGCCGTATTCGCGGATCGCGATTTCTTCTACGACACCGCGACCTTCCAGCGAAAGAAGATCTTTGCCGCGCTCGAATACGACGTCACCCCGGATGCGACGTTGAACGTGGGCGGAAGCTTTCAGAAGGACGACGCCGTGCCGCTCATGGGCGGGGTCCCGCTGTACAGCGGCAATGCCGACGAGCAACTGCCGCGCAGCATTGCGCTGGCATTCGATTGGGCGCGTTACCGCACGCGCGTGAGCGAGGCGTACGTCCAATATCAGCAGGATTTCGCGCGCAACTGGGCGGTGAAGATCAACGCAGCGACGTGGCGCGCGAATGTCGAACATGCCTTCGGCGTGTTCATCATTCCCCCCACCAACGGGACGCAGTCGTCCGCTCGCGCGGCCAACGATCGCTACACCCGGGTTCCCAACGTTCACAACTGGAACACGGTCGATGTCACCTTCAGCGGTGAGACCGAGTGGTTTGGACTGCGCCAGCAGTTCGCGTTCGGCGGCGATTTCACGCGCTTCCGGGCGCGGCTCGATCAGGCAACCACGGGGTTTTTCGGTCCCTTGCTGCAGGACCCGCGCTCCTTCGATCCGCGCGACTACCCGGATCCCAGATCCAGTGCGCCGATGTCCGCCGGCGTGGCGCTCCATTCGATTCTCGACCAGTACGGAGTGTTCGCCTCATTCCGCACGCAATTGGGCAGCGACTGGTCGGTGACCGGCGGGGCGCGCGTCGGCAGCGATGCTCTCGACGCGAAACTGCTCGTGGACATCCCGCCACTGCCCACGCTGGCGCTCGAGACCGCCTACGGCAGCCACCACGTGCTGACTCCGTTCGCGGGGCTGATGTACGACATCGAGGACCACTACACCGCGTACCTGAGTTACGCCGATATCTATCGCACCAACAGCGCCGTCCGGCGCAGGGTGAATGGCGAGCTCATCGAACCGATCAGCGGGGTCACGCTGGAAAGCGGCATCAAGGCGGAGTGGCGCGAAGGTGCACTGAATGGACGGCTGGCTGCCTACCGCACGCGGCAGGGCAATCTGCCGTTCCCGGAACTGCGGGAGTATCCCGCGACGAACGATCCCAACTGCTGTTTTGTCGCAGTCGAGAACCGCAGTTGGGGCGTGGACCTGGAGCTCGATGGTGAGCTTCGGGCGGGCTGGCTCATCGGCGCGGGCTACACCTTCAATGTCAACGAAGGCGAGACTGGCGGCGCGCTGTCCACGGCGACACCACGGCATCTGCTCAAGATCTGGACCAGCGCGCGCCTGCCGGGCGTGTTCAATCGCTGGACGGCGGGCGGCAATCTGCAAGCGCAAAGTGCCGCCACGAGCCTCGACCTGAACTGCCAGCCACGTGGGCCGCTCTGCCAGGGCCGCAGAATCGAACAGGATCCATACGCGGTGCTGGATCTGCGCCTGGGTTTCCAGCTCGACGCGAACTGGCAGGTCGCCCTCAGCGCAAACAACGTGTTCGACGAGATCTACTTCGAGTCTCTCGGCAGCGCCGGCGCGGGCGCTGACGCGCTGCGCCCCTGGTATGGCGAGCCGCGCAACTTCCTGTTGAAAGTCGATGGCAAGTTCTGACCGCAATACGTGCCACCTTGCCGGGCTGCGCGCCATCGCGGTCTGCATGTTCACCGCATTTGCAGTGTCACCCGCGTTCGGCGATACCGCTTCCGCCGGCAAACTACCGGTTTACGATTTGCACATCCCCAGCCAACCGCTCGACGATGCGCTGCAGGAGCTGGCGCGCCAGAGTGACGTTGACGTGGTCTTCTTTTCACGCCTCACGGCGGGAAAGCGGGCCGCGGCGCTGAACGGGAGCTACACGGCCGCCGACGCACTGAGCCGTTTGCTGGCGGAAACTTCTCTGGGTTACCGGCAGTTGAATGCGCAGACCTTCGAGGTACGGCAGAAGAGCAGCGCACGTCGCACGATCTTCAGCGCGGCCGGCCGGATCGAAGACCTGGAAGAGATAGTCGTCACCGCGACGGCGCAGGGCGTGGTGGCAACACGCACGGAAACGCCTTTACGCGAAATTCCGCAGACCGTTTCGCTGATCAGCCAGGCGCAGATCCGCGAGCAGAATCTCGCGACACTGCCCGATGCGCTGGAGCGGGTTCCGGGGCTGATCTCCACTCGTGACAACAACGTGAGCCGGCTCTTCATAGCGCGAGGGTTTGCGGTCACCAGTTATCACGTGGACGGCAGCCCAAATCTGTATTCGTACAAAAGGCTCTTGAGCAGCACACCAGACCTGGCCGAATTCGAGCAGATCGAAGTGCTGCGCGGTGCCGACGGAATCTTCTCCGGCAACGGTCAGCCGGGCGCGTCCGTCAATCTCGTCCGGAAGCGGCCACGAGACGAAGCGGCTCTCTGGGTCAGCGCCTGGACCGGTTCATGGGATAACAGCCGGGTGGAGCTCGATGCGACGGGACCCCTTGCAGGCGACGGGGCGTTGCGCGGCAGGCTGGTCGGCGTCCTGCAGGACCAGGGCTCCAATCTCGATGCGGTCACATTCAACCGGAAGGTGCTGTTCGGCGTGCTCGATTATGACGTCGGCCCTGACACAGTCGTGACGCTGGGCGGCAGCTACGTCTGGCAGAACGACACTCCGGTGTTCCGCGGCATGCTGCCAACTCTGGACGGAACCGTCCCGCAATTGCCGCACTTTGCCCTCACCACGGATTGGGCGTTCGACCGCCGGGAAAAGCGGGAGACTTACTTTCAGTTGCGGCAGCAGCTAGGTGATGACTGGCAGCTCCAGGTCGGCGCTGCGCGTTGGGAGGAGCGGCGGCAATTCGGGACGGCTTCGATCAACATTTCGGTAAATCCAGCCACCAGACAGAGGATTACAAGGGGTGTGAACGGGGCATTCAGCACCCGACCCAACACGGAGGAGCAGATCGGCACGGACCTTACACTCACCGGCGACTTCCGGCCCTTTGGCTTGCGCGCCGAACTGGCGTTCGGTGCCGAATATGCGAGATACAGATACCTCGAGGCGAAAGAGCGGAACTACCTCGAGGGCCCAGTCAGGAATCTCGTCGACTACACGCCATCGCTCTATGGTGACCCGCGACTGATTAGGCCGTCGCAGCCAGACTCGATTCCGTGGGCGCAGGGGACGACCGAATCGCGCGCCACATTCCTGACCGCAAGGATGCACCTCACGGATGCCTTGTCCATCAGCGCCGGCGCACGAGCCGGTCAAGAGCGCTATCGGCGCATTCGGGAGCTCAACTTTTCTGACGGCCGGATCACCGATAGCCGCGAGATTCCCTGGAGCTCGCCCGTTGTCACGCCTTATGCCGCGCTGGCGTACGACGTCAGTGACCACTATTCGCTATATGCAAGCTACGTGGACATCTACCGCAACACCGGTACAGACATGGAAACCTTTCCATGGGGCATTGACAGCAACGCAGCACCTGAGGCACTGAAACCAGACGGCAGCGCGATAGGAGTGCGCCACGGTGTCACCACTGAAGCGGGCATCAAGGCAGCCTGGTTCAATGGCGCGGTCAATGGGATGCTCGCGGCCTACGACACGCGGCAGTACCGGATACCGCTGTCGCTTTCGCGCGCAGGTGTGCCCGGAAAGTACATACCCGGCACGAGTCAAAGCCTGGGTGTGGACCTGGAATTGACGGGCGCTGCCGGTGGTTGGCTGTTCGGCGGTGGATACACATTCAACGAGAACCGGGCGGCGACTGCAGTCTGGAACGGAGTGCGAGGACCTCTTTATGCGCTGGAGCAGAATTCCCCTGAGACTCCCAAACATCTCGTCAAAGCCTGGGTGAACAAGCGGTTGACCGGCCGGATGAGCCGGTGGACCGTGGGCGGCAATTTGCGGGCTCAGACATCGCAGATGACAACCATGTTTGCATGTCCGAATGTCACGCGGACCGGCGGATGCATCGGAGGTAACCAATTCAACCGCGCTTTCAACCGCTATGCCGTCGTCGACCTGCGTGCCGGCTTCCGGATCGACGAGAACTGGCGCGTGGTGGCCACGGCCAACAACATCAACGACGAGCGGTACTACCAAAGCGCAGGAAATATTCAGCCCGGCTATTGGTGGGGCGAGCGGCGCAACTTCCTGCTGAAGGTCGAAGGAAGCTTCTGATCGGATACGTGATACCGGCAGCGAGACCGCAGCTCTCATGACACCCGCCACTTCACCTGAAATCCGCCGCGGTCCGCGCGAAACGCATCCGTAGGAGCGCACCCGCACGCTCTCTCCCGACATCAGCATGGGAGAAAAAAGCGTATGGCTGCCAACGATTTTCGCTGCGACCCCTACGATCGGGAGCTCGTCGCGGCCATGTTGCGCGCGGACGAGCGCGCGCTGCGCACGTTCTTCGACGCCTACTATCCACGCATCTATCGCTTCGCGCTGCGGCGCCTGGGCGGCGACGGTGACCTCGCACAGGACGTCGTGCAGGCCACCATGATCAAGGCCATCCGCAATCTGTCCAGCTACCGCGCGGAAGCGGCATTGTTCAGCTGGCTGTGCCAGATCTGCCGGCGCGAGATGTTCGATCTGAACCGCACGCGCAGGCGGCGCGCCAAACACGTCGTCATGCTCAGCGACAACGCGCAGGTGCGCAGCGCATCCGCGCGCGTGCCAGCGCCCGTGGAGCAGGACCCGCAACAGGTCTGCGACGCGGCCGAAGTGGCCGGCCTGATCCGCTCGGTACTGGCGGCCTTGCCGGGCAGATATGGCGACGTGCTCAAGTGGCGGTACCTGCACGGCCGCAGCGCCCGGGAGATCGGCGCACTGCTCGGCACCGGGCAGACGGCGGCGCTGTCGATGCTCGCCAGGGCCAAAGCGTCCTTCCGGATCTCGTTGCGGCCCGCGCTCGGCTCTGCGGCCTCGGATGTGCTGGCGGGCGCGAACCGCGAGCAGTAGTTGGATACCTCATGGCAAGAACGGTGTCGATCGGAACCGGTAGTTTGAGATACGACCAGAACATCGTCATCGGTCCCCATGTGCTGCATTCCGATGAGCCCGCGGAAGTGGGCGGTGCGGATTCCGGACCCAACGCCGAGGAATTGCTGCTGGCGGCGCTGGGTGCGTGCGCCAGCATCACCTTGCAGATGTACGCCGACCGCAAGCAGTGGCCGCTGCACGGTGTCGCCGCAACCCTGTCGTTGGTCGCGGGCCGGATCGAGATGGAGATCGCCCTGCAGGGCGATCTGTCCGCGGAACAACGAGAACACCTGTTTGCCATTTCCCAGAAATGTCCGCTGCATCGCCTGCTGACGGCGGGCGTCGAGATTCATACGCGCGAACGTGCTGCGGCCGCGAATGCGGCGGAGAAATCGCCATGACACTCGAGACCGCTCCCAACCAGTTCATCGAAACGGGCGACACCCGCTTTGCCTATCGGCGGCTGGGCGGCGAGAGCGGAGTGCCGCTCGTGCTGCTGCAGCATTTCACCGGCACGATGGATACCTGGGACCCGGCGGTGGTGAATGCGCTGGCGATGGATCGCCCGGTGATCGTGTTCGACAACGCCGGCGTGGGCGCATCGTCGGGAGTGACGCCGGACAATGTCGCCGCCATGGCTGCACATGCCGGCAAGTTCATCGGCGCGCTCGGATTCGGGCCTGTGGACTTGCTCGGATTCTCGCTGGGCGGTTTCATCGGCCAACTACTTGCCGCCAGCGCGCGGGTTGCGGTGCGCAAGCTGATCCTGGCGGGCACCGCTCCGCAGGGCGGCGAGGAACACCTGCTCGCGGCGCTCAAGAATGCCGATTCGCAGCGGCACGGATCGGAACTGCGGCTGCCGCTGTTCTTCACGCAGAGCGAAGCCAGCCAGGCGGCGGGTCGCGCGTTCCTGGCGCGGCAGGCGGCGCGCACCGCGGATCGCGATCCGAATCGCGGCCAATCGGTCAGCGACCCGCAAGCCCGGGCGCTGATCGGCTGGTGTGCGACTCCGCACCGCGGCCACGCCATCCTCAAGGGTATCCGGCAACCGGTGCTGGTAGTTAGCGGCAGCGCCGACACCATGCTGCCCGCGGCGAATGCCATCCTGATGTTCGAGCAGTTGCGGGATGCGTTGCTGGTGCTGTTTCCCGACGCCGGTCACGGCGCGTTGTTCCAGTACCCCGAACTATTTGTCGCGCAGTGCCGGCTGTTCCTGGATGGGCCGGGCACGCGCCGCGATTTCAGCTGAAATATTCCGGCGGTTTTTCAAATCGGCCGGTAATTTCGCTGCGCAAACATCCGATCCGGCATCGCGGGGCGTGCTGCCAGGCGGCGCCGCAAGGAGAGGGTCATGGTCAAGCTGCGGATCAACGGTGAAACGCGCGCGGTGAATGCCACGCCCGACGCGGACTTCGATGGGGCCATGTCGGCAGCAGCGGCGGCAATACTGAGCGCCCGCCAGGTGGCGTGTTTTTGCGACGGCGATTAACCCAGGAGAGATCATGTCGACAGCAATTCAGAGCAATTCGCAGCGGAAGATCGCGATCGTGACCGGCGGCAGCCGGGGATTGGGCCGCAACACGGTGATCAGCCTGGCGCGCCGCGGGATCGCGTCCATCTTCACTTACAAGTCGAATCTCGCGGAAGCGGAGAAGGTCATCGTCGAGGTGAGCGGGGCGGGCAGCAACGCGATTGCGCTGCAACTCGACACCAGCGACGTGAGTTCATTCGAGGCTTTCGTGCCGCAGATCCGTGCGGCGCTCACTACCTTCGGGGCCACGCGTTTCGACTATCTGGTCAACAACGCCGGTACGTCGCACCACAACAGTATCGAGCGCACGACGGAAGAGGAGCTCGACACGTTGTACAAGGTGCACTTCAAGGGCGTGTTCTTCCTCACGCAGAAGCTTCTTCCCCTGATCAACGACGGCGGGAGGATCGTGAATCTATCCAGTGGGCTGGCCCGCATTATCGTGCCGGGCAATGCCGCATACGGCTCCATGAAAGGGGCGGTCGAGGTATTGACCCGCTACATGGCGAAGGAGCTGGGGCCGCGCCGGATCGCGGTGAACGCGATCGCACCCGGCGCGATCCAGACCGACTTCAGCGGCGGCATGGTCCGCGACAATCCGCAGCTCAACAAGCAGGTCGCGGACATGACCGCGCTTGGCCGCGCCGGCCTCCCCGATGACATCGGCCCCATGATCGCCTCGCTGCTTTCCGAGGATAACCGCTGGGTGAACGCCCAACGCATCGAGGTGTCCGGCGGAATGGCGATCTAGTTGGGTCATGCGGGTGGAGCCAAACATGTTGAACAAAGTCGCAGTCGTCACCGGTTCGGCGCGTGGCATCGGGCGCGCGATCGCCGAAAGATATGCCTCGCTCGGCGCGAGTGTGGTGCTGAACTATGCCTCCGACGAGGCCCGCGCCGCGGAGGCCGTGTCCATCATCACCCGCAGTGGCGGGAAAGCCATCGCGGTGCGGGCGGACGTTTCGCGGCCCGACGACATCGACAGGTTGTTTGCCACCGCGATGGAGATCTTCGGCCGGCTGGACGTCGTCGTCGCCAATGCCGGCGTTGAGTTGATCAACCAGCCCCTGCTCGATGTGACCGAACAGGATTTCGACAAGCTGTTCCGCATCAACACCAAGGGCACGCTGTTCACGCTGCAGCGTGCCGCGCGCCATGTGGCCGACAACGGCCGGATCATCCACGTCGGCAGCAGCACCACGGCGTTTCCGCTGCCGGGCCATGGCCTGTACGGCGGCAGCAAGATCGTCGGGCAGTTCCTGGTCGAGATTCTCGCCAAGGAGATCGGGCACCGCGGAGTCACCGTCAATTCCATTCTCCCGACGGCCACGGAAGGGGCGGGCGTCTTCACCAGCGGTGTGCGGCCGGAGATCCGGGAGTACGTCAAATCGATGCGGCCGATCCCGAGAATGGGGACGCTCGAGGATGTCGCGGACGCGGCGCAGTACCTCGCCAGCGACCTGGCGAGTTTCGTGAGCGGACAACACCTGCTGATCAGCGGCGGTGGTCCCGCCTGACGCCTGTCTACCGCGCGTCAGCCGAAATTCCGGATTGCCGTGAACGCCACGCGCTCGCCTTGATGCCGCGCGCCTTCGAGCTCGATGGAGCTGGGCGTTCTCTTTCCATCGGCACCGGCAATCGTGGTTGCGCCATAGGGCGCGCCGCCGGTGATCTCGTCGAGTGTCATCTGTCCCGCATGGCTGTACGGCAGCCCGACCACGACCAGGCCAAAGTGCAGCAGGTTGGTGATGATCGAGAAAAGCGTCGTCTCATTGCCGCCATGCTGTGTCGCTGACGAGGTGAAGGCGGCGCCGATCTTGCCGTTGAGCGCACCGCTCGCCCAGATGGGACCGGCCTGATCGAGGAACGCGGCCATTTGCGATGCCATCCTTCCAAAGCGCGTTCCCACTCCGATGACGATCGCGTCATAAGCCAGCAGATCCTGGATGTCCGCGATCGGCGCGGGCTGATCCAGCTTGAAGCGGGCCGCGCTGGTGATGGCTGGCGAAACGGTCTCGGGCACACGCTTCACGTCCGCTTCCGCTCCCGCCTTGCGGGCTCCCTCTGCGACGGCATACGCCATTTTCTCGACGTGACCGTACGAGGAGTAATAGAGCACGAGAACTTTCGCCATGTTGTCTCCTGGGGTGGTTTCGAATCAGATCGTTCGACGGAGACGCTGGAGGCCCGCCGTGTCCCACGTGTTTCAGGAATCACGTCCGTCATTTCAGCGGTAGCTAGGCCACGCAGCCGGATGTTGCGGGTCGATGGCACCTTCCCCCGTTTCAACTGCAGGGGCCCGGGGCGGCTGGGGGTACCCGGCAACGCTATATATAAGGAGTGGCTCCCGGCGGCCCGCGTGCGACATAACGCGTTTCGGCCGTAATAACGCCCCGGACGGCGGACACGGCCATGAAACGCGGCCCCCGAAGGCTATGAGCCCGAGGAGGCATACCCCCATGAGAAAAATCCCCGCAATCGCTCTCGCCGCTGCCGGCATCTGCGCCGGACTGGCAACCGACACCGTCGTGGCTGCCGAGCTCACCGGACAGCAGCTCTATGGCCAGTGCATCGCGTGCCACAGCACCAACGGCACCAACGGCGTCGGTCCCACACTCAAGGGCATCGTCGGGCGCGCGAGCGCCGCGGTACCTGGTTTTGCCTATAGCGAGGCCATGAAACGCGCGCAGTTGAAGTGGACCGGCGCGCAGCTCGACAAATACCTCGAGAATCCCCAGGCCGTCGTGCCTGGCAACACGATGCCATACCCGGGCATGAAGGACCCGGCGCAGCGCACGGCGCTGATCGCCTATCTACTGACGCTCAAGTGACGGCCGCGCGGGTGGCCGGGTGCTGCGCGTGAGCTCTGGGTCGGCAGCCGCCGGGCGCTGGCAACTGGCGTTGCTCGCCGTGCTGCTGACCGGCCTGTCGGTGGGCCTGTTTGCGATGGTGCTGCCGGCGCAAGCCCAGTCGTCGCTGCCACCCACGAGTCTCGGCCGCGACACCAGGACTGACTGGAACTCGCTGCGCGTTCCGCCCGGTTTCGCGCGGGCCGCCGTGGCGCTGAACCCAGGCGCGCCGGACGCCAGGGTGGTGGGCGAGTCCGTGTGCACGAGCTGCCATACGCTCGAGAACCGGAACTTCTCGCACACGGTGCACGCGCTCGGCCTGCGTGCCGCCGCGAAGCTCGACCCCATGCTGCCAGTGTGCGAATCCTGCCACGGCGCCGGTTCGGCGCATGCCGCTGCGCCCTCGATGCGGGGATTGATCGTCGGCTTCACGCGGCGCTCCGGCACGCCCGTTGCCGTGCAGACCGGCGCGTGCCTCGGCTGTCATGCCGGCGGCCCGCGGAATCTCTGGCAGGGGTCGGTGCATCAGCGCCTGGAAGTTTCCTGCAGCGATTGCCACAACCCGATGGCGCGCGTTTCGGCCGAAGGACTGCAGGCGCGCCAGTCGATCAGCGAGACCTGCGCGACCTGCCATCGCGACGTGCGCCAGGAATTCAACAAGCGCTCGCACATGCCGCTGCCCGAGGGGCAGATGACCTGCGCGGATTGCCACAATCCGCATGGCTCGACCGGCCCGACGCTGCTCAAGGCGGACACCGTCAACGAGACCTGCCAGCAATGTCACGCGGAGAAGCGTGGGCCGTTCCTGTTCGAACATCCGCCGGTGCGCGACAACTGCCTCAACTGTCACAAGCCGCATGGCTCCAACCACAACACCTTGCTGGTCGCGCCGACGCCGTTCCTGTGCCAGCAGTGCCACACCAGTACGCGCCATCCCAACGATCTGCAGACGCCGGCATCGATCGGAACCGGTTTGCATCCGGACGAGCGGGTCATGGGCCGCGGCTGCATCACCTGCCATGCGCAGGTGCACGGCTCCAACAATCCATCCGGCCCGAGGTTCCACAAATGAAGCGCGCGTGGTGGATCGTCGCGTTGTTGGTGTGGGCGCCGGCGGCGCATGCACAGGACAGTAGTTTGGGCGTGGATCTGCATTTCGGCAGCAAGCTCGATCCGACCGGCTGGGCTTCACTGCAAGGTTGCGATGCCGACGGGATGAGCTGGCTGCGGCCCTCGAGCCTGCGCACGCCGACCGGATTCCTGTACGGCTGCGCGCCGGCACTCGGCGAGGAGCGCGTCGCCGGTAGCTGGGTGCATTCGGGCGTCCTCGATCTGGGTTACATCCAGCCGGGCGACGGCGATGAGGACAACAACCTCTGGCAGCGCTACACGGACTGGCAGCGTGGCTTTCTGCTCGGCCTGTCGCACTTCTCGATGCAGCGCCCTGAAGACGGCGCCTACCTGGATCTGCGCGCCAGCCGCCTCGGCGACGACAACCAGTTCTACAAACTCAACGCCGGTGAAGCGGGGCGCTTCAAGGTGGAGGCGTTTTACCGGGAGCTGCCGAACGTCATCAGCGCGAATGCGCGCTCCATCTGGGATGGAGCCGGTACCACCACGCTCACGCTGCGGGACGGGCTGGTGGCGGGCGCCAGCACTCCCGAACAGGTGGCCGCGGTGGCGGATGCCGCGCCGGTGCAGCGGCTGCAGTTCACGCGCGAGCGCGCCGGCATCGGCCTGACTTACTACCTGAACCCCGCCTGGAGCACGCTCATCAACATCACGCAGGACGAGCGGCGTGGCAGCCGCCCGTACGGCGGAACCTTCTTCTTCAACTATCCGTTTCCCGACAACGGCGGAATCCTGGAGACGGTCAAGCCCATCGACGACCGCACCGTCAGCCTGAATGCCGCGTTGCGCGGGTCGTTGCGCACCTGGCGCGTGGAGACAAGTTATAGCGGCTCGTTCTACCGCTCTGCCCACCGTGGCTACGAATACCAGACCCCTTTCAGTCTCTATCCGGTCGTGGCCGGCGCGGTGTCCGCCGACCTGACTACCGGCCAGATGTCGCTCGAGCCGGACAACGACTCGCACCAGCTGCGCCTGACTCTGGGGCGGAAACTGCCGCTGGATGGCGACCTCGCGATCACCGCCAGCGGCTCCCGCATGCGGCAGAACGACGAACTGCTGCCGCCGGTGACCTGCCAGGGGCAGTTCGGAATCGACCTCACGCCGACTGGCGCCCCCGCGAATCCCTTCCTGTTCGACTGCGCCGACTGGAACAGCACCGCCGCGCTGTCGCGCCCGCGCGCCGATCTGCGCATCGACACCACCATGTTGTTCGCGCGGCTGGTGATGCAGCCGTGGCGCAAGGTCAGCGTGCGCGCCGACGCGAAATATCGCGACGAGAACTACCGCGGCGACTACATCGCATTCAATCCGCTCACCGGATCGTACGGTTACGTGTCCGAGAATGGCTCGCAGGGCAGTGTGGTCCCGGGCGAGGCGGGTTTCTGGGACGCGGTGCTTGCGCCTTCGGCGGTCACGCGGATACGCAACATCCCGCTCGACAAGCGGACCTTCGAGGCGCATCTCGGCACCGACTGGCGGCCGGCGGCACACGATACCTTGGGAGCGACGCTGGGCTTCACGCGCACGCAACGCGAGCACCGCGAACGCCGCTCGGTCGACGCCAGCGAGCTGCGCCTCACCTGGGTCAACACCCGGGCCGATTGGGTCACGCTGCGGGCAAACTACTCGTTCACCGATCAGTCCGGCGACGACTACGACTCCGATCCGTACGAATTCGCTTACTCCACCTCGCTGCCCGGCTTCGTCGAAGACCCCGCCGCCGCGCTGGCTCACACCGTCGATGCCATGCGCAAGTACGACCTGGCGAGCCGTCGCGAGCACAAGGTCGACGTGATGGCCACTTTCATACCCGCCGCGGACATGACGCTGAGCGTTTCGGCGCGCGGCGACTTCAACCGCTACACCGCGCAGATCGGCCGCCAGCGCCACGACGACCTGCAGGGCACGATCCAGTGGGAGTGGCAGCCGTCGCCCGCCACGAGCGCCAGCGTCTACTATGGTTACGAGCGCGCCAAGCTGCGGTTTGCGAATGTGAACGACGCCGGTGCGGCGCTGGACGACCCCCGCCTGGGCGGCCTCACGTATCTCGACTCCGCGCGCTGGTGGCTGAATGACGAGCAGCGCAACCATCACGCGGGCGCCACGCTGCGGCGCTCGATCGGGCGCGTGCAATTCGACGCGGCGTGGAGCTTCACCTATTCGCGCGGAGTAGATAGCTACCGGTACGCCTCGGCACTGGCGCTGGCCTGGCCCGACACCGCCGATTCCGCCGGGCACGCTTTCCCGGCGATCGACTACCGGCTCAATACGATCGACGTGGGCCTGCGTTTCCCGCTCGCAACCGGCATCGACCTGCGGCTGTTCAATCACTACGAGCGCGGCAGGGTGTCGGACTGGCACTACGCGGGGTTCGCGGATCAGCGTGTCTACGACCATCGCGTCTACACCGACGGCGGGCCGCGCAGTTACTCCAACAATGTGGTCGGCCTGAGCGTCCAGATTCCGCTCTGACAGGAACCCGCATGCGTACCTTCGCCATACTCCTGCTCGCCATCGCCGCCGCGTTCGGCGCCGCGCGCGCGCCGGCGCAGGAGAAGCAGGAGACGAAGGAAGCGCCGCGGTACCGCGACCTGCGGCGCATCGGCGCCGTACACGGCGACGCGGCGGCGGCGACGGAGAAGGCGCAGGTGTGCAGCGGATGTCATGGCGCGAACGGCATCGCCATCGCGCCGGTGTTTCCGAACCTGGCCGGGCAGAGCGCCGAGTTCCTGTACTGGCGGCTGGTCGTCTACAAACTGGGAACCGTGCCGGAATCGGCGATGACGCCCATGGTCGCGACGCTCGAAGACGCCGACCTGCGCAACCTCGCGACGTATTTCGCGCACAACGGTGCGAGTGCCGCCGGCGCCAGCGCACCTGCTGCGCCCGCTGCGCCGCAGGACTCCGGCGATGCGGCCAGGATCGCGCGCGGCGAGCGGCTGTTCTTCGGCGGCGATGCCGCGCGCGGCGTTCCTCCCTGCCAGGGTTGCCACGGCGCCGACGCACGCGGCTGGCGGCCGGCGAAGGGCGCCGGTCCACGCGCGCTCGCGTTCTATCGCACCTGGCCCGCATTGCGCGGACAGAACGCGCCGTACCTGGTCGGCAAGCTGCAGCAATATCGCGCCGCGCAGTGGGGCGCTTCCAGCAACGGCTTCATCATGCAGGGCGTGGCGGCGCGCATGGACGATGAGTCGATCGAAGCGATCGCCGCCTGGCTCGCGAGCCTCGCGCCGCAAGCCCCGTCATGATTTCCGCGCCTCCGGGATTCTCATCGCAGCTCGGAATGCTGTTCGTCTCGCTGGTGGTCGGCATCGCCGCGGCGGGAGCGGCGCACGTCGCGGCGCGCGAGCGTTGCGACGAGGCTGCTTCCAGCAATTGCTATTTCTCCGTGTCCGCGGGCAACGGTGCACTGCATTTCTATGCGTCGCGGCTCTCCGGCAGTGGCGGGCCGCAGCCCGTCAACGCGCTGATCGCCGTACATGGCCATCCGCGCGACGCCAACCTCACGTTCAATGCCGCCTTGCGGTCGGCCCGGAGTGCGGCCGCGCTCGAGCGCACCGTGGTGATCGCGCCGCTGTTCCAGGTGGCGAACGAACGCGCCGCCCGCTGCAAGACCGCCGGTGTTCCGGCGGCACAGACCGGCGATCTGTTGTGGACCTGCGATTCATGGGCCGATGGTGCGCAGGCCGACAATCGCGGACGCATCACCTCATTCGCCGCGATGGATGCGCTGATCGCGGATCTGGTCACGCGCTGGCCCGGCCTGCGCACCGTGACCGTGGCTGGATTTTCCGCGGGCGCGCAGCTGGTGCAACGCTACATCGGGTTTGCCGCGGACTCGCACAACGTGGCGGTGCGGTATGTCGTGGCCGACCCGGGTGTGTGGCTGTACTTCGACGCGCAACGCGCGCAGCCGCGGCTCGATGGCGCGCCGGTCGGATGGGAGCGCTGCGACGGCGGCGCGGGCGGTCTCGGCCGTTGCGAGCTCGCGTGGTCCGCGCCTGAAAATTCCTGCGCGGATTTCAATCGCTGGCGATATGGCATCGAGGGTTTGCCCGCCGCCCTCGGGCGCGACGCCGCTGCGGCCCGCCGGCACTACGCGGATGCCGACATTCACTATCTGGAAGGTGCGCTGGACACCGGTGAATCCGCGGCGGCTATCTACAAGCTGCTGGACAAATCCTGCGCGGCGCAGCTGCAGGGCCCGTACCGATTGCAACGCGGCCTGGTATTCGCCGAGTACGACCGCCATGTGCTCTCGCCGGCCCGGCAACGCGAGGTGCAGATCGTGCCCGGCTGCGCGCACGACGTTGCCTGCGTGTTTTCCGCGCCGGCCGCGCGGGCCGCGTTGTTTGTCCCCTGATCGGGGGATGTTTGATGCCCGGCCGCAGTTTCACCATGGAGACCCAAGCGCGGTTCATTCCGCCGCGGCATGACGGAGATCCCGTGTCGAGCGAGTCTGGCGCCGTACGCGTGCACCTGGAAGGCCGCATCACGGCCGAGACGGCCGCTCCGGTCTGGCAGGCGGCGATCGACGCGCTCGAGCGCAATCCACTGCGTCCGGTGGTGGTCGATGCTTCGAAGCTCGAACACATCGACAATGCCGGCATCGCGCTGCTCTTCGACCTGACGCGGCGTGTGCGCCCGGCCGGAGCGGAAGTGACCATCTGCTCGCTGGCGCCCAATCTCGCGGCGCTGGTCAGCCGCTTTCAAGCGCGCGACTTTGCCGCCGCGGCCGCCGGCCGGCGCAATACCGGCCTGCTCGAACTCATCGGCCGTGCGACCGCGCGCGAGGGCCGCTACCTGCGCGATCTGGCGGTTTTCCTCGGCGAATGTATCGGCGCATGGCTCAAGCCGCGCGCGACGCGCGCGGCGCAATGGCGCGATGCGCTCGACGTGGCCACGGAAGCCGGCGCGAACGCGGTGCCCATCGTGATGCTGGTGGGTTTCCTCATGGGTGTCATCATCGCCTTCGAGCTGGGCCTGGTGGCGCGGCAGTTCGGCGCGGTGATTTTCGTCGTCAACGGCGGCAGCATCGCGGTGTTGCGCGAGCTCGGCCCGCTCATGACCGCGATCGTGTTCGCCGGGCGCACCGGCGCCGCCTTCGCCGCGCAGCTCGGCGCGCAGAAGGTGAACGAGGAGCTCGACGCCCTGTCGACCTTCGGCCTCGATCCGGTGGAATTCCTGGTGCTGCCGCGTCTGCTGGCGTCCATCCTCGTGATGCCCCTGCTCACCGCGCTGGCCGACGCGCTCGGATTGATCGGTGGCGCGCTGGTGATGACCACCTTCGACGTCACCTATCTACAGTCGTACACCCAGCTGCTCAGCGCGGTGGCTCCCTGGGATCTGACGCTCGGACTCATCAAGGCGGCCTGTTTCGGGCTGACCATCGCCGCCGTCGGCTGCCATCGCGGGCTGGTGACGGGCGCCGGAGCCACCGCCGTCGGGCAATCGGCGACGCACGCGGTGGTGTCCAGCATCGTGTTGATCATCGTGATCGACGGAATTTTCGCCGTGTTCACCAGCTGAGTGGCCACCATCGCTCCACTGCTGATGCCCCCGCTGCGCGTGGCGCCGCGCGCGGCGGGCCTGCCGCCCGTCATCAGCGTGCGTCACCTGCGCCTCGGATTCGGGCCGCGCATCCTGCTCGACGATGCGTCGTTCGACGTGCGGCGCGGCGAGATCGTCGTGATCATCGGCGGATCGGGCAGCGGCAAGTCCAGCCTCATGAAGACCATCATCGGCCTGCACCCGCCGATGGCGGGCGACGTGCTGATCCACGGCAAGAGTCTGGTGCAGGCGCCGGCAGAGGAAAAATCCTGCCTGCAGCGCCGGCTCGGAGTCATGTACCAGGGCGGCGCGTTGTTCGGTTCGCTGAGCGTGCTCGAAAACGTGCGCTTTCCGCTCGACCGGTTCACCTCGCTCACGCCGGCGGAAAAAGATCTCACGGTGCGCATGCTGCTGCAGGAGCTGGAAATGCGCGCGGCGGAATCGATGATGCCCGCGGAGCTCTCCGGCGGCATGCTCAAACGCGCCGGCATCGCGCGCGCCATGGTGCTGGGCTGCGACATCCTGCTGCTGGACGAGCCTTCCGCGGGGCTCGATCCGGTCACCGCCGCCAACCTCGATCGGACCATCCTCACGCTGCGGCGCGATCTCGGCGTGACCTTCCTGATCGTCACGCACGAGTTGCAGAGCATCTTCGCGATCGCCGACCGGGCGATCATGCTCGACCCGCATGCGCGCGCCATCATCGCGGACGACGGCCCGGCGAGCCTGCGCGATCGCAGCGGCGATGCACGCGTGCGCCAGTTCTTCAATCGCCAGCCCGATCCGCTGCCCACCGCGCAGGGTGCCTGACGATGGACGACAGCAAACGTTACGTCCGCCTGGGGCTGTTCGTCGTCACGAGCTTCGCGGTGCTGGCGGTGGCGTTGTACGTGCTCGGCTGGCGGCGCTGGTTCCAGCCCGCCTTCACCTTCGAGACGTATTTCAACAAGTCCGTGGCGGGGCTCGAGCTCGGCGCGCCGGTGAATTTTCGCGGCGTTCCGCTCGGCCAGGTGACCGAGATCCTGACGTCGGTGGCGAGTTACGAGCGCGATACACCCATCGACCGGCGCCGCGACTACATCGTGGTCCGCGTCAAGGCCAGCATGCCGGGCGTGGAAGTCGAGCAGATGAGACACGACTTCGCGACGCTCATCCAGCGTGGCCTGCGCGCGCAGACACAGCTCGCCGGCGTCACCGGCCAGCAGTACCTGGAGCTGGATTTCTTCGCGGCGGGCGAATATCCGCCGCTGCCGTTCGGCTGGAAGCCGGTCTATGCCTATCTACCGTCGGCGCCGAGCGTCGCGGGCGAGATCATCGACAAGGCGCAGAAGTTCCTCGCCAGCATCGACGACGCGGACATCGCAAAGCTGGCGCGCAATGTCGATTCACTGGTTTTGCACCTCGACGCCAAGCTCGGCGAACTGCCGGTGGCGGCGCTGTCGGCGAGCGCGCAGCACACCTTGCAGAGCGCCGGTTCGGTGGCCCGGCGTCTCGATGCCGTGCTCGCGGATCCCGCGGTCGGGCAGACGCTGGCAAACGCCGCGGCGATCACGACGCGGCTGCGCCAGCTCGCCGACGACGGCAAGTTCGACAGCACCATCGAGGGAATCGACGCCGCCGCGGAACGGCTGGATGCGTTGCTCGGCGCCAACCAGTACGACGTGCGCATCGTCGTGCAGGACCTGCGCGTCATGGCGGACAACCTGCGGGTCTTGTCGGAGACCATCAAGCGCGATCCGGCCGTCGTCCTGTTCGGGCAGCCGCCGGCCAAGGTGAAGTTTCCGGGTGGCACGCAGTGAGAACGCGAATCCTGCCCGTCGTCATGGCCGTGGCGCTCATCGCCGGTTGTTCGCTCGGCAAGGCCGTGCCGCAGACGACGATGTATGTCATCGCGTCACCCGCGGCGGCCGCGTTGCCCCCGGTCCGCAGGATCGCGGAAACGCTGCGCGTGGGGAACGTGCGCGTCGCCGGGCCGTTCGCGGGCGACGCGTTGGTCTATCGCTTCAGCGACGTGCGCTACAGCTCCGACCCGTATCACGCCTTTGTGTCCGACCCCGGCGAGATGCTGGGCGGCCGGGTCGCGGAATGGCTGGACCGCGCCGGCGGATTCCGTGCCGTGGCGCAGCCAGGCAGCGCGCGGCCCGCGGCCTACGTGCTCGAGATCATGGTCGCGGAACTGTACGGCGATTTCCGTGCAGGACGCGCCCCGGCGGCGGTGCTCGCCATGCAATTCGCTCTCATCGACCAGGCCGGTCCGCGTCCGGCGCTGCGGTACGAAGGCTCGATTTCGAGAAGCATCGATCTGCCGCAGGCGGCGCCCGAAGACCTGGTGCGCGGCTACGGCAAGGCCCTCGCGGAAATCCTCGCGCAGCTCTCCGCCGAGCTCAGCGCGCAACTCTAGCTACCCAACGGAGACCTCCCATGTCAATCCAGCGCGGCGATGAATCCACTGTTGCTTCCACCACCAGCGCCGGCGCACCCGCGCCGAGCGATCGCAACTCGTTGAGCATCGGGCCCAATGGCCCGCTATTGCTCCACGACGTGCATTTCCTCGAGCAGATGGCGCATTTCAATCGCGAGAAGGTGCCCGAGCGCCAGCCGCATGCGAAAGGCGCCGGCGCGTTCGGCAGCCTGGAAACGACCGGCGACCTGTCGGCTTACACCCGGGCGGCGTTGTTCCAGCCGGGCACGCGCACCGATTTGCTGGCGCGCTTCTCCACGGTGGCCGGCGAGATGGGCAGCCCCGACACCTGGCGCGACGTGCGCGGCTTCTCGCTCAAGTTCTACACCAGCGAAGGCAACTACGACCTGGTCGGCAACAACACACCGGTCTTCTTCATTCGCGATCCGATGAAGTTTCCGCACTTCATCCGCAGCCAGAAACGGCTGCCCGATTCGGGGCTGCGCGACAATCACATGCAATGGGATTTCTGGACCAACAACCCCGAGTCGGCGCACCAGGTGACGTACCTGATGGGTGAACGCGGCCTGCCGCGCACCTGGCGGCACATGAACGGCTACGGGTCGCACACGTATATGTGGATCAACGCCGCGGGCAATAAATTCTGGGTGAAGTATCACTTCCACACCCGGCAGGGCATGAAGTTCTTCAGCAACGCGGAAGCCGCCACCATGGCCGGCGCGGACGCGGACTACCATCGGCGCGACCTGTTCGAGGCGATCGCGCGCGGGGATTTCCCGCGCTGGACGCTCTCGGTCCAGGTCATGCCGTACGCCGACGCCAGGGCGTACCGCGTCAATCCGTTCGATCTCACCAAGACCTGGTCGCACCGGGACTATCCACTCATCGAGGTCGGCACGTTGACGCTGGACCGCAACCCGGAGAATTTCTTCGCGCAGATCGAGCAGGCGGCATTTTCACCCGGCAACACCGTCCCGGGCATCGGGCTGTCACCCGACAAGATGCTGCTCGGCCGCGCGTTTGCGTACAACGACGCGCAGCGCAACCGCATCGGCGTCAACTTCAACCAGCTGCCGGTCAACCAGCCGCGCGTGCCGGTGAACACCTACCAGTTCGACGGGCACATGACGTATCACCACAGCGGCAACGCGCCGGTGTACGCCGGCAACAGCGACGGGCGTCCGTGGGTCGATGGCACGGGCGCCGTGACGGATGGCTGGCAGGCCGACGGCGATATGGAGCGCAGTGCCTATCTACTACGACGGGACGACGACGACTTCACGCAACCGGGCATCCTCGTGCGCCAGGTGTTCGACGACGAGCAGCGCACCAGGCTCGTCGAGCAGGTGGCGGGCAGCCTGCTGGCCGGCGTGCGCGAGCCGGTGCTGAGCCGCGCGTTCGAGTACTGGAAGAAAGTCGACCGGCACGTCGGGCGGCGCATCGAAGAGAAGGTGCGCGCCGCCAGCGCCTCGAACGCCGCGTGACGCGGCGAAGGGTGCTGCGATGACGAATGGAACTGCCGGTGAGTTTTATCTGACCAGGCTGTGGCTGCGGTTCAAGTCGTGGCTGCTGCAGCCCGTCACGAACGTCGAGCAGCGTATTCATGCCGTCGAAGAACGCATCGAGGTGCTCGAAAAGCAGGCTCTGCTGGCGCTGCGGCAGTGGCTGCAGGCCATGCTGAGGCAGCTGGTCCTCGGTGGCGTGGCGGCGGTGCTGGCGCTGATCGGCGCGGTGTACGCATTGATGGGTTTGTGGCTCGGAGCGAGCGCGCTGCTGGGTACGACCCGTGCGTCGTTCGTGCTCGGCGCGCTCTTCGTGTTGGCGAGCCTGGTTCCCTTCACGATGTTGCGTCGCCTGCGGCGGCGCGCCTGAGTTTCAGCTGAAATCGCGCACCCCTGTTCGGGGGATATCCGGTGCGCTCCCGCAGCTTCAGCATGGTCAGCAATTCTTCAGGAGGTTTTCCATGCGCAGCGCAATCGTTTCAATGTTGGCAGCCGCTCTTCTCGTGGGGGCAGGGCTTGCCGGTGCCAAGGATCAAGGCCCATCGGTACCGCCAGTCGCGGACAACGCGACGGCCGACGGCAAGGTGACGCTCAAGGGTGGCAGCGTTGCGGCCGGTATCGGCTACACCTGGGGTCACGGCGATCTCGAATATCACGGTACACACCGCTTCACCATCAAGGGCGTTTCGGTGGTCGATGTGGGCGCCAATGAATTCACCGCGACGGGTCATGTCTACAACCTCAAGCAACTCAGCGATTTCGCCGGCAACTACGTTGCGGCTGGCGCGGGTATCGCGGTCGCGGGCGGCGCCACGGCTACCTACCTCAAGAACGAGCACGGTGTGGTCATCAAGCTGCTCGCCACGGATGTCGGGCTGAAATTCGATCTCGCCGCCGAAGGGGTTCACGTCGCTTTGAAGAAGTGAAACTGCCATGCGCCTGATCGTTCTCGAACTCTGCATGGGCGTCGCCGCGGTGATGTTCGTCACCATGCTGGGGACGCTTGCGATGCACCGCGCGCGACGACGCGCGAGCGATCTTGCTGCCAGGCCGGCACCGTCCGAGTACCTGTGGGCGGTGATCCCGTGGGCGCTGATCGCGGCGTGCGCACTTCCGGCAGTGCGCATTGCCGTGGCGGGAGACTGAGCGCCCGACATGAAATTGCACGTCTCCATGTTGGCCCTGCTGTTGTTAGGCACGTTCAGCCCCGGGATTCGTGCGGCCCATGACATCGTCGTCGACGTGCGCCCGCCGCCGCCGCGGGTCCTGGCATTTCCGGCCGAACGCCGGGGATATGTGTGGGCGCCCGGATACTGGCGATGGACCGGCCGCCACCACGTCTGGATAGATGGGCACTGGTTGCGCGCGCGCCATGGGTGGCATTGGGTCGCGGCGCACTGGGAAGCGCGGCACGGGCGATTCCACTTCGTGGAAGGGCACTGGCTGCGCTGACGCATCCACTGCGAGGAGTCCGGCATGAAAACTCATCGATGGCTGTCTGCCATTCTGATCCTGGCGTCCATGTTCGCCATCGCGGCATTCGCCGACAACGATCCGACGCTGCAGCAGATTTACGACGCCGAGAAAAGCGGCGACCTGCGGCTGGCGCAGCAAATGATGCACCAGGTGCTGAGCGATCACCCGCAAAGCGCCAAGGCTCATTACGTCGCGGCAGAGCTGTTCGCGCGCGCGGGCGATCTGCCGCTGGCGCGCGAGGAATTGAAGACCGCCCAGGCAATCGATCCCGGTCTCGGTTTTGCCAATGCCGAATCCGTGCGCGCGCTGGAACGCGAATTGTGGCTGGCGCAGTCGATGCGCCCGCAAGCCTTGCCGGCGCCGCAGCCGTTTCCATGGCTCGCCGTGCTGACAGCCGTTGCCATCGTGGCGCTCATCTGGATCGTGCTACGCCGCCGGCCCGTGCCGGTATCTATCTACCCGCCGGCGGCCGGCGCCGCGGTCCCGGCCGCGGCTGCGCCGCCAGGTCAGGGCGTTGCGCCGGGAGTCGCGCCGGTGGCTGCGCCGGGGGTTGGATCCGGAATCGCGGGTGGGCTCGCGACCGGGCTTGCCGTCGGTGCGGGCGTGGTCGTCGGTGAAAATATTGCGCAACGTCTGATGGGTGACGAGCCGGCCGGGAACCCGCCGCCTTCCGCGGCGAACCTGCCGGTGGGCGACGCCGCAAACTCCGATCTCGGCGGCACCGATTTCGGCGTGTCCGATCCGGACTCGTGGGACGACAACACGCCGGCCGATGGCGGTGACGCCGACGCGGGTGATGGAGACTGGACCTGAGCCAGTCGCGATGGCTCGATCACTCGCGCCGCGCCGGAATTTCCATCGCCACGATTCGCGCCACGAAGATGGCCGGGAAGAGCTGGCCGACCGCGGCCTCGAGGATGGTCAGGCTGCGTGCGATCGGGTGAATCGGATACGACTCTCCCGCGCCGATGGAAGTGAGCGTGCCGAGGCTGTAGTACATCAGGTCCTTGCCCACCACCAGATATTCGCGCTCTGTGTCGAGCGCGCCGATCGCGCCGGGAACCAGCGCCAGCAACAGTTCGTAAATCGCCGCGAACGCCAGCGCGATGCTGAGATAGATCACCACGGCGCCGCGCACCCGGTGATGCGTGACGGGGCCCGGGCCATACACCACCGACCACAACACCAGGCACAACAGCAACATGAAGACCGCGCACGACGCGGCGCCCACGCACAGGGTCAGGATCGAGGGCTCGTCTAGCCGTAGCACGTTGGCGCCAAGCGCCATCGCGGCGGTGACCAGCATCGCGGCGGCAGCCTTGCGGTTGCGCGTGGCGATGAGCGCCGTCGCGACGATCAGCACGAACCGCAAGGTGGCGAATATCGAAGCCGCAGCCGAGTGTCCGCTGGTCAGCGGGATGCTGACGAATATCTCGCACGACAGCAGCACGAGCAGGGCGGTGAGAATGGGTTCGCGGCAGCGCTGCTGCCAATGTTCGTAGCGGGAGACCCCTGCGGCCCTGTTCATGCGGTAGATAGCGTGGGCGCCGCTCGTCTTGCCGGTGTTTCGCCGCGGGTGCGCGTGGTTTCAGGTGAAACGCATACATGCGCGCACGGCATTGCTTTCATTGGCCGGCGCGCGCATTTTTGCGACGCGGCCTGAAGCGGAGGCGATATGGCACCCAAACGCGAGATTCCCGGCGTTCGTCCCTACGGCAGCGCAGCCGGCGGCTGGGGCGCACTACGCGCCGTCGCGAGCGCGGTGCGCGAGCAGATGGACCTGGTGGAAGCGCCGGGTACGTTGCTGCGCATGAACAAGCCCGAGGGCTTCGATTGTCCGGGCTGCGCGTGGCCCGACAAGAAGCACACCTCGACGTTTCAATTCTGCGAGAACGGCGCCAAGGCCGTGACCTGGGAGGCCACGCGCAAGCGCGCGCCGCCGGAATTCTTTGCCAGTCATACCGTGTCGTCGCTGCTGGCGCGCAGCGACTACGAGCTGGAGGACGAGGGACGCCTGACTCACCCGATGGCGTACGACAGCGCCTCCGACACGTATCAGGCCATCGAGTGGGCGGAGGCTTTCGCGCGCATCGGTGCGATCCTGCGTGCGTTGCCAGACGCCAACATGCTCGAGCTCTACACCTCCGGGCGCGCATCGAACGAGGCCGCATTCCTGTATCAACTGTTCGGTCGCGAGTTCGGCACCAACAACTTTCCAGACTGCTCGAACATGTGCCACGAGGCCACCAGCGTGGGCCTGCCGAAGTCCCTCGGCATGGGCAAGGGCAGCGTATCGCTCGAGGATTTTGATTCCTGCGAGCTGCTGATCGCGATGGGCCACAACCCGGGCACCAACCATCCACGCATGATGGAGACGCTCTACCAGATGGGCGAGCGCGGAGTGCCCATCATCGTTTTCAATCCATTGCGGGAGCGCGCGCTGGAGCGCTTCACCGATCCGCAGGACCCCGTCGAGATGGGCCTGCTCGGCAGAGGGAAGTCAGGCTCCACGCGCATCGCGTCGGCGTATCACCTCGTCAAGGTCGGCGGCGATGCCGCGGCGTTGAAAGGCATCATGAAGGCCGTGCTGGCGCTGGAGGCGGAAAAGCCGGGCCAGGCACTCGACGCGCAGTTCATCGCGGAACATACCCGCGGGTTCGAAGATCTGGTCGCCGACCTGGACGCCACGCACTGGGATGACATCGAGGTTCTGAGCGGGCTCTCGCGCGCGGCGCTCGAATCCGTGGCGCAGGCGTACGTGGCTTCCAACGCGACCATCGTGAGTTATGGCATGGGCATGACTCAACACATCCGCGGAACCGCCAACGTCCAGCAGATCGCCAACCTGCTGCTGCTGCGCGGAAACATCGGCAAGCCCGGCGCCGGCATCTGCCCGTTGCGCGGCCATTCGAACGTGCAGGGCGATCGCAGTGTAGGCATCACCGAAAAACCTTCGCCCCCGATGCTGGAGCGGATCGAGGCGGCGTTCGGATTCAAGCCGCCGCGCGAGCACGGGCATGACGCGGTGCGCGCCATGGAAGCCATCATCGAAGGACGATCGAAAGCGCTGGTGTGCCTGGGCGGCAACCTGGCCGTCGCGTTGTCCGACACGACGCGCTGCCTGCGCGCGCTGCGCGGGCTCGACCTGGTCGTGCACATCGGCACGAAACTCAATCGCTCGCACCTGCTGGTGGGCAAACAAGCCTTCCTGTTCCCCTGCCTGGGACGCACCGAGCGGGACATCCAGGCCGGTGGCGCGCAAGCCATCACCGTCGAGGACTCCATGTCGATGGTGCATGCGTCGCGCGGCAAACTACCGCCGGCATCTCCACAGCTTCTTTCGGAGCCCGCGATCATCGCCGGCATCGCGCAGGCCGCATTGCCGTCGAGCCGCGTGCCCTGGGCGCTGCTGGTGGCCGACTACGACCGGATCCGCGCCGGCATCGAAGCGGTGTTTCCGGAGTTCGCGGACTACAACGCCCGCATCCGCGTGCCCGGCGGCTTCCGCCTGCCGCTGCCCCATGCCGAGCGTGTCTGGAAAACCGCCTCGGGGAAGGCGGAGTTCCTGGTGATGGCCGGGCTCATGGAGAATCCTGCGGCCGGAGCCGATGCGCTGCAGCTAACTACGCTGCGAAGCCACGACCAGTACAACACGACCATCTACGGAATGGACGATCGTTATCGCGGAATTTTCGGCCGACGGGATGTGTTGTTCATGAACGAAGCCGATCTGCTGGCTCGCGGCCTCGAACATGGCGATGTCGTGGACGTGGAAAGCCTCGTGGCTCCCGGCCGCATGCTGCGCATGACCGGACTCACGGCCGTGGCGCACGAGATTGCGGCCGGATCGGTCGCTACCTACTATCCGGAAGCGAACGTGCTGCTGCCGCTCGAGCACATGGATCCGCAGAGCGGCACGCCCGGCTACAAATGCATCCCGGTGTCGGTGCGCAAGTCGCAGCCTGTTGCACCTGCAATCGAAGTTCCTGCTGTTGAAATCGCCCGATAACGGGGCAGCGCGAGTCTCACTCCCGATGTGCAGCCAGGCTGTCACAGCGTCTCCGCGCGATTACTGACAGGAGTGAATGTCCATGAAAAGAAATCACATGAAACTGGCTGCGGCGGGTGGCAAGGCGCTCGCGCTGCTGCTGGGCATGACCCCGATCGTGGATGCGACCACGCCGAAGGAAGAATACTCGGCGATGCAACACGAATTCGACCTGGAAACCGGCGAGAAACTGCTGCTCTCGCATCGCCATAAGATCGCGTCCTATCGCATCTGCGTCGATGCATTCCAGGGCTCCGTACCGCTCAAGATCTTCGTCGATGGCAAGGAAAGCCTGATCCCGGTGGCGGCGTGCGAAACCATCACGGGCAAACACATCAACGTGGAAGCCGGGGCCAAACTTCCGAGCGGCGAATACCTCGTGGCGCGGTTCCGGCAATTGCGGGAAAAGTCGTAGCGAGGGCGTGAGCCCGGCCGCAAGCGCGAGAAAAGTTCACACCGTTTTGCCTTCCGGCGGCTGCGCAGCGAGGCCATTCTTCCCGGCAAGGAGAAATGGTCATGCGCTTCACACGACGCCGCCTACGCAGGGTTGCAACGCTTCGCCACCAGCTCGAATCGCTGGGCGCTGGCGCAGATCGCTCGCCCGCCGCCGCCCGATCCAGGCCGAGCCGTTCGGACTACCTGTTGGGATTGATCCTGCACGCGAGGTATCCATGGAAATCGTGATCATTGGTTTCACGGTCGGCTTGAGCGCCGCCACCTGTCTCATCTATCGCCTGGCAGCCGCTTTGCAGGAGCGCCCATGAACCTCATGGACTGGATCGGGCTGCTGCTGTGCCTCGGCATCTTTGTCTACCTGGTCGTGGCGCTGCTCTACCCGGAGAAATTCTGATGACTGCGCAAGGCACCTTCCAGGTACTCGTGTACCTCGGCGTTCTGATCGCGCTGGCCAAACCAATGGGCTCGTTCATGGCCGCGGTGTACGAAGGCCGGCGCACGTTCCTCTCGCCGCTGGTGCGCCCGCTCGAAGGATGGATCTACCGGGTGGCCGGCGTCGACGAGAAGGCCGAGACCGGCTGGAAGCGTTACGCGGCTGCGCTGCTGCTGGTCAACCTGCTGGGCCTCGTCGTGGTCTATCTACTGCAGCGGCTGCAGGGCGTGTTGCCGCTCAATCCGCAGCACTTCACCGCGGTGGGCGCGGATTCCTCGTTCAACACGGCGGTGAGTTTCGCGACCAACACGAACTGGCAGGGTTACGTCGGCGAATCGACGATGAGTTACCTGACCCAGATGCTGGGTCTCGCCGTGCAGAATTTCCTCTCCGCCGCCACCGGCATGGCGGTGCTGGTCGCGCTGATCCGCGGCTTCGCGCGTCGGCAGGTGGCCGAGATCGGCAACTTCTGGGTGGATTTCACCCGCAGCACGCTCTACATCCTGCTGCCCTTGTCGTTGTTGCTCGCGTTCGCGCTCGCGTCCCAGGGCGTGGTGCAGAGCTTCCAGTCTTACCGCAGCGTGGCGCTGGTCGAGCCGTTGAGCATCGAGACACCGGTGAAAAATGACGCGGGCGAAGCGGTCGTCGATGCGTCGGGCCAGCCCGTGGTGAAGACCGAGCGGGTTACGACGCAGACCGTGCCGCTCGGCCCCGCGGCGAGCCAGATCGCGATCAAACAACTGGGCACCAATGGCGGCGGCTTCTTCAACGCGAACTCCGCGCATCCGCTCGAGAACCCGACGCCGTTGTCGAATTTCCTCGAAGTGCTCGCCATCCTGCTGATCCCGGCGGCGCTCTGCTACACGTTCGGCGTCATGGTGAAGGACCGGCGCCAGGGCTGGGCCGTCCTGATCGCGATGCTGGTGATCTTCGTGCCGCTGACCTTCGGCTGTATCGCGTTCGAGCAGTCGGGCAATCCGCAGTTCGCGTCGCTCGGCGCCGATCAGGCGGCCTCCGCCCTGCAGTCGGGCGGCAACATGGAAGGCAAGGAGACGCGCTTCGGCATCGCGAACTCCGGCCTGTGGGCGACGGCGACGACGGCGGCGTCGAACGGTTCCGTGAACGCCATGCACGGCTCGTTCACACCACTCGGCGGCATGGTGCCGATGTGGCTCATGCAGCTCGGCGAGGTGGTGTTCGGCGGCGCCGGCAGCGGCCTGTACGGCATGTTGATGTTCGCCATCGTCGCGGTGTTCATCGCCGGGCTCATGGTCGGCCGGACGCCGGAATATCTCGGCAAGAAGGTCGAGAGCTTCGAGATGAAGATGGCGTCGCTGACGCTGCTCATCCCGCCGGCGCTGGCGCTGGTCGGCACCGCCATCGCGAGCGTTGTGCCCGCCGGCACGGCGAGTGTGGGTAATCCCGGTCCGCATGGATTCTCGGAAATCCTGTACGCGTTCTCCTCGGCCGGCAACAACAACGGCAGTGCGTTCGCGAGCATCTCGGCGAACACGCCGTTCTACAACGTGGCGCTCGGCATCGCCATGTGGATCTCGCGCTACTGGCTGATCATTCCGGTGCTCGCGATCGCAGGCAGTCTGGCCGCGAAGCGTGCCACCGCGGTCACGGTCGGCACCTTGCCGACGCACACGCCGCTGTTCATCACGATGCTGGTGGGCGTGGTGTTGCTAGTGGGTGCACTCACGTTCGTGCCGGCGCTGGCGCTCGGCCCCGTGGTCGAGCACCTGCAGATGTTGAAATAACGAAGGTTGAATCATGAACGCAACTGCAATCGGCACCGGCCCACGTACCCGCTTCATCACGCGGCCGATCCTCGGCGGCGCGCTGCGCGACAGCTTCGTCAAGCTCGATCCGCGCGTTCAATTCCGCAATCCCGTGATGTTCGTGGTGTACGTCGGCAGCATCCTCACTACCGTCATCGGCATTGCGGCCGCGCTCGGCGCGGCGAGTGACGCGGGCCGCCCGGCCTTCGTGCTGCAGGTGTCGGCGTGGTTGTGGTTGACGGTGTTGTTCGCCAACTTCGCGGAGGCGGTCGCGGAAGGGCGCGGCAAGGCCCAGGCGGCGACGTTGCGCGCCATGCGCCGGCACGTGCTTGCGAAGCGCATCGTCGGGCAACGCCATGAGCATGAGACGGTCGAAGCGGGCGCGCTCAAGCGCGGCGACCTGGTGCTGGTCGAAGCCAACGATACGATCCCCGCGGACGGCGAAGTGGTGGAAGGCGTGGCCTCGGTCAACGAGAGCGCGGTCACCGGCGAATCCGCGCCGGTGCTGCGCGAGGCCGGCGGCGATTTCTCTTCCGTGACGGGCGGCACGCGGGTGTTGTCGGACTGGTTAGTCGTGCGCGTCACCAGCCGCGAGGGCGAGGGTTTTCTCGATCGCATGATCGCGATGGTCGAAGGTGCCTCGCGCGCGCGCACGCCGAACGAGATCGCGCTGGCCATCCTGCTGGCCATGATGACGCTGGTTTTCCTGCTGGCGACCGCCACCCTCGCGCCGTTCTCGGCGTATGCCGTCGCGAGCTCGGGCAGCGGGTCGGTGGTCACGATCACCGTGCTCGTGGCGCTGCTCGTGTGTCTGATTCCCACCACCATCGGTGGCCTGCTGTCGGCCATCGGCATCGCGGGCATGGACCGCATGGTGCGTGCCAATGTCATTGCAACTTCCGGACGCGCCGTGGAGGCAGCGGGCGACGTGGACGTGTTGCTGCTGGACAAGACCGGCACGATCACGCTCGGCGATCGCCATGCCACGGCGTTTCATCCCGCGCCCGGCGTCGAGATGCGCGAGCTGGCCGACGCCTCACAACTGGCCTCGCTGGCGGACGAGACGCCCGAGGGCCGCTCCATCGTCGTGCTCGCGAAGCAGCAGTTCCAGCTGCGCGGCCGCGATCTCGGCGCGACCCCGCACACGTTTCACAAGTTCTCCGCGCAGACCCGCATGAGCGGTGTCGATCTCGACGGCCGCACCCTGCGCAAAGGCGCCGTGGACGCGATCCGCAAGTTCGTGGGCGAGCAGGGCGGCGCCTGGCCGGCGACGGTCGGCGAACTGGTGGATACCGTAGCGCGCCGCGGCTCGACGCCGCTGGTGGTGGCCGACGGTAAACGCGCGCTCGGCGTCGTGGAGCTGCGCGACATCGTCAAGGGCGGCATTCGGGAGCGTTTTGCCGAGCTGAGGCAGATGGGCATCAAGACCGTGATGGTCACCGGCGACAACCGGCTCACCGCGGCGGCCATCGCGGCCGAGGCGGGCGTCGATGAATTCCTCGCCGAGGCAACGCCCGAGGCGAAACTCGAGCTGATCCGGCGGCATCAGAAAGAAGGCCACCTCGTTGCGATGTGCGGCGACGGCACCAACGATGCACCCGCGCTCGCGCAGGCGGACGTCGCTGTGGCGATGAATACCGGCACGCAGGCGGCCAAGGAAGCCGGCAACATGGTGGATCTCGATTCGAACCCCACCAAGCTCATCGAAGTGGTGGACGTGGGCAAACAGATGCTGGTCACGCGCGGCGCGCTCACCACGTTTTCCATCGCCAACGACGTCGCGAAATACTTCGCCATCATCCCGGCGGCCTTCGCGACTACCTACCCGGCGCTCGATCGGCTCAACGTGATGCGCCTCACCAGCCCCGAAAGCGCGATCCTGTCCGCCATCATTTTCAACGCGCTCATCATCATCGTGCTCGTGCCGCTGGCGTTGCGCGGCGTCAAGACCCGCGCCACGTCCGCGGCCGCGCTGCTGCGGCGGAACATGTTGATATACGGCCTGGGCGGCATCCTGCTGCCGTTCGCGGGGATCAAGCTCATCGACATGCTGCTGGCGGCGCTCGGAATAGTTTGAGGAGCATTTCATGGAGAAGGGCATGTTGCGAGAACTGAAAGCCACGCTGGTGATCTTCGCGTTGTTGACTGTCATCACCGGAGTCGCCTATCCAGGTGTGGTGTGGATCTTCGCCCAGCTGGCGGTGCCCGAGCGCGCCACCGGCAGCGTCATCGAAAGGGATGGCAAGGCAGTCGGCTCGAAGCTGCTTGGCCAGTCTTTCACGAGCCCGCGTTACTTCTGGGGCCGCCCGTCCGCGACCGGTCCGTTTCCCGACAACGGCGCCGTGTCTTCGGGCTCGAACCAGGCGGCGACCAATCCGGCATTACTCACCGCGGTGAAAGACCGGATTGCCGCGTTGCGCGCCGCGGATCCGGGCAATACCGCACCGGTGCCGGTGGATCTCGTCACCGCGTCCGGCAGTGGTCTCGACCCGCATATTTCGCCGGCCGCGGCCGAGTATCAGGCCGGGCGCGTCGCGCGCGCCCGCGGCATCGACGTGGCCGGCGTGCGCAAGCTGATCGCCGCCGCGACCCAAGGACGCACGTTCGGCTTCCTCGGCGAACCGCGCGTCAATGTGCTGGAATTGAATCTCGCGCTCGACGCGCAGGGCAAACAGGCGAACTGATCCATGTCCGAACAGCGGCCGGATCCCGATGAGCTGCTGGAACACGTAAAGGCCGAAGAAGCCCGGGCCCGGCGCGGGCGGCTGCGGATTTTCTTCGGCGCCACCGCCGGCGTCGGCAAGACCTACGCCATGCTCGAAGCCGCGCGCGCGGCACGCGCCAACGGCGTGGATCTCGCCATCGGCTACGTCGAGCCGCATGGCCGCGTCGAGACCGAGCGGCTGATGGACGGTCTCGAGCTGCTGCCCACGCTAGCCGTGCGATACCACGACATCGTGCGCCAGGAGTTCAACCTGGACGCGGCGCTCGCGCGGCATCCGGCTGTCCTCGTCGTCGACGAGCTCGCGCACTCCAATGTTTCGGGTGGTGAACCCGCGCCGCGCCATCCGAAGCGCTGGCAGGACATCGAAGAGCTGCTGGAGGCCGGCATCGATGTCTGGACCACCGTCAACGTCCAGCATCTCGAAAGCCTCAATGACGTCGTCGCGCAGATCACGGGCGTCAGGCAGCGCGAGACCTTGCCCGACCGCATCTTCGACGAGGCGCATGAGGTCGAGTTGATAGACCTGCCGCCGGACGACCTGCTGGCGCGGCTGCGCGCCGGCAAGATCTACCGGCCGCAGGATGCCGACACCGCCAGCGATCGTTTCTTCCGCCGGCCGAACCTGCTCGCGCTGCGCGAGCTGGCGTTGCGGCGCATGACCGATCGGCTCGAGGTTGCTGCGCGCACGGCGCGCGCACCCGACGATGAATCACGCGGCTGGCTGGCGCGCGACCGCGTGCTGGTCGCGACCGGTCCGGATCCGCAATCCGAACAGACGATCCGTTCCGGCAAACGCCTGGCGGATGCGCTCGATGCCGAATGGACCGTGGTCTACGTGGAGACGCCGGCGCTGCTGCGGCTGTCGGAGAAGGAACGCGACCGGCGCATTGCGCTGCTGCGGCTGGCGGAATCGCTGGGCGCGGAGACGGTGACGCTCGGTGGCACCTCCGCCGTGAACGCACTGCTCGAGTACGCGACCACGCGGCGCTTTACGCGCGTCGTGCTCGGCGCCCCGAAGCGGCGCGGCTGGCGCGCCTGGTTGCGGCCGTCGGCGGCCACTGCGCTGGCGCTGCGCGCGCGCGATTTCGATGTCATCACCATTGCCGCGCGCGGTCAGCCGGACCTGCCGCGGCCGCCGCCGGGTGAACGCGCGCAGCCGATCCGCTGGAGCCGGTATGTCGCCACGCTCGCGATCACGGCCGCCTGCACCGGCGTCGCGCAGCTCATGTTTCCGTATCTCGAGCTCTCGAATCTCGTGATGGTCTATCTACTAGGGGTCACGGCCACGGGGCTGCGTTTCGGGCACGGCCCCTCGGTGCTGGCGGCCGTGTTGAACGTCGCCGCCTTCGACTTCTTCTTCGTGCCGCCGCGGTTCACGTTGGCGGTGGGCGACGCCGAGTATCTGGTCACCTTCGGCGTGATGCTGACCATCGCGCTGGTCATCGCGACGCTGATGGCGAACGTGCGTCAGCAGACGCGGGTGGCCGGCGCGCGCGAGCGGCGCACCGCGCTGCTGTACCGCATGAGCCGGGAGCTCGCCGCGACGCGCGGCACCGCGGGCATCGCGCGCAGCGCGGTGAAACACGTGGCCGAAGGGTTCCAATGCGCGGCGGTGCTGTTGCTGCCGGGGGATTCCGGAAATCTTCACTGGCCGCGCGATCCTCCGGGCGAAGGTTCGTACCGCGGCGCGGATCTGGCGGTGGCGCAGTGGGTGCTCGATCATGGGCGCCGCGCGGGATTCGGCTCCGACACGTTACCGGCCGCGCCCGCGCTCTACCTGCCGCTCGGCGATTCGCGGCGCTTGTTAGGCGTGCTGGCGGTGCTGCCGCACAACCGGCGGCTGGTGTTGCTGCCCGAGCAGCTGCACCTGCTCGAGACCTTTGCCGGGCAGATCGGCCTGGCACTCGAACGTGAGCTGCTGGCCGCGCAGGCGGAAGCGGCGCGCGTGGCATCGCAGAGCGAGAGTCTGCGCAACACCTTGCTGGCGTCGATCTCGCATGACCTGCGCACGCCGCTCGCGGTCATGGCGGGCGCCGGCAGCACACTCGCGCAACACGGGCCGTCGCTCGACGAAAACACGCGCCAGGCGCTGGCCCGGACCATCGAAACGCGCGCACGCGAGATGTCGGAGCTCGTCTCGAACGTGCTCGACCTGACGCGATTCGAGGCGGGCGTGCCGGCGCTGCGCCGCGACTGGGAATCTATCGACGACCTGGTGGCCGTGGCGCTCGAGCGCCTGCAGCACCGCCTCGTGGATCATCCGGTCGATCTCGAACTACCCGACGACCTGCCGCCGATGTACGTGGATGCAACACTGGTCGTGCAGCTGCTGGTCAATCTGTTCGACAATTTCATCAAGTACACGCCGGCTGGAACCCACGCCACGATCACGGCGGTGCCGGAAGCCGCCTGGTTGCGCGTTGTCGTCGACGACAATGGCCCGGGGTTGCCGCCGGGCGATCCCGCCCGTCTGTTCGACAAGTTCCAGCGCGGCGACGGCGAGGGCGTGATCGCGGGCGTGGGCCTGGGGCTTGCGATCTGCCGCGCGATCGCCCAGGCGCATGGGGGCGACATCCGCGCCGCCGCGCGGCCGGGTGGCGGCGCGCGTTTCGAGTTCACGCTGCCCACCGTTGCGGCACCGGCATGACGCTGGCGATGCACCAGGTGCTCGTAGTGGAAGACGATGCGGGCATCCGCGACGTGCTGCGCGCGCTGCTCAGCGCAGCTAACTATCGGGTCATCGAGGCAGCCTCCGCGGCGCGCGGCGAGATCGAGGCGCGCGCCCACAAGCCGGACCTCGCGATCGTGGACCTCGGCCTGCCGGATCGCGACGGCGTGGAGCTGATTCGCGCGGTGCGGTCCTGGTCGGCCGTGCCCATCATCGTGCTGTCGGCGCGGACCGCGGAGGCGCAGAAGATCGCGGCGCTCGATGCGGGCGCGGACGACTATGTGACCAAGCCGTTTGGTGCCGACGAGTTGCTGGCGCGCGTGCGCGCCGCGCTGCGCCGCACCGCCACCGGTGCGCTGCCGTCTTCGGTGATCCGGCTGGGCGCGGTCGTCATCGACCTCGCCCGGCGCGAAGCGCACGGGCTGTCACCCGCCAGCCACCTGACGCCGCTCGAATTCCGCGTGCTCGAGAACCTGGCGCGTCAGCCCGGCACGATCGTAAAGCAGGACCGCCTGATCCGGGAGGTGTGGGGACCGGCGCAGGTTGACGACACGCGCAGCCTGCGGGTTTGCATCAGGAAATTGCGCGCCAAGCTCGAGCCGGATCCACAGCGGCCGCGCTATCTCGTCACCGAGGCCGGGCTCGGCTATCGCTTGCGTGTCGACGACCCGCAGCCTTGAGTGAACGACGCGACTGCGGAAGATCAGGTGCGATCGACGCGAACGGAATCGATGTCGATGGTGATGGGTGCGAATTCCTGGTTGGCGACACCCTGCTCGTCGTGCAGGTGCACTCGCCGCCGTGTTGAAAACACGAAACCGTCGAAGACCCTGGGATCATGCGTGTAGTGCGCGACCGGTGGACTCCCGGTCACATCGGGGGAGTAGTCCATCCGGCGCTGCATGAACTCATCGTCGTAGTAAAAAATCTGGCTGGCATTGTGATTCGCGATCGATGGCGGAAACGTCACGGCGAGTCGCCGCCAGCTTTGCGCACCTTCCGCCCAGGGCTCGATCTCACGCGCGTCGACACCCGGTTGCGTGAACACGAAAGGTTCCGTCAAGTAGTTCCAGACGGCGGCGCTCGTGAAGTAGGCCACCTGGATCGCGTCCCAGGGCGTGCTGAACGGGTCGAATGCTCCGGGAAAAGTCAGGCGTGGATCGAGACGCTGTTCTATCACCTGGCCATCGGCGGTCGAGATCGTCACACGCTCTGGCCCAACTTCCAGCACCGACGCGCGGCCTTCCGCGGTGAAGGGTTCGAAACGGATGTGCTCCCGGTGCGGATCGATGGTGACGGTTTGTTTGGCGTAGACATCGGGCCAGCCGCGCGCGCCCCAGAAGGGGCCGCCCAGCGACATCTGCGCGGTGATCCGCGTGATACCGGCCCAGTTGTGCAATCCGCCGTGTGCGTCCAGAACCGCCGAAAGCAGCTTGTCCATCCCGATCTCCCTGCATTGCACCTGGGAGCGGGATCAGAGCACAGGCCTGCCGGCGAAAGGATTGCACATTGGTATCGATCGACGGCGGCTCAGTGCCCTTCGACGGCAAACAGGATGTCCGCGAATCCGGCCGTGGTCTTCTCGCGATTCCAGTCGCGTTGCAGCTCGCAGATGAGCTGCACCCAGCCGACCGGTTTCGCGCCGGCCTGCACGAGCCGCAGCACGCCTAGGTCATGCGCTTCGGGAGAGGTGCCTCCCACGCAGTCGATGACTGGATAGACCTCGAAACCTTCCCGGATCGCATCGAGCGCGGGATGGACGAGGCAGACTTCAGTCCAGAGCGCCGCCATGATGAGTTTTTTGCGGCCCGTGGCCTTCACGGCACGCACGAAATCCTCGTCCTCCCACGCATTGATGGATGTCCGGTCGAAGGTCTGCACGCCGCCCAACACGTCCGTGATCTGGTGAATGGTGGGCTGGTTGCGGCCGGTCTTCACGTTCACCGTGGAGAGCACGATCGGCAACCCGTAGAGTTTCCCGATCCGCGCGAGCGCGGTGATGTTGGTGACCAGTTCGCGCTTCGGGCGGGACTGGATCGACGCGACCTGTACCGGCTGGAAATCGATGATCACCAGCGCGGCGTTCTGCGGCGTGAGCAGGTGATCGGCAACCGGATCGCGGATGGCCTTGAACGAAGTCATGGACGTTCCCCTAACTAGCGTACCTTCGTTCCGGAGGAAGCGACGTAGGTGGTATCCGTCGGGCCTTGCCCCGTGATGTAGACGACGGCCGGCAGATCGCCCGTGAAGGCGAAATGCGGCTGGCCCGCGGGCTCGGTGTAGAAACCGCCGGGTCCCAGCGTTCGCGTTGCGGACTCGTTGGCCTTCTCGCCGTAGCCAAAATGCCATTCGCCCGAGACGACGAGCGCGGTGCGATTGTCGCGATGGCTGTGCGCGGCAATCCGCGTGCGGGCGGGGACGCGGATCTCGAACGCGTACGGGCCGGGCGCATTCGGATCGCCCGACAGGACGGTGGTCTGCACGCCGCTCAGTCCCGAGGTTCCCGCGCCGGCACCATCGCGCGACAGCGCATCGACCTCCGCCGACGTCAGCCGTGCTTCCGCCAGCGCGGCGCCGCGGTCCAGGAAAGCGCGAATCGCCGCGACGGTCGCCTGCGTTTGCTCTTCCATCAGCCAGTGACCGGAGTTGGCGATCACGGCCTCGTGCACGTCGTCGGCGGCGAACCGCATCACGAACGCCATCGTGGAGCCGAAGGAGTGATCGCCGCCGATGGCGAGCACCGGCATCTTCAAGCGTCCGACGGCCGCCGACGCGCGGTTGTCGATCGCGTCCTGATCGAAGGCCGCGAACTGCCGGAAGCCCGCGTGCATGCGGCCGGGCTGCGCGTACAGCGCCGCATAGTGGCGTCGCGATTCTTCCGGAAAATGCGCGGGGTCGGCCGAGAATTCGTTCCAGAACCGGTCGAGATAGATGCGCTCGCGGCCGGCGACCAGCCGTTCCATGTCGGGACCGCCGAAACGGAAATGCCACAGCAAGGGATTCTTGAGGATCTCGTCCCACGGCCCGATTCCCGGCACCGGCGCGTCCATCATCACGAGCCGTGTCGTGCGGTCCTGATGAGCCTGGGCGAATGCGAACGCGACCATGTTGCCGATGTCGTGGCCGACGACGTCGGCACGTTCGATGTGCAGCGCGCTGAGCACGCCAGCGATGTCTTCCGCCTGATTCTTCTTGGTGAAGCCGTCCGCAGCGAGCGCCGAAAGCCCCATGCCGCGCAGGTCCGGTACGACGACGGTGTGTTTACTCGCCAGAGCGGCGGCCAGCGGCACCCACATGTCGCCCGTGTCGCCGTATCCGTGGATGAGCACCACCGCCGGTCCCGTTCCGCCGACGCGCACGTGCAACGTGGTTCCATTGGTGGCGATTTCCTGCGTGCGGAAGCCGGCGGGAAAATCGAAGCTGTCGGCGCGCGCCGGTGCGGCGATCGGCAGCAAGGCTGCGCAGGTCCACGCGAAAACGCGGACGGTGAATTGAGTTGCCACGGAAGTTGCTCCCTGAATGCTGAATGCGGGCGCGAGTCTCGCCGCCGGCACCCGGGAGTTCTTGGAGATTCCTGACGGCGGTTCGCGAAAACCGCCGCGGCGTCTATTGCACCAGCTTGCGCCAGGCGCCGGGACTGGCGCCGACGATGCCGGTGAATACACGCGTGAAGTGGCTTTGATCCGCGAAGCCGCAGGCGGCGGCGATGTCGGTCAGCGAGCGGTCGGCATCGCGCAGCAACGACTTGGCGCGCAGTACCCGTTGCAGCAGCAACCAGCGATGCGGTGGTGTTCCCACGCTGCGTTTGAACGCACGCGCGAAGTAGTTTGACGACAACCCACAGGCCGCGGCCGGCTCGGCCAGCGAAATGTCCTCGCCGAGCCGCGCGATCATGAGATCGGTGGCGCAGCGCACCTGCCAGGGCGCGAGTCCACCGCGCCGGCCGTGCGCCGGTACCCGCATGCCGCCGAAGGCGACCGCGAAATAGGTGTGGGTCGCCACCAGCAGGTGGTCGGCGTACATCGCCCCGATTTCATCGGGACGTTCGAGCGCGGGCAGCAGCGCGGCACCCAGATGCCACACGGTGGGATCGAACACCCCGCGCTCGCAGGTGAGCGTGGCGATGCGCGGCGCGCCGTGTTCGTTGGAGATCTCGTTGAGCGCCGCGCGCGACACGTAGAAATGCAGCACGTCGAACGGGCTATCCAGATGCGCGGTCGGCTCCTGCTCGAGATCGACGATGCTGGTGGTCCGTGCGGCATAACCGCCGCGATAGACCGAACGCCCGCCGATGAACAGCTCGCGCTTGGGTGAATCCCGCAGCTGCAGCAGGACGGAGAACGCGGACTCCGGCGGCAGGGCGGATGTCAGGCCGTGGCCCGGCGTGTCGCGCCGGATGCGGGTTACGGCGAGCTTCGGCTTTCGCGGCGCGATGGTGACGAGGTGTGCGCTCGAGTCGGCACGAAAGTATTTCGCGAGGCCATCGCCGTAGGCGCCTGAGGCCGGCTGCATGTGATCTCATTGTGGCCACTGGCCACGGCTGGCGGATGGGAAGGTCTCGTGTTGCGAGCCTACCCCAGAGACCGCCGGCCAACCAACCGCGATTGCGTGCCTCATGCGGCGCAGGGATCGCGCGTCTCGAGCCCGGCGCCGTCCGGCGCGATGCCTCGAATGAATGCCATGACCTGTGGCGACGCCATGTCGCGCCACTCGATGGCCAGGCTTCCGGACTGCGACCGGACCACGCAGGCCGGGATCTCGCGCGGCTCCGCGTTTTCTCCCGGCAGCGAGACGCTGATGTCGGCGTGCACCGGGACCTCGAGCGCCGTGGTGAGCAGCGCGCCGCTCAGGCTGACATCGCTCACGCGTCCGACGCCGCGCACGCAGCCGTCGCGCGTGATCACCACTGCAACGTTGGCCGGTACGCGCTGGCCCCACCGATGTTCGGCCGAGCTACTCATGGCAGCGGCATCAGCGGAGCAGGCACGACGACTCGCATGCCGCGAGACTTCCCGTTGACACGGCTTTCAAAGCGCGGTGGCTTGACGACGAAGATGTCGCAGGGAAGGGCGCTCAACACGCGCTCGGCGGTATTGCCGATGAAGACCCGTTTGAGTCCCGAGCGCGACACCGCACCCATCACGACGACCTGCGCGCGCAGCTTGCGGGCCAGTTTGGGAATGGCGTACACGGGATCGCCGTCGATTTCGTGGCGGCGCCCGCGCGGAATTTTCGCGTCATCAGCGAAGGCCTTGAAGTCCGCGCGGTCGTTGCGCTTCTGCTGCTCGTAGGTTTCCGCCAGCGTCACGGCATCTATGCCCGGGTCTCCGAGCGTGAGCCCGACGAACGCGGGATAACAGGCATGCATGGCGTGCAACGAACCGCCCAGTCCCGTGGCCAGATCTTTACCGCGGGAGACGATTTCCGTATCGAGGCGCGCCGGCTTTGCGTGCGCGTGGGCCGGATCGACCGCGGCGAGAATTCGCGGCCGGCTGTAGACATTGGTATTTCGCAGCAACAATACCGGCAGCGCGCTGGTCCGCAGCAGCTCCCAGTCGGTGAGATGCATGAGCCAGGGGGCGAGACGACGTCCCTCGTGGCATTCGGCGATGATGAGGTCGGCACCGCTGTGGTCGGCGCGGCGGACGATGGCTTCGTGCGGTGGATAGTCCCATTCGACCTTGCAGGTCACCTCGACGCCGCGCGTGTTCGCGCGCGCGACATGCGCTTCGAGCCGGCGGCGCCGCAACTCCAGCGCCTCGCGTTTGAGCTCGCCGAGCGATGTCTGCGTGAGCGGCTGCAAATCGAGGAACACGGGCGTGGAGATCGCATGGAAGAGTTCGATCGACGCGCCGAGCTTCCTCGCGATGCGTATGGCCTTGTCGATGCCGCGCTGCCGCCGCGAGTCGGGGTTCTTCACCGCGAACAGGATCCGTCGAAAGGTGCTCATGTCGGCTCTCCGGGTCGCCTTGACCTGCGAAAGATGATGTCCGCCGCGCGTCCGCGGTGCGATGCGTAGCAACGCCTAAGACGTCGGGGATGTTACGTATGGGTGCTGCCCGGCGCCGCGTTCCAGCGCCAGTTGCGGATCTCGGGCATGTCCTCGCCGTGCTCCCGGATGTATCCATGGTGCTCGCGAAGTTTGTCGTGCAGCTTTTCCTGCAGTGCGATGCCGCGGTCGCCGGTACGCGGCAGACGGTCGATGGCGCTGATCACGAGGTGAAAACGATCGAGCTCGTTCATCACCGTCATGTCGAAAGGCGTGGTGATGGTGCCTTCCTCCATGTAACCGCGCACGTGGATGTTGTCGTGATTCGTGCGCCGGTACGTCAGCCGGTGGATCAGGGCCGGATACCCGTGAAAGGCGAATATCACCGGCACCGAGGCGGTGAACAGCGAATCGAAGTCGAAGTCGTTGAGTCCGTGGGGGTGCGCCGAGTGCGGCTGGAGCCGCATCAGATCGACCACATTGACCACGCGCACTTTGACCTCCGGCAAATGCTCCCGGAGGATCGACACGGCGGCCAGCGTCTCGAGCGTGGGTACATCGCCGCAGCAGGCCATCACGACGTCGGGCGCTGAGCCGGCATCGTTGCTCGCCCAATGCCATGTGCCGATGCCCGCCGCGCAGTGCGCAGCGGCGGCGTCCATGGGCAGCCACTGCGGCGCCGGGTGTTTGCCCGCGATGACCACGTTCACGTAGTGGCGGCTGCGCAGGCAGTGGTCCATCACTGACAAAAGGCAGTTGCCGTCGGGCGGTAGATAGACCCGCACGACGTCCGCCTTCTTGTTCACGACGTGATCGATGAAGCCGGGGTCCTGGTGCGAGAAGCCGTTGTGGTCCTGGCGCCAGACATGTGAGGCGAGCAGGTAGTTGAGCGAGGCGAGCCGGTGGCGCCACGGCAGATGCGCCGTGACCTTGAGCCACTTGGCGTGCTGGTTGAACATCGAATCGATGACGTGGATGAAGGCCTCGTAGCAGTTGAACAGGCCGTGCCGTCCGGTCAGCAGGTAGCCCTCGAGCCAGCCTTCGCATTGATGTTCGCTCAGCATGGAGTCGAGCACGCGGCCGGAACGCGCGAGGTGTTCGTCACCCACGCCGGTCTGGGCCTCCCATTGGCGGTCGGTCGCATCGAACAATGCGCCGAGCCCGTTCGACACCGTCTCGTCCGGCCCGAACACGCGAAAATTGCGCTGCTGCTGGTTGAGCCGCATCACGTCCCGCAGGAATGGCGCCAGGATGCGCGTGTCGCCCGGGCCTGAAACCCCCGGCGTCTTCACTTCGAAGGCGTAGTCGCGGAAGTCCGGCATCGCAAGGTCGCGCAGCAACTGGCCGCCATTGGCGTGCGGATTCGCTCCCATGCGACGCGCGCCGCGCGGCGACAACGCGGCGATGTCGGGCGCGAGTCGGCCGCCGGCGTCGAACAACTCTTCGGGCCGGTAGCTGCGCAGCCAGTCCTCGAGCAATTGCAGATGTTCCGGATGCGCGTCCGGATGCAGCGGCACCTGGTGCGCGCGGAACGTGCCCTCGACCTGGTTGCCGTCCACGACCTTGGGGCCGGTCCAGCCCTTCGGTGATTCGAGCACGATCATCGGCCAATGAGGCCGCGTTGCATCGTTGCCGCTGCGCGCGTTGTGCTGGATGCGGCGTATCTGCCCGAGCGCCGTTTCGAGCGCGGCGGACATCGCCTGGTGCATCGGCGCCGCTTCGTGGCCGCTCACGAAATACGGCGTCCATCCATAGCCGCACAGCAGCTGCTCGAGCTCCTCGCGGCCGATGCGGGCCAACAAGGTGGGGTTGGCTATCTTGTAGCCGTTCAAGTGCAGGATGGGCAGCACCGCTCCATCGCCGACCGGGTCGAGAAACTTGTTGGAATGCCAGGCCGTCGCCAGCGGTCCGGTCTCCGCCTCGCCATCACCCACGACGCAGGCGACGATGAGATCGGGATTGTCGAACACCGCACCGAAGGCGTGGCTCAGCGAATAGCCGAGCTCGCCGCCTTCGTGAATCGAGCCGGGGCATTCGGGCGATACATGACTCGGAATGCCGCCCGGAAAGGAGAACTGCCGGCAGAGTTTGCGCAAGCCGTCCTCGTCCTGCCCGATCTCTGGATAGATCTCGCTGTAGGTGCCTTCCAGGTAGGTGTTGGCCACCATCGCGGGCCCGCCGTGCCCGGGCCCGGAGACATAGATCATGTCGAGCGCGTGTTTGTTGATCGCATGGTTGAGGTGCGCGTAGATGAAGTTCTGCCCCGGCGTCGTGCCCCAGTGTCCGAGCAGCATGCGTTTGACGTCCGTCGGCGCGAGCGGTCGCCGCAACAGCGGATTGTCGAAGAGAAATATCTGCCCGACGGATAGATAGTTGGCCGCGCGCCACCAGGCATCGATCCGGTGCAGTTCTTCGGGCGTGAGCGCGGCTGTCTGGGGCATCTGGTTCATCCTGGTGTTCGGGTCCTGGTGGGACTATCGCCGGGCGGGGATCAGCTCGGCCGTCGAGCCGGGTTGCACGCCGGCCGCATTCGCTTCGTCCGTATCGAGATGCAATTCCAGCGTGAACGCCGGAGATACGCGCACGCTCACGTCGTCGAATCGCAGGTCGCGGCCGTCGCTGTCGATGCGCACCGAGACGGAGTCGCAGTCGGCGATTCCGAACCGCTGCGCATCGGCCGGGTTCATGTGGATGTGTCGGCGCGCGCAGATCACGCCCTGCGAAAGCGTGATGGTGCCGTGTGGCCCTTCGAGAGTCGCGCCGGGTGAATTGGCGAGATCGCCCGATATCCGCACCGGGGCGTCGATCCCGAGAATGAATTCGTCGCTGCGCGAGACTTCCACCTGGTCATGCGCACGCGGCGGGCCCATCAGGCGCACGTGCGGCAGCGCGCCGCGCGGACCGATCACGCGGACGGTCTCCTGCGCGGAGAACTGCCCGGTCTGGGACAACGCAGTTTTCGGTTGCAACACGTAACCCGGCCCGAACAGCCGGTCCAGGCTCGCCTGCGTCAGGTGCGCGTGTCGCGCGGACACGGCGATCGGAATGCGCAGGTTCACCGCGGGCCGCGGCAGTGAGGTCAGGAGCTGCGCGGCGGCGGCAGCCATCGCCGCTTCTTCGTTCGCACGCACGACCAGGATGCGAACCTGCGAATCGTGGCGCGCAATGTCGAGGATGGGCCGGTGCGCATCGATGCGCGCGTCGCGATTGTGTGCTTCGTCGAGCACCGCGCCGAGAAAACCCATGCGCTGCATGCAACGGTGCCGGACGAGCGCGCTGTGTTCGCCGACACCGCCCGTGAAGGCGATCGCATCGACGCCGCCCATCACTGCCGCGTACGCGCCCAGGTATTTGCGGATGCGGTGCGTGTAGAGACCGATCGCGAGCCGGCACTCTTCATCCCCTTCGCCAGCGCGCCGCTCGATTTCACGCAGATCATCGGTGCCCGCGAGGCCGGTGAGTCCCGCGCGCCTGTTGAGCAACTGCTCGAGATCGGCGCGTGGAAACTCGCGCGAAAGTTCGAGCACGATGCCGGGGTCCAGGTCGCCAGCACGGCTTCCCATCACGAGGCCCTCGAGTGGGGTCATGCCCATGCTGGTCTCGACGCTGCGACCGTATTCGATCGCCGCGACGCTGGCGCCGCTGCCGAGATGGCAGGAGATCACGCGCATCTCTTGCGGCTGCCGCGACAGATGCGCGGCCACGCGCGTGCCGACGTCGCCATGGCTGATCCCGTGGAAGCCGAAGCGGCGGATGCCGAAGCGCGCACGCAGCTCCGCGGGCAGCGCGTACTCGCGTGCGCGGCGCGGCAGCGTGCCGTGGAAGGCCGTGTCGAACACCGCGATCTGCGGGACATTGGCGAACAACGCGCGCGCGCGCCGGATTGCCAGGATCGCCGGCGGATTGTGCAGTGGCGCCAGCCGTTCGAGCGCGGTGAGCTGCGCGAGCATTTCATCGTCGACCAGGGTCGGCGCCGTGAAGAGTTCACCGCCGTGCACGACCCGGTGTACGACGGCGTCGATCCGGCCGAAATCCATCCAGCGCTGCTGCAGCTCCGCGAGTGCGGTATCGATCGCGGCGGCGATATCGAGCTGCGCCGACAGTGCGCGGCGCACATCGCCGATGACCAGCGCCGCCGAGTCGCGGCCGATGTCCTCGATGCGAAGGCCGAAACCGTTCGCGGCCGAACCGCTGTCTACCACGGCGCACTTGATCGACGAACTGCCGCAATTGATGGCGAGCACGCGCATGGATCAGCGGCCCCTCGACGACGTGACGTTTCTCGACGGGTGCATTTTGGCTCCTCGACGCGCCGGGGCGGTGCCGCGGCGAGCGAGTGAACACTATTACACTGGCGCTGCGAAAGGAGCCGTGGGATTTGCGGACGACATGCGGTCTACCACGTATATGACTGCCCCGCGCCGCTTGCTAAAAGCCTCCACGGAGGAGATACCCATGAAAACTTTCGCCCTGAGCGCGTACCTTGCCCTGTTGTTGCCTGTCCTTGCTTGCGCCGCGTCCACGGCGCAACGGGAGCTCGCAGGCGCGTTGCGCGCGACCCCCGACGCAGCCAACGGTGAGGCGCTGTTCGATCATTGCGCCTCGTGCCATGGCGCCGACGGGGGCGGGCAATCGGACGGATCTACGCCGCGCATCGCGGGGCAGCACTTCCGCGTACTCGTCAAACAACTGGTGGATTTCCGCTCCGGCAAACGCTGGGATTTCCGCATGGAGGGCGCGGCCGAGCAGCACCATCTCGCCGGCCCACAGGACATCGCCGACGTCGCCGCGTACGTGAGCAAACTGACGCGGCCGGGAACGCGCGGCATCGGCAGCGGGGAATTCGCTGCGCTGGGGAGCCAGCTGTACGCGGACCAGTGCGCGTCTTGCCACGGCGCCGCGGCCGAAGGAAATGCGCAGCGCAGCGTGCCGCGCCTTGCCGGCCAGCACTATGGCTACCTGATGCGGCAGATGTACGACGCGGTGGATGGCCGCCGCCCCGCATTGCCGCGGCTGCATTCGCAGCGCATCGCGCCGCTCGACTTCGAGCAGGTACGCGCGCTCGCGGACTATCTGTCCCGCATCGGCTGGCAGAGCGGCGAACCTCTGCAGCCCTGACTACCTCACCGCGCGGCGGCGTGATCGAGATCCATCATCATGCGCACGAGCTCTGCGACGGAATGCGCATCCATCTTTTCCATGACGCGCGCGCGGTGAATTTCGACGGTACGCGGACTGACCGACAGTTTCTGCGCGATGGCCTTGTTCTGCAGTCCCTGCGTGAGCAGATCCAGCACCTCGCGTTCGCGCGGCGTCAGCTCGCCGAGATGGGCCTTGATCCGCGCGTGCTCTCCGAGCGACTTGCGCAGCTCGGCGTGTTTGGTGATCGCCCGCTGGATGCGATCCAGCAGGTCCTGGTCGCGGAACGGCTTCTGCAGGAAATCGAAGGCGCCGTGCTGCATGGCCTCGACGGCCATCGGGATGTCCGCGTGGCCGGACATGAAGATCACCGGGATGACGGCGCCGCGCAGGTTGAGCTGCTGCTGCAATTCGAGCCCGCTCATGCCCGGCATGCGGATATCGAGCACCAGGCAACCCTGCTGGGAAGGTTGATAGGACGCCAGGAATTCCCGCGCCGACGCAAACAAGGTGCTGTTCAATCCGACCGACTTGAGCAATACACGCATGGCGTTGCGCACGCCGGCGTCATCGTCCACCACCATGACGGTCGCTGCGTCGTCGTTCATGAAACTTCGATCTCCTTGGCCTCGATAGTACCGCCGTGCGCGCACGCGATGGAATGACCGATGGCGAGTCCCTTCCTCATACGCAGTATTCCTGATGCTGTAAGTAGGCGGGCGAATGTAATCGCCCGCGGCTGGCTGCCACGCTGCCGCCATGCTCGACTCCAGCGACGATCCATCGACAGCCACCCGCGGTCCGCTGCGCGCCGCAGCGGAAAGCTGAGCATGGAGAAGCTCACGCGAATCCTGGCGGTCGCCGACAAAGTCGAAGACGGTGCCGTCCTGCTCGAGAAGGCGGTGGCGCTGGCGCGCCGCTTCGGCGCGCACATCGAGCTGCTGCTGCACGAATCCCTGCATGCGCAGGCCTTTGCGACGCTGTGCTCCACGCTGCACTACGACGAAGTCACGCTGTCGAGCATGCCGCGCGGCGCCGGTCCGCTGCACGAAGCGGTGCTGCGGCATGCGCTCGCCACACATCCGGACCTGATCATGAAGGCGGCCTGCGGCTCGCATCCGCTGCGGCGCTGGACGCTGGGCGAAAGCGACTTCCGCCTCACCAGCGAAAGTCTGTCTCCCGTGCTGCTGCTGCGGCACAGGGCCTGGTCGAATCCCGCGCGTTTTGCCGCTGCGGTGGACGTGGCAGACGACGCATCGGCGGAGCAGGCGCGCGCCATCCTGCAGACGGCGGGTTTCATCGCGCTCGGCTGCGGCGCGCAGATGGACATCCTCTACAGCGAGCGGGAACGGGTCGACGAGCGCGTGCGCATGGCGCGCGCAGTCAAGCTGGCGCGGCTGGTGCGTGAATTCCACGTCGGTTGCGAACGCATCGAGCTGTACGACGGCATGCCCGAATCGACACTTCCCGCAATCGCCACGGCACGACGCTACGACGTGCTCGTGCTGGGAGCGCGCTCGCATCAACCGGCCCGCAAGGCGCTGTTCGGCACGACCACGAGCCAGATGGCCGATGCCACGGAAGGCGACGTGCTGCTCGTCAACGCGCCGCTGCGCGAGCTCAAGGCCGCGCGCGCCGCGTTCTCACTCGGCGAGCAGCGACCTGACGAGCGAGAGCAACTCCTTTGAATTGACCGGTTTGCTCGCGATGCGCAGGTTGGCGTCGGCCTGCAGCTCGCGCACCACCGACGATGTGTCGCCCGTCACGAGAATGGCCTTCATCGAATGGCCGAGCACGGCGCGGGCAGCGGAAATCACCTCGGTGCCGGTCCGTTCCGCTTCGAGATGAAAATCCGTGACGAGCAGATCGAAATCGGGGTGCTCCTGGAGCAGGGCCAGCGCCTCGGCGGCGCCAGCGACGGCGGTGACGTGAAATCCCTCGATTTTGAACAACATGCGCATGGCATTACGCACGCCGGGTTCGTCTTCCACCAGCAGCAGCCTGAATGCGCCGCTGGCTTCCACGTCGCCGGTTGTGGATTCGCCGCTTGCCGGCGTCGATGCCGGTGAGTGCTGCGCCACCGGCAATTCGAACGTGAATACCGATCCCTGCCCGGGCGTCGAGCGTACGTGCACGTTCAGATCGAGTAGTTTGGCGATGCGCTGCACGATCGACAGGCCGAGGCCGTAGCCCTGCCGCGAGCTGTTGGGTGATACCCCGATCTGATAGAACTCCTCGAATATGTGCGGCAGCTGGTCGGCCGCGATACCGACGCCGGTGTCGCGGACTTCGACGCGCAGCTTCGACCCCGTGCGCTCGCTGCGCAGCTCGATCGAGCCCGAATGCGTGTACTTGAGGGCGTTGGAGACGAGGTTGCGCAGCACCTGGCCGATGAGCGCCGGATCCGAATGCGTGCGCTCGTGGGGCGAATCCGTCGCGAAGCGCAGCCCCTTGCTCGCGGCGACGCTCGCGAACTCGCGCCGCAGCTCCTCGAACAGCGGTGCGAGCTCGAAGTCGGTCGGCTCCAGTTTGATGGCGCCGGATTCGAGCTTGCTGATGTCGAGCAACGCGTTGATGAGGCGCGACATGGCGTCGACCGCCTGTTCCTGCTGTTCGACCACGTCGCGCGAATCTGCGTCGGTGACCATGCGCCGCAACGCGCCTGTGAGGAGGCCGAGCGTCTGCAGGGGCTGGCGCAGATCGTGGCTGGCCGTGGCTAGAAAGCGGCTCTTGGCGAGGTTCGCGTGTTCGGCGTCGCGGCGTGCTTCGGTCAGCGCCTGCTCGACGCGTTTGCGTTCGCTGACGTCGCGGATGGCCGCGGCCACCATGGTTTCCTCACCCATCCTGAGCGGACTCAGGCTGATCTCCACCGGAAACTCGCTGCCGTCCTTGCGGGTTGCGAACAGGTCGAGGCCCGCGCCCATGGGGCGGACCCGCACATTGCCGGTGTAGTTCGTCCGATGCCCCACGTGCCGGTGACGGAAGCGCTCCGGCAACAACACTTCCACGGGTCCGCCGACGATGTCGGCGCTCGGGAAACCGAACAATGCTTCGACCTGCGCGTTCGCGAAGAGGATGTTGCCCGAGGGGTCGATGATCACCATGGCGTCCGGCAATGCATCGAGCACGCCGCGCACGAGCGAGGAAGTCAGCATGGAAGCGAACTCGTCATGGGCGTGGGCGGACGAGGATTGCACCGTCGGAACAAGGGCGCAAGTCGCGGGCGTCATCGCCGCATCCTCGCGCGGCGGCGGCGGCGCGGGCATACGGGGCATTCCCTACGCGTACGCAACGCTACGGATTTGCCGCCCGCACGTGCCGGACGAAAATTCATGCATGAGCAACAGTTCGCGCGGCGCACGCCTGGCAGCACTCGCCGCGATTTCTCCGGCCGGCGCGGTGCTCGGGGGCCTCATCGACGAGCACCTTCGCCAGGGTTTCACGATCTGGCTTGGTGCCTGCCGCACTGCCGGATATTCCTTTGCCGCCGTGATCAGCTTCACGCTGCAACTGCTGCCGAACGCCGTCGCCGGCGCCTTGCTGGGCGCACTGCTCGTACAGCTGCTCGCGTTTTCCGCGCGGCATCGCGGCGGCAGCGTCGATGAGTGCCTCGCCGCACATGCCGGCTGTTTCATCGCCATGCCGGTGGGGATCATGCTCTGTGCGCAGGCGTTGCCGGTCGGCCTGACATTGCTGCTGGAGATCGCGCTCGCCGCCTTCGCGGCACTCGGCATGCTTGCATTGACGAAACACGCTTCGAAGACTCACCGCAGCTCGCATCCGTAGTGCTACGTATCCGCGCCGCGGCGCGTGCGTAGTCGCGCGTATTTTTTCGCGTGCGCAACGCGCTGAAAATTCCACAGTCCTGACAACACGCGTGGTCCGCCATGAATTCTCCCGTCGCCGCGGCTGCTCCCGGCGCGCCTACCTACAACGACAAGGCCATCCGGCAATTCGCCGTGATGACCATCGTGTGGGGGATCGTCGGCATGGCGGTCGGCGCGGTGATCGCCGCGCAGCTCATCTGGCCCGATCTCAATCTCGGCCCGTGGCTTTCCTACGGCCGCCTGCGGCCGCTGCACACCAACGCGGTGATATTCGCGTTCGGCGGCTGTGCGCTGTTCGCCACTTCCTATTACATCGTGCAACGCACCTGTCACGTGGGGCTGTTCGGCGGCGACAAACTTGCCGCATTCACGTTCTGGGGATGGCAGGCGGTCATCGTGCTCGCCGCGATCACGCTGCCGGCCGGCATGACGAGCGGCAAGGAGTACGCGGAGCTCGAATGGCCCATCGACATCCTCATCGCAGTGGTGTGGGTCACGTACGCCGTCGTGTTCCTGGGCACGCTGGTCAAGCGCCGCGTTTCGCACATCTACGTCGCGAACTGGTTTTTCGCCGCGTTCATCATCACAGTCGCGGTGCTGCACATCGTCAACAGCGCCGAGATCCCGGTGTCGATGACGAAGTCGTATTCCATCTACGCCGGCACCGTCGACGCGATGGTGCAGTGGTGGTACGGGCACAATGCGGTGGGCTTTTTCCTGACGGCGGGTTTCCTCGGCATGATGTATTACTTCGTGCCCAAGCAGGCCGGCCGGCCTGTCTACTCGTACCGCCTGTCGATCGTGCATTTCTGGGCGCTCATCTCCATCTACATGTGGGCCGGCCCGCATCACCTGCACTACACCACGCTGCCCGACTGGGCGCAGTCGCTGGGCATGGTGTTCTCGCTGATCCTGCTCGCGCCGTCCTGGGGCGGCATGATCAACGGCCTCATGACGCTGTCGGGCGCCTGGCACAAGCTGCGCACGGATCCGATCCTCAAGTTCATGGTCGTCGCGCTGTCGTTCTACGGCATGTCGACGTTCGAGGGTCCGATGATGTCGATCAAGACGGTCAACGCGCTGTCTCACTACACCGACTGGACCATCGGTCACGTGCACTCCGGCGCGCTCGGCTGGGTGGCGATGATCACCATCGCCTGCATCTACTCCATGTGGCCGAAACTCGTCGGCAAGAAGGAGATGTGGAGCACGCGGCTCATCGACTGGCACTTCTGGAGCACGACCATCGGCGTGGTGCTGTACGTCGCGGCGATGTGGATCGCGGGCGTCATGCAGGGCCTCATGTGGCGCGCCACGAACGATGATGGCTCGCTGACCTACTCGTTCGTCGAAGCCCTGAACGCCACCTATCCTTACTACGCGGTGCGTTTGTTAGGCGGTGTCATGGTGCTGTCGGGCATGTTCCTGATGGCCTACAACGCCTGGAAGACAGCCGGCAGCCAGTCCCGCGTGCCCGCCGTGGCGATTCCGGAGCCCGTATGAAACCCGTGCAATTCAGCCACGAGACGGTCGAGAAGAAGGTCTCCTGGCTCGGCGTGTGGATCGCGCTCGTCATCAGCATCGGCGGCTTGGTGGAGATCGTGCCGCTGTTCCTGTCGAGTGAAACGTCCACGCCCGCGCCGGGCATCGAGCCTTATGCGGCGCTCGCACTCGAGGGGCGCGACATTTACATCCGCGAGGGCTGTTACAACTGCCATTCGCAGATGATCCGCCCGCTGCGCGCCGAGACCGAGCGATACGGACACTACTCGCTGGCCGGCGAGAGCGTCTACGACCATCCGTTCCAGTTCGGCTCGAAGCGCACCGGTCCGGACCTCGCGCGCGTCGGCGCGCGCTACAGCGATGAATGGCATCGCGCGCACCTGACGAATCCGCGCGACGTCGTGCCCGAATCGAACATGCCGGCGTATGCGTGGCTCGCCGAGGCCCGGGTGGATGCGGATGGCACAGCCGGAAAAATGCGCGCGCTGCGCAGGGTCGGCGTCCCGTACACGGATGTGCAGATCGCGGCGGCGGCCGATGCCGTGCGCGACAAGACCGAAATGGACGCGCTGATTGCCTATCTACAAGGCCTCGGCACCGCCGCGGCGAACTGGTGAGAACCCGGGAGTGACGATGGATATCGGAATGTTTCGCGGCCTCGTGACCGCGGTGCTGCTCGGGCTGTTCGTCTGGCTGGTCGTCTGGGCATTCGGCAAGTCGCGGCGCCAGGCCTTCGACGCTGCGGCGCGCCTGCCGCTCGAAGACGAGGAGCAGAGCGGATCATGACGCGCGCGCACAGCCTGTTCATCATCGCGCTGACGGTGGCGAACATCGCCGGCGCCCTGTGGCTTTTGTGGTGGACGCGCCGTTCGCATGGCGAGAGCGTGCCGGGCTCCCTCACCACCGGCCACACCTGGGATGGCGACCTGCAGGAACTGAACAATCCGCTGCCGCGGTGGTGGCTGTGGCTGTTCATCGTCACCGTCGCCTTCGGCGGTTGTTACCTCGCGTTGTATCCCGGGCTCGGCAGCTGGCAGGGCACGCTCGCCTGGACCTCGCATGGTGAACACGCAGCGGATGCGGCCGCGAATGCGCTGCGCATCGAGAAGACGCTGTCGCGGTTTGCGAAAGCCGACCTGCCGCAGCTCATGAACGACCCGGCCGCGCTCGGCATCGGCCGCAATCTGTTCCTCCACAACTGCGCCGCCTGTCATGGGTCGGATGGCGGCGGCACTCCTGGTTTCCCGAATCTCACCGATCATGACTGGTTGTGGGGCGGCGATCCCGACACGGTCGTCGCGACCATCTCCGCTGGACGCAATGGTGTCATGCCCGCGTGGGGCGACGCGCTCGGATCGAGTGGCGTCGAGAACGTGCTCGACTACGTGTTCAGCCTGCAGGGACGCAAGCTCGAAGCCGGCGATCTCGCCGCCGGCAAGACGATCTTCGCGCAGATGTGCGCCGCCTGCCACGGCGCGGATGGCAAGGGCAATGTCGCGATGGGCACGCCCAATCTGACCGACGGAATCTGGCTGCACGGCGGCGCGCTCGCCACCGTGCGCGATTCCATTGCGAAAGGACGCAGCGGCGCCATGCCGCCGCACGCCGCCAGGCTTGGCGAAACGCGCGTGAAACTGCTCGCGGCGTACGTGTTGTCATTGAGCGCGCCGCCCGCCCAGGCGGCACAGGTGAATAGTGAGTCCGCCGCGCGTTAACCGCGCCCGTGCGCGCCGTATCGCGTGGCGTGTCGGCGGAGTCGTTGCCTGGAGCTCCTTCCTGTCAGCGGCCGCCGGGACCATGGTGTGTTTTGCGTTCGTCGATCCGGGCGCGTTCGCCGAGGGAGCGCCACCTGTGTGGTGGAGCACGCGTATGCACGTCTACGCCATCGGCTTCTTCTTTTTCTGGTGCGTGGGCATGACGGCCGCCGGACTTGCCTGGTATCTCGCGCATGGCCGGCGCGTGGGCCGCCGATGAACGCGCAGCTCAAGGTGATCAGCGAGTCCTACTACGCGCACCAGAAGGTGTATCCGCGCGAAGTAAACGGGCGCTTCGCGCGCCTGCGCGTATTGTCGGTGTGGGTGCTGCTCGGGTTGTTCTATCTATTGCCGTGGATCTCCTGGGGCGAGCGGCAGGCGGTGTTGTTCGACCTCCCGGCGCGCAAGTTCTTCATCCTCGGCCTGGTGTTCTGGCCGCAGGATTTCATCTTTCTCACCTGGCTGCTGGTGATCGCGGCGTTGCTGCTGTTCTTCGTAACCGCCGTGTGGGGCCGGCTGTGGTGCGGCTATGCCTGTCCGCAGACGGTGTGGACGGAGACCTTCCTGTGGCTCGAGCAGTTCGCGGAGGGCGATCGCGGTGCGCGTCTCAAGCTCGATCGCGCGCCGTGGAGCATGCGCAAGCTCGCGCGCAAATCGCTCAAGCAGTTTCTCTGGATCGCATTCGCGCTGTGGACCGGCTTTACATTCGTCGGCTTCTTCACGCCGATTCGCACGCTGGGCGCGGAAGTGCTGGCGTTCGACGTCGGCCGGTGGGAAACCTTCTGGGTGCTGTTCTACGGCTTCGCGACCTACGGCAATGCCGGGTACCTGCGCGAGCAGGTCTGCAAGTACATGTGTCCGTACGCGCGTTTCCAGGGCGCGATGTTCGACCGCGACACGCTGGTCATCACCTACGACACGGAGCGCGGCGAGCCGCGCGGTGCCCGCAAGCGTGGCACCGACGCGCGTGCGCAAGGCAAGGGCGATTGCATCGACTGCACGCTGTGCGTGCAGGTGTGCCCGACCGGCATCGACATCCGCAAGGGCCTGCAGATCGAGTGCATCGCCTGCGCCGCCTGCATCGACGTCTGCGATGACGTCATGGACAAGATGGGCTCGCCGCGCGGCCTCATCCGTTACACGACCCAGCACGCGCTCGATCACGCGCCGACGCGGCTGCTGCGTCCGCGCACTCTTATATATGGCGTGTTGCTCGCAGTCCTCGCCGCCGGCTTCGGCACCGCCCTGGCGCTGCGCAACCCGGTCGCACTCGACGTGATCCGCGACCGCAAGTCGCTGTATCAGCTGCGCGACGACGGCAACGTCGACAACGTGTACACCATCCGCATCCTCAACAAGACCGAGCGCGCCCAGCGCTTCGCATTGACCGCGCGCGGCGGGTCGCCGCTCACATTGCTTCCGGCCGGGCGCGAATATTCGGTACCGAGTGGTGAGGTGTATTCGATCGCGGTGCGCGTGCGACGCGCCACTTACGAGCCGCTCGGCGCGGAAACGATCGACTTCGAATTGACTTCGCTCGACGATGCGAAGATTCACACGACCACGCGTGCGCGTTTCCTCGCGCCGACGAGATGAACATGAAAACCGCGCAGGCCGATCGACGTCTGACCAACCCTGTCTACTGGCTCATGTGGCTGCTGCCCGGTTCGGCGGTGGTCGCGGGTTTCGCGACGCTGTTCATCGCGCTGCGCAGCGGCGACCGCCCGCTGCCGGAAAGTTATCACTGGGAGGGCGCGCGGCTCGACCAGGATTTCGCGCGGGCACGCCACGCGGCGGCGCTCGGCATCGAGATCGATCTCGATACGCGCGATGGACGATGCCGCGCGACCGTGCGCAATGTGCCGCTCGAGCCGGCGGCGCTCAACCTGCTGTTGACCAACGGCGCCGACGCGGGCCTGGATCGCCACCTGCGCCTCATGCGCGTGGCACCTGACGAATATCACGCGGCCTGTCCGCCAATAGCTACCGGCAACTGGCGCGTGGCGCTCGACGACGATTCCGGCGCGTGGAGCGTGCGCGCCGTCGCCACCGGCAACCTCGAGTCGCTGGCGCTGCGCGCGCGCGATCCGGACGGCAAATCGTGAGCGCGGACGCGCTGCACGCGCGCTGGTCGCGCGATGCGGGCGCCCACGAACACGTGGTGTTCATCGCCGAGGGAATCCACTGCGCCGGCTGCGTTAGCAGTATCGAAAAGGCCGTGAATGCGCTGCCGGGCATCGATGCGGTGCGCGTCAACGCGGCGACCGCGCGCGTCTCGGTGGATTGGCAGGCGCGTCTGGGCACGAGCCTTGCGCAGATCCTGGCGGCGGTGGAGGGCGCCGGTTTCAGACCGACGCCGCTCGCCGGCTCCGCCGCCAGCGCCGACTACCGCAACGAACATCGCGCGGCGCTCAAGCGCTTCGGTCTCGCCTCGCTCGGCATGATGCAGGCGATGATGTACCTGACCGCGTTGTATGGCGCGACCGACATCGACGCGTCGATGGCGCAGCTCATGCGCGTCGCCGGCATGGTGATCGTGACGCCGGTGTTGTTCTACAGCGGTGCGCCGTTCCTTTCCGGCGCGTGGCGCGACCTGCGCAATCGCCGGCTCGGCATGGACGTGCCGGTGGCCTTCGCGCTGTTGCTCGCCTGGCTGCCGAGTGTGTTCAACACCCTGCGCGCCAGTGGCGAGGTGTATTTCGATTCGGTGGGCATGTTCGTGTTCTTCCTGTCGGCGGGCCGGTTCGTCGAGATGAGCATCCGCCATCGCAGCCTGTCGTCGGCGGAAGCGCTGGCGCGCAGCCTGCCCGCCGAGGTCACGCGCATCGACGCGGACGGCAGCCGGCGCAAGGTCAAGGCCGACGAACTGGTACCGGGCGATCGTTTCAGCGTACCGAAGGGCGCGGTCGTCGCGGTCGATTCGAATCTCGCCGCGGACGCCTCCGCGCAAGGCGCCTTGCTCGATGAGTCTCTGATCACGGGAGAAGCGGCCGCGGCGCGCCGCCGTGCGGGCGAGCTTATCCGCGGCGGCAGCGTGAACCTCGGCGCGGCGCTGGTGCTGGTCGCGACGGCGGGCGTGGCGCAATCGACGCTGGCGTCGATCGTCGCGCTGCTCGAGCGCGCGCAGGCCGAACGCCCGGCCATCGCGCGCCTGGCGGATCGCGCCGCGTCGTGGTTCGTGGCGTCGATTCTCGTGCTGGCGGTGCTGACGGCGCTCGCCTGGTTCTGGCTCGACCCGCGCATGGTGTTCCCGGCGGTACTCGCGGTGCTGGTCGTCACGTGCCCTTGCGCGCTGTCGCTCGCGACGCCGGCCGCGCTGGCGGCGGCGACGCTGCGGTTGTCACGTCTCGGTTTGCTGGTCACGCGCGTGGATGCGCTCGAGCGGCTGGCGCACGTCGATACCGTGGTGCTCGACAAGACCGGCACGCTGACCAGTGGCGCCGCGGCGATCAACGAGGTCAAACTACTGGGCGGGCAGGGGCGCGAAGACGTGCTGGCCATCGCCGCGGCGCTCGAGCGCGACAGCGCGCATCCGCTCGCGGCGGCATTTGCGCCGCATGCGGTGGCTGCGGTGCGCGCCGGGGGAGTGCAGGAGTTCGCCGGTGAAGGCATCGAAGGGAGTGTCGCCGGCCGATGCTGGCGGCTCGGCCGGCGCGACTTCGTCGAGGCGATCGGCCGCGCGGGCAATCTACTGCCACTCGTGCGCCGGCGCGAAGCCGACAGTGCCGTGTACCTCGGCGCAGATGCCGGGATCGCGGCGGCATTCGAAGTCGGCGCGCCGTTGCGGCCCGAGGCGCGCGACGCGGTTCAGGCGCTGCGAATGCAGGGGCTCGACGTGATGATCGCCAGCGGTGACAGCGACGCAACCGTGCAGCAGGCGGCGCGTCTGCTTGGCATCAAACGGGCGCGCGCCCGGCTCTCGCCGCTCGACAAGACCGCGCTGCTGCAGGAGCTGCGCGCCGGCGGGCACCGCGTGTTCATGATCGGCGACGGCATCAACGATGGGCCGGTGCTCGCCGCTGCGGATGTCTCCTGCGCGATGGGGCAGGGCTCGGCGATCGCGCAGGCCGCGGCGGACCTGTTGCTGCTGCACGAATCGCTGGCCTCGCTGCCGCTGGCGGTTGCCACCGCGCGCCGCACGTTACGCGTGATCCGTCAGAACCTGGCCTGGGCGCTGGGCTACAACCTCGCGACCGTGCCGCTCGCTGCCTGCGGCCTGATCCCTCCGTGGCTGGCGGCGCTCGGCATGTCGCTGTCCTCGCTCGGCGTGGTGCTCAACGCGCGGCGGCTCGCGGGCGCGGAGCGGGCGGCGTGAGCATTTCCTATCTACTGGTCCTGCTCGGGCTCGCCGTGTTCGGCGGCGCCATCTGGGCGCTGTTCTGGGCGGTGGACTCCGGACAATACGAAGACCTCGAGCGCCAGGGCGCGGCGATACTGGACGATGAAGTCCCGAAGGGCGGGCCCGGCGATCAACGGCAGTCGAACGCCGACCCCCACCGAGCTGGGCCGGGAGATCACATCGAGGTACAGCCATGACCTGCGGCACTGACACGCCCACCCGGGATTTCCCAGAAAAATCACGCAGCTGCAGAACCTGTTGAACTGAAAACTCCGCTATCCGGCGCCGTCAACGCCGTTTCGCATGACAGGTATAAGGCCCGGCGATCCATGGCGGGCGATCTAACTAACAAATATCTTGAAGGCGGCTATTGGCGGCGCCGGTTGCTCTGCTATGCTGACGACGTTGTTAGTCGTACGTTACGGTCATGCTCAATAATAACTATAAGAAAGCGGCCGTTCTCGCGCTTGCCGTCGTGCTGTCCGGTTGCGGTCGTGGCGGGAACAGCGACAACCCACCCCCTGCGCCGCCCGCGGCGACGCTGACGTCCATTGCGGTCACGCCCGCCAACCCGGGCTCGACCTTGTTGGCCGCCACGGTGCAGTTCACCGCCACGGGCAGCTACAGCGATGGAACCACGCGCAATCTCACGACTACCGCCACCTGGGCGAGTTCGTCGAATGCGGTCGCCACCATCAATTCAGCGGGTGCCGTCACGACGGTGACCGGGGGCACGACCACCGTTTCCGCCACCTCCGGCACGGTGACCGGTTCCACCGCTCTCACCGTGACGCCGGCGCTGTTGAGCTGGGACGCGGCCAGCTGGAATACCGTCATCTGGCAGTGAGCTGCCGCGACTAGCTATCCATCCAAAACAAAAACAAGAGAAATCGCATGCGCCATCTTGGACTGATCTGCCTTCTCACTCTCGGAACGCTCGGCAATCCGGCCATCGCACAGGTTACGGTGCCGCACACGTTCACTTCGGGTACACCCGCCAAGGCGAGCGAGGTCAACGCCAACTTTCAGGCGCTCGTGACGGCAATCAATTCGGTGTCGGACCGCGTGGCAAAGCTCGAAGGCACCATCACCGCGGCCGATATCGTCGGTACCTATCAGTTCGAGAACCTGCAGGTCGGCATCGACGTTCCGTCGGGCGATCCGGAGGTCATCGGGTATCACGGTCCCATCATTTTCAATGCCAACGGGACGTTCACGTGCACGTTCACCGGCGCGCTGCATTCGGGAACGGGACTGGAACCCGACGACGGGACTATCGACGGGACCTGGACGTACGCCGATGGCAAGGTGACCTTCACGATCACCGGCGAGACCATCGCCAATACTCTCTACGCCGTGAACGGCGGCGAACTGCTGGCGGGTGTCATTCAAGGCGGCCAAGCGAATTACGGTCACGGCAACGTGGTCCTGATGATCCGCAGGTAGATCTTCAGACGCTTGCGGCGTCGTCCGCCCCTCACTTCGTTGGGGGACAACACTTCGTGCGTCCACGGGCGAGGGCCCGCCGCAGACTTGCTGTAATACACGACACCGACGGGAAATCGCCGTCATTCGTGGAGAGACAACGTGTCCACTGCGGCCTTTCAGCGCATTTTCGATCTTCAGCAGGCGCATCAATGGGAGGCCAAGGCCTCGACCGCCGCGCAACGCAAGGAAAAACTCGCGCGGCTGAAAGCAGCCGTGGAGGCTCACGCCGAGCAGATCGTGGCGGCGGTGATGCAGGACACGCGCAAGCCGGAAGGCGAAGTCCGGGTGACGGAGATCCTCGGCGTCGTCGGCAACATCCAGCGGAACATCGATAACCTCGACGAGTGGATGAAACCCGTCGAAGTCGTTCCCTCGCAGAACAAGAACGACAAGGCGCGGATCGTTTCCGAGGCGCGCGGTGTGTGCCTCATTCTCGGCCCCTGGAACTTTCCGCTCGGGCTGACGTTCGGGCCTCTGGCGGCCGCCGTCGCAGCCGGCAACTGCTGCATGGTCAAGTTGACGGATCTGTGCCCGGCGACCGCGGCCGTCGCCGCGAAGATCGTCAAGCAGGCCTTCGAGGAAAAGGAAGTCGCCTTGTTCGAAGGCGGGGTCGACGTGGCCACCGCGTTGCTCGAGCTGCCGTTCAGCCATATCTTCTTCACGGGCAGCACACGCGTCGGCAAGCTGGTGATGACCGCGGCGGCGAAGAACCTATCTACCGTCACGCTGGAGCTCGGCGGGAAATCGCCGGTCATCGTCGATGACGGCGCGGACGTGAAGAAGGTCGCGGCGGACCTCGCGGCAGCCAAGCAGTTCAACGGCGGGCAAGCCTGCATCAGCCCTGACTACGTATTCGTCAAGGAGCAGCAGCAGGGCGTGTTGATCGAGGAATTCCGGGCGAAGGTGAAGCAGAATCTCTACCGCGACGACGGCAGTCTCAAGAAGGAGAACATCGCCCAGATCGTCAACGACCAGAACTTTGCGCGAATCAGAAAGCTCTTCGACGATGCCATCGCCAAGGGCGCCAAGGTCGCGGTGGGTGGCACGCTGGAACCGGCGGACCGGACTATCCACCCGACGATGCTCACCGATGTCACTGCCGACATGTCGATCATGCAGGAGGAGATCTTTGCCCCGATCGTGCCGGTGGTTACCTACAAGAATATCGATGAAGTCATCGGCCACATCTCGCGGCGCGGGAAACCGCTGGCGCTGTATCTCTACAGCAATGATCAAAACACCATCGACAAGGTGCTCGAACGGACTTCATCGGGCGGCGTGACGATCAACGGATTTTTCTCCCACTACCTGGAGAACCGGCTGCCGTTCGGTGGGGTCAATCAAAGCGGCATGGGCAGCTATCACGGTGTATTCGGTTTCAAGGCGTTCTCGCATGAACGCGCGATCTACATTCAGGAAAAAGCAGCGCAGTAAACAGCGCTGCCGGGCCCGCAAATTGCCAGTGGGCGTCCATTCGTGCCGGCTGCACCCGATCGCCGCATCTCGCTGGCGTCTTGCGCCTACACTGCCAGCCCCGCCAAGGACGCACGCTCTCTACATGACAGATCCGCTCCGCACCGATATGAACGCTTTCCTGTTTACCCCGATCGCCGAGGATGCAAACGGGATGCATCTGACCATGCTGTCGGCGCTCGCGAGGTCGGGTGTCGATCCCTGGATGGAGGCCGCCGGGCTGGCGGCATTGTCGCGGGAAAACGCCACGCAGAAGCTCGTGCAGATGCTTGCCAAGATACCGAATGGGCCCTCGCCAGGTGATGACACCGCGAACCTGGCAGCGCACCTGGTGGCGCACCTGCATGCGGCAGTCAAGCCGCGGAGCGTGCCCATCGCGTCGCCGGTTGGCGGTACGCCGGGCGGGGAGGCGCCGCGTTTGTCGTTCGCGATGCTGCCCGGCCGGGTCAAGCTGGCTATCTACTCGCTGGTCGTGCTGCTCTTCGTGGCGATGTGTTTCCGCGCCCTGGCCAGTCGTGACACTGCTGCCCCCACCGACATCGGCCAGCAGCAGTCGCAGTAACACCTCCCTCGCCGCCGGAACGACTGCCTGCGATCGCTGTCAGACAACCCATGAACGAAAACTTCAAATACGCAGCCGCGGGCGTAGCCGTGGTCGGCCTGACCATCGGCGGCATCCTCTACTTCTCGCAAAGCCGCAAGCCGGCGCCGTCCGCAGATCCCGTCGTGGCGGTGCCGCCGCAGCCCGTGACGCCCGCGGAGCCGGCGATCAAGCACCCGGTTCCCGCATCCGATGGAAACGATGCGCTGCCGGCGCTCGACGACAGCAGCGTGCCGATGCAGAACGCGTTGGCCGATCTTTTCGGGGTGGAGTCGGTCGAGAGATTCATCGTCACGGACGAGCTGATCCGGCACATCGTGGTGTCCGTCGACAACCTGTCGGAAGAGAAAGTGGCGGAACGGCTGCGGCCGATAAAATCGCCGCCGGGTGGTTTCATGGTCAGCGGGGCGGAGGACGCGCTGGTGCTCGACCCCGCTAACTACGAGCGTTACCGGCCGATGGTGCAGCTGTTGCGCTCGACCGATACGCAGCGGCTGGTCGCGACCTATGTGCGCTACTACCCGCTGTTCCAGGAGTCGTACGAAAACCTCGGCCATCCGCCGCAGTATTTCAACGACCGCGTGATCGAAGTGATCGATCTGCTGCTCGCGACACCCGATGTGCCGGGCCCGATCGCACTCGCGCAGCCGAACGTTCAATACGAGTTTGCCGACCCGAAGCTCGAGTCGCTCTCCGCGGGTCAGAAGGCCTTGATCCGCATGGGCAGCGAAAACGCCGCGGCGGTCAAGCAGAAGCTGCGCGAAGTGCGCGGCGCGCTGAGCTCCCGGAAGCCGGCCGGCTGACCACCGCTCTTCCTATGACAAATGTCATAGAATAAGCCACGAGTGTAGTAGAAACTGCCGCCGTAACGGGCCGTGGGCAGATTGCTGCGTGTGCAACCGGAAGAGCACCTGGCTCGTCAAACAAAAGGGTTGCCCGCCGGCGGCATCGTGAGACATTCCCGACCATGATCAAGCTGCAGGGCATTCACAAGTACTACCGCACCGGGGAGCAATCCCTGCACGTGCTCAAGGGCATCGATCTGCACATCCGCGAGGGCGAGATGGTGTCCATCATGGGTTCGTCGGGATCGGGCAAGTCCACGCTGTTGAATATCCTGGGCGTGCTGGACAGCTACGACTCCGGCACCTACGAACTTGCCGGCCAGCTGGTGCGAAATCTCGGCGAGACCGAGGCGGCGCGCCTGCGCAATCGCACGCTCGGGTTCGTGTTCCAGTCCTTCAACCTGCTGCCGTTCAAGAACGCCGCGGAAAATGTTGCACTGCCACTCTACTACCAGGGAGTCGGCCGCAAGGAGCGCAACCACCGCGCCGAGCAGTTTCTGGACATGGTCGGGCTCTCGGACCGCAAGACCTTCATGCCGAATCAACTGTCCGGTGGGCAGAAACAGCGCGTCGCGATCGCGCGCGCACTGGTCGGCAATCCCAAGGTCATCCTCACCGACGAGCCGACGGGCGCGCTCGACAGCAAGACCACGCAGGAGATCATGTCGCTGCTCAAGGACATCCACCAGCGTGGCAACACGATGATCATCGTCACACACGAGCAGGACGTCGCGAACCAGACGCAGCGCCAGATCGTCCTCAAGGACGGCCTCGTGACTTCTTCGCGCACGTTGCACGACGCGGCCTGAGCCATGCTCGACGGCCTGCAGGAAATCCTCTTCACGCTGCGCCAGAACAAGCTGCGCACCGCGCTCACGGCGTTCGGCGTGTTCTGGGGCATCTTCATGCTCATCCTGTTGTTGGGCGCCGGCCGCGGCATGCAGAACGGCGTGATGCAGGATTTCGGCAACGAACCGCTCGACATCATCGTGCTGTATTCCGGCGACACGAGCGTGGCGTACCAAGGCATGGGCCTGGGCCGCAAGATCAAGCTCGAAGAAGCAGACGTACAGGCCATCGCCCGGCAGATCGGCGGCGTGCGCATCATCTCGGGCGACCGTGCGCAGTACGGCGTCACCGTGACCTACGGCAAGAAGAACAGCAACGCCAACATGCACGGCATCCCGGATTCGTTCTTCGTGTTGAAGAACGAGATTCCTTTCACCTTCGGCCGGCGCACGAACCCGCTGGATGTCGGCGAGACGCGCAAGGTGGTGGCGCTCGGGGTGAACGTCGTCGAGCGGCTGTTCGACAAGGGTGTCGACCCGGTGGGCAAGGACGTGCGCGTCAAAGACGTCGTGATGAAAGTCGTCGGCGTCTTTCACGACAAGGTGAACCGCGGCCAGGGATCCGACGCGATCTATCTACCGCAGACGACGTACGAAACGGTTTTTGGCGGCGGCGGCCGGCTCGACAACATCTGGATGCGGCCCGAACCCGGCGTCGACGGCTTCGAGCTCGAGAAGAAGGTGGTCGCGCTGGTGAAGCGCCGCCACAACGTGTCGCCCGACGACAATCGCGGCATCGGCTCGTTCAACATGGCCGAGCCCGCCAAGCGGATCACCGGCCTGTTCACCGGCATCAACGTATTCATCTGGTTCGTGGGCCTGGGCACGCTGATGGCCGGCATCGTCGGCATCAGCAACATCATGATCATCACGGTGAAGGAGCGCACGCGCGAGATCGGCATCAGAAAGGCGCTCGGCGCGACGCCGTTCACCATCGTGAGCACCTTGCTGCTGGAGTCGACGCTGGTGACCGCCGTTGCCGGCTACGTCGGCCTCGTATGCGGCGTTGGGCTGCTCGAGCTGATCGCGTTCGGGCTGCGCAAGGCGGGCGCGCAGATGCCGTATTTCATGAATCCGGAAGTGAACTTCCAGGTGGCGATGACCGCCATCGCGCTGCTGGTCGGTGTCGGAGTGCTCGCGGGGCTCATGCCGGCGCTGCGCGCGGCGAAGATCACCCCGATCGAAGCGATGCGCGCGGAGTAGGCCATGTTCATCGACACGGAAAAGTGGCAGGAGATCTTCAACACGCTGAGCCAGCACAAGCTGCGCACCGCGCTCACCGCCTTCGGCGTGTTCTGGGGCATCTTCATGCTCACGGTGTTGTTAGGCTCCGGCAAGGGTTTCGAGAACGGCGTGAACGAAGGTTTTCCGCGTGTTTCGAACTTCATCTACATCTGGGGCCAGGGCAAGACGCAGCTTCCCTACATGGGCATGCCGATCGGCCGCGACATCGGCTTCACGCCCGAGGACGTGGCCGCCGTCGCGAAGAACGTCGCGAGCGTCGGTGTCATCAAGGGGCAGAACTCGGTCGGCGTGTGGGAGGGCAGTCCGCCGTTCTCCGTGCACAAATCGAAGAACGGCGCCTTCAGCGTGCAGGGCGGATTCCAGGACATCGAAAAGATCGCCGCCTTCAAGATCCTCGAAGGCCGCTCGATCAACGCGCTCGATGAGCGGGAGCGGCGCAAGGTCGCGCTGATCGGCAAACGTGTGCGCGACCAGTTGTTCGCCAAGGGCGAGAGCGCGGTGGGCGCCGACATCACGATCAACGGCATCAGCTTCCACGTCGTCGGCGTGACGGAATCCCTGCAGCAGGGCAACCAGCAGCAGGAAGACGAGAAGATCTATCTACCGAACGATACACTGCGCTACGCGTTCAACCAGACCGGCTACGTCGGCAGTTTCATGATCATCCCGAAGCCCGGCATCCACGCGAAGATCACCGAAGACGAGGTGAAGAAGTACCTCTCGCAGCTCAAGAAGGTGAGCCCGGACGACAAGGGAGTGTTCGGCAGCTTCAATCTGCAGGATGAATTCGACAAGGTGCAGGGCCTGTTTGCCGGCATCAAGGTCTTCAGCTGGGTGGTGGCCGTCGGCACGATCTTCGCGGGCGCCGTGGGCGTCGGCAACATCATGCTCATCGTGGTCAAGGAGCGCACCCGCGAGATCGGGCTGCGCAAGGCGCTCGGCGCCACGCCGACGTCCATCGTCGGGATGATCATGCAGGAATCGCTGTTCATCACCGCGGTCGCCGGGTACAGCGGCCTGGTCGTGGGTGCGTTGCTGCTCGAGACCATCTCGAAGATGCTGGATGCCAGCGGTGGCAAGGTGAATTTCTTCTCCCACCCGCAAATGGATTTCAAGACCGCGATGGTCGCTTTGCTGGTGCTGATCGTCTCGGGTGTACTCGCTTCCATCATGCCCGCGTCCAAGGCGGCCGCGGTCAATCCGATCACTGCGTTGCAGGACGAATAAAGAATGAAACGAATCCTGAAATTCCTGGTTCTCGGCGTCATCGCGGTAGTGTTCGTCGGCACCATCGTTTTCCTGTACCGCAAGTCGCAGGGCGCGGCGGTGGTCTACACGCTCGACAGCCCGGTGAAGATGACCATCATCAAGAAAACCGTCGCGACCGGCAAAGTGATCCCGCGTCGCGAGATCGAAGTGAAGTCGCAGGTGTCCGGCGTGGTCGACAGGCTGTACGTGACCGCCGGGCAGACCGTGAAAAAAGGCGCCGTCATCGCGCGCATCTCGCTGCGGCCGAACATGCTCAACGTGAGTTCGGCGGAGGCGCAGGTGGCGGCTGCACGGATCAGTCTGCGCAACCAGGCGGCGGACCTCGAGCGCTACAAGAAGCTGCTCGAGACGAAGGTGATCTCCGAGTCGCAGTTCAACACCTACGTCACCAATTACGATCTGCAGAAGCAGGCCGTGGCCTCGGCCGAGGACACACTGCTGCTGCTCAAGACCGGCGCCACGAAGGATTCCGCCAACGTATCGAACCTGATTCCCGCGACCATCGACGGCACCGTGCTCGACGTGCCTAACAAGGAAGGTTCTTTCATCCTCGAATCCAGCACGTTCCAATCCGGCACGTCGGTCGCCACGCTGGCCGACATGAGCGACATGATCTTCGAAGGGCTGGTCGACGAATCCGAGGTGGGCAAGCTCAGGCAGGGGATGGAGCTGATCCTCAATGTCGGTGCGCTCGAGGGGAAACCGTTCAAGGCGACGCTCGAATACATCGCGCCCAAGGGCGTGACCGACCAGGGAACGATCAAGTTCACCATCCGCGCCGCGGTCACGCTCGACAAGGATCTGTTCCTGCGGTCGAACTACAGCGCCAACGCGGACATCGTGCTCGACAAACGCGAAGCGGCGCTGGCGATCAACGAAGGCAACCTGCTCATCGAGGACAAGAAATCCTTCGTCGAGGTCGAGACCACGCCGCAGAAGTTCGAAAAACGCGAGATCAAGACCGGCCTGTCGGATGGCATCAATATCGAAGTGGTGTCGGGCCTGAAGCCGGAAGAGAAAATCAAGCACCGGTAGCGCTTCCGCGGCCTCTCCCGGGCGGTAGTTTGTGGGCAGTTGCATAACCGGTTTGGCCGACATACCTTTCCGGCGGGACCTGCCCTGCAAGACAACGATTCAAAGAGGGATCCGATGAACAACCTCGAGCTGGCCGGCGCCCTGGCGACGGCACCTTCCACGGCATTCACCGAACTGCGCGAACGTCCACGCTACTGGTTTCCACTGCTGGCCGTCGTGTTGTCCACGGCCGCCGTCGTGTACTGGTACTACAGCATCGTCGACGTCGATTGGCTCAAGGACGCGTTGTACGGCAACAACCCGGACGTGCAGAAGTTGCCCGAAGCCGATCGCGCCCACGCCATGGGCATGATCAGCCGCGGCACGTTGCTGTGGGGTTCCGTGATCGGCACGTTCGTCGCGATTCCCATCGTGTACCTGCTGTCATCGCTGTACTACTGGCTGGCGGCAAAGGTCACGAAGGTGCCCGTGGGTTTCAAGCACTGGTTCGTGCTCACGAGCTGGAGCGCATTGCCCGCGGTGATCAGTGCCCTGGTCACGGCGATTCTTCTGGCGACCAGCAACAGCACACAGATAGGGCCCGGAGTGCTGTCGCCGCTATCGTTGAACGAACTCGTCGTCCACCGCCCGGTCGGAAGCCCGGGCCAGACGCTGCTCGATACGCTGACGATCCAGGCGCTGCTCAGCTGGGTGCTGGCGATCATCGGCGTGCGTACCTGGAGCGGCCGCTCGCTGGGCTTCAGCGCGGTCTTCGTGTTGCTGCCCGGGGTCGTCATTTACGGCATCTGGGCCGCGATTGCTTTCAAGTAAGCTGCCGGCATGACGCGTAAACAATGGATCGCGGTCGGCGCCGTCGTCGCGCTGATCGCGATCCCGGTAGTGCTCAAGCTCACGCGCGACGACACCAGCAAGGTGGTCGATCTCGAGCGCGTCGCGCCGCGCGCTCTCACACCCACCGTGCTCGCCTCCGGCACACTCACCTACGAAAGCCAGGTGACGCTGGCGCCGGAAGTCACCGGCCGCGTCAAGGAAATCCTCGTGAAAGAGGGCGACCAGGTTACGAAGGACCAGTTGCTCATGCGGCTCGATCCCGCCGCGCCACGCGCGCAGATCGAGCAGGCGCAGGCACTGGTGCGGCAGGCGCGCCTGAGCATCGAGCGGCGGCAGGTGGATTTCGACGCGCAGGTCGTGAAGCTCAAGCGCTTCGAGGCGCTGCAGGAAAAGGGCCTGTACGACGCAAACAGCCTGCAGGAGCTCACCTCGCTGCGAAACCTGGCGGAAGTCGATCTGCGCACCAGCCGCGAAGCGCTCTCGCAGGCGCAAGCGCAGTTGAGCCAGGCCGCAGAGCAGCTCGCCAAGACCGAAATCCGCTCGCCGCTCAACGGCAAGGTGACGGCTATCTACGTGAAGGTGGGTCAGACCGCCGTGCCGAGCTTCTCGGGAATCGCCGGCTCGACGCTGGTCGACGTCGCCGACACGACCAGCATCGATGCCGAGATCAACGTCGACGAAACCGACATCGCGCGTGTGCGCGTGGGCGCCGACGCACGCGTCGTGCCGGCTGCGTTTCCCGACAAGGTGCTGCTCGGCAAGGTCGATCAGGTCGCCATCGCGCCGCGTTTCGTGGTCGGGCAGAACAAGAACTATCCGGTCCGCATCCGCCTGACCAATACCGCGGACGTGGTCTTCCACCCCGGCATGAGTTGCCGTGCCGAGGTGCTGACCGCATCGGACGACGCTCCGAAGGTGTTGGCGGTGCCCGTGCAGTCGCTGCGTTATGAAGACAATCCGGACCAATCCGCGCAGGCCGAGAAATCGGTGGCCAGCGTCTTCGTGTACGGCGACGGCAGCGTGAAGAAACGCACCGTCACCACCGGCACCGCCGACGACAGCTACATCGCCATCGTCTCCGGGCTGAAACAAGGCGAGCAAGTGGTGGTGGGCCCGGCGAAGACGCTGCTGTTCCTGCTCGACGGCGAGAAAGTGAAGATCAATACCGCCAAGACCGAACCGGCCGCGAAGAAATAACCGTGATCGAGCTGCAAGGCATCGGCAAGACGTACCAGATGGGTACGACCGAGCTCGTCGCGCTGGCCGACATCAACCTCAGCATCGCGCGCAACGAATACCTGGCGTTGATAGGTCCCTCGGGCTCGGGCAAGTCGACCATGATGAACGTGCTCGGTTGTCTCGACCTGCCGAGCACCGGCACGTACACGCTCGACGGCGAAGCGGTGGCGGGCCTCAGCGAAGACCAGCTCGCGCGCGTGCGCAATCGCAAGATCGGCTTCATCTTTCAGAGCTACTACCTGATGCCGCGCACGACGATCGCGGACAACGTCGCGCAGCCGCTCATCTACCGCGGCATCGCGCCCGCCGTGCGGCGCGAACGCGCGAATGCGGCGCTGGCGCGCGTGGGACTCGAGGCGCGCACGCTGCACAAGCCGAATGAGCTGTCGGGCGGCCAGCGGCAACGCGTGGCGATCGCGCGCGCGCTGGTAGGAAATCCGGACGTCCTGCTGGCCGATGAGCCCACTGGCAACCTCGACAGCAAGACCGCGCGCGAGATCATGAGCATCTTTGGCGACCTGCATGGCGCCGGCATGACCATCATCATCGTGACGCACGATGCCGCGGTCGCCGACCACTGCCGGCGCGTGGTGCGGCTGCACGACGGCCGCATCGTCGAGGACCGCGAGCAGCCGGGCACGGTGGCGGCATGAGCGGCGTCGGCGACGCGCCCATCGACGAAGGCAACCGCTTGCAGGCGCTGCTCTATGCGCTGCAGGAATGCCTGCGCTCCGCGCTCGCCAGCATCCGCTCGCATCGCATGCGCAGTTTCCTCACCATGCTCGGCGTTATCATCGGCGTGGCCTCGGTGATCTGCATCGTGTCGCTGCTGCAGGGGCTCACGCGTTCGGTGATGAACGAATTCCAGGGTTTCGGCGGCGACGCGTTGCAGATCCGCTCCGACACGTCGCGCGAGGACTGGCTGATCGGCAAGTGGAACATGCTGCGTCCGGCCGATCTCGAGCTCGTGAAGTATCGCGTCGCGGGCATCAGCAACGTGACGCCGCTGTCCGGCCTCAATCTACCGGGCGGTGTACGCAATGGCAGCCACACCACCGGCGCGCAGGTGCTGGCGACCACGAGCTGGTTCCAGCTCGCGAACCAGTCCTATCCGCGCTTGGGCCGCTTCATCACCGACAGCGACAACGACACGCGCCGGCGCGTCGTCGTGCTCGGCGACAAGGCGCGCACCGATCTCAAACTACCCGACGATCCGCTCGGCACGTTCATCCAGGTGGGTGGCGAGTGGTTCAAGATCATCGGCGTCATGGAGGCGCGCGGCGAATTGTTCGGCCAGAGCCTCGACAACTATGTGGTGATTCCGTTCGAAACCGGCCGCGCGCTGGCGGGCCCGGACCGCGAACCGGACATGCAGATCATGTTGACGGTCGACAACCTGGACGCGGTCAACGACGTCACCAGCCGCATCACCGCGCTGCTGCGCCGTGCGCACCGGATCGGCCCCAAGGACAGCGACGACTTCAAGGTGGAGACGTCGCAGTCGATCACCAAGACCATCGAACGCGTGTCGAGCACCATCACGGTGGTGATCTCGGCGGTGGTGGGGATTTCGCTGCTGGTCGGCGGCGTGGGCATCATGAACATCATGCTGGTGTCGGTCACGGAACGTACCCGCGAGATCGGCATCGCCAAGGCGCTCGGCGCGCCACGCAGTTTCATCCTCATGCAGTTCCTGATCGAGGCCATGGTGCTGGCGGTGATCGGCGGCATCATCGGCATCGGGATCGGCTGGTTGTTAGGTGTGCTGGCCGCGAAGATGATCCCGCATTTTCCGCCGCCGGCCGTGCCGTGGTGGGCCATCGTCGGCGCCACGGGTTTTTCCGCGCTGGTCGGGATGTTGTTCGGCATCCTGCCGGCGCGCCGCGCCGCGAACCTGGCGCCGATCGACGCCCTGCGGCACGAGTAGACCTCGGCGCTCCCCGGGCGGCGGCGCGGGAAGTTATGATCCGCGCAACCAACCCTTTCCTGCAGAGGCTGCTCCATGAGCACGAATCGTCGCGATTTTGTCATCGGCACCGGCGCCGCGCTGGCCGCCACCGGTCTCTCGTCCGTCGCCGCGGCACCAGCCAAGGATGCCGCCGCCGAGGAACTGCTGGCGGCATTCACCGAAGAACTGCTGGTCGACTACCCGGAAAGCGCGACGATGCTCGGCATCGACAGCGGCGCGCGCGCTGCGCTGAAATCGAAGCTGTCCGATCGATCGGCGGCCGGGCAGGAGAGCATCGCGCGCCGAGTTGCGGCGCGGCTCGAACGCATGAAGTCGATCGACGATGCCGCGCTGAGCCCCGCAGTGCGGATCGACGTCGATGTGATGCGCACCGCACACGAATTCGCGCTCGAAGGCTTCGCGTTTCCGTACGGCGACGTCGCGCTGCTCAATTCGCAATGGTCGTGGCGCAATGCGCCGTACGTCGTCGCGCAGAACACCGGCGCGTTCCTCGAGATTCCGGGGATGCTCGACGAGCAGCACACGGTGACGACGGCGGCGGATGCCGACGCGTATCTCGCGCGCCTCGAAGCCTATGCTGGCCAGCTCGATGGAGAGACCGGCCGGCTGAAAAGCGCAGCCGCGCAGAACGTGGTCGCGCCGGATTTCCTGCTCGACAAGACGCTGAAGCAGATCAGGCTGGCGCGCGGCGGCAAGGTCGCCGACTGGTCGCTGGTCACTTCGCTGGCGAAGCGCACGCAGCAGATGCCGGGGAATTTCGCAGCCCGCGCCGCACAACTCGCCGCTGACAAAGTGGCGCCCGCGCTCGACCGGCAGATCGCCGAACTGGAAACGCATCGCCAGCGCGCCACCGCCGATGCCGGCGTGTGGAAGCTGCCGCGCGGCGCCGACTACTACGCCTGGGTTTTGCGTGCCGGCACCACTACGCACATGACGCCGGATGAAATCCATGATCGCGGCCAGGAAGAGCTGCGCGCACTGCAGTCCGAGATGGACGCCATCCTCAGGAAACAGGGCCTGTCGCAGGGTACCGTTGGCGAACGCATGACCGCGCTGGGCAAGCAGGCGCGCTTCGGCTTCGAGGAAAGCGACGCGGGCCGCGCCAAACTCATGGCCTTCCTCAACGGGCGTGTCGTGGACATGCGCAAGCGCCTGCCGCGTGCGTTCGCCACGCTGGTCCCGGGCAATTTCGAGATCAAGCGCATGGCCCCGGAAATCGAGCCCGGCGCGCCGGCCGCGTACGGCGGGCCCGGCACCATCGACGGCAAGGTGCCCGGCAAGTTCTGGATCAACATGTTTACGATGAGCGGATTCACCACGTACAACACGCCGACGCTCACCTATCACGAATCGATTCCGGGCCACGTGTGGCAGGGCGAGTACACCTTCAAACTACCGCTGGCGCGTTCGTTGCTCGCGTTCAACGCGTATTCCGAAGGCTGGGCGTTGTACGCCGAACAGCTGGCGAACGAGCTCGGTGTTTACGACGAGGATCCGTTCGGCCGTCTCGGCTATCTGCAATCCATCTCCTTTCGTGCCTGCCGGCTCGTGGTCGATACGGGGTTACACGCCCGCCGCTGGACGCGCCAGCAGGCCATCGACTGGTTCGCCAGCACCAATGGCTCGAGCGTCGAGGAAGTATCCGGCGAAGTGGACAGGTACTGCGCGTGGCCAAGCCAGGCCTGTGGATACAAGGTCGGTCACAGCGAGATCAACCGGCTGCGCACCCGGGCGCAGCAGGCGCTCGGCGCCCGTTACGATCTGCGTCTGTTCAACGATGCGGTGGTCAAGGGCGGAGGAGTGCCGATGATCACGCTGGCGCGCACCATCGACGCGTTCATCGCCAGTCACCCGGGCAATTGACGGCTCACGCTGCGGCGCGCGCGAATCGTCCGGGCGCCTGGCCCACGTGGCGGCTGAAGGCGGTGCTGAAGGTGCTGGCAGACGCATAACCGACGCGTTCCGCGACTTCGTCGAGCCCGAGGTCGTCGCGGCGCAGGAAATCCTTGGCGAGCGCCATGCGCCAGGCGAGCAGGTACTCCATCGGTGTCAATCCGACCGCGCGCGTGAACCGCTCGAAGAATGCCGAGCGCGACAACGCCGCCTTCGTCGCGAGTTGCTCGACGGTCCAGGAGCGCGCGGGATTCGCATGCAGTTGCCGGATCGCCTGCGCCAGGCGCGCGTCCGCAAGGCCGCGCAGCAGCCCCGGTGGCGCATCGTCGTGCGGTGCCGCGCGCAGCGCCTCCACGATGAGTATCTCCACGAGGCGCGTGAGTACGAGCTCGCGGCCCGCCCGGCGCTCGGCGGCCTCGTCGGCGACCAGCCGCACCCAGGTAGAAAGCCGCTCGATGCCGCGCAGGTGCACCAGCGCCGGCAGCAGCGACACCAGCAATGCCGCGTCGGGCGAATCGAACACGAAGTAGCCGCCTAACAACCGCACGTCCGGGCGGCCGCCGCGCCGGCCGTGGCGGACCTCGCCCGTCTGCGTGGCGGCCACGTCCGCCGCGACGTCGACCGCTTTCACGGGCTCGAAGCCAGACATCGTGAAAGCCGGAGTGCGGGGCAGCAGCACGAAATCGCCGGCCAGCAAGGTGATCGCGGCGTGGCCCTCCACCGCCAGCAGGCAACTGCCCTCGAGCACGACGCAGAAACTCGGGTGACCGAAGGCGGAATAACGCACGCCCCAGCGGCCGGCACCGCTGATGCGTTTGGAGGACACCTCTCCGGGACGAAGCAGGTTGATGACCTGGGCAAGCGGATCGGTCATGGCAGGACTCTCGCCAATGAAAACAGGACGTTTGATTGTAGAGGGTCCGGCGGGCGATCGCTATCGTTGCGCCCATCGACACACACACATGGAACGACCAATGAAAACCGTACTGATCACCGGCTGCTCTTCCGGTTATGGCCTCGACACTGCCCGCTACTTCCTCACGCAGGGCTGGAACGTGATCGCGACGATGCGTACGCCGCGCGAAGACCTGTTGCCGCGCTCCGACCGGCTGCGCGTGCTGCCGCTCGATGTCACGAACGCGAACAGCATCGCGGCAGCAATCGAAGCGAGCGGACCGATCGACGTGCTCGTCAACAATGCCGGCATCGGGCTGCTCGGCGCCTTCGAAGCGACGCCGATGGCCACGGTGCGCGAAGTGTTCGAGACGAACACCTTCGGCATGATGGCGATGGCCCAGGCGGTGTTGCCGCAGTTCCGCGCGCGCCGGTCCGGTTCGATCGTGAATGTGACTTCGAGCGTGACCTTGGCGCCGATGCCGCTGGTCGCCGCGTACACCGCGAGCAAGACGGCGATCGAAGGGTTCACCGCGTCGCTGGCCTTCGAGCTGCAGCCTTTCAACGTGCGCGTGAAGCTGGTCGAACCCGGCTACGGTCCGGGTACGCGTTTCACGATCAATGGCGGCGCGCGCATGGAAGGATTGATTCCGGCAGCGTATGCGCCGTACGCGCAGAGCGTGTTCGCGGCGTTTTCGCAGGTGACCAGCGTGACGACCGCGGCCGATGTCGCACTCGAAGTGTGGCGCGCGGCGAATGACGGCTCCGAAAACCTGCGCTTCCCGGCGGGGCCGGATGCGGTGGCGCTGGCGCGCCAGCGCGGCTAGCCAGACGGCGTCGGCCCCGGACAACCGGGGCCGACGATACTCATGCCGCCTTGAGCGCCGCTTCCACGGCTTCCTGCACGATGCGCCCGTCGCGTACGTTGATGCCGGCCGCGAGACCGGCATTCTCCTGCGTCGCGCGCTGCCAGCCCTTGTCCGCGAGCAAACGCACGTACGGCAACGTGGCGTTGTTCAGCGCGAACGCCGAGGTGCGTGGCACCGCCCCCGGCATGTTGGTCACGCAGTAGTGGATGACGCCGTTGACGCTGTACGTGGGATCGGCGTGCGTCGTCGGCCGGCTGGTTTCGAAGCAGCCACCCTGGTCGATGGCGATGTCCACGAGCACCGAGCCCGGGCGCATCTTCTGCACCACGGCCTTGCTCACGAGTTTGGGCGCCGCGGCGCCGGGCAGCAGCACCGCGCCGATGACGAGATCCGCATCGATCACTTCGCGTTCGATGGCCTCGCTGGTCGAGAACACGGTTTTCACCGCGCCGAGGAACTGCTCGTCGAGCTCGCGCAGGCGCTTGATCGAGCGGTCGATGACCGTCACGTCGGCGCGCAGGCCGTGCGCCATCTCCACCGCATGCGTGCCGGAGACGCCGCCGCCGATCACCACCACCTTCGCGGGCGCCACGCCCGGTACGCCACCTAACAACATGCCGCGTCCGCCGGAAGCCTTCTGCAGGCACTGCGCGCCCACCTGCACCGACATGCGGCCCGCCACTTCGCTCATGGGGGTCAGCAGCGGCAACGAGCCGTCGGGCGCGGTGACGGTTTCATACGCGATGCAGACCGCGCCGGAACGCATCAGCGCTTCGGCCTGCGGCTTGTCGGCCGCGAGGTGCAGATAGGTGAACAACACCTGGCCCGCGCGCAGCTTGGCGCACTCGGCGAGCTGCGGCTCCTTTACCTTGACGATGAGATCCGTGTTCGCGAACACCTCGTCGGCGGTTTTCGCGATCTTGGCGCCCGCGCTGACATAGTCGGCATCCGAGCAGCCGATGCCTGCGCCGGCCTCGGTTTCGACCAGCACTTCATGGCCGGCGTCGGTGAGCTCGCGTACGGAGGAAGGAACCAGACCGACGCGGTACTCGTGAATCTTGATCTCGCGAGGCACTCCGATACGCATGGGCTCTCTCCGGCAAGTTGGGGTTGCGCACATTTTCAGCCTTTGCCTTCGCAGACCATTGCATAATCGGCGCCTGGAACGGGTTGTGGCGCCGGAATCTTGCGCCCGGAGCATCTTATGTTGCAGATACCTGCGTTGGATCGCGTGGACCGGAAGATCCTGGCCGCCCTGCAGCGTAATGGCCGTATTCCGAACTCCGAGCTGGCCGCGGCGGTGGGGTTATCGGAGTCCGCCTGCCTGCGGCGCGTCCGCGGGCTTGAAACCAGCGGCGTCATCGAGCGCTACACCGCGGTGATCAGTGCGCGGCTCGTCGGGTTCACCTCGTCCTTCCTGATTCGCATCACCTTGAAAGCGCAGACCGACCGCGAGCTCAACGCCTTCGAGAACGCGGTCAATGCCGTGCCGGAAGTCGCCGAGTGTCACCTGCTGACGGGCGAGGCGGATTATGTGTTGCGCGTCGTGGCGCGCGATTCGGCCGACTTCGAACGGCTGCACAGCAAGGTGCTGACCAAGCTGCCGCACGTGGCGCGCGTGGATTCGAGCCTGGTCCTGCGAACCGTCACGCGCGCCGGCGGACTGCCAATCGTTTGAGTCGGCGGGCGCCTGTCATGAGGCGGTGGCAAAGTCGAAAACATGGACACCATCCTCATCTCGATCGCGGCACTGCTCGCCGCGCTGCTGACGTTTTTCACCGGCTTCGGACTGGGGACGCTGCTGCTGCCGGTCTGCGCGCTGTTCATGCCGGTCGAACATGCGGTGGCATTGACCGCCCTGGTGCACCTCGTCAATGGCGTGTTCAAGTTTGCGCTGGTTGCGCCGCACACGTCCTGGCGCATCGTTGCGGCCTTCGGACTGCCCGCGGTGGCGGCGTCCCTGGTGGGGGCGTGGTTGCTGCTGCGTTTTGCGGGAGCGGCACCGCTGGCGCAGTACGAAATCGCGGGTCACGCTTTTCAGATCACGCCGGCCAAACTGGTGGTGGGATTTCTGCTGGCTGCGTTTGCGGTGATCGAGATCCTGCCCGCGCTCCGAAATCTCACCTTTGCGCGGCGCCACTTCTTCATCGGCGGGTTGCTGAGCGGTTTCTTCGGCGGATTGGCGGGAATGCAGGGCGCGCTGCGTTCGGCGTTCCTGGTTCGGGCGGGCCTCACGAAAGAGCAGTTCGTCGGCACGGGAGCGGCCATTGCCTGCCTGATCGATATCACGCGCCTCGGGGTCTATCTTCCGGCGATTCGTTCGGCGCCCCTCGAGCGCGAGTTGCTGGCGGCCGCGGCACTGGCCGCGATCGCCGGAGCATTGCTCGGGTCGAAACTGCTCGGCAAGGTCACGCTGGCCACGGTGCAGGTGATGGTCGCAGTGTTGCTCCTGGTCGTGGCCGCCGGCCTGGTGAGCGGACTGCTGTAGCATCGTCAGCGTGTGCTGACGTGGGAGCGAATATCCGGTGACTGAAACGCAAACTCTTCCCAGGATTTATCTGGTCCGCCACGGTGAGACCGCCTGGAGCCTGAGCCGGCAATACACCGGCCGCGCGGATATTCCGCTGACCGCGCGCGGCGAACGGGATGCGGTCGAGCTGGGCGCGCATCTGAAGGGTCTCGAATTCGCGCAGGTGCTCATGAGCCCCCTGTTACGTGCGCGGCAGACCGCGAACCTGATCGGATTCAGCACCCACGCAATCGTCGAACCCGATCTCATGGAATGGGACTACGGTAGTTATGAGGGCCGGCGCGCGGCCGACGTGCAGGCGGAACGGCCCGGCTGGGATCTGTTCACGGACGGTTGTCCGGGCGGTGAGTCGCTCGCGGATCTCGCGGTGCGCGCGGAGCGGGTGATCGAGAAGCTTCGGGCGGCGAGCGCAGACGTGCTGATCGTCGCGCATCGCGACGTCCTGCGGATCCTGATGGCGCGCTGGGTCGGGCTGCAGCCCATCGACGCGCGCCGTTTTTATCTCGACACCGCCTCGGTCAGCATCATCGGCTATCAACACGCGCTCGACGAGCCGGCGATCCGCCTGCTGAACGCGTCCGGCGAAAATATTCTCTAGTCAGCGGTCTTCAGGATCGCATCGACGATCTGCGGCGCGAGACCGCTGAAATGATGGCCGTCGCCGATCTGGCGCACCGTAAGCCCCGGCGCCGAAAGCCGCGGGCACGAGCTGCCATGTTCTCCTTCCCCCATCACGCACAGCAGCGGCATCGCGGGCATGCGCGCGATCTCGGGCACTACGGGGTCGCCCTTGTCGTCCGCGCCGGGCAACCATTCGCCCACGGTCACTTCCCAGGTTGCCGCGGTTCCGAGGCCGAGCAGGCTGACGGAGGCGACGCGCTCGCGCGTGGCGGGCGGCAGCCGGTTGAACACGAACGGCATCACGTCGGCGCCGAACGAATAACCGATCAGCAGCACGTGTTGTTTGTGCCAGCGGGAGGAATACTGCGTGATGATTCGATTCACGTCCGTGGCGGTGGATTCCGCCGTGCGCGCGTGCCAGAAATACTTGAGCGAGCTCAGGCCGACGACCGGAATGCCGCGCGCGGCGAGCTCCCCGGACACGCTCTGATCGAGGCCGGCCCAGCCGCCATCGCCGGAGATCATCACGGCGAAGAGGTCGGATTCCTTTGCGGTGGCTGGCACTTCGGTGAGTGGCAGATCGCTCAGGGAATCGGAGCCAGCTTCGTCTATCTTGTTAGCCGCCGTCGCGGGCACGGTGGGCGCCGCGGTGTCGGCGGCCAGCATGGCGCGGTAGTCCTGCCGGGCCCGCGGCCACCAGTCGTCGAGCGGCGTGAGATCGTGCGTGGCCTTCGGCAATGCGATGAGCTTCGCTGTCGGAATCCCCGCGACGAACCCGCGAGTTTGTTTGGCGCTGCACACCGTGTCGCGATCGCCGTGCACGATGGTCCAGGGAAACGCCAGCTTCGGGTCGGGCTGCAGCGTGACCTCCGTGGATTTCGCGATGGGCACCGAATGCAGCCCGGCGCCCGGGCACAGCTGCGCGCCGGCGGTGTCCATCTCCGCGCAGAAACTCAGCGACACGCCGCCGGCAAACGTACCGCGCGGCGCCTGCGCCAGCGTCGAGTAGATGACGGAGGCCCCGGCGGAGTATCCGAACAACACCGGCCGCAGATAGTCGGGCAGCTTCTGCGCCCACTGCAGGTGCTGGCTCAGCGCCTCGACGTCGCCGGCCATGAATGTGCAGGCGGGGGTTTTGGCCGATGCGCCGGCGCCCTTTGGCGCGATCGAAGCGATGTAGGTAGTCGTGTCGACACCGCCGACCAGGAAACCTTCCGCGGCCAGCCGCCGCGCGATCTGCGCGACGCCGCTGCTCCAGCCACCGTCGCCCGAGAACAGCAGTGCCACGTTCGACGGCGCGCGAACCGGGCGAAAGACGTGCACGACGCCGAAACGGCCGCCATCGAGCGTGGATTCGATGAATGCCGGGCCGGGCGAGCCCGGTGCGGGTGTTGCGGCGCAGGGCGTCGCGCCAATCGCCAGCAGCGATGCGAGCAGCATGGCAAACAATTTCGCGGGTGTGTCCATCCAGCTCACTCCTTCAGCGCATGAACACGCGGCGGGTTCCGCCGGCGATCAGCGTCGTCACTTCCATCAGCACACGCGGCAATGCCAGCCCGCCCGGGCAGGCGAGATAACGCGGATGCCACTCGGGGTCGAACTTGTTCTTGTAACGGCGCAGCCCGTTGAAATTGTAGAAATGCTCGCCATGGCGGTACAGGAACGCGGCCATGCGGTTCCACACCGGCGCGAATTCGCGGTCCTGCATGCCCGACAGCGGCGCCATGCCGAGGTTGAACCAGCGGTAACCCGCCTGCCTGCCCCACAACATGATCTCGATGAATAGATAGTCCATGAGGTTGCGCGAGGCGGTGTTGGCGTGGCGCATGAGGTCGATCGACAGTTCGGCCTTGCTGCCCGTGGTCCACAGGTTCGCGAATGCGACGATGCGGCCCTCGAGCCACACGGCGGCACACGGAAAATTGGCGAGGTAGGCCGGGTCGAAGCGGCCCAGTGAAAACCCCTTCTCGGCGATGGCCTTGGCGGTCAGCCACTCGTCCGATACCGCACGCAGCGCTTCCATGTGGGCGGCGACTTCACCGGCGGGCAGCACGGAGAAGCTCAGCCCCTCGCGTTGCGCGCGCTTGTGCGTCTGGCGCAGATCCGCGCGTTTCGAGCCTTCCAGTCCGAAGGCGGCGAGATCCACGCGCGCTTCCTCGCCGAGCTTCGACAGCGCGAAACCGGCGTCGAGATACAGCGGCAGGTTTTCCACGCCCACCTGGTAGAACACCGGCCAGGCGGCGAACCGGTCGCAGGCGTCGCGGAATTCCCATACCAGCTGTTCGCGCACGGCCGCGGGGCCCACCGGGTCGCCCATGGCGACCCAGCATTTGCCGACCGGCTGGAACATGACGAAGCCCGCGTCGTCGTTCGCGAACAGCAGCTTCTTGTCGCCTAACAAGGCGAGATTGGCGCTGGTTTCGTCGGAGCGGTCGATGGCGGAGCGCGCGCGCGCCAACATTGCATCGTCCGGCAGCGGCAGCTCGGGCGGTGCGGGGTGGATCAGTTTCCAGGTGGCGAATGCGCCGACCAGCACGATGACCAGCACGCTGGCGCGCAGCACGCGGGGCGTATTCGCGTGAAAGGCGAACTGCCACCACAGCTCCTGCGAGTAGCCGACATTGCGCGCGGAGAACAGCGCCAGCCACAACGATGCCGCGACCGCCAGCGTGATCGCCAGCGCCCACGGCACCGAGAAGCGCTCTTCGAGCAGGGCTGCGCGGCGGGTGAAGCGGCCCTTCGCGGCGCGCAGCGCGACCAGGATGGCGGCCAGCAGCAGCGCCTCTTCGTAGTCGAACCCCTTGAACAGCGACGCGACGATGCCGGCGGCGAGCAGCACGACGGTGACATGCCAGGCTGCGTCCATCCGCTTCTGCAGACCGCGCGCCAGCAATAGCAACGCGACGCCGGCGGCGCTGCCGACGAGGTGCGACAGCTCGAGCAGCGACAGCGGCACGAAGTGGCGCAATACGTGCAGGCGTGCATCGGCGGCGGGCGTCGCGCCGGAGAACAGCAACACGAGTCCGCACAGAAAGACGCCCGCGGCCAGCGCCTGTGGCGTGACGGCGCGCAGCCAGGCGCGTAGCCAGGTGGTGGCGCTCGCGAGCCCGGCGCGGCGCAACCACGCCTCGCGCCCGGCCACGATGACCAGCGCGATCACGAATGGCAGCAGGTAGTAGATGGCGCGATAGGTGAGCAGCGCGGACAATGCCTCGTGCGGCGGCACCCCGGGCAGCAGCAATAGCAGCACGGTTTCGAACACACCGAGTCCGCCCGGCACGTTGCTGACGACGCCGGCCGCCAATGCGATCAGATAGAGCGCGAGGAACGCGGTGAAGCCCTGAGTGGCACCCGCTGGCAGCAGTACGTACAACACCGCCGCCGTGATGCACAGGTCGACACCCGCGACGGCGACCTGCGCCAGCGCCAGCGGCGCGCCCGGCAGCCGGAGCTGCCATTGCCGGATGGACAGGGGCGTGCGCCGCAGCATGTTCAGCAGGAGATAGGCGACGACGGTGCCCGTCGCCAGCGCGCCGCAGGCGTAGACCCAGGGCAGGCCGACATGCAACACCGCGGCGGCGCGCGGCGCTTCGAACAGCAGCGATCCGCCTAACAACAAGGCGGTGCCCAGCACGAAGGTCAGCGAGCAGAAGGCGATCACCTGTGCGATCTGCCGCGCGCCGACACCGGCGCCGGAATACATGCGGTATCGGATCGAGCCGCCGGACAGCGCCGCGAAGCCCACGCTGTGTCCCACGGCGTTGGCCGCGAAGGACGCCGCCGCGGTGGTCGTCCACGGCACCGTGGCGCCGACGTAACGCAAGGCGAGCACGTCGTAGAGGATCAGCAGCAGGTAACTGCCGGCCGTGAACGCCAGTGCGGTGAGGATCGCGCCTGGCGCGATGCCCGCCATGCTGGCCAACACGTCATCCCAGTGGTATTCCCCGAGGACGTGTTCGATCGCCCAGAACGCCGCGACAAACAGCGCCAGGCCGAACGTGGTGGTGGCGATACGGCGGGTGTTGGGCGCAAAAGCCATGGGCTAGCCTAACTCGCTTCTTTAATTAGGCATGTCCCCTTTTTCCGCGTCGTCTTGTTCGGCGCTGCCGCCGAGGCCTATCCCCAGGCCCATGCCGGCGCCGGCGGCCGCGCCGCCACCCAGTCCGCCGCCTTGTTTGCCGCCGCGCTCGCGCTCGGCTTCACCCTTGCCGCCCTTGCCCCCGCCCGCCGCGCCTGGACGCGCAGGGCCTTGCTTCGGAATCGTCACGTCGGCTGGCATCGGATCGAGATCGAGCACGGCGCGGATGAAATTGCGCAGCGACACGACCAGCTCCGCGGTGTGAACGGCGCGCCCGCCCGCCAGCTCGCTCGCCGCCGCGGCCGCGAGCCGCACCTGCTCTTCCGTGCCTAACAAGATGATGTCCGACAGCGCGGCCTCGACCGCATCGCGGATGCGCCGGGACCGGTCGGAGCCTGCGAGCTCGTTTTCCGCCGCGACGATCTCGGGTGATGTCTGGGTGCGCCGCAAATCGCGCAGGTGGGTGGGATCGACGGCGAGATCTCCGGTGAACGATCCGCCCAGCGTCTTGTACGCTGCGATCAGCGTGCGCAGCCGTTCGTTGATCTGCCGGTTCTCGCGCTCGCGGCGCTGCTGCACGGTCTGCATGACCAGCAGCCGGATGCCGACGCCGAGCAGCGTGATGACCGCCAGGCCTAGCAAGGTCGACAGCAAACCCTGCCACGAACTGAAATCGATGTTGCGCATGCGGCGACCCTAACCCAGATCTCTCGAAATCTCTGCCGGCCGTTGCGCCGGACGCGTGTCGGCGCGGCTCAACAGCAGCGTGAACACGAATCCGGCCAGGCTCGTGAGCCCGAAGAACCACAACATCGCCGCATAACCGGCTGGGTTGCCAGCGCTCGCGCCGCTGGCGTCGTTGAGATAGCCGGCGGCCAGGTTGGCGGTCATCACGCCCGCGCTCTGCAACATGGTCATGAGGCCGTAGGCCGTGCCGAGCTGCTGCGGTTCCACGTATTTCGCCACCGCTGGCCACAACACCGCCGGCACGAGAGAGAACGAGATACCTAACAACACGGTGGACAACCACAACGCATGCGCGCCGCTGCCCAGCACCACGAAGCTCAGCGGCAGCAGCGCCGAGCCCAGCAGCATCAACAACGCATGCCGCCCGACGCGGTCGACCAAAAGGCCGAAGGCCGGCGTCGCGAAGATCGCGGCGAGGAACACGTAGCTGTTGAGCGTGCTCGCGGCCTCGAGATCGAGGCCGTGCGCCTGCTGGAAATACTTGATCGAGAAGGTGCTGCGGAACGCGAAGATCACCGCGTAGAACGTGACGCACAGGCCGACGACGTACCAGTAGGCCGCGCGGAATCGCAGCAGGCTGCCCCAGTCGATGCGATCCGGCGGCGGCGCGATCGCCAGGGTGCCGCGCGGCGCTTCGCGACGGTCCACGAAAAAATACAGCAATGCGCCCGCGAAACAGATGGCGCCGAACACCGCGGCCAGCCACAGCGGCGGCTGCCAGCCTTGCGCGTACAGATCGCGCGCGAAACTCGGCGAGCGGTCGGCAAGATACGAGCCCAGCCGCGCGACGCTCAGGTTCAGCGCGAAGAACAGCGCAAAATTGCGGCCGCCGAACCATTGCGCGAGCGCGACCGTGAACGCCACGATCATGGTTTCGGCGCCGAGGCCGAACAGCAATCGTCCCGCCGCCATCACCACGAATGCGCCGCTCAGCGCCGTCAGCACCGTGCCGAGAAAACACAGCAGCGCCGAAACCAGCGCCACCGAGCGGGCATTGAACCGGTCGCACAACACCCCGCCGATGAGCACCATGAAGATGTTAGGCAGACTGTAGATGGCGTTGAGCGTGCCGAGCTGGGTGTCGGAGAAACCGAGCTGCCGCGTCAACATGTCCGCGACCGGCCCGATGGAATCGTAGACGTAGTAGTTGCCGACCATCGCGAGCGCGCAGGCCAGGAACATCAGCGCTTGCGAGCCGGGCGGCGGAGTTTTCCTGGCGGGTTCGATGCTCATGGGGTCCCGATGTGGCGACGCTCTTGTAACACGCCGCGCTGCACCACGGCACCTTCCTACAACGCCGCGCGGGCTTCACCGGCGAACGGGAGCGCGCGCATTTACTATGTTGCACTCATGAAGACCCTGCGTTGGATGGCAGCCGTAGCGGCGGTTGGATTGGTGGCGCTGACCGCCTGCAAAGTCGGTCCCACCGATCGCGGGCCGGAGATGTCGCCGGCATCGAGTGTCGGGCCGAATCCCTCGTTGCCAGAGCCAAACAAGAAGCTCATTCCCGTCGTGCAGATCGCGGAGGCGAAGGGCTGGCCGCCGGGCATGAAGCCGAAGGCTGCAGCAGGTCTGACCGTGAATGCGTTCGCGACCGGCCTCGCACATCCGCGCTGGCTGTACACGCTGCCGAACGGCGATGTGCTGGTGGCGGAGACCAACGCGCCCGAGCGGCCCGAAGAGAGCAAGGGCCTGAAGGCCAAGGTGACGCAGAAGGTGATGTCGAAGGCCGGCGCCGCGGTGCCGTCCGCCAATCGCATCACGCTGCTGCGCGACGCCGACGGTGACGGCGTCGCGGAGCTCAAGACCGTGTTGCTCGATGGGCTCAATTCGCCGTTCGGCATGGCGCTGATCGGCAACGATCTGTATGTCGCGAACACCGATGCGGTGATGAAGTTTTCCTATGTGGCCGGGACGACGCGGATCTCCACGCCGGGCACGAAGCTTGCGGATCTGCCGGGCGGGCCGCGCAACCATCACTGGACCAAGAACATCATCGCGAGCGCGGACGGCACGAGGCTGTATGCGACGGTGGGGTCCAACAGCAATGTCGCGGAAAACGGGATGGCCGCCGAGGCAGGCCGCGCTGCGATCTGGCAGATCGATGTAGTTAGTGGAGAGAAGCGATCGTTCGCCACCGGGCTGCGCAATCCCAATGGCCTGGCGTGGGAGCCGCGGACCGGTGTGTTGTGGACGGTTGCGAACGAACGTGACGAACTCGGTAATGACCTGGTGCCGGATTACCTGACGTCGGTGAAGCAGGGCGCGTTCTACGGCTGGCCGTACAGCTACTACGGCCAGCATGTGGATGCGCGCGTCGAACCGCCGCGCCCCGATCTGGTGGCGAAGGCAGTGCCACCCGACTACGCGCTGGGCGCGCATGTGGCGGCGCTCGGGCTCGTATATGCGGGAGACGCAGCGCTGCCGCCAGGTCTAACTAATGGCATGTTCATCGGCGAGCATGGGTCATGGAACCGCGAAGTGCCGGCCGGATACAAGGTCGTGTTCGTGCCGTTCAAGGACGGCAAACCCGCTGGAATGCCGCTCGATGTGCTGACCGGGTTCGTCAGCGAGAGAGGCGAGGCGTTCGGCCGGCCGGTGGGCGTTGCGCTGGACGGGAATGGCGCGCTGCTGGTAGCCGACGACGTGGGAAACACGATCTGGCGCGCGGTAAAAGGGGACATGCCGAATTAGCTGGGTGAAAAACTATCGCGTGTCGTCTTTCGCCCAGTTAATTAGGCATGTCCCCTTTTTTTCTACGGTGCGGATCGCGCGGGCAGGAACCGGCTGTTGCGCAACAGCGCCGCGGAAATCAGCGAGATCAGCACGCCGACCGGGAACATCTCGATGAACGTCATCGGCATGCGGAACCAGGGCTTCGCGTACATCTGCGTGAAGCTTTCCGCCGCCGCGATCGCCTGCTGCAGCTCCGCCGGGGACGCGTTGCGCGCCTTCGCGGCCGCAATTACGGAGTTCGAGTACCACTTCGAGAAATCGAAATCGCTGTACGCCGTGACGATCTCCCAGCCGATGACGTACAACAAACACGCCACGGTGCTGATGCCCAGCCCGGCACCGAGCGCCGGTAGGAAACGGATCACCCCGCCCAGCTTCCGGTCGCGGTACTGCTTGACGCCGAGGAACACGGTGGTCAGCGCCACGAGCATCGTCGCGTACCCGAGCAGCAGCCCGCCGGGGGGATGCGCGTCACCCTCGAGCGGCAGCCACTGCCACAACATGGGGATGGCGACGATGAGGCCGCCGATGATTCCGTAGCGCAGGATCGTTGCAGTCATGGAGCACCTTTTCGGGTTGAACAAGGGCGCATGAAAGGCCGGCGCGGACCGGGCGGGCAATCATCCGAACGGGTGATTCGGCCCAAATCGTTCACCGGATCATCCCGAGCTCACGCGCGCGGGCGATGGCCTCGGTGCGGCGCGCCACCTCGAGCTTGGCGAACAGGTTCGCCACGTGGGTCTTCACGGTATTCGGCGAGACCGCGAGCCGGTTCGCGATCTGCTTGTTGGATTGCCCGTCCGCGAGCAGGGCCAGCACCTCGAACTCGCGATCGCTGATCCTGAGGCTTTCGCGCACCAGCACATTGGGCGTGAAGGGTTGCGGCGGCGGCGAACGGAACAGTCGCCTGCCCACCCAGATGCCGAGGCCGAGAAACGCCAGCGCGATCAGCGCGGCATAGGTCTCGACCGCGTGGCTGCGCACCAGGAACCGGAACTCCAGCCAGCGCAGGCCGAATGTCCCGGCCGCGAGCAATGCGCCGTAGATGAGAGCCGTCCGCCACATGGCGGCACTTTAGTAGATTTCGGGCACCAGCATCTGGGCGGGGACGGCCTGGCGCGAATAGTGTTCGTGCCGCTCGCGTTCCGGCAGCACGACCGAAGACTTGGGCACTTCGGCATACGGAAACTGCTTGAGCAGGTGATCGATGCAATTGAGGCGCGCGCGTTTCTTGTCCACCGCCTGCACCACCCACCAGCGCGCTTCGGGAATGTGGCTGCGTTCGAGCATCACTTCCTTCGCGCGTGTGTAGTCTTCCCAGCGGCGGCGCGATTCCAGGTCCATCGGCGACAGTTTCCACTGCTTGAGCGGGTCGTGGATGCGGCCGAGGAAGCGCAGATGCTGCTCCTCGTCGGTGATCGAGAACCAGTACTTGAGCAGGCGGATTCCCGAGCGGACCAGCATGCGTTCGAACTCGGGCACCGAGCGGTAGAACTCCTCGTATTCCTCGTCGGTGCAGAAGTTCATCACGTGTTCGACACCGGCGCGGTTGTACCAGCTGCGATCGAACAGCACGATTTCGCCCGCGGCCGGCAGGTGCGTGACGTAGCGCTGGAAATACCACTGCGTACGTTCGCGGTCGTTGGGCGCGGGCAATGCGACCACGCGGCAGACGCGCGGATTCAGTTTCTGCGTGATGCGTTTGATCGCGCCGCCCTTGCCGGCGGCGTCGCGGCCTTCGAACAGGATCACGACTTTCTGTTTGGTGGCGTACACCCAGTCCTGCAGCTTGACCAGCTCGGCCTGCAGGCGGAACAACTGCGAGAAATACTTGTGGCGATAGTCGCGTTCACCCGCCTCGTTGGCGCCGCCGTCGGGCAGCCCGGGCAGCGGGTGGTAATCCTCGACGTCCATCTCCAGCTCTTCGTCCCAGCTGTCGGCCAGGTCGCGGCGGATGCGGGCGATCAATTGCTCGGCGTCGAGTTCGGGCAGGTCGCTCATGCGTATGTCGGTGCCGGGTGAGACTTACGGGAATCAGCTTAGCACCGCGCGGCACGTGCGCAATCCAGCGTCGACCGCTAATTCCCGCAAGTCCCACCCGGCACCAACCCGCGATGCTGGCCGCTTTCTGTTTCAGCGATGTTTCACGCCTTGTGAAACCCCGCCGCGGACAAAACGCCACGGCGGGGTTTTCACGACTCGAAGAATGCCTGCATGGCCACCGGGCTGATCCCGCGCGAGTGCTGGAAAAAACGCTCGCGCGGCAGTGCAGACAATCGGGGCGAACCCCTGGCCGTTCAGTTCCGGTTGGCCGCGAACAGCCCGACCTTGCGATTGCGGTGATAGTTGCTGAGGTTCTCGTTGCCGACCGCGATCACGCCGTCCGTGACCGCACTCGACACGCAGTCGTCGTACCGCTGGCGCAGTCCGAGCGCCCGGCTGTCGATGCCGCTGCAGACCTGCTCCGCGGCGGCGCGCAGCCGCGCATGCAGCTTGACGACGCCAGCCTTGGTATTGAGCGCAAGATCGCCGTATCGAACGACCGTGCTCGGCACTTCGCCCCGAGCGGTGGCGCCGGCGACGCCCGCGATGGCGAGCGCGGCTGCGACGGTAAGTAGTTTGATGAAACGCTTCGACATGATCGGCTCCTTGGTTGGTGTGGAGCGCATCGTGCCGATTCGAGAACACGGCGTGTTCTCAAGTTCTGACCGGATGTTTAGTTTTACTGAATCGAGATTCGCGGCGGCGCGGAACCTAGGCGGCGTTTCCGGTTACGTGGGTGGTGCGCCACTCGCTCGGCGGCGCGCCGACGGCCTTCTTGAACGCGCGGCTGAACGCGGCCTCGGAATCGTACCCGACCCGGTTCGCGACCGAGGCGATGCTCTCGCTGCCATTTCGCAGGTAGTTGGTCGCGAGCTGCATGCGCCAGTTCGCGAGGTACTGCATGGGCGGGTGGCCGACGTACTGATTGAAGCGCTCGGCGAACGCGGAACGCGACAACGCCGCTTCCTGCGCCAGGGATTCGAGCGTCCAGTCGCGCGCCGGATCCGCGTGCAAGGCCATCAGCGCGCGGCCGACGTACGCATCGCGCAGCCCCGACAACCAGTTGGTGCGATCGGCGGGCAGCGATTCCAGGTGCCGGCGGATCACGTCGACGAACATCAGCTCGCTGATGCGCCCCAGCATCGACGCGCCGCCCATGCGTCCCTTCGATTCGGCCAACGCGGCGCGAAAATAAGCCCCCAGCGCGCCGCTCGCATGGTCCTTGATGTGGATGATGCGCGGCAACGCGGTCAGCAGCGGGTTGTAAGGGCGCGAGTCGCAGCCGAGAAAGCCGCACACGAAATGCGCTTCGTCGCCGCCGTCGGTGCCCATCGAGATCGACACCGGCAGCTGGCCGTCGTCCGGAACGCGGTACATCGACATCTCCGGGGTCTTGCGTTTGCCGAGCTCGGTAGTGAGGACGTGGGTATCGCCCTGCGGCAGCACGATGATGTCGCCGGCCGATAGTTTGACCGGCGGCTCGCCCTCGAGCTCGAGCCAGCAGCTGCCGTGCATGATCAGGTGATAACAGACGAGGTGATCGGAGCCGGGGAACATCGCGTCGACGACGGTTTTTCCCTGCGGCGTCTCCGCGACCCACGGGCAGTGCGCCTGCACGTCGAAGAAGAAAGCGCCCGAAAGGCGGACCGCGCGCAACACGTCGGACAAGGCATCCATACAGACCTCGTCAACCCATGTCCGGACGAAAGAGCAAGAAGCCCGGACGGTTGATCATTCGAAACTAGCCACTCTCTCTTTACTCTGTCAGACGTAGGAGATGGATAGCAACCCACGATTACGCTCACGGAGATGAAGTTTATGAAAGATTTTCGCGCCGCGACGGTGCTGATTCTTGCTGCCTCGAGTTTGCCCGCGGCGGCCGCCGATCCCACGCCGGCCACGCACCGCTACCTGATCGAACGCACGTTTCCCGCCGGCGCGCTCGATGGCGTCGATGCGAACGTGAAACAGAAAGTAAATGCCAACAACCAGACGCTGGATGTCACCTGGGAAAAGTCATACGCGAATGCGGACAAGACCAAGACGTACTGCGTGTACACCGGCCCGAGTGAAAACGCGGTGCGCGAAGCGGCCAAACTGAACGGGCTGCCCGTCGACGTGGTGACGGAGATTCCGGGCGACATCAAGGCGGAGCCGCGCGGCGCCGTGCAGAAGATCGCGCCGGGGAAACACCGCTACCTCGTGAAGCGCCCGGGCCTCGCGAAAGTGGCTGAAGATGCCGATCGGAAGTTCGGCGTGAAGCTGCTGACTTCGTATGCCACCGCGGACAAGCGCGGTTCGTACTCCGTGTACGAAGCGCCCAGCTTCAGTGCCGTGGAAGGCGCCGCGAACGCGAGCGGCGCGCCGTTCGAATCGATCGTGGAGATTTCGGAGACGCTGTACCCGCAATGACCCGCTAGTTAGCGCAAAAGGGGACATGCCTATTTCTTGATGAGAGTGGCGGGGAAACCGCTTCCGTATCAATAAATAGGCATGTCCCCTTTTTCTCCGTTTCAGAAGCTCTTCGCGGGGGCGATCCAGGATTCCACTTCGGTGAAATCGATGAACTGTTTCTCGATCTGCTTTGCGATGTCGGCGTGGCCCTCGCAGCCGGTATTCAACACCTGCGTGCGCACGCTCTGGCCGCCCGGCGCCGACCGCATCACCGTCAGCATCGGATGATCCGTCATGCACGGACCGCGCTTGATCGAATCGTCGAGCACGCCGGTGCGCACGATCGTCGCCAGCAGCTCGCCATATACCGATTTGTCGACCTGCTTGCTGAACACGCCGCTCTTCCCGGTGTACTTCTTGCCCAGGAACACCACGCGTCCGTCGTCGAACACATAGATCTCGTAGACAGGGCAGGTGCCGTAACACGCGCCGCCCGCGACGCCGACGAATTTCTCGCCCGGCTTCCACAGCGGGATTCCGCCGGAAGGTGAACCGGCCGCATAGGGTTTATCCACCGGCTTCTGGTTCACGTCGCCGGGAGTCACGCTCATGCACCCGGCCAGCGCCACCGCGCAAACGAAAACAACGAAATTCAGGTTCATGTTTTCACCCTAACATTCGACGATGTTCACGGCGAGCCCGCCGCGCGACGTCTCTTTGTACTTGGTCTTCATGTCCGCGCCCGTCTCGCGCATGGTCTTGATCACCTTGTCGAGCGATACGTAGTGCGTGCCATCGCCGCGCAACGCCATGCGCGCGACGTTGATCGCTTTGGCAGCACCGATGGCATTTCGTTCAATGCACGGGATCTGCACCAGCCCGCCGACCGGATCGCAGGTCAGCCCCAGGTGATGCTCCATCGCGATCTCGGCGGCGTTCTCCACCTGCAGCACCGTGCCGCCTAACACCGCGGTCAGCGCAGCGGCGGCCATGGAACAGGCCACGCCCACCTCGCCCTGGCAGCCCACCTCGGCGCCCGAGATCGACGCGTTCTCCTTATATAAGAAGCCGATGGCGGCGGCGGTCAGCAGGAAATCCACGATCCCCGCGTCGTTCGCGCCATGCACGAAGCGCGCGTAGTAGTGCATCAGCGCGGGCACGATGCCCGCCGCGCCGTTGGTCGGTGCCGTCACCACGCGCCCGCCGGCGGCGTTCTCTTCGTTGACCGCCAGCGCCCACAGGTTCACCCAGTCGAGCGCGATCAGCGGATCGTGCGGCGCCGCCATCGCGGGCTGCGTCAACTGCGCAAACAACCCCGGCGCGCGGCGCTTGACCTTGTACCCGCCGGGCAACACGCCCGGCGTTGCACAGCCACGCTTCACGCAGGCCTGCATCACGTGCCAGATGTGCAGCAATCCTTCGTCGATTTCCGCGTCGCTGCGCCAGCGACGCTCGTTGCGGCGCATGATGCCGGCGATGGACGTCTTCTCGCGCTCGCACAGCGCTAACAACTCATCGCCGCTGCGGAACGGAAACGGTAGCACGGTGAGATCCGGCACGATGCGTTTGCCGGCGCCCGGCGCCGGTTGATCCTCGACCACGAACCCGCCGCCGACGGAGAAATACGTGCCGGTGAGCAGCTCCGCGCCGCCGTCGGCGAACGCGGTGAACCGCATGCCGTTCGAATGCAGCGGCAACGTATCCCGGTGATTGAAGACGAGGTCGGTGCGCTCGTCGAAGGCGATCGCCTGTTTGCCGAGCAGAAAGAGCTCGTGCGATGCACGAATACGTTCCACCGTGGCCGCAATCGAATCCACATCGACGGTATCGGGCTCATTGCCCGAAAGGCCTAACAAGATGGCCTTGTCGGAGCCGTGCCCCTTGCCGGTGGCGCCGAGCGAACCATACAACATGACCGAAATCCGCGCGACACGCCCGAGCAGCCCTGCTTCGTGCAGGCGCACCGCGAACTGCCGGGCGGCACGCATGGGTCCCACGGTGTGCGAGCTCGAAGGCCCGATACCAATCTTGAACAGGTCGAAGACGCTTAATGCCATGCGGCATTGTCCACGCAATGTGCGGCAAATAGAACCGCGGCGTCAGGCGCTCGGCCCATCCGGAGGCTGCGTGCGCCTTGCCCCATGCCAGCGCAGAAACAGGATGAGGCTGCCAAGAAGCAGCAACCCGAGCGCGATCCACTTTTCAACGGAGTGAAAGTTCTCGACGAGGTGCGAAAACAAGCGCCCCGTCCCATAACCCAGCAGCGAGAAACACACCGCCCACACCGCCGCCGAAACGAGATCCAGCAGGAAGTAGCGGCGCGCGCTCATGCCGGTCAATCCCAGCGCAACCGGCAGCGCGATGCGCAGGCCCCACAGGAATCGCATGCTCAATACAACCAGCGTCTGGTGGCTTTCGATTCGCCGCAGCGCCAGGTTCACCTTGTCGCGCAGCCGTGGAAAATGTACCAGCAACCCCTTCGCGTGCCGCCGCCCGAGATGGAAAAACATCTGGTCGCCGCAGACTGCCGCGAGATATGCGGTGAGCATGACTCCGCGCAGGTCGAGAAATCCGCGGTGCGCGAAGATGCCGCCCAGCACCAGCAGCGATTCGCCCTCGGCGAGCGTGCCGAGAAAGATCAGCGCGTATCCGTAGCTGTGCAGCAGCGCTTGAAGATCCATCCTTGCCCCGGGCCGATTGCCCCTCGTTCTTCCGACGCGGTAGATTGTCCACCGCGGACGAAACGAAAATCTACGAGGGGGACAGATGATTTCGAGGCAGACCCTGGCATGCGTGTTGTTCGCGGCGGCTGCGCCCGCGTTTGCGGATGCCCCACTACAGCAATTCGTGGAACAGGCCATCACGCAGACGCGCGACAGCGCCGGTCTGCCGGCCACGGCGGCGCTGGTGCAGATCAAGGGACGTATCGAAGCGCAGGCTGCCTCCGGCAAGCGCGCGCTCAACCAGAAACCGTCCGTGACGACACGGGATCGCTGGCACATCGGCTCCGACACCAAGGCGATGACGGCGACGTTGATTGCGCGGCTGGTCGAGCGAGGCCTGGTCAGCTTCGACTCCACCCTCGCGCAGCTTTTTCCGGGCGTCGCCGCGGGAATGAATTCGCAGCTGCAGGGCGTCACGTTGCGACAGCTGCTGACACACACCGCCGGTCTGCCGGCGCTCGCCGATCCCCGCGAGATCGCGGACTTCGACACGGTCATCGGCACGCGCAAGAGCCTGCGCGCGCAGCGCGCGATGGTGGTGGCCTATTACCTGCGGCAGCCGCCCGCTTCGAAAGTCGGCGAGTTCGCGTACTCGAACCTGGGCTATGTCATCGCGGGCGCGGTGGTCGAATCGCTTACCGGCGATACCTGGGAAGACGCGCTGCGCGCCGAAGTCTGGAAGCCGCTCGGAATCGTCAATGCGAGTTTCGGCGCTCCGGGCAAGCGCAAGAAATACGATCAGCCGCTCGGGCACGTTCCCGCCCGCGGCGGACTCGTCGCCCTCGATGTGGGCGATCCGAAGAGCGACAACCCACCCGCGGTGGGGCCCGCCGGCACGGTCAACATCACGTTGCAGGACTGGATGCTGTTCGCGCAGGACCAGCTCGATGGCCTTCACGGCCACGGCAAACTACTCAAGCCCGAGACCTACAAGCTGCTGCACACGCCGGTCAAGAACCGCTACGCGATGGGTTGGGGAGTGCTCACGGAGCCCAACGGCGATGTGTCGCTGCTGGCGCATACCGGCAGCAATGGGTATTGGGTGGCGGATCTGCGCATCCTGCCGCAGCAGGACGTGATCTCGATCGTCGTCACCAACGCCGGCGGAGAAAAGGCCGAAAAAGCCGTGCGCGATCTCAGCAAATACATCACCGACCGGGTGGCGCCGAACTGAATGCCGCTCAAAAAGTAACCGGGCGCGCGAGGAAATCGTCGGTGCCGAAGAACATCTCGAAGCCGATGCCGACGCCCCACGTGGCCTCGCGCACCTGCCAGGCTTCGTCCTTCGGCCAGGTGAGGCTGGTGCGGATCTCCATGATCAACCAGTCGCGCGAAATGCTCTTGCGATAGGCGAGCTTCATGCCGTAGTTGCCGAGCGGCACGTCCGCGTCCATCTCGCCGCTGGTGAACAGCTCGGCCGCGATCGCGCGGCGGTTCGGCATGCCGTGCACCAGCGACAAGGCGGTGTAACCGCGCACGCCTTCGGATTCCTGCGAGATCGTGCCCGACGCCGTGAATCGCGCCAGCCAGCTGTAGTCGAAAATCTTTTCGATGTCGACGCGGCTGGTGACGCCCACGCCCTCGCTGTTCTGCCAGAACGCCGTCTCACGGAAACTGAACAACACGTTCTCGGAGGAGCCATGGAAGAAGCGGTAGCTGCCCTTCACGAACGGGTCGACGGGGAAATTGAGGCGTACACCCGCGTCGGCGTCGAAGTGCGCGCCCGCCTTGGGCGAGCGGAAGCGCAGGCCTAACAAGGTCTGATCGTCCTCGACCGGGCCGTACTGGCGCGGAAACGCGCCGGATTCGAGATTGCGCTCGGTGACGTATTCGTCGCGGTTGACGCGGCCGATGAACGCGTGGAACCGTTCGTCGAGGTGCGGCAGCGGCAAATTGACGTTGAAACGCAGCTTCGGCTGGAAGCCGTCGAACTCATCCCACAGCAACGCCGGCGCGAGCGAGCCGCTCGCCTCCTGGTAGGCGGATTCGTCGATCTCGGCGCCGAACACCCGGTCGATGCGCATCGCCGCGCGCCACACCGACTGGAACACCCAGCGCTGGGTGCGGTCGAGCAACGGGTCCTTGGATGTGTACCCCATCGGCACTTTCGCGGTGCCCACCCCGATGACCGCCGTGTCGGCGGCCGAGTAGGCGACATAGGTGGGTTCAGCGGTGCCCGCGTCGTCGGCCACGGCGAGATTTTCCGCTGCGCAGAGCACCAGGCAGCAGAAGAGAGATGAGAGACGGGAGACCATAGGCGAAGCCTGGGGCTTTTAGGCCGTTTGCCGCGTCGGAGCATGCCTTCTTCATCCCGACTTCGCGGCAGGCCGGCTTGTCGGACAATACATGGGCCGGGCGTAGGATAAGTGACCCATCTGACGCCCCGTGTAAGCTGGCGTTCAATTCAAGGGAAACGCCATGACCAGCAGCAAGACCGCCATTGTGACAGGAGCATCGCGCGGCATCGGCGCGGCGATCGCGCGCCGGCTCGCGGCGGATGGATTTGCGGTGGTAATCAATTTCGCGGGCCGTGCCGCGGACGCGGAGGCGCTGCGCGAGCAGATTGGCGCCGACGGCGGCAAGGCGGTCGCGGTGCAAGCCGACGTGAGCGATGCGGCGGCGATGCGGCGCTTGTTCGACGCGGCGGAAGCGGAATTCGGCGGGGTCGACGTCCTCGTGAACAACGCCGGCATCATGCAGCTGGCGCGGATCGCCGATGCGGACGATGCGATGTTCGACCGGCACATCGCGGTGAACCTCAAGGGTGTGTTCAACGGCATGCGCGAGGCCGCGAAGCGCCTGCGCGACGGCGGGCGCATCATCAGCTTTTCGTCGAGCGTCGTCGGGCTCTATCAACCCACGTACGGCGTGTATGCGGCGACCAAGGGCGCGGTGGAGGCGCTCACCCACGTGCTCGCGAATGAAATGCGCGGCCGCAACATCACCGTGAACGCGGTTGCGCCGGGGCCGACCGCGACGGAGCTGTTCCTGACCGGCAAGCCGCAGGAGCTGGTAGATAGGATCGCCAAGGCCGCGCCGCTCGAGCGCCTGGGCCAGCCCGAAGACATCGCCGCCGCCGTCGCGTTCCTGGCCGGGCCCGATGGGGCGTGGATCAACGGCCAGGTGCTGCGCGCGAACGGCGGCGTGGTGTGATTGGCTAGTTCTTCGCCAGCGCCGGGCCGGACAGCTCGGTCTCCAGCACTACTTCCACTTCATCGCCGACACCCATGGTCGTGCCGGGCGCCGGGACGCCCACCGTCACGCCGAAATCCGAGCGCTTGAACCTGCCGGTCGCCGAAAAGCCGATGCGCGCGTGCGGGTCCATCGGGTGGCCCGCGTAACCGCCGTTGTATTTCGCCTCGAGTACTACCGGCTTCGTGACACCGTGGAACGTGAGCTCGCCATCGATGCGCACTTTGTTGGCGCCGATGACTTCGACCTTCGTCGAGCGATAGTGCATCGTCGGGAAATCCTGCGCATCGAGCCAGCCTTTGCCAGCGACCATCGCGAGGAAGCCGTCCGGTGCGTTGTCGCTGGCGATCGACGCCGGGTCGATGGTCACGTCGAGCTTCGACGCGCTGAGTTTCGACGGATCGGTCTCGAGCCGCGCATCCACGCCGGTGAAGCGGCCGGTGAAGGTTGAAAAACCCAGGTGATTCACGCGGAAGATCAGGCTGGTGTGCGCCTTGTCGAGTGTGTAGACGCCTTTGGGTACGGAGGGGGTGTTCGCGGGAGTGGATGCCTGCGCCGCAGCGGCGAGGATCCACAAGGCTGACGAGGTTAAAACGCGCATTTCGGTGCTCCTGTATGAGGTTCACCGGTTGGTCGAACGGCTGGCGGCCCGTTCGACATGCGTCATCATCTTTTATCGGTGAAGGCGCGCAACAGCAGCACACCCGTCAACGCGCCCGCAACCTGCGCGGCGATGAAACCTGGGACATCCACGGGACGGATGCCCGCGAATGTATCGCTCAGCGCGCGAGCGATGGTGATGGCCGGATTGGCGAACGAGGTCGAAGCGGTGAACCAATAGGCGGCGCCTATCCACAGCGACACCTGCCAGGCAGCTTCCCGGATCGATTCGGCCCGGGAAGCAATGAACACGAGGCCGGCGGTGGCGACGAACTCGGAGAGCCACTGGCCCGCGCCGGTTCGAGCGTGGCCGGACGCCGCCACGAGAGGCAGCTCGAACATTGCGTTGGCGAGGATCGCACCGGCGCAGCACCCGACGATTTGCGCGAGCACGTACCGCGCCGCCGCGCGCGCCTCGATTCGGCGCGTGAACCATGCGACGCCGCTGATCAAAGGATTGAAGTGCGCGCCGCTGACGGGACCGAACAGCATGATGAGCACGGCCAAACCCGCCACCGTCGCCAGCGTGTTCGCCAGCAGCGCCACCGCGCCGTTCCCGCCTGACAGGCGCTCGGCCATGATTCCGGAACCGACGACGCAGGCCGTGAGCAGCAGGCTGCCCAGCGCCTCGCCGAGCACCCTGCGAAACATCAGGCGAGGGCGTCGGTAGTTTGGTCTGTGCCGATGGCCCGCAATCGTTCCTGCAGCTTCGCCCGATCGAGCGCACGGATCGGAAGACTCGTGAAGGTCTTGATGCGGCTCTCGAGCTCGCGAAAAGCCTGACGGAATGCGAGCCATCGTTCGGTCTCGGATCCTTCGATGGCCGCCGGATCGGCAACGCCCCAATGGGCCGTCATCGGCTGGCCGGGCCAGACGGGACACATCTCTCCCGCGGCGTTGTCGCAGACGGTGAATACGAAGTCGAGCGTCGGAGCGCCGGGCCGCGCGAATTCTTCCCAGCTCTTGGAGCGCATTCCGGCAGTGGACATGTTCATCTGCCGCAGTAGTTCGAGTGCGATGGGATGCACCTTTCCCTTCGGTGAGCTGCCGGCGCTGAAGCCGGCAAACTTGCCACGGCCCCAGTGCGTCACCAGGGCTTCGGCCAGGATGCTGCGTGCGGAGTTGCCCGTACACAGGAACAGGACGTTGAAGGGCCGATCGGTCATCGTGGTCTCCGGCTCAGGCAGCGGATTTTTTACGAACGCAGCTCTGGCCGCTCGCCGCGCAACACTTGTCGGTGAGATACCCCACGAGCTCGTTCATCGCCGTGTAGTCCGCGCTGTAGATCAGTTGCCGGCTGGCGCGCACCTGCGAGATGAGCCCGGCACGGTGCAAGGACTGCAGGTGAAACGTGAGAGAGGAGGGCACGAGGCCGACGCGCTCCGCGATCGCCCCCGCAGAAATTCCCGCCGGACCCTGTTCGACCAGCAGGCGATAGATCGCCAGGCGGTGCGTGTGAGCGAGCGCAGCGAGTGCATCGACGACCTGGCCGGTTTTCATGCGGCGTACGATAGTACGACTATTATCAAAATGTCAAAGGTCCGAACGTCGAGCCGGTACTATCGCGGCCAATCCAATTCGGCACTCCCCATGAAAACCATCATCGAACCGTTTCGCATCAAGTCGGTCGAGCCCATCCGCATGACCACTCTCGCACAGCGCCAGCAGATCCTGCGCGCGGCGCACTACAACCTGTTCGCCGTGCGCTCGCAGGACGTCATCATCGATCTGCTCACCGATTCCGGCACCAGCGCGATGAGCGCCGAGCAATGGGCCGCGTTGATGCGCGGCGATGAGTCGTACGCCGGGTCGCCGTCGTTCGAACGATTCGAAGAGGCGGTACGCGAGCTGATGCCCTTCAAACACGTGATTCCCACGCACCAGGGCCGCGCGGCGGAGGCGATCCTGTTTTCCATCGTCGGCGGCGCGGGGCGGAAGATTCCTTCCAACACGCACTTCGACACCACGCGCGGCAACATCGAGGCCAGCGGCGCGCAGGCATTCGACTTGCTGATCGAGGAGGGCAAGAGCCCGTCGAACCTGCACCCGTTCAAGGGGAACATGGACCTCTCGAAGCTCGAGACCTTTCTCGCGGTGAACGGCGCGCAGGTTCCGTGCGTGATGATCACCGTGACCAACAACGCCGGCGGCGGCCAGCCCGTGAGCCTGGCCAACATCAAGGCGGTCAGCGAGATCGCGCATCGCCACGGCAAGCCGTTTTACATCGACGGCTGCCGTTTCGCCGAGAACGCCTGGTTCATCAAGTCGCGCGAACCCGGGCAGGCGGCGCGCTCGATCCCCGACATCGTGCGCGACATGTTTTCCGCGGCGGACGGCATGACGATGTCCGCCAAGAAGGATGCCTTCGCCAACATCGGCGGCTGGCTGGCCGTGAACGACGACGAGCTGGCGCGCAACGCCAAGAACCGGCTGATCCTCACGGAAGGCTTCACGAGTTACGGCGGCCTGGCCGGGCGCGACCTGGAAGCGATCGCGCAGGGCCTCAAGGAAATCGTCGACGAGGACTATCTACAGTACCGCGTGCGTGCCAACACCTACATCGGCGAGCGGCTGACCGCGGCGGGTATCCCGATCGTGCTGCCGGTGGGAGGCCATGCGGTGTTCATCGATGCCGGTTCGTTGCTGCCGCATATTCCAGCGCTTCAGTACCCGGGCCAGGCGTTGGCCGTAGCGCTATATGAAGCGGGCGGCATCCGCAGCTGCGAGATCGGCACGGTGATGTTCGGCCGGCAAGTGGACGGCAGCGAGAAACCCGCGGCGATGGAGCTGGTGCGACTCGCGATCCCGCGCCGCGTGTATACGCAGTCCCATGCGGACTACCTCGTGGAAGTCATCCTCGACGTGGCCGCCCGCAAGGATTCGCTCCCGGGAATGAAGATCGTCTGGGAACCGCCAGCGCTGCGCCACTTCACCGCCAAGTTCGAAATGGGGACACTCCCCATTTCCTAGCAAAAGGGGACATGCCTCAATTCCCACGCCGACGCGATGCGGCTCTCGCGCGCGGCCGGCCGGCCTCACTCCTTCTTCAGCGCCTTCCCGTTGAATGCTCCCTGGTGCAGGACCAGGTGCGTCACCGCGCCGCTGTCGTCGCGGCCGAACTCGATACGTGCATCGATGCGCTTCGAGAAGAAGTGGTCCTTCGACTCCGCGTACAGCACGTCGGTCGATTGCCCGGTCGGTGAGATCGTGAGCTGACCGTCTTTCACTGCCATGACGAAGTCGAACCCCGGCCTCATCTCGTAGCTGCCGACGTACTGCTTCAGCACCTCGGGCGGCAGCTGCACTTCCTTGCGTTCGCTCGGCAACACCACGGCTTCGCCGTGCACGAGTGCGCCGATCGTGTCGACGATCTGGTCGGCGCCATTGCCGTTGATGTTCGACAACGCCACCACGGTGACCTTGTCGGCTGGGTAATACGCGAGCTTCGAGTTGAAGCCGTTGATGCCTCCGTTGTGTTCGATCACGCGCTGTCCCGCGCGACTACTTATGACGAGACCGAAGGCGTACTCGTTCTTCGCCGGCGTCGTCAGCTTCTGCAGCGACGCGGCCGACAGCAGCTTGTTGCCGAACAGCGCCTGCTCCCAACGCAGCAGGTCCGTGACAGTGGAGTACAGCCCGCCTGCGGCAAACGGCACGGTCATGTCAAGCGGCTGGGCAACTTCGGGTCCGCTCGAGCCGCGTGCATACCCCTGAGCGAGATTCGGGATCGGCGGATTGCTCGTCTCGTAGCCCGAATCTTTCATCTCCAATGGTTTGAAGATGTTTTCATCGAGAAACTTCGCGTACGGCATGCCGCTGGCCTTCTCGACGATGTACCCGAGCAGCACATACCCCGAATTCGAATAGCGCATTTCCGTGCCCGGCGCGAAATCTAGCGGCTTGCCGCGGAAGCGGTCGATGAGCTGCTGCGGTGTATTTGGCTGGCGCGAGAACTCGGCGTACTCCGGAAACGACGTGAAGTTGGGGATGCCCGAAGTGTGCGTGAGCAGGTGCGCGACCGTGATCTGGTTCCACGCGGCGGGCGCGTCGGGCAGATACTTTTTCACGAGATCAGTGGTGGAAAGTTTTCCGCGTTGCTCGAGCACCAGGATCGCCGCGGCCGTGAACTGCTTGGTGAGCGAGCCAATACGAAACCGCGTCTCCAGCGTGTTCGGCGCCGTCTTCCCGACGTTCGCAGCGCCATAAGCGTTGCTGAAGACGATCTGGCCATCGCGGGCGACCAGCACAGTGCCCATGAAGGCGCCGGCCTTCACGTATTCCTGCACCACCTGATCGATGCGCGCGGAGCTGTCGGGAGTCTGAGCGGCGAAAGAAGTCGCGGCGATCAGGATGATCGCGAGCATGACGAGAGTGCGTTTCATGCCGTCATGATAAGCCGAGTGCTCCTTAGGGGCGAGTAGTGAGACGCAGTGCACACTCGGAGGCTTTGCAAAGACACCGTCGAAAGTGAACACTCGCGGGCGAATGATTTCACAGCGTATGCCGGGCCTGTTGTTCGCTCTCGCAGCCGTCGGCCTCGGCGCGGCCACGGCGGCCGAGGGCGCTCCGAACATCGACGCGTTGAAGACCCTGAGCCTCGACGACCTTTCGAATCTCGAAGTGACTTCGGTTTCGAAGCGTCCGCAGAAGCTCAGCGAAACCGCCGCCGCCATCGACGTCATCACCCAGAGCGACATCCACCGCTCCGGCGCCACGAGCGTGCCGGAGGCGCTGCGGCTGGCGGGCAATCTCGAGCTGGCGCAGATCAACGCGGCGCAGTGGATGATCAGCGCGCGCGGTTTCAATGCGCCGCTCAGCAACAAGATGCTGGTGCTGATCGACGGGCGCACGGTGTACACGCCGCTGTTCTCCGGCGTCTTCTGGGAAGTGCAGGACGTGCTGCTCGAGGACATCGAGCGCATCGAGGTCATCAGCGGCCCCGGCGCGACGGTGTGGGGCGCGAATGCCGTCAACGGCGTCATCAACATCATGACGAAAACCGCGCGCGACACGCAGGGCCTGTATCTCGAAGCGGGCGGTGGCGACCGGCTCACCGAGGGCGCGGTGCGTTACGGCGGCGCGATCTCCGAAAACACCCACTTCCGTGCGTACGGGAAATACTCGAGTTTCGACAGCACGCTACTCGCCAGCGGCGCCGACCCGGGCAACGACATGGACCACGCCCAGGGCGGCTTCCGGCTCGATAGCGAGACCTCCGGCGGCGATCTGCTGACCCTGCAAGGCGACTTCTACAAAAACACCATCGACGTGCCGCCCCAGGAAATCGTCTCGCATGGTGCGAACGTGCTCGGGCGCTGGTCGCGCAAGTTGTCCGACGACTCGGATTTCAAGCTGCAGGTCTATGTGGATCGCACGGACGGCGATTCACCGGGTTCCTACAAGGACCAGACCACCACGTACGACGTGGATTTTCAGCACCAACTCGGTGTGGGCGCGCGGCACAACATCGTCTGGGGCGCGGGTTATCGGCAGGTGCGTGACGATTTCACCTCGCGTGCCATCGGCCTGCGGCCAGAGCGCGTGTCGCTCGAAACGTTCAGCGCGTTCGTGCAGGACGAGATCGCGCTGGTGCCGGACAAGCTGCACCTGACGGTCGGAACGAAGCTCGAGAACAACGACTACACCGGCAATGAGTGGCAGCCGGGCGTGCGCCTGGCATGGCAGCTGCGCGACAAACAGTTGTTGTGGTCGGCCGTTTCGCGCGCCGTGCGCACGCCGTCGCGCGTCGACCGCAACTACTACATCCCGCCGATTTCGGTTGGCAGCCCCGATCTGCAGTCGGAGACACTGATCGCCTACGAAGTGGGTTATCGCGTGCAGCCGCACGAACGCGTGTCCGTATCGCTCGCCGGCTACTACAACGACTACGACGACATTCGCAGCGTCGAGCCGGAAAACCCGCCCGCACCGCTGCCGCTGGTGTTTCTCAACGGCCAGAAAGGCGAGGGCTACGGCGCCGAGCTGAACCTGGACTATCGCGTCACCGATGCGTGGCGCCTGCGCGCGAGTGTTTCGGAACTGCGCCTCGATATCCGCCCGAAGCCGGGCAGTCTCGACAACACGTTCGGTCTTGCCGAAGCGGCAGACTCCAAACATCACGCGCTGCTGCGCTCGTCGCTGGATCTGCCGCGCAATCTGCAGCTCGACGCCACGCTGCGTTACGTCAGCCGCATAGAGAATGCGACCGTGGCGGTGCCCGGCTACACCGAGCTCGATCTGCGCCTCGCGTGGCTCGTGACCGACCAATGGGAACTCGCCATCGTCGGCCAGAATCTGCTGCACGACCGCCACCCCGAAGTCGGCGTGGAAGCATCCCGCCAGGAACTCGAGCGCACCGCCTACGCCAAAATTTCCTGGCGTCTCTAGATAGGGACACACTTCGGTTTCTCTCCGTAGGAGGCACCCCACGCGAGTGCCGGTCGCCCTGCGACAGACGTCGAATTGCACGCGGTTCAGCATCGACGACTTCGCCATGAGAGGAAATCGCCCATGCTCGACCACACCGGCATCGTCGTCACCGATCTACCCAAGGCCCGCGCCTTCTACGACGCGGTCGCCAAAGCGCTCGGGCTCGGCATCACGCAGCCTCACAAGGATTTCTTCTTGTTAGGCCGTGGCCCGGGTGAAATTCCCTACCTGTGGATCGGCACGTTGCGTCCGTCGTACTGGATCGAAGGCTCGCGCGCGGGCATCAACCAGATGCACGTCGCGTTCGCGGCGAAGGATCACGCGACGGTCGACGAGTTCCACCGCGCGGCGCTGGCCGCCGGCGGCCGCGACAACGGCAAGCCCGGCCCGCGCCAAGGCGGCGACAAGTACTACGGCGCTTTCGTCCTCGACCCGGACGGCAACAACATCGAGGCCGTCGCCCGCAACTGATCGGAGCAGTGCACACCGCCGGACTTCGGCATACCATCGCGGGCAATCAGGGAACTTCGATCGGAAGGATTGCGCGATGCGCCGAAGCACGGCCGTTTTCGCGAGCTTGCTCGCAGCGTTTTCGATGGCGTCGGGATTTTCGGCGAGCGCCGCTGACAAAAAGACCCCAGGGCCCGGTGTAAAATCCGCCGCTGCGCTGGTGGTCGACGCGAAAAGCGGCGAGGTGATCTTCGAACACGATGCTGGCGTCGTCACGCCCATCGCCTCCGTCACCAAGCTCATGACCGCACTCGTCGTGTTCGACGCGCAGCAGTCCCTCGACGAAGTCATCAAGATCACCGCCGACGACCGCTGGAAAGGCAAGGGCGCGTTCTCGCATCTGCCGAACGGCACGAAGCTCACGCGGCGCGATCTGCTGCGCCTCGCGCTGATGGCGTCCGAGAACCTCGCCGCACGCGTGCTGGCGCGCAACTATCCGGGCGGCATCCCCGCGTTCGTCAAGACGATGAACCTGAAGGCAAAGGTGCTCGGCATGACGCACACGCACTTCGCCGATCCGTCCGGGCTTTCCAGCCTCAACACCTCGACCGCGCGCGACCTGGTGAAGCTCGTCAACGCCGCCGCGCGCCAGGCCGAGATCAAGGAGTTCTCGACGCTGCATTCGCACGAAGTGCGCGCGGGCAAGAGCATGCTGATGTATCGCAACACGAATCTGCTGATCGGCAAGGATGACTGGACCATCCTCGTGCAGAAGACGGGTTTTACCAACGATGCCGGCCAATGCCTGGTGATGCAGACCATCCTCGACGACCGTGTCGTCGACATGGTGTTCCTGAATTCCTTCGGCAAGCTGACGCGCACCGCAGACGCCCGGCGCATTCGCAAGTGGATGGCGGCACAGAAGGCGCCGGAACTGGCGGGCGGCAGCGAGCTCGCGAAGAAGTAGCCGCGCTCGATTCCGTACCGGCTGTGGATAGGGGCCAACTCCTCTGAAACTGTAGTTTGTTCAAGCCCGCCGGATAGCCGTATGATCCGGTGCAAACGAAAACATCGCCGGCAGGCGGGAAGGGGCCGAAATGCGAGCAGTCTTCGCCATCGCGGTTGGGTTAATGTCATGGGTGGTTTCCCCGGGCGTCGCGCGCGCCGCATCGCAGATGCAGATCAAGTTCGCCGAGCCCGTGACGCTGCCTGCGGCCGAAGGCAAAACCCAGTTCGATGCCTATGGACGGCGGTTCGCACTGACACTCGAAAGCAATGCCCGGCTGCTCAAGGCCATTCCGGCCGCGCGCAAGGCAAGTTTTGCCCAGACGCGCGTTCTGCGCGGAAAACTCGACGAGGTGCCGGGCTCGTGGGTGCGGTTGACGCGTGTCGGCACGCGTCTCGAAGGCGCGATCTGGGACGGTAACGACGTCTACGTCGTTGCCAGTTACGGCAGCATCGCCGGCAAACTCACGACGCCTTTCGCGGCGGCGGCGGACCAGACGGTTGTCTACCGCCTCTCGGATACGCTGAACGGGTTGCCGCCGGAATTTTGCGGCCTCGTGGATGGGGGCGGCACGGCCGCTGCCGCCGGAGATTCGGGGCTGCAGCAGTACAAGGGTTTCGTGGCACAGCTGCGCGCCAATGCCGCGACGGCCGCCGTCAACGAAGCACTCGACATATCGTTGATCGCGGACAAGGCCTTTCAGAATTCAGCCGGCGCCGATGCAACCGCGGCGATGCTCGCGCGACTGAACGTCGTCGACGGAATTTTTGCCGAGCAGGTCGGCGTGCTGCTCCTGCCAACCGAGCTGCGTCTCGCGCCCTCGAGTCCCGACCCGTTTACCGCGACAGAAGCCGGCACGCTGCTCGAACAGCTCGCGGACTATCGCGAGTCGATACCGGCGGTGCGCGCGGCGGGTCTCGCACACCTGATGACCGGCAAGAACCTCGATGGCGACACCATCGGCATCGCGTTCGTCGATTCGCTTTGCAAGGCGCACGAGGGCGTGTCGCTGAGCGATTCCGAGCAGGGAGCGTTCTACTCCGCACTCGTCATGGCGCACGAGATCGGCCACAACTTCGGCGCGCGTCACGATGGCGTCGAAGGTGTTTGCGCGAGCACGCCGCAGAACTGGCTCATGTCGCCCACGCTGAACGGCAGCACGGAGTTTTCCGCGTGCAGTTTGAGTTCGATGGCGGCCTCGATCGCTGCCGCCCGCGGCATCTGCATCGGCTCGGCGAACTACGTGGACGTCGCGCTCGTACTGCCGCCCTCACCGTACGAGACGCAAACGACCGGCACATTCTCGCTGCCCATGACGCTGCGTTCGATCGGCAATCGCATCGGCACCCATGTCGAGCTCGAAGTCACATTTCCCTCTTGGTATTCGTTGACTGGCGCGACGCTCGCGGGCGCGAACTGCAGTGTCGCAAGCGGCGTGATCACCTGCGCGCTCGCCGATGTCGCCGTCGGCGAAGAACGGGCGCTGGATTTGCGCGTCACCGGAAGTACGGTCGGCAGTTTTTCCGTTCAGGCGGTGCTCACCGTCGAGGACGATTTCGTCACGGGCAATAACTCGGGTCTCGTGCTGGTGGGGCTCCAGTCGGGTGTGGACCTCGGAGTGACGATCACCCCGAGCGTTTCGACGGCGTTTGTAAACGACGTAGTCGACTACACCGTCGACGTCTTGTCCCGCGGAACGCAGGACTCGCACGGCGGCCGGGTCTTGATCAACCTCGGCGGCATACCGATCGAGTCGTTCAACGGTGGGCCCCACACCTGCGTCATCGAAGTGTCTTCTGACGGGATACTGAATTGCCAGCTCGCCGACATCGCCGTCGGGACATCGACGCGCATCACGCTGCGCGGCCGCGCGAACATCGCCCGCATCGCGAACGGGAGCGCGACTCTGAACGTGCCTAACGATTCGAACGCCGGCAACGACCAAGCCAGGGCTCGCGTCGACGTGAGCGCGGAGCGCGAAGTGCGCATCAGCGTCTCCACCGAAGAGCTGCGCGCCGTCATCGGTACCTCGTACGAGCTTACGTACACACTGGACGTGGTCGGCCGGCTTCCCTCGCAGAATGCGCGCTTCTTGCTGCAACTGCCGTATCAGGGTGTGGTCGAGTCCGTGACGACACCGTCGATCACCTGCGCACCAGTGCCGGACTTCATCGCCTGCGACTTCGGCACGCTGAATCCGGGCGACGTCCGAACCGTCGTGGTGCGGTTCCACATGATCGCTGACGCCACGTCGACCCTCTATGCAAGCGCGCGCTGGGCCAACGGAGCGGACATCGCGTATTCGGGCGTGTTCACCTGGGTGTATGCGAGCCTCGCCGTCGACGTCGCCGCGGTCGTGGGGAATTCCTTCGGAGTTGTAGAAGGCGCGATCGCAAGCTCCGCGTTCCAGGTCGTAAGCGAGGGCGTGAATCCGGCCCAGAACGTGACCGCGACCATCGAACTCGCGGCACCTCTGCGCCTGTTGACTCTCGGGTTCAACAATGGCCCCTCGGGGTGGACGTGTGCGCTGCTCACGTCGCAGCGCGGGCGCTGCACCGGATCATTTCCTGGCGGCGCTCTGTCAAACCAGATAAGCGCCACCATGGGCTTCACCTTCGTCTCCGACACGGCCGTCGACGGGGACGCGACGATCACAGTGACCGCCACCGACGACGGTGATCCGACCAACAATGTCGCGCACGCCACGCTGCAAGTGCGGCCCATCGTGGATATCGGAATAAGCGGGCCCCTCGCGGCACGAATGCTGCTGACCGGCCAAACTACTACCGTCGATGCCACCATCACCACCGGCAGGAATCCGGTGGTGGGAGCCAGGTTGGTTCCGGGTGTAGCCGATGCCTCGGTGGCGCTCGATTCCCTGAGCATCGGCGGCGTGGATTGCCCGCAGGCGCAGATCGGCATGCCGTGCGAGCTCGGAACCCTGCCCGCGAATTCCGTGATCCCCGTCAGGGCCGTGTTCCGCGCCGTCACCGGCGGGAGAAACACGATTTCTGTGCTCGACGTCTACCCGGATCGCGATTCAAATCAGCTCAACAACAGCCTCGTGGTAACCATCCTCACGGCCGACGCGACCGACATCCAGCTGTCGGTCGCACAGACCAGCGTGACCGCGAACAACGGTGCCGCGCTGCGTTTTCCGCTGATCACGATAACCAACGGTGCCGCGCTCTCGCTCGACATCACCGTGGATATCCCGTTGCCGCCGTTCGTCACGGTGAACGCCATATCGTCAAGCGAAATCCTGTGCAGCGGCACCACGACCCTGCAATGCACGTTGCTCTCCCTCTCACCGAACACCTCGCGCAACATCGACATCGCCATGACCGCGACGGCGACCGGCACTTTCACTAGCAATGTCGTGCTGCGCGGCTTCAACGATTCAACGCCCGGCAACAACGCTGTCTCCGCGGTTTTCACCGTGAACGCAGCGCCGTCTTCCGGAGGCGGTGGTGGTGGAAGTGCCGGCGGCAGCGGAGGAGGGGGCGGCGGCCGCATCGAGTGGCTGCTTCTCGTCCTGCTAACCACCCTCGCGATGCGCCGCGGGAAATCGGCGCGCGGCTAGCGGCTGGGCCAGATCTTCTTCGCCGCCAGCGCGAGGAACCCGATCATCAGGCCCCAGAACGCCGAGCCGAGCCCGAACAGCGCGAGCCCCGAGCCGGTGGCGAGGAAGGTCAGGATCGCGGCGTCGCGCTCGTCTTTCACCGCCAGCATGTTCTCGAGGCCGCTCATCAGCGCCGGGATCAGCGCGAGCCCGGTGAGCACCGCGATCACCGCATGCGGCAGCGCCAGGAACAGCCGCACCAGCGCGGGCGCGAAGATCGCCAGCAGTAGATAGAGGCTAGCGTAGATCACCGCGACCATCCAGCGCTTCGTGCGGTCGGGATGCGCGTCGTCGCTCGTGACCAGCGCCGCGGTGATCGCGGCGAGGTTGACCGCGTGTGCGCCGAACGGCGCGAGCACCAGCGACAACGTGCCGGTGCTTACGATCAGCGGCCCCGCCTTCGGTTCGTATCCGGCATTGCGCAACACCATCAATCCCGGCAGGTTTTGCGATACCAGCGTCACCAGGAACAGCGGCAAGGCGAGGCCGATGATCGTGCGCCATTCGCCCGCGGGCATGGTGGGCAGCAATTGGCCGAACACCGCTCCGGGCGGCAGCGCCCCGGCGTCGCCGCGGATCAGCGTGATCGCGATCGCGGTGACCAGCACGAGCAGCAGCGCGTACAGCGGTACGCGCCGCCGCGCGACGATGAAGACGCCCACCAGCAAGGCGACGAGCAGCCAGTCTTCGGCTGCGAGGCGGAAGGCCGTGAGGCAGAACGGCAGCAGGACGCCGCCGAGCATGGCCGACGCGACGGAGCTCGGGATGCGCGCCGCGAGCCGGCCTAGTGCTGGCACCAGGCCTAACACGATCATCAGCAGTGCAGCGACCAGGAAGATGGCGATGGCGGTGGGCCAAGTCGTGCCGGGTGGGGAGGCCGCCAGCAGCGCCGCGCCGGGTGTGGACCAGGCGAGCACGATCGGGATGCGCATCTTGAGCGACAACGCGGCGCCACCGACAGCGAAGCCGAGACAGAGCGCGGTCACGGCCGATCCTGTTTGCTCGACCGTCGCGCCGAGCGTGCGGAACGCCTGGACCAGCAATGCGATCGTCCCGCCGAAGCCGACGACGGTGGCGATCAGCGCGGAGGACCACGAATGCAGCGGCGGAAGTTGTTTGAGCATGGGCCGTAGAGTGCCAGAGTTGAAGCGGGCAGATAATTCCACTGCGGTTCCCACGCCGGCTCCCACGCTGAGCTTTCATGCTGGTCCTTCATTCATGAGGAGCAGAGGCATGTTTTTGATTCGAAAAACCCGCGATCGTGTGATCGGGCTTGTAGCCGCCTACGCGGTTTTAGTCGCGGGCGTCGTTGTCAGTGCAGGATCGGAACGCGCGCCCGCAAAAGGTGCGTCTGCGCAGATACTCGTGCAGCCGAAAGACGCTACGAACGCGGGGCTCGACCGGGCGAAGACAGAGAGCGCGGAGGACTGCTCGTTCGCTCTTCGATGCCGATCTGAGAAGGTTTGTTAGAGAAGAGGCGTCTCTTACGCCTCGAGTGCCGCGATCAGCGCGCGCGCCGCCTGTGGATTGCGCTCCTTCGCCCCGCTGATGAAGTACAGGAACACGTTTCCGTCGCCTGCAAGGGTTTGGGCGTGTTCCCGCCAGCGCGCGAGGGCGGTGGGCGCGTAGCCCTGCGGCGCGCTGGCCTTCGTGCCCATCACGCGCAGGTAACTGAACGGCGCGGTGCGCGCCTGGATGCGGGGGTACTCCGAGTCGCCGGCTTCAACGACGGCGACCTCATGCTCGCGCACGAGTGCGACGAACTCCTCGCAGTCGAAGCTCGTGTCGCGCACTTCGAGGGCATGACGAAGCGCGCGGCCTTCGAGCTTGCGCGGCAGCAGCGCGAGAAATCCTGCCAGCTCCTGCGCGTCGAAGGGTTTGCCCGGGGCGAGCTGCCAGTTGATAGGACCGAGCTTGTCGCCGAGCTCCAGCACTCCGCTCTCGAGGAAGCGGTCGACACTAGACGCGGCGGTGTCGAGGCGATTGCGGTTCGTCACGAACCTCGGTGCCTTGACGCTGAACACGAATCCGTCGGGCGTCTCGTCGTGCCACTTCTTGAACGTCGCCGGTTTCTGCAAACCATAGAACGTTGAGTTGATCTCGATCGAAGTGATCTCGCGGCTTGCGTAGTGCAGCTCCTTCGTCTGCACCAGGCCCTTCGGATAAAAGCTGCCGCGCCATGGCGCGAAGTTCCAGCCGCCAATGCCGACGAAGATCTTGCCCGCTTTACGTGTGGCCATGGCGCGAGCTTAGCGTTTAGGGTGCCGGGTGGGGAAAGTGGGGAGAGGACTCCCCACTTTCCCCACCCGGCACCCTCCGAAGGGACTTCGATTGAGCCACTCGGAGACGTTCCCAAATTCCACCGGCGAATCCAGCAGCGATTGCAAGAAATGCAGCTATAAGATATATACGTAACCTACGTATATTGACTGAATGCAAGGATGCTTCATCGAGCTGCCAGCGTTCGAACGAACCCGCGAGCAGTATCTGGATGACGACGCTTACGCGAGTTTGCAAAGCCTGATGCTTCTCGCGCCAGAAGCTGGCGACTTGATCGAGGGCTCAGGCGGGCTTCGGAAGCTCCGCTTTCGTGACGCGAGGCGCGGCAAAGGCAAGCGCGGAGGCTTGCGAGTGATCTACTTCTACTGGGGCGGGCACGCGGAATTTTGGCTGTTCGCGCTGTATGCCAAAGGCGAGGTCGATGACCTGTCTCCGAGGCAACTGGCCGCGCTCCGCGAACACCTCAAGTCGGAATTGAAAGCGAGGAATTTCAATTGAAGAAGAAGCGGGACCTATTCGCTGAAATCGTCGAGGGTTTTGAGGCGCTGGCGGATCAGCGGGCTGGCAAGCGCACGCTTCGGACTCACGCCGTCAAGACAAAACCGGCGCCGAGGATCACCGCGCGCGAACTTGCAAGGCTGCGCAAGGATATGAACATCTCCCGCGGTTTGTTGGCGGGCTATCTACGGACGAACGTTCGGACACTCGAGAACTGGGAGCAGGGAAGGGCGAAACCGAATGCACAAGCCGCGCTGCTCATCAGATTGGTGCAGCGATATCCCGATACGATGCAGCGGCTGTCCGAAATCTGAAGGGATTCGGACGGTGCCGGGTGGGGAAAGTGGGGAGTCCTCTCCCCACTTTCCCCACCCGGCACCCTAACCGCCGCCGTAGTTCGCCAGAGCGAAATTCCCTTCAGCCTCCGGAACCAGCCCACCAACAATCGCCACCTGAGCGCCCGCGGCTTTCGCCGCAGCAACACCCGCCGGCGAATCCTCAAACACCAGGCACTCGCCGATGCTCACGCGCAGCCGCTCGGCGCCCAGCAAAAATCCCTGCGGATCCGGCTTGCCGCGCTGCACGTTTTCAGCAGTGATCATCACGTCCGGAATCGGCAGATGCACAGCCCGCAGCCGGACTTCGGCCAAGGCGCGCGGCGCGGACGTAACAATGGCCCACGTGCCGGGATCCAGTGCTTCGATGAAAGAATGGATTCCCTCCACCGCGACAACGCCGTCGACATCCGCGACTTCAGCATCGAGTATCCACTGCGCCTCCTTGGCAACATCCACCGTCGCCCCAGCGAACCGCCGGACCGTATCTTCCGCGCGCACTCCATGGACATTCGCCATCAACGCCACAGCGTCAACCCCATGCCGCTTCGCCCAAGCCCCCCACACCCGATCAACAACCGCGGATGAGTCCAACAACGTCCCGTCCATATCGAACAAGAACGCCGCGTAAGAATGGTTTCTGAATACAGGCATCGATCTACTCACCTCAAGAAAAAGGGCGAGTGATCGCTCACCCGCCCTCGATTCTGGTCGGGTGCCGGGTGGGGAAAGTGGGGAGTCCTCTCCCCACTTTCCCCACCCGGCACCATCTCCCAACTACGCGTTCAGCGCAGCGCGACGCTTCGCCACTTCCGCAATCACTTCGTCGGCAACGTTCTTCGGCACCGGATCATAGTGCGAGAACTCCATCGTGAACGAAGCGCGCCCCGAGCTCATCGAACGCAACTGCCCGATGTACCCGAACATCTCGCTCAGCGGGATCGTCGCCACGACAGCCGTGTTGGTGCCACGCTCAACCTGCTCGAGAATCGTCCCGCGGCGCCGGTTCATGTCACCGATCACGTCACCCAGGTAATCGCCCGGAGACACCGTCTCCACCTTCATCACCGGCTCCAGCAACTGCGGCCCCGCCTTGCGAATACCCTCGCGGAAGCAAGCCTTCGCCGCGATTTCGAACGTCAGCGCGTTCGAGTCAACGTCGTGGTACGACCCGTCATGCAGCGTCGCCTTGAAGTCCACCGTGGGGAAGTGCGCCAGCACGCCATCTTCCTTCTGAATCTTCAAACCCTTTTCAACGGCCGGGACGAACTCGCGCGGCACCGAACCGCCGGTCGTCGCGTCTTCGAACACAAAGCCTTCGCCACGCGCGAGCGGCTCGAACTTGATCCACACTTCGGCGAACTGACCCGATCCACCAGTCTGCTTCTTGTGCACGTAGTGCTCGTCGATCGCCTTCGTGAAGCTCTCGCGATAGGCCACCTGCGGCTCGCCCATCACGCCTTCCACGCCGAACTCCGTCCGCATGCGATCCAGCGTCACTTCCAGGTGAAGCTCACCCATCCCGCGCAGAATCGTCTCGTTCGTCTCGCGATCCGTCTCCAGATGCAGCGAAGGATCGGCACGAACCATCTTGCCCAGCGCCGCGCCGAACTTCTCCGCTTCGGCCTTCGTCTTCGCCTTCACCGACACCGAGATCACGGGATCCGGGAAGCGCATGCGCTCCAGCACCACCTGGTGATCCGTATCCGCCAGCGTGTCGCCCGTATCCGTCTCCGCCAACGAGACCAGCGCGATGATGTCGCCCGCGCGCGCTTCTTCGATCGGGTTCTGCTTGTCCGCGAACATCTCGACCATGCGGCCGATTTTTTCCCGTTTACCACGAGTCGTATTAGTTACCGACATGCCCTTCGTGAGCACGCCCGAATACACGCGCACGAACGTCAGCGCGCCGTACGTGTCGTTGATCACCTTGAACGCCAGGCCCGAGAACGGCTCGTCGTCCGACGTGGCACGCGTGCCGATCGGGTTACCGTCCGCGTCCACCGTCGCGATCGCGTCGACGTCCGTCGGCGCCGGCATGTAGTCGACGACCGCGTCGAGCACCTGCTGCACACCTTTATTCTTGTACGAGCTGCCGCAGAGCACCGGCGTGAAGTGGCTCTTGATCACACCCTTGCGGATGCAGGAGCGCAGCACATCGGCCGTCGGCGGCACGTTGTCCGTGAGGTATTTTTCCATCGCCTCGTCGTCCATCTCGAGCGCCGTGTCCACCAGCTCATTGCGGTACTTCGAGTAGTCGTCGAGGATCTTGCGATCCGACGGCACCGTGATGCCCAACTTGTCGGCCAGGCCCTTGCCGTCGCCGACCGGGATCACGGCCCACTTCGCGTCCTTGTCGTCCGAGTCCCAGACGAGCGCGTTCTCTTCGACCAGGTCGATCATGCCCTTGAAGTGATCTTCCGAGCCGATCGGCAGCTGCACCACCAGCGGACGCGCGCCCAGGCGGTTCTTGATCATGTCCACGCAGCGCACGAAGTTCGCGCCGCTGCGGTCCATCTTGTTCACGTAGCAGACGCGCGGCACGTTGTAGTTGTTAGCCAGGCGCCAGTTCGTCTCCGACTGCGGCTCCACGCCCGCCACGCCGTCGAACACCACCACCGCGCCGTCGAGCACGCGCAGGGAACGGTTCACTTCGATGGTGAAGTCCACGTGCCCGGGGGTGTCGATGACGTTGATCTTCTTCTTGCGCCAGAAGGTCGAGACCGCCGCGGACTGGATCGTGATGCCGCGCTTCTGCTCCTGCTCCAGGTAGTCAGTCGTCGTCGTGGTCTTCAGATCCTTGGTTTCGTGGATCTCGACGATCGTGTGCTTCTTGCCGGTGTAATAAAGGATGCGCTCGGTGGTCGTCGTCTTTCCGGCGTCGACGTGGGCGATGATTCCGATGTTGCGGATGTCAGCAAGAGGCGTAGTGCGGGCCATGGCAAGTTCCGTTGAAATTCAATGAATTGGGGCGGGAAAAGACCCGGCCCGGGGCGTTTTTAGAGCGGCGAATGGTAGAGAAAAACGGGGCGATTTGCTTGGGAGAGTTCGGAGACAGCGCCGCGCGCAAAAAGACCAGCAAATCCGCGGACTTGTCGAGCGCAGGCGCCGTGGAGGCAGTCTTGAAAGGGCCGCAAGCTCGCGGCTTCTCACCACAATTCAAAAGTTTTCGACCCTGCTTCCACCACGCCGGCAACGCCGCGGCAATCCGAGCGGAGACTGGCAGTCGGCAGAAATCGACGCCACCTCGAGTTCATTTACCCGTGCCTTGGATTGAATGCGCGGCGCGTGCCAAGCAGCCGAATCTGAACTGGCATTGGTTCCTTGTTCCATGACGCTTCGCACATTCTGACTAGCAACTCGGGCTGTACTGCTTAGCAGATCAGTGCCATTCTTATAGTTAGCTAGTCTCTCTATCTATAATAGATTTCAGATCACGTAATAGTGCCAGAGAAGATTGAGAAGCCAATCAAGCTACTCTCGTGTCCCTGATTGCTTGCGAGGCTAACTGTTCACGAGATTCTCTGTGGAGATCCACAACACTGGGGTGTTATGAAGGACCAGATCCTCGAAAGCTATGTAAATGATTTCTCCGATGCGGAGGGATTCAAAGAACTCTCAGAGTCCGATCAGTTCGAGCGATTCGTTAACTACTGCGTCGTTTCGAAACAGTATCCTCGAGAATTCGACATCGAGAGCCTCTCAGTTGGAGGCGGCGATGACATTGGATCCGATGGCGTGGCAATCACCGTGAACGGAAATATCGTTCAGAGTGAAGAGGAGATCGAGTACCTGCTTCAAAAGAACGGATACATTGACGCGTCCTTTGCGTTCATTCAGTCCAAATCATCACCAAAGTTTAAGGGCGATCAAGTCGGAACATTGATCTTCGGAATAAAGTCATTCTTTGATAGTGCGCCCGCAATTCCGGAGAACGAAGACATCAAGAATCTAAGGTCCCTCAAAGACAAGATCTACAAGCATTCGATTAACTTCGACGATCCTCCGGAGCTAAGAATCTATTTTGTGACTACTGGCGAATGGAAGGAGCCGGAACAAATTACTGGAAGAGTGGAGCGCGAACTCGCCGACATTAAGGCGAGGCGAATGTTTCGAGCAGTGACGTTTACGTTCTATGACGCAAATCGTCTTAAGGAAACATATCGAGAACTCCGTCGGAAAACTATCAAAGAAGTCGATTTCCCTAACCACGTTGCCTTGCCGGTGATTCCCGGCGTGCGGCAATCTTTCGTAGGAAGCCTCTCTGCGACTGAGTACGTGCGACTAATCTCTGACTCCGACGGAAATCTTCAGAAAAGCCTCTTTGAAGACAATGTTCGCGACTTCCAGGGAACAACGAAGGTCAATGCGGACATCAAAGCAACCCTAACTGACACGGCGACTCAGGCGGCGCTGGCAATTCTAAACAATGGCATAACGATCATCGCTAAGAAGATTGATCCGGTTGGCGCGAAGCTAAAATTGACAGATTTCCAGATCGTGAATGGTTGCCAGTCATCTCACGTTCTTTTCGAACAGCGAGCTAAACTTAAAGCTGGAACTCACGTCATCGTGAAGTTCATAGAAACCACCGATCAAGATCTTTCGGGAAGAGTGATTCGAGCGACCAACAAGCAAACGCACGTTACGGACGAGGCATTCGAGTCCCTTGCCCCTTTCCACAAAGATCTAGAAGAATTCTACAACGCGCACTCTAGGAAGATCGGTAACCCCATTTTTTATGAGCGCCGATCGCGCCAGTACGATGGCTCGCCGAACATTAAGCCATCTCAGGTAGTGACATTGGCGGCGCAAACCAATGCGTACGTTGCTACAACATTGGCGCAGCCCCATAGCACCCATCGGTACTACGGAGAGCTATTGGAGGCTAATAGAAGCAAGCTCTTTCGTGCCGATGACAACAAAGAGCCGTACTTTCTTGCCAGCCTCATGCTGAATCGCCTTGATCGCGCATTCAAGTCAGGAAAGCTGCCGAAGAATCTCCAGAGATTTCGCTTTCAGATTTTGTACATGGCCCATTCGTACAACGAAGTGGTGAGACAGAAGAAGAAGGGGCACTCCTTCGACGAAACCCTCCAACTGTATGACATCAACGGAGATTGCTTCATGGTCTTCAAAGCCTGTGGCGATTTGGTAGAGCATTCTCTTCGTAAGAGCAAGCTTCAGTTGAAGGAGGCTGTTAGGAGTAGGGACTTCTCGAATGAACTTCGGACTGCTTTCGAAGCCGAAATTAGACGTAAGGGAATTGCTTGATTTACTCCGTCTTTATTAACTAGCCTCTGCGCCACGTAGTTTGCGAAGTTCAGTGAGCCGCGACTCCAATATACTTTCGCCATGCTTGCGATCCACTTCCTCCAGCATTTGTTTGATTGAGCCGCGAAGCTTTCCGCCACGAGCGCGAATACTGTGAATCGCCGCTAAATTGTCCAATGCAAATCGCTGAAAAAGATCCCTAACTTTGAATTGGGCAATGCTACGTTGTTGAAAGTCCTGCAAGCGCTTTGGATTGGCAAGGACATTTGTCGAGAAGCGCAGCAACTCCAACAGATTTCCTCCGTTCGCTTTCTCGTCCCAAATGGGGTTTCGACGATAGCGGGTATCCCTTATTCCAGCTGCCGTCGATGCTAGTCGCCGCACAATGCAACCATAGCAAGTACCGTCGTGGTCCCCGAAGCGCTGGCTGATACAGGAATGCGTCTTCCACAACCCATTCGGGTCGGGGCATTTCAGCATTACTTCTGCTTTAGTTAGGTTTGCGTGTGGTGTAGCCAACAAAATGGATCGCATGAGCAAAATGCCGAGACACTCGCGCGCCAGACGAAGCACCTCAGGATGAGTTGTCATGGTGATCGAATCTAGGAGCGAAAAGCGGGGTTGAAACATAGTCGGTCCACACTCCGTCACAAGCAAAGTCGAGGCACGCGACTGAGAAAGCACCGTCCCCGCGCTGACTACATAAAGAAATCCTCGTAGTTGTATATAGCCGCGCGCGCCTAAGGGGGGCACCCGGAGCTCGATTAAAGTTTGTAAGCCATGATCTCGAAGGCGAGGCTCTTGGCGGCGAACGATCTCGATCATTCGTGACTGATCGCTATGTGCGCAAAAGACGCCGACAAGTGAGCGGTGACTTGTCACGGCCTGAAGAATTCCTGAATAGGAGTCAATGCCACCTGAATAGAGGCATACAGCATCGGCTTGTGGCTGATCTTGATCGACGATTAGTGACTCTTGAATTGGGCGCGATCGAAACCGAACTTCAACGCGGCGTACCAAAACGTATAGGAACAACTCTTCAAGTAGAGCCGCCAACTTCTTTTCGTCGTAATCGAGAGTCGACGGACCATACAGAGGGATTTCTACTATATCTATTGCGTCGTCCCTTCCGCGCTTCTCTACCTCAACAGCAGCAGAAGCAATCAATCGGCAGTTCAGGCCGATCGCTTGTTCCCTATTGGAGGCGGCCGCCGGGGCGTGCTGAATATCGTGTAGGTAGCGCACGCGGAAGTCAGCCGTTCAACGCGTGGTTAAACGCCTCAACCTTGAGCTTTTCCGTATCATCTTTGGTAAGCGGCGTGGGGGCATTCTTCACCCAATACTCCGCCGCCCTCCGAGCGAGCACGCGAATTTGAGCGTCCGTTGAACTGGCAATGCGATCGCGCACTACTACGTAGCGCGCTTCGAGGTTCTCCGCTTGCAGCAACCCCTTCATTTGACTCAAGAGCAATTCCTGAATGAAGACTACCGAGGCTTCCTCAACCTCGGGTTTTATCGAGCGACGTTTCTTTGGCCGCTTCATTTCTTCTTTCGCGCGATGGCACGCGTGGCGGCGGATACAATTGCTTGCGTCGCGATCGAGTCGTCAGGAAGTCCCTCACGAGCCTTTACGCGGCTCCACTCTTCGCGAGCAAGCGACTCCCGTTCATTGTGCGAAAGATCTTTTCCAGACTCGACAGTGCGTCGGATGAACTCCGACATTTGAGTCGCGTAATAGAGGATGTCCGTACTTTTTGAGCCGGTCGCGACCAGATCCGCCGCGGCGCGGGCGACCTTCTCCGGGTCTTCGGACGTAAGTGCTTTTCCGAGTTTCCGGCTGAGCGGAGCGAGACGAGGATTTGAGCCTACGATCTCGGAAATCGACGATGCGCGACGACCACCCATGTAGTGTCTATACTTTCTCGGCGATTTTCTTCAGAACGACATTGAGCTTTTGCTCAAGTCGACCGGCGGACACAACGATCCACAACAGGATAACCACCAATATGCCAGGTGGCAAGGTGACCGAGACGAGTAGATAGACGCCAATGGAAAATATGGCTGCAACTGTGCCACTGCAAAATAGAACGAGCGTCAGCGCGATAGTAAACCAGTACTTCTGCGACTGTTTGTTTTGCAGGTTTGCGCCAAGCGCTCGCCACTCATTAAATAGTGGGAGCAATTGAATCTGCGATGCGCTGGTCAAGTTGCCTGACGCCATTAGATTAGTGAACGCCACCAGCCGATCGTCATCGGTCTCTGCGTCCAACACAGAGTTGAGTTGACTCTTAGAAATATCCGTCAGTTCGAGGAAGTCTCGCTCGAGGTCGCGCGTATCACGTGTGATTGCTCGGATTTGCTCTCCCCATGCTAAGAGCGCAATTAAGAGTGCAACGCCGCTTCCTAAGAGGAATGTCGAGACGTCAGGTAGCTTGGCGGGTTCGGCAGTCGACATCGAATCATTCGGTTGACACTTCAAATCACAAATCTGAGGTGATGGTTTCAAAATTGGAGCGGCTTTTGGCGGCGCGGATGAGAGGTCCGACGATTTTGCCGGCGAGCTTGTCGGTGGCAGCGCGGCGACGGGCTGCGTAGGCGCAAGTTCCCTTGAGGGTAGTTCTGCCAACGCAGGTCCACCCACAGTGGCGAGCGCACAGATGGCAATGAGGGAGTGAGCCATCGACAGAACAATTCCGGTGGCAACCGACTTAGCCGAAACACCCTTCGTGAGTAATAGGGGCTTTGGTCTCTTGGTTGTCATTTCTTGAATGCTGGGACTATTGATTCGCAGACGCGATCCGGAAACCGGTCGATTAAGGACTCAACCACAGACGTAAGCTCGCCTAGCTGTTTCGCATGTGAGGTTGTATACAAAGCGCGGGCGCACGATATTCATGGAGTCGTCAGTTCCGATCTTGCCGTAATTGCCACGTGTGCGATCCGCGAGTCAATCGGCGGTAGTCAGAGAGTATCTTCAAAAAGTTAGAGATACTATCTTCTGTCGCGAGAAAGAGGTGCGCCGGTCACTATGAGGTTAGTCAGAATCTGTAAAAAAATAGCGCCAATTTAAGCTAGAGGTCCATTTACCTCGACATTCACCCGGGCGCGGTTGCGCGCACGCACGCGCCAGTTGAGCGCGGCCTTGGCCTTATTGCTCAACGTCGATCGTAGTTAGTGAATGTTCTAGCAAGTCCTCTGCAATCATGAGGTTGCGGTCGTAGTTCGTCACCGCTTCCCGTTGCAGGAAATCAGCTGCGCTCATGAGGTGAGAGAAATCCCCGTGTCGCGACACTATAGATAAGACGTCCTTCAAGAAGACGAAACCTTGCCGGCCGGCAGGAAGACGAATATCGAGTTCAGATGTAAGGGAAACAACATGAAAATCATCGCGTTTGTTCTCAGCACTTGTTTTTGCAGCATTGCTTTCGCAGGTGATGCGCCGCCGCAAACTCCGACGGATCCTTGCAAAACGGGATTTCCTTGGGTGCTTCCCAAAGTCGAGCCGTTGCTTGACGTGTCTGAGCAGTATCTTCTGCTTGGCGCCAGGGCGCCGCTCCAGTTGACCATTTGCAATTGCACGCCAACGACCGCAGGCAAGCCCGCGCCTTATGTATGGGTCAACGTGACTTTTAAAGTCGAGAAAGAGACGCAGCAGGAAGCTGGTAATCCGCCAGTGGCGCAGAAGGCTTTGACACCGCAAGGTCTCGATAAGGCGTGGAAGGAAGCAAAGGGAAGAACTCAATTCGAGTTTTTGAGTCCGTCGGGCAATGGAGTGGTAGTTAGTCGTCTAACAGCGCCGGCGTGCATGACGGCGGTTGGACTATCAGTGCTCGTAATGCATTCGAGCAAGGAACAGGAACAAACGGGAACTTTCGTGGTGACCAAGTAGGTCTCGATTCGGGAGGGAACATGGGCATCCAACTGTCTCGCCGATACGTCGTCGCGATGTCGTTGATCGTCATCGGATCTATTTCATCGGCAATGGCGCAATCCCCATTTGCCATCGACTTCAAGAGATGCCCACTCGAGCGCGCTCAGCTTGAGCTTCCCATTCAAAAGATTCCTGTCGGTTGCGAGGTAGTTGACTGTTGTCCCGGCTGCCCGGGTCCCGGCCCCATCGATATGCGCATTCGGTTCACTGCGCCGGAGGGCACTGTCGCCAGGTTGCAGGTGAAAGGCGTTCGGGCTGAGATGCTCAAGGCGCTGAAGATTACCGGCAACGCCAAATTGGAAGCAGATACGCTGTTGGTTTCTCCGGGGCAGGCGTCGATTTCAGGTTGGTCCAGCGATGCGAGAGGCGTACCAATCCTCACGCCGCAGATCCAGCTGCCCGAAAAGTTGATCAAGGCATTTACGGCGGATGAGATTGCCGACAAGGCGGACGCCTCTACAAACGAAGAAATCACCTTCACGGCGACTCAGTACCTGGGGGATTTCACCGTCCGAGATTTCGGGATGCGGTATCAGTTCCCCTTCTGTCGAAAACCTCCCAGGTTCGATTTAATCCGCATCACTAACAACACATCCGGAAGTCAGGCGCTCTCGTTGCTCGACGCGCGCAGAATCAGCGGTTGCGTCAATGACGAGCCGGAGCGGGGCAATCCGGTCATCATAAAAGGAAGCGTGTTATCCAACCAAAACTGTCGTTCGGAAGTCGGCATCTTCTCGCTCGACAACGCGGTTAAGCTCAAAGAGAACGTGAATACCTGGACAGACAATCGGGGCGACGTCACGCCTGTCGCTATGTCTGCTCTGGTCACCGAACCCGTGACTTTCTGGGTGATTCAAGGCCCGTTCAGCTCTACCCAAACGCGTATCACGACCGATGTTGCACGCGCCAATCAGCTGTACAACCAACAGGAGGGCGGAATTCGCATCACGACGACCGCCGTACACGATGCTACAGCCGACCCCGATGCACCTGGGCTCCTCAATTCGGATTGCGACAGCGTGGCGGCGCTCACCGGTGATATTGGCTTCACCGCCGGGGAGCTGAATGTGTACTACAACGACACGTCCGGCGCTCGCGGCTGGTGGTGTGGTGGAAGTAACGGCGACGTGTTGATCATCAGCTCCGCCGCAGACAATGAGTCGCTTGCGCACGAGATTGGCCATGCCTTCTCGCTGCGGCACTCGAACACCGTCGCAGGCATGCCCGCGACCAACATCATGATTACTGGAGGCACGGGCCGGAATTCGTTTTCGATTGGGCAGATGTTTCGAACCAGCATCAATTCGAATTCGCGTCTCAACGTTCATGGCCGCCGGCCTGGCGAGCCAACGAGAAGCTGCCCGGATGCGACCGCCAACGATGCCTGCCCCAGTCTCGCGATCGATCCCTGAAGACATCGCGACTATGGAGGTTCACCGTCATGAAAATCCGACCAATGTTGTTAGTGGCTTCAGTGAGTGTCTTGATCGCCTGCGCATCATGCAGTAAGCAAGACACTTCTACCGAGGCGCAGCTGGCTCCAAAGCCCGTGTCCTTCAAACCCGAAGATTCCACCAAGGCTCGAACTGCGCTCGTCGCGTGGTTCGAATGCGATGAATGCACGGATGGCGAGCTGGAGAACATCGTGCACTACGGCGACGCGATCGTTCCATCGCTATCCAGCACACTCGTCGCGGGGCTGGCGCCATCCAAGCGTGAAGAGGCGCGCGAAAAGCTGATCGTTGCGTATCAGGAGCTTTCCTTGTACGCCGAAAAGCGCGGCAAGGAAGACGGGCCCGCAATGTCTCAGCAACAGTACGTAGACATCTACTTGGGCAATCTCGAATCGCTGTATCGCGTTCGTTCTGCCGTTGCGCTCGAGCGAATCGGCACGCCAACTGCGCGAGCGGCACTTGAGCGTGGAATGAAGACTGCGGAGATGCGCCCGGAAGTGCGTCATCGGATCGATGTCGAGCTAGGTCACAGAAAGTAGACGCGATACCTGGCTCTGAGGCGGTGTGTCGATCACCGTCCCTGGGCTCCTACTTCTCGTACTCGAAACTCTCCGCGTTCTTTTCCGCCGCCAACGTCCACGACACACCAACAAACACGATCCTCCCCGGCTGCCGCACCGTCTCCGCGCCCGTAATCGCGAGCGTGTCCAGCACCATCGAATTTCGACGGCTCGCGAACACATCGGACGCCGTCACCAACACCGCAAAATTCGGCCGCACCTGAAACCGGTATCCCACGTCCACCGCCGCGCTGCCGCGTCTATACCCCTGCGGCGTGAGCTCCTTGCCCTTCGCCTCGACATTCACCTGCGCGCGGTTGCGCGCACTTACACGCCAGTTGAGCGCGGCCTTGCCTTCATAGCTGATCGTCGATCGTGTGCCGTCAAACCCGAGGTTGCTCGCGTCGATTTCCTTGTAATAAGCGTTGCCGCTCAACGTGGCATCGAGTCCGGCCACGATGCGCCCCGACGCAATGAGCTCGAGTCCGCCGGACTGGCTCTGCCCGAGGTTCACTGGTTGAACCACCAACACATCGTCGTCGTTTACGGTATTCACGTCCGTAAACTCATCGTGCGTGCGCCGCGTGTACACCGTCGCACTCAATGACGAACGGCCGTCCTCCCACGACCATCCCGCTTCGAGCGAATCCATTTCGCTGGGCTTGAGATCGGGATTGCCAGCGTACAGCGTATGCTCATCGAGGCGCCACACGTCTGGATAGAGCGATCGCCAGTACGGCCGCTCCACCTGGCGCGAATAGCTGAACGTCAGCGTGTTGTGTTCGTCGAGCTTGTCCGCGACGTGCAGGGTGGGATATGCGCGGAAGTAGTCGCTCGCCGCGGCGATGTCGGCCTGCTCGAGCCGAAGTCCGGCCAGCACGGTCCACGCGTTTAACGGTTGCTCGAACGACGCATACAGCGCGTGAATCGTCTGTTCATGCGCGAATTGCCACGATGCGTCGTCGTCGACCACGGTGGGCTCACCGACCAATGTCGGAACGGTCTGGACCAGATCGTATCTGCCTTGCAGGCGTACCGCGTCGTAGCCCGCGATGAACCGCGCCTTCGACTCGAAATTCTTCGTGTGCTCGATCGAAAGCTCGGTCGTCACTTCGGCCTCGTACGTCTTCTGGTCCCGCAACCGATCGGGCTCAGCCGGTACCAGGCTCGACTCCGTGAATCGCCAAGGCTCGACTTCTCGACCGTCCACGCGCTCCAAGCTCACGTCCAGCCCGTCACCGTCGGCCACACCGGCGTGGTGCCACCGCAAGGCCGCGACGCTCCAATAGGTGTAGTCGTCCGACCTGCGCGTCCGCGACGTCTCGCTCGACGTGGTGCCGGTGCCATCGAGGAGGAGCGAGTCCTCGGTGAAGCGGCTTGCCGTGTCACGGCGCCAGAAGTTGCCCTCGGCGGTCACGCGGTCGCTTTCGCTCGCGTCGTAGTCCGCGACGAAGTTGACCGACTTTCCGACGCGGTCGTCATCGCTTCGGCGGAGGTACTGTAGATCGCTGTCGACTGCGCCATTCGCATCGCGCAGGATTCGGAATTCTTCAGAATCCTCGACCCGGATGTTGTGGCGCACCTGCGCGGAAGCCCGCAGGTTCAGTTTGCCCGTTTGCACGCCCTGGGTCATTCCGGCGGCATATCGCCCCGCGGTGCCCACGCTCGCACGCGCGGAAGCCGACCGCGACTTGCGTGAATGCTTGAGCACGATGTTGATGATCCCCGCTGTCCCTTCGCGCTTGAAGTTAGCCGGCGGGTTGGTGATGACCTCGATGCGATCGATCTCGTCGGCGGACAGCTGCTCGAGCGCCGCGCCGCGGTTCGCGCCGTTGAACGCCGGGGCAGGGTGGCCATCGATGAAGATCTGAACGCTCGAGTCGCCGCGCAGGCTCGGATTGCCCTCGATGTCGACACTCACGGACGGCACGTTGCGCAGCACGTCGGTGGCGCTGCCGATCGCGGCCTGCAAATCTCGCGATACCGCGTACACCTTTCTATCGACGCGCGTTTCGACGGCCGGTCTCTCGCCGGTGACGACGATTTCGGTAACGACGGGGGCGGGCGCGGGAGTCGGCGTTTGCGCATGCACGCCTGTCACGCTGGTCGCCACCAACAGCATCCATGCAGCCGCTTTCTTCATGCGGGGGTAGTATGAGCCACGACGTTCCCGCTGGAACGTATAACTATTGGAGTGCGGATGGCCCCGTTTCGCCGGCAATGCGGTACGATTCTCCCCATGCCTAACACGCGCATAGTCTCGCTGGTTGCGGTACTCACCCTAAGCGCACTCGCGCAAGCCCCCGCATCCGCCGCCGATGCCACATGGCGCACCGACGGCCTCGACCACATCATGCTGTGGACCGCCGACATCGACCGCGCCACTGCGGTGTTCGCGGTGAAGCTCGGCTTCCAGGTGCGGCCGGGCGGCGATTTCGGTGACGGCGTCGCGAACCGGATGGTCCGCCTTGGTGAGCAAAGCTACATCGAGCTGCTCTACACGACCAAGCCACGCGCCGAGCTGGACGACAACACTCGCGAAGACCTCGACGCGCTGCACAGCGACCGGGGAGCGAGAACCTTCGCGATCCATCCGCTCGATTTCGACGCGCTGGATGGCTATCTACGTAAGCGCGGCTTCGATCTCGATCTGCCATCGCCGCTTACCTTCGATCCCGATGGCGAGGGGCCACGGCCGCCGGTCACGGCAGATTGGCGCATCGCAAGTTTTGCGAAGTCGCCGGTGACGTTCGGCGATTTGTTCTTCATCAGTTATGCCGAGTCGAATCCCACCGCGATTCAGAGCGCGGATCGCGCGATCACGAGCATACATCCCAATGGTACCCAGAGCTGGTCGAGCATCTGGGTGCTGTCGAAGGACATTGCCGCGGACCGGAAAGCGCTCGAGAAGATGGGCTTTGTCGATCGCGGAGAAGTCGAGATGACACGGCTCAACGCGCGCGGCGTTCGGCTCGAGGCGGGACCTGACTCGATCGTCTTGCTAGTGCCGAAGGGCGAGGGCATCGCGGCGCAAGCGCTCGCGAAGCGCGGCACGCACGTGCTGGGCCTGAGTCTTGCGGTAAAGGATCTCGCGCGGACCCAGCGAATGATCGAACGCGGGTACGGTTTGAAGCTCGAGCAATACGCAGGGTTGGAAGGAGATTCAATCCTTGCGCCCACGTACGACGACGTCGGGCTGCTGTTCGAGTTTCATGGGTTGAGCCGCTAGAGCAAGGACGTCAATTGGAAGGCGTCGCAAAAATAAGCGAAAGACTCACCCACACGCCGACGCTGAAGTAGAGCGTCATCCAGACAACTTCGCTGCGCCAAACTTCCCACCGGAACGATGTTTGACTGCGCCGGGACGCGTCGGCTACTCCCTGTGTGAGGCTGAGGTACTTCCGTCCCTGCGCCTCGTCCGACTTCCATCGTGACCAATACATGGGAACGTCGACGATGAAAATGTACGCGATATACATCGCGCCTCCCACCACCCACGTGGCAAGCAGAGGCGTGCGGCTTGCCGGCCACTGGTACGCAGTTGCAAGAAGCCCCACGACGATCAGCGCGGCGGAAACTCCCCACAGCGAGTTCTCGAATACGTGCCCCAGATTCCTTGTCGTGAGCACCGCATGCCAGCAGCAAATCTGCGCAATGGTGATGAGTGGCACGATCAAGAGCGACACCACGCGCAAACTTTCCAGCTCGCTGGCATGCAGATACACCGCCCATTGCGCAGCGAACGCGAGTTCGGCGACCGTCGCGACGGAGCGGCCGACGATAACGGTGGACGCCCACGTGTTCACCAGACACAGCCGCGGGATGTCGTAGATGGGCAAGAACGATCGAAACGCGCAGCCGAAAACGTAGAGACCCGACAACACGAGCTGCGCGCTGGCTGGGTCGCGATCGTCCGCCCCGGCGGCAAGGCACCACAACACGATGTTGATCGCCGCCACCGCGCTCAATAACACCCACCACGCGACGACTTTCATCTCGCTTCGCAAAACAGCGGCTCCCCCATGCGGATCCGTTTTCCTTCGCTGACCCCTTCACTCAACTCCACACCCTTCGGCACCAGCGCGATGATCGTGGACCCATGCTGAAACCACCCCATCTCCTGTCCCTTCTCATACCTCGCGTTACAAGGTATTTCGTTAGGCCCGGCATACTTGAGATGCAACAACACATCCGCGCAATGCAACCGGATGCTGGCGACAAGAATGGCCGCAACAGGCACCAACGCGATCGGCGTCCCGCTCGAAGTCAGCCGGCACCGCAGGATGGCGCGCTCGTTGCGGCAAAACAGCCGCGGAACGCGGCTTAACGCGATCGGATACACGTTCCACGTATCGCCGGTCACATAAGTAACGTGCTGCACTTCGAGATCATGCGGCGCGTGGAAGCGGTGATACATCGTCGGCGTAATGCGCAGAGTGACGTACTGCCCGCCCTCGTAAACCTCCGCGAGCGCGTCATCACCCAGTAGCTCGGTCAACGTGTACGGAAATCCCTTCGCCTGGAGCACAGTGCCGCGCTCGATCAACCCGCACGCACCGACGATCCCGTCGCACGGACTCACGAGCGTCGCGGGGTCCTGGGCGATAGGCCGCGCGCCGGGCTTCAGCTCGCGAACGAAGCAATCCTGCAGGCTGGTGAACCGGCTCTTCCGGGCTTCGCTCAGGTCGAGATCGGAAAACATCTTCCACAGCCCGATGGCGGCGGGGGTCAGGATCGGCACCTCGAGCGGGCTCAAACGGCCCATCAGGCGCGTCAACCAACGGCGCGGAACGCGGTTGGTCACCAGAAAACTCAATTCCTCACGCAAACTCATGGCAAATGTCACTTCATTGAAAGCTGGCGGCAATAAGGTTGTGAGCCATGAACATCACGCCTGCCGGCATGGCTCTCATCGTCCTCGCGCTCCTCGCAACACTGTGGCTGTCCTGGAAGCTGCAGCTGCGTCTCGAGCTGTCGAGCGCCAAACACCGCTCGCTCGCGGGCCACGCGCGCTGGTCGCGACGGTTCGCGAAGCTGTTGCCGTTCTACGAATTCGACGAGGCGCAATTCTTCAGCGCCGACGACGCGCCGCGTGAGGTCGCCCAGACCCGGCGCGGCGCATTCATGCGCCTCGCGGATCTGTACACGCAGCGTTTCCCCAAGACGGTGGCGGCGTCCGCGGAGATCGAGCGCGGTGTGTCCGACGTGCAGTTCACCGCGCGGTATCGCGTGCCGTTCCCGTTCAGTTCTTATGCGCGGCGGCACCTCAAGGCCGGCAACTTCCTGCAGTCTTCGAGCGGCGCGGAAGTCACGGATCTCGACGGCAACCGGCTCTACGACCTCACGGGTTCGTACGGCGTGAATGTCTTCGGCTACGATTTCTACAAGGGCTGCATCGAACGCGGCGCGCGCCTGGTTGCCGATCTCGGCCCGGTGCTCGGCGGCTATCACCCGGTAATGACGTACAACGTGAAGCGCCTGCGCGAGATTTCCGGGCTCGATGAAGTGTCCTTTCACATGTCGGGCACGGAGGCGGTGATGCAGGCGGTGCGGCTGGCGCGTTACCACACGCGCCGCACGCATCTCGTCCGGTTCTGCGGCGCCTATCACGGCTGGTGGGGCGACGTGCAGCCGGGCGTAGGCAATCCCATTACCGCGCGCGAAACCTACACGCTCGCGGACATGAGTGACGCATCGCTGCGTGTGCTGCGCAAGCGCCGCGACATCGCCTGCGTACTGGTCAATCCGCTGCAGGCCATGCATCCGAATTCCAACGCACCGAGCGACTCGATGCTGCTCGACAGCGGCCGCAGCGCGCACTTCGACCGCGCCGCGTATCGCGAGTGGTTGCTCAAGCTGCGCGACGTGTGCACCGAACGCGGCATCGTGCTGATCTTCGACGAAGTCTTCATGGGTTTTCGCCTGGCGGCCGGCGGCGCGCAGGAATACTTCGGTATCTGCGCGGACATGGTCACGTATGGCAAGACCCTGGGCGGTGGTCTGCCGGTCGGCGTGCTCTGCGGCCGCAAGGACCTCATGAAGCGTTTTCGGGAAGATAGGCCCGCAGACGTCTGCTTCGCGCGCGGCACATTCAATTCGCACCCATACGTCATGGGCGCGATGCATGAATTCCTCGTGGCGCTGGAAAGCGAGGAGTTCCTTTCCAAGTACAGAGGCCTTGACGACCTGTGGGACCGGCGCGCGGCTAACCTCAACGCGCAGTTGACCGCGGCGGGCGTGCCGTCGCGCGTCGAGCATTTCTCGACGGTCTGGTCGTTCATCTTCACGCAGCCATCGCGCTACAACTGGATGCTGCAGTTCTACCTGCGCGCCGAAGGCCTGGCCTTGAGCTGGGTCGGCACCGGAAGGCTGATCTTCCGCATCGATCTGCCGGAAGAGGACTTCGCCAAAATCGTGACACGCATCGTCACCGCAGCCGTCGCGATGCATCGCGACGGCTGGTGGTGGAGCGCGCCGGAACTTACGAATCAAACTATCCGGCGTCGCGTGCGGTCTGAAACCCTTCGCGCTCTGGGTGTTTTCCGTGCATCGGGTCGATCAACTCCCCACGCATCAAATACAGAGGCGCCTTCCAGTACGTCTTGATGTCCTGAAACGGGTCGGTGACGATCTTCGTGATCCACACGAGGCCGGTCTGCACGTCACGCAGGAAGAACAGGTGCACGGTGCGGAACAACAGGGCGCCGAGGCCTACCCACAGCCAGATTTCACCGACCTGGTAAATCGCCACTTCCGTTGAAGTGATCGGCGGGAACAGACCGAACACGGTCGGCTTGATCCACAAGATCGCGGGTGACAGCGCCCAAACGGAATGCAAGATGATCTTGCGCTTGAGGTTGTAGCCCACTTTGATCTCTTCCTTGTGCTCATGGGAAGCCTGGTTCACCTCGTCGTAGCCCTTCGGCTCGAAGAAGAAGTGCCCGCTCTGGCGGCTGACCATCGCCACCAGCCAGGCAACCAGCGCGGCTGCGGCGGGGTTGATAAAGAGCAACACATACGCCGCCAGGAAGCTGAACGCGCTCAATAGATGCAGGCTCTGGTTGATCCGGCTGTGGTGGTAAAAGCGGTGGTCATCCCATCGCTGTGTCCGCAGTGCATCCAGGAAGTTGTGCATGAAGTTTCCTTGTCAGGGCAACGAGAGTTGAAAGCTGGTGAACGAAATATCTCATTCGTGTGGCAGCCAGATGACGCAACGAAACCTTCGTCTCGTGTTCACGCCAGTGTCATGCGAAAAAGTCAACGTGGGGAATGCGAATAGCGATGGTTACGGACGCCTGGTCGCCACAGACCAACGGCGTCGTCCGCACGTTGCGACAAACTACTGAGTGTCTGGAGCAGCTGGGGCACGAGATCCTGCACGTGACGCCCAGCCTGTTTCGCTCCATTCCGTGCCCCACCTACCCGGAGATACGGCTCGCGCTGTTTCCGTACCGGAAGCTGTCGGCGCTGATTTCCGGGTTTGCCCCGGATGCAATCCACATCGCGACCGAGGGGTCGCTGGGATTCGCAGCGCGCCGTTATTGCCTGCGCAATGGCTTGAGTTTCACCACCTCGTATCACACGCAGTTTCCGCAGTACCTGCGCTCGCGTTATCCGATTCCGGTGTCGGCTTCCTATCGCGCGCTGCGTTGGTTCCACGGCGCGGCCACGCATTGCATGGTGAGCACGCAGACCGTACGCAATCAGCTGGCCGAGCGCGGTTTTCGCAATCTGGTTACCTGGCAACGCGGTGTGGATACGCAGTTGTTCAAGCCCGCCGCGAAGGATTTTCTGCAGCTGCCGCGCCCGATCGCGACCTACGTCGGGCGCGTGGCGATCGAGAAGAACATCGACGCATTCCTGCGTATGCCCTGGAAAGGCAGCAAACTCGTCGTCGGTGATGGACCGGAGCTGCCGCGATTGAAGGCGCAGTTCCCCGATGCCGTCTATGCGGGGTTCCGCTTCGGCGAAGACCTCGCGCGGCATCTGGCGGCCTCGGACGTGTTCGTGTTCCCGAGTCTCACGGACACCTTCGGTCTCGTGAACCTCGAGGCGATGGCGTGCGGCGTGCCGGTGGCTGCCTACCCGGTGGCAGGGCCCATCGACGTCGTGGAGGACGGAGTCACCGGCGCGCTCGACGAAGATCTCGCGCGTGCGGCGCTGCGTGCGCTGGCGATCGATCCGCAGAAATGCCGCGACCGCGCATTGCGCTCGGGTTGGGAGTTGTGCTCGCGCGAGTTCGAAACGAACCTGGTTCCGGCCGGCGGGCAGCGCTCGACGCGCGCGGTGCGGGTCGTACCCACCTTTCGTCAGCCGGTTTGAAAGCCACGCGCGCGAGCGAAGCGCGTCTCTTCGCCAGCAACTTCCTGCGTGACCCCTACATGCTCGGGTCGATCGTCCCGAGCTCGCGTTTCCTCGTGAATGCCGTACTCGCATCCGTGGACTGGTCGCACGCGCGTGTCATCGTGGAATACGGGCCGGGCGTCGGCACGTTCACCGCGGAGATCCTTCGGCGCATGCGCGCCGATGCCACGCTGGTTGTCATCGAGACGAACCGCGATTTTGTGAAACTGCTCGCCGACGGAATGGCAGACCCTCGGCTCGTCGTGGAGCACGACTCGGCGGAAAACGTGCAGGAGATTCTCGAACGTCGCGGTCTGCCGAGCGCCGACTACATCTTGTCGGGTGTGCCGCTCGGCAGCATGCCGAAGTGGCTGCAATCGGCGATTGCGGTTGCGAGCAAGGAGGCGCTCGACACCCGCGGCGAATTCCTCGTCTATCAATTCACGAGCCGCGTGTTGCCGGTGCTGCGCGGCACGTTTCAGAACGTGCGGCGCGGGTTTGAGTTCCGGAACCTGCCTCCGGCGCAGTTTTTTGTTTGTTCGGGCGCTGCGCTATAACCGGTCGATCTTCCGAATCGAATCATCGAGCGGCATGTGCATCATGTTCGTCAGGCGCGTGATGAGCGTGAAGACCTGGTCGGTGGCGCTCTTTCCGCCTTCGACGAAAGCATGCACGATGGTTTCCAGGGCCAACTCGTACTGAGCGTCGTCCAGGAGCTCCTGAACTTCGCTCATCTCGGCGGCGTTCATATACGGCTTCGCCGCCGCCATGAGCTCGACAAACAATCCGTCAATGATCGTGGGATCAGTCATTCGCGTTGGACCTCGTTTTGCTCCATGCGTAGCTTACTCGTCGGCTTGTTGAGCAGGCCCTGACGTTCCAGCGGGAACGTTTCGGGTGATTCGCGAGATGCAGGATCAAGAGAGTGGGCACGCCAGTCGACATCGTTCCAGCCGACATTCTCTCGCGCATCGTCAGCGTTCGTGGCCAGCGCGTGCTTTTCGACGCAGACTTGCAGATTTCATTTTTTATCTTGATGCTCAAGAGCTTACAAACTTGATGTTGCAATTTGCAACATCAAGTTCAGGCGACCGTGCACACGGGGGTTTACGCAAACCGCCTCGAATGTTCACCGAGCACGGCGCGATCATGGCGGCGACGGTCCTCAATAGCCCCCGCGCAGTCCAGATGAGCGTTTACGTCGTGCGAGCGTTCGTGAAGCTGCGAGAGGCACTGGCGTCGAACTCAACGCTCGCTCGGCGACTCGAATCGCTGGAGCGGTCGGTCGCAGCCCTCGACTCAGGCACGCGTAAGCAGTTCGATCAGGTTTACGAGGCCATCCTCGGCCTCATGGGTTCCGGGCCGCGACGAAACTAGATTCCTGCTCCATGCGCGCGGCCTGGTGGCCCGATCGCCGATGGAAGTGTAGCGTGCTCGCCTCATGAAACCCTTCCTGAAATCCCTGTTCCTCAACACCAACCAACAACTGCGCAACGGTTGGTGGATTCTCATCTTCATCGCCTTTGTCGTCGTCACGCGCTTTGCGTACACGCCGCTGACCCACGGCCTGAAAGATCTGGGCGTGCCGAAACTGTGGCTGGAACCGGCGGCGTTTCTGTTTGTGCTGCTCGCAACCTGGGCCTGCACACGGCTGCGCAAAGAACCTTTGTCGAGTGTCGGTTTTCGTCTGGATCGGCGCTGGTTCAAGGAAGTAGCGTGGGGCACGCTGTCAGGCATCGCCATGCTGCTGGCGGTCGTCGGCATGATCTACGCCATCGGCGGCGTGCGTTTCGAATTGGACCCGGCGCGCAGCGTTGGCGTGCTGCTGACCGGACTCTACTTCTTCCTGTTCGTGGCGCTTCTCGAAGAAACGCTCTTCCGGGGTTTCATCTTCCAACGGCTGCTGGATGGCATTGGGGTCTGGCCGGCGCAACTCGTACTAGCTACCTTGTTCGCCGTGGCGCATTGGGGCAGTCCGGGCATGCAGGGCAATACCGAAATAGTCGCCTTTGCGGACCTGTTCCTGGGGGCGGTGATGTTGGGCCTTGCATACCTGCGCACGCGCAGTCTGGCACTGCCCATCGGTCTGCACCTGGGATGGAACTGGACCCAGGGCCACGTGATGGGTTTTGGAGTGAGCGGCTTCGACTTCACCGGCTGGCTGCATCCCATCTTTCAGGGCCAGGCCGAGTGGCTCACCGGCGGTGCCTTCGGCCCCGAGTCCAGCGTCTTCAGTCCGCTGGTAAGCCTCGTCGTGATCGTGTTGCTATGGCGGTGGAAAGGTTCTGTCACCGCACCCGTGGAAAAACCGCTAGCCTGACGTTCCAGCCGGAACGTCCTTCCCGCGGTTCGCCTTCTGAATCATCACCTCGATGGCGAGGCCAAGGTCCATCCGCTCCCCGCGCCACTTGTTCACGAGAGCGCCTTCCGGCATCTCCCTCCAATCGCTGCGCGGCTGAGCAAACCCCGGCGCAACGCAGTCCACCGGCACGCCATTCTTCTTCACGAATCGCAACGCCCCGTCATCGAGTCGCTCGATGCGAATCCCGCCCTCATGCACCGCGCGGTGATGAAACCGGCACAGCGAGATGAGGTTCGACGGCTTCGTTTCGCCGCCGTTGGCCCAATGATCGATGTGATGCGCATCCATGTAGCGCGAGTTCGCGCAGCCGGGAAAGCGGCATCCCTTGTCGCGCGAGTTCAGGGCACGGCGCAGAGGAGCGGAGATCGTCCGCGTCTTGCGCCCCACATTGAGCGGCTCGCCATCTTCGTTTTCCGTCAGCATGACCACGCTCGCGTCGCAGGCGAGCCGACGCGCCGTCTCCGCCGCAATCGACGGCCCATGCTCGAGTTCGCAGCAGCCCGCGGTTCGATCGCGCAAGGTCTCCTGCGCCACGTGCACCACGATCTGGTGCCGGTCGGCGCCGGCCGCGTCGATTGCCCCATGCGCGAGAAAACTCTCTGACATCAGGGCGAGGGCGTCCGCACGGCGTGCACTGAAGCGCACGCGCTCGACAAACGTTCCAGCGGGAACGTCGCGCGGCAATTCTTCGACCGCGACATCGAGCGCTTTCATGAACTTCGTGCCGACCTCGGCCGGCAACCGCCAGTCGACGACGAGCGAACCGTCGTCGTCATATCGAAAGCTCACGCGGCGGTTCTGCTGCTGCCGCGCTTCACGCGACAACTCCTCGGCTTCCTTGCAGCGGCGATATGCGCGCACGAACTTCTCGACGTGCTGCGCGGTGCCGTGCTCGGCGATCATCAGCAAGTAGTCCTCCGTCTCCGGAGCCGCGACGCGCGTGATCTCGCGCACCTTGGAATAACTCAAACCTCCGCTCTCCATCGCCGCGGAGATCTTCGGCAGGTTCTCGAGCGCGTGCGCCACGCGTACTTTCTCGCGCGCCGCACCCATCGCGATGCCGCACCTCCAGTTGAGCCAATGCGCGCAGGACTGCGTGGCGCTATCCGACCAGCCCTTGCGGCGATCGAACTCCGCGATCAGCAACAACCAGCGATGATTCGCCGCGTTGATGCGGCCGGCCAGGGAACAAATGTCGGCAGCGAGTTCGTCGATTGGACGCATGGGCCGCTCCATATATAAGAGTGGGACCGGGTACTGTGTATGCGTACAGTATACGCGCCGGGCGGTGCGGACGCCGCGCGAAATAGCCTTTTTTCGCAAATATCCCGGATGGGCGGCGCGAAGGTTGTTAGGCGTGATTCGTTCCCTCGCCGTCTGGCGTTCCCGCTGGAACGTCTACGTCCGCGCGCGAACCAGCACGTCCTTCAATACGCCGACCAGCGCACGCCCCGCGCTGCCATCCACATCCAGTCTCGGGTTGTAGATAGCAACTTCGAGTCCCACGGCGCACCCGCTCGCCAGCGCAATCCGCAGCACCGTCGCCAACTCCTCCACCGTCAAGCCGCCTGGCAGACGGAAGTCGACCGCCGGCATCACCGCGTCATCGAGACAGTCCGCGTCGATATGAATGAAGAACCCATCGAGCTCGCTGCGAACCAGATGCGCGACGGCCTCACGCGCCGCCGCTTCGATGCCCAGCTTGCGCACTGCAGGTAGATCGATCGCCTTGAGCTCGGCCGGAAGCGGCTGGCTGCCGTATTCCTCCTGATCGTCATGATCGCGAAACCCGAACGCGACGGCATCCGCGGGGCGCACGATCGGCCCGCGGCCCTCGAGATCCGTCAACAGCTTCGGCCCGTGGCCGGTGACGAACGCGAGGTCCATCGACGCACCTTCGCCACGAGGTTCCGCTTCTGGCTGAAAGAAATCGGCGTTCCCGTCGATGAAGAGCAGGCCATAGCGACCGCGTCGACGGCAGGCGAGCATCGACCCCAGCACGATCGTGCAGTCGCCGCCCAACACCACCGGGAATTCGCCAGCATCGAACATGGCCTCAACGGCATCCGCAAGCTGGGGTGACCACGCTGCGATGGCCTCGGCGTTCAACACGCCGGTGTCCGGATCGCGCGCGGCTTGCTTCGGCGGGACAACAAGCCGGCCTGCAAGGCGCGCATGGATGTCGCGCGCCAGGCCAAGCTCAACGAGGCGATCCGCCAAACCTTCGACTCCCTCGGCTTCGAGGCCGAGCGTCGAAGGCGCTTGCAGGACAGCATAGGGGCGGGTTTGCATGGTGCGAACTTACGATTGTGAATGCGGTAGCTCAACGCTCCCGCACGGGCCGGAACCCGATCATGCGATGCGCCTTGAACGACGGCCACGCCATCGAGCGCGACGTGGCGCGCAAGTCGAACACCTCGACGAAAAAGCTGCCGCCGCGCACGACGCGATACGCGCCCGCCGCGGGTCCCTTCGGGTTCTTGCGCGGCGACACGGAGTAGTAGTCGCGGTCGTACCAATCCTGGCACCACTCCATGACGTTGCCCGCCATGTCGAACGCGCCATACGGCGATGCGGCCCCGGCGAAGGAGCCAACGGGCATCACGGTGTCGAAGGTCTGGGCACCCACGTAATTGGCCTGCGTTCTTTCGATAGTTAGTCCGAAGGGATAACGGCGCCCGTCGGTCCCACGGGCCGCCTTTTCCCATTCCGCCTCCGTGGGCAGGCGATATCGTTTACCGGTCTTCGCGCTGAGCCATGCGCAATATGCCGTCGCGGCATCCCAGTTGACGCCGAGCACCGGGTAATCGTCGGAGCCGGGTGTGCCACCGCCGTGGTTGTTGGCCTGCGTCCAATACGGGATCTGATCGCGCGGCACGACACGCCCGTTGGGCCAGAACTTCGGATCGTCGTAGCCCGGGTCGTCGCGAAACTTCTTCCACTCGTGATTGGTGATTTCGAACTTGCTGATGTAGTACGCGTCGAGCTCCACCACATGCGCGGGCCGTTCACGTGCGAGCCCTTGCGAATCCTCGCCCATCTTGAAGGCGCCTGCGGGTACGAAAACGTACTCGCCGTAGCCATCGTTGACAGGGGCGGCGGCCGCTTTCACGGCGCGCGCAGGAGCGCCGGCTGCCGCCGCGGCTGCCGGCAAGAAGCCGCTGACGCGCAGAAATCCCTGCAGCCGCGGCATCCAATCGAAAAATTCCGAACTGCCGACGCCGCTGCCAAAACCGTGCCGCCCGCCTTGATACACGTGTAGTTCGGCAACAGCGCCCGCCTTGACGAGATCCACGAACAACTGCGCATTCGCGAGCGACGGCCCCTGATCCGCGGCCGCCGACAGCAGGAAGGTGGGTGGATAGTCCTTGAGAGATTCTTCGGGACTGGCGCGGCCGGCGCCATAAATCAGCGCCAGATAGTCGGGACGCGAGCTCGCGCGCTCGACGGCGTCGGTGGAGTTCGCATCGCCACTGTCCGAAGCAGCAGCCACGGAGCGCGCCAGGCTGCCGCCAGCCGAGAAACCGATCATCCCGATTCTCGCGGGGTCGAGATGCCATTCGCCCGCGTGCGCGCGCAACACTCGCAGCGCTCGCTCGCCATCCTGCCTGCGAATGTCGTCGCTGTAGGGTGGCGAGAGCCGATAGGTCAACACGAATGCGGTAACGCCCCAGTCGTTGTAGACCTCCGCGATATCCGCGCCCTCGCCACCGTACATCAGCATGATGTTCCCGCCGCCGGGAGCGATGAGGACGGCGCCGCCATTCGCCGTGCCGGCACGCGGCGGAAATACCGTGAGGAAGGGCGCGTCGAGGGGGCCATCACCGAGGGCCCCGGGCACGTGTCCCGTTTCCCACAACGGAATGTTCTGATACGCGCGAGGCTCCCCGGCCGCAGCGCATGGGACGAAGCACGCGGCCAGGAAAATCAACAAGAAATGTTTCACGACGCTCCCCTCTGATGTCCGGAAATCGTGGCCCACTTGCCAGGCGATGTCGACCCTCCCTGACAAATCCGCTCCTCACTCGTCTGCTATGAAACAGACCAAGGGGAGCTGCACATGCGATTCGAATCTTTACGGCGCAATACCGCGCTGGCGCTGGGATTTTTCTGCGTCTCCACGCTCGCCGCAGGCGCCGCCCGGCCGCCGGCGCCTACCAACGTGGCGGTCACGGCGGTGGAGGGTATCGACAAGGCGCTTGGCGCCTTCATCCTCGAGTGGACGCCGCCCATCGACGATACGACCGGCAAGCCGTACGCCAAGTATTCGCTGTCGGCCGGCTGCAAATACGAAAGCATCGACGGCAACGCATCGGCGGGTCCAACGGGCATCTCGGGCCTGTGGGCCGCGACCTTCACTGCGCCGGCGCCTCGTTATCGCCTCAAGGTCACCTGCAGTTGCGTCGTCGCGCCGTATCGCTACAACGCCATCGCGACCGCAGGCACGAACCCCTACATGGGGAGCTCGGCGTGGGTGAACACCGAGAAATTCCTGATTCCGTGCGGCGGGAAATGACCGCGCTGCAAGGGCCGCCCGATGGGTTCTGGACGCGGTTGAAGAAAAGCTGACCGTCAGTTTCCGGTCAGCAGCTCCCAGCGCTGCGCGCGCACGAAAGCATCGAGCGCCGCGCGCGCTTCCAGATCTGCAGCCGGTATCGTCATCTTGATCTGCACGCGCCAATCGCCTTTGGCAACGAAGTAGAGCGCGTGCACGGACTGCGCCGTCGTGTATGTCACGTGAGTCAGGCGAAGGGAACCATCGGCGCCGAGCGCGAGGGTTTCTTCGCTCGGTGTCACGGCACCCACCGGCAGCTCCCGCTCCAGCGCGACCTTCGCGGCTTCGAGGGTTGTACCCGAGGCCGCCGAGTCCGATGGATAGACATCGACTGACGCAACCAGCCGCGCGCCTTCGATCACACGCGCGTAGTACGCGACCGCATCGCGCGAACCAGCCACATCCTGCGGCATGCCGACGCGCGTGAACTCGCCCATCTTCTCCGGAAACACCCAGCCGCTGTCGTGGTGCCAGTACGCGCCGTCGGCGATCGCATGGATCGGATCGCCGAATGCAACCGCGCAGACGAACCACAGTACCGGCAATGCCTTGCAGAAATTTCGCTTCATGTTGCGAGTCTGCGTCCGCGAGGTTGCAGGACTCTTACTACACAGGGCTCCCGACGTAACGTGCGCGTCGCAACACCTTAACGGCAGCGACACGCGTGGCGGCCAGCATGCGCCCCGCCTTTCATCACTGGAGTCGCTTGTAATGAATCTTTTCCGCAATCGCGTGGGCGCCGCCGCCGCGTCGGCACTGTGTGCCGCATTCGCTTTCCACTCCGCAACCGCCGCGGAGCTGCTCGATCGCGCGGTGTTGCCCGCCGACACATTCTCCCCCGGTCCCACCTCCGGCCAATACGCCAGCGGTGCCAACGGCCGCGTCCTGCCGCTCATCAACAAGCAGCCCGTGCAGGGATTCTCGGCCGTGCTGCGCGGACCGGCGAAGGGCACGTTCCTCGTCATGTCCGACAATGGTTTTGGTTCGAAGCCGAATTCGCCCGACACGCTGTTGCGCGTCGATGCGGTCAAGCCGGATTTCGAAACCGGCGAAGTGAAGCCCGTCAATCGCTTCACTGGCGAAGAGCTCGGCAGCTTCACCGCGGACAGCTTCTTCACGCTGCGCGACCCCTCGAAGAAAATCCCGTTCGCCATCGTCGCCGACGGCGCTAACTACCCGGGAACGCCCACGGCCGGCGGCGCCCCGATCCGCGTGGATGCGGCGATCAAGTCCGGCCGCCTGCTGACGGGCGCGGACTTCGACATCGAGTCCTTCCGCCGCGCGCCGGATGGCACGTTCTGGTTCGGCGACGAATTCGGCCCCTATCTGCTGCACACGGATTCCTCGGGCCGGGTGCTCGAAGCCCCGATTCCGCTGCCTAACTTCCGCGCTTTCCCGAGCACGCTCGGCGGCGCGGAGACGAATCCGCTGGTGCAGGCGGTCAGCAATCCGCAGCGCACGCTCGCGGCGAACCTGCCGGATTCGGGCGGCTTCGAGGGCATGGCGCTCAACAAGAGCGGCAACCGCCTCTACACGCTGCTCGAGAAGGCCATCAACGGCGATCCGAACCGCTCGCGGCTGATCATCAGCGAGTTCTCCCTGGGCGCGCGCAGATACACCGGGAAGACTTTCGCCTATCCGCTCGACGCGCCCACCAATGCGATCGGCGATTTCACGGCGCTGACCGACCGTGAGTTCGTGATCATCGAGCGCGACCAGGGGCAGGGCGACGCCTCCGACCCGCGTCAGACCAACCCCGCGCGCGTGAAGAAGATCTACCGCGTCGACCTCGACGAGGTGGATGCGCAGGGTCTTCTGATCAAGGAAGAAGTCGCGGACCTCATGAACATCTACGACCCGCGCGACGTCGCCGGCGACGGCCGCACGAACACGGTGTTCACGTTCCCGTTCACGACGATCGAAGACGTGCTGGTGCTCGACAACAACCGCCTGCTGGTCATCGACGACAACAACTATCCGGGCTCGAGCGGCCGCGAGTTCGGCGTGCCGGACAATAACGAGTTCATCGTGTTGCATGTGGCGCCGCTGCTGGACTGTGAAGACGACGACGGCGGACACCACGGGAAACGTGGTCATCGCCGCCATCACGACCGGAATGATTGCGAGCTGGCCAAGGACTAAAAAGGTGCGACGTCGCGGGCGACATGGAAGTTGCTCGCGGCGTTACGCTGCGTGATGCCGCCGAGTCGGCTAACATTCTGGCGACCATGAAGCTGAACCACTCGCGACTCACGCTCGCCACACTCTTCACTCTCGCGTTCGCATTGCGCGCCAGCGCACAGGAGCCCGCCTTGTGGGGCTCCGATCGCGAAGTCGACTTTCACACCTTCTCCATCGTTGCCGTCGACCTCGCCACCGGCGAGACCGGCGTCACCGTCACGACGCGAAATCCCTGCGTGGGCAACGGCGTGCCCTGGGTGCGCGCGGGTGTGGGCGCCGTCGCGACACAGGGCGCGACGCGGCTCGAATACGGCAACGATCTGCTCGACCTGCTCGAAAAGGGCATGTCGCCGAAAGACGCACTGAACCAGGTGTTGGCCGCCGACGAAGGACGCGAGCGCCGGCAAGTGGGCGTCGTCGACAGCAAGGGACGCTCGGCCCAATGGACCGGCAAGGAGCAGTACGGCTCCGAAGCGCAAGGCGACTGGGTGCAGATGCGCGCGGGCGCCAACTTCGTCGTGCAGGGCAATTCGCTGGTCGGTCCGCAGGTCGTGGATGCCGTGGCGGATACGTTTCAAGCCAGCGAAGGATCGGACCGCGCACTCGCCGACCGGCTCATCGAAGCGCTGGCGGCCGGACACGCACTGGGCGGCGACGGGCGGCACGGTGAAACGCAATCGGCGGCGGTCGTCGTCGCGGACCCGCGGCCGGGCATGTCGCGCCGGCCCGATCATGTGTCCGTGAACATCAATGTGTGCGAGCACGCCGAGCCGGTCGGCGAAATGCGGCGCATCTATGCCACCGCCAGCGAAACGCTGGGCTTCCGCAATCTCGAGCAGTTCGCGGGACGCGACGTATTGCAGCTGAAGATGATGCTGCACGCGCTGGGTTACTTCCGCGCCGGCGCGGATGAGTTCGACGTCACCGGCTCCGGTGCCAATGTCTACACCGAGGAAGCCGTGAAGGCACTCGATGCATTTCGTGCCGCGCAGGGTTGGGGCACCACCGTGCCAGGCTTCGTCGATCGCCGTGTCATCGAGCGGCTCTGGCAGCGCCTGCGCGACAAGGGGCTCGACAGCGGCATCCGCAAACGCTTGCTCGCGATACAACGCATCCGCTGATTGCCGCACGCTGGTGCGCTTTCTCCCGCGTCGCCCCGTCGTGGGTTGTCCGTGGTCCGCATTCGCTGGCGCACGAATCGGAAAATCGATGTGCTGAAATATACTTTGCCGCGCAGCGCGCATGTTCCGCGCGCAGTTGCGCACGCGGCAGCCATTGAAACTTCGGATGCGCGCGATGCTGGCACAATTTGTGCTGTTGCTCCGCCAACAAAAAAAACTCTGAAGTCCCACGACAAAGGGAGCGGCGCCAACATCGATCGAACGGTGGCGCCAGTTGAATAATCCGATCGCTCGGGAGCCCCAGCATTCATGGATAACCTGCCGCCGCCGTCCTGTACCGCGTTGAGGCCGCTTGCGCTGGAGTCCCTCGACAACTGGTTCAAGCGGGAAATTCTCAGTCACGAGGAAATGCTCCTGCGATTCATCTCGCGCGTCTGGCCGCGTCGCGACGAGATTGCTGACATAAGGCAGGATGCCTACATCCGCGTGTACGAGGCGGCGCGCCAGGCGCGGCCGCAGGCGCCGAAGGCCTTTCTGTTTGCCACCGTCCGCCATCTGATGGCCGATCGCGTGCGACGCGAACGCATCGTGCCCATCCAGGCCGCCGGAGAAAGCGAGCATCTGAATGCGCTGGTCGAAGAAATTTCGCCCGAGCAACGGGTGAGTGCCTATCAGGAACTCGCACGCCTCGCGCATGCCTTCGACCGTCTTTCGACGAAGAGCCGCGAGGTCGTGTGGCTGCGGCGCGTGAAGGGTCTGTCGCAAAAGGAAGTTGCCAAAAAGCTCGGACTGGCGGAGAAGACAGTAGAGAAGCATCTGAGGACCGGGGCGCGGAATCTCGCGCACTACATGCGCGAAAATTCGCTTGCACATGTCACAGATGTCATAGACGACGCAGATGGAGCAGAATCCTTCCAGAATAACCATGGACATGGTGCGCACAAACGATATTGAAGAGACCGCGAGCGAATGGCTCATTCGCCGCGACTCCGAACGATGGGACGAGGCAGACGAAGCCAGGCTCGCGTTATGGCTGGCTGCTTCCACCCATCATCGGGTCGAGTTCCTGCGCCTCGAACTCGCGTGGGAGGAATCCGCGCGGCTCAAGGCACTGGGCGCCGGGATTCCCGGAGATCGGCCGCCACCGCCCGGGCAATGGAATTTCAGCACGCTTTTTTTTTCGCGACACCCGAATAAGCAGCCGCGGCGACTGGGGCGTATTGCACAGGCCGCCGGTGTACTCATCGTGGTTGCGGCCGGCCTGCTCGCGTACCAGTTGCCGAAGGCACGCGGCGAGCAGTTCACGACCTCCATCGGCGGCCTGGCCAAAGTCCCCATGCTGGACGGATCGAAGATCACGTTGAACACGGACAGCCAGGTCAAAGTCGCGCTCTCGCAAAACGAGCGGCACATCGATCTGCAGCAGGGCGAAGCTTTCTTCGAAGTCGCGAAAGATCCGAACCGTCCGTTCGTCGTCGTGGCGGGCGGCAAACGCGTGATCGCCGTCGGCACGAAATTCTCGGTGCGCAATGAGGGCGGCGCCGTCGTGGTCGTGGTCACCGAAGGCAAGGTGCGCATGGAAGATGCCGGCGACGCGGCCTCCGTGTATCTGACCGCCGGTGCGATCGCGGTGTCGAACGGCTCGGGCGTCTCGGTGCAACACAAGAGCCTCGAAGAGGCCGAGTTGCGGCTCAGCTGGCGCGATGGCGTGCTCACGTTCCGCGATTTGTCGCTGGGCGAGGCGGTTTCCGAATTCAATCGCTACAACGTGCGCAAGATCGTCGTCACCGATCCTGCGGTGGCCGCGCTGCGAGTCGAAGGGAATTTCCGGCCGGACAACGTGCGCGCCTTCGTGCGGCTGCTCGAAAGCGGCTTTCCGGTCCGCGCATCGATCGACGACGACCGAATCGTTCTCGCTTCGAAATAACGCGCCCGTTCGAGGTGCGTGCGCGGCTTTCGCATCACTCGCTGGTGCAATCCGCGCCGATTCTCACCCGCGAATTCTTTTAATCGATCCCTGAGAAAAGCTCTTGGAGGGATTCTTCGAATCCATCCGTCTACCAATGTATTCGTAGAACAAGACTCGTTTTTTCTCGGGGAGATTCGGATGATCAAGAATTCAGATGTGCGCAGAGCCGTTGCTGCCGTTCTCGCGTGTTCCGCAGCGGCGCATGCCGTCGCCGATCCGGTCGACATTCCCGCCGGTGAGCTGCGCACGGCGCTGCTCGCGGTTTCGGAACGATTCGGCGCGGATCTCGTTTACCGGCCGGAACACGTACGCGGTGTGAGCACCTCGGGTGCGCACGGCGACCTCACGACCAAACAAGCCATCTCGAGCCTGCTGCAGGGAACGCCGCTCGAGCTGCGCACGGATCCGAGCGGCGCGATGTTGATCGCGCAGGCGGGACCGGAAGGCCAGATAGTGGCGCAGGCTGCGCCGCCCGTGCAGAGCACGCCAGAGCCCGAGTCGACGCCCGCCGCCGCTGCCGCGGATGAGGAGTCCATGGAAGAGGTGGTCGTCACCGGCTCCAACCTGCGCCGCCGCGACGTCGGTGTGTTGCCGATGACCGTGCTCAGCAAGGACGCGATGAACCTGCGCGACGCGCTCACGCCGGTCGAAATTCTCACCTCGTTGCCGCAGGTCACGGGTGTGCCCGCGAGCGAAGCGCCGCGCGGCGGCTCCGGCGCGCGCGGCGACATTTCCACGGTGAGCATGCGCGGTCTCGCCGCCAGCTCCACGCTGGTGCTGCTGAACGGCCGGCGCCTGACGGCGCATCCGACCACGGAGGACATGGACTTCGCGCCCAACGTGAACCAGCTCCCTACGCAGGGCCTGGCGCGCATCGAGGTTCTGCGCGACGGTGCCTCTTCGATCTACGGCTCCGATGCAGTTGCGGGTGTCGTGAACTACATCACCGCCCGCGATTTTGAAGGCACCCAGGGCCGCCTGCGTTACGGCGCGCCCGAACATCCGGGCGGCCAGAACATCGATTTCACGCTGACCCACGGGCAGCAATTCGCCGAAGGCCGCTTCCGCGTGCTGACCACGCTCGACTGGTTCGACCGCGACGGCATCTACCTGCGCGACCGGGAATTCGCCGACACGGCGCAGAACTTCACGCGCGTGCCCGCGCCGTTCAACGCGCCCGGCGGGCCGTTCGACGGCCGCGCCAGCACCGGTGTGTTCTGGAACTTCCGTCTCGGCACGTCCACACAGGCTAACTACTTCCGGCCGGTAAACGGCGCGATGACGCTGACGACCACGGCCCCGACGCGCGCGAACAACCCGGAGTTTTACGGCAACAGCAACGACTACACGATGGCCATCGGCGACAGCCGGCGGTTCAACATGTTCACCAGCCTCGAGTACGACCTGACCGACGACATCACGTTGTTCAGCGACCTGTCGTACTACAAGGCGGATTCGCTGCTGGTCCGCAGTCCGCTCGGCCTCAATGCGCCCGCCGCGGATTACCTCGCGCCGATGCCGGCCGACAATCCTTACAACCCGTACGGTTCGCGCTTCTACGATCCGGCCGGAGCGCCCAATGCCGACGGCACGCCGCGCATCGTCGGCACGCCGCGCGCCATCACGCTGGTGAGCGGACCTTTCAGCACGATTCCCGAGGAAGTCTCCGTCTCCGGCCAGACCTGGCGCATCGTCGCGGGTGCGCGCGGCAAGTTCGCCGATAACTGGAACTGGGAAGTCGGCGGCGTACACAGCTACAGCTACGCGATCGACCGCAACACACCGCACGTGCGCGAGAGCCTGTTGCACGAGGCCCTGGCGCGTACGGATCCGGCGACGGCGTACAACCCGTTCGGTTACACGTTCCGCGTCGACGGCAACCAGGTGGTCGCGGACCAGCCGCACACCAACTCCGAAGGCACGTACCAGTCGTTCATGCAGGAATGGCGCCGCTACGGCAACAGCACGCTGACCAGCGTCGACGCGCGGGTCTCGGGCCCGGTGCTGTCGATCTGGAGCGGCGACATCTCGGTGGCCGCGGGTGCGGAATACCGCATCGAGGAATACGCCGACTTCCGTCCGCCGTTCCACGGCACGAATCCGGTCGGCTCGGGACTCGACCCCAACAACAACGACTTCAGCCCCTCGTCGCCGAAGCCGGATGCCGATGGCGATCGCAAGGTCACGAGCTTCTACGCCGAAACGGTGGTGCCGCTGGTGTCGCGCGACAACCACGTGCCGTTGGTCCAGTCGCTCGAGCTCAACGCGTCGGTCCGTCACGAGGACTACAGCGACTTCGGCACGACCACCAAGCCCAAGTTCGGCGTGAACTGGCGCCCGATCCAGGCGTTGATGCTCCGTGCGTCATACAACGAAGGTTTCACCGCGCCCAGCCTGCCGCTGCTGCACATGCAGAACCAGTGGAGCTTCGCGGGACCTCCGGGAGCCGTGGACATCTACCGCAACCCGGCGACCAACGAAGGTCCGTACGTCAGCCGCAACGGCACGTCCGGAAATCCGGATCTCAGGCCCATCGATTCGGAAGGCATCAGCGCCGGCTTCGTGCTCGATGTTCCCGGCGTGCAAGGCCTGAGCGTGTCGGCCGACTACTGGGAGATCAAGCAGGACAACCTGATCGGTTCGTTGAGCGCGGCGCAGATCCGCAACAACGACATGGTCCTGCTGCAGGAGTACACCCGGGCGCAGATCGCCGCGGGCGTACCGCTGGCGTCGATCAACTTCGGCGAAGGCACGGCTAACTACGTGGGCGACCCGGCGGTCATTCGCGAGGCCCCGACGGACGCGGATCGCGCGCTGTTCGCGACCTACAATGCCGCCAACCCCGGCAACCCGCTGGGTGTGGCCGGCCGCGTGTTCCAGATCGATGCACCGCCGCTCAACCTGTCGGACGGCATCAGCGCCGGCTGGGATTTCTCGATCAAGTACAACAAGGCGACGTCCATCGGCGACATCTCCTTCGATACCGATTGGGCCCTGGTCACCGAATCGAACACCACGCTCGAAGTTCCCGGCGGAGCGGCCATCTATACGGAGCGCCTCAACGTCGACGGCGTGTCCAAGTGGCGCGGCACGACCAACATCACGTGGCGCAACGCCGGATGGAGCGCGGGCGCGAGCGCGTACTTCATCGGTTCGTTCGCCGACAGTCTCGCGACCACCACGGCCGCGCAGTACGAAGCATTCGGCGAACCCGACTACATCGTGCATCAGTACACGGGCAACTCCGACGTTTATCGTTATCGCGTCGAAGACATCCTGTACTTCAATGCCTTCGGTGCCTACAAGTTCGATGAAAGCGCGGGCGGTGCGCTGTCCGATTCGTCCATCCGCCTCGGCCTCATCAATGTGACGGACGAAGCGCCGCCGGTTTCCTCCGGCAACTTCGGTTTCGGTTACAGCGGCCGCGTGCACGGCGCCCTGGTGGCGGGGCGCACCGTGACCATCGAGTTCGTCAAGCGATTCTGAGCCCGGTCGGGCCCGCCGCGGTGGACGCAAGTCCACCCGACGGGCACGGCTGGCCCGGCGATTTCAAGCGTTACACCCAGAGGGACCGGATTGACCATGAAGCCCACGATCAAACACTCATTGAAACTGCTCTGCGCCATGCTCGCGTTCGTAACGCTCGGCATGTCGCAGCCGGTCCCGGCGCAGAGCGCCCCACCCGATGTGTCGAAAGAGCTGGCCGTGGTCAAGCGGCACATGGACACGGCGCAGCTCAAGAGCGCGCTGGCGTTCGTCGAGGAGCAGATCGCCGATCCGTCCGACGTGATCCAGGACTGGATAGGCGTGTGCAACGCGCTCGGCCCGTCGCATGACGAGATCTTCCGCGCGCGGCAGATCTACAAGATGTTCCGCATCTACGGTCTCGAAGAGGTCTACATCGACGACCTGTACAACGTCGTCGCGGTCCGCCGCGGCACCGGCAAGGGACCTTCCGTGGTGCTCAACGCGCATCACGACAACGTGCCGATCTGGCCGAAGGAACAGCCGGTCAACGCGTTCGTGCGTGACGGCCGCGTGTACTGCCCGGCGGCCGGAGACGACATTCCCGGCGTCGTGCAATTGTTCACGGTACTGCGCGCCATGCAGACGGCGAATCTCCAGACCGAGGGCGACGTATGGTTCGTCACGTTCTCGGGTGAGGAAACCGGTTCGCCCGGCGCGCTGCACTTCGCCCGCGCGCACTATCCGCATAACCTGGACTGGAAACGCGGCGACGCCTTCGTGCAGCTGCACGGCGGCGCGGGCGAGGGCGTGACGACCGGCAGCGGTCCGATCGTCAATCGCGCCACGCTGCGCTTCTTCACGCCGTTCGAACGGCGCGTCGCGGAGTCACCGGGCGCCGATCGCCGCTGGCGCACACATGCCGTCGACGTGCTGGCGCGGGCACTCGTCCGCATTCGCACCGAAGTCACGGACCCGCGTCCTGACTGCCTGCGTTGCGTAGGTCCCGGCGAAGGTGCGGCGGGCCGCGCAAAAACGCCCACTCGCGCGGAGCACTACGTGAACATCTCGCAGATCGACGGTTCGCCCGTGGTGAACCGGCCGACGTCCGAGGCCGCCGTGCGCATCGACATGCGCGCTCCGACCTGGCCGGCGGTGCGCAAACTGCACGAGCAGATCCGCAAGATCGCGGCCGAGTCGTGCGAGGAGCTCAAGACCAAGGGCTTCCCGCCGCATTTCAACAAGGAACGCTGCGGCTTCATCTTCGACATCAACGAGGTCTACGGCCGCGATCCGGTCAACGACAAGATTCCGGGCTGGGACATGGTGAACAACCCGCAGGCCAAGTACGTGGCGGCCGCCGCCAGTGCGTTGTACGGCTTTCCGCCGGTGATCAACTCCGGCCAGGGCTGCGGCGATTGCACGAACCTCTACCAGGGTGGACTGCCCGGCATGTCGTTCCGCGGCGAAGTCACGGATTACGGCAAGGGAAAATTCGAGCAGGAAACTCCGGATGACGCGCGTCAGGGTGGCCATGACGTGACCGAGAGCATGTCGACGGTGGCCATCTGGGCCGGCATCAAACATGCGCTGGTGTTCGCGGTGTCGTACGCCGGTCAGCCGGGCGTGGCGCGCTAACTCATGGCGGGGAAAACAATCAAACTGCTCGTCGTCGTTGGGCTCGTCGCGCTCGGCGCGGCGCAGCCCACCGCGGCGCAGAAGGGTCCCGATGTGTCCAAGGAGGTGGCCGTGGTCAAGCGGCACCTCGGCACGCCGCAGCTCAAGACCGCGCTCGAGTTCGTCGAAGAACAGATCGCCGATCCGTCCGATGTGATCCAGGACTGGATAGGCGTCTGCAACGCGCTCGGCCCGTCGCACGATGAAATATTTCGTGCGCGCCAGATCTACAAGATGTTCCGCATCTACGGTCTGGAAGAGGTGTACATCGACGACCTGTACAACGTCGTCGCGGTGCGCCGCGGCACCGGCAAGGGTCCGACGGTGGTGCTCAATGCGCACCACGACAACGTGCCGATCTGGCCGAAAGAACAGCCGGTGAACGCGTTCGTGCGCGATGGCCGCGTGTACTGCCCGGCCGCCGGTGACGACATTCCCGGCGTCGTGCAGTTGTTCACCGTGCTGCGCGCCATGCAGAAGGCGAATCTGCAGACCAACGGCGACGTCTGGTTCGTCACGTTCTCGGGCGAGGAAACGGGTTCGCCGGGCGCGGTGCATTTCGCGCGCGCGCATTACCCGCACAACCTCGACTGGAAACGCGGCGATGCGTTCGTGCAGCTGCACGGCGGCGCGGGGCAGGGCGTGACCACGGGCAGCGGCCCCGTCACCAATCGCGCGACGTTGCGTTTCTTCACGCCGTTCGAACGGCGCGTCGTGGAATCTCCGGGTGCCGACCGGCGCTGGCGCACGCACGCCGTGGACATCCTGGCGCGCGCGCTGATCCGCATCCGCAGCGAAGTCACGGACCCGCGTCCGGACTGCCTGCGCTGCGTGACGCCGGGCGAAGACGCGGCGGGCCGTCCGCAGCAAGCGGAGCGCGCCGAGCGTTACCTCAACATCTCGATGGTCGATGGTTCGCCGGTCGTGAACCGTCCGACTTCCGAGGCGCTGGTGCGTATCGACATGCGCGCGGCGACCTTGCCGCAGCTGCGCGAGATGCAGGTGCAGGTCCGCAAGATCGCGGCCGAATCCTGCGAGGAGTTCGAGACCAAGGGTTATCCGCCGCACTTCATCAAGGAGCGCTGCGGATTCATCTTCGACATCAACGAGACCTCCGGCCGCGATCCGGTCAACGACAAGATCCCGGGTTGGGACTTCACCAACAACCCGCAGGCGAAGTACGTCGCCGCCGCGGCCAACGCGTTGTACGGCTTTCCGCCGGAAATCATCGCCGGCCAGGGCTGTGGCGACTGCAAGAACCTGTATGCCGGCGGACTGCCGGGCATGTCGTTCCGTGGCGAAGTCACGGATCACGGCAAGGGCAAGTTCGAGGCGGAGACGCCGGACGATGCGCGCCAGGGCGGCCACGACGTGACGGAAAGCATGGCGGTCACCGCGTTGTGGGCCGGCATCAAACATGCGCTGGTGTTCGCCGTGTCGTATGCCGGCCAGCCGGGCGTGGCCACTAACTAGGATCCTGAACAAAATGAAATACTCCCTGAAACACTTCGTCTGCATCGCGCTGGTGTGCGCGGCGCCGGCGGTCCTCGCGCAGCGGGCCGAAATCATCGATTCGCCGGAACGCAAGGAGGGCGAAGGCCCGTACACGCAGCTCATCATCCGCAACGTCACGATGATCGAAGGGTCGCTCGCGCCGCCGATCAAGCCGGTGCACATCGTGATCGAGAACGGCCGCATCAAGTCGATCCACTTGATCAACGCGGTGGGCTCCTCGGCGTTCTCACGCGACATCCCGAAGCTCAAGGAAGGCGGCCGCGAGATCGACGGCACCGGCATGTACGTGATGCCGGGGTTGATCGATGCGCATCAGCACATCGGCAACAACCCCGAGTACCAGTTCAAGCTGGACCTGGCGCATGGCATCACCACGCTGCGCGAGCCGGGCTCGGGCAACGGGCTCAACTGGGTGCTCAAGCACAAGCAGAAGAGCGCGCAGAATCTGATCACTGCGCCGAAGATCAAGGCCTATCTACGTTTCGGCTTCGATCCGGACGCGAACTTCAATCTGCCGACCACCGAAGAAGCCGCGCGCGCCTGGGTGCGCATGGCGCTCAAGGCCGGCGCGGACGGCATCAAGGACGCCGGCTTCTCGCCGAACGTGATCCGGCCCACGCTGGATGAGGCCAAGAAGGTGGGCCTGCGCGTCATGACGCATCATCGCCAGACCATGGTGGCCCGCTGGAATGCGCTCGACAGCGCGCGCGGCGGCGGTGCCTCGATGGAGCACTGGTACGGCCTGCCCGAGGCGATGTTCACCAATCGCACCGTGCAGGATTTCCCCGCGAACTTCGACTACCAGAACGAGCAGTGGCGGTTCGGTGAGGGTGGCCGGCTGTACGCGCAGACCGCGGCTCCGTTCTCGGAGAAGTGGAACGCGGTGATGAACGAGATGCTGGCGCTCGACTACACGCTCGATCCGACCATGGTGGTCTACGAGAAATTCCGCGACTACATGCGCGCGCGCACCCAGGAATGGCTCGACGCCTACGCGTTCCCGTCCGCCTTCGAGCGCGGGATGGTGCCCAGCAAGCTGCACCACGGCGCGTCGCTGCACGACTGGACCACCGACAATGAAACCGCGTGGAAAGAACAGTTCCACCTGTGGATGACGTTCATCAACGAGTACAAGAACCGTGGCGGCCGCGTCACGACCGGCAGCGACGACCAGCTGCTGTATGGCTTCTCGTTGATCCGCGAGCTGGAGCTGCTGCAGGAAGCCGGGTTCAGCCCGCTGGAAGCGGTGCGCGCCGGCACGCTGAGCGGCGCCGAGTTGTTAGGCATCGACAAGGACACGGGCAGCGTGGAGATCGGCAAGTTCGCCGACCTCATCGTCATCGACCAGAACCCGCTGGCCAATTTCAAGGTGCTGTACGGCACCGGCCACATCCGGCTGATGGACGACGACACGGTGGCCCGCGTAGGTGGTGTCAAGTACACCATCAAGGAAGGCATCGTCTACGACGCCCGGAAGCTCTTGGCCGACGTCAAGGCGATGGTCGACGCCGAGAAAGCGAAAACCGGCAAGAAGATCGTGCAGCCCGGATTCAAACCTTGATCAGTTTGGCCTGGTGGTCCTGAGGCCACCGAGCCTGAGGTGTTGCGCCGGCTCTGCCCTTCGGGACGCCGAACCTGGAGGGTGGGGCCGGCGCATGCCAATAGTTGAGAGAGTCGTTTCGCACCCGCAGGTTGGCGCCATGAAACATACGTTCATATCTCTTCTCTGCGTGACGCTGGTTTTCGGCGTGGCAGGTGCCGCGGAACGCACCGTCGTCGATTCTCCGGAACGCAAGGAGGGCGAAGGTCCGTACACCCAGCTGATCATCCGCAACGCGACGCTGATCGAAGGCTCGCTCGCACCGCCGATCAAGCCGGTGCACATCGTCATCGAAAACGGACGCATCAAGTCCATTCATCTGATCAATGCCGTCGGGTCTTCGGCCTACTCGCGCGACGTTCCGAAGCTCAAGGAAGGCGGCCGCGAGATCGACGGCACGGGCATGTACGTGATGCCGGGCCTCATCGACGCGCACCAGCACATCGGGAAAAATCCCGAGTATCAATTCAAGCTGGACCTGGCGCATGGCATCACCACCATCCGTGAGCCTGGGTCAGGCAACGGGCTCAACTGGGTGCTGCGGCACAAGCAGAAGAGCGCCCAGAACCTCATCACGGCGCCGAAGATCAAGGCCTATCTACGTTTCGGCTTCGATCCGGACGCACACTTCAACCTGCCCACCACCGAGGCCGCGGCCCGGGCGTGGGTGCACATGGCGCAGAAAGCGGGCGCGGACGGCATCAAGGACGCCGGCTTTTCGCCGACCGTGATCGGCGCTGCGCTGGATGAAGCCCGCAAGGTGGGCTTGCGCGTCATGACGCATCACCGGCAGACCATGGTGGCGAGGTGGAATGCCCTCGACAGCGCACGCGCCGGTGGCGCGTCGATGGAACACTGGTACGGCCTGCCCGAGGCGATGTTCACCGATCGCACCGTGCAGAATTTCCCGGCGGACTTCGACTACCAGAACGAGCAGATGCGGTTTGGCGAGGGCGGCAAGCTGTACGCCCAGAGCGCCGCGCCGTTCTCCGAGAAGTGGAACGAGGTCATGAACGAGATGATCTCGCTCGACTACACGCTCAACCCGACGATGGTGGTGTACGAGAAAAAGCGCGACTACATGCAGGCACGCGGCCAGGAGTGGTTCGCGGACTACGCATTTCCCGACGACTACGCGGATCGTTACACGCCCAGCAGGCTGCGGCATGGGTCCTCGCAGTACGACTGGACCACGCAAAACGAAACCGAATGGCGCGAGCAGTTTCATCTCTGGATGACGTTCATCAACGAATACAAGAACCGCGGCGGCCGCGTCACGACGGGCAGCGATGAAAACGTGCTGACCGGTTTCACGCTGATCCGCGAGCTGGAGCTGCTGCAGGAAGCAGGCTTCCATCCGCTGGAAGTCGTGCGGGCGGGTACGCTGAGCGGCGCGGAGTTGTTAGGAATCGACAAGGACACGGGCAGCGTGGAAATCGGTAAACTCGCCGACCTCATCGTCGTCGATCAGAACCCGCTGGCGAATTTCAAGGTGTTGTACGGCACCGGCCACATCAAGCTCTTGGACAATGACACGGTGGGGCGGGTCGGCGGCGTGAAATACACGATCAAGGAAGGCATCGTGTATGACGCCCGCAAGCTGCTCGCCGACGTGAAGGCGATGGTCGACGCCGAGAAGGCGCGGACCGGCAAAAAGATCACGCCGCCGGGGTTCAAGAATTAAGCCCGCAGGCGCAGCTTGCGGGCTGGCGGTTGCAGCCTGCGCAGTGCTGTTGGCGGGCTGTGCGCGTTCCGACAAACACGGCGCGAAGGCTGGCGACGCGAACCGCCGTGCGGTAGATGTCGTGACCGTCGTCGCGACCTTGCAGCAGCTCGGCATCGACGTCGAAGCGGTCGGCACGGCCCGCGCCAACGAGTCCGTGCAGGTGACGACGAAGGTGTCGAGCCTCATCAGCGCGATCCGCTTCCGCGAAGGCGGCCGCGTGCAACGCGGCGCGGTGCTGGTCGAACTGGACAGCCTCGCGCAGCAGGCGGCGGTGCGCGAAGCGGAAGCCTCGCTCACGCAGACGGAGGCGCAACTCACGCGCGGCCGCTCGCTGCAGCAGCAGCAGATCGTGTCCGCCTCGCAGCTCGAATTGATGGAAGCGGCCGTGAAGGGCGATCGCGCGCGGCTCGATGCCGCTCGTTCGCGGCTCGCGGACACCGTCATTCGCGCCGGTTTCGACGGCAACGTCGGCTTTCGCCGCGTCAGTGTCGGCAGCCTGGTGGCGCCGGGCGACGTCATCACGACGCTCGACGACACCTCGGTCATCAAGGTCGAGTTCACGGTGCCCGAGGGCAGCCTGTTCCTGCTCGCGCGCGGCCTTAAGGTTTCGGCGACCACACCCGGCCTGCCGGACAGGGTGTTCCACGGCGCCGTGACCGCACTCGATCCGCGCATCGACATCGACACGCGCTCGATCGCCGTACGCGCGGAGATTCCGAACGGCGACGGCGCACTGCGGCCCGGCATGTTCATGACGGTGAAAGTGCACACGCCGCCCGCGCCTGTCTTGATGATCCCGGAAGAGGCGATCATTCCCGAGCAGGGTAATTCGTACCTGATGGTGGTCGTGGGCGATGTCGTCGAGCGGCGGCAGGTGCGAACGGGCCGGCGCCGTCCCGGTGAAGTCGAGATCGTAACGGGCCTGGCCGCGTCGGAGAGAGTGGTGATCCGCGGCGTGCAGAACGTGCGTGCGGGCTCGGCCGTTCGCGAGGCCGCCCATGCTGATCTCTGAGATCTCGGTACGCCGGCCGGTCTTCGCGACGGTCATCAGCCTGCTGCTCATCATCTTTGGCCTGATCTCGCTGAGCCGGCTCGGGATCCGCGAGTATCCGGACATCGACCGCCCGGTGGTTTCCGTGTCGACGCGATACGTCGGTGCGTCGGCGGCCATCATCGAAACGCGCGTGACGCAGGCGGTCGAGGATGCAGTGGCCGGCATCGAAGGCATTCTCAAGGTCGAGTCCGACAGCGAGGACGAGCGGTCCTCGGTGCGCATCGAGTTCGACGTGGCCCGCGACGTCGATGCCGCTGCCAACGACGTGCGCGATCGCGTCGCCCGTGTAGTCAGCAACCTGCCACCCGAAGCGGACCCGCCGGAAATCATCAAGGCCGATTCGAGCGCGGAGTCCGTCGTTGTGCTCGCGTTCAGCTCGACCTCGATGTCCAACCTCGAGATCACCGACTACGCGGAGCGCAACCTCATCGATCGCATCTCCACCGTGCCCGGCGTTTCGCGCGTCACGCTGGGTGGTGCGCGGCGCGCGGCGATGCGGCTGTGGATCGATCCGGAGGCATTGTCCGCGCGCGGTCTGGCCGTGTCCGACATCGAGGACACGTTGCGCCGCGAGAACATCGAGCTGCCGGCGGGCCGGATCGAATCGCGCGCGCGCGAGTTTTCGCTGCGCACCATCGTCGGGCTCGATTCGGCCGACGACTTTCGCAAGCTGGTGATCGCGCGCGGCGCGGACGGGCACCTGGTGCGCCTGAGCGAAGTTGCCGAAGTGCAGCTCGCGGCGGAAAACGACCGCTCGTATACGAGAACCAACGGCCTGGCGGGCATCGCGCTGCAGGTCGAGGCGCAGTCGAAGAGCAATACGCGCGAGATTGCGCGCGCCGTGCGCGCCGAAGTCGCGCGCCTGCAGACCACGTTGCCGGCCGGCGCGACGCTCGCCATCAGCATCGACAACGCGGTGGCCATCGAGGCGGCCTTGCACGAGGTGTTGATCGCCATCGTGTTCGCGCTTTTTTCCGTGCTCGCCATCATCTACGTCTTTCTCGGCAGCCTGCGTGCCACGCTGATTCCGGCGGTCACGATTCCGGTCTCCATCATCGCCTCGTTCGTCGTGATGTATGCGCTGGGGTATTCGATCAACGTGCTGACGCTGCTCGGCCTGGTGCTCGCGATCGGTCTCGTGGTCGATGACGCCATCGTGGTGCTCGAGAACATCCACCAGCGCACCGAGCTCGGCGAGCCGCCGATGCTGGCCGCGGTCACCGGCACGCAGGAAATCGGCTTCGCGGTCATCGCCACCACGCTGACGCTGGCCGCGGTGTTCGTGCCGATCTCGTTCCTGCCCGGGGATCTGGGCCGGTTGTTCCGCGAGTTCGGCTTCACGCTGGCCGCCGCGGTGCTGTTCTCGGCGCTGGTGTCGCTGACGCTGACGCCGATGCTGGCCTCCAAACTACCGGCCGGCGACCACACGCGCAATCGCTTCGCGCGCGCCGTCGATGAATTCTTCCGGCGCTTCGCGACGCGATACGAGCGTGTCCTGCGTTCGATCATCCTGCGTCCGTGGACGGTGGTCTGCGTGTTGTTCGTGCTCATGGGCCTGGGGGCGCTGACCTTCGTGTCCATCCCGTCGGAATTCGCGCCGGGTGCCGACGTGGGGCGCGGCAGTGTCGCGCTCGAGGGGCCGGAAGGCTCGAGCTTCGAGTACATGGACGCCAACGCGCAGCAGCTCGAGGCCATCATCCTCAAGCACATGAAACAGGGCGAGATCGAACGCGTGATCCTGCGGGTGCCTAACTTCTCGGGCGGTGGCACCGTGCAGACCGGCAACGTGAACACCGCCCGCGCCGTGGTGCTGGCGACGGATTGGGGAAATCGCGACCGGCCGATGGACGACATCCTGCGCGACATCCTGACCGAGGCGAAGTCGACGCTGACCGGGGTGCGCGTCTTCCCGGCCAAACCGGGCAGCCTCGGGCGCCGCAGCGGCACCGCCGGCATCGAAGCCGTCATCGGCGGGCCGGACTACGAGCGCCTCTCGCAATGGTCGACCAAGTTGCTGGATCTGGCGCACCAGAACCCCGGCCTCGAAAACGTCGACACCTCATACAAGGAGCGCAAGCCGCAGATCCGGGTGTCGATCGACCGCGATCGCGCGGCCGAGCTGGGCGTGTCGCTGCGCAATGTGGGCAGCACGCTCGAAACCGTGCTCGGCGGACGGCTGGTGACGACGTACGTGGATCGTGGGCGCGAATACAACGTCGTGCTGCAGGCCCGCGACGATCTGCGTCAGTCGGTGGCGAACCTGGTCGGCATTCGCGTGCGTTCCGAGCGCACGGGCGAACTGATTCCGCTGTCGAACGTGGTGACGCTCGAAGAAGCGGCCGGCGCCATCCGGCTGTCGCGTTTCAACCGGCTGCGCGCCGTCGAGATCCGCGCGGATCTCGCGCCGGGATACACGCTCGGACAGGCCATGGAATGGTTTCGTGCGACCGTCGCGAAAGAATTGCCGGCCGAGGCCCAGTTGATGTGGGATGGAGATGCCGGCGAGTACGAGCGCACTGGCCCGCAGATGTACCTGACCTTCGTGTTCGCGCTGGTGATCGTGTTCCTGGTGCTGGCGGCGCAGTTCGAAAGCTTCATCCATCCGCTCATCATCATGGTGACGGTGCCACTCGCGTTGTTAGGAGCGGTGTTCGGGCTCAAGGCGTATGGCCTGACTATCAACATCTTCAGCCAGATCGCAGTGATCATGTTGATCGGCATCGCGGCGAAGAATGGCGTGCTGATCGTGGAATTCGCCAACCAGCTGCGCGACCGCGGCGTGGAATTCTCCGAAGCCGTCGTGCGCGCGGCGAGCGCGCGCCTGCGCCCCATTCTCATGACCAGCCTGTGCACCGCGTTCGGTGCGCTGCCATTCGTGTTCGCCTCGGGTGCCGGTGTCGAGCAGCGCACCCCCATCGGCATCGTCGTGTTCTACGGGACGCTGGTGTCCGTGTTCCTGACGCTGCTGGCAGTTCCGGCGGTCTATTCGCTGCTGGCGCGTAATACGCGCTCGCCGGAGCACGCCAGCCGGCTGCTCGATCGCCTGCTGCAGGCGCATAAGGGCTAAAGTACGGCCGAAGGAGGCCGTACGATGAACCTGCGTCCGCTCGCGATCCTTTCCCTGTGCGTTGCCGCGAGCGGATCGCCCGCGATCGCGCAGCGCGTCGAACCCCACTGGACTTCGATAGACAGCCGTCCCACACCCGCCTGGTGGAGCGACGCCAAGTTCGGAATCTTCATCCACTGGGGCGTGTATTCCGTCCCGTCATTCGCGCCCAAGGGCGAATACGCGGAGTGGTATTGGGAACGGCTGCGCGCGCCGGGAGATCCCGCGTCTGCGAAGGACCAGGCGATCAGGCAGGAAACGCGTGCCTTTCACGAGCGCGTCTACGGCAAGAATTTCGACTACGCGGATTTCGCGCCGCAGTTCCGCGCGGAGATGTTCGACGCGGACGCGTGGGCGGCGACCTTCAAACAATCCGGCGCGAAGTACGTCGTGCTCGTCTCGAAACATCACGACGGGTTCGCGTTGTGGCCTTCGCATGAAGCGGATGCGAGCTGGGGCAGGCCGTGGAACGCGGTGGCGGTCGGGCCGAAGCGCGACCTGGTCGGCGAGCTGACGGCTGCCGTGCGGCGCCAGCAACTCGAGATGGGTTTTTATTTTTCGCTGTACGAATGGTTCAACCCGCTGTGGTTGTCGGGCGATCGGGACGCGTACGTCACACGCCATCTGTTTCCGCAGTTCAAGGACCTCGTGACTCGCTACTCGCCCACGGTCATCTTTTCCGATGGCGAGTGGAGCTTGGATTCCGCGCGGTGGCGCGCGCCGGAGCTGCTCGCGTGGCTTTTCAATGAAAGTCCGGTCGCGGCGAAGGTCGTCGTGAACGATCGCTGGGGCGAGGAAACGCGGCATGTGCACGGCGGGTATTACACGACGGAATACGGCGCCGGCCTGCCCGGCGCGTCCCATGCCTGGGAGGAGAACCGCGGCCTCGGCTTTTCCTACGGCTACAACCGCAACGAAGATCTCGCCGATTACGCCACGGGCGAGCGGCTGCTGCTCACGCTCATCGACACCGTGAGCCGCGGCGGCAACCTGCTGCTCAACATCGGGCCGACCGCCGACGGGCGTATTCCGGTGGTGATGCAGGACCGGCTCGCGTATCTCGGCCAATGGCTGCGGTACAACGGCGAGGCGATCTACGGCACGCGCGTGTTTCGCGACGGTGCGCAGTGGACCGCGGGGCGCCGGCAGCAGGTTGATACGTCGACCAACTACCGCGCGAAATATGACGTGGAGGCGCTGACGATTTCTCCGGCGCCCGGCGATGCGCGCAAGCAGATCCTGTTCACGCGCAAGGGCTCGACCTTGTACGCGATCCTGCCGCGGTATCCCGCCGGCGATCTGGTGGTGCGTGGCGTGCGTGTCGCGAAGGATGCGCACGTCGGTTTGTTAGGCAGCAAGTATTCGGCCGTTGGCTGGCGGCAACGCGGCGATGACCTGGTGATTTCGTTGCCGCGGCTAGAGGATGGCGAACTGCCCTTCACCGGGCCGCGTACCATCAGGATCGAGCCGATCCAGTAAGCACCGGAGCCCATCGATGGCGCGTGAAAATCTCAACGACCTCGTGGCCTTCGTGGCGGTCGCGAGGGAGAAAAACTTCACCAAGGCCGCCGCGAAGCTCGGCGTGTCTCAATCGGCCCTGAGCCATACCATTCGAGGCCTCGAGACGCGCCTCGGATTGCGGCTGCTGACGCGCACCACGCGCAGCGTTTCGCCGACGGATGTCGGGGAGCGCCTGCTGCAGGCGGTCGGCACGCACTTCGAAGACATCCAGTCGGAGCTCGAAGCGTTGAGCGCCCTGCGCAACAACCCGTCCGGCAATGTGCGAATCACGGCAGGTCTGCACGTGACGGAGACCATTCTCTGGCCGAAGTTGCAGCCGATGATTCGCCAGTATCCGGACGTGCGCGTGGAGATCGTCGTCGACTACGGGCTCGCGAACATCGTGGCCGACCGATTCGACGCCGGGGTACGTCTTGGCGAGCAGGTCGCCAAAGACATGGTGGCCGTGCGCATCGGACCGGACTTCCGCTTCGTGGTCGTCGCCGCGCCGTCGTACTTCGTTGGCCGCATCGAGCCGAAAGCTCCCAAGGACCTGACGGCCCACAACTGCATCAATCTGCGGCTCCCCACCTATGGCGGTGTCTACGCGTGGGAGTTCGAGCGCGGTGGCCGCGAAATCAACGTACGCGTCGACGGCCAGCTCACTTTCAATTCCAGCAAGCAGATCCTGGAGGCGGCGCTGGCGGGTTTTGGTCTCGCCTATCTTCCGGAAGATACGGTGGCGCCGCACCTGGAGCGTGGACGCCTGAAGCAGGTGCTCGACGCGTGGTGTGCACCGTTCCCCGGGTACCACCTGTATTTCCCCAGCCGCCGGCAATCGTCACCGGCGATGTCGCTGGTCATCGAGGCGCTGCGCCACAGGAGAAAGTAGGGCCGACCGCCATTCATGAGCAGGGCTCATGACCACATGCGTTTCCCGGCGCTTATTAAAGATGCGCCCGTGGCCTACGATGCGGCCGATGAAAGCGAAACTCCATCTATTGGTCATCGGCTGGCTGGCGCTCTCGCACCAGGCAATCGCGCAGGATGCCTTCGCGTTTTTCAGGGGCGAGGTATTTCCGCCGCCGCGCGACACACCCGCCGCCTGGCTGCAGGAATTGCACAAGGCGGACGCTCTGCTGAATGCGAATATCGCGGTCGCCGAGTTCCTGCCCAACACGAGACTGGCGTGGCACAACCATCCGGGCGGCCAGATCCTGGTCATCACCGACGGCGTCGGTTACTACCAGGAAAAGGGCAAACCCAGGCAGATCGTCCGCGTGGGCGACGTCATCCGGTGCGAGCCCGGCGTCGAGCACTGGCACGGCGGCTCGCTCGAAAGCGGAATGACGTACGTGGCGACCAGCCCCGCGCAGAGGGGCGGCACCGTGTGGGGCGAGCCCGTCGCCGACGCAGACTACGCAGGCGCAGCAGTAGATAGGCGGTCGGCCCGGAAGGGGAACCTGCTGAAGGCCGACGACACTTTTCCTTTCAACATGACGGCGACGACCTTCGCGCCCGGCAGGAAGCCGGCCTGGCACAACGAGCCCGGCGGCCAAATCCTCGTGGTCACGCAAGGTACGGGCTACTACCAGGAGAAAGGCGGGCCGCAGCGGATCGTCCGCCGGGGAGATGTCATCAAGTCCGCCCGAGGCGTCGAGCATTGGCACGGAGCGTCTGACGAGAATGGAGTCACGTTCATCGCCATCACGCCGGTAGTGACGGAGCCGAAATGAATGCGGATCGCCGAGCGTTCCTGACCACTGCCGCTACTTTGGGGGCGACGACTGCCCTTGGCGGATCGTTCGCCCATGCGGCGGTTGGTCTCGAGAAGCGGACCTTGGGCAAGCTCGAAGTATCCTGTGTCGGACTCGGTTGCATGCAGATGGCAGGCCCTATCTACGGGGTACAGGTCGACCGAAAAGACATGATCGCGCTGGCGCGCGGTTCCGTGGATCTGGGCGTGACTTTCTTCGATACCGCAGAGGCCTATGGGCCTTTCGTCTCGGAGGACATCCTCGGCGAAGCACTGCAAGGTGTGCGAGACAAGGTTGTCATCGCCACCAAGTTCGGCTTCGACATCGATCAGAAAACGGGCCAGCGAAGCGGGAAACTGAACAGCCGGCCGGACCACATCCGGCAGGTCGTGGATGGAATGCTCCGGCGCCTGCGCACCGACCGGATCGACCTGCTCTACCAGCATCGCGTGGATCCCGACGTGCCGATCGAGGATGTCGCGGGCGCGGTACGCGACCTGATCAAGGTGGGCAAGGTGCAGCACTTCGGGCTCTCCGAAGCGGGGGTGAAGACCGTTCGTCGTGCGCATGCGGTGCAGCCGATTGCCGCGGTTCAGAGCGAATACTCGCTGTTCTGGCGCGAGCCGGAAGCCGATCTGTTGCCGGCCCTGGAGGAGCTCGGAATCGGCTTCGTGCCGTTCAGCCCGCTGGGCGCCGGTTGGCTCACGGGCAACATCGACGAGCACACGAAATTCGAGCCGGGCGACTTTCGCAACTCGGTGCCGCGGTTCTCGGCCGAAGCGCGCAAGGCTAACTACGCGCTGGTGGAAGTCGTCAAAGGCGTCGCGGTCCGCGAGGGCGTCAGTGCGCCGCAGATCGCACTGGCCTGGGTGCTGGCGCAGAAGCCCTGGATCGTGCCGATTCCCGGCACGACGAAACTGCGTCACGTGGAATCCAACGTGGGCGCGGTAGGCGTCCGGTTCACGGCGGAGGAATTGCGCGAGCTGGGCGCGGCCGCCGCCGCCGTCAAGCTCGAAGGAGACCGGCTGCCTCAGCGCGCGCTGGATATGACGGGCGTCGAAGCGCCGCCGAAGAACTAGCGGCGCGCATCGCAGGGAGGGTGCGAAGCATCGGCCCGGACTGCCGGCGCTTCCGCATCCCTGCGGAAACGCCGGCCACGATGCCTCAGGGATTGATGCGCGTCGCCGTGATCTTCCCCAGGATCACGAAAGCCACCGGCGCTCCGGCCGTCTCCGTGATCGGCTTCGTCGACCCGTCATTCACGTACTGCGTGAGCCGAAACGTTCCGGTGTATCGGTTGCCGTGATCGCTCAGCGAAACGACTTCCTGGATGTTGGTGGGACCGAAGGCCTTGAACGCCTCGTCGGTGCCGCCGGGCAGCGCGCCCCAGGACTGCGTCTGTCCGGGTTGATAGTCCGGAATCCAGGACAGCGCCCAATGATTGAGCCGGTAACTGTCGTTCCCGGTCTGCTTCCACACACCCATGCAGAAGCTGCCGCTCGCCGGAGCGCGCCCCGAGTTCATGATCTCGGTGCCGTCGTCGTGCCAGGTGGCATAACCCGCATCCACGACGGCGCCGTCGGGAATGGGCAAGGCGTTGGACGGTGCGTTGGGCGCAGTGTTGCCGTGCGCGGTGAACACGAATTTCCACAGCCCGCTGATATCGACGCTGTTGAACGGGCCGAACAGATCGAAATGGGTGCGTAACAGCTCGCCGCCGTCGTCGCCGCGGTACACCGTGGGTTTGAAGTAGGAGTCGCTGAGCCCGTTGACGCCGCAACCGGCGAACGCGGATTCCGCGGACAGGCCCAGGCCCGCTAGCAGGCCGACCGTTGCAATCAGTTTCCTCGAGAGTCTCATCGTAGTGCTCCAGTTTGTTTGTCCGAAGCGGCAGGATTCGGCTGCGTGCGCCGCCGCGCCGCGACTTTCCGACGAACGCCGTGAATTCGCCCCCGAATGCGCGCCACGGGGAACGAACGCGTGCGCAGCGGCTGCGACGCTCGCATCTGCCGCGCCCGGCAAGTTGACAGTCATGCGTCGTCAGGTATTGATTCGCTGCCATGAGCACCGAAGCAATTGCGCTTGGGCGTACACACCGTCTGTCGCTGGTCCGCATCCGCGGCCTGTACAGCGGCTTCGGTTATGTGCTCGCCGTGAGTCTGGCGCTCGTGCTCTGGTGGTCGCTGCAGTTCACCTTGCCGATGCTCGCGGCCGATGGCGTGCACGCCTTTGTCAGCGCGTGGTTGTCCGTCGTCGCCACCAGTCTGTTCGCCATTTTGCCGGGCCCGATCCTGGTGCCCGTGGTCGTGAACCTCGCGCCGCGCGCGGGATTCAAACGTGTGGTGTACCTGCTGGCGGCCGTCATTCCGATGGGGTGGTGGTGCATCTTCGTCGCCGAGGGCGTGCAGTTCGCATGGGACGCGCCGAGCCTCGGCTTCGTGCTCGATGGGTTGGCGACGACCTCGCTGGTGGTGGGGGTTTGCGCGTACCACAGCTATTCACGCGAAGCGGCGGACTCGTTGCTGCGCGGACGGATCGAGAGCAGCAGTCTCGCGGCCGGACTGCAACGCGCCCAACTACGGTTGCTGCATGCACAGATCGAGCCTCACTTCCTGTTCAACACACTTTCGGTCGTGCAGGCGCTGGCGCGCACCGACCGGCCAGCCACGGTCGAGATGCTGGACAACCTCATCCGCTATTTCGCGGCGGCGCTGCCGCGGCTGCGCGACAACGAAGTTCCGCTGGCGCAGGAGCTCGAGCTGGTGGAGGCCTACCTGGCTATCTACCGCGCGCGCATGGGCGAGCGGCTCGGATTCGAGATCGTCGCCGCGGAGGGCCTCGCGCAAATGCGTGTCCCTTCGATGGCGGTGCTGACGCTGGTGGAGAACGCGCTGAAGCACGGGGTGACCCAGAACGTGGGGGGAGGGTTCATCCGCGTGAGCGCCGCCCAGGAAGGCGGATCGCTGCATCTGGTGGTCGCCGACTCCGGCCGTGGGCTGAATTCGCGGCAGGGGCGCGGCGTCGGCCTCGCCAACATCACGCAGCGGCTGCTCGTGATGTATGGCGCGAACGCGACGCTGTCGCTGCGGCCGGCGGAGCCGCGCGGCGTCGTAGCCACCATTCGAATGCCCCTGCAGGTTCGCGAATGATCCGTGTGCTGCGCGCGGTCACGTGGCGGGCCGTGCTGGTCACGCAGGTCTTGGCGGTGTTGTTTGCCCTGATCCCGTGGCTCGAGCAATGGGGCGCGCCGTCGCAGCCATACCTGCCGATCGAGCTGCTGAAGGAAAGCGCGACCGCGCTGTTGGTGATGCTGGCGGCATTTACCGCCGACGAGTGGGTGCGCCGCGGCTGGACAGTGTTGCGCGCGTTCGCCGCGGCGCTGCTCGCCGCTTGCGTGGCGGCCAGCCTGGTGCAATTGCGCTCGGGCCATCTGCTCGGAGTCGTCGATTCATTCTTCGGCGTCGGCGCCTACTGGGCCACGCCGATGCTGGTGTATCTCAATCGTCAGAGCGCATCGCGCCTGCTTGCCACCGTGCAGGAGGGCGAGCGGCGCCGCGTGCAGGCCGAGCGCCGGCTCCTCGAATCCGACCTGGCCGCCGCCCAGGCGCAGATCAATCCCGCGGCGGTTCTGCAGCAGCTCACGCAGCTGCGCGATCTGTATGCGGCTGGCGATTCCGGCGCCGATCCCGAGCTCGATCTGCTGATTGCCGACCTTCGCCGCATGGTTGCGCGGTGTGCCGCGTGAGCGCGCCCACCGCGATCCTCGCCGAGGACGAGCCGCTCATCCGGCGCGAGATCCGCAATCTGCTGGCGCAGCTGTGGCCCGCGCTCGACGTGCTCGATGAAGCGGGCGATGGCGTCGCGGCGCTGGCCTGCATCGAGCGCCGCATGCCGGACGTTGTCTTCCTCGACATCCAGATGCCCGGGCTCAACGGACTGGAGGTCGCGCAACGCTTGAGCAAACGGGCGCACGTCGTGTTCATCACCGCCTTCGACAACTACGCGGTCGCCGCCTTCGAACAGGGCGCCCTCGACTATCTCGTGAAGCCGATCTCGCCGGCGCGCATGCAGCTTGCGGTCGAGCGGTTGCGTGCGCGCCTGAGCGAAGCGCCGGCCGATCTCGGCCGCATCGCCGAACTGCTGAAGGAAATGGTTCCGGCGGAGATGAAATACCTGAAGTGGCTGACCGTGCCCCACGGCTCCGAACTGCGCGTCGTCGCCGTCGAGGAGGTCTCCTATCTACGCGCGGACCACAAATACACCACGGTCGTCACGCCGCGCGATTCGTTCCTCATGAATTCCTCGCTGCGGCAGATGAAGGACAAGCTGGATCCGCAGGTTTTCTGGCAGATTCACCGCAGCGTCATCGTGAACGTCAGCGCGATCGATCGCATCTACCGCACCTTCCGTGGCGCGCTCGAAATCAAGCTGAAGGAACGCCAGGAGTTGTTGCCGGTGAGCGCGGCGCATGCGCATCTGTTCCGTGAGTCGCACTGACTGACGGGAACGTCGTCGTGTCGAGTGTAGTCAGGAGGCGTCTGGCCGCGCGGCATCCTGGATATCGGACGCTTCGAGAATGGCACGCGGAAATCCCCGGCGCGCCACACCTAACATGCCGCGGCCCACCTCCGCGGACGTCACGATCGCCCGTGGCCAGATCGCGCGGATGAGTGCGAATAACGGCCTCGCCAGGTCGTAAGTCACCCGGTATGCGGCCGTCTTCGAGCGCACGGCGTGCAGCGGCTGGATGATGCCGGGGCGAAACATGTACGCGGCCTTGAAGCCGAGCGCGATCAGCGCGTTTTCAGTGCGGCCCTTCACGCGCGCCCACATGAGTTTGCCGTTCCCGGTGCTGTCCGTGCCCGCGCCGGATACGTAAGTGAAGACCATCTGGGGGTTTTCGCGTACCAGCAGCCGCGCGATGTTGAGCGTGAGATCGAATGTCACGCGCGTGTATTCGGGCTCCTTCATTCCCAGCGACGAAATACCGAGGCAGAAAAAGCAGGCATCGAACGGTGCGAGCTGGTCGCGTATCGGTTCGAGATTCGCGAGATCCGGCGTCACGATCTCGGTCAGGCGCTCATGTGTCATGTCGGTGGAACTGCGCCCGATGGCGGCGACGCGTGTCACGTCGTCCGCCTCGAGGCATTCGCGCAGCACGCCTTGGCCGACCATGCCGGTGGCGCCGAAGATCAGGATCCGCATCGCCAATCAGGCCTCCACGTCATGTATCGGGCGGCAATTACCTACATCCGCAAACGGCGCCCTCCGGCGCAGTCGCGACTGCGAATGTAGGAAGTTCTGTCCCGGGTTACAACAGAAGTGAAGCAGGGTCATGTTCAGGTCTCTCGTCGTTTGCCTGGTCGGTGCACTTGCCTTGGTCATTTTGAGCGGCTGCATGGAAGGCAGCCGGCATTCGGGCGCGGTACCACCGATCACTCTGGCGCCGCCATCTTCGCCGCTTCCGCCGCCGCCGCCCGCCGAGACGCCGCCGTCCACTGAGACTCCGCCTGCTGCCGAACCCCCGACGCCCGCGCCAGATCCGGCGCCCGCGCCGGTGTTACCGCCCCTGGCTCCGGTCATCGTCGATCTCAACGACAACCACGAGGTCGGCGTGCGCCATTGGCCGGTCGGCCCGACAGCTTCCGGCGCCCACGGAGAACCGGTCGGCCCGCTCGGCTGTTTCCCCACGATGCCGGACACCTACCACGTGCACACGCATCTATCCATTTTCCTCGATGGCGTCGCGCAGGCGATTCCGAAGGACATCGGTCTCGTGGACGAGGATCTGCCGACGTTCTGCGCCTATCCGATCCACACACACGATCATTCGGGAAAGATCCATGTCGAAGCGGCGGCGCCCGGCCTCTTCACGCTCGGGCAGTTCTTCACGATCTGGGGCCAGCCGCTCGGCGCGGACAACGTTGCGGGGCTCACCGGAAAACCGATCGTCATCTACATCACGGATCAGAACGGAGTCGTCACGCTTGCCGCCGGCAACTGGAGCGACATCGAACTGTTGTCGCATCGCGAGGTGACGATCCAGGTGGGCACGCCCGTCGCGGAGATACCGAACTACACGTGGCGGGCGCACTGATCCAACGCAGAGGCCGGCAGCTCAGCCGCGACCGCTCCCGGGCTGGACGCGCCGGGCGACCGCCGAACGTGCCGGCTGCCAGGCATTGCCGCGCCGCCGCACGGGTTCGGCGAGTAGATAGCGGTCGCCAAGCCACGATACGGCGCCCCGCAGTGCGGGGCGATAGTCATGGAGCGGAATGGAATGGGCCAGCTCATTGGGACGTTTCACGTCGTTCTCCTGCAGATCCTTGTGGCCACCATGTTCGGCCAGACGCGGCGGCCTAACAACGCCCGGAAGGCTGGAGTCGCCTACCTCTAACGGGAGAGCCATTTCACGCCTTCTGGCGGTCGTTTCCCTGCGGGCGCGGTGCGAGCATTTGTTCCATGCGTTGGCTCATTCTCCTGGTGTTGTTCGCAAGCCTGCCGCTCGCTGCAGCGGAGACGCCGGCATTTCATGGGCTGCTCCGGGCGCGCGACCTCACACCCTTTGGATACTTGCGCCTCGACATGCGTCCCGGGTTCTCCGGTTCGCCGGTCCGTGGCGAGTGGACCATCGAAACGGATTTCGCCTACCAGAACACCTGGGCCACGAGCCCGGAGGTCGAGAAATATCTGAATGGCCTCGACGGGCGCCGCGAGCTCGGGCCCGCCGAGCTGCAGGCGATCCGCGATCTGCCCGGCGAAAACTACCTGGTGGACCTCGAACTGGCGCAGCTCGACGTGGCGATCAACTATCAGTTCACCGACCGCTGGGGCGCATACCTGATCGTCAGCGGCGCCAGCTTTGGCGGCGGATTTCTCGACAGCACGATCGAGTCTTTTCACCGCGCGATCGATGCGCCGCGCTTCGGACGGCCCGCCGCGGCGCAGAACGACTACAACGTGATTTTCGATCTCAAGTCGAGCCAGTACGCCGCGTTCGATGCGCCGAGCCGCGGCGGTCTGCTGGATCCCGTGCTCGGCGTACGCTACACCGCGACCTCCGCGGACGAGCGCTGGCGCGTGTCGCTCGAATCCGCGCTCAAGGTGCCCTTGTCCAATCGCAGCGCTGCACTATCTACCGGCCGCGCCGATGTCGGCACGCAGGTGAGCGTGCAGCGTTTCTCGGGCAGGAACGCGCTGTACCTGAACGTGGCCGCGGTGTACTACGCGGGTATGAACAATTTCGTGTCGGAGCCGGCGCGTGTATTGCCCACACTGGTGATCGGGTACGAGCGGCGGCTGACGCCGCGCACCAACGCTATCCTGCAGGGGTATGTGAGCCGCAGCATCTACGGCCGGCAGCAGACCGATCTCGAAGAACTGCGCGGAACCAAGACCCAGCTGAGCGCCGGGATCCATCACCGCCGCGGTGCGCATCTTTATACGGTGGCGCTGACCGAGAACATCGGCTACATCAACAACACGCCGGACGTGGGAGTGCAGGTGGGTTACTCGTTCAATCCGGGGTGGCGATAAAGCCGCGTCGTTCCGTCCTACAGCCCGGCGTCCGCCCCGCGCGGACCGATTGAAATCTGCGGGACTCGGTTGCATTGCTTTCAAGCGCTGGCTATCGCCGCGCCTATTCACGGCCGCGAATGCGCCGATCGGGCGTTGCGCGGCTGGCATGCGAATTGCCTCTCCTGAATGTGACTGCATTCAGCAACAGAGGAATACCTGATGAAATCTTCCCGCTTGTTCGCCGCCGGCGCGGCCATCGCGCTGCTTCCCCTTTCCGCTGCACTCGCGCAGAGCCCACCCACAGATCCTGCCCAGCAGGGCACGACGTTCGAGTCGCTCGACACCAATAGCGACAATCGAATCTCGAAGACGGAAGCCGAGGCCAACGCGAACGTGAAGGAGCAGTTTGCGCATTACGACGTGAACGGCGACGGCTTCATCGAGCGCGCGGAGGTAACCGCCGCGAACCAGTCACAGTCGCCGACCCAGAAACCGTAACGGTCATCGCCCGCGCGGCGTGTTGCCGCGCGGGCCGACTGACGGCTCCGCCCAATCGCGAGTTACCATCCGCTGCGTGAGCAACAGCGCAACGCTCAAATTGGTACCGCGAACCCGCGCCGAAGTGAAAGCGTCGCTCGACTTGCTGGACGCCGCGACGCGTGCGCAGATCTCCGCGGACTGGTGGGCGAAGTTTCAGGCGTCGGCGTTTCTCGACCCGTGGGTCCACGGCTTCAATCTACTGCTCGACGACGGCACGAATGTCGGACTCGGCAGCTTCAAAGGACCGCCTGTCGAGGGCGTCGTCGAGATCGCGTATGCCATCGTGCCGGATCAACAGGGGCGGGGATACGCGACGGCGGCCGCGCGCGCGATGATCGAAGAGGCGTTCAAGTCGGGCGACGTGCGCGTGGTTCGCGCACATACGCTGCCGGAGGGCGCAGCGTCGCAGCGTGTCTTGCTGAAGGCCGGATTCCGGTACGTCGGCGAGCGTGTTGAACCGGAAGACGGGCTGGTCTTGAGATTTGAAATTCCGCGTTCTGCCGAATGACCCTCTAAAAGAGCGGGCGGGTCGTGTTTTTTCGGTTTTTATATAGTTATACACAAAAACAAGTTTCTTATAACTGATTGTTTTAAATAAATAAAACGTTAATTAAATTAGTCATATATATAGTCATCAAACTGCTAATCTGGCGGCCATGCCCGCCAGTCCTGCCGAACTCGTCCTCCGCCGTCTCAATGACGGGCCCGCCGCCGCCGCGGAACTCGAGCGTTTGCTCGGTCAATCGCAATCTTCCGTCTCGCGCATGCTCCGAGACCTCGTCGCGCGGCGCGAGGTCATCCGTTTCGGCGCGCGGCGCGGAGCGCGTTATGCGCGGCTGCGGACTCTCGAGGGCATTGGCTCGCAGTGGCCACTGCGCCAGGTCGACGTGGAAGGCAACATGCGCGAGCTCGGCACGTTGCGTGCACTGGCGGGCTCCTCCTGGCAATTCGATGCCACCGCGCGCGGCTTCGCGTGGGAAGGTACGACGGCCGGGCTGCCGTACTTCCTCCAGGACCAGCGGCCTGCCGGGTTCCTCGGGCGCACTGCGCCGCAGCGGTTTCCCGAACTGCAATTGCCGCAGCGCGTAATGGACTGGAGCGACGACCACTACCTGCGTTATCTCACGCAACGCGGTTCGGACACCGTGGGGGATCTCATCCTCGGCGACGCCGCGCTCGATGTTTACCTCGCATCGCTGCGCCGCGCGCCGGACGTACCGGCCGAAGAACGCGCGCGGCGTTATCCGCAACTCGCCGCCGACGTGATGGGTGGCGGATATGCGGGTTCTTCCGCGCACGGAGAACATCCCAAATTCGCCGTGTTGTTAGGCGGCGAGGGCAGTCCGCGCCACGTGCTGGTCAAGTTCTCGCCGCCCGACACCACACCGGTGGGGCAACGCTGGTCCGACTTGCTCGTGGCCGAGCACCTCGCCCAGGCGGCGCTGGCGGCGGCCGGACTGCCGGCATCCACGTCGCGCGTCTGGCAATTCGCGGGCCGCACGTTCCTCGAGGTGGACCGGTTCGATCGCGCTGGCGCGGCCGGACGCGTGGGAGTGAGCTCGCTGCTCGCAATCGACACGGCCTTCTACGGCAGGCTCGACAACTGGATAGACGCCGCCGGCCGGCTGCACCGCGACCGGAGAATCGACGCGGCCACGCTCGAAACCGTGCGGCTGGTCTCGACGTTCGGGGCGCTGATCGCCAATACGGACCGGCACTTCGGCAATCTCGCGTTCTTCGACCGCTACGACGGCAAGTTCCAGCTCGCGCCGGTTTACGACATGTTGCCGATGCTGTTTGCGCCAGAACACGACCAGCTACCCGAACGCCGCTTCGCGCCGCCCGACCCGACTTCCGAGACGTTGCGGGCCTACGCCCGTGCCCGCGCGCTCGCGGAAGGTTATTGGCGCACGTGCAGCCAGGACGCGCGCATCAGCCCCGATTTCCAGCGCATCTGCGCCGCCGGCGCGGCCTCGCTCGATGCGCTGCCGCGCACGGGCGCATTCGGGGGATGACGGGCGAGGCGTGTAGGACAACGCTGATCCGCTTGTCAACCGGCCTCCGCTAAGCTCCTGTGCCCGGAACTGCCGCGCGTCGGACGCTAACAACTTCGAATGAATACGGCGCAGAGCGCGGTGAGAGACACCGAGGAATTGCGCAATCGCCTGGCGGCGATCGTGGCGTCGTCGGACGACGCCATCATCAGCAAGAGCCTCGAAGGCATCATCGTCACCTGGAACGAGGGGGCGACCCGCATATTCGGATACCAGCCGGAAGAAGTGGTCGGCAAACCCGTCACCATTCTCATTCCACCGGACCGGCTCGACGAAGAACCGGCCATCCTCGCGCAACTGCGGGAAGGGCGGCGCGTCGATCACTACCACACGGTCCGCGTGCGCAAGGACGGCAGCTTCGTCGACATTTCCCTCACCATCTCGCCCGTGCGCGACGCCACCGGCGCCATCGTCGGTGCGTCGAAGATCGCGCGTGACATCTCGCAGCAAAAACGTATCGAGGAAGCGCTACGCGTCAGCAACGATCGCTTCCGGCTCATGGCCGACTCCGCTCCCGTGCTCATCTGGATCGCCGATCTCACCAAGGCGCGCATCTGGTTCAACCAGAGGTGGTTGGAATTCACCGGGCGCTCCGCCGATCAGGAGGCGGGCTTCGGCTGGACGCAGAATGTCCACGAAGACGATCTCGCCCGATGCCTGCAGATGTACGGGGAAGGGTTCGACACGCGCCAGCAGTTCCGCACCGAGTTCCGGATTCGGCGCGCCGACGGCGAGGCCCGCTGGATCATCGAGCAGGCCAGTCCGCTGTTCGAGGGCATGGACGGCGCATTTTCCGGATACATCGGCTCCTGCGTCGACATCACCGAGTCGAAACGGATCCAGTCCGATCGCGAAGAGACCCTGAAGGCCGAGCGTGCGGCGCGTGAAGAGGCGGAACGCGTCGGCCGCCTGAAGGATGAATTCCTCGCGACGGTGTCGCACGAGCTGCGCACGCCTCTCAATGCCATCCTGGGATGGGCCACGCTGCTGCGGCGGCTACCGCCGGGCGGCGAAGATCATACGCGTGGGCTCGAAACCATCGAGCGCAACGCGCGGGTGCAGGGGCAGATCATCGCCGACCTGCTCGACATGAGCCGCATCATCTCGGGAAAGGTGCAGCTCGACGTGCAGCCGATCGATCTCAACGAGGTGATCAACGCGGCGCTCGACGCGGTCCGTCTATCCATGGAAGCGAAGAAGCTGCGCGTACGCGTCACGCTCGACGCGCGTGCGGGCAGATTGCGTGGCGATCCCGGGCGGCTGCAGCAGGTGTTCTGGAACCTGTTCACCAATGCGGTCAAGTTCACACCCTCCGGCGGACGCATCGACGTGATCATGGAGCGCGTGAACTCGCATGTCGAAGTCTCGGTGGACGACTCCGGCATCGGCATCAAGCCCGAGTTCCTGTCGTTCGTCTTCGACCGCTTTCGCCAGGCGGATTCCTCCACGACGCGGCGTCACGGCGGCCTGGGCCTTGGGCTGTCGATCGTGAAGCACCTGGTGGAGCTGCACGGTGGTTCGGTGCGCGTGAAGAGCGGCGGCGAAGGCACGGGCACGACCTTCGTGGTCGCGCTGCCGATTTCCGTGATCCTCACCGAGGACGCGGGCGCAGGCGAGCGGACCGCTTTCAGTGACGTGGACGTGAGCACGCTCGAACTACCCACACTCGCGGGTGCGCGAGCCCTGGTGGTCGACGATCAGGCGGATGCGCGCATCCTCATGTGCCGGCTCATCGAAGAACACGGCGGCCGCTGCACGCTCGCCGAAAACGGCTCGGAGGCGCTGCGGATCCTCGCAAGTTCGGACGTGAACATCCTGATCAGCGACATCGGAATGCCGGATTTCGATGGCTACGAACTCATCCGGAAAATCCGCTCGATGCAGGGAAGCGCCATCAGCAGCCTGCCGGCGATCGCGTTGACCGCGTACGCGCGGGCCGACGACCGCCAACGCGCTTTGCTGGCGGGTTTCCAGATGCACTTGGCCAAACCGGTGGAGCCTCGCGAACTGATCGCGGGCATCGCCAGCCTCCTGCATCTGAGCGTGCCGCCGCGCTAAGCTGCGCCGCTGGAATATCACACCCCTGGGGCGTATCCCGTGAAACGAACCTGCTTCGCCTGGCTTCTCACGTTCGCCGGCGGCTTGCTCCTTCCTGCCTTCGCGTACGCGGCCGTTGCATGCACGCCGCAGGGATTGCGGGAAGCCGCCGATCTCTATGTCGCCGCCCAGTCCAAGGGCGACATATCCGGCCTGCCGCTTGCGAAGGGCGTGGGCTACCGGGAGAACATCGCCCTTGCGGACATCGACAAAGGCTTTCTCAACAAACCCCTCAAGATCGACCACCACCGGACGTTCGTGGATGCCGCGACCTGCCAGACATTTACCGAAATCATCGTCACCGACAAGGCCGCGCCGTACGTTCTCGGCACGCGCCTGCGCGTCAATCACGACAAGATCGCGGAAGTCGAGATCCTGTGGACCACGACGGGCTACTGGTTGTTCAACGCGGACAACTACCTCAAGTACTCGTCCACCGAGAAGTGGGACCCCATCCCCGCTGCCAGGCGCGATTCGCGCGGCACGCTGATCGCCGCTGCCAACGCCTATCTAGATGCGTTTCTCGAGAAGAAGACGGAGCTGGTGCCGTGGGGATACCCGTGCGTGCGCGTCGAGGGCGGTCTGTACACGGGCAAGGGGTTGCCGACGGATACCTGCGAGGACGGGGTTCCGGCGGGCGTCAACATCGCCAATCGCCGTTTCATCGTGGATGAAGAACTCGGTGCGGTGACCGTATTCTGCACCTTCGGCGCGGGCAGCCCGAATGGCCGCAGCGGCGCACCCGACACACACCTGTTCCGGGTGGAGAACGGCAAGCTGCGATACGTTCATACGCTGACGCACCTGCTGCAGGCCGACTTCAAGGGTGGTTAGAGAAAGGGTGGAGCTTCCGGCACTTCCGTGCATGAGCCGACCCATTCCCTGACCGATCCATCGTCATTGCGGATCGGCGTCGCGCGGATGAGGCAGCGCCGATACTGCGCGCTCGGTGCGTGCCAGAGGCGGGCGCGCCACTCGTATTTGTCCGCGTCGAAACACGCCTCCGCCCAGGTGGCCCGCACGGCTTCCCGATCCTCCGCATGGATCGCATCCACCCAGCCGTGCCCGGCATGTTGATCCCACGACTGTCCGGTGTAGTTCTCCCACGCGATCTGCATCTCGGCGAAAGCGCCGTCGCTGCGGGCCTGCCATGGAACGTCGGTCAGCAATTGCGTCAGGACGCGCAGGCGTTCTTCGCGCCGGCGGGATTCTTCCTCCAGCAATTTGCGTTCGATGAGATCCGCGGCCAGGCGCGCGAGGATGTCGAGCAGCCGCAGGTCGCGCTCGGAAGGCTCGTGACATTCCTTCCAGTGCGTCGAGATCATTCCCACCAGCTCGCCGCCGCGGGACAGCAGCGGAGTCGACTGCGCGGCAAACATGCCCGCCTGCAGCAATGCCGCCTGGTCCGCAGTGCCGGCCATGAATGACGAGTTGGCCACGTCGGTTGCGACCACGCGCGCGCGCTGCTTGATGCTGACGCCGCAGGTGCACGACGAATTCGCGCGCACCCACGTCCAGAATGTCGCCGCCTCGGGGGTGAAGCCACGATGGGCAAGGAGCTTCAGCTCGCCGTGTGTCCCGAGGTGCGGGTAATACTGCTGCAGGCTCGCGAAATCGGAACCCATGATCGAAACCGCCGCGTCGATCAGCTTTTGATACAGCGATTCGATGTCGATCTCGGGCGCCATCTCGAGGCTCAGTTGCTGGAGCATGCGCGTCGCCGCGAGTTCGTCGGCGAGCTGCACCTCGCGATCGAGGAGCTGCTGATCCATGCGGTTGCGCCGCACGGCATACGCGAGCTGGCGCGCGATGACCAGGCTGACGGACAGGTCGTCCTGGCTGAACCTGTATGGCTCGCGGAAATACGCCATGAACTTGCCGATCAGCGCGCCTTCGGATACCAGCGGGATGAACGCGATGGCGCGGATCTCTTCACCCAGCACCGTGGCCTTGAGGTCTGCGCTGAGGTCGGATCGCTCGACGTCGGGAATGTCGATGGGCAAGGCATCCGTCTCGTCCGGCGTCCACGGCGAATGGCCGGTGACCGCCGCGCGGTAGTTAGCCGACAAACCGCGTGATGCGACGAACTGCATGACGCCGGCGTCGTCGAACAGCAGGATCGCCGAGCGGTCGCAATCGAGCGCCGACTCGATCGCGTCCATCGCGGCCTCGTAGGTCTCCTGCAGCGAGTTCGCGCGGTGCAGCTGCTCGCTCAGGAGATAGAGCGCGTCCCGCTGCCGGTTGGCAGCGGCGAGCTCGCTCAAGGGGATCAGCGCGCGGTGCGAACGCTGCGCCGCGCCGGATGCGGTATCGAGGATCGAGAGCGCAGCACCCTTAGTCATGCCGCCAGTCTAGATTGCCGGTCTTGGGCAATCTGTAGGACGCTTCCGACCGCGTCAGTTCAGCCTGAGCTTGAAAGGAAACGGCATGGCGCAAGGCTGACCCTTGCACATGGCGGGCTTGTACTGGGCGTTCACCAGGATAGACGCCACGTACTGCGACATCTCATATGCATTGGGCCCGCCGACGCCGCCGAAGTCGTCGACCTTGCTCGCTTTGCCATCCGGACCGACGCTCACGCCGAAGTTCAGTTCGCCGCGCGCCTGCAGCACGGTCTGTCCTTTCTTGATGGCGTTGAAAATGGGTTTCAAACCCTGCGCCGGGAACGGCGGCTCATCACCTTCGGGAATCGACTCGTACATGGCGAACAATTCCGCCTTCTGCTCCGGTGTGAGCTGCTCGTAGGTCTTGTTCAGCGGAATCTTCGACCTCCACCGCAGTTCCTTCTTGAGGATCGTGCCGGTCGACGCGGTCGACGAGACGGTGTTACGAGTAGGTGCATCGGGAATGCCGTGCTCGGGATGCAGGATCTGTGCCTGCGCGGTGACCGACGCGCAGACCGAAATCGCAAGGAGAAGCAATAGTTTGCGGGGCTTCATGCCCCGACTTGACCACGACTGAGCCCGGCGGTCAATCGATGGCTAACCACCCCGGAGTTTTTGTGTGAACCGGAATTGCATGGTGCAAGGCTGCCCGCTGCAGACCCCGGGCTTATACGTGGTCAACAGCAAGACCTGCTGTGCAAGTTCCGCCATCTGGGTACTGCGCAAGTTGCTGAAGTCGTCGACTTTGATCGCTTTGCCATCGGGCCCGACCGTCACGGCCAGGTCCAGCGCGCCGCGCGCCTGAAGCGTACGCTGCGCATTCTTGATGGCGGTGAAGATGGGTTTGATGCCGTTGATCGGAAACGGCGGCTCGTCGCCGGGTGGCAGCGACTCGTACATTTTGTGCAACTCTTCCTTCTGCGCTTCCGTGAGCTCGCCGTATGTCTTGTTCAGCGGGATCTTCGAGGTCCAGCGGATGTCTTTCTTGAGGATCGTGCCGGTTTCCGAGGTTGCTTCCTGCACGTTGCGCGTCGGCGACTGGGATGTCGCGGACCTTATTCCCGGGATTTCACCCGTCGATTGCGCCCAGGCGGTCGAGAAGGCAAGAGCGGAGATCGAAATCAGCAGCCAGTGTCGGTAGGTTTTCATGTTGAAACTTCATCACGCCCGCATTCATCGGTCAATTCGTGTTCTGGTCGCCGAAGCGTGCGCCAGCTCACGTTGGCAATGTCAATGGATTTGTTCGTGCGTCGTCAGGGTTATGTCGATATCTGCCAAAGAACCGGCTCGCATACATCCGCGATTGAAACCGGAGAAGTGACGCTCCAAGATTCGCGCTCACTCCGCCTAAGGACTAATTACATGCTGCAAAGTTCAACCACCCGGGTCGGGTCGCTCGCTGTTTTCGGCGCACTGATACTTTTGACCGCGTGTTCGAAGCCGTCGGACGCTCCAGCTCCGGGCGCGGCGCCCGCAGCTCCGATCGCCGCCGAACCCGCGCCTGCCGCGAAAGAAGAGAACGCGCACGCGTTCAAGATCGGCGAGTTGTCGGCGACGGCGCTGCGTGACGGCGGCATGGAAGTGCCGAACGACAACAAGATTTTCGGCGTGGGACGCACACCCGAGGAAGTGTCGGCGGTGTTGACCGCAGCCGGCCTACCCGGCGACAAGCTGGCGCTCAGCATCCAGCCCTTGCTCGTGAAAAGCAGCGATCGCGTGTTGTTGTTCGACACCGGAGCCGGCACGAACTTCGGTCCGGGCGCCGGCAAACTAGCCGCCTCGCTCGCGGAAGCGGGTGTCGATCCGGCGAGCGTCACGGATATCTTCATTTCGCATGCGCATGGCGATCACGTGGGTGGTTTGGTAAACACCGCGGGAGCGCTCGCGTTCCCGAACGCGAAGATCCATCTGTCGAAGCCGGAGTGGGCCTATCTCACCGGGTTGAACGCGGAGCAGGCCAAGACCCTGGGCGTCCCGAATCTTGACGCGCTCGTTGCCGCCATGAAGCCGAACGTGGAAGTTTTCGCGCCCGGCGCGGAGCTCGTTCCCGGCACGGTCAAGGCGATCGCGATCCAGGGTCATACGCCGGGGCATTCGGGTTACCTGATCACTTCGGGCTCGGGTTCGCTGCTCTACGTCGGCGACTCCATGCACCATTTCGTCATCTCGGTGGAAAAGCCGGAGTGGGTCAACAACTTCGACGGCGACCACGCAACCGCCGCGGCCAGCCGCGCCGCGTTGATCGCCCAGCTCGCGAAGAGCAAACAGCGCGTGTACTCCGTGCACTTTCCGTTCCCGGGAATCGGCACGATCGAAATGAAGGGAGAAGGATTCGTCTGGCTCGCTGAATGACCGAATCTCCGTACCGCTGGGTCATCGTCGCGCTGGGCGGCCTCATGGGCTGCGTCGCCATCGGCGCGATGTTCTCGCTCGCGGTCTTCCTCGCGCCGATGTCGGGCGAGACGGGCTGGTCGCGCGCGGGCATCTCGTTTGCGATGACGATCAATTTCATCGTCATGGCGTTCGGCTCGTTCGCCTGGGGCGCGGCCAGCGACCGCTGGGGCGCGCGTATCGTCACGCTGCTCGGCGCAGTGTTGTTAGGGCTGGCATTGACGCTGGCGAGCCGCTCGACGACGTTGCCGTCGTTCCAGCTGACCTACGGCATTCTCGTGGGCCTCGCCGCCAGCGCGTTCTTCGCGCCGATGATCGCGACGGTGATGGGCTGGTTCGAGACGCGGCGCAATCTGGCGGTGTCGCTGGTGTCGGCGGGCATGGGCATGGCGCCGCTCACCATCTCTCCGTTCTCCAGCTGGCTCATCACGCACTACGGCTGGCGCGCGGCGATGTTCGCGGTCGGCGTGCTCGCCTGGGCCGTGGTGATCCCGGCGGCGTTGTTCGTCCGCCGGCCGCCGGTCGCGGCAGTGGTAGCCGCGGCAAGACCCGACCAGGCCGAGATCGGCAGGGCGCTGACCTCGCCGCAATTCCTGGTGCTGGGTTTCACCTTCATGTTGTGTTGCGCGGCGCACTCGGGCCCTATCTTCCACGTGGTGAGTTACGCCATGTTCTGCGGCCTGGGGCCGATGGCCGCGGTCAGTGTGTACAGCGTCGAGGGCCTGGCGGGTCTCGGCGGCCGCGTGCTGATCGGCCTGCTGGCGGATCGCTACGGCGCGAAGCGCCTGCTCATCTGCGCGTTGGCCGTGCAGGCGCTGGCCATCACGGCCTATCTACAGGTCAGCGAGCTGTCGGAGTTCTACACGCTGGCGGTGATCTTCGGCGTGGCGTATGGCGGTGGCATGCCGCTGTACGCCTCGATCGCGCGGGATTATTTCCCGCAGCACATCATGGGCACGGTGTTCGGCGCGGCGACCATGTTGTCGAGCCTCGGCATGGCGCTCGGGCCGGTGGCGGGCGGCTGGGTGTTCGACACGTATCACAACTACGCCTGGCTCTACATCGCGTCCGCCGCGGTCGCGGTCGGTGCGGTGTTGCTGGCATTCATGTTTCCAAAGCCGGTGGCTGCTACAGTTCACGCATGATCACACTCACATCGAACAAGGCATCGGTGCCGATCCAGGTCCGTTGCACGGAATCCATCAGCACGCAGGGCCAATGGCTGGCCGATACCGTGGCGTCATTCGACGGCACCGGCAGTGGCCTGGTCGACGGGGCGTCGTTCGAGATCGGCTGGAGCAACTTTCTGCTGCGCAAGCAGCCCGATGGTTCGCTGCTGGTGTGCGAGCCCGATTTCACCTCGGACCCGTTCAAGGCCGTGAGTGAAGATGTGTCGCGCTCGCTGACCGTGCTCACCGCGCAGATCGACCTGCTGCGGGTGGTGGATCTCAAGGCCGAGCCCTGCCGGTTCGACCAGACGCTGGTGGTTCGCAAGGGCACGCTCGAGCAGCGGCATGTATTCGCGCGGCGGCAGCAGCCTTCGCGCAGCGACTCCGGCTGGTACCTCGGGCCGACCGACAGCCCGTTCGGCAAGCCGGCCGCCGCGGACCTCGAAGAGATGCCGTTGTATTCGCTGATGAACCGGCGGCCGCAGATCCTGCTGGCCCTGGCGCTGCCGGTCGGATGCATGGTGGTTTGGGACGGTCCGGCGATCTCCACGCTGCTCAATCCCGAAGGCCGCAATCTCTGGCACACCACGAACTGATTCAACGCGGTCCGGGTTCCTCTTCCCATACCGACCGGGTGCGCCAGTTGAACCGGATCGTCAGCACCCGCGCGAGAAAAAAGACGCCCACGGTGATCCAGGCCGCACGGGTCGGCGAACAGCCGAGATTCAGCGTCAACAATAGATAGAGGCCGCAGGCGGCGAACAACGTCAGCGACGCGTATTGGCCGGGGCGCATCTGCGCGGGAATCTCCCGCATCACCACGTCGCGCAGCAGGCCGCCCGCGGCGCCGTTGGCAACACCGACGAAAGCGACCGCGATCAGTGGCAGCCCCCGCGCGCCGGGCGAGTTCCATGCCGAAGACAGCGAACGCCGGCGTGCCGAGCGCGTCGATGTAGTCGACGATCTTCTGCACGCTTTCCGGGCCGATGAGGTTGCGCAGATAGCGGGCAAACACCGATGTGACCAGCGTGGCGGAGAACACCAGCGATAGATAGGCGGGATCCAGCAGGAACACGGGCGTGCGATTCAGGAACACCGCGTCACGCAGCAGTCCGCCGCCGATGGCGGTCAGCAGCGAGACGATGAACACACCGATGATGTCGAAGCGCTTGCGGATCGCGACGATGGCGCCGCTCACCGCCCAGGTGAAGGTCGCGGCGTAATCGAACAGGACGGGGACCTGGAAAGTGGCGTCGGCCATGGCGCGATCGTACAGGGGCCGCGCGCGCATTGGACTATGCTTGCCGGCATGCGACCCTCCCGCCCCGGATTGATAGTGGCCGCCGTTTCACTGGCTGCTATTGGCGGCTGCGCGAGCATGCTGCCCACGCCCGAGCCGATGCGCTCCATCGACTACGCGGCTGCCGCGACGCCGGCGAAATGCCTGTTCGTGCTGCTGCCGGGCATGGGCGACCGCGCCGAGGCTTTCGAGCAGCGCGGCTTCGTGGAAACGCTGCGCAAGTCGGGCCGCTCCATCGACATCCGCGCGGCCGATGCCACCTTCGGCTACTACATGAAAGGGACGATGCTCGAGCGCTTCGAGGCGGATGTCATGGCGCCCGCGCGGGCGCGCGGCTACCAGGAGATCTGGTTGTCAGGCCCGTCGATGGGCGGGTTCGGTTCGCTGTTCTACGCGCGCGCCCACTCGGCGGACGTGACCGGCGTGCTGGCCATCGCGCCGTTTCTCGGCGACCGTACCCTGATCGAGGAGATCACGAACGCGGGTGGATTGAAGAACTGGCAGGCTCCCGCGCGCGAAGAGACGATGAACCCGGATAACTACCAGCGCGAGCTGTGGCGCTGGCTGCAGGCGGTGGCGCAGGGCAGGGAAGCCGCGCCGCTCATCTTCGCGGGCTACGGGACTTCCGACAAACTGCGCGCGGCGGATTCGCTGCTCACCGCCGAGCTGCCGCCCGCGCGCGTCTTCCTGACGGACGGCAAACACGAGTGGCCCGCCTGGCAACGCGTGCTGCAAAGTTTCCTGGCATCGCCGGATTTTTCTAACCACTGCCGCTGAGGTCGACGCAAATCATGAACGAAAGAGTGACTCCGGATGGCCGCTACTTCGTCGTGCGCGGCAGGTTGTGGCGGCGGGCGAATCCCGATTTGCCGGTGGAAAAGCGCGAAGCACTCGTGCAGGAGCTGATGAACGCGCGGCGCGCCGTCAAGGCGGCCATGAAAGCCGGCCGGCCCGAAGAGCTGGTGCCCGCGCGCAAGGCGGTCGACGCCGCCAAGATCGCGCTCGGCGAACGTGGGCCGGTGTGGTGGACCGACGGCACGCCGGATCTGAATCGCCAGAAGGTGAAGGACAGCCCGTACGCGGAGTGGTACCGGCAGTAGCGGCAACGACCCGCGTTCGGGACGAATGCACGGCGACCCTTCGCGCGCACGTGGCGCGGAGGTAGTCTCGCCTCTCCGATCGGGGAGGATGAGATGAGCACGACTAACAAACCTGCCTTGCGCGGCATCCTGCTCGGCGGATTCTGCGCCGGCCTCGCGGATTTCATCTACCCGACGGCCAGGACCGTGCTGAATGGCGGTGCATGGACGGGGCCCTGGAAAGGCGTCGCCAGCGGGTTGTTAGGCAAGGCGGCGCGCGACGGCGGCCTCGAAATCGTCGCGCTCGGTGTGGCGCTGCATTTTTTCATCTGCCTGAGCGGCGCGGCCCTGTTGTACCTGCTGGCCAGCCGGGTGAAGGTGCTGCCGCGGCAATGGATCGTGCTCGGCGTTCTCTACGGCGTCGCGGTCCTGCTGGTCATGAACTACGTCATCCTGCCGCTGTCGGCCATCGGGCACGGCATCTATCCACTCGCGCAGCTGCACGTCCACGCGTTCTGGCACATCGTGCTGGTCGGTCTGCCCACGGCATTCTTCGTGGCGCGCGCCCTGGTCAACGGCTCCCGAGCCGCACCTTCCGGCGCCAGCCCAGCAAGTCTATGAATTCGCCGAACACGCGCTCGCTCAATGCCAGCGCCTGGGGTGCGTGACTGTGCGTGTCCCGCAGGATGTGGTCGAGATGATGAGCGGGGCCGGCATGGTCGGCTTCCATGCGGTATTCCGGCACGTGTAGCCAGCGCTGGATCAGATGTTCGTCGGCTTCGAGATGGAATTGCAGGCCATAGGCGCGGTCGCCAAAGCGGAACGCCTGGTTGGGGCAGGTGGGTGTGCTCGCCAGGTGCACGGCGCCGGGCGGCAGATCGAACGTATAGGCATGCCACTGGAACACGTGCTGATGGCCCGCGAGATGGCGGCATAGCGGGTCCTGGGCCGCAGCTCCAGTCGGATGCAGCGGATACCAGCCGATCTCGCGCACGGTGTGCGGCCGGACGTGCGCGCCGAGCGCCGCCGCCAGCAGCTGCGCCCCCAGGCAGATTCCCAGGATCGGGATGCCGCGCGCCAACGCCTGCTGGATGGCGGCGATTTCGGTAGTTAGATGTGGATGGCGGTCGGCCTGGTCGACGTTCATCGGACCGCCCAGCACCACGAGGCCGTTGTAGCGGCTGACGTCGGGCTGCTGGTCTGGTTGACGCGAAAAATTCACGTAGCGGATGCGAAAGCCGGCGCGGCGGAGCATCGGATCGAACACGCCCAGCGGTTCGCGGGCCGAATGCTGAAAGACGAGCAGTTTGCGCATAAGCTTTCGCGCATTGTGCCAGCGATCGCGACCGGGAGGTTTGCGTGAATGTATCCGTTGCCGATGAACCCGCCACGTTCATCACGATTCCGCTGAGCCATTACTGCGAGAAGGCGCGCTGGGCGCTGGATCGCGCGTCGCTGCCTTATCGCGAAGAGCCCCACGCGCCGTTGCTGAGCCGGTTTGCCACCCGGCGCGGCGCGGGCGGCACGGTGCCGGTGTTCGTCCGCGGCGACCTGTGGCTCAACACCTCCACCGCCATCCTCGCGCACGCCGATGCCATGCGCGGCGAGCTCTATCCACTCGACGCGACGTTGCGCCAGGAAGTCGCTGCGCTCGAGCAGCGTTTCGACCAGGATCTCGGCACCCATGTGCGCCGCTGGGCCTACACACACCTGTTGCCGGACAAAGCGCTGCTGCGCGAGCTGTGGTCGCGCGGTGTGCCGAGGCACGAAGCGCTCTGGCTGCCGCTCATCGTGCCGATCGGCCGCCAGCTGCTGCGCCGTGCGTACAAGGTGACTCCCGCGGGTGCCGCCCGTTCGATCGACCGCATCCGGGAAATATTCCGCGAGGTCGACGCGCGGCTGGAAGGTGGCCGCCGGTTTCTGGCTGGCGATCGCTTCACCGCGGCCGATCTGACCTTCGCGGCGCTCGCGGCGCCGGCGCTGTTCCCGCCGGAATGCCGCGCGACGATGCCGGCGCTCGAACAGGTGCCGGAAGCGATGCGCGCGGAGGTCCGCTCGCTGCGCGCGACTGGAGCCGGCGGGTTCGCCTTGCGGATCTACGCGACCGAGCGCGGAGTCACGCGGTCCGCTGGCTGACGAAGCGGCGCACCCATGGCGCCACCAGCGTGACGGTCGGGAACGCCACCGGCCATGTGGTCAAACAACTCTTGAGCCATTGCGCGGCGAAGCCGGCATGAAAACCTTGCGCGGTCGCCAGCACGAATGCCGACACGATCGCGACCATGATGGCGGAAAGTACTGCACCGAAAAGCAGTGGGGCGAAGCGGGCGGGAATGTTCACAGGAATCTCCTTGCGATGAGGGCCGAGGCGTACAGGCCCAGGCCGAAAACTGTATGGGTGACGATGCTGTGGAAACGCGCCACGGTGGGGCGCGGCGTGCGGCTCGCGGCGATGCCGGCGCCCATGCCGGGTTGCATCAGCAGGAATGGTGCCGCCAGGGTTGCCACACCGACGATCAGCGCGGGTGCGAGGGCCGGATGCTCTAACCACTGCACTCCCCACAACGCGGGCAGCAGCGCCGCGAACGCGACACCGATGAGGTAGTGCGCGGTCCAGCCGATCAGTCGCTCGCCGCGGACGGGTGCGGTGGCGGCGATGCGTTCGTGGCGGAAGCGCCCGCGCGCGAGATGCGCCATCCAGCGGCCCACCAGGCCGAAGTCGGGCGCGGCGATACCGAGCGCGCGTTTGCGCGCCAGGGCCCACAGGTCCGTGAGCGCCGTTGCGAACAGGCCGAGGAATACCGTGATAGTCAGAAGGGTCATGAAGCTCACCCGCGCTTGCCGTGGAGAGGCGATGGGTGCAGAGTGCCACCTCAAGTCCACTTGAGGTCAAGCCCATTTACGACCTGGATATCAACGAAGTTGCGAAAAAGGTGGGTGTTCCGGCCTCGACGCTGCGGTTCTACGAGGAGAAGGGACTGATCTCCTCCGTCGGCCGGCGCGGATTGCGGCGATTGTTCGACCCGGACGTACTCGAACGGCTGGCGTTGATCGCGCTCGGCCGTTCCGCCGGCTTCTCGCTCGAAGAAATCGGCCGCGTCTTCGCGCGCGAGGGACGCGGGCAGATCGATCGCAAGATGCTCTCGGACAAGGCCACGGAGCTCGACGGCACGATCCGCAAACTGACCGCCATGCGCGACGGCCTGCGGCACGCGGCGGCCTGTCCCGCGCCGAGCCACCTGCAATGTCCGACGTTCCGCCGCCTGTTGGGGCTGGCGGTTCTGCGGACCGCGGACGCGAAGTCACGCCGCAAGTCCGCGCGGCGCAGCGCGGCGTGAAATTCAAACCGGAGCCCCGATTCGCCCGTCTATAGTTCGAGCCAGCGGCCGATCGAGGGAGAGGGATGAGTTTCAAGCGAGGGATTGCCCGGCTTCTGCTGGTGCTTGTTGCCGTGCCCGCCTTGGGCGTCGAGATCGACGGCCACATCGGCGCGGAGGAATGGCAGGCCGCGCAGCACATCACCGACTTCCGCAAGACGCAGCCGCTCAACGGCGAGCCGGGTTCGTTCGCCACCGAGGCGTGGATCCTCGCCACGCCGGAAGGACTCGCGTTCGCTTTCAGGAACACGCAACCGCCCTCCGTCGCGCGCAACCAGCAGCGTGTGCAGCGCGATTTCGAGGACCAGGTCGACCGCGTGAACGTCATGGTCGACTTCGACGGCGACGGCCGCACCGCGTACAACTTCACCGTCAGCGCCACCGACGGCGTGTACGACGGCATCGTCAGCAACGAGAACTCCTTCAACAAGGATTGGGACGGCAACTGGCGGCACGCTGTCTCCGGCGATGCGGACGCCTGGTCGGCCGAGGTGCTGATCCCCTGGCACATCGCGCCGATGCGTGAGGCCCGGAGCGACAAACGGATCGTGAAGATCTACCTGGATCGCGTCGTCGGGGAAACGGGCGAACGCGTGGCCTGGCCGCAGGCGAGTTTTGAGCGGCCGCGTTTCGTGTCGGATTTCGCGGCGGTCGAGCTGGCTAACTACAGCCAGTCGCTGCTGGCGGTCACGCCGTATGTCTCGGGCCTGTACGACCACGTGCGCGGCGGCAGCAACGGCGATGCCGGCGTCGACCTGTTCTGGAAGCCGAACGGCCAGACCCAACTCACGGCCACGTTGAATCCCGATTTCGGCCAGGTCGAGAGCGACGACCTGGTGGTCAACTTCAGTGCCACGGAAACCTTCGTCAGCGACAAGCGCCCGTTCTTCACCGAGAACCAGGGTATTTTCGAATTCACCACGCCGTCGGATTACAGCCAGCTGCTGTATACGCGCCGCATCGGCGGTCCCAACGACGACGGCGAGGGTTCGGGCGACATCACCGGCGCCGTCAAACTCAACGGCAGCTTCGGCGACACGAAGTACGGCCTGTTCGCCGCCGATGAGTCCGAAGAGGTGGGGCGCACTTTCGGCGCGCTGCGGCTGGTGCGCGATTTCAGCAAACAGAATGTCGGATTGATGGCGACGCAGGTGAAGCGCCCGTTCCTCGACCGCACGGCCACCGTCCTCGGGCTCGATCACAACTGGCGCCCGAGCGCGCGCTGGAACGTGCGCACGCGCGTGTTCGGCAGCGATATCGACGCCCCGGGCGAGAGCTCGCGCGACACGGGCGCCACGCTGTGGGCCGACTACGAGATGGATCGCGGCTGGCGCCAGCAGCTGATCGCCATGCACTTCGGCAACGACCTGCAGATCAACGATGCCGGCTACCTCGCGCGCAACAGCACCAACTACCTGCACTGGGAGGTGCTGCGCCGCTTCGCCGACCTGCCGGCTGAATCCCGCTACGCATCGAAGGACTGGCGCCTGCGTTTCAGTTCCGACTACAACGACCACGGCCTGCTGATGGGCCACCAGGTCCGACTGAGCCGCCAGGGGCGGCTGCGCAACGGCAGCTTCGAATACGCACAGATCAACGTGAACAGCGCGGGGTATGACGACCTGCTGACACGCGGCAACGGCGTGGCGCGTATTCCGCCGAACTACAACGCGTACTTCGAATATGACCGGCCGCGCAAGGGCAACTGGGCGTATTACGTCGAGATCAATCCCACGACCGGCGGATTCGCCGGCAACGACCGGCTCGGCTACTACGTCAACTTCGAGCCGAAGTACTTCGTGAGCGATGCATTCAATCTCTACCTGGGCGCGTCGTACAGCCGCACGCCGGACTGGCTGGTATGGCAGCGCGAAAACCTGGTCGGCGGTTTTGGCGGGCGCGAAGCGCACTTCGACGCCGGCTTCGACTGGACCATCGGCAACCGCCAGGAACTGCGGGTCAAGCTGCAGGCGATCGCGATCGATGCACGGCTCGAGACGGCCTATCGCATCGCACCCAACGGCGATCCGGTCGAAAGTAATGAACCCATCGACGATTTCAGTGTGCGCAATCTCGGCTTCCAGATCCGTTATCGCTACGAACTCGGGCCGCTGTCCTATCTATATGTCGTTTTTGGCCGGGGCGGATTCGATCGCAAGGACACTTCCGAGGGCCTGGGGCGGCAACTGCGCAACAGCTTCAGCCTGCGCGACGACGAGCAGCTGCTGGTGAAACTCAGTTACCGCTTCGAGTAACGCGTAATCCGTGTGAGTCGAGTGCTTCCCTCAGCGACGGGTAAGATCGACGACATGATGAAACATCGGATCGATGGACGCGTTGCGGTGGTGACCGGCGCGGGTGGCGGCCTGGGCCGCGAACATGCGTTGTTCCTCGCGCGCCAGGGTGCACGCGTCGTCGTAAACGACGTCGCGGCGAGCGCCGCTGAAGCCGTAGCGGCCGAAATCACCGCCGCCGGTGGCGCCGCGCTGCCGTTCGCCGCTTCCGTGACGGATGTCGATGCGGTCGCCGCGATGGTGGAGCGCACGCTGGCCGAATGGCAACGCGTCGACATCCTGGTAAACAACGCCGGCATCCTGCGCGACAAGAGTTTCGCGAAGATGACGCTGGAAGATTTCCGGCGGGTGGTCGACGTGCACCTGATGGGCGCGGTGATCTGCACACAGGCGGTGTGGAACCGGATGCGCGCGCAGCAGTTCGGCCGCATCGTGATGACCACGTCGTCATCGGGTCTGTACGGCAACTTCGGGCAGTCAAACTACAGCGCGGCGAAGATGGCGCTGGTCGGCCTCATGCAGACGCTGGCGATCGAAGGCGAGAAGTACGGCATTCGCGTCAACTGTCTCGCACCCTCGGCGGCGACGCAGATGACACGCGGCGTCATACCCGATGCGAGTCTGGCGGCGCTCGACGCCGCGCTGGTGAGTCCGGCGTTGCTGGCGCTGGTGAGCGATGACGCGCCCACGCGCGCCATCGTGTGCGCGGGCGGCGGCCACGTCGCGCGTGCCTTCATCACCCTGACGGCCGGCCGCTTTGCCGGCGGTGGCGAAGACGCGGGCGAACGTGTCATCGAGCAGTGGCCGCAGATCTCCGCTCGCGAGGATGAAATCGTACCGGCGTCCGGCTTCCTGCAAAGCGAGCGTGAAGTCGCCAGCGCCCAGGCTCAGGCGGTCTTGATCAGCCGCTCGCGCTGAAAACGTCGCCGGTACTCGCCCGGTGACAGGCCGATCACGCGTTTGAAGATCCGCCGGAAGCCGCCCGGGTCTTCGTAGCCGGCGGCCAGCGACACCTGTTCCACCGAGTCGCGCGTGAACTCGAGCAAGTCGCGGCTGCGCGCGATACGCAGCCGCTGGGTGTATTCGCTGGGCTTCACGCCGGTGGCTTTGACGAAGCGGCGCAGGAACGTACGCTCGCCCAGATTCGCGCGCTGCGCCAGATCGCTGACCGAACAAGCCGCGGCCGCATTCGCCTGCAGCCAGTGCTGGATGGCGAGGATTGCCTTGTCGCCGTGCTGCAGCCGCGGCGCGAAATCGCCGTACAGTTTCTGCTCGCGGCCCGGCGGATCCATGACCATGAACCGCGCCGTGCTGTGCATCACCGTCGCGCCTAACAATCGTTCGACCAGGCTCAGGCCCAGGTCCGCCCAGGCGAGCACCCCGCCGGCGGTGATCACATCCTGATCGTCGATGACCAGCCGATCGGCATCGACGTCGAGCCCCGGGAATCGCCGGCGCAGTTCATCGGCGAACAGCCAGTGCGTGGTGGCACGCCGGCCCTCGAGCAACCCCGCGTCCGCCAATAGAAATACGCCGCCGCACACCGCGGCGACCACGGCGCCGTCGGCGTGTCGGCCGCGAATCCATTCCTTGCTGCGCGGCGCATGCCCGCGTTCGGGCGGCGCGATCTGGCAGGCGGGGACGATGACCAGCGCCGGCACCTTGAATGGCCCGGGCAGGGAATCGAAGGTGTTTTCGATTCCGTCGCCCTCGGCGCGCTCGCGCCAATGAGTGACGCGGATGAAGGGCTGCTGGCGCGCGGAATGTTCGCGCGCGTAGTAGTCCGCGTACGTGAACACGTCGGTCAGTCCGTGAATGGAAGTGAGCTGCGCGCCGGGGTAACACATGATGGCCACTTCGAGCGGCGCGTGTTCTGTCAGTTGTTGCCCGTTCTTTGTCACTTGGGTCCATCCCGGAAGGCGGCGGTGCGCGCGTATCTTGAATCCCGCACGGCAATCGGGGAAGCAGTCGATGTCCACACAACCATGGCACCAGGATCAGGCACGCACGCTGCGGGTTGCCTCGGCGGAGGGCGCATTCGACGCCTACCTCGCGCGGCCGGACGAACGCCGCCGGCCCGTCATCGTCGTCCTGCACGAGGTGTTCGGCGTCAATGAAGATCTGCGCGCCACCTGCGGCGAACTCGCGGCCGCCGGGTTCATCGCGTTGTGCCCGGATCTGTTCTGGCGGCAGGAGCGTCACGTGGACCTCTCCGTTCGCTCGCAGCCGGACTGGGAGAAGGGGCTCGCGCTCTATCAGGCTTTCGACATCGACGCGGGAGTGCGCGACGTGGAAGCGACGGTTGCCGCCGCGCGCGGGTTGTCAGGCGGACTGCCCACCGGAGTCATGGGATTCTGTCTCGGCGGGTTGCTGACATTCCTCGCCGCGGCGCGTACGCGCGTGGACGCGGCGGTCGCGTTTCACGGCGGGCGCACCGAGGAATTCCTCGGCGAGGCGCAGGACATCGATGCGCCAATGCAGATGCATCTCGCCGAAGAAGACGAGTTCATTTCGAAGGATGCACAGGCCAGCGTCAAGGCGGCGCTGTCCGGCAACCCGCGCGTGGAAATCCATAGCTACCCCGGCTGCAATCACGCATTCTCGCGGCACGGCGGCGCGCATTTCGATATCGACGCGGCGGGCATCTCGCGTGCCCGCACGCTCGATTTCTTCAACCGGCATCTGAGGTCCCAATGAAAGAAGAGTTCTTTACCGGCCGTTACGGCACCCGACTGTTCCTGCGCTCGTGGCGCCCCGATGCGCCCAAGGCGGTGGTCGTGATCTGCCACGGTGTGAACTCGCACAGCGGCCAATACATCTGGCCCGCCGAGCAGTTCGCGGCGGCCGGGTTCGCGGTGTACGCCTACGATCAGCGCGGTCGCGGCAAATCCGAAGGCCCGCGTTTCTACATCGACGAATACGCGGACTACACCGAAGATCTGGGAACGGTCATCGCGCTGGCAAAATCCCGTGAGCCCGGGTTGAAGGTGTTCCTGTTAGGCCACAGCGCCGGGGGCGTGGTGGGCTGCACCTGGACGCTGGATCACCAGACGGAAATCGCCGGCTTCATCTGCGAAAGTTTTGCCTTCCAGGTGCCGGCGCCTGCCATCGTGCTGAGCCTGGTGCGGTTCCTTGGGAAGGTCGTGCCGAAACTGCCGGTGCTGACGCTGCACATGAAGGATTTCACGCGCGACCCGAAAGCCCTCGCGGTGCTCAATGCCGATCCGTATTGCCAGGGTGAAAAACAACCGGCACGGACCGTGAAGGCGCTGCTGGAAGCCGGCGACCGGATGCTCGCCGGGTTCGGAACGCTCAAGCTGCCGCTGCTCATCCTGCACGGCACGGCCGACCACGCGACCGTGCCCGCCGGCAGCCAGCTCTTCTTCGACAAGGCGGCGTCGGCTGACAAGACGCTGAAACTTTACGAGGGGCATTATCACGATCTGTTGAACGATCTTGGCAAAGAGCAGGTGCTCGCCGAGATCGTCGGCTGGATCAATGCCCGCAACTGACCCAGGGAGTTCGCAATGAGTTTCGTGACGACCAAAGACGGTACGGAAATTTTCTACAAGGATTGGGGCAGCGGGAAGCCGATCATGTTCCACCACGGCTGGCCATTGAGCGCCGACGACTGGGACGCGCAGATGATGTTCTTTCTGGCGAAGGGCTTCCGCGTGATCGCGCACGACCGCCGAGGTCACGGGCGGTCTTCGCAGACGTTCGCGGGCAACGAGATGGATACCTACGCGGCGGACGTCGCGGCGCTGGCGGCGCATCTGGATCTCAAGGGCGCTATACACATCGGGCATTCGACCGGCGGTGGCGAGGTGGCGCGTTACGTCGCGCAGTACGGCGGCGGTGGGCGCGTGTCCAAGGCCGTGTTGATCGGAGCGGTGCCGCCGATCATGGTCAAGAGCGACAAGAATCCCGGTGGCCTGCCCATCGAGGTGTTCGACGGATTCCGTGCCGCGCTGGTGGCGAACCGCGCGCAGTTCTATCGTGATGTGCCGTCAGGTCCGTTCTATGGTTTCAATCGTCCGGGCGCGACGACCATCCCCGGCGTCGTCGACAACTGGTGGCGGCAGGGAATGATGGGCGGCATCAAGCCGCACTACGACTGCATCAAGGCGTTCTCCGAGACGGATTTCACCGAGGACTTGAAGAAGATAGACGTGCCGACGCTGGTGCTGCACGGCGACGACGACCAGATCGTGCCGATCGCGGACTCGGCGCTGTTGTCTTCCAAGCTGCTCAAGAAAGGCACGCTCAAGGTTCACAAGGGTTTCGGACACGGCATGTGCACGATCAACCCGGATGTGGTGAACGCGGATCTGCTGGCGTACATCCAGGAGTAGAGGAAGTCGGTGCCGCGGAAAGTCGGTGCCGGGTCGGACTTAGAAGCATTCGCGCGAACAGTCTTTCACTGCTTCTAAGTCCGACCCGGCACCGACTTCCTCGGCACCGACTTCCTACTTCTTGACGGCGCGGGTCACGATGTATTTCCACTCGCCGGTTGCGAGCCGCTTGTGCGCCCGGTGGCCTTTCACGCCGGACCAGTCGCGGAAGTCGGCGCGCAGTTGCTCGGGGAAACTCATCACGATCTGCTCGCGGCGATCGCTGTCGAGCTCGAGTGCCTGGCGCACGTTGTCGGTGATGTCTTCGGTCTGATCCACGGAAAATCCGGCGGCCTCGATGAGCTTCGCCGGGTCTTTGTCTTTCCAGGTGAGGTCCACATGGAAGAACGCGCCGCCGCGGTCGAGTACGCGCCATGCCTCGGAAAAAAACTGTAACGGATTGTCGTACAGATGTGACGCTTCGACATTGATCAACGCCTGGCACACGTTCGACGACAGCGGCAACGCCTCGGCGTTGCCCACTTCGAAACTCAAACCCGGAACATCGCCGAAACGCTGCGTGGCCAGCGCCACGTTCTTCTCGCTGATGTCGATGCCCATGTATTGCAGCGGCTTGTAGGTAGATGCCACATGCGCGGCTCCGCCGCCGCGCCCGCAACTCACTTCGACCACGCGTTTTCCGGTGAGGTCCGCACCGCCCAGCAAGTGACGATAGAGCTGCAGGCAATACCTTTCCGGCTCGGCGGAACTCGCCAGTTCCGCAGACAACGGCGCATAGCCGTAATTCATGAAACAGAAATCGGTGCTCGTGGTCGCCGCGGCGTTGTAGAACTGCCGCGCCTGTTCGCCGCGCGTGAGGGGAGTGCTCAAGCCTGGGTCCGATGATGGATCGTCATTTTCATTCCGTGGCGTGGATACATGGTGGTGCCGGGAGCGGGCTCTATCTTCTGCCCGGGTACCAGCTCGAGCGTATAGCGCTGCGCGATGCGCGCGATGACCAGTTTCAGTTCCACCAGCGCCTGCGCGGCGCCGACGCAATTGCGATGACCGGCGGCGAACGGGAAATAGGCAAACCGCGAACGCGCCGCGACCTGCGCCGGCTCGAAACGCGTGGGGTCGAACCGCTCCGGATCGGGCCAGTACTGCGGCAGGCGATGCGTGGCATACATCGACATGACGATCGTCTGACCGGCGGGGATGTGATACCCGCCCACCGTGTCGTCCTGCATCGCCACGCGCGAGATCGCGTGGATCGGCGAATACAGCCGCATCGATTCGTCGATCACCTGGCTGGTGTATTGCAGCTTGCGCAGTTCGGCGGCGGTGGCCATGCGGTTGCCGAGCACGTCGGCCACTTCGAGCTGCAGCGCGTTGCGCACCGCGCCGTGTTTGAACAGCAGGTAGTGGATCCAGCACATCGCGGTGGCCGACGTTTCGTGGCCGGCGAAGAACAGCGTCGAGATCTGGTCGCGCAGCGAGGTGTCCGTGAACTCCGGCTGCCCGTCCTTCTGGCTGGCGACCAGGCGGGTGAGAACGCCGCAATCCTTGAACCCCGTCTTGCGATGCTCGGTGATGTAGCCGTAGATGCAGGCGTCGAGCTCCGCGATGGCGGCGTCGAAGGCGGCCAATTTTTCTTTCGCGGGCTTCTTGAACAACGCCACCAGCCCGCGCGGCGCGAGCGGCCAATGCTCCTTGCATTCCGCCGCCACCTTGCAGAAGCGGTCGGCGATCGCATCGAAACCCGGGCCTAACAAGTAGCGCCCGGCGAGCAGCTGCGCCAGGCGCGCGAACTCCGGTTCGACGTCGATGGCTTCGCCGCGGTCGGCGAGCACGCGCCAGCGTTCGAGGAATTTGTCGGTGAGCTCGGTCATCCAGCCGACCTGGGCGTCGATGTGATCGGGCTTGAATTCCGGCTGCGTGATCAACCTCTGGCGGCGCCACTCGGCGGCTTCGCTCAGCAACATCCCCTGGCCGACCAGCGCCTGGATGTGCCGGTAGCGGATGTTCTTCATGTACTTGTCGCGATTGGTGACCAGCAGCTCGCGCAGCAGGTCGGGCTCGGACACCAGATACAGGAATTTGCCGCGGATCGGGATGCGCACGATGCCGCCGAACTGGCGCGCGGCCTTGGCCATCGTCTGCATGGGATTGCGCAGGACCGACAGCAGGCAACCGATGATCGGCAGACCGCGAGGTCCCGGCGGATGACGAGGCGCGGCCGCGGTGCGCGCGGCTGAAACGAGCGAGCTCAAGATATTTTCCCCCCGGAATTGCTCGCCGAGAACGGCGCTCGATCCTACACCGTCGCGCGCGGGGAGAAATGCAATTGTCGGCGCCTCACAGAGGCGCGCCCGCCCGGAGAATTTCGATCAGCCGCCAGGGTTCGACAGGTTTCGTAAAATGCAGGTTGAACCCGGCCTCGATGGCGAGGGTGCGATCCGTCTCCCGCCCCCAGCCGGTTACTGCGATCAAGGTGAGCCCGCGCCCCGATGGTCGCCGCCGCACGCGTCGCGCGACTTCATAACCATCGAACTCGGGCATGCCGATATCCAGCAATGCGACCTCCGGTTCGAGCTTTTCGATGCTGGCCAGCGCCTGGCGTCCATCGTGCACGACTGTCACCTCGTGGCCTTCCATCTCGAGAAGGATGGCGAGGCTGCGGGCGGCGTCTCTGAACGGTCCTGGGCTGAATCGACCTGCGAGAACATCGTGAACACTGCGCTCAACCGTTCCGCGGTCAGGCCGACACCGGTATCCGAGACGGAGATGGTGACGGTTTCGCCGTCCGCGAACGCCTGCAGGCGGATCGTGCCGTGCGGATCGGTGAATTTCGCGGCGTTCGTCAGCAGGTTGGTCACGACCTGCGACAGGCGCAGCGGGTCGGCCGCGTGCAGCCGGGTCAGGATCGCCGGCTCGTCGCCCTGCAGCCCGGGCGGAATCAGCAGCATGATCGATTTGCCGATGACCTCGCTCGCGGAGTAAACGAACATGCGCTGCGCGCCGGAGTTCCAGGTGGTGATGATGCCGTCGAGGGTCGTCGAGATGATGGCATCGTCGGACGATTCGACGACCGCCGCGAGACGGCCGTTCGAGTGGACGAAGCGGCTCTCCGCCTCATAGCTGGCTATGTCTCCTGCCAGCAGCCGTCTCATGTGCTCCTCAGTGGCCGGTCGATCGTCGGCATGTGTCAGCTGGCCGAGGGTGCGCTCGCGCAGTTCGTCGAGCGGGAAACCGACGATCGAACAGAACTTGTAGTTCGCCTCGAGGAAGCTGCCGTTGAGATCCGCGATCACGATGCCGACCGCCGCCTGGGCGAACATGGCGCTCAGCCGTTCTTCGTTGGCGCGCAACCTGCGCTCGACGCGGCGCAGGTCTCGATGCCGGCCTCACGGCCATCGCGCGCGATCAGCGCCGTGTGCAATGACACTTCGATGACCTTGCCGGTGGCCAGCGCCTGTTCGCCCGGGTTGTCGGCGGCGGAACGCGTTTCTTCGTTGACGGTGCGGAACACGTCGGAGAGAGGCAACCCGTTCGCCGGTGCCGCGCGCCTGCGCATCGGTGGTGATGACGGCGTCGCCGATGCTGGCGAGCGTGACCTGAAACCATCTTCGCGTGCATTGTTCCCTCGACGCGTATCGAGTGCCGTCGAGCTTACGCCTTATCTACTGACAATTCGCCTGGCGCACGTTCAAACCACTTCGGGTTCTGCGTAGATGATCACCGACAACATGCGTATCGGCGTTTTCAGCAGTTTTTCCGGGCCATGCGGCACGGATCCGGCGAAGGTGAGCGCGTCCCCGGCCTTGAGCAGGTGGGTTTCGTCGCCGTGCCGGTAGGTGAGCGACCCCTCGAGTAGATAGATGAACTCGGTGCCCGGATGTTCGAATTCCGGGAACACCTCGCTCTTGTCGTTGAGCGTGACGAGGAAGGGCTCGAACGCGCGCCGTGGCCCGCGATCCGCTGCGAGCAGGTGGTAGGTATGGCCGCGCCGGGTGCCGCGGCGGACGACTTCGAGCCCCTGGCCCTTAGGCACATGCTGGGCGCCGCCGCGCGGCTTGCCGATGTCCGTGAACAGGTTCGACAACGGCACACCGAGTGCCTGGGTGAGGGCGCCGAGTGTTTCCAGGCTCGCGGACACGTCGCCGTTCTCGAGCCGGCTCAACATGCCCGCGCTGATGTTCGAGCGCTTCGCCACTTCACCGAGCGTGAGGCCCATGGAATTGCGCAGCCGTTTCACCGTGCCACCGATCTGGCGCGACACGCTGCCCGGGTCGGGCGGTTTGGTCATGAACGACTCCTTGTCTCTTGCACGCGCAGCCCTTGAACGAAACCGGCTCGTATGTTATCCGTATGCAACACAATTTACTCTCATGCAACTCGCGTTTCGATGCCCCATCGCCTGCTGAAATTCGCCCTGCGCCGCAAACACCCCGAGCCGCGCATGTTCCGCACGCCCGGGCGGCTCAAGGACGGCTATGAAGTCGTGATCATCGGCGGCGGCGGCCATGGGCTCGCCGCCGCTTACTACCTGGCGCGCGATCATGGCATCCGCGACATCGCCGTGCTCGAAAAGGGCTATCTCGGCGGTGGCAACACCGCGCGCAACACCACGATCATCCGCTCGAACTATCTGACTTCCGAGGGCGTGAAGTTCTACGACGCGAGCGTGCGCCTGTGGCAGGACCTGTCCACCGAGTTCGATCTCAACCTGTTCTATTCCACGCGCGGGCACTTCACGCTGGCGCACAGCGATGCCGACCTGCGCACCGCGCGCTGGCGCGCCGAGGTCAACAAACATTTCGGCGTGCGCTCGGAAGTGGTGGACGCCGCGTTCGTGAAGCGGGTCGTGCCGCAGATCGATCTCGACTGCGGTGGCCACACACCCATTGTTGGAGCGCTGTATCACGAGCCCGGCGCGATCGCGCGCCACGACGCGGTGGCCTGGGGTTACGGGCGCGGCGCGGACCAGCGGGGCGTGGAAATCCACCAGAACACCGAGGTGCTGGGGATCGATGTGCAGGGCGGCGCGGTCACCGGCGTGAATACCTCGCGCGGGCACATCGCCACGAAACGCGTGTTGTGCGCGGTTGCGGGCGCGACGCCGCGCGTATTGAAAATGGTCGGCCTCGACTCACCGCTCGCGATCCATCCGCTGCAGGCGATGGTGTCGGAGCCGCTCAAGCCCTGGCTCGATCCGATCATCGTGTCGAGTTCGCTGCATGCCTACGTATCGCAGAGCGCGCGCGGCGAGCTCGTGATGGGCGCGTCGCTCGATCCGTATGAGCTGCATTCCACGCGTTCCACGCTGGATTTCGCCGAAGGGCTGGCGGCGCACATGCTCGACCTGTTTCCGTTCCTGTCCGAGGTGAAGGTGAATCGCCAATGGGCGGGCATGGCGGACATGACGCCGGACTTCGCGCCCATCATGGGCACGACGCCCTGCGAAGGGTTTTTCCTCGATGCGGGCTGGGGCACGTGGGGGTTCAAGGCGACCCCGATCTCCGGAAAAACGATGAGCCATACGGTTGCGACAGGGAGCAATCACCCGCTCATCGAAAGCTTCTCGCTGGCGCGGTTCGCGCGGCTCGAGCTCACTGGCGAGAAGGGCGCCGCTTCGGTGGGCCATTGAAGAACCTTCACTGTCCATTGAACGGTCCGCGCCCGCTGCTGGAGTTCGTCTGCGGCGGAGAGGTGCGTGTGCAGCCGGATGCCGGTTCCTGCAGCGATGCCGAATGGACCGCGTGGCTGTTCAACCGCGACAGCGTGCCGCGCGTGAAACGCGAGTGGTGGTGCCATACGCCCTCCGGCTACTGGTTCATCGCCGAGCGTGACACTGCGCGCGATGAGTTCCTCGCCACTTACGACGCCGCGGAATTGCCGGCGCGGGCGGCGCCATGATGTACCGCCTGCCGCCCGTGCCGGGCGAGTGGATAGACCGCGCGCGCGAGCTCGACTTCGAGTTCGAAGGCCGCGCGCTGCGCGGACTCGAAGGCGACTGCATTTCCTCCGCGCTGGCCGCGGCGGGCGAGATGACGCTCGGCCGCAGCTTCAAGTATCACCGCCGCCGCGGCATCTTTTCGCTCGCGAACCACGACGCGAACAATCTGTTCGAAGTGGACGGCGTGCCCAACGTGCGCGGTGACGTCACGGCGTTGAGCCCCGCGAGCCGCGTGCGCGCGGTGAACACGCGCGGCGGGCTCGAGCGCGATCGCACCCGCTTCATCGAACTGCTCGCGCCGTTCCTGCCGGTCGGGTTCTATTACAAGGCATTTCACGGCAAACGTTTCCCGGCGTGGGAACGGCGCATCCGTGCGCTGTCGGGGCTCGGCGCCATTCACGCGGCGGCGCCGCGTGAACGTACGCCGAAGCGGTACGCGTTCTGCGACGTGCTGGTGATCGGCGCGGGTCCCACCGGTCTCGCGGCAGCGCTGGCCGCGGCGGATGCGGGTGCGCGCGTGTTGCTGATCGACGAGAACGCGCGCGCCGGCGGATGCGGGCGCTGGACGGGCGCGCCGGCGCCGGAGCTCGACGCGCTGCTGGCGCGTGTCGCGGCGAATACTTCGATCGAGACCTTGCTGTCGACGTGTGCGGCCGGCTACTACGCGGACCATTGGGTCGCACTGGTCGAACCCACGCGCATGACCAAGGTGCGCGCGGGCGCGGTGGTGTTCGCGACGGGAGTCATCGAGCAGCCGGCGGTGTTTCGCAACAACGATCTGCCCGGGGTGATGCTGGGGTCGGCGGCGCAGCGGCTGCTGCGTCGTTACGCCATCGCGCCGGGGAAACGCGTCGCGATTCTGACCGCCAACCTCGAAGGTTATGAGCTTGCGCGCCAGCTGCGTGGGCAGCGCGTCGACGTCGTCGCGCTGCTCGACTTGCGCACGGGCGCGGGGCGCGACGCGCAGGGACTGGGCGAGGTACGCAGCCTCGTCGGCGTCGTGCCGGATCAGGCACTCGCGGGCCGCGACGGTTCGGTACGCGCGCTGCGCCTGCGCAGCGGTGAAACCATCGAGTGCGATGCCTTGTTGATGAGCGTGGGATTCGCGCCGGCCAGCCAGCTGCTGCTGCAGTCGGGCGCCGTGTTTACCTACGACTCGGCGCTGCAGCAGCACCTGCCAGCCAAACTACCGCCCGGCATCTTCGTCGCCGGCCGCGTGAACGGCGTCTACGAACCGGCCGCGCGGCGCCAGAACGGGCGCGACGCAGGTGTCGAGGCGGCGGCGTACGCGCGCGGCGGGCACGTGGGCCCGCCCGCGGCGCTGGCTTCGCACGAGCGCCAGGTGTCGCATCCGTATCCGGTGTTTTCGCACCCGCGCGCGAGGGACTTCGTCGATTTCGACGAGGACATCCAGGTCAAAGACCTGCTGAACGCCGCGCAGGAAGGCTTCGACAGCACCGAGCTGCTCAAGCGCTTCAGCACGCTCGGCATGGGGCCGTCGCAGGGCAAACACTCCAATCTGCATGGCGCGCGCATCCTCATGCGCGTGCGCGAGGCGACGCTGGCGGACACGGCGTTGACGACGCAGCGGCCGTTTTATCATCCGGTGCCGCTCAAGCATCTGGCGGGCGCGGGGTTTCATCCTGTGCGATTGACGGCCGCGCATGCGCAGCACGTGGAGCTCGGGGCGAACTGGATGACGGCGGGTGGTTGGCAGCGCGCGGAATACTATCGCCGCGATGGGCTCGAGCGCGCCGCCTGCATCGCGGCTGAAGTCCGCGCCGTGCGCGACAGTGTGGGATTGATCGACGTCTCGACGCTGGGAAAGATCGAGATTCACGGACCCGACGCCGCGGCGTTCCTCGATCGCATCTACGCCGGCAGCGTCGCCGATCTCAAGCCCGGCATGACGCGCTACGGCGTGTTGCTCGACGAGGCCGGCATCGTGCGCGACGACGGCGTCATCGCGCGGCTTTCGGAGCAGCATTTCTATTTCACGACGACGACCAGCGGCGCCACGAACGTCTATCGCGAGCTGCTGCTGTGGAATGCGCGCTGGCGCATGGATTGCGCACTCGTCAACGCCACGGGTCATCGCGCCGCGTTCAATCTCGCCGGTCCCGCGAGCCGCGAGCTGCTGCAATCGCTGACCGGCATCGACCTGTCGGCGGCGGCATTTCCGTTCCAGGCCGTACGCAGCGGCCAGGTCGACGGCATTGCGGCGCGCGTGTTGCGCGCGGGTTTCGTGTCGTCGCTGGGGTTCGAGATCCACGTGCCGTATTCGCAGGGCGCGCGGCTGTGGCGCGCGCTGCTGGCGCACGGCGCCGGCGCGGGTATTCGCGCCTTCGGCGTCGAGGCACAGCGTGTGCTGCGGCTCGAGAAGGGTCACGCCATCGTCGCGCAGGACACCGACAACCTCACCGATCCGTTCGAAGCGGGGCTGGGCTGGGCGGTGCGCATGGACAAGCCGTTCTTCGTCGGACAGCGCAGCCTGCGGATTCTCGAGAAACGCGGCGCGCGGCAGAGGCTGGTCGGATTCACGCTCGACGGCGATGCACCGGTGCTCGAATCGCACTTGCTGATTCATGCGGGCGACATCGCCGGGCGCGTCACCAGCGTGGCGCGTTCGCCCACCCTCGGCCGCACCATCGGGCTCGCGATGGCGGCTCCCGCGTTGAGCGAGCCGGGCACGGTCATTTCGATTCGCGCAAGCGACGGATCGCTGATGCCTGCGCGCGTGGTGCGCCCACCATTCGTGGAGCGCACGTGAGCCGGCGCAGCATGGCATGGCTCGACGACGCGGCCGCGTTGCGACGCTTCGGCATCAAGGGGCCGCGCGCTGCCGAAGCGCTCAAACAACTCGGCCTGACCGTGCCCGCGCGGCCGAACAGCTGGTCGCCGCTGCGCGCGAGCGATCGCGACGACTCGCCGAACGTGATCGGGCGGCTTGGCAACACGGAATTCTTCCTCGAGGAAAGCGGTGCCGCGCCCGGCATCGCGGCGCTGGAGCAACTCGCCGGGGATCTGCCCGGTGTGTATCCCGTGCTGCGCGAGGACACGGCGCTGGTGCTCGGCGGCCCGCGCGCGAGCGACGTGCTCGTCCAGGTGTGCAACGTGAATTTCGCGGCGCTGCCTGGCCCCAAAACCGTGGTCATGACCCTGATGATCGGGGTCGGTGTGCTGGTGCTGCCCCAGGTTGCCGACGACGGGCCTATCTATCGAATCTGGTGCGACCCGGGTTTCGGGGCGTACCTCAGGACCGAGCTCGAAGAGATCGTACAAAAAATTCCTACCGGGAGAGCGTGATGAACGTGAGTGAAGCGCGCGAGTTGTTCGCGAAACACCAGATCAAGTTCGTGCTGGCGCAGTTTGTCGACATCCATGGCGCCGCGAAGGCGAAAGCGGTACCGGTGGAACACCTGGAGATGGTGCTCACCGACGGCGCCGGGTTCGCCGGCTTCGCGCTCTGGGGTTTCGGCATGGGGCCCGATGGGCCTGACTACATGGCGGTCGGCGACCTGTCGACGCTGACGCCGATTCCGTGGATGCCCGGCTACGCCCGGCTGATATGTAATGGCACCGTCAAGGGCAAGCCGTATGCGTACTGCTCGCGCGTCACGCTGCAGCGCCAGCTGGCGCGGCTCGCCGAGCGCGGCCTCACGATGTACGTCGGCATCGAACCCGAGTTCATGTTGTTGGGGCGGGACGAAAGCGGGAAACTGGGCCCGTTCGACGGCACCGACACGCTCGACAAACCCTGTTATGACTACAAGGGCCTGAGCCGCATGAGCGCGGTGCTCGACGACATCACGCTGAACCTGCGCAGCGTCGGCATCGACGTCTACCAGATCGACCACGAGGACGCGAACGGACAGTTCGAAATCAACTTCACGTACGCCGACGCGCTCAAGTCCGCCGACAACTTCACCTTCGTCAAGATGGCCGCGAGCGAGATCGCGCGGCGCCACGGCATGATCGCGACCTTCATGCCCAAGCCGTTCTCGAACCGCACCGGCAGCGGCGCGCATTTTCACGTCTCGATCGGCAACGACAAGCAGAAGAATCTGTTCGAGGATGCCAGCGACAAGCGCGGTCTCAAGCTTTCGACGCTTGCGTATCAGTTTCTGGGGGGAGTGCTGGCGCATGCGCGTGCGCTGGCGGCGGTGTGCGCACCCACGGTGAATTCGTACAAACGGCTCGTCGTGGGGCGCTCGCTGTCGGGGGCGACCTGGGCGCCGGCCTACGTCGCGTACGGCGACAACAATCGCACGGCCTGTGTGCGTATTCCGGGTGGACGCCTCGAATTCCGCCTGCCGGACTCGGGTTGCAATCCGTATCTCGCGCTGGCCGCGCTCGTGGCGGCGGGCCTCGACGGCATCGAGCGCAAGCTCGATCCGGGCGAGCCCACCAATCTCAACATGTACGAGCTCACCGAGGCGCAGCTGCGCGAGAAGAAGATCGCGCTGCTGCCGCAGAACCTGCTCGAAGCGATCGGCGAGCTCGAGAAGGACGAGGTGGTGCGCGCGGGGCTGGGCGCCGAGTTGTCCGCTGAATTCATCAAGCTCAAGCGCATGGAATGGATCGAGTACGCGCGGCATGTGTCCGATTGGGAGACGCAGCGGTACCTGGAGTTCTTCTGATGTGCGGCATCGTCGGATTGTTGTTGAAGGAGCCCACGCTGCGCGACAAGTTGGGTGAGCTGATGGCGCCCATGCTGATCGGCATGACCAGTCGCGGGCCGGATTCGGCCGGCGTGGCGCTGTTCAGCGAACCCGTCGACGACGGCGTGTCCAAGATCTCGCTGTTCTGGGGTGAAGGCGTGGCCGACTGGAAAAGTCTCGCACGGGATTTCTCGGCGGCGTTTTCGGGCAAGAGCCAGTTCACGGAAACGGGTCGGCATGCGGTGTTGCAGACGGCGACGGCGCCCGAGGACGTGCGGCGCTGGTTCGCCGCGGCCGCACCGCAGGTGTACCTGCTGTCGGTGGGTAGTTCGATAGATCTGTACAAGGACATCGGGGCGCCGGCGCAGATCGTGGCGCGGTATGGTCTCGACAAGGCGGTGGGCACGCACGTCGTGGCGCACACGCGCATGGCGACCGAATCCGCGGTCACGCCGGCGCACGCGCATCCATTCACGGCGGGCAGGGATTTCTGCCTGGTGCACAACGGCTCGTTGTCGAATCCGCACCTGGTGCGCAAGAAACTCGAGCCGCTCGGGATCACGTTCGTCACGGATAACGATACCGAGGCGGCGTGCCGCTTCTTCGAATGGCGCATGCGCGAGGGGGATGATCTGACTACCGCCGTGCAACGCGGTTTCTCCGAGCTCGACGGTTTCTTCACGTTCCTGATGGGCACGGACAAGGAAATGCTGATCGTGCGCGATGCGTTCGCGTGCAAGCCGGCGGTGGTGGCCGAGACGGATGACTATGTCGCGATCGCCTCCGAGTTCCGCTCGCTGGCGCACCTGCCGGGCGTGCGGCACGCCCACGTGTTCGAGCCCAAGCCCGAAGAGGTGTACTCGTGGAAGGTCTGAAGCAGTTCGATCTGGCCGTGACGCCGCTGCGCGAAGTGAATCGGTTCCTGCATCTCGAAGCGCAGGGTGCGGGCGTGCGGCACGTGAAGATATTCAACGCCGACGGCGCGCACTCGATCGCGGCGGGTTGCCACGCGCCGCTCGACATCGAGGTCGACGGGCACGCGGGGTATTACCTCGGCGGCATGAACATGCAGGCGAACATCACCGTGCACGGCAACGCCGGGCCCGGCGTGGGCGAGAACATGATGTCGGGATCGATTCGCGTCGCCGGTTTTGCGTCGACCGCGGCGGGAGCCTCCGCGCATGGCGGGCTGCTCGTGATCCATGGCGACGCGGCGTTGCGCTGCGGAATTTCATTGAAGGGCGGCGACATCGTCGTGGGCGGCAATGTCGGAGGTTTCTCGGCGTTCATGGCGCAGGCGGGCCGCATCGTGATCTGCGGCGATGCGGGCGACGCGCTCGGCGATTCGTTGTACGAGGCGGTGATCTACGTGCGTGGCCAGGTGCGTTCGCTCGGCGCGGATGCGCGCTACGAACCGATGGGTGATGCGGACTTTGCAGCGGTGCAGCAGCTGCTGGCCGCGAGTGGTTTGAACCATTCACCGCGCGAATTCCGGCGGGTGGCTTCGGCGAAGACGCTGTACCACTGGAACGCCGATGCCAACCAGGAATATTGAGACATGAACGAAAGAATACCGCCGGCGTTGTCGCACCTGTCGCTGGAAGAATCCGCCGGTTACGACCGGCACGTGATCGACTACATCCAGCGCGCCGCGGCCACGGGTTTGTACGAAATCCGCGGGCTCGGCGCGAAGCGGCGCCTGCCGGGTTTCGACGACCTCGTGTTCCTCGGCGCGTCGCTGTCGCGGTATCCGCTCGAGGGATATCGCGAGAAGTGTTCGACGAAGACGGTGCTGGGCACGCGCTTCGCGACGCGGCCGGTTGAGCTGGCGACGCCGATCACGATCGCGGGCATGAGCTTCGGTGCGTTGTCGGCGCGCGTGAAGGAGGCGCTGGGGCGCGCGGCGACGGCGGTCGGCACTTCGACGACGACCGGTGACGGCGGCATGACTTCCGAGGAACGCGAGAGCTCAAAGACGCTGGTGTACCAGTGCCTGCCGTCGCGTTACGGCTTCAATCCGGACGACGTGCGCCGCGCCGATGCGATCGAGATCGTGATCGGGCAGGGCGCCAAGCCCGGCGGTGGCGGCATGTTGCTGGGGCAGAAGGTGAATCCGCGCGTGGCGCAGATGCGCACGTTGCCGGCGGGGGTCGATCAGCGCTCGGCCTCGCGCCATCCGGACTGGACCGGGCCGGACGATCTGGTGATCAAGATCAACGAGCTGCGCGAGATCACGGATTGGGAGAAGCCTATCTACGTGAAAGTGGGCGCGACGCGCGTGAACCACGACGTGAAGCTCGCGGTGCACGCGGGTGCGGACGTGATCGTGGTCGACGGCATGCAGGGCGGCACGGCCGCGACGCAGACCGTGTTCATCGAGCACGTCGGGATTCCGACGCTGGCGGCGGTGCGGCAGGCGGTGGAGGCCATCGACGATCTAAACATGCGCGGCAAGGTGCAGCTCATCGTGTCCGGTGGCATCCGCACCGGCGCGGATGTGGCGAAGGCGATCGCGATGGGCGCGGATGCGGTGGCGATCGGGCAGGGCGTGTTGATGGCGCTGGGTTGCAACAGCGCCAGCTACCTGTCGGGCGACAAACATGTTTCTGCGCTCGATGACTACGCCAAGCTCGGCACGGCGCCGGGGTTCTGCCATCACTGCCATACCGGCAAGTGCCCGGTAGGCGTGACGACGCAGGATGCCGTGCTCGAACAGCGGCTGGATCCGACCAGCGGCGCGAAGCGGCTTACGAACTATCTCAAGACGCTGAACATGGAGCTCACCACGATCGCGCGCGCCTGCGGCAAGCAGAACGTGCATCACCTGGAGCGCGAAGACCTCGTGGCGCTGACGGTCGAAGCCGCGGCGATGGCGAACGTGCCCCTGGCCGGCACGTCCTGGGTACCGGGGAAATAGTGGTGCCGGGGTGCAATTCTCGTAATTAGCACTCGACGCGCTCATTCGACGTCGCCGGGGTATGCCTTGATTGCATGCCTGAGCGCTCCTTCCGTGCGACCCAACGCGCGTGCCACGGCCGCGCAGGTCGCAATTCCACGTCGTTTGGCGTGGTGAGCGATCCACGCGCGCACCTTCATCAAGTAGCGATCACGTGCCGGGGAGCGCAGCTGATCGTCGTTGACCTCAAAACGTCGGCGGGCTTCATCGATCAAATCATTCAATGTCTGGCGCGTGCGGGGTTGTGGAGATTCACGGCCGATTCGAGCGATGAATTCGTCACTGCCGATCATTGCCTCGCCGCCCTCGAGCCTGGAACAGACCGACTCGTCGGGCGTCGACTCGACAAATCGCAGATAAGCGGCAATGGCGCGCAACCGATCTGCCGAGAAGAGCTGGAGGACGAAATCCGTCGTGACCCACGGTTCCTGGCGCGCGCCGGCATAGGCGTGGTGACTCGACCAACGGAACAGGGAGGGCGCGGGAACTAGCCCGGCGCGGACTGGATTGAGATGGATGTACCGCAACACCTCGAGTAGATAGGAATCCGCGTCCACCAAAGTGGCGTGGTAGCGCCGCTCGAAGAAATGCCCCGTCGTTTCCAGCTTGACCTGCATGGCGCGCGCGAACTCCGACGCCATCTGCCGCATGGGCCCTGAAATTGGTTCGGTGCCGGCCTGCAGGAGCAGGTGCAGGTGATTGCTCATCCAGCAATAGGCATGCAGACGGGCGCCGAACTTCTCGATCGCGCGGGCAACGATCTTGTTGAGCAGATGGCGATCGTTATCGACGACGAAAATATTCTGCTGGTGATTGCCCCGGAGCGTCACGTGATAGAGACCACCGGCGAGGTGAATTCGAAGTCGGCGCGGCATCCGTGCCTCGCGATTGCTTTGAAGGAGAGGGCGACCTTGCAATGTCGGGTTGCCGTGGTAAACCGGCAAAAGCGACGTGTTCAGCCGCTAATTACGAGAATTGCACCCCGGCACCACTTAGCGCCTAGAACCAGGCGCGAATGCCGGCTATCAAAGTGGCTTCTCTGGCGGTTTCACCGGCGGCTTGCCTCAAATCAGCGCTGTCGCCGAAGTGTGCCGCCCAGATCACGCCAAGATAGGGCGCGAACTCGCGCTGCCATTCGTAACGCAGTCTCAATCCCAGCGTGAGGTCGGAAAGCCCCGAGCCGATCAGCCGCGCCACATCATCGCGTGTATAGGCGTTCAGCTCGGCCTGCGGCTGCAGGATCAACCGCTGCGTCAGCAACAGGTCGTAGTGGCTAGTTAGCCGGAGCGCGCCGCGGCCGCCTTCGCCGAAGTACGCCGCGGCCTCGACTTCGATGAACCCTGGCGCCAGGCCGGCGAGACCGATGGACGCCCAATCGCGCGCCGGCCCGGAACCCGCATCATGGCGCGCACCGGCGCGCACGCTCCACCAGGGCGTGACGATGCGTTCCCACAGCAGCTCCGTGCGCGCCTCGTGCGTCTCGCCCGCGGTCCGTGTGCCTTCGCTCTCGATGCGCAGCTTGTGGTAGTCGCCGCCGTACCAGGCGGCGGCATTCCATTCGAAGGTCGAACCGGCATCGCTGTCCTGCCATTCGACCTCATCGAGCATCACTTTGCCGAAGCGCTTGCGATCGTCCATGCCCATCATGCCGGCCATCTCGCCGTAGGGCATGGAATGCACGCGCGACTGCGGCACATCGGGCGGCACGTGTTCGAGCTCGCTCTGGCCCTGCGCAAACCCGCAACGCATGCAGGCCAGCGACGCGAGGATGAGCAGCCGGCACCTCACGCCACCACCACTTCGCGGAACATGCCCGCTTCCATGTGGTAGAGCAGGTGGCAGTGATACGCCCAACTACCCAGCGCGTCGGCCGTTACCAGATAGGCGAGACGTTGCCCCGGTTGCACCACCACCGTGTGTTTGCGCGCGAGAAATGCGCCGCGCGCATCCAGCAACTCGCTCCACATGCCGTGCAGGTGGATCGGATGCGTCATCATGGTGTCGTTGACGAGCACCACGCGCACGCGTTCGTCGTGTTTGAGCGCCAGCGGCTGCGCATCCGAGAACTTCTGGCCGTTGAACGACCAGATGTAGCGCTCCATGTGGCCGGTCAGGTGCAGCTCGATCTCGCGAGCGGCATCGCGCCGGTCGATCGGCCCACCGAGCGTGGACAGATCGGAGTACGTAAGCACGCGCCGGCCGTTGTCGCGCAGTCCGATGCCGGGGTCGTCGAGGCGCGGCATTACCATGCTGGCCTTCATGTCGACGATCGGGCCTGATTCCTCGGGTGCATGATGCAGCGTCGAGTGATCCATCTTGCTGTGGTCCATGGCTCCGTGGCCCATGTCGGCCATCGCCAGTTCGGCGCGCGAGTCGAGCGTGGGGACTTCGGCCGTCATGCCGGCGCGTGGCGCCAGCGTGCCGCGCGCATACCCGGAGCGGTCCATCGATTGCGCGAAGATCGTGTACGCGGCATCGCCGGGTGCGACGATGACGTCGTAAACCTCCGCCGTGCCGATGCGCAGTTCGTCGACAGTGACGGGTTCGACATCCTGGCCGTCCGTGGCCACGACGGCGAGTTTGAGGCCCGGAATCCGCAGATCGAAAAAACTCATCGACGAGCCATTGATGACGCGCAGCCGCACACGTTCGCCGGGCTTGAACGCAAGGGTGAAGTTGCCGGCGGGCGGCGCGCCGTTCAGTAGATAGGTGTATGCGTAGCCACTGACGTCGGCGAGGTCCGTCGGGTCCATACGCATCGACGCCCACATGCGCCGCTCGGCGGCGGCGGCCGCGAAGCCCTGCGCGCGCGCGTCGGCCAGGAAATCCGCGAGCGTGCGTTTGTCGTAGTTGTAGTAATCGCTCTGGCGCTTGAGCGTCGCATAGATGTGTTCGGGGTCGTGGTCGGTCCAGTCCGACAACAGCAGCGTGTGTTCGCGATCGGCGCCGTGCCGCTCGCCGCCGCGTCGTTCGACGACGATGGAGCCGTACAGGCCGACCTGCTCCTGAAAGCGCGAATGCGAGTGATACCAGTACGTGCCCGACTGGTTCACCTTGAAGCGATAGGTGAACGTGGCGCCCGGCGCGATGCCGTCGAACGACAAGCCCGGCACACCATCCATGTCGGCCGGCAGGATGATGCCGTGCCAATGGATCGAAGTGCGTTCGCGCAGTTTGTTGGTGACCCGGATCGTGACCGAATCGCCCTGGCGCATGCGCAGCAGTGGCCCGGGCACCTGGCCGTTGACGGCAACCGCGCGGCGCGGCGCGCCGGTGAAATTCACCGGCAGTTCGTCGATGGTCAGATCGAAATCCGGCCCCGTGAGCTCGGTGCGCGCCGCCGCGGCGGCGAAGGCGCGATGCCCGCCCGCCAGCAGCAAACCGCCGGTGCCCAGGCCCTGAACGAATCGACGTCGGGAGAACATCAGCGAAGACTAATGGGGCGCGGATGCGCGGGCAACGCGTTGTGGCAGACTGGTCAGCGAAAGACCGGGGAGTTGCATGGCCACACGTCACAATCTGCTGCGCACGCGCGAGGGCCACACTCGTGTCACCTACGTCGAGCTGTTTTTCGACCTGGTGTTCGTGTTCGCCGTCACGCAGCTGTCGCACACGCTGCTCGAACACCTGACGCTCGCGGGCGGGCTGCAGACCCTGTTCCTGTTGCTGGCGGTGTGGTGGGTGTGGATCTACACCTGCTGGTTCACCAACTGGATAGACCCCGAGAAGCCCGCGGTGCGCATGATGATGTTCGCGCTGATGCTCGCGGGCTTGATGCTGTCGGCGTCGATTCCGAATGCCTTTGGCAGCGAGGGCCTGTTGTTCGCCATTGCATATGCGTTCATGCAGATGGCGAGAACCGCATTCCTGGTGCACGCGTTACACAAGCGCGACGCGGCGAATTTCGCCAACATGCGCCGCGTGTTCATCTGGCTCGCGGTCTCGGCGCTGTTCTGGATCGCGGGCGGATGTCTCGCCGCCGAGCAGCGCGTGTTGTTGTGGCTCCTCGCCCTCGGCATCGAGTATCTCGGGCCGGTCGCGTATTTCTATGTCCCGGGCCTCGGACGCTCGAGCACGGCGGATTGGAAGATCGACGGCGCACACATGGCCGAACGCTGCGCGCTGTTCGTGATCATCGCGCTCGGCGAGTCCATTCTCGTGACGGGGGCGACCGCCGCGTCCTTGCCCGCGACCAATCCTGCGGTGTGCGCCTTCATCGTGGCGTTCCTCGGCAGCGTCGCGATGTGGTGGATTTACTTCAACATCGGCGCGGAGCGTGGCAGCCGGGAGTTCGCGGGAGCGAAAGATCCGGGCCGCATGGCGCGCAACGTCTACACGTATTTCCACATCCCGATCGTCGCCGGGATCGTGGTGTGCGCGGTGGCGGACGAGATCACCATTGCGCATCCGATGGGGCACCTGACGCCCGGCGCCGCGGCGGCCTTGTTAGGTGGGCCGGCGCTGTACCTGGCCGGGAACATCTACTTCAAGCGCGCCAGCGCCAAGTACTACCCGTTGTCGCATCTGGCCGGGCTCGGGTTGCTGGCGCTGGTCGCGGCGATCTCCCCGACGCTCGAACACGTGACGCCGCTGGCGCTCGGCACCGCGACCACGGTCATCCTGGTGATTGTGGCGCTCTGGGAAACACTTTCGTTCCGGAAATAGCGCCGCCGCCAGCTAACTAGAGGGAACTCTCTTTCTTGCGGATCAGGTTGGCGACCGCGCTCACCAGCGCTTCGGCCCGCACCGGCTTCGCCAGGTGTGCCTGGAATCCCGCGGCCAGCGCATCGTCGCGATCCTGCAGCCGCGAGAACGCGGTCAGCGCGATCGCCGGCAGCCGCAGCGCATCGAACCCGGCGGCGCGCAGGTTGCGCAGCATCTGGTAGCCGTCGAGCCGCGCCATGCCGATGTCGCTGATGAGGATGTCGGGCACATTGCTGCGGACATGCAGCATCGCCGCTTCGGCATCCGACGCCTCGCTGACCAGGGCGCCGACATCGCCGAGAATGCGCGCGATCAGCGCGCGTGCGTCCGAATCGTCCTCGACCACCAGCGCCTTGACGCGCTTCAACCGCGTGGAGCGATCGGCCGTGATCTCGCTCGGACGCCGGTCCGTCAGCGGCAGGCGGACGCGGAAGGTCGCACCCTTGCCGACCCCTTCGCTGAGCACGTCGATCGTGCCCTGCTGGATGTCGACCAGGTGTTTGACTATGGTCAGTCCGATGCCGAGGCCCGCGAAACTCTTGCCCGTCCCCGATTCCTGCTGACTGAAACGTTCGAAGATCTGTGGCAGGAATTCCGGACTGATGCCTCGGCCGGTGTCGCTCACCGCGATTTCGTATTGCTCGCCGATGACGCGCGCGTGGACTTCGATGCTCCCGCCCGCGGGCGTGAACTTGATCGCATTGCTCAGCAGGTTCCAGACTATCTGCTGCAGGCGCGAGTCGTCCGCGAACACAAAGGCTTCGGGATCCGCGACCCGCAGCTGAATCTGCACGCCCTTGTGCTGAGCTTGCGTGCCGACGACTTCCAACGCCGCCTGCACCGACAGCGCCGGCTGGATCGCATCGAGATCGACGCGCATCTTGCCGAAGCGGATGCCGGCGAAGTCGAGCAGGTCCTCGATGAGGTGGCTCTGCACGCGTGAATTGCGCTCGATCGCGTCCAGACCCTGCGTGAGCATGGCGGGCGTGACGTTCTTGCGCTTGAGCACGCTAGCCCAGCCGAGCATCGCATTCAATGGATTGCGCAGCTCGTGCGACAGCGTGGCGAGAAATTCGTCCTTGAGGCGGTTGCTGCGTTCGGCTTCGGTGCGCGCCGCGCGTTCGCTGGCCAGCAGACGCTCGCGCTCCGTGATGTTCGTGGCGATGCCGATACGCGCGCCGTGGCTGTTGTCCGCGGCGATGCGCCACTCTACTTCGACCACGGCGCCGTCGGGCCGCACGATCGGCATCGGGCCTTCCCAGCGGCCGCCGTTCGCCAGTGATTCGTGCAGCTGTTTGCACAACTCCTCGTGGCCGGGCGCAGTCAGGTGACCGCAGGATTTGCCGACGATGTCGCTGCGATCGCGGCCGGCGATGCGGCAGAACTCCGGATTCACGTCCAGGTAGACGAGGTCGGCGTCGAACAAGGCAATGCCGCTCGACGCCAGCTCGAATACCGCGCGGAACCGCACATCGGCGCTGCGCCGGGTCACGTCCGCCTGGCGTGCGTACAGCAGCGCGCGCACGGTCGCGATCAGCACCGGCGGGTCGACCGGGTGGGTGAGGTAGCTGTCGCCGCCAGCGGAAAGCCCCTGCATGTAGTCGTCGCTGCCGATGAACGTGGCGGTCAGGTGCACGATTGGTAGATAGGCGGTGTTGCTGCGTGCGCGCAGGCGGCGGCACACTTCGAGGCCATCGATGTCCGGCAGGTTGATGTCGAGGACGATCAGGTCGGTATCGTGTTCGGCGGCCGCGAGCGCGTCCGCGCCGGTGCTGGCCTCGACCACCTCGAAGCCCGCCGAACGCAGGATGCGCGAGGTCGAATACAGCGACGCGGGATTGTCGTCGACGACGACGATCTTCTGGCGCGACGACTTGACAGGAGCCGCGTTGTTCATGCGCGCGCCTGCGATTCACTCGCGCCCGGCAGGCGCAGCGGCACCGTCAGCGAAAAGCGTGAACCCTTGCCGAGCTCGCTTTCCGCATGAACTTCGCCGCCCAGCAACGTCGCAAATTGACGCGCCAGCGACAATCCGAGCCCGGAGCCGCGCAGCCGTTTCTGCAGCCGCACGTCGAGCTGAACGAAGTCGATGAAGAGGTTCGGAACGTGTTCCGGCGCGATGCCGATGCCGGTGTCGGTGACCGCGAATTCGACGCGTTCGTCCGGCAGCAGCGTCGCGGTGACGCGCACTTCGCCGACCGGCGTGAACTTGAGCGCGTTCGAAATGAAGTTGCGCAGGATCTGCGACAACTTCTTGTCGTCCGTGTAGAGCTTGATCTCGCCCTGCGGTTCGTCGAACACCAGCGAAATCCCGGAGCTGGCAACAATGGGCTTGAACATGCCACGCAATGCCGAGAACAGGTCCATCATCTCGAACCATTCCGGTGAGATCGTGATGCGGCCGGCCTCGACCTTTGCCAGATCGAGCAGGTCGCCCACCATGTCGGTGAGCTCGCGCGTCGAGGCGCGAATGAACTGCAGCTGTTTTTCCTGCTCGGACGTCAACGGCCCGTCCATACGGGACAGCAGCAGGCCCGTGATGCTCGTCATCGACGTGAGCGGCGTGCGGAACTCGTGACTCATATAGGAGAGGAACCGGCTCTTGAGCTCGGTGGCGTCGCGCAGCTGCGTAGCCTTGTCGTCGAGCTCCGCGTACAGCGCGACCACACCCTTGTTGGTTTCCTCCAGTTCCTTGCGCAGCAACTCGATGTCCGCGTCGCGCGCGGCCAGCTGTGCTTGCAGGTCGGTGCTCATCAGCTCACGACCACGACGGTGGCGTCGTCGCGCCCGCGGCCATAGTCGCGGTACAGCGCGGCGGCAATGATGGCTGGATGGCAGGCCAGAACATCGGGCCGATTCCTGAGATCGCCGCGCGCCGAGATGCCGTCGGAGTGCATGACCAAAAAAGCGCCGGGGTCGCGCTGGTATTCGAATTGCTGGGTGCGCCGTTGATGGAGCCCGAGCGTGCCGTTGTGCGACACGAGGCCCTGTGATTTTCCCGGCGAAACCAGCATCGCCGAGATGTTGCCGACGCCGGCGTACGAGAGTTTGTTGCCGACCGCGCGCGCGCACGCGGCCGCGCCACCGCGAGTCCTGGACATGAGTCCGTTGGCGCGCGCCAGGATTTCCTGGGGTGCCGCGAATGGATTGGATTCGAACGCGCCGACACCCACGCGCGCCGCTTCTGCGGCGAAGGTACCGTGGCCCAGCCCGTCGATCACGAATACGGCGATCCCGTCGGCGTCGTGCGCAAGGCTCCAGGCATCGCCGCACTCGATCTCGCCTTCGAGCGCGACATTCACCGCGCCGTAACGCAGCGCCAGCGTTGCGCCGAAGCGCGCCATGACCAGCGTTCCTTCCCCCGGCATCGAGTGCAGGTCGAATTCGCTGGCCAGCCGCCGGATTGCGCCCAGCCCCGTGCCCGACGTGCCATGAGTCGAATAACCATCCTGCATGCACTGCGCGACGTTGGCCATGCCCTTGCCACGATCGATTGCCAGTAGTTCGACGGTGACGTCGTCCTCGTCGCCCAGCGTCTGCACCAGCAGCTCGCCGCCGCCGGCATGCAGCAGCATGTTGTTGGCCAGCTCCGTCGCGGCGATCGCGACCTTGCCGGCGATGTCGGCGTTGAATTCGAAGTTCGCGAGCGTCTGCGCAGCGCGGCGCGCCTCGCCGACCTTGCTGGAGTCGTCGATGACGTGGCGTTGTTGAATGCCGCGGCGCGGCGCCTTCACGATTGCGTCCATCGCATTACTTCCATCGGATGATCGTCACGCGCGTGCCCACGCCGATCGCGCTTTCGATCTCGAATTCGTTGACCAGCCGCTTCGAGCCGGTGAGACCCATGCCGAGACCGTTGCCCGAGGTCCAGCCGTCGGTCATGGCGAGATCGAGGTTGGCAATGCCCGGGCCGTCATCGGCGAACAGGAGCTTGAGACCGGTGCGACCTTCGATGTTCAGGATCGCCCAGTGCATGTCGCCGCCGCGGCCATAGGTGTACGCATTGCGCGCCAGCTCGCTCGCGGCGGTGACCATCTTCGTCTGGTCGACCAGCGAGAACTTGAGCTCCTGCGTGAGCCTGCGCACCTGCTGGCGCGCGAGCACGATGTCGTGCTCGGAGCGCAATGACGCCTTTCCTTCAGTAACGGCCGTCATCGGCGCCGTCCGCGTCTATCTTTCGACGCAGCAACGCCATGCCGCGCTCGACGTTGAGCGCCGTAGCGACCCCTGGCAATGCGAGACCGAGCTCGACCAGCGTGATGGCGACCGCCGGCTGCATGCCGACCAGGATGGTTTCCGCGCCGAGGATCTTCCCCATGCCGGAAATGTCGGACACCATGCGGCCGATGAAGGAGTCCACCATCTCGAGAGACGAGATGTCGATGAGCACGCCCTTGCTGGCGTTCTTGTTGATGGCGTTGGAAAGATCGTCCTGCAGCTTCAGTGCGAGCTGATCGTGCATGTCGATCTGGATGGTGACGAGGAGGAAGTCGCCCATCCGCAGGATCGGGATTTTTTCCATTGAATGCTTCAGGCCTTGAGCGTCTGGCCCGTGCGCTTGAGCGCAAGGGCGAGGGCATCGGCCAGGTTTGCCTTGGTCGTGACGCCCTGCAGGTCGACGCCGAGGTGCACGATGGTCTGCGCGATCTGCGGCCGCACGCCGGAGATGATGCATTCCGCGCCCATCAGGCGCAGCGCGGTCACCGTCTTCAGCAGATGCTGCGCGACCAGCGTGTCCACGGTCGGCACACCCGTGATGTCGAGTATCGCGATCTGCGCGCCGGTCTCGACCACCTTCTGCAGCAGGTTTTCCATGACCACCTGGGTGCGCGCGGAGTCGAGCGTGCCGATCATCGGCAGCGCCAGGATTCCATCCCACAGCTTCACCACCGGAGTAGATAGCTCGAGCATTTCGCGCTGCTGGCGGTTGATGACGTCCTCGCGCGACTTCTGGTACGCCTTGACCGTGTGCAGGCCGAGCGCGTCGAGCAACTCGGTGGCGCGCCACACCTGGTCGGCGAGGGCGTCGGCGTCGTTGCCCGCGTCGGTGCGTAGCGCCGCGAAAAACGGCTTCTTCAGCGAGAAGATGAACGACGCGGTTTCATCGGACGAGAAGCCCTGCGCCACACGCGAGCGGGATACGCCATCGAGGAAGTCGCGGATGTCCTTGAACGCGGGCGCCGTGATGTCGCTGGACTTCGCGTGTTCGGACGCGACCGTCAGTAGTTTGATGAACTCGGCGGATTGCGCTTCGAGCTCGCCCGCCGAGATCCGGCCTTTGCCGATCGATTGCGCGCCGGCGAGATCCCTGGCCCAGTCGGCCTGGATCTGTTTGCCACTCTTCTTTAATACGTTTGACATCGTGGCGTCCGCCATCGGACTTCCCCTGGGTGAATTAAAAACGAGCCGGAATCGTAGCAACGCACCTTGGTTTGCCCCGTAGGTGACGTCCGACTCTGGCGCCGGACGATCCCCACAGTTGAGTGGCGAGCGGTTTTTAGTCGGCTACGGGCGTTGAGCCTCTCGAGAGGCCTTTCGGGGAGCGGCGGGCGGGGGGATGAAAAGGGGTGCGGCGGGGCAGTGCCGCCTGCGCCAAGTGTTTGTTCGGCTTGGGGTTATCTTTGTTCGCGACGCAGAAATTCATTCTGCTATGATCGCGCCCCTTAAATTTGAGCCACGCGCCCGTAGCTCAGCTGGATAGAGTACCTGGCTACGAACCAGGTGGTCGGGAGTTCGAATCTCTCCGGGCGCGCCATTTTCCTCTACCGCGACAACACCTTGTCGCGGTTTTCCTTTCCCGCTCTTCTCCGCAGCCAGGTGGTTGCGGGGGAATTGTGGGACTTCTCATCGCAAACCTTCTCTGCCGCCGCGATCAGGCTCGTGAGTTCGGCTGAGGAGTAGTGCGTGGTGATGCGGCTGCTCTTGTGGCCGAGCAAGTCCTGGCGATCCTCGAACGACACGCCAGCCGCGCGGAGGCGTCGGCCGAAGGTGTGCTTGAGATCGTGGACCCGCACTCGGCGAAAGCCGTCGGCCGCGTCGTTTCCGGTTTGCTCCTTCCACTTGTTCGCGGCGCGAACACGCGCGTTTTGCCACGCGGTCGTGTTCATGCTCGTCAGTGGAAGGCCTTTCTTTGGCACTTGCGCGCTTCCGGCATCGGCCTTCTTCGGCTTCGGAAATCGAACGAAGACAAACTCTGAATGCTGACCCCGCACACTGCCGATGACCGAACGCGCGACGCGGTTGAGAACGACCAAGCGGTCCTGGCTGTTCTTCACCTTGTCGCCTTCGATTATGAACACCGATGTGTTGAGCTCCGGCACCTCAACCTCGTCGGCCCACTTCAACCCGCAGACTTCCTGTTCGCGAAGGCCGGTGTTCACCTTGAAGAGCGACATCCGCGCGAGGTAGTCGGGAAGCTCCTGGAAGAGCGCCGCCTGTTCGTCGCGCGACAGCGGATAGGGCGCTCGCTTGTCCTTGACCGGCAGCAGCTTAATCTTCGCTGCGTGTTCCAGCCAAGTCATGCCGCGCTCGTCCCGCCATTCGGAAGCTGCCAGATTCAAGATCCGCCTCACCGTGCCCAGCGCCAAGTTGATCGTCGTGGTCTTGACGCCATCCGCGCGCCGGCTGGCGATGAACGGCTGCAGGCTGTCCAGATGCACTTGCTTGAGAAACAGGTTCCCGATGAAGGGATCGAGTTGGGACAAGTGAAGCGCATCGTCGTCGATACTCCTCTTGTGCTGGTTCTCGTTCAGGAACTTGGTCGCTGCCGCGCGAAACGTGCGATCTGGTCTTACGCCGTAGAGCTGCGCCGCGCGGATCTCTTCAATCCGCTTGGCTAGCAGTTCCTGGGCTTTGACGATCTCGCCTGTTCCAGTGCTTTCGCGTATGCGCGTTCCTCTGAACACCTTGTCGATGTGCCAGGTTCCACCGCGCTTGGTGATGCCTGACATTTTCTGGGTTCCCATGATTTGCTCCTTAGTGAGCGAGCCGCACGGCACCCGTTGCGGCTCTTATAGTCGTCCGCCCAAGCATCGAGGTCAACGCGGTCGAAGGCGATGCCTTGGACGCCAATGCGGAGGGCGAGGACGCTCGGGCGCACTTCGCGGTTGAAGCGGTTCTTGTCCATGCCGAGGTAGGCGGGTGCGTCGCGTAAGCGGATGAAGCGGGGTTGCAACGCGGCATGCGCTTTCGACGTGTGGGTCAAACCGTTAACGGACGAGCTATCACTCATGGCTCATGTTTTCACGCCGTGAGATCACCGTCAGTTGGGGTATCGCGGGAAATTTTGGCTAAAGCCTGAGATCGGCGGCCTTGCAGGTCTAGTTAGAAACGGGTGAGTGCCCGGCGCATGTGTGCGTGAGGTTTCGGCCGGATTTGGAGTGAAAGGCAGGATAGCCTCGCGGCGGCTCTTGTCTCACGATCACACGCATGACGGCGTCGGCGTTCATTCACTTGCGCGTGACTCAGGAGACGAAGCTGCGGCTTCGCGCGCTTGCCCAGCGCGAAGGACGGACCGAATCCGCGCTCCTCCAGGAAATGCTCGGAGTCATGCTCCGTGGCGTGGGCGATGAAGTGCTCTCAGAGCCAAGGCGGGACGAAGGAGGACTTCGCCAGGCGCGACTGACTGTTCGCCTGCAGCCCAGCGATCAGGTCATGCTGCGCGACCGAGCTGGGGCTCGAGCGATGCCGGCGGCGACCTATGTCTCCGTCCTGGTGCGTGCTCACCTGCGATCGCTCATTCCCTTGCCGAAGGACGAGCTGCTCGCGCTCAAGCGCAGCATCGCCGAGCTGGCGGCCATTGGGCGGAACATCAATCAGATTGCCAAGGTCGCGAATGAGGGAGGCGGGTTTCCTGGCTCGGTGCGCGAGGAGTTTCGGGCGATGCTCAAGATCTGCGAAGCGCTGCGCGAGAACACCAAAGCGTTGCTCAAGGCGAACCTTCGAAGTTGGATCGTGGGGCATTCGAGAGCGGATGCTTAGGCTTGGGTGGCCTTGGGCCTAGCAAAGTAGCCCTCGCTATTTACATTGCTAGGGTCGCCGTGCATAGGTAGTTGGTCCGATGCGGCGGCCAGTGCGTGCTGCGGGGCAGCAAGATCAGTGCCTCGGGCCAAGCCGTTACGTCCAACTACAAAAATAGGAATTCTCTGCATGTCGGCGCTCGAAGATGTCCTAGCTGTTTCCACCGGAGCGCGATTCTTTCGCGCCGATCTGCACATTCATTCGTCTGGCGCATCGCATGACGTGCGCGATAACGCGATGACGCCGATAGCAATTGTGCAGACGGCGGTCTCAGAGGGGCTATCAATCATCGCCGTCTCAGATCACAACGAGATTGACAGCATCGAGGCCATGCTTCGCGCTGCACAGGGCACCTCGTTAACTGTAATTCCCGCAATTGAGCTTTCGACACCGCAGGGGCACATGCTCTGCTACCTGCCCTCGCTGGAGGCCCTTCGAAGTTTTCGAGGAAAGGTAACTATCGTTGATCGAGGGACCGCAACCTCGCGGTGTCAGGAGTCGCTACTTGGCTGCCTCAATCTCCTCATGCCTTTAGGTGGTTTCGGAATCCTTGCCCATGTAGATGTGCCCTCCGGATTTGAGACCGAGAATCCCGGCGCTAGCCCCCACAAGGAAGACGTGCTTTGCCATCCTGCGCTGCTCGCAATCGAGCTGAAGCACGCGAATTCTCAAATCTCATACGCCGATGGAGATCCCGATCAGCAGCGTGCGAATATCGGGAGGAAAAGGATTGCCAAGCTCAAGCTAGGTTCCAAGCAATTCTTGGCTCGTGTCCTAAATTCTGACGCCCACACGCTCGATGCTCTCGGTCGCAACGCTGCGAGCAAGCGCAGGGTAACGCGCTACAAGATGGATGCACCGTCTTTCGACGCGCTTCGCCTCGCGTTGGAGGATGCAGATGCGCGGGTTCGTATTGAAGACCACGTGCCCGCGGCAGTCCCCCGAATTCTCGGCGTACACATCGATGGTGGATTCCTGTCGGGCCAGGTCGTGCAATTCAGTCCAAATCTCAATTGCATCATCGGCGGGCGCGGGACCGGAAAATCGACTGTATTCGAATCGGTTCGCTGTATCGCAAGCGCTTGTGAGAGCGATAGCAAGGTGATTGATTCAGAGGTCTGGCCGGATGAACTCCACCTCTTTTGGGAGGATCAGGCCGGGCAACGCCACTCCCTATTACGGATGAAAGACGGTCAGGTTGAGAATCTCGACGACCCTTTAGTTGGCCCGACTTCGTTCGAAGTGGCTTGCTTCGGGCAAGGTGAGGCCGCAAAGATCAGCCATGATGCTCAAACTGATCCGCTCGCCCTCCTGAAGTACCTGGATAGGTTTGTTGATCTCTCGGAAGCGATCGCGGCGGAAGAGGCGGCGCGGGAGAAACTGCTACACCTGCAAAGCGAAATTGAGAAGGCGGAACAAAAGGTAAAGCTCATTCCGCAGTATGAAAGTTTGCTTGCTACCACAAAGAGTCAGCTTGCCGCGCTGCAGAAGCCGGAGGTCAAGGAGCTAATTCAGCTTCACCGCCAACTTGCGACGGAGCGGACGATCAGAACTGAAATTCAGACAAAGCTGCGTGAGGTGAGAGAGGGAGTTGAAGAAGGGTCGCCAAGAGCGGCAATCGAGGAGATCCGGGCCCTGGGCGAACCCGCAAACCTGGCTGTCGGAGCAGATGAGTTTCGCGCCATCCTTGCGGGCGCAACCACGCTTGAAAGCGCCATTACCTCAGCCGAAGGTCAGCTCAAGACGGCATTGACAGGGTTTGAGACAGTTGTAACGACCCAGTTTGCAAGCTGGAAGCTGAAGGAAACGGAAGCGCAAAAGAAGGTGGATGCGAAACGCAGAGAGCTTGAAGGCTTAAAGGTCTCTTTCGACATGTCGTACATCGCCAAGCTTGCGAAGGACGAGGCGGCATACCAAAACGATTTGAACAACCTAAGAACATGGGTGCCGCACCTCGACGTAGTCAAGAAACAGAGAGCGGCCGCACTGAAGGAGCGGTGGGCCGCGCGCGAGAAGGTGGCGAATCTGCGCGATGCCTTCGCACGCAGGGCAACGGCGACACTTGGTGAAGCTCTTTCGGACCTTCAGGTGAGCTTAAAGTACGCGCGAGATGCGTTTTCACCCGACGCGGCCGAACAAATCATAAATGCAATGGGTTGGAAGACCAACCAGCAGCCAAGAGCGGCCTTTTTGGTCGAGCAGCTAACTATTCCGAGTTTGCTAGAGGCCATAAAGAAGGTCGATCCCAAGGCAATCATGGATTTGAAGACTCCGGAAGGAGTGCAAGTCTTCAAGAAGGAGGACGCAGATCAAATCATCGTGCGCCTATCTGAGCCGCCTGTAAGGTTTGCGCTGGAACGGACGGTCTTGCACGACATGCCTCGCCTCCATGTCTCACGTATGGTTCCTGACGGAAAAGGTGGCAAGCGCGCTCTGGTCCGCGACTTCTCAAAGCTATCGCTCGGTCAACAGCAGTCAGTACTGCTTGCGCTGCTGCTCTCGTCAGAAAGCAATTGTCCGCTAATCATCGATCAGCCGGAAGACAATCTGGATGGCGAGTTTATCTACACCACACTCGTTCCCGTGTTGCGCCGGGCGAAGGAGCGGCGGCAGGTCATCATCGTCACCCACAATCCAAATGTCGCGGTATTAGGTGACGCAGAGTTGATCGTTGTTATGAAGGCACTCAGTGACCGCGGCGAAATCGTTGCGAGAGGATCGATAGATCATCCACCCACGCGCGACTCTGCATGCGCAATCCTCGAGGGAGCGCGCGAAGCGTTTCTTCGTCGAGCCAAAACATATGGCGTTCGACTGCGTGGAGATGATTGAAGTGGCGTTGAAGCCCAATGTCGCGATTCTCGACTCTTGTCTCTCTTCACTCGAACATGCGACAACGACTGAATGAACTACGAGCACAAGAAGATCATCGAGGCGATCACGAATCTGGATGCTGCGCCTCCTGGCCCGCCAGAATTCGCCCGTTGGCTACAGGGCGATGCGCACATCGCCTTCCTGCAGCGGAACGCGGCTGAAGACGAGCTCGTCGTCTTTGCGTCGAGCGAGCACACCTTCATTAACTCGGTCGCTGTTTCGAATGAGCGACTGTCGCCCATAGACCGAAAAGACCTCATGGGTTGGAACTTCAACGCTCATCGCTCGATCGCGAGCATCGTATCGAGCGCAGACGACACCTGGATCGAACGGGGGCTGACAGGAACGGCAAGCAGGACGCTCGATGGGGGTGTGCAGCTGATCTTTGGCCGCACCTTTGAAGAGTGGACCGGCCCTGGCCGCAATTACCTTGAGCTTCACCAGGAATACGCGCACCTTGCGCAAATCCACTGGCGCCCGGAGAAGCGCGCGCACTGTCGCTTCAATAAGCACGGAGATATTGAGCACACCGTCTCGATCACGACCCGTGAGGACAAAGGAAGTTCACTGGGGTTGGCGACTTTCAAATGGGAGCCGCTTGAGGAGTACTTGGTCGCCGGCAATTCATCGCTTGTACGCATGTTCGATATCCCGCTCTATCGGAACGCAGGATTCTCCGGCTGGACGAACGACCCTCCGCAGGATATCCGGCTTTCGGAAGAGCTGTTCTTCCACCAGAAAATTAACGGCCACGCCTCCTATCTGCGCGGCGTGCAGATCATCCGCCCGCGCCGCTCGAAAAAGGTCATCTTTCCTCCTTGGGGCGCTCGCGCACAGAAGGAGGACAGGCAATATGCGGAGTTCATTGTCAGTGACTGGCGCAACAAACAGGTGAGAAAAATTTCCACCGACCCGGCTGCGACGACGAACTACTTTGAAGCGAAAGGAAATTCGCTGCCGTTTGAATTGTCGCCCGCGTTTTTTCGTCCCGACGTGCTGCTCAAGTACAAAGCCGACCGCGAAAAATACACTGTGGGAGAGCGCGACGTTTCATGCCGGGCGGCCTGGCATCTCAGCGCCATCGACGTTAATGAAGCCGGACAGGTTTTCGCCTATATCGTGTATTTGCGCGGCCTCCCGTACTCCGAGCAGATGCATTGGGCGGCCTACAACGAGAACCCGAAGGCGGGAATTTCACAGCGCGCCATTACAACGGACTTCGAAGGAAAATTCGAGACCATTCCGGATCCGCTCATGGACACCATGCAGATCGTCCATCGCTGGCAGAGCGAAAAGGTTCCATGGTGGACGTTGCGCGACAAGAAGCTGCTCGATCGCGTGAACACGCCGCTTTCCGCCAGCCCGGACGAATGGGCGGAAGCATTTTTGGATCTGGCAAAGCTGCTGGTGGAAGGTTTTGAGACGAAAGCCATCCGCGCGAAGTTAGACGCAGAGAAAGTGCCGTATGAAAAAGATGATAAGACGATCGCGCTGCTTGAAAAGCTATTGAACAACGGGAAACCCGCAGCTGAAGTTGGAAAGCTGAATGGTCTGCGCACGATTCAGTACGTGAGGACGAAAGCGAAAGGGCACAGCGGCGGCAGCGAGAGGGACCAACTGGTTCAGGATGTGCTCAGAGAGCATGAGAGCTTCGCCAATCACTTCAGATTTGTGTGCGGACAGGTCTCTGGAGAGCTGGAGTTGATTGAACATACGCTTACACAGGAACGACCAGACGGTGGATCGCGAATACACAAATGACAAAGTTCCCGGCAGGCTGGTCCAGCGCATCAAGGCGGTCGGCAACGGCCGAAGATTTCGGCGAAGGGCTGTTCTCACGAAGGCAAACGCCAAGTGGGAACTGCTGTGCTGCACAGTTGAAGCCTTCTTGCCGGATGCAACGCTCCCGGAGCGCGTGACTTCGCGTGAGTATTCGCAGGCGATCCTCTTTGAGGATTTCCTCACGGCAAAGGAGTGTCTGAAGTTCACGCGCGATCTGCAGGATGGGAATGTGAGCTTCGGTGGCATCCAGCTGCAGCGCTCACAGAATACTCACTGGAGCGCGGAGCTCTTGCCCGTCAACAATGACTACATGACGCGCGCCGGGTATGTAGTCTCGCTGCCGTTCGCGACGGGGGGCGGCAGAGCGTCAGTCCGCACATTGCTGGCTGTCAAGCAGCCGTATTATCCCGACGCTGACGGGGCGGCGCGCGACTGGCTGCCGCTTCGCGTCTATCACGGCGACCGCGATTCACGGAATGACCATGTCCACTTCCTGTTGCCGGAAATACGTGCCTACATTGCCGATGCCGCGTTCTCCGGCGAACGAACGCTTGTTATTACGATCGCCGGTACAAAGACCTCAACCCTGTCTCTGCTCGTCAAGGGCGCGTACTGGGAAGGAAAAGCGCTGCATCACGTCGAAGCTCCTGTGGCGGATGGTCGAGCCGCGTTGGCCGTGCCGGAGGGTGCCGACCGCTTCGAGTATTTCCTCATAGATGGTGAAGCCGTGGTCTATGACTACCGCCGCGAGGATCAGTTTTCCCGGCAGAGCCGAGCAACGCCGGGGTCGATCGAACGCACGCTCCAGGATCAGGTACGAAAGGCGTGCCAAAGCGGTGAAGGGCTGCGCATCGAGTTCAAGCCGTTCATCGAAATTGCAGACAAACGTTCTCCGAAGGAGGACGTGATCAAGCGCGGCAAGCAGAATCCGAAATTGCGTGAAGTCGTTGAGACGGCCGCCGCCCTTGCTAATGCCGAGGGCGGGCACATCTACTTAGGAGTCAACGATGACTGCACGATCTCAGGGATAGGCGAGGCGCTCAGAGAATGGGCCAAGCAGGAAATTGGAGACGCGGCAATTGACCGCTATTTCGGCGCGCTCAGGAACCGCATCAAGGAGTTGCTACACGGTGAAGTCGCGCTCGCTTTCTCGCATGTCGAGATTGACGGGATGCTGGTCGGCATCATCGAGGTCTCGCAGGGTGCGCACGGCCCGGTGGCCCTGCAGCAGGAATTTCATTTGTATATACGCAGCGGTGCAAGTAACCGAAAGGCGCCGCCGGAACAATGGAAGAGCATTCTCAAAGCCGACAAGCCGCATGGGATGTTCTGAGCGCTTCATGTGGCGCCAATGATGCCGTAAGGCGCCGGCCAGGTTGAGCAAGCGGTCAGGCTTTCGAAGCGTGGATCGGAGAATTCGATGACCTCAAGTACTTCAGAGCCAAGCAGGTCGCGCTCTGTGCAGAGATCGAATCCGGGACTCGGCTCCGGATATTCGAAGTCATTGGATATGAACTGAGAGAAGAAGCGCGCTGCAAATTGCGGGTAGTAAGGGTCATCGCAAGGAAACGGGATGGCGCATTTCACGATGCAGGGTGTGCCGATGCCGGCGAGGACAGCGGCTATCTTTTCATCCTCTTCGTGCCCGAGGTATACGGCTTCCCCGCCCCAGGAGCGGAACAGGCGATAGACGCCCGACGATTCCTGCAGCGTCGAACGGTTCGGGCAAAACCAGATCATGCCCGTTCGGTTGCCGTGCAGGTTTCCGAGGCTTTCACGCATGATCTGGCTTCCGACTAGATACTCGCACTGGGCGGACGTCATGTGTCCATCGGCGACGCACGAATCAAGGCGCTGGCGGACAAGGTCCGTAGAGAGAAGTCGAAGCCCGTTCGCTTTGATGCTGCGGATCTCGCCCGGCGTCAAGCGTGTGCAGTGATATCCCACGATCCGGTGGCGCACGAGAGATCCATCGAGACGATCCACCAGCGCTTTGTATTCATCTTCGTATCTGTTCTCCGGAGGATTAATGCGAACCCGGATGTCATCCCATCCGAGTCGGTCGATGCGCTGCCTCTCGCGCTGAAAGGAAAGGATGAGCTCGCGATTCTGCACTGCGGCCTGGAGGAATTCCGGCGGCCAGGTGTCCACGGCCTCAAGCTCAACGTCGAGGACCGCAGGACTGTTCATGTGCGCGCCATGCGTTCCGGGTTTGCGTGCACCGCCTCGAAGCGCCATTCGCATACGCCTTCAAGACCCTTTATCAGGTACTCAGGGTCGATCGGCGTGAAGATATCTGCGCCGTGCGAGAGGTGGGCTGTGACCGCATCCTGCTGCTCGGCGGGCAAGGCTTCCCACCAGGCCGGTGAGAAAGCCAGGTTCTCGCAGTTTGATACAACCGTCCGAAACATCGCATCAGAAGCACTGGAGTTGTCCTCGTGCATCACCGTGGCAAGTGATCGCATGAACTCCCTGCATGCGATAGAGCTGCTCTTGTGCCAGGCGAACAAAAAGCCCCAGCCCTGGTACATCGACGCCGAAGATATCGTCAGGAGGTCGAGCTTCCAGGTCTGGTCTGCGAGGTCCTGAAGTTGCCGTCCTAGGAAATCATGTTCGGGGAAAAACAGCCCGGAGAACGCCAAAAACTGTGGCTGTCTGCAGGTGAAGAGTACGTATTCGATATCCGTGTAGTTCTTGCTCTTCAAGGATGCGTCAAGCGCAATCTTCTGCTCACGCAGATTGGCGAGGCCAAACGTTGTACCCGCCTTCAGATCTTCAAAGAATTGTCGTGCGGTACTGGTCGTTGGCAGCTCTGCAAGCTGTGAGTCGATGAATACGAGCGCATTCTCCTTCACGAACAATTCGCGGCAAATCGAGCGGTAGGCGTACAGCAGAACCTGCTCATCTGTTGGATGCAACGGCGAGGTGTCAATCGGCGCGAATAGCTGATTGTCGTGTTCCTTGCAGAAGCCGAGGAACGTTGAAAGTTTTCCGGTGCCGTGTTTTTCCAGAACAAGGCGGCCGGTGTTCTTCCTGATGATCCCGATGTTCTTTGTGACTGTATACGCGCGGCCGTCATTGGTGATTGCCGAGAGCTGCCCGTTCTTCTGTATCGAGTGCGCGCTGATGATTTCTCCGCACTGGTTGCCTCTATCGAAATGCAGGCAGCGCCCCGTCCCAGCCAGTTTCTTCAGCTGTCCGACATAGGCATTCAAATCGAACTTGTGTGATCGTTCGAGCTGCACTGGTCCGGCTGAGGTCTTGCCGTCCCGGGACCAGCCGACATACGCGATTGCGATGCCGGTTTCCTGCGCCTTGTTGAATTGCGCCAGGCCGATATTCCGATCCTGAAAATCCTCTTCCGTAACCTCGACGGGGAACTCCTCCGTTGCCGTGATCTCCCATTCTTCCCTCAAGATGAAGAAGCGTGCCTTGTTGTACGCAGCGATTTCGGTGTGCTCGATGATCCAGCAATGGGCAAGCGCGCCTTGCAACATTGAATGTTGCGCATTGTGCTCCGTCGGAATCACTTCGAATTTCACGAAGTACATCGGCATCGCGCGCCTACCGCTTCCAGTCATCGTCAAGCGGCGTCAGCTTGATCGGGAAGGCGATGCCTTTGCCGGAAGCATCCGAGCGCTTCCTTTCCTCGCGATGCACAGCCAATGAAAGGTAGATCAGGGCTGCCCGCGAGAGTCGGAGCAAGCGCAGGGTCTTTGCGGCAAGCGCGCCGCGTGAAATGAGATAGCGGTATTCGCTATCCGCTTCCTCGGCTTGCGTCTCGATGCTCCGGTCGCCGTCCTCATAAATCTGGACGTAGCGGTGTTCAAAGAAGTTTCGCAGCCGGTCAAGCGCCTTGGCTTCCGGATCGGTTGAAGCCTGTAACTTTTCCTCGAATAGATCCTTCGAGAGCCAGAACAAACCGCGAAGCGGCCAGTTGTCGTTTTTCTCAAATCGCGGGAGCAGCGCCGTCTGGCCCTTGGCGTACCAGAGTTTTCGGAATGACACCGCCTGCGGCTTTATGCCGAGGTCGAGATAGTCATTCAGGAAGAACGCGATCTTATCGAGCAACGAGTATGCGGTTCTGAACGCGGCACGTTGCCGCTCCGCCGCGAGCGAGTAGTGCGGCAGTTCAGGCGCGTCATAAAGCAGCACGTCGCGGTCAGAAAAGTGGAGATTCTCTCCGCGCAGCCCTTCGTAGTAGGTGAACCGCGCGGAGACGTACTCCTGCTTCATCTGGTTATAGAACCCAATGACGCGCGGCACGCGTTCATCGCCCAAACTCCCTCTCAGCGAAGGAAGCGTCAGAACATCATTCGCAGCAATCGGAAGAGGTCCAAGATCGTTCAACGGGTTGAGGAAGAGCCGGTGCGACAGGCACCAGGTCCGGTACGACCTCTCACTTGCGCTGCGCCCCACGCTGAAACGCTTGCCGACGCGCTTTCGAACTTCGGCAACATTCACGCGCCTTGCGACCTCATCCTTTTGGCGTCGGAATTGAGCCTGCACCTCGAGGTATCCTGCACTCTCATATCGAGCATCCGCGGCAAGCGCGCTGGTCAGCAGGTCATGCGCGGCAGTCAGCATGGCGCCGGCGTGCCCGGGGTCATAGAGAGACTGCGCATAGCTCATGAGGCCGATTCCCTGATTGCCAAGAGCCATCGCAAATCGAGGATCCTCTTCGAGAGCGAGGCTTCGGGCTTCTCCCGCCTCGATGAAGCGGCCGATAAAGCCGAATTGATTGGCGAGGTTCGTTCGTATCCGGCAGCGTTGAAAGACAGGCAACTGGGCAAAGCCCTGATGCTGCTCCGCTCGGCGCAACTCAAGAATTTGCGCCTGGATTTCAGGCTGCTCCCACGCCCAGATTCCGGCATCTTCCTTTTGATGCCGCCTGTTCTCCCATGCGTTCGCCGTAAAGTAATGCGCCGTTGCTTCTTGCGCCGGAGAAAGTTTGCGCGTGCGGAGTTGCTCAAGGAGCTCGAAGGCTCGCGTTGTGCCGGCCTCCGACTTCTCATCGAATGAGGTATCGATCAGAAGACCGATGTGATCAATGGCCTCGTCTTCCCCAATTTCGGCAATTTGTCTCTCGATCAGCTCGTCCAGACTTGAAGGTCGGCCCTTCATCATCGTCTTGCCCGCTCTTCTTCAACGATGTTGGCAAGCGCATTGAGATTCTTGGCGAGCTGCCAGGCACGTTCTGTGAATAAGTCCACGTCAGAATCGAGCAGGTCGGTTCGCTCCAGGATTGTTTCTTCGATCAGCTCGGAAAAGAGCGCGTGAATACTATGCGCGAGATAGTTGCGCTGTGTGCCAAGCATATCGAGATGTGGGCGCATCGCGCTCAGAAGACCGTGGCGCTCCAGGAGCCTTGTGAGCTGGCCGAGCGTAGTTCTCTCTGGTGTGCGGACATTGTTTGCGGCCAGGAACTGTCTTAGTTCGGATTCGAGTCTCCCGGCAGCCAACATCGCGCGGCCCAGCTCTGCGCAGAACGCGTCGTCGGTGCGCAGAAGATCGAAAAACTCCTTCCCTGATGCCGGCTCGCCCTTACGCATCGATCCACTCGCATTCAAGCACCGCGCCCGACGACTTGCCGGTGCCAAGTCTCAAGAAGAGTGCGTGACGGTATTCGAGATCACGCCGGTAGGCACGTAGCTTGCGGATATCGCGGTCCTTCGGTTCGCGGTTCGAATCCTTCTTGAGTTCAATGACCAGCAGGTTTGCCGTGTTATCTCCCCTCATGTGAACAATGATGTCGGGATAAACAAGCTCGGGCAGTTCATCGTAGGCAACCGTCTTGGGCGCATCACCCATGCGGTTGTAGTCAACGTCGATGTCGGAACGTTCGAAATGAGGACGGAGATAGTTGGCGATCTGCGCAGCGATTGTGCGCTCCGCGGCGTCTAACTCCAGAAGCTTCCGGTCGCGATCAAAGAGCGTGCTGAGCGCGTCGCGCACCGCCTTGCCAACGGCAGGGTCATCGCACGCCTCCAGCGCCGCAGCGAAATCAACATTGTTAATCATTGAATCGAACCTACAGATGAATGCGCCGCGTCGGCAAGCCAATACGTTCGCAGCGATTTTGGAAAATCGTTTGAGACCGTGCCCGGCGCCCGCACTTCGCAGGTTCCAACGGAAAGCTTGCTTTTCCGAAGAGGCGTGCTACGTTGATCTCCGGGAGTCGTATGCCTTGGTTATGAGTGACCAAAAAGACGACGTGCTTGATTCGCTATCTGCCTGTTAGCTGTCTTCATAACCGCTGGCGCCAGTAGCAGTTAAACGCTCATTGCTGCTGAACAAAGCCCAGCCTGTATGGAGACTACGCTATGCAAATCGATATTTCGAAAGCCAGTTCGGACTTTTTGCGCTGCGAATATGTTGCCGTTGGTGGTGAGAAGCTAAAGGCCAGTCACTCGCGTGAACTGACGGCAGCGTATTTCGGCTACAACACTCATGCTGCACTGCTCGCGGAGAAGAACTACCCATTGCAGCGACTGGGCAAAGCCGACGTGCTCGTTCCGAATATCGGACTCATCGATCAGCGCCGGAAGGCGCTTGCGGGTCTGCCCGCGGATCTTTTTCCATCCCATGAGCTCGCGACGAAAATCAGCTCGTTCCTGCAGGCGCAAGGTTATTTCGGCGGCAAGGTGTGGCTGTACGAATCGCTCGAAACCTATGTGATGGAGGTTCTCCTGATCGAGGAGGACGCCCGAATCCTGGATGAGCTGGCGGGCGTGATGACCGAGACCAACGCGAACTTCGATAAGGACTTCGGAAGCTACGAGGCCGCCGAGCTGATCGAAGACGATGACAGCGTGAGGCTGGAGGTCGAAGGCCAATACCACGGCTCCGCCGATCCCGAGCGGCCCTTCTGCGGCGATCAGATTGACTTGACCGTGACCGTCAATTTTCTGCGCGTCGCCGGGCGCGTCGCCTTCGCATATCCGCATATCTCGGCGAGCGGCACGGTCAATGATGATTGGGTCGATCCGGAACTGAAATCCGGGAACGCGTCTGCCACGACCAGCAATTTCGAGTAGGCGAGAGCACGATCATGGACCCCTCGGAAATGCAACTACGCCTGGATGCGATCTCTGATGACAACGGTACAGCCTATGGCCGCGTTCACGGATTGTTCGATGCCGAGGAGGCATACGGTCAACAGGTGGCCAGGTACAAGGGCTATCTCGCGTTGTCGGACGCCTTCAAGTCCTTCTTCCTCGAGACAACGGAGACGTTCAACCGACACATTCGGCCGCAGGTCAATGCTCCTCTGTCCGAGTTCCACGCGATGTTTTTTCCACGCCTCGTCTATGCATGGCAGTCACTATGCGGCTTCGAGAGGTTGGCGCTTCATGGATATCCGCTTCAGGCTTACGCGGGGATTCGCAACATCTTCGATTCAGTTCAGTCCCTGTCGGCTGCGATGCAAGGCTTCGTTGATATGTACGCCACGGAAGGCGTAGTGGCGGGTCAGGCTTTCGACCTGAAGCAGGTCAAGAAGCTCCGAAGACAGACTGAACAGGAAGTATCGCTTCGGATGTCGGGCGCGAAGAGCGGCCTCAGTAAATCCACCGTCGACGAACTTGCTGTGTGGGACGAATTATTCAACTTCGAAGTCCACGGCGGCAGATTGTCTTACGCCGCGTCGGTGGGATTTATGAAAGGGCAGGCCCCTCTACAGGTTGTTCCGGCTTTTCGGGAGCAGGACTTCGCAATGTTCATGAACCGGTATTGCGAAATTTCCTGGATGACGCATCGGCTGATCCCTCTCGTGCAACCGCCTGCAATTTCGTTCGATCCGAAATGGAAAGAGAAATGGAAGGTGATCGATGAGAGTTTTGGCATAGTCTGCGCGTCTCTCACCAAAGAGAACGGCAAGGCTATCGGCGCCGCGATTGTTGAGTACGTGAACGCCAAGTTTCCGTTCAACGCGGATTCTGCGTTTCCGCTGAAATAGCAGGGAAGAGAGGAAGTATGCCGGGGAAACGGCCGATCGACATTCAGCGAGATGCGGCGATCACGCTGCAAATCGGCGGCAATGACAAATCGCCGACAAGGGAATTTCTCTCGACAGGAAATTGCCTCTACATCATCAAGGATACGAGCGTCTTCAAAGTCCAGTTGGCTGACGACATCGATCCCGGCAGGACGAACCCAGCGGTCCCCAATCTCAGCCAGCAAATCCTGACGGCCGGGTATGAGAACGAAATCGTCGCCCGCATCTTGCTTACCGCCAAGTACCTGTTCGATGAACGAAACGCGACGGTAACGCCCTTTGTGGCGACTTTGTTTGAGAACTGCATTGTCCTCACGCGCCATCTTCTGGAGTTGGAGTTACTAGTGCGGGAGCTTGCAGACGAAATACTGCGGAAGCAGGCGGCCTTCGCGGAGCAGCCTGCCGCGCCGAACGCTTTTAGTCTTCCCTCCATCACCGGACTGGACTCGAAGCTTCACTCCGTGCTGACAAAAGCGGATAAGGCGAAGGATTCCATCCTTGGCATTTGCCGACTGCAATTTCTTCCAGGTGCGGCGGGCAAGGGCAAACTCGAAGATCTGCACAAGGCGATCGAAGCGGCGATGCAGGCGGAGCCAGACCTTTTTACGGCATGGACGGAAACCTCCAAGTATTTCTCGCTCATACGCAACATGAGGAATGTCAGCGAGCATCCGAAGGAGAACTATCAGCTTCTCCTGACTAACTTCGAGATGCAGCCGAACGGACAGGTCTATCCCCCGCTCGTCGAAGTCCAGCATCCGGACACGCCGATCAGGACGCTGCCATTGTCCGAACTGGTCGAATTTGTCCGGAACATGACGCTAGATCACGCGGAGATGATGCTGGCCTTCATTCGCTTCGCCGTTCTGCTGAAGGACAATCCTTTTCAAGAATGGGTCGCCGAGTTTCCGGAAGGGGAGCGCCGACACAAGTTCGTCCGCTACTACCGTGCCATTCAATTGAATGGCGCCTGGCGCATCCTGGGCTAGGTCACTCGCAGATGCCTGTTTGCGCTCGCGGCATGACGCGAAGTGCCGGGCTCAATTGCGGTGCGCACCACAGAGCCGCAATCCGTATCTCGGCTCTTCCGACTGTGGTGGAGCGAGCCCGGCCTGATTCGACTACTTGGTATTTGTTAGTAGCAGAGAGCTAAGTTTCGGGGGAGTAACGAAGTCGGAGCTGATCGCACAGATCGCGTCCGAAACCAGACTCGTCTTCTCCGAAAATCTTCATCAGTTTGCGCAGCGCGTTCTGGCCTTGTGACTGGATGACGAGATCGGTCAGCGCAGACCGGATACCGAATCGATTCATCGCGGAATTGAGCGACGGAACCGGGATGCTCAGGCTGAAGAACCCGACAGACAGAGAAATGTTTGTGGAGTTTGTCTCTTCCGCGCCGTAGCTTGCTTCGATGCTCTTTGCGACGGATATGAGTAGCTTGTTGTTCGATAAGAGCTTCTTTTCATCTTCGGTTTCGAGGGCATGCTGGTAGGTAGATAGCCACTCCCTCAGTTTTGCGTATTTGTCGCGAAGTGCGATCGCGGACAGCAGTAGGTCGTCCACACCGGTTGCCTGTTCGATTACCTGCACCGCGATCGGTGGAAGATTGAAGGAAGCAAGTGCTCCATCTATTTCTGAGTGGCGAAATCTGAACATCTGAGCACGAGCACCAGATACCACTTTTTCGGTTCTTGCCCACGCATCACGGCGTGCCGCGAGGAACCCAGATTCCTTGATTAATGCTCGACGAAAGGGATGGCCGAAATACGGGGCCGAGAGTATGTGGCTTCGAGCCAGCATGCCAGCGCCGCCCCAAAGCAGCGCCGACATATGAGGGTCGGCTGACGCTCCCGTTAGTTTCCAGGCCTTTCTGTTGTCGTCCGCGGCCTCCCTCAGAGAGGGCGTGACTGCCATCCTATCGACGATCTTCTCTCGCACGGCCACGAGCGTTTCAGCATTCGGGTTAAACAAAACAGGTCTAACTAGGGAATCGCTGATTAGCCGGGAAAGCTGCGGATGATCTTGGTTCCATGTGGCCATGAAACCTTGGTCCACGATCAGTTCATCGTAGATCACCAGATTGGTAAGAAGCGTCAGCAGGCAGTCAATCTGTATAACCGCAAGCGGAACATCCGTGAATGTATGGGACTGCTTGTCTTTCGAGATTTCGATCTGTCCAACGGGCACGGGCGACAGCCCGGAAACGAGCAGCTCGTTTACGTCCTGGAGTGTCCAATTATCGGTTATCAGATCTAGTTTCACTGCCTTTGTGTATTCCGACTTGAAGTATTGCGGATCGCATTGCCTCAACCTACCCAACGCCCTACATAGCGTCAATGTGATGGTGGCGCGGCAGTATTGGTTACCAGACGTGTTTTGCCCCCCAATACGGGTCGTTTATTCCGAAACTTGTATAAATATACAGATTCTGGAATACTCGCCGCGATGCCAAAGCCGATGCCACGGCTGAAACCGCTAACGTTTCTGGGTTCCAGTCTCGACGACCTGCGGGAAATGCCCGCCGCAGTTCGGCATGCGATCGGCGTAGAACTGATGACTGTGCAGCTCGGCGGTACCCCGACCGACTTCAAACCCATCGCTTCCGTCGGTGCCGGTGCATACGAGATCCGCGTTCGCGATGTCGCAGGAACATTTCGCACGGTGTACGTCACAAAGTTTGCCGATTCGATCTACGTGTTGCATGCCTTCCAGAAAAAGACCCAGAAGACCGGAAAGGCGGATCTAGAGCTGGCGAGGCGGCGGTACAAATTGATTCCAGGAGCGAAGCCATGAACAGCACGACCCGTAAGTCCCGTCGAAAGAGTGATCCCCGTCTTGCCGATACGCGAGTGATCGCCGGCGGCGGCAACGTTTTCATCGATCTGGGATTCGATGAAGCCGAGGCGCGCGTGATGGCTTTGCGCGTGGAGCTGATGATGCGGCTACGTGAAAGGCTGCAGGAGAAGGGTTACACGCAGGTCGAAGCGGCCAAACATCTGGGCATGACCCAGCCCCGAGTGTCGGCACTGCTCAAGGGCGCCTGGAAAGACTTCAGCATGGACATGTTGCTGACGCTCGCGACTCGTGCGGGCCTCAAGCCGGTGTTGCATCTCGCAGATGCAGAGAAGAGGCGCGCAGCCTAAGCATCGAGTCCCGACCACCTGGCCAATGACTAGGTGGCTATGCGTGAGAAATAGCCAGGTTCTTGCGGGGCTTTTGCGGGACCTGGTCATGCTTCGTCGTGCTCAGTCGTGACAATTGCAACGGATGCCATGCGAGCTCGCGATTTTTGACTCAACAAAATCAACTATCTACGTTATTCGTCCCGCCCGAGTTTTTCACCCCCTCCAACTACGAACCAGGTGGGCGGGAGTTCGAATCTCTCCGGGCGCGCCAATTTCTCTTACCGCGACAACGTCTTGCCTCGGTTTTCATTTCCCACTCGTCGCCGTAACCACGTGGTTGCGGGGAATCGCGCGCACCTGGTGTTTTACCAGTAGTCGCGCCTGTTCCGAAGCCTGCTGTGAGATTCGTGCGCCGTCGGCGCCCGTTACATCACCCGCCGTTGTTGGGTTATTGATGAAGCGCTTCTACGCCTATCTACGCAATAACCTAGAAACGGCGTGACGCAATAACCTAGAAACCGTGCGAGGCCAAACCCTAGATCTGGCGAAGGCCTTGGCGACGCCGACCGACAACTGGCTACCTCCCAGTCCCCGATCCCCGGCATGCGGAATGTGGAATCGCTCACTCGTGAGAAGTGTTTGGGTTGCCCAAGTTATCGAGTTCCGATAACCTCAAAACGTGATTGAATCCTTTGGAAACCGCTTGGCCGAAGGCCTCTTTTACGACCGCCGATCCAAAGAGACGCGGGCGATTCCCGCCGAGCTGCTTCGCGCGGCGCGCCGCAATGTCCTGTACTTGCACGATGCCGCGCAGCTCAGCGACTTGCGGGTGCCTCCGGGAAACCGACTCGAGGCACTCAAAGGGCGGTGGAAGGGCTTCTACTCGATTGGAATCAAGGATCAATGGCGTGTCATTTTCCGATTCGAAAGCGGCAATGCTTCGGATGTTCGAGTTGTCGACTATCACTAGGAGGAGACATGGCTAAGAAAGTGACCCATCAGCCGGCGAATCCGTTTCATCCTGGCGAAGTTCTGCTCGAAGAATTTCTGCTGCCCGGAAACGTCACACAGACAGAGTTTGCGGAGCGCCTCGGATGGACGCGTGCGCGTCTCAATGAGGTAATCAAGGGGAAGCGAGGCATTACCGCGGAAGCGGCGCTCGACTTGGCCGAGGTGCTCGGTACGTCGCCGCGACTGTGGATGAATTTGCAGGCAACTTTTGATCTCGCGGCTGCGGAAAAAAGACGCGCAGCTTGAGGCGTTGAAAGAAGCTCGGGACAGTGCCGCCGCAATCAGGCTCGTGAGTTCAGCTGCGGAACAGTGAGTCGTGATCCGCCCACTCTTGTGACCCACGCGGCAACATCCATCGGCCGCATCCTCACCCCGTTCCTTCCACTTCTCGGCTGCTCGAATATCGCGACCTGAAAACACCCCGATCGCTGCGGACTTTCGTGGGAATTCGAGCTGCTCGGCCGTACCCGGCGGGCCTCCGACCAGAGCCCACTTGCCGAACACCCACCCTCTTTGCTAGCTTCCGCTGCCACCGGTGTCATCAGGGATGACACCGGTGACAAGAAATCTTGACCGTAGTTGTCAAGAAGGGGGGTCACCACATGAGTCAGCGCGCAATGTCGCATTCGATGCGCTTGGTATCGAGCCGTTCAAAAACTGCGTCGATCGGCTAGGCATGTGGTTCAAGCGAATCGGGCGTCGATCGTCAAGTCAGACAGCCCGATAGAAACAATCGAAGAGGGGCCAAGAGAGATGATCAACGTCAAGAATTACACCAAGGGAAGCTTGTTCGGTTTCCTGTTCATGGCATTCGTGCTTTCCATGCTTTCGGCTTGTGGTTCGGACGACATGTCGCCCCAACTGCTTGCGGGACAGCAAGTTTCCTCGGTCGCGGTGAACAAGAATGTCGCCGCCGCTGGTTCATCTTCAAAGGCGCTTGCGGCGGTAGCCGCGCTGCCCACGCCGGCAAGCGGCACCTGGTTCGAAACGGCGTACGCCACCTGGATAGGCGCCGACGCCGGATACCGGGCTTACGTCCGGACCCTTGGCGCGTTTGACTGGCGGGATAACGCTCCGATCCAGGGCTGGCTGGTCGACTGGGAAGAAGCGGACGCCCAGCTGGTCCGCGAGGTCGACCCCGCTCGCAACACCTGGCGGGTGGATATTCCCGGCCTTCCCAGAGGCGAATACGAAATTCAGATCCGGGCTGCCGACGGCGTCGCAGTCGTTCACACGTTCGCGGGCCTTCAGACCCGGTCCTTCCCGCGTTACGGCGCGGCGTTTGTGCCGTCCAATCAGGACGTCTTCGGGTTTCCTGGAACGCACAATTTCGCGTTGAACGGCGCCATTGGTGGCTATCTACCGGACGGCAGAGAAGACCCCACCGCCATCATCACTTACGTGACTCACGAGAACATGGCGACGGCGCTGCCGGCGAACATCTTCTCGACGGGACGCGGCGCCACGGCGAATGCGAGAACACCGCTCATCGTTCGCTTCCTGGGTACGGTCGGTTCCTTCGAAACGGTCTCTACGACCAAGGCAGGCGCCGGCGCGATCGTCCCGCCTGGCGTCAACGACAGCGGTCGTTGGATCAACATCGGCACGGGCAACGGCAACGTGACGCTCGAAGGCATCGGGCCGGACGCCAACATCTTTGGCTGGGGCATGACGATTGGCGGTGCCCACAACGTGGAGTTCCGCAATCTTCGGTTCGACCAATGGTATGACGACGCCATCTTCATCGATGGCGCCAGCACCACCGTCCGGTCTTCCAACATCTGGGTGCACAACAACACGTTTGCATACGGCCAGAACAAGCATCTCGCGCTGGGTCAGGACCCTGACCAGGCGAAGGGCGACGGCGCGATCGACATCCACAATCACGCCAGAAACTACACGATCAACTACAACATCTTTGCCGGCAGCAGCAAATCCATGCTGATCGGTGGTGGCGCCACGGCCATCAGCGCGCACTACGGCACCGTTGATCACAACTGGTTCCACGGCTCGGAGGAGCGGACGCCGCGTGTGCGCAACGGCCGCATCCACGTGTTCAACAATCTGTACCAGGATATTCAGGGCCATCCGTATCACAACCAGCTGCTGGCAAGAAACACGGGTTATGGAATCGGCGCGGGTCACAACGCCAACATCTGGGCGGAAGGGAATATCTTCGACCATGTGAACTTCCCGTTCCTGCGCAGCCGCCAGGGACACGCGCGGGGTAGTCAGGTCATCAACTACGAGCCGGGCCCCGGCGAATCCGCCACCGCGAATGCGGGCTTCAATCATTTCTTTGGTGATGCGCCCGGCTTCATCATCGCGCGCGAGGCGGTAGTTGGCGGAGATTTCCCCGCCAGCGTGGCGGGTTTCAGAAGGACGACCGACTACGTCACCGGCCTCACGGACCCGGCGCTCGATGCCCTGAGGCAGGCCGCGCTCGCGCTCGAGCCCAACGTGCTCGACGCAGCGTCGCTGGTGAATTTCAACCCACTCGAGGACGTGGGTGTCGTGGTTGCAGCCGGTTCCACGACTACGAATCCGGCCATGACGACGAACCCCGCGGCGCAGCTGGATTGGTCATTCAGGCCAATCCGCACCGGAGTGTGGCCAACCGGAACGCCGGCGCAGGCAACCGCATTGCGGACCGAGATCGAAACCTTTTCGGGCGCACAGGCCTGGTTGGTTCCCGATGCGGTTCCGGCCGCCCCGCTGGTTTCCAGCGTGGTAATCAACAATGAAGTGCGTTCTGCGATCAATGCGCAGTTCACACCGGCTCCCGGCAAGATCGTCATCTACGAAAACACGTTCACGATCGAGTGGGTCAATTCGGATGTCTTGACCACCAGCTACGAAATTGAGTGGGATGGTGGATCGGGCACGTGGGCACCCATTGCCTCCGTCCCGGCAAGCGCCAGGCCGACCAGCTTCGTCACCCAGAAGCTCAATCCACTCGCCACGCCGGCGACGCTGACGCTGTTGGCAACGGCCACCAGCAGGGAAGCGATGTACGTCTTCAGAATGAGGGCGGTCAATTCCTTCGGCGCGAGCGACTGGTCGCACAACTATGTGTTGAATGGTCATACGGTGACGTTTGATGCGGCCGGCGGTTCGGCAATCGCGCCGGTAGCAGTGCCCACCGGAAGCGCAGTTGCGGTGCCCACGGCCCCGACCCGAGCCAACTTCCTGTTCGGCGGCTGGTCCGCCGGAGTCGAGTGCGAAGCGCCGTACGACTTCGCCACGCCGGTGACGGCGGACATCACGTTGTTCGCCTGCTGGGATCCGGCGCCGGCCGAGATCACCTCGTTTGTCGCCTCGCCGTCGAGCGTGACGGTGGGAACGCCGGTGACGTTGACCTGGGTTTCATCGCCGACCACGACGATCTGCGTGGGCAGCGGCGCATGGAGCGGCAACATGCCGCCGAGCGGCAGCCAGGTCGTCACGCCGAGAGCGGATGGCGAAATGACCTTCGGGCTGACGTGCAGCGCCGCGGGTGGCGATGACACGGCAAGCGTCACGGTCACCGCGGAGAAGCGCAAAGGCGGCGGTGGTTCGATGGGCTGGTTGCCGCTGGCCGGACTGGCTGTGCTGCTGGCGTCGCGTCGGCGCCGCGTTTTGCGTTCAGCGGAAGCTGCTCACTGAGTACTGATGGCCGGCGGGGCGGGGCAACCGCTCTGCCGGCCTTTCTCATGAATCATGCGATGGCACACAAAGCAGGAATCGACGTGTACGGCCTGTGGTCGATGGCGCGATCAGCATCTCCAGTTCATCCGGCCGCCGCGTATGCCCGTGCCTCTACCTATTCGACCTTCCCGTCCGGACGATTGCAGGGATTCAACGGGAGTCCGCCCGCTAGCACCCGCACGACTTCTTCTGCTGCGCGCCGGCGCAACTCGTCGAGCGAAGCGTCCGAACTGAAGGCGACATGCGGAGTGACGATGACGTTCGGGTACGCCAGCAGCGCCGGCGGAACTTTGGGTTCGGTTTCGAGTACGTCGAGCATGGCTGCACCGACTCGCCCCGATTCGAGCGCTTCGATGAGCGCATTCGTGTCTATCAAGCCACCGCGGCTCACGTTGACGAGCGCCGCGCCGCGCTTCATCGACTGAAGTCTCGCCCGATCGATCAAATGGCGCGTGGTGGCATCGAGCGGCAGATGCAGGATGATCACGTCGCTCTCGCGTACCAGTTCCGCAAGTTCGACGAACTCGACCTCGGGGGCGTCTATCGCGGGGCGGCGAGCACTGACCAGGATACGGCACCGGAATGCGGCGAGCTTTCGCGCCGTCGCCCGTCCGGTCCTGCCGAAGCCCACGATGCCGCAGGTCAGCGTCGCGAGACGCCTCAATTTTGCCGACTCGGGATTCCAGCGCCCCGCGCGGACGGCGCGATCGAACTCAGCGAGCCCGCGGGTCCAGGCGAGCACCAGACCCACTGCATGGTCGGAGACTTCTTCGAAGCAGTAGTCCGGAACGTTTGTCACCCAAATGCCGCGTGTCGTACATTCGGCGACCGCGATATTGTCGAGACCCACACCGAGACGCCCGACCATCTTCAGTTTCGCGCTTGCCGCGACGGCGATCGCGTCGACGGGTGCCCAGTTGGTCAGGATTGCTGCGGGCTGATGGATCTCCACGAGAGCGCCAATCGTTTGCGCGGATGCCGGACTGCTCGGACCGGCCACGACGCTGAACCCTGCGCTTTCGATGATGCGGCGTTCGATGTCGAGGTTGGGCCAGGCGTAGTCGGTGATCAGGACGTTTGCGGTCATCGAGTATCGCGTCCGGTTGAATCTAGGAGATGGGGCGGCCTTCGAGTGGATAGGCAGGGTCATTGTAGCCGGGTGTCGACGGGTGACCGGGTGGCACCAGATTGTCGACGAACGCCTCATCTTCCGCGCTGAACGCGTAGGCGAGTCCGCCGAGATAGTCCTCCCATTGCGCCTCGGTGCGCGGCCCGGCAATCGGACTGGTGATCAACCGGTTGTTGAGCACCCACGCGATTGCAAACTGACCTGGCGTGATGCTGCGCGCGGCGGCGTGCGCGACGATCATCTGCGCGATCGAGATGCTCTCCGAACGCCACTCGGTTTCCAACATGCGCTTGTCGCCCCGTCCGGCGCGGCTGTCCGCTTGCGGCGCAGAGTTCGACGCATATTTTCCCGTGAGCACGCCGCGTGCCAGCGGGCTGTAGGGAGCGACTCCGACGCCCAGGTGCGAGCAGACGGGCAGCTGTTCCACCTCCGGCATGCGATTCAGCGCGTTGTAGTAAGGCTGGCTCACAACGGGACGTCCGATGCCGGCGGCGTCACACAAGCGGCAGATCTCCGCGATACGCCAGGCACGAACATTGGATACGCCGAAGTGTCGTATGTGTCCCGCGCGAATCAGGTCGGCGATTGCGCCGACCGTTTCGTCCAGTGGTGTGGTCGGGTCTTCGCGGTGCAGGTAAAGGATGTCGATGACGTCCGTGCGCAGGCGCTGGAGGCTCGCACCCACCGCGCGGAACGCATGGGCGCGCGACAGTCCGCGGTCGTTTGGGCCGGGCCCCGTCGGATTGCCAAACTTGGTGGCGAGGATCCAATGGGCGCGGTTCGACGCGATTGCGCGTCCCACGATTTCTTCGGCGCGCCCTTCGTTGTAGACGTCCGCCGTGTCGATGAAATTGAAGCCCTGTTCGGCGGCGCGGCCGACGATCCTGTGCGCCGTCGCTTCGTCCGTCGGACCGCCGAACATCATCGTGCCGAGGCACAGCGGCGAAACCTTGAGGCCACTGCGTCCAAGATTGCGATAGTTCATGGGCTGCGCACGTTCCGGTAGCTAGATCTGCTTCAGGCGCTCCGCGTCCGCCAGCCTTCGTGATATGCCTCGCGCGCGTCCCGCGCGTATGGAACCGGCGCCACTTTCACGCGTATGTCGAGCTGTTTGTGACGCTCGACCGTCGTCTTGCGCGTGCCGCCGTTTTCTTCGCCCCAGGCGAGCGTAAGTACGTCGCCGACGTTGATGTCCTGGTCGACCACACCGAGCGAGAGCGCGGTGCGCTCATTGAAGCTGTATCCACCGAACATGGAATACCCGACCGTCTTGCCGCCCATGCTGACGCGGTCGTACGAGGAACTCGCGTAGTTGGCGATCGGCAGGTCGAAGGACTTGTACAAATCGCTCCCCGGCATGAAGAGCGATGCGAAGATCTTTGCCATGTCGTCCGCATTCCACGCGAACGTTACCTTTTTTCGTTGCGGGCGACCGTCTTTCACCATCTTCTCGAGCGCTTCGCGCCCGACGAATTCGTGATCGAATTTCACGAAGGGACCGTAGCCGAGTTCGTACGGCGTCAGGTAGTAGTCTTCGATGTTGTTCGAGACAAAACTGCCGCCGATCGAACCGGTGGCTTCGTAGCCCGACGCAGGCAGCCACTCGCGATACTTCTTCATCTTCTCGCCGGTGTAGACGGCGGGCAGCGGCGAGGGAATCCAGCCGGATTCGAGTGTATTGCTAGCGTACGCGCGCGAGCCGACGGGTGTCAGCCCGAACTCGCGGCCCGCTTCGAGAATGGCTTCGCGGATTTCGTCACCTTCCTCGTACGGACCCCAGAGCTCGAGACCCGGTGCGCCCGCCATGCCGTGGCGCAACGCGCGGACCTTGCGGCCTTTGACCGTGATCGCATCCATCGTGAAGAACTTCACGTCCGGAATCGGACCGCCGTTCACTTTCTCGAGCACCTTCGCGGCGTTCGGACCCTGCACCTGAAAGCGGTAGTGGCGGCGGTAGACCGCCTTGCCGCGCGGATGCGATGGCGAGCGGTCGTCGCGGATGCAGTCCACCTTGAATCCGCCCGTCTCTGCGTGGAACTGCAGCCAGTTCACCGTCGGCGCGCGGCCGACGAACAGCAGTTCATCCTTGTCGAGATAGAAAAGGATGCCGTCGCCGATGACATAGCCGTCGTGGCTCACCGGCACCATCTGCTTCGCCTTGTTGACGCCGAAGTTCGTGAAGCTGTTGATCGTCGTGTACGAGATGAGCTTCAGGGCGTCCGGGCCCTTGACGGTGAATTCCGCCATGTGATGCGACTGATCGAACAGCACCGCCGATTCGCGCCAGGCGCGTTGCTCGTCGCGCCAGTTCGAAAACTCGCTCGGCACCACCGGATACACATAGGCGCCCAGCTGCGAGTTGCGCAGCATCGTCACCGGATTGCCGGCGGACTTCAGCAGATCTTCCAGATTTCGCTCGCTCATCGCTTTCGTTCTCTCGGGTTCGGGTTTGCCGGCTTCAAATTTAAGCCAGCGCGCGACGGCGCCGATAGGACAATTCGATTCAAGCCGTGGAAGATTCGACGGTCGCGGCGTGCCGGGCGTGCCAGCGCCCGACGTTGCGGATTCCGATGATCAGCACGGCGATGGTGATCGAGATGAACACCGCATAACAAAGCGACATGGCGTTGGCGAGCGCGCGCGGACCATCGAATGCAAAGTGCGCGACAGCTGCCATGATCGTGGGCGAGGTCGCGCCGGCCACCAGATTGTTAGTCAGGTAGTAACAGGAAGTGGCCTTCCCCATCAGCCGGCTGGGCGTGAACGTGGCCAGCATGTAGCCGCATGCGATCTGCACCCCGGCCGTCGTGCAGAAGATGTAGCAACCGTAGGAGATCCACATCAGCTTGATCGTCGGGGCGTGCAGTACCAGCATCGCGGGTCCGAGGTTGAGCAGACAGCCGCCGATGGCCACCCAGAACGGCGCGGCCGGGTTGTTCCATTTGCGCTTGATGAAATCCATGAGATAGCCGACCAGGAACACCGACAGGGGAAACACGATGAGGCCGAGCGTGCCGATCGTTTTTCCGATCGTGCTCGGCGACAACCCCCAGGTACGGCCGATCGCGGCGGCGATCCAGACGTTCCAGCCCGCGAATCCGAGCGAAACGGCAATCGTCGCCGTGAAGATGACCGCGTAGATCCCGGCGTTGCGCCGCATGTGCCGGAACAGTTCCGCGAAACTCACCGGGTCGCTTTTCACCGGTGCCCGGCTTCGCGGGGGGTCGCGGGCCGACAGCAGCAGCAGCACGATGAACGCGCCGCAGAGCCCCGGAATGACGATGACGTATTGCCACGGCCGGAGGTCGCCGATAAACGGCAGCGCGGAGAATGCGCCCGCGGTTGCCAGCGCGAACACGGCACCGCCGATCAGCGCGCCGGAGCCGTTGCCGAGCATGAGCGCGGAATTGTAGATGCTGAACGCGCGGCCGCGATTCTTTTCCGCGACGCCGTCGCGCAGCAGCGAGTAGGCAGTCGGCGGCAGCGTGGATTCACCGAGCCCGAGCGCCGCGCGCGCGACGAACAACTGCGTGTAGTTTCCGGCAAAGCCCGACATGACGGCGGCGCCGGACCAAAATACCACTGCGCCCGCGAGCATCAACCGGCGGTTTATGCGGTCGGCGATGTATCCGGCCGGCACGATGCCGATGCTGTAGAGCGACACGAAGGCGAACCCGATCAACACGCTCATTTCAATGTCGGTGAGATTGAGGTCGTGCTTGATCGGCTCGACCATGAGATTGATCGCGCCGCGGTCGATGTAGTTGACGATATACGTGAGCGCCAGAACGACGACGAGATACCACTGCTGAAACGCGCTGCGCTGATCGGAACTAGGCATTGGCGACGTTGGCCGTTTTTGCATGCCAGCGGTGGATCTGGCGCACGCCGATCAGCAGCACGACGACCGCGCAGCTCACAAAGAGTGAATAACTGATCGTCATGGCGCTCGCCAGCCCGCGGGAGCCCGTGAATCCGTACTGGGCGATGAGCGCGACGATCATGGGTCCGAATACTCCGCCTAACATGTTGTTGATCAGATAGTAGAAGGACGTCACCTTGCCCATCAGCCTCCCTGGCGTGACCGTCGCGAGCATGTAGCCGCAGGCCGCTTGTACGGCCCAGGTCGAGCAGAAGATGAATAAACCGTACGCGATCCACATGGAAGCGATCGACGGAGCATGCAGAACGTACATCGCAGGGCCAAGATTGAGGATACAGCCGCCGACGGCCACCCAGAACGGCGCGGCCGGGTTCTGCCAGCGGCGTTTGATGTAATCCATCAGCGAACCGGATACAAAAGCGGACAGTGGGAAGAGGATGAGACTCATTGTCCCGACGGTCGTGCCGATCGTCGCCGGCGACAATCCCCAGGTTCGCCCCAGCGCGGCGGCGATCCACGCGCTCCAGCCGCTGGTGCCGAGCGAGATCGTGATGACGCCGGCGAAGATCGCGGCGTAGACACTGGCATTCTGCCGCAGGTACCGGAACATCTCGCCGAAGGTGGCCGGGTCGCCGGCCGCGGGAATTTTCGCGCGCGCTGGCTCGCGCACCGTCAGCAGCAGGGCGGCCACGAGAATTCCACACAAGCCGGGCAACACGATGACGAGTTGCCAGGGTCGCAGATGGCCGAAGAAGGGCATGGAAGAGAAGAAACCCTGAGTTGCGAGCCCGAAGATGGCGCCTCCAGCGAGCGCACCGAGTCCGTTGCCGAATGTGATGCCCGACTGGTACATGCTGAAGGCCCGGCCCCGATTCTTTTCCGCCACGCCATCACGCAGCAGGGAGTAGGCAGCGGGCGGCAAGGCGGATTCGCCGAGGCCGAGGCTGGCGCGCGCAGCGAAGAGCTGTCCATAACTTCGCGCGAATCCGGAAACAACGGCGGCGGCGGACCAGAAGACCACGGCGCCCGCGAGCAGCAGGCGCCGGCTGACGCGGTCCGCGATGTAGCCGGCCGGCACGATGCTCACGCTGTAGAGCACGACGAACGCGAGCCCAAGCAGGAGACTCATTTGTACGTCCGAGATCTGCAGATCGTGCTTGATCGGCTCGACGACGAGATTGATCGCCGCGCGGTCGATGTTCCCGACCACGTAGGTGAGTGTGACGACGACGACCAGATGCCACTGGCGGAACGGACTGTCGTTCGCGCTCGTCGCCGCTTGCTGGGCGCCGGTCGGACTCTGCGGCGAAGTGCTCTTGGTCGAGGCGTCAGTCGTCACGTGTATGCCTCGTTGTGGTTGAGTCCGCGGCCGTGCTCCTCAAGGCGATGACGATTCCGGCGGCCATGGTGCAACCATGACCCGGCGAAGCTACGGGCTTCGCCAAATCGGCTCCAGAGATGAATGTGCGCTTCGCCAGGACTTTTCGAACGCGGTGAACCCTCGCACCGGACGATCAGAGGAGGTCGCGGCTGGTCTCGTGAATCCGGGAAATGTGTTTGGAGAAGGCGGCCGCGACAGCCTCTGGATTGCGCATGCGCAGCGCACTGACGATGAAACGGTGTTCCTCGAGGCTCCTGGCGATGGCGCCGGGTTTCGCCATGGCAATGCGCCGCTGGTCGAGCATGTAGGAGTAGAGGTCGACGACGAACGCGGCTAACAAGCGGTTGCGGCACGCCTTGTAGATGGTGAGATGAAACTCGCGATCGCAGATGAGGAAGCGCACCGGATCGTTGCCGGCGAGCGCTTGCGCGGCGATGGAATTCTCCAGACGGCGGATCTCCTCGTCGGTCAGATGAAGTGCCGCATCTGCCACGACCGCCGTTTCCACCAGAACGCGCGCGCGGTGCACTTCGTCCAGCTGGTAGCCGTTGATCGAGCTCGGGTTCGTAATCCCGATGCGCTCAACTGCAACGTTGCCTTTGGCGACGCGGGTACGCATGCCGTGCGATACGCGCACGATACCCTCGGCGGCGAGTTGCCGTACGGCGCCGCGCGCGGTCTCCCGGCTCACCATCAGCATCGACGCGAGTTCGCGCTCGCCCGGCAGTTCGTCGCGCACCTGCAGGATGCCGGAGGCAATGAGGGACACGATCTTGTCCCGGATCATTGTCTGTGCGGTTTGCTTGTGGATCGCTCCATTGAGCGGTGAGAGCGGGATCACCGCTTTTCGGCGAGCTGCCATCGGTGTGCCTCTTGCGCGCCGGGGAGCTTACCAGTCCGGTAGAGGCGCGCGATAGGACATTCACGCGGGCCGCGTCGCGAGGATTGTTCCTCAACATCGGTTGAAATGTCCTACCGAGGCGTGCGGGATTCATACTAGATTTTCGCGATCAACAGCCGACCACGTGACGAGCAGCGAAATGAGGACGAAATGAAGCAGAAGGGAGTCATGATTCTTATGTTCGATGCGCCCGACAGCGAAGAATTTCTCGAATGGGTGCACGGGCCGCACATGCAGGACATCGGCAGGATACCGGGCGTGGTGCGGGTTCGGCGCTATTCGATCGTGGACGGACCGCCCGACCGGCGCGGATACGTGGCGGTCATCGAGACGGAAGATCTCGACGCCAGCATCGCCTACCGCAACAGCGAGCAAGGCCGTCGGCCGCAGCAAGACTCCATCGACCGCGGCGTGACCAATCGTTACGGGCTCGCCTGCCGCGAAATCTTCTCGATCAAATTCTCCTAGCCTTGCGCCACGCCACTGGACTGGTGCCCAGTCCAGTGGCAGACTCGGCTCGACTCATGGGGGTGAGCCGTGTTTGACCTGATTCGCACCGAGCCAATCAAAAGTCGTCTGAGCGCCGCTTCGGTCCACAGCCCATCCGGGCGACGACCATGAGCCACGCCGCCACAATTGACTCGGTCGGCGAGAGTGTTTCGCCGGTTCCCAGATATGCGCTGTACGGCGAGCCGGGCAGCGACTCCGGCGAGCGGCCGATCAGCATTCTTCCGCTCAAGGAGAAGCTCAAACCCTGTCGTTATGTCATCGACCCGCACATCCACCCGCATTTCGAGCAACTGGTGATCGTGCAGCGCGGCGGCGGCACGATGATGCTCGAAGGCAGTAGTTGGAAATTCCACGATCCCGCGATCCTGATCGTGCCGTCGCTCAGCGTGCACGCATTCGCGTATGAAGAAGAGGCCGACGGCTGGGTCGTAACGGTGGCCAAGAGCTACTTCCAGGAGATCACGACCCGGGCCCCGGAATTTTCGGAGATATTCAATGTCGGCGGCTGTGTCGAATTCCTCCATCAGGAGGCTGCCTATCTGGAGCTCGAACGGGTCATCGCGAAAATAGAATGGGAGCAGCGGCGCAGCGCCCGCTGTCGCGAGATTGCCACCGAGGCCTTGCTGATCGATCTGCTGGTCGGTGTGCTGCGCAAGCTGCAGGTAACCGAGTCACCGCAGGTCGCCGACAGCGGTTCATACCAGGACGCTTACCGGCGGTTCATCGGCATGGTCGAAGAGCACCACCGCGAGCACTGGAGCCTGCAGAAATTCGCAGTGGCGCTGGGTACGAGTGTGCCGCGGTTGCGCGCTGTCTGCCGCACGGTTACCGGTGAATCGCCCATCCGGATAATCAACCGTCGCATCGCACTCGAAGCCAAACGCTGCCTCACGTACACGAGCATGAGCGTTTCGGAGATCGCCTATCGGCTCGGTTTCGAGGACCCGTCGTACTTCTCCCGCTTCTTCAAATCGCGCTGCGAGCAGACGCCGATGCAGTATCGCGCCGCCAAGCAGAGTGCCCGCCGTGTGTTCGATTCGGGTCCGCTGAAGTGACGTTGCGGACGGCGGGGCCCGCCGTGAAATTCGCGGTGCTCGGCGTCGATCACATTCATATCTACCGCATGACCGAGGACATGGTCGCCGCCGGCGGCGTGCTCACCGGCTGGTGGACGCGCGGCGACCCGGAACCTGCAACGGGCGCCCTGCGGGCATTGCCCGCAAATCTGCGGCGCGCCGACTACCGCACGCTGCTCGACGACCCGGCCATCGACCTCGTACTGGTGGGCGCGATGCCGGCCGAGCGCGCGAGCCTTGCGGTCGATGCGCTGCGGTCCGGCAAAGACGTGGTGTCGGACAAGCCGGGCGCCACGACGCTCGACGATCTGGCGCGGGTGCGCCAGGCATCGGCTGCCGCCGCGCGCTTCTGGTCGGTGAATTTCTCCGAGCGATACAACATTCGCGCCGCCGCCAAGGCGACGGAAATCATCGGCACGGGCGTCATCGGCGAGGTCATCCAGACGGTCGGCCTCGGTCCGCACCGCGGGCTGCTCGATTCGCGCCAGCCCTGGTTCTTTCGCCGGGAAACGGGCGGAGGAATTCTGTGCGACCTCGCTTCGCATCAGATCGACAATTTCATCCACTTCACCGGCTCGCGCCTGCCACAGCTGGTGACGTCTGCCGTCGGGAATTTCACACGGCCCGAGCATCCCGAATTCGAAGACTTCGGCGAAGTGCTGCTGCGGTCGGAGCGCGCGTCCGGTTATGCACGTGTCGACTGGCTCACGCCGGATGCGCAGCCCTACGCGAGCGACAGCCGGCTCACGATTCTCGGAACGCACGGTACGATCGAGATCCGCAAGTACGTGGACCTCGGCGGCAGGCCGGGCGGCGATCATCTCTTCGTCGTCCATGATGCCGTGTGTGATCGAATCGACTGCACATCCGTGCCGCTGCGCCACTTCGAGGAGATCGCGCGCGATATCCGGGAGCGCAGCTCGACATCCGAACCGCAGGGGCATTCCTTTCTCGTCACAGAGCTTGCGATCCGTGCACAACAATCGGCGCAGCGTATGGGTCATCTTTCGAGTCCCGCCTGCGACCGGTAACACCCGAAGCGCGAACGCACGGCGGTCCATTTCAGCAATGGCACCTCGTCTCGGTGTTGACGCTGACTTATCTCATCGGTCACATCGACCGCGCCGCGATCAATCTGGTGGTCGAGCCGATCAAGCACGACCTGAATCTCACCGACGTGCAGATGAGTCTGCTCATCGGCTTCGCGTTCGTCGCCCTGTACAGTCTGGCGATCGTCCCTGCCGGCTATCTGGTGGACCGCATGAAGCGGCGGCTGCTGCTGTCTGGCGCCGTGTTGTTCTGGTCCATCGCTGCGATGTTTTCGGGATTCGCCGGCAACTACGGACAACTTTTCGCCGCGCGCGCAGGTCTCGGCCTCGGCGAGTCGGCGCTCGCGCCGGCGGCCTATTCCCTGATGCGCGACGGCGTCGAGGAGAAGTATCGCGGGCGCGCCTTCAGCCTGTACCAGTCGGGGATCACGTTAGGCTACGGCCTTGGCGCGCTGATCGGCGGCGCGATCTTCGGTCTCGCCTCACAGGGCTATTTTGCATCGGTACCGCTGTTCGGGCATTTGAAGCCCTGGCAACAGGTGCTGTTCATTCCGGGACTGTGCGGATTGCTGGTCGCGATGCTGCTGCTCACGGTTCGCGAAGAGCCGCGTCCAAAGGTGACGGCGCAGGGCGATGCGGTGAGTTTCGGCGAGATGTGGAGCTACCTTCGCAGCAACGCGGGCCTGTACACGGTGATCTTCGCGGGCGTGGTGGCGTCTTCGCTCGGCACGGCTGGCTGGAATGCGTGGATCGTCGCCGCGCTTGGCCGCACCTGGGGCCTGTCGCCGGCGACGGTCGGCAAGACCATCGGCACGCTCGGGCTCGTGATCTTTCCGCTGTCGGCGTTCATCGTCGGGATGCTCATGGATTTCGCCAGACGGCGGTGGAACAGGCCTGACGCGCCGTTCTGGGTCGCGATGGGCTGTTGCGTTCTCAATATCGGGCCCGCCATGCTGGTGCTGCACGCGCCGTCGCTTTCCGTCATGTGGATTGCCTACGGCTTCTTCCTTTTCCTGACGACGGCTGGAGTCCAGGCGGCGTGCGGCTACATGCTCGCGACCGTCACGCCGGGACGACTCATGGGCAAGGTGACCTCCTGTTATTACCTGACTAACAACATGATCTCCGGCACGATGGCGCCGACGATCGTCGCGGCGATTTCACAGTACGCCTTCGAAGGGCCACGCTCACTCATCAGCGCCCTGACGATCAGTTATTCGACCTTCCTGTCACTCGCGGTGGTCGTGCTGTTCCTCGGTACGCGCCAGATCAGGCTCTGGCATCGCAGGGTTCAGGACCAGCAACCGAAGGCCATCCCGATGCCGGTGCCGGCCGCGGTCCGATAGACGGGAAGATATTCCAGCCAATCGTTCTCGAGCAGATCCACGAGTCCGGCCAGCAGGATCCAGGTGAGCAGCTGGCACGTGCCGGAGATGAGCATGGCGCGCGGGATTGCGCCGAGCGTCGCGGCATCGTGCGCGAGCAAGGCATCGAGCAGACGTCGATCGATATTCGGGTCGATGCCGACATGGCTCATGCCCCCGCCGCACACCACCGCGACGCGCATGTCGAGTGATACTTCCGAAATCGCCGCGCGCAATGCCCGACCGATGCGAAAGCAGCGTCCCGGCGTCGGCACGTTCGGCGCAAACCACGTATTGAGCATCACCGGCACGACCGGAATTCGCCGCTCGCCGAGCAACTGATTGATCACGAATCCCCAGGCGAATCCAACTCCGCCGTCGGCGGGGTCGCGCGGCGCCGCGGCGACCGCCACGTCGACGTCTCGCCCGATGAGCGCTTCGGTCAGACTGTCGGCGAAAGCCGGATGGCCCGGATAGTGACGTTCGGCCGGAAGCGCCTGGGCGGCATGGATGCCGCGCCGCCACGCGGGCTGGGGGCCATTGTCCGCGCCGAGGAATAGCGCCGTGCGCCGATCGATCCCCGAATTGGTGAGTTCCGCGCCACGATAGACGGCGATGGCAGGACAGGTTGCGCCATCGAACAGTTCGGCGCGGTCATCGGCAACGACGACGACCACATCGGGATTCGCGGCGTCGAGCGCGGCCGCGATGCGCCGCAGGTGGCCGCGCGCCAGTGCGGCGCGCTGGCGGAATGCCGCGGGGGTCACCTGACTGGCGTATCGGTCCGCGGTTTGCGCGCGCAATTCCTCGTAGCTGATCGAGCTGCCGTCGCGCCGGTTCACCTTGCGCGTCATGTCGGTCTTGCAGTAGTCCGGCCAGTATTCCGGCGGAATGGTCAGCAACGGGCTGAGCGACGTTCCAGCCGCGAGAAGTAGTTTGGCCATCGATCGTGTTCGTGCCGCTTGCTACTCGCGGTCCCACGCCGCCGGCACCGGTTGCGCGCGCTGAAAGATCAACAAGCCGGCGCGGCGTGCCTGCTCTTGCGGTGAAATGCTGGCGGGGTCTTCGCGAAATTCCGGGCCCAGCGCCATGGCCTTGGCGATCGCCGGCCGCCCGGCAAGTTCCTCGAGCCAGCGTTGAACGTTTGGAAACTCGGTGAGGTCGATGTCGCGCTGACTCCAGGTCGAGGCCCAGGGATAACAGATCATGTCGGCGATGGTGTACTCGCCAGCGGCGAGATAACGCTTGCGGTGCAGGCCGAGGTTCAGCACGCCGAAGAGCCGATGCGCCTCATCATCGAAGCGCCGCCGTGCGTAGCTCAGATCGCCGTTCCCGGGCGCCGCGGCTGCGCGGCGGAAATGGTTCTGCTCGCCGAGCTTGGGACCCTGGTTGGCGCATTGCCACAGCAGCCATTGCGCGACTGCGTATTTCGCGCGCGGCGCCTGCGGCCAGAACCGTCCGGCCTTTTCGGCGAGATACATGAGAATGGCCCCGGATTCGAATACCGAGATCGGCGCTCCGCCGCCGGGCGGTTCGTGATCGACGATCACGGGCATCCGCCCGTTCGGGTTGATGCGCAGGTAGTTCACCTCGAACTGATCTCCGCGCTGGATGTTGACGACCTTGAAGGTGAAGGGCAGCGCACATTCATAAAGCAGAATGGCGGCCTTCTTGCCGTTCGGCGTCGGCCAGAAGTAAAAGTCCAACACGGCAGGTTCCTCGCTGTGCGTGCGCTCACGCGAACCATCGAAACTATGCGAGGCGGCGGCAATCCGGCCAGTCAAAAAACACCATTCCGACAGGACATTTCGCGCTCGCGCGCGTCGTGCGGGCCACGCCCGCAAGCAGCGTCGCGAAAAGTCCTATGGAAAATCCTTTTTTTCTCTGGAGCGGAATCTGCAGCACGCTCAGTCTCGGCGCGCTCAATAAAAAAAGACCAACCATCACTTGAGATCCGGTAAGGGGGAACGCTGGTGAGGAAAAACAACACATCGAAGGTGCGGTTCGCTGCCATCGTGCGCGTCGGCGCCGGGACGCTTGCCGCATCGCTGTCTTACGTTTGCGCGTATGCGCAGCAAGCGCCGTCCGACGACATCGACCCGCTCACGGAAGTGATCGTCACGGCGACCCGCCAGGTCTCGACCGTCAACAAAGTGCCGATGTCGATCACCGCGATCACCAGGGACGCGATGGAGAAGCAAGGCATCAATGACGTGCAGGATCTCGTGCGCATCGTGCCGGGCGTGACCTTCAACCGCGACTCGAACGACAGCCGGCCCGATATATCGATTCGCGGCGTGAAATCAGTGCAGGGACCGGCGACCACCGGCATCTACCTCGACGACGTACCGATCCAGAAGCGCGGCGTTCCCGGAGGAATCAGCGGCAACGGTTCGCCGTTTCCGCAGCTGTACGATCTGGCGCGCGTCGAAGTGTTACGCGGCCCGCAGGGAACTCTGTACGGTGGTTCGGCGGAAGGCGGCGCAGTGCGCTTCATTACGCCGACGCCAAGCTTGACCGAATATGACGTCACCACGCGCGCCGAGGTCTCCTCCGTAGATCATGGCGACATGAGCTACGAAGGCGCGATCGCGGCCGGCGGTCCGATCATCGACGACAAGCTCGGCATTCGCGGCAGCGTCATCTACCGGCGCCAGGGCGGATACATCGACCACGTCTCGCTTTATACGGGTGAACAGTTCGGCAACAACACGAACTGGCGCGAGACGACCGCAGGGCGTCTGGCGATGCTGTGGGCGCCGACCGAGAACCTGCGTATCACGACTTCGCTTTACTATTCGAAGGAGTATCTGGCGGACCACGAACTCTATTTCGACAACGTTCCGCAATTCAGCGCGAATTGCGGAATCTTCACCAACCGCGGTACCACACCGGGCGGCGCCACCGGAGGAGTGCAGTACGATTTTGCCGACAAGGCGTTCACGGGCTGCGGCACCTACGGCCCCTATAACTACTTCGGGGCGGGCAAGACCTTCATGGGGCTCTATCCGACCTTGACCGGCACGCCATTGATGGCGCCTTCGCCCCGTGAAACGCGCCTCTTCGTGCCGTCGCTGACGGTCGACTATGACTTCGGCGCGGTGACTCTGAAATCCATCTCCGCTTATGTTGGCGATACGGTCACGGGGTCTTCTCCGGGCGTAGCACAGATGCTCGGAACGTTTCCGGCCATCATGCCAAACACCACCAACGCACAATTCGTCATTCCGGGTTCGGTAGCGACAACCTGTGGCAACACTTCCTCGATCACCGACGATGGCGTCTGCCGCGTGCCGGTGAGCGGCGGTGTCGGAACCAACTTCATCATTCCCGGGTATCCGCAGCGGCTCGCGAGTTCGCAGTTCGACAATCAACGCGACGCCTACTCGCAGGAATTTCGCCTGCAGTCGGCGAACGATGAGGCGAAACTGAGCTGGATCGTCGGGGCGTTCTACAGCACCGCCGACTATGTCACCGCGTACGACACGATCGGCGACGACGAAGACGTCGCGAATTATCTGCGCGGTGTCGGCATGGAATGGTTCCTCGGTGCTCCCGCGGCCGATCCCGATACGGGACGGCTGGTGCAGGTCGGAGAATCGGGTCTCGTTCTCTATCGCCGCCAGTACACCACCGAGAAGGAGATCGCCGCCTTCGGCGAGGCTAACTACAACTTTACCTCCAAGCTCAAGGGCACCATCGGAGTGCGCCTGTCGCAGGTCGAAATCGACTATCACCAGTATGCGGCCGGTCCGAACGGGGTCGGCAATCCGGACGGATTCGTCGCGACGCCCCGGCCGCCGGAGCGCATCACGGATCCCACCGCGGGCCATCCTTTCGCCAACCAGCCGGGCGACCCCGGTTTTCTCACCTCGGGCAACCAGAAAGAGGAGCCGGTCACGCCGAAAATCGGCCTGTCCTACCAGGCGAACAACACCAACCTGTTCTACGGCACGATCGCCACCGGGTATCGGTCGGGCGGCGTCAACATTCCGACCAGCCAGGGTCAATGCGGGCCTACGCTACAGGCGCTCGGCTGGACCAACACGCCAGCCGAGTACGAATCGGACGAGCTGACCAGCTTTGAACTCGGCGCGAAGAATCGCATTGGCAACTGGCAGATCAATTCGTCCGTCTTTTACATCGACTGGAAGAATCCGCAGATCAACCAGCGCCTGAGCCAGTGCGCCTTCAACTACGTCGCCAATGGCGGCAGCGCCGTCAGTCAGGGATTCGACGTGCAGATCACCGGTAGTTTGGGGCCGGTGTCGCTGACCGGATCAGTTGCCTACACCGATGCCAAGTACACCGAGACCGTGGAGAGCACCGTGTCGACGGGTGCTCCGCAGATCATCGTCCGCGACGGCGATACGCTCGGCGTGCCCGAGTGGCAGTTCAGCGCATCCGCGCAATACGACTTCACCATCGCAGACCAGCGCGCATACCTGCGGGCGGACTATCAGTACACCGGCGATTACCTGCGTACCACGGGGCCGGGCACCGTCACGTACGACGCCTTCGGCTATCAGGCCGACCCGATCCGCAACCTCGACATGCGGCTCGGCATGAACTTCGAGAAGCTCGAGGTTGCGCTGTTCGGGACCAACCTGACCAATGAGGACAATCTCCTCACCGAGACTCATCCCGGCGGTTCGATCCTCAACTATCTGGCCATGCCACGGCCTCGGGAAATCGGGCTCACGGTGTCGTTCCGCTACTGAAAACGAGCGGTGCGCTACCGGTCTTCGATGGTTAGGGCGCGACGGAAATCGTCGCTCGGGAACAAGTGCAGAAGCTAGCTGGGCGGTCGCGCGTTCCGGTAGGACAATTGGATGGACATCGAGGACCAATGGGTAAAAGTGCCAGCAGAACTAGCGTTTATCCATGTACGTTCCGGCCGCGCTACAGTCAAATCGTGCGCGCGCGGCGTCCGTCGCGGCACTGGATCGGGAAAGCGAGAGGTTTGAGATGGCACAACGACCCATCGGTTTTGGTGTGATCGGTGCGGACCACATTCACATCTATCGGATGGCCGCGGACATGGTCGCGGCGGGCGGCGTCTTTAAAGGTTGGTGGACGCGCAACGAACCGGAGCCCTCCGCGCGCGTCTTCCAGGCGTTCCCGAACGCATCGCGCCTCGCGGACTATCGGACACTGCTGGACGACAAAAGCATCGATCTCATCCTGATCGGCGCGATGCCGGGCGAGCGAGCGGGCTTCGCCATCGAAAGCATGCGCGCGGGCAAGGACGTCATGACGGACAAGCCGGGCGCGACTACGCTTGAGGACCTTGCACAGGTCCGCGTTACGGCGGCCGCGACGGGGCGGTTCTGGTCGGTGGCTTTCAGCGAGCGTTACTGGGTGCGAGCCATGCTCAAGGCGGCGGAGCTGGTCGAGCAGGGCGCGATCGGACAGGTGATCCACACCACCGGTCTCGGTCCACACCGTGGCATCCTCGGCCAGCGTCACCCGTGGTTCTTCCGCCGCGAGAGCAGCGGGGGAATCCTGGGCGATATCGCTTCGCACCAGATCGACAGCTTCATACATTTCACCGGCTCGCGCGCGCCGCGCATCGTCGCCGCGAGTGTTGGCAACTTCACGCGCCCGGATCATCCCGAGTTCGAGGATTTCGGCGAAGTGCTGCTGCACGGGGAATCCGCCTCCGGCTATCTACGAGTGGATTGGCTCACGCCCGATGGGCAGCCGTATTCGAGCGACAGTCGCTTCACGGTTCTCGGCACCGAGGGCGTTGTCGAAGTCCGCAAGTACGTCGACCTGTGCGGCCAACCGGGTACCGATCATTTGCTGTTGGTACGCGGCGACCAGATCGAACGCATCGACTGTTCCGCCGTGCCGATCCGCTACTTCACCGACATCGCCGACGACGTGCGCGAGCGCAGCACGTCGGCCGAGAGGCCTGGCCACTCATATCTCGTGACGGAACTGGCGCTCCGCGCGGGACAGACGGCGGTGCGGCTCGGACATCTTGCGAATCCGGACCGGAAATGAACGTACTCCTGATAGGTGCCGCCGGCATGCTCGGGCGCAAGCTCACGGCGAAGTTGATCCGCAGCGGCGCAGTCGGAAACCGGCCCATTACCGCGTTGACGCTCGCGGATATCGTTGCGCCCGAGGCGCCGCGTGCTGCGTTCGATATTCGGGCCGTCGTCGCCGATATGTCGCAGCCAGACGTCGCCCGGCAGCTGATTGCGCCGCGGCCCGACTTGATCTTCCATCTCGCCGCCGTCGTTTCGGGCGAAGCAGAAGCCGATTTCGAGAAGGGCTATCGCGTGAATCTCGACGGGACGCGTGCGCTGTTCGAGGCGATCCGCACCGCCGGATCCGGCTACCACCCCCGTGTCGTGTTCACCTCGTCCGTAACGGTCTTTGGAGCGACGCTCCCGGATGTCATCGGCGACACCCATCACGTGACACCGCAGACCAGCTACGGCACGCAGAAGGCGATGTCTGAGCTGATGCTCGCGGACTATTCCCGGCGCGGTTTTCTCGACGGCATCGGCATCCGCCTGCCCACGATCTGCATTCGTCCGGGCAAGCCCAACAAGGCAGCGTCCGGATTTTTCTCGAGCATATTGCGCGAACCGCTCATCGGCCAGGAGGCGATCCTGCCGGTGAGCGATTCGGTGCGACACTGGTTTGCGAGCCCGCGCGCCGCCGTCGAATTCATGGTGCACGCCGCAACGCTCGACAGTTCGCGGCTCGGATTCGTGCGGACACTCACGATGCCGGGATTCTCGGCGACTGTCGCCGAGGAGATCGAGGCGCTAAAACGTGTCGCGGGCGCGCGCGCCGCCGCACTCGTGAAACGCGTACCCGACCCCGCGATCGCGGCGATCATCAGTTCATGGCCGCGCAGCTTCGATGCACGTCGCGCTCACGAGCTTGGCTTTCGCGCGGAGTCGACTTTCGACGAAATCATCCGCGTGCACCTGGAGGATGAACTCGACGGTGCGCAACCCTGGCGCCAGCAGGAGCCATGAGCGCAAGCGGAGGTGTCGATGCTCCTTGGAGCCATTGCCGATGATCTGACGGGCGCCAGCGATCTCGCCAACACGCTGAGCGCGGGCGGAATGCGGACAATGCAGTTCGTCGGCGTGGATGCCGAGGGTGCGCCGGCGGATTGCGAAGCGGGCGTCGTGGCCCTCAAGACACGTTCGATCGCGGCGGACGAGGCTGTGGGCCAGTCGCTGGCAGCGGCACGCTGGCTGCTCGATCAAGGCTGCCGCCAGCTGCTTTTCAAATACTGCTCGACCTTCGATTCGACGCCGGAAGGCAACATCGGTCCGGTCGCCGAGGCGCTGCTCGAGTTGTGCCGTGCCGAGGGAGCCATCGTGTGTCCGGCATTTCCGCGCGCCGGGCGTCGTGTATTCATGGGGCATCTGTTCGTCGGCGATCGCCTTCTCAACGAGTCGGGCATGGAAAGTCATCCGCTGACGCCGATGACCGATCCGAACATCCGCCGGTGGCTCGGGCGCCAGTGCCGCAGTCCGATCGGTCACATCGCGCTCGCCACGGTGCGGGAGGGCTCGAGCGCCGTGCGCCAGTCCGCCAGCGACGCATGGCGTCGCGGTCAGCGCCTGCTGGTCACCGACGCGATCGACGACGCGGATCTCGAAACGCTTGGCGCCGCTGTGGCCGACCATCGCCTGATTACGGGGAGCTCCGGTGTTGCGCTTGGCTTGTCGCAAAATTTCCGGGCATCCGGCTTGCTGGCCGGCGAGCCGTTGGCGCTCGCACGTCCCGCAGGCCCTGGCATCGTTCTGTGCGGTTCCTGTTCCCGGACTTCGCGAGCCCAGGTCGAAGCCTACGGCCGGTCCGCACCCTGGCTTGCGATCGACTCGGACAAACTACTGACAGGGCGCATGACCGTGGAGCGCGCATTCGAGTGGGTGCGCGCGCAGTCCGGCGCAGTGCCGATGGTCTTTTCCACGACCGAACCGGAGATCGTCGCGCGGACGCAAGCCCGCCACGGAGCGCAGCATAGCGCCGCCGCCGTCGAGCAGTTCTTCGGCGAACTTGCCCGGCGCGTGGTCGATGGCGGTGTAAGGCGGCTCGTCGTAGGTGGCGGCGAGACTGCGGGAGCTGTGATGATGGCGCTCGGTGTGCGGCGGCTGTGGATAGGTGCGGAAATCGACACCGGTGTGCCCGCGCTGGTTGCCGAGCGCGACGGTATCCTCGGACTCGCGCTCAAGAGCGGAAATTTCGGCGGGGTGGATTTTTTTTCCAGAGCACTGGAGGCGGTCGGTTCAACATGAATGAGCAAGACCTGCGCGCAGCGATCGTGCGGTGGGGCGCGTCGCTGTTCTCTCGCGGCCTCACCGGCGGTTCTTCCGGCAACATCAGCGTGCGCCTCGAGGCAGGGTATCTCGCGACGCCGACGAACTCCTGCCTCGGCGAGCTCGTCGCGAGCCGGCTCTCGAAACTCGACGCAGCCGGCAGACACATCGGCGGCGATCCGCCGACCAAGGAATTGCCGCTGCATCTCGCCTTCTATCTGAATCGCCCCGCAGCTCGTGCCGTGGTGCATCTGCATTCGACCTACGCGACGGCATTGTCCTGTCTCGCCGACACCAACGCCGCCGATGCGCTGGCTCCGCTCACGCCGTACGGAATCATGCGTCTGGGCAAGCTGCCGCTGACGCCGTATTCGCGTCCCGGATCCGCCGGCCTCGCAACGCCCGTTGCCGAGCTCGCGCGCGATCACGTCGCGGTGCTGCTGCAGAACCACGGGCCCGTGGTTTCGGGCCAGACCCTGGAAGAGGCCGTATTCGCGGCCGAAGAACTCGAGGCCTCGGCGAAGCTCGCGTTGTTGACGCGCGGATTGCCGGTGCGCCTGCTCGGTGCCGACGCGGTCGCGGATCTCGAACGCCATTTCCGGACGAAATAGCGCATGCAGAAATTTTCCGCCAATCTCGGCTTCCTCTGGCCTGACCGGCCGGTGTCCGATCGGGTCGTCGCCGCGGCGGCGGCCGGCTTCAGGGCGGTGGAGTTTCATTGGCCCTACGATGTGCCCGCGGCGTCGCTGCGCCGCACCTGCCGCGAGGTCGGCGTCGAAGCCCTGGCACTCAACACTCCGCCCGGCGACATGCAGGCCGGAGAGTACGGCCTCGGCGCATTGCCGGGGCGCGAGGCGGATTTTTTCGCGGGTTTCGATCGTGCCTGCGACTACGCGCGTGAAATCGGCGCGCGCTTCGTCCATGTGATGGCGGGCGTGCCGCGGGAGGCAGACGGCGAACGCGCGCGCGCCACGCTGGCTGACAATCTGCGACTGGCGGCGGAGCGCGCGCACGATCTCGTGCTGCTGCTCGAGCCGCTCAATGCCCGCGACCGGCCGGGCTATTTCTTTTCGACCGCCGAAAAAGTCGCGGCGACGATCGATCAGGTCGGCGCCGCGAACCTGCGCATGATGTTCGACGTGTATCACGTCGCCATCGCGCAGGGCGACGTATTGACGCGGCTCGAGCGCTACCTGCCGACGATCGGGCACGTGCAGATCGCGGCGGTCCCGAGCCGCGCCGAGCCGGACCAGGGGGAGATCGCCTATGGCGCGATCTTCTCCGCCCTCGATCGGCTCGGCTACCGTGGCTGGATTGGCTGCGAGTATCGCCCGCAGGAATCGACCGACGAAGGATTGCGCTGGCTCGAAACCTTCGGCATGTCCCTCAGAAACGATACGACAGCGTGACACCCATCTCGCGCGGCCGCTGCTGCGACATGTAGGTGAGGAATGAGAGCGAGGAGGCGCCGCTCGGTCTGGCCATCGACAGCAGGCTGTCATCGTTGGTGAGATTGTTCGCGTACATCGACAGATCCAGGCTGTCGATTTTCATGCCGATGCGGACCGCAAGGTTCTGGAAAGAATCGCCCTGGTAGCCGAATGGATCGTAGCTGATCGTCCCGGGTCCGGTGGTGCGCAGGTAGTCGCCGCTGTACTGATAGTCAGCCCGCAGGTAGATAGGCTTTTCCGCCACCGTGAAGTCGTACTGGGTCGACGCCGCAAACTGCCACTTTGGTACGCCCATCGTGTCACCTTCGCGCACCACGATCTGCGCGGCGGTGCCGGGCGCAACCTTGCTCAGCACCGTCTCGGTGTAGGCGGCATCCGTGTAGGCGGCCGAGCCGCTGATCGATACGGGCCCCAGGCGGCCTGTCAGCTGAACGTCGAAGCCCTGGCTGACGGCCGCGCCGCCGTTGTCCAGATAGTTGAAGAGGCATGCGCTCAGGCGCTGGTTGATCTGCGGATTCTTCCAGTCGATATAGAACACCGAAGAGTTGAGCTGCCAGTTGCCGATGCGGTTCTTCGCGCCGAGCTCGAAGCTCGTCAGCTTGTCCGACTTGTATTCCTCGGGCGTGGTCGTCCAGCCGAGCGCCGCGAGCGCGGCGCCGCAATTGCCCTGGCTTGCCGGGATATTGACGCCGCCCGCACGGAATCCCGAAGAAACCGTGGCGTAGAAGAGCTGGTTGTCGGTGGCCTGGTAGGCGATGCCGGCCTTCGGCGTCAGCGGCCGTTCCGTCTGCGAGCCCGTGGTCGTGGTGATCGGATCGCCGGGCTGATTGGCGAATGGATGTCCCTCGCCGGGATCGGTGATGCGAGTCGGGGGCAGGGGAGTCGCAACGAACCCCGGCGGGTTGCCGACCAGATTGCCGCCGGCGGATATCTGGTAGTAGTCGAGATCGGACTCCGAAGCGCGCAGGCCGACCGTGCCCTTCCATTTCGACGTGAAGTCGTAACTCACTTCGCCGAACAACGCGATGTCCTTCTCTTGCGTGAACTGGTGACGATAGGTGCTGAGGCCTGGCGTTCCCACCGGCAGCAGCTGGCCGGTGTCCGGATCGGCCGCAGGTGCGCCGAGGAACCACTCGAAGCCGACGCCGCGCAGGAACATGGAGACGTCCTGGTCGTTGCCGACGTTCTCGAGATTCTGCTCGTAGCGCGCGTCGCTGTAGAAAACACCGGCGATCCAGCTGAGTTTTCCTTCGCCGGGTGCGGATTGGAGCCGGAATTCCTGGCTGAAGGCGCGCCGTTCGTTGAAGTACTCGGAACGCGCGATGCGCAGCGGAAAACCCGGGATGATGAAATTCGTTCCGGCGCCGCCGGCAACGGGCACGCGGCAAATGCCGTCGTCCGTGCGCGACGAATCGCTGCCGCAGGTGGTGGCGACCGAGCCCGGGATGACGAATTGCGCATTCGTGGCGTTCGGCATCACGCCCGGAAACGTGCCGAGCATCTGCGTGACGCCAGGCGTGTAGCCCGACACCGTGTCGGTCACGTACGCCGTGATCGACTTCAGCAACACGGAGCCCATGTCGAAATCGACCGTCAGTGCCGGCAGCGAGAACTTCGTTTCGCGCGGCGAGCCGGAAAACGACGGCGTGCTGGTGGTGTCTGGATAGACGCCCATGAAGGTCTTGCCGGGCCCGAGGAAATGGGTCGGTGCGATCGTGCCGCCGCTGTACGCAGTGTCCGGAAAGTCGAACAACACGCCGCCGGTCGTCCCACCGGGCGTCGCGCCGCGGTTGGTGAAGACCCCGCCGTTGATAGTCAGCTGAGGCAGATCGTCGTTGAAGAGCTCGTTGTCGTTCAGGTGTTCCTTCGAGTAATAGAACGAAGGCGTGATGGCCAGATTGTCCGTCGGCTGCCAGAGCAGCGACAGCCGCGCGGCGCTCGACTCGCGCCAGTTGGTGTTGTCGGCGAAGCGCTCGCCGGTGTAGATAGACACGTGATCGATGTAGCCGCCTTGACGTCGGTACAACACGCTGGCGCGTGCACCGAGTTTGTCGGTGACGAGCGGGCCGCCCGCGGCAACGGCGACGTCATAACCGGCGCCGCCGTGGTCGACCTGCGACAGTTCCGCGCGGGTGGTGACTTCGTATTCGGTCAGACTCGGGGTCGGCGTGATGAAGCGGATGGCACCGCCCTGCGCGGAGCCGCCGTAGAGAGTGCCCTGCGGCCCGCGCAGCACCTCGACGCGTGCCAGGTCGTAGAGCGGCGGAAAGGGCGAGCCGTTGCCGGACACACCGCCCGAGCTGCCGCGCTTGTGGATAGGCACGTCGTCGATAAAGATGCCGGTGGTCGGCGTGCCCTGGCTGAAGGACTTCACGCCTCGGATCGCAATGTCGGGATTGCCGTCGCCACTGTCGCGGCGAAAAGTCACGCCCGGAACGATGCGGGCGAGGTCCTGCACGTTCTTCACCGCCTGACGCTCGAGCATTTCCGGTGTGACGGCGGTGATCGACATCGGCACCTTGTTTACTGTGGAGACCTGCCGGGTCGCCGTGACGACGACTTCATCGAGCAGCCCGCTTTCTTCCTGGCCTCGAGCGGGTAGTGCGACGATCGCCGCGAGAGCCGCGCCGCAGAGGACCGGGAAAGTCCGCGCGAGCGTCGAATGAAAACTACGACTGCTGGTCATAACACCCCCATGTGCGTGCAGATTGGTCGTGCCGAAATGTCGTCACGTGCCTGCGTTTGTTCGGCGAGCGTGAGCGCGCCCGCGTATTGCCTCCAGAGAAAAAAACCATGTTCCGTAGGACTTTTCGATGCGCGACACGTTGCGTGGAGTACGCAATGCCGGCGGCGCGCTGCAGCGATGCGCAGCCAGGGCGCGCCCGCGCCGCCGCGCGCTGGTCAGTCGGAGGCGCGAATGACGCGCGCGCCCGCTGCCTCGAACTTTGCGCACTGTGCGGCGGTGGCGCGCCGATCGGTGACCAGCGTCCAGGTCGCCGGAAGGCGCGCCCATGCGGACTGGCTGCTGCGCGCGATCTTGGAGGAATCCGCAAGCACGATGACTTCGCGCGCCTGCTCCATCATCGTGGATTTCAGCGCCGCCTGATCGAGGCTCGCCTCGCACAGGCCGCGCCCCGCGACCAGGCCATCCGCGCTCATGAACACCTTGTCCGCCGTCATGCGCCGCATGGCGTCGATCGCCAGCGGCCCCACGGTGCTCATGCTCGTCACGCGCAGCGATCCGCCGAGAACGCTGAGTTCGAGTGCCGGCGCGTCGGCCAGGATCGCGACCAGTGGCAGATTGTTTGTTATGAGGTGATGCCGCCGTCCTTTGAGCAGGCGGGCGAAGGCGGCGACCGTTGATCCTGCATCGAGGATGAGCGCGTCACCGTCCTCGAGCAGGTCGAGTGCGGCGCGCGCAATTGCATTTTTCTGCGCGCCGTTGACCAGTTGGCGCTGATCGAGGCTGGTTTCAGCCTGCGCGTGCGCGAGCATGGCGCCGCCGTACGTTCGGCGCACGGCCTTGGCGCTCGACAAGCGCTGCAGATCGCGGCGAATCGTCGATGCCGAAACGCGAAAGCGCCGGGCCAGTCGCACGACGTCCACCTCGCCAGCGCCGAGCGCGTGGAGCAGCAGTGAATGGCGCTCCTTGCCGCGCATCCTCAAGCGCTCCCGCAATGCATGTGGCGGCTCATCGCTTCGGCGCGAGTTCGACAGCCTGCCGTATCGCTTCGATCAGGCTGCGCTCGTCTGCGACACCCGTGCCGGCGATGTCGAAAGCCGTTCCATGATCGACCGACGTGCGGATCATCGGCAGACCAATCGTTATGTTCACGCCCGCCTCCAGTCCCAGCACTTTGATCGGACCATGTCCCTGGTCATGATACATCGCCACCACGATGTCGTAGTCGCCGCGCGCGGCGAGAAAGAAGAGTGTATCGGCTGGCAGCGGGCCTTTGACGTTCCAGCCTTTCGCCTGGCAATTGCGAATCGCGGGGGCGATCTTTTCCGCCTCCTCGCCGCGGCCGAATAGGCCGTTTTCGCCGGCGTGCGGGTTGATTCCGCAGACGCCGATGCGTGGCGCGGCGATTCCCGCGCGCACCAGAGTGGATTGCGCGCGGCCGATGACGCGTTCGACCAGCGCGGGCTCGATGCGCTCGATGGCGTCGATGAGACCGATGTGGGTCGTCACGTGGATCACCCGAAGCTTCGGCGCCGAGAGCATCATCGAAACTTCCGCGGTTCCGGTGAGCGCGGCGAGTAGTTCGGTGTGACCTGGATAGCGGTGACCGGCAAGATGCAGCGCTTCCTTGCTGAGCGGCGCGGTGCAAATGGCGTCGGCTTGTCCCGCTTCGGTGATGTGTACCGCGCGCTCGATGAAACGATATGCCGCCTCACCACAGAGGGCCGACACCTTTCCGAAGGGATAGTCCTTCGGCACCAGATCGAGATCGATGCAAGCCACGACGCCGGGCGTGAACTGCGCTTGCGCCGGTTCCCGCAAGCTGTCAACGCGCAACGTCGAGTTGAGGATGCGACCCGCCAGCCGCAGGCGTGCGGCGTCGCCGATGACGAGTGGCCGGCAAAGCGCGTGGATATCCGGGCGGGCGAGCGCCTTCATGATGATTTCCGGGCCGATGCCGGAGGCGTCGCCCATCGTGATGGCAATCGTTGCCGCACTCATCGAAGCAGTCCCTCGCGACGCACCAGCCGCAGGCGCGCGACAACGCGTTGCAGGCACCGGTGGTCGCCGAACGCGCCCGCCTTGGTGACGACGGGAATCGACAGGCTCCCGTGCGTCAGCCCGAGCGGTATACCCGGCTCGATCTCGTCGACGAGCCGGATGCCGTCGATGCCGAACTGCGCGAACAACGATGCGGCGGTCTCGCCGCCAGTCGCCACCAGCCCACTCAGGTGGGCCGCCGCCGGCCGCAGCGCGTACGCGAGCCCTTGCGCGAGCCGGGCAGCACTCAAGGAGTCGGGTGGCACACCGCGCGGTATCTCGACCAGCACATCGTCGCCCGCTTCGAGGCCTTCGATGACGCTCCGCGCGAACTCAGGAAATCGAGATGGCTCGCGCTGTTCCGCCAGCATCGAAAAGGACGGGCGGATTTTGCGCACGCGCGCCTGCCGCGCCAGGGTCCGCGCGGCCTCGCGCGATGAGCGGGCCAGCGAGCCGACGACGATCAACGCGCCTTTTCCAGTCGGCGTTACCGGGATCGGATTTACCGAAACGGCGGGTCGCGTACTGGCGAGCGCACGGGCAAATCCGGCGCTGCCCGCGAAAAACCATGACGCGTTTGCCCGCAAGCCGGCGCACGCGATGCGAACAAGATCCTCGTCGGTCTGCGCGTCGCAGACGGCGACACACTTCATGCGGCGCGCGAGTCGCGCGAACAGGGCGCGAAGCGCCGCGTTGTCGCCACGTATCGTCGCAAGCGCGACACGCTCGGCAGCGACTCCGGCCGCCGCCAGAACTTCAACGAGGTTGGCGAGCGGCTGCCCCGCGCTGAGCACCATCCCACACAGCGTCGTTGCCCCGATTGCGGGAAACGCCGGTGCCAGCACGCCGAATGCCCGGCCCCGGTGGCTGGTCAGGATCTCGAGTGCGGCGGCGATCTGTACCGCCGGCTGCCCGCGCAGCTTCGAATCGATCTTCATGTAGAGCGTGCGATCCGGTCCGTATAAACGATTGAGTGCCATGCGCTGTGAAGCGCTGGCTGCGGCCGGCGGCAACGCGCGGCTGCCGGCGTCGTAGGCGATGACGGCAGGATCTTGCTGCGCGGTTGCGTCACTGCGCGATTGCCAGCGGACCGCGGCCTCGGCGCCGCGCGCGGCGAATGCGACGGCGCAATCGGCGGCGCCACTCACATCGTCGGCGACGATGAGCCAGCGTGCGCTCATGTTGCCCGCGTCCCGCGTCCGATCGAAGTCCGACACCTGTGCGTCTCCTGGCTTGCGCCGCGCAGGCCGGCCAGACGGGTGTGGCCGATGCGCGCGCGGGTCGCGACGAGTATGCGCATTCCGCGCAATACGTTCAAACACATTGCGCAGAGAGCGCATATCTCGCCAAGGCAGCGAAAAGTCCTATCAAACGACGCTTTTTTCTATGGAGCCAGGCGGCCGGCGCGCTCACGCTCGCGTCTGTAGAGACTGGTAAATGACGCACGCAGCGGGGGGACGCCAGTGAAAAGCAACTTCAATCTCGACGTGGATCGCGCCTTGGTGATTCGGTTTGCGGCGGCCGGCGTGTTCACGGCGGCGCTCGCGCTGCCGGCCGCTGCCCAGCAGGCACCGCCGGATCAGGACCAGATCGACGAGGTGGTCGTAACGGCGACCCGTCAGGTCTCTACGGTGAACAAGGTGCCGCTCTCGATCACCGCGGTCACACGCGAGATGCTCGAGAAGCAGGGCATCAAGGATGTTCAGGATCTCGTGCGCACCGTGCCGAGCGTGACATTTCGCCGCGACACGAACGACGGCAATCCCGACATCTCGATTCGTGGCGTCAAGTCCGTGCAGGGCGCGCCGACCACCGGTATCTATCTAGACGATGTCCCCATTCAGAAGCGCGGGAGCCCGGGCGGCGTCACCGGCAACGGTTCGGTACTGCCCACACTCTACGATCTAGATCGGGTCGAGGTGCTGCGTGGTCCGCAAGGCACGCTGTACGGCAGCTCGGCGGAGGGCGGCGCGATCCGCTTCATTACGCCGACGCCGAGCCTGACGGAATACGAAGTGACGACGCGAGCCGAGATTTCGTCGGTTGATCACGGCGACATGAGTTATGAAGGCGCGATCGCCGCGGGCGGGCCGCTGGTCGAGGACAAGCTCGGCTTCCGCGCGAGCGCTATCTATCGCCGCCAGGGCGGATACATGGATCACGTTTCGCTCTACACGGGCGAGCAGTTTGCGAACAACAGCAACTGGCGGGAAACGGCTGCGGGACGCGTCTCGCTCCTCTGGGTTCCCAGTGACAATCTGAAGGTGATGCCTTCCCTCTACTATTCGAAGGAATACCTGCACGACAACGAACTGTTCTTTGGAAACATTCCGCAGTTCACCATCAATTCGGGTGTCTTCACCAATCGCGGCGCTACACCCGGCGGCGCGATGACCGGTGGCGTGTTGTACGACTTCCAGGACAAGCCGTTCACCGGCGCAACTTTTGGTCCCTATAACTACCTCGGCCCCGGCAAGACGATCATGGGGATCTATCCCGACACCGTCGGGACTCCGGACTATGCCGGCTCGCCGCGCGACACGCGGCTCATCCTGCCGGCACTTACCGTCGACTACGATTTTGGCGCGTCGACCCTGAAGTCGATCACCGCGGTGGTGGACGACGAAGTCACGGGCTACACGCCGGGCGTGTCGTCGATGTTCGGCTTGTTCCCCTCCGTCATGCCGTTCTCGACCAATGCGCAGTTCGTGATTCCGGGCTCCGTTGCCACCACCTGCGGGAGCGACTCGTCGCGCACGGATGACGGCGTCTGCCGCGTGCCGGTCACGGGCGGCGCGGGCACCAACTTCATCGTCGCCGGATTCCCGCAGCGCATCGCGCGTTCCGAGTACGACAACTTCCGCCGTACGTTCAGCCAGGAGCTGCGCCTGCAGTCGGGTGCCGATGCCGAGCGCCTGACCTGGATCGTCGGACTCTTCTACAGCGACGCCAGGTACACGCAGAATCTGCGCAATGTGGGCAACGATCAGGACGCGTCGATGTTCCTGCGCGGCGTCGGCTTCGAATGGTTCCTCGGCGCCACGGCGTCCGACGACGCGGGAGCGCTGCTTCCGATCGGCGAATCGGGCCTCAACACCTATCGGCACCAGATCACGACGGAGAAGGAATTCGCGATCTTCGGTGAGACTAGCTACAGCTTCACGCCGCGTTTGAAGGGCACGATCGGCGTGCGGGCCGCAGAAACCGAGCTCGAGTACTTCCAGGCCGCCGCCGGCGGCAACGGCATCGGCAACCCGACCGGTTTCGTCGCGACACCTCAGCCGCCCACGCGCATCACGGATCCGAACGCCGGCCATCCGTTCGCGAATCAGCCGGGCGATCCCGTCTACACCATCTCGGGCGAACAGAAGGAGCAGCCTGTCACGCCGAAGGTCGGCCTTTCGTTCCAGGCGAATGAAACCAATCTCTTCTATGGTACGGTGTCGACCGGTTATCGCGCCGGTGGCGTCAACATCCCGGCGAGCATCGGCAACTGTGGTCCGGCGCTGGCCGCGCTCGGTTGGACCACGACGCCGATCGAATACGAATCGGACAAACTGACGAGTTTCGAACTCGGAGCGAAGAATCGCTTCGGCAACTGGCAAGTGAATTCCTCCGTGTTCTACATCGACTGGAAGAACCCGCAGATCAATCAGCGGCTGAGCCAGTGCGCGTTCAACTATCTCGACAATGCGGGCTCCGCGGTGAGCAAGGGCTTCGACATCCAGCTGTCCAGCCGGATCGGTCGCCTGTCGCTCAGCGCCTCGGCCGCGTACACCGAGGCCACTTTCACCGAGACGGTGCTGAGCCAGGTGGCGCCGGGTGCGACTGCGCAGGTCATCGTTCGCGACGGCGATACGATGGGCGTGCCGGAGTGGCAGTTCGCGGCGTCGACCCAGTACGACGTTTCGCTGGCTGGGCACGAAGCCTATATCCGGGCGGACTATCAGTATTCCGGCGACTACCTGCGCACCACCGGGCTCGGGACGATCAGCTACGACCCCATCGGGTACCAAGGAGAATCCATCGCGAATCTTGCGCTGCGGATCGGCGTGCACTTCGATGCAATGGAACTTGCGCTGTTCGCGGACAACCTCACCAATGACGACAGCCTGCTGTCCGTCGCACGTCCGAGCGGATCATTCATCACGTACATGTCGGAGCCGCGCCCACGTGAGATCGGCCTCACTTTGTCTTATCGCTTCTGATGAACCCGATCACGATATCTGCTCCGACCCTGTCGTACGCGAAGCCGCTCGACTTCATCGACGCGGCGGCCGCGGCTGGCTTCGATGGCGTGGGCCTGCGACTGAGCAAGGCCTCTTCGCCGGACCTGCCGTTCCATCCCGTGGTCGGAAATGCTCCGCTCATCGCGGACATCAAGCGACGGCTGGCGGACACCGGCCTCAAGTTCCTCGACATCTACACCTTCTATCTAACGCCGTCGTTCGATCTCGATGCCTGCAAGGCGGCGCTGGAAGTCGGTGCGGAATTCGGCGCGAAGTTCGCGGCGACCGTTGGCTACGACGCCGACCACGCACGGGCGCGCGACACGTTCGCGCGCATCTGCGACGCCGCGCAACAGTTCGGGCTCACGACAACGATCGAATTCGCGCCGCTCGACAATTGCTGGCCCGCCACGCTCGATCAGGCTGTCGGTCTGTTGCGTGAAGTGGACCGTCCGAATGCCGCGATCATGCCCGATCCGAAGCATCTGCTCGCGACGGGCGGTGCAATCGCCGATTTGCGCGCCGTCGATCCCCGCTACATCCGCTACTGCCAGATCTGCGATGTCGAGATCCAGGGCGATGTGTTTCTGCCCGCGCTCGGACGCAACGGCCGGAATGCGAAACGGCGTCTGCTTGGCGAGGGGATTCTGAACGTTGCGGAATGGCTGGACGTATTGCCGCCCGGGATTTCGATCAGCGTCGAGTGCGTTCCGCAACCCAAGGGCCTTGCCGACCGCGAGTGGGCGATGCAGGTCGGCCGCACGACGCGCCAGGCGATCGAGAGCTGCTATCGCGATCAACCTGGCAATCGACGTTCCTGAGCGAGGCAGGCGATGCAGCTGCGCAGTGTCGGACGCTCCAGCCTGCAGGTCTCATTGGCAGGCCTCGGCACCAGCAACTTTGGTGGGCGTGTGGAACCGCGCATGGCGCGGGCGATCATCCACAAGGCGCTCGATCTCGGCGTCACGTTGTTCGACACCGCCGATTCCTATGGCGACGGACGTTGTGAAGAAGTGCTGGCGGAGGCGCTTGGCGCGCGCCGCAAGGAAGTCATCATCGCCAGCAAGTGGGGCAATTTCGATCCCGGCGGCGGTGCACCGAAGCCCGCGGTCGAGATACGTGGCGGTTCGCGCTGGTATGTCCTGCATGCGCTAGAGCAGAGCCTGCGGCGCCTCGCGACTGATTACATCGACCTGTATCAGCTTCACAAGCCAGATCTTCAGACTCCGATCGAAGAGACGCTCCAGGCACTCAACCATGCCATCCGCCAGGGGAAGGTCCGCCACATTGGCGTCTCCAACATGCCCGCATGGCAGATTGTCGAAGCGCAGCTCATTGCGAAGCAGCTAGGAATCGACGGGTTCGTGTCGTTTCAGGATCGATACAGCTTGCTGGCGCGCGGCATCGAGACAACGGTGTTTCCGGCCACGGATCGCTACGGACTCGGCCTGCTCCCGAATCTGCCACTCGCCGAAGGATTGCTCACCGGGAAATACCAGCGTCAAACGCCGGCGCCCGAAGGCACGCGGCTCGCGACCTGGTCGAGAATGACGGAGCGCAGTGTCAACGAACGCAACTGGAGCGTCATGGAGCAATTGCGCAGCTTCGCCTTCGAGCGTGGCCACGCCCTGCTCGAGCTTGCGATGTCCTGGCTTGCCACCCGTCCGCAGGTGAGCAGCATCATTGCCGGCGCGACCAGGCCGGAGCAGGTTGAGCAGAACATCAGCGCCCTCGGCTGGGCACTGACGGAAGACGAGTTGTCCGCGATCGATCGGATCACGCTGGAATCACATTAAGGGGCGACACATGTCAGGCAAAGGAATCGTACTCATCACGTTCGACGCACCGGAGACCAAGGAATTTCTCGACTGGGCTCACAACAAACACATGCAGGACGTAAGCAAGGTTCCAGGCATCACGCGCGTGCGCCGCTTCGAAGTCGTCGACGGACCGGAGGATCGAAGGCGTTTCCTTTCGATCACGGAATACGACGATCTCGAGACGGCCGTCGCCTATCGAAAGAGCAACGTGGGAAAGTTGCCACAGCAGGATGCCGACAGTCGTGGCGTCTCGCGGCGCTACCTGATGGCTTGCCAGGAAATTTTCTCGGTGACCTTCCCCAAGGCCAGCGGTGAAGCCGACGATTCCGGCAGCAAGAAATGACCGCAGTGCTTCGCGAAGTGCGCTGATGGCCGACATCGTTTGCGCCATCGGTACGTCGTTCAGTCCGCTGCTGCTCATCGCACCCGAGGATTGGGCGGAATACTGCCAGGGCGATCGCAAGCGCCCGTTCAACCGCCGCGACGGCACGCTGATAACGCACGATGAGCTGCAGGCCGAGAACGGTGACAAGTACGCGAGCCGTGCCACCGTCGCGGAATTCCGGCGTGCCGCGAAAATCGCACAGGGCTGTCTCGATCGAATCGCCGCGGAGCTCGCCGCGGCGCAACCGGATGTGATTGTTGTCGTCGCGGACGATCACGCGGAGCTGTTCGACAGCACCAACTTCCCGACGGTTGCGGTCTATCGGGGCGCGACGCTCGCGAGCCCGGGGCTCGATCGGCGCATGTCGGGTTACATGTCCGCGCAGAGCGCAGCGGGGCCGGCCTGGCGCGCTGCGATCAAGGCCGCGCAAACGATCGAAGCACAGCGGCACTACCCGGGCAATCCGGCATACGCGGACGCGCTGGTTCGCGGCATGATCGAGGAGAACATAGACGTGGCAGTCGCGACCGAGCCGAAGGATCCGGTAAACGCGGGTCTCGGATTCGGTTGGGGATTCGTAGTCAATCGGCTGCTCGCCAACGCCAGGATTCCGATCGTTCCGGTGCTGCTCAATACTCACTATCCACCCAACGTGCCGACGCCCGGCCGCTGCTTCCAGATCGGACAGGCATTGCGGGCGGCGATCGCGGGGAGCGGGAAGAGTCTTCGCGTCGCCGTGATCTGTGCCGGGGGTATGAGTCACCTGGGCATCGACGAGGAGCTCGACCGTCGCGTGCTCGAGGCAACGCGAACGCATGATGCCGCCGCCATCAGCGCGCTGCCGCGCGAGGCGCTCATCGCCGGCAGCTGTCAATTGCTCAACTGGGCGCTGCTGGCCGGCGTCGTGCAGCATCTCGACAACCGCTGGCTGGAATATCTGCCGGTCTATCGCACGGCCGCCGGCACGGGGATCGGGCTGGCATTCGCGGCCTGGTCCTGAAGCGGCGCGTATCCCAGGCGATCGGCGTGAGAAGCACCTGCATGCGCGCGTTCGGTTCGGTATCCGCGCTGCTGGGCGTTGTGCTTCTCGTGCACGCGCGTGCCGCGGAGAACAACGTCGACTGGCCTGTCTACGGTGGCACCTCGAACGAGCAACACTACAGCCCACTGACACAGATCTCGGCCGGCAACGTGGACAAGCTCGGGCTCGCGTGGTTTCACGATCTTCCGCCGGTGCTGAGCGCGGTTGCGGAACCGGTCGAAGCTGATGGCGCGTTATTCGCCGCTTTCGGTTTGGGTTTCGTCGATGCGCTCGACGCTGTTACGGGCCGCCTGCTCTGGAGCTATGACCCGGAAACGGCTTTGATCGCGGGCGACAAATTGCGTACGGCCTGGGCAACCCGCGGACTCGCCTACTGGGATCACAAGGTCTACGTCGGCACGCAGGATGGCCGACTCGTCGCGCTGAATGCCGGCAACGGCAAGCCGGTGTGGAGCGTCGAGACCACTGACAAGGACGACGGCCGCTACATCGCCGGTCCGCCGCGTGTCTTCGATGGCAAGGTCATCATCGGCAATGGAGGAGCGGACCAGGCACCGATCCGCGGCTACGTCACAGCCTACGATGCGCGCACCGGCCTGCGGTTGTGGCGCTTCCACACCGTGCCCGGAAATCCGGCGGACGGTTTCGAGAACGACGCCATGAAGATGGCTGCGCAAACCTGGAAAGGCGAGTGGTGGAAGTACGGTGGCGGTGGCACGGTGTGGCACTCCATCACCTACGATGCGAAGTACCGGCGGATTTACCTCGGAACGGGTAACGGTCAGCCGTGGAATCGCCGGATTCGCAGCCAGGGCCTTGGCGACAATCTGTTTCTGTGTTCGGTCGTCGCGCTCGATGCCGACACGGGTAAGTATGTCTGGCATTACCAGACCGTGCCCGGCGAGTCGTGGGATTTCAACTCTTCGATGGACATCGAGCTCGCTGAGCTGAAGATAGGCGGCGTTCGCCGCGATGTGATCCTGCACGCGCCGAAGAATGGATTTTTCTACGTCCTCGATCGTGCGAATGGAAAGCTCCTGTCGGCCGAGAAGATCGGCAAGGTCACGTGGGCGCAAGCCGTCGATCCGGCGACTGGAAGGCCGATCGAAAACCCGAACATTCGCTATGAAGAGGGCGAAGCAACGATCTGGCCGGGCTCTGCCGGTGTCCACAACTGGCTCGCCATGTCTTTCAATCCGACGACCGGGCTCGTCTACATACCAACGCAGGATTTCCCTGGTGTCTACACCGACAGGGGCATTGATGCCGCCGGTTGGACGGCGTTGCCTCGCGGACATATGAACACCGGAGTGAACACCGGCGCAGTACCGCGCGGCTCAGGGCAAGACGTCGGCAACTGGCTGGTTGCCTGGGATCCCGTTGCGCGAAGGAGCGCATGGCGAATTCAGGTACCTGGCAACGCCGGTGTGCTAACTACTGGAAGTGGCCTGGTATTCCAGGGTAATGCGCACGGGCGGATGGTCGCCCGCGCGGCAGATACCGGCGCCGTGTTGTGGGACTACGACGCTCGCGTTGGCATCATCGCGCAACCCATCAGCTTCATGCGCAACGGTGTGCAATACGTCACCGTGATGGGTGGGTTCGGCGGTCCGCAAGCGCGCAGTGGTGTCGATCGCCTCGCCGGTGAAAATCGATTGGTGTGGGACTATCGCCAGCAAAAGCGGCGCGTGCTCACGTTCGTCCTGGGAGGCAAGGCTGAATTGCCCGCGGGCGGGCCCGTCCAGATCACCATCGCCGCAAATTCAGGCGAGCAGACGGATTCCGTTTTGGCCGCGAGAGGCCAGCCGCTCTTCGATGCCTGGTGTGCGCGCTGTCATGGATCCGGCGCTGTCGCCAATGGCACGGCGCCCGATTTACGCGCCTCCAGCATTCCGCTGAATCGCGAAGCTTTTGCCGCGGTAGTGCGGCAGGGCATTCTCGTGCCGCGTGGCATGCCACGATATGACGAATTCCGGATCGACGACGTTGAAGCGCTACGCAACTACGTCCGCGCGCGAGCTGAAAGGATCTGCTGCGACACCGGAAGATGAGGTTTGCAGGATCTCGCGTCGGTTGTTCCTGCAGCGCGTGTGGAAGGCGCGACCTTTGTTCATGCGCGAGGCGGATTGAAAGTCTGCAGACGGAGCCGCGCCTGCTCGCCGGCAATCGACTCCTCGAGGCATTGTCCGTGAGCGCCCACCAGGCGCCCCTCAACAGCGTGAGTCTGGGGGTCTTGCACGATCGGCTGTTTGTGCTTCCCGCAACTTCGAGTCGACGGCAATGCGGCGCGCGTATAGCGGGAAATCAAGTCGGAATCGCCGGCGGAGATCGGCGGCACCCGCCTCAATCCGGTCCCAATGCGATTCTGGGCGGCGGTCCTTGAAGCCAAAGGCGATGATGTTGCCGTCTTTCCGAACCTGCAACGACAGCACTTCGTCATCAAAGGCATCGCGAAGCTTCGCCAGATGAGCGCCGGTAGAGACCTTGTCGCCGCACAGGTTGGTGACAAACACACCGTCGGCGGACAAGTTGTGGCGGGCCTTTCGGTAGAATTCGACTGAATCGAGTTCCGCGGCCATTCCAAATCGATCACACGCGTCTGCAAGGATCACGTCCTTGAGATGTGCAAGCGCTGAAACGTAGCCCGCGGCGTCGGCGTTGATCACGCGAAATCGATGATCGTCCGCAGGAATGCAGAATTCCTCGCGCAATGCGATCACGTCCTTGTTCACTTCGACAGCCGTGAGCGATGCGACGGGCAAGTTCGCGTAGCAGAATTTTGCGAGCGACCCGCCGCCCAAGCCGAGCATCAAGATGCGCTCCGGAGTGCGGTTGAAGAGGAGGAACGCCATCATCTTGCGGGTGTAGGCGAGGGCCAGCCTCTCTGGATTGTTCAGCTCCATCGCACTTTGAATGGCAGCGAAATCGAAGTGGAGAAATCGCCGCGGCCCGTTGTCGACGACGAACGGCTTGTCGTAGGAACCCGAATACACCCGCTCCCGTAGAACATCGTGGCAACTTCCGTGCGGCTCGAGAAGGCGCAACATGACGTTCGCGCCGGGAAACGCGCTATCGATTTCCAAGAGCCGCGGCGAGCGGGGTTTCATGGCGGCTCAGTCTCGGGATCGGACGGATCTGACTGCTTGATGCTCCGCGGCGCGCGACGATGGGTCGAACGGTGCCGGCGTTTCCAAGGCCCCCAGAGGTCCGCGGGAGGCACGCTGCTCCACCAGCGCGAGGACGGCGCTCATGATTTCATCAACCGCCTTCAAGCCAGAGGGCGCGGACGACGAAGTAGCAGAGGCAATGGCACGTACAGCTGCGCCCGCGCTGGCACTGCGCCACTTGAGCCCTTGAGAGCCCAGTGTCAGAGCCGTCATGAATCCTCTTCCCCACCCGTGAAGTACTTCACTCTGTCCGCGTTCCCGCAGACTGTGGAGCACCAACGATTCAAATCGCGGCGACAGAGAAGAGAGCTGGCGATCGAGATCCTGCAGAAAGCCGATGAGCAGCGCCACGAGTTCATCGAAATGCGGACGCGAGGCAATTTTTGTCGGCACCTTCCAGCCCCGTTCTCCCCATACGCGCGGCAACCATGCGCCCGGGGAGATGCCCACCGGCCAAGCGATCAGCGCAACCAGATAGCCTTCGAGCTCCGCGATCTCCATGTGACCACGTGGCCAGCTTGCCTCGCGCAGCCATGCGGTCAAGCGATCTCGCTGCGCATCGCCAAAAGGCGCTGAGCCAAACGTGAGCAGGTTGGGCGGCATGAACTCGCCCGGATCGGGCCGTGCCAACCGGTACCTCCTGGACAAACTACTCATCAACCGCTCTTGCGACGCGACAGACTCTTGCCTTCCGCATCCGGCGCCCAGGGCTTCCCGGTGCGAGATTCGATGTAGGCGCGCATGAGTCGCCGCACGACCTGGGAGGGTGTCGAATCCTCCTCGGCACACAGGCGTTCGAACACGGCTTTCTTGCGCGGATCGATCAGGATCGTCAGGCGCGCGGTGCGTTCTTCCAGGGCCAAGAAAATTTCCTCGTTGAAGCAGATGCGAATCACATTATCATACTATTCGCATTTGGTTGGAGCCCGGACGGCGGCGGCGCAGCCGCTTGCGCGCCAGCGTTTCTGATTCGTCACATTCGACTGGGGTCAGTACATGTCTGAGTCAAAGGGCCTTGATTGGCTGGAATTTGAGAGTCCGTGGGAATGCCAACCGGGCAAGGTCCGCGTGAAACAATCGGCGGAATGCGTCAGCCGCGACGAGCTTTCGAAGCGTGCCCGGCGCAACGAGCTCACAGGGCCGTACATCTTCGAATCTCCGCACGAGCGGCGCCTGCATTTCTGTCGCTGGCAAACTCCGATTTCTATTCCAGCGCGGCACGCCAGCTGACGGAGAACGGCATGCTCGTCATGAATTTCTGGGGCCCGTGCGGGCGATTACCCATGAACTCGAAGCGCTCGCGCAGCGATTGCAAATGCGGCTCCTGCTGGATTGCCCGCGATATCTGCGTCGTCTTTGCCAGGCGTTCTCCCTGGTCGAGCCGCATTCAGAATGAAAAATAAACTGGGCTGGTTGCCGCTGGCCGGCGCTTTTCTAGCTACTTATCATCCGGCTGCTGTTGAGTTATCCGACCACTTGACCAAGGCATCGACGACGACTTGCGGATGCGTCAGCAGCAGGTTGTGTTCCGCGCCGACCGGACAGTGTGCGTGCGACGGCAGCAGCGAGCGCACGCGCGCAATGTGCTCGGCGGGAATGATGGCGTCGTAGTCGCCGGTGACGACGAGCACGTCGCGGTCGACCGCGTGCAGCGCTGAATAACGCGCGCTCTGATCGCCGAGCGCGGCGGTTCGGAACATCGACAGCAGTGCACGACCGAAACCAGCATACGAAACCTGTTCGATGAATCGCGGCGTGAGATGCGCCTGACCGATGTGCGCGTAGCGCCGGCGCCGCCGGCGTACCAGCGCGGGTATGCCGATGAAATGCATCGCGAACTCGCCGATGCCGGGATAGCGAAAGACTTTCGCCCAGCCGGAGGTCGAATTGAAGTCGAGCATGGGCGCGACGAGGACCAGCCTCGCTGCCAGATCCGGGCGTGCCGTGGCAGCTGCGGCCACCAACGCAGCACCGAACGAATGCCCGAGCAGGAGCGCCGGCCGGGGAAAGCCGGTCGACTCGATGATCTCGATAACCTGCCGTGTGAAGCGTTCGAAGTTGTATGGGCCAGCCGGCCGATTGGACGCGCCGTGGCCATACAGATCGAAGCGCAAGGTTTGAAAACCCGCACGCAGCAGCGGAGGTACGAGCGCGTCGAATTCCCAGCTCGGTACCGTCGCGCCATGCACCAGCACGATGGGCAGACCGTCGGGCGGGCCTTCGCGCCGCCAATGTGTGAGGCCGTCGGTGAGGCGAGCGTAGTGCCCGCCGGCGCACCAGTCTTGCTCGTTCTTGTGCATCACGCGAGTCTACGGCCGTTGAATTCTTTGGTGGCCAATTGCTGCGTGTAGCAGCGCCACGAATTGCACGCCCAATCTCGACCGATTCAGCGCGCAATCGATGCTCTCCTGCGAGTGGTCGTCGTGTCAGCAGTGCGCGGCTGCGTGCCCGTCGATGGTGGCAGCGCCGAAGCGTGGGCGCACTTTGACCGCGTTATCTCTAACTTCTTGATTCTGACTGAGCACAGGTAGATGGAATCTCTCCGGGCGCGCCAATTGCTCTCACCGCGACAATGTTTTGCCGCAGCATCGCCGTTGGCCCCGCGCTGCGGCGATCGGACGATTTTGCCGATGAACCCTGCGCCGTACGTGTTCACACTTGCACGGTGAAGTACGACGGCGACGTTGCCGATCGGCACCCAGACCGCCGTGGGTACGAAGAAGTATTCGCTGACGCCGGCTTCCCGCGAGGCCTGCGCCGGCTGATCGGCGTCTAACTACAAGCAGGAAATTGCGCCGCTCAGCGTCATCGTTGCTGCTTGCGAGCAGTCGATCGCGGCCAGCCGTGCGGCTCTCGTCATTCACGTGCTCCCTTCGCAGCCGCTCCGTTCGGAAATCCCGCGCGGTGATGCAACGCATTGAAGCAATTGGAGTTCCGTTCGATTCCGTGGGCCACTCCGGCCGTCGGGCTGTACCAAATTGGTATACCAGTTGACGCGAGAGGTATAGCCACTTCATAGTGAAAGTGGTCTAACAGATGATCGTGAGCCAATCGACCTGATCAATTGGCCGGCTGGGAAATGCATTCGAACTCAGAGGGGGCGATCGTGAAAAAAGAAAAATTGCTGTTTGTCGGCAGTGCTCTGCTGATGGGCTTGTCATGCATGCAATTCGCGCAGGCGCAGTCTCCTGAGCCCGCCGCGGATCGTCTCGAAGAGGTCATCGTCACCGCCCAGAAGCGCGAGCAATCCGTCCAGGAAGTCCCGCAGGCGGTGCAGGTCATCAACGCGGCGCAGTTGGCGAGCGCGAGCATTCACGAGTTCGCGGATCTCACGCGGATCGCTCCCTCGCTGGTCATCAAGCCGGCGGAGCATCCGGTGAACGCATCCGTATCGATCCGTGGCATCGGCACATTCGCGTTCAGCATCGGCGTCGAGCCCAGCGTCGCGGTTCAAGTCGACGACGTCCCGGTCGCGTTTCAAGCTCGCGCCTTCGCCGATCTCTCAGATGTGCAGAGAATCGAAGTCCTGCGCGGACCACAAAGCACGCTGTACGGCAAAGCGGCGTCGGCCGGTCTCATAAACATCGTGACTCTTGGGCCGACCGAGAGCTTCGAAGGCCGCGCACACGTATTGGGAACTACCGATGAGGAGTTCATCGGCGGGTTCGGCCTCTCTGGCCCCATCGGGGAGAACCTCGGTTATCGCATCTCGGCGCAACACACGACGTTCGACGGCAACGTCAAGAACAACTTCAGCGGCGAAAATACCAACGGCCGCGAGTCGACGACTGTAAACGGCAAACTAGTGTGGAGTCCGTCCGAAAGTTTCACCGCGACCCTCGGTGCTAACTACATCGATGGCGAAACCACCGTTGGCCGGCCCTTCGTCAGGCTGGCTCCGGATGCGCTGCTCAGGAACGATCCGACGCTGCCGAATTCCGTCACGCTGCCGGGCGTGGTCGCCGATGCCGACAATACGGAAATCAGCAACAATTTCGACGCTGGAACCGACTACAAGGGTCACGGCGGGTCACTCAAACTCGAGATCGGGCTGCCCTCATCGCATACGCTCGTGTCCATCTCTTCGTACGACAATTTCGAGCTGCAGGATCTGCTCGATCAGGACGACACCTCCGCCCCCACGCTCAGCAATATTCAGGTCGGAGAATTCCGTTCCAAACAGCTGACGCAGGAAGTGCGCCTGTTGTCGTCGGACGATCAGGCGCTGCGTTACACGCTGGGGCTCTACTACGGCAATACGCAGCTCGATCGCGATTTCATTCGCGGTCCCATCTTCGCGATGGCGAACTGGACCGCCAGTTCCGATTCCAAACAGAAAGCGATCTTCGGTCAGGCGGATTGGGAATTCATCGAGGGCACGACGCTCACCGCCGGAATTCGCCATCAGGAAGAAGACATCGACTACACGTTCCTCGACATCCAGAACGGCGGCGCCTTCTTCGATGGAGACGCCAGCGATCGCTTCGAGACCTATCGCGCCGGACTGCAGCATCAGTTCACCGACGACATCATGGTCTACGCAGCGTATGCCACCGGTCACAAGGGGCAGACCTTCGACCTCACGACAGGATTCAATCTCAATCGTCAGCTGGCGGGTCCCGTGTTGCCGGAGACATCCAAGAGCTACGAGATCGGCGCGCGTACGCAGTTCTTCGGTGGCCGCCTGACGGTGAACACGAGCGTCTTCGACGTCCACTACGACGACTTCCAGGCGCAGGGCATCGAGTTTCTGCCGGATGGCTCCTTCAATTTCCGCCTTTCCAACGTCGGCAAGGTCAGGACTCGTGGCGTTGAAATCGATTCGCTTGCGGCCGTCGGCGAGCATCTGCATGTGAATGCCTCGCTCGCCTATGTCGACGCAGTGATCGAGGAATTTCCGCTGGGGCAGTGCTACCCCGGGCAGACGGCCGCGCAGGGCTGCACTGGCACCCCGACACACCAGGATCTGAGTGGCGCGCGACCACCGCAGGCTCCTGAATTCAAGGCAACTGCCGGATTCGAATTTGCGCGGTCATTGACCGGCGGTTCCCTGCAGGGTGTGCTGCAGGGCGCGTACGTCTACCAGAGCGCCATCAACTACGCGTTGAGCGTGGATCCGCAGGGCGCGCAGGGCGGCTACGGCCTTCTCAATCTTTCCGTCGGTGTGCGCGACGCCGATCGCGGCTACGAAGTCATCGCCTTCGTGAACAACGCGCTGGACAAGCAGTACTACGCCAACTACGCGAACAGCAACGGCAATTTCGGCAACCGGCTGGCGATCAATGCGCTGCTGCCGCGCGATTTCGAGCGTTATGCCGGAGTTCGCGTGAATTTCGATTTCTAGGTACGGTATGCCGTAGACGACAGGCCGATGAGCACTGAACGCGAATGAGCGACGCACGACGCCGGTACGAAAAAATCGCCGAAGAACTCCGCGCTGATATCGCAAGCGGCACTTTCGCAGTCGGGCAGCGACTGCCCTCGGAGCGCGATTTGGCGCTGCGCTTCAAGGTCTCACGACCATCCGTGCGCGAAGCGACCATTGCACTGGAGCTGGATGGCCTGGTCGAGGTGCGCTACGGTTCCGGCGTGCACGTCATCGCCATGGTGCCGAATGGCGGAGTGGCCGGGATCACCGACTTCGGGCCGTTTGAATTGCTGGAAGCGCGACGCGCGATCGAAGCTGAAACCTGCGCGCTCGCCGCCAAACGTATTACTCCCGAGCAACTTTCGGAACTCACGTCTCTCGTCGGTGAAATGAGAGACGAGAACGAACACAACGTCGCGCAAAGCGAGGACGCGGACCGCCGCTTTCATGAGCTGATCGCGGAATCGACGGGAAACAGCGCCTTGTCCGCTGCCGTGAAGACGTTATGGGCTGCGCGGCAGCGCTCCCCCCAGTACAAGCTCCTGAGCCAGAAAGTCAGAGCCATGGGCGTCAAGCCTCGAATCGACGAGCACACCAAGGTGGTCGACGCGCTCAAACGCGGAGATTCCAATGGTGCGCGGATGGCGATGCGTGACCACCTGGCGCGCGTCATCGACGGGCTGCTCAAAGCCACGGAAGTCGACGCCCTCGAGCGGGCCAGTGCGGAAATCGCGGAGAAACGCCGCAAATACACCAGCGCTTAGGGGCTGCGGCGCATCGTCTAACTAGATAGCCGGCTCCCCGCGCGACGAGCTACGCAGCGTGATCGATCGCAAATGCGCTGCTGAATCGAAGTACTAGTTAGGCCGCGGCACTGCGGGGCCGGCGTCGCGCGACGCCTTCACCAGCCCGCATTCCCATTTCAATTTTCATTTACCGGCCTGCCGACGCCAGGCGGGATTGTGACGCCGGACGCTTGCCGAACACCCATCGCCTTTGGTAGCTTCCAGTTGCCACCGGTGTCATTCGGGATGACACCGGTAACACGCGGCACATGCCGCGCTGCGTACGCGCCGTTGAACCGCGTGCTGCGCTGGAGCGAATTGCGCTGCCTTTTGGTGCGCGCGACAGCTCGAGACAAACACTTTGAGAGGGGGTCGATAGAAATGATCAAGAACATCTTCGCCAGGGGAAGCAGCAGCGTTGCTTTCCTGGTCATGGCATTCGTGCTTTCCATGCTTTCGGCTTGCGGCTCGGACGACAAGCAGCCCGAGGGCATCACACTCACCTCGATTGACATCACTGCGCCGCCCGCCAAGACGCAGTACGAAATGGGTCAGGCCCTCGATCTCGCCGGCATCGCCGTGGTCGCGCGCTACAGCGACGGAACGAGTTATCCGCTCTCGGCCGGTGACGGCGGCTCGGGTTATCTGGTCAGCGGATTCGACTCCGCGACCGTGGGAACGAAGACCGTCACGCTCAAGTACGTGGCTCGCTCGACCACCTTCACTGTGACGGTCACCCCCGTCCATCACATGGTCTCGTATGTGAACGACGGCGCCACGACGCAGGTCCAGGTCGACGACGAAACGCTGCTCGTAGAGCCGGCCAAGCCGGACAAAGGCGGAAACTTCTACTTCGTCGGCTGGTTCATCGCAGATACCGGCCAGGGCCACATGTGGGATTTCGCGCACGAAAAGGCCGAGTCCGACCTGACGCTGAACGCCAAGTTCGTCGAGTTATCCGCGACCAATGTGATCGTGGACGCGTATCTCGATGAGGCGAAGCGCACCACTTTCACCTTCAAGACCTTGCAGGAATTGAAGGCCGCGAACATTGCCAATGGCAGCACGGTCAATTTCACGCCCGGCGTGTACTGGACCGACGACTACCTCGATACGAACAACGCCAACACGCCGGAACACCCGGGCCTGGTTGGAATCTCGTTCAACCAATCCGGCATGACCTTCAAGGGTCTCACGTCGAATGCGGATGACGTGCGCATCGCGGGCAACCGTGGGCAGACCATGGGATCCAACGGCAACTGGAACGTCATCGGCGTCGCCACCAATTTCTCCGCCTATGACCTGACGATCGCCAACTACTGCTCGGTCGATCTGGTCTTCCCGAGAGATCCGTCGAAGAACCTCGCGCGAAGAACCGATGCACGCGTTCAGGCGCAGACCGTCACCAGCGCGGGCGGCACGCTCGACAAGTTGTACTTCGAGAACGTGCGCTTCGTCAGCTTCCTGAACCTGTTCCCCGCTGCCCCGACGCGGGCCTATTTCAAGAACTCGTACTTCCAGTTGACCGACGACGCGATCGCCGGCGGCGGAACGATCGTGTACGACCACTCCACCTTCGACTTCTACGGCAGCCATCCGTCGCCGGGCGGTTCGTCGACGATCACGGCATTCCTGAATTCGACGTTCAACTTCTACAACGACAGCCCGGTGTTCTACTTCTCGAAGAGCGGCGGAACCTGGGTCATCCTCGACAACGTGTTCAAGCGTGCGAAAGAAGAGATTCGTTGGGAGAACAGCCAGCGGCCGGACGTCAAACACTACGTCTCCGGCAACAAATACGAAGACGGAACGCCGGTCGTATTCGATACCGTGAACACGGCGGTCACGGTGCCGCTGACCACGGATTCGTTGAAGATCTTCAAGATCGGCGACGTATACAACGTCTACAACCTGCTCAAGGGCAACGACGGCTGGAATCCCTCGCAACAGGTGGCGCGCAACGACACGGCGTTCAAGTTCACGCTGGCCGCCAACAACGCCAACATCGCGTCTGATAATCCGACGAACGAAGCCATCATCACGCCGACCTTGACGCCGGCAAACTTTTTCACATATGCCCAACTTCAGTTCGTCTATGACACCACGCTGTTCACCGTGGTCCCGTCGGCCGACAGCAAGCTCCACTTGCGAGCCAACCTGAACTCGACCGGCAAGATCATCAAGACGATTGTCAATGCAACCGCGCCGAACGGTCTGGTGTCGCAGGTGACGCTGAACATCCGCCCGCAGACGGTGGCTGCTCCGGTCGTCGTGGGCACGCCTTCGATCCTGATAGGTCAGAACCTGGCGGGGCTGAAGATCGTCTATGACCATCCGGACTTCACCGACTGGTCGACGATCAGCTGGTACCGGGGCGCCACCCCGGGTGCGCAGACCGTCCTGGTCGGAGTTACGACGCTCAACAATCCGTATCTGAACTACCAGTTGTCGGCGGGCGACATCGGGCAGTACCTGACCGCCGTGGTCACGCCGCGTTATGAGTTCAGCGCGGCCGCGGCTAGTTCGATCACGGTGTCGACCTCCCGCGCCATCGTCGCAGGAGACGTCGCGAATCCGAACGTGATCTCGACCAACTTCGCCAACATCAGCTGGACCGGCAACACGCTCAACCAGAGCAACGTCTGGTATGCAGACACGAGCACGCCGACCGGTGACGAGACCTGGGTCCCCGGAACCGGCACGCCGTGGACGTACGTTCTCGGTGATCGGGATGGTGGCTTGGGTATTCCCGGCTTGAGATTCGGCACGCAAGGCGCGCGCCTGCTCTATCAGCCGCAAGGCTCCTTCTCCGACATGACTCTCGTCCTGGACCTGACTCCCGAGAAGATCGCCGGACAGGGTTTTGGCGGCGCGCCGAACTACGCCGAGGTCTATATCAAGTGGGATCCAGTGACCAAGACGGGTTACGCGGTGCGCTTCCAGCGTCTGACGACCGACCCCTTGAATGGCAACGCGCCGATTCAGTCGGCTGGTAACTCGGTCAAGGTCTCGATGATCGAGTACGTCAACGGCGTGGGCACGATCCTGCCGAACAGCTACGTCGACAGCTCCGTCTACATGCCGGGGGCTCAACTCACGTTCAAGCTCGTCGGCAATGTGCTGTCGTTGGATATGACCACGGAAGCCGAGGAGACCACCATTCAACGGGGCTACAACCTTCCGCACGAGATTCACTTCTCGGCAACGGTGACGAGCGCCGCTACCAAGACGGTCGGTGGCTTCGGCTTCCTGTTCGTGGGATCCAATGCTGCCGGCAACCGGACCGAGCTGGAGAACGTCCTGGTCACGCTGACTCCCCGCTAGCTGTCACCAGCAACCCCAAAGGACCCCGAGGCATCGCGCCTCGGGGTCCTTTTTTGTTTGAGCGTGCGAATGGCACTCAAATGTGGTGCATATAAAAAAGCGCTTGCAACTGGCCGAGATAAAAATGTAGTGTCTATGTCACCGGTGTCATAAGGCTTGACACCGGTGGCACGTGGCGCATGTCACGTTGCGCTCGATTGAATCGCGCAGCCAAGGTTCGCGCGACAGCTCGAGACAAACACTTTGAGAGGGGGTCGATAGAAATGATCAAGAACATCTTCGCCAGGGGAAGCAGCAGCGTTGCTTTCCTGGTCATGGCATTCGTGCTTTCCATGCTTTCGGCTTGCGGCTCGGACGACAAGCAGCCCGAGGGCATCACACTCACCTCGATTGACATCACTGCGCCGCCGACCAAGACGCAGTACGAAATGGGTCAGACGCTCGATCTGACCGGCATCGCCGTGGTCGCGCGCTACAGCGACGGAACGAGTTATCCGCTCTCGGCCGGCGACGGCGGCTCGGGTTATCTGGTCAGCGGGTTCGACTCCGCGACCGTGGGAACGAAAACCGTCACGCTCAAGTACGTGGCCCGTTCGACTACCTTCACGGTGACGGTCACCCCCGTTCATCACATGGTCTCGTATGTAAACGAGGGCGCCACGACCCAGGTCCAGGTCGACGACGAAACGCTGCTCGTAGAGCCGGCGAAGCCAGACAAGGGCGGAAACTTCTACTTCGTCGGCTGGTTCATCGCAGATACCGGCCAGGGCCACATGTGGGATTTCGCGCACGAAAAGGCCGAGTCCGACCTGACGCTGAACGCCAAGTTCGTCGAATTGTCCGCGACCAACGTGATCGTGGATGCGTACCTCGACGAAGCGAAGCGCACCGCCTTCACCTTCAAGACCTTGCAGGAACTGAAGGCCGCGAACATTGCCAATGGCAGCACGGTCAATTTCACGCCTGGCGTGTACTGGACCGACGACTACCTCGATACGAACAACGCCAACACGCCCGCTCACCCGGGCCTGGTCGGTATCTCGTTCCCCCAGTCGGGCATGACCTTCAAGGGCCTCACGTCCAATGCGGATGACGTGCGTATCGCCGGCAACCGTGGCCAGACCATGGGCTCCAACGGCAACTGGAACGTCATCGGCATTGGCACGAACTTCTCGGGCTACGACCTGACGATCGCCAACTACACCTCGCACGATCTCGTGTTCCCGCGCGATCCGTCGAAGAACGTTCCCCGCCGAGGCGATGCGCGCGTGCAGGCGCAGACCATCACCGGCGCGGGCGGCACGCTCGACAAGATGTACTTCGAGAACGTGCGCTTCGTGAGCTTCCTGAACCTGATCGCCATCGGCCCGACGCGTGGCTACTTCAAGAACTCGTACTTCCAGTTGACCGACGACTCGATCGCCGGCGGCGGAACCATCGTGTTCGATCATTGCACGTTCGACTTCTACGGCAGCCACCCCTCGGGCGGCGGCTCGTCGACGATCACTGCGTTCCTGAATTCCACGTTCAATTTCTACAACGACAGCCCGGTGTTCTTCTTCTCGAAGAGCGGCGGTACGTGGACCATCATCGACAACGTGTTCAAGGGTCCCAAGGAAGAAATCCGTTGGGAGAATGCGCAGCGGCCGGACGTCAAACATTACGTCTCGGGCAACAAGTACGAAGACGGAACGCCGGTGGTGTTCGACCTGGTGAACACGGCGGTCACGACGCCGCTGACGGTCGATTCACTCAAGATCTTCAAGATCGGCGACGAGTACAACATCTACAACCTGCTCAAGGGCAACGACGGCTGGAATCCCTCGCAGCAGGTGGCGCGCAACGACACGGCGTTCAAGTTCACGATGGCTGCGAACAGCACCAACGTCGCCTCGGACAATCCGGCCAACGAAACCATCATCACGCCGACCTTCGTGCCGGCCGCCTTCTTCACCTATGACACGATCGACTTCGATTACAACGAGTCGCTGTTCACGGTGATTCCGTCGACGGATGGCCGCCTGCACCTGCGGGCGAACCTGAACTCCACGGGTGTGATCATCAAGTCGATCGTGAAGGCGACCGCGCCGAACGGTCTCGTGGCGCAGGTGACGCTGAACATCCGTCCGCAGACGGTGGCGGCGCCGGTGGTCGTGGGTACGCCTTCGATCCTGATCGGCCAGAATCTGGCGGGTCTCAAGATCGTCTATGACCATCCGGACTTCACGGACTGGTCGACCATCACCTGGTACCGCGGTGCCACGCCGGGCGCGCAGACCGTTCAGGTCGGCGTCACGACGCTCAACAATCCGTATCTGGACTATCAGCTCTCGGCTGGTGACATCGGTCAGTACCTGACCGCCGTCGTCACGCCGCGCTACGAGTTCAGCGCCGCTGCGACCAGCACGGTCGTGGTGACGACCTCGCGGGCCATCGTGGCGGGAGACCTTGCCAACCGGAACGTGATCGCGACCAACTTCGCCAACGTCACATGGACCGGTCACGCGCTCAATCAGAGCGATGTCTGGTACGCCGACACGTTCAAGCCGTCCGACATCACGCAGTCGTGGGTCCCCGGCACGGGTACGCCATGGACGTATGTCCTCGGCGACCGGGATGGCGCCATGGGCGTGCCGGGATTGCGGACCGCCACGCAGGGTGCGCGGCTGCTTTATCAGCCGCAGGGCTCCTTCGCGAACATGTCGATGACGGTGGATCTCACGCCGGAAAAGATCGGCGGGCAGGGCTTCGGCAGCGCGACCGATCAGTACCTCGAGGCCTACATCAAGTGGGATCCGACGACACAGACGGGTTACGCCCTGCGCTTCCAGCGTCTGGCGACGGACCCGCTGAACGGCAACCTGCCGATTCCGTCGTCGGGCAACTCCGTCAGGGTCTCGATGATCGAGTACGTCAACGGCGTCAGGACGATCCTGCCGGGTTGCTACACCGAGAGCTCCGTGTACCTGCCGGGTGCGCAGTTCACGTTCAAGCTGGTCGGCAACGTGTTGACGGCCGATGTCACCACGGAATCCGAGCAGAACAACACGCAGGAAGGTTACCTGCTGCCGCACGAGATTCACTTCACCGCGACGGTGGCGAGTGCCGCCAGCACGGTGGGTGGATTCGGCTTCCAGTTCACTGGAACGACATCGGCAGGCAACAGGAGTGAGCTGGAGAGCCTCCAGGTCACGCTCACGCCGCGCTAACTAGTCTCTGCCACCACAATGGGGCCCTCAGGCATCGCCTGGGGGCCCTTTTTTCTTTCGGGTGGAGGGAGCGGCAGACCGGGGATATCTAGTTAGGCGGCGAGGGCCGGGCGGCCGGGGCCGGGTGCGCCATCCCCGGTTACAGCCGCATTCCGATTTTCACTTTACTTTTTCCCGACGCTCCAGCCGAGGGCCTGCGCGAGCGCGGCGGACGCCGCGGCAAGCGCCACTTGCCGAACACCCATCGCATTTGGTAGCTTCCGTTGCCACCGGTGTCATTAGGGATGACACCGGTGGCAAAGATTTAGGGCATGGTTGCAATGAAGGGGGCCGGCACATGTATCAGCAGGTGCTGAAAGTCGGCGCGATCGCCGCTGAACCCGGCCCCCGGTTCAAGCGAATCGCGCATCAATCGTCGAGCCAGACAGCCCGATAGCAACAATCCACGAGGGGCCACAGAAATGATCATCGATAAACATTATGCCAAGAGAAGCATGTTCGCTTTCTTGGTCATGGCATTCGTACTTTCCATAATTTCGGGTTGCGGCTCCGACGACAAATCGTCCGGCGCAGCGGGACAACTTTCCTCCGCACCGGGTGCCAGTGAACAGGCGGGTCAGGGCGGTATTACGGTCCGGGCCGCCGCCGTTTCGGCGCAAGCCGTACAAGCCACGGAAGAAAGTGGCACCTGGTTTGAATCGGCGTACGCCACCTGGACGGGCGCGGACGCTGGATACCGGGTCTACGTGCGGACCCTGGGCGCGTTTGACTGGAGAACCAACAGCGCGATCCAGAACTGGATCGTCGACTGGGACGAGGTCGACACCGAACTCGTCCGCAAAGTGGATCCTGCCCGCGACAAGTGGCGCGTGGATGTTCCCGGCCTGCCGCGCGGCGAATATCAAATCCAGATCAGGGCTGCCGATGGCGTGGCGGTTGTGCACACGTTTGTGGACCTCCATACGACGTCCTACCCGCGCAACGGCGCGGCGTTCGTTCCGTCCAATCAGGCCGTCTTCGATTTTCCTGGAACCAACAATTTCGCGCTGACCGGCGCCATCGGTGGGTATCTGCCGGACGGCCGTGTGGACCCCAACGCCATCATCGTCTATGCGACGCACGCGAACATGGCGACGACGCTGCCGACGACGTTGTTCTCGACAGGGCGCGGCGCTACCGCGAATGCGAGAACGCCTCTGGTAGTTCGTTTGCTCGGCACCATCGGCTCGTTTACGACGGTCGCCGCGAACAAGGCCGGCGCTGGCGCGGTCGTTCCTCCTGGCGTCAATGACAGCCGCATGATGTCGATCGGTTCGGGCAACGGTAACGTCACCGTCGAAGGTGTCGGTCCGGATGCCATCCTCTTCGGCTGGGGCATCACGATCGCCGGAGCCCACAACGTGGAGTTCCGCAACCTGCGGTTCGACCAGTGGTACGACGACGCCATCTATATCGATGGCGGTGGCACTGGCACGCGGGCATCCAACATCTGGGTGCACAACAACACGTTTGGATACGGCCAGAACAAGCATCTCGCGCTGGGCCAGGATCCCGATCAGGCGAAGGGCGACGGCGCGGTCGACATTTCCAATCACCCGAGAAACTACACGGTCGATTACAACGTCTTCGCTGGAAGCAGCAAGGCCATGCTGATCGGTGGCGGCGCCACTGCCATCAGCAATCACTACGGCACGGTTCACCACAACTGGTTCCATGGCTCGGAAGAACGTACTCCGCGTGTGCGCAACGGCAGGATCCACGTCTTCAACAACCTGTACCAGGACATCCAGGGTCATCCGTTCCATAACCAGCTGCTGGCGAGGAACACGGGCTACGGAATCGGCGCGGGTCACAACGCCACGATCTGGGCGGAAGGAAACGTGTTCGATCACGTGAACTTCCCGTTCCTCAGAAGCCGGCAAGGTCACGCGCGCGGCCACCAGGTCATCAACTACGAGCCGGGGCCGAACGAGACCGCCAACGCGAACGCGGGCTACAACCACTTCTTTGGCGACGCTCCCGGTTTCATCGTGTCGAGAGAGGTCGTAAATGGCGGAGATTTCCCGGCGACCATAGCTGGCTTCCGCAGGACCACCGACTACGTCACCGGCCTCACGGACCCGGCGCTGCTGGCCCTGCACGACGCTGCGGCCGTTCTCGAGCCGAACGTCCTCGATGAGTCTTCACGGACCTTCTTCGATCCGCTGTTCGACATCGGCATCGTGGTTGCCGCGGGTTCGACGACGACGAACCCGGCCATGACCACGAGCCCGGCGGCGCAGTTCGATTGGGCATTCCGGCCGAACCGGGAAGGCGTGTGGCCGACTGGCACCGCCGCCCAGGTGACTGCATTGCGGGAAGAGATCGACAATCGTGCTGGCGCGACACCCGCGTTGGCCCCCGCTGCGGTTCCTGCCGCTCCGACGGTTTCGAGCGTCACGATCAACGACGAAGTGCGCTCTGCGATCAACGCGCAGTTCATACCGGCGCCCGGCAAGATCGTGGTCTACGAGAACACCTTCACGGTCAACTGGGTCAACACCGACGTTCTGACGACGAGTTACGAGATCCAGTGGGATGGTGGAACGGGCGAATGGCAAACGATCGAGATCGTTCCGGCCAATGCCCGGCCCACGCGTTTCATCACCCAGGAGATGAACCAGTTCGCGACGCCGGAAACGGTGACTCTGTTGGCGACCGCCGCCAGCAGGGATGCGATGTATCTCTTCCGTGTCAGGGCTATCGATGCCTTCGGGGCCAGTGACTGGTCCGCTAACTACGTACTGAACGGCCATACGGTGACGTTCAACGCAGCCGGCGGTTCGGCAGTCGCCCCGGTCGCGGTGCTGAACGGAAGCGCAGTCGCGGCGCCCACGGCCCCGACCCGGGCCAACTTCCTGTTTGGCGGCTGGTCCAGCGATGCCGAGTGCGAAGCGCCGTACGACTTCGCCACCACGGTCACCGCGGACATCACGTTGTACGCCTGCTGGGACGCAGCGCCGGCCGAGATCACCTCGTTTGTCGCCTCGCCGTCGAGTGTGACGGTGGGTACGCCGGTGACCTTGACTTGGGTTTCCTCCCCGGCGACGACGATGTGCGTCGGCAGCGGTGCATGGAGCGGCAACATGCCGGCGAGCGGCAGCCAGTCGGTCACGCCGCGGGCCGAGGGCATACAGACCTTCACGCTGACCTGCAGCGGCGCCGGTGGCGATGACACGGCAAGCGCCACGGTCACCGCGGAGAAGCGCAAAGGCGGCGGCGGCCCGATGGACTGGCTGTCAGTGGTTGGGTTGGGTCTGCTGTGGGCCGCGCGTCGGCGCGGCGGGTTGCGTTCGGCGCAGCCTTTCTAGTCAGGTATGAATGGCCGGCGAGCGGGGCACATGCACCGCTCGCCGGCCTTTTTTTTGGCTCTAACTTCCACCCGCGCCGAATGAGTAGTGAGGCTCGCGCGGGCCTCATGCCAATTCGAGATGTGGATATGCGCGGCGGCGATCAGCTGCGCGCAAATGTCGCTGCCAGGCCACCCGTGGGCGCTGAGAACGTTCAGACGCTACGACATTCTTTTCCGCCATTTATCGGCGGAATTCCTTTGCCACTAGATTCCCCCGGTCGAACAAACCAACTACCAGGGAATCGGAACCATGAGCTCGTCTCGCGTCTCGCATCTGCAACAAGCCGGCGTCGCCGCCGCCGTCGCCCTGGCTCTGGGCGGTACGACACTCGCCGGTGACAGCGCCGCCATAGCGGCGGCCGTCACCGATCTCGGCACCAACGAACCGCTCGAGCAGGTCATCGTCACCGGAACCCGCCGCGCCGAACGCACGGTGCTCAAGTCCAACGTGCCGATCGACGTGGTTTCCGCCCAGGACCTGCAGAAGACCGCGACGCCCGACATCAACGGCAAGTTGCAGGCGCTCATTCCTTCCTACAACGTGCGGCGCATCCCGACCTCCGACGGCTCGATCTTCGTGCGGCCGGCGACGCTGCGGAATCTTTCCCCCGACCACACGCTGGTGCTCATCGACGGCAAGCGGTTCCACCGCTCCGCGTTCGTCGACGTCACCGCGCGTGGCGCCCAGGCGGTCAACCTCGCGCTGCTGCCGGCCGGCGCCTTCAAGCGCACGGAAGTGCTGCGCGACGGCGCGGCGGCGCAGTACGGCTCGGACGCCATCGCGGGTGTCATCAATTTCATCCTCAACGACCAGCCGGGCACGGACGCCTACGTGCAATTCGGCGAGTTCTCGAAAGGCGACGGGGAAAACCTGCAGGTCGGCGTGTCGAGCGGCTTCAAGCTCGGTGACAGCGGTTTCATCAACTTCGCGGCGGAATACGTCGACGGCGAGGCGAGCAACAACGGCATCCAGCGCGCCGACGCCGCGTCGATCATCAACCAGGGCGAACCGTACGCGAGCGCGGTCCGGGACCTTGGCAGCGTGGTGCAGCGCTACGGCGTGCCGGAGCTGACCAGCAAAAAAGTCTTCATCAATACCGGCTTCGACCTCACCGAGAGCTCCAGGGTTTACGCATTCGGCAACTACACCGAGGAGAGCGGCGTCGCGGATTTCAACTACCGGCCGTCGATCACGACGACCGGTCTCAACGCGGATGGCCAGACAGTCACGCTGCCGCGCAACGGCGGGTACAACCTCAAGCCCAACGGTCACTACTCCATCTACCAGACGGACGGCTCGAATGCGGCCGGCAGCTGGACGGCCACCGACCCAGGCTTCGATCTCCTGGCGCTTTATCCGGGCGGCTTCACGCCACGCTTCGGTTCCGACACGCGCGACTACAGTTTCGCCGCCGGTATCAAGGGTCAGGCTACCGACAGATTGAGCTGGGATTTTTCCGCGAATGTCGGCAGCGACCGCATCGACTACTTCCTCGATGATTCGATCAACCTCTCGTTGGGCTCGTTGTCCCCGACCGACTTCGACAACGGTGGCCGCGAGCAGCGCGAACAGACCGCGAATGTCGATTTCGTCTACGAATGGCAGACCGCCTTGACGAATCCGGTGAACATCGGCTTCGGCGCCGAGTATCGCCGCGAAGAATTCCTGATCTATGCGGGCGAGGAGGCGTCCTGGGTGCTCGGACCGCTGCGCGATCTTTCGCCTGCGGCGAACGGCTTCCCCGGTGCACATCCGGCGACCGCCGGCGCCTGGTCGAGCCACAACACGGCCGCGTATGTGGACGTGGACGTGGACCTCACCGACCGTTTCAACGTCGGTATCGCCGGCCGCTTCGAGGACTACTCGTTGTTCGGTTCCACGACGAACGGGAAACTCGCGGCGCGATTCGCCTTCAACGATGCGATCGCCGTGCGCGGCGCGGTGAGCACGGGCTTCCGCGCGCCGACGCCCGGCCAGCAGTACCTGCAGAACGTCGCGCAGAACCCGAATCTCGACCCCACGATTCCGCGTTCGGTCGACGTGCGCGCGCAGCTGCCATCGAACTCGGTCGCGGCGGGGTTGTTTGGCGGCGAGGCGCTGCGTCCCGAGGAGTCGGTCAACCTGAGCCTCGGCCTCGTGCTGCAGCCGATCGACGGGCTTTCGATCACGCTCGACGCGTATCGCATCGACATCGACGACCGCATCGGCCTATCCACCGATTTCGAGCTGACCACGGAACAGCGCAATCAGCTCGCGGGCCTCGGCGTGCCGCTGGCCACGGAGCTCACGCATGTGCGTTTCTACACCAACAGCTTCGACACCCGGACTTCGGGGCTCGATGTCGTCGCCGCCTGGCGCAAGCCGGTCGGGCCGGGCCGCCTCGGCCTCACCTGGGCGAGCAATTTCAACAAGACCAGGTTCCTGGATTTCGATCCGGCGCTGTTCAACGAACCGACTCGCGTAGGTTTCCTCGACACCATCCCTGAGTTCACCAGCAATCTGTCGGCGGACTACGAGTTCGGCAAGTGGCGCCTGAGCGGACGCGCGCGCCATTTCGGCGACTGGATCTATGTATCGAACACGTCGGCGACGACGCCCGTTTACGAGGACATCGGCGCCGAGACCTTCTTCGATCTGAGCGGCAATCTCCAGCTCTCGGATGGCGTCAACCTCTCGCTGGGCGTGGAGAACGTGCTCAACAATTTCACCCAGAAGGTGGGCCTCGTGACGGTGCGCAACAATGGCCGGCTCTATCCGGGCGGTGCGCCGTATGAGAACGACGGCCGCCAGGTGTATGCACGGGTCGGCATCAAGTTCTAGCAATCGTCGTGGAGCCCGGCGGCAGCTGGTCGCCGGGCTTCAGCGCCACTTCAATCCGCAGTTGCGTGTTGAATTGTTTTGGCCGGTTCTTTCCTGACCGGAATGCCGACGATCCCGAGCCGGTCACCGGCAACCAAACCATTCGCGTGGCAGAACGCGGCCGCAGTGGATTTATCCCCGCCGTCGATCTTCACCTTCCGGATTTCTATGCTTCCGCCCTGCGCGGCCACCTGGATGCTGCTATCGCCGATCGCAATGATCTCGCCGGGTTTCCCGCCGACATCGGCGAAGCGCCGCGCGACATGCCGCTGCGAATCGAGGATGCGGACTCTCATGCCGTGCGCGGTGGTCCATGCGCCCGGTGAAGGATTGCAACCGCGGATGAGGTTGTAGATAGCAGCGGTCGGCGCGTGCCAGTTGATCTGCGCTTCCGCGTCCTTGCACCAGCCTTCGTAGCTGGCGAGCGCCTCATCCTGCGCAATCTCGGTGTGTTTGCCGGCTACGACCAGATCCGCCGCCTCGAGCATCGCGGCGATTCCCTGGGGAAACAGGCGATCGAAGTACACGCTGCCCAGCGTGTCGTCGGCCCCGATCTCCACGATTTTCTGCAGGATGACGGGTCCCTCGTCCAGTCCGTCGGTCGGACGGAAAATGGTGAGCCCGGTGTGCGTCTTGCCCTGGATCAACGGCCAGTTGATGGAGCTCGGGCCACGATGCGCCGGCAATAACGACGGGTGATACTGGATCGTGCCGTGACGCGGGATGTTCACGAAGGACTGCGGAGCGAACTGCAGCACATAAGCCATGACCGCGATGTCCGCGTCCAGACTGCGCAGTGCATGTTCTGCGTCCAGGTTCTTCAGCGAGGGGAACTGGAACACGGGCAAGCCGAGTGCCTGCGCCGCCTGCCGCAATGGATCGGCCCTGGCGCCGGCTTTCTCCGGCGCGCAGAACACCCCGACGATCTGATCGCCGCGTGCGGCAAACGCTTCGAGCACGCTCTTGCCGAATGCCTGTTGTCCAATGATCGCGATACGCATGGGTTGTCCTGGTCAGCGTCCGGTGTTGATCCAGACAACTTTGGGTTCGGTGAAATTGTCGATGGCGGCATCGCCGTGTTCGCGCCCGTAGCCGGAATCCCGCGCGCCTCCCCACGGCAGCCGCACGTCGGTGGGCCCATAGGTGTTCGCCCAGACGGTGCCGGCCTTGAGGCGCCGCACGAAGCGATGGATCCGCGTGACGTCCTTGCTCCACACGCCGGCCGCGAGGCCGTAGTTAGTCCCGTTGGCGAGACGGATCGCCTGGTCGTCGTCGTCGAAGCGGATGACGGCGGCGACCGGCCCGAAGATCTCTTCCTGCGAGATGCGCATGTCGTGTTCCACGCCGGCGAACACCGTGGGGCTGACGAAATAACCCTTGTCGCCGTGGCGCGCGCCGCCGGTCGCGATTTGCGCGCCTTCACGTTTGCCGACTTCGATGTAGTCGAGCACGCGCGTCATCTGCGTCTGCGACACGAGCGGACCCATCGACGTGGCCGCATCGCGCGGATCGCCGACGCGCACGGCCTTGGCCCGTGCCACCAGCCGCTCGACGACTTCGTCGTACACGTCCTTGTGCGCAAGGATGCGCGAGCCGGCCGAGCACACCTGGCCCGTGTTGAAGAAGATCCCGGCACCCGCTGCCTTCACGGCCGCGTCGAGATCGGCGTCGGGCAGGATGATGTTCGCGGACTTGCCACCGAGCTCGAGCGTCACGCGCTTCAGGTTGCCGGCCGCGCCGCGCAGGATCTGGCGCCCAACTACCGGCGAGCCGGTGAAGGTGATCTTGTCGACGTCGGGATGCTCGACGAGCGCCGCGCCCGCGGTTTTGCCGAATCCCGGGACCACATTCAACACGCCGGGCGGAAATCCCGCCGCCAGCGCGAGCTCGCCGATCTTGAGCGCGGTCAGTGAAGTGAGCTCGGCGGGCTTGAGCACCACCGTGCAGCCGCAGGCCAGTGCCGGTGCGATCTTCCACATTCCGATCATCAGCGGGAAATTCCAGGGAATGATCGCGCCGACGACGCCGAGCGGCTCGCGCACGGTGTACGTGAGCGCGTCCGGGCGCGCAGGCACCACCTGGCCGTTGATCTTGTCGGCCCAGCCGGCGTAGTACGCGATCGTGTCGAGCACCGCGGGCAGGTCCTGGCGTTTCACTGCGGAAACCGGTTTTCCGGAGTCGAGACTCTCGAGCTCCGCCAGCGAATCCTGGTTCTGGCGAATGAGTTCCGCGAGCTTGAGCAGCAGGTGCCCGCGATCCGCGGCGCGCATCTCGCTCCACGGGCCTTCGAATGCGGCGCGCGCGGCCTTCACGGCAGCGTCGACATCGGCCGCGTCGGCCTCGGCGACCTGGGTGATGACCTGCTCGTTGGCCGGATCCACCGTATCGAAGTAACGGCCCGATTGCGCGGGCAGCCAGCGTCCGCCGATGAGCAGATCCTGTCGGATGTCGGACGGTCGGGCGGCCATGAATCACTCCAGATATGCACCGCAGGACATATGTCTGCGGCGCGGATTGGTGAACGCGATTGCAGTGACAGGCTAGACGCGAAGGCGCGCTGTTAGGAATATGAGGCGCGTTGCCACTGCTACGTACCGCAGCTATGAACGGCGGTGCACGAAAGGCCGGACCAAGACCGGCAGCCGAGTTCATATCTGGAGACCCGCGTGATTCGAATCGAGATCGACCCTGTCTGGCGCTTTCGCCGCGAGGACAACGGGCAGTCGATGCTGGTGATGCTGGAATTCCTCAAGGAAATCCGCGCCAGCGGCAAGATCACGCGGGCGGCCAGCCATGCGCAGATCTCGTATCGCCACAGCTGGAATCTCATCGAGAAGTGGGCGACGTTCTTCGGCGCGCCTCTGGTGGAACGCGAGCAAGGACGCGGCACGCGTCTCACGCCCCTCGGCGAGAAGCTGGTGTGGGCGGGGCAGCGGCTGCAGGCGCGGCTGCGGCCGCAGTTGCAGAACCTCGCTCAGGAGCTCGAGACCGAGATCAACGACACCTTGCCCCAGCGCACCAAGATCCTGCGCGTACATGCGAGCCATGGCTTCGCGGTGTCCGTGCTGCGCGATCTCATCGGCCGCGATCCGCGCATCGGCGTCGACCTGCGTTACGTGACCAACCAGAATTCACTGGTGTCGCTGGCGCATGCGGGTTGCGAGCTGGCGGGCGTCCATCTACCCCAGGGCGCGTTGCGCAAGAAAGTCATCTCCGCGGTGCGGCCGTGGCTCAACGCCACGGAGCATCGTGCGATCGGTTTCGTCACGCGCGAGATGGGCCTGATGGTGAAGCGCGACAATCCGCTGCGTATCACGTCGCTCGAGAAGCTGCTCCAGCCCGGCGTGCGCTTCGTCAATCGTGATCCGGATTCCGGCACGCGCCTGTTGTTCGACCAACTACTGCAGCAGCAGCGCCTGGACGGTACCCGTCTCGACGGCTACGAACGAGTGGAGTTCACACACGCGGCGGTGGCGGCCTACGTGGCCAGCGGCATGGCCGACGTCTGTTTCGGCGTGGAAGCCGCGGCGCGTCAGTTCGAGCTCGACTTCGTGCGGCTCGCGACGGAGGACTACTTCTTCGTCTGCCGCAAGCAGATCCTCGAGAATGAAGCCGTGCAGAAGGTGCTGGCCATCATGCGCGGCGAGGAGTTCCACGACGCCATCGAAAAATTGCCGGGGTATGCCACGCGCGATCCGGGACGTGTGAAGGGAATTCAGGAAGCGCTGCGCGGTTAGCGCAGGCCGGCGAGATAGTCGCGCCAGAAGCCGGCCGCGGCCGATTCGAGAGACGGGCCGTACTTCGCGCCATCCGCGCGCAGCTGCGGGATGGAAACCCGCGCCGCCCCGAGCTCGCAGCTGTGCCCGATGTACCAGCGCTCGAGTTGCGCGACGCGCACTTCGGGATGGAATTGCAGCGCGAGCACGTGATCTGAAAATGAAAACGCCTGGTTCTCATACTGCGCGCTTCGAGCAAGGTGCGTGGCGCCGGCGGGCAAGGAAAAGGTGTCGCCGTGCCAGTGCAGTACGCGCAGCTCCGGGGCCAACAGCGCGCCGAGTTTTTGCGATGCCGCAGGCTGCGTGACGGGTTCGAGCGAGGACCAACCGATCTCTTTCCCGTTCGTGCCCGGGCGAACCTCACCACCGAGCGCCGCAGCGATGAGCTGGGCACCGAGGCAAATTCCCAACGTCGCCCCGCCGGCATGAATGCGCTGGCGAATCAGCCCGGTTTCGTCGGCGAGCCAGGGGTACGCGTCCGTCTCGTAGACGCCGATCGGGCCACCGAGGACGATCAGCAGTTCTGCGGTCGACAAGTGACCATCGAAGGAATCCACGCCGGCCTGTAGATAGTCGATCTGAAAACCCGCCTGCGTGAGCGCGGGCGCCAGCGTGCCCAGATCCTCGAAGGCGAGATGTTGTATGACTGCCGCGCGTTTCATTTTGACGATCGATTGGCAGACCAGATGCCCTTGAGCGAAACAAAGGCGAGGCCGTTGTTGGCGTTCATGGGAATGACGAGCTGATTGAAGCTGGGGTCGTAACACATGGAGGCGGCACTCGGGATGTTCTCGGCGATCAGCCTGGCGCGTGCACCCGGTGCAATCATCGAGATGCCGCCCAGTCTCACGCTCGATATGAATTTGACGCCGTCGGGCATGATCACGAGTCCGTCATTGCCGGATTGCGCGGCCTGTTCCGTCCGGATGACCCGTCCATCCGGCGCGAAGGTGATCACGTCGGTGTTGCCGATATTGACCACGACGATATTGCCGTCGCGGTCCACCTCGATTCCGTTGGGAAGGTTGAGTGGCGCGCCTTGCACGAACACAGATGCCTCACCGTTCGGCGCCACCTTCCATATGGCCCAGGATTTTGAATCGTCGGGGTTGCCGCTGTTGGTGGCATAGACGGTGCCATCTGCTGCGACGCCGATGTCGTTCAGCCAGGGCGATCCTGGTACTGGCATCGACTGGAGCGGACGTCCTGTTGCCAGATCGAACGTGCGCAGCACCGCGACACTGGGAATGTTCTGGCCGGGATGGGCGGGGTCTGGCGTGCCACCATCGCGATCGGCGAGGTACAGCACGCCCTTGTGAAGGAAGCTGCCAAACGGCTCGTTGAGCACCAGCGGCGGCGTCATGTTGTCGCGCTCCGCGCCAGAGTTCTGGATACCTATCCAGCGCGGCGTATTCACGCTGCCATCATGATTGATGAACGCGATCCAGGCGTCGTTCGCGCGCACTGACTGGCCCACGCCGCGTGACGCCGCGACGATCACGCCGCGGCCAGGGTCATAGACACAGCTCTCGACGGAGTAGAGCGCGCCAAACATGCGCACGTTGCTGGTAGCTGGCGCAAACGTGCTCGGCGGCGTCGTGCCATCCGTCGCCGGTGCGGCAGGCGCTACCGGCAGACCCAGACCGATGTTGCCCGTGTGGTAGTCGCGCGGGTGGGGTTGTTGCTGGGCAAAGACTTCGCCGGCAAAGGCGAACGCGGCGATGACTCCGACCTGCACGGTTCGCCACGACAAATTGATACCCGTTCGCATGACTGACTCCTGTGGAACCCCGTATTCGCGAGGTGATGATGCCAGTACCATCCAGGCATCGCACAAGCACGAGAGACGCCATGTCGAGTCGTACACTTCTCGTAGCCTTGCTAGCCGTGTTTCCGGCTTTTTCTCTCGCCGACGTATCGGTTCCCAATACACCGCCTGGCCGTGCGTTCAACGCATGGCTTGAGGCCTTCAACAGTGGCGACCGCGCGCGTCTCGAGTCCTTCACCAGGGCGTATATGCCTCGGAAGAATCCGGACGACTACCTCGGATGGAGAGAGGAGGTCGGCGGCTATGAGCTGCTCGAAATCTATTCGAGCGACAAAACAAATGTCTTCTTCCACGTGAAGGCGAGAGCCAACGCCGTCGAAGAAATCGGCAGGGTGACGGTCGATGCGGCCGATCCCCATTCAGTCGTTGCGCTGGGGTCATGGCGCATCCCGCCAGGCGCAAAGGTCGAGGTGACCATTCTCGACGGGGCAGCGCGCTCCAAACTGGTCGAACGCGTGGCCGAGTCATTCGATAGTTCCTACGTCTATCCGGACATTGGAAAGAAGATGGCTGCGGCAGTTCGAAAGGGCAACGCACGCGGCGATTTTCGCGCGGTGATCTATGGCGAAGACCTGGCAAGAAAACTTACCGAGAACTTGCAGGGCGTCAGCAGAGACAAACACGTTGAGGTTCGCTTCAGCTATTTCGTCAGACCCGAGGAGTCGCCAGCAATGCGCTCCGAAAGGGAGGCGCAGTGGCTTGCTTCGATGAACTGCGGATTCGAGAAGGTGGAGCACCTGCCGCCGAACATTGGCTACGTGAAGTTGAACATGTTCGCCGATACGAAGGTCTGTGCGCCGACGGCGAGCGCGGCCATGAATTTCGTGGCCGATAGCGACGCCCTCATCGTCGACTTGCGTGACAACCGCGGCGGAGGCGGTGGGATGGTCGAGTATATCGCCAGCTATCTATTCGCCGGACGCACGCATCTGGACGACTTGTTCAGTCGCACGGAGAGCGCCACCAAGGAGATGTGGACGTCGTCCGACGTGCCGGGCAGAAAATTCGTTGCCAAGCCCGTGTTCGTGCTCACATCGAAGCAGACCTTCTCGGCCGCGGAGTATCTTGCGAACGTTCTCAGAAACCTGAAGCGGGCTACGTTGGTCGGAGAGACAACCCTTGGTGGAGCTCATACCGTGGAATCTGTTGGCATCGACGATCACTTCATGATGAGGGTGCCGAGCGGACGCCCCATCACCAGGACCGACTGGGAGGGCGCCGGGGTCGAGCCGGATGTGAAGGCGGATGCAAACCAGGCGCTCGATGTTGCCGTGAAGCTCGCGACGGAGAAGATCGATGCCATGCGAGCGCTAGCCGCCTCCCAGGAGATTCGATGACCTGTGGCGCGATGAACCGAAGCGAACGTGGAACATTGCGAGCAGATGATGAGATCGACGGACGTTGGCCGTCCGATCGTGTCGCTGTCGTAGTCGGTGTGACGATTCCGGAGTCCCGTTGAGAGTCTTCGATTTCAATTCGGCGCTCGTGCGCATGCCCGGAAGAAGCGTCGTCAACGGCCTGCGCGCCCACGCGGGACCGGCGCCGGTTTTCGAAGCGGTCGTCGTCGAGCACCAAGCGTACGTCGCCGCGTTGGAGTCGGCCGGCGTCCAGGTGACCACGCTCGCGCCGCTGGAGGAGTTTCCGGATTCGATCTTCGTCGAGGATCCCGCGCTGGTCTTTCCGCAAGTGGCGATATTGCTGCGACCCGGGGCACCCACCCGGATGGCTGAAGCAAACGAGCTTGCATCGGAACTACACGCACGATTCCCGACCGTGCTGAAACTGGATGCGGGATTTGCCGACGGCGGGGACATTCTCGTGACGCCGCGCCGCGTCTTCATCGGTCTGTCCGCCCGCACCGACCGGACCGGCGCCGCCGCGCTGAAACTCCTGCTGAATGCCATCGATCTCAAGGGCGAGGTTGTCGATGTTCCACCTGGAACCCTGCACCTCAAGACCGATTGCGCCTTGGTGGACGAGGAAACGATCCTTGCTACCCAGGAGCTGGCGGACTCCGGGTTGTTAGCAGGTTTCCGCGTGCTGGTGGCGCCCGCGGAGGAGCGTCACGCGTGCAACGCGCTGCGGATCAATGACACCGTATTCGTCAGGGCTGGATGCCCGCGCATCTTCGAGATGCTCGCGCAGCATGGCCTGAACGTCGTGGCCCTGCCGGTTACCGAAGTCGCGAAGATCGATGCAGGTCTTTCATGCATGTCGCTGCGCTGGTTCGATCGTCAATCGATCTGATCGCGCCGCGAGCTTATTTTTTCCGATCGTTCCCGCGCCACTCGCGTGGCTGGTTTCGCTCGGTCGGCTGCTGACGGGGCTGGGCGGGCTGCTGCCGCTCCTGCCGCTCGGGCGGACGTTCCACGCGCGGGCGTTCGACTTCGCGCGTGCGCTGTTCGACAGGCGGTCTTTCGACGGGCTGCCTTTCGACGCGTCTTTCCGTTTGACGCGTCTCCGCCTGGCGCGCGGCGCGTGCAATCTCCTGGCTTTGCCGCTGCTGGTCGCGCTGTTGCTCGTACTGCTGGCGTCGCTGCAGATCGGCCTGGCCGCGCTCCTGCGGTTCAGGGCGCTGGCGCTGCTCCTGCGTGCGCTGCGGCCAATCGCGTGGGGGCGTCGTCTGCGGTGCGGGCCGTGACACTGCCACGGGCGGCTGATCCTGCTGCGGCTGCCGATCCGCGCGCGTTTGCGTGGCCGGCTGCGTGTTGGGCTGCGATCGAGCGGGTCGATCGCTGCGCCACGCACGGGTATCGCGCGTGTTGCGATCGTCGAAAACCCGTCCGCGATCGGAACCATTTTCCTGATTGATTTCCCGTGCGCGCTGCTCCCGAACGGGCTGCTCGCGCGGCACATTGTTAGTGCCATCGCCGCGCGTGAAACGCGCGGAGGCCGGCGGCGGGGCGCGCTTCACGACCACCTGCCGGTTTTCGACGTTGCGCGGCGGCACGCGTCCATTCATGCGGGTTCCCACGGCGGCGCCCAGGCGGCTCTCGCGCCCCGGCGCGATCTGCGGCGCCAGCGCGGTGGCCGGCGTGCGGCTGATCTCGCGTTCGTCGATGCGTATGCGGTGATTGCCCACGCGCTCCGCCGAGGTGAACGTCGCGCGCGGCACGGCCGTCACCGCGCCCGGCACTGCGCGGTTGCGATACGTCATGTTCCGCTCGCGGTTGTCGTACACGTTGGTCACGTACGTCCGGTTGACGATCACCGTGTTGTGCACGTTCACGCGCTCGACATACCGGTGACTGAAGCGGCGTCCCGGCACATACACTTCGCGCGGCCCGAGCGGGAACCAACCGATCCGGTTGCCGATGGCGACCGACACGCCGACGCCGGGCGAACCGACCCAGCCGACCAGCGCCGGTGCGTACACCGCGCGCACGTGGCGCGGCCCGGGTACCCAGCACCACCGCTCACGTACATGCGCCCATCTACCGTAGTGGAACGGCGCGTAGCCCCAGGGCATGTCATCGATCCAGGTCCAGCCCCAGGGTGCGACCCACACCCAGCGGCCATCGCGATACGGCGACCAGCCCACGGACACACGCGAGGGCGTCCACACGTAACCGTACTCGGGTTCCGAAGCCCAGGTGCCGTTGTCGTCGAGATCCTGGTAACCCGTGACGTCGGGCGCGACGTAACGTGCCGTCTCCGACGTCGCCGCGCGTTCGTCGCGCCGGTCGCGTTCGAGGCTCCACGAATCGAATTCGTCCGGCGCACCCAGTGTTCCCAACTGCGCAACCAGATCCTCGTCGCCGCGGAACGTGGCGGCCTGTTGGGCATGCACGACCGTGCTGTGCGACCCGGCGCTGGCTTCGGCGGTACCTTCACTGACCTTGACCACCGTGGTATCGCCCGCGTCGTTCACTTCGACGCGATATCGGCCCGGGCGCAGGATCGACAGCGCGATGTTCGGCGTGTCGACTTCGATCTGCTCGTTGCCTTCGAGCGCGTGCACGTTCACGTCGATGACGCCCGCGGTCATGCGCATCTGGATGGTGTCATCGTCGACGTTGAGGAAGGAGAAACCGGTGTTGCTGCCGAGCCGGACCGCGGCCTGGCCGACATAGATTTCGGCGCGCGCGCCTTCATCGAGCCACAGTTTGTCGCCGGTCGTGAGCGGGCGGTTGACGATGGCATCCGCCCATTCGTCCTCGCCGGCAGGCTGCAGCGATACTTCGCCCTGCAGGTAACTGAGCCGGGCGGCGCGGTCCGGCGGGTCGGACTCGTATGCCTGGTCATCCTGCGCATGGGCTGCGCCGAACGCGAGGCTCAACGACAGCAGCGCGAGGGCGCGAAGTGGGTTTTTAGACATGGTCTGCATGGTGAACCGTGGTCTGTTAACCAAGCCTGAATGAAAAACGCTCCGCTGCGCGATTCGTTGAATTCGTTCGGGTATTCCCGCTCCTTTTCGTTCAATGGCTCCCGGTGAACGATTACGCCGGGTCGGTGCTCCCGCCGACAGCCTGCATCACGCGCGTTCGGCGGGTCGTCTTGCGGGTCGTGGTTGAGCCTCATAGGCTAACGCCATGAAACATCCTCTCCTGCTTTCATTCACATTCCTGCTCGTCGCCACCGGCGCTGTTGCGGAAGTTCCTTCGCGCGTCACCCCGATGACGCCGGACGTCGTCGATAAATATGAGTCGACGCTGGCCTCGGCGGACTTCATCCGCCGCGACGCGATGGTGCCGATGCGTGATGGCACCAAGCTCTACACCACGGTCGTGATGAAGAAGGGCACGAGCAACGGGCCCATCCTGCTGTCGCGCACTCCGTACGATGCCTACCACTCGGTACATCGCGTCGCGAGTCAGCGGCTGGTCGACATCGTCGAGATCATGGACGCCGAATTCGTGGAAGACGGCTATATCCGCGTCTACCAGGACATTCGCGGACTGCATCGTTCCGAAGGCGCGTATGTGCTGAACCGCCCATTGGCCGGACCACTCAACGACACCGGCATCGACGAATCGACCGATGCCTACGACACCATCGACTGGCTGGTGAAGAACACACCCGAGTCGAATGGCAACGTCGGGGTCATCGGCTCGTCCTATCTAGGCTTCACGACGCTGATGGCGGAGATCAATCCGCATCCGGCGCTCAAGGCCGCGGTGCCGCAGAGCCCGATGGTCGACGGCTGGATGGGGGATGACTGGTTTCACAACGGTGCCTTCCGCGTGAGCTCGCTGGATTTCGCGGTCGGGCAGGGGACCAACAAGGCGCAGGGCGGCGGCGACTTTGCGCTCGGCGCGGGCGACGATTACACGCGCTACCTCGAAGCCGGCTCCATGGCGGATTTCGCGGCGATGCTGGGCATCACTCACTACCCGGGCGTCCGCAAGTTTCTCGAGAACCCCGCGTACACCGAGTTCTGGTCGCTGCAGGCGGTGGACAAGTGGCTCGCTGCGCAGCCTCTCAAGGTGCCGACGATGCTCGAGGTGGGCCAATGGGACCAGGAAGACAGTTACGGCGCGCCCGCGGTTTATCGCGCCATGGAACCCAAGGACAAGAACAACGACATGGTCTCGCTGGTCATCGGGCCGTGGCGGCACTCGGGCGCCAATCATTATGGCTACGATCTCGGCGACCTGATTTTCACCGGCGACACGGCGCGCGAGTGGCGCGTGGAATACGTGAAGCCGTTCTTCGATCACTGGCTGAAAGGCGGGCCGGATCCGAAGACGCCGCCGGTGCTGACGTATGCGACCGGCATCAACAAGTGGCAGACCTCGCCGCGCTGGCCCATGGGTACCGCGCGGCCTATCTACCTGTCGGCGAACGGCGCCGCAAGCTTCGAGCGGCCGAAAGCCGCCGGCCGTGAAGAGTATGTCAGCGACCCCGCGAAGCCGGTGCCGTTCCTGCCGCGGCCGATCAACATGGGCGACGCGGCGCAATGGAAGCCATGGCTGGTGAAGGACCAGCGCTTCGTGTCCGAACGGCCGGACGTCGCCTCTTTCCGCAGCACGCCGCTCGAGAAGCCGGTTCACATCATGGGCGCGCCGCAGGTCGAGCTGTTTGCGTCGACCACGGGCAGCGACAGCGACTGGGTCGTGAAGCTGATCGACGTCTATCCGAACGACGTGCCGGAAGGCGCTTCGCAGGGTGGCAAGCCAGGTATGGCGGGTTACGAGCTGCCGATCGGCATCGAGATTTTCCGCGGCCGTTATTTGCAGAGCTTCGCGAAGCCGTCGGCGCTCAAGCCCGGCAAGGTAGAGACTTATCGTTGGACATTGCCCGACGTGAACCATGTGTTCCTGCCGGGCCACCGGATCATGGTGCAGGTCCAGTCGACGCTGTTCCCGCTCTACGACCGCAATCCGCAGACCTACGTCGAAAACATCATGTTCGCCAAACCCGCCGACTACCGGAAAGCGACGCAGAGCATCTGGCACGGCGGCGCCACGGCGAGCGCAGTGATCCTGCCCGTGGTGCCCTGATCCTGCTCTACGCGGGCTGCGGTGGCGCCGCCGCCCTGCGCAATCCATGCACGGCGTAGATCAGCAACGCAATCCAGATCAGGATGAAACCGAACGCACGCGCAGAGCCGAACGGTTCCCGGAAAACCAGCAGGCCGCAGACGAACTGCAGGCTCGGGCCGATGAACTGGATCACGCCCATCGTGGAGAACGGAATCCGCCGCGCGCCGTACGCAAACAGGAACAGTGGCACCGACGTGATGACTCCGCTCAGCAACAGCAGGACGGTGATGCTGGGGTTCGAATGCCCGAGGACTCCCGTTCCCTGCGCCTCGCACCAGATCAGGTATCCGGCGGCGAACGGCATGAGCAGCACGGTTTCGACCGCGAGCCCGGGCAACGCGTCGATGCTCACTGTCTTGCGGATCAAGCCGTACAGCGAAAAGGAGATCGCGACCGTGAGCGCCACCCACGGCGCGTGGCCGGCGATGATGGAAAGATACAGAACTCCCGCGGTGGCGAACCCCACAGCCGTCCACTGAGTTCTATCCAGCCGTTCCGACAACACGACGATGCCGAGCAGCACGTTGAGCAACGGGCCGATGTAGTACCCGAGGCTTACGTCGAGCACGCGGTCGTGGTTCACCGCCCAGGCGAAAGCGAGCCAGTTGGCGGCGATGAAGAACGCGCTGGCCGCGAGGCGGATCAGGACGCCCGGGCGCGTCATCGCTGCGCGCAATTTCGGCATCTCTCCCGTGGCCACGAGCCACGCGAGTACGAAAACGCAGGACCAGGCGATGCGATGCGCGGTGATCTGCATGGCCGACACGCTCGTGAGGCCCAGCAGGTAGATGGGAAAGAATCCCCAGATGACGAACGCGGCGATCGCGGCCGTGAGGCCGTTTCCGGCAGTCGTTCCGGTCGAGCGGGTGGGTGTTGTCGAGGCGATCGCCATGATGGCGCATTGTGCCGGCGCCCGGCTGGAATTGCGCCTACCGGAAGAGGGAGCTTCGGCCAGGCTAGGTGGCTGCGAGCGGCTCCTGTCTGGCACGCAACATCGTCCAGGACGCCGCCGCGAACACCAGCCCATTGGCCACGATCACGGGCATCGCGCCGATCATCACGCCGTAGACGATCCACAGGGTTGCGCCGGACATCTGCGCAATGCGCAGCAACGCGGGCTTCCTGAAAAAGTACGACGAGACGAACATCGCCGTCGCCACCCAGCCGAGCGCGTCGTTCATGCCATCACCGGCATGGAGCCGACGGTGCCGATGAACGACTCGCGAATCAGCACGCGGTCGGTGCGCGCTTTCTCCCATTCGTCGAGCACCAGGCCTTCCGCTTCGAGCAAGGTGCGAATCTCCGAAGCGCGTAATCCCAGCACCTGATCGAGCACCGGCACCAGCACGCTGCTCGCGCTGTCGCTGAGGACCGTGCTTCTGGCGATGCGCGCCAGCTGCCGATTCTCCGAGACCGCGATCGTGAACCCGTCGCCGTTGTTCACGTGCAGCATCACGTGGATGTCCGAGCTGCCATCGCCGACGTAGATGACGCGATCGGAAGTGATGCCGAGGCGTTGCCCGAGTTCATCGATGACCGCGACCTTGCCGTAGCCGGCCCGCACGCTCGTGATCGCACGAACTTCGCCGGACTGCGGATCGAAATCTAGTTCGGTGCCAAAGATGTTGGCCGGCGGCACGATGCCGGCGAGCGCGGACACCACCACTTCGCGAGGTGCGGCCGAAACCACGTAGAAAGAGAACTGGTGGCCATCGACGCCGCGTGCGAGGAAATCGACGAAGGCCGGCAGCGCGCCCTTGAGCCGCACTCGGCGGCCCGCTTCGATGAGATGTTCGCGGCGGACTCCGCGAAAGGCCGGATCGTGCCGGATCAGATAGGCGAGTTCGCCGCCCTGCTGGACCAGATGGCTGCGTGCGAGGCCTTCGACCTTTTGTTCGAAGTCCGGGACTCCTAACAGCTCACTCAACACGAAACCGGAATCGTTGTGGCTCAATGTCTGGTCGAAATCCGACGCCAGCATGAAATGCCTGGGCTGTTTGGTCTTCACTGAAATTTCTCCGCTGCTGCCCTCGTCTCCGTCGCCAACATTCTTTATGCGGCCGACACTAGCAGACCCCGCCCGACAAACTAGTGAAAAGGGTCACGCTCGACCCTGAGAAAATCGGCAGTACGCATGAAAAGAAGTGAGGCATGAGGCAGCCGGCGGCTCACTGCGAACTTTGCGCGCGCCTCGCGATCGAGAATTCCGCAGGTGGCGTGATTTCGTGCGCCTGCGCGAAATTGCCCATGTTGATGGCCACGCTCACCAAGCCGCTCGAATCGATGTACAGCAACGGCTTCCCTTCGGGCACGTCGCCGAAGGTGGTGACGAACGGCAGCAAGAATTGCTGGCCGGAAACCTCGATCTTCACCGTGTCGCCAGTGGCATACCCGAGCTCGCGCAGCTTCTCCGGCTTGATGTCCGTGATCAGATTGCCGTACGGCCCGTCGAGGCCGATGACGTGGCCGGTGATTCCCCGGTCATCCAGGACCGGCGCCGCAATTGAAAGTCGCGTGAGCTTCGCCAGCACCGGGCCGACCTTCGTCCAGTCATCGCCCCGCGCGAGGTGTCCGGCCACCGGCGAGAAGACATCGCGGCCGTGAAATGTCGCCGAGTGCGGCCCGGGCAACATCCACGCCGCGTTGGTGATTTCGCGCGCGGCCTCGATGCCGTCCCGATCCTCGATGGGAGTGAGCAAGCCATTGTCCGGCACGACGAAATATTGACCGCGTTTTGTTTTCGCGATGATGGTACGGCGCTGGGTGCCGACGCCCGGGTCGACGACGCCGACGAAGATGGTGTTCGCGGGATAGTAGAGCGAGGTGCGCGCGAGAAAACGCGCGCCGTCCGCGATCGAATACGGCCGCACCTGGTGGGTGAGATCGACGATGCGCGCGGCGGGCGCGAGGCCCAGCATCACGCCCTTGCAGATCGCGACCGCGTCATCGAGCGTGCCGAAATCCGTCATGAACACGATAACTGGCGCGGGCGCGTTCGCCGCCTGTTGCGCCGCCGGGGCGGCTGAAAGCGACACCGCCCAGCCGGCGATGGCGATGAAAACGGGTCGAAACGGATTCATGAGACTCCCGGTGGTTTCTGCGACCCCTCGTGGACTTCATAACAAATGTCCGTGCAACACACCAGAAGGGCCGGCGGACGGCTCCGGTTGCTGTACGCAACGGCTGACGTACCTGTCGGCCGGGAAAATCGGTTGTCGCCGGGTTGTAACTCGCGCCGGGGGTCGGGAAAAAGTTTTCCGCGTTTGCCGGGAAGTGGCGCGCCCTTCGTCTCGAAGATGCGACATCGCGGCGCGGCAACAGCCTAACTAGGCGCCCGGACGCGCCGTCGGCCGTACCGGGACGCCTGCTGGCTTGGCTCTTGCAGTTGTTACCAGGTCACAACCACTCCATCAGGTAAGTTCCGATGAGCAGAATCTGCAAACCGAATACCCGGTCGTTCGAATACGCGCGGCTCGCCTGCGTCGTCTCCTTGTTAGGCGTGACGCTCGCGGGTTGCGGCGGCGGCTCATCGGACAGCCCACCGCCGCCGGCTTCTCCCGAACCGCCTCCGGCGGTTCCCGGGCCGCCGCCGCCGCAACCCTCCGATCCGCCGGCCTTGCCGCCGCAGTCCGCCACCGCGATCAATCTCAATGACAACCACACCGTCGGCGCGGCGCATTGGGAAGACGGCAACAGCGGCGATGGCGGGCAGGGCCAGGCCGTCGCGGGCCTGAACTGCGAGCCGACGATGGACGAGACCTATCATGTGCACACACACGTCTCGATTTTCCTGAACGGCGAGGCGCTCGCGGTACCGGGCGAAATCGGCATCGTCGAGACCAGCGCCACGGCACACTGCTACTACAACATCCACACCCACGATCGGTCCGGAAAAATCCACGTCGAAGCGCCGGCGCCCGCGCTGTTCACGCTGGGCCAGCTGTTCTCCATCTGGGGCCAGCCGCTCGAGACGGCGAACATCGCCGGGATCACCGGCATGCCCATCGTCGTGTACGTCACCGACGCCGGTGTCGTGACGAAGGAGACTGGCGACTGGCACAACATCGAGTTGAAGTCGCATCGCGAAGTGACGATCCAGATCGGTACGGCGATCACGGAGATTCCGAACTTCACGTGGAGCGCCAACTGACGGTGATCGCGCCCGGAGAGAGCGCAACGCTCCGGGCGCGATCACTCCTTTCGTCTTCGTCGCGCAGCCGATAGCCCTCTTACGTCGCCACGCGGCTACAGGGTCCGCCCGCGCATTTTTTCCCTTGCTTGCCCGGCGCCGCCGGGCGCGGTGCGCGCAACGCTGCGTGGCGCGCCAAATCTCGCGTAGATTTTTCAAAACACAGCTGTTGCTGCGGCGGTCCCCTAGCGGACTACACGCAAGTGATTTCCCGGTGACGGCAGCCGCTTATTTTTCTTCGTTTGGCGACAGTCCACCGGTGGCGCAGTTCTGACGATCCGCGCCCTCCAACCACTGGTGTGTCTCAACACTTGCCACCTCGCCAGAAGCCTTCCGCTTTGGCCTCAACGAGTTGGTTCAATACATGCACAAGTTCAAATACGCGTTGCTGACGCTGCCGATGTTGTTGTTAGCTGCGCTCGCGCAGGCACAGACCGCCGGCACCATCACTTTCACGGCGAACAAGACCTCCTCGACCGGCAGTTTCGCGCCGGTACTCACGTGGTCGACGTCGCCGGTGGCATCGGGCTGCACGGCGAGCGGCGCGTGGAGCGGCACCAAGTTCGCGTCGGGCAGCGAGACGCTCGCCACCATCACGAGCAGCAAGGCCTACACGCTGACCTGCAGCTGGGGCAGTGGTTCTTCGACGGTGAGCTGGACCAAGCCGACCAAGAACACCGACAACAGCACCTTGACCAATCTCGCCGGCTTCAAGGTGGTGTTCGGCAACAGCGCGAGCGCGCTCAACCAGAGCAAGGCGGTCAACGACGCGAACGCCACCGGCACGACGATCGCCGCGCTCGGCGCGGGCACCTGGTACTTTGCCGTGCGGGCCGTGAATTCCACTGGCGTGGAGTCCGACAACAGCGCGGTGGTCAGCAAGACCATCACGAGCGCCACCGCCGCCAAGACCGTGAACATCACGATCAGCGGGGGAACAACGCCGCCGCCGCCGACCACACCTTCATTGAAGACCGTGAATCGCGACGTGTACGAAGTGGTCACCAGCAGCAGCGGTTCGCGCAGCCTCGGCCGCAAGGTCGGCACGATCGCGCTCGGCAAACCCTGCCAGGCTAGCTACAAGGTCTACAGCAGCCACTACCGGGTGACGAGATCGGATGTGAGGATCACGACCACGCCGCGTTCGACGAATCTCGTGGCGCGCTGCGCGACCGGTTGAGTTTTGTGGTGAGTTGAGAAGCAACGGCGGGCGGAGGCAAGGATGTCTCCGCCCGCCTTGTTGCTCGTTCAGATCACTCGATCGTGAACCACTGCACTTCGACGCGGCGGTTCAGCGCATTGTCCGTCGCGCCGCTCGGTTCTTCCCAGCCCCGGCCGACCGCTTCGACCCGCGACTTGTCGATCTCGGGGAATTTCGCGAGCAGGGCGTCATGGACCGCCAGTGCGCGTTGCCGCGACAGTTCCATCGCCTTGAGCGCCATGCTCTGCACGAGCTGCTCGCCACCCGACTGGCGGAATTCGTTCACGCGCGCGTTGTCGACGTGGCCGCGCAGCAGCACGGTCGAGCCGGGCGACACCTGCAGAAACCGCTTGATCGTCTGCAGATACTCCTGGTTCTGCGCGGCATTGCGGTCGAGGTTCGACGAATTGGGCTCGAAGAAGAAGCGGATGTCCTTGCTGAGCAGCGGATCGCCCTCGAGCGCCGACTGCGAAGCCGTGCGGATCGGCGCGATGGCGATTTTCTGTTCGGAGAACGGGCTGCGCTTCGCCAGGCCGTCGAGGAAACTCGTGTCCATGAAACGCGCCGGATCGGTCGGGTTCCTGATCACGCTGCCGTAGGCGAGCACCGAGGATTGAAAGATGCCGCCGAACGATCCGGCGGAGTCGATCGTGCCGGCGAAGAACGCGCGGTTCTCCGGTAGATTGGACAGATGCACGTGCGCCAGCTCGTCGCGCGCGTCGGCCTCGCTCCACTTGAAGGCCTTCGCGACCACGGCGATGTTCTCCGCCTGGTTGTCGCGCAGGCGGCGGTTGCCTTCGAGAATGCCGTGCACGAGGCCCTTCACCATCTCGGGGTGTGCCTTTGCGAAGCCCTTGTTGACGGCGAGAATATCGGCGACCACCAACAAGTTGCGGTTCGACACCAGCGCCTTGGCGGCGCCGTTCGAGGCTTCGATCACTTCATCCGTCTTCGGAGTCCAGCCGACGCAGCCGTTGAGCCGGCCGCTGCCGCTCGCGAGCTCATGTTGATAGGCGTCGCAGGCGGTGAAGGCGTCTTCATAGAACACGAGGCCCAGCGAACCGGCGGCCGGCTTCGAATCCAGGTCGCGCAGCACGGTCACCGGCACGCCAGCTTCCTGCGCGAGATAACGGATGAAGAACTCGCTCTCATTGAACTGCGAGGCCGCGAGTGTCTTGCCCGCGAGGTGGTTGATCGACGCGATGCCCTTGTCGACGACGACCATGTCGGCGCCGCGCGAGTAGCCGATCTGCACGGGCACCACGGCGTCGAACTGGCGGCCGAGCACGGCCAGCGCGTCGGTGGTGGTGGCCGTGGCCGCGAGCCGGCCGTTGTTGAGCGGCGACCAGGTCTCGTCCTCGCTCATCGAGATGGCGACCTTGAAGCCGTATTCCTTGGCGAAGAACGAATCCGCGTTCGGTTCCAGCCCGCCGTTCGCGACGATCAGGCCGCCGTAACCGGCGTATTCGCTGATGTCGATGCGCAGGATGTTGTCCTTCGGCACGAAGGTGTTCGCGGCTTCGAGCGTGGGTGTGCCGGTGACGGGTTCGATCGGCGTGGGCACGTCGCCGTCGGGCTTCGCGATGCCGGTGTCGGATTTCGCCGTTGGCGCGCTGCCGTTCGCGGCAGTGTTTGCGCTGCCGCTTGCCGGCGCGTCAGGCTTCTTGCCCAGCCACAGCCAGGCGCCGAGCGCGACGATGCCGAGCAGCAGCAGGATCGTGATGATGTTGCCGGCGGCGGAGCCGCGTGAACGACGTAAAACCATGGTCCCACTCCTTAGAGAACACTCACTCGGAAACCTTCGACGCGCGTTTGACGCCGCGTTTCGAAGCCAATAGATCCGCCGGCGGCGGCTCGTCCGTGAAATTGTCGATGCCCGCGAACAGCTCGCGTTGATCCTTGAGCCAGCGATTGGCCTCGTTCAGCGAGGCCGACACCGCGTCGAGCGATTGCGCCATGCTGTTTTCGTCGGTGGCGAGCAGTACCTGTTCGCGCACCAGCGACACCTGCTGGCGCAGACGGCCGAGTTCCGCGTCCACCAGCTCCTGGCGCTTTTCGGCCTGCGTGTGCGCGGCGCGGCGGGAAACGATGACTTCGATCTGCTGTTCGAGGCTGCGGCGCAGTTCGTCGTCGGTGTCCGGCGCCGCCAGCCGTTCGCGGCAGCGTTTCTCCTGCAGGTCGAGCGCCTTGTGCTCGCGATCGGCGACTTCGATCACTTCCGACAGCGACGCGCGCGCGGCGAGTAGTTTGAGATGCAGCCACGCCATCTGGCGCACGTCGCCGATCTGCGAGCCGTGTGTCTGGCTGCGCTGCAGCAGCGCGACGATCTCGGCGGCTTCCTGCTCGATCTCGTACTGGCGCGACTGCGCGGGGGAGTCGAGGTGGGCCAGCAGGTCTTCGTAGCGGGTGGAGCTGTCGCTCACACCCGCGATAGCGTCGACCGTCTTCCGGAAACGCTCGTTGCGCGACAGCGACCAGAGATAGATCCCTTCGAGGCCGAGGCCGATCAACCACAGGCCGGGATTGATGAATCCGCCCAGGAATCCGAACGCGGCGATGCCGAACCAGTTCGGCGGAATCGGCATGCCGAAAGGCCGCGCATTGAATGCGGCCGCGAGGTAGGAGGGTTTTTCCTTGAGGGCCATTACGTGGGCTGCGACGCCAGCGCGCGAAATGCGGGCGGCACGAAGTTGAGATCGGTCGCTTCGCGGATCGCGATGCGCATCTGGAATTCGAGCACGTCGGCGGGCACGGGGTTCTGATAACCCACCAGGCTCGCCTCGAGCGCGGCGCAGCCCGCGACGTTCTGCGTGCGCGAGTGGCGGTACGCCTTGACCACCAGCGCTTCGGCGGCACCGGGCGTCAACAAGGTGGGCATCTTCGGTTGGAGCTTGGCGAGTTCGTCGGGCTTGAGTTCGAGGCCGTACCGTTTGGCGAGCAGGGCTATCAATTGGGCGCTCTCGGCGGCAGTGCTGGTCGGCAGCAGCGGCACTTTCACGTCGACGCGGCCGGGGCGCTTGAGGTCGACCTCGATGAGGTCGGGACGCGAGGAGGCGAGCAACCACAACACGCGGCCGCGGTTGCCGCTGTCCGACATCTCCTGCGCGATCATCGAATAGATGCGGCCCGAAAGACCGCTGTCGCCGCTGCCCGAATCGCGCTTGCCGAGGGTCTGGTCGGCTTCGTCGATGAACACCATGCAGCGGCCGAGCGCGCGGATCAGGCGGAAGATCTTTTCGAGGTTGCCCTCGCTCGAACCCACCCAGCGGTCGCGGAAATTCTTGAGCTTGACCACGGGCACGCCGGCTTCACCGGCGAGGCACTCGACCAGGAAGGTCTTGCCGGTGCCGACCGGGCCGCACAGTAGATAGCCCATCGGCAGCGCTTTCAGGTCGCCGGCGCGCCATAGTGCGATGTCCTGGCGCAGCCAGGTCTTCAACGCTTCCTGGCCGTGGTAGTCCTCGAGCGTGCGTTTGGGCTCGATGAATTCCACCAGGCCCGCGGAATCGCGCTCGACCAGTTCTTTCTTGAGCTTCGCGAGGTCGGCTTCGCCCAGCGGTTTGGTTTCGAAGTGGCGCCGCTTCACGAGGCTGCCGAGGCTTGCCACGGTGACGCCGGCAAGTGCCGCGGCGATCTGCGCGAGGTTGGCGTCGGCGGCGAAGGCCTTGGGCGACTGCGCGCGCAGGATGTCGAGCGCGCGTTCGAGCTCGGCGGCATCGGCCAGCGGCACGCGGGTGCGCGTCGCGGTCGGGGAGTTCGCGATCATCGGCTCGACGTCGTTGAGGTTGTCGGCGATGAGCAGGCTCACGAGCGGCAGGCTGGTGAAAGGCGACTCGCACGACCACCCGCGCAGCAGGCTCGCGGTGCTGCCATGTTCGAAGCCGTCGCCGTCGGCCGGCACGATCTGGTCGACGCCGCGGATGATCACGGCGACATTGGGTGTCTTCGTGTCGTTGCCGAGCGTGCGCAGATTGCCTAGATAGCGCAGATAGCGGTCTATCCACTGCACGGCCTGCAGGGGCTGGCGCATCTGCTGTTGCAACTGCGCGCCCTGCCACTTGTTGACGATTTCGCCGCCGCGCTCGATGCGCAATCCCGTGCCCATGTCGTAGTCCAGCACGACGTCGAAGCTTTTGAGCAGTGTGCCCTCGAGCCAGTCCGTGAGGTTCACGAGCTGGCCGCCGATGGCGAGGCGATCGTGGACGTTGCCGAACAGGATGAACTGGCCGGACGCGCCGCTCTTGTAAGCGAGTGCGAGTTCGTCGGCCCAGACGGGCGTTGCGGAAGGAGCGGGCACGCCCGGCTCTCCTTGTATGGCGTTCAGCTAACTATTGACCCTTGTTCATTGACCTGAGGGCTTTTCGGCCTCGCCCATCGAGCGCTCGGCGGGCGCGGGTGCCGCGGCGCCCTTGAGGGAAATGCCTTCGCGCGCGGCGAAGTCCGCCAGCGCCTGGTCGGCGAGCGCGGTCATCTCGGCTTCCTTGACCACGACCTGGGACATGTCGACCGCATCGCGCGCAACGCGCGCGCGGCCCGCCGCCTTGTCGCGTTCTTCCGTGACCATGCCTTCGAGACGGTTCAGCGTGTCCCCGGCGCCGCCGATGTTGGTGATCATGCCGGCGCTCATCTCGTGGATTTCGGCCATGGCCTGATTCATGCGCATGTCATTGATCGCGCCCTTGAGGCTTTCGATCTTGGCGCGCGCGGTCTGCATGGCGACATCACGGGCTTTCACCAGGTTCTTGTAGGTGGTCTCGGCCTGTTCGAGCTGCACGCGGTTTTCCGTGAGCTGCGCTTCGACGGCCTGCAGGCGCAACGCATACTGGCCCGCGGCGGTGTTGTTGCCGGCACGTACGTGTGCGGTGGTCTTGGCGCGCAGGTCTTTCTGCTCGGCCTCGAGTTTGCGCACCTGGCTCATGAGGCGTTCGGCGAGACCGGCGTGGGAGGCCAGGCCCTGGTTGAAGTTGCCGATCTGCTTGCGCAGGTTTTCCTGCTCGAGCTCGAGCAACGCCTCGGGGTTGCGGCGTTCGACGCCGGAAACGAACAGCGACAGAAACCCTTTGAAGAGGTTGGCGATGCGGCCGAACATGTGTGCCCTCCGGCGAAAACGCCGCGCTCAGGCGCGGCAGGAACGGAGAATAAAGGTAGGGGGCTGCAATGCAAGTGGCGCCTGAAGAAGTGGTGCCGGAAGAAGTGGTGCCGGGGTGCAATTCTCGTAATTGTGCGCATCCCCAACCAAGCGCGACCGTCGACTCAATTACGAGAATTGCACCCCGGCACCACTTCTTCCGGCACCACTTCTTCCGGCACCACTTCTTCGGGCCACCAGCAGCAGTTCCGTCGCCACCGGAGGCGAGCGCACCAGGCCGATCTTCCGTGTGAATCCGAAATCCCACAGCGACCACCAGGGCGTCGAGGTGCGCACGTCGCGTGCCTCGTCGAACACGAAGCCCGCCTCGCGGACTAACTTCAGGTAGCCCTCGGCCGGACGCTGCACGCCTTCGGGATGGCGGAAAAACCAGCGCACCGTCCAGGTCCGGATGAACGCCTCGCAGGATTCGCTCAGGAACAGGTAGCCGCCGGGTTTCAGCACGCGATGCAGCTCGCGCAGCGCGCCTTGCTGGTTCGCCACGTGATGGATGAGCTGATGGCACAACACGCCGTCCACGGAAGCATCCGGCAGATCGAGCTTCGTCACCGAACAGGCGCGCACGTCCACCGGCACGCCGGCGTGCCGCGCTTCCACGCGCGCCAGCGCGAGCATGCGCGGATCGATATCGACACCGATGATTTCCCGCGCCGCGAAATGTTTCTGCAGCAGCGCGAAGGCGAGACCTTGCCCGCAGCCGACATCCATCATCCGGTCGAATGACGCAGGCGCGTCCGTACCCGCGAGATCGCGCAGATCGGCCACCGCCTTGGAGAGCACTTCGCGAAACCAGGTTTCCGTACTCAGAAACCATTTGCCGAAACGGGTTTCAGAAACCCAGTCGGACGCCGTCGATTCCATTGCACAATCATATTCCATGAAGGCCTTCGCACTACGCGTCATCGAGGCGCTGCCGCTCGCCGTGTTCCTCATCTATATGGCGGTGGCCGATCCGCGCGCGCAGATGGAGTGGCGACTGCCGTATTACGCCGCGACGGCGCTCGCGGTGGCCGGCGCGGTGCTGCTGTGGCGCGCCGGCGCGGTCTTCAACCGCATCTATCTCGGCATCGCCATGTATTTCGTGAGCGGCACCATTGCGCTCATCACGCGCTGGCCCTGGCTCAACGACGAATACGGCCGGCTCGAAGGCACCGCGATGCTGTACTGGGTGCTCGCCACCGGGCTGGCCGCCACCTTGTTCGATGCACGCGGCTACATCGGTGTCGATGCCGCGCCGCGCCTGGTGCGCGCGTATTCATGGGTGCTGCTGGCCGTCACCGCCATCGCGACCGCGGCGTCGATTTACTTCATCGGCAACCGGCTGTTTTCCTCATTTCTACCCTTCATCGCCGTGTTCACCGCGCTCGGCCTCATGAAGGCGCACCTGCATCGCGCGGCGGCCAGGGGTTAAGCTTGCGGCCATCCCTTCCCGGCCGGTATTGAGGAATTTCGATGAACAAGAACAACGCCTCGAGCGCGCTCGCCGCGGCCTGCATCACTCTCGCCCTCGCAGCGGCACTGCCGGCACCCGCATCCGCGGCGGACCAGCCCTCGCGCGGCCCCTTCGACGCCAAGGCGCGCGAACTGCTCGAGCACGTGATCGCGATTCCCACCTGGCGCGGCAACGACAAGGTGCCGGAGATGGCCGAATACCTCGCAAACGAATTCCGCGCCGCCGGATTTCCGGAGAAAGACGTCACGGTCCTCCAATTCGACAACCCCGGCGACAAGACCGCCGCGCTCGTGGTGCGCTACCGGGGCGACGGCAGCGGCGGCAAGCCGGTCCTGCTGCTCTCGCACATGGACGTCGTCGCGGCCAAACGCGAGGACTGGGTGCGCGACCCGTTCAAACTCATCGAAGAAGACGGCTATTTCTTCGGCCGCGGCACGAAGGACGTGAAAGACGGCGTGGTCGCGCTCACCACGACTTTCCTACGCCTGAAGAAAGAAGGCTTCAAGCCCAAACGCGATCTCATCATCTTCTTCAGCGGCGACGAGGAAAATGCTCAGCTCACCACCGTGGCGACTGTGCGCGATCATCGCGCGCTCGTGGATGGCGACTACGCGCTCAACTCCGATGCGGGCGGTGGCGCACTCGACGAAGTCACCGGCAAGGCCAGCTCCTTCAGCCTGGGCACCGCCGAGAAGACCTATGCCGACTTCTTGCTAACTACCCACAACCCCGGCGGCCACAGCTCGCAGCCGCGCGCGCAGAACGCGATCTACGACCTGTCGGCCGCGCTGCTGAAGGTCGGTCAGTACAGTTTCCCGGTGATGTGGAACGACACCACGCTCGCGTACTTCCGCGCCACCGGCAAGACCCATGACGACGCGCTCGGCGCGGCGATGACGCGTTTCGCGGCGAACCCGCGCGACGCGGCAGCCGCGGCCGTGCTCTCGGCGGATTTCGCGGTCGTGGGCAAGCTCCGCACGACCTGCGTCGCCACGCAGCTCGCGGGCGGCCACGCGCCGAATGCGTTGCCGCAGTCGGCGACCGCCAACGTCAACTGCCGCATCTTCCCGGGCGTCAAGCCGGACGACGTGCGGCAGACGCTGCAGGAGCTCGTCGGCAAGGACGTCGAAGTGAAGAGCGTCGTGGAACCGATGTCGAGCGACGCGTCGCCGTTGCGTCCGGACGTCGTCGACGCGGTGACCCGCGCCGTGCACAAGGTTTATCCCGGCGTGCCGATCGTCCCCAACCAGGATTCGGGCGCGAGCGACGGCCTCGTGTTCCGCGCCGCGGGTATTCCTTCGTATGGCGTCGAGGCGGTCTTCATAAAGCCGAGCGAGGAGTTTTCGCACGGCCTCAACGAGCGCATCCCGGTGGACAGCTTCTACCGCAGCCTCGAGATCTGGTACCAGCTCGTCACGGACGTGGGCGGCAAGCGCAAGAAGTAGTTCGCCGCGAGTCGCGCCGTGAACACCACCGCAGAACCGCTCGGCACGCTGCAGTTCGCGCTGCAGAACGCCGCGCGCCTGCTCGAGCGCGAGCCGGCGTCCGCCGCCGAACAGGCCGCGGAGATCCTCAAGGTGTTTCCGGATCAGCCCAACGCGCTGGCGCTGTCCGGTCTCGCGCTCGGGAAGTTAGGCCAGGGCGATGCCGCGATCGAGGCGCTGCGCCGCGCGGTGCAGCTCAAGCCGGATCTGCCGGATGCCTGGCGCGCGCTCGGCGATCACTACAGCGCGCTCGAGATGACCGAAGCGGCGGACGCCGCCTTCGCGCAGCACATCCGCCACAGCACGCGCGATCCCAAGCTGATGAGCGCCGCGCTGGCGCTGGCCGAGAACCGCATTCCCGAGGCGGAACACGAACTGCGCGAACATCTGAAACGGCATCCCACCGATGTCGCCGCGATTCGAATGCTGGCGGAAGTCGCCGCGCGCATCGGCCGCGTGAACGACGCCGAAATCCTGCTGGCGCGCTGCGTCGAGCTCGCCCCGGGCTTCACCGCCGCGCGGCAGAACTACGCGATGATGCTGCACCGGCAGAACAAGCCGATCGCCGCGATGGCCGAAGTCGAGCGCTTGCTGGTGGACGACCCGAGCAACCCCGGCCTGCGCAATCTCAAGGCCGCCATCCTGGGCCGCACCGGCGAATTCGAGCGTGCCATCGCGATGTACAAGGCGGTGCTCGTCGACTACCCGACCCAGCCGCGTGTCTGGATGAGTCTTGGGCACGCCCTCAAGACCGCCGGCCAGAATGCCGCGAGCATCGACGCCTATCGGCGCTGCGTGGAAATCCAGCCGCAACTGGGCGAGGTCTGGTGGAGCCTCGCGAATCTCAAGACCTTCCGCTTCACGCCCGCCGACGTGGCGACGATGCGGGCGCAGCTCGAGCGCGACGATCTCAAAAACGACGATCGCTTTCATTTCCAGTTTTCGCTCGGCAAGGCGCTCGAAGACGCGGGCGAATACGACGCGTCATTCGACTACTACGCGAAAGGCAATGCGCTGCGGCGCAAGCTCGTTCGTTACGACGCGGACGAGAATGCGGCGCACGTGGCACGTTCGCGCAAGCGTTTCACGCGCGAGTTCTTTGCAGCGCGCAGCGGCTGGGGCGACCCGGCGCCCGACCCGATCTTCGTCGTGGGCCTGCCGCGCGCGGGATCCACCTTGATCGAGCAGATTCTCGCCACCCATTCGCAGGTCGAAGGCACGCAGGAGCTGCCGGACGTCACGATGATCGCGCGCCTGGTGGGCAAGCGAACGACGCGCGCGGAGACTTCGGCGTACCCGCGCGCGCTGGACAAGTTCTCGGCGGAGGAAATCGCGGCTTTCGGCGCGCAGTACCTCGAACAGACGCGTATCCAGCGCAAGACGCCGGCGCCGTTTTTCATCGACAAGATGCCTAACAACTTCGCGCACGTCGGGTTGATCCACCTGTTGCTGCCGAACGCGAAGATCGTCGATGCGCGCCGCCATCCGCTCGGCTGCTGCTTCTCCTGTTTCAAGCAACACTTCGCGCGCGGCCAGAATTTCACCTATGACCTGGGCGAGATCGGCCGCTACTACCGCGACTACGTCGAATTGATGGCGCATTTCGACGCCGTGCTGCCGGGTCGCGTGCATCGCGTGTTCTATGAAAACATGGTCGAGGACACCGAAGGCGAGGTGCGCAGGCTCCTGGCGTACTGCGGACTGCCGTTCGAAGAATCGGTGCTGCGCTTCCATGAGAATCAGCGCGCCGTCCGGACCGCGAGTTCGGAGCAGGTCCGGCAGCCCATCTTTCGCGAGGGAATGAACCAATGGCGGCACTTCGAGCCGTTCCTCGACCCCCTCAAGGCTGCCCTCGGACCCGTTCTTTCCGCGTACCCCGCAACACCGCAGTTTTGATTCCGTGGCGGCTGGCATACACTCGGCGCCACATGGTGCCGGGAGGTCTCGTCCGGTGCCCACAAAAAGCGGGGAGTGAACAATGACACGCAGCAAACTGCGCAAGATCCACCGTGAAAACCACAAGCTGCGTCAGGCGCTGAAGCACGGCATGCCCTTCGCGGGCGCCATGCTCGCCGGGGCCGGCGTCGTGCACGCACAACAGCCGGATGAAACGTCCGGTCTAGAAGAGGTGGTCGTCACCGCGCAGAAGCGCAACGAAAGCCTGCAGGACGTGCCGCTGTCGATCCAGGCGATCGGCGAGAAGGAGCTCGGTCAGCTCAAGGTCGACGACTTCGGCGACTACGTGAAATTCCTGCCGAACGTCTCCTATCAGACGCTCGGCCCGGGCCTGTCGCGGCCCTATATCCGCGGCGTCGCGAGCGGTGAAAACGCGAACCACTCGGGTCCGCTGCCGAGCGTCGGCGTGTACCTGGACGAGCAGCCGATCACCACGATCAACGGCCCGCTCGACGTGCAGATCTATGACATCGCGCGTGTCGAGGTGCTGGCCGGCCCTCAGGGCACGCTGTACGGCGCCAGCTCCCAGGCGGGCACCATCCGCATCATCACCAACAAGCCCGATCCCGACGCTTTCGACGCGGGTTACGAGCTCACTGGCAGCGAACTGTCGGGCGACTTCGGCTACACCGCGCAGAGTTTCGTCAACATTCCGCTCAGCGAGCGCGCGGCCGTTCGCATCGTCGGCTGGAAGAAGCATGAGCCGGGATTCATCGACAACGTCCGCAGCGATCGGGTGTTCCCGACCTCCGGCATCGCGGTCGACAATTCCGACCGCATCGAGGACAACTACAACTCCTGGGACAAACATGGCGTGCGCGCCACGTTGGGTATCGACCTCAACGACAACTGGACCATCACGCCGAGTGTGATGATGCAGAAGACCACTTCGAAGGGCTCATTCGGCTATGACCCGACCGTGGGGGAACTCGAAGTCGCTCATGCGTTGCCCGAGAACGCGCACGACAAGTGGACGCAGGCCGCGCTCACGATCCAGGGCAAGATCGGCAGCTGGGACATCACGTACGCTGGCGCGCACCTCAACCGCACGGTGCAAACGCAGCTGGACTATGCCGACTACTCGTTCTTCTACGACACCTGCTGCGAATACGGCAGCTCGATGTACGACAACGACGGCACGCTGATCGATCCGTCGCAGTTCATCGTCGGCAACGACAAGTACACCAAGCAGAGCCACGAACTGCGGTTTTCATCGCCCGCGGAGAACCGCTGGCGCGTGACGCTCGGCGCGTTCACCCAGAAGCAGACGCACGGGATCACCCAGGATTACCAGGTCGCAAACCTGGCGGACATGTTCGAGGTCCCCGGCAATCCGGATACGCTGTGGCTCACGGAACAGGAGCGCACCGACCGCGACGATGCGCTGTTCGGCGAGTTCACGTTCGACCTCACGGATAAATTGTCCGCGACCGCGGGCGTGCGCTTTTTCAAATCCGACAACTCACTGTTCGGCTTCTTCGGTTATGGCGCCGGATGGAGCGGCATGACCGGCGAAGCGGCGTGTTTCGATCCGACCGATTTCCGGCGCGCGCCGTGCGTCAACCTCGACAAAGAGGTCAAGGAAGACGGCAATACCAAGCGGTTGAACGTCACGTACCACGTCAACGACGACGTGATGTTGTATGCCACCTGGTCGGAAGGCTTCCGCCCGGGCGGCATCAATCGCCGCGGCACCGTTCCGCCCTATCTCTCCGACTTCCTGACCAACTACGAAGTGGGCTTCAAGACCACGTGGGCCGAGAACCGGCTGCGCATCAACGGCGCGGTGTTCCAGGAGGACTGGGACGACTTCCAGTATTCGTTCCTCGGATCGAACGGCCTGACCGAAATCCGCAACGCCGGCCAGGCGCGCATCAAGGGTTTCGAGGCGGACATCGTGTTCGCCGTGACGAACGGCTTCACGCTGTCGAGCTCGGTGTCGTGGCTGGATGCGAAGACCACCGCGGACTACTGCGGCGCCACCTATGGCGGCGACAACAATGACGGTTCGGAGCCGTATGTCCTGCCAGACGATCCGCGTTTCGGTCAGCCGGTCGAGAACTGCGCGGATCCGGATGCGCCGCGCGGCACGATCCTGGCGGCGCCGAGCGGCCAGGAGCTGCCGGTGCAACCGAAGTTCAAGGCGAACATCATCGCGCGCAGTGAATTCCCGCTGGGCGATTTCAAGGCGCACGCGCAGGCGGCCATGGTCTATCAGGACAGCGCGTGGACCGATCTGCGGACCGCGGAACGCGACCTCCTCGGCAGGCAGGCTTCCTACAGCCTGTGGGATCTTGCGGCCGGCATCGAAAACGACAGCTGGGGGCTCGAGCTGTTCGTCAAGAACGCCTTGAACCGGCGCGCCGAAATCGCGCGCTACACCGAGTGCGGCATCTTCCAGCCGTTGACGGATCCGACCAACAGCACGCCGCTGTGCGGTCTCGAGCCGTACATCGTCGTGAACACGCCGCGCACCGTGGGGATCACGTTCTCGAAGAAGTTCTGATGAGCACGCCCGGGCAGGGACGCCCACCGTTCCCGCCGTTCACACGCGACACGGCCGCGCAGAAAGCGCGCGCCGCGGAAGACGCGTGGAATTCGCGCGACCCCGAACGCGTGTCGCTGGCGTACACGGTAGATAGTGCGTGGCGCAACCGCGCGGAGTTCTTCTCCGGCCGCCCGGCCATCGTGGAATTTCTCACGCGCAAATGGGCGCGCGAGCTCGACTACCGGCTGATCAAGGAAGTGTGGGCGTTCGAAGGCGCGCGTATCGCGGTGCGCTTCGCGTACGAATGGCGCGACGACTCGGGGCACTGGTTCCGTTCGTACGGCAACGAGAATTGGGAATTCGACGAGCTCGGCCTGATGCGCAGGCGGCACGCCAGCATCAACGATCTCCCGCTCACGGAAGCAGAACGGAAATTCCGCTGGCCGCTCGGGCGAAGGCCGGATGAACATCCGTCGTTGAGTGAACTCGGTCTCTAAGTCCGACCCGGCACCGACTTGCTACAACACCGCGGACACGGCGTCGGCGACCATGTCGCTGGTCGTCGAGCGGCCGCGCTGCTTCACGATGTCGAACGCGGCGATGCGATAGGCCTCGGCCATCGTCGGAAAATTGAAGACGTTGTCCACGTAGGCGTCGACGTCGAGCTCGGCTGTGAGGCCCAGCTGCCCGATGTGCACGAGCTCGGTGGCGCCGTCGCCGACGATCTGCACTCCGACCACGCGGCGTCCGCCCGGGTCGGCGATGAGCTTGAGCAGGCCTCGTTGGCAGCCGTTGATCTGGCCGCGCGCGATTTCCTCGAACTTCGCGCGACCCACAATGGCGCCGCCGAAATGCCGGCGCGCGCCGTGTTCGTCGAGGCCCACGGTCGCGATCTCGGGAATGGTGTACACGCCCGAGGGAAGGCGCGAGACCGGATCCGACGGCACCAGCAACCCGAGCGCATGGCAGGCGGCGCGGCGGCCCTGTTCCATCGACACCGACGCCAGCGCCGGCGGTCCGATGACATCGCCGGCGGCGTACACGCCGGCCGCGGTGGTCTGCAGATTCTCATCCACCTGCACGTGGCCGCGGCTGGTCAACGCGACGCCGGCCGCTTCGAGCTTGAGGCCATCGACGTTCGCGAGACGACCCAGCCCCACCAGCACCTTGTCGGCCAGGATGCGGCGGCCGTCCTTGAACTCGGTGCACACCTGCGAGATGCCGTCCCAGCGGGTGCTGACGGCCTCGGCGCGCGGAATGTATTCGCCGCCGTTGCGGCGCAGCTCTTCGAGATAGAAAGACGTGAGCTCGGGGTCGAGAAAGGCCAGCGGTTGATCCAGCTGGTCGGCCTGCGTCACCTTGCAGCCGAGCGCCGCGAACATCGCGGCGTATTCGCTGGCGATGACGCCGCCACCCAGCACGAGCAGCGTGCGCGGTAGATAGGCAAGCGACAGTATCGAGTCGCTGTCGAGCACGTGTTCGTGATCCACCGCGAGGTGCGCGGGCGAGCGCGGCCGCGAGCCGGTGGCGATGATGACGATCGGCGCGCGGATCGAGATCTGCGAGCCGTCGATGCGGCGCATCGAAAGCTCGTGCGGGCCATTGAAGCTCGCGCGACCGCGCAGCAGCGCGATGTGGTTGCGCTCGAGCTGCGCGATCATGTAGGCATCGTGCGCGGCCACGGTCATACCGACGCCGTCGAGCAGTGACTGGATGGGTTCGTCCATGAGATCCACGCGTCGCACGCGCTGGCGCAACGCGTGTTCGCGCAGCGACTTGCTCGGAATCGTTCCGGTATGCACGCACGATCCGCCGACCCGCCGGTCGCGTTCGATCACGGCGACCTTCCTGCCGGCCTTCGCCGCCTGGATCGCGGCCTTCTGCCCGGCGGGTCCCGAACCGATCACGACCACGTCGTAGATGGCGCCCGGACCCTGCGTGAAACTCACGTAAAACTCTCGGCCGTCGCGTAGATAGCCGCGCGCTGCGCCATGATCGTGAACAATTCGTCGGGGTAGATGGACAGCTCGTCCATCCACCTGGAGACCGGACCCAACATGCTGTCGGGCAGCTCGCCGCCGGCGCCCGGCGTACGCATCTCGTCGGAGATCTGCCGCGCGAGCGCGACTTCCATCACCTCGTTCCGTGCCAGCTCCGCCTGCGGCGGATCGCGCCAATGCGAGATCGCGGCGGAGACCGCGGCGGGCAGAGTCCAGGCGATGGCGAGATGTGTGCCCACTCGCGCTTCGTGCCGCGTCGCGAGCCGGGTCACGAGTTCGGCATCCGCGGTGATGCGGTGCTTGAGCACCGCGCTGCCGACCCGGCTCAGGATCACTGCCATGCCGGCGCGGTGCAGGAGACCGCACAGGTATGCGGACTCGACGTTGCGCCGCTTGAGCCGCGCGATCTCCTGGGCGAAGAGCGCGGTGATCACCGACTCGCGCCACAGCTCGTTCATCTCCTGGCGGAAGTAGGTCGAGGAGAAAACCTGGCTCTGGACCGCGACCGCGAAGGCAATGTTGCGGACTTCGCGAATGCCGAGCCACGCGATGGCCTGGGGCAGCGTCACGACCGGCGTGCGGCGGGCGTACAGCGCGGAATTCGCCACCCGCATCACCTGACCCGCGAGCGCCAGGTCGCGCTGGATCAACGCCGCCAGTTCCTGTGAGCTGCCATTTCCCGTGTCGTCTGCCGCCGCGTCGCCACGCGTCAGACGCATGATCTCGGCCGCGATCTGCGGCGGCGATGGCAGGTCGAGCGATTCGTCGGCGATCGCCGCATGAACGATGCGCTCGAGATCGTCGTGGACGGGTTGGGCAGAGCTATTCATGACACGGTTCTTCTGATGACCCGTCCCGTTAACGGCCGGGACATCGGGCACTTGATCCGCCGCGGCAAGCCCTGGCCGCAGTGCGAACCTATGTCACAAAATCAATGGTTTAGGCGCGCTTCAACCGATGTGTTGGGGCGGTGCGCCGGTCATGTAGGTCAGCTCCCAGGTGTGGCCGTCGAGGTCCTCGTATCCGTGCGTGTACATGAACCCGTGATCCTGCGGCGGGCGCGGCACCGTTCCGCCGTTCGCGCGGGCCTTCGCGACGAGTTCATCCACTTGCTCGCGGCTGCTGCAGGCGAGGCAGTTCAGGGTTTCCGTGGACTTCGTCGTGTCGCAGATCGACTTGGACGTGAAGCTCGCGAAGAACTTCTCCACCAGCAGCATCGCGAACAGGTTGTCGCCCAGGATCATGCAGGTCGCGTTTTCGTCGGTGAACTGCGGATTGAAGGTGTAACCGAGCCTGGTGAAGAAATCGATGGAGCGCTTGAGATCCTTGACGGGCAGGTTGATGAAGATCTGGCTGTGCATGAGGTATCCCCGGGAAGTAGTTAGTGGCCGGGCGCGGTCAGGGCGCGGCGGCCGCGGCAGCCTGGGTGACGCCCGGCACCAGCTCGCGCGTGGGCCGCACCTCGATGCTGCCGAACTGCGCCGGCGGAATCTTGGAGGCGATCTGGATCGCTTCGTTGAGATCGCGCGCCTCGACCATGTAGAAGCCGGCGAGCTGCTCCTTGGTTTCGGCGAACGGTCCGTCGGTGACGGACACCTGTCCGTGGCGCACGCGCACCGTGGTCGCCGTGTTCACCGGATGCAGCGGCGAGCCGCCGAGCAACTTGCCGCTGCGCCGCAGCTGGTCCCCGCAGGCGATGCAGGCATCGTCCGACGCGGAGTTCCAATGCTCGGGAGAGAGGTAGACGAGGCACAGGTACTTCATGACGGGGCTCCTTGAGGGATAGCCGAACAGCGAGGGTTGATTTCGACAGTGTCGCGCGGGAGTGTTGCTGGAGCGTTCAAGTGCTTGATTCTGCGCGGTCAGGCCTGTAACGCGGCGCGGCGTCTTTCGAGGAACCGCCGTGCCGGGCCCTGCGCGGTCAGCTCAATGGCGCGCGTGTACGCGGCGCGCGCCTCGTCGTTGCGTCCGAGTCGCCGGCAGAAGTCGGCGCGCGCGGCGTGCGCCAGCTGGTACTCGTCGAGTGCACCGTCAGCCAGCAGTTCGTCGAGATGTTCGAGCCCGAGCTGCGGCCCCCGCAACTGCGCGACGGCGACCGTGCGATTCAACGCGATGATGGGCGAGGGCTGGATTCGCAGCAGCAGGTCGTACAGGCCGATGATCTCGCTCCAGTCCGTCTCTGCAGCGCTCGGCGATTCGGCATGCACGGCGGCGATCGCGGCCTGCAGCGAGTAGGTCCCCACGCGCTGCGCGGAGAACGCCGCGCGTGTCAGTGCCGCGCCTTCTTCGATGAGCTCACGATTCCAGCGCGAGCGATCCTGTTCGTCCAGCAGGATGAGATCGCCGTCGGGGGTGGCGCGCGCTTCGCGGCGGGATTCGTGCAGCAGCATCAGCGCCAGCAATCCCTGCACTTCGGGCTCGGGGATGAGCTCGCGCAGCAGCCGGCCAAGACGGATCGCCTCGCCGGACAGGTCCGGACGCGTGGCGGAATCGCCGGAACTGGCCGAGTAACCCTCGTTGAACACCAGGTACACCACGCGCAGCACGCTGTCGAGACGCGCGGGTAGTTCGTCGCGCGACGGCACCTGGTAGGGAATGTTCGCGTCGCGGATCTTGCCTTTCGCCCGCACGATGCGTTGCGCGATGGTCGGGGCGGGCGTCAGGAACGCGGCGGCGATTTCTTCGGTGGCGAGGCCGCAGACTTCGCGCAGGGTAAGCGCGACCTGTGCATCGGGCGCGATCGCCGGATGGCAGCAGGTGAAGACGAGGCGCAGCCGGTCGTCTTCGAGCAGTCCTTCGCGCTCGTCGAAGGCTGGGGCGTTGTCGGTCAGGGTTTCGGCAACGTCGGGCCGGTCTTCGAGATGATCGAAGCGCTTCTCGCGCCTTTGCCTGTCGATGGATTTGAAACGCCCGGCCGAAATCAGCCAGGAGACGGGATTCTGTGGCAGTCCGTCGGCGGGCCACTTTTCCATGGCGGCGCGGAATGCATCGCTCAGCGCTTCCTCGGCGCGTTCGAAATCGCCGAGCAGCCGGATCAGCGTCGCGAAGATGCGGCGCGATTCGCGACGATACAGCGCATCGATTTCCGCGCGCACGCGCGCGATGTCAGCGGATGGCATGCTGAAAAGGGGACAGATCTATTTAATGGCGATAGCGAAGACTGTCGCCAGTACCGGAAATCGTCAATAAATAGATCTGTCCCCTTTAAAACAGGCCGACGATTTTTCCGCTGGCGTCCACGTCGATCGTGTTGGCGGCCGGCACTTTCGGCAGGCCGGGCATCGTCATGATGTCGCCGCAGATCATCACGACGAATTCTGCGCCGGCCGCGAGCCGCACCTCGCGGATGTTCACCACGTGTCCCGAAGGTGCGCCACGCAGCTTGGGGTCGGTGGAGAACGAATACTGCGTCTTCGCCACGCACACCGGGTAGTGGCCGTAGCCGCCGTCCTGCAGCGCCTTGATCTGGCCGCGGATCTTGCTGTCCGCGACGATGTCGAGCGCGCCGTACACCTGCGTGGCGATGCTCTTCATCTTGTCCCACAGCGGCTGTTCGGATTCGTACACGTAGCGGAAGTTGTTAGGCAGGTCGCACAGGCGCACGACTTCTTTCGCCAGCTCCACCGCGCCCTTGCCACCCTCGGCGAAGTGTTTCGCGACGATGATCTTCACGTCGAGATGCGCGAGCCGCTGCTGCAACAGCTGGATCTCGGCATCCGTGTCTTCGCTGCGGTGATTGATCGCCACGACGCTGTTGAGCCCGTAGCCGTTGCGCACATTGTGGATGTGCCGCTCGAGATTGACGATGCCCTGTTCGAGCGCCACCAGGTTTTCCTTGCCGACGTCCTTCACGTCGACGCCGCCGTGATACTTGAGCGCGCGGATGGTCGCGACGATGACCGCGGCCGAGGGCGTCAGGTTCGCCTTGCGGCACTTGATGTCGACAAACTTCTCGGCGCCCAGGTCCGCGCCGAACCCCGCCTCGGTCACGACGTAGTCGGCGAGCTTGAGCGCCGTGCTGGTGGCCATCACCGAGTTGCAGCCATGCGCGATGTTGGCGAACGGCCCGCCATGGATGAAGGCGGGATTGTTCTCGAGCGTCTGCACGAGATTCGGCGCCAGCGCATCGCGCAGCAGCGCGGTCATCGCGCCATGCGCGTTGATGTCGCGCGCGAGGATCGCCTTCTGCTCGCGTGTGTATCCGATCACGATCTTGCCGAGGCGCTCCTTGAGATCTGCCAGGCTGGTCGCGAGGCAGAAAATCGCCATGACTTCGGACGCGACCACGATGTCGAAGCCATCCTGGCGCGGGAACCCGTTCGCCGGGCCACCCAGCGCGATGGTGATCTCGCGCAGGCTGCGATCGTTCACGTCGAGCACGCGCCGCCAGGTGATGCGGCGCACGTCGAAGCCGACTTCGTTGCCGTGATGGATATGGTTGTCGATCAGCGCCGCCAGCAGGTTGTTGGCCAGCGCGATCGCGGAGAAATCGCCGGTGAAGTGCAGGTTGATGTCTTCCATCGGCACGACCTGCGCGTAACCGCCGCCGGCCGCGCCGCCCTTCATCCCGAACACCGGCCCGAGCGCCGGCTCGCGCAGGCAGATCAGCGCCTTCTTGCCGATCAGGTTGAGCGCGTCGCCGAGCCCGACCGTGGTGGTGGTTTTGCCTTCGCCCGCCGGGGTCGGCGAGATGGCGGTGACCAGGACGAGCTTGCCGCTGGGCCTGCCCTCGAGCTTCGAGATGAAATCCAGCGACAGCTTGGCTTTGTACTTGCCGAAGGCTTCGAGGGAGTCTTCGGGAATGCCGAGCCGTTCGCGGGCCACGTCGGAGATACGCCGCATCTTGGCGGCCTGGGCGATGTCGATGTTGCTGAGCTTTTGGGTCATGGGGACGCATATTAACGGGCGCGGCCGGCGTTGACCGCCGCACAGCGCAATGCGCTTTGGATCCCGGAATGACCGCATTCCCTGTGGGTTGAATGCGGCTTAAATTCGCAGCGTTCGCGTTCGCGTCCGCGGAGGTGCAAAGTGAAACCCGCCCGGGTGATAGCTGTCATGGCCGCGTTGCTGCCCGTGCCCACCTGGGCGAAAACCGCCATCGCCCGTATCGAGATCCGGGCCGCGCCGCCCGCGGGGCTGGCGGGGGTACGGATCACGATCTTCTGCGGCAATACCGGAACGGCTTTCGAGCCGTGCCATGTGCTGCGTTTACGTCTATCTACCTGGCGCCGCCGAGTGCGGCACGTGTTTCGCAACGTCGAAGGGCATTGGTTTCGCGCGACATCCCAATGGGATCTGCTGATGCAGCGAGCGTGCGTGGGACGGTCTGTATCCACTCCCTGACCGATGCCGTACTATTCCTAAAGCGTCTTTCATTAATAACGCCCTCTCTTCTTATATGGGCGAACCGGCGCGCGGGGGAATCGCAATGGCTGGATCCAGGAATCTCGGCGTCATCGTGACCGCGAGTCTCGCGGGGTTGTTGTTCGGTTTCGACACGGTGGTCATCTCGGGCGTCACCGAATCGGTGCGCAGCGTCTTTCACCTCGTGCCCGGCAGTTTCTGGGACGGCTTCGCGGTGGCGAGCGGTTTGTTAGGCACGTTCATCGGCGCGCTGGTGGCGGGCTGGCCCGGCGACGCCTTCGGCTCGCGCGATACGCTCAAGGCCGTAGGCTTCATGTACGTGGTATCGGCGCTCGGTTGCGCGTTCTGCTGGAACCTCGAATCGTTCTACGTGTTCCGCTTCGTCGGCGGGCTCGCCATCGGCGCGTCGTCGGTGCTCGCGCCGGTCTACATCTCGGAGATCGCGCCCGCCGAGCGGCGCGGCGCGTTGACCGGCCTGTTCCAGTTCAACATCGTATTCGGCATCCTGGTTGCGTACGTCAGCAATTTCGCCGTGCAGGAGATGTCGGGCGGCGCCGATCTGTGGCGCCTCAAACTGGGCATCGCGGCGGTGCCGGCGATTCTGTTCGCGGTCTTGATGTACACGATCCCGCAGAGTCCGCGCTGGCTGGCGCTGCGCGGCCGGACGGCAGAAGCGAAGACGAACCTTGCCATCGTCGGCGTCGCCGATCCCGATGCGATGCTGGCGGAGTTCGACCGCGCGGCGCGGCTGGCGCGTGAAAATTCCGCCGAGAAATTGTTCGTCGCCGCCTACCGCAAGCCGATCGTGCTCGCGATCCTGCTGGCGATGTTCAACCAGCTGTCGGGCATCAACGCGATCCTGTACTACCTCAACGACATCTTCGCCGCCGCCGGATTCACCGGCTGGTCGAATGCGCTGCAGGCGGTGGCGATCGGCGCGGCGAATCTCATCGCGACGATGATCGCGCTGCGCTTCATCGATCGCATCGGGCGCAAGAAGCTGCTGTTGATAGGCGCAATCGGCACGGCCTGCGCGCTCGCCGGTGTCGCGGTGATCATGGGCACGGGGCAGGGCAAGGGATTGCTGCTGGCGATGCTCATCGTCTTCATCAGCTTCTTCGCGTTCTCGCAGGGCGCGGTGATCTGGGTCTATCTCGCGGAAATCTTCCCGACCGCTGTGCGCTCGCGCGGCCAGGCACTCGGCAGCGCGACGCACTGGGGCATGAACGCCATCATCGGCCAGCTGTTCCCGATGATCGCGATCTACACGCAGGCGCTGCCATTCGCGTTCTTCGCGGCCTGCATGGTGCTGCAGTTCTTCGTGGTGCTGGCGATCTTTCCGGAAACGCGCGGCGTGGAGCTCGAGTCGATGGACAAGGCGCTGGCGCGGGGTTCCGGCGGCTTGCGGTAGCCGCGGCCAATCGCCATATTCGTATTCGAGGGAGGAACCATGTCATCGATCAGCCGTCGTTCGATCATTGCCGGCGCCGTGGGCGCCGGACTCGCATTACCGGCGCTTGCGCAGGTGCCGGAAGGCTGCGGCGAGCAGCCGAAAACCGCGCCCGCGCTGCAGCCGCCGCTGTTGCTGACGGACTGGGCGTGGCTCCGCCGTTATCGCGACGACAATGCAAAGTTGTTAGCCAGCGGTGCGAAAGTGCATGCGGTGTTCCTCGGCGATTCGATCACCGAGGGCTGGGCGCGCACGGACCCCGAATTTCTCTCGAAGGGCAATGTCGGGCGCGGCATCAGCGCGCAGACGACACCACAGTTGCTGGTGCGCATGTATGCGGACGTCATCGCATTGCAGCCGCGCGTCGTGCACATCATGGCGGGCACGAACGACATCGCTCACAACACCGGGCCCATGACGCCGGGGGATTCGCAGAACAACATCATGGCGATGTGCGAGATCGCCGCTGCGCACAAGATCCGCGTCGTGCTGGGCTCGGTGCCGCCTGCGTCGACGTACTGGTGGCGGCCGGAGGTCGAGCCGAAATCCGCCGCGCTCGCGCTGAACGAATGGATGCGCGGTTACGCAAAACGGATTGGCGCCAAGTACGCCGACTACGCGGCGGCGCTCACCGATGCGCAGGGCAACGTCAGGAAGGAACTCGCCCAGGACGAGGTGCATCCAACCGCCGCCGGCTATGCCGCGATGCGCCCGATCGCGGAGACGGCGATCAGGTAGGAAGTCGCCGTCAACAGGCGCCCCGGCTTGTAATCGGCGCCGCTGGGCGCCATAAGGGCGAGGGCGTCCGCAGACGCGAGGTGTGTGCGATGGCAACCGGTTGGGCGAAGGAAGGCGCAGTCCAGGATCAGATCGACGCGACGGTGAAGGATGCGATCAAGCGCGCCAAGAGTCGCTTGCCTTCAGGGCCTTCGCTCGAGTCGTGCGCGAGTTGCGGCGCGGCCATACCCGCGGCGCGGCGCGAGGCGATCCCGGGCGTGCGGCTGTGCGTGGCGTGTCAGGAAGCCGAAGACCGCGAGGCCGTGCACAACGCCGGCTACAACCGCCGCGGCAGCAAGGACAGTCAGCTGCGTTAGCGGGGCATTCCTTGTTTGCCGGCAAACAGGGACGCGGTTGTCCCCGTTTGCCAGCAAATGCGGAGTATCCCCGTCAGTTGCAGGCCAGCGTCTTGTCGGCGACGGTGCCGAGCTTCACCTGCGAGAACGACAGATCGAGTTTGCCTTCGGATTCGATGACCAGCGCCTCGTTGACCTTGGTCACGTCGACGCCCGCCTTGGCGAAGCACTTGAGCGGCACACCGACGGTATGCCATTTGCCGGGCGCAAGGCTTTCGAGCTCCGCCGCGACGGGCAGCGCGGCGCCGCAGCCAGCGCCGCAAGCCATGCCGATCTTCAGGTCCTTGGGCGCATCCGCGTCGCGACGCAGCCGCACTAACAACATGACGTCGCCATTGGACTCGCGCGACAGGTCGACCGACCCTTCGCTGGTGATGTGGATGGTTGCCTTGCCGTCGCCCGCGAACACGAAGCGGCGGCCACCCTCCTGCACCTGGTCGTCGATCGCGGTGACTTTCACGCGGCCACCGACGCTCTCGACCGGCACGCTGCTGATGCGGGTCGTATCGGAGCCGCTGGAAACGCGCAGCGACCAGGGCTGCACGGGCAGTCCCTTCTCGAAGAACGAGCCGGCCGACATCAACTCGGCAGGAATGCCCGGGTCTTCGGACAGAGGCGCAAGCTCCGCGGGCGCGGCGTAGGTGAGCCCGAAGCCGAACGCGAACAGCGGGTCATAGTTGTCCTGCCCGACGTTGAGCGGCGCGCCCGTGGCGTCACGCGGCCACGAATACGACAGCTTGCCGGTGAAGTCGAAGTTCACCGCGCCATCCTTCTTGCGGAACAACACATCCGTGATGCCGCCACCTTCGCTGCCCGGCAGCCAGGCGGCGACATAGGCTTGCGCGAGATTCAGCTCGCGGTTCTGCCACAGCGGCCGGCCCGACATCAGGACGGCGACCACCGGAATCTTTTCTTCCGCCAGCTTCTTCATGATGTCGAGATGCTGGGTCATCGTACCCGGCAGCGTCAGCACCTTGAGGTCGCCCTGGAATTCCGCGTACGGATTTTCACCGAACACGACGATCGCATAGTCAGGCTTCTTCTTGTACGAGCCATCGGTCGACAGCTCCGCGCTGCCGCCGCCGGCCTTGGTGGCCGCCTTCACGCCGCCCCACACCGACGTGCCGCCAGGGAAGTTCGCATTGGTTAGACCGGTGCCTTGCCAGGTGATCGTCCAGCCGCCGCTTTGCTTGGAGATGTTGTCCGCGCCGTCGCCGGTCACGAGCACATGTTTGTTAGCCGCCAGCGGCAGCAGGCCGCCGTTGTTCTTGAGCAGCACGAGTGACTGGCGCACGGCATCGCGCGCCAGCGCGCGTTGTTCGGGCGCGGCCAGCATCTTGAAATTACCCGCGAGCGCGCGCTTCGAAGGCGGACCCGCCTCGAAAAGGCCGGCGCGGAACTTCACCCGCAGGATGCGCGTCACGGCGTCGTCGAGCCGCTCCATCGGCACGGTGCCGTCCTTGACCTGCTTGACGAGATTTTCGTACAACCCGCGCCAGCTGTCCGGCGCCATGTACATGTCGAGGCCGGCGTTCAACGCCTGCGGGCAGTTGTCGTTGGTGCAGCCTTCGACCTGGCCGTGCGCATTCCAGTCGCCGACGGTGAAGCCGTCGAAGTTCATGCGTTTCTTGAGCACGTCGGTGAGCAGGCCTTTGTTGCCCGTGTGTTTGACGCCGTTCCAGCTCGAGAACGAGATCATGATGGTCTGCACGCCCGCCTCGATGGCTGGCACGTAACCCGCGTTGTGGATGTCGCGCAGCGTGGTCTCGGGAATCTTCGCGTCGCCCTGGTCGCGGCCGTTCTCCGTGCCGCCGTCGGCGAGGAAGTGTTTGGTCGACGAGATCACGTGGTGGCCGTTCAGGAAGTCGGCGCTGCCGGGCTCGCCCTGCAGGCCCTTGACGAAGACACCGGCGAACGAGGCGACCACGCCCGGATCTTCCGAATAACCTTCGTAGGCGCGGCCCCAGCGGTCGTCCTGCGGCACGGTGACCGTGGGCGCGAACGTCCACTCGAAGCCGGTGGTGCGCACCTGCTCGGCCGTGACGCGCGCGATCTCGCCTAACAACTTCGGATTACGCGTGGCGCCGAGTCCCACGTTGTGCGGGAACAGCACCGCTCCGACGATGTTGCTGTGGCCGTGCATTGCATCGGTGCCCCAGATCATCGGGATGCCGACGCCGCCGTCGCTGGTGTCGATGGAGGCGGCGTAGAACTCGTCGGCGAGCGCCAGCCACTTTCCGGGCGGTGCGAACTCGTCGTTGCCCGGCGCGGATCCGCCGCCGTTCAACACCGAGCCCAGGTGATACTTCTTCATATCGGCGGGCGTGATGCTGGCGATGTCGCCTTGCACCGTCTGGCCTACCTTCTCTTCGACCGTCATCTTCTTGAGGAGCGCGGCAACCTTTTCTTCGAGCGCCGCGTCCTTGTCGAACGGCCACTTCGGAGCAGGCCAGATCTCGGGATGTACAGCAGCGGGATCTTCCGCTTGCGCAGCGGGAGCCGGTTTGTCCTTGGCGGCGTCTTTGCATCCAGGCATCAACAGGAAAGGCACGAGCGCCAGCGCCGCGCCGAATATACGGAGACGAGACATGGAAGGGGACATCGAAAACTCCTGTTTTTGAGCGCCGACAGCCTATGCTCTCTGCCGCGGGAATTCGAGGGTCTGCGGGCGATTCGTTGACAGGTTTTCGTTGCACGGCTAGCCTCGCGCACCGCTCGGGCAGGGGTCGTAAAGACAAACAATGGAACCGGATCGAAGAATCAGGCGAATTGCCATTGTCGGTGGTGGCATGTCCGGCTGGGCCGCCGCGGCCATACTCGGACGCAAGCTCGGCGGGCAATGCTCTATCCACGTGATCGAGACACCGGAGCCCATGCCGGCCGGACAGGCCGAGACAACGCTGCCGCAGTTCCTCGAGATGCTGCGTTTTCTCGGCGTCGAGCAGAACGATTTCATCGACAAGACCCAGTCGACCTACAGCCTGGGGACGCGTTTGCATGAATGGGCGGCGCCCGCGACCTCGTTCTGGCATCCGTTCGGCGCGTTCGGCGCGCTGATCGAACGGCGGCCTTTCTATCATTTCTGGCACAAGGCCAGGGCGCTCGGCCTGCAGCCGCGGCTCGAATACTTCAGCCAGGAAATCGCGATGGCCTCCGCCAATCGCTTCATTTTCCCGACCAATTCGCTGGGGGTGGCGCAGCAGATGCGTTACGCGCTGCATGTCGATGCGGCTCTCGCGACGCGATATCTGCGCACCACCGCGGAACGCGCCGGCACCATCCGGCTCGAGCGCAAGGTAGTTAGCGCGACGCGCGCTGCGAACGGCAATCTCGACGAGCTGCAGTTCGAGGACGGCGGCACGCTGCGCGCCGATCTCTACATCGATTGCAGTGGCGCGCGCGGCCAGCTCATCGGCGAGATCATGGAATCCGGCTACCAGAGCTGGCGGCAGTGGCTGCCCTGCGATCGCATGGTCTCGGCGCCGGCGCCGCTCGAAGACGTGCGTCCGCCGTACGCGCGGATCGCGGCACGCGCCGCGGGCTGGCAGTGGCGCGTCTCGCTGCAACAAAACCTGAGCGTCGGGCAGATCTATTCGAGCGCCCACCAGGACGACGAGGCGGCGCTGGCCGACCTGCGCGCGATCGGCGGCGTCGATTTCCTCGCCGAGCCGCGGCGGGTTGAATTCGAAGCGGGCCGCCGCCGGAAATTCTGGGACCGGAACGTCGTCGCGTTGGGCGCCGCGGCGGGTTGCGTCGAGCCGCTCGCGGGCGCCGGCCTGCATCTGCTGGCCAACACATTGTTCAATCTGCTCGATCACTTCCCGGACCGGCAGTTTGACCCCGCCAATATTGCGAGCTACAACGCCGCCATCGGCGCCGAACTCGAGAGTGTCCGTGACTTCACGATCCTCCACTACTGCCTGCCGCGGCGCGACGATTCGCCGTTCTGGCAGCAGTGCGCGGCGCTGGCGCTGCCCGACACGCTCGCGCAGCGCGTCGAGATGTATCGCGCCACCGGGCGCATCGTTCAGCCGCGTCCGGAGATCTTCACCGACCTCGACTGGTTCTGGATATTCGAAGGCCTCGGCGTCACGCCGCGCGACTACGATCCGCTGGTCGATACCATCGACTTCGAACAAGTCAAACGCCTGATGCTCGGGATCAGCCAGAAAGTCTCGGCGGACGTGGCGGCGGCGCCTTCGCACGACAGCTTCTTCGCAGCGGCGAATGCGCGACTCGCCGCCGCGCGCAAAGCCGCCGCGGCCGCGCAGCCCGCGAGCTGATCCCTTGCAAATTTCGACCAAACTACTTGCCGGCGTCGAGTTGGGCGGCACCAAATGTGTATGCATCCTCGGCACCGGGCCCGACGACGTGCGCGCCCTGGAGCGGCTCTCGACCGGTGAACCCGAGGAGACGCTGTGGCAGATAGAAGCGGTGCTCGATCGCTGGCGTGCGCAATATGCGCCGCCGGGCGCCATCGGCATCGCTTCGTTCGGCCCGGTCGATCTGCGGCCGGGTTCCGCTAAATACGGCTTCATCACGTCGACCTCCAAGGCCGGCTGGCGGGATACCGACGTTGCGCAGCGGCTCACGCGGCACGCGGGCGTGCCGATGGGTTTCGATACGGACGTCAATGGCGCGGCGCTCGCGGAAGGGCGCTGGGGCGCGGCCCAGGGTCTCGACGACTTCGCCTACGTCACGGTGGGCACGGGAATCGGCGTCGGCTCCATCGTGCGCGGCCGCTCGGTGTTCGGCATGAACCACACCGAGCTCGGACACATCCGCGTGGTGCGCAAGCCCGGCGATACCTTCGCGGGTGTCTGCCCGTACCACGGCGATTGCATCGAAGGCCTGGCGTCCGGCCCCGCCATCGAAGCACGCGCCGGCATGTCGGCCTCACAACTGCCGGCCGATCATCCGGCCTGGGAGTTCGTGACGCACGGACTCGCCCAGTTGTTGCACACCATGGTGCTGACCACAGCGCCGACGCGCATTTTTCTCGGCGGCGGCGTGATGGCGGGGCAGTCGCATCTGTTCGAGCGCATCCGCGAGGAGCTCAAGCGCAGCCTCAACGGTTATGTCGAGGCGCCCGAGCTCGGACAGGGGCTGGCGCAGTTCATCGTTCCGCCGGGGCTCGGCACGATGGCCGGCCCGCTCGGTGCGCTCGCGCTCGCAGCCGATGCCGAGGCCCGGGTGATCAACACTCCCGTCGCCAGCGCGGCCACGCGATGAGCGAACGCTCCGGCAAGCACCTGCGGCTGTCGGGGACGAACCTCGAACGCGCCGGCGATCACAATCAACGCGTCACGCTGCATGCGATCCGCGTCAACGGGCCGATCACCCGCACGGAGCTCGCCAGGATCACCGGGCTCACCGCACCCGCCATCGCGAACATCACTCGGCGTTTGCTCAACGAGCAGCTCATCCAGGATGCCGGCCGGCGGCGCGGCGGCCGCGGCCAGCCCGCCACCAAACTCGTCATCAATCCCGACAGCTGGTTCTCCATCGGGCTCAATGTCGATCGCGACCACATCACGATGGTGGTGCTGGATTTCGAAGGCCGGGTGCGCGCGCGCGCGTCGTGCGAACAGAATTTCGCGCTGCCGAAGGATGTCCGGCAGTTCTTCGACAAGAGCGTGGGCAAACTACTGGCCAAGGTCGGCATCGAAAGCGACCGGCTGATCGGTGTCGGTGTTGCGTTGCCCGACGACATGCCCAAGGCGGCGCTGCCGCAACAGCCCGAGAACTACGGCGTCTGGGCTTCGACCGACGTGGTCGCGCTGCTGGCAGAGACGCTGCCGGTGCCGGTGTTCGTCGAGAACGACGCGGCGGCGGCGGCCATGGGCGAGATGCAGTTCGGCCTCGGCAAGAAGTACCAGACATTCTTTTATATCCTGATCACCGCGGCGCTCGGCGGCAGCCTGGTGATCGACGGCAATCATTTCCGCGGCGCGAATGGCCGCAGCGGCGAGCTCGGCATGTTGCGCGGCCGCGATGCCTCGGGGCTCGAACGCCAGATCCAGAACATCGTGTCCGTGTCGGCGTTGTACAGCCGACTCGGCGCGCAGGGCATCAAGGTGGCGGCGCCGCATGAGCTCACCGGCCTCGACGAAAAAGGCCAGGTCATCATCAATGCGTGGGTCGAGATCGCCGTCGACACGCTGCTCGAGACCGTGCTAGCGATCAATTGCCTGGTGAATCCCGAAGCGGTGCTGATCGGCGGCCGCCTGCCGGCCGGCATCGTCGACCAGATCGCCACGCGCCTCAATCAACGGCTCGCGGCCCATGCCGCCACGGTGCCGGTCATCGCGCCCGTGGCGCGCGCCGCGTTGTCCGACGACGCACCGGCGGTCGGCGCCGCGATCCTGCCGTTCAGCCACCGGCTGCTGCCGACACGCTCCGCGCTCATGAAAGTCGCGGCGCATTGAAGTACCGTTTCCACAGACACGATTCCACTCCGAGGGGCTCCGATGAACTCTAACTACAAAAGCATGCGGGCGGGTTTTGCGACGGTGACCACATTGTTCTTCATGTGGGGTTTCATCACCGTTTCCATCGATCCATTGATCGCCGCGCTGAAGACCATCTTCAAACTCAGCTACGCCGAGGCGATGCTCACGCAGTTCGCGTTCTTCATGGCCTATTTCATCGTGTCGTTGCCGGCCGCCGCGCTGATCGCGCGGCTCGGCAACAGCAAGTCGATCATCTGCGCGCTGGGCGTGATGGTCGCCGGTTGCCTGGTGATACCGGCCGCGACCTACTTCGAAACTTACGTGCTGGTGCTGGTCGCGCTTTTCATCATCGCGGGCGGCATCACGATCCTGCAGGTGGTGGCCAATCCGCTGGCCGCGGCGCTCGGGGCGCCGGAACGCTCGCATTTCCGGCTCACGTTCTCGCAGACGTTCAATTCGTTCGGCACCTGGCTCGCGCCGCAGCTCGTTTCGGGCGTGATCCTCGCGGGCGGTATCTTCGCGGTGACACACGGCGCTGAAGTCACGGCGGAACTACGTGACGAATCGTTCCGCAGGATCGACACGGTGTTCTTTGCGATCGCAGGCGCTCTGGTGCTGCTCGCGATCTTCATCTTCGTGTTCCGCCGGCTGCTCGACGTCGCAAAGCCGGTGGACGAAGGCCAGGCGCCGTCGATCGCAACCGCGCTCAAATCGCCCTGGGCCGTGTTCGGTGCAGGCGCGATCTTCCTGTACGTCGGCGCCGAAGTATCGATCGGCAGCGCGATGACGAATTTCCTGGCCGAGCCGGACATGCTGAACATTCCGCTCGAACAAGCCGGGAAAATGGTGAGCTTCTACTGGGGCGGCGCGATGGTCGGCCGGCTCATCGGCAGCGGCCTGCTGTTCCTCGTGAAGCAGCGCGCGCCATGGCTGCTCGCATTGTTTGCGCTCGGCGCCGCGACATTGTGCCTCGCGGTGACGCAGCTGCACGGCGCGACCGCGGCGTACCTGGCGTTGTCGATCGGTCTCTTCAATTCGATCATGTTCCCGGTGATCTTCACCTCGACACTCGAACGCTCGACCGCATCGCCGGCGGCCACGTCCGGATTGTTGTGCCTCGCCATCGTCGGCGGCGCCATCCTGCCGTTCGCCTACGGCATGATTGCCGACGCCGCCGGACTGCATACCGCCTACTTCCTCCCGGCCGTGGCATACGCGATCATCGTCGTCTTCGCGATCGCCTCGAGCAGTGCGAAGACATACGTACACGGCACCGCGGCCGCCGCCGCGGGTCACTGAGAGGAAAACCGGCATGGACGACAAGGCGCGCATTCAGGCACAACACAGCCAGCTGTGCAGCTGGCTGCTCGATGCGGCCTATCCACTCTGGTCGACGCGCGGGGTGGATCCGGCGGGCGGGTACTACGAGCGGTTGCAGCAGAACGGCCTGCCGCTCGCCGAACGGCGCCGCTCGCGTGTGCAGCCACGCCAGGCGTACTGCTTCGCGATGGCGCCCTCGATGGGCTGGCGCGGCGATGCGGCCGCGCTGGTGAAGCATGGGCTCGACTTCTGGATCGCGCGTTACCAGCGTCCGGACGGCTTGTTCCGCACGCTGATCAACGCCGATGGTTCGGTCGCCGACGATCGTGCGATCACCTACGACCAGGCATTCGGCCTGCTCGCGTTCAATCTCGGCGCGACGCTTGGCGACTGGCGCGCCGAACGCGAGCAGCAGGCGCAAGCCCTGCTGCAAGCCGTGTTGACACACACCAAACGCGCGACCGGTGGCTTCGAGAACGGCGTCCCGACCAGCCTGCCGCTGGAATCCAACCCGCACATGCACCTGTTCGAGGCCGCGCTCGCCGGTTGCGAGGTGGCGTCCGAAACCAGCCTGTGGCAGCCGCTGGCTGACGAGATCGCGGAGTTTGCGCTGGCGCATTTCTTCGATCGCAACGGCATCCTGCACGAGTTCTTCGACAGCGAGTGGCAGTTCGCAGAAGGTGTGCCGGGCCGCATCGTCGAGCCCGGACATCAATTCGAATGGGCCTGGCTGCTGCTGCGTTGGGCGGGCGACAAACACGCGAAGGCGCGCGCCGCCGCGTTCAAGCTCATCGACGTCACCGAGGCAAACGGCGTGCGCAACGGGCTCGCGTACCAGCAGGTGCTCGACGATTTCTCGCCGCACGACGCGAGCGCGCGCCTCTGGCCGCAGACCGAGCGCCTCAAGGCAGCGGCACTGGCCGCGCGCCTCACGGGTGAGGAGAAGTATTTCGCGATCGCCGCGTCCGCTGCGGATTCACTGCAGCGATACCTGGCCACTCCGATCCCGGGTCTGTGGTACGACCGGATCGACGTGCACGGCAACATCGTCGACGAGCCGGCGCCGACCAGCAGTTTCTATCACCTGGTCGTCGCGGTGGCGGAGATCAGCGCGCTCGCGCGCGCCGGATAACGACGCTGGTCAGTTTGTCGGGCGCGGCCCGGTCGATTCCCGGCACACCATCCGGTAGGGAATCTCGACGCTCTTCGGCGGCGCTTCGTCCCCCAGCGAGCGGAACAACATGTCCGCAGCCTGATGTGCCATCTCGTAGGTCGGCTGGTGCACGGTCGTGAGGCGCGGCCAGATGACCTGCGCGACGTAGCTGTCGTCGAACCCGGCGACCGACAGACGCTGCGGAATCGACAACCCCATTTCGTGCGCCGCCATGATGGTGCCGGCGGCCATGTCGTCGTTGCTGGCGAACACCGCGGTGGGCCGGGTCGCGCGGGACAACAGGCGCCGCGCGGCAGCCAGTCCTGAATCAAAAGTGAATTCGCCGCGGTCGACCAGCTGCGGATCGACGTCGAGCCCGTGCGAACGCAGCGCCAGCGTGTAACCGAGATAACGCTGCTCGGTCACCGGATGTCCCGGCGGGCCGTTGATGAAGCCAATACGTTCGTGGCCGAGCGCAATGAGGTACTCGGTCATCTCGCGCGCGGCGGCGACGTCGTTCATGAACACGCATGAATATGCGTCGAGATCGACGGTCGGCGCGATACGCACGAAGCGGATGCGATGCTTCTGCAGCTCGGCCAGCACCTCGGTGGAATCCGACAGCGGCGGCGCGAGCACCACGCCGTCGAGATGCGATTCGAGCACGAGGCCGGCGAGATCGCGCACGCTCGAGACATCGGTGCCTTCGCAGGGATGCACCAGCAGCCGATAACCGCGCGTGTGGCAGCGCTCGAGCGCGCCCTTTTGCAGGTCGACGACGTAGTTAGCGCTCGGGTTCTGGTAGATGAGGCCGATGAGATTGGAACTGCGGCCGGCGAGACTGCGCGCCGAGAGGCTGGGGTGATAGTTGAGCTCTTCGACCAGCTTGAGAACGCGCGCGCGTGTCTCGCTGCGGACATTCGGCTCGCTGTTGAGCACTCGCGAAACCGTCTTGATGGAGACGCCCGCGGCCTTCGACACATCGTGAATGGTTATGCGGCTCATGGCGGGGAGGAATTGTCTTGTTGTCAGACAGCGTTGTCAAACCACCTCCGCGTGTGCAAGACGCGCACCATGTTTCGGTTGAATACCCGCTAGAATCCGCGCCGTTGTCGTTTGACAGCGTTGTCTTTGTTGGCGCAATCTTTGCAGCCTTTGCGGAGTATCTGGTGACAGGAAATACGGCGCTTCCGGGCGCAGACATGCAGGGCGGAGACTTCTTCGACCGCTCCGCGGTGCTCGGCCTGGTGGCCGACGTCGGTGGCACACACATCCGCTTCGGCATTGCGGTCGGCGGCTCCGAGGGCACGCCGGTAAACGTGCACTGCGTACGTCGCTACGCGGTGCGCGCTCATGAATCCATCGCCGATGCCGCGCAGCACTATCGCAACGACACGCCGGGTGTCCCCGCGGGCCTGAGCCGCGCCGCGGTGGCGGTCGCGGGCCGCGTCGAACAGGATCGCGTGCAGCTCACCAACAGCGCCTGGAGTTTCTCGGCGCGCGCCTTGAGCGAAGCGCAACGCTTCGACGACCTGCACGTCATCAACGATTTCGAGGCCGTGGGTCACGCCGTCGGTGCGCTGCGCCGCGCGGATCTCACGCCCATCGGACCGCATCGCCTGGGCTTGCCGATGGCCCAGGGTGTCTGTGCCATCCTCGGAGTGGGAACGGGCCTCGGTGTCGGTGGCGTCATCGCCAACGCCGGCGCGTTCACGGTGCTCGCCACCGAAGGCGGTCACGCTTCCTTCGCACCCACGAGCGACAAATCCATCGAAGTCCTGCGCTGGCTGCGCAAGAAGTACGGCCGTGTGTCGGCCGAGCGCGTGTTGTCCGGCGCCGGGCTCGCCAACATTTACCATGCGTTGTGTGAAACGCAGGGCCAGCACGGGCCGGAGCTGTCCGCCGCCGAGATCACCACGCGCGCCGCCACCGGCAGCGATGCCAACTGTGTCGAGGCCGTGGGCCTGTTCTGCGAGTTGTTAGGCTCGTTCGCCGGCGATCTCGCGTTGACGCTGGGCGCATGGCAGGGCGTACTGATTTCCGGCGCCATGCTGCAGCACTTCGACCGGGCGGTGCTCGAGCGCCGGGTACGCGCCGGCTTCGAATACAAGGGCCGGTTCACGCCCGCAATGCGGAATATCCCACTTGAAACCATCGCCCACCCGCATGTGGAATTGCTGGGGGCGGCGCGTCTGCTCAACTCATGAAAACATCAGTCCAGAAATTCGTCCTCTTTGGTGCCACCGGCGATCTTTCGCAGCGCATGGTATGGCCGTCGCTCTACCACTTGTGCCGCGAGAAGCTGGTGCCGCCCACGCTCACGTTCGTCGGATCTGCGCGCCACGCGATCCCCAATGACGAATTCCGCAAGGTCGTCGAAGCGGCGCTGCGCAAGTACGTGCCGGCCGAGTACCTGAAGGAAGACGCGCTCGCAGACCTGCTGGCGCGGGTCAGTTACGCGCCGTTCGAAGCGGGCGACGGCTCGGCGAAGGGCACGGAAGCGCTGCAGAAGGCGCTCGCGGGCTGCAACAAGATTCTCTATTTCATGGCGACGTCGCCCAAGTTCTACGGGCCGACCTGTCTGAGCCTCGCCGCCGCCGGGCTCGCCTGCGAGCACTGCCGCGTCATCCTCGAGAAGCCGATCGGCACGGATCTCGCCTCGAGCACGGCGATCAATGAGGCCGTGGGCAGCGTATTCCACGAAGACCGCATCTTCCGCATCGACCACTACCTCGGCAAAGAGGCCGTGCAGAACCTGCTCGCGTTGCGCTTCGCGAACTCGTTGTTCGAACCCTTGTGGAACGCGTCGTCCATCGACAACGTGCAGATCACGGTGGCTGAAACCGTCGGCCTCGAAGGGCGCACGGGGTATTACGACGAGTCTGGCGCGCTGCGCGACATGGTTCAGAACCACATGCTGCAGCTCGTGGCGCTGGTCGCGATGGAGCCGCCACATCTGTTCGAGGCGAACGAAGTGCGCAACGAGAAGACCAAGGTCATTCGCAGCCTGCGTCCGATCACTGCGGCCACCGTCAGTACCAGCACCGTGCGTGGCCAGTACACGGCGGGAAGTTCCGGCGCTGCCGCGGTTCCCGGCTATAACCAGGAGCAGGGTTCGAAAGGCAACAGCGAGACGGAAACGTTCGTCGCGCTGCGCGCCGAGATCGACAACTGGCGCTGGGCCGGCGTGCCGTTCTACCTGCGCACCGGCAAACGCATGCAATCTCGCCGCACCGATATCGCGATCCAGTTCAAGACCGTGCCGCACAACATTTTCGCCGCGGACGAACCGAACCTGCAGGCGAACCGGCTCGTCATCAAGCTGCAGCCGGAAGAAAGCGTGACACTCGAGATCCTGAGCAAACAACCCGGGCTCGAAGGCGTGCGTCTGCGCGAAGTGCCGCTCGAGTTGTCCTTGCCGAAGGACGAGAGCGGTGGCCGCACACGTATTGCGTACGAGCGGCTGTTGCTGGACGCGTTCAAGGGAAATACCACGCTGTTCGTGCGCCGTGACGAAGTCGAGGCGGCGTGGAACTGGATCGACGGCATCCAGTCGAGCTGGCGCTCGACGCGTCAGCTGGTGAAGCCGTATCCTGCCGGCACCTGGGGGCCCACGGCCGCGATCGCTCTGACCGAGCGGCACGGCCATAGCTGGTATGAATAACGATGTCGCCTATCCAGAAGCTCCATCCCGTCGTCGCAGAAGTTACTGAACGTATCGGCGGCCGTTCCGCGGGCGCCCGCGGCGACTATCTCGAGCGCACACGCAAGCGCAAACTGATCGAACCGGCGCGCGGCAAACTGGCCTGCGCCAATCTCGCGCACGTCCTGGCGGCTTCCGGTGAAGACAAGCCGCGGCTGCAGCAGGTGATTCCCAATATCGGCGTGGTCACTTCGTACAACGACATGTTGTCGGCGCACCAGCCGTTCGAGACCTATCCCGAAGTGATCCGCGCCGCGGCGCGCCTGGCCGGTGCGACGGCGCAGGTGGCCGGCGGCGTGCCCGCCATGTGTGATGGTGTCACGCAGGGTCGCGCGGGCATGGAGCTGTCACTGTTCAGCCGCGACGTGATCGCGCTCGCGACCGCGGTGGCGTTGTCGCACGAGGCGTTCGACTCCGCGTTGTTGTTAGGCATCTGCGACAAGATCGTGCCCGGCATGTTCATCGGCGCAGCGTCGTTCGGGCAGTTGCCCATCATCTTCGTGCCGGGCGGGCCGATGCCCACCGGCAACATCGCCAACAAGCAGAAGGCCGAGGTGCGCCAGCGTTACGCCGAGGGCCTGGCCACGCGTGATGAATTGCTTTCCGCGGAGATGAACTCCTATCACAACGCCGGCACCTGCACGTTCTACGGCACCGCCAACTCCAACCAGATGCTGATGGAGATGATGGGCCTGCACGTGCCCGGCGCCGCGTTCGTGAATCCGAACACGCCGCTGCGGCACGCGTTGACCGTGGCCGCGACGCGCCGCGCCGCGGCGACCAGCGCGATCGGCACGGACTATCTACCGTTCGCCGAGGTGGTCGACGAACGTTCGTTCGTCAACGCCATCGTCGGGTTGATGGCGACCGGCGGCTCGACCAACCACGTCATCCATCTCGTGGCGATGGCGCGCGCCTGCGGCATCACGATCACCTGGGAGGACATGGCCGACATCTCGCATGTGACGCCGCTGCTGGCGCGCGTGTATCCGAACGGCGAGGCCGACGTGAACCAGTTCCACGCGGCCGGCGGCATGGCGTTCGTGGTGCGGGAATTGATCGAAGCCGGGCTCGCGCACCAGGACGTGATGACCGTGTGGGGCCCGGGGCTGCGCGCCTTCGCGCAGGAGCCGTTCCTCGACGGCGGCAGACTCGTGTGGCGCGCGGGCGCGGACAAATCGCACGACGAGAAAATCCTGCGGCCCGCATCGAACCCGTTCAGCGCGGATGGCGGTCTCAAACTGCTGCGCGGCAACCTCGGCAAGTCGGTCATCAAGACCTCGGCCGTGGATCCGAAGTACTGGGAGATCACCGCGCCCGCGCGCGTGTTCGAAAGCCAGGAAGCGCTGGCCGCGGCGCTCAAGGCGGGCATCGAGGGCGATTTCATCGCCGTCGTGCGCGGGCAGGGTCCGCGTGCGAATGGCATGCCCGAGCTGCACAAACTGATTCCCGCGATGTCGGGTCTCATGGCCAAGGGCCGGCGCGTGGCCATCGTCACCGACGGCCGCATGTCCGGCGCGTCGGGCAAAGTCCCCTCGGCGATTCATCTCACACCCGAGGCGGCCGCGGATGGTCCGATCTCGCGGCTGCGCGATGGCGACATCATCCGGCTGGATGCGCAGGCCGGCGTGCTCGAAGCGCAGGTGGATGCGGCGACGCTCGCGGCGCGTCCCGCGATCAAGCCTGAAGTGATGGATACCGCGTATGGCGTAGGCCGAGAGTTGTTCACGCGGCTGCGTGAAGGCGCGACGCCGGCGGACGAGGGCGCTTCGATCCTCTAGTCTTCGGTGCGTCGGCACCCGTACGCGCGCGTGACATAGGGCATGGCCACGGTCGTGCGGCCCGCCAGCTCCGGCGTCGACGCGATCAGCGCGCGCACTTCTTCGAGCACGGTGTTTCGCACGGACGGCGCCAGCGCGGCGATGAAACTCACCGATGCGACACGATCCACGATCACGTGTTCGGGGTTTCCGGTGTGTTGGTGTGCGATGGTTTTCTCGGTCAGCGGCCCGAAGCCCGCCGCGGGAAACATGCGGCGCCATTCGCCATCGTCATAACGCGGCGCGTCGCCTTCGTGGCGATCGACGATGTGTGTCAGCGCTTCGACCCAGGCCACGGAGCGATCACGCACGTTCCAGATCAGGCCGAGCATGCCGCCCGGTTTCAGTACGCGGCGAATCTCCGTCAGTGCTTCCGGCGTCGCGAACCAGTGAAACGACTGCGCGCAGATCACGGCGTCCACCGATGCCGTGGCGAGCGGCAGCGATTGCGCGCTCGCGCGCAACACACGTACCGCCGGCTGCGCGGCCGCGAGCAGATCGAGCATTTCTGCCACGGGTTCGACCGCGGTGACGTCCGCGCCCGTCCGCGACAGGAGCTGGGTGAACTTGCCGGTGCCCGCGCCGAGCTCGACGGCAACCTTGCCGGGACCGAGATGCAGATCGGCCGTCAGCCACTCGAGCGCTGCCGGCGGAAAATCCGGCCGGCCGCGCGCGTAGGTTTCTGCGCCCTGGGCGAAGCCTTTCGCCGCGGCGCGGTGCAGTTCGGTCATGCCAGCCATCGCGCCATCAGGATTTCGTCGAGATAGTCCGGCTCGCCCGCGCGTTTGTACGCCTTGCTCAGCCGGCCTTCCTCTTGAAACCCGAGCTTCCGGTAGAACGCGAATGCTCGCGCATTGTCGGCCTCGAGGGTCAGCTCGACGCGCAACACTCCTTGCGCGCGCAGTGCCGCGATGGCTTCCTCCATCATCGCGGCGGCAAGCCCGGTGCCTTTTTCTGACGGCGAAATGGCGAGTGTCGTCAACAACGCGCCATGGCTCGATCGCCCCTGGTGGCGTGTTTGCCGATAGAAACCGCGAACCTGGTCATCGCGCGTCACGACGTAAAAGTTGCCGGAGGCGACCAGCGCTTGGAAATACGGCACAAATTGCTCGACGGACACCGGGTCGATGCCGAGATGGGGCACGACTTCCGGATGCATGTAGATCGAGTGCACCGCGGCGAGGTCAGCCGGCGTGGCGAGGCGGCGAAGGTGCGGAGACGGCATGGGGCGCGACTATACCGGCCGCCCCGATGTGTCACTCAATTCTGCTGCTGCACGTCGTGCTCGTGCCGACGTTTCTCGCGGGTAACGTGCCTGCAGTACCGTTTTCGAGCCCCGCCAATGCGTTGGCTCGCATCTTTCTCGAGCCTGGTGGATGGCTTTAAAAAGGGGACAGATCTATTTAGCCGAAAAATAGATCTGTCCCCTTTTCCGGTAAACTCGCCCGCTCACGGGGCCAGGACGAATAACGATGAAGACGCGCGCTGCCATTGCCTGGAAAGCTGGCCAACCTCTCGAAGTTGTCACGCTCGATCTCGCGGGTCCGAAGACCGGCGAAGTGCTGGTCGAGATCAAGGCGTCCGGCGTCTGTCATACGGATGAATTCACGCGCTCGGGTGGCGATCCGGAGGGTTTGTTCCCGGTGGTGTTCGGCCATGAAGGCGCGGGAGTCGTCGTCGACGTGGGCCCCGGCGTCACCACGCTCAAGAAAGGCGATCACGTCATTCCGCTCTACACGCCGGAATGCCGGCAGTGCAAATCCTGCACTTCGCACAAGACCAATCTCTGCACGGCGATTCGCGCGACCCAGGGCCAGGGCGTGATGCCCGACGGCACCAGCCGGTTCAGCATCGGCAACGAGAAGGTGCATCACTACATGGGGTGCAGCACGTTCTCCAACTTCACCGTGCTGCCCGAGATCGCGCTCGCGAAGGTGCGTGAGGACGCGCCGTTCGAGAAAATCTGCTACATCGGCTGCGGCGTGACCACGGGGATCGGCGCGGTCATCAATACCGCCAAGGTCGAGCCGGGCGCGAATGTGGTGGTGTTCGGGCTGGGCGGCATCGGGCTCAACGTGATCCAGGGTGCGCGCATGGCGGGCGCGAACAAGATCATCGGCGTCGACATCAATCCCGGCCGCAAGGCCATGGCCGAGAAGTTCGGCATGACGCATTTCGTCAACCCGAAGGAAGTGCAGGGCGACCTCGTGCCCTACCTGGTTGCGCTCACCGACGGTGGCGCGGATTACAGCTTCGAGTGTGTCGGCCATGTCGATCTCATGCGCCAGGCGCTCGAGTGCTGCCATCGCGGCTGGGGCGTGTCGGTCATCATCGGCGTGGCGGGCTCGGGCCAGGAGATCAAGACGCGTCCGTTCCAGCTCGTGACGGGCCGCGTGTGGAAAGGCACGGCGTTCGGTGGCGCGCGCGGCCGTACCGACGTGCCGAAGATCGTCGACTGGTACATGGACAAGAAGATCAACATCGACGATCTCATCACGCACGTGATGCCGCTCGACCAGATCAACGACGCGTTTGACCTGATGCACAAGGGCGAGTCGATTCGCTCGGTCATCACTTTCTAGCTAATTACGACAATTGCACCCCGGCACCACTAACAACACGAGGGAATGCTCATGGCCGTCAAGCTCCATCCATCGATCGACAAGGGTCTCAAGGCGGGCGCGAAGAAGTTCAAGGGCGGGACGCTCACCTGCCACTGCGCTGCCGAGCCGGTTACCGTCTCCATCAAGGGCAACGTCGCGCACAACCACGCCTGCGGTTGCACGAAGTGCTGGAAGCCGGCCGGGGCGAAGTTCTCGGTGGTCGCCGTGGTTGGCAAAGACAACCTCGCCGTGACTTCGAACGAGCAGAAACTCCAGGTGGTCGACGCGAGCGCCACGATCGTGCGGCATGCGTGCTCCGGCTGCGGAGTGCACATGTACGGGCGCATCGAGAACACCGGGCACGCGTTTTACGGACTCGACTTCGTGCACGTTGAGCTGTCCAAGGAAAAAGGCTGGGCGAAGCCCGAATTCGCGGCGTTCGTGTCATCTGTCATCGAGGCGGGTGCGGCGAAGCCTAAGGAAATGACCAAGATCCGCGATCGTCTCAAGAAGCTGCGGCTGGCGCCGTACGACTGTCTTTCGCCTGCTCTCATGGACGCCCTCGCCACGCACGCTGCCAAGCAGAAGGGCACTCTCAAAACCTGATGCTACTGGCAACGATTTCCCAGCACGCCTGCCATGGCGGCGTGCTGGGGTACTACCAGCACCGCTCGCAGGCCAACAATGCCGACATGCGGTTCGCGGTGTATTCACCGCCGCAAGCCGCGAACGGCCGCGTCCCGGTGCTTTACTACCTGGCGGGTCTGACCTGCACCGAGGAAACCTTCGTGACGAAGGCCGGTGCGCTCGAGCACGCGGCTCGCCTGGGAATCATGCTGGTCGCGCCCGATACGAGCCCGCGCGTGGCGCTGCCTGGGGATCGTGAATCCTGGGACTTTGGCGTCGCCGCCGCCTTCTACCTCAACGCCACGCAAGCGCCCTGGACCGATCACTACCGCATGTACAGCTACGTCGTCGACGAGCTGCCCAGCATCATCGCCGCCAGCTTCAAGGCGGATCCGGCCCGCAGCGGAATCATGGGTCACTCCATGGGCGGCCACGGCGCGCTCACCATCGCGCTCAAGAATCCCGAGCGGTACAAATCAGTGTCCGCATTCGCGCCCATTGCCGCGCCGATTCAAAGTCCTTGGGGCATGAAGGCATTCACGGGGTATCTCGGCGCGTATCGCGCGGACTGGTCGCAGTACGACGCCACGGAGCTCGTGAAGGCTGGGCACAAGTTTCCGACCGGCGTGCTCGTCGATCAGGGTTCAGCCGACAAGTTTCTCGCCGACCAGCTCAAGCCGGACTTGCTGGTGGCGGCCTGCAAGGCCGCGGGGCAGCAGATCAGCCTGCAGATGCGGGAAGGCTACGACCACGGCTATTTCTTCATCCAGAGCTTCATCGCGTCGCACCTGGATTGGCACGCGGCGCGGCTGAGTCGCTGAGCGCGGTCAGCGCGTGGGCAGATCGTCGTGACGGTCGCGCAACTTCTCGAACTCGCCGGTACGGACGGCCGCATCGGGCAGCAGGTACTTGCGCCGCATCGCCGGTAGATAGAACAGCGCCAGCACCACCAGGCACACCGCCGTCGCCTTGAGCGATGCGACGCTGGACCACGCGATCGCGCAGATGCAGAACGCGCCGCCGATCGCGGTCAGGACATAGGCGCCCGGCAGGCGATACTTGAGCGCCGCCGCGCAGCTGGCGAGATACATCAGCAGGCAGAAGATCGTCGCCGCTTCGCTCAACAGGCCGAACTGCTGGCCGAGAGTAGGCGAGATCGTCATGAAGACGCCCGCCGTTCCCACCAGGCCCGCGGTCATGAGCCCGGCGACCGGGGTGTCGCCGGCGCGCGTGCGCGCGAAAATCTCTGGCAGCAAGCCATGATCCGCGGCGGCGCGGCTCGTCTGCGCGGTCAGCAACAGCCAGCCCGCGAGCGTGCCGAGCGCCTTGAGCATGCCGGCGGCCGCGACTAGCGGGCCCGCCACCGGCCCGAAGATCTTGCCGGCAACGAGTGCGAAAGGCGCCGACGAATTCGCCAGATCGCTGGCCGGCGCGAGCCCCATCATCGCAGCGCTGACCGTCATGTAGACGACGGCGGCGAGCAAGACGCCGGCGACGGTCGCGATGGCCACATTGCGTTCGGGGTTCTCGACCACCGCCGCGGCTACCGATGCACTCTCGAGCCCTAGATAGGCCCAGAACACGAGCACCAGCGATTGCTTCACGGCCGCCAGGTCCGAGAGGCCGCTGACATTCCAGTTCGCGCGGAACTGCGCCGCGTCGAACATGAACCACCCGACCGTCCCGATCAGCAGCAGCGGCACGAGTCCCGCGAGCAGCAGCGGGCCGTTGAAGAGCCCCGCGAAACGCGGGCTCACCATGTTGACGGCCGTCGCCAGCCACAGCAGCGTGATGGTGATGAACGCCATCAACGCGGGCCCGGCGTCGAGCCCGAGAAACGCGCTGAGATAACCCGACGCGGCGGCCGCGATCGCGACGTTGCCGATGAGGCAGGACGTCCAGTACCACAGGCTGACCTGCATGCCGGCAAAGGGTCCGAAGGCATCGAACACGTAGCTTGCGGGCCCGCCCGCCATGGGCTGGCGGCGCGCCAGTTTGCCGAACATCAATGCCAGGGCGACCGCGCCGAGCGATGCGGCCAGCCAGCCGATGAGCGTGACGCTGCCGACGGTGGCCAGCGTGGCCGGGAGCAGGAAGATGCCGGAGCCGATCATGTTGCCGGCGACGACGACTGTTGCGAGGAGCGGTCCTAGTTTGCGGTGACCGGCCACTCCGCGTCAGCTTCGCGCGGCGATACGCGACCAGCCCGCCGATGGCGGCGCCGGGTCGTTACATTCCGGGATCAACGTGCGCAGGCGCCGGCCGAAGCTGCGCAAACAGACTTCGCCATGGGCGAGCGGACCGACCCGATAACTTCCCGAAGCCATGCCGGACTGTACGCGCTCGATGAGCACGCGGTCTTCTTCATTCACCTGGCGATTGATGCGCCAGTTGCAGTAGCGCGCCACGCGCATTTCGCGGCGCGCGTCCGGGCGCGCGTAACCGATCTCGCGGATCAGCGTCTCGGTGGGCGACACCGGCAGCCATTGCATGATGTCGACCTGGTCGGGATACACGTCGAACGCGAAGTTGGGCCACAGCTTGAAGTACACCCAGCTGCGTTGCCGGTCCGCCGGCAGGTTTTCGGCGGTGGGCAGGTACTTCTGATACATGCGCTCGGACCAGTTGCGCGATGGATTGTCCGAAATCTCGCCGGACATCCGGTCGATCCACTCGCGCGCTTCCACGCGATAGGTAGCGCCAAACAACCTCGTGAGCCCTGGATGCGCGACCGGGATGTGCAGCCCGTCGGAATAATTGTCGCCGACGTTTTTCCAGTTCACTTTGCGCGGGCGCAGGGTGACGCGGCCGACCGGCTGAAGGTCTTCGAACTTGTGAGGCCCGATCTCCTCCGCGTACGGCGCCATCATGTGGGCGACGCTGGGCCCCCCGCCCTGGACGCGCGCGAACACGAAGCCGGACCAGATCTCCATTTCGACCGGCACCAGCGCTTCGCGCGCGATGTCGAGATGCGGGAACGCATTGCGATTGCCGACCGAGGACAGGTGGCCTTCGAGGTCATAGGACCAGGCGTGGTAGGGACAGACGATGCGGCGTGTGCAGTGGCCGCGCGGGCCATCGAGCAGGCGCGACGCGCGATGCCGGCAGACATTGTGGAATGCGCGCACCTCGCCATCGTTGCCGCGCAGCGCGAACAGCATTTCGCCGATGAAGTCGAAACACTGGTAGTCGCCGGGCTTGGGGATCTCGGAAACGTGGCAAATGATCTGCCAGGAAGGCCGGAACACCCGCTCGCGCTCGAGCGCGAGAAACTCGGCATCGGTGTAGGCCCACGACGGCAGCGAGAAGTCGTCAGGCTGGGATTCGGTCATGCAGCTTGATAACAAGACTGCGCGTGCGGCGCAACAGCGCCGGCAACCGGCCGTCAGTGCTTGGTATGCGAGGGTTCGCCATACGGGGAGAAATCGGCTCGCGGCGGCGGCTGGGGTTCCGCGATCACGCTGCCGTCCCGCACTTTATCGATGAGCTGCGACATGTCGTGATTGAGAGGGGCATTTTGCGTATTCAGTGCAATGCCCCTCTGCAGGAAGCCGATGCAGGCTGAAAAATCGTCGCGGATGAGGGCTTCGAGCCCGCGTTTGAAAGCCTTCAATGCCGCCGTTTCTTCGAGCTCTTCGAGCGGCGCCCAGGTGGCCAGGGAATCGCCCGGCTGCGCCATCGTGAGATAGAGCAGACCGAGCTGCAGTCGCGCAAAGTGCAGCTTCGGGTCGATATCGAGGGCGGTACGCATCTGCACCACGGCCTCTGGGTACTCGCGCCGCTGCGCGAGCTCCGCGCCGAGCAGGTAGCGAAGCTCGGCGTTGGCCGGGTCGCGAATGATGGCGGCGCGCAGTCGCAACAGCTCTGGAGATTCCATGTCGTCCGCTCGAAAGACCGGTGGGTAGCATAGCTCAGGGATTCCCCGGAGGCAGGCCCGTTTGCCTGGCAGCGGATGCTCGTGAGGCGTTATGCAAAGCCCGCCAGCTGCGGTTCGGTGCGTACCGCGGGTGATCGATACCGGGACCCGAAGCGAAAATTCCCGCGCAAGGGCGCATGCCGTTGGCCGCGCGGTACCGGAATCCGATACCGGTCGCGCAGGGTTGTTAGGGCGGGAAGCCGCGGCTATGGTCCGGCCGCCCGCGCCTTCGACGCGAGAGGAGAACGAGATGGGGAAATCGCAGTGGTTAGTCGTGGCGGTCGCAGCGACACTCGGCGCATCGGCCGCCCATGCGGACGAGCGCGGAAAAATGTACATCACGCCATTCGCGGGCTACACACACTTGCGCATCGACGCGGGCCGCGTGTCCGATGAGGCGGAAACCGTCCGTGTCGATTCAGCGCAGATAGGCGCCACCGTCGGATATCACGCGCCGTTCGGGCTGGTGATCGAAGCCGGCAGGTCGAACGCGATTCATGCGGACATCTTCGACGAGCACGGGGACTACCGGCTCACGCAGACCTACGGCGCCATCGGCTGGCAGATGAATTTCGCGGAGGGCTGGCACCTCACGCCGCGCGTGGGCCGCGGGCGCTGGGAACTGGCCTCCGACCATCGCGTGTTGCTCGACAACGCGGGCGTGCGGCACTACGAGGTCGACGGCTGGGACAATTTCTGGGAAGTTGGCCTGATGCGCGAGGTGAATTCGGCGATGTCGCTGGGCGTCAATTTCAAGGATGTCGACCAGGAGTTCGGGCATTCGCGCACCGGCGAATTCATGGTGCGGTTCCAGTTCTGACGGGCCGGTCAGCCCGGCTCCCATCCAACACGGTACTTGCGCTTGAGCAACGCATCCGAGTCCGGCACGTTGGTGATCTTCATGTTTGCGCCGTCGTAGTCGATCTTCTTGCCGGCGTTGAGCGCGGCCACGCCTAACAACATGATCTCGGTGAGTCTGGCCGAATACTCGAATGGGCTCGTGGTTTTCTGCGTGCCGCGGATCGCGTCGATCCAGTTCATCTCGTGGCTGGTCTTTATGCGCGGGTACGTTTCTCTCGGCTTGCCGGTGCTCTCGTGCAGCGACTTGGGCAACAGCCGCGGGTTGAAACCATACGTGTCGTGCAAGAGTTTGCCCTTGGTGCCGATGTAGAGCACGCCGCCGCCCTTGTTTAGCTCTTCCGCTCCCATCTCGACCGGCTTCGGCGGCGTGAGGCCGCCGTCGTACCACGTCATCTTCACCGCGGGCCGCGCGCCCTTGGCGGCGAACTCGTAGTAGGTCGTCGACGCCATGGGATAGGTGTCGTGGTTGTAAGGCGTCGACGTCGTCTCGATGCTGGTCGGCATGTCGAGGTCGAGCGACCAGAACGCGGAGTCGATCAGGTGCGCGCCCATGTCGCCGATGGCGCCGACGCCCCAGTCCGTCCAGCCGCGCCAGTTGAACGGGTGGTAGATAGGGTGATAGTCGATCTGGCGCGAGCAGCCGAGGAACAGGTCCCAGGCGAGTTTGTCGGGCGGCGCGAAGCTGCCGAACGAGCCGGCGGCGCGCGTCATCACGCCGTTCATGTTCCACGGCAGATCCTTCGCATTTGCCGGCAGCGGGGCCGGGCGCGGAATGCCCTGCGGCCAATAGGCGAGCGGGCGATTGGTCCACACGTGCACTTCGGTCACGGTGCCGATGGCGCCGGACTGGATGTATTCGTTCACGACGCGCGCATCGTCGGAGGAATGCCCCTGGTTGCCCATCTGCGTCTGCAGTTTGGTGGCGGTGGCCTTCTGCGAGAGCCGGCGGCATTCGTCCACCGACCAGGCGAGCGGCTTCTGCACGTACACATGTTTGCCGAGGTCCATCGCGGCCAGCGCGATATGCGAGTGCATGTGATCGGGAGTGGCGACCACGACGGCGTCGATGTTTTTCTGTTTCGCCAGCATCTCGCGGTAGTCGGTATAACGCTTCGTCTTCGGCCACTTTTCCTGCAGTTGTTGCCACTGTGCTATCTGCTGCTGCGCGCGCTCCTTTTCGGCGGCGTCTGTCGCCTTGTCGAGGCGCTGCTTCGCATTTTCCATCTGCTTTGGAATGTCGGCGTAACGCGTGTCGACGAACGCCCAGTCCACGTCGCACATCGCGACGAGATTCATGCCGGACAGCGCCTGCATGTTGGCGCGGCCCATGCCGCCGACACCGACACCGGCGATGTTCACGCGGTCACTGGGTGCGATGTGGCGTGGACCGCCGAGCACGTGCCGGGGCACGATCGTGAAGACCGCCGCGGTGGCCGCGGCCTGGCCCAGAAACAGGCGGCGTGAACTCATGATCGACCCCCGTCGTGAAATGAGCGCCGATTGTTCCACAAGCCGCGGGGGCGGGTCAGTCAGCCGGAGTCGACAGGTTGTTCGAGCGCAATGCCGGCCACTTCGAAGCCGCGGCGGAAGTCGCGGATATGTTTGGCCATCCAGTCGGAGGCGTCTTCGCTGTCGCGCGCGCGAATCGCGGTGGAAATCCGCTTCTGCGCGGCTTCGATGCGGCTCGCGGCCTGCGGCACCCGCTCGATCAGCGTGGCCAGGGAGGGCACGAGCATCTGCACGAGCGGCTCATGCGCGAGCATGAACACGCCATTGTGGGTGGCTTCGCCGACCGCGCGGAAGAAATCTGCGGTCTGTTCCACCGTGGCGCCGGCGGCGACGATGGTTTCGATGCGGGTCAGATCCTTGGGTTTGCGTTGCCGGGCGGCGGCGGCGGCGATCGGCGGCTCGAACGCGGTGAGCGCCTCCCAGATGTCGTGGTAGCTCACATCGTGCAGCGCCAGCGCGCGGCTCACGCCGGCCGCGACGTCGACGCGCGCAGGACGGGTGACCATCATGAGCTTCGAGCCGCGCTCGCGTTTCAGGACGCCGCTGGTCTCGAGCTCGCGTAGTGCCTCGCGCACGGTGCCGCGATGTACGCCGAATTGCCGCGCCAGTTCGATTTCCGGCGGCAGGCGTTCGCCGGCATTGATGGTGCGCGCCGTGATGCGCTCGAGCAGGGCGGCGGCCACCTTGCGAGAGGCGCTTTCGACGCGGATGGGCGCGAATTCCGCCTGGGGCACGGTAGTTTGGCGCCGGGCAGTGCTGCGCGTATTCACGAGGTTGCCTCGTAGATCTCGCGGCCGATCAGCATGCGGCGGATTTCCTGCGTGCCCGCGCCGATTTCATAGAGCTTGGCGTCGCGTAACAGACGCCCCGCGGCGTAATCGTTGATGTAGCCGTTGCCGCCAAGCGCCTGGATGGCCTGCAGGCAGTTCTGCGTGGCCGCCTCGGCGCCGAACAGGATGGCGGCGGCGGCGTCCTGGCGCGAGCACCGCCCGGCGTCGCAGGCGCGGCCGATGGCATACGAATACGCGCGCGCGGCATTGAGCGTGGCGTACATGTCGGCGACCTTCGCCTGCATCAATTCGAACGTGCCGACGGGCTGGCCGAACTGTTTGCGCTCATGGATGTAGGGCAGCACGAGATCGAGCGCTGCGGCCATCAAACCGAGCGGCCCACCACCGAGCACGGCGCGTTCGTAGTCAAGCCCCTTCATCAATACGCGGACGCCGCCGTTCAACTCGCCGAGCACGTTTGCAGCGGAGACCACGCAGTTCTCGAACACCAGTTCGCAGGTGGACGAGCCGCGCATGCCGAGTTTGTCGAGCTTCTGCGCGGTCGAAAATCCCGGCTGACCTTTCTCGACGATGAACGCCGTGATGCCACGCGCGCCGGCGGCGGCATCGGTCCTGGCATACACGACCAGCACCTCGGCATCCGGGCCGTTGGTGATCCACATCTTGCGGCCGGTGAGGGCGTAGGCGTCGCCGCGTTGCTCTGCTTTCAGCTGCATGCTGACGACGTCCGACCCGGCGCCGGGCTCGGACATCGCCAGGGCGCCGACGTGTTCGCCCGAGACCAGTTTCGGTAGATAGCGGTCGCGCTGCGCATCGGTGGCGTTCAGGGCGATCTGGTTCATGCACAGATTGGAGTGCGCGCCGTACGACAGGCCCACCGAGCCGGAAGCGCGCGAGATCTCTTCCATCACGACGATGTGGGCGAGGTAACCAAGGTTGGCGCCGCCCCAGCGCTCGGGGATGGTGATGCCCAGCAGGCCGGCCTCGCCCATGGCCGGCCAGAGGTCGCGCGGGAATTCATTGCTGCGGTCGATTTCCTCCGCGCGCGGCGCGATGCGTTCGCGCGCGAAGCGGCGCGCGTGGCTGCGCACCTCGTCGATGACTTCGCCGAGTCCGAAATCGAAATCGCAGCGGTCAAAAATACTCATGAAAGTTCGCTCATGAAATCGTACCCACGTCGCTTGCCTTTGATTGTACGGTTGTACTATTGTCCGACAATCATGCCGGTGCTCGAATCCAAAGTCGATAGGAAAAGCGCGGAATTCGCGGCCAATGAGGCGGCCTTGCGTGGCCTGGTGGCGCAATTGCGGGCACGGCAGGCGCAGGTCGGCGCGGGGGGCGGCGAAGCGGCTCGCGCCAAACACGTGGCGCGCGGGAAATTGCTGCCCCGCGATCGGGTCGAGATGCTGCTCGATCCGGGCACTCCGTTCCTCGAGCTCTCGCCGCTCGCCGCCTTCGGCATGTACGGCGACGAGTCGCCGGGCGCCGGCATCATCACCGGCATCGGCCGCATCGCCGGCCGTCAATGCGTGATCGTCTGCAACGATGCGACCGTCAAGGGTGGTACCTACTACCCGATCACGATCAAGAAGCACCTGCGCGCCCAGCGCGTGGCCGAGGAGAACCGGCTGCCGTGTGTCTACCTGGTCGATTCGGGCGGCGCGCACCTGCCGAGCCAGGACGAAGTGTTCCCCGATGCGGATCATTTCGGCCGCATCTTCTACAACCAGGCCAACATGTCTGCCGCCGGCATCCCGCAGATCGCGGTGGTCATGGGTTCCTGCACCGCCGGCGGCGCCTACGTGCCCGCGATGAGCGATGAATCCATCATCGTGCGCAACCAGGGCACCATCTTCCTCGGCGGGCCGCCGCTGGTGAAGGCAGCCACCGGCGAGGTAGTTAGCGCCGAGGAACTCGGTGGCGGCGAAGTCCACGCGAAGATCTCGGGCGTGGTCGACCACCTGGCCGAAAACGACAGCCATGCACTCGGAATCGCGCGCGGGATCGTGGCGAGGGTGCCGGGTGGGGAAAGTGGGGAGAACGCGCCGCGCGTTCTCCCCACTTTCCCCACCCGGCACCCTCTCTATCCGCCCGAAGAGCTGTACGGCATCGTGTCGGCCGATGCGCGCAAGCCATTCGATGTGCGCGAGATCATCGCGCGCATCGTCGACGGCAGCGAGCTCGACGAGTGGAAGGCGTATTTCGGCACCACGCTGGTCACCGGATTCGCGCGCATTCACGGCATGCCGGTCGGCATCCTCGCCAACAACGGCATCCTGTTCTCCGAGTCCGCGCAAAAGGGCGCGCATTTCATCGAGCTGTGCTGCCAGCGCAAGATCCCGCTGGTGTTCCTGCAGAACATCACCGGCTTCATGGTCGGAAAAAAATATGAGAACGAAGGCATCGCCCGCCACGGCGCCAAGATGGTGATGGCGGTGGCCTGCGCGCGCGTGCCGAAATTCACCGTCATCGTGGGCGGCAGTTTCGGCGCGGGAAATTACGGCATGTGCGGTCGCGCCTACGCGCCGCGTTTCCTGTGGACCTGGCCCAATTCGCGCATCGGCGTCATGGGCGGCGAGCAGGCGGCGAACGTGCTAGCGACGGTGCGGCGCGATTCCATCGAAGCCAAGGGCGGCGCCTGGAGCGCCGGCGAGGAAGATGCGTTCAAGGCGCCGATTCGCGCCCAGTACGAGGAACAGGGCAATCCGTACTACGCTACCGCGCGGCTCTGGGACGACGGCGTGATCGATCCGGTGGATACGCGGATGTGCCTGGCACTGGGGCTCGCCATAGCCAATCAACAGCCGATCCCGGAGACGCGGTTCGGCGTCTTCAGGATGTAAGCACCGATGACCGATAAAACCCTCGAGATCGAACAGCGCGGCGCGGTGCGCTGGTTGTGGCTCAGCCGCCCGCAGGTGCGCAATGCGTTCAACGACGTGTTGATCGCCGAGATGGCAGCCGCGTTCGCCGCGATCGAAGCCGCCGCGGACACGCGCGTGGTGGTCGTGGCGGCGCGCGGCCCGGCCTTCTGCGCCGGCGCGGATCTCAACTGGATGCGCGCGATGGCCGGCTTCAGCCACGCCGACAATCACAACGACGCGCTCAAGGTGGCGCGCATGTTCAACGCGGTTCACGCCTGCTCGAAGCCGGTGATCGCGTGCGTGCAGGGTGATGCCTATGGCGGCGGCGTCGGGCTGGCCGCGGCCTGCGATCTCGTCATTGCCGCGGACAACGCGAACTTCGGCCTGTCGGAAGTGAAGCTGGGGATCGTCGCGGCCACGATTTCGCCGCACCTGGTCCGCGCGATGGGCGCGCGCCAGGCCGCGCGCTACATGCTCACCGCCGAGAAATTCACTGCTGCGCAGGCGCAGGCGCTGGGGCTCGTCCACGAGGTCACCGAACACGCGGCACTCGAGGCGCACGTCGAGCGGCAGGCGAACGCGCTGCTCTCGGCCAGTCCCGCCGCGCTGGCGGCGACGAAGCGGTTGTTAGCCGATGTCGTCGAGGCGCCACTGGACGACGTGCTGCTGGCGGCCACGGCCAAGTGCATTGCGGACGCGCGGGTATCGCCCGAGGGCCGGGAAGGCATCGCTGCGTTTCTCGAGAAACGTGCGCCCTCCTGGGTCCCCGCGAAGTAGCTCAACCGGTGTTTTCCAGGATCCTGATCGCGAATCGCGGCGAGATCGCCTGCCGCATTGCGCGTACCGCGCGCCGCCTCGGAGTTCGCACGGTCGCGATCTATTCCGACGCCGATGCCCATTCGGCGCACGTCGCGGCCTGCGACGAGGCCGTCCCCATCGGCGGCCCGCTGCCGCAGGACAGCTACCTGCGCGGCGAGGCGATCGTCGAGGCCGCGCGGCGCACCGGCGCCGAGGCTATCCACCCGGGGTACGGTTTCCTTTCGGAGAACGCAGAGTTCGCTGCCGCTTGCGCGCGCGCGGGTGTCGCATTCATCGGCCCCTCCGCACAGGCGATCGCCGCGATGGGCTCGAAATCCTCCGCGAAGTCGCTGATGGAAAAGGCAGGAGTGCCGCTCACGCCCGGGTACCACGGGGAGCGGCAGGAACCGGACTATCTGCAAGCGCAGGCCGAGCGCATCGGATTCCCGGTGCTCATCAAGGCCGTGGCGGGTGGCGGCGGGAAAGGCATGCGGCGCGTCGACGCGGCCGCGGACTTTTCCGCGGCGCTCGCCAGTTGCCGGCGCGAGGCGGCGGCCAGCTTCAAGGACGACCGCGTGCTGGTCGAGAAATACGTGGACCCCGCGCGCCACATCGAAGTGCAGGTGTTCGGCGACCGGCACGGCAACGCCGTCTATCTATTCGAGCGGGATTGCTCAGTGCAGCGCCGGCACCAGAAGGTAGTCGAAGAGGCGCCCGCGCCCGGCATGACGGCCGAACGACGACGCCGCATGGGCGAGGCGGCCGCCGCTGCGGCGCGCGCCGTCGACTATTCCGGAGCGGGCACCGTGGAGTTCATCGTCGCGCCCGATGGCGAGTTCTTTTTCATGGAGATGAACACGCGCCTGCAGGTGGAGCATCCCGTCACCGAGATGGTCACCGGCCTCGACCTGGTCGAGTGGCAGCTGCGCGTGGCTGCGGGCGAGCCGCTGCCGCTGAAACAGGCCGAGCTTTCGCTCACGGGTCACGCGATCGAGGCGCGTGTGTACGCCGAAGACCCCGGGCGCGAGTTTCTGCCGTCGATCGGTACATTGACGCACCTCGTGACGCCCGCGTCGTCCGCCGACGTCCGGATCGATACCGGTGTGCGCCAGGGCGATGAAATCACGCCTTACTACGACCCGATGATCGCCAAGCTCATCGTGCACGGCGCGACCCGCGCGGAAGCCATCGCGCGCATGCGCGCTGCGCTCGTGCAATACGAAGTCGTCGGCGTCGCGACGAATATCGAGTTCCTCGGACGACTCATGAGCGCGCCCTCGTTCTCGCAAGCCCGGCTCGACACGGCGCTGATCGAACGCGAGCGCGTACACCTGTTTCCGCCACCCGCGCCCGTGCCGCTGCTGGCGTGGAAGCTGGCCGTGCTGGCGTTCGTACTCGCGCAGCGCATCGCGCCCGATTCCTCGCCATGGAGCGATCAGCGCGGCTGGCGCCTCGCGGCGGCCGGAAGGCGGCGCTGGAAATTCCGCAGTGGCGACACGGCGATCGATTGCGGCCTGTCGTTCATGGATGAATCCATCGTGGTCGAGACCGGCAAGGACACCGCCGTGCTGTCCGGTACTCTCGATTCGGGCGCGCTGCATGCGAACGTGGACGGCCAGCAGATAGACACCCGGGTGCGAGTACTCGGCAACACCGTTCACCTGTTCCTGTCCGGCATTCACCACGTGTTCGGATGGCGCGATCCCTATCTACCGCCGGCGGAGGTGGCCGATCGTCACGGTGGCCTGACCGCGCCGATGCCGGGACGGGTGATCGCGATCCTCGTGCAGGAAGATGACCAGGTCGCTCGCGGAGCGCCCTTGATCGTCATGGAAGCCATGAAGATGGAACACACCGTGAAGGCGCCGGCGCCGGGCACGGTGATGCGCATTCTGTGCAAGGTCGGCGAGCAGGTGAAAGAGGGCGCCGAACTGCTGACTCTCGCGGATCCGCAAGCCCGCAGCGGCGGTGCGCCGGCTTCAGTCTCACAGGTCTCCGCGCATTAAGGTAGTTTGCTGCCGCATGACGTACTTGCGATCGACCGACCTGTTCGACCGCGGCCCCATCAAGGGCTGGCTGCCGTGGGGTGTACTGGCGCCGTTCCTGGGGCTGGCATTCGTCGTCGCCAGTCAGTTGGCGGGGATCCCGCTGATCGCACCGCTGGTCGCGCTCGATCCGCTCGGCAACCCGCTCGATGCGCTCGCTTTGTTCGCTTACACGCTGGTTCCGTTCGGACTGCTGGGGCTGGTCGTGCTCGCGTGGGTACGATTCGTCGAACGGCGTTCGTTCGCTTCGATCGGCCTGCGCGGCGATTCGAAGCCGAAGGTGTTCGCCTGGGGTCACGCCATTGGGATGCTCAGCATTCTCGGCATCGTTGCGTCGTTGTGGTTGGCAGACGGGCTGCATCGTACTGGCGAGCCGACCGCGTGGAGCTCCCACGCGTGGCTTGCCAGCATCGGTCTGCTGCTGATCGGCTTTGCCGTCCAGTCGAGCGTCGAAGAGCTGCTGTTTCGCGGCTGGCTGTTTTCGGTGCTGGCGAAGAAGTTCAGCGTGCTCGTCGGCGTCATCGTGAGCTCGCTGCTGTTCGCGTTGCTGCACTTCTCGCGCGGCGAACCGTGGCTGGTCAACGTCTGCGATCTTGCCTTCGGTGTGTTCGCCTGTGCCTGGGCGCTGCGTTATCGCAGCATCCTCGGTGTCATGGGCTGGCACGCCGGCTGGAACTGGCTGATGGCGGTGGGTTTCGGATTGCCGCTGACCGGCATCGACGTGGGCACGCCCGCGTTGTTAGTCGATCTGCAAGCGGCAGGCCCGGCATGGCTCACGGGCGGAGCGGAAGGGCCGGAGGGCAGCGTTGTCTGCCTGGCGTACTGCGTGCTGGCGACCGCGTGGCTGTTGCTCTGGCCGAAGCACAGCGAGCCTGCCAAAACTGATTGACGCGGTCAGCCCGGGAAATCGAGCATCGCGTCCTGAACGCTCGCGGGTTTGCCGGTGGCAAACGTCGCGCCCATGCCGCCACCCGTGTAGATGAAGCCGATCAGGTGATCGTCTGCCGCAAGACCCAACGCTCGCTTTACCTCGGTATCGTAGGCGGCTTCACCGGTCTTCCACGCGGCCGCATAGCCGAGCGTGTGCAACGCCAGCAGGATGTTCTGGGCCGCGGCACCTGCCGCGAGCAACTGCTCGATGGCTGGAACTTTCGTGCCGGGCACGATGCGGCACGCGACGATGATGATGAGCGGTGCGCGCATCGCCTTGTCGCGTTCGCGCTGCACATCGCCGGCGCTCAGACCAGGAATGCGCCGCGCGGCCGAGGCTGCCAGCAGTTCGCCGAACTTGCGGCGCTGATTCCCTTCCACCAGCATGAACCGCCACGGGCGCAGCCGGCCGTGATCCGGCGCGCGCACCGCCGCCTGCAGGACGGTGGCGAGATCGTCCTTGCTGGGTGCGGTTTCGCCATAGGTCTTGGCGGTGGCGCGGGTGTTGAGTGCCTTGAGTGCGTCCATTGTCAGACCAGCGAGTGATAGACGTTCTGCACGTCATCGTTCTGTTCGAGGCTGTCGATCAACTCGAGCACCTCGGTGGCCTGCGCCTCGGGTAGTTCGACCGGCGTCGTGCAGATGTATTCGTGCGCCGCCGAGATGGGCTGGATGCCGCGTTTCTCGAGCGCCTCCTGCATGCGGCCGAATTCGTTGAATTCGCAGCGCGCCACGATCTGCGGTTCGCCCTTCTCGCCGGTGCTGTCACCCATCTCGTCGAGGCCGTGATCGATCAGGTACAACTCCAGATCGTCGTGATCCATGCCTTCGGGCTTCAGTCGGAACACCCCCATCTTGCGGAACTGGAACGCGACGCTGCCGGTGCTGCCGAGATTGCCGCCACCCTTCGAGAAGATGGCGCGCACCTGGGCAACCGTGCGGGTGGGATTGTCGGTGGCGGCTTCGACGATGACGGCGACGCCGTGCGGCGCGTAACCCTCATAGATGATCTGTTCGTACGCGGTCGCGTCCTTGCCGGCGGCGCGTTTGATCGCGGCCTCGACCTTGTCCTTCGGCATGTTGAGGTTGCGGCTGTTCTGCACGGCGCGGCGCAATGCGGGATTGGAGTTGGGGTCGCTGCCGCCGGCCTTGACGGCCATGTTGATGTCTTTGGCGATGCGCGCGAATTGCTTGGCCATGCGGTCCCAGCGCGCGAACATCGTGTGCTTACGAACTTCGAATATGCGTCCCATAGGGCGCGGATTTTGGCAGCAACGTGGTAATTGGCAAGGCGTAAAAAGGGCGCAAGAACCCGGGCGCGGCCTCCAATAGGTGAATTCCTCGCGTAGAGCCAGGAGAAAGAGCCGGGGCGCGAGACAGCGCGGTTCGCGCTTGTTAGTGGGAAGAGGCGGGAGCGGGGACGTCGCGGGTCGGGATCGTGATGTTGCAGACGTCTATGTGATTGGCCGGGGTGAGAAACCACTCCTCGCGGCGATTGCGGCGGGACTCGACGAATCTGGACCACAGCGGGGTGTCGGTGCGCAGGACTTCGATCGCGGTGCGCTCGGCGGGCGGGAGATCGGCGGCGAGGCGGATCGATCTGATCGGGGTGCGTTGTTCGGATTTTTCGTAGAAGCCGAGTGCGCCGGTGCCGCGCGGCAGCGAGGAGAGGAGTTCCATTCCGCGCAGGATGCGGCCGACGGTGACGATGTTGCGATCGAGGTGACGGGGCGCCTGGCCGATCACCGTGTAGAGCTCGGAGCCGGCGCCGGTGTCGGGTGGGCTGTCGCGGCCCACGCCGACGATGCCGTAACAATGCGTGAGCCATGCCTGCCCCGGCGGCCTGGGGTCGATGCCGGTGGGGAAACCGTCGAGCCAGCCGGTTTCGGGTGCGTACCCGTCCGCATCCGGTAGTTTGACGAACGGCAGGCCGGCGCCCAGGGAGACTACGGACTCATCGGGCAGCTTTCGCTGCGCTGCTTCCGTCTTGCGCGTCTGATCCACGTCGCCCCATTGCACGACGTAGTTGTCCTGCACGCGCATCACCGGCAACCCGTCGAAGAATTTCTCGCCGACGAGTTGCTTGATGTTGGCGACGTGTTTGGGCGCGAAGCGCGGCGCGAGCTCGATGATCACGCGGCCGGTGGCGAGATCCATGTACAACGTGTTCGCCGGATCCGGCCGGCGCCAGTCGGATGCCGTGGCCGATTCGACGATCTGCGCGGTTGTCTGGGGCTTTCCCGAATCGGCCGCCGTCGCTGAGAACGCCAGCGTCCAGATGGCCAGAGCCGGCAGCACCATCGATCTGTTCACGAGTTCAGTACCTGTGATCGCCGATGCGCAGGGTGTTGGTCGCGATGCGCACCTCGATCAGGAACATGAGGAATGCGCTCGACAGGCAAACCATCGATGCAACGAACATGACGGCGATGACGCCGCCCACGGACATACGCGTGAATTCGCTGGCGAAGAGCAGCGTGACCACGAGGGTGGTGAGCAGGGCGGCAATGGTCGAAAGCGCGATCGCGATGTTCATGTAACGCGACCGGCGCCAGATCACACGCAGATCCTTGTCGATGCGCTTGAGTTTGACTTCGTCGGTGGCGCTCTCGCGTTGCTCCTCGAGCGTGCGCGCGCGGTCGACGATGCGCGCCAGACGCTGCGTGAGCATGCTCAGCGTGATGCCGACGCCGGAAATGAGGAACACCGGGCCCAGTGCGAGCTGGATCAGGTGCGCGACGTTTTCGGTTTGCAGGTCGACCCCGGTCATGGGGCGGCAGTCTGCCACAATTCGCCAAGGTCCGAGAACGTGCGGTGCCGCCTGAACTCGCCTGCCCGCGTCTGTCGGAGTCGATTACCTAACAAGAGATGGCTCGAGGTCCGTATCGACGTCACACACACACGCCGTACAGTTCGCGAAGCAGGGTGAAGTGAAGGTGGGCACGAAAACGTCATGGTCGACTACGGCATCAGCCGCCGATTCATTCAGCGCTTGTCGCGCGCGCGCCGGCCGCGGGTTTCGCGCCGCTCGCGGGCCGGCTTCTCGCCGCCCGAACCGACGCCCACATCGACGGCACGCCGACCGCCGTTGCCACGGCGGTCGTCGAAGTGGCGGAATTTACAGTTGCATTCCTCGGGATGTTCGCAGCCGGCGAGCGGCAGACGCGGAGCATCCTTCGACAGAAAACGCGTATTGCGGCACAGTGCCGCGGCCGCACAGCTGGAGGTCTGCAGTACGACGGTGACTGCATGCCATCGGGCGGGCGGCTTGCGCGGGGTTTCCACTACTCCAGACTACGCCGGTCGCGGGTGGCCTAATAACCAGCCTCCCGCGAACTGTGACTAACCACCTGCAAAAAGTTAAATCGGCCGCGTGGTAGCGAGGAATCCGTGGAGTACTTCACAGGCTGCGCCTAACTGGTGCAGACGGGAAGTTAGGGCGCGGCCGCCGGCTGCAGAAGATAGGGGCGCGACACGATGCGTGCCGCGCCCCGGGTAGTCAGGCCAGCAGCGCCTCGTCGACGCGCGAGGCGCGTTTGCGCTCGTGCTCCAGCAGCTTGCGCTTGCGGATGCGGATGTTCTTCGGGGTCACTTCGACCAGCTCGTCGTCGGCGATGAATTCCACGGCGTATTCGAGCGTGAGGTCGATCGGCGGTGTGAGGATCAGCGCGTCATCCTTGCCGGCGGCGCGGATGTTGGTGAGCTTCTTGGTCTTGATCGGGTTCACGACCAGATCGTTCTCGCGCGAGTGGATGCCGATGATCATGCCTTCGTACACCGCTTCGCCATGCGAGACGAACATGCGGCCGCGTTCCTGCAGCGAGAACAGCGAGTACGCCACGGCATTGCCGGGTTCGCTCGAGATCAGCACGCCGTTGTGGCGGTCCGGAATGTCGCCGGCCAGCGGCGCGAAGCCGTCGAAAATGTGGCTCTGCAGGCCGGTGCCGCGAGTGGCGTTCATGAACTCGCTCTGGAAGCCGATGAGCCCGCGCGCGGACACGCGGTACTCGATGCGCACGCGGCCGCGGCCGTCGTTCGACATGTCCTTGAGCTCGGCCTTGCGGCGGCCGAGGGCTTCCATCACGCCGCCCTGGTGGCCCTCGTCGATGTCGACGGTCAGCGCTTCGTAGGGTTCGTGCACGACGCCGTCGATGGTCTTGGTGAGCACGCGCGGCTTGCCGACGGCCAGCTCATACCCTTCGCGGCGCATGTTCTCGATCAGGATGGTCAGATGCAGCTCGCCGCGGCCGGAGACGCGGAACACGTCGGCATCGGCGGTTTCGTCGACGCGCAGCGCGACGTTGCTCTCCAGCTCGCGCATCAGGCGCTCGCGGATCTGGCGGCTGGTGACGAACTTGCCTTCCTTGCCGGCGAGCGGCGAGGTATTCACCTGGAAGCTCATGACGAGCGTGGGCTCGTCGACCGAGATCGGCGGCAGCGCGTCGTGATGCTCGGGGTCGCAGATCGTGTAGCCGATATGGACGTCTTCGATGCCGGTCACCGCGACGATGTCGCCGGCCACGGCTTCGGCGACCGATTCGCGCGCCAGGCCCTTGAACGTGAGCACCTGCTGGACCTTGGCCTCGCCCTTGTCCTCGTCGCCGTTGAGCAGCGCGATGGTCTGGCCGGCCTTGATCGTGCCGCGGCGGATGCGGCCGATGCCGATGCGTCCAACGTACGAGTTGTAGTCGAGCGTCGAGATCTGGAACTGCAGCGGGGCGTCCGGCTCGCTCTTGGGCGCCGGGACGTGATGCAGGATGGCTTCGTACATCGCGCGCATGTCGGGTTCGCGCTTGGTGTGGTCGGTGCTGGCCCAGCCTTCGAGCGCCGAGCAGTAGATGACCGGGAAATCGAGCTGGCGATCCGTGGCGCCAAGCTTGTCGAACAGCTCGAAGGTCTGGTCGACGACCCAGTCGGGGCGGGCGCCCGGACGGTCGATCTTGTTCACGACGACGATGGCATTGAGGCCGAGCGCCAGCGCCTTGCGCGTGACGAAACGCGTCTGCGGCATGGGGCCTTCGACCGCGTCCACGACCAGCAACACCGTGTCGACCATCGACAACACGCGTTCGACTTCGCCGCCGAAGTCGGCGTGCCCGGGCGTGTCGACGATGTTGATACGCGTGCCGCCGTATTCGATGGCGCAGTTTTTAGCCAGGATCGTGATGCCACGTTCCTTTTCGATGTCATTCGAGTCCATGACGCGCTCGGTGACTTTCTCGTGCGCGGCGAACGTGCCGGACTGGCGCAGCAGGCAGTCGACCAGCGTGGTCTTGCCATGGTCGACGTGCGCAATGATGGCGATGTTTCGAATGGGACGATTTGCCATAGGACTCAGGGGCTTACGCGGGAAGGGAGGGCGCAGGCCGGGATAAGGGGGCGCGCAGGGTACCAGAGTGGCGGTTAAACGCCAAAGACAGTGGTGCTGAAGCGGTGCCAGCAGTGGTGCCGGGGTGCAATTCTCGTAATTGAGCCTGCGTTTGCGCATGCGCCAACGGCGATGCAATTACGAGAATTGCACCCCGGCACCACTGCCGGCACCGCTTCAGGCGGGTTGGGGCTTCCAGTCGGGAAAGACCTTGGCGACGTGGCGCTGCTCGCGGATCACGTCGTAGCTGGTCGGGCCGCGCGACAGCTTGAGAATCACGCAATTGTCGTCGATTCGAAGGACCGTGCCGGTGACGGTGCAGCGCATGCCCGCCGTCAACACCAATGTGCCCTGCACGCGGGTATCGACCGCGAACGGACCGGTCGCCGATGACAGGCGCAGCCCGCACTCGGAGATTTCTTCCACGATGTAGTTAGCTCCCGCCACCGCCAGCTTCGCGCCGGAGGTGATCGGATACGGCAGCCGGAAGAATTCGCGGCGGCTGCTGAGCTTGGGCATGCGATACGTAGTGGCCACGACAAGACGATACGGGCAAACCCGGAGACTGCCAATCGGGGACTACCGCACCGAGTTCACGGTTTCGTCGTGCGCGGATTTCGACCGCACAGCGTTTGCCGCCACAGTGCCAAGTACTTCAAATAATGGCCGGTAAAATCGGGGCCACCCGTTCCGGGCGGCCCCTGTTTTACCGAATCGGCCGGCTTACCAGTTGTAGGTCATGCGGGCATAGACGAACCGGCCGTTGAAGCCGTACGGCGAATAGCGCGAATACGCCAGCGCGTTCGTGGCGTTGAGATTGGCCACACCACCCGGCGGGTTCGGCACCACGCGCGCGATCGGCAGGCGATCCGGGTACTGGTCGAACAGGTTGTCGGCGCCGAGCGCGAATGCCAGCTTGTCCTCCAGTAGTTTGGCGGTGAGCGCGAAATCCACCACCCAGTCGGGCTGGATGTGCAGATCGCGGATCGCCTCCTGGCCGTTGGCCACTTCCGGGGCGGTCGGTACGCCGGGTTCCGTGACGTTGCCGTAACGCGTGCCCTTGAGATTCACGCCGAAGTTCATGCCACCCAGCGGGATGCTCCAGTCAACGCCCAGGTTGATCTTGCTGTCAGGCGTTCCCTCTTCGAAGCTCAATGTGTTGATGCGCGCAAACAATACCGGCGGTGTGCAGGGCGCGGGCTGGCCGACGCAGATGTTGTCGATGACATTGGTGCTCGGCACTTTCTCGACCTCGGTGTCGTTCCAGTTGCCCGCCGCCACGAAATCGAACCTGCCGGCCTTTTCGCTACGCAGCACGTACCTTGCGACGAGGTCGATTCCCTCGGTCTTGGTCTCCACGCCATTGATGAAGAAGCGCGCGACGGTCGCGCCGAACGGTGAGATCAGCGCCGCCACCTGCGGTGTCTGCAGGTTTTCCGACAACACGATGCGATCGCGGATGTCGATGCGGTACGCGTCGATGGTCGCCTCGAAGCTGCCGAAGCGCAGCACCGTGCCCAGCGAGTAGTTGTTCGACTTCTCGGGATCGAGCGGCTTCGCACCGAGCGTGACGGCAACATCCGAGGTCGCCGGGAACGTGCCGACTTCGAACGGCAGGCCGCCGATGAAGTTGGTCGCGGTCGAGGTGAAGAACTCCTGTTGAAGTCCGGGCGCGCGGAAGCCGGTGGAAACCGCGCCGCGGATCGCGAATGCATCCGTGAAGTCGAAACGGCCGGCGAGTTTGCCGGTGACCGCCGAGCCGAAGTCCGAGTAGTGCTCGCCACGCACCGCGACACTGGCGAGGAATTTCTGCGTCAGCCGCGATTCGACATCGACATACGCGCTGTACGCGGTGCGGTGTTCGTCGAGCTCATTGCTCGGCTGGAAACCGGGAAAGCCCTGCGCACCCGCGGGTTGACCCGCGAGCGGTCCACGATCGTACGAAGCCGGTTCGCCCGCTTCGATGCCGTAGCCTTCACGGCGCGCTTCGATGCCGAGCGCCACGTTGACCGGCTCGGGCAGCGAGCCGACTTCGAAGCCACGCACGATGCCGGCATCGAAGGTGAACTGGTCGTAGTTCATCTCGCCCGCATCGAAGCTGGTTTGCGAGGCGGGGCCATACGACCGGTTGAGACTGTGCTCGACGCCGTACGTGACGGTGTTCGAGCCATACACCAGGCTCACATCCGCGTCCCAGCCGCCTAACTTGCCACGCACGCCCCAGCCGATCGCGACATCGTCGATGTCGGTGGTGATGAGCGGCAGGAAGCCGTCGGGATAGATTTCCGGCACGTTGCGCGCGTCGTTGAAGATGCGCGGGAACGCGGCGGAGTTCGCATCGCGATTCTGGTATCCGGCCCAGCCGTAGATAGTCCAGTCGTTTTCGAGCGGAATGCCCGCGTTGATATAACCGGTGATGTCGCGCACGTCGGCGTCGCCGTAGCGCGAAGTGACCGGCGAGCCCGGCACGCGATTGTCGAAATCGCCGCGGCTGGTCGGGTCGCGATCGCGATATTCGGCCGATAACGTGAGGAAGCCCTCACCACCGAGCGGCAGGCCGACCCAGCCCGATGCCGTGGTGGTGGCGCCGTCGTCTTCGTGACGCGAGCCGCGTTCGGTGTCGACGTTGGTGTCGTAGCGGCCATAGGTGAGCGAGGCGTTGCCGCCTTCGCGCGCTTCGCGCAGCCGCAGGTTGATCACGCCGGCGATGGCGTCCGAGCCGTATTGCGCGGAGGCACCATCGCGCAGCACTTCGACCGTTTCGATCGCGGCCAGCGGAATGGCGTTCAGATCGACGGCGGCCGAGCCGCGGCCGACCGAGCCGTTCACATTGACCAGCGCGGAGGCATGGCGCCGCTTGCTGTTCACCAGCACCAGCGTCTGGTCCGGTGAGAGACCGCGCAGCGTGGCGGGGCGGATGTGATCCGTGCCGTCGGTGATGGACGGGCGCGGGAAATCGAGCGAGGGCGCGGCGGTGGACAACGCCTCGGCGAGTTCGGTGGAGGCCGTGGACTGCAGCGCGCTGCTCGACAACACGTCGACCGGCGCCAGCGAATCGAGCCGCGTACGGCCCACGGCGCGTGTGCCGGTGACGACCACCTCGTCGATGTCTTCATCGGGAGTGGCCGCATCCTGGGCCATGGTGGGTGTGCTGGCGAGAACCCCGAGCGCGCTCGCGATGGCGAGCTGCAGCGGCGTCTTGCGAATCCATGAGTGATTGTTCATTGCGTTTCCTTCCTTAGAGAAAAATATTCAGCGTTAGAATCCATGCCCCTTGCCGGGAGGATACGCTACCGTGAGGTTCTTCAAATCCGACAACACCGCTGCGGTCAGCGAAGAGATCCTGCGCGCGATGAGTGTGGCAAACAGCGGCGCCGCGCTTGCCTACGGTGCGGATCGATGGTCGGAGGCGCTCGACCAGGTGTTCGGCGATTTCTTCGAAACGCGCGTGCGCGTGTTCGCGGTGTCTTCGGGGACCGCGGCGAACTCCCTGGCGTTGGCCACGCTCTGCCCGCCCTGGGGCACGGTGCTCACACACACCGAAGCGCACATCGAACGTGATGAATGCGGCGCGCCGGAATTCTTCACCGGCGGAGCCAAGCTGTCGCTGGTGGGTGGGGCGGGCGCGAAGATTTCGCCCGCGGATCTCGCCGTGCGGCTGGCGTGGTTCGAGCCGCACGTGCACGGCGTGCAGCCGCGCATGTTGTCGATCACCCAGGCAACCGAGCGCGGTGCCATCTACACGCCGGAGGAAATTCGCGCGCTTGCGGATCTCGCGCATGCGCGCGGCATGGCCGTGCACATGGACGGCGCGCGTTTCGCCAATGCGGTCGTGGCGCAGAAATGCTCCCCCGCCGAGCTCAGCTGGAAGGCAGGCGTCGACGTGCTGTCGTTTGGTGTCATCAAGAACGGCGGCATGAATGCCGAAGCCGTCGTGTTCTTCGATCCGACCCGCGTGGGCGACTTCGAGTTCCGCCGCAAACGCGCCGGGCAACTGGCCTGCAAGGGGCGATATGCGGCGGTGCAACTCACTACCTACCTCGAAAGCGGCATCTGGCGGCGCAATGCGGAGCGCGCGAATCGTCTCGCGGGGCGGATCGCCGCCGCCGCGCCGCAGCTGCTGAGCGTGCCGTTCGCCACGAACCAGGTTTTCATGCAGTTAGGCGACGAGCGCATCGCCGCGTTGTCGAAGGAATTCGGATTTTATCCGTGGGGGCCGGTGGGGTCGGGCGAGGCGCGGTTCGTGTGTTCGTGGGATACGCCCGAAGACGACGTGGACGCGCTGTGCGAAGCGCTGGAGCGGCTAAGTTAGGAGGAGTAGTGGCGGGAAGAGTGGTGCCGGGGTGCAATTCTCGTAATTGAGTGGCCGTTGGCACATGCGCAAACGGCCACTCAATTACGAGAATTGCACCCCGGCACCACTCTTCCCACCACTACTTAGCGGCGGAACATGAAGTAGGCGGCGCCCACGAGGCACAGGCCCGCCCACAGGAAGTCGAGCTTCAGCGGCTGCTTCATGTAGAAAAACGCGAACGGCACGAACACCGCGAGCGTGATCACTTCCTGCATCACCTTGAGCTGGCCCAGCGACAGCGCCGTGTAGCCGATGCGGTTCGCCGGCACTTGCACGAGGTATTCGAACAGCGCGATGCCCCAGCTCACCAGCGCGGCGATGATCCATGGCTTCGCCGCCATGTTCCTGAGATGGGCGTACCAGGCGAACGTCATGAAGACGTTCGAGACAACCAGCAGCCCCGCGCTTTGCGCCCAGGCGGGCAGGTTCACGCGCCGCGGTCCTGACTGACGTTGGCCTGCTTGAGCATTGTGAGTTCGGCGCGTAGTGAGGCCACTTCGGCCTCGAGAGAAGCCACGCGCGCGATGAGCTCGGTCTTGGTCGGGCCCTGCGGGGCGGACACCGCGGCGGGCGCGTCGGGATCGTCGCCGGTTGCAACCGTGACGGATTCGGGCAGCTCTTCGAACAACTGAGCCCAGCGCGAATCGCGCCTTCCGGGTTCGCGCGCGAGGCGCGTGACCAGCGCGCCGTCCGGGCGGGCGGCGAGCGTGGCGAGCGCTGTTTCGATGACGGCAGGATCCGGCAGCTCCGCCATGCGCGGTACGCGTGCGCGCAGTTCGCCCGGCGTCTGCGGCCCGCGCAGCAGCAGTTCGCAGATGATGGCCGTTTCCTGGGGCGTGAACTTGAGGCTGCCGAATTCCGTATTGCAGAAGATCTGCTGATATTTCGGCACGCGACTGCCAAACCCGGACTTCTCCACGACGAAGTGCCGACGGGACAATCCATCGACGACGAACTTGACGGTAGGTTCGTCCAGCTGGAGCAGGGGTTCCCGGTTGCTCTTCTGGTTGCACGCGTTGACGAGCGCGTTGAGCGACAGCGGGTACTGGTCGGGCGTGGTGATCTGTTTTTCGATCAGGCAGCCGATGATGCGCGCCTCGATAGCCGTCAGTCTGATGTTCATGTGCGAAGTATACTGGGCCGTGTCACGCCGACTGATCTTCCTGTGTGCCTTCGTGTTGCTCGCGGCGGCGTTGTTGTTCGTGCCGCTGCCGATTCCGCCGACCTATGTCGGCCGTACGCTCGAAAACGCCGGCCACACGCCGCTGTTCATGATCGCGACGTTTTTCGTCTTGTTCGTGTTGCGCCACGACCTGCGCATCGAGGGTGCGCGGCTGTACGGCCTGGCCGGCCTCATCGGGATCGGCGCCGGTCTTCTGAGCGAGATCATCCAGAAGCCGCTGCGTCGCGACGCCTCCTGGGAGGACGTCCTGGCGGACGCAGTCGGCGTGGCATGCGCGCTGGCGTTGTTCGCGTTGTTCGATCGGCGCGCCGCGATCGGCCGGGGGACGCGGGTGATGGCGGCGGTGATCGCGCTGGTCTGCATCTTCCTGTATCTGCAGCCGATAGTTAGCATGGCCCGCGCATACCTGCATCGTAACGGCCAATTCCCCGTGCTCGCCGATTTCACCTCGAGTAACGAGCGCTACTGGGTGGTCGGATATGGCGTCAATCGCGACCTCGTGCGCGGCGCGCTCGAGGTGGATTTCGATGCGGAGAATTTTCCCGGCGTGTCGTTGCACGAACCGGTGCCGGACTGGCGCGGGTTCAGCACGCTGGCGATCGACGTGGAAAACCCCGCGGCGATTCCGCTCGATCTCGGCGTACGGGTGCACGACCTGCGGCATGGCAAGACGTACTTCGACCGGTTCACCCGGAGCTTCGATTTGGGCGCCGGCGAGCGGCGCGTGCTCCGGATCCCGCTGGATGACATCCGCCGCGGACCTCGCGAGCGCCTCATGGATATGGGGCATATATCGGATATCACGCTGTTTCGCGGCGGCAGTACCGGGTCGCGGCGTCTGCGTATTTACACTGTGCGGCTCGAGTGACGCGTCACGTTGAACATAGCCTGCTGACAAGCGGCAACGAGGCTTTCCGGTTCGCGGTGCCGATGCCTATACTCACGCCCATGGAACCGATTGCCGACACCTTCGACGCCGCTTTTTCCAAGACCGTGGACCTCGCCAACAAGATGGCGGACAAGGACAAGGACGCGGACCTGTGGGACATCGCCGACGGCATGCTCGCCGGCGCCATTCAATACTGGTTGTATTCGCGTCAGCCCTGCGGCGATACGCGTTGCCAGGATTGCATGCCCATCAGCACCGCCGAAGGGCGCATGTCGGAATTGAAGCGCCTGATCGAGCAGCTCGCCTCCGAGAGCGAGTACTTCCACACCCCGACCGATTCGAACGCCGGCCGGGCGTAGATAGGGTGCCGGGTGGGGAAAGTGGGGAGAGCAGCTCTCCCCACTTTCCCCACCCGGCACCCTATCTACGCCACCGCCGTCGCGGCCGCTCCCTGCGTCGCTTCGGCCAGCGACTGCTCGAGCAACCCCAGGCCCTCCTCGAGCTGCGCTTCCGGAATCGTCAGCGGCGCGAGAATGCGGATCACGTTCGAATAGAGCCCGCACGAGAGCAGGATCAGCCCGCGCCGTCCGGCGGCCTGCACGACGGCCTTGGTCAGCTCCGCATCGGGCGCATCGGCCTTGCGGTTCTTGACCAGTTCGATCGCTACCATCATGCCGAGCGAGCGCACTTCGCCGATGCAGGTGAACTTGGCCTGCAGCTGCTTGAGCCGCGCCGTGAGTTTCGCGCCGACCTGCTCGGCACGCTCGTTGAGTTTTTCCTTCTCCAGCACCTCGAGCACCGCGAGCCCCGCGGCGCAGGCCAGCGGCGAGCCGGCGAAGGTGCCACCCAATCCGCCGACCACCGGCGCATCCATGATCTCGGCTTTGCCGATCACCGCCGACAACGGCACACCACCCGCGATGCTCTTGGCCACGGTCATGAGGTCCGGCTCGACGCCCGAATGTTCGATGGCGAAGGTCTTGCCGGTGCGCGCGAAGCCGGTCTGGATCTCGTCCGCGATCAGCAGGATGCCGTGTTTGTCGCACAACGCGCGCAGGGCGCGCAGGAACTCCGGCGGCGCGATGTAGAACCCGCCTTCACCCTGCACCGGCTCGATGATGATCGCCGCCACGCGCGCCGGATCCACATCCGCCTTGAATAGATTGTCCAACGCGGCCAGCGAGTCGTCGCTCGATACCCCGTGATAGGCCATCGGGAAGGGCACGCGAAAGACTTCCGGTAGCATCGGCCCGAAGCCCGCCTTGTACGGCTGCACCTTGCCGGTCAGCGCGATACACGCCAGCGTGCGGCCGTGAAAGCCGCCTGTGAACGCGATGATCGCGGAACGTTTCGTGGCATAACGCGCGATCTTGAGCGCGTTCTCGACGGCCTCCGCGCCGGTCGACAGGAAGATCGTCTTCTTCGGCGTCGGCCCCGGCGCGAGCTTGTTCAGAGCCTCGGCCAGCGCGATGTACGACTCATACGGCGTCACCTGGAAACAACCGTGCGTGATCTTCTCGAGCTGCGCGGCCATCGCCGCCTTCACGTGCGGATGCACGTGCCCCGTGTTCACCACCGCGATGCCGCTGGCGAAATCGACATAGCGGCGCCCCTCGACGTCCCACAGCTCGGCATTCAGCGCACGCTCGGCGTACACCGCCAGCGAATTGCCCACGCCACGCGGAATGGCCGCAATGCGTCGTTTATGAAGGTCGGCGTTCTTGCTCATGAGAACCTCGGACGTTGGCATCAAAAGTGAGGCCCGCAGTTTACGCTTAAGGTCTGCGTCCGCCGCATTACGGCTTGGGCTTGGGTCTCCACCCGCCCGTACTGCGCCGGCCCGCGCTGACCCCCTCGACCGACCCGGGAGGCCTCCCCCGGGCGCCGAACCGCCGCCGATGTAGGAGGGGTTCAGCTTCGCTGCGTTATGATTGCGCGCCCTCAGCGCCTGCAAGGATTCGAGTTTGTCCGAGATCTCTCCGAAGCCGCCCATCGTCACGGAAGTCGTGATCATTGGCGCCGGTCCCTGTGGGCTGTTCCAGGTGTTCGAGCTCGGGCTGCTGGGCATCACCTGTCATCTGGTCGACTCGCTCGGCGCACCCGGGGGCCAGTGCACCGAGCTCTACCCCGACAAGCCGATCTACGACATCCCGGCGCTACCCACCTGCGGCGCGCAGGAGCTGGTCGACCGGCTGCTGCAGCAGATCGCGCCGTTCAACGCGCCGCTGCACCTGGGCCAGGAAGTCGTTTCGCTCAAGAAGCGCGAGGACGGCCGGTTCGACGTGGAGACGATTCTCGGCACGCGCTTCGATGCGGGCGCGGTGGTCATCGCCGGCGGCGTGGGTTCGTTCCAGCCGCGGCGTATCGGCGTGCCGAACGCGGAACTGTTCGAGGGCAAAAGCATCCATTACCGCGTGCGCGACGCGGCGAGTTATCACGGCAAGAAACTGGCGATCTTCGGCGGCGGCGATTCGGCGCTGGACTGGGTGGTCGACTTCGCCGGCAAGGCCGCACAGGTCACGCACATCCATCGCCGCGCGGAGTTCCGCAGTGCGCCGGCGTCGGTCGCGAAGATGCGCATGCTGGTCGAAGCCGGCCAGGTGAGATACATCGAAGGACTTGCCGACAGTGTCATCGCCGCGGGCGACACGCTCACCGGCATCAACGTGAAAGGCAACGACGGCACGATGCACGCCGTCGATGCCGATCATGTGTTCGCGTTCTTCGGCCTGCATCCCAAGCTCGGGCCCATCGCCGAATGGGGGATGGAGCTCGAGAAGAAGGCGCTCAAGGTCGATACCGAAAAATTCCAGACCAGCGTTCCCGGCATCTTTGCCGTGGGCGACATCAATACCTACCCCGGCAAGAAGAAACTGATCCTGTCGGGCTTTCACGAGGCCGCGCTCGCCGCCTTCGCGATCCAGCATCACCTTTACCCCGCCAAGAAGCAGTTCCTGCAATACACCACCACCAGCCCGGTGATGCAGAAACGCCTCGGCGTTCCTCACTAGCTACTTCTCCAGGAGACACACATGAAAGTCCTTCGCTCACTCGCCATCGTCTCGCTGCTGGCCGTTTCGGGCGGCGCGTTCGGCGCCGACAAGGTCTGCAAGGTCGAGATCACGGGCACCGATTCCATGCAGTTCGACAAGAAGGAAATCGCGGTTGCCGCGGATTGCACCTCGGTCGAGCTCACGCTGAAACACTCCGGCAAGCTGCCGGCGCAGGCCATGGGCCACAACTGGGTGCTGTCCAAGACCGCCGACATGCAGGGTGTCGTGAACGACGGCCTGGGCGCGAGCTTCGCCGCGAACCACATCAAGCCGGGCGATGCGCGCGTGATCGCGCACACCAAGATCATCGGCGGTGGCCAGACCGATGTGGTGACGTTCCCGACCGCGGCGCTCAAGAAGGGCGAGGCGTACTCTTTCTTTTGCACCTTCCCCGGCCACTCGGCGCTCATGAAGGGCGCGTTCAAGTTCGGCTGAGCACGGCCGGATAGTGGACAGGCGCCTCGCCGACCTGCAGCAGCAATTCGAGCTCGAACGGCTCGAGGTCAACCTGTTCCGTGGCCAGAGCCGTGACACCGGCAGCCCGCAGGTGTTCGGCGGGCAGGTGCTCGGGCAGGCGCTGAAGGCGGCGAGTGCGACCATCGACGACTCGCGCAAGGTGCATTCGCTGCACGCGTATTTCCTGCGGCGCGGCGATTTCACCAAACCCATCGTCTACAGCGTGGATCGCAGCCGCGACGGCGGCAGTTTTTCCACGCGGCGCGTGCTCGCCATCCAGGACGGCGAGCAGATCTTCATCTGCTCGGCGTCGTTCCAGATCGAAGAGAAAGGCCTCGAGTACCAGGCGAGCGCGCCGCAGGTGCCGCCGCCCGAAGAGCTGCAGGCGCTCGCCAAACCGCCGCAGGCGGAGATCGACAAACTACCGGAGAAGCTGCGGCGCTGGCTCGCGATCGAACGGCCGTTCGAATTCCGGCCGGTGCAGACCTACAATCCGCTGCGCCCGGTGGCCTGCGAACCGGTGCGGCAGATCTGGATGCGCGCGGTGGACCAGCTGCCCGATGACGATGCTTTGCATCGCTGCCTGCTGGCGTACATGTCCGACTACTGGCTGCTCGACACGACCACGATGCCGCACGGCTCCTCGTTCCTGCGCGGCAACCTCATCATGGCCAGCATCGACCACGCCCTGTGGTTCCATCGCCCGGCGCGCGTCGACGACTGGCTGCTCTATTGCCTCGACAGCCCGAGCAGTTCCGGCGCGCGCGGCTTCGCCCGCGGCAGTCTCTATTCGCGTTCGGGCGTCCTCGTGGCGAGCACCGCGCAAGAGGGGCTCATACGGCTCGTGCAACCGCAGTCCTGATTTCATTCGCCGCGACCCTTGCGGGCGCGGCGGGCGCCGCGGCCGATGAACGCGATGCGCTGACCGAGCTCTGGACCGGCATGTACGACATGTCGGAGGAACTCATCATCGGGGCGGCACAGGATTCACCGCTCGCGCCTCTGACCGAACAAACGCGCGTGCAGATCGACGTGCGGCGCATCCAGCTTCCCTGGCTCGGTACCCACGTGTTGTACGTCGAGGAATTTCCGTACGACGAGCCCTTCGAGCTGCGCCGTCGCGTGTTGCTCTCCATCCAGCCGGATATCGCCGCCGACGGCACGCTGCATTTGCGCCAGTTCACGCGCAAGTCTGGTTCCGGGAATTCCGCGGCGCTCGGGCCGGACGACGTCGAATCGGTCGCAGGCTGCGATCTGTATCTGAAACGCGAGGGCGGGCAGTTTCGGGGCGGTACACGCGGCCGCGGCTGTCCGGGTTCCGCCGCCGCCGAGAAGCGCTGGCTCGACTATCGCGTCGTCATCGGCGATGGTCTGTTCTGGTATCGCAAGCGGCAGCTGGCGCTCGGCAACGACGAGCTGACCGAGGAAATCGCAGGCTTTCCGCACGTGGATCTGGAGGAGGCGCGCCTGTTTTCCTGCGCCATTTCCTGGGCCGCGCAAGATCATGCTGGCAAACGCAAGCCGATCGACACGGTGGAGTTGCACGATCGGGGCGGCCGCGCGCGTTTCCGCACGCCGGATGGCCGCGAACTGCAGCTCGAGCTGCATGGCCGGGACTGGCCGCTGTCGGAAGGGCGCGAATCGCTGGTGATGACGTTGACCGCCGCGCGCGGCGAGGGGGAAACCATCGCCTCGAGCTGGACTTCGCTCAACGCCGCGCGGGTCGGCATCGATATCGGCTGGCTGGCCATCGACTGCGCGCCGGTCGTGCCCGTGACCGGTGAGCAGGGTTCCTAGCTACCGAGCGTGAAGAGCCAGTGGAACAGGATGAACAGCATCCAGATTCCGAGGATGGTGAGCGTCGCGAACACCAGGATGATCGCGGCCGGAATCAGGATCAGCCCCCACTTGCTGCGTTTCGCGGTCCGGTGCGGAGTCTTCACCCAGCCTTCGAGCAGCGCCAGGTTGCGCGTCTGCGCCTTGAACACGAAATCGAAGATGTCGCCGACGAGCGGCACCGTGCCGACCAGGGCATCCAGCGCGATATTGCTGAGCATGTGCGCCTGAATCTCGGGCGGAGCGCGCAATCGCCGTGCCACGTGTAATGCATAGACCGCCACCAGCGCGCCGACGAGGTCGCCGAGGCCGGGCACGAGGCCGAACAGCGCGTCGAGACCGAAACGGAAACGTGTGCCGGGAATGCCGAACGCCTGATCGAACAACACCGTGAGCATGCGCAGACGTTCGAGGCCACGCCTGCCGTCTTCGCTCCGGGCGTCCATCTATCTAACTACCCGCGGGTTTGCCGAGCAGGGCCTCGACTTCCTTCTCGAGCGCCGGGTTGAAACGGGCCGGATCTTCCATCATGAGGAAATGCCCGTCCCCGGCGAGTATTACCTGCCGGAACTTCGGCAGCAGCTTGCGGATGCGCACTTCGTTCACCGGCTCGCCCAGGTCGGAGTTGATCGCGACGATGGGCACGGAGACGTCCTTGAGCGGCTCGGCGAAGTCGTATTCCAGGATCGCGCGCAGCGCGGGGATGCCGACCCGCGGCGGCGACAGCGACATGTCGTAGGCGATCTTCTGCTTGAGCTGCGGGTCGGCATTCGCAGCGAAGAAGTGCTCGCTGACGATCGAGCGCGTGTTGCCGATGAAGTCGGCCTCGAACGGCTTGATGATGGCGTCGACCTGCGCCCTGGTCGGCAGCGGCGCGCCGATCGACTTGAACGTATCGACGCCGATGATGCCGATGACCCGGCCCTTGAGCAGGCGCGCGGCTTCGATCGCGACATTGCCTCCCATGGAATGCCCGACCAGGATGAGCTGCTGGTTGGGCACGGCCGCCAGCGCCGTCGCCACGTCCTGGCCGAAGCGCGCCATCGTCCAGTCGCTGCGGTTGCCGTCGGTGCCGCCGTGGCCGGCGAGATCGACGGTGACCAGCGTGTACTTCTGCTTGAACAGCGGTACCTGTTCGCGCCAGTAGTTCGAATCGCAGGACCAGCCATGGATGAACACCAGCGCGGGTTCGCCCTTGCCGTACATGCGGTATTGCACGTGTACGCCGTCCGGCGCGATGGCGATACGCGGTGCGCCCTCGCTGGGTCCGGATTTGTCCTCCGCGGCAGGCGCGGCGGCGGGCGTTGGCGGTTGCTGCCTGCTGCAGGCAAACAGCGAAACGGCAGCCGAGACGGCGAAGAAGGCGAGCAGGATTTTGCGCATACGCGCGACTCTAGGCGAACGAGGCGACGTAGTCACCGATGGGCATCGAGGACGTGAATCCCGGGCTCTCGATGCCGAGCAGGTTCACGAGGCCCGGCAGGCCGTGGTCGGCCGTCGTCTCGATGCGGAAATCGGGTTGCGGTTCGCCGGGGCCATGCAGCTTGGGGCGAATGCCGGTGTAGTCGGGCACCAGCGCGCCGTCGGCGAGCCTGGGCCAGTAACGGCGGATCGCGTCGTAGAACACCGCGCCGCGCGCGACGTTCACGTGGTAGTCGATGTGATCTATCCACTCGACGTCCGGCCCGAAACGCACGCGTTTGCCGAGATCGAGCGTGGCGTGGATGCCGAGCCCCGCGGCCTGCGGCACGGGATAAATCAGGTGGTGGAACGGCGAGGTATGCGCAACGGTGAAATAGTTGCCGCGCGCGAGATGGAATTTCGGGATGCGATCGCGCGGGTAGCCGTCGATCTTCGCCAGCAACGCCACCGCGTCGAGCCCGGCGCTGTTCACGACAAAGCGCGCTTCGAGTTCGGTGGCGCTGTCTCCGCCGGTCTTCACGAGAAAACCCTGTGCCGTACGAGTGAGGCTCTCCACGCGGCAATTGGCGACCAGCGTTCCGCCGGCGTTCTCGAAATCGCCGTGCAGCGCGTGCATGTATTCGTGTTGATCGACGATGCCGCTGGTCGGGCACAACAGCGCGGCACTGCAGCGCACCTCGGGCTCGAGCTTCAGCGCCTCCGCCTGCGAGATCAGCCGCACTCCGTCGACGTCGTTGGCGTGCGCGCGTTCGAGCAGGTGCTGGAGAACTTTTTCTTCTTCGGCGCCATTCGCGACGATGAGCTTGCCGCAGTTGTTGTGCGCGACGCCGCGCGCGTCCAGGTACGGATACATGACGCGATTTCCCGCCACGCAGAACCGCGCCTTGAAACTGCCCGGTGCGTAGTAGAGGCCGGCGTGGATGACGCCGCTGTTGCGCGCCGAAGTAATCGTGCCCGGATGCGCTTCGGCTTCGAGCAGCAGCACCTCGCGCCCCTGCAATGCGAGCGCGCGCGCCACGGCGAGCCCCACGGCCCCCGCGCCAATGACCACACAATCTACCTGGTCAGCCATGCACGCAATGTATCAGAGGCCTTGCGGAGGCTTGAGGACCTTGCCCGGATTCATGATGCCGTTCGCATCGAGCGCCTTCTTGATGGCGCGCATGACGTCGAGCTCCACCGGATTGGCATAGCGCTCCAGCTCGAACACCTTCAGCTGTCCGATGCCGTGTTCCGCGGAAAAACTGCCGCCGAAGTCGCGCACCAGGTCGTGGATGGCGCGTTTCGCCTTTACTTCGACGGCCTGCAGCTGCGCCACGAGCGCGCCCGGCCGCTGATTGATGTTGAAGTGCAGGTTGCCGTCGCCGAGATGTCCGTAGGCGACGAGCACGCCCTGCGGAATATGCTGCTCGACCCACGCGCCGGCGGTAGCGATGAACCGCGGCACCTGCGAGACCGGCACGGAGATGTCGTGCTTGAGGCTGGCGCCATCCTTGCGCTGCGCTTCGGGAATGGATTCACGCAGGCGCCAGAAGGCTTCGCGGTCTCGCTGGTTGAGCGCCAGGGCGGCATCCAGCACCCAGCCGGATTCGTGCGCCTCGCCCAGCGCCTTTTCGAGCAGGGCTTCGAGCGGTTCGTTGGCGCGCGACGAGGACAGCTCGCACAACACGTACCAGGGCGAGGGCGCGGGGAGCGGATCGACGACGCCCGGGATGTGGCGCGCGGTCAACTCCACCGCGATCCGCGGGATGAGCTCGAAGGAACTCACGCAATCGCCGCTGGCGGCGCGCAACGCGCCTAACAGGGACACCGCCGCATCGGGGTCGCGCACGGCCGCGAACGCCGTGGCGAACGAGCGCAGCGCGGGATAGAGCTTGAGGCAGGCCGCCGTGATGATGCCGAGCGAACCTTCCGCGCCCAGGAACAGCGACTTCACGTCGTAGCCGGTGTTGTCCTTGCGCAGCCCGGTCAGTGTGTCCATGACACGGCCGTCGGCCAGCACGACTTCAAGGCCGAGCACGAGTTCGCGCGCCATGCCGTAGCGGATGACGTTGAGGCCGCCGGCGTTGGTGGAAAGATTGCCGCCCAGCATGCAGCTGCCCTCGCTGCCGAGCGACAGCGGCAGGTAACGGTCGGCTTCGGCCGCGGCAGCCTGCAGTTTCGCGAGGATGCAGCCCGCCTCGGCAATCATCGTGTAGTTAGTCGTGTCGAGCGCGCGTACCCGGTTGAGCCGCGCGAGCGACAGCAGCACCTGGCTGCTCGAGGCGTCCGGAGTCGCGCCGCCACAATATCCGGTGTTGCCGCCCTGCGGCACCACTCCGACCTTGTGCTCGTTGCACCAGGCGAGCACGCGCGCCACCGCGGCGGTATCGGCCGGTGCGATCACGGCCACCGCGTGGCCGCGGTACAACGCGCGATGATCGCGCAGCATCGGCGCAATGACCGCCGGGTCGGTCAGCAGGGCCGGCGGGTCGAGGAGCTCGGCCAGCTGACGCGGAATGGAGTGAAGATCGTTCACGCGCGCATGATAACGCGCGCGATGGGCCTCAGATCACCGAAGCCGTGAACGGCTTGCGACGGCAACCGGGCTTGGTCAACAACATCTGCACCGTGCCGAGCTGGCGTTCCATGAATCCTCCCTCGCAGTAGCAAAGGTAGTATTCCCACAGCCGCACGAAACTGTCGCTGTAGCCGAGCTCGCGCACCTTGCCGAGGTTGCGGAAGAACCGCTCGCGCCACAGGCGCAGCGTGCGGGCGTAGTGAGGCCCTATGTCTTCGAGGTGGAAGATCTTGAAGTCGGTGGCCCTGGCCAGCGACTTCGTCAGCGCCGCCACCGACGGGATGAAGCTGCCCGGAAAGACGTAGCGCTGGATGTAGTCGACCGACTTCAACGCCTGTTCGTAGAACTGGTCCTGGATCGTGATGGCCTGCAGCAGCATGGCCCCGTCGGGTTTCACCAGCCGCGCGCAGTGTTCGAAGTAGCCATCGAGGAAGCGTGCGCCCACCGCCTCGACCATTTCGATCGACACGAGCTTGTCATACTGGCCTTCGAGGTCGCGATAGTCCTGCAACAGCACCGTGATGCGGTCCGACAGGCCGAGCGAATGGACCTTCTGCACGGCGAAGTCGTATTGCGAGCGCGAGATCGTCGTGGTCGTCACGCGGCAGCCGTACCGCTCGACGGCGTGGATGGCGAAGCCGCCCCAGCCGGTGCCGATCTCGACGACATGGTCGGTGGCCTGGAGGTCGAGCTTGCGGCAGACCGCCTCGAATTTCGCCGTGGACGCGACGACCAGGGACGCATCCGGACGCGGGAAGATTCCGCACGAATACGCCATCGTCTCGTCGAGCATGAGTTTGTAGAGGTCGTTGCCCAGGTCGTAGTGCGCGGCGATGTTGCGCGCGCTGCCGTTCCGGCTGTTGCGATTTGCCCAGTGGAACAGCCGCAGCAGCGGACGGCTCGCGAACGCCCAGCGGGAATCCATGCGGTTCATCTGGTCGCGGTTGGCGACGAAGATGCGCACCAGATCGACCATTTCGTCGCAGCGCCACAGGCCGCGGATGTAAGCCTCGCCCGCACCCACGGTTCCCCCGAACGCGGCGTCGGCAAAGGTCTGCGGATGGGTGATGTGCAGCGTGCAGGCCGCGTCGAAGCCGGCGCGGCGTTTGCCGAACAGGTGCGCCGTGCCATCCGGCTCGATGACGCGCAGCTCGCCGTGTTCGAACGATGCGAGTTGTTTGAGCAGCAGTTTGCGGCCGAGCTGCGCCAGCAGCGAGGCGCGCACGGGCCGAGGCATTTCGAAACTGTCCAGCAGGAGAGGCGAGTCCGTGTTCATGGTGGAGTTAACCCGGCTGCGCCTTTCCCTGCGGAAGTGGGCGTTTGGAAGGATGCAAATGGAACGGTGTCCGCTTCCACAGCAGCTTGAGGGCCTGCCAATGAATGAGCGTCACTACCCGTACGGTGATGAACGGAAACTGGATGAGGGCGCGCGCCATCGCACCCGCGGTCATTTCCTGGCGGCGCAGGTTGAGCGTGGCATCGAACTGGGCCGCGCCGTCGCGCCAGTTCTTCATGTGGACGTGTAGACCGCTGCCGGGCACGCCGAAGGTCCACTCGTAGCGCATGTCCATGGGCAAGAACGGCGAGACGTGAAACTGCTTCCCGAAACTGAAGCGGAACGCGCGCCCACCCGCGCGCGCGGCACCGGCCACGGGCAACACGTAGGCATGGCGTTCTTTCCAAGGCGTGTTGGTGATCTCGGCGACGATGGTTTCCACGCGCGTGTCCGCTGCATCGAACAGGTAATAGAAACTCACCGGGTTGAAGTTGTGACCGAAGAAGCGCAGGTGAGTCAGCAGCCGGATCGGTCCGCGCGGCCTCGCGCCAGTGCGTTCGTGCACCAGGTCGCGCACGGCCGTGTCCAGCGGCACGTCGGCCGGCCCGAGAAAATCCGCGCGCCGGAACCACGCCAGCGCGGGCCGGCGCATCGACCAGAACCAGCGGCGCTCGAACAGCCGCGGCAGTTCTGCCAGGTCGATGTAACTCATGAACAAGGCGTAGCGGAAGGTATTGCGGGACGGACCGAAGCGGCGATGCTGGATCGAGCCCGTGTACAGCGCGCTGTGCATCGTTCAGACGGCCTTCAATAATTGGAGTGGGGCGGCGGAGTTGGCGTGGATCGCGCGCGCGAGGTCATCCAGCGCCCACTCCGCGCTTACCACGCCGTCTTCGTGAAAGCCGTGGCGCCAGTACGCCCCGCAGTAAAACGTACGGTTGATGCCGCTGATCTCGCCGCGCCGCCTCTGCGCCGCCACCCCGGCCGGTAGATAGACCGGATGATGGCAGGTGACGGTTGCGAGAATCTTCGCCGGGTCGATGTCGGCCTTGCGATTCAGCGTCACCAGGAATTTCACTGGCGCATCGAGCGACTGCAACACGTTCATGTCGTAGGTCAGGGCGACGCGGTCGCGCGCGCGATTGTCGCGCACGTCGAGCAGGTGGAAATTCCACGCGGCGCGCGCCAGCGGCGTGCGCGGCAGCAGGCTTTCGTCGGTATGCAGCACGGCTTCGTTTTCCTGATACGGGAATGCCGCGAGGATCGAGCGTTCCGCCGCGGAGGCGTCGTCGAGCAGCCGCAACGCCTGGTCGCTGTGACAGGCGATGAACACATGATCGAAGCGCTCCGGCCCGCCGGCCGTGGTGTTCAGCGTCACACCGGCGGCGTCGCGCCGTAGACGCGTGACCCGCGTATTGAGGCGGACACGTTGGCGGAAGGGCGCGGCGAGTTTCGTCATGTACTCGCGCGAGCCGCCCTTGATCGCCTGCCACACCGGGCGATCGTCGACGTTCAGGAATCCGTGCCGGTCGAAGAACTCGACGAAGAAACGCGCCGGAAACGACAACATCGCGCTTTCCGTTGCCGACCAGATCGACATGCCCATCGGCACGATGTAGTGCTCGCAAAACGCGCGCGAGTAGCGGTTGCGCGCCAGATACTCCCCGAGAGTGAGCGTGTCGTCCGTGCCTGCCAGCAATTCGCGGCTGGCGCGATTGAAACGCAGGATGTCCGCGATCATGCGCAGGAACCCGGGGGAGAACGCATTGCGACGCTGGGCGAAGAGGGAATTGATCGACCTCCCGTTGTATTCGAGCCCGGTGCGTTCGTCGCGCAGGCCGAAGCTCATGTTGGAGCTGCGGTACTCGACGCCGAGTTCGTTCAACAGCGCGATGAAACGCGGATACGTCCAGTCGTTGAAGACGATGAACCCGGTATCGACGGCGTAGCGCCGGCCCTGCCAGTCGATGTCGAGGGTGTGGGTGTGACCGCCGATATGCGAACCGGCCTCGAAGACCGTGACGTCATGGTCACGATGCAGTCGCGACGCGACGACCATGCCGGAGATGCCCGAACCGATGACGGCAATACGCATGTGGGACCGGAGGTTGCTGAACTCCTCCTGACATACGGGAGTTCTGCCGGTCTGGATGCACTCGTCGGCGGCCCGCGCGGCCGCCGCTGGCCGTTATTTCACCGGCGAAATGCGGCGCGGATGGTGATCGCGCACCGCGACCGGCACCGCTTTCAGATCCCAGATGATCCCGAGCCACGACATCGCCTTGAGCAGGTAGAACGTGATGTCGATTTCCCACCAGTAGAAGCCCTGGCGGGTGGCGCTCGGGTAATGATGGTGATTGTTGTGCCAGCCCTCGCCGAGCGTGAGCAGCGCGAGGAACCAGTTGTTGCGGCTCGAATCGCCGGTCTTGTAACGCTGCTTGCCGAACACATGCGACAGCGAATTGATGGTGTAGGTGCCGTGCGAGGTGAGCACCGTCGAGACGAAGAAGCCCCAGATCAGCATCTGCCAGCCGTTGGTGTGCAGGCCCGGCGCCCACTTCTCGAGTGCGACGCCGAGGAAGAACACCGCCACCGCCAACAGCACCGGCACGATGATGTCGAAGCGGTCGAGCCAGCGCAGCTCGGGAAAATTCATGAGGTCGCGTACGCGCTTGAGATCCGGCGCGAAGCCCTTCTTCGACAGGAACCAGCTCATGTGCGCGCGCACGAAGCCGTGCTGGATCGGCGAATGTGCATCTTCTTTCTTGTCGGAATACTGGTGGTGATCGCGGTGATGCGCCGCCCACCAGATCGGTCCGCGCTGCACGGCCGACGCGCCCAGCACGCCGAACAGGAACTGCGCCACGCGCGAAGTCTTGAAAGACTTGTGCGAGAAGTAGCGGTGATAGAAGCCGGTGATCGCGAACATGCGGATGAAATACAGCGCGAGGCACACGGCAATAGCGACGGGGCTGACGCCGACCACGAAGGCGAGGAGACACGCCGCGTGCATGAGGATGAACGGCAAGGTACGCACCCAGTCGATGCGGTCGGCGGCCGGGTGATCGGGGGCATCGAAGCTCGACGAGCGGCCCGTGTCGAACCAGTGCAGCACCGCGCGCCCGAGGCGGGCAAGCGGATTACCCATGCTGTGAGTTTCAGCGTTCATGCGTGTTGCGGATTCCTGGGAGCAATACGGCCCGTGCGTTTTAGCGGATGCGGGCCGTTATGGCAAAAGCGCCGGGTGGAATCTTGGCGGATTCCAGCCGGCGCATACCTTGAATTGCTTGGCAGTTAGCGGGCGTTATTCAGTGCCGCAATTCGCTCTTCGAGCGGCGGGTGGCTCATGAACAGCCGCTTCCAGCCCACCGTCGGGCCGCTGCGGATGCCGAAGGCCTGCATCTTCTCCGGCAGCGCCGTCGGAGCCTGGGTGGCCCGCTTGAGCGCCTCCAGGGCGCCGATCATGGAGTTCGTGCCCGCCAGGTGCGCGCCACCGGCGTCCGCGCGGAACTCACGCTTGCGCGAGAACCAGGCGACGATCATGCCGGCCAGGATGCCGAGCACCACCTGCGCGATGATCACCGTGAACATGTAACCGATCCCGGCGCCGCGCTCGTTCTTGAGGATGACGCGGTCGACCACGAACCCGATGACCCGCGCCAGGAAGAACACGAAGGTGTTCATGACGCCCTGGATCAGCGTCAGCGTCACCATGTCGCCATTGGCGACGTGGCTGATTTCATGGCCGAGCACCGCTTCGACTTCCGGGCGGCGCATGTTGTTGAGCAGGCCCGTGCTGACAGCGACCAGCGCATTGTTCTTGTTCGCGCCGGTGGCGAAAGCATTCGGATCCGGCGAATCGAAGATGCCGACCTCGGGCATGCCGATGCCGGCCGTCTGCGCCTGCGAACGCACCGTGTTCACCAGCCACTGTTCGGTTTCGTTGCGCGGCTGCGTGATGACTTTCACGCCCATCGCGGCCTTGGCCATCCACTTGGAGATCAGCAACGAGATGAACGCGCCGCCGAAGCCCAGCACGGCCGAGAACGCCAGCAATGCCTGCAGGTTCAGGCCTTCCTTCGTGAGGTATTGGTCGAAGCCGAACACCGATACCACGATGGACAGGACCACCATGATGGCGACGTTGGTGGCGATGAGCAGGATGATGCGTTTCATTTTCTGGGCAGGCTCCGGTGAGAGGTGCGGCAATTCTGGCGCCGCGCGTGGCGAATTCAATGGCGCAGCAATCAACTGGCAAAATCAGGTCTTTAGCACGAACTCCAGTATCGCCGGGATGTCGTCCAGCGGCAGCTTGATCCCGCCGTACCCGGCCAGCGGGACGCCGGGAGGCACGGCCACCGCCGCGATGCCCGGGTCGCGCAGCGCCAGCGGCTCTCCCGGGCCACGAAATACTTCGACCCGCTTGAGCCATTCGAGTTGCTTGAAGCCCTCGACCAGTACGACGTCGACCGGGCGCAGCTGGCCGAGCAGGATGGGAAGGCTGGCGGGTTCGGGCGAGGAGGCGATGCGCGCCCAGCCGGAGTCCGAGGCCACGATGACCTCGGCGGCACCGGCGCTGCGATGCCGGTGGCTATCTTTGCCGGGGGTGTCGAGTTCGATCTGGTGGTGATGCGTGTGTTTGACGGTCGACACGCTCAACCCGCGGCTCTTGAGCGCGGGAATCAGCTTTTCGATCAGCGTGGTCTTGCCGCTGCCCTGATGCCCAACGATGGCCACGACACGCATGCGGCTCCTGCTAACTAATCAATAGTCGCTGGCCTCTTCGTCCTCGTCGAGGTCATCGTCGTCGTCGTCATCATCGTCGTCTTCATCTTCATCTTCGTCGTCATCGAAGTCGTCGTCCTCTTCGTCGTCGTCTTCTTCCTGCGAATCCGCCCAGCCTTCCGGCTCCTCGGTCAGTTCGAGGTCGAGTTCGTGCCAGGTGTCGAGATCGAGTTCCTCGATCTCGCCGTCGACGTATTCGATCTCCACGAGCTCATCGTCTTCGTCCACGGACAAGACGCGGAAGGTTTCTTCTTCCTCTTTGTTCTCGTACCACTTGCCGGGGGTCGGTGCGTATTCTCTGCTCACAAGACGATGCCTCTTAATGGAGGGCGGAGAGTTTAGGGGCTGCTTGCGAATGCGGCAACGGTGCGTATTGCGTAAGATCGGGCGTCTCGTGAATGCATCGCCTCTAACTCGCGCACGCCGGATCGTGGTCAAGGTCGGTTCGGCGCTCCTGGTCGATCAGTCGAGCGGACAGGTCAACCGCCCCTGGCTCGAAACGCTGGTCGACGACCTGCTGCGCTTGCGCGCGCGCAAGCAGGAGGTGGTGCTCGTGTCCTCCGGCGCCATTGCACTTGGAAGACGCGAACTGAAACTTCCGGGCGGGCCGCTCAAGCTCGAGCAGAGCCAGGCTGCCGCGGCGGTGGGTCAGATTGCATTGGCACACATCTATAAGGAGCTGTTCGCCGCGGCGGGTGTCACGGTAGCCCAGGTTTTGTTGACGCTCGAAGACAGCGAGCGCCGGCGCCGCTATCTCAACGCGCGCGCCACGTTGTCCGAGCTGCTCGAACTGGGTGCATTGCCCGTCATCAACGAAAACGACACCGTGGCTACCACCGAGATCCGCTACGGCGACAACGATCGGCTCGCGGCGCGTGTCGCGCAGATGACGAGCGCGGACTGCCTGCTGCTGTTGTCGGACGTGTCCGGCCTGTACACCGCAGATCCGAATCTCGATCCGGCGGCCCGCCTCATCCCGGAGATTCGCGAGATCACACCGGAAATCGAGGCGATGGGCGGCGGGTCGGCGTCGGCCGTCGGATCCGGCGGCATGACTACGAAGATCGCCGCCGCCAGGATCGCTACCGCGGCCGGCTGCGCCATGGCGATCACCGCGGGAGCCCCGTTGCACCCGGTGGCGCGCCTCGAGGAGGGCGCCGACTGCAGCTGGTTCCTGCCGTCTTCGAATCCGGAGAATGCCCGCAAGCAGTGGATTGCGGGCGCGCTCAAGCCCCATGGCGCCATAACCATCGACGCTGGTGCAATGCAGGCGCTGCGTTCCGGCAAGAGCCTGCTGCCTGCCGGGGTGGTGGCGGTGAGCGGGCGTTTCGCGCGCGGCGATACCGTGAGCGTGCTCGACCGGGCCGGTGTGGAAATCGCGCGCGGTATGATCGCCTACAACGATCGCGATGCCGCGCGCATCATCGGCAAACGCAGCGCGGACATCGAAGCGCTGCTCGGGTTTCGCGGCCGCGACGAGATGATCCATCGTGACGATCTCGTGATCATGCGGGCTGAGCTCGCCGCCGTCTGAATGACAGATTGAGGACTATTCCGTGAACGCCGCCGTCGATCAGCCACTGCCAACCGCCCAGAATCCGGCCGACATCGCCGCCGTCATGAACCGGCTCGGGCGGGAGGCCGTCGCGGCTGCCGCGGTGTTGGCGCTGGCGAGTACGGCCACCAAGAATCTGGCGCTGGCGAAGATCGCCGCGGCGCTGCGCGCCAATCGGGTGGCGCTGCTGGCCGCGAATGCGCTCGACATGGACGCTGCACGCGCCAAGGGCCTGTCTGGGGCCATGCTCGATCGGCTGGCGCTCAACGAGAAAGGCGTGGAGGGCATGGCGCGCGGTGTGGAAGAGATCGCCGCGCTGGCCGATCCGGTGGGCGCGACCATCGCGCAATGGACGCGGCCCAACGGGCTCGACATCGCGCGCGTGCGCGTGCCGCTCGGCGTGATCGGCATCATCTACGAGAGCCGGCCCAACGTGACCTGCGATGCCGGCGCGTTGTGCCTGAAGTCTGGTAATGCGGCCATCCTGCGCGGTGGCTCCGAGAGCGTGTTTTCGAGCCGCGCGATTCATGCCTGCCTGGTGGAAGGACTGGAGGCGGCCGGAATGCCGGCGGCGAGCATCCAGCTCGTGCCGACGACTGATCGCGCCGCCGTCGGTTATCTGCTGTCTTCGATGACCGAATACATCGACGTGGTCGTGCCGCGCGGCGGCAAGAGCCTCGTGGCGCGCGTGCAGGAAGAGGCGCGGGTGCCGGTGATCGGGCATCTCGAAGGCGTATGCCACGTGTATGTCGATCGTGATGCGGATCTCGCGATGGCGCGGTCCATCGTCAAGAACGCCAAGCTGCGGCGCACCGGCGTCTGCGGTTCGGCCGAGACCTTGCTGGTCGACGCCGCCTGCGCCGCGACGCATCTCGCGCCGGTGGTGAAGGATCTGCTCGATGCCGGCTGCGAAGTGCGCGGCGATGCGGCCGTGCAGCAGGTGGACGCGCGCGTCAAGGCCGCCACCGAGCAGGATTGGTACACCGAGTATCTCGACGCGATCATCGCCGCGCGCGTGGTGGATGGCGTCGATGCCGCGATCGAACACATCGCCAAGTACGGTTCGGCGCACACAGACAGCATCGTGACCGCGAACGCGGCCACCGCGCAGCGTTTCCTCGATCGGGTAGATAGCGCCATCGTGCTGCACAACGCGTCGACGCAGTTCGCAGACGGGGGGGAATTCGGCATGGGCGCTGAGATCGGCATCTCCACCGACCGCTTTCATGCGCGCGGGCCGGTAGGCGTGGAGCAGCTCACGTCGTACAAATACGTCGTCCGCGGCAACGGGCAGCTCCGACCGTAAAAGGGGACATGCCTATTTTTCGGCACGGCCGAAAAATAGGCATGTCCCCTTTTACCGGGAGCGCAGCTTGGCGATCTCTGCGAGCGCGAGGCCGTGCTCCAGGAAATAGAGCACCTTGAGATTCACCAGCGCCGCGAAATAGTCGCGCGCTACCGTAGGTTCGCCGCGGGCCCAGTAAGCCTCGCCGACATAGAAAAGTGCCTCGCACAACCTTTCATCCGTGCTCGTATTGGGCTGTTCGTTTCCGGCGCGGTCGCCGTCTTCGATCGGTACGAGCAACTCCGCTTCGGTGAATTCACCGCTCATGTACAGCAGCAACGGCTGCGGCCACCCGGTTCCCGGCGTACGCGTCACGAATTGCGGCTTGGCCATGCCGGCGCGCGCCTGCGCCAGCCAGTACATGAGCTGGCCGTACCCCGCCATCGTGCGATCGATGTCGCCGCTCGCGACGTAATGAAAGCGACCGATGGCGTCGGCCCAGCGTTCCGCGACGAAATCGATGTTGCCGGCGATCCGGTTCGTGCTGATGACTCGCGCGTCGATCACGAGAGAGGCGTTGATCGCCTCGCGGGCACCCGCGTAGTCCCGCGCGTCGAACAACACACCGGCCAGCGCCGCGAGGATGTTGGCGTCGCGTGGGCGACAGGCGTGCGCGCTGCGATACGCGGCCGCGGCACCCGCGAAGTCGCCCTCACCACTGCGCGCCGCAGCGACTTCCCCGTGGAGATCCGCAAACGCCGTCGCGCCGAGACTGCCGGCGCATTGTTCGTCGGGAGGCGCTTTCGCCTGTGCAAGCTGATGCTCCGCCTCGCGCACCCCCGACACACCGGGAGCCCCGCGTTGCACGCCGCCCTTCAGCACGCGTTCGCGCGCCAACTGCAGCAGCGGATGCGCGGATTTATCGTCCTGCGCCCGCGCCACATGCGGCAGCAGCGCGAGAATCGCCAGGGTAAGGATCAACGCGCGCTTCAAACGGAAGCTTTCAGCGCCCTGAGGCCGCCGCGCAACGAACGGCATTCGCGAAAACCCTGCGAACGCAACAGGTCGGCGGCCGCCATGCTGCGTTTGCCGGTCGCGCATACCAGCAGATAACGCCCGTCGAGGTTCAGCGCGGCGGCGCCGGTCAGTAGTTTGGCGGTCGGCAGGTGCAGCGACGGCTGCGCGGGCAGCGGCTCGGCGTCGAGTTCGCGCGAATCGCGCACGTCGACGAGCTGGAAGCCCGCGGCCTGCGCTTGCGCCAACGACGCGAACTGCATTTCGAGATCGGCCGCGGGCGCCTCCACGGGCGCTTTCGCATCGCGGTGCGCGACACAATCCACCGCGCGCCGGGCGCGCAACCGCTGCGTGCTCAGCGTGACCAGATCGAATATCAGCATCTCGCCAGGCGTAAGCCCGGGCAGCCCCAGCAGAAATTTGAGCGCCTCGAGCGCCTGCAGACTGCCGAACACGCCGGGCACGGGTCCCAGCACTCCGGCCTCCGAACAATTGCCGACCAGGCCATCGCGCGTGGCTTCCGGCCACACGCAACGCAGGCAGGGCGAGGCGTCATCGCCGCGCACCATCTGCAGCTGGCCTTCGTATTGATAGACGCTGGCGAACAACACCGGCGTGCCGGTGCGCAGTGCCAGATCGTTGAGCAGGAACTTGGTGCTGAAATTGTCGCTGCAGTCGAGGATGAGATCGAAGCCGGCGCTCAACCGTCCGGCGTTGCCCGCATCGAGGCGCAACGCATGGGATTCGACTCGCACATCCGGATTGAGCGCGCGCACGCGCGCGGTAGCGAGCGTGGATTTTTCCTGCCCGCAATCGGCCAGTGCGTACCAGGTCTGGCGGTGCAGGTTCGAGGGCTCGAGACGATCGCCGTCGACGATGCCGAGCCGGCCGATTCCCGCGCCGGCGAGATATTGCAGCACCGGCACGCCCAGACCGCCCGCGCCAACGACCAGCACCGAGGCGGATCGCAGCCGCGCCTGTCCGGCCGGGCCCACCTCGCGCAGGGCGATCTGGCGCGAGTAGTCAGGCGCGGGCGTCACGGCGCCGTCGTGCCCGTGCAAATGCCGGTGCTCGTCCGGGTGTTCGTGATGCGGTTCATGCGCGCCGGGTGTCGCGCAACGCTCGCAATTCACCCAGCCGGAATCGCCGTTGACGTAGGTTTCCTTCTTCCAGATCGGCAGGCGGTGTTTGACTTCGTCGATGATGAATCGGCAGGCGCGAAACGCTTCGTCGCGGTGCGCGGCGCTCGCGCCCACCCACACGGCGACGTCGCCGATCGCCAGCGTACCCACGCGGTGCACACATGCCGCGCGCGTCACGCCAAACTTCTCGACGGCCGCCGCGACGATGCGCGCGCCTTCTTTCTCGGCCAGTTCGGCGAACGCCTCGTATTCGAGGCGTGTCACCGCGTGGCCTTCGTTGTGATTTCGTACCCAGCCCTCGAAGGACGCGAAGCCACCGCAGCTTTCGTCGCGTACTTCGCGTTGCAGCGCCGCGGTATCGAGCGCCACGGTGCTGAAGCGGAAGGCGCTCATCCGCCCGCCACCGGTGGAATGAACACGACCGCGTCACCGGAATTCAAGGCCTGCGACCAGTCGCCGAATTCCGCGTTGATCGCGACGCGCAGCATCTCGGCCGGCAACGTAAATGGATAACGCGTGCCGAGCTCCGCGTACAACTCGCGCGGCGTGCGCGAGCGCGTGGTCAGCGTCTCGTCGCTGCGGCCCGCCTGTTCGCGCAACAACGCGTAGTACTGCACGCGGATCTGACGCGCGGGCGCGCGGGCGTCATTCAGGTCGGTCATGGCGCGACCATACTCTTCCACGGTATTGACGTTGTCGAGCGCGCGCGCATCCGGTTGCTCGAGCAGTTCGACCGCGGGCGTGTTGATGAGGAATTTGCGCGGGCAGTTCTTGCCGGCGGCGATATGCGCCTCGAGCAGTGGGCGCGCCGCGGGTTCGTAGATGGTGCACAGCGGCTCGGGCAGGCCGTCGTGGCTCGACTTGTAGGCGATGGCGACCAGGCCGGCGCGGCGCGCGGCGACTAACTTGTCGAGCGTGCGCGCATCGAGATAGGGCAGGTCGCAGGCCAGCACCAGCCAGGCGGCGTCCGGGTATTCCGCCAGCGCAGCGCTGATGCCGGCGATGGGGCCTTCCACGCCGCCGCGATCCACGATCTGCGGATGGCGGGCGCGGGCGCCGTCCGCGCGTTGCTCGGTGCGCACGGAGACGAAGGCGCGCGCGACGCGTCCTTCCAGCAGCTGCATCGCGGCGTCGAGCTGCGTCTGACCGGGCCGGTATTCGAGCGCTGCCTTGTCGCGCTGCATGCGCGTGCTGCGGCCGCCCGCCAGTACCAGACCCTGCAGCGGCGCGAGCGGGCTCATGCGCGGGCTTTGCGGCTGGCGCGCTTGCGGGGCGCCGGCGCGCGCGCGAAGTCGCGCTTGCCGCCGGTCTTGCGCAGCAGCCGCACCGGGCCGATCTCGATGTCGTGCGACAGCGCCTTGCACATGTCGTAGATCGTGAGCGCGGCGGCGGTGGCGCCCATGAGCGCTTCCATCTCGACGCCGGTCTTGTGATTCACGGCGACGTTGCAGACGATGCGGATGGTGCCGCGCGGCCCGTCCGCGATGTCGATCGAGCAGCGCTCGAGCGCGAGCGGATGGCAGAACGGGATGATCTCGTGCGTGCGTTTGGCGGCCATGACGCCGGCGACGATGGCCGTGTCGAACACTGGACCCTTCTTCGTGCGATGCCCGGTCTTCGCGAGCTCACGCGCGACCGCCTGCGGTAGTTTGACTACCGCCTCGGCGCTGGCTTCGCGGTGCGTGGCGGCCTTGGCTCCGACATCGACCATCGTGGGCCGGTTCTTTGCGTCGAGATGCGTAAGTTTGGACATGGGGGATTAAAAGGGGACATGCCTATTTATCGAATGGTACCTGCCTGCCTGCGGTGCGCGCGGTCAATAAATAGGCATGTCCCCTTTTACTCAGCCGCCGATGTAGTTCATTTCTATCTTGTGCAGGGCCGCGGCGTCGCGCATCGAGGCGCGCAGCTCGCTGTACCGGTCGCGGCGGCCGGTCCACACGCCGCGGATCAGTTCGTGTATTTCGTCATCCGTCGCGCCCGCGCGCAGCGGGCCGCGCAGATCCACGCCCTGGGTGGCGAACAGGCACGTATAGAACGACCCGTCGGACGAGATGCGCGCGCGCGAGCAGTCGCCGCAGAACGGCTGGGACACCGAGGAGATGAAGCCGATTTCGCCCGCGCCGTCCTCGAATACGTGCCGCTCGGCGACTTCGCCGCGGTAGTTGCGATCGCGCGGCGCGATCGGCCAGCGCGCGTGGATACGCGCCGCCAGTTCGCGCGACGGCACCACCAGCGCCGGGTTCCAGTGATTACGCGTGCCGACGTCCATGTATTCGATGAAGCGCACGATGACCCCCGTGCCGCGAAAGTGTTCGACGAGATCGAGCAGCGTGTGATCGTTCACGCCCCGTTGCACGACGGTGTTCACCTTGATCGGCCCGAGCCCTGCGCGGCGCGCGTGTTCGATGCCTTCGAGCACTTCGGCGACGCCACCGAACCCGCCGCTCATGCGCGCGAACACCTCCGGGTCGAGCGTGTCGAGACTCACGGTAATCCGGTTGAGCCCGGCAGCCTTCAGCTCGGTGGCGTACTTCGGCAGCAAGACACCATTGGTCGTGAGCGCGATGTCCTCGATGCCGGCGAGCGAGGTCAGGTCGCCGATCAGATCGGGAAGATTCGGCCGCAGCAGCGGTTCACCGCCCGTGATCCGCAGTTTCTTCACGCCCGCGCGCGCGAACACGCGCGCGAGCCTGAGGATTTCCGCAAAGTCGAGCCGTTCGGTGGATTTGAGGAAACGGTACGACTCGTGAAACGTCTCGCGCGGCATGCAATACGGGCAGCGGAAATTGCAACGGTCCATCACCGAGATACGCAGATCGTGGATCGGGCGGCGCATAGTGTCGACCGGCGGTCGTGCGCCGTTCACCAGGGGAATCACGTTCTCGCGCGCGTCCACGCAGCTACCAACGGTAAAAACGCGCCACGAATCCCTTCGGATAGGTGTTCGGTCCGGGCGGTAGTTCGACGAAGCCATCGGTGCCGGCGAGCGCGGTGAAATCGCCCGAGCCGTTCGTCGGCGCCGGTTCCGCCGAAGTACGCCCCCAGTCGTCGCTGCGCAGCTTGACCGGTAGATAGAACGCCAGCGGCGCCTTGACGTCCACCGGCGCGGTCAGCGCGATGCGTGCCGGATCGGCCGGCGCCTGGCCCATCGCGGTGCGCAACGCCGGCAGCACGTAGCGCGCGAGGCACACCAGCGTGGAGACCGGATTGCCGGGCAACGCGAACACCGCCGGCCCCGCTTGCGAGACGCCGAACCACATCGGTTTGCCCGGCCGCTGCGCCACGTGGTGAAACACCAGCGACACGCCCAGTTTCTCCAGCACCTTCGGCACCAGGTCGAGCCTGCCCATCGACACGCCGCCCGAGAGGATCAACACGTCGTGGGTGCGCAGATGAAACGTCAGGCGCTGTTCGAGCTCGCCTTCGTCGTCGCGGACGTGATCGTCGGAGACGCGCGTGAAGCCGTGCTGCCGCAATGACGCGGTGATGCCATACGCGTTCGAGCGGCGCACCTGGTGCGGCTGGATCAACTCGCCCGGTTCGATGAGTTCGTTGCCGGTGGAAATGACCACGATCATCGGCTGCGCGCTCACGCGCACGCGCGCCATGCCGGCGCCGGCCGCGATGGCGACTTCGGGCGCCGACAGCCGGGTTCCGGCCGCCAGCAACAGCGCGCCTTGCCGGCAGTCCGAACCGCGGCGGTGCACGTTCTGCCAGGACGAGAGCGGCTTGCGGCCGATCTCCGCGAACGCGCCGTTACGTTGCACCTGTTCGACCGGCACGACGGCATCGCAACCGGCGGGCAACATCGCGCCGGTCATGATCTCGATGCAGGAATCCGGATCGGCCAGCGACTGCGGCGGATCGCCGGCGTTCTGCGTGCCCGCGACGCGTAGCCGCCCGCCGTTGCCGGTGATGGAAGACGCGTTCAATGCGATGCCATCCATGGCCACGCGATCGAACGGCGGCTGGTCGCGCTCCGCGTAGATGTTCTCGCGGAGCACGGCGCCAGCGGCCTGGGTCAACGGCAAGGACTCGATCGGCAGGCACGCGAGGTGCTGCTCGATGAGAGTCTCGGCCTGGGCAGGCGTCAACATGAGACTGGCTCCTTGTTACGCCATGCGCACAGCCGGCGTCAGGAAGCCTTCTTCTCCGCCTGGTTCTTCGCCTTCCAGGCGCGCAGCTGTTCATTGAAGCGCGCCGCCACGGCCGTCACTTCTTCGACGGCGGCGTTGTGCTTCTGACTCTGCACGCGCTCCATCTCGGCCTTCTGATCCGCCGTCGCATCCGTCTGCGAGGCGACCTTTGCGTCGAACTCCGACTTGATGCAGGTGAGATAGGTCTCGATGTCCGCGTTGTACTTCTCGACCGCATGTTTGGCGGTCAGCATCTCTTCCTTGGTCGCCTGCGTGCCGTCCGGAAACTTGCCGGGAGCGATCGGATAGTCACAGGCGGCAAAGGCTTGTGTGCCGGCGAGAGCTCCCACCAGGAGGAGGGCATTGAACACGTGCTTCATGAATCGAATCCCCGGGTAATGAATTTGCGAGAGGCGCTATCTTAGAGGCGCTCCAAGCTGACTGTCTCGCCTTTCAGTTTCGAAAATGCGCGCCGAATCGCAGGACTCGCGGGCGTAGGACTTAATGAGGCTTCGGCTTCAGCTGCGGTTCAGCTTGGCCGAGTAGTAGTCCGGGTAGTCCGGCGTCAAACCCTTGAATCGCCGGTGAATCCACAGGTATTGATCGGGCACGCGCCGCACTTCCGCCTCGACGATGCGATTGAAGCGCTCTGTGTCGGCCACCGGGTCGTCGGTGGGGAAGTTGTCGAGCGGCGGGTGGATCGTGCCGCGATAACCCCCGCCCGGCAGCCGCTCGAAGAAATACGGCAGCACCAGCGCTTGGGTCATTCCGGCGATGCGGGAAGTCGCGGTGTTGGTGGCGGCGGGGATGCCGAACAGCTTCACCATCTCGGCGCCCTTCTTGCGAAAGCTCTGGTCGGGCGCGTACCAGACCACGTCGCCGTCCTTGAGCGCCTTGATGAGCGTACGCACGTCATCGCGCGGAATGGCGCGCCGGGTCTGCACGGCACGGCGCGAGTGGACGAACTCGCCGATCAGTTCGTTCTTGGTCGGGCGGTACATCACGTTGAGCGGCATACGCGCCGCCAGGGCGCGGCAGCCGATCTCGATGGAATTGAAATGGGCGGAGAGCAGCAACACGCCGCGGCCGGTGGCCTGGGCGGCCTTGAGGTGCTCGAGGCCGGTCATCAGCGTGATGTGGCGGATGCGTTCGTTCGACGACCACCAGCTGATCGCGGTTTCGAACAACGCGTTTCCCAGGCCTGCGAAGTGTTCGCGCAGGATTTTCCGTTTCGTCGCGGCGTCGAGCTCGGGCAGGCACAACTCGATGTTGCGCCGGGCGATGCGTTTGAACGAGGTGGGGAACAGATAGAAGAACCGCCCAACACCGCGGCCGAGTAGATAGAGCAGGCCGTGCGGCAACGGCTCGAACACGCGCAGGATGCCGAGGCCGAGCCAGGTCGGCCAGTACCTGGGATGCAGGAAGGCGGCTTTCACGGACGCGGCCGTCTGCTCGCGCCGCTCACGCCTTGAACGTGAAGCTCATGAACGAGCGGTGCGTCTCGCCGGGCCGCAGGATGCTGTTCGGGAAGTTCGCGTGATTCGGCGCGTCCGGGAAATTCTCGGGCTCGATGCAGATCGCGTGTAACCCCGGATAGGCGGTGGTGAGGTGGTAGGCGCCATACACCTGCACGCCGGGCAGGTTGGTGCGCACCATCATGCGTACGCCGCTGGCGGGTGAATACAGATCGGCGGCCACGCGCGCATCCTTGTCGAGCACCCAGCAATGGTCGAAGCCGCCGGTCAGCGCGATCTGCGGATGCGCGGCGGGCGGCGGGACGCGCACGGTCTTCGCGCGCCGGAAGTCGAACGGGGTGCCCGCCACCGGCGCGATTTCGCCGGTCGGGACGCGCGCCTCGTTGATGGGTAGATAGTGGCTGGCGGTCAGCATGAGGCGCTGCTCGTCGATCGGACGCTGCGGGTCGCCCGAGATGTTGAAGTAGGGATGCCAGGTGAAGTTGATCGGCGTCGGCGCGTCGGCGGTCGCTTCGTAGGCCAGCGTCAGTGTGTTGTCGTAGATGCTGATGAGCGCGGTGACGTCGAGATTGCCGGGGAAACCGTTGCTGCCGGCCGGCGAGTGATGTCCGAGCTTGACGTAGCTGTTGCGGCCGCCGCCACTGCCGAGCACTTTCCACAGGTACTTGCCGAAACCGACATCGCCGCCGTGCAGTGTGTTGGGACCGTTGTTGGCGGTCAGTTTGTATTTTTCTCCGTCCAGCTCGAACGCGGCGCCGGCGATGCGATTGCCGTAGCGGCCGACCAGCTGGCCCAGATAAGAAGTGTCCTTGAGGTAGGCCGGCAGGTCGGGCAGCGACAACACCAGCGGAATACGTTTGCCTTTCACGGGCAACGACAGGCCGCGCAGCGTGCCACCCAAGGTGAGGATTTCGGCCTGCAGACCCTGTTCCGAGCCCAGGCTATAGACATCGACTTCATTGCCGTCGGGCAGCCGGCCGAAATTGCGGACCATGCCGCCCTTCATGCCTTCCTGCGCGTACGCCCCGCGAAAAGCCGCTGCGACTGGCAGCAGGGCAAGAGCAAAGCTCCGACGACGTTCCTGGTCCACCATGAGCTCTGACTCCCGACAAACGCGATGAGGGTCTGGATGATGCCGAGAATCAGCACGCCGAACAACGTTCCCGCCACGTTGCGCACGCTTCAATACTTGCGCGACGGAAGGGCCTGCCTCGCCGTTTCCATGGTGAAAACCTGGTCGTCGAGGACGCTCCTCTTGGGGATCGCCCGCCCGGCGACTACTTCGGTGACCGAAGTCATCAGCTGCGGCCCCAGCAATGGGTTGCACTCGATCGTCGCGTTCAGCTTGCCGGCGATCATCGCCTCGAATGCGCCTTTCACCGCATCGATCGACACGATCACGATCTCGCTACCCGGGTGTTTGCCGGCCGCTTCGAGTGCCTGGATCGCGCCGAGGGCCATGTCGTCGTTGTGCGCGAACAGCAAGTGGATAGGCTTCTGTTCCGCCTCGAGGAAGGCGGCCATCACTTCCTTGCCCCCGTCCCGCGTGAAGTCCCCGCGCAGCGAACGGATGATCTTCAGCTGCGGGTTCGCGGCGATGATTTCCTCGAAACCCTTCTGGCGATCGTTCGCCGGCGCGGATCCGGCCGTGCCCTGCAGCTCGACGATGTTCACGTCGCCTCTGGCGTCCTTGAATTTTTCGACGACCCAGCGCCCGGCCTTGCGGCCTTGCTCGACGAAGTCCGAGCCGATGAATCCGACATAGAGAGAGGAGTCGGAGGCTACTGCGCGATCGGTGACGATCACCGGAATGTTCGCGGCCTTCGCTTCCCGCAACACGGTGTCCCAGCCGGTTTCGACCACCGGCGAGAACGCGATCACGTCCACCTTCTCGGCGATGAAGGTTCGCAATGCCGCGAGCTGGTTTTCCTGCTGCTGCCGCGCGTCGGAAAAATGCAGGTCGATGTTGCTGGTGGCGGCCGCGGATCTGATCGACTCCGTGTTCACCCTGCGCCATTCGCTTTCGGCGCCGATCTGGCTGAAGCCGAGGACGATGCGTTCGTCTTGCTTCTCGCGTGCGCAGGCCGTGAGCAACACGCCAGCCAGGAAGAGCAGGGCCGGTCTCACAACCAGCCCGCGTCGACGATGTACTCCTGCGCCGAACACGCGCGCGCATCGTCGGAGGCGAGGAACAGCGCCATCGCCGTGACATCCTCCGGTAGCACCTTGTCGGGCAGCACCTGGTTGCGTTTGATCTCGAGCTCGCCCTCGGGGTTCAGCCATTTTTCGATCTGCCGCTCGGTCATGATCCAGCCCGGCGTGATCACATTGACGCGTATGCGGTGTTCGCCGAGCTCCGCGGCGAGGCCGCGCGTGAGCCCGATCACCGACGATTTCGCCGTCGTGTACACCGGCATGTTGCGGCCCTTCGCGCCGTAGGAGTTGGAGCCGAAGTTGATGATCGAGCCGCCGCCCAGTTTCTTCATGCCGGGCACGACGGCCTGGATGGCGAAGAACGCGGGACGCTGATTCACGGCTATGCGTGCGTCGTAATAAGCGGGAGTGACGTCCATGAGCGAATGACGGTCGTCGTTCGCCACGTTGTTGATGAGAACGTGGAAGTCGCCCACGGCTTGGGCCGCTTCACGGATCGCGTTTTGCAACGAACCGATATCGGTGACGTCCACCTTGCGATACCACGGGCGGGGCAGGCCCGCGGTTTCGATCTTTTGTACCAGGGCTTGTGAGGGCGCTTCGGCGTAATCGACGAAGGCAACCCGCGCTCCCTGTCGCGCAAACGATTCGGTCAGACAGCCGCCGATACCCGAGCCGCCTCCGGTGATGAAAACGCTGCGGCCGCGAAGGCTGGGATAGCTGGCAGCAGTGGAAGAGTCGCGTCGATCGGCGGGCATGCGAAGCCTCGTGAAGGTAGCAGGACCAGATAAGGCGCTGGAGTATAGATATTCCGGTGTAGCTTGTGCGAAGGTGCGGAGCGGCAGAAAAAAGGCGGGGCGATGGATTCGAAAGTGAAACGTCGGCTGCGCAGCCAGGACTGGTTCGGCAAGCAGGACAAGGACGGTTTCATTCACCGCAGCTGGCTCAAGAACCAGGGCTATCCGGACGATCTGTTCGATGGCCGGCCGGTGATCGGCATCTGCAATACCTGGAGCGAGCTCAATCCCTGCAACGGACATTTTCGCGAGCTCGCGGAGTTCGTGAAGCGCGGCGTCTATGAAGCCGGCGGATTCCCGCTCGAATTTCCCGTGATGTCGCTGGGCGAGACGCAGTTGAAGCCCACCGCGATGTTGTTCCGCAATCTCGCCAGCATGGACGTCGAAGAATCCATTCGCGGCAATCCGCTGGATGGCGTCGTGTTGCTGATGGGCTGCGACAAGACCACTCCTTCTCTATTGATGGGCGCGGCGAGCTGCGACCTTCCCACCATCGGGGTTTCCGGCGGGCCGATGTTGTCAGGCCGGTTCCGCGGCAAGCAGATCGGTTCCGGCACGGGCGTGTGGCAGATGTCGGAAGACATGCGCGGCGGAAAGATGTCGCAGGAGGAATTCACCGCCGCCGAATCCTGCATGAACCGTTCGAAAGGTCACTGCATGACGATGGGCACGGCGTCGACGATGGCCAGCATGGTCGAGGCGCTCGGCGTCTCACTACCCGGCAATGCCGCGATTCCGGCGGTCGATTCGCGGCGTTACCGGCTCGCGCAATTGAGCGGCCGCCGCATCGTGGAGATGGTGCGCGAAGAGCTGGTGCTGTCGAAAATCCTGACGCGCAAGGCTTTCGAGAACGCGATCAAGGCAACCGCCGCGATCGGCGGCTCGACCAATTCGGTGGTGCACCTGCTGGCGATCGCCGGCCGGCTCGGTGTGAAACTCGAGCTCGAGGACTGGGACAGGCTTGGTTCGCAGCTGCCGTGCCTGGTGAATCTGCAACCGTCGGGCGAGTTCCTGATGGAGGACTTCTATTACGCGGGCGGATTGCCGGCGGTAATGAAGGAGCTCGAGGGCGTGCTCAACCAGGACGCCATGACCGCGAACGGCAAGACGATGGGCGAGAACATCGCGGGCGCGCCGTGCTGGAACCGCGAGGTGATCAAGCCGTATGGCGATCCGTTCAAGCCGAACGCGGGCATCGCGATCCTGCGCGGCAATCTCGCGCCAGACGGCGCGGTGATAAAACCTTCCGCCGCCACGCCCAAACTACTAAAGCATCGCGGACCCGCAGTGGTGTTCGAGACGATCGAGGATTTCAGAACCAGGATCGACGACGAAAGTCTCGACATCGACGAGAACTCGATCATGGTGCTCAAGGGTTGCGGGCCGAAGGGTTACCCCGGCATGGCAGAGGTCGGCAACATGGCGTTGCCGCCCAAGGTGCTGCGCAAGGGCATCACCGACATGGTGCGCATTTCCGACGCGCGCATGAGCGGCACGGCGTATGGCACGGTGGTGTTGCACGTCGCGCCCGAAGCCGCGGCCGGCGGGCCGCTGGCACTAGTTAGGACCGGCGACATCATCGAGCTCGACGTGGCGGCTCGCCGGCTGCATCTGGACGTGGATGACGCGGAGCTGGCGAAGCGGCGCGCCGCGTGGGTCGCGCCCGAGCCGCCGAAGCGCGGTTACTACAAGTTGTATGTCGAACACGTGCAGCAGGCCGACAAGGGCGCAGATCTCGACTTCCTGGTCGGCGGCAGCGGCACCACGGTCACGCGCGATTCGCACTAGCAGTGGGTGCCGGGCAGATGGCGCGACGCGGGACTCATGGGAACTCGCACAACCCAAACATAACGCTGCACGCAAACCGGGCGGGTTGATTCCCACGAGCCTCGCCCCGCACCAACATGAAACCATTCAATTAAGTCGCTGCAACTTTCGACCGGTCGCGCTTGTCGATTTGAGAACCTGCGGAGATACTCGCCCGCGGAGGCATTTCTGACTCGACGCAATCGCCGCTGGTTCACCCATTTCCTGTCGCTGGCGTTCCTGTTCGCCCAGCTCGGGATGGTGGTGCACGCCAGTACGCACCTGCGCATCGATCCGCACGCGCCACCGACCGCGAGCCAGCTGTGCGGCGAATGTCTTTCCTTCGCTCCCCTGCAAAGCATGGTGGGTGGTGGCTCCACTGCCATCATCTTCGTTGCCGATACTCCCGACCGCGCCGTCGAATCGGCCGTACCCGCCTTCGCTCCGCGCCGCGCCTTTGCGGCCTATCGCTCGCGCGCACCACCCCGCTTCCTCTGAAAAACAAGTGATTCCGCGCCGGCGCTTCGCGCCCGCGTGTTTGTTGTTTCCAGAGGAGTAGACCATGAAGATTTCAGGCCCCGCGCGGCCATCCCCGCGATTCAGACTTCCTTTGCCCGTGAAGAAGGCATCCACCGGCATCACGTCCGCGTGGCTGCTGTCGACGGCTTTTTCCGGCGTCGTGTTTGCCGACGAACGCAATTCGCCCATCGAAACCATCGTCGTGAGCGCGTCCCCGATCACGCCGGAGGACAAGCTCGCCACGATCGTCGACAGTGTAGATAGAGAGGAAATCCTGAAGTCCGGCGGCGCCAATATCGCCGACGCACTGGCGAATATACCGGGCGTAACCGGCAGCAGTTTCGCGGCGGGTGCCAGCCGGCCGGTCATTCGCGGCTTCGATGCCAACCGCGTGCGCACGCTCGAGGATGGCATCGGCAGTTTCGACGTCTCCGACGTCGGCCCGGACCACGGCGTGCCGATCGATCCTTTGTCGGCGCAACGGATCGAGGTGGTGCGCGGCGCGGCCACGCTGCGATACGGCAGCCAGGCGATCGGCGGTGTCATCAATGCGATCAACAACCGCGTCCCCACGCGGCTGCCCGACGACGCGTTCAACGCGGAGTTCACCGGCATGTACGGTACCAACGCGGATACGCGCCAGGGATCGGCACTCGTCGACGCCCGCCTCGGGCAATTCGCGATTCATGCGGATGGCTTCAAGCGCGACATGGGCGACTACGACATCCCCGGCGGCACGATGTCCAATTCGTACTTCCGCGGCGATGGTTATTCACTCGGCGGCTCCTACCTGTTCGACCAGAACCGGATCGGTGCGGCGGTGATCCACTACGACTCGAAGTACGGGATACCCGGCGAAGACACGTTCATCGACATGCAGCAGACGAAGGAACTGCTGCGTTCGTCATTTGCGACGCAGATCGGCGCCTGGCAGACGCTGACGGTGGAGGGCGGTCACGCCGACTACGAGCACAGCGAACGCGACCCGGCGACCGGCGAGGCGCTGGCGACGTTCAAGGACGATGAATACGACGGGCGGGCCGAAGCCCTGTTCGGCGCCGTCGGGCCGTTTTCCGCCGCGGCGATCGGTGCGCAGGTCCAGAGCCGCGATTTCTCGGCGCTGGGCGAGGGCGCCAACTATCTACTGCCGACCACCACGAAAACGGTGGCGGCCTTCGTGTTCACGGACGCGCCGCTGTCGCCGCGCCTGCATTTACACAGCGGCGCACGCGTGGAGTCCGTGAAGATCGAAGGTACGCCGGTGACGGACGTTGGCACGGCGCGCGAATTCACGCCGCTCAGCGCATCGGCGGGCCTGCTGTTCAATGCGACCGATGCGCTGCGCCTCGGGCTCACGCTGTCGAGCGCGGCGCGGGCGCCGGCACAGACCGAGCTGTTCGCGCGCGGTCCGCATGACGGCCCTGCGACCTTCGAAACCGGCAACGCAATGCTCGACATCGAACGCGCCAATGCGATCGAGGGCACGCTGCGGTACGACTCGGACAAGACGCGCTTCGAGGGTGCGTTGTGGGGCACGAAGTTCGACAACTACATCATCGGCAGTCTCACCGGACGTACCTGCGACGAAGACGGCAATTGCGAATTCGGCGACGACGAGGAGCTCAAGGAGCTCAACTACGAACAGGCCGGCGCAAAGTTCTGGGGGGCCGAGGCCAAGGTCACCTTCGACTTGCTGGAGAACGCGGGCGGCACGTTGAACGCCATCACGCTCGCGGACTACGTGCGCGCGCGGCTGGATGACGGTGGCAATGTGCCGCGCATCTCGCCGTACCACGTCGGCGCCGGGTTGAGCTGGGATGGCCGCGCGGTCGACGGCGGATTCCTGCTCAAGTACACCGGCCGTCAGGACGACGTGGCATTTGCCGAGACACCGACGGCGGGTTTCGTTTCGCTCGATGCGCAGGCGTCGTGGCGGCCCATGGCCAACAACCCGGAGTTCGAAATCGCATTGGTCGGCCGCAACCTCACCGACCGGACGCAGCGCAATGCAGTCGCGCTCAACAAAGATGACGTGATTTTGCCGGGCCGCGAGGTTCGTCTGCTGGTGCGGGCGAGTCTGTAGCGACCCGGCGGGAAATGCCGGCGGCGGCGCGCTGGCATTTTCTTCCACCCAAGGAGAAAATGATGATGAATTTGAAGTATGCCTTTGTGGTGCTCGCCGCGGCACTGCCTCTGTACGCAATGGCCGCGCCGCCGGCCGACGAGGTGACGGCGCTGCGCGCGGAACTGCAGGCACTGAAAAACGACTACCACGCACGCGTCGACGCACTCGAAGCTCGCATCGTGCAGTTGGAAGTGGCTCCGCCCGCAGCAAAGGTTGCCGATGCGATGCCGCCCGCGCCGGAAGCCGTGCCGGCCGCGGCGCCCGGAGGCGGGGCATCCGCTTTCAACCCGGCGATCTCGCTGATTCTCGGCGGCAGTTACACGAATACGTCGCGCGATCCTGGCGACTGGAACATCGCCGGCTTTCCGCCGAACGGAGGTGAAGTCGGTCCGGGCGAGCGCAGTTTCAATCTCGGCGAATCCGAGCTGACGTTCAGCGCCAGCATCGACCCGTATTTCTCCGGCGTATTGACCGCGGCAATAACCGGGGAGGATGAGATCGAAGTCGAAGAAGCGTTCGTGCGCACGACGGCGCTGCCCGATGGTTTCACCGCGAAGCTGGGGCGCTTTTTCTCGGGCTTCGGTTATCTCAACGAAGTGCACGCGCACGCGTGGGATTTCGTCGACCAGCCGCTCGTCTATCAAGCCTTGTTTGGCGGGCAGTTCCAGCAGAACGGCGTGCAGGTGAAATGGCTCGCGCCGACCGACCTGTTCCTCGAATTCGGTGCCGAGACCGGCAACGGCGACGGTTACCCCGCGACGCGCCGCGCGCGCAACGGCGTGAACGGCGCGACGTTGTTTGCCCATCTCGGCGGCGATGTCGGCGACTACACGAGCTGGCGCCTCGGTGGTTCTTATCTGACGCAGAAGGCCGAGGATCGCGAAGGCGGCATCCTCGATGCCGCGGGTGAGCCCTTGTTCGATCTGTTCACGGGCGACGCGCGCACCTGGGTTGTCGATGGCGTTCTCAAGTGGGCGCCGTCGCCGCGGCGCCAGCTCAAGGTGCAGGGCGAATACATGCGCCGGCGCGAGAGTGGCGCCATCGCCGATGTCGAGGGAATCGTGCTCGCCGACGATTTCCGCAACAGCGAATCGGGCTGGTACCTGCAGAGCGTCTATCAATTCGCGCCGCGCTGGAGAGTGGGTGCGCGTTACGACTCGCTCGATGCGGGAACGCCGCGTTACACGTTGTCGCCGGATGGCCTGCTGTCGGCCGAGCCGGACCGGCTGTCCGTGATGCTCGACTGGAACCCGAGCGAGTTCTCGCGCCTGCGCGCCCAGTACGACTGGGACAACGCACGCGACGACGGCGAGCGGGATCGCATCCTGCGCCTGCAATACATCTACGGCATCGGCGCGCACGGCGCGCACAAGTACTAGGAAGCTGCCATGAAAAATTTCATCCGGATCGTTTCGATGTTGTTGATGGCCGGTGCGGTGTTGCCGGCCCAGGCGGCGCTCAAGGTTCTGGCGACGACGCCCGACTGGGGTGCGCTCGCGACCGAGCTCGGCGGCGAACGCGTCAATGTGTACGTCGCCACCACCGCGATGCAGGACGTGCATCGCGTGGAAGCGAAACCCAGCCTGGTCGCGCACGCACGCACGGCCGATCTCGTGGTCGCCACCGGGGCGGAGCTCGAGGTGGGCTGGCTGCCGGTGCTGATCCAGGAGTCGGGTAATTCGAAGATCCAGCCGGGCGCGGCCGGATCGTTCGAAGCCGCGTCGTTCGTGCAGAAGCTGGAAGTGCCCGCGAAGCTGGACCGCTCGATGGGAGACATCCATCCGCAGGGCAATCCGCACGTGCAGCTCGATCCGCACAACATCGCCGCCATCGCGCATGGACTCACGGCGAAACTCTCTGCGCTCGAGCCCGAGCAGGCGGCGTTCTACGCGGCGCGTGGCAAAGATTTCGACGCGCGCTGGAGCGAGGCGATCAAACGCTGGGAAGCAGAGGCCGCGCCGCTCAAGGGCGCGCAGGTGGTGATCATGCATCGCGACCAGGCGTACCTGTGTCACTGGTTAGGCCTGACCGAGGTGGCGTCGATCGAGCCCAAGCCCGGCGTGCCGCCGACCGCGGCGTATCTGGGGCAGCTGGTCGGCAAGCTCACGAGCGCGCCGCCGAAGATGATCCTGCTCAATGCATACAACGATCCGAAGGCGGCGGGCTGGTTGTCGGAGCGTGTGCATGCTCCCGCGGTCGTGCTGCCGTTTTCGGTGGGCGGATCCGCCGGAGCCAAGGACTTGTTTGGTCTCTTCGACGACACGCTGAACAAATTGCTGGCGGCCAACAAATGAACGACCTGCTCACCGATCTCAGCATCCTCCTGCCGGCGTTGATCGCCGGCTGTCTCGTTGCGGTTTCGCATGTACCGTTGGGCCAGCAGGTGTTGTCGCGCGGCATCGTGTTCATCGACCTGGCCATCGCACAGGTCGCGGGGCTCGGCGTGATCGCCGCCAACAGCTTCGAGCTGCCCATCGAGGGGTGGGGCGCGCAGCTGGCCGCCGTCGCCGCCGCACTGGCCGGGGCGTTGCTGCTGACCTGGACCGAACGCAAGCGGCCGGAGGTGCAGGAAGCGCTGATCGGCATCCTGTTCGTGCTCGCGTCGACCGCGCAGATACTGTTGTTAGCCAACGATCCGCACGGCGGCGAAAACCTCAAGGACCTGCTGGCCGGGCAGATCCTGTGGGTGTCCAACTCCCAGCTGATCCGCACGGCCGTGCTGACCGCCATCTTCGCGCTGGTGTGGTTCAAGTGGCGCGACCAGATCGGCCGCGTTGGTTTCTACGTGTTGTTCGCCCTGGTTGTCACCGCGTCGGTGCAGCTGGTCGGCGTCTACCTGGTCTTCACCAGTCTGATCGTGCCGGCAGTGGCGACCTACCGGCACTCGCCGAAGCACCAGTTGCTCATCGGTTATGGACTGGCTGTGGGCAGTTACGTGGTCGGGCTGGGCGTGTCGCTCGTGACGGATCTGCCGTCGAGCCCGGTGATCGTGTGGGTGATGGGAATCCTGGGGTTGTTGGTTCACCTGACCGGACGCAACACGGCGGCGGCATCACGCGCGTTGCACTAGGCGCGCCGGAATGAGGAGGGCGCGCCGGCTTCAGCCGGCGCGCATCTTCAGTAGTTTGTCGATGTCGAGCGGTGCGTCGTACTGGCGCCAGGCGAGTTCCCGCTGCTCGACCGCGAACATCGCCATGCGATCGGCGAGCTCGTTGCCTTCTATGCCGACGTGTGCGCTCACGTGCTGAAGCTTCACGGTGTTCTCGATCTCCTGATAGAGCGCAAACAGCTGCTGGATGAGCTCGAGGTTCTTGATCTCGCCTTCGGCCTTGCGCCAGCCGCGCTTCTTCCAGCCCGCGGCCCATTTGGTCACGGCGTTGAGACCATAGGACGAATCGCTGCGTACCTGCACGGTCCGGCCCGCGTCGATTTCATCACTGGCGAACGTCAACGCGTGCAGCAGGGCGTGGAGCTCCGCGGTGTTGTTAGTTCCGGCGGGGTTGTAAGAGCCATACCAGAGGCTCGCCAAGGCGCCGTCGCGGTAGACCGCCATGCCGGATCCGGCCTTGCCCGGATTCGGTTCGCAGGCGCCGTCGCAGAAGATGACCGTGTCGAATGCCGCGACGGCATCCGCATGATCGGTTCGCACGATACGCGGTTTGCCAGCGCCGGCCGAGGTGATACGCGCCGGGGCGCCGCCGCGAAATGCGTTTTCGGCTTCCGGGCGTGTGGGAAATGATTTGTACTGCGCGCCGGGAAAACCGTCGACCAACGCGAGCGTGGTCGGCCAGTCTTCGAAAATTCCGGTCTTCACACCGCGCCATACGACATAGAACTTCTTCGCCATCGGCGCGCATCCTGCCGATAAAAACCCTCCGCGCCAAGGAGAACCGGTGCGGCTACAATGCCAGCCCACGCGCCCGTAGCTCAGCTGGATAGAGCACCTGGCTTCGAACCAGGTGGTCGGCGGTTCGAATCCGTCCGGGCGCGCCACTCCTCCACGGTCTATTCCGATTACATGGGTAACGGATTATTCCGGAGACATGGGTGACACTTTAGCGACGAAGGGATTTTCGGCGCTCTCGATGCGGCATGTCTCATGGTCGAAGAATCCTAAATCGTAGGTCATGAAGCTGACCAGCCAGATTTTGTCGTCAAGTGCGTCGACCTGAGCGCAAGGTGGGCTGCGTGCCGCCGGTCTGGGCAAAATTCCGCGTTCCTCCGATTGCGTCAGCGCACAGAACCCGCAGAATCGGGCTACCCATTTTCAAGGGCGATATTCATGAGTGATCAAACAACTCCCGTCGCGGCCACAGCCGTGGTTCCGGATCGCGCCTCGCCGGCCAAACTCATCAAATGGTCCATCGCGGCCGTGGTGGTTCTTGCCATCATCGCCGCGGCCATCTACTTCTGGCACCAGTCGCAGCTCTACGTGAGCACCGACAACTCCTACGTGAACGCCAACCGCATCGAGATGGCGGCGCAGGTGTCGGGACCGGTCACGGCGATCCACGTGCAGGATCAGCAGGCGGTCCAGCAAGGTGAGGTGTTGTTCGAGATCGATCCGCAGACCTATCAACTCGCGGTGGATGCCGCCGAGGCGCAGCTTGATCTGGCCTACCAGGCTTCCTCGCAGGACAAGGCCGCCGTGGCCGCGGCGCGCGCGCTGGTGACGCAGCGTACCGCGGAGCTGACCAACGCACAGTCGAACGAAAGGCGCAGCAAGGAGCTGACCGAACAAAAGCTCATTTCAAAGCAATCCGCCGAGACGGTCGAAACCGAAGCGCGCACGGCCGCCGCCGCGGTCAGCGCGGCGCAGGCGAATCTGGAGCAGGCGCTGAGCGGCCTCGGCAAGGCGGGCGCCAACAACGCGACCGTACGTTCCGCCGCCGCGAAACTCGCGCAGGCCAAGCTCGATCTGTCGCACACCAAGGTGCTCGCGCCGGCCAGCGGGTTGATCGCGAACTTCGAGCTGCGCCCCGGCAGCATGGTGCAGAGCGGCGTGCCGATCTTCACCGTCATCGGCGATTCGGAATACTGGGTGGATGCGAACTTCAAGGAGACCGAACTCAATCGCGTGAAGCCCGGCCAGAAGGCGACGATCATCGTCGACATGTACCGCGACCATGAATTCAAGGGCGAGGTACAGAGTCTTTCGGGTGGCAGCGGCCAGGCATTTTCACTGTTGCCCGCGCAGAACGCGACCGGCAACTGGGTAAAGGTCACGCAGCGCGTGCCGGTGCGCGTGCGCGTGCTCAATCCGGATGCGGAACATCCACTACGCATCGGCACCACGGCGACGGTGCGCGTGGCGGCGCCGGAATAGGGGAGGCCGCATGTACCAGAACATCCTGCTCTGTTACGACGGCACGGCGGAAGGTCGCCGCGCGCTGCGCCAGGGCGCGGAAGTGGCCGTGGCCATGAAGTCCCGTGCCTATCTACTGGCGATCTGCCGCAATCTGTTGTCGACGGCGGTGCCGGAAGGCGTGACACCCGAGCTCGTCCACTGCGAGCAGGACACCGCCAACGCCTTGCTGACCGAAGGCGTGCAGTGGTTGAAGGACCACGGCGTCCCGGCCGATGGGCAACTCGTCTACGGCAACCCGATGGTGCATATCCCCGAGGTGGCGAAGCGTATTGGCGCGGACCTCATTGTCGTCGGCCACCGGTACCGCAACCGCCTGGCGCGCTGGTGGAGCGAAGAAGAGGAAAACACGCTGCTGCAGAAAGTCTCGTGCAGCATCCTGGTCGCGATGGATCAGCCTTCTTGAGCGTTGTCCCGTGAGTGCCGGCGTCGCCTTCGGCGAATCCGCGGTGCAGCCCGCCGGGAACCGCCTGATGATCACCTTCGCGGTGATGTCCGCGACGCTGATCCAGGTGCTCGACACCACCATCGTCAACGTCGCGCTGCCGCACATGCAGGGCGAGCTCGGCGCGACGTCCGATCAGATCAGCTGGGTGCTGACGAGTTATCTCGTGTCGTCCGCGATCTTCATGCCGCTGACCGGTTATTTCACCGACGTCTGGGGCCGCAAACGTTTCCTGCTGGTCTGCATAGCCGGTTTCGTCGCCGCTTCCGCGTTGTGTGGCATTTCGCAGAGCCTCGCGCAGATCGTGTTCTTCCGGCTCTTGCAGGGCGTGTTCGGCGCGGCGCTGGTGCCGCTGTCGCAGGCCATCATGGCCGACGCCTATCCACCGCACGAACGCGGCAAGGCGATGGCGATCTGGGGACTGGGAGTCATGGTGGGTCCCGTCGCTGGCCCGACGCTCGGTGGCTGGCTCACCGACATCGGCAGCTGGCGCTGGACGTTTTACATCAATCTACCCGTCGGGCTGCTGTCGCTGTTCCTGGCTTCGCAGTTCGTGCCGGACTCCGTGAAGCGGCCGCGGCGCATGGACTGGTACGGATTCGGTTTCATGGCGCTCGGCATCGCCGGCCTGCAGTACGTATTCGACCGCGGCAATCAACGCGACTGGTTTCAATCGGCAGATATCCGCTTTGCCGCTGCGCTGGCATTGATCGGCCTCGTCGTATTCATCGCGCACAGTCTGCGCCGGCCCACCGAGGCCATCTTCGACATCCGGATATTCAAGGACCGTAACTTCGGCATGTCCTCGCTGGTGATCGCCTGCATGGGTCTCGGCATGTTCGGCGGACTGGTGCTGCAGCCGATCCTGCTGGAAGGCCTGCTCGGTTATCCCATCGTCACGACCGGCATCCTGATGGCGCCGCGCGGTATCGCGACGGCGATCACCATGGTCGTGGTCGGCCGGCTCGTGTCCCGCGTCGATGCGCGCTGGCTGGTGCTCACGGGGCTCGCCTTCGGCGCCTTCGGCTCGTACGGCATGACTTACTACTCGCTCGACGTCACGCAGATGAACATCATCTGGCCGGCGTTCCTGCAGGGCATCGGTCTCGGCCTGGTGTTCGTGCCGATCTCCACCGTCGCTTATGCGACGCTCGACCGGAGCCGCATGGCCGAGGCGGCGGGCTTGTTCAGCCTGGTGCGCACCGTGGGAGCCGCGATCGGCATCTCGGTCGTCACCACCTTGCTCGCCCACCAGTCGCAGATCATCTGGAACGAGCTCGGCGGGCACGTCTCGCAGTATCAGCAGGCGCTGCTGGAATACATGCGGCGCCTGCACATGTCGGCCACGGATCCGCGCGGGTTGGCGGTGGTCGCGCTCGAGCTTGGGCGGCAGGCCCAGATGGGCGCGATGCTCGACGTGTTCAAGCTCATCACCTGGAGCTATCTATTGATGGTGCCGCTGGTGTTCCTGCTGAAGAAGAGCACCCCGCAGCGCGCGGGGCCCGCGCCGGTGCCTGCGGATCATTGAAGCCTGCCGAAACCGTTCAGTCGGGCGCGAGCTCTTCGAGCGGAATCACCGGCGAACGTTTCACCGTTTCGAGCACGATCGACGAGGTGACGTCGCGCACGCCACTCACGCGCAGCAGCCGCCGCATGGTGAAGTCGGAAAGCGCTTCGATGTCGCGCACGATCACGTGCAGCAGGAAATCCATCTCGCCCGTCATCGTGTAGCAGGCCAGTACTTCGGGCCGGTCGATCAGCGTGCGGCGGAAACGCTCGACGATCTCGTCCGAGTGCTGCTCCAGTTTGATCTGCACGATGGCCTGGATCGTCTGTCCCGCGCGCTTCGGGTCGACGATGGCGGCGTAACCCTGGATGAGTCCGGACGACTCAAGTTGCCGCACGCGCCGCGCGCAGGGAGTCGGCGAGAGCCCGACGCGCTCGGCGAGATCCGTCACGCTGATGCGGCCATCGCGCTGCAGGACGTCGAGGATTCGCCGATCGGTCTTGTCCAGCTTCATTGGTGGCGGATTTAACCACGAATATGAGATAAATTAGTGGAAGACGCCACATTTTCAGGCTTGCGCCGACGTAAAAAGCCATTTTTCTGCAATAAGCGCGGAGGAAGATGCCGCATGGCTCGATTACCCGTTGCCCCCGCCCAGACCGCCGTGCAGCTGCGCGGCGACTACGCCCACGCCGCCGCGGATTTCCGTCTGGCACAGAACTACGACGGTTATACCGCCGACGAACACGCCATCTGGCGCACGTTGTTCGAGCGCCAGTCGGGCCTCATGGGCGAACACGCGGCGCCCGAATTCATGGCGGGCCTGCGATTGTTAGGCGTCGATGCGCACCGCATTCCGGTGCTCGAGGAAGCCAGTGAGCGGCTGCAGCGTCTGACCGGTTTCGAGGTGATCGGTGTGCCGGGCCTGATCCCGGAAGCCGATTTCTTCGCGCACCTGGCCGAACGCCGTTTCCCGGTCACCGTCTGGATGCGCCGCCGCGATGAGCTGGATTACCTCGTCGAACCCGATCTGTTCCACGATTTCTTCGGACACCTGCCGATGCTGGCGCACACGGTGTTCGCGAACTTCATCCAGGCGTACGGCGCCATCGGTGCCCATGCGCAGTCGCCCGCCGCGTTGAAGATGCTCGCGCGGCTCTATTGGTACACGGTCGAGTTCGGCCTCGTCGCGACGTCTCGCGGCTTGCGTGCCTACGGCGCGGGCGTGTTGTCTTCGAGCGGGGAGACGGTGTATGCCACGAAGGCAACCGGACCTGCGCGCATCGGTTTCGATCTGCAACGCGTGCTGCGCACGAATTACCAGATCGATGCCTATCAGAAGACCTACTTCGTGCTCGACGACATCGAACAATTGTTCGACAGCGTCCTCGCGGCCGATTTCGAAATGTTGTTCGCGCAGGCGGATCTTCCGGCGTACGCGCCCGACGCGCGGCTGCCCACCGATCAACCGGTCGCCTCGACGGCCGCCTCGTGAGGTAAGCTTCCGCGCCGATGCCGACCCGCGCGCGAGCTGCACAATCCCCACTGTCCGTCACGTTGCGCCGCATCGATCTCGATCGCGGTGAACGCCCGGTGCTGCGCAATGTTTCGTGGAGCATCCGCCCCGGACAAAGATGGTTGCTGATCGGCGGCAACGGCGCGGGCAAAACGCAATTGCTCAAGCTCGTCGCGGGCGCCGTGTGGCCAAAACCCACGGGGCGGCAGCTGCGGCGCTACCATTTTCGCGGCGAAACATTCGACGCGCCCGCGGGTGTCGGCGAGGAAATCGCTTACGTCGGCGCCGAACGCCAGGATCGCTACGAACACTACGAATGGAATTTCCGCGCACGTGAGGTCGTAGCGACGGGCGTGCAGCGCACCGACATCCCCATGCGCGCGCTGACGCCAGCGGAGGAGCGCCGTGTCAGCGCGCTGTTCCGGCAGCTCGATATTGCCGCGCTCGCGGAGCGGCGTTTTCTCACGCTCTCCTATGGGGAGCGGCGCCTGGTGCTGATCGCGCGCGCGCTCGCGAGCCGCCCGCGGCTGCTGCTGCTCGACGAGGTCGCCAACGGACTCGATGCGCGCAATCACGCGCGCTTCCTCAAATGGTTGTCAGGTACTTCGCGCTCGTCGATGCCGTGGGTGTTCGCCACGCATCGCCGGCCCGATGTGCCCGACAACATGACGCACCTGCTGGAGCTCGAGCAGGGCGAAGTCCGCCGCAGCGGGGCGATGCGCCCCGCGCGTGCCCGGGAGCTGCTGCAGCAGGACAGCGGTGCATTTCACGAGGTGGGACGTGTCGCCCGCAGTTCGAAACGTCGCAGCCGGCGGGTGCTGGTCGCGATGCACAACGCCAGCGTGCACGTGGACGAGGCACACATTCTTACCGGCATCGATCTCACGGTCGCGAAGGGCGATTGCTGGGTGGTGCACGGCGCCAACGGCTCGGGAAAATCCACGCTGCTGCGCACCTTGTATGGCGATCACGCGGTGGCGGTCGGTGGCAGCATCGAGCGCGACGGGATCATCCCCGGCGTGCCGCTCGAGAAATTCAAGCTGCGCACGGCCTATGTCGCGCCGCATCTGCAGACCTGGCACCAGCCGAAGATGCCGGTCCTGGAAGTCGTCGCGTCGGGGCGGTACGCGAGTATTGGCTTGAACGAAAAACTTACCGCCAGCGATCGCAAACATGCGGAGCGGGCGTTGCGGCGTTTCGGCATCTACGGGCTGCGGCATCGGACGCTCGCGGAGATGTCGTACGGGCAGGCGCGCCGCGTGTTGTTCGCGCGTGCCTGGGCGCGTGAGCCCGCGCTCGCGCTGCTCGACGAACCCTTCGCCGGCCTCGACCGCGCCACGCGCGCGGACCTCGCGCGCCGCCTGAACCGGTGGTTAGCCGACGGCGGCAGCTGTGTCATCGCGACGCATCATCGCGAAGAATGGCCGGCGCATACTACGCACGTGCTGGAGCTTGCCGGTGGACGTCCGGTGACGAGCTTCGCGTTGCAGGAGGAGTGGCAGACATGAAGACTTTTGCGGTTGGGTTCGTGATCGTGGCGCTGGCCATCGCCGCAGCGCTGTGGATGCCGCGTCGTGCCGCGCGGATCGAGCCCATCGTCGTCGCGATCGCGCCCGGCCCGGCGCAACCCAGGGTGTCGCCGGCGGAGGCGGGCATCGATCCGCTGGCGATCGAAGAGGCCGTGCAATACGCCGGGCCACGCAATACGCGTGCGCTGATCATCGGCCAGGGCGGGCACATCGTGTTCGAGAAATACTGGGACGGGACTACGTTCGAAACGCCGGTGGACTTGCCGGAGTTCGCGCCCGTGCTCGCGGCCCTCGTCACGGGCACCATGATGAGCGACCGGCTCATCGCGAGTCTGGATGCACCATCATCTAACTACATCCCCGAAGACGCGAACACGCCGCTGGGCGCGACGACATTGCGCGAACTGCTGGCGCAGGACAACACGTCCCTGGACGCCGCTGCGTCGGCGAACCGGCTGGCGCTGGTGCTGGAACGGGTCGGCAACCAGCCTTACCAGACGCTGGTCGCGGATCGCCTGTGGAAGCCGATGGAGGCGGGCGAGCTGGTGTTCGCGGGCGGTGGTGGTGCGCTGCGGCCGAAGGCGGCCGGGGCGGGCTGCTGTATCCGCGCAAGGCTCGGTGACTGGATGCGCGTGGGCGAACTGCTGGCCAACGACGGCGTGTTCGAAGGAAATCAGTTCACGCCGCCGCGTTTCGTGCACCAGATGCTCCAGCCTGCGCACCAGGATTCCGCGCGCGGCTACTTCACGCGTGTGGATGGCACATTCGATACGCAGGATGTGGCGCGGCTCGAATCGGCCGGCAAGCAGAGGTTGTGGATAGTGCCCTCGCTACGGCTGACGATTTTGCGCGTGGGCGGCGAGCCGCCCGCGGATCTCGGCTGGGACGAGGCGACGATTCCCGACAGTATCATCCGAGGCAGCGCGGGTTGGCAGCCGCGCTCCGCGAGCGAGGGCGTGGACCCGAACAAGTTCGCGCCGCATTGAGCGGTGCCGGGAAGGGAGTTCCGGGGTTCGCGACGAACAGCATCTTGAAGTGGGAAGTCCGCGCCGCGAACCCCGGAACCCCCTTCCCGGCACCGCTCTCCTACAACGTCAGCGACGTCTCGAAGATCTCCACGGCCTGGCCGACGATCCACACGCCATCGAGCTTGCCGTCGTGGAACTCGAGCTCGACGTCCACGCGGCCGGCGCGATGCACGTGATGCCCCTGGGCCCCGGTGAACTGCGCGGTGGCACCGCTGTGTTGCAGCAGACCCTGCTCCGCGAGATACGCACCTAACAACCCGTGCGCGTTGCCGCTGACCGGGTCTTCGGGAATGCCGAGCGCCGGGCAGAACATGCGCGATTCGGTCAGGCAACCGGGCAGGCCGTGCGCCAGCGTGAACACGAAGAACCCCGCGGCACCGAGCTGCGCCGACAACGTGGTCAGGCGCGAATAGTCCGGCTTGAGCTGCTTCAGCTGCTCGGTGCTGCGCACGCCGATGAGCAGGCGTGTCCCCGCGCCGCCGACGATGCGCAACGGGCAACGCGTGTCGATGTCGCCGGTAGATAGGGCGAGGGCGTCGAGCACCGCCAGTCTTTCGCGATCGTTGAGCTCGCGGCCGAGCGGCGGTGCCGGCTGGCGCACCGCGATACGCCGCGTGGCGCCTTCACCGCGCACTTCGACATCGACCAGCCCGGACTTCTGGCGCTGCCGAACCCGGCCCGGCGTCACCGTGTCGCGCGACAGGACGAAGTGCGTGGCAACGGTGGCATGGCCGACGAAACTCGCCTCGGTGCGCGGCGTGAAGAAACGCACGCGCAAATCATGATCCGCGGCTTCAGGCTTCAACACGAACGCGGTGTCGGCGTTGTTGAGCTCGCGCGCGATCGCGAGCATCTCGGCGTCGTTGAGCGCATCGGCATCGAGCACGACACCGGCGGGATTGCCCGTGAAGCGATCCGTGGTGAATGCGTCGACCTGGAAAATTCGGATGCGGCGGGTCATGAGGGGCGCGAATTTTACCCGCAAACCCACTTCACTCAAGCTGAATTTCCGCTAGTATCCGACCTGCCTTGGGGTGGCCACTGCATTACGCACCGGCCTGAGATGCGGATCGTCCGCGAACCCGTAGAACCTGATCCGGTTAATACCGGCGGAGGGATAGGAATGCACATCTCGTTGCGCGCTGCGTGCGCCGTTTCCATTACATTTGTCACAATCGCGTCGAACGCGGCGGAAGACACCGCGCTCGACGAAGTCGTCGTCACGGCCGAATTGCGCGACCGTGCGTTGCGCGATCTGCCGGCCAGTGCCACGGTGCTCGACGCGCACACGCTCGAAGTCGCGGGCGTGCAGCACTTCCAGGATGTGCTCGGTCTCGTACCCAACCTCAACTGGTCCGCGGGTACTTCGCGGCCGCGTTATTTCCAGCTGCGCGGCATCGGTGAGCTCGAGCAGTGGCAGGGCGCGCCCAATCCCTCGGTGGGTTTTCTCATCGACGGCATCGATTTCTCCGGTGTCGGCATGCCGGCCACTCTCTCCGATGTCGAACGCATCGAAGTGCTGCGCGGCCCGCAGGGCACCGCGTATGGCGCCAACGCGCTGGCCGGCCTCATCGCGGTCAACACGCGCGCGCCCGTGCGCACGCCCGAGATCGACGCGAATCTCACGCTCGGCGACTACGGCACGCGCGGCGCCAACGGCGTGTTAGGGGGCCCGATCGGCGACGGCGAGACCGCGTGGCGCCTGGTGGCCGGCAACTATCGCAGCGACGGCTTCCGGCGCGACACGTTTCTGCATCGCGACGACGTCAACGGGTACAACGAGAGCAACGCGCGCTTCAAGCTGCACGCGCAACCCACCGAAACGCTGCGCGCGGATGTCACCGCGATGTGGGCCGATCTCGACAACGGCTATGACGCATTCTCGGTCGACAACTCGCGCGTGTCTCAGGCGGACAAACCGGGACAGGACACCCAACTCGCGCGCGCACTCGCGGTGCGCCTCGACTACACCGGAGCACAAAGTTTCGACGTGGTGAGCCGCAGCTCCGCGGGTGTGTCGCGCAGCGTGTATTCCTTCGACGGAGACTGGGGCAACGATGCCAGCTGGGGCGACTACACGCCCTACGATTATTTCCAGCGTTTCGACCGCAAGCGCAGCACGCTGAGCCAGGATCTGCGTCTCGTGTCCCGCGCGGCGGTGGACAAAGGCGCGTCCTGGTCCTGGCTCGCGGGCGCCTATCTTCTGCGCACCGACGAAGACGTCCGGCAACACGACATCTATCGCGACCTCGACCTCGCCGGCGACACGGTGATGACGAGCGACTATCACGCGACCAATCTCGCCGGCTATGGCGAAGTGGAATTCCGCATGGGAGCCGCGACCGTGTTGTCGGTAGGCGCGCGCGGCGAGCGCCGCAGCGCCGACTATCACGATTCCGATGGCGCGGCCTTCTCGCCCGATGAAACCATGTTCGGCGGCTCCGTGAGCCTGCGCCATGCGTTCGGCGAACGGCGCAGCGTCTACGCGACGTTGGCTCGCGGCTACAAGGCGGGCGGATTCAACATCGGCACCTATGTGCCGGCGGACCGGCGCACCTTCGAGTCCGAATTCCTGCACAGCCTCGAGCTCGGTATGCGCGCCGCGAACGCCGACCAATCCCTGTCGGGCGACGTCGCACTCTTCTATATGCGCCGTCAGAACCAGCAGGTGCCGACCGGCGAGCAACTCGATCCAAGGGATCCCCTGAGTTTTGTGCTGTACATCGACAACGCGGCACGCGGCGAGAACTACGGCGTCGAGGGAACGCTGCGCTGGCAGCTGGCGCCCGCACTCTTGCTAGACCTGCGCGGCGCGGTGCTCGAAACCCGCTACCTGGGATACAGATTTGGTGAGCGCAATCTCGATGGACGCGAGCAGGCGCACGCGCCGCAGTACCAGTTCGATCTCGGCGTGGAGTATCGAGGTGCTACCGGGTTCTTCGCGCGCGTCGATTTCGCCGGACTCGACGACTTCTACTTCGATGCTTCGCACGATGAGCGTGCGCCGTCGCGAGTGCTGACGCATTTGAAGGCGGGTTTCTCAGGGAATCACTGGCGCGCGGAAGTTTGGGTGCGAAACGTATTCGACAGGTACTATTCGCAGCGTGGCTTCCGCTTCGGTCTCGAGCCGCCGGATTTCATGGCGGCTCGTTACGTGCAGGCGGGAGATCCGCGGCACGCGGGATTGACGGTCGCGTATACATTTCGATGACGGAGAAATAATGAACATCGGGGTCGAGATCAGCCTGTATCCCTTGCGTAGTGACTTCATTCCGCCAATCCAGGGATTCATCGACCGCCTCAATGCCGATGGCCGCTTCAAGGTCCTGACCAACGACATGAGCACCCAGGTCTTTGGTCGCTACGAAGAAGTCATGGACGCGCTCACTCGCGAGCTGCGCCCCACTTTCGAGCGCGACGGCAAGTCCATTTTCGTCATGAAGGTTCTCGGGCCACTCGGCTAACACGTCCTGCAATCGTGACTCTGCCCGCCGGATTGCTCAAATCCTTCGAGATCCTCGCCATGCTCACCGGGGCTGGCTACGCGATTCTCGCTGCGCGCCGCAATCGCCTGTGCTGGATTGCGGGCGCCGTGAGCTCGGCCTGCGCGGCCTTGTTGGCGGGGCTGCGGGCACTGCCGATGCAGTCGGCGCTGCAGGTGTTCTTCGTCGGGATGTCGGTGTACGGCTGGGTGAGCTGGACACGCAGTTCGACGACGGGTGACTTGCCCGTCGGCCTGTGGCCGTATTCCTGGCACATCGGCGCGGCGCTGGTGCTGCTGGTCTTGTCGTTCGGCAGCGCGCGCCTGCTCGCCGCCGAAACCCACGCGGCCTGGCCGCTGCTGGATTCGCTGACCACCTGGTTCAGCCTGCTCGCCACCTGGCTCGCCGCGCGCGCCAAACTCGAGAACTGGCTCTACTGGATCGTGATCGATGGCGCTCTGGTGTACCTCTTCTATGTGCAGGGGCTGCCGTTTCTTGCGTTGCTGAACGTGTTGTTCATCGCGATCGCGGCCGCCGGCTTCGTCGCCTGGCGCCGGCGCCTGCGGTCGCAGGCGGTGCCCGCATGATCAGCGGCATGCTGCAATACGTGCCCGGTTGCGAAGACGGCGAAGCGCCGTATTCCCAGGAGCTCATCGGCGGTGGCAAGGTCAATCGCAGCTTCCTGGTGCGCACGCGCCGCGGCCGCTTCGTCGTCCGGCTCAATGAAAACGTCGCCAACGACCCCGGCCTCGATCGCGAACGCGAGCTCACGCTGCACACCGCGGCGGCGGGCGCGGGGCTCGCTCCGCACATCATCTATGCGAGTCCCGACCGGTCGTGCCTGATCACGGATTTCGTCGACGGCCGGTTGTGGACGCCTCACTACTTCTCGCGCATGCGCGACCTGCGCTCGCTGGGCTTGCGGCTGCGCGTGCTGCACGCCGTGCCGCCGCCGCCGCTGCCGCGTTTCGATCCGCTGGCGGTCGCGCGGCGTTACGCCGACATCGTGTTGCGCAGCGAGCCGCAGGAAGGCGTGCGCATCCAGTCTTTGTTAGACCGCGGCGCCGCGGCGCTGGCGCGTTCGGGTTCGCAGCAACGCGCGGCCACGATCGTCCACAGCGACCTGCATCACGGCAACGTGCTCACGGCGGATCGCGTGTACTTCATCGATTGGGAATACGCGCAAGTCGGCGATCCGCTGCTCGATCTCGCCTGCGTCATGGCGTATTACCCGCGCGCGGTTCCGCACAGCCAGTTGCTGCTGAATGCCTCGGGCCAGGAGGAGCGCGGCGTGACCATCGACATGCTGGCCGACCTCACCAGCGTTTTCACCTTGCTGACGTATCTCTGGTATCGCGCCCGGCGCGTGGCCCGGACCGTACCGGCCACCGACCTTTCGCTCGAATCCGTCGCGTTGCGGCGCCTGCTTGCGCTGGCGCCCGACGGCCAACCTCGGCACACTAGCCCGGCGAATTTGCGCGAATCTCAAGGTGCGGTTAAGAGGAATGGCGACACTGCAGGTGATTGATCGGGATGGTGTTTCCCACGATGTGGAGTGCAAGCCCGGGTTGAAAGTGATGGAAGTGCTGCGCGAGCTGGATTACGGCGTCGCGGCCATCTGCGGGGGCATGTGTTCCTGCGCCACCTGCCACATCTATGTGGACCCGGCCTGGGTCGACAAACTGCCGCCGCCGATGTCCGACGAACGGGAGCTGCTGACGGAGCTGTCGCATTACCGGGAAAATTCCCGGCTTTCCTGCCAGGTTGAAATCACTGCGGCGCTTTCGGGTCTGAAAGTCACCATCGCGGAAGACGAATAGGAGCAGGCGGATGGCTTCGACCGCGTGGATGTATCTGTTCGCCATCCTGGGTGGTGCGCTGGCCGCGTGGCGCATCTGGCAGAACCTCAACAAGCTGCGCCAGCGCCAGAACGATTCGTGGGACGCGCGACTGATCGACCAGCTGCGCAAGCGCGGGTCGGATCCGTTCAAACCGCACGACGTGGATTTCTTCCTCGCGTTCCCGAGCACCGAAGCGGCCGAGCAGCTTGCCGTGCAGCTGCGCGGCGAGGGCTTTGATGCCGATATCGTCGATGAGCCGAAGAACGGCGATCTGCGTTACAGCCTGCATGCGCACAAGTCGATGCAGCTGACCGTGCCCGGTATGCAGGACCTCAGCCGCCGCCTCACCGACGCGGCGAAGGAGAAGGGCGGCCGCTACGACGGCTGGTCGGCGAAGCAGGTGCCGCGGGAGTAAGTCGGTGCCGGGTCGGACTTAGCAAAATGAGCCGACCGGCTCATTTTGCTAAGTCCGACCCGGCACCGACTTACTTCTTCTTCTCCGTCTGCTTCTTCACCGCCTCAGCGGCGGCCTTGATCGCTTCCGGATCGCCGAGATAGCCGCTCTTCACCGGCTTCAGGTTGTCATCCAGCTCGTACACCAGCGGCACGCCGGTCGGTATGTTGAGCTCGGTGATGTCCGCCTCGCTCACGTTGTCGAGCATCTTCACCATGGCGCGCAACGAATTCCCGTGCGCCGCCACCAGCACATTCTTGCCGGCCTTGAGCTCGGCGACGATGCGGTCGTTCCAGAACGGCAACACTCGCGCGAGCGTGTCCTTGAGCGATTCGGACGCGGGCAACACACGCGGATCGATGTTCGCGTAGCGCCGGTCATTGAGCGGATGACGCGGGTCGTCGCTCGCGAGCGGCGGCGGCGGAATGTCGTAGCTGCGGCGCCAGATCTTCACCTGCGCCTCGCCGTGTTTCTCGACGGTCTGAGCCTTGTCGAGCCCCTGCAGCGCGCCGTAGTGGCGTTCGTTCAGCCGCCAGCTGCGCTCGACCGGAATCCACATCAGATCCATTTCGTCGAGCACGCTCCACAACGTGCGGATCGCGCGCTTGAGCACCGAAGTGAAAGCGATGTCGGGCTTGAGCCCCGCCTTCTTGATCTCGACGCCCGCCGAACGCGCCTCGATACGGCCCTGGTCCGAAAGATCGACGTCATGCCAGCCGGTGAAAAGATTCTCCACGTTCCAGACGCTCTGGCCATGTCGAACCAGGATTAACTTGCCGGGCATGCGGGTACCTCTCGATGGGGCGCCAATCTTAGCGGAAATGTTCAGCGGAAATGTGCGTCGAGGCCGCGCGTGCAGCGCACCCGGCGCCGCGCCACGGTGTCTTCGAGCACCGCGATATTGGCCGGCAGCGCCGCGCGGGACGCTGCGGGATGGTGCAGGTGGCAGGCGATGCCGCCGAACAGCAGCGTCTGCCGACGCACGCCCGCAAAACGCAGGCGCGCGGCGAGTTCCTTGTCCTCGGGCCCCCAGCCTTCGATGGCTTCGTTGAAGCCGTTCACGCGCGCCAGGTCGTCGCGCCAGAAAGCCTGGTTGCAGCCCTTGATCGCGATGACGCCGTTGGCCAGGCCGCGTACCGCGGTGCTGAGCGCGGGAGAACGCAGTAGATAGGCGCGGCGCAGGCCGCCCAGGCCTCGCGACCACCACCGGGCAGGCCGGGTGGGGTCGGCGATCAGCGCGGATGTCAGCGCCGCGTCGGCATGCACGCGCACGCCCTGCGTGAAAAACCCGCGCCGCGCGAGCCGCGCATGGTCGGCGATGAACTCGGTGTGCAGCAGCATGTCGCCATCGACGAACACCAGATAGTCGAGCGAGGTGGCGGCGATCGCGAGATTTCGCAGCCGTGTCAGGCGGAATCCGCAATGCGGTTGCGAGACGAAGCGGGTGGGCAGGGCAGATAACGCACCGAAAGCCTGCACCAGCTCGCGTGTCGCCGGCCCCGACCCGTCGTCGGCGACGATGATCTCGTCAGGCGCGACGCGCTGGCGCCCGGCACTCTGCAGGACGGCAGCGAGTGCATCGGGGCGCTCGTAGGTCGTGATGACCAGCGCCACTCGCATATGCGGACGGCTAGCCGCCGGAAAGATTGCGCACCGCGTCCACACCCACGGTGAGCGTGGCGAAGTCGGCGGTGCCGACCGCGCGCATTTCCGTGAGCGTGCGCTTCCAGCCCGCAAGCAGTTCGCCGCGTTGTTCGCTCCACCGCGCGAGTCGCTCGCCGGCGCGTTTCGCGCCGCGTGTGCGCAGCACCTGTTGGGTGAGCTCACGGTGCGCGCGCATCGCGGCGTCGCGCAGACCGGTGCGCGCGGTGGCCTGCCAGGAGCCGTCGACCGGCAGCCGGTCGATCTCGCGATGCAGCCAGTCTAGGCCGAGTGCCAGGCCGACCTCGAAATACGCGCGCGCGACCTCCGCCACCGGTGCCTGCTCGCCGCGCGCCAACGCGACGATATCGAGCGCGGAATCAAGCAGCGACAGGCGTGCGACGCGGCGCGCCAGTTTCTCCGGTACGCCGCCGTTGACGAACTCCAGCAGCGATGCATCGTGCTGTTCGCGCGCGTCACCCAGCATCGCGGTGTCGATGCTGTCGACCAGCGACTCGATGGCCGGCCGCAGCTCGCGCACGGAGTTGTCGATGTGCAGATCCTTGCCGCGTTCGCGCAGCAGCCAGTAACTCGTGTGGCGCAGCAGCCGGGCTGCGCGATAGAACATGGCGTACTGCACGCTTGCCGGCACCGCGTTGTCGAGCGATTCGATCTGCGCCCACAGCTCGCGCATCGAAAATATTTCGCGCGCGATCGTGTAAGCCCGCGAGATCGAAGCGGGATTCGCCGCCGTCTCTTCCTGTGCGCGCGTCACGAACACCGGACCCATGCGGTTGACGAGACTGTTGGTCGTCGCCGTCGCCACGATTTCGCGGCGCAGGCGATGTTTCGGAATCTGGCGCGCATAGCGGCGGCGCATCGGCGCCGGGAAGTACCGCTGCACCTCGCTCGCGAAGTACGGATCGTCGGGCAGATCAGAGTCGATCAGATGATTGCTGAGCCAGATCTTGCTGTATGCCAGCACCACCGCCAGCTCCGGACGCGTGAGGCCCAGGCGCTGCTTGCGTCGCTCGAGGAATTCATCGTCGGCCGGCAGGAATTCGATGGCGCGGTTCAGGTGCCCGCCGCGTTCGAGCGTACGCACCAGGCTCTGGTATTCCGTCAAGCGTTCGGGGGCCCGTTGCTCGAGCACCGACAATGCCTGGCTCTGCAGGTAGTTGTTGCGCAGGACCAGCGCGGCCACCTCGTCCGTCATGCTGGCGAGTAGTTTGTCGCGCGCGGGGCGCGTGAGTTTGCCCTTGCGGGCCACGTCCGCCAGCAGGATCTTGATGTTCACCTCGACATCGGAGGTGTTCACGCCAGCGGAGTTGTCGATGAAGTCGGTATTGATGCGGCCGCCGGCCGCCGTGGGTCCGCCGGACTGCGCATATTCAACACGCCCGCGCTGCGTGGCGCCGAGGTTGCCGCCTTCACCGACCACCCGGGCGCGGATCTCGCGGCCATCGGCGCGGATCGCGTCGTTGGCGCGGTCGCGCACCTCGGCGTGCGATTCGTCGCTGGACTTGATGTATGTGCCGATGCCGCCGTTCCACAGCAGGTCCACCGGCAGCCGGAGGATGGCGCGCATGACTTCGACCGGGGTCGCGGCCGCGGCGTCGATGCCTAACAACGCGCGCGCCTCGCCCGAAAGCGGAATCGATTTCGCCGTGCGCGGCCAGACGCCGCCGCCGCGCGAAATGGCCTTGCGAGAGTAGTCGTCCCAGCTCGAACGCGGCAGTTTGAACAGCCGCTCGCGCTCGCGGAAACTCGCCGCGAGCTGCGGATTCGGATCGATGAAGATGTGGCGATGATCGAAAGCGGCCACCAGCTTCGTGTACTTCGACAGCAACATGCCGTTGCCGAACACATCGCCCGACATGTCGCCGACACCGGCGCAGGAGAATTCCTGGGCCTGGATGTCCAGGCCGAGTTCACGGAAGTGGCGCTTGACGCATTCCCACGCGCCGCGAGCCGTGATCCCCATGCGCTTGTGGTCGTAACCGGCGGAGCCACCGGACGCGAACGCGTCGCCCAGCCAGTGGCCATACTCGATGGAGATGGCATTGGCGATGTCCGAGAACGTGGCGGTGCCTTTGTCCGCGGCGACGACCAGATAGGCGTCGTCGCCGTCGCGACGCACGAGTCCGGGCCGGACGACCGTCTTGCCGTTGACGATGTTGTCGGTGAGATCCAGCAGGCCGCGGATGAAGGTCTGGTAGCTCGCGACGACTTCCTTCTGCACCTCTTCGCGCGAACCGCCGGCCGGCAGACGCTTCGGGTAGAAGCCGCCCTTCGCACCCACCGGCACGATCAGCGTGTTCTTGACGTTCTGCGCCTTCATGAGCCCCAGCACTTCGGTGCGGAAATCCTCGCGGCGATCCGACCAGCGCAGGCCACCGCGCGCGACGTACCCCATGCGCAGGTGCACACCCTCGACGCGCGGGCTGTAGACGAAGATCTCGAATTTCGGGCGCGGCAGCGGCAGATCCGGTATCGCGTGTGGATCGAGCTTGAAGGACACCCAGGGCTTCACGCTGCCATCGGCCGCCAGCTGGTAGTAGTTGGTGCGCAGCGTGGCACGGATGACCGCTAGGTAGGCGCGCAGGATGCGGTCTTCGTCCAGGCTCGCGACCTTGTCGAACGCGCCAAGAATGTTCTTGCGAATGCGCTCCGCCGCGCTCTCGCGCTGCCGGCCTTGAAGCGCGAATTGCGTCTCGAACAATCGCACCAGCGAACGCGTGATCGGCGCCTGCGCGACCAGCACACGTTCCATATACGCCTGGCTGAACGGAATGCCGGTCTGCAGCAGGTAGCGGCAGTAGGCGCGCAGCACCACGATTTCGCGCGCGCTCAAGCCGGCGCACAGCAGCAGGCGATTGAAGCCGTCGTTTTCGATATCGCCGCGCCAGGCGGCGAGCAATGCTTCGCGGAACAGCGGCTCGATGGCGGCGGCATCCACGCGTTTGAGGTCGCGCGCCTCGAGCTCGAAATCCTGGATCCACGCACCGCGTTCATTCGAGACGAGTTGATAGGGATGTTCGGCGAGCACGCGCAGGCCGAAGTTTTCCAGCATCGGCAGGATGTCGGAGATCGAAATGGGTTCGCCGGCGAGCAGGATCCGCAGATGCAGGCGATTGGGCGGGCCACCCGGATGCGAACGCAGATTGAGCTGCGGCACCGCGGGATCGGCCGCCAGTGCTTCGAGATCGGCGATGTCCGCCAACGCCTGCGCGGGCTCGACATCGGCCCGGTAGGCCGGCGGGAACGATTTCGCGTAGCGGCTGGCCAGCTCGACCGCGGGTTGTTCGACGCCGCGCGAGATCAGCGCCTGCTGCAGCCGGTCTTCCCAGGTCGAGGCCGCCGCGGCGATTTCGGCTTCGATGGCGACGATGTCGTCGACGGGGCGGCCACCCTGCGGCGTGCGCACCAGCAGGTGCAGCCGCGCCAGCGCCGAGTCGGAGATCTGCACCTGCGTCTCGACGTGCGTGCCGCCGAAGCGCTGGCGCACGATGCGTTCGATGCGCTCGCGCACCTCGGTGTTATAGCGATCGCGCGGCACGTACACGAGGCAGGACCAGAAACGTTCGTAGCTGTCGCGGCGCGCGAACAGGCGCACGCGCCGGCGCTCGTAGAGATTGACGATGCCGCGCACGATCGGAATGAGCTCCGCCGCGGAGGTCTGGAACAGTTCATCGCGCGGAAAAGTCTCGATGACGTTGACCACGGATTTCGCGTCGTGGCTCTGCGGCGGCAGGCCAAAGTGTTCGATGACCGCATCGACCTTGCGGCGCAGCAGCGGAATCTCGGTCGGCGCCATGTGGTACGCGCTCGAAGTCCACAGTCCCAGGAAGCGGTGTTCGCCCGTGACGTTGCCGCGTGCGTCGAAAGTCTTGACGCCGATGTAGTCGAGATAACTGCTCCGATGCACGGTCGACGGGGTGTTCGCCTTCGTCAGCACGAGCAGATCCGGCTCGCGCGCCTGTTTGCGCAGGTGACCGGTGAGCACGATGGGCGCGGGCCGCTGGCGCGAACCGCCCGAGCGCAGGATGCCGAGCCCGCTGTCAGTGTCGCGCACCAGCGCGTCGCGCGCGCGGCCGCGCCTGAGTTGATAGTGGCGGTAGCCGAGGAACACGAAGTGCCCGTCGAGCATCCAGGTCAGCAGCGCGCGTGCTTCGGCGGCGTGCGACTGCGGCACCGGTAGTTTGGCGCGACCGAGCTCGTTGGCCACGGCGCGCACCCGTTCGAGCATGCGCGGAAAATCCTGGACCGCCTTGCGGACGTCTTCGAGCGCGGTATGCAGCCGCTGCAGCAGTTCGCGCGCCTGGGCTGCGTCGCGCGGCCGGTCGATCTCGATCATCTGCCAGGATTCGCGCCGGGAATCGCCTGCGTCGGCAGAAACCGAGCGCAGGTTGCCGCTCGCATCGCGCCGGACGGCCAGCATCGGGTGCACGATGAGATGAACTCCGATGTTCATCTGACTGAACACGAGGCTGATCGAGTCGACCAGGAACGGCATGTCGGGCGCGACCACACGCGCCAGCGCGCGATGCGATGCGACGGCGGCCGCGTCGTTCAGGGCCGGCGCGAGGTCCACGAGGACCTGGCTGCTCTTGCGGCGCGCGCCGAATTCCAGATGCGCCAGCGCAGCAGCGGCGAGATCGTGAGGTTCGTGCGCACGCAGGTCCTCTTCGGCGACGCCGCGGAAATAGGCGCGGACGAAATCGCCCGCAAGGGCGCGTTTCGATGAGGGGAGTTTTCTGGCGGCGGACGCGACTATCTTCTCGATGAGCGCGAGACGGGCGGCGGGGATCTTGCCGAGCATTGCAGACTCTCTGTGGGAAGGTAGCGGCGTCAGCGCGACGGCGCGCGATTATACATGCGCTTGCAGGGCCTCACTCCGGCTGCGCGGGGCCGAGCTCGACGGCGCGGCCTAGCAGAACTCGCAGAATCCGGTCGAGGATCGCGCGATCGCGGCTGGACAACGGCGCCACCAGGCGCCGCTCGTATTCCAGCGCCATGGGCACGACCTGCGCATAGACCCGCTCGCCGGCGGTCGTGAGTTCGAGGTGCGTGCGGCGGCGATCGGCGGGAACCGTGGTGCGGCGCAGCCGGCCGGCGGCCAGCAGGGTGGCGACTGCGCGGCTCACGGCAACCTTGTCCATGGCGGTTCGCGCGGTCACTTCCGCCGCGGACAGGCCGGGATTCGCCGCCAGGATGGCCATGACCCGCCATTCGGGGATCGACAGGCCGAAGTGCAGGAAATAACTCGCCGCGATCGCGCCGCTCACGGTGTTGGACAACACCGACAGCCGGTAGGGAAGAAATTTCTCGAGATGGAGTTTCGTAGGGCGGGTCATTGGTTACAATTGAAACTAAATCAATTTCACGCCGGAGGCCAGAGATGGCTGCCACGATTCCACCTTCCTTGGCGGGCCCACTGGCCAATCCCATGGGCACCGACGGTTTCGAGTTCGTCGAATACGCAGCTCCTGACCCGAAGCTGCTGCGCAATCTTTTCGAGCAGCTGGGTTTCCCGGTCGTTGCCCGCCATCGCAGCAAGAACGTGACGCTGCATTCGCAGGGCGGTATCAATTTCGTCATCAATGCCGAGCCGTCGTCGTTCGCGCAGCGTTTTGCGCAGGCGCATGGTCCTTCGGTGTGTGCGATGGCGTTCCGCGTCGCCGACGCGGCCGCGGCGTTCGAGCGCGCCGTGTCGCTGGGCGCGGAGCCGCATCGCAGCAGCGTCGGGCCGATGGAGCTCAACATCCCGGCAATCGTCGGCATCGGTGGCTCGCTCATTTACTTCGTCGATCGATACGGCGACCAGACGATCTACGACGTCGATTTCCGCAGTGTGACACCGCAGTCGATGCAGCAGGCCGGGCTCATCGAGATCGACCATCTCACGCACAACGTCCACCGCGGCCACATGGACAAGTGGACCGGTTTCTACGAGACGTTGTTCAACTTCCGCGAGATCCGCTACTTCGACATCGAAGGGAAGAAGACCGGGTTGTTCTCGCGCGCGCTGACCAGCCCCTGCGGCAAGATCCGCATACCGATCAACGAATCGCAGGACGACAAGTCCCAGATCGAGGAATACCTGCGCGAATACAAGGGCGAGGGCATCCAGCACATCGCGCTGTCAACCGCTGACATCTACCACACCGTGGACGTGCTGCGCGGCCGCGGTGTCGCGTTCCAGGACACGCCCGAGACCTATTACGAAGGCGCCAACGCGCGCGTCGCCGGCCACCAGGAAGACATCGAGGAGCTGCGCAAGCGCCGCATCCTCATCGATGGCAATGCCACGAATCATGAAGGAGTGTTGTTGCAGATTTTCACGGCCAACGTGATCGGGCCCATCTTCTTCGAGATCATCCAGCGCAAGGGCAACCAGGGTTTCGGCGAAGGCAATTTCAAGGCATTGTTCGAGTCGATCGAACTCGATCAGATCCGCCGGGGTGTGGTTTGACTCTCGAGCTATACAGCTTCTGGCGCAGTTCCGCGTCGTATCGCGTACGCATCGCGCTCAATCTCAAGGCGCTGCCCTACGAACTGCATGCGGTGAACCTGGTGCGCGACGGCGGCGAGCAGTTTTCCGCCGCGTTTCGCGAGGTGAATCCGCAGAGCCGTGTGCCCACGCTGGTACACAACGGGCAACGGTTTTCGCAGTCGCTCGCCATCATCGAATACCTCGACGAGACGTTTCCCGATCACCGGCTCATTCCGCGCGATCCGGTGGATCGCGCGCGCGTACGCATGTTGTCGCAGATCATCGCCTGCGACATTCAGCCGCTGCAGAACACCAGCACCACGCGGTATCTCAAGGAGCAGATGCAACAGGACGATGCCGCCGTCGCCGCGTGGCTGCGGGAGTGGATCAAGCGCGGGCTCGACGCATATGACGCACACCTCGAGCGCGACCGGCTGTCGGGCAAGTTCTCGCACGGCGACACGCCGACCATGGCGGATTGCTGCCTCATTCCGCAGCTGTACGCGGCGCAGCGCTTCGGTGTCGAGCCGGCGCACTATCCACGGCTGGCCTTGATCGCGGAAAACTGCGCGGCGATCTCCGCGTTCATTCATGCCCATCCTTCGAAGCAGCCCGATGCCCACTAGCAAGGTTTACGAGAACGCGGTCGCCGCGCTGGCGGGCCTCACGCGTGACAACATGACCGTCATGTCCGGCGGCTTCGGCCTGTGCGGACTGCCGGAGAATCTCATCGTCGCGCTGCGCGATTCGGGCGCGAAGGGCCTCACCGTCATTTCCAACAACGCCGGTGTCGACGGCTTCGGGCTGGGTCTGCTGCTCGAGACGCGGCAGATCCGGAAAATGGTGTCGTCGTACGTCGGCGAGAACAAGGAATTCGAACGGCAATACCTCGCGAAGGAGCTCGAGCTCGAATTCAATCCGCAGGGCACGCTGGCGGAACGCATTCGCGCCGGTGGCGCGGGCATCTACGGCTTCTACACCCGCACCGGCGCTGGTACGGTGGTGGCGGACGGCAAGGAACAACGCGACGTGAACGGCGAGATTTTCATTCTCGAGACCGGCCTGACCGCGGATCTATCCATCGTGAAAGCCTGGAAAGGCGACACCGAGGGCAATCTCGTTTATCGCAAGACCGCGCGTAACTTCAATCCGATGATGGCGACGGCGGGACGCGTCACCGTCGCGGAAGTCGAGGAGCTGGTCGAGCCGGGCTCGCTCGATCCAGACCAGATTCACACGCCCGGCATCTTCGTGCAGCGGATCATCAAGGGATCGAACTACCAGAAACGAATCGAGCAGCGCACCGTGCGGAAAAAGGGAGGGGTCTGATGCCCTGGACGCGTGACGATCTCGCCAGACGCGCCGCCAAGGAACTGCGCGACGGGTACTACGTGAACCTCGGCATCGGCATTCCGACGCTGGTGGCCAACTACATTCCGGCTGGAGTCGACGTGGTCTTGCAGTCGGAGAACGGCATGCTGGGCATGGGGCCGTTCCCGTACGAAGGCGAGGAAGATCCGGATCTCATCAACGCCGGCAAACAGACGATCACCCAGCTGGCGACCTCGTCGTATTTCTCGTCGGCCGACAGCTTCGGCATGATTCGCGGCGGGCACATCCACCTCTCAGTGCTCGGCGCACTCGAAGTCGCCGAAAACGGCGATCTCGCCAACTGGATGGTGCCCGGCAAGATGGTCAAGGGCATGGGTGGTGCGATGGATCTCGTGGCCGGCGTGCGCCGCGTAGTCGTGGTCATGGAGCACAACTCGAAGGATGGAGCGCCGAAGTTCAAGCCGCGCTGCGAATTGCCCCTGACCGGTGCGAACTGCGTCGACATGTTGATCACCGATCTTGCGGTTTTCGAGCGCCCGGATCGCAAATCGACGTTCAAACTACTCGAGCTCGCGCCCGGAGTCACTGCCGATGAAGTACGCAAGAAGACCGGCGCGAACTTCGTCGGCTGAGAACGGCTCGTGAAGCGCCGGCAAGTGGGGTTCTTGCAGGCGCTCGCGCTGCTGGTTGTCTCCTTGGCCGCAGGCCCGGCCGCGTATGCGCAGATGGCGACCGCCCGCCTCGACGAGTTGCTTACCAATCTCGTCTCGATGGCCGAGCAGAAATGCGCCGCCAACAAGAACAATCCGCTGGTGAAGGACCTCAAGGCGCAGGGCAAGGCCGCGGAAGCATTCCAGGCGGAAGTCTCGATTCACACGCTGTGTGTCTGCATGCCGTCGCGCGCGAGGGCGTTGCTCAAGAGGCTCCCGGCGAGCGAACGTGAAACGCGTGTGTCGCAGGATGAATTCACGCGAAAGTTTCTGCCGCGCGTCGTGAATGTCTGCGCCGGTGAGGCGATGAAGGCGGCATATGCCGAGGGCTGCGCGGAACGTATGGCGCCGTATCGGCCGAACACCGCAAAGTACTGTTCGTGTATGGCGGGCCGGTTCGACGAATTGTCCGAGGCCGAGCTCAGCCAGATGGCGAAGGAGAACGCGCAGTACATGCCGGCAGCGGCGGCCGCAAAGCAGAAGGGCTTGCCGCTGCCGAAACGTACTCCGGCGCTCGATCAGATGAAGGCCTTCGATGAGGCCTGCGCGGCACCGTAGGCGCGTACATATCAAGGCAGAGGCGAAAGCCTGGGCTCACGCGGATGTGGAAGAACAATGACGTCAGCCGGCGCGTGGCCGATACACCACGGATCCTCGCTTAGAGCGTTTAAAGGGGACATGCCTATTTTTCGGCCGCCGAAAAATAGGCATGTCCCCTTTAAACGCTCTAAGCGGCGCGGTGCGCGCGCGCCAGGTATTCCTTGCTCTGCATTTCCATGAGCCGGCTCGTGGTGCGCTGGAATTCGAACTTGAGCTTCTCGCCTTTGTAGAGATCCGCCGGCGCGGCGGCGGCAGACAGGATCACGTTGACGCCGCGATCGTAGAACTCGTCGATCACGGAGATGAAACGCCGCGCGGCGTTGTCCGCGCTGTCGTCGAACACGGGCACGTTGGCGATCATCACCGACTGGTATTCGCTCGCGATGGCGACATAGTCCGAGGGGCTGCGCGGGCCCTCGCACAACGCCGCGAACTCGAACCAGATGACGTTTTCGCTCTCGCGCACGACCTTGATCTTGCGGTTGTTTACGGTAATCGTGCCGCCGGACTCCACATCGTCATCGGATAGATCATCGAACAGCTCTTCGAGCTTCTTCAATGTGTCCGTGCCGCCCGCCGGCAGGTAGATGGGCGCGGCGGTCAGCTGGCGCAGCCGGTAGTCCACTCCGCCGTCCACGGCGACGACCTCGCAGTTCTTCTCGAGCAACGCGATGGTCGGCAGGAAACGGTCGCGTTGCAGGCCGTTTTTGTACAAGTCTTTCGGCTTCACGTTCGACGTGAAGACCAGCGCGACGCCGCGCTTGAGCAAGGCGTCGAACAGTCCGGCGAGGATCATCGCATCCGCTATGTCGGAGACGAACAACTCGTCGAAGCAGATGACGCGCGCCTTCTTCGCGATCTTGTCGGCGACGCCTTCGAGCGGCGACTGCATGCCTTTCAACCGCTTCAAGTCGCCGTGCACTTCCTGCATGAAGCGATAGAAATGCGTGCGCCGCTTCGCGGGCTGCGTGAGGCTGGCGTAGAAAAGGTCCATGAGCCAGGTCTTGCCGCGGCCGACACCGCCCCAGAGATAGACGCCCTTCGGCGCGCCCGAATGCGTGAGCCCGCGCAGCAGTCGTTTGCCCAGCGGCGCCGCGGCGGCCTCGGCCAGCTCGGCGCGCAGGCGTTCGAGTCTGGCGACCGCCGCAAGTTGCGCGGCGTCGGCGGTGAAAGCGCGTTTGGCGATTTCCTGGGCGTAGAGTTTGCCGAGGACGTCGGGCGGTGAACTCACAACAGCTGGTAGTTAGGACCGGAGCCGCCCTCGGGCGTCACCCAGTCGATGATCTGGTACGGGTCCTTGATGTCGCAGGCCTTGCAATGGACGCAGTTGGCCGCGTTGATCTGCAGGCGTTTGCCGCCGGCCTCGTCATCCACCATCTCGTACACGCCGGCGGGGCAGAACCGTGTGCACGGATTGCCGTATTCCGTGGCGCAGGTGGTCGCGCAGATGTTCTTGTCGCGCACTTTCAGGTGCGCGGGCTGCACTTCGTCGTGTGCGGTCACGGCGAAGAACACCGAGCTCAGCCGATCCCGCGGCGGCAGATCGCGGTTGACCCAGTGCCGGTTCGGCGACTCGTAGTCGGCCAGCTTCTCGAGCGGCCAGGTTGCCTGGTTGCGCAAGGTCCACGGCGTCTTGCCGGCCAGCACACTTTCGATGCCCGCGTTGAGCATGCCCAGCTTCAAACCCCGCTTGAACCCGGGCTTGATGTTGCGCACTTCATGTAGTTCGGCGACCGCTTCGGTCTTGCGCCAGATGGAATCGAACCCGATGCTGGTGTCGTTCTCGGCGAAATAATCCGCGGCCGCCATGCCGCAGCGGATGGCTTGGTGGATTCCCTTGATCTTCGGCACGTTCAACGTGCCAGCGGAGTCGCCCACGAGCACGGCGCCCGGCATCTCGAGCTTGGGCATCGACTGGATGCCGCCCGCGGAAATGGCGCGCGCGCCGGCCGACAGGATCTCGCCGCCCTTGAGGAAATCGTGCATCGACGGGTGATGCTTGAACTGCTGGAACGCTTCGAACGGGAAGAAACGCGGATCGCGATAGTCGAGCCCGCTGACGAAACCGACGTACACGCGGTTGTCGGTCAGGTGATAGACGAAGCTGCCGCCGTAGGTCTTGGCGTCGAGCGGCCATCCGACACTGTGCTGCACCAGCCCCGGCCGTACGCGCCCGGGCGGAAGCTGCCACAGCTCCTTCATGCCGAGCGCATAAACCTGGGGATCGCAGCCGGCATCCAGCTTGTAGCGATTGATCAGCACCTTGGCGAGGCTGCCGCGGCAACCTTCGGCGATGACCGTGAGCCGCGCGCGCACTTCGGGACCCGGCGTGTAGTTAGGACCGCGGGAGCCGTCGTGTTGCACGCCCATGTCGCCTATCTGCACGCCGGCCACCGAGCCGTCGTCGTCGAACAGCGGCAGCGCGGCGGCGAAGCCCGCGAAGACGTCGATCCCGAGGTTCTCGGCCTGCGTCCCCAGCCATCCGACCAATCCGCCGAGCGAGACGATGAAGTTGCCCTCGTTGCGCAGGTATTGCGGAATCCACGGCACTTTGTGCGCGCGTTTGCGCCCGAGCCAGCGGAATTCATCGTGCGTGACCGGTACTTTGATGGGCAGCGGGGCGGTGCGCCATTCGGGCAGCAGCGCGTCCAGCGGGCCGGGTTCCAGCACCGCGCCCGAGAGCGTATGCGCGCCGATGGTCGAGCCCTTTTCGAGCACGCAGACGGTGAGTTCGGGCTTGCGTTGCTTGAGGCGAATGGCGGTAGCTAGCCCGGCGGGGCCGCCGCCGATGACGGCGACGTCGTACTCCATCACATCGCGTTGCGCGGGCCCGGGGCTGTTCATTTCGGCTGCATGCGAATGGCGCCATCGAGCCGGATCGTTTCGCCGTTGAGATAGGTGACTTCGAAGATGGTCTGCACCAGTGCCGCGAATTCTTCCGGGCGGCCGAGGCGCTGCGGGAACGGCACCTGTTTGCCGAGCGAATCCTGCACGTCCTGCGGCATGCCGGCGAGCATCGGCGTGCCGAAGATACCGGGGGCCAGCGACATCACCCGGATACCGAACTGCGCGAGCTCGCGCGCGATCGGCAGCGTCATGCCGGCGACCGCTGCCTTGGTGGCGGAGTAGGCCGCTTGGCCTATCTGGCCTTCGAAGGCCGCGACCGAAGAGGTGTGGACGATGACGCCGCGTTCGCCATCGGGCGAGGGCGCGTTGTGCTGCATGATCGCGGCCGCGGCCTTGTCGCAAAGGAACGTGCCAATCAGATTGATGTGCACGACCTTGGCGAAGAAATCGCCGGCCATCGGGCCGTTCTTGCCGAGCACGCGGCCGGCGCCGATGACGCCGGCGCAGTTGACCAGCAGGTTGATGCCGCCCATGCCGGCGCGCGCAGATTCCATCGCGGCATTCACTTCGGCTTCGGATGTGACGTCGCACTTGGCGAAGCCCGTTCCGCCGCCGAGGGTCGTAGCCGCCGCAAGCCCCGGGCCTTCCTGCACATCTAACAACGTGACGCGGCCGCCGGCCGCCACGATGTGGCGCGCCACGGCATGACCGAGTCCTGAAGCGCCGCCGGTAACCACGGCGCGCGCATCCGCGATTTTCATGGAGCGAATCCTCTCATCCGGTTCGGAAGCGCCGACAGCATATCGAACCGGCGCGCCCTGCGGCACTTCCCTTACTGCACTTCGATGGCGATCGCCGTGGCTTCGCCGCCGCCGATACATAACGACGCGATGCCGCGCCCGCCGCCGCGTGCGCGCAGGGCATGCGCGAGCGTCGCAACGAGCCGCGCGCCGGTGGCGCCGATCGGATGCCCGAGTGCGCAGGCCCCGCCATTGACATTCGTGCGCGCGTGATCGAATCCCACGTCGCGCATGGCCGCCATGGTGACGGCCGCAAACGCTTCGTTCACTTCGTACAACGCGACGTCGCCGGCCTTCCAGCCGAGCCGCGCGAGCAGCTTGCTGATCGCGCCGGCCGGGGCGGTCGTGAACCACTCGGGTTCCTGCGCAAAACTCGTGTATCCCAGGATTCGCGCGAGCGGTTCGATGCCGCGGCGCCCGGCTTCGGCGGCGCTCATCAGCACCACGGCGGCGGCGCCATCCGAGATCGACGACGAGGAGGCGGCGGTCACCGTGCCGTCCTTGCGGAACGCCGGCTTGAGCGTCGCGATCTTCGCGAGGTCGACGGTGAACGGAGTTTCATCGCGCGCAACTATGGTCTCGCCCTTGCGGCCCTTGACCGTCACCGGGACGACTTCCGCGTCGAACGCGCCGCCGTTGACCGCTTTGAGCGCGCGCTGCGTGGATTCGGTGGCGAATGCATCCTGGTCGGCGCGCGAGAACGAATACTTCTGCGCGGTGGCTTCCGCGAACACACCCATGAGCTGCCCGTCGAACGGGCTCTGCAGTCCGTCGTAGAACATGTGATCGAGCACTTCGCCGTGTCCCATGCGTAATCCAGCGCGCACCTTGGGGAGTAGATAGGGAGCGTTGCTCATCGACTCGAGCCCGCCGGCGACGGCGATCGAGATGTCCCCGGCGCGCAGCTGGTCTGCGGCCATCATCAGGGCCTTCATGCCGGAGCCGCACATCTTGTTGATGGTGGTGGTCGGCACACCTTTGGGAATGCCGGCGCCGAGCGAGGCCTGCCGCGCGGGAGCCTGCCCCAGGCCCGCCGACAGCACGCAGCCCATGAGCACCTCCTGCACCTCGGTGGCCGCGATCTTCGCGGCGGCGAGTGCGCCCGAAATCGCGGCGCTCCCCAGCTGTGGCGCGGTCGCACCCGCGAGCGCGCCCTGGAAGGCGCCGATGGGGGTGCGCACGGCGGCGGCGATGACAACCTGGGAATCGGAATCAGGGGAAGCCATGAGAGTTCTCCATCAATCGCGGCCGCGCAGGCCTCTGTTGAAAACGTCTATGAAGCGATCGGCAATTTCTTCGGGCCCGAGCGTCGCGTCTTCGCGATACCAGTGACCCATCCAGTTGAGCGCGCCGGCCAGCGCGAACGCGGTCATGCGCGTGTCGCAGGCGCGGATCGAACCGTCCGCCACGCCGGCCTCGATCAGCGCGCGCATGCGCCGGTCGATGCCGGCCTTGAGTAGTTTGATGCGGCGGCTCATCGAGGCGCCCAGGTGCTGGTCCTCGGCGCGCAGCATGCACCAGCCGAAGTCCCCGACGATCGCGGCCGCATAACCGCGGATGAATGCGAACAGCCGCTCGCGCGCCGGGCCGCGGGCCGCTTCGCATTGCTCGAGTGTCTGCTGGATTTGCGCCAGCCCCGCCTTGAAACACTCGAACAACATGGCCTCCTTGTTGGGGACATATATATAGAGCGTCGGCTTGGTGACCTTGAGGCTGGCGGCCAGATCGTCGAGCGAGGTCTTGTGATAACCGCGTTGCCGGAAGGCGCGGGCCGCGGCCAGGATCACCGCCTCGCGCTTGAGCGCGTTCTGCAGGCGCGGCCGGCGCCGACCCTCCCAAGGCGAGGGCGCCCGTAACTTCTTGCGGGCCCGAGTTTTTGGCTCGTATTTTGGGGCGGCTTCGGACACGGCTCGGGGGCTCTCACGTGATTCGAGGTGCGGCTTCATGTTACTGTGCGGTAACCGAACTTACCAGCCAGTAACATGAAGCCACCAGAGCCGGGCAGGCCGTTGCGTTTCGTCTCCGCCGCGTCGCTGTTCGACGGCCACGATGCCGCCATCAACATGATCCGACGGCTGCTGCAATCCGGTGGCGCCGAGGTCGTGCATCTCGGCCACAACCGCAGCGTGGCGGACATCGTGCGCGCAGCCATCGCCGAGGACGCCGATGCCATCGCGGTGAGCAGCTACCAGGGCGGCCACAACGAATACTTCCGCTACATGATCGACATGCTGCGCGAGCATTGCGCCGGGCACATCCGCGTGGTGGTCGGTGGCGGCGGCACGATTTCCGCCGATGAAATTGCCGCGCTCGAGAAGTACGGCGTCACGAAGATCTATACGCCCGAGCATGGGCGCCATCTCGGCCTCGTGGGAATGATCGACGACGTGTTCGCGCGCGTCGGCCGGCGCGATCACCCGGGAACGGGTGAGATCGTGCCCGGCGTCGAGGATCACGGGGCGATCGCGCGCGCCATCACCTTGCTCGAGGGCGGCGGCAGCATCGACGGCGGTGACGCCGACGACCTGCGCCGCAAGTTGTCGACGCGGGTGGTCGGTCCGCGGCCCGCTCCCGTGGTCGGCCTGACCGGCACCGGCGGCGCGGGCAAGAGCTCGTTGACCGACGAACTGCTGCAGCGATTCCTGCGCGTGTTTCCGCGGGCGAATATCGCGGTGGTCGCGATCGACCCGACGCGCCGCCGCTCCGGCGGAGCCTTGTTGGGCGATCGAATCCGCATGAACTCGCTGAGCGCGCCGAATGTCTTCATGCGTTCGCTCGCGACGCGCCGCCAGCACCTGGCCACCAGCGCCGTGTTGTCCGATGTGCTCGCGTTGTACCGCGCCGCCGGCTTCGATCTCATCGTCGTCGAAACGGCGGGAATCGGACAAAGCGACACGGAGATCGTCGATCTCGCCGATCTTTCGCTGTACGTGATGACCGCCGAATACGGCGCGGCCAGCCAGCTCGAGAAGATCGACATGCTCGATTTCGCCGACATGATCGTGCTCAACAAGTTCGAGAAACGCGGCGCGGAAGACGCGCTGCGCGACGTGCGCAAACAGTGGCGTCGCAATCATCCGGAGCGCATGCAGATCGACGATGCGGAGGTGCCGGTGTTCCCGACCATCGCGAGCCGCTTCAATGATCCCGGCGTGAACAAACTGTTCGTCGCGTTGTGCGCGGCGCTGGAGAAAGAGGGCGGCGAACAGGGAACGTGGCGCGTCGATGCCGCGAAGGCCGGCCTGCCCACGGAATTCCGCTCGCGCGATCCGCTGATCCCGTCCGCGCGTGTGCGTTACCTGGCCGAGATCGCGGCGCAGGGTCGTCAGGCGCGCCAGGCCGCCGAACAGCGTGCCTCGGCCGCGCAACGCGCGCAGGGGCTGTTCATCACGCTCGAGACGGTGGGCGACCCATCGATCCCGGCGCCGCTCGCACGGGCCCAGTTGAATGGTGCGAGCGATGGATTGAACGACGTGCGCGAGGCGTACAACCGGGCGCTCGACGACATGGGGCCGGAGGCCATCGCGCTGCTGGAGTCGTGGCCGGCGCGCCGCGCGGGTGTCGTCGCCGACGAATATTCCTACACGGTGCGCGGCAAGGAAGTACGCGGCGCCAACTACAGCGAATCGCTGGGCCACAACCCGATTCCCAAACTCGTGCCGCCTGCGCCGGCCGGCTGGGGCGAGACGCTGCGATTCCTGCAGAACGAGAACCTGCCGGGCGCATTCCCCTACGCGGGCGGCGTTTATCCGTATCGTCGCGAGGAAGAAGATCCCACGCGCATGTTCGCCGGCGAGGGAGCGCCGGAGCGCACCAACCGCCGCTTCCATTACCTGGCGGCCGGCCACGACGCCACGCGCCTATCTACCGCGTTCGACTCGACCACGCTGTACGGCGAGGACCCGGACCTGCGGCCCGACATCTTCGGCCGCACGGGCAATTCGGGCGTGTCGATCGCCACGCTCGACGACATGAAGAAGCTGTATTCCGGCTTCGATCTTTGCAAGCCATCGACCTCGGTCTCGATGACGATCAACGGGCCGGCGCCGATGATCCTCGCCATGTACATGAACACCGCGATCGACCAGCACGTCGAGCGTTTCCTGCGCGCGAACGGACGATGGGATGACGCGCAAGCCGCGCTCGCCAACATTACGGACCGGCCGAAGTACCACGGTGAGCTGCCGCCGACACACGGCGGCGATGGTCTGGGTTTGCTGGGCGTGAGCGGCCGCAAACTCGTATCGCTCGGCCTGCTCGATTCCGCGGATTACGAACGCCTGCGTGCGGAGGCGTTGTCCCGCGTGCGCGGCACCGTGCAGGCCGACATCCTCAAGGAGGACCAGGCGCAGAACACCTGCATCTTCTCGACGGAATTCGCGCTGCGCATGATGGGCGACGTGCAGGAATTCTTCAGCGCCAACAACGTGAAGAATTTCTACTCCGTCTCGATCAGCGGTTACCACATCGCCGAAGCGGGCGCGAACCCGGTGACGCAGCTGGCATTTACGCTGGCGAACGGTTTCACCATCGTCGAGTACTACCTGGCGCGCGGCATGAAGATCGATGACTTCGCGCCGAACCTCTCGTTCTTTTTCTCGAACGGCATGGACGCCGAGTACGCCGTGATCGGCCGCGTGGCGCGGCGCATCTGGGCGCGCGCGATGAAGGACGTCTACCAGGCCGGGCCGCGCAGCCAAATGTTGAAGTACCACATCCAGACGTCCGGCCGGTCGCTGCACGCGCGTGAAATCCAGTTCAACGACATCCGCACCACGCTACAGGCGATGTACGCGCTGTTCGACAACTGCAATTCGCTGCACACCAACGCCTACGATGAAGCGCTGACGACGCCCACGGAAGAGAGCGTGCGCCGCGCAGTGGCGATCCAGCTCATCATCAATCGCGAGCTGGGCCTCAACAAGATCCAGAACCCGTGGCAGGGCTCATACGCCATCGAGGCGCTGACCGATCTGGTCGAGGAGGCCGTGTACAAGGAATTCGAATCGATCGCGGAGCGCGGCGGCGTGCTCGGTGCGATGGAGACCATGTACCAGCGCGGCAAGATCCAGGAAGAGAGCATGCACTACGAGATGCGCAAACATGACGGCTCGCTGCCGATCGTGGGTGTGAACACCTTCCTGGCCGAAAACGGCGCGAGTGATTCGACCGCGGCGCCGCTGTTCCGCGCATCCGATGAGGAACAACGTTCGCAGGTGGATGCGGTGCACGCTTTCCAGGCACGCCACGCGGCGGAGGCGGGGGCGGCGTTGCAGAAGCTGCAACAGGTTGCGGCCGCGGGCGGTAACGTGTTCGCGGAACTGCTGGAGACGGTGCAGGTCTGTTCGCTCGGGCAGATAACCCGCGCGTTGTACGAAGTCGGCGGTCAGTACCGCCGGCACATGTAGCTAGCCGTCCGTGCCGGTGCCCTTTCCGTCCAGATCCGGCTCGCCTAACTGCTCGAGGATCGCCGCGCGCGACCGATCGCGCAGCGCAAGTGCCGGATCCTCATCGGGTGCCGGCGCGGGCGCCGGCACGATCGCGGCGCCGTAGCGCACTTCGAGCGCGCCCGGCCGCGGAAACACCCGCGTCGCCGGCATGTTGCGCCGCGTGCCGAGAATCACCGCGGGGACTACCGGGCAGCCGGCGCGCGCCGCGATGGCGAACGCCCCGGTGTGGAATTTTCCGAGGCCGACTTCGCTCGTGAAGGTGCCTTCCGGAAAGAACACCAGCGAGTGTCCGCTCGCCGCGGTCCGCAATACGCGCCGCGCATCGGTGCCGCCCTTGTGGCGGTTGAACCGGTCCACGAATTCCGACCCGATGCGGCGCAGCAGCACGCCCGCGACCGGAACGTCGTTCATCTCGCGCTTGATCACGAAGCCGAAGCGGGGCGGCAGCGCCGCGGCCATGACGACGCCGTCGAGGTAACTCGCGTGATTGGCCACCACGACACACTGACCCTTTGGAAGATTTTCAATTCCGCGCAGACGCAGCGGCATGCCGGCCAGCAAGAAGAATGTCCGGGCCGCGATGCGGGCCGCGCCGCGGCGGGCGGTGAGCGTCGGCAGCAGCAGGACCAGCACCAGCGCCGTCAATGCAACCGCCAGGAACAGCAGCGCGGCATACAGACCGTAGACCAGCCGCAGCGGTACGGAGATCACCGGGGTCCAGGGAGCGCGTGCTGGGGGCGGACTCGACGTCATGCGGCAGTTGTGGCCCGCGCAGGGGTGCGTTTCATGTGAACCAGTTCTCTTTATGTTAATGGTTTCGCCGAGCTGTGAAGGTCATCACGCCGGGGCAACACCCCCCGTCCCCATACTGCCGTGAAGCGTTAATCCGCAAACGTATTAAGGCAATCACGTCTTGGTCAATCAAGCTAAAGCGTCCAACGAGTCGCCTGCCGCAGAAACTGCCGATTCAACCGTGTCGAAATTTCTCGATGCGGTCTGGATGGAACGCGGTCTGTCGGCCAACACGCTCGCCGCTTATCGCGCCGACCTGACCGCGCTCGCGCGCTGGCTGGCCGAGCGCGGGACGCCGATCATCAAGACCACTCGCGCGGACCTGCTGGGCTTCATCGCCTGGCGTGTCGAAGCGGGTGCCCGCCCGCGCTCCACCGCGCGCCAGCTGTCTTCGTTCCGTCGATTCTTCCGCTACTTCGTCCGCGAAGGAGTGATCAAGGATGATCCGACTGCTCAGATTGCGATGCCGAAGATCGGCCGTTCGCTGCCGAAGTCGCTCACCGAAGAAGAAGTCGAGTCGCTGTTAGGCGCCCCGGCCATCGCCGATCCGCTGGGTCACCGCGACCGCACGATGCTCGAAGTGCTGTACGCCACGGGCCTGCGCGTCTCGGAACTGGTGAACCTCAAGTACAACCAGATCAACACCAACCAGGGTGTCATCCGGATCATGGGCAAGGGCAACCGCGAGCGGCTGATTCCGCTGGGCGAGGAAGCCGTGCGCTGGCTGACGGACTTCGTGCGCGCGCCGCGCAGCGAGATCCTGCTCGACCGCACCACCGATTACCTGTTCCCGACGCGCCGCGGCGATCGCATGACGCGCCAGGCCTTCTGGCACATCATCAAGCGCTACGCGCGCAAAGCGGTCATCGACAAGGAGTTGTCGCCGCACACGTTGCGTCACGCGTTCGCGACGCACCTGCTCAACCATGGCGCCGATCTGCGCGTGGTGCAGATGCTGCTGGGTCATTCCGATCTTTCGACCACGCAGATCTATACGCACGTCGCCCGCGAGCGCATGAAAGAGATGCACGGTACCCATCACCCGCGCGGTTGATGGTTTCCCAGCGGCCCAGCGCCGCTATCCGGACGTGATTTGCTAAGATTCTCCGCCGCTGGGCTGGCGAGAACTTCGCCGGCCGGATGCGGTCGAATTGCTGTCCCTCACGCCCGAGTCGCGCATGACACCCAATGTTTTTCGGATGAGCGCCATCGCCCTTGTCGGCTCGTTGCTGGGCGGCGTCGCGCTCAGCCAGGCCGGTGTCGCTGCGAACCCGGTTGTGGCAGCGCCTGCACCCGCCAAGGCTGATGCGGCCAAGCCGGATCCGCGTGCCGCCATCGTCAACAAGATCGACGGCCTCAAGCTCGAAGACGTGCGTATGTCGCCGGTCAACGGCATCTACGAGATCACGCGCGGGTCGGAAGTCAGCTACACGTCGGCCGACGGCCGCTACGTCATCCTCGGCGACATGTACGACATCGACGATGACAACAACATTTCCGAGAATCGCCGCCGCGGAATCCGCGCGCGCCTGATCGAGAGCGTTCCGGAATCCGAGATGCTGGTGTTCTCGCCGAAGGATCCGAAATACACGATCACGGTATTCACCGACATCGATTGCGGCTACTGCCGCCGCCTGCATTCGCAGATCGCCGAATACAACCGGCTCGGCATCCGCGTGCGCTACCTGTTCTATCCGCGCTCCGGGCCGGATACCGAGTCGTGGCACAAGGCCGAGGCAGTCTGGTGCGCGCCCAATCGCGCCGATGCGCTCACGCGGGCCAAGAACGGCGAGGACATCAAATCACCCAAGTGCCCCGCCGACATCGTCGCGCGCGACTACGAGCTCGGGCACAAGCTGGCGGTCGAAGGCACCCCCGCTATCTTCCTGGCGTCGGGCGAGATGCTGCCGGGCTACGCTCCGCCGAGCCAGCTCGCGAAGTATCTGAAGACGGGGAAGATGTAGGTTGGTGTCAGGTGGGACTTGTTAAGTCGGTGCCGGGTGAGACTTAGCGGGGTTGGGCGTTCAGTCTGCGGACGCTGTGCTAGCTAAGTCTCACCCGGCACCGACTTAACAAGTCCCACCTGACACCCACTCAGGTCTCCAGCAACTTCTTCTTGTCCGCGACGCCTTCGAATTGCTTGGCGTCGGGCGGGGCGGGTTTCTTCTCGGTGATCACTGGCCACTTCTTCGCCAGGTCCGCGTTCAGCTTCTTGAACTCTTCCTGACCTGCCGGCACTTCGTCTTCGGAAAAGATCGCCTCGACCGGGCACTCCGGCTCGCACAACGTGCAGTCGATGCATTCCTCCGGATCGATCACCAGGAAGTTAGGCCCTTCGTGGAAACAATCGACCGGACACACCTCCACGCAGTCGGTGTATTTGCACTTGATGCACGCTTCCGTGACCACGAACGCCATCGATCGATTCCTCGGGATTTGCCGGCGCGGGCCGGATTTTGCGGGCCGCTATTCTGCCCGAACCTGGGAAACCTGGCAGCGGTTCCCTAAAACCTGCGCGGCATCGCGCCGATGTGGTGTTTCTCGACGCCGGCACGCCGGTCGGCCAGGTAGTTGCGCAGGGCAAACTCGGTGCTCGGGAATGCAACGTCGTCCCAGGGAATCTCATCCTCGGTCACGAGCTTCACTTCCAGGCTTTCGTGCGTCACGCCGAAATGCGCGGTCCGCATGCGCGCGCGAAAGAACACGTGCACCTGCTCGGCATGCGGCACGTTCGCGAGCGCGAGCAGGCTGCCGATCTCGACGTCGATGAGCGCCTCTTCGCGCGCCTCGCGCGCCGCGCCTTGCTCGAGCGTCTCGCCGTTTTCCATAAACCCGGCGGGAATCGTCCAGAACCCGTGGCGCGGTTCGATGCCGCGCTTGCAGATCAGGATGCGGTCCTCGTAGATCGGCACGCAGCCGACGACGACCTTCGGGTTCTGGTAGTGGATGGTCCCGCAGTTCTCGCAAACGAAGCGCGGCAGGAAGTCGTCCTGCGGAACTTTGAGGACGACGCGGGAGCCACAGTTGCTGCAGAAATTCATCGATAAAGTGGTGCCGGGAGAGGGAATCGAACCCACACGCCTTATAAGGGCAACGGATTTTGAGTCCGCCGCGTCTACCAGTTCCGCCATCCCGGCGCGGGGCGGGGAGTATAGCGATCAGGTTCCGGGCTTGCGACCTTTCGACGGCAGCGGGCATCTAGGCCCGTAGACCGGATGTAAGAGTTCAAATGCAAAGACTCGCGGAAATCGACTTTTCGGCTGACGAACTGGCCGCCGCGCGGGCTGGCGATGCCGCGGCGCGCCGCGTGCTGTTCGAACGGCTGGCGGGGCCGACGCTCGCGATCATCCGGCGCCTGGTGCGGCACAAGGCCATGTCTGAGGACCTCCTGCAGGACAGCCTCATCGCCATGTACGAGCACCTGGCCGACTTTCGCGGCGAGGCGCCATTCGGCATCTGGGTGCGCAAGATCGCGGTGAGCCGCTGCCTGATGGCGTTCCGTTCGCCCTGGCATCGCGCCCGCGTCGCGCTCGAATCCTGGACCGACGACACCTGGGCGGGCCCGGCCGACGGCGAGGCACGTACCTCCGATCTCATCGATCTCGACCGCGCGCTCGCCCGGCTCTCGCCGCTGACGCGCACGGTGGTGTGGCTGTTCGACGTCGAAGGCTGGTCCCACGAGGAGATCGCCACATCCTTCGGACGCACGGTGAGTTTTTCCAAATCGCAGCTGGCGCGCGGCCACGCGCGGCTGCGCAACGATCTGATCGCGCCGGCCCAGTCGGGTCTGCGCGCGGCACTTGGGAGTGAGCTCGATGGACACTGAACTCAATGATGCCGACCTGATCTCGCGCCTCAAGCGGCTCGAGATGGGCGCGCCGGCCGCAACCCCCGCGTTCGATTACGACGCGCTGCTCGCGCGGCACGACGCGAAGCAGGCGCGGGTTCGCCGCCGGCATGCCCTCGCGCGCGGCACGGCCAGCGTGCTGGTGGTGGCGCTGGTCGCGGCGAGTGTGTGGCGGCTCGAACAACGCGTGCCCGTCGAGCCCGCGGCCGATGCGGCCGCCACGGTTGCGACGGCACGCCCGCAGACGCGCATCGTGCGCGCCGACACCTATCTAGGCGTGGCGGCGCTCGAGGATCACATCGCGAGCTTCGACGACGCGCTGACCGACGCGCGCCTGCGTGGCCGCACCGCCGAGGTGGCGCGGCTCGAACGCACCCGCGACGAACTGCTCGATTCCTATGCCCAGGTGCGCTACGCCGAGCTGGTCAGCGCCAATTTCTGAATTTTTCCGGAGACGACATGAAACAGTTGCTGCTGGTTTGTTTGTTAGGCTTGAGCTCGGTCGGCGTCGCGCAGACGGTGACCACCGAGAACGGCGCCAAAGCCGCGGACGCGCGGCGCTCCGCCGACGACGCCAAACGCGAGGCCGATGAGGCGAAGAAACGCGCCGAGCTCGATGCCGCGCGGGTGCGGCTCGACAAGGCCACGCGCGAGGTCATGGAGCTGTCGCGGCAGCTGTCGGAAAACTCGCGCGGCGACATGATGTTCTTCAGCACCGACCGGCGCGCGATGCTGGGCGTGCAGATCGATCCGGACAGCGGCCGGGAAGGGGCGCGCGTGCGCTCGGTGAGCCCCGGCGGCCCGGCAGCCGAGGCCGGTCTGCAAGGTGGCGACGTGATCGTCTCGCTCGACGGCAAGACCGTTGCCGGCGGCGAAAACGCGGGCCGCGCGTTGATCGACCAGATGCGCACGGTGAAGCCGGACCAGAAGGTGAAGGTGCGCGTGATCCGTTCCGGCAAGAACAAGGACGTGATCGTGATCGCGCGTCCGTTCGCGCGCGGGTTCGGCGGCGACGAACGCATGTTCGGTATGCAACAGATGCCGGAGATGGTCGGTCCCATGACAGGTGTGGCGGGCGGGCCGATTGTCCGCCAGTTGCGCTTCAACTTTCCGGATGAGTTCGGCGGCATGGAACTCGCCAGCATCACGCCGAAGCTCGGCGCGTACTTCGGCGCGACCGAAGGCGTGCTGGTGGTGCAGGCGCCCGAGAACGACGCGTTGAAGCTCGAAGACGGCGACGTGATCCAGACCATCGACGGCCGCAAACCCGACGACGGTGCGCACGCGCTGCGTATCCTGCGTTCGTATTCGACCGGCGAGAAACTGAATCTCACCGTGCTGCGGCAGCGCAAGCCCGTCACGCTGGCCGTCACGATGCCGGATCGTCCCGAGATGCGCGAATTCTTCGACGCCATGCCGCCGCCGCCGGCACCACCTGCACCGCCCGCGCCTCCCATCGGCCCGATGGGTCCGATCGGCCCCGGTACCGCCGAATGAACTGACGAACCCGGCCACGGCGGTAAACTCGCCGCCGTGCGCCGCGCCGACTTTCACTACGACCTGCCCGAAGAACTGATCGCCCAGCAACCGCTCGCCGAACGGTCGGCGAGCCGGTTGCTGCATCTCGACGGCGCCACCGGCGCCGTTGCCGACCGGCACTTCCGCGAACTGCCGCAGTTCATTTCACCCGGCGATCTGCTGGTGTTCAACGACACGCGCGTGATTCCCGCGCGCCTGTTCGCGCTCAAGGATTCCGGCGGCAAGGTCGAGCTGCTGCTCGAGCGGCCGCAGGACGCCAACTACGCGCTGGTGCATGCGCGTGCCAGCAAACCGCTGCGCCCCGGTATGGCGCTACAGGGCCGCGGCGGCGCGATCCGTATCGTCGAGAAACGCGGCGACCTCTGGGTGGTCGAACTACCCGAGCCAGCGCTGGCGTTCTTCGAGCGTCACGGCCAGATGCCGCTGCCGCCGTACATACGCCGCGCACCCGACGAATCCGACAGCACGCGTTATCAGAGTCTGTTCGCGCGCCGGCGCGGCGCGGTCGCGGCGCCCACCGCCAGCCTGCATTTCGACGAGTCGCTGATCGCCGCGCTCGAAACGCGCGGCGTCGAGCGTACCTTCGTCACGTTGCACGTCGGCGCGGGCACGTTCCAGCCGGTGCGCACGGATGCCGTGGGTGCGCACGTCATGCATGCGGAGTTCGTGGAGGTGAGCGCGGCGGCCTGTGAGACCATCGCGGCCGCGAAGGCGCGCGGCGCCCGCATCATTGCCGTCGGCACGACGGTGGTGCGCGCGCTCGAGAGCGCCGCCGGGGGCGGCAAGCTCGCGCCTTACGTCGGCGATTCGTCGCTGTTCATCGTGCCCGGTTTCCGCTTCAAGGTCGTCGATGCCATGGTCACCAATTTTCATCTGCCGGAATCCACGCTGCTGATGCTGGTCAGCGCGTTCGCGGGGCGCGAGGCGGTGCTCGCCGCGTACGCGCATGCGGTCGCGCAGCGTTACCGGTTCTTCAGTTACGGCGACGCGATGTTCGTGACTCCCGCCCCGGGCGCGCACACATGACGGCCCGCCCATGACCGCAAGATTCACCTTGTCAGGCACCGCGGGCGCCGCGCGCCGCGGCCAGCTCGAACTCGCGCACGGGACCATCCAGACGCCGGCCTTCATGCCGGTCGGCACCTACGGCACCGTAAAGGCGATGACACCCGAGGAGCTCGAAGGGCTCGGCGCCGAGATCGTGTTAGGCAACACGTTTCACCTGATGCTGCGGCCGGGCAACGAGATCATGCGGGCCCACGGCGGCCTGCACGGTTTCATGCACTGGAACAAACCCATCCTCACGGATTCGGGCGGTTTCCAGGTCTTCAGTCTCGAGAGCCTGCGAAAGATCACGGAGGAGGGCGTGCAATTCCGTTCGCCCATCGACGGCGCAGCGGTGCGGCTCACGCCGGAAGATTCGATGGACGTGCAGCTCGCGCTCGCGTCCGACATCGCGATGGCGCTCGACGACTGCACGCCGTATCCGGCCACCGAACAACAGGCCCGCGATTCGATGGAGCGCTCGATGCGTTGGGCGGTGCGCAGCCACGCGCACTATTATTCTTCGCAGCAAGACGGTTCGCCGCCGCCCGGCGAGTTGTTTGGCATCGTCCAGGGCGGCATGCACCTGAACCTGCGGCTCGCCTCGCTCGAGGCCCTGCAAAAGCTCGAATGGAAAGGTTTCGCGGTTGGCGGCCTCGCGGTCGGCGAGCCCGAAGAAGACCGGCTGCGCGTGCTCGAAGGGTTGCTGCCGCACATGCCGGCCGACAAACCGCGTTACCTGATGGGAGTCGGACGCCCGCAGGACATCATCGCTGCCGTGCTGCGCGGCATTGACATGTTCGATTGCGTGATGCCGACGCGGCACGCACGCAACGGGCACCTGTTCACTTCACAAGGCGTGGTGAACATCCGCAACGCCGCGCACCAGGCGGACACCGGCCCGCTCGATCCCGCCTGCGCCTGCTACACCTGCCGCAATTATTCGCGTGCCTATCTGCGCCACCTCGACCGGTGCGGCGAAATCCTCGGCAGCCGCCTGAACACCATGCACAACCTGCACTACTACCTGCAGCTCATGCGTGACCTGCGCGCCGGCATCGAAGCCGGATCGCTGGACGGGGTGATCCGCCGCTACGTGCGGGAACCGCTCGAGTCCACGCAAGTCTCTGTGGCATAAATTTTTTTTTCGGCCAAAATACGCGCCCGCGCCGCCATGTGGCGCCGGTTCTTTCTGCAACTCGTGAGCTAACACCATGAATTCATTGATCCCCGACGCGATGGCCCAGGCCGCAGGCGGCGCCGCGCCGCAGAGCGGTCTGCCCATGTTCGTGATGATGGGCCTGTTCGTCGTCATCTTTTATTTCCTGCTGATCCGCCCCCAGCAGAAGAAGCAGAAAGAACACCAGGCAATGCTGAGCAAGATCGCCGCGGGCGATGAGATCGTCACGGCCGGCGGCATCCTCGGCCGCGTCGTCGAAGTGGGCGACAACTTCATCACGCTCGAGATCGCCGACAACGTGCGCGTCAAGGTGCAGCGCTTCCAGGTCACCTCGCTGGTTCCGAAGGGCACGCTCAAGGGAGCCTGAGGACAACCCATGCTCGAGTACGCGCGTTGGAAGTATTGGCTCGTCGCGGCGGTGTTGGCCGTCGCGTTCCTGTTCGCCCTGCCGAACGTCTTCGGCGACGACTACGCGCTGCAGCTCGCGCGCAAGGATCGCACGGCGATGGACGCCACGCAGATGGCTAAAGTCGAGCAGGTGCTCAAGGACCACGGCGTCGCGTACAAACGCATCTATCTCGACAAGGGAAACACGATGGTGCGTTTCGCCGACAACGAAACGCAGTTGCAGGCGCGCGCCGTCGTCAAGGACGACAAGAACGGGCTGACGCGCGACTACGTGAACGCGATGTCGTATGCCTCGCGCGCGCCGTCGTGGCTGCAGACGCTGGGCCTGCGCGCGATGCCGCTCGGCCTCGATCTGCGCGGTGGCCTCTATCTTCTGTACCAGGTGGACGTGAACGGCGCGGTCGCCAAGCTGCTGAACACTTACGAGCAGGATTTCCGCCGCGCATTGAACGCCGATGATATTCCGTTCAACGATATCGGCACGCTGACCGTCGATTCGGAAATCCCGAACGGCCTGCGTGTATTGCTGCCGCGCGGCGCGGATCTCTCGAAGGTGCGCGACACGATCAAGAAATCGCATCCGGACCTGGGTTGCCGCGACGCGGCCGTGGCCGAGGGCGCGGCCGTCGATTGCGTGCTCACGCCCGTGCAGGTGCGCGAGCGCCGCGATTTTGGCATCTCGCAGAACATCACCACGCTGCGCAACCGCGTCAACGAGCTCGGCGTCTCCGAGCCGGTGGTGCAGCGCCAGGGTCTCGATCGCATCGTCGTCGAACTACCCGGCGTGCAGAACTCGGCGGAAGTGAAGGACGTGCTCGGCAAGGTGGCCACGCTCGAGTATCGGCTGGTCGATCCGCGCCCGGCGCCGACCAAGGGCCCCGCGCCGCTCGGCACGAAGGTCTACGACCGCAAGGAAGGCGGCAAGATCCTGCTCAAGCGCGACATCATCGTCACGGGTGATCAGCTCATCAATGCGGTGGCGTCCACGGGCCAGAATGGTCCGGAAATCCAGATCACGCTGGACAGCGCCGGCGGTGACGAGATGCTGCGCACGACGCGCGCCAATCTCGGTAAACCCATGGGCGTCGTGTTCATCGAGCAGCGTCGCGAAACCGTCGAGGTCAATGGCCAGCCGGTGGTGCGCGACATCAAGGAAGAGCGCGTCATCAATGTCGCGACCATCCAGGGCATCTTCGGCAATCGTTTCCAGACCACCGGCCTCACGATGAACGAGGCGAAAGAGACGGCGCTGCTGCTGCGCGGCGGCGCGCTCGCCACGTCCATCTCGATCGCCGACGAACGCACCATCGGTCCCAAGCTCGGCCAGGAAAACATCAAGAAGGGCGTGACCGCGCTCGTGGTCGGCATGGCCGCGCTGTTCATCTTCATGATCATCTACTACCAGCTGTTCGGCGTGGTCGCGGACCTCGTGCTGCTGGCGAACGTGGTGTTGCTGAGCGCGCTGCTCTCCATGCTCGGCACCGCGCTGTCGCTGCCCGGCATCGCCGGCATCATCCTCACCGTCGGCATGGCGGTCGACGCGAACGTGCTGATCTACGAACGTATCCGCGAAGAACTGCGCAATGGAGTGTCTCCACAGACCGCGATCCGCGCCGGCTTCGAAAAGGCGTTCTCGGCGATCTTCGACTCCAACATCACGACGCTGATCGCCGGCCTCGTGTTGTGGATCTTCGGCACCGGTGCCATCCGCGGGTTCGCCGTGGTGCTGACGCTCGGCATCGGCACGTCGATGTTCACGGCGCTCATGGGCTCGCGCGCGCTGCTCACCCTGATGTTCGGCGGCAAACGCAAGGTCGCCAGACTGGCGATCGGCTGAGGTAACGTACCGTGGAATTCTTTCACAAGAAGACTAACTTCCCGTTCATGGCCACCCGCAAGGTGTGGTACACGCTGTCGGCCGTGCTGATGGTCGTGAGCTTCGGTTCGTTCATCATGCGCGGTCTGAATTTCGGCATCGAATTCACCGGCGGCATCAGCATCGAAGCCAACTTCCCGACCAACGCGAAGATCAACGCCATCCACGACGCGGTGGTCGCGGCCGGTTATCACGATCCGACCGTTTCGACTTTCGGCTCCACGCAGGACATCACCATCCGCTTGCAGTCGACCGGCGAGAGCGCCGAAGTGCTGCGGCCGAAGTTCCTCGGCATCCTGACCTCGGTCGACCCGAAGGCGCAGATGTCGAAGCTCGAGGTCGTGGGTCCGCAGGTCGGCGAGGAATTGCGCGATGCGGCCATCAAGTCGCTGTTGATCACGCTGGTGCTGATCGCGGGCTACATCATCGTGCGGTTCCATACCTGGCGGTTGTCGCTCGGCGCCATCCTGGCCGTGCTGCACGATCCCATCCTGGTGCTGGGCGTGTTCTCGATCACGCAGACGCCGTTCGACCTGCCGGTGGTCGCGGCCATTCTCGCCGTCATCGGCTACTCGCTCAACGACACCGTGATCGTGTTTGACCGCATCCGCGAGACCTTCGAGAAGAACCGCCGCCTGCCGTCGGACCAGGTGCTCGACCAGGCCATCAACCAGACGCTGTCACGCACCATCATGACCAAAGTGGTCACGTCCATCGTCGTCGTGGCGTTGCTGTTGCTCGGCGGCTCGGCGCTGCGTGGCTTCTCCGAAGCGCTGCTGATCGGCATCATCGCCGGCACGTATTCATCGATCTACATTTCCAGTTCGATCGCGCTGTCGTTCGGCCTCAAGGCCGAACACGTCTTCCCGCCGGTGCGGAAGGGCGAGCTGGACGAGATGCCTTAAGTCTCGAGAATAGGGTCTTCGCTGGATGATCGAGCTCCTCAGCGATCCTCATGCGTGGATAGCGTTCATCACGTTATCCGCGCTCGAGATCGTGCTCGGCATCGACAACATCATCTTCATCTCGATTCTGGTCAGCCGGCTGCCGCCGGAGCGGCGCGAATCGGCGCGGATCGTCGGTCTCGCGCTCGCGATGATCACGCGTATCGCGCTGCTGTTCTCCATCGTGTGGTTGACGCGCCTGACCAAGCCCTGGTTCAGCATCCTCACGCAGGAGTTCTCCGGGCGCGACATCATCCTGTTGTTAGGTGGCCTGTTCCTGCTGGCCAAGAGCGTCACCGAGATCCATGGCACGCTCGAGGGCGCCGAAGGTGAACGCCACACCAAGGTATTCGCCAATTTCTTCGCGATCGTCGTGCAGATCGCCATCATCGACATCGTGTTCTCGCTCGATTCGGTGTTCACGGCAGTCGGGCTGGCAAAACCCGAGCAGCTGCCGATCATGGTCGCGGCCATAGTCCTCGCCATTGGCGTGATGATGTGGGTGTCGGGCTCGATCGGCGCCTTCATCGACCGGCATCCGACCATCAAGATCCTGGCGCTGGCATTCCTTATTCTGGTCGGCGTCGTGCTGGTGGCGGATTCCTTCCACTTCGACGTGCCAAAGGGTTACCTGTACTTCGCGATGGCGTTCTCCGTGGGCGTCGAAATGGTGAATATCCGCCTGCGAAAGCTGATGGATGCGCGCCGGAACAAGCGTGACGAGAGTGAAGGCGGTTGACGTCGACGCAATCGCGCTCGCTTAACGCCAGCGGCCTCCCTACAATCCTGACAATTACAAGAATGCGGGGTCCCCGATGAGATGGCGTACCAAGTCCATTGATCAGGTCCAATCCGAGTTCGACCGCGGTGAGCTCAAACGCTCGCTCGGTGCGATCCACCTGGTGTTGTTTGGCATCGGCTGCATCATCGGCGCCGGTATCTTCGTCCGCACGGGCACTGCCGCCGCGCTGTATGCCGGCCCCGCGGTCATGTTGTCCTTCGTCATCGCCGGCGTCGTCTGCGCCTTCGCGGGCCTGTGTTACGCCGAGCTCGCCTCGATGCTGCCGGTCTCCGGCTCCGCATATACCTACGCCTACACCACGGTCGGTGAATTCGGTGCGTGGATCATGGGCGCGTTGCTGCTGCTCGAATACGCGCTGGCCGCCTCGGTGGTCGCGGTGGGCTGGTCCGGCTACGCGGTCAGTCTGCTGCACGACATCGGCCTCGACATCCCCGCGCAGTTCACGCAGGCCGTCGGCCAGCTGGTCGTCTCGCATGCGTCGAGCTTCAGCATGACCGATCCGCTGGTCAGCCTGAACGGCGTGACCGCGCATCTCACCGATGGCTCGGTGGTGCAGTTCCTCTCGCAGGGCAAGGCCACGATCTCGGGCGCTTTCACCACGGCGCTGGCGCAGAACGACGTGATCGCCCAGGCACAGTCGGGCGGCTACGCGCTCGTCAATTCGCTCGACATCGCCGTGAAGACCGACAGCACGGCGCTGCTCTCGGAGGCCACCAAGGTCATGGACCCGGCGACCACGCATCTGCGCGACCTCGCGGCGGGCACGCAGCTGATGGTGCCCACGGGCTCCGTCGTGCAGCTGCCGCTGGCCACCGTCGTCCCGGTGGATCCGGCCTCGATCGTGAAGTCGCTGTTCAACCTGCCGGCCGTGTTCATCACGCTGTCGGTGACCATGCTGCTGATCCTCGGCGTGTCCGAGTCGGCCACCGTCAACAACATCATCGTGGCCATCAAGGTCACGGTCATCATCGCGTTCATCGCGGTCGGTGCGTTCTTCGTCAACACCGACAACTGGCATCCGTTCATTCCGGAGCCGACCGGCGTCGAGAACCAGTTCGGCATCGACGGCGTGATCCGCGCCGCGACTATTGTTTTCTTTGCCTACATCGGCTTCGAGGCGGTCTCGACCGCGGGCCAGGAAGCGAAGAATCCGCGCAAGGACATGCCCATCGGCATCCTGGGCTCGCTGGTCATTTGCACGGTCCTGTACATGGCCACCGCCGCGGTGCTCACCGGCGTCGTGTCGTTCACGAAGCTCAACGTCGCGGCGCCCGTCGCGACCGCGGTCGATACTTTCGGCCCGCAGTGGGGCTGGCTCGCCAAGTGCATCAAGATCGGCGCGATCGCGGGATTATCGTCCGTGGTGCTGGTGCTGATGTTCGGCCAGACGCGCGTGTTTTATTCCATGTCGCGCGACGGCCTCATGCCGAAGGTGCTCGCCAAGGTGCATCCGAAGTTCAAGACGCCGTGGATCAACACGTTGATCGTGGGCGTCGTCGTTTCGGTGGCGGCAGCGGTCTTCGACATCAACTACCTCGGCGATCTCACCTCGGTCGGAACGCTGGTGGCCTTCGGCCTGGTGTGTTTCTCGGTGATCTGGCTGCGACACAAGCGGCCCGATCTGCCGCGTCACTTCAAGGTCTGGGGATATCCCGTCATTCCGGGCATCGGCGTCGTGTTGTGCTTCGTGCTCGCCTGGATCGGCGTCGAACACTCGGTGCGCGTGTGGTTCGGCTGGTTCCTGCTCGGAACGGTGGCGCTGTATTTCTGCTATCCGTACTGGGTCAGCCCGCTGCGCGACAAAGCGTCCGCAACGAAACCAGCTAGTTAGGCGCCGCGCAACGCGCTGGGGGCGTGGAGCGACACCGCCGCCACCAGCTCGGCGTAGACCTTGGGCGTGCCGGCGATGATGTGGCCGCCCTGTTCGTACTTCTCGCCGAAGATGGTGCCGACACGGCCGCCCGCTTCGGTGATGAGCAACGTGCCGGCCGCCGTGTCCCAGGGTTTGAGGCCGATCTCCCAGAATCCGTCGACGCGGCCCGCGGCCACGTACGCCAGATCGAGCGCCGCGGCGCCCGGGCGGCGTATGCCCGATGCCCGCAGCATCACGGCCTTGAGCATCGCGAGATATTCGTCGATGTAGGGCGAGTCGGTGCGGAATGGAAAACCGGTCGCGATCAGCGAACCTTCGAGCGTGATCTGCTTGCTGACGCGCATCTTGCGGCCTTCGACCTGCGCGCCATCGCCGCGCGAGGCGGTGAAGAGTTCCTGGCGCATCGGATCGAACACCACCGCGTGTTCGAGGCGGCCGCGGATCTGGCAGGCGATCGACACCGCGAACACCGGGTTGCCGTGCATGAAGTTGGTCGTGCCATCGAGCGGATCGATGATCCACACCACCTCGTTGTTGCCGCTGGCGCCGCTTTCCTCGGCGAGGAAGGCGTGATCGGGATGCAGCCGGCGGATCGTCTGGATGATGTCGGCTTCGGCGGCCTTGTCGACCTCGGTCACAAAATCGTTGCGGCCCTTGCTTTCGACCTGCACGGCTTCGAGGCGCGGGATGGCGCGGACGATGATGTCGCCGGCGCGGCGCGCGGCTTTGACCGCGATATTGAGTAGTGGCTGCATCGGGCGGGGAGGGGTCAAAAAGGGTCGCTATGATACAGGCCGTGCCCCTTTCCGCCATTCGCATCGTGCTGGTCGAGCCCTCACACCCCGGAAACATCGGGGCGGTGGCGCGCGCCATGAAGAACATGGCGCTCGTGGATCTCGTGCTGGTGCGTCCGAAGGCCTATCCGCACCCGGAAGCGACTGCGCGCGCGTCGGGCGCGGCCGATCTGCTGGAGCGCGCGCGCGTGGTCGACACCGTGGCCGACGCGGTCGCCGACTGCGGTTTCGTCGCGGCGACGACGTCGCGGTCGCGCGATCACAATTTCCGCGCGCTCGATCTGCACGAGGCGGCGCAGAACATATTCGGCAAGAGCGAGATCGCTCCTGCCGCGGTGTTGTTTGGCGCCGAGCGCACCGGGCTCACCAACGAGGAGCTGGCGCTCGCGCACCTGCTGATCCGCATCCCGGCCAATCCCGAGTACCCCTCGCTCAATCTCGCGATGGCGGTGCAGCTCTTGACCTACGAATTGTTCCGCGCCGCGGGCAGTCCGGCCAGTTCCCGGCCGCTGTCGGAACCCACGGTGCCGCCCGCCTCGGGCGAGGACATGGAGCGTTTCTACGCGCACCTCGCGCAGGTCATGGAAGAGATCGATTTCCGCGACCGCACGCAGGGTGGCACGCAGCTGGGCACGCGCATCCGGCGCCTGTTCCAGCGCAGCGAGATGGACCAGAACGAGGTCAACATCCTGCGCGGCATCCTCACGGCCGTGCAGAACAAGCGGCGGCCGGCCGGTCCACGATGACTATCTACCTGGACTACGCGGCGACCACGCCGGTCGATCCGCGCGTCGCGGCGGTGATGGCGCAATGCCTGGCCGATCCTGCCGCACAGGCGAATGCGGCCTCGGCCACGCATGGCGCCGGCCTCGCCGTCCACGACCTCATCGAAGCGGCACGCGCCGAAGTCGCGGCGCTGATCGGCGCCACGGCACGCGAGATCGTCTTCACGTCGGGCGCCACCGAGGCAAACAACCTGGCGCTGCTCGGCGTTGCGCGCGCGGCGCGGCGCGCCGCCGGACACGGCCACATCGTCAGCAGCCGGACCGAGCACAAATCGGTGCTCGACACCTGCGCGCAGCTGGCGCGCGACGGTTTCCCGGTGACCTTGCTCGAGCCCGACGCCGGCGGCCGCGTGTCGCCCGAGGCCGTGCGCGCCGCGCTGCGCGCCGACACGCTGCTAGTCTCGCTGATGCTCGCGAACAACGAGATCGGTGTCACCAACGACGTCGCGCAGATCGCCGCCGTGTGCGCCGCGCGTGGAGTGCTGGTGCACACGGACGCCTCGCAGGCCGCGGGCAAACTACCCGTCGACGTGGGGCGGCTCGGCGTCGATTTTCTCGCGCTGACCGCGCACAAGTTCTACGGCCCCAAGGGCGTCGGCGCGTTGTACGTACGCGAGGCGGCGCGGCCGCGCATCGCGCCCGTGCAGTTCGGCGGCGGCCACGAGCGGGGTTTGCGCCCGGGCACGCTGGCCACGCACCAGATCGCAGGTCTCGGCGCGGCGGCGGCTCTGGCGCGCGCGCAAGGCGAGCGCGACGCGGCGCATGCGCGCGACCTCACCGGCCGGCTGCGGCGGGAGCTCGAGTCGCTGCCCGGCGTCATCTTCAACGGCGATGCCGTGCATCGAGTTCCCGGCCTCATCAACCTGTCATTCGAGGGCATCGAGGGAGAAAGCCTGGTGACTGGCCTGCCCGAGATCGCTGTGTCGACCGGTTCGGCCTGCAGTTCCGCCACCCGCGAGCCGAGCTACGTGCTGCGCGCGCTGGGCCGGGATGCCGAACTCGCGCAGAGCTCGCTGCGAGTTTCCCTCGGGCGTTTCACGACGGCGGCCGACGTGGATGAGGCCGCGGGGGCCATCCGGCGCGAACTCGCGAGGTTGCGCCGGCTGGCGGGTGATGACGGCGCGGAGTCTTCCGATTCCGATGACGTGGGGCGGGGCGCTCCAACCCTGGCCGGCCCGCCAGGTTCTTTGCTGGCGCGCTCCCTGAGTCCGTTGGCCCAGAGGTACTTTCTGGCGCCAGCACGCGTTCCGCGCTTCGCGCGCGCGAGCCCGCCCGCCGGCGTGCGCCAGGGCCAGGCCGGCCGGCGCGCCGACGGAACCTGGGTACTGTTCGAGCTCGAGATTGCCGGTGAATCCGTGAAAAGTGCCCGTTCCAGCGCCTACGGATGCCCCCATACTCTGGCGGTCGTCGCCTGGTTATGTGAGGTTCTCGAAGGCCGCAGGCTCGCTGCCGGCGTGCCGGAAGCCCCTGCCGACTGGGCCCGCAAGTTCGAAGTCCCGGCCGAGAAACTTGGCCGGCTGTTGATCGTCGAAGATGCATTGCGCGCAGCGCTGAACCGCTGACACGCGCCAGGAAAGAGACCGCCCATGGCCATTCAACTCACACCGGCTGCCGCCGACCGCGTCAAAACCTTCCTTGCCTCGCGCGGCAAGGGTCTGGGCCTGCGGCTCGGGGTGCGCAAGACCGGCTGCTCGGGCTTCGCCTACGTGGTCAATTACGCCGACGACAGTGCCGCCTCGGACCTCGTTTTCGAGGACCAGGGCGTCAAGGTGTTCGTGGACCCGGACAGCCTGCCGCTCATCAACGGCACCACGGTCGACTTCGTCAAACAGGGTCTCAACGAGGCGTTCCGTTTCCATAACCCCAACATCAAGGGCGAATGTGGATGTGGGGAATCTTTCAACGTCTAGGCGTCTAACAGACGTGAGCCGCAGGGCGGCTTTTCGGCGTTAAATTTCAGCGGCTTACTCGCGGGGAGCACGTCCTCCCGGTACAATCGCGCGCCTTTACGACCCCCACAAGGAATCATTCGCATGGCGCTCGAGCGCACCTTTTCCATCGTCAAGCCCGACGGCGTTGCCCGTAACCTCATCGGCGAGGTCCTCAGCCGCTTCGAAAAAGCGGGCCTCAAGGTCATCGCCGCGCGCATGGTCCACCTGTCGCAGCGCGACGCCGAAGGTTTCTACGCCGTGCATTCGGCGCGCCCGTTTTTCAAAGACCTCGTGAAGTACATGACCTCGGGTCCGGTGCTCGTGCAGGTGCTCGAAGGTGAAAACGCCATCGCGAAGAATCGCGAGATCATGGGCGCCACCGATCCGAAGAAGGCCGCGCCGGGCACGATCCGCGCCGACCTCGCCGAGAGCATAGAGGCGAACACGGTCCACGGCTCGGACGCTCCGGAAACGGCCGCGGTCGAGATCGCGTACTTCTTCCGCACGACGGAGCTCTGCCCGCGCGGGTGAAGTCCGAATGTCCGACGCTCCCGCATCACCATTGACGAACTTGTTAGGTCTGCCCAAGGCGGACCTCGAGGCGTTCGTGGCGTCGATGGGCAGCAAACCCTTCCGCGCGCGGCAGCTGATGAACTGGCTGTACAAACGCGGCGAGGGCGACATCGCGGCGATGACGGATCTCGCCAAGGATTTCCGTGCCGAACTACTGACGCGGGCCGAAGTTCGCGTGCCCGAGATCGTGAAGACGCAGATTGCTTCCGACGGCACGCGCAAGTGGCTGCTGGCGGGCGGTGGCGGCCAGGCCTATGAAACGGTGTTCATCCCGGAGGAAGACCGCGGCACGTTGTGCATCTCCTCGCAGGTCGGCTGTGTGCTCGACTGCTCGTTCTGCTCGACCGCGCAGCAGGGTTTCAACCGCAACCTGACTACCGCGGAGATCGTCGGCCAGGTGTGGCTCGCGAACAAGGAGCTTGGGTGGAAGGTGGGCGACGATCGCGTCATCACCAACATCGTGCTCATGGGCATGGGCGAGCCGCTGGCCAATTTCCGCAACGTGATCCCGGCGATCCGCATCTTCCTCGACGATCTCGGCTTCGACATCTCGCGCCGCCGCGTCACGCTGTCGACTTCGGGGCTCGTGCCGCAGATCTACAAGCTGGCTGAAGAAGTGAATTGCGCGCTCGCGGTTTCGCTGCACGCGCCGAACGACGAACTGCGCAGCCAGCTGGTGCCGATCAACCGCAAGCACAACATCGCCGAGTTGCTGGACGCCTGCTGGCACTACCTCGACGAACAGAACGGCCGCAGCGTCACGTTCGAATACGTGATGCTCGACGGCGTCAACGACCGGCGCGAACACGCCATCGAGCTCGCGCGCCTGCTGAAAGACAAGCCGGCGAAGGTCAATCTCATTCCTTTCAACCCGTTTCCGGGCACGCAATATCGCCGCTCGCCGAACGACGTGATCCGGCAATTCGGCGACGAGCTGATCCGGCGCGGCGTCATCGCCACCATCCGCAAGACGCGCGGCGAGGACATCGATGCGGCCTGCGGGCAGCTCGCGGGTCAGGTCACCGACCGCACCATCGTGCGGCTGGGCTCGAAAACTTTCGGCTTGCAGGTGCGCGCATGAAGTACTCGTATTCGATCGTGGTCCTCGCGGCCGCGTTGCTGATCGGCTGCGTCACCAGCAACAGCGAAGGCGGCAAGCCGCTCAAGCAGGACGATCCGAAAGAGGCCGCCGCCAAGTACAACATCCAGCTCGGCACCGCCTATCTGCAGCAGGGCAACTATCCGCTGGCGCGCGAAAAGCTCGAACGCTCGCTCAAGCAGAACCCGAAGGATGCCGACGTCCACACCAGCCTCGGGCTGCTGTACGACCGCACCGGCGATCCGAAACTCGCCGACAAACATTTCCGCGAAGCGCTGCGGCTGGCGCCGACCAATCCGGACATCTCCAACAACTACGCCATCTACCTGTGCAAGAACGGCCGCACCGAAGAGGGCGTGGAACGTTTCATGGCGGTGGCCGCCAGCAAGTATTACCGCACTCCCGAAGTCGCGCTCACCAATGCCGGGGTCTGCCTGCGGGCCGCCAAGCGGCTCGACGAGGCGCAGGAGAAATTCAACGGCGCGATCAAGGCGCGTCCTAACTACGGCGAAGCGACCGTGCAGCTCGCGAGCCTGTACCTCGAGCGCGAACGGATCGCGGAGGCACGCAAGGTCATCGACACGTATGTCGGCGCCTTCAAACCCGATCCGGACGTGTTGCTGACCGGCGTGACCGTGGCGCGCGCCGCCAAGGACCGCATGAGCGAAGAGAAGTACGCGCGTACGCTACGCTTGGAATTCCCCGACTCCGCGCAGGCCCGCGCGCTCAAGCGCCCCTGACTCGCCGATGGACGAGACGGACGCACCCGCCCCCACCGCTGCTCCCGCTCCCGCAGCGCCGCGTTCCATCGGCGAACGCCTGCGTGCCGGGCGTGACCGCGCCGGGTTGTCGGTGGCCGCGGCGGCGGAAAAGCTGCACCTCGACCCCAAGGTGATCGAAGCGCTCGAAGCCGAGCGTTTCGCCGAGCTCGGCGCCTCGGTGTACGTACGCGGCCATCTGCGCCGTTACGCGGATTTCGTCGGCGAGCCTGGTGCGCAGATGGTCGAGACCTATCTGTCGTCGCGCGAAGCGCGGCCGCCGCCGCCCGATCTCACGCAGATCCCGCATGCCGAACACCGCGCCGATCCGCGCCGCCTGGTGAACCCGCTGATCGGGTTGTCGTGCGCGGCGGTCTTGCTGCTGGCGATCTGGTGGGTGCTCGCCGGCTCGAAGTCCGGCGCAGCCAGGACGGCCGGGAATTCCGGCGCCGTGCCCGTGGCATTACCGAGCGTCACGTTGCCGGCCACGCCCGCCGTCACCGAGCCGGTCGCCGGTACACCTGACAACAGCACGTCGGGCGCCGCGCCGGGCACATCCACCGCCACTGCGCCGCCGCCGAAGCGCGAAGAGACCACGCCGGCCCGCGAAACCCGCCTCAAGCTCGAGCTCACCAACGACAGCTGGGTCGAGATCTACGACTCGCGCGGTGAGCGGCTGTTCTACGACGTCGCGAGTGCCGGCAGTGTGCAGAGTGTTTCGGGCCGCGGCCCGCTGCGCGTCGTGCTCGGCAATGCCGCCGGCGTCACGGTCGAAGTCGATGGCGAGTCGCGCAGCATTCCGGCCAACGCGGCCGATGGCGAAGGCGCGCGTTTCGTCGTGAATCGATCCGGCTCGCTGTCGCGCGGCCGTTGAGCATGAGCCGCAATATCCAGCCGGTCACCGGCATGAAAGACGTACTCGGCGCGGACATCGACGTCTGGCAACACGTCGAACGCACCTTCGCCGCATTGCTGGCCTCGTACGGTTACGGCGAGATCCGCGTGCCGGTGGTCGAACACACCGAGCTGTTCAAACGCGCGATCGGCGAATACACCGACGTGGTCGAGAAGGAGATGTACACCTTCACCGACCTGGGAGGCGATAGTTTGACGCTGCGGCCGGAGGCGACGGCCGGCATCGTGCGCGCCGCGATCTCCAACGGGCTGCTGCGCGGCGCGCGGCTGAAACTCTGGTGCCAGGGACCGATGTTCCGCCACGAGAAGCCGCAGAAGGGGCGTTACCGCCAGTTCACGCAGATCGACGTCGAGGCGATCGGTTTCAACGGCCCGGACGTCGACATCGAGCTGATCGCGCTCACCGCGCGGCTCTGGAAGTTGTTAGGCCTGACGCGCGTGAAGCTGCAGGTCAATTCTCTCGGCACCTCCGAATCGCGCAAGGCGTATCGCGAGCTGCTGCAGGATTATTTCCGCGCCAACCTCGGCGCGCTGGATGCCGATGGCCTGCGCCGCCTCGAGGGCAATCCGCTGCGCATCCTCGACAGCAAACATCCGCCGACCCAGGCGATCGTCGCGAATGCACCGGTGCTCACCGATCACCTCGACGACGAGTCGAAGGCGCACTTCGTGGAATTCCGCGCCGGGCTCGATGCGCTCGGCATCCCGTACACCGTGAATCCGCGGCTGGTGCGCGGCCTCGATTACTACTCGCGCACCGTGTTCGAGTGGACCACCGACGCGCTCGGTTCCCAGGATGCGGTCTGCTCGGGCGGACGTTATGACGGGCTGATCGCGCAGATGGGCGGCGAGCCGACGTCCGCCATCGGCTTCGCCATGGGTGTCGAGCGCGTCACCGAACTGGTGCGCCTGGCCGGCACGGACCCCAAACCCCAGTCCCCGGATGTGTTCGTGATGGCGCAGGGCGTGGCGGGGCAGCGGGCTGCGCTCGCGATGGCCGAACAGCTGCGCGACGCCTTTCCGGGGCGCGGTATCGTCGTCCATTGCGGTTCGGCCAAGTTCAAGACACAGTTCCGCCGCGCCGACGAGTCCGGCGCCCGGCTGGCGCTGATCGTGGGCGAGGACGAACTCGCCCGCGGAGTGATCGCGTTGAAACCTTTACGCGGCGCCGAGACAACACAGACAGAACATCCCGTCGCCGAACTCGGCGCGCGGGTCGACGAGTTTTTCAGGAGATCGACGTGAGCGAATACAGCGAAGCCGAACAATGGGAACGGGCCAAAGAGTGGCTCAAGGCAAATGGCCTGTGGATCATCGCGGGCATCGCGATCGGTGCGGGCGGGCTCGGCGGGTATCGCTGGTACCAGGAGCGCAAGGTGACCCAGGCCGAGACGGCCTCGGCGCGCTACGAGGAACTGCTCGACGCCTTTACGCGCAACGATCGCACGCGCGGCGAGACGCTGGCGGCGGAGCTCACCCGGGAATACGGCTGGACCCCCTATGCGGCCCTCGGAAATCTGGTCGCGGCGCGCATTCAGGTCGATGCGAATGAACTCGACAAGGCCGCGGCGACTCTCAAGACCGTGATGGACACGGCTTCCGAACCGGAAATCAAATTGATCGCGCGTATGCGCCTGGCGCGCGTGCAGTCCGCGCAGGGCAAATACGACGACGCGCTGGCGACGCTCAAGATCGACGAGACGGGCGAATTCGCGCCGCGCTTCGCCGACGCACGTGGTGACGTCCTGCTCGCCAAGGGCGATCGCAGCGGCGCGTTGCGCGAATATCTCGCCGCGCGCAGCGGCGAGAACAAGGGCCGCGTCGACACCGAACTACTCGATCTGAAGATCCGCGACCTGGGCGGCACACCGCCGGCCAGCGCGGAAGAAAGCTGAATTACCCGAGAACCCTGATGAAAAAAACCACCCTGTTGGCTCTGGCGGCGCTGCTGGCGCTGGCGGCCTGCGATTCGAAAGAGAAGAAGGTCGAAAAACCGGCCGAACTCACCGACATCGACAATCCGACCGTGCACGTGCAGCGGTTGTGGAGCGCAAGCGTGGGCGGCGGCGGCAAGAAGCTGCGCCTGGGTCTGGGTCTCGCCAGCTCCGACAGTCGTCTGTTCGCGGCGGGCCGCGACGGCGACGTGGCCGCATTCGACCTCAAGTCCGGCAAGCAGCTGTGGCGCGTCGAAACGAAGCTCGACCTGGCGGGTGGCACCGGCGTGGGCGGCGACACCGTGGCGGTCGGCTCGGCCGACGGGCAGGTGGTCGCATTGTCGGCTGCCAATGGCGCCGAACGCTGGCGCGCCGATGTGAAGGGCGAGGTTCTTTCTTCGCCCGCCGTATCCGCGACCGAGGTCGTGGTGCGCACCGTCGATGGCAAGCTGCGCGCGCTGGCGCTGGCCGACGGCAAGGAAGTCTGGTCGACCGAACAACAGATCCCGCGCCTCACGCTGCGTGGCGTCGCCGCGCCGGTGGTGGTGCGCGACATCGCGATTTCGGGCTTCGACAATGGCCGCGTGCTCGCGGTGAGTCTCACCGACGGCGCAACCGTGTGGGATTCGCCCGTGTCGCCGTCGCATGGCCGCACCGAGCTCGAGCGCCTCAATGACATCGACGCGGCCGTCAAGGTCGAAGGCGATGACGTGTTCGTCGCCGGGTTCCAGGGCCGCGCCGCGATGCTGGCGCTCGATTCGGGCCAGATCTGGTGGACGCGCGATTTGTCGAGTTATCGCGGCGTCGACGTCGACGACGACCAGATGTACCTGTCGACCTCCGGCGGCGAAGTGGTGGCGCTCAAGCGCCGCACGGGCGTCGAGGTGTGGCGCAACGACCTGCTCAAGCGCCGCTCATTGTCCGCGCCGGCCGTGGCCGGGGATTTCGTGGCGGTGGCCGATCTCGAGGGTTACGTGCACTGGTTCGACCGCACCACGGGCACGCTGGCCGGACGCATCAAGACCGGCGGCGATCGCGTGACCAACGCGCCGCTGTCGGTCAACGGCATCGTCTACGTGATCAGCGACAAGGGCGACCTGGTCGCGCTGCACGGCACGCCCGTAACCGCGCGGGCCGCGAAGGCGGAAAAAGTTTCGAAGCAGAAGACCGCCCCCGAAGCCGAGGCACCGGCGGCGCCTGGCGCCGAGTCGCAGGGCCCGACGCGTTCGCCCGGCGGCTGACGCCGCCGCGATCATCAGCTAACAAAGTCTCCCAATGCTTCCGGTCATCGCGATCGTCGGACGGCCGAACGTCGGCAAGTCCACGCTGTTCAACACGCTCACGCAGACGCGTGACGCCATCGTGGCCGACGTGCCCGGCGTCACGCGCGACCGGCAATACGGCTATGGGAAGTTGGGCCCGGTGCAGTACGTCTGCGTCGACACCGGCGGACTGGTCGAAAACCCGATCGGCATGGACGCGCTGATGCGTATCCAGACCGAACACGCCATCAAGGAAGCCGACCGGCTCATCTTCGTCGCGGATGCGCGTGCCGGGCTCACGCCGCAGGATCAATTCTTCGCCAACGAGTTGCGCCGTTCCGGCAAGCCTGTGTTCCTGGCCGTCAACAAGGCAGAAGGGCTCGAGTCGGGCCTGGCCGGCGCGGACTTCCACAGCATCGGTCTGGGCGAGCCGTATGCCATCGCCGCTACGCATGGGTTCGGCTGCGAAGAGCTCATGGACGTCGTGCTGGCGGGTTTTCCGAACGTGCCGCCCGGCGAGCAGAACGAAGACGGCCGCATCCGCATCGCGGTGATCGGCCGCCCGAACGTCGGCAAGTCGACGCTCATCAACCGCCTGATCGGCGACGAGCGGCTCATCACCAGCGAAGTGGCGGGTACCACGCGCGACAGCATTCTCGTGCCGTTCGAACGCGACGGCCGCGAGTTCATGCTCATCGATACCGCGGGCGTCAGGCGCCGCGCGAAGATCGACGACGAGGTCGAGATCCTGTCCGTGTCGAAGACCTTGCAGGCCATCGCCGAGGCGCACGTGGTCACGATGGTGGTCGATGCGCAGGATTCCATCGGCGAGCAGGATGCGAGCGTGCTGGGGCTGGCGTTGTCGCGCGGCCGCGCGCTGATCCTCACCATCAACAAGTGGGACAACATCCCGGTCGAGAAACGCGACGACATCCGCCGGCTGCTGTCGCTCAAGCTCGACTTCGTACCGTGGGCGCCCATCCATTTCATCAGCGCGCGGCATGGCACCGGCGTCGGCGACCTCGTCGCCTCGATGATCCGCGCCTACGAAGCCGCGATGCGCCAGATGAAGACGCCGCAGCTGACCAAGGCGATGGAGCGCGCGATGACGCAGCACCAGCCGCCGATCGTGCGCGGCCGGCGCATCCGGCTGCGGTACGCGCACCAGGGCGGAAAAAATCCGCCGCGTATCATCGTGCACGGCAGCCAGGCGGCGCACGTGCCCGAATCCTACAAACGTTACCTCGCGAACATGTTCCGCGATGAGTTCGACCTGTTTGCGACGCCGGTGATGGTGGATTTCCGCAGCGACGTCAATCCGTTCCTGAAGGACAAGCCCAAGGAAAAACGCGGCTTGAAGACCTCGCAGAAGGAACGGCGCGAGCGGCGCATCACCAAGGATCGCGCCAAGCGCCCGCCGAAGAAGAAAGGCGGCGGGACGAAACAGGTCGGCGCGCCTCGCGGACGGGCGAAGAAGCGCCGGTAGATAGCGCGTGCGCCCACGGCGTCAGCCGGCGGGCGCGACGGTCTTTCTTTTCGGCGGCGGCGGCAGAAACAACGCGGGGTCCACCGAGACTCCGTTCAGGATGACGCCCCAATGCAGGTGTGGTCCCGTCACGCGGCCGGTGGCGCCGACCAGTCCGAGCACGTCGCCGCGCTTCAACACCTGCCCGATTTCGACGTCTGTCTTCGACAGGTGGCAGTACATCGTCATGAATCCATGTCCGTGGTCGACGATGACATTGTTGCCATTGAAGAAATAGCTGCCGACGTCGACGACGCGGCCTGCGAGCGGCGCCTTGATGGGCGTCCCGGTCGGCGCGGCGATATCCATGCCGCTGTGCGGCTTGCGCGCCTCGCCGTTGAACACGCGCCGCAGGCCGTAGGAACTGGAGCGACGTCCCGGCACCGGCTGCAGCAGCCGGAATGTCGCGGGCTGGACGCTGGAGTGGATAGACAGCGCCGCGCGCACCTTTTCGGTTTCGCGCGCGACACGCGCCTCGTCTTCGGGCGAGAGATTCACCTGCCCGGGCGCCACCTCGAGCTGCTGTGTGCGGTACTGCTTGTCCTTCACGTCGATGATCACGGGTTTACCGGGATCCGCGGCATTCTCGATTGTCCAGGGCCCCGGGGGGCGGTCGAGCGGAATGCCGACGACCACGAGCGCGTTCTTCTGCCAGGGCAGCCACAGAACCCGACGGCCCTCCACCTCGAACTTCGGCGGCAGGGAATCGGTCGTGAAGATCGCGACGCCGCCGGGCACGCGTTCTTCGCGCGGCAGGTGGAATCCCGGTTCGGCGTCCTGTGCGAGCGTGCCGCGCGCGGCGAAAGGAACGGCCGCGAGCATGAGCGCGAACCGGCGCCGCGCCAGATCAGTCATTGCCATCCTCAAGGGATTTTTCGACACGGGCACGCACGCGCCCGCGCGCGAGCCGCGCTTCGATCTCGGTGCCCACCGGCGCCTGCGCGGCATCGCGCAGCAACGTACCGTCCCGCACGCGGCTAACTACAGAAAACCCGCGACCGAGCGTCGCGAGCGGGCTCACGGCATCCAGCGTGCGCGAGGCGAGCGCGAGCCGCAGCTCCAGGGCGCCAACCTTCGCCTGCATAGCGCCGGCCAGGCGCGTGCGCAGCGTCGCCGCATGCGCGCACAACGCTTCGAGCCGGTGACGCGGATTCTCGCGCCACAAACGAGTGCTGAGGTTCTCCAGCCGCTGCTGCCGCCCGAGCACGCCCGCGCGCAGCGCGAGGCGCAGCCGCTGCTCGAGGTCGTCGAGCCGCTGCGCGTGCTGCATGAGCTGCGCGCCGGGATGCGAGATCTGCAGCCGCTGCGCGAAGGTCTCGAGTGCCAGACCGAGCGTGCGCAGGTAGCGGCGCATCGCGCCGCCGAGGCGCGTTTCGAACAGCGACAACGATTCGAGCCACGCAGCCTTGTCGGGAACGGCGGCGAGCGCGGCCGCGGAGGGCGTCGGCGCGCGCAGGTCGGCGACGAAATCGGCGATCGTCACGTCGACTTCGTGGCCCACGCCCGAGATGGTCGGGATACGGCACGCGGCGATGGCGCGCGCCACGCGTTCGTCGTTGAAGCACCACAAGTCCTCGAGCGAGCCGCCGCCGCGCGCGACGATCAGCACGTCCACTTCCGCGCGCCGCGAGGCGGTTTCGATTGCGCGCACGATTTCCGGTACCGCCGCCGCGCCCTGCACGGCCGTGGGATACACCAGAACCGACGCCGCGGCGAAGCGCGCGCGCAGCACGCGCAAGATGTCGTGCACCGCAGCTCCGGTGGGCGAGGTGACGATGCCGATGCGGCGCGGAACCGCCGGCAATGGCCGCTTGCGTTCGAGGGCAAACAACCCTTCCGCGGCGAGCTTGGCCTTGAGTTTCTCGAACTCGCGCCTGAGCGCGCCTTCGCCGGCTTCCTCGATGTGCTCGATGAGCAACTGGTATTCGCCGCGCGGCTCGTACAGGCCGACACGCGCCCGGACCAGTACGGCCATGCCGTCCTTGGGGCGAAACTTCACCAACTGATTTTTCTGCCGCCACATGGCGCAGCGCACCTGCGCATTGGCGTCCTTGAGCGAGAAATACCAATGGCCGGAGGCAGGTGCGGCGAAGTTGGAAAGTTCCCCTTCGAGCCACAACAGCGGCAAACCCGATTCCAGCAGCAGCCGCACTTCTTTATTGAGACGGGAAACGCTGTAGACGTCGCGTTCGGCGCGCGGGGGCGGCGCGCGTGGCGGGTCGGGTGGGAACAACGTGAAATTCACGGTCGCGAGTGTATTCCATTGAATGGGTTACCAACCCGGCGGGCAAAGTCCCCCGTTTACCGACCGCATCGACCTGCGTACAATCCCGCATCGTTCGCTACCCCCCGAACAAACCCCATGCGAATTCTTGAAGAAGCGTTGACCTTCGACGACGTTCTTTTAGTCCCGGCTTACTCGGAAATCCTGCCGCGCGAAGTCGACCTAGGAACGCGCCTCACCCGCGAAATCCGTCTCAATCTCCCGCTCGTGTCCGCTGCCATGGACACCGTCACCGAAGCGCGCCTCGCCATCACCATGGCCCAGGAAGGCGGCATCGGCATCGTCCACAAGAGCATGACCATCGAGGGTCAGGCCGCCGAAGTGGCGCGGGTGAAGAAGTTCGAGAGCGGCGTGATCCGCGACCCGATCACGGTCCCGCCCGATATGACGATCCGCCAGGTCATCGAACTAACCAGATCGAAGGGCATCTCCGGCGTGCCGGTGGTGCAGGGCGCCAAGGTCGTCGGCATCGTCACGCACCGCGACCTGCGTTTCGAAGTGAAGCTCGACGCGCCGGTGTCGTCCGTCATGACGCCGAAAGAGCGGCTGGTCACCGTGCGCGAAAACGCGCCGAAGGACGAGGTGCTGCTGCTGCTGCACAAACACCGCATCGAGAAGGTGCTGGTGGTCAACGGCAACGAAGAACTGCGCGGCATGATCACCGTGAAGGATTTCCAGAAAGCCACCGAGTTTCCGCGCGCCTGCAAGGATTCCTCCGGCCGCCTGCGCGTCGGCGCGGCCGTCGGCACGGCGTTCGACACCCTCGATCGGGTGGCCGCGCTGCGTGATGCCGGCGTCGACGTGGTCGTCGTCGATACCGCGCACGGCCATTCGAAAGGCGTGCTGGACATGATCAAACGCATCAAGGCGAAGTGGGGCGACCTGCAGATCATCGGCGGCAACGTCGCGACCAGCGATGCCGCGAAGGACCTCGTGAAGGCCGGCGTCGACGGCATCAAGGTCGGCATCGGCCCGGGCTCGATCTGCACCACGCGTATCGTCGCTGGCGTCGGAGTGCCGCAGATCTCGGCGGTATCGAACGTGTCGGCCGCGGTCGAAAACAAGGTGCCGGTCATCGCGGACGGCGGCATCCGTTTCTCGGGCGACATCGCCAAGGCCATTGTCGCCGGCGCGGATTGCGTGATGATCGGCGGGCTGTTCGCCGGCACCGAAGAATCCCCTGGCGAGGTCGAGCTCTACCAGGGCGCGTCGTACAAGGCGTATCGCGGCATGGGTAGTTTGGGTGCCATGAGCGAGCGCCACGGCTCGGCCGATCGCTATTTCCAGGACACCGCGGCGGAGCTGGAGAAGCTCGTGCCCGAAGGCGTCGAAGGCCGCGTCCCCTACAAGGGCAGCCTCGTGTCTATCATCCATCAGCTGGCGGGCGGATTGCGCGCGGCCATGGGTTACACCGGCAGCACCAGCATCGAAGCCATGCGCAAGAATCCGAAATTCGTGCGGGTCACCGGCGCCGGCATGCGCGAGAGCCACGTGCACGACGTGCAGATCACCAAGGAAGCACCTAACTATCGTGTTTCCTAGTCGCGAGAGGTAAACCATGACGAGTGCGGCGATGAGTTCAACGAGTCAGCAGACCGACATCCACTCCGCGCGCGTCCTGATCCTCGACTTCGGCGCCCAGTACACCCAGCTCATCGCGCGCCGCGTGCGCGAGCTCGGCGTGTACTGCGAGATCCTGCCCTGGGACGTAAGCAACGACGACGTCCGCAAGTGGAGACCCAAGGGCATCATCCTGTCCGGCGGCCCTGAATCCGTCACCGACCAGGAACCACCACGTTCACCGCAGGTGGTGTTCGAGCTCGGCGTGCCCGTGCTCGGCATCTGTTACGGCATGCAGACCATGGCGCAGCAGCTCGGCGGCAAGGTGCTGCCCAGCAATCACCGTGAGTTCGGCTACGCCGAGGTCACGGCCACCGCGCCCAACAAGTTGTTCGATGGGCTGTTCGATCGCCGGGATGCCGCGGGCAAAGCGGTGCTCGACGTGTGGATGAGCCATGGCGATCGCGTCGAAGTTTTGCCGCCGGGTTTCACCGCCGTGGCGCAGAGCGCGAACGCGCCGCTTGCGGCAATGGTCGACGAATCCCGCCGGTTCTACGCCGTGCAGTTCCATCCCGAGGTCACGCACACTCTTCAGGGCGCTGCGCTGCTAGAACGTTTCGTGCGCGAGATCTGCGGCTGCGAGCCACTGTGGAGCGTCGGCAACATCATCGAAGACGCCATCACGCGCGTACGCGCGCAGGTGGGCAAGGGCAAGGTGCTGCTGGGCCTTTCCGGTGGCGTGGATTCTTCGGTGGTCGCTGCACTGCTGCACAAGGCGATCGGCGAGCAGCTCACCTGTGTGTTCGTCGATCACGGCCTGATGCGCCTCAACGAAGGCGACCAGGTCATGAAAATCTTCGCCGACAACCTCGGCGTGAAAGTGATCCGCGTCGATGCCGAGGCACGTTTCCTCGACGCCCTGCGCGGCGAGAACGACCCCGAGAAGAAGCGCAAGATCATCGGCGGCCTGTTCGTGAAGGTGTTCGACGAAGAGGCCAACAAACTTACCGGCGTCGACTGGCTGGCCCAGGGCACTATCTACCCGGACGTCATCGAATCTGCGGGCAGCAAGACCGGCAAGGCGCACGTCATCAAATCGCACCACAACGTCGGCGGCCTGCCGGCGAACATGCGCATGAAGCTGGTCGAGCCGCTGCGCGAGCTGTTCAAGGACGAGGTGCGCAAGATGGGCGTTGAGCTCGGATTGCCGCGCGAGATGGTGTACCGCCATCCGTTCCCGGGACCGGGTCTCGGCGTGCGTATCCTCGGCGAAGTGCGCAAGGACTACGCCGACCTGCTGCGCCAGGCGGACGCGATCTTCATCGAAGAGCTGCGCCGCCACGACCTGTACGACAAGACCTCGCAGGCGTTCGCCGTGTTCCTGCCGGTGCGTTCAGTGGGTGTGATGGGCGACGGGCGCCGTTACGACTATGTCGTGAGTCTGCGCGCCGTCGAGACGGTGGATTTCATGACTGCGCACTGGGCGCGCCTGCCGTACGATTTCCTCGACATCTGCTCGCGCCGCATCGTGAACGAGGTGAAAGGCATCTCGCGCGTGGTGTATGACATCTCGGGCAAGCCGCCCGCCACCATCGAGTGGGAGTGATGGACAGGAGTTCGTGATTCGCATCCTTCTCGTACTGCTGCTTGTCGCGCTGATCCCGGCGGGTTGCGCGACTTCACGCGGCGTTGACGAGGAAGCCGAGCCGACTTTGATCGTTACCGAACCGGACGCCGCTGCCGCGGCGGTAGCCTCGATCGCGGCCGAAGATCCGAAACAGCAGGAAGATTCCAAGCAGCTGGAAGGCGAGGTGCCGCTTCCCGTCGCCGAGTCCGAGCAACCCGAAGACGGCGTGGCCGAGGTCGTCGTTCAAGGCCGCATCCGCAATCGCCACGAGGCGATCCACGACCTCGTCACCGAGGCGCAGGTGCTGCTGCGGGACGTCGAGCTCCGCTATGTCCTGACCGGAAAAGGCAAACGCCAGACGCTGCGTGGGCGGCCCGTCGCTTTTGCGCTATGGAGCGAGGCGAAAGAGCAGTGGACCGTCGCCCAACTCGAGCTGCCGCGCCCGCCCATCCGGTGGAAACCCGGCCGGAAGCCGCTGGCGTTCCGCATCCTCACGCCGGGCGTCGAGGCGCGGCACGTGAAAGGCACCGGCGCCGAGCGGCTGATGTTCTCTTTCTCCGCGGACGGCGAGCCCTTGAAGGTCTACGGGCGCAAGTTCCCGGTGTTCGACAACAACTTCGTCAAGCGCCGGCAGTGGAGTGCGGTCGTCCAGACCGCGAAGCCGATCGTCTATCTACCCTTCACCGAAGACACCTTCGATCCGGGTTTCGTCAGCGGCGGGAAGGAGTTCCTGGTCGCGACCGCCGCCAGGGCGATCGAGGAGCTGCGCCTCGCGAAGGTGCCAAGCGCCGCCTTTCCCGGAGAGCTGCTCGCCGATGTCATTCCTCCGGAGGTCGTCACGACACTTGCCGTCATCGAGCAGACCGACGACCGGGACTACGTGCAGAAGCAGGAACTCGCCTTTGAGGAAGTCTTGAGCCAGTACGGCCTCAAGGAGGAGGAGGCGTATCGGTACAGCGTCTCGAGCGCCAAGGCGCTGGGGCCGATGCAATTCACCAATCGCAGGGGGAATGGAACCTACTCGCTGGTAGTCAGGCGTTGCCCCGGCGCGAGACTCGATCCGTTGTTCGAGCGCGGCGCCACCAATCTGCTGAATGCCATGAAAGCGGCGGTTTGCCTGCTCGACCTGGAGCTCTCGCAGATGCGCGTGGACATTCGCGAGGCTTATCGGAAGAACCCGGTCGTGCTGGGAATCTTTCCGGTCGCCGCTTACAACGGCGGACCGCGCAACGTCGCCAAGCTGTACCGCGTGTTGACCAGGATGGACGTGCAGCTCGATGAGCTGAGCCGCCCACAGGCACAAACCATCGACTCTGCGGTGAAATGTCCCTGCATCTGGAAGGCAGAAGGTGCTGCGGTACGCGCGGTGGCGATCCCGAGATACAACAACGAGAACCGCTGGTACATCGAGAAGTACCAGAGCATCGTGAGCCTGTTCGAGTGACTCAGCCGATCCGGCAATGATCCCGCCGAGCCAGCGACCGCTCCGTACACAGTCGGACCGCGACCTCGCGGCAGCGTTCGAACTGGCGCTGGCCGTAGCAGATGGCGTCGCCGGCGCGCACTGCATCCACGAGCGCTGGATGCGCGGCCAGTTTCCCGCGCACATCGAGACTTCGCTCGAGCAGCTGTGGAAGCGCGCGGGCGCATCGATCCCGGACTGGCTGCCGATGCGTTACATCAGCTGGCTGCCGACCGCCTACGAAGTGGCCGCGCGCTTCACCGCGAGCGGCAGCGGCCGCTCGAACCTCTATCTAATACTGCTGGACTACACCGACCGGCGCGGCGACGACCACGGCGTCTATGTCGGGATGAGCCGCTATTCGCCCGCGCAACGCTTCGATCAGCACAAGAGCGGCATTCGCGCCGCCGGCAGCGTACTCAAGCGCGGCCTCGAAGTGCTGACGGGGCCGACGCTGCATCTGCAACACGTGAGACGCAGCGAAGCGGCGCGCATCGAGGCGGCGCTGGCCGAAGCGCTCGCGGATGCAGGTATCCACGTCGAGGGAGGCCACTGACGTGTGGCAACTGCCTGGCCCGACATTCCGCTACAGTATTCCGGCAACGTCCGCAACGATCGATGGGAGTGACCGCATGTTCGACCGATTCGCGATCTCAGCACTTCTGGCATTCGTGTGTCTCGGTGCCGCACTGCCGGCGCAGGCCAAGCCGCTCAACTCCGCGGCGCTGAACGTCTGGCTTTCGGCCTACGGTGCGGCGTGGCAAACGCGCGATGCCGCCGCCGCCGGCAAGTTGTTCACCGCGGAGGCTACCTACCACGAGATGCCGTTCGACGCGCCGAAAGCCGGGCGTGCCGCCATCGAAGAATACTGGCGCGGCGTCACGGCGGATCAGCGCGACGTGGTGTTCAAATCCGAAGTCATTTCGGTCAATGGAAAAACCGGCGTCGCGCACTGGTCGGCGAAATTCAAGGTGGCATCGACCGGCGCAACGATCGAGCTCGATGGCGTGTTCGTGCTGGAGTTCGACGCGTCGGGTGCCTGTTCGTCATTGCGCGAATGGTGGCACGTGCGCGCCGGCGGCTGACCTGCGGCGCTAACTAGTCGTTTCCCTCGCGCCGCGTGTGGGCGCGGCTTTTCGGTACGGTGTGCGCCTCGGAATTCGCTGCGGCTCCTGCTGTGCGGGATTGATCGCGCTCCTGTTCGCACTCGTCGGTTGAAGGTCGAACGGGGGACGATTGGCCGCAGCACTGCGCGGTGGCGCCAAGCGCCCGTTCGCGTCAACGGATGTCGAACGCCGGCAACTCGACGATTTCACCGGCGCGCAGGGGCGCGGCAAGGCGATACATCGCGCTCACGGCTTCGTCAGTTCCGCGCCGGCCGTCGCGGTTCTCGTCCGCGAACGCATAGAACTTGTAGCTGCCGGGAACGAGCGGCATCTGGAATACATGCTTCGATTCGAGGAAAACGCGGTGCGCCACATTCCCGCGGCTGTCCACGGCCAGCACGACGATGGGCGCGGTCCGGTCGGTGCCGTTGCTCACGCTGCCGAGCAGCAGCGCATACATGGGAGATGGCCACGCGGCAGCGGCGGCAAGCGTGAGGATCATGCAGGCAGCAGCGGTCCGCGCCGCCCGGGCGAATTTCGAATTCGACATCTGGTTCTCCGTTGAACGCGGCGAATGCACGTTCCTGGTCTTTTGACGAATGAGCGCGTCAGGAGGTTGCAGGAGTCCGCCAAGAAATTGGTAGAGTCCCGGAACTCAGGTTTTGCCCCGTACCTCCCAACGCCTCCGCATGTCAGCCAACGCACCTCACAACCTCGCCATCCACGCCCGTGGCCTCGTCAAGAAGTTTGGCGACCTGCATGCCGTCGACGGCATCGACCTCGACGTGCCGCGCGGCATGATCTTCGCGATCCTCGGTCCCAACGGCGCGGGGAAGACCACGCTCATGCGCATGCTCGCCACGTTGCTCACGCCCGATGCCGGCGCGGCGAGCGTGATGGGGCACGACCTCGCCGCGGCGCCGCAGGACGTGCGCGGCGCGATCGCGATGACCGGCCAGTTCGCCTCGCTCGATGAAGATCTCACCGGCCGCGAAAACCTCGTGCTGCTGGCCCGGTTGTGGGGCTTTCGCGGCAAGGCGCGCGAACGCGCCGACGACTTGTTAGCCACCTTCGACCTGGCCGAAGCGGCCGTCAAACAGGTCAAGGATTACTCCGGCGGCATGCGGCGCAGGCTCGACATCGCCGCCTCGCTGATCGTGACGCCCGGCGTGTTGTTCCTCGACGAACCCACGACCGGGCTCGATCCCGTCGCGCGCAAGAGCGTGTGGGGAATGATCCGCCGGCTGGCCGGGTCGGGTGTGACGATTCTGCTGACGACCCAGTATCTCGACGAAGCCGACCAGCTCGCCGCGCGCATCGCAGTCATCGACCACGGCAAGAAGATCGCCGAGGGGACCAGCCGCGAGCTGAAGGCCGCGACGGGCTCGGGGTTCCTGCATGTCGCGATTGGCGATCCAGCCCGCCTCGATGAAGCCGCGCGTCTGCTGGAAACCCATCTCGGCGTCACTGTTCAGCGCAGTGTCGAAGGCGCCACGCTGTCGGTCGCCGCGAAGACGCCGAAAGACGCGAACGCCGCGTTGGGAGCCCTGATCGATGCGGGCATCGAGCTCGAGGATTTTTCCATGGGAAGCCCGAGCCTGGACGAAGTGTTTTTCTCCCTGACCGGGAAGAAACAGCCATGAGCGAATTGAAACTCGTCGCGCGCCCACCGGCGCCTTCGGCGCTGTCCAACGCGCTGGTGTTCGGCTGGCGTGCGGTGCTCAAATTCAAACACGTGCCCGAACAGCTGTTCGACCTCGTCATGACGCCTATCATGTTCACGCTGCTGTTCACGTTCGTGTTCGGCGGCGCGCTGGCCGGGTCCCCCGGTGCCTATCTACAGGTGTTCCTGCCGGGCATCCTGGTGCAGACGGTGGTGTTCAATGCGGTGTATTCGGGCATGGGTCTGTCGACCGATCTGGGCAAGGGTCTGTTCGACCGCTTTCGTTCGCTGCCGATCTGGCCGCTGGCGCCGTTCGCGGGACTCATGGCCGGCGACATCCTGCGGCACCTGATCGCAGGCGCGATCATCCTTTCGATCGGGCTGATCCTCGGCTATCGCCCCGAGGCCGGCGTCGCAGGTGTCCTCGGCGCGTTCGCGATGCTCATCACCATCGGCTTCGGCATGGGCTGGGTGTTCATCGTGTTGGGCCTGCTGATCCGCACGCCGATGACGGTGATGACCATCGGCTTCACCGTGTTGTTCCCGCTGGTATTCGCGTCCAACATCATGGTCGCGCCCGAAACCATGCCGGGCTGGCTGCGTGCCTTCGTCGAGGTGAACCCGGTCACGCTCATGACCACCGCGATGCGCGGCCTGATGTCGGGCACCGCCACGTTCGAGCAGATCGCGCTCGCGCTGATCGCCCCGGTTGCGCTGACGTTGCTGCTCGCTCCCGTGACGCTCTGGTTGTATCGCAGGCCCTGATGCCGCCCGTGCCCGCCCGATGACCGCGCTTGCATTGAGTTTCGTGTTGCTCGCGGCGGTCACGCACGCGAGCTGGAACATCTCGGCAAAGTTCGCCGCGGATTCGCGGCACTTCGTCTGGCTGTTTTCCGCCGGTTCGGTGCTGGTGTACGGTCCGATCGTGGCGGCGGTGATCTTCGTCGAGCGGCCGGTGTTCGAGATGCGTCACTGGCTGGCGTTGGCCGCGACCTCGGTGCTGCATCTGCTGTATTCCATTTCGCTGCAGACCGGCTACCGCCATTCCGACCTTTCGGTGGTGTATCCGATCGCGCGCGGCACCGGGCCGTTGCTGTCGTTCATCGGCGCGGCGATGTTGTTGGGCGAGGTGCCGACCGCCCAGTCGATCGCAGGGCTGTTGCTCATCGTCGCCGGCATCCTGCTGGTCGCGGGCCTCGTGGGGCACCACGAACGCGCTCCGGCGGTGGGTGTGTTCTACGGGCTCACCACCGGCGCGCTCATCGCGGCGTACACGCTCAATGATGGCTGGGCGGTGAAAGTGCTGCTGATCTCGCCGTTCGTCATCGACTTCACCGGCAACCTGTTTCGCATGCTGGTACTGGCGCCACGCGCCTGGCGCGACCGGGCCGCCGTGGCGCGCGAGGCCCGCGAGTATCGCAAGCCGGTGATCGTGGTGAGCGTGCTCGGTCCGCTCGGCTACATCCTGGTGTTGTTCGCGATGCGCCTGGCGCCGATCAGTCACGTGGCGCCGGCGCGTGAACTATCTACCCTGGTGGGCGCGTGGTTCGGTTCGCGGCTGTTGCGCGAATCGTCCGGCCCGTGGCGCATCGTCGGCGCGGTGCTGATCGTCGCCGGCGTGATCAGCCTGGCGTTGCCGGCCTGACGTCCCGGCGCGCGGGCAGGAGTCAGCCCGGCCGATCCGTGGCGCGGCGGCCGGTCAGTTCCGCCAGGGCGGCGCGCAATTCGCGGATGCGCGGCGGCTTGCCTAACAACCGGTCGACCTGGGGCGGCTTTTCCGTCTCGCTGGCGACGTGTTGCCCCCAGCCGGTCAGCAGAATGATGGGGGTGCCCGGCGACATGGAACGGACGCTGGCCACCACCTGCCTGCCATCGACGTAAGGCATGCCGAGGTCGGTTATGACGACGTCGAACAGTTTTCCTACCTTCTGCGCTTCGCGGAATGAATCGATGCCCGCCTGTCCGCCGCCCGCCGTGGCGACCTTGTGGCCTTCATCCTGCAGCGCGCTGCGCAGCGATTCGATCAATGCCGGGTCGTCGTCGATCAGCAGCACGCGCAGGCTGCGCGTGGTGAACATCGGCTGGGCATTGCGGCCGGTGGCGGCGGCCTGCGTGGTGCCGGGGCGGAAGCTCAGGCGAATCGTGGTTCCCTTGCCCAGCGCACTGTCGATGTCGAGTCCGGCGCTGTGGCGTTTGGCCATTCCGTAAACCATCGCCAGCCCCAGGCCCGTGCCGCGATCGCCCTTGGTGGTGAAGAAGGGTTCGAGGCAGCGACGGCGGGTCTCCTCGTCCATGCCGACGCCGGAATCGACCACTTCGAGATGCACGAATTGTTCGTCGCCGTGCGGGCCGGCAACATTTTCGGTGCGTGTCCGGATCTCGATGAGGCCACCTTGCGGCAGCGCATCCACCGCGTTGAAGATGAGATTGGTGAGCGCGTCGCGGATTTCGTTTTCCGCGCCACGGATGGTCAGCAGATTCGCCGCCAGCGTGCTCTTCAATTCGATCATCACGCCGCGTTGCTGCGCCAGATCGTTCCAGCGCGCGCGCGTGAGATCGACCACCTGCTGGATGAGCGGGTTGAGCTCGACGTCGGCAAGCTGCAGCTCCTGCTCGCGCGGCCGGTAGAATTCGCGCATGCGTCCGACCGTCTGCGCCACGTCGTCGATGGCGCGCTGGATGGTGGTCAGATAGCCGCGCGCCCGTTCGCTCAGGGTTTCGCGTTCGAGCAGCGCCTCGGTGTACAGCGCAATCGGCGAGATGGCGTTGTTGATGTCGTGGGCGATGCCGCTGGCCATCTGCCCGAGCGCGCGCAGGCGTTCCTGCTGGATGAGCGCCTGCTGCGCCTGGCGCAGGGCCTCGTTGCTTTGTTCGAGCTCGTGCGTGCGGGCCTTCACCCGGTCCTCGAGTTCCTGCGTGAGCGCTTGTAGCTCCTGGTTGGTCGTGTGGAGCGTATCGCGCGTGGTGCTCAATTCCTTGTTGCGCTGGATCGCCGCCTCGTACGTGGACAACAGCAGGTTGAGGATCTGCAGCCGGTCGGCGGTGATGAAATGCTTCTGGCCGCTGAAAACGATCTCCAGCCCCATGCCGGGTTGTTCGTTCTGGCGCATGTGGCTGTTGACCAGCACGAACTGCACGCGCCGCAGCAGGTGATCGGAATCGTAGGGCTTGAGCACGAAATTGTCGGCGCGGCACGCGAGCCCGCGGATGACGTCCTCCGGATCGGACAACGTGGTGACCAGGATCACGGGCACGTCGGCGAGTTTCGGATCGGCCTTGATGTGCGAGCACAATTCGTAGCCATTCATCTCGGGCATGACCACGTCGCTGATCACGAGGCTCGGGGTGTGGCGTCTGGCCATCTCCAGCGCCAGTGCGCCGTTCGCCGCGCTGGTGACACGGTAGCCCTGCGCTTCGAGGATGTGCGTGAGGCGTTGTGCCTGCGTGGCGCTGTCTTCCGCGATCAGAATGCGTGCCCCGGTGTCCGGAGCATCCTTGATGATCATGCTTCGATGCCTCCCGCCTGTTGCGCCTTGCGCGCAAGCTCGGCGATCAATGCTCCCGCGATGCGGTCAGCGGACAGAATCTGCACGGCGGCGCCGAGCGCTATCGCTTCGCCCGGCATGCCATGAACAACCGAGCTTTCGCGGTCCTGGGCGATGGTCATCGAGCCGCGGTCACGCATCTGCTTGAGTTCGGCGGCGCCGTCCTTGCCCATGCCAGTCAACAACACGCCGACGGCAGTGCCGCCGAGATGCTCCGCCATGGAACGAAACAGCCACGAAACCGACGGACGCAGCCCGTTTTCCGGTTCGTCGCGCGCCAGCGTCAGGCGTCCGCCGGTGCTGACGGCGAGATGGAAATCGTCGGGCGCGATGTAGACGTGGCCCGGCAGCGGCACGGCGCCGTGCGCGGCGATGTGGACGTGCTGGCCGGTAGTTTGATTGAGCCACTCCACCATGCCCGGCAGGAAGCCGCGCGCGATGTGCTGGACGATCAGTATCGGCGCGGGAAAATCGCGCGGCAGCGTCGAAAGAATATTCTGCAGCACCGGCGGACCGCCGGTCGAAGCACCGATCCCGACCATGCGTGGCACCAGGTACCGGGCACCAGGCGTGGGCACGGCGGCAGGCGCGCTCATGCCCGCGGGCCGCGGCCGGTTCCAGCGCCGCACCACCTTGATCTCGGACATCAGTCGAACCGTCTGCTGCAGGTTCTCGACGCAGGAGGCGAACTGCGGGTGGTCGAAGCCGAGCGGCTTCTCGACACAGGCGACCGCTCCGGCCTCCATCGTGCGGAAGGCCACCGCCATCTCCTTGGGATCCGCGGTGGCCGTGCAGATGACGATGGGCAGCGGATCGGTCTCCATGATGCGCCGCGTGGCTTCGAAACCGTCGAGCCGCGGCATGTGGATGTCCATCAGCACCACGTCGGGACGCACGCCGCCGCTCTGTAGATAGTCGATGGCCGCCTGTCCGTCGTTCACGGTGCCGATCACGATGATGCGCGGGTCGCGCGCCAGCACGTGGGTCAGCAACATACGCATGCTCGGCGAATCGTCCGCGACCAGCACGGCGATGGGTTTCATGCCAGGCGCCGCAGGGCTTCGAGCAGATTGCTCTGATCGAGATTGCTCTTGACCAGGTAGGCGTTCGCGCCGACTTCGATGCCGCGTTCGCGATCCTCGCGCGAGGCCAGCGCCGTCACGAGCATGATCGGCAGTTCGGCGAGCTGGGCGTCGGCGCGCACGCGTGCCGTCAGGTCGAAACCGTTGAGCCGCGGCATTTCCACGTCGGAGACCAGTGCGTCGAAACGCTCCGAGCGCAGCAGCGTGAATGCCTCGAGGCCGTCGACCGCGGTTTTCACTTCGTAGCCAGCGGATTCGAGGATGCCCTTGAGCAACATGCGCGAGGTGATCGAATCCTCGGCGACCAGGATGCGTTTGGCCGCCGCCGCCGCCGCCGCGGGTGCGGCAACGTTGGCGGGCACTATCCGCAAAGTGGGCCCGGCGTTGCGCGCGGATTTCAGCAGATCGGTCACGTTGAGGATCGGGGCGACTTCACCGCTGCCGAGCACGGTCGCGCCGGCGATATTGCGCACGCGCGCCAGGGGTTTGGCGAGGCGCTTCACCAGCACCTCGCGTTCGTCGATCACCGCGTCCACCGCGAACGCGATGCGGTCGTTGCCGGCGCCGAGTATCAGCGCGGCCGTTGCCGGGGCGCCCTTCATCTGCGCCGCGGGCGGCAACTGCAGCACCTGCGCGAGCCGGGTCAGCGCCAGCGCGCGGCCGTTGACCGACAACGTGTCGCGGCCTTCGACCGTCTGGATATCTTCGGGTTTGAAGCTCGTGACGCGTTCCACCTGCGCCGTCGGCACGACGAAGGTGCGTCGCCCGGCTTCCACCAGCACGCCGCGGAATGTCGCCAACGTCAGCGGCAGCGTCATGCGAATCGTCGTGCCCACACGCGGCTGGCTTTCGATCGCGACCCGGCCGCCTAACTTCTCGGCCTTCTCCCGGACGATGGCCAGCCCCAGGCCGCGGCCGGAGAGCTGCGTGATGATGGGGCTGGTGGACAGGTCGGTTTCGAACACCAGCAGCAGCGCTCCCGCGTCGTCGAGTTTGTCCGCGGCATCGCTGCCGATGAGCCCGCGCTTCACGGCCTGTGCCTTGACCTGGTTCACGTCGATTCCGGCGCCATCGTCGCTGACCGCAATTTCGACCTGGTTGCCGTTCACCTGCGAGACCGAGAGCGAGATCTTCGCCCGTGTGGGCTTGTGGCTCGCGCGCCGTGTTTTGGGCGTTTCGATGCCGTGATCGACGCAGTTGCGCAGCAGATGCACCAGCGGGGCCTTGATCTCTTCGAGGATCCGCTTGTCCATGAGCACGTCGTCGCCGCGGATGACGAGCTCCGCGTCCTTGCCGAGTTCTCGCGTGGTGTCCCGCACCAGTTTCGGGAACAGAGTGCCGAACGTCGCCAGCGGCAACATGAGCAGTTTCTTCGAATTGTCGAGCAGGTCGTCGACCAGCTTGTCGACCGTCAGGCGATCCTGTTCGGCGTTGCGGCGCAGGTTGGCGAGGCGGCTTTCGAGCGCGCGCAGCCAGTCGTGGTTCCATTCGAGGAATTCGGCGACTGCGCTGCCTTCGGCAGAACGCAATGCGCGCGCCTGCGGTTGCACGCGCGACCATTCCTTGCGCCATGATTCGAAGACATCCGCGAATCCGCCGAGATCGGCAGCGCGCTGACTCGCGGCGAGTTTGGCGGCCAACAACTCTTCGGACTCGAGCAGCCGCTCGTCGAGGGTCTTTACCGAGACGCGCACCGTTTCATCGGCGTTGTAGGTATGGGTGGCGGCCGGCGTCGGCGGCGCCGCGGCAACTTCGGTCTCGGCCGGGCGCCTGGCCGCGGGAGCAATCCCGGGAGACGTCGTCGTCGCCGGCGCCGAATCGCCGGAGATCGCCTTCGTCATGCGATCGAGCGCCAGGTGGGCGGCGTCGAGGGAAGAGGGTGTGGGCGTGCTCTCCTGGCGTTTCCATGTGGCGAAGAGGTTCTCGAGCGTCTCGCAGACCGATTCGATGTCGTCGAAGTCGACCGCGCGCGCCGCGCCCTTGAGGCTGTGCGCGGCGCGGAATACGGTTTCGATCAGCGGTTTCTGCGCCGCCGGCCCAGTCGCCTTTTCGAGATGCATCAATCCCGCGGCGATGGCCTGCAAATGCTCGGCGGCCTCGATCGCGAAGGTCGCGCGCAGCTGCTTGAGGAATTCTTCGTCCGCCGGGCTCATGTTCAACTCACCGTGTAGTTTTCGACCAGGGCCTTCAATCGCTGGCCCAGGTCGCTCAGGTTTCGCGCCGCGGTTTCGAGCTGGCGCGCGCTGGCGACGTTCTGCGTGCTCGCCTGCTTGATGTTCTCCATCGCGCCTGCGACCTGGTCCATGCCCACGAGCTGCTGCTGGCTCGAGGCGGCAATCTGGGTCGCGGCTTGCGCGGCTTCCGACACCGTTCCCGTCAACGCCTGGATCGATTCACCGGCGAGCTCGGTCTGACGGCTGCCGGCTTCGACGGCTTTGTTGCCCTGTTCGGTTGCCATGACAGCGGCCGTGGTCGCCTTCTGGATATCGCTGAGGATCGCGCGCACGCGATCGGTGGCCACGCGCGACTGTTCGGCCAGGCTCTTGACCTCCTGCGCCACGACGCCGAAACCCTTGCCGTGCTCGCCGGCCTTGGCCGCTTCGATCGCCGCGTTCACGGCCAGCAGGTTCGACTGCGCGGCGAGGTCTTCGACGCTTGCGATGATCTGCCCGATCGCCTGGGTCTGTTCGGAGAGGCGCATCATGCTTGCGCCGATGGCTTCCATCTGCGTGCGGATGCGGCCCATGCCGGCGACCGCATCGTCGGTGGATTTGCGGCCGCTCTGCGAAATCTGCACGGCCTTCTGCGCGGCATCCGACACGGAGCGCGCCTTCTGGCTGGCCATCTGCGAGGTCTGGCGGATTTCTTCGACGGTGGACGTTGTTTCGCTGACAGCTGCGGCGGATTCACTCGCGCCCGAGGCGAGCTGCGCCGTGGAGGCGACGATCTCGCTGGCCGCCGACCCCAGCACCGCGGCACCCTCCACCATGCCGCCGATCTGCCGGCGCAGGTTGGTGATCATCTTGACCAGCGCGTGACCCAGCACGTCCGCCGCGGACTGCGGTTGCAGGGTGGCGCGCAGATCGCCAGCCGCGATCTGGTCGGCCACGGTCGCCATGCCGCGTAACGAGGTGGTCATGCGGCCGAATGCGCGGCCGAGCGCGCCCACTTCGTCGCTGCGTTCACCCATGTCGACCACCGCGCCGAGATCTCCCACCGTGATGCGCTCCGCGGCGTCGGTCAAGCCGCGCAGCGGGCCGGCGACATTACGCGTGATCAGGAAACCCACCAGTCCCGCCAGCACGATGGCGAGCGAGGTGCCGAGCACGATGGTGAGGGCCGCGGCCTTCGTCGCGGCCTCGGAGGTCTCCGCGCGCTGGTTGAGCAGCGCCTGTTCGGCCTCTTCCATCGTCCCCACGAGCGTGCGGACGTCGTCCATGGCCTGTTTGCCCGTGCCCGCCAGGACGATCGCCTGCGCGGCGGTGAAATCCTGCGCACGCCGCACGGCGATGGGTTTGGCCATTTCCGAGATTTTCACCGCGACCAGCTGCGCCAGTGTGTCGGCGCGCGTCGCCTGGCGCGCATTGTCGCTGACGAGTTCGGCCAGGTGCTTCAGATGTGTGTCGATCGCCGCGAGCGCGGCGGTATACGGCGCGAGGTAACTTTCGTCGGCCGTTATGATGAACCCGCGCTGGCCGGTTTCGGCATCCTGCATCGTGGACAACACGCGGGTCAGCGTCGCGATCACCTCGTGCGTGTGCGCGACCCAGGTCGCGTCCTCGGTCTGTTTTTCGACATTGCCGTAAGAAACGACCCCCACGATGACGAAGATGGCGAGCGCGATTCCGAATCCGGCGCCCAGCTTGGTTCCCACATTCCACTTCATGAACAGACTCCGGTAACAGTATTCATTCAACTATCGGCTTCGTCGTGCACGATTATTTTCGGATCGGCGAAGATGCGTTCGAGGTCGAGCACGACGAGACGTTCTTCGCTGACCCCTTTCAGGTATTCGGCGCCAATCTCGGACAACGTCGGCAACGCGGGCGCCAGCGAGTTGCCGGCGACGGTGTGCACACTGACGACCACATCCGCCAGCAGGCCGAACTCTAAGTCTTCGCCGCGCACCACGATGATCCGGTGCAGGTCGGTCACGCCCTGTTCGGGCAGGTCGAAGAATTTCTTGAGATCGAGGACCGGCAGGATGCGGCCGCGCAGGTTGACGATGCCGCGAATGAACGGCGGCGTGCCAGGCAACGGCGTCAGGTCGCGCAGCGGATGCACCTCGACGACGTGGCGCGTTTCGACCGCGTAACGCTCGTTCGCAAGCTTGAACTCGAGCAGTTCGAGCAGCGCGTCCGGCGCCGAATCGGCCCGCGGCGCGCGCGCCAGTGCGACGGCGCGCTCGTGCAGGACGCGGGCGGCGCTGGCCAGTTCTTTCATGAAATCTCCTTCACGAATCCGCTCCGGCCGAGAGCGAAGTGATGATCTCGCGCAGCCGTCCGGCCGTCAGGCCTTCGGATTCCGGCAGCACTTCGTCCGCCGCATGGCCGCGCAACAGGCGCTCCGCGTTGGCGAAGTGGCGATGCGCCTCGGCGTGGCGCGCTTCGGCGCGCGCGCAATTGCCCAGGGCGAAATGCGCCAGCGTGAATTCTGGTTGTAGATAGACGGCGCGTTGCAGGGCGGCGCGCGCACGGCTGCGTTCACCGAGCTCCTGCAGCACCATCGCGTTCAGATAGTGGGCCGCGGGCTCGAGCTTCTCGACCGCGATCCAGCGTTCGCTGGCGGCCAGCGCCGCCGGCAAGTCGCCCTGGTTGGCCAGCGCGTGCGACAGCAGCCCGAGCAGCCGCGGATCTTGCGAAGAACCTCTGGCGCCGGCGAGTGAGTCGCGCAGCACCGTGACGGCGTCGCCGTAACGGCCCTGTTCATACAGCTGTTGCGCGGCGTCTCGCGCAACGGTAACGGGATCGGGCGTTTCCGCCGCGGCCACTGGGGCAACCGGGGGTTCGGGTTGCGGAACATGAGCCTTGGCGGGCAATGGCAACGGCGCGACCGCGGGCCCGCTCCACGCGTACGATGGCGCGAGATCGGTCGCCACCGGCTCCCGCTTCGCGCCCTTGCGATAGAGAATGCTGCCGGGAAAGTTCACCGGCGTGAAACCCGAGAACAATGCCTGCGAACATTCGCTCGGACTCACGATGAGCCATCCGTCGTCGACCAGGGAATCACGCAACCCCGCGACCAGCTTGCGCGCGTGCGTGGGTGTGAAATAGATGAGCAGGTTGCGGCACAGGATCAGGTCGATCGCGTTCGTGTCGTTGGTCAGCGAGGGATACGGGTCGTGCGCGAGATTGAGTTCCGCGAATTTCACGAGCTCGCGCACCTCTGGCCGCACGCGATACTGCCGGTCGCCGGCCGGCGTGAAGTAACGTTCGCGAAAATCCGGCTGCGACTCGCGGAACGACCAGTCGCCGTACACGGCTTGTTCGGCCTTGCGCAGGAAACGCGCGTTGATGTCGGTGGCGAGGATGCTGAGATTCCAGTCGCGCCAGTCGGGCAGCAGCTGCTGCATGAGGATCGCCAGCGAATACGCCTCTTCACCCGTGCTGCAGGCGGCGCTCCACAGCCGCAAACGGCGGCCGCTCTCGCGTTTGCGCTGGATGAGCGCGGGCATGACCTGCGTTGCCAGTGCATTGAAGCTCGGGCGTTCGCGAAAGAAGTAGGTCTCGCCAATCGTCAGGTGGATTGCGAGCGTGCGCAGTTGCGCGGCGGACGGTGGTGCTGTCAGCAAACCTTGCGCGCAGGCCGCACCATCCTCGAAGCCGAGCTCCGCCGCCGCTTCGTTCAGGGCGCGGCGCAGGTCGGGGCGGCGCTCGGGTGGAAAGTGCAGGCCCATGCGGTTCGCAATCAGGGCGCTCAATTGATCGAGTTGTGGCGCAGGCAGAGCTTCAGCGCGCACGGCGTTTTTCCTCGTCGCTGATCGCGGTGTCGAGCGCCGTCGTTTCGTCGGGGTTCAGGAACCGCTCCAGGTCCTGGATCAGCACCAAGCCGTCCGGCAAGGACAACACCCCGCGAAGATGGGGCATTCCGGGCGCCAGCCGCGCGCTGTCGATGCCCCCAAGCGCAGGTTCGTCGAGCACGCCCAGCGCCGCGTCGATCGCCAGCACCACGCGGCGACGGGCGGTGCGCGCGATGATGAACTGATCGGTGAGCGCCAGCGGCCGCTCGGGCAATTGGAAGCGGTTGCGCAAGTTGAATACCGGCAGGATATTGCCGGCCACGTCGATGGCGCCGAGGACCGCGGCCGGGGCGAGTGGCAGCGGGGTATATTCCGCCGCGCGCACGATGCGCTCGATCGAGGGAAGGGGCAGGGCGTAGCGGCCGGAGTCGAGCGCGAACAGCACCCACTGGGTGCCCGGCTCGAACCCGTGGGCCACGGCGTTCATGCGTGCGCGTCCGGGCGCGGCTTGTTAGCCACTTTTGAGGCGCGCAAATCGGATTGCAGGCATACCGCGAACATCGCACCTCTCCTGGTTACAAGCATGACAAACAGTAGTAGTTTGATGGGGTTAAAGCACTAGGGACTTCCCCCAAACGATCATGCCGTTACGCTCCGACATCGATTTCATGCGTCTCGCGCTCGAGGCTGCGCGCGGCGCCCAGGCCGCGGGCGAAGTGCCGGTGGGTGCCGCACTCGTTCGGGGCGATGCAGTGGTAGCGGTGGCCGCCAACCGGCCGATCGCGGGCCACGACCCAACCGCGCACGCCGAGATTGAAGCGCTGCGCGCGGCAGGACAAACCCTGGGTTCTTATCGGCTCAACGGCACCACTCTTTACGTGACACTGGAGCCCTGTGTCATGTGCGCCTCGGCGATCGTCCACGCGCGCGTCGCGAGGCTGGTTTTTGGCGCCTGGGACCCGAAGGCCGGGGCCGCCGGCAGCATCACGAACGTATTCGCCATGCCGTCGATGAATCACCGCGTGGACGTCTTCGGCGGGGTCCTGATGGAGGAGAGCGCGCGCCTGCTCGAAGAGTTTTTCGCCCTGCGGCGGCGTTGATCCCACTGACATTGTCCGCGGTTCCTACTCCTTAAGGTCGATGCGGGGCGGCAGGATGGCGAGTTAACGTTGCGGTCCGTTTTCCACACCAGAGGATCGACTCATGCGCCCATTCATCGGATTGCTGCTCACGGCGTTGGCCACGACCGCGGTTGCGGCGCCCGTCACCTACCAGGTGGATCCCGAACATACGTTCCCGAGCTTCGAAGCGGATCATTTTGGCGGCATGTCCGTATGGCGCGGCAAGTTCAATTCGACCAGCGGGACGATCGTCGTGGACAAGGAAGCAAAGACCGGCACGGTCGATATCAGCATCGACGCCGCCTCCATCGATGCCGGCGTCGACAAGCTCAACACCCATCTCAAGAGCCCGGATTTCTTCGACGTCGCGCAGTTCCCCACGGCAACCTACAAAGGAAAGCTCGCCAAGTTCAAGAACGGCGCGCCCACCGAAGTGCAGGGCGAGCTGACGATGCATGGCGTCACGAAGCCGGTCACGCTGACCATCCGCACCTTCAAGTGCATGACGCATCCGATGAAGAAGAAAGAGTTTTGCGGCGCCGACGTTACGGCTACCATCGACCGCGAACAATTCGGCATGGCGTTCGGCAAGCAATTCGGCTTCAAGATGGATGTGAAGCTTGCGATCCAGGTCGAGGCCTACGCCGCCGGCTAACGATCATTCGAGGGGGTTCCGATGCGGATTCTGATGTGCGGGCTCGCATTGCTCGCTGCGGGAATGGTTTCGGCTGCCGGCAAGCCCGCGGGTACCCCCCTTTTCGACGGCAAGACGCTCAAGGGCTGGAAGGTCCTCGGTGGCGGCGCGGACTACCAGGTGGTCGACGGCGCCATCGTCGGGTCGTCGCGGCCGGGGGTGCCTAACAGCTTTCTGGTCACCGACAAGGACTACACCGATTTCATCCTCGAGTTCGACGTGCGCCAGGACGTGGGCCCGACGAATTCGGGCGTGCAGTTCCGCTCCCTGAGCACGCCGGATTTCGAGAACGGCCGCGTGCATGGGTATCAGACCGACATCGACCCGTCCGACCGCGCCTGGAGCGGCGGCATCTACGAGGAAGCGCAGCGCGGCTGGTTCTACACCGGCGAGATGAATCCGCCGTCGAAGCTGCTGTACAAATTCGGCGAGTGGAATCACTACCGCGTCGAAGCCCTCGGACCGCGCCTGCGGGTGTGGATCAACGGCGCACCGGCCGCCGACGTGATCGACGACGTGAAGCCCAAGGGGTTCTTCGGCTTGCAGGTGCATTCGATCGACAAGGTCGAAGACGCCGGCCGCACCACCAGCTGGAAGAACCTGCGCGTGCAGACACGCAACCTGAAGGCGCTGCCGCCGATGGGCATCCTCATCCGCAACAACCTGCCCAATAACCTCGATGCCGATGAAAAGGCGCAGGGCTGGAAGCTGCTGTGGGACGGCAAGACCGGCGCGGGCTGGCGCAGCGCCGACGCCGCGGGTTTCCCGGCCAAGGGCTGGTCGATGGAGAATGGTGAGCTCTCCGTAATCCCGAAGGGCGGTGGCGGCGACATCGTGACCGAAGCGGAATACGGCGCGTTCGAATTGCAGCTGGATTTCAAGGTATCCGCCGGCGCCAACAGCGGCATCATCTATCTACTGACCGCCGCACACGATCCGAATGCCAGCGGCGCCCCGCTCGGCCTGGAGTTCCAGCTGCTCGACGACGAGCGCCATCCGGACGCCAAGCTCGGCATCGACGGCAATCGCACGCTCGCCTCGCTGTACGACATCTATCCGCGCGCCAAGCTCATGACCAATGTCGGTATCGCGCCCAAGGTGGATGTGTGGCAACACGCACGCATCGTGTCGCGCGCCGATGGCAGCGTCGAACACTGGCTGAACGGCATCAAGGTGCTCGAGTTCAAGCGCGGCTCGGAAGATTTCCGTGCGCACGTGGCCACCAGCAAGTTCAAGCGCACGCCCGGGTTCGGCGAGGCGTCCGAAGGACGCATCCTGTTGCAGGATCACGGCGATGCGGTGAGTTTCCGCAGCATCAAGATCCGGCCTCTTTAGCGGGTATCTCGTCTTTCCATTCGGCGCGGTCCATGCGCGACGCGTCTAACTAATCTCGCCGCACCACGAGTTCCGGAACGGACTCGAGAATGGCGGCGAACTGTGACACCCGTTCGACGAACTGCGCCGTTTCCGCGCCGTTGGCGTAGCCGTGTTTTACGCGGCTATGCCAGTGCGGATCGGACAGCCGCGGCAGGTTGGCGCGTACGTCGGCCCAGCGATCCGGATTCTTCTTGCGCATCTGGGTGACGACACGGGCGTCTTCCAGATGGCCGATGCCGATGTTGTAGGCCGCCATGGCGAGCCAGGTGCGGTCGGGGTCGCGGATACGTTTCGGAACCCGCTCCTTCATATAAAGCAGGTACCGGGCGCCAGCCATGATGTTCTCGTCTGGCGAGAACACGTTGCTCACGCCCATCTTTTTCGCGGTGATCGGCATGAGCATCATCACACCCTGTGCCCCGCGCGGAGAAACCGCGGCCGGCCGCCAACGCGACTCCTGATAGCCGAGTGCGGCCAGCAGGCGCCAGCTGAAGCCCGTGTCCCTGGCTGCCTCTTCGAACGGGACTCGCAGGTGCGGCAGACGGGTTTCGATGTGGCCGCGGAAATCGCCGGCGAGGCGGCGCGGCAAGCGTGCCCGCTGGGCGGGAGGTCTTGCGGCCGCGGGTTTGGCAGGTTCGGGCTTGGCCGGATCGGCCGCCGACGCGGGCAGGGCGGCGCCGAGCGCGGCCAGCCCCAGGCCCATGAACGAGCGCCGATTCGTCAAGTTTTTCCGGCCCTTGGCTCTTGGCATCGTTCGGCTAGAATACGCGCCCCCAAAGGGGCGGCCCTAATCAAAAACAGGTTCCCGCGCGGAGAGGTACCGAAGTGGTCATAACGGCGCCGACTCGAAATCGGATGGTCGGGTAATTCCGGCACGTGAGTTCGAATCTCACCCTCTCCGCCACTTCCTGTATCAAACCGTCATCGCGAGTGAATTTCGAATTCGCGTTCAGGGGACGAAGCACTCCCGCCCTCTCATCCGCCAAGCGGCCGCTGATTTTGCCGGCCCATGTCTAGTTGCGCGCGATCGCGCGATATTGCACCTTCAGGAATTCCCGCTCGCGCAGGTTTTCGCAGCGGCCGATCGCGTCCTGATAGGCCGCGGCCGCATCGGCATCGCGCCCGACCCGGTGCAACAGGTCCGCGCGCACCGAGTGGAAGTGATGGTAGTTAGTCAGTTCCAGCGCGTCGACCAGGCGCAGCGCCGGCTCCGCCCCGTCGAGTTCGGCGACCGCCACTGCGCGGTTGAGCGCCACGACCGGGCTCGGGGCGATGGCCATCAACTGATCGTAGAGCGCGAGGATCTGCGCCCAATCCGTATCGCCGGCCGCGCGCGCATCGCTGTGCACGGCGTTGATCGCGGCCTGCAGCTGGTAGGGGCCCGGCCGATCGCGCGCGAGGCACTCGCGCAGTATCGATTGGCCTTCCTCGATTCGCGCCCGATTCCACGCGCCCCGATCCTGCAGCGCGAGCTTGACGAAGGCGCCGCCCGCATCCACACGCGCCATGCGCCTCGAGTCCACCAGCAGCATCAGCGACAGCAGGCCCAGGGCCTCGGATTCTTGCGGCATCAGCTCGACCAGCAGCCTGCCGAGACCGATGGCCTCGTCGCACAGATCGGCGCGCAGCAGTTGGTCCCCCGCGGTCGCGCTGTAGCCCTCATTGAAAATGAGATAGACGACGCCGAGCACCGCGCGCAGCCGCGGCGCCAGCTCCCCGGCGTCCGGCACCCGGTAGGGAATGCCGGCCGCACGGATCTTCGCCTTCGCGCGGCTCAGGCGTTGCGCCATGGTGGGCTCGGGCACGAGAAACGCGCGCGCGATTTCGGCCGTCGTCAGCCCGCCTAACAACCGCAGCGTGAGCGCGAGTTGCGCCTCCGGCGCGATCGCCGGGTGGCAACAGGTGAATATCAACCGCAGCTGATCGTCGTGCACATCGTGCTCCACGGTGTCCGCCTCCATGAGCTGCAGGGCGGCGGCGTGGCGCTCATCACGCGACGCCTCCCGCCGCAGCCGGTCGATGGCGCGGTTGCGCGCGGTGGTGATGATCCAGCCGGCCGGAGCGGGTGGCACACCGCTGCCGGGCCAGCGCTGCAAGGCGATCAGAAAAGCGTCTTGCACCGCTTCCTCGGCGAGGCCGATGTCACCCAGCGACCGCGCGAGCACGGCCACCGCGCGGCCGTACTCGCGGCGGAAAACGGCTTCGATTTCGCGGCTCAGCCGTGCCCCTCCATGAAGGGGCGCACTTCGATCGGCACGCCGATCGCGCGCGCGAGCTTGCGGCCCCAGGCGAGCGCCGCATCGAGGTCGTCCGCCTTCAGAACGGTGATGCCGCCGATCTGCTCCTTGCTCTCGATGAAAGGGCCATCGGTGGTGACGATCTCGCCGCCTTGCTGGCGCAGGACCGTGGCCGTATCCGCGGAGTGCAGTCCGCCGCTGAAGATCCAGGCGCCCGCGGCCTGCATTTCCTTTTGAACGGCGACCACGTCGCGCATGATTTTCTGCAGGGCATCCGGCGGCGGCTGGGCGCCACCGGCGGGATAACAGACGCTGAGTAGATATTGCTTCACGGCGGGTTCCTTCGACTGGGCCGGCGCTGTGCCGGGTTCATCCCCTAAACGAATGGCCGCGGTCAGTTTCGACAGGCGATCGAATGAAAACAAGCCGCGACGCTAGGCGGCGTCGATGCTGTTGCGGGTCGAGTCGTCCTCGCCTTCGCGCGCGGCCGTTTCGTAGTTCTGCGCGAAGGTCTCGACGAAGATGTGCGGCAGGGTGCCCGGCTGCATCTCGCACAGGCTGCGATAGAAGTCGCCGTACAGTTCCCAGTTGCCCATCGTCTTGCGGCGCGCGCTGCGCTCGAAACGCGTCGCCAGGTCGAGCGGATCGAGCCGGCCCAGAAAATCGATGAAGGCCGCGTACATGGCCCGCACCATCGCATCGTCGTGGCGGCGCGCGTTGCCGAACGATTCGCGCAGCCAGGCGACCGCATCGAAGCGCCGGCTGTCGTGCGCCTTGAGCAGTTCCTGGATGAGCTCATCGACACTGTGCCTGTCGAGTGAGGGTTTCAGATCGTCCGGCTCTTTCTGGTACGTCACGCGCAGCTGGCTGCGCTGATCCTGCTGCGTGCGATTGCTCTCCTTGAGACCCAGCAGCGATTCGCGCAGCAACTGGCCGGCGAGATGGAGCATGCGCGCGTACGCGTCGACCGGAAGCGTCTCCACGCCAATGCCCGCGCCGCGGCAGAACGCCTGCAAACCGGCCGTGTTGTCCTGCGTTGGCGAGGAAGACGCCGGCGCAAACGGAACGGTCGGCGGCGATGATTGATTCATCGCCTTCTCTTTCTGTTGTTTGGTCGCGGCCTTGGCGAGCCGCGAAATGCGGCGCGCCACCGCCTCGGAATCGACGTCGAGTTCCGGTGAGCTCGAAGGTTCGCGGTGCAGATCCTGCGTCTGATGCAAGGCGCGCGTACGCGTCGACACGGCCTGTCCGAACGCGTTGACCGGCTTGAGTTCATCGCTCGAGGTGTCGTTGCTGGCCTCGAGCAGATTCTCGAGGCGCAGCGAAGCGCCGAGGTCGCCCGACGGGACGCGACGGCGGCTGCTGGTCGAACCGGTCGATTGGGTGGCGTACAGCGCACTGTCGTCGAGCGAGAAATCGGTGGCCGAATCGATCTGCACCTGCACGTGGTATTCGCCGATGCGGATGATGTCGCCGGACTTCAGCTCGTGCGGGTTCTGGCTGCCGAGCGGTTTTTCGATGTCATTGACGTAGGTGCCATTGCTGCTCATGTCCTGCAGCAGGAAGCGGCCCTTGTGGAAAACGATGCGCGCATGCCGGCCCGACACGTAACGCATGTCGTCAGGCAACACCCAGTCGTTCTCGGCGGAGCGTCCTATGCTTCCACCCGAGACTCCAAAGACAAACGTGCTCTTGTCGCCCAGTCGATGGCGATGATCGCTGATGACGCGCAGCCGGAGCGCCATGTAACGGTACCCTCTGGGCTCTAGCTTCCCGCAGCCCATGCGTGTATGAAGGCGAAGGTTAACGCCCCCTTAAGTCGGTCGATGGCATCCAGTCACATTTTCAAGATTATGTTCGTGAACCAAGGCAAGGTTTACGAGGTGTATGCCCGCAAAGTGGGCCAGGGTCGCTTGTTCGGCTTCATCGAAGTCGAAGAGCTGGTGTTCGGCGAACGCTCCAGTGTGGTCCTGGATCCGGGCGAGGAACGCATCAAGTCCGAGTTCACCGGCGTGAAAACCACCATGCTGCCCATGCATTCGATCCTGCGGATCGATGAAGTGAAGAAGCAGGGGACGGCCAAGATCAGCACGTTCGAAGGGTCGAATGTCTCGGCCTTTCCGATGTCCATGTACACACCCGCCGGCGGCGATCCGGGCGCCAAAAAGTAACTTCTCGCAGCGCGGCATCCGCATTCTGTAGAATGCGCCGCCTCCATGATCGAGCTTGCCGGCGCCCTCGCAGTTTCCGATTTCCGCATCGCCAAGCTGCGCCCCGCGCTCGAAGCCATCCATCCCGGCATCGGTGCCGTGAGCGCGCGCTTCATCCACTTCGTCGACCTCGAGCGCGATTTCGACGGACGCGAACGCGTATTGCTCGAGCGCCTGCTGACGTACGGGCCGCGCGAGGACGGGGCCGTGACCGCGGCCGGCAGCGAGATCGTCGTCGTGCCGCGCTTCGGCACCATCTCGCCCTGGTCGAGCAAGGCCACCGACATCGCCAAGGTGTGCGGCCTCGACGCCGTCCGCCGGATCGAACGCGGGATCGTCTGGACCATTGCGGGTCAGTTGTCGCGCGAGCAGTTGCAGAAGATTGTGCCGCCGCTGTTCGATCGCATGACCGAGACCGCGTTGTTCGCGCGCGCCGACGCGGCGCAATTGTTCGTGAAGGAGACGACGCGGCCGCTGCGCACCGTCTCGCTCGCCACGGGCCGCGGCGCGCTGGTGAAGGCGAACTCCGAGCTCGGTCTCGCGCTCTCGGACGACGAGATCGACTATCTGGTCAGGAATTTTGCCGCGCTGAAGCGCGATCCCACCGATGTCGAATTGATGATGTTCGCGCAGGCGAATTCCGAGCATTGCCGCCACAAGATCTTCAACGCGGACTGGATCATCGATGGCGAGCGTCAGCCAAAATCGCTGTTCGCGATGATCCGCAACACGCATGCGAGGAATCCGCGGGGCGTGCTCTCCGCGTATCGCGACAACGCCTCCGTCATCGAAGGTCCGCTCGGCAAACGCTATTTCCCGAATCCCGAGAACGACATCTACGGCGCGGTCGACGAGCCCATCGACATCCTGATGAAGGTCGAAACTCACAACCATCCGACCGCGATCTCGCCGTTTCCGGGCGCGGCGACCGGATCGGGTGGCGAGATTCGCGATGAAGGTGCAACCGGCCGCGGCGCCAAGCCCAAGGCCGGGCTCACGGGCTTTTCCGTTTCGCATCTGCGCATCCCGGGGTTCGAGCAACCGTGGGAGAAGACGCTCGGCAAGCCAGACCGCATCGTGTCGGCGCTGGAAATCATGAGCGACGGCCCGATCGGCGGCGCCGCGTTCAACAACGAATTCGGCCGGCCGAACATCTGCGGCTATTTCCGTACCTTCGAGCAGGCGGCGCACGGCGATCCTGCGCAGCGCATGCGCGGCTACCACAAGCCGATCATGATCGCGGGCGGCCTCGGCAACGTGCGGCGTAAACACGTCGAGAAGTGCGAGATCCCGGTCGGCGCGAAAATCGTGGTGCTCGGCGGGCCCGCGATGTTGATCGGTCTTGGCGGCGGCGCGGCCTCGTCGGTGAACAGTGGGGCTTCGAGCGCCGATCTGGACTTCGCCTCTGTGCAGCGTGGTAATCCTGAGATCCAGCGCCGCGCGCAGGAAGTCATCGACCGGTGCAGCGCGCGCTGGACGTTGAATCCCATTCTGCTGATCCACGACGTGGGCGCAGGTGGATTGTCGAACGCGGTGCCCGAGGCGGTCGCGCACACGCCCGGCCGCGGCGCGGTGATCGACCTCGCGGCGATTCCGAACGACGAACCTGGCATGTCGCCCATGGAACTGTGGTGCAACGAATCGCAGGAGCGTTACGTCGTCATCGTCGATGCCGGCAAACTCGACGAGTTCGGCGCGATCGCGCGGCGCGAACGTTGCCCGTTCGCCGTGCTTGGCGAAATCGACGGCACGGGTGTCCTGGTCCTCGAAGACAGGAAACACGGCAACAGACCCGTCGACCTGCCGCTCGAAGTGTTGTTAGGCAAGGCGCCCAAGATGCTGCGCGACGTGCGCCGCGTGCGTCCGCCCGAGCTGCCGTTGAAGCCCGCGGATTTCGATCTGCGCGAGGCGGCTTATCGGCTGCTGCGTTTCCCGGCCGTCGCCGACAAGACCTTTCTCATCTCGATCGGCGACCGCACCGTCGGCGGCATGATCAGCCGCGATCAGATGGTCGGACCCTGGCAGGTGCCGGTGGCCGATGTCGCCGTCACTCTCTCGGATTACTTTGGGCATACCGGCGAAGCGATGGCCATGGGCGAGCGCGCGCCGGTCGCTGTGCTCGACGCGCCCGCATCCGGCCGGCTCGCGGTGGGCGAGGCGCTGACCAATATTCTCGCCGCGGATATCGGCTCCCTGTCCGACGTGAAACTCTCGGCCAACTGGATGGCGGCCTGCGGTGAGCCGGGTGAGGACGCGGCGTTGTACGCCACCGTGCATGCCATCGGCGAGGAGCTGTGCCCGGCGCTGGGGATCGCAATCCCCGTGGGCAAGGACTCGCTGTCGATGAAGACGGTGTGGGGCGACGGCGCGGCGCGCAAGTCCGTCGTCGCGCCGGTGTCGCTCATCATCACCGCGTTCGCGCCGGTCGCCGATGCGCGCAAGACCTGGACGCCGCAACTGCGCACGGATGTGGGCGCCACGGTGTTGTTGCTGGTAGATCTCGGCGGGGGCGCCAATCGCCTCGGCGCTTCGTCGCTGGCGCAGGTGTTCGGCGAGCTCGGCGCAATTCCGCCGGACCTGGCCGAGCCGGCGTTGCTCACGAAGCTCACGGCCGCGCTGGCAGAGCTGCGCGCGCAGAACATGGTTCTGGCTTATCACGACCGCTCGGATGGCGGCGTCTTCGCCACGCTCGTCGAGATGGCGTTCGCCGGCCACTGCGGTCTCGACGTCAAACTACCCGCCGGCGCGAACGGCGCGGTGGGCGCGTTGTTCAGCGAAGAGCTCGGCGTGGTGCTGCAGGTCAAGGTGGAACATGCCGCCGCGGTGCAATCGGTATTCGTGCGGCACGGGCTCGGCGACCTCACCCACGCCTTGGGCGCGCCCACTCGCGAGATGCGCGTGCGCATCGAAGCCGCCACCGGCCGCGTCGATGAATCCTGGGAGGATCTGCGCCGCGCCTGGTCCGAAACCTCGTATCGCATGCGCGAGATTCGCGACGAGCCCGGTTGCGCACGCGAGGAATTCGAAGCCGCCTGCGATACGGGCAGCGGTGGGTTGAATGTCGCGCTGACTTTCAACCCGGACGAAGACGTCTCCGCGTCGTACGTACACAAGGCGCGGCCGAAAGTCGCGGTGTTGCGCGAGCAGGGCGTCAACAGCCAGGTCGAGATGGCCGCCGTGTTCGAGCGTGCCGGTTTCGAGGCGCACGACGTGCACATGAGCGACGTGCTCGCGGGTCGGGTGACACTCGGCGATTTCAAGGGCCTGGTCGCCTGCGGCGGATTTTCCTACGGCGATGTGCTCGGCGCGGGTGAGGGCTGGGCCAAGTCCATCCTGTATCACGCGCGCGCGCGCGACGAATTCCAGCGGTTCTTCGAGCGGCTCGATTCGTTTTCTCTTGGTGTCTGCAACGGCTGCCAGATGTTCGCCGCGCTCAAGGAGATCGTGCCGGGAGCCGCGAGCTGGCCGCGCTTCGTGCGCAATCGCGGTGAACAGTTCGAAGGGCGATTCTCGCTGGTCGAGCTCACGCCCTCGCCATCGGTTTTTTTCGCCGGCATGGACGGATCGATGTTGCCGATCGCGGTGGCGCACGGGGAAGGCCGGGCGGAATTCGCGAGCGACGGCGCCGCGCAGGCGTTTGCGGGCGGTGGGCTCGTCGCCGCACGCTACATCGAAGGCGATCGCAAGGTTGCCACGCGCTATCCCGCGAACCCCAACGGATCGCCGTTCGGTATCGCGGCGATCAGCAATGACGATGGCCGTGTGACGTTGACGATGCCGCACCCGGAACGCGTGTTCCGCTACGCGCAGAATTCCTGGCGGCCCGACGGGGCGGGCGAATATTCCGGCTGGTTCCGCATGTTCGGCAACGCGCGGAGATGGGTGGGCTAGCTACCCGGCCGCTGCCGGGCCGGGTCAATCGTCGCGGCCGGCGCGCCGCGCCGCGTGCTCCTGCACGAAGAACCGCCGCACCTTCATCGCGTGCTGCAGGCGTCCCTTGCGCACGTACGCCTGGTACAGAAAATCCTTCATCACTTCCAGCAACACTGCCGCCTGGTAGGTGTTGATGAAGGGCAGGTCGACCACCGGATCGGCGCTGCCGGCGAAGATGACGCGCATGACCACCGCGAAAGTTTCCTCTTCGATGTCCGCCATCTCGCGCACGTCGGAGAGCGAATCGAACAGCCGCAGCTTGGTGGAGTTGCCGAGGTCCGCGAAGCTCACGGCCGCGGCGCGCCGGCACATGGAGGCGAACGCCTGGATCTGATTGTGCGAGTAGCAGATCAGCGCCTCGCGGAAGAACGTCTCGACATCCTCGGGCACGTAGTTGAAGGCGAACTTCTCGACCGGCCGCTCGACATCGAAGGCCTGCGGCGACAGCTCGACGCGATTGCTGGCGAACGCGCGCGTGGCGTAACGCAGGAATACCGGCGCGTTGCAGGCGTGGCAGCGCAGCACGAGGCCGATGGCGCGCGGCTTCTGCAGCAACAGTTCGTCGAAGGTGGGCAGCGCCGTCGGGCTCATCCGCGAGAACGCATGGCAGTGCGGGCAATTGCGCGCGGTTTCGCGCTCGTCGCCGAAGTACATGATTCCCGTCGAGTCGATGAACACCTGCACGGCCATCGCGGTCCCTATCTAGTGAGCGGCTTGTACTTGATCCTGTGAGGTTGAGTGGCTTCTTCGCCCTTGCGCCGCTTGAGATCTTCCATGTAGTCCTGGAAGTTGCCCTCGAACCATACCACCTCGGAGTTGCCTTCGAACGCCAGGATGTGGGTGGCGATGCGATCCAGGAACCAGCGATCGTGCGATATGACAACTGCGCAGCCTGGATAGGCCAGCAGGGCTTCTTCCAGCGCGCGCAACGTCTCGACGTCGAGGTCGTTGGTGGGTTCGTCGAGCATCAGCACGTTGCCGCCGGATTTCAGCACCTTGGCGAGGTGGACACGGTTGCGTTCACCGCCCGACAGTTCGCCGATGACCTGCTGCTGGCCCGTGCCCTTGAAGTTGAATCGTCCGACATAACCTCGCGAGGGCGTTTCGTAATTGCCGACCTTGATCAGGTCGAGGCCGCCGGAGATTTCCTGCCAGACGGTGTTCTTGTCGTTGAGTGTCTGGCGGCTCTGGTCGACGTAGGCCAGCTTCACCGTCGGACCGATGCGCAATTCGCCGGAGTCGGGTTTTTCCAGCCCCGACATCATGCGGAACAATGTGGTCTTGCCGGCGCCGTTCGGCCCGATGATGCCGACGATGCCGCCGGCGGGCAGGTTGAAGTTGAGATTGTCGATGAGCAGCCGATCGCCGTACGACTTGCGCAGGTTTTTCGCCTCGATGACGACATCGCCCAGGCGTTCGCCCGGCGGAATGTAGATCTCGTTGGTCTCGTTGCGTTCCTGGAATTCGCGCGAGGCGAGTTCCTCGTAGCGCGCGACGCGCGCCTTGTTTTTGGCACGGCGGCCTTTGGGGCTGGTGCGCACCCATTCGAGTTCCGTCGCCAGCTGTTTGCGCAGGCCTTCGTTGGTCCGCTCTTCCGCGGCGAGTCGCGCGCCTTTCTGCTCGAGCCAGGTCGAGTAGTTGCCCTGGTACGGAATGCCGTGGCCTCTATCCAGTTCGAGGATCCACTCGGCGACGTTGTCGAGGAAGTAACGATCGTGCGTGACCGCGATGACGGTGGATGGATAGGCCTCGAGATATTTTTCGAGCCAGGCGATCGATTCCGCGTCGAGATGGTTGGTCGGCTCGTCGAGCAGCAGCATGTCCGGCGCTGACAGCAGCAGGCGGCACAGCGCTACGCGGCGTTTCTCGCCGCCCGAGAGCTTGTTGATGATGGCGTCCCAGGGCGGCAGGCGCAGCGCGTCGGCGGCGATCTCGAGCTTGCGCTCGAGTTCCCAGCCGCCGGCCGCGTCGATGGCGTCCTGCAGCTTGGCCTGCTCTTCGAGGAGCTTGTTCATCTCCTCGTCTTCCATGGGTTCGGCGAACTTGTCGCTGATCTCGTTGAAACGCGCGACCTGCGCGAACGCGCCGCCCAGGCCTTCCATCACGACGCTGCGCACGTCCTTGTTAGGGTCGAGCTCGGGCTCCTGCGGCAGGTAGCCGACCTTGATGCCGGATTGCGCGCGGGCCTCGCCTTCGAAATTGGTGTCGATGCCGCCCATGATCTTGAGCAGCGTGGATTTGCCCGAGCCGTTGAGACCGAGCACGCCGATCTTGGCACCGGGGAAAAACGACAGACTGATGTCGCGCAAGATGACGCGCTTGGGTGGCACAACCTTGCCAACCCGGTTCATCGTGTAGATGTATTGGGCCATGTATCTCAGTGGTTTTGGGGACGGGAACGGGCGCGAATTCTACCTCCGGCGGCATGGCGCTGTGCTAGGTTTGCTGCGCCTCGAGCGGTCAGGTTTCGTGGGGGAGAGGAACCTCTGTCTACAGCAGCGTCATCCGTTCTCGTGGTGGCTGGCGAGCGCCTGGCTCGTTACGGCTTCCCCGAGGGCCACCCCTTCGGTACCGACCGGCACGCGGCGTTCTACGCGGAATTTTCCGCGCGCGGTCTCGATAAACGCGTGCGCCTGCTGGAAACGCGTGCCGCCACGCGCGCCGAGTTGCAATCTTTCCACACGCCCGAGTACCTCGATCTCGTGGCGGAACGTTCGCGCACCGGCGAGGGTTTTCTCGATGCTGGCGACACGCCCGCATTTCGAGGCATCTACGAAGCGGCCGCCGACGTAGTCGGTGCGACCCTGCTTGCCGCCGGTGAAATCATGGCCGGCAAGACGCGGCGCGCCTTCATTCCCATCGCCGGCTTGCATCACGCCACGCGCGCGGGCGCGGCCGGCTTCTGCGTCTTCAACGACTGCGGCGTCGCCGTCGAAATGCTGCGGCGGAATCACGGCTTGAAACGGATTGCTTACGTGGATATCGATGCGCATCACGGCGACGGCGTGTACTACGGCTTCGACGACGATCCCGACCTGATCTTCGCGGACATCCATGAAGACGGGCAGTACTTGTATCCGGGCACGGGTCGCGAGGACGAGATCGGGCGCGGCGCGGCGGCCGGCGCCAAGCTCAACATCCCGGTCCCACCGGGCGCGGACGACGCGGTGTTCGACGCCGAGTGGCCGCGCGTACTGGCGCATCTGCGCAAATATCAGCCCGAGTTCATCATCCTCCAGGCGGGCGCGGACAGCGTCGGGGGCGACCCGATAACCCACCTGCGCTTCACCGCCGAATCCCATCAGCGCGCAGCGCGCGACCTGTCGATTCTGGCCGATGAGCTGGGCCACGGCCGCGTGCTCGGCACCGGCGGCGGCGGCTATAACCGGATCAACCTCGCGAAGGCGTGGTCGGGAGTGGTGGAGGGGTTGTTGGGGTAGGAATATAGTGCCGGGTGAGGAAAGTGAGGAAAAGGAACCGGCCAACCAGGAGACGCTGCCCGGACCGCAAATCCCGGCTCCTTTTCCCCACTTTCCTCACCCGGCACCATCTCATCCCTTCCAGTACAATTCGCGGCCCCCGGATGCCCGACCCGCGAGACCCAAGCAATGTTTCGTACTGCGATGACCATCGGCGGCTTTGACCCCGAGCTCGAGAGCGCCCTCAACAACGAACGGCAGCGCCAGGAAGATCACATCGAGCTGATCGCCTCGGAAAACTACGTCAGCCCGCGGGTGCTCGAAGCTCAGGGTTCGGTGCTGACGAACAAGTACGCCGAAGGTTATCCGGGCAAGCGTTATTACGGCGGTTGCGAATTCGTCGACATCGCGGAAACGCTTGCCATCGAGCGGGCGAAGAAACTCTTCGGTGCCGACTACGCGAACGTCCAGCCGCACTCCGGCAGCCAGGCAAATGCCGCCGCTTATCTCGCGCTGATCCAGCCGGGCGACACCATTCTCGGCATGAGCCTCGACCACGGCGGCCATCTCACACACGGCGCCAAGGTGAATTTCTCCGGCAAGCTGTTCCGCGCAGTGCAGTACGGCATCCGCCCCGACAACGGCGAGATCGACTACGACGCGCTCGCGGCGCAGGCGCTGGCGGAAAAGCCCAAAATGATCGTCGCGGGTTTCTCCGCCTACTCGCGTTACCTCGACTTCAAGAAATTCCGCGAGATCGCCGATTCGGTCGGCGCCTATCTGTTCGTCGACATGGCGCACGTCGCGGGCCTGGTGGCCGCGGGCCTGTATCCGGATCCGATCCCGTACGCCGACGTGGTCACGACGACCACGCACAAGACGCTGCGTGGACCGCGCGGTGGCCTGATCCTGGCGCGCGCCAATGACGCGATCACCAAGAAACTGAACTCGCTGGTGTTCCCCGGCACCCAGGGCGGCCCGCTGATGCACGTGATCGCTGCGAAGGCCGTGGCGTTCCTCGAGGCCCTGCAGCCCGAGTTCAAGGAATACCAGAAACAAGTGGTGGCGAATGCGCGCGCGACCGCCGCGCGCCTGCAGCAGCGCAATTTCAAGATCGTCTCCGGCGGCACCGACAATCACCTGTTCCTGCTGGATCTTTCCGACAAGCAGATCAACGGCAAGGAAGCGGACGCCGCGCTCGGCAAGGCGCACATCACGGTCAACAAGAACGCGGTGCCCAACGATCCGCGCCCGCCCATGGTCACCAGCGGCATCCGCATCGGCTCACCCGCGGGCACGACGCGCGGTTTCAAGGAGCGCGAGTTCGAGCAGATCGCCGACCTGGTCGCCGACGTGCTCGACGCCAACGGCAGCGATGCCGCCATCGAAAAGGCGCGCGTAACGGCTGCGGAGCTGTGCCGGCGTTACCCGGTTTACGGCCCCTGAGCGGGGCCGTTGCGTAGCAATAGAGGCAGGCCATGCACTGTCCCTTCTGCGCGCACGACGACACCAAGGTCAACGATTCGCGGCTGGCGGCGGAAGGCTCGCAGATCCGGCGGCGCCGCGAGTGCCTGGCCTGCGGCGAGCGCTTCACCACCTTCGAAACCGCAGAACTCGTGATGCCGCTGGTCGTCAAGAACGACCAGAGCCGCGTGCCCTTCGATGAGAACAAACTGCGCAATGGCCTGCACAAGGCCTTGGAGAAACGCCCCGTATCGCGCGAATCGGTGGAAGAAGCCGTCGGTCACGTCACGCGCAAGCTGCGCGGCCTCGGCGAACGCGAGGTCACCTCGCGCCAGATCGGCGAGATCGTGATGGAAGAACTGCACAAGCTCGACGAGGTCGCATACGTGCGTTATGCCTCGGTGTACCGGCACTTCCAGGATGTCGAGGCGTTCCGCGATGAAGTAGATAGATTGCGCCATCGGCGCGGCAAGGTGCCGAGCGAGGGCCAGCTGTCGTTGTTGCCCGGCGAAACCGCGTCGAAGCAGAAGAAGGGAAAAGGGCATGAGTAAGTTCAGCGCGTTCGACGATGCCGCCATGCGCCGCGCCCTCGAGCTGGCCGCGCGCGGCCTGTACACCACGCAGCCGAATCCGCGCGTCGGCGCGGTGCTGGCGCGCGATGAGGAAATCGTCGGTGAAGGCTGGCATGAGCGCGCGGGTGAAGCGCACGCCGAGCCGATCGCGATTCGCGCCGCGGGCGACCGCGCGCGCGGCGCGACCGCCTACGTGACACTCGAGCCCTGCAGCCATCACGGCCGCACGCCGCCCTGCGTGGATGTGTTGCTGGCGGCCGGCGTACGCCGCGTCGTCTACGCCATCGGCGATCCGAACCCACGCGTGAATGGCGGCGGCGCGAAGCGGTTGAAGGAAGCCGGCATCATCGTGCAATCCGGCCTGCTGGCCGCCGAAGCCGAAGAGCTCAATGCCGGGTTCCTCATGCGTATGCGTCACGGGCGGCCGTTCGTGCGCCTGAAATCCGCCGCCAGCCTCGATGGCCGCACCGCGCTCGCCAACGGCGCCAGCAAGTGGATCACGGGCCAGGCAGCGCGGCAGGACGTGCAGCACTGGCGTGCCTTGTCCGGCGCCACCTTGACCAGCGCGTCGACCGTGCTGGCCGACGATCCGCGTCTCGACGTGCGGCTCGATACGGTGGAGCGCCAGCCGTTGCGCGTGGTGCTCGATCGCCGCCGCCGCGTGCGTCCCAACGCGAAGATCCTGGCGCTGCCCGGCGAGGCGCTGGTGTTCGCGGCGGCCACCAAGACGCGGCGCGCGGCGGTGGAGGGCGAGAAGTTAGGCAATGCCCGGGTCGAACGGCTGCGTGCCACGCGTAACCAGCTCGATCTCGCCAGGGTGTTCGCGCGGCTGGCGGAGCTCGAGATCAACGAAGTCCTGGTCGAGGCCGGCCCGCGCCTGTCGGGCGCGCTGTTGTCGGCGGGCCTGGTCGACGAGTGGCTGGTGTATCTCGCGCCCAAGCTGCTGGGGCGCGATGCGCGGCCGCTGGCCACGCTGGCGCGGCTCACGAAACTCGACGCCGCGCCGCAGTTCGATCTGTTCGAGACACAGACCGTCGGCACGGACCTGCGGCTGCGTTTGCGGCCGCTCGAGCAGGCCGACGGTAAGAAGTAAGGAATCAGCGTCCAGATGTTCACAGGTATCGTGCAGGAGATCGGCGAGGTCCGGCGCAGCACTCCCCGCGAGGGCGCGGCCGGAGTAACCGACCGGCGCATGGAGATTTCCTTCGGCCGGATCGCGCGCGATCGCCTGGAGCTGGGCGCCAGCATATCCGTGGACGGCGTCTGTCTCACCGTGGCCGAACTCGGCAGCGACGTGTTCTTCGCCGACGTGTCGGGGGAAACGCTGCGCGTGACCACGCTCGGCGCCAAGACCGCCGGCGCCCGCGTCAACCTCGAGCCCAGCCTGCGGGCCGGCGACAGTCTCGGCGGCCACTGGGTTTCGGGGCATGTCGATGGCCTGGCGGAGGTGCTAACTACCGCCGCGGATGCCCGGTCGCTGCGGGTCGAGCTGTCGGCGCCGCGGCCACTGGCGCGGTACATCGCGCGCAAGGGCTCGGTGACGCTCGACGGCGTGAGCCTCACCGTGAACGAAGTGCAGGGGACCGGTTTTTCGATCAACCTGATTCCGCATACACTCGCGGCGACCACGCTCGGGGCCTTGGCGCCCGGCGCACGTCTCAACCTCGAAATCGATCTGCTGGCGCGCTACGTAGAGCGTCTGAATACGGAGCCCGCGTGAAACCCCTGAACAGCATCGAAGAAATCCTCGCCGACCTCGCGGCGGGACGCATGGTCGTCATCATGGATGACGAAGACCGCGAAAACGAAGGCGACCTCATCATGGCCGCCGAAAAAGTGCGGCCCGAGGACATCAATTTCATGGCGCGCTTCGGGCGCGGCCTCATCTGCCTCACGTTGACCGCCGAGCGTTGCCGCCAGCTGCGCCTGCCGCTCATGGTGAGCGAGACGCATCGCGAACACCGCACCAACTTCACGTTGTCGATCGAGGCGGCGGAGGGCATCACCACGGGCATTTCCGCGCACGACCGGGCGCAGACCGTGCTTGCTGCTGTGAATCCGAATGCGCGTCCCGAAGATCTGCGTCAGCCGGGCCACATCTTTCCCGTGATGGCGCAGCCGGGTGGGGTGCTCACACGCGCGGGACATACCGAGGCGGGCTGCGACCTGGCACGCCTCGCCGGCCTCGACGCTTCATCCGTCATCGTCGAAATCATGAACGACGACGGCACGATGGCGCGCCGCCCAGATCTCGAATCCTTCGCCGCCCGGCACGGCCTCAAGATCGGCACGATCGCCGACCTCATCCGGCATCGGCTGCGCCAGGAACGCTCCGTCGAGCGCATCGCCGAGCAGCAGGTGGAAACCGAGTTCGGCCAGTTCAAGTTGTTAGCCTACGAAGACCACGTGCATCGCGAGGTGCACCTGGCGCTGGTGCGCGGTTCGATCGAGACCACGCACTCGCCGCTGGTGCGCGTGCATCCCATCGATACCTTGTCGGACCTGGTGGGCGTGCGCGGCGTGGGCCGCACCTGGACGCTGCGCGAGGCGATGCAACGCATTGCGGAGGTGGGCACGGGCATCGTCATCGTGCTGCGCGATCACACCACACCGCGCGAACTGGCGGATGCGGTGGCGGCGCTCGGCGCGCGCACGGAGCATTCCGCCAGTGCCCAGGTGGCGCCGCAGGTGCTGCGTACCTACGGTATCGGCGCGCAGATCCTCAAGGACCTGGGCGTGACGCGTATGCAGGTGTTGTCGACGCCCAAGCAGTTGCAGGGCCTCGCGGCTTTCGGCCTCGAGATCACCGGCTACGTGGCCGAATGATCCGCAGCCTACCGCGTATACTCCCGCGCCCATGACCGGATCGCAGGCAACCCCGCAGAGTTTCGACGCCAGCCCGTGGCGCGTCGCCATCGTGGCCGCGCGTTTCAACGCCGCGCTCGTCGACCAGCTCATCGATGGCGCGACCGGCGCGTGGCGCAAACACGGCGGCGACAGCTCGAATCTCATCGTGCAGCGCGTCCCCGGCGCGTTCGAGCTGCCGCTGGCGGCGCTCAAATTCGCAGCCTGCGGCGAGTACCAGGCGGTGATCGCGCTCGGCACCGTGATCCGCGGCGACACACCGCATTTCGAATACGTCGCCGGCGAATGCGCGCGCGGCCTTATGGACGCGGGGCTTGCCACCGGCGTACCGGTCATCTTCGGCGTACTGACGACCGAGACCCAGGCGCAGGCCGAGGAGCGCGCCTCGGTCGACCGCATGAACAAGGGCGGCGAGTCGCTCGAAGCGGCGCTCGAGATGATCGAACTACTCGCGCAGTTCGCGCCGTGGCGTTCGCGCGCCGCGCCCGCGCGTGCCGCGAAAAAGAAGCCGGCGAAAAAACGGGCGAAATCCGCAAAGGGGCGTCGCTGATGGCGCGCGGCAGCGGCATCAGTCCGGCATCGATTCGCCGCGCGGTGGCCCGCAAACTCGCGATGCAGGCGCTGTACCGCTGGCAGCTCAACAACACGCCCTGGCAGGACGTGGTGAACGAGTTCGCCGTCGACGAAGACATGCACAAGGCCGATCGTGGCTACTTCAACCAGCTGGTCACCGAGATCTGCGGCGGCAGCGAAGTGCTCGACACGGCGCTGTCGGCCTGGATGGATCGCAAACCCGCCGAGCTCGATCCGGTGGAGCGCGCGGTGTTATGGGTCGGTGCGCATGAATTGAAATCGGCGCCCGATGTGCCGTACCGGGTGGTGATCAACGAGGCGGTCGGGTTGGCGAAGCGTTTCGGCGCGACCGACAGCCACAAGTTCGTCAACGCGGTGCTGGACGCGGCCGCGAAAGAGCTGCGCCCACACGAGCACTAGCCAGTAGTTTCCCGGGGCACCCATGGCCCAGTCTGAGTTCGAACTCATCGGTAAATACTTCGCGCGGCTGGGAGCCGAGCGCGCCGACGTGCGCATCGGCGTGGGCGATGACGGCGCGGTGCTGTTGCCACCTGCATCGCGCGAGCTGGTGGCGGTCACGGACACCCTCGTCGAAGGCGTGCACTTTCCGCCGGGGTCGCCGGCGATTTCCATCGGCCACCGGGCGTTCGCGGTCAATCTCTCCGACATCGCGGCCATGGGCGCCGAGCCCGCCTGGGCATTGCTGGCGTTGAGCCTGCCGCGGCCGGATGAAGCGTGGCTGTCGCAATTCGCGCGCGCCGCGGGCGACCTGTGCCGGCGCCACGGCGTGGCGCTGGTCGGCGGCGACACGACGCGCGGGCCTCTAACTATTACGGTGACGGTCATCGGCATCGTGCCGATCGGCGTGGCTCTCGAACGCAAGGGCGGACAACCCGGCGATGCCGTATTCGTTACCGGTTCGCCAGGAGATGCCGCCGCCGGGCTGGCGCTCGAACAGGGCCGCCTGCACGTCGCCGACCCGATGTCGGCCCAGATCCTGCGCGACCGCTTCCTGTTTCCGACACCGCGCTGCGAAGTGGGTGTGGCCCTGCGGGGTCTCGCCAGCGCCTGTATCGACGTGTCGGACGGCCTCGGCGGCGATCTCGAGAAGCTCTGCGCCGCAAGCGGTTGCGGCGCGGAAGTCGATGCGGCGGCGCTGCCCGTATCCGAATCGTTGCTAGGCGCGGTGGGGCGCGAATCGGCGCGCGAATATGCGCTCACCGGTGGCGACGACTACGAATTGCTGTTCTGCGTTCCGCTCGCGCGCCTGGGTGCCATGACGACGGCGATAGCGCAAGGATTAGGGCCGGTGACGAGAATCGGCAGCCTCGTGTCCGGAAACGGCGTCAGGGTTTTCAGGCGCGGCGCTGTGACCCAGTTCTCGGGCGCCGGTTTCGATCATTTCGCGAAGTAGGACTTCGCCGAGTCGTTGAAATGCCACCGGTGATCCGCGATACGGGTCACAGCCCCTGCCGCGATGCGGCCGTATTCTGCCTTCACCTGAATTACTGGGAAGGCGGCGGTACGAGGACACTCGTGCCGGCGCATTGCTTACGCCGTCAAAGATGTCGCTGCAAGCCACCAAGACCGGACCCGACGCGCAGGCTGCCAAGATCCTGGAAAACCGCGTTCCGGATCGCATCGGTAAATATGTAATCATCAACGAGGTCGGCCGGGGCTCCACCGGTACCGTCTACCTCTCGCACGATTCGTATTACGGACGGGACGTCGCGATCAAGGTCTACAACATGGACCAGGATCCGACCGACGAGCGGGCGAAGATCGCCCGCAAGATGTTCCTGTCGGAAGCGCACATGGTCGGCATGTTGCAGCACCCGCACATCATGCCGATCTACGACGCGGGCGAAGAAAACGGCCGCTGCTACATCGTCACCGAACACGTGCACGGCGCGCGCACTCTCTCGGCGTACTGCCGGCCTGACAACCTGCTGCGCGTCGACGACGTCGTCGAGATCATGTTCAAGTGCGCCAAGGCGCTGCACTACGCGCATACGCGCGGCGTGATCCATCGCGACATCAAGCCGTCGAACATCATGCTCACGCAGGATTCCGACGTGCGCATCATCGACTTCGGCATCGCGCTGGTGGCGGACTCCGAGATCTCGCGCATCGAAGGTATCGCGGGCTCGCCCTCGTACATGTCGCCCGAACAGGTGCAGAGCCTCGAGCTCACCCACCATTCGGACCTCTATTCACTCGGCGCCGTGATGTATGAACTGCTGACCGGCATCCGCCCGTTCCGCGCCGGCAACCTGGTCAAACTTCTGCATCAGATCGTCTATGCCACGCCGCCGCCGATCCATACGCAGCGCAAGGACATTCCCGAGGAGCTCGAAGCTATCGTTGCGCAGGCGATGCTCAAGAGCCCCGACAAGCGCCAGAAGTCGGGCTCCGATTTCGCCGCCGAGCTCACGCGCGTGCACCAGCGCCTGCGCGAACAGAACGCCCGCATCGACCAGCAGGAACAGTTCGACGTGTTGCGTCGCCTGCGTTTCTTCCATGACTTTTCACACGCCGAAATCTGGGAAGTGCTGCGCGCCAGCGCCATTCAGGATTACCCGGCGGGCGAAGAGATCGTCAAGGAAGGCGAGATGGACGACCGCTTCTACATTCTCGTCAACGGCCGCTGCCTGGTGGAACGGCACGGCCGGACGCTGGGCGCCATCGAGAGCGGCGACTGTTTCGGCGAAACGAGCTACGTGCGCGGCGCGCGCCGCACCGCGACCATCAAGGCAGAGACCACCGTGTCCGTATTACGCGTGAGCTCGACTCTGCTCGAGCAGGTGTCGGCCGCCTGCCAGCTGCGGTTCAACCGCGTGTTCCTGCGCGCGTTGATCGCGCGCCTCCAGGGCACGGAACAACCCCCCCAGTAGCGCGGCGCGCACTCGCGCCGCCGATCATTTGTTGATCTCCAGAAAGCCGAACTTCTGCCAGGTCGCGCGTGCGTCCGGACCGCCAAGGAACTTCAGGTAATCGGCGGCCTGCGGGCTCGCGCCCTTCGTCACGGTGCCGGGGTAGGTGATGGCGGCGTGGCTGGTTTCGGGGAAGGTGTCGACGACGCGAACCTTCGAATCGACCAGCGCGTCCGTCGTGTAGACGATCCCGAGTGGCACCTCGCCGCGCGCGACGAACATCATGGCGCTGCGCACATTGTCGGCGCGCACCAGTTTGTCCTGGACCTCGTCCCAGACGCCGAGAGCGGTGAGCGCGGAGCGGGCATAGCGGCCCACCGGTACGGTATCGGGATCGCCCGTGGCGAGGCGGCCCTCGCCGAGCGCCGCCGCCAGCTTGAAGCCCGGCGCGATCTTGAGCTCGATCTTGCTGTCGGCCGGTGCGATCAGGACGAGACGGTTGCCCACCAGATTGCGGCGCGAGGCTTTGTCGAGCAGGTCGCGCGACTGTAGATAGTCCATCCATTCCTGGTCGGCGGAGACGAACACATCGGCCTTGCCACCGGCCTCGATCTGCCGCGCGAGCACGGAGCTCGCCGCGAACGACAGTTTTACCGTGACGCCCGAGCTCTTTTCCCAGGCCGGCGACAGCTCGCCGAGCACATTGGTGAGGGACGCAGCCGCGAATACCAGTAGTTCAGGCTTCTTGTCCTCGGCGTGCGCGAGGCTTGCGAATGCGATCAGGGCTGCCGCGAACAAGTTGCGCCAGCGATGCGTCGGGAAATTCATGTGAGCCTGCTCCGTAAGGTCGTGGAAGTGGGCGTGCGCTGGCGCTGCGGCCATGGCACTGCACGCTGTATACCCGTGAACACTGCGAGTGTCGATTGATGTCGCGCTCGTTATATCCTTGCCGGCACGACGAACGGCAGGAAACGTCATGGTATCGAACGAACAGGCAGGCGCGGAGCGAGTCGGGCTCGCATACGACCGCGAGCAGATGTACGTCGCGCGCCGGCTGACGTTCGACGCGATCGACGAGATCGCGCGCCAGATCCGGCCCGGCATGAGAGAGGAGGAAGGCGTGGCAGCGGCGAAAGCCACGCTCAAGCAGCGCGGGCTGCTGCGCGGCTGGCACGCGGTCCATGTGCGCTTCGGCCGCAATACGCTGCTCGATTACTACGACGCGTCCGAGCCGGGAGTGGTGCTCGCGCAGAACGACATCTTCTACCTCGACATCGGCCCGGTGTGGGAGAAATGGGAAGGCGACGGCGGCGACACCTTCGTCGTCGGCAACGATGCGGAGATGCATCGCGCCAGGCGGGACGTCCATTTGCTGTTCGACCGCGTTCAGGCCCAGTGGCGCACGGAGTCATCGAGCGGAGCGGCACTCTACGAATTCGCGGCAGCGCAGGCGCGCGAGCTCGGCTGGCTGCTCAATCTCAAAGTCGCCGGGCATCGCATCGGCGACTTCCCGCACAAGGCGCACCACTCGGGCAGTCTCGCCGCCACCGGATTCACGCCGACGTCGGACCTGTGGGTGCTCGAGATGCAGATACGGCATCCCGAGCGCCCGTTCGGCGCGTTCTACGAAGACCTGTTGCTCGAGACGGTGCCGCTCACACCTTCGACAGGTTGATCACCTTCGGCTGGGTGAATTCTTCCAGGCCCTCGAGGCCCATCTCCGCGCCCATACCGGATTGTTTGGCGCCGACGAACGGCACGTCCGGCGGCAGGTCGAGATGTTTGTTGACCCACACCGTGCCCGAATCCATCTTCGAAGCCACGTCATAGGCGCGTGCGAGATCGGCGCCCCAGACCGTGCCGCCCAAGCCATATTCCGTGCCGTTGGCGCGCGCGATGGCGTCATCCACATCGGAATATTTCATGACCGGGGTTATGGGTCCGAATTGTTCCTCGCGCACCAGGCGCGCGTCGTCGGGGATGTCGCGCACGATGGTCGGCGCGATGAAGTAGCCGTCGCCCTCGAGCGCCTTGCCGCCGGCGATGACCTTGCCGCGCGCATGGGCGTCGGCGATGAACTCCTTCACCTTCTCGTACTGCATCTTGTTCTGGATCGGGCCGATCTGTGTCTGCGGATTCATGCCGTCGCCCACCGTCGCGTCCTGCGCGAGCTTCGCCAATTCGCTGCACAGCTCGTCGTACTGCGATTCGTGCGCATACACGCGCTTGATCGCGAGGCACACCTGGCCCGCGTTGATCATCGCGCCCATGAAGATCTTCGGCGCGACATCCTTGATGTTCGTGCCGGGCAGGACGATGGCTGCATCGTTGCCGCCGAGTTCGAGCGTGATGCGTTTCAGCGTGCTGGCGACGCTGGCCATCACCTTGCGGCCGGTGGCTGTCGAGCCGGTGAACGCGACCTTGGCAACATCCGGATGCTGGGTGAGGAGGCCGCCCAGGTCGTTCTGATCGGCGATGACATTGAGCACACCGGGCGGCAGGATCGATGCCGCGAGCTCGCCGAACTTGAGGGTAGTCAGCGGCGTGGTGGGCGCGGGCTTGGCGACCACGGTGTTGCCGGCCAGCAAGGCGGGCGCCACCTTGATCATCAGCAGGATCATCGGGAAATTCCACGGCGTGATCGCGGCGACGACGCCGAGCGGCGCGCGGTTCAACACGATCTTCTGCGTCGCGTCTTCCTTCAATACCTTCGGCACGATCTGCATTTCCGCGAAGGCGTGGATCATCGCGATCGCGCCGCCCATCTCGAACTGCGCCTGCATGAACGGCTTGCCCTGTTCCTGCGTCAGCAGCGCGGCGAATTCATCCGACCGTTTGGTCAACGCGTCGGCCAGCGCCAGCAGCAGGCGGCGGCGTTCTTCCCAGGATTTGCGCGACCAGGCCGGGAACGCGCCCTTCGCAGCGGCGACCGCTTCGTTCAGCTGCGCGACGTCAGCGCGCGGACAGGACACGAACGATTTCCCGGTTGCCGGATTGATGACGCCGGTCGAGGTCGCACCCGGAACTAGTTTGCCATTGATGAGCAGTTTGAAAGGGACCAGTTCGATTTCAACCGACTTGGGGTTCGCGCTCATGGAAGTTTCTCCGTTCGCCAGGAATGGGGTTGGCGGGAAGGGTGGGGCTGCGGGCGGCGTCCAATATACGACCGTGAATCCCGCCAACTCGACTGTCAGCGAAAGAAAGGGCGAATGAAAACACGGCGGGGCGACCGCCGAAGAGGCTCCGGCCTAGAAGCGGCCGCCGAGCGAGTATCGCGCCGACAATTCGAGCTTCGATTCGGTAGCGAGGGCGGGCTCACCCAGTGCGGCCTCGCGAGCCGGCACATCGCTGCGCACGCGCAGCCATTCGAGCGCGAAGCGCCAGCGATCGCCATGTTCGTATGAATATGCCAACGCCCACGCATGGCCAGCGTCGCTTGCGGCCTTGTCCGGGCCGTCTTCGAAATTCACCGCAAAGCGATCGTAGCGCGCGGTGATCATGTGGGCGCCGAACCGGCGCGCGATCAAAGCCGACTGCGAATCGAAATCCCAGGTGAGCCAGGTGTACGGCACGATGACCGTGCGTCCGTCGAGGGCCTGCAGCAGCACGGTCCAGTCGCTGGATGTCTCGATGCGCAACGCGGCGGCATCGAATTGCGTGTCCCAGGCGAAGTCGCGGATGGCGGGCGCGGCGACCCGCGGGTCCGCGCGGTTGTCGTAGTGCAGAACTTCGAGGATCGCGCGATCGCGGTAGCGCGCCTGCGCGCCCACGTAGTAACCGGGACGGTGGTCGATTTCGTGAAACAGCTCTTTCTTGGCGAGCTCGGGGTCGTCCTGCGGCGCGCCGACGCGGCCGAACAATGTGGTCTGACGGTCGTGAAACGTGAAGCCGTGGGCGCTCAGCATCGTGCCGGCCGGATCGTTCCAGCCGAACACGGCGGCGGTCAGCTGCAGGTCGAAATCGTGCCCCGTGCGCGTGCCTAACCACTCGAGCTGGCCTTCGATGCCGACGGTACGGATCTCCTCGCCGATCCAGCTGCTGATCGCCGACGGTGTGATCGTGTAGGGCGTTTCCCAACCACGCGCGCGATTCTCGAGCGACAGCGGTGGATAGAATGCGCCGAGGCGCACGCGGGTCCGGATGCCGGCGCGTGGATAGGGCCGGTATTCGAGGAAAATTTCGGTGAGGTCGACGGGATTCTTGTCGTCGAGATCCCACATCGAGGCCTCGACGTGCGCCGAGAACACCTCGCCGAGCGGCTGATCGAGCGCGGCGCGCAGCCTGCCCAGCTGGATACCCTCATGATCGGCGTCGTAGCGCAGCTTGCCCTGGCCATTGTCGAGGAACGAGTCGCGTCCGTCCGAACTCACCGCGCGCAAGTCGAGCGACAGCTCCCACTGCGCCGCGTGTGCGCTACAGCCCAGGGCGAGCGCGCCCGCCACCAGCAGCGCCTTGTTGCTCAGTAGTCCCATGAGTGCGGCCGGCCGTTGAGCGGCGCGGGCTTGAGGGCCTTCGCGAGCCGGAACTGAATGGGCGTGCGGTCGGCCCCGGTCTCGATGACGCGTTCCACGTCGCGCGGTTCGTTGAGCAACGGGTGCCAGATGCGCAACCGGTAGCGGCCCTGCGGCACATCGGCCGCCGTCCATTCGCCTTGTCGGTCGGTACGGCCGAAGAACGGCGCGGCCGTCACGATGATGTACGACAACATGTTGTCGTGGATATTGCAGCCCAGCGTCACGACGCCGGGCTGATCGAACGAAACGGGTGGATAGGGCTTGCCGCGGTACAACGGCAGCTGGAACGACCGCGCGTTCGAGAACGAATAGACCTGGTGGCTGATGGCGTCGCTATTTGGAAATTGCACGGTGGAGTGCACGGGAATCACCAGCACGTCCGGCACGAAGGTCAGGTCGACCTGGTCCATGATCCCCTTGACCGGCGCCGCCGGCGGCAGCAGCGGCGACTCCGCTTCCGCGCTCACCACCGCACCGGGAAGCGGCGTGCCATCGCGTTTGAGAACGGTGACGGTCAGCGGCGCGCCGAATACGGGCGCGCACAAAACGAGCGCGGTCCATACGACCGCGGACAGCCCGCAACCTCCCGGCGATTTATTCCTGCGCGACATTTCGTTCCCTGACCCGCCTCGCGCACACACCGCGCGAGTTGCGGCATTGCACCTTATGTCACCCGCGGAATCCGGAACCCACGTCTCGCACCGTCAGGCGGCACGACTGTCCCACAGCGATTTGTGACGCCGTTCGCACTTCGTGGCGCGTTGGAGCCGGTTCTGAAATTGACGCGGGAGGAGAAGCGAGCCGTGACTCCGGACCCTCGCCGGGAGGCGCGGGTGTGCCAGGGCGCGTGCCGCGGACGAGCCTAACTACGCGTCCTGGCCGTCCGCGTCCTTGTTGCGCTGGATCTGCGCATAGGCGGAGTGATTGTGGATCGACTCGAAGTTCTCAGACTCCACCACGTACGCCGCGATGCGCGGCTCGTCGTTGAGCCGCACCGCCACGTCGCGCACCATGTCTTCGACGAACTTGGGGTTGTCGTAGGCGCGTTCGGTCACGTATTTCTCATCGGGGCGCTTGAGGATGCCGTACAACTCGCACGAAGCCTCGCTCTCCGCGATCTCGATCAGCTCCTCGATCCACATGTGTTCGCGCAGCCGGGCGTTGATCGTGATGTGCGAACGCTGATTGTGGGCGCCGCGTTCGGAAATCTTCTTCGAGCACGGGCACAGGCTCGTCACCGGAACGACCACCTTCACCCACATTTCCGTCGTGCCCTTGACGCGCCGGCCCACGAGGCTGGCGCGGTAGTCCATGTAGCTTTCCACGCCCGACACCGGCGCCTTCTTCATGACGAAGTAGGGGAACGTCATTTCGATGTGGCCGGAATCCGCTTCGAGGCGGTCGGTCATCTCCGCCAGCAGGCTGCCGAAGGATTCCACCGAGATCTCGCGTTCGCGATGCAGGATCTCGACGAACCGCGACATGTGTGTGCCCTTGAAGTTGTGCGGCAGGTTCACGTACATGTTGAAGTTCGCCACCGTGTGCTGCTCGCCGGCGGAACGGTCTTTCACCTTGACCGGATGATTGATGTCCTTGATGCCGACCTGGTTGATCGGAATCTGGCGTGTGTCGGCGCGGCTCTGCACGTCTTCGACGGTCAGAACGCGGGGCTGGGGAGCGACGGCGGGTTTCATTTGAAATGCCTGAGTGGATAAAGCCCGCACAGTTTGCGGGCTTTCGTGGATCGTTCAACCCCTCAAATGGGAGAAGGGAGGGGTTGTTCCGGCTCGCGGCCCCGATTTTTTGAACTTCGGGGCTGCTTTATGTCCCCGACCGCGCTCTTCCCTCGCTCTGCGGGGTCCACCAGCGTTCGATGGCGGCATTGAGGCTCGCCTGATCGAGCTCCGCCTCGACGAGGCAGTCCTCGCGCGAGCCGTGCTCGACGAAGCGGTCGGGGATGCCGAGCGTGAGCGTGGGCAAACTGTTCGAGCAATTCGCCAGCAGTTCGAGCACCGCCGAACCGGCACCGCCTGCGATGGCGTTTTCTTCGATCGTGATCAAGGCGCGATGCCGGGCCGCGAGGCGCAACACGAGTTCTTCGTCCAGCGGTTTCACGAATCGCATGTTCACGACGGTGGCGTCGAGCCGCTCGCCGATGATTTGCGCGGATTTCACCAATGCGCCAAACGCGAGGATCAGCAGACCGCTGTGGCCTTCGTGGCGGATCTCGGCCTTGCCGATCGGGAGCGCGGCCATCTCCGCGACGAGCGGTACCCCCGGCCCCAGGCCGCGCGGATAACGCACGGCGGCGGGGCCGGCGAGCGTGGTCGCGGTGTACAACATCTGCCGGCACTCGTTCTCGTCGGCGGGCGCCATGACGGTGAGATTCGGAATGCAACGCAGGAACGAATGGTCGTAACTGCCCTGGTGTGTGGCGCCGTCGCCGCCGACCAGGCCGGCGCGATCGAGCGCGAACACCACCGGCAGGTTTTGCAGCGCCACGTCGTGGATCAGCTGGTCATAAGCCCGCTGCAGGAACGTGGAGTAGATAGCCACCACGGGCTTGAAGCCTTCGCAGGCGAGGCCGGCCGCAAAGGTGACCGCGTGTTGCTCGGCAATCGCCACGTCGAAATAACGCTGCGGAAATTTCTTCGAGTACTCGACCATTCCGGAGCCTTCGCGCATGGCCGGAGTGATGCCGACGATGCGCGGATCGAGCGCGGCCATTTCGCACAGCCACTGGCCGAAGATCTGCGAGTAGGTGGGGCCGGCCGCCTTTTCCTTGAAGATGGTGCCGGTCGCCGGGTCGAACGGACCCGGGCCATGCCACTTGATCGGGTCCTTTTCGGCCGGGTCGTAACCCTTGCCCTTGCGCGTGACCACGTGCAGCAGCTGCGGGCCCTTGAGCGCGCGCGTATTGCGCAGTGTGGTAATCAGCTCCTTGATGTCGTGACCGTCCATCGGGCCGAGGTAATTGAATCCGAGTTCTTCGAAGATGGTGCCGGGCAATACCATGCCCTTCATCATTTCCTCGGAGCGGCGCGCGAGTTCCCACATCGTCGGCATGGGTTTCAGCAACTTCTTGCCGCCGGCACGCAGCGTCGAATACATGCGGCCGGACAGGATCTTGGTGAAGTAGTTGGACAGCGCGCCGACGTTTTCCGAGATCGACATGTCGTTGTCGTTGAGGATCACGAGCAGGTTGGTCTTGCGGGCGCCGGCATTGAGCAGCGCCTCCCAGGCCATGCCCGCGGTGATGGCGCCGTCGCCGATGATCGCGACCACCTTGCGGTCGTCTTCGTTGAGCTCGGCCGCGACCGCCATGCCGAGCGCCGCGCTGATCGAGGTGCTCGAATGACCGACGCCGAACGTGTCGTACTCGCTCTCCGCGCGCGAGGGGAACGGCGCGAGCCCGCCGCTTTGTTTGATGGTGTCGAGCTGGTCGCGGCGCCCGGTCAATACCTTGTGAGGATAGGCCTGGTGGCCCACGTCCCAGACGAGGCGATCCCGCGGAGTATCGAAAACGTAGTGCAGCGCGACGGTGAGCTCGACCGTTCCGAGCCCCGCGGCGAAATGTCCGCCGCGCGTCGCGACGCTGCGGATCAGGTATTCGCGCAGCTCCTTGCACACTTCGCCGAGCTGGTTTTCCGCGAGCGAACGCAGATCGGCGGGCAGATTCACCGTATTCAGGAGGGGGAATGTCTCTGAGACATTGGTCATCGCGGCGCAAGTTTACACGCGGTGCGTGTCGAGAGACCCAAATCGTTCAGCTGACGCGCGCCACGAGAAAATGCGCAAACTCGCGCAACGGCGCGAAGCGTTCGCCCAGCGGTTCGAGCGCCGCAACGGCGCGATCGCGGCGCGATTGCGCGCGCGCGCGCGCGGTCTCGAGACCGAGCACGGACGGATAGGTCGGTTTGATGAGGTCCGCATCCGCACCGGCGCGTTTGCCGAGCGTCGCGGTCGTGCCTTCGACGTCGAGGATGTCATCCTGGATCTGGAACGCGAGGCCGATCTCCGCGCCGAATTCCGCCAGCGCAGTGCGTTGCGGTACGTCCTGGCATCCGGCGGAAATGGCGCCGAGCAATACGCTCGCCTGGATGAGGGCGCCGGTCTTTTGCCGATGCATGCGTTCGAGTGCGGTTTCGTCCATCGGCTGTTTGACGGCTTCCAGGTCGATCGCCTGGCCGCCGGCCATGCCGCGGGTGCCGATCGCGTCGGCCAACACGCGCAGCATTTCCAGGCGTGCTGCGGCGGCAATCTGCGCCGGAGCCTGCGTCAGGACTTCGAAGGCGCGCGCCTGCAGCGCGTCGCCGGTGAGGATGGCCGTGGCTTCGTCGAACGCGCGATGGCAGGTCGGGCGTCCGCGGCGCAGATCGTCGTCGTCCATCGCCGGCAGATCGTCGTGCACCAGGCTGTAGACGTGGATCAATTCGACCGCCGCGGCGGCGCTGTCGAGCAATTCCAGCGAGGCGCCGAGCGCTTCACCGGTGGCGTACACCAGCACCGGGCGAACCCGTTTGCCGCCGGCCAGCGTGCTGTAACGCATCGCTTCGAGCAGCCGCGGCGTCGCCCCGCCATCGATGTCGAGCGCGCGCGCTAGAACGCCTTCGATGCGTTGTTGGTAGACAGGGACCCGCGCGGCGAGAAAGTTTTGCGGCGCGGGCGGCTTCGCCTCAGCGCCCGTCTTCATCTTCGTCGTCCGGATCGGCAAACGGCTCGAGCGTTTCCTCACCGTTGCGCGCCAGCAGCACTTCGACTTTTTGCTGGGCGGTGCGCAGCGCGGTCTGACATTGACGCGTCAGCGCGACGCCACGTTCGAAAGTCTTGAGTGCGTCTTCAAGCGGGACGTCGCCCTGCTCGAGTTTCGTCACGAGCGCTTCGAGTTCGGTCAGCGACTGTTCGAAATCCGGCGACGAAGCCGGCTTCTGGGAGTCTTTCTTCTGCGGGTTTGGTTTCACGCGCGCGACGTTAAACGTCGGACGGCGGTTGGGCAACGGCAGATGCCGCCGCGCGCCGAGTCGTTGCTTCCCGATTGACGCGTGCTCACGAGGGGTCGTAGAGTTCGCGCCACTCTTAGAACAAGTCTAAATGAGAGCCATTCCCATTGGTCATAGGTAAGGAGAGAGCCGTGAACCTGAAAGGCAGCAAGACGGAAAAGAATCTGAAGGACGCATTCGCCGGCGAGTCGCAGGCGAATCGCCGTTACCTGTATTTCGCAGCCAAGGCGGACGTCGAAGGTTACAACGACGTTTCCACCGTGTTCCGATCGACCGCGGAAGGTGAGACCGGCCACGCGCATGGTCACCTCGAATATCTGGAGTCGGTGGGGGATCCGGCCACGGGTCTGCCGATCGGCGAAACCAAGATGAATCTCAAGGCGGCGATCGCCGGCGAGACGCACGAGTACAGCGACATGTACCCCGGCATGGCGAAAGCCGCGCGCGAAGAAGGTTTCTCCGAAATCGCCGACTGGTTCGAAACGCTGGCGAAGGCCGAGCGTTCTCATGCCAATCGTTTCCAGAAGGCGCTCGACTCCATCTAACTAGCGCGCGTCCCATGAGCGCCACTGAAACCGGCATACGCGAGGGGAGCCTGCAGGCTCCCTCGCGTCATCCGCTCGACTGGCGGAGTGCCGAGTTCAACGACCCGGCCGCGCTCGAAAAAGAGCTCGAGCGGGTTTTCGACATCTGCCATGGCTGTCGCCGCTGCTTCAGCCTGTGCAATTCATTCCCGACCTTGTTCGACGCGATCGATGCGTCGCCGACGCTCGAGCTCGACGGCGTGGACAAGAAGGTCTACTGGGACGTGGTCGATCACTGTTACCTGTGTGACATGTGTTTCATGACCAAGTGTCCGTACGTTCCGCCGCATCCGTGGAACGTCGACTTCCCGCACCTGATGTTGCGCGCCAAGCATCATCAGCATCGCAACGGCGAACACAGCGTGCGCGACAAACTACTGTCGAACACGCGCGGACTCGGCAGCATCGCCGGCATTCCGGTGGTGGCCGAGATCGTGAACGCGGTCAACGGCACGAAGGCCGGGCGCAAACTGCTCGAGGCCACGCTGGGTGTGGCCGCGACTGCGCCGATTCCGAAATTCCATTCGAACACCGGCAGCAAACGCGCGCGCAGACTCGCGGGCAAGGTCACCGAGGTGAAGGCGACGGAAACCACGCGCGGCAAGGTCGCGCTGTTCGTCACTTGTTATGGCGACCGCAACGAACCGCATCTTCCGGAAGACCTGACTGCCGTGTTCGAGCACAACGGCATCGCGGTGAAGGTCGTCGGCAAGGAAAAATGCTGCGGCATGCCCAAGCTCGAGCTGGGCGATCTCGAGACGGTCGAAAAGTACAAGAATTTCAACATTCCGCAGCTGAAGGCGTTGATCGACGACGGGTACGACATCGTCGCGCCGATTCCGTCCTGCGTGCTCATGTTCAAGCAGGAGCTGCCGCTGATGTTCCCCGCTGACGTCGACGTGCAGGCCGTCAAGGCGCGCATCTTCGATCCTTTCGAATACCTCATGCTGCGGCACAAGGCCGGCCTGCTGCGTACCGATTTCACGACCAAGCTGGGCAAGGTCAGCTACCACGTCCCGTGTCACCTGCGCGTGCAGAACATCGGCCTGAAGACGCGCGACGTGCTCAAGCTCGTGCCGGATACCACGGTGGATATCATCGAGCGTTGTTCCGGGCACAACGGCACCTATGCCGTGAAGAAGGAATATCGCGCCGCGTCGGTCAAGATCGGCAAACCCGTGGTGTCCCGGGTGCAGGCGGCGCAGGCCGATCACTACTCCAGCGACTGCCCGATGGCGGGCCACCAGATCGAAAGCGGCCTCACGCCGCCGGAATCCGGCGAGGCACAGCGCCAGCCTGAACACCCGATGACGCTGGTGCGCAAGGCCTACGGTCTCTAGCTACCCGATGAAGAAACTCGCTCCCGCCGATTTGTGGTCGCTCGAACGGTACTCGCGCGATCGTGCCGACTTCCGCGTGCGCGTGATGGCGCACAAGAAGCACCGGCAGGTGAGCGTCGGCCCGAACACCATGTGGCTGTTCGAGGACCGCCTCACGGTGCAATACCAGGTGCAGGAGATGTTGCGCACCGAACGCATCTTCGAGGTGGAAGGAATCGCCGATGAACTGGCCGCCTACAACCCGCTGATTCCCGACGGCAGCAACTGGAAAGCCACGTTCCTCATCGAATACACCGATCCGGAAATCCGTCGCGTTCAGCTCGAGAAGTTGAAGGGAGTCGAGGATCGCTGCTGGGTGCAGGTCGCGGGCTGCGAGAAGCTGTTCGCGATCGCCGACGAGGACCTCGAACGCGAGAACGAGGTGAAGACCTCGGCGGTGCACTTCCTGCGCTTCGAGCTCACCGCGACGATGGTCGCCGGACTCAAGGGCGGCGCCGCATTGTCCATCGGCATCGACCACCCTAACTATCAGCACCGCCTCGATCCGGCCAGCGACCACGTGCGTTCCGCACTGCTCGCCGACCTCGATTAGGGTGCCGGGTGGGGAAAGTGGGGAAAGCCGCTTTCCCCACTTTCCCCACCCGGCACCCTGATCCCATCGTCAGATCTTCGGCTGCGCCTGGTGCTGATTCCACAGCACCGCGGCATACACGAGGTTCGCTATGCCGATGGCGGCCGGAATCAGCGCAAATGGGGCGCCGGGTTCGCCGCCGGCATGGTCGATGGCGTAGTACAGAACGATGCCGCCGAACAACAACACGAGTCCGTTGCGCATGGCTTTCGGCCACATGGCGCTCGGCGGCAAAGCCGGCCGGGACACCTTGTCGTTCAGAAAGCCCACCAATCCCGGGGCGATTGCGGGGGGTTCCACACCCTTGTCGAGCGCCATCATCCGTTCCCGGTGAAGCTGTTCGAGAAGCTGCGCTTTGCGTTTGTGTTCCGACCAGATCGACAACATGCCGATGCCGATTCCGCTGACGATGGCGACGATGGGGATCGAAACGGCAATAAGTGCGGGATCCATGATCAGTTTCCTTCAATGTGCGTTGTGAACGCCCTTGATACCCGGCAGCCCGGATTCCGGTTGCATGGCGGCACTGCAACCCGCTATACGCCTGCGCAGTATCAAGCAGGTGCAGGCAGCCATAAACATGAAGCCGGGTGGGGCCACGCCGCAACCGCCGCCCCCGACGGCGGCGATGGAGCGCGACGCGGATCTGCTCGCGGCTTTGCGCCGTGGCGACAAACGCGCCGTGCTGGAAGGGCTCATGGACCGCTACCGGCAGAAGATCATGTATCTGGCGGTGTCGATCGTGCGCGATCCGGCCCTGGCCGAAGATCTCGCGCAGACCACCTTCGTCAAGGTGTGGCAGGCGCTTCCCAAATTCGACGGCCGCGCCGCCCTGTCCACCTGGCTGTACACGATTGCACGCAACACCTGCCTGACCGCGGTCGGGCGCGAGCGTCGCATGGTCCCGCTGGAGGATTTCACGGAATTCTCCGATGACGACAGCGATCCAACGGTGTTCGGACGCGGCGCCGGGAGCGTGGAGTCCTCCGGACAGGCGGCAGCCGAATACGACGTCGCCAAGCTTCTCGAACAGCTGCCGGAACCGTATCGCCGGGTCGTGGTCCTCTTCTACCTGGAAGATCGAAGTTGTGAGGAAGTCGGCGAGCTTCTGTCGATACCCACGGGTACAGTCAAAGCATTGCTTCATCGCGGTCGCAAGAAACTCGCGGCACTGGCCGGCGAGGTGGAGTTGGACTCATGAATCGCAAACTGGAAATCGAAGCGCGGCTCGACCGCGCACTTGCCACTCAAATCGCAGCGCCAAAAATCGACGGCCGGTTCGACGCGGCCGTGTGGTCGCGCATCGAAGCAGAGGAAGCCGCGGCCACCAATCCCGCCGGCGCAAGTGTCGAACCTGGGCGCGCGCGCATCGCGAACCTGTCGCGCTGGATGTTCGTCAGCAATGCCGTCGGAACCACGGTCGCACTGATCCTCGCGATCTACTTCGGATTACGCGCGTTCGGCGGCGTCAATCCCGGGCTGAAATTCGAGATGCCCGCGCTCTCGCAAGAATTCCTGATGCAGGCAATGACCGGCGTTGGATACGTCCTGACGTTCGTCGTGCTGACCTTTGCCGTCGCGCTCACCTCGTTTGGCCGCAGACTGCGCGCTCAGTTTTCCTGAAAATCGGCCCAATGCCCGCCTCTCCGGAGCGGGCATTCGCTGGTAGACTGCGCGCCGCGCGGCTCTGACAGGCTGTGCGCCACCCTCGCAGCAGCGGCAGAGAATGTCCTACACCGCATCCGACATCGAAGTCTTATCCGGTCTCGAACCCGTGCGCCGCCGCCCGGGCATGTACACCGACACCTCGCGTCCCAACCACCTCGCGCACGAGGTCGTCGACAACTCGGTCGACGAAGCGCTGGGCGGCCATGCCAAAGAGATCAACGTCATCCTGCACAAGGACAATTCCTTGTCGGTGGCGGACGATGGCCGCGGCATGCCGGTGGACATCCACCCCAAGGAGAAGGTGAGCGGCGTCGAGCTGATCCTCACGCGCCTGCACGCCGGCGGCAAATTCAACGACAAGAGCTACGAAGTGTCCGGTGGACTCCACGGAGTCGGCGTCTCCGTCGTCAATGCGTTGTCCAAGCAGCTCGAGTGCTGGATCAAGCGCAATGGCAAGGAATACAACATCGGCTTCAAGGACGGGAAGATCTCCTCGAAGCTCGAGGTGGTCGGTTCCGTCGGGCAGCGTAATACCGGCACCACCGTACGTTTCTGGCCCGATCCCAAATTTTTCGATTCCGACAAGTTCTCCGTGCCGCAGCTGCGGCACGTGCTCAAGGCCAAAGCGGTCCTGTGCCCCGGGCTCAAGATCACGTTCGAGAACGAGGCCACCAAAGAGAAAGACGAGTGGTACTTCACCGGCGATCTCGCCGCCTATCTAAAGGAAGAGATCGGCAAGGAAGATGCGCTGCCGGCCGAGCCGATCTTCGCCAAGAACGATCAGCCCAAGATCAACGTCGTCGAATACGCCATCGTCTGGACGCCGAATGCCGAACGCGCGATGGGCGAGAGCTACGTCAACCTGATCCCCACCGCCGAAGGCGGCACACACGTGAACGGACTGCGTGCCGGTATCGCCGGCGCGGTGCGCGAGTTCTGCGAATTCCGCAATCTCGTGCCGCGTGGCATCAAGCTCACGCCCGAAGACATCTTCGACAAGTGCTGCTTCGTGTTGTCGATCAAGATCCAGGAGCCGCAGTTCGCCGGCCAGATGAAGGAGCGCCTCGCGACGCGCGATGCGGCATCACTGGTCGAAAGCTTCGTGCACGATTCGCTGTCGCTGTGGCTCAACCAGCATCCGGATGCCGGCGAGCGCATCGCGCAGTTCGCCATCGAGAACGCGCAGGAGCGCACCAAGGCCGCGCAGCAGGTCAAGCGTAAACGCGTCACGGCCGGTCCCGCGTTGCCCGGCAAGCTGGCCGATTGCACCAACCAGGATCCGAAACATTCGGAGCTGTTCCTGGTGGAAGGCGACTCCGCCGGCGGCTCCGCCAAGCAGGCGCGTGACCGCGAGACGCAGGCCATCATGCCGTTGCGCGGCAAGATCCTGAATACCTGGGAAGTGTCGGTCGGCGAGATCAACGGCTCTCAGGAAGTACACGACATCTCGGTGGCGATGGGCATCGATCCGGGCGTGAGCGATCTGGCCAATCTGCGCTATCACAAGATCTGCATCCTCGCCGACGCGGACTCCGACGGTCTGCACATCGCGACGCTGCTCTGCGCGCTGTTCCTGCGGCATTTCCGTCCGCTCGTGGCCAACGGCCACGTGTTCGTCGCGATGCCGCCGCTGTACCGCATCGACGCGGGCAAGAACATCTACTACGCGCTCGACGACGCCGAACGCGACTCGCTGCTCAAGAAGATCGAGAGCGACAGCAAGATCAAGTCGAAGCCGCACGTGCAACGCTTCAAGGGTCTCGGCGAGATGAATCCCTCGCAGCTGCGCGAGACCACCATGGATCCGCGCACGCGCCGTCTCGTGCAGCTCACCATCGAAGCCAAGGACGACAGCGACCAGCTCATGGACATGCTGCTCGCAAAGAAACGCGCCTCCGACCGCCGCGACTGGCTGGAACAGAAGGGCAACCTGGCCGAAGTCATTCCTTGAGAGCCATTCCCTGAAATCCAAAGACATGCAAGACGAACTGAATTTCGAAGGCGTGGAAAAGCAGCCGCTGCGCGTCTTCACGGAGAAGGCGTACCTCGATTATTCGATGTACGTGATCCTCGATCGCGCGCTGCCGTCGTTGTCGGATGGGCTCAAGCCCGTGCAGCGCCGCATCATCTACGCGATGAGCGAGCTCGGGCTCTCGGCCGGGCAGAAACACAAGAAATCCGCGCGCACCGTCGGCGACGTGATCGGCAAATTCCATCCGCACGGCGATTCGGCCTGTTACGAGGCCATGGTGCTCATGGCGCAGGATTTCTCGTACCGCTATCCCATCGTCGACGGGCAGGGAAATTGGGGTTCGCCCGACGACCCGAAGTCCTTCGCGGCCATGCGTTACACGGAGTCGAAGCTCACGCGGTACGCCGAAGTGCTGCTGGCCGAGCTGTCGGACGGCACGGTCGACTGGCAGCCGAACTTCGACGGCACGCTCGAAGAACCCGCGTTCCTGCCGGCGCGCCTGCCGAACGTGCTGCTGAATGGCACGCAGGGCATTGCGGTGGGCATGTCCACCGACATCCCGCCGCACAACCTGCGCGAGATCGCCCAGGCGTGCATTCACCTGCTCGACGAGCCGGAAGCGCAGACGCGTTCGCTCATGAAGTACGTGCGCGGCCCGGATCTGCCGACCGGCGGCGAAATCGTCTCACCCAAGGCGGACCTGCTCGAGATCTACAACACCGGCAACGGCAGCTACAAGGCGCGCGCGGTGTATTCGGAGCAGGACGACACCATCGTCATCAGCCAGCTGCCGTACCAGGTGTCGGGCAACAAGATCATCGAGCAGATCGCCGCGCAGATGCGCGAGAAAAAGCTGCCGATGGTCGAGGATATCCGCGACGAATCGGATCACGAAGAACGTATCCGTATCGTGATCGAGCCGAAGAAGCGCACGGATGTCGCGCAGTTGATGGCGCACCTGTTCGCGACCACCGATCTCGAGCGCAACTATCGCGTGAACATCAACGTGATCACGCTCGAGGGCAAGCCGAAAGTCATGGGCTTGCGCGATCTGCTCAACGAGTGGCTGGTTTTCCGGACCACCACCGTCACGCGCAGATTGCAGTACCGGCTCGACAAGGTCGCCGCGCGGCTGCACATCCTCGACGGCTTGCTCGCCGCGTACCTGAATCTCGACGAAGTGATCCGCATCATCCGCCGCGAGGACGAGCCCAAGCCCGTGCTCATGAAGCGGTTCAAGCTCACGGAAATCCAGGCCGAAGCGATCCTCGAAACCAAGCTGCGCCACCTCGCGAAGCTCGAAGAGATGAAGATCCGCGACGAGCAGAAAAAGCTCGCCGAGGAGCGCGAGGAGCTCGAAGGCATCTTGAAGTCGAAGGCCAAGCTCAAGAAGCTCATCTCCTCCGAGATCGAAGCCGATGCCGAGAAGTACGGCGACGACCGGCGCACCAAGATCGTCGAGCGCGAAGCCGCGCAGGCCATCGACGAATCGGAGCTCATCGCGAACGAGCCCGCGACCATTGTCCTGTCGAAGGGCGGCTTCGTGCGTTCGGCCAAGGGCCACGAGATCGATGCGCGCTCGCTCACCTACAAGGCCGGCGACGAATACCAGCATGCGGCGAAGGGTCGCAGCGTGCAGCAGGCGGTGTTCCTCGATTCGACCGGCCGCGCGTACAGCCTCGTCGCGCACTCGCTGCCGTCGGCGCGCGGACTGGGCGAACCGCTGTCATCGAGAGTGGACCCGCCGGACGGCGCGAAGTGGCGCGGCGTCATGATCGGCGAGCCGGAAGATCTGTGGCTGGTCGCGAGCGATGCAGGTTACGGGTTCACCGTGCGGCTCAAGGAAGCGTATGCCAGCAAGAAAGCCGGCAAGACGCTGCTGAACATTTCCGATGGCGCGCTCGTGCTGCCGCCGTCACCCGTGCCGGGCGATGACGCTCTGGTCGCGGTGACTTCGGAAGGCGGCAAACTGCTCGTCTTCCCGGTCAAGGACGTGCCCGAGCTGGCGCGCGGCAAGGGCAACAAGCTGTTCGACATCCCCGCCAAGAAATTCGCGACGCGCGAGGACTTCATCACCGGCATTGCGGTGGTGCCCAAGGACAAGTCACTCGTGGTCAGATCCGGCGAACGCAAGATGACGATCGAGTGGAAGGACCTCAAGGACTATCGCGGGCAACGCGCGCAGCGCGGCTCGGTGTTGCCGCGCGGCTGGCGCAGCGTCGACACGCTCGAAACCGAATGATCGGAGCGCCCGGCGAGGCGCAGGGGAGATACAACATGAAGTCGAATATCAGCCGCCGGATCGCGGCCGTTGCGGCGTGCGCCGCATTCCTGCCGACGGTGGCGAACGCGGCGCCGAAGCGCGTGCGACTGACGGTGGATGTGCAGGTCGAAGGAACGGAAGGCGTCGTCGGGACGGGCACCGACCGGACGACGGCCAGGTTCCGCGAAGGCTACTCGCTCGTCACCTATCTACAGTCGGACGGCGAGCTCGCGCAGTTCAATTCCAAGGACCCCGAATACGCGCAGAAGATGATGGGTCTCGCGCAGAACGTGCATGCGAAGGTCAACCAGGCGCAGGGCAAGGCGCCGGTGAGGAAGCTGACCCAGCAGCAGATCCAGGACTACGTGAAGACGAAGCAGGCCGCCTGCGGTACGGATCGCGGCTGTCTCATGAAACTCGCGCAGGAAGCGCAGGAGCTCATGAGCAACATGGACACCGGCGGCGCCACGGCCGCGGGAAACGCCGGCGCCTATACCGGCGACGAACCGCCGCGTTTTCTCAACTACTTCGGTTTCGAAAAATGCGGTGCGACGTCGCACGTGTACGTCGACCGCACCACGCAGGGAACGCTCGCCGACACCTCGGGTGCGGTGCCGTACACCGTGGTCGACACCGCCGACTATCGCGGCAACCCGGTCGAGCTCGGCCTCATCTGCGTCTCGCACAACCTGGTCGTCGACTCGCAGGACGGTTCGTTCTACAGCGACGGCGCGGTGCTGCCGATCGGCAAGGGCACCTCCGTGATCACGATGCGCGGCAGAACCGACAAGTCGAGCGGCGAGGCCGCCACACACGGCGAGCCCTACACCTGGGTGAGCGAACAACTGCGCCACGCGCCTCGCGCCGGCACCCGGTCCACGACGATGAAACTCACGCAGGGCCGCGGGGCCGCGATTCACTCCGGCAAGTATTCCGGCGAAGCGCGCATCCAGATCACCTGGAAGCTGGAAGACGTGAAGTGAGAAGCCTGACCGGCGGATACGCCACGCGTGTCTGATGCACGCGCTGCAGCCAACCTCTACCTGGTCGCGACTACCACCGCGGCGCCCGCCATGGCCACACCGGAGCTGCGGTTGAGCCGGCGCACGGCCTTCGGCGTCGTGAACAACTCGCGCGCCCTGGTCGCGAGCAACACATAGGTGCCGAGCACCACTGGCAAGACGATCGCCATCGCGGCGGATATCTCCACGAACCGCAGCGCATCCAACGAGGCGAGATCGATGACGGTCGGCAGCAGCGCGAGAAAGAACAGGATCGCCTTGGGATTCGCCAGCGTGAGCATCAGGCTGGCGACGAACGCGCGCCAGCCATGCTGGCTGCCATCCTGTTCGCCCATCGCGACGCGTTCGGCCGGCGCCGTCCACAGTTTCCAGGCCAGGTACAGTAGATAGGCTACGCCCGCCCACTTGATGGCCACGAACAGCGCTACCGCGGTTTTCGCCAGCGCCGCAAGGCCGGTCGCGGCAATCGCGAACCAGACCAGATCCCCCACGACGAATCCGGCGATGAACGCCGGGGCGCCTCTCGAGCCATGCGCCAGCGAGCGCGCGACGATCGCCGCGACGCCGGGTCCCGGCGTCGCGACGGCCAGCGCGTAGACCGCGCAGAAAGTGGCGAGGCCGTAAAGGCTCACTGCCCGCCGAGCTGGTAATTCACCGTGAAGAACACCGTGCGGCCGACCGTGTCGAACCACGAATTGTCGTAGTACGGGTACGAGGCGTACGTCGGATCCCTCACCGGCCCCTTGTCGGTCAGGTTGTCGATGGTGAGACGCGCGCTGAGCGCGTCTGAGATCTTGTAGTCGGCCGACGCGTTCAGCCAGACGCTCGCGGAGATGAAGCCGTCTTCATCCCAGTTCGGCAGCTTGTCGATGCGCAACGCGTGCAGTGTCGCGCTCCACTTGCCCGTGTCGAAAGTGACGCTGGCGTTCGCCTTGCTGCGCGGGATGTCGAAACCGGAATCCGGCAGGAATTGATCGATGATCGGATCGCCGGCGTACTGCTGCGACTCGTGGTTGAACACCTTCGTGTAACTCGCGTCGAAGGTCAGCGACGACTCGCCGATCGGCCACTTGTAGCGGATGCCGAAATCGACGCCGTCGGTGCTCTCGTTCGCAATGTTGATCGGGTTGACGCGCACCGTATTCACTTCGCCGGGTGATATCGGGCCATCGTCCGGATACCGCACGATGCGATCAATGGCGTCCTGGCAGGTGGGCGAGTCGATATCGACGGGTGTGCCGTTCCTGGTCTCGCCGAGCCGGCAGTCGGCTTCGGTCTCAAGCACGTTGTCGACACGCAGGTTGACGACCTGTTCCGACAGTTTGACGTCGAAGTAGTCGAGCGAGACCAGGAAGTTGTCGTTGGGCGACCAGACCAGACCCGCGCCCCAGGATTTGCTGGTCTCGGGCTTCAGGTCGCGATTGCCGTTGCGGATCGCGATGACGCCGATATCGGCCAGCGAGCAATCGCCGATGTCCTCGTCGGGCTCCTCGGTGCGGCAGTAGTAGTAGTCGTTGCCGCCGGATTCCACCTGGCCGGAGCCGGCGAACACGTAGTGCAGGTCGGGCGCACGGAAGCCGGTGCCGTAGTAGCCGCGCACCAGCAACGTGTCGAGCGGGCGGAATTCGACGCCGAAGTTGTAGGTGAACTTGCCGACGTCATTGCCGCCGAAATGGTAGCTGTCGTAGCGCCCGGCGGTGCTCAGTTCGAGCATGCTGGCGACCGGCACACGGAACTCATAGCTGCCGCTCCAGTGATTACGCGAGCCCTTGCCGGTCTGGTCCTGCCAGCTGAAGTAGTAATAGCCGAGCGCCAGCGGATCGGGGTTGAGGGCGTAAGCCTGGTTGCCGGCTTCGATGTTCGCGGCGAAACCGACCGGGCCCGCCGGCAGATGGAACAACTCGCCGTTCGTCAGCGTGAACGATCCGTAATCGTTGCGCGCCTCTGGCTTGTAGATGGAGCGCGCGAAAATGGAGTCGTACTCCGCGCGGGTCAGCGCCGTGTACAGGCGCGCCGGATCCGCGTCGAATCTTGCGAGGCCCGAATCCTCGTCGACGCCGGTCTGCGGCCCCAGGAACAGTTCGTTCGCGGCGGAGGCGACGATCAGCGGAAAGCTCGCCGTGAGTTTGTATTCGCTGTGGTTTAGATAGGCCTCGTACTTCCACGCATCGCCGATGGATCCCTTGATGCCGGGCGTGATCGTGATGGTCTTCTGGTCGGTGTTGACCGTGCCGCGCTCGAGCCCGCCCATTTCCTCGGGCGTGAAAATCCGGTACCAGTTGTCGAGATCCTCGATCCGGTCGTTGAAGAAGGTGCCGTCTTCATTGCCGACGGCATCCATGTAGTTCCATTCCTGCACGTCCTTGAACAGCTTCACCTTGCTCACGCCGACGAGGATGTCGGCGAACAGCGTGGTGGTGTCGCTCAGCTCGAAGTTGAGCGACGCGAAGCCGGTGGCGCCACGGCGCTCGTTGAGGATGGTGCCGTAGCCGGTCGACTCCAGGCTGCCGCAGTAATGGCCATCGCCGTAGTCCTCGAGTTCGTCGTCGTATGGACCCCAGCCCGGGCGTGAGCCCCAGATCGTGGAGCCCTTGTTGGTGCTGGACAGCGAATCGCAGGTCGCCTGGCCCGGATCGATGTACACCTCTTCATTGGGCTCGATGCGCAGGAAATTACGGCGCGGGATCGGGCTGTCGGTGGTGGGGTTGTCCGCCGCGGAATCCTGGACGCTGCGGTCCATCATCCACAGCGGGCGCTGATCGAGCAGGTCGAGTCCGAACACCGCGTGGAAGCGGTCGCGCGAGAAGCCGGCGGACATGGAGAGATGATGCGAATCGCCGCCGCCATCGGCGGTCGGTGAGCCATACCGGTAGCTGAAATTGACGCCCTCGACATCTTTCTTCAGCACGAAGTTCAGCACGCCGGCGATGGCGTCCGAGCCGTAGATAGCCGAGGCGCTGCCCGACAGCAACTCGACGCGGTCGAGCATGCCTATCGGGATGTTGGAGACGTCGGTGAAGTTGCTGAGGCCATCGAGCGGCAGCGGGAAGTCGGCGATGCGCCGGCCGTTGACCAGCACCAGCGAGTGATTCGGCCCGAGGCCGCGCAGATCGACCTGGTCGGAGCCGGGCGTGAAATCGGCGGCGCCGTAGGCCTGCTGACTCTGTGTCGCGCCGCTGTTCTGCGTCAGCACCTTGAGCACATCGGGCACGCTGGTGAGGCCCGCGTTTTCGATCTGCCGGGAGTCGATCACCGTGATGGGCGCCGGTCCTTCCTGCTTGAGCCGCGGAATGCGCGAACCGATGACAGTAATTTCGGTGAGCTCTTCGCCTTCCTGCGCGAGAGCCGCCGCTGACGTCAAGAATGCGAAACCAGCCGCGGTCGCAGCCAGGACTTTGTTCTTCATCTTCTTCTCCCCGATTGATCTGTCCGCGGGCCGATTCTAGATGCGTGTCGTGGCCAGCGTCGACTGTTAAAGTCACGCGCGGGCGCATCGGGTGGCGGTTAGGTGAGGGGAAAAATGATCAGGCACAGCTGGTTTCTTTGTCTCGTAGCGTTCATCGGCGGTGCCCACGCCGCGGCCAAGCCGCCGGCTGCGTACGACTACTATTCAGCCGGCCAGCTGGAAGCGCCGCGTCCCGGCCCTACCGAGGGCGCTTTGATGCTGCTGGGCGGGGGGGATTGGCCGGTGCCGGCGTTCCGCTGGTTCGTCGAACGCATGGGCCACGGGCACCTGGTGATCCTGAAGGCTTCCTACGGTGACGAGGCCCAGCAGGAATTCCTCAAGGAAGTCGGCGGCGCCGTCTCGGTCGAATCGCTGGTGTTCCATTCGCGCGCGGCATCCAGCGATCCGCGCGTGCTCGACATCATCCGCCGCGCCGACGGCATCTTCATCGCCGGCGGCGACCAGTCTAACTACGTGCGCTTTTTCAAGGGCACGCCGCTGAACGAGTTGCTGGATGCCCACCTGCGCGCGGGCAAGCCGATCGGCGGCACGAGCGCGGGCCTCGCGATCCTCGGCGCCTACAGCTACGGCGCGATGGATGGCGGCAGCCTGGAGCCCGCGGTGGCGATGCGTAATCCGCTCGGCGGCGGCGTCACGCTGGTGCGCGATTTCCTGCACATGCCGTATCTGTCGAAGGTGATCACCGACTCCCATTTCGCCAAGCGTGAACGTTGGGGGCGGCTGCTGGTGTTCGTCGGACGTCTCGCCAGCGAACAGCGGGACAGTGGCATCACCGGCATCGGCGTCGACGAACAGGGCGCGTTGTGCATCGAAGCCAACGGGATGGGCCGCGTGTACTCGAATGGCCGCGGCTTTGCCTGGCTGGTGCGCCCGATGCGCGCGCCGGACGTCTTGAGCAAGGGACGCTTCAATTTTCGCGGCGTCCCGATCGTGGGCATCGGTGCGGAGAGTGCGATCGACTTGAACACCTTCGAGGTCACGCGTCCGTCGTTCCAGTTGCAGGTCAGCATCGTCAACGGGGAATTCGACGCTGCCTCGCTGGCCGCGCTCCGGGCGGCAGCCGCGACGCCGGCGCCGGACGCGGTGGCGGAAACTGCGAAGAAATGGACTCTCGTGGTCCATGGCGGCGCTGGAGTCATCGAACGCGGCGACCTCACGCCGCCGAAGGAAGCCGCTTATCGTGCCGCGCTCAGTGCAGCGCTCGAGGCCGGCCGCAAGGTGCTGGCGGGTGGTGGCGCCAGTCTCGACGCGGTCGAGGCAGCGATCCGCGTGCTCGAAGACGACCCGCTGTTCAATGCCGGGCGGGGCGCGGTGTTCACCGCGGATGGCCGCAACGAGCTGGACGCTTCGATCATGAGTGGCGCCACGCGCATGGCCGGCGCAGTGGCGGGCGTGACGCGCACGCGTAATCCGATCAGCCTGGCACGCGCGGTCATGGAGAAATCACCGCACGTGATGCTGGCGCGCGAGGGCGCGGATCAGTTCTCGGTCGAGCAGGGTCTGCCGCAGGTCGCACCGGAATATTTCCGCACCGAGGAGCGCTGGCAGCAATTGCTCGAATGGCGCCGTGACAACGCCAAGGTGCTCGACCCGACGCACCTGCGTGGCACGGTGGGCGCCGTGGCCATCGACGTGAGCGGGCACGTGGCCGCGGGCACGTCCACCGGCGGCATGACGGGCAAACGCTGGGGCCGGATCGGCGATTCGCCGGTCATCGGCGCCGGCACCTACGCCGCGGATGGCAACTGCGCGGTGTCGGCGACCGGCTCGGGCGAATACTTCATTCGTGCGAGTGCCGCGCGCCAGCTCTGCGACCGCATCGCCTGGCACGGCGAAAGCGTGCAGTCCGCGGCAGCGGCGACCATCACGAATATCGGTGACATCGGCGGTGACGGTGGCGTGATCGCGATCGACGGCGCCGGGCGCATCGCGTTCGCGATGAATTCGAGCGGCATGTACCGCGGCTGGGTGACGAGCGACGCCGCGGCGGCGACGGCTATCTACTCTAACGAGCCGGGTCCGCAGTGACGCGGCCGCGCAGGTACTGGTCGAGCCAGCGCACGGTCTCGGCGTAGTAGTCGGGCCAGTCCGCGCGCCGCTGGGCTGCGCCGAAATCCGCGCCGTGCACGCCGCCCGGTATACGCACCAGCCGCACGGGTACGTTGGCCGTTTTCAGTGCCTGCTCCATTGCTTCGGACTGCGCGATGGGTACCAGCACGTCGGCATCGCCGTGCAACAGCAGCACCGGCGGTGACGCGCCGCCGACATGCGTGATCGGTGAAGCCGCCGCATACGCCGCCGCGGCGGAGGTATTCGACGGCGGCGCTTCCATGAACGACGAGATGAGGGCGTTGCCTTCGATCGTACCCATGGTGCGCAGATCGAGCAGCGGCGCGCGCAGCACGACGGCCTGCAATGCCGCGGATTCCCGTTCGACCGGATCGGCCGCTGCCGCGTCGCCGGAGGACGCCAGCATCGCCGCCAGACCTAACAAATGCCCGCCGCTCGAGCCGCCGACGCCGCCCAGATGCGCGGGGTCGACGCCATAGGCCGCCGAGTTATGGCGCACGAAGCGGATCGCGCGCTGCACGTCTTCGATGGCCGCCGGGTAGTGGAACCGCGGCGCCGCGCGATGGTTGATCGCGAACACCGTGTAACCCGCGGCCAGCAGTGGCGGTCCCCACAACGGAATCTGCTGCGACTTCAGTGGCGCGGCGCCATAGGCCTGGTCCGCCTGCCAGCCGCTGCCGGAGATGAACACGACGCCAAAGCCGTTCGGTTTCACCGGGTGATACACGTCGAGCAGCAGGGCCAGCCCTGAATACATGCCGTAGACGACGTTGGTGTCGACGCGGGGTACGGGCGGTTTTGCGGGCGCCGCCGCGCAGGCACCGGACGCCAGCGTGGCGCAGGCGATGAGCGCCGCGAGCCGCTTCATCATCAGCGTCGGCCGGCCTGAAGTTCGGCCATGACCACTTCTTCGGGTGCGTTGACGAAGTAGCCCTGGATGAACTGCACGCCGAGCTGCCACAACACGGCCATGGTGTTGGCGTCTTCGACGCGCTCGGCGATGGTCTCGATCTTGAGCTTGATGGCCTGTTCGACCAGCTTCTTGACCTTGGCCTGGGTTTCGAAATTGCCCGCCAGATCCTGCACCAGCGCGCCGTCGATCTTGATGAAGTCGAGCGGCACGGCGGACAGTAGTTTGGCGGGATCGCGGCCGGAGCCGAAACGCTCGAGCGCGATGCGGAATCCCATCTTCTTGAGCTCGCCGAGCTGTTTCACCGAGGCTGTCATGTATTGCTCGGCGATGGTCTCGGTTATCTGGAAACAGATACGCGCCGGGACATGTGCGCCCGTGGCGACCTGCGTCTTGAGCCATTCGGCAAAGCCCGTATCGAGCACGCTGTCCTTCGACAGGCGCACGAACAGCGCGCCGGGCTTGCGTTGCGCGGCGAACGACAGCGACGCGCCGACCACCCAGCGATCGATGTTCTTGAGCAGATCGTTGCGTTCGGCGGCGGCCATGAACTCGGCCGGCAGGACTTCCTTGCCCTGGTGGTCGAGCATGCGCACCAGCACGTCGAACATGTTCGGGTCCTCGCCCTGAAGGCTCGCCACCGGCTGTTGCACCAGCCGGAAGCGATTTTCCATGAGCGCGGACTTGATGTGTTTGACCCAGATCTTGTCGTAGGCCTGCACACGCGTGTCGGTGTCGGCCTTGTCCAGGTGATAGATCTGGTTGCCGCCCTGGCTGCGGCCGCGGCGCACCGCTTCGATCACGTCGGCAACGATGGCGTCGATGCCCGAGCCCGCGGGAGGCACGGCCGTCAAGCCGATCGTGCAGCTCGAGTGGACCGTCTTCTGCCCGACGGTGGACGGCGTTTCGCTGAACCGCGCCAGCACCGCCTCGGCCCAGGCTTCGACGTCGTGCGGATTGCCGCGTTCGAGCAACGCAAGGAACGCGACGCCTGCAAGGCGGCCGGCGATGTCATTCGGGCCGAGATACGACTTGAGCGTGACTGCGTATTCGCCCACCAGCTGCTCGCTCATGCGCACACCGATGTCTTTTTCGAGCTCCGCGAACTTGTCGGGGCGCACCAGCGCCATGAAACGCACGCCGCCGGCGGGCGGGGCCGCGATGCGCGTACCGATCGCGTCGAGCAGCGGCCGGCGCAGCAGCAGGCCGGTGGTGGCGTCGCGCTTGACGGCGTCGGACAGGTCGGTAGTTAGCTGACGTTCGTCGCGCTTGCGCGCCGGCACCATGATGCGGACGCAGGGTTCGTTGTCGAACTCGCCGGGGGTGAGCACCAGGTCGAGCTGCAGCTGGGTGCCGTCGCCCAACAAGGCGGTCACCTTCAGAGGGTGATCGCTCCACTTGCCCTGGCCGCAGGCGACCAGCGCGCCCTTCAGGGCGGCGTGCGAACGATCGTCGAACAGGTCCATCAGCGGCTGGCCGACGACGGCGCCGGAATCGCCGTAACCGAACAGATCGAGCCAGGTCTGGTTGGCGTCGACCACGATGCCTTCCTGCACCTGCAGGATGGCGTCGTTGGAACGTTGCAGCACCGACTGCAGCTGGCGGCGATAGTCGCTGGCCGACTGCAGCGTGGAATTGAGGGCGCGTTCGAGGCGGAACGAACGCAGCTCGCGCAACACCACCGCCTGCACGCGATCGGTGGAAGACAGCGATACCACATCGCGCGCGCCGAGCTTCATGCCGAGGGCGATGTCGGTTTCGGAGATCTGCGGACGCACCAGCAGCATGGGGACCTGGGGAGCCAGCTGGTTGCGCACCGTCGCCGCCTGCTGCGCATCACTTTCCGACACGTAGGCGCAGATGAGCAGTTCGGGATTGAGTTGTTCGAGCGCCTCGCCGAGGTCGCGGACCGCGGGGATCCAGGTGCAGTGCACAGGTTCGCCCGCCTTGCGCATCAGGCTGTTGATGAACTCCGATGGCTCTCGTTGCGGCGAAAAAACGATGAGCGGAACGGCAGAATTGTCCGTCAAGTCGACTCCCCGGGAGGCAGCGCAAGCGAACGCTGCGTTCAAACAGGCGCGGCGAGTTTAGCACCTGACCCCCGGGGGCCCGACTGAGAGACGGCTCACAGACAGACGAAGGGGTGTTTCGTATGGCAGGGGTACCCCGGGGTGGGTATCATGCGCGGTCTTTTTTGCAGGCCCAGCGACGGGCGATCACGGGAAACCCATGTCCAATTACACGACCAACGAAATTCGCGGCGGAATGAAACTACTGATCGACGGTGACCCGTACTCCGTGATCGACAACGAATACGTGAAGCCCGGCAAGGGCCAGGCATTCAACCGCATCCGCGTGCGCAACCTGCGCACTGGCCGCACCGTGGAGAAGAGCTACCGGTCGGGTGAATCCATCGAGGCCGCCGACGTCATGGACGTCGAGATGCAGTACCTCTACAAGGACGGCGACTTCTGGACCTTCATGAATCCGGAAAACTACGAGCAGCTGCAGGCGGGTGAAGCCGCCGTCGGTGAAGGCGCGAAGTGGATGAAGGACGGCGTCGTCTGCATCATTACGCTGTGGAACGGTGTGCCGCTGGTCGTGACGCCGCCGCCGCACATCGATCTCAAGGTCATCGAGACCGATCCGGGCCTCAAGGGTGATACCGCGACGGGCGGCCAGAAAGTCGCCAAGCTCGAAACCGGCGCCGCGGTTCGCGTGCCGCTCTTCATCAACGAAGGCGAGATCCTGCGCATCGACACGCGCACCGGCGAATACGTCTCGCGCTCGAAAGCCTAGTAGCTAGGTAAAAGGGGACATGCCTATTTTTCGCTTCGAAAAATAGGCATGTCCCCTTTTCGTTCACCCCAGCGATTCCAGGAAGATCCGGGCTAACTTCTCGAGTCCACGCGCATCGGCCGCGGTGAAACGCGCCGGCTGCGGGCTGTCGAGGTCGAACACGCCGAGCAATTCGGTGCCATTCACGAGCGGGATTACGAGCTCCGAGTTCGAGGCCGAGTCGCAGGCGATGTGGCCGGGAAAGGCATGCACATCTTCCACCAGCACCGTCTCGCGGCGCGCTGCGGCGGTGCCGCATACTCCTTTGCCCATGGCGATGCGCACGCAGGCCGGTTTGCCCTGGAAGGGCCCCAGGACCAGCTCGCCACTCTTATATAAATAGAATCCCGCCCAGTTGAGCCCGGGCAGCGCGTCGTAAATGAGCGCGGCGGTATTGGCGGCGTTGGCGATCAGATCGCGCTCGCCGCTGAGCAGCGCGGCGAGATCGCGCGCGAGCTCGGCGTAGGCCGCTTCGGGCTTGCTGAAGTCGTAGTTTTGCGAGGTGTGACTCATCAGGCGCGCTCCACGGGGAATGCCAGTACCTCGTCGATACTGGTGGCGCCAAGCGCCAGCATCAACACGCGATCGAAGCCGAGCGCGACGCCGGCGCAGTCGGGCAGGCCTGACTCGAGCGCCGCCAGCAGGTTCGCGTCGAGATCGAAAGTCGGCAGGCCGCGCGCGACGCGACTTTGCTGATCCGCGCCGAAACGCTGCCTTTGTTCAATGCTGTCGACGAGCTCGTGATAACCGTTCGCCAGTTCCACGCCGCGATGATAAAGCTCGAAGCGCAGCGCGAGCCGCGCATCGTCTGGATCGAGGCGTGCGAGCGCGGCCTGCGTCGCGGGATATCGATGCATGAACGTGAGGCTGCGCGCGCCGAGCGCCGGCCCCACCCGTATGCCGACGATGAAATCGAGCAGTTCGTCGCGGCTCGCCTGGTTGGCGTGCGCGACGTCGAGCCCGAGCGCCTGCGCCGCGCGCCGCAACTCGGCGTCCGCTGCATCGAGCGGGTCCAGCCCGGCGTGCCGCTGCACCGCCTCGCGATAACTCACGAATTCCAGCGGCACGTCTCCACCCAACAACTGGTGCACGAGATCGCCGGTCTCGCGCATCAGATCTTCGAGCGTGAATCCGAGCCGGTACCACTCGATCATCGTGAATTCCGGATTGTGCTGCCGGCCGCGCTCGTTGCCGCGGAACACTCGGCATATCTGGTAGCTGTCGCCGATACCGGCGGCCAGCAGGCGTTTCATCGCGTATTCGGGCGAGGTGTGCAGGAACAGCGGCGCCTCGCGGCCGGGAACCAGGGCCTGCACGCTGCCGAGATTCACGTCGGACACCGGTGCGTTGACCATCGCCGGGGTTTCGACTTCGAGCACATTGCGAACGCGAAAGAACTCGCGCGCCGCCGCCAGCGCCGCCGCGCGCCGGCGTAACGCGGCCAACGTGGCGCTCGGGCGCCACGGCGCGGCGCGCTCACTCACCCGTGGGCGTCCACGACTGCAGCGTGCCGATGCGTTCGCCCATGCGCAGCGTGCGGCCGGCGGTCAGCGTGGCGGACCATTGCGCGGCGCCGGGCGGCAGCAGCAGGATGACGGTCGAACCCATGTTGAAGCGCGCCATTTCGTCGCCCTTCGCGAGCTCGACGGGCGCCAGCTGATCCGTCACCGGCAGCGTGGTGACTTCACGATGTTTTCGCGGCGTGACGTCGCCGTGCCACACCGTCGCCATGCTGCCGACGTTGAGCGCGCCCACGAGGATGATGGCCCAGGGCACGCCGCCGGCATCGAATCCGCAAAACACGCGCTCGTTGCGCGAGAACAGCCCCGGCACGAGCTGCGCGGTGGTGAGATTGACGCTGAACAGCCGGCCCGGCACGTAGAAACTTTCGCGCAGCGCGCCGGGCAGCGCCATGTGGATGCGGTGATAGTTGTAAGGCGCCAGGTAGATAGTCGCGAAGCTGCCGCCCGCGAAGGTGCGTTCCCAGGCGGCGTTGCCGGCCAGCAGCGCGCGCAGCGTGTATTCATGGCCCTTGGCCTGCAGCAGCCGGTCCGCCGACAGCGGGCCCGCCTCGCTGACGGTGCCGTCGACCGGCGAGACGATCGCGCGCGGATCCGCATCGAACGGACGCGTGCCGGCACGCAGCGCGCGCGTGAAGAATTCGTTGAAGCTCGCGTAGGCGGTGGGCTCGGTTTCCACCGCGTCGCTCATGTCCGGCTTGAAGCCGCGCACGAACAGCTTGATCAGCGCGTTCTTGAAGGCCGGGCTGGTCGAGCGGGTCGCGGCGAGCACCAGCCGTGAAATGCCATGTTGCGGCAGCAGATGCTGAAGGGCGACGAACGCCCGTCCGCCGGCACCGGGAACGGTTTCGTTCACTTCATGAACCCTGGCCCGCGCCGAGCACGGGCGCGAGCCGTGCCACGTCGCGGGTCAGCGCCGCGGCCGAAAGCGGCGGCGTGAACACCGCGACGATGCGCGCGCCGGAATCGAGCACAAACACGGTCGCGGAGTGATCCATCGTGTAGTCGCCGCCGGGCAGGTCGACGCGGCTGGCGGCGACGCCGAAGCTCTTCGTGGCGTTCACAATTTCGGACGCACTGCCGGTCAGGCCGATAAGATCGCCGCCGAATGAAGAAATGTACTGGCCGAGCTGCTGCGGCGTGTCGCGTTCGGGATCCACGCTGATGAGCGCGATCTTGAGATTCGGAATCGCCGCCTGTTTCTGCACGCTGGTCAGCAGGGCGAGCGTCGTCGGGCAGACATCGGGGCAGTGCGTGAAGCCGAAGAACACCAGCGTCGGGTGTCCGCGCAGTGTGTCGGTGGTGGCGGGAGCTCCGTGCGTATCGAGCAGGTTGAAAGGCGCGAGCACGCGGGGCGCTGGCAGGGACGTGCCGGCCTCGAGCGAGGGCACGGCCGGCTGGTTCAGCATGCGCGCGACGTACACACCGGCGAGAGCGGCGGCCACGGCGATGGCGCCGACCGAAATCCAGTAACGATTCGACATGGCGCGATTATTCCATACCAGGACCGTAGGCGAGTTGATCGCGAACGCGCAGCGGCGCCTGAGTCGCGCCAAGGTGTTCTTCGGGCATGGCACGGACAACGCGCGCGATGAGGCCGCGGCGCTGGTCTACCACGTGATGAACCTTTCACACGATTCACCGCCGCGGGTGCTGGCGCGGCGCGCGACCGCCGCGCAACAGACGCGCTTCGAAGCACTGCTCGGCCGGCGCATCGCCGAGCGCGTACCGCTCGCCTACCTCACCCACGAGGCCTGGTTCGCCGGAATTCCTTTCTATGTGGACGAACGCGTGCTCATCCCGCGCTCGCCCTTCGCGGAATTGATCGAGAAACGCTTCGCACCGTGGATAGACGCGCGGCAGGTACGGCGCGTGCTCGATCTCGGCACCGGTTCCGGTTGTATCGCGCTGGCCTGCGCCAAGGCGTTTCCGCGGGCGCGCGTCGACGCCGTCGACATCGATGCGGGCGCGCTCGAAGTCGCGCAGATCAACCGGCGACGCCTGCGCCTAACACGGCGTGTGCGGCTGATCCGTTCCGACCATTTCGCGGCGCTTTCGGGCGAGTCGTACGATATCATCGCGAGCAATCCGCCCTACGTGGGGAGGCGCGAAATGCGCGGTCTGCCGCGCGAGTACGCGCACGAACCGAAGCTCGCACTCGAGTCCGGACTCCACGGTCTCGATTCCGTGGAGATCATCCTGCGCCGCGCCGCGCGACACCTGAAGCCGCGCGGCCTGCTCGTGGTCGAAGTGGGTAACACGGAGCGGGCGCTTGCGAAACGATTTCCCCGCGTGCCGTTCATCTGGCTCGACTTCGAACGTGGCGGTGGTGGTGTATTCGCGCTGACGCGCGAGCAGTTAGAGAAGGTCCAGCATGTCCGGTAATTCCATAGGCCGATTGTTCTCCGTGACCACCTTTGGCGAAAGTCATGGTCCGGCACTCGGCTGCATCGTGGACGGTTGCCCGCCGGGGATGCCATTGGGCGAAGAAGACATCCAGCCCGAAGTCGATCGCCGCCGCACCGGCACCTCGCAGTTCGTTAGCCAGCGGCGCGAAGGTGACGTGGTGAAAATCCTTTCGGGCGTGTTCGAAGGCCGAACCACCGGCACTCCGATCGGCATCCTCATCGAGAACACCGACGCACGCTCGCGCGACTACGAGAAGATCAAGGACCGCTTCCGTCCCGGTCATGCCGACTACACCTATCAGCAGAAATACGGCTTCCGCGATTATCGCGGCGGTGGTCGCTCCTCGGCGCGCGAGACCGTCATGCGCGTCGCGGCCGGGGCCATCGCGCGCAAATACCTGCGCGTGCGCTTTGGCGTCGAGATCAGCGGTTATCTGAGCCAGATCGGCGACCGCGTCATCGATGCGGTGAAACCCGAGAGCGCCTACGACAATCCATTTTTCTGCCCGGACCCCGCGCGGGTGCAAGAGCTGGAAGACCTGATGTGGAAGATTCGCGGCGAGGGCGATTCGCTCGGCGCCAAGGTCACCACGATAGCGCGTGGCGTGCCGCCGGGCTGGGGCGAGCCGGTGTTCGACCGTCTCGATGCCGATGTCGCGCACGCCATGATGAGCATCAACGCGGTGAAGGCCGTCGAGATCGGCGCCGGGGTTCGCGCCGCCGCGCAGCGCGGCAGCGAACATCGCGACGAATTGTCGCCGACGGGTTTCAAGACCAACAACGCCGGCGGCATCCTCGGCGGCATCTCTTCGGGTCAGGACCTGCTGGTGCACGTCACGTTCAAACCGACTTCCAGCATCCAGGTGCCGGGTGAAACCATCGATGTCGCGGGCAAACCCGTCGAAGTGGTGACCACCGGCCGCCATGATCCCTGCGTCGGTTTGCGCGCCACGCCCATCTGCGAGGCGATGCTCGCCATCGTCCTGATGGACCACGCGCTGCGGCATCGCGGCCAGAACGCCGACGTCGTCGCCTCGACACCCAACATCACCGCGCCGCGCGAAGGTAGTTAGATAGTGAGCGAAGAAAAGAAGGGCTACCGCGTGGCGGTGCTGGGCGCCACCGGCCTGGTCGGCGAGACCATGATCAAGGTGCTCGAGGAACGCGAGTTTCCGGTGGCCGAACTACTGCCGCTCGCGAGCAATCGCTCGCTTGGCAAGCGGGTACAGTTCCGCGGCAAACACATTCCGGTCATCGACGTCGCCACCTTCGATTTCGCGCGTGCGCAGATCGGCTTGTTCTCGGCGGGCGGCGAGGTGTCGCGCGAATACGCGCCGAAGGCCGCGGCCGCGGGTTGCGTCGTCATCGACAACACCTCGGAGTTTCGTTACGACGACGATATTCCGCTGGTGGTGCCCGAGGTCAACCCCGAGGCCATCGCGCAGTACAAGACACGCGGCATCATCGCGAACCCGAACTGCTCGACCATCCAGATGCTCGTCGCGCTCAAGCCCATCTACGACGCGGTGGGCATCACGCGCATCAATGTGTCCACCTATCAATCCGTGTCGGGCGCCGGCAAGGAAGCGGTCGACGAGCTGGCCGCCCAGAGCACGGCGCTCATGAGTGGCAACGAGCCGCCGAAGGCGCGAATCATCCCCAAACGCATCGCCTTCAACGTCGTGCCGCAGATCGACAAGTTCCAGGACAATGGCTACACGAAAGAAGAGATGAAGATGTTCTGGGAGACCCAGAAAATCCTCGGCGACAAGACCATCCTGGTGAACGCCACCGCGGTTCGGGTGCCGGTTTTCTTCGGACATTCCGAGGCCGTGAGCATCGAAACCCGGCAAAAGATCACCGCCGAGGCCGCGCGGGCATTGCTCAGGCGCGCCCCGGGAATAGAGGTGTTAGACGAGCGGAAACCCGGTGGTTACCCCACGGCAGCCATTGAAGCCGCGAACCGGGACACGGTTTATGTCGGACGCATTAGGGAAGATATAAGTCACGAACGCGGACTTAACTTATGGATCGTCTCAGACAACATCCGGAAGGGAGCTGCTACGAACAGCGTCCAGATTGCCGAGATTTTGGTGCGCGAGCATATTTAAGTTATATTGCGGGCGGTTTCAGCTTTGAGTCGGAAGTTTCGGCTCTAAGCTTCTGTTTCAATAAAGAAATCTCATAGCCGACGGTGGATGTGGAGACGCGAATGAAGCGTATGGGTCTCGCCCGGGGATTGCTGGCGTTTTTGCTGTTGCCCGGAATCTCCCTTGCACTGGGCTTGGGTGACGTTCATCTGAACTCACCTCTGAATGCGCCGCTCGACGCCGAGATCGAACTGGTCAACGCCACGCCCGAGGATCTGGCGACCCTCGACGCGAAACTCGCGTCCAAGGAAACCTTCGCGCGCTACGGCCTCGACTGGCCGTCGTTCATGGCCGGCGTCACCGTTACGCGCGATCGTGCCGCGAATGGCGCGCAGGTCCTGCGCATCAAGTCGACCGAGACCGTCACCGAGCCTTTCCTCACGCTGTTGATCGAAGCGTCATGGGCACGCGGCCGGTTGGTGCGCGAATACACGGTTTTGCTCGATCCGCCGGTGTTTGCTCCCAACAGCGTGGCGGCTGCCCCAGTGGCCGCGCCATCCGCCGCTCCTGCACAGAGCAGCGGCCAGATTTCGCGGCCCGCGCCGCAGGAAGCGCCGAGCGCCGCGCCCGTGCAGGCCGGTGGTGGAGACAGTTACGAAGTGCAACGCGGCGACAGCCTGTCGGCGATCGCACGGCGGCTCTCGGCGAGCACCGGTGCCAGCACCGCACAGCTCATGGTGTCTATCTACCGCGGCAACAGCGGCGCATTCGAAGGCGACATGAATCGCCTGCGCGCCGGATCCGTGCTGCGAATTCCTGGCAGCGACGAGATCGCCGCCGTATCACCAGCCGAAGCGAGCGGCGAAGTGCGCCGCAATGTCGGCTCGTACGCCGGCGCGGGTGCTGCTGCCAGCAGCGGACGTCTGCGCCTGGTCCCGCCGAGCGAAGGCGCGAGCGCAGGTTCTGGCGCCGACAATTCCGCCGCAGTGTCCGAGCTGCAGGGGCGAGTTCGCGACCTCGAAGGCCAACTCACCGAATCCAAGCGCATGCTCGAGCTGCGCAACACCGAACTTGCCGATCTGCAGGCGAAGCTGGCTGCCTCGCAGGCGCCTTCCTCCACACCGGCTCCGGCCCAAACACCGGTCGAAGCGCCGGCCGCGCAGCCCGAAGCCGCTACGCCGGCTCCCCTCGAAGCGGCGACGCCTGAAGCCGCTGCGCCCGCGGAACAGCCGGCCGCGACGCAGGAACCGGCCGCACAGACGCCCGCCGAAGCGACTCCCGACGAGACCGCCGACGAAGGCGATGGCGAATCGATCGTCGATAAGTTGATGAATTACTGGTGGGTGCTGGCCGCCATCGTGGCGCTGGTCATCGGCCTCGTGGTGGTCCGGTCGCGCGGCAATCGCAAGACCGCCGAATTCGATGACAGCCTCGGCCGCCTGGCCGATGTGGGCGAAGATCGCCTGGCCCAGCCGCCAGGCTCGGTTTCCGACACGGGTCGCATGCGCGCGCCGGGCGCGTCGTCGATTCCCGAGGACATCCTGGTCGAGGAATCGGGCTCGCATCGCGCGTTGCAGGAAACCCAGGACATCCCGCTCACGCCGACGGTTCGCACCGACGAAACCATCAGCAGCGACACGGCGGTCAACCTCGATCAGGGCGACCCGCTGGCCGAAGCCGATTTCCACATGGCCTATGGCCTGTACGACCAGGCAGCCGATCTCGTACGCATCGCGATCCAGCGCGAGCCCGATCGCCGCGACCTCAAGCTCAAATTGCTCGAAGTTTTCTTCGTCTGGGGCAACAAGGAACAATTCCTCACGATGGCGCGCGAGCTGGCGGAAACGCGCGGCGAGTCGGCACCGGGCGAGTGGGAAAAGATCGTGATCATGGGCAAGCAGATTGCGCCCGAGGATCCGATGTTCGGCGATGGCAGCGGTGATGGTGGCGCCGTGGGCGTCGACCTCAACCTCGATGCCGGCGGCGGTGGCCGCGTGGATTTCGATCCGTTCGACATCAGCCAGCGGATGGACGTGACCGGCGGCGGCAATCCCGACGCGGTGGACCTCGATCTCGGCAGCGCGCTGCGCGATCCCGATGCGACGGGCGAGGGCTTGCAGTTACCGAACGATCCCGCGAGCGGTCAGACGACGCGCGAGATGACGATGAAGATGACCCCGGCGGGCTCCGAAGCACCGACGGTGGAGCAGCCTTCGTTGCGTCCGCTCGATGAGCCGACGATTCGCGAGAAGGTCGAAGGCGCAATGCGCCGCAAGCTGAGTTCCGATCAGACCGCCGAACTCGCACTCGACGATCTGGGTCTCGAGCTCGGCTCGCTCGAACAGACTGATTCTTCGCTGGGCCTCAAGCCCATCGGCGGCGCGCCGCGCGGCCCCGATGCCAATGCCCCGACGATGGTCGCCGGCCTCGACGAGAATTCACAGCGCCTGCTGGCGGCCGCGGCGGCCCGTCACGGCGGCAGCCTGGCCAACGGTGACGATACGCAGCTCACCGAACATGGTGCCAGCGGCACGTGGTTCCTGACCGAGCGCGAGCTCGGCGGCGACGTGGACCTGAGCAAGGGCCGCTCGATCGATCCGAACGCCACGGCGTCGATGTCCAAGTTCGAGATGCCGGAGGAAGGGTTCGACATTTCGTCGACCTCGCGCCTCGCGGGCATCGATCGCGACAATCTCGATTTCCCGGTCGAACCCACGCAGCAGCAGCCGCAGATGGGCCGCAAGGTCGACCTCGATCTCGGCGGCGGCAATCTGGACGACCTGCCGGGCAGCCCGACCGAAGAGCTCGCGGTTCCGGATCTCGAACCGGTGACGCTGTCGGAAGTCGGCACCAAGCTCGACCTGGCTCGCGCCTACGTCGACATGGGCGATCCGGACGGCGCACGCAACATCCTCAACGAAGTGCTGTCCGAAGGGTCCGCCTCGCAGAAGCAGGAAGCACAGCGCTTGTTAGAGTCGTTGCCCGGCTAGCCCCGCGCGGGCTTCAGACTCCAAATGCCTCGATTCGCGGCCGGCATCGAGTACGACGGCCGCGCGTACTCGGGCTGGCAGTTCCAGACTGGCCTTCATACCGTTCAGGACACCGTCCAGCGCGCATTGTCGCGCGTGGCGGATTCGCCGGTGGATTGCATCTGCGCCGGGCGCACCGACGCCGGTGTTCACGCGCTCGCGCAGGTCGTCCATTTCGACAGCGCGGCGGCGCGCACCGAACGAGCCTGGCGGCTCGGCGCCAATACCTATCTACCGAACGATGTGAGCGTGGCCTGGGTGCGCGAGGTCGCGCCGCATTTCCACGCGCGCTTCAGCGCTACGGCGCGCAGCTACCGCTACGTCATCCTCAATCGCGACTCGCGTTCGGCGTTGGCCACCGGTCGCGCGACCTGGGAGCGCCGCCCGCTCGATGCGCCGCGAATGCACGCCGCAGCGCAGGTATTGCTCGGTGAACACGATTTCAGCGCCTTCCGCGCCATCGAATGCCAGTCGAAATCGCCGCTGCGGAAGGTCGAGCTTCTCGATGTCCGGCGCCAGGCGGAATTCGTGACCCTCGAGATCACCGCGAATGCCTTCCTCCATCACATGGTGCGCAACGTGGCGGGCTTGCTGATGTCCATCGGCCACGGCGAGTCGCCGCCCGAGCGCGTGGTATCAGTGCTCGCCGGCCGCGACCGCAAGGCCAACGCCGCGACCGCATCGCCGGACGGGCTCTATCTCGCCGCGGTCCGATACCCGGGCGAGTTCGGACTGCCGGTTGTCCCGGAACTCGCCTCTACGGGGGGTCTTGCGCAATCCGTTATCATCGGCCGCTCTTGAAGTTTGGGGGTCGACCCGAGAATGTCCTGGTTTGAAAAAATCATGCCCTCGCGGATCAAGACCGAGCGCCGCACGCGTTCGGTTCCGGAGGGTTTGTGGATCAAGTGTTCGGCCTGCGACGCGGTGCTGTACCGCGCCGAGCTCGAGCGCAATCTCAATGTCTGCCCGAAATGCAGCCATCACATGCGCATCGGCGGCCGCGAGCGGCTGGCGCGTTTTCTCGACGAGGGTGAGCAAGCCGAAATCGGCGCCGAGGTGTCGCCCGAGGATCCGCTCAAGTTCCGCGACAGCAAGCGTTATCGCGATCGCCTGGCGGCCGCGCAGAAAGCCACTGGCGAACGCGACGCGATGATCGTGCTCGCGGGCACGCTCGAAGCCCTGCCCATCGTCGCCTGCGCGTTCGAGTTCAAGTTTCTCGGCGGGTCGATGGGTTCGGTGGTGGGCGAACGCTTCAAGCGCGGCGTCGACCATTGCATCAAGCACCGCGCGCCGCTGGTGTGTTTCTCCTCGAGCGGCGGCGCGCGCATGCAGGAGGCCTTGTTCTCGCTGCTGCAGATGGCCAAAACGAGCGCGGCGCTGGCGCGGCTCGCCCAGGCGCGGCTGCCGTTTATCTCTGTCATGACCGATCCGACTACCGGCGGTGTGTCGGCGAGTCTCGCCATGCTCGGCGATCTGAACGTCGCCGAACCGCGCGCGCTGATCGGGTTCGCGGGCCCGCGCGTCATCCAGCAGACCGTGCGCGAAACGCTGCCCGAAGGTTTTCAGCGCAGTGAATTCCTGCTCGATCACGGCGCGCTCGATCTCATCATCGATCGCCGCGACATGCGCGAGAAGCTCGGCGCGTTGCTGCGCCTGCTGATGCGCCAGGCGCCGGCGACGCCGGCCGAAGCTGCGACCACCGCCACCGCGCCGGCCGACTGATCCCATGCGCTCGCTCGCCGACTGGCTCGAGCAGCAACAGAAGTCACATCCCAGCGCCATCGATCTGACGCTCGCGCGCGTGCGCGAGGTTGCGCAGCGCATGGAGCTGCTCTCGCCGGCGTTCAAGGTGATCACCGTCGCGGGCACCAATGGGAAGGGATCGACGGTCGCGTTCGTCGATGCGTTGCTCAGGGCTGCCGGGCGCAAGACAGGCCGGTTCACCTCGCCGCATCTCACGCGTTACAACGAACGCATCTGCATCGACGGCATCGAAGCCCACGATGCGGAATTGATCGGCAGCTTCACGCGCATCGATGCCGCGCGCGGCGACATCACGCTGACCTTCTTCGAGTACAACACCCTGGCCGCGCTCGATCTGTTCACTCGCGCGAAGGTCGAATTCGCCGTGCTCGAAGTAGGGCTCGGCGGACGGCTCGATGCGACCAACATCCTCGACGCGGACGTCGGCATCGTCTGCTCGATCGGTCTCGATCATGCCGACTGGCTCGGTACGTCGATCGACGGAATCGGCCGCGAGAAGGCCGGCATCTTCCGCCGCGGTCGGCCCGCGATTCTCGGCAGCACGGAGTTGCCAGGCTCGGTGGCGGCGTATGCCGATGAAATCGACGCGATTCCCTTGCTCACGCGGCAGGACTTTTCATTCCAGGTCTTTGGCGAGACCTGGGATTTCCGCAGCGAAGCACTGACCCTGCGCGGCCTGCCGATGCCCGCGTTGCGCGGCGAACACCAGGTTGGCAACGCCGCGAATGCCATCGCCGCCCTGGTGCTCGGCAATGTCGGCGTCGAGCTCACGCACGCAGCCGCGTCGGCGGCGCTGCGCGCGGCGCGCGTCGACGGCCGCTTTCAGATCGTGCCGGGCGACATCGAATGGATTTTCGACGTCGCGCACAACGTGCCGGCCGCACAGAGCTTGAGCGCCAATCTCAGGTCATTGCCGAAACGCCGCACGCTGGCGGTGTGCGGCATTCTGGGCGACAAGGACATACGCGGCATCACCGCCGCGCTCGGCGCGGATATCGATGCGTGGTTTCTCGCCGCGCTTGCGGGCCCGCGCGCGGTCAGCACCGCAGAACTCGCAGCGTTGTTGCCGCAAGGCGCGATGGTGGTGGAGCAGGCCCCGGATGTGGCCGCTGCCTGCCGCGCCGCGCGTGCCGGCGCAAAATCGCAAGAGCGCATCGTCGTGTTCGGCTCGTTCCTGACCGTCGGGCCCGCGCTCGAATACCTTGGCCCAGAATTCGTTCGGCTATAGTTCGCGCCATGGATTCCCGAGCCAAGCAACGACTGACCGGTGCCGTCATCCTGGTTGCCGTTTTCGTGCTGTTCGTGCCCGAACTACTCACCGGTCCGGGCAAGAATGTTCCGGCCGACACGCCGGCGGAAGAGGGCTTGCGTCGTTACACCATCGACCTCGATGCGCAATCCACCCCGGCGCAGGCGCAGACTGGAGCCGCGGAGCCGGCGGTCGTTTTGCCGCCCGTCGAAAAGCCGATGCAGGTCGCGCCCGCGCTGGCAACGCCCGGAGAATCCGCGGCGCCAGAACAGGACAGTGCGGCACCGGGTCGATCTGTCGCGGTGCCGACGAGCGCAGACAATGCGGTCGCTGCAACAGCGCCACCCACGCGGTCCCCGGCGCCCACTCCAACGACCACGCAAGCAGCCACGCCCGCGCCAGCACCACGCGTCGAACCCGCGCGTCCCGCAGCGGCACCGGCGTCGCCGCCGGAGAAGGGCAGCTTCGCGGTACAACTCGGCAGCTTCGGCAGTCGCGACAATGCCGATCGGCTGGTGCGCGACATGACCGCCAAGGGTTTCGCTGCCTTCGTGGCCCCGATCACCAGCAACGGCCGCGAGCTCTACCGGGTGCGCGTCGGCCCCACCCGCGATCGTCCGCAAGCCGAGGCGCTGGCCACACAGCTGCGGCGCATTGGCCAGACCGGCAGCATCGTGCCGATTTCGTGACGGCCGGCCGGTCGAAGGCTGCTCAGGCCCTGAGCCGTCGGCTACAATGCCGCGCCTCGTCTGAGGCGTCGCGGCAACCCTAAGCACATGATTGCAGTCGACTACATCATCCTCGCCATCCTCATCATCTCGGCCATCATGGGCCTCGTGCGCGGACTGTTGCGCGAAGCCGTCGCGGTCATCACCTGGTTCCTGGCGATCGTCCTGGCCTGGTATCTGGGCGGCTCCCTGGAGCCCCACCTGGGCGGCGTCCTGGTCGGTTCGCCGCTGCGCATCTGGGCGGCCCGCACGATCATTTTTGTCGGCATCCTTTTATTGGGCGGTGCGGTGGGCGTGGTCCTTGGACATTACGTTCGCGTCTCCATGTTCGCCGGCATGGATAAATTCCTGGGGTTCGTGTTCGGCATCATCCGGGGTGTCGTCATCGTGGGTGCCTTCACGATCGCCATCCAGGCTCTGAGCATGGACCAGGACCCCAAGTGGAAGAATTCCCGCCTGATGCCGTATGCGATCGGCGTGGCCGACGCGCTGCGCGGCATCGTCGGCGACAAGCTCGAGCGGCTGCAATTGCCCCAGAAATTGACACAGAAATCGTCACAACACGCTGCTTCCACCTGAGGAATTCATACGAATGTGCGGCATAGCCGGGATCGTCGGAACCAGCGGAGTCAATCAACGGATCTATGACGCCCTCACGGTGCTCCAGCATCGCGGGCAGGACGCGGCGGGTATCGCCACGGTGAGCGAAGGCGAGTTGTTCGTACGCAAGGGCCAGGGACTGGTGCGCGACGTCTTCGAACAGCACCACATGCAGGAACTCAAGGGCAACATGGGCATGGGCCATGTTCGTTATCCGACCGCCGGTTGCGACAACGCCTCCGAAGCCCAGCCCTTCTACGTCAATGCGCCGTACGGCATCTGCCTCGCGCACAACGGCAATCTCACCAACGCGCGCGAGCTCGGCGAAGTGCTCGAGCGCGAAGACCGCCGCCACCTCAACACCAGCTCCGATTCCGAAGTGCTGCTCAACGTGCTGGCCTCCGAGTTGCAACGCGTCGGCACGCCGCGCGTCACGCCGGCCGACATCTTCGCGGCCGTCAGCGCCGTGTACCGCCGATGCCGCGGTGGTTATGCCGTGGTCGCCATGGTCATCGGCCACGGGTTGTTAGGCCTGCGCGATCCGAACGGCATCCGCCCGCTGGTGCTGGGCCAGCGCGAGACGCCGAAAGGCGCCGAGTGGATGCTGGCTTCCGAAAGCGTCGCGCTCGACATGCTCGGTTTCAAACTGGTGCGCGACGTGGCGCCGGGTGAAGTCGTGTACATCGACACGCACGGACGCCTGCATTCCCAGGTCTGCTCGGCGACCACGCGCCATGCGCCGTGCATTTTCGAGTACGTGTATTTCGCGCGACCGGATTCGCTCATCGACAACATCTCGGTGCACCGGGCGCGTATGCGCATGGGCGACCGGCTCGCGGAGAAGATCCTGCGCGAGCGCCCCGATCACGGCATCGACGTGGTCATCCCGATTCCCGATACCAGCCGCACCAGCGCCATGCAGGTTGCGCAGCACCTGCAGGTCAAATACCGCGAGGGCTTCGTCAAGAATCGCTACGTGGGCCGCACGTTCATCATGCCGGGGCAGGAGCAGCGCGCGAAGTCCGTGCGCAGCAAGCTCAACGCCATCGATCTCGAATTCCGGAACAAGAACGTATTGCTGGTGGACGATTCCATCGTGCGCGGCACGACCTCCGCGCAGATCATCGATCTCGCGCGTGAAGCCGGCGCCAAGCGTGTGTACTTCGCCTCCGCCGCGCCGCCGGTGAAGTTCCCGAACGTGTACGGCATCGACATGCCGGCCAAGAGCGAGCTGGTCGCGAGCAGCCGCACCGATGCGGAAGTCGCCAAGCTCATCGGCGCCGACTGGCTGATCTACCAGGATCTCGAAGATCTGATCCAGGCCTGCGTGCACGATCATTCCAGCATCAAGGAATTCGATACCTCGTGTTTCTCGGGCAATTACGTGACCGGCGACGTCACTCCCGAGTATCTGGCGCGCCTGGAATCCGAGCGTTCGGATTCGGCCAAGGCGTCGCGGCGCGAGGACGATCGCGTGGGTCTCAAGGTCGTCAAGATCTGATCTCGCGTTTGCGCGTGTTCGCACGTCCGTGAACACGCGCCGCGTCCTGCTCGAGCTGTTCGACGCCGCGCTGCGCGCCGTCGATGGGCGCAAAGCCGTCGAAAACGCGTTGCGCACTTTCCCTCCCGGTCCCGTGGCGGTGTTTGCGATCGGGAAAGCCGCCAGCGCAATGGCCCGCGGCGCTCATGCGGCGCTCGGCGAACGCATCGAACAGATGCTGGTGATCACCAAGGACGGTCACCTCGATCCCGACTTCGCGCGCCTGCGGTTTGCCACTCTTCTCGAAAGTGCGCATCCCGTACCGGACGAACGCAGTCTCGCGGCCGGCGCCGAGCTCGAACGGCGTATCGCAGGTCTCGGCGCCGGTGTTGTGCCGTTGTTCCTGATTTCCGGCGGCAGTTCGAGCCTGGCGGAGCGGCTGGTCGACGGCGCTTCGCTCGATCAGTTGCGCGCGTCGACTGCGCGCGGGCTCGGCGCGGGTTGGGATATCGCCACCTTGAATGCCGAACGCGTGAAACTCTCGCGGTTGAAGGGCGGCGGAGTCGCGCGGTGGCTTGCCGGCCGGGCGGCGACCGCGCTGTTCATCTCGGACGTGCCCGGCGACGATCCGGATGTGATCGGTTCGGGGTTGTTAGGCCGCGACGCGGGCCGGCGCGATTCGATCGAGCGCCAGGTCGTGGCCAATGTCGAGCGCTGCGTGGACGCAACCCTGGCCGCGGGTGCTGCGCTCGGTCTGCGCCTGGAACGCGGCGCGAGTCGCTTCGATGGCGACGCGGCACAGGTCGCGCAGCACTTCGTGAATGCGCTGCGCGGCACGGATGCCGATGGCATCGTCTGGGGCGGCGAGTCCACGGTGACCCTGCCCGCGCGGCACGGACGCGGCGGCCGCAATACGCATCTCGCGTTGGCCGCGGCGCGGTTGCTGCGTGCGGGCGAGCCGCTGCACATACTCGCGGCTGGCACTGATGGCACGGACGGCGCAAGCAGCGATGCCGGCGCGATCGTCGATGCGGACTCCGTGACACGCGCGGAATTCGGCGGCTGCGATGCCGAACGCGCCTTTCGGGATTTCGATTCCGGTGTCGCGCTCGAAGCCGCCGGCGATCTTGTGTTTACCGGGCCGACCGGAACGAACGTCGGGGATATCCTGATCGGTTTGAAACGATCTGCGAAGCCGGTGCGTGGCGATACGGCAGCACGCATGATCTAATCCGCGCGATGCGCCTGATGTTGATCGACGATGATCCGCGTTACCGGACCCTGCTGCGACACCACATCTCCTGCGACTGGCCGGACGTGGATGTCGTCAGCTACAACCCGCGGGTTCGCGGCCCGCTGACTCCCGGGTTCCTGGCGCAGGGTTATAGCGTCGTATTGCTCGATCACGAGTGGCGCGGTGGTTCGGGGCTCGACTGGCTCAAGGACTTCTCCGCGCGCGACGGGTTTGCGCCGGTCATCTTCCTGTCTGCCGCGGACGAATCCGCCGACGCCGTCGAGGCACGCGCCACGGGTGCATTCGAGGTGGTTGGCAAGGCCAAGATCAAGCACACCAAGCTGAACGATGCGATCCGCCGCGCCGCCGACGAACAGGCCAAGGCGCAGAGCCGCTGGCGCATGTCCGCGGGCGCAAAGATGAGCCAGGATTTCGCCGGCGCGCGTCTCAAGGAATATCGGCGCATCGATTTGATCGCGAAAGGTTCCGTGTCGGACCTGTTCCTGGCCGAGAGCGCGACCAACGGGGACGTAGTCGTGCTCAAGGTGACCCCTGCGATCCGCAAGGAGACCGGCGTCGATCAGTCCATGGAGCGTTTCCTGCAGGAATTCGAAATCCTGCGCGAGGTGCGGCACCCGAACATCGTGCGCATCTTCGATCTCGGTGTCACCGACGATCATCTGTATCTCGCGATGGAGCACTTTGCGCGCGGCGATTTGCGCAAACGCATGTACGAGGGGCTTACCGCCCGGCAGTCGCTCACATACGCGCGCGACATGGCGTATGCGCTGCAGGCGATCCACGAGGTCGGGATTTTTCATCGCGACCTGAAGCCCGGCAACGTGATGCTGCGCGACGACGGCAGTATTGCGCTCATCGATTTCGGCCTCGCCAAACACGTGGCGCTCAAGATGGAAGTCACCGACAAGGGGCTCATTTTCGGCACGCCGCATTACATGAGCCCGGAGCAGGGGCACGGCAAGGAAATCGACGCGCGCAGCGACATCTACAGTCTCGGCGTGATGTTGTTCGAAATGCTCACGGGCAAGAAGCCGTTCGATGCCGAGAATCACATGGCGATCCTGGTGCATCACGCGAAGGCGCCGATCCCGAAATTGCCCGATCGCATTTCGTCGTTGCAGCCGCTGATCGACAGCATGATGGCCAAGGACGTCGCCGACCGTCCGGCGGATGCCAATGAAGCCGCGCGGCGCATCGATGCGCTGTTGATCGCAATGCCGGCGCCCGAGCCGGCCTTGTGAGAGCTGCCCGATGAGTACGCGGCGCGAGGCCGCCGTAGCCGCGCGATTCGAGCGCGCCACGGGTAGTTCGATCCTGCTGGCCGTGACGCCGCGTGCCTGGGTCGATGCCGCGCTCGCCGATTTGCCGACGCTGCTCGTCGACCATGCCAATTGCGAGAAGAAGGCTGCGTCCACCGCGATGGCCTTGATCTTCGCCTATCCGGAAGACCGGCAGCTGAGCGTGGCGTTGTCGCGCCTGGCGCGCGAGGAGCTCAAGCATTTCGAGCAGGTGGAACGGCTGATGCGTAAACGCTCGGTGGCGTTCGTGCGCATGAAGCCCGGGCGCTACGCGGGCGAACTGCGCAAGCTGGTGCGCACCCACGAGCCCAAACGCAAACTCGACCTGATGATCGTGCATGCGCTGATCGAGGCGCGCTCCTGCGAGCGGTTCCGGCTGCTGTCGCAGCGATTGCCAGAAGAAGTGCGCGATCTGTATGCGCAGCTCGAACGTTCGGAAGCGCGGCACTTCGAGATCTATCTGGAATTCGCGCAGCGCGAATTCCCGGCCGCGGAAATCGCGGAAAGACTGGCGTTGATCGCCGCGCGCGAGGCGGAACTGGCGACCGCGCCGGACACCGAACTGCGCTTTCACTCCGGCCCGCTGCAAAAAGGGGACAGATCTATTTGAAAAAGAGGCAGATCTATTTCAAATAGATCTGTCCCCTTTTTGCAGCGCGATCTCGCGGACGCCGGCGGCGCTCACTCCCACGCAGCTTGCGGCTTCGTACCACGGCGCGAGCACCACGCGTTCGGCGCTGACTCCATCGACGACGGTGGGATGAATCGCGGGACGATGGGTGTGTCCGTGGATCAACCGTCGCGCGCCGGTGGCGCGAAAGGCGCGCAGCACCGCTCCGGAATCCACATCCATGATCGTTGGAATCGTGCGCTGCGTATGCGCCTTGCTGCCGGCGCGTGCGGCGCTCGCCAAAGCGCGACGCGAATCGAGCGGCAGCGACAGGAAGCGCCGCTGCCAGCCCGGCTGGCGCACGATGCTGCGCAGTTCCTGGTAGGAGAAATCTTCGCTGCAGAAGACATCGCCATGACTGAGCAGTGTCGGCACACCGTACAAGTCGAGCGAGACCGGATCCGGCAGTAGTTGGACTCCGGTGGTGCGGCTGAACCTTTCACCCAGCAGGAAATCGCGGTTGCCGTGCAACGCATACACCGGCACGCCGCTCGCGGTCAGCGCCGCGAGGCCCGCGCAGGCGCGAACGTTGTCGGGGTTGTCGTCGTCGTCGCCCACCCAGACTTCGAACAGGTCGCCGAGCAGGTACAACGCTTCGCAAGCGCGCGCCGGCCCGGCGAGAAAGGCGAGAAAGGCATCGATCGCCCATGGCGCTTCGCTGTCGAGATGCAGATCCGACGCGAACAGGGTGTGGTCGCCGCGGCTCACTTCGGCGGCGTGTCATCCGCGGCCGGTTCCGCCGGCGGCGGCGCGCTGGCGGGAGATTCGCCGCCCGGAGCCTGGCCCGCTGGCGGCGTGGCCGGCGGCGCATCGGTGGGCGTCGGCACCGGCGGTTCGGCCGCTGGCGGTACGACGGTGGTCGTATCCGCAAGCAGCTCTATCTTCTGGATGATGACCGCCTTCACCGGTGCATCGGCTTTGAACGGACCCTGCGCCGTCGTCGGCGAAACGCTGATGCGATCGACAACTTCCATGCCTTCGACCACGCGGCCGAACACCGCGTAACCCCAGCGCGTCGGCAGTGGATCGAGATCCGCGTTGTCCGCGATGTTCACGTAGAACTGTGCGTCGCCCGAATGGGGGCCCGCAGCGCGCGCCAGGCCGACCGTGCCGCGAAGATTCTTCAGGCCATTGCCCGCTTCATTCGGAATGGGTTTCAGCGCGGGTTTGGCCTTGTAGTCGGGTCCGACACCGCCGCCCTGGATCACGAAATTCGAGATCACGCGATGGAACAACGTGTTGGTGTAGTAGCCGGATCTCACGTAGCCCACGAAATTTTCCACCGTCAGCGGCGCCCGGTCGCGCTGCAGCTCCACCACGAATGCGCCCAGGCTGGTGGTGACGCGGACGCGTTCGGGACCCGCCGCTTGGGCTGCGAGCGACAGCAGTACACCGAAAACGCCGAGCAGCAGACCGTTCGACAAACGTTTGTTTTTCATGGTTCGCGATTCTACCGAAGCTGCGACGCGTACAGCGCTTTCCCGTAAAATCCCGCGGTGTCTCCAATGATCACCACGCGATTCGCTCCCAGCCCCACCGGCGAGCTCCACCTCGGCAATGCGCGCACCGCGTTGTTCAGCTGGTTGTTCGCTAGACATCACGGCGGGCGGTTCGTTCTGCGTATCGAGGATACGGATACCGAACGCAGTAAAGATGCCTTCACGGTCGCGCTCATGGAAGACCTGCGTTGGCTGGGGCTCGAATGGAATGCCGGGCCGGACAAGGCTGCGCCGGGCGAGGAATACCGCCAGTCGCGCCGCGGCTCGATCTACGCGCGGCATTCCGCCACGCTCGACGCCGCGGGTCTCACCTATCCCTGTTACTGCACGCCGCTCGAACTGGATCTGTCGCGCAAGGCGCAGCTCGCCGCGGGCCGTCCACCGCGTTATGCCGGTACCTGCCGCGAACTCTCCGCCGAAGCGCGCGTGCGCAAAAGCGCGCAGGGCATCTCGCCAACCACGCGTTTTCGCGTGCCGACCGGCAAACGCGTGGAATTCGACGACATGGTCCACGGCGCGCAGAGTTTCGCCACCGACGACATCGGCGATTTCATCCTGCGCCGGGCCGACGGCAGCGCGGCATTCTTCTTCAGCAATGCCATCGACGATGCCGAGATGGGCATCACGCACGTGTTGCGCGGCGAAGACCACCTGACCAATACCCCGCGACAGCTGCTGGTGCTCGAGGCGCTCGCGTTGCGCGTGCCCACCTATGGACATCTGTCGTTGCTGGTAGGCGCCGACGGTTCACCGCTCTCCAAACGTCACGGTGCCACCAGCGTGCGTGAGTTCCGTGAACGCGGCTATCTACCCGGCGCGTTGCTCAACCACCTGTTCAGGCTCGGCCACTCGAGCGGCGAAAACGGCGTGCTGACGCACGACGGGATGGCGCGCGCATTCACCGTCAAACATCTGGGCCGCGCGCCGGCCCGCTTCGAAGAATCCCAGCTCAACGTCTGGCAGCGCGAAGTGGCGCACCATCTGCCGCTCGACGAAAGCGAACGCTGGCTGGCCGCCGAGACTCCGGGTGATATCGACGACGAGCGCCGGCGCGCATTCATCGCCGCGATCCGGCCCAATGTCCTGCTGCCGTCGGACGTCGCGCGTTGGCGCGAAGTCGTGTTCGGCGCCGCGCCCGCGCTCGATGAAATTTCTCTCGCGCGCGTCAAAGAAGCCGGTGCGCCGTTTTTTCCGCGCGGCGGCGGAGGCCGCGGCGACGGATCCATCGCTCGATGCCATCGTCAACGCCGTCAAGGCCGCCACCGGTGCGAAGGGCCAGGCGCTCTGGAAGCCGTTGCGCCTCGCACTGACTGGTTCTCCCGAGGGCCCGGAGCTCGCGCCACTGCTGCGCGCGATGCTGGCCAGCGCTGTTCACGATCGGCTGGTCCGCTTCGCCGCATGATCCGCATCCACAATTCACTCACGGGCGAAAAGCAGGAACTCGAGCCCATCGAACCCGGCCACGTGCGCATGTACAGCTGCGGAGTGACGGTCTACGACTTCTTCCACGTGGGCAACGCGCGCATGCTCGTGGTGTTCGACATGGTGAGCCGTTACCTGCGGCATCGCGGTTTGCGTGTGACCTACGTGCGCAACATCACCGACGTCGACGACAAGATCATCAATCGTGCCAGGGAAGCCGGCGTGGACTGGCGCGCACACGCCGCGAAGTTCGCGGCGGCCATGCATGAGGACCTGGATGCGCTCGGCTGCCTGCGCCCCGAGAAGGAGCCTAAAGCCTCCGAATACATCGGCGAGATGCTGGAGATGATCGATCAGCTCATTGCCAATGGTTATGCCTACCAGGCGAGCGATGGCGATGTGATGTACGACGTCCACAAGTTCGCGTCGTACGGCAAGCTTTCCGGCAAGAAGCTCGAGGACCTGCGCGCCGGCTCGCGCGTGGAAGTAGATAGTGCCAAACGCGATCCGCTCGATTTCGTGTTGTGGAAATCCGCGAAGCCCGGAGAACCGGCGTGGCCTTCGCCGTGGGGCGAGGGGCGGCCGGGCTGGCACATCGAATGCTCCGCGATGAGCACAAAGGAGCTCGGCGAACACTTCGACATCCATGGTGGCGGGCTCGATCTCAAGTTCCCGCACCATGAAAATGAAATCGCGCAGACCTGCGGCGCGACGCACGGGCGATTCGCCGAGATCTGGATGCACAACGGCTTCCTCAACATCGACAACGAGAAGATGTCGAAGTCGCTGGGGAATTTCTTCACGGCGCGCGAAGTGCTGGCGAAGATCAAACACCCGGAAGTGCTGCGGTTCTTCCTGTTGTCGAGCCAGTACCGCGGGCCGATGAATTATTCGCCCGATCAGCTCGACCAATCCGAGGCGGCGCTCACGCGCATGTACACCGCGCTGCGCGGCGTCGCGAACGCGGGCGAACCGTACGAGCCATCCGAGGCGACGGCGAAGTTTCACGCGGCGATGGACGACGACTTCAATACGCCGGAGGCCATCGCGGTCCTGCAGGGCCTGGCGCGCGAGCTCAACAGCGCGCGCGCAGCCGGGTCGGATTCGGCGGCACTGCAACGCCTGGCAGCGGAGCTGCGGACGCTGGGCGGGGTGCTGGGCGTCCTCAAGGTCGCGCCCGAGCAGTGGTTCCGTGCCGGGGCCGCGGGCTCCATGAACGATGCCGATATAGAAGTAAACATTCAGGCGCGCCTGGCGGCCCGCAAGGCGAAAAACTGGGCCGAGTCCGACCGGATTCGCGACGAACTGGCCCGCCGCGGCGTGGTGCTCGAAGACAAGCCCGGTGGCACGACCTGGCGGCGCGCATAGTTCCATTGACCGCGGGATGGGGCGCTCGGGTATGATTCGCGCCCCCGCTGGCCGGGGTTCGGCCGGCCGGGAACGCGGTACGGGTCGATCGGGCACGGGGTATGGCGCAGTCTGGTAGCGCATCTGCTTTGGGAGCAGAGGGTCGCAGGTTCGAATCCTGCTGCCCCGACCAACCGATGAGGACCAGCGTTGGGTGCCAGGGTAGGTACGATATGGCTTCCGTTCCGGCTGCGCGCCCGTAGCTCAGTTGGATAGAGCACCGGCCTTCTAAGCCGGTGGTCGCAGGTTCGACTCCTGCCGGGCGCGCCAACTTTTTGATGGTGCAGTGTTTGTGTCGATGGTGGGCGTAGCTCAGCTGGTAGAGCCCCGGGTTGTGATCTCGGCTGTCGTGGGTTCGAGTCCCATCGTCCACCCCATTTTTCTTCGCGGTACGTAGGTTTCCGCATTTCGCTCTGGTAGAGTGCCGCCCCCGCGACGGGCCGTTAGCTCAGTTGGTAGAGCAGCTGACTCTTAATCAGTAGGTCGTAGGTTCAACCCCTACACGGCCCACCACTTCCCGGGGCGTCAGGTACATTCCGCGGATGGCAAAGCAACCCTCCCGCGATGACCCGTCGAAGCCGAAGGCGCACGGTTACGCCTACAAGAAGCAGTTCTATCAAAGCGCGGACGTCGCGGCCGACTACGACGAACACCGCTTCCGCACACCGAAGCGCCAGCGCCGCAACGCCCGCAAGTGGAACGCGATCCAGAAAGCGCTCGCGCTGACCACCGGGGTCACGTCCATCGTCGATCTGCCCTGCGGGACCGGGCGTTTCACGGGCAATCTCGCGCGCTCCGGGTACGAAGTGGTCGGCAGCGACATTTCGCTCGAGATGATGCAGCAGGCGGCCAAACTACCGTCGGTGCAGCACGAGAACATCAAAGGTTACGTGCGCGCCGATGCCGAGGCGCTGCCGTTCGGTGCGAAGTCAGTCGACTGCGTCATGAGCATCCGCTTCCTGTTCCACGTCGACGCCGAGACGCGGCGCCGCATGTTGCGCGAGTTCGGGCGCGTCTCGCGGCGCTGGATCATTGCCGATTACCGCCACAAATATTCTTTCCGCTACGGCGTGTGGAAAATCTCGCGCGCGCTCGGCCTCACGAAGCGGCCGTTCGAGCGAGTGTCCGTCAAGAGCATGAAGTCCGAGTTCGAAGACGCGGGATTGCGCGTCGCGAAGATCATCCCGGTCCGCCGCGGTCTGTCCGACAAGTGGGTGGTGCTGGCCGAATCGGGTCACGTCGATCCGGCCAGCCTCAAGATCCGGCTCAAGGACACGCAGTACTCCGACCTCGAAGTGACCGACAAACTCGGCGAAGGCAAACGCTCGGTGGTTTATCGCGCCCGGTGGCGCGGCCGCGAGGTGGGCCTGAAGGTCTACAAACCCGCCGCCATGGCCAATCACGCGCGCAAGCACAAACTGCCGCTCGCAGAGTTCGAACACCGCCGCAACCAGGCGTTCTTCGAGGCGCGAGGGTTGTCGAAATACATCGCCGAGCCGCTCGGTTTCGTGGTCGAACCGGGCTTCCAGATGTCGCTGCAGGAATGCCTCGACGGCGAGGTGTACTACTTCGCGCAGCGGGATCACGCGGATTTCATCTCGCCGCGCTTCATGCAGGATCTGGCGGAGCTCGTGAACCTGAGCCATGAGGCCAAGCTCTACGACATCGACCTGCACGCCATGAACGTCATGGTCGACCGCAAGGCCGGCACGCCGAAGCTGTTCGACTTCAACCAGATCCCGTTCACCGAGCGGCCGCAGAATCCGTTCATCGGCTTCGCTCTCAAGACGGGGCTGTTAGGGCGTGGATCGCGCGATATCCGCAAGCTCGCGCATTTCGAGAATTTCGACCGCGTCGAGCGCAAGCTGCTCAAGTTTTACGCGAAGACGCACACTTCGGAGGCTTGAGCCGCGGGCGGCGCGGGGCTGCCCGCCTTCTTCAGCCGGCGCGATTCAGCAGCGGATCGCCGTCTTCGAGCTTGATCGCGTCCTCGGGCAGCATCGCGGGGATGCCATCCTTGATGGGGTAGGCGAGTTTGCTGGTCGGGCAGACGATGAGCTGCCGCGCCTCGGAGAAAAACACCGGTGCCTTCGAGACCGGGCAGGCGAGCATGTCGATGAGTCTGGAATCCATGTTTGTCCGTGATCTTTTGTCCGAAATCAGCCTGCCGCAGCGCGGGTTGTCGTAATGAGCCAGCACAGCGCCACCGCCACTCCGATCCCCACCACCTGCTGGGTCCGCGACCAGGTCAGCAGCGAGCCGTCCATCGCGGCGATACCGATCGCCGTCACCACGAACCAGATGCCGCTTTGCAGCGCCACGCCCTGGATGCCGGCATTCTGCATGAACTTGATCGCCACGATGTATGCGGAGACGCCCCCCGCAAAGGACACCAGGGACAGCAGGCCCATCTTGAGGTCGAGCTGCCCCTCGGGCCAGGCGCGCGTCGCATAGACGAACCCGCGCGCGTCCAGCACCCCCGAGGCGATGGTGATCAATCCGACGATGAGAAGATTGGCGACCTGACCCATCTTATGTCCCTCTCCTGCAAGCGGCCGGAAGCATAGCCAAATCCCGGATTGCCCGCCCGCACCGGCGAGCGCGTCCGACGATGGATGTTTCGCTATAATCCGCGCCCCTCGCGCATGGCCAGCCTGAGCATGGGGCCAAAGCGAAAGTGGCGGAACTGGTAGACGCGCTGGATTTAGGTTCCAGTGGGGTAACCCGTGAGAGTTCGAGTCTCTCCTTTCGCACCATTCGCTGGCGCGCGAACAACGATTTGAGGAATTGAGTATGCAGGTTCAATTGACCGCCACCGGCGGATTGGAACGCCGCCTTGAAGTGGCGATCCCCGCGGCGCAAGTCGACGGCGAAGTGGCACAGCGTCTGAACAAGATCTCGCGTACCGCGCGGCTCAAGGGCTTCCGCCCGGGCAAGGCGCCGCTCGCGGTGATTCGCCAGCAGTATGGCGACCAGGTGCATGGCGAGGTCATCAACGACCTCATGCGTTCCTCGTTCTCCGAAGCAGTCGCGCGCGAGAAACTGAACCCGGCGGGAGGTCCGCGTATCGAGCCCATCGCCATGGGTCCGGGCGTCGATCTCAAGTACGCCGCCGTGTTCGAAGTGCTGCCCGAAGTGAAATTGCGGCCGCTCTCCGATCTGACGATCGAGAAGCCCATCGCCAGCGTGAGCGACAGCGATCTCGACGCGATGATCGACACACTGCGCAAGCAGCGTCCGACGTTCAGCGAAGTGACGCGCGCGGCCGCGGCGAATGATCGCGTCACGGTCGACTTCACCGGCAAGATCGATGGTGAAGAGTTCGAAGGCGGTTCGGGGCAGGAAGTGCCCATCGTCATCGGCGCTGGCCGCGTCATGCAGGAATTCGAAGACGCGCTGCTCGGCGCGAGCGCGGGCGACACGCGCAATTTCACGGCGTCATTCGCCGCCGATCACAGCAACAAGAAGCTGGCCGGCAAACAGGCGAGTTTTGAAGTGAAGGTCGGCAAGATCGAAGAACAATTGCCGGCGCCGCTCGATGAATCGTTTGCCAAGGGCTTCGGCATCCCCGACGGCAACGTGGAAACGCTGCGCGGCGAAGTACGCGCCAACATGGAACGCGAGCTGGCGGAGGCTATTCGCCAGAAGCTGCGCACCCAGGTGCTCGAAGCCCTGTACACGCGCAATCCCCTTGAACTGCCGCGCCAGCTGGTGGATGAGCAGATCCAGGAACTGCAGGCCGAGATGTTGCGCCGTGCCGGCGTTCGCGACGCCAAACAACTGCCGCCGCGCGAGCCGTTCGAAGAACCGGCCCGCCGTCGAGTGGCTTTGAGCCTGCTCATGAGCGAGCTGGTGCGCAACGCGAACCTCAGGGTGAGCCGCGAATCCGTGTCGGAAAAGTTGAACGAACTCTCGGCCTCGTATTCAAACCCCGAGGAAGTGCGACGCAACTACTTGCAAAACCCCGAGGCGATGCGACAAATAGAGGCCCAGGTGCTCGAGGGCCAGGCCATGGATTGGGTGGTCGGCCAGGCGAAGGTCACCGAGAAACCCGCGACGTTCGGCGAGCTCACGCAGTTCGGCCAGAACGCGAATTGAAGCCGCGGACGATTGCATAGAGGAGTGTTTCGATGAACGAGCGCGCATTGAACCTGGTACCGATTGTCGTGGAGCAAACCGCCCGCGGCGAACGGTCGTACGATATTTACTCGCGCCTGCTCAAGGAACGCGTCGTGTTCGCCGTGGGGCCGGTCGAGGACTACATGGCCAACGTCATCGTGGCGCAGCTGCTGTTCCTCGAGTCCGAGAATCCCGACAAGGACATCGCCCTGTACATCAATTCGCCCGGCGGGTCGGTGAGCGCGGGGCTCGCGATCTACGACACGATGCAATTCATCAAGCCGGACGTGAGCACCATCTGCATCGGAATGGCCGCCTCCATGGGCGCCGTGTTGCTGGCCGGCGGGGCCAAGGGCAAGCGCTTCATGCTGCCGAACTCCCGCGGCATGATTCATCAGCCGTCGGGCGGCTATCAGGGCCAGGCCAGCGACATTCACATCCAGGCGCAGGAAATCCTCAAGATCCGCGTGCGATTGAACGAAATCCTTGCCAAACACACTGGCCAGACGGTCGAAAAGATCGCGCTGGATTCGGAACGAGACAATTTCATGAGCCCGACCGAGGCCATCGCCTACGGGCTCATCGATAAGCTGCTGGACAAGCGAATTGCGCCTCCGACTGCGGTAACTCCGGCTTAGTTCAATACCCGCCGGCGCCAAACGGCCGGCACTGCGAAGCCACTCGCAGTTCTCGACAAATCCCGTATAAACAACGGCTTCCGCTTGCATGCCCCTTGGGTTATGCGCGGACGCCGTGATATATAGATTCCCAAAGCAGGTGGGCACGCGCCCATCCGCGCCACACGGAGCGACGATGACCGAGGACACTCGCGGACGGCATGACGACGGCAAGTTGTTGTACTGCTCCTTCTGCGGCAAGAGTCAGCACGAAGTTCGTAAGCTGATCGCCGGTCCGTCGGTATTTGTTTGCGACGAATGCGTCGAGCTCTGCAACGACATCATTCGTGAAGAGCTGGAAGACCGCGCCGAGCGCGCCCGCGACAAACTACCGAAGCCGTCCGAGATCAAGAAAGTTCTCGACGAATACGTCATCGGGCAGGAGCGCGCGAAGAAGACCCTGTCAGTCGCCGTCTACAACCACTACAAGCGTCTGCAGACGCGCGGCGGTACCGCCGGACGTGGCAAGGACGACGTCGAGATTTCCAAGAGCAACATCCTGCTGATCGGCCCCACAGGCTGCGGCAAGACGTTGCTCGCCGAGACATTGGCGCGGCTGCTCAACGTGCCGTTCACGATCGCCGACGCCACGACGCTGACCGAAGCCGGTTACGTCGGCGAGGACGTCGAGAACATCATCCAGAAGCTGCTGCAGAAGTGCGACTACGACGTCGAGAAGGCGCAGACCGGCATCGTCTACATCGACGAAATCGACAAGATCTCGCGCAAGTCGGACAACCCGTCGATCACGCGTGACGTGTCCGGCGAAGGCGTGCAGCAGGCACTGCTCAAGCTTATCGAAGGCACGATCGCCTCGGTGCCGCCGCAGGGCGGGCGCAAACATCCGCAGCAGGAATTCCTCCAGGTCGATACTTCGAACATCCTCTTCATCTGCGGTGGCGCATTCGCCGGCCTCGAGAAGATCGTGCTGAACCGCACGCAGAAGGGTGGCATCGGCTTCACTTCCGAGGTGCGCGACGTCAGCACGCGTCCGCATGGCACAGACATCTTTAAAGAAGTCGAGCCGGAAGATCTCATCAAGTACGGCCTCATCCCGGAGTTCGTGGGCCGACTGCCGGTGGTGGCGACGCTCGAAGAGCTGGATGAGCGCGCGTTGATCTCGATCCTGACCGAGCCCAAGAACGCACTGACCAAGCAGTACCGCCGCCTGTTCGACATGGAAGGCGCGGAACTCGAATTCCGCGATGAGGCGCTGAGCGCCGTCGCGAAGAAGGCGATGCAGCGCAAGACCGGTGCGCGCGGTCTGCGGACGATTCTCGAGAACGTGTTGCTCGAGACGATGTACGAGCTGCCGGGGTTGAAGAACGTCTCGAAGGTCGTGGTCGACGACTCCGTCATCGAAGGGCACCAGCAGCCCTACGTGGTGTACAAGTCCGACACGGCCCCGAGCGAAGACAATGCGCCACGGCGTGTCTCGGGGTCGGGCCTCAGTTGAGCCCGCTTCGCCGCGTTTGTTTGCGGCGAGTGCTGACCCGTCTGACAGAGAACTGTGACGCGTGCGTTGAATCGCTGCATTGCAGCCCCATTTCCCGCGCTACACTTTGACTAAATCCAGCGTCGGCGCTGCATTTCGCGGCATGCCGGTCTGGTGAGGGCCCGCCCGCGTGACCGAATCATCCTCCGCTACCAAGTCCGTCGCCATCCAGGGCCTGCCGGTATTACCGCTGCGCGATGTGGTGGTGTACCCGCACATGGTCATCCCGCTGTTCGTCGGCCGCGAAAAATCCATTCACGCGCTCGACATCGCGATGAAGGCCGACAAGCGCATCATGCTGATCGCGCAGAAGCAGCCCGACGTCGACGATCCGAAGGGCGATGACCTGTACCGCATCGGTACCGTCGCCTCGATCCTGCAGCTGCTCAAACTACCCGACGGCACCGTCAAGGTGCTGGTCGAGGGCGTCGATCGCGCGCGTATCGAAGCCATGCACACCGGCGAGCACTACACCGCCGACGTGACCACCGAACCCGACGCCGACACCTACGACGAGAAAGAGCTCGACGTGCTGGCCCGTTCGGTGATCTCGCAGTTCGAGCAGTACGTGAAGCTCAACAAGAAAGTGCCGCCCGAAGTGCTGACCGCGCTCGCCGGCATCGAGCAGCCCGGCCGCCTCGCGGATACGGTGGCCGCGCACATGGCGCTCAAACTACCCGAGAAGCAGAAGGTTCTCGAGATCCTCGACGTGCGCAAGCGCCTCGAGCACGTGCTGGTCGCCATCGAAGGCGAGATGGACGTGTTGCAGATCGAGAAGCGCATCCGCGGCCGCGTCAAGGCGCAGATGGAGAAGAGCCAGCGCGAGTACTACCTGAATGAGCAGATGAAGGCCATCCAGAAGGAACTCGGCGAGATGGAAGAGGGCGGCAACGAACTGTCCGACCTCGAGAACCGCATCAAGAAGGCGGGCATGCCGAAAGAGGCGCTCGACAAGGCCAATGCGGAGCTCAACAAACTCAAGATGATGTCGCCGATGTCGGCCGAAGCCACCGTCGTGCGCAACTACATCGACTGGCTGGTGAAGGTGCCGTGGAAGAAACGCACCAAGATCCTCAAGGACATTGCGAAGGCCGAGAAGGTGCTGGATGAAGACCACTTTGGCCTCGACAAGGTCAAGGAACGCATCGTCGAATACCTGGCCGTGCAGCAGCGCGTCGACAAGATCAAAGGCCCGATCCTCTGCCTCGTCGGCCCTCCCGGCGTGGGCAAAACCTCATTAGGTCAGAGCATCGCGCGCGCGACGAATCGCAAGTTCGTGCGCATGTCGCTCGGCGGCGTGCGGGATGAAGCCGAGATCCGCGGTCATCGCCGCACGTACATCGGCTCCATGCCCGGCAAGATCGTGCAGAACATGGCGAAGACCGCCGTGCACAATCCGCTGTTCCTGCTCGACGAGATCGACAAGATGTCGATGGACTTCCGCGGCGATCCGTCCTCGGCGCTGCTGGAAGTGCTCGATCCCGAGCAGAACTCCACGTTTGCCGACCATTACCTCGAGGTCGATCTCGACCTGTCGCAGGTGATGTTCGTCTGCACGGCCAACAGCCTGAACATTCCGGCGCCGCTGCTCGATCGCATGGAAGTCATCCGTCTGCCGGGTTACACCGAAGACGAGAAGCTCAACATCGCGAAGAAATACCTGCTGCCGAAGCAGGTGAAGCAGAACGGGTTGAAGCCGGAGGAGCTCAAGGTGAGCGAGGACTCCATCCTCGACATCATTCGCTACTACACGCGCGAAGCGGGCGTGCGCAATCTCGAACGCGAGCTCGCGCGCATCTGCCGCAAGGCCGTCAAACAGCTGTTGATGGCCGCGAAGAAAGCCGAGAAAGCGGACAAGAAGTCGGAGAAGGCGGAAAAGGCCTCCGACAAGCAGGTGTCGGTCTCGGCGAAGAATCTCGACAAGTTCCTGGGCGTGCGCCGCTTCCGCTACGGCAAGGCCGAAGAGGAAAACCGCATCGGACAGGTCACGGGATTGGCGTGGACCGAAGTCGGCGGCGAGCTGCTGACGATCGAAGCGGCGGTGGTGCCCGGCAAGGGCAAGCTGCAGCACACCGGTCAGCTCGGCGAAGTCATGCAGGAATCCATCCAGGCTGCGATGACGGTGGTGCGCAGCCGCGCCAACGTGCTCGGCATCGACCCGGATTTCTACCAGAAACACGACGTCCATCTGCACATGCCCGAAGGCGCGACGCCCAAGGACGGTCCGTCCGCCGGTATCGGAATGTGCACGGCGCTGGTTTCGGCGCTGACCAAGATTCCGGTGCGCTCGGATGTCGCCATGACCGGCGAGATCACGCTGCGCGGAGAAGTGCTGCCCATCGGTGGACTCAAGGAGAAGCTGCTCGCGGCACATCGCGGCGGCATCACCACCGTGATGATTCCGGTCGACAACGAGAAAGATCTCGCCGAGATCCCGGACAACATCAAGGGCAAGCTCGACATCCGTCCTGTGAAATGGATCGACGAAGTGTTCGAAGTCGCATTGGCAAGCCGGCCCACGCCGCGTCTGCCGACGCCGGCGCCCGTGGATGAAAAGCGCCCGCGGCGTGCCGGACGACGTTCGACCAAGACGGTCCAGGCTCATTGAGCAGCGGATTTAACTGAAAAGCAGGCATGCAGGCCCCCGGTGCGATCCACCGGGGGCTTTTTTTATGCCGGTGAAGAAGTCGTCGCGGTATCTTCCGTACCCACAGGTGATCCGATAGACTGCGCGGCCTTTCGCGGGCGGCCTGATGGGTGCTTAGCTCAGCGGTAGAGCATCGCCCTTACAAGGCGAGGGTCGGGGGTTCGAAACCCTCAGCACCCACCAAAAATTGGAGCGGTAGTTCAGTTGGTTAGAATACCGGCCTGTCACGCCGGGGGTCGCGGGTTCGAGTCCCGTCCGCTCCGCCAATCTTTGTAGGCCGATATCTAGGACGAGGAATGCTGCAGCGTATCCGTGATGGCCTCCATGGCCGCAAGTGGCTGGCGTGGTTCGCGCTGGCTCCGATTGCACTGATCTTCACGTTCTGGGGCGGGTCCAACTCGCTCGATTTCAACGGCACTGGCGCAAGAGATGCGGCAACCGTCGATGGCGAAGCCATTTCCGTCCAGGACGCCACCAAGGCGTGGCAGGAAACCGAGGCGCGCTGGTCGCAGCAGCTCGGTACCGATATCCCGGCCGACCAGAAGGCGAAAATGCAGGAAAGCATTCTCGACAATCTGGTGCTCAAGAAGATCGTCGAAAACCGGCTGAAAGACGGCCACTACGCGGTCAACCAGTCGAAGGTGCTCGCGGAGTTCCAGAACATCCCGTCGTTCAAGGGTCCGGACGGCAAGTACGACCCGATGCAGGCGCGCATCGCCCTGCAGCAGAACGGCATCACCGAACGCGAAGTATTCGACCAGACGCGTTCGCAGCTGCTGATCAATCAATTGCAGCAGGGTCTCGGCGCTTCCTATTTCCTGACCAGGGCCGAGCAGCAGCGCCTGTACAACCTCGAGAACGAAGAGCGCGAAGTGCAGTTCGCTTTGTTGCCAGCCGACCAGTTCGCCGGCAACGGGCCGATCGACGATGCCGCGATCCAGGCGTACTACGACAAGAACGGCGATCGTTTCATGACCGCCGAGTCGGTGGCGCTCGAATACGCCGAGCTGCGTCTCGAACAGGTCGCCGCGCTGGTGACGCCCACCGAGGCCGACCTGCAGCTCATGTACGACGAGAACAAGACTAACTACGTGCTCGACGAACGTCGCCGCACGCGGCACATCCTCATCCCGGTGAACGGCGACGACGACGCGGGCGCGCTCAAGAAAGCCGAATCGGTCCTGGCCGAGGCGCGCGCCGGCAAGGATTTCGCGGAACTGGCGAAGCAATATTCCACCGACATCACCGCCAAAGACGGCGGCGAGCTCGGCTTCGTCGAGCAGAAGCAGTTTCCCGGCCCGTTCGGCGATACTTTGTTCTCGATGAAGGTCGGCGAAATCGCGGGCCCGGTGAAATCGCAGTTCGGGTACCACCTGATCAAGCTCGAGGAAATCGAAGCCGGTCAGCAGAAGCCGTTCGCCGACGTGCGCGCCGAGCTCGATTCGCAGTATCGCCAGCAACACGCGGCGGAACTGTTCGGCGAGCGCCAGGAGCAGATGAATTCCGCGATCGAGAAGGGTGAGAAGGATCTCGACAGACTCGCGAAGGATCTCGGCCTGACGCGCGGCACGATTCCCGAATTCCTGCGCGGCGGCGGCGCGGAGCCACTCGGTTCGGGCATGGAGCTGCAGCAGCTCGTATTCAGCGATGCGACGCTCAACCAGGGCAAGATCGGCGGGCCGCTCGCGATCGGCGAGGACCGGCTGGTGCTCGTGAAGGTCACTGCGCATCACAAGGCCGAAGTGAAACCGCTCGCGGTGGTGCGTAATGACATCGTTGCGCTGCTCAAGCAGGAACGCGGGGCAGCGGCGGCGAAGGCGGCCGCCGAAGCGGCCATCCCGAAACTCGAAGGTGGCGACAAGCTCGATGCACTGGCCAAAGGCTGGGGTGTCACCGCCGAGCCCGCGCGTTTCGTGAGCCGCGGCGATCCATCGATCCCCGCTGCGCTGCGCACGGCGATCTTCGAGGCGCCGCGTCCGGACGCAAAGGCGGTCGTGAAATCCGCTTCGATCGAGAATGGTTCGGCCGTGTTCATCGTGACGCGTTCGCGCGTCGCCGACACGAGCGCGAATCCGCAGCTGGTGCAGCAGCAGAACGCAGCGCTGGTCGAGCGCTCGGCGCAGGGCGATGTGGCCGCGTACATCAACGAGGCCAAGCGCAAAGCCAAGATCGTCAAAAACCCCGGCGTGTTCGAGTAGGCATTCATGGGAGCGGCGGGAACGGATTCGAAGTCAGCCCCCATCGTCCCCATCCTGATCGCCATGGTCGCCGGCGGGTTTGCCGGCTGGCTGCTCGGCGCCGACGGCGCCATCGGTTCGATCAAACTACTGCCGGCGCTCGATCTGGTCGGCACGTTGTTCCTCAACCTGCTCAAGATGCTGATCGTGCCGCTCATCCTCGCGTCGGTGATCACCGGCGTCGCGGGTCTCGGCAGCGGCCCGGACCTCGGCAGGCTCGGCGGCAAGACGCTCGGTTTCTACGTCATCACGACGCTGCTCGCGGTGCTCATCGCGCTGCTGCTGGTGAACCTCGTCGAGCCGGGCGTCAAGGACGGACAACCGGCGCGCCACCTGCTGGCGCTGACCGCCGACGCCGCGGAGGTCACCGAGGGCGTCAAACACCGCGCCGAAACCAGCATCCTCGACACGATCAAGGGCGTCGTGCCGCCGAACATCGTCGAGGCCGCGGCCAATACCAAACTACTCGCGCTGGTGTTCTTCGGAGTGTTGTTCGGCTTTTTCCTGGCGCGTATCGAGCAGCCGCACCGCGGGACGGTGCTCGGATTCTGGCAGGGCATTTTTCAGATCATGATGCGCATGACCGGATGGGTCATGACGCTCGCGCCCATCGGTGTATTCGCGCTGATCGCGAAGGTGGTCGCCATATCGGGCTTCGAGGGTGCCGGGCCGCTCTTGTTGTTCGCCGGCTGCGTCGTTGCGGGACTCGCGCTGTACGGTTTCGTCGCTCTGCCGATCCTGATGGCCGTCGTCGCGCGAGTGAATCCGTGGCGCCTCTATCCGGCGATGGCGCCGGCGCTGTTGACTGCGTTTTCGACCGCCTCGTCGTCCGCGACGCTGCCCCTGTCGCTGCAATGCCTCGAACGCAACGCGAAGGTCTCCGAGCGCATCGCCGGATTCGTGATGCCGCTCGGCGCCTCCGTGAATCACGCCGGCAGCGCATTGTACGAATGCGCCGCCGCGATGTTCATCGCGCAGGCCTACGGGCTGCATCTTTCCTTCACGACGCAGTTCACCGTCGTGGTGCTCGCGCTGATCACCTCCATGGGAATCGCGGGCATTCCGGCCGCGTCACTGGTCGGCATTGCCATCATCCTTGCCGCGGTGGGATTGCCAGCCGAAGCGATCGGCGTACTGCTGGTGTTCGATCGCATCCTCGACATGTGCCGCACGGCCATCAACGTGCTGGCGGACGCGTGTTGCGCCGTAATCGTGGCGCGCCTCGAAGGCGAGACGGCTGTGTTGGCTGATCCGGTAAAGGTCGCGGGATAGAAAGAAGAGGTTGGAGAGCGGATAAGAGGCGCGCATCCCGCAGCCTCGTCAGCGCTCAAGGGAGCGCGCCCTTCGGGTTCCCGAAATCAGGGCTACGAAAAGCTACATTTTCAGAATTGGTTGCGCGGATGTGCACTAGGGGCTTTTCGCTTAACGCCCCGATTTCGGCGCGCTCCATTCGCGCTGACGAGGCTGCGGGATGCGCGCCTAAGAACCGCCCTGCAACCGCTTCTTGTAACGCCGCCGTTCGCCTTCGCTCTGCTGTTGGCCCCCGGAGCCATTGATCGTGCGTATTCGCCAAGCCGATGTGATCCTGTCCGAATAGCACAACGGTGGGTGGAGGGCGGTGGGGTACTGCGACGTGCGAGCGGGTGGCGAGGTGGAATGCTTCGCTGGCGCGAATGGAGCACGCCGAAACCCGGGCGTGAAGCGAAAAGCCCCTAGTGCCCCTCAGCGCAACCAATTCAGAAAATGTAGCTTTTCGTAGCCCGGGTTTCGGGAACCCGAAGGGCGTGCTCCCTTGAGCGCCAGCGAAGCATTCCACCTCGCCACCCGCTCGCGGGTAACTGAAGACCTCAGCCCTCAGCCTCCACGGGAAAACTCATTCCGACCGTGGAGAACCCACCATCGACATAGAGAATCTCCCCGGTGATTCCGTTGGCCAGATCGGAGCACAGGAACGCCGCAGCGTTGCCCACGTCTTCGAGCGTGACGTTGCGCCGCAGTGGCGCGACATCGGCCACGCGGCCCAGCATCTTGCGGAATCCGGCGATACCCGCAGCCGCGAGCGTCTTGATGGGGCCGGCGGAGATGCCGTTGACGCGGATGTTGTGCGCACCCAGGTCCGCGGCGAGAAACCGCACGTTGGCCTCGAGGCTGGCTTTGGCGAGGCCCATGACGTTGTAGCTCGGGATCGATTTCACGGCGCCGAGGTACGACAGCGTCACGATGGCGCCAGCGCGGCCTGCCATGAGCGGCTTGGCGGCGCGTGCGAGAGCGGTGAGGCTGTAGCTCGAGACATCGTGCGCGACCCGGAAGGCCTCGCGCGAGGTGCTTTCGACGAAGCCGCCGGCCAGCGCCTCCCGCGGGGCGTAGGCGACCGCATGCACGACGATGTCGAGCGAACCCCAGGCTTGTTTGATGGCGGCGAAGGTGGATTCGATCTCGGCGTCGTTGGTGACGTCGAGCGGCAGCACGAGTTTCGAGCCCAGCGACTCGGCGAGGGGCGCGACGCGCTCCTTGAACTTCTCGTTGACATAGGTGAACGCGAGTTCCGCGCCCTGCGCGTGCATCGCCTGCGCGATACCCCAGGCGATGGAACGATCGGACGCTACGCCTACGATCAGCGCGCGTTTTCCGTTCATGAACCCCATGTGTTTCCCCTGTTGCCAACGATTGAGAGGCCGGCATTCTGCCAGCTTCAACCGCGCAGAGGAAAATCAGCGGCGGCGGACGTTGATCGTGAGCTTCTGGCCGGGACGCAGCGTCGCCTGTTTGCTGATGCCGTTCCAGTTGACCAGTTCGGACACCGTGACGCCAAACACCTGTGCAATGCGCGACAACGTGTCGCCGCTGCGCACCTTGTAGCTGACTTCACGCGAGGTGCCCGAGGACACCGAACGACTGCCAGTCGTCTTGGGCGGCGCGCTGCGGTTGAGAACCAGTTTCTGTCCGGCCCGCAGCGTGTCGCCCGTGCCCATGCCATTCATGCGGGCGAGCGTCGCGACGTTCATGCGATGGCGCTTGGCGATACGCCACAGCGAATCGCCACTGCGCACCACGTGCACGGCAGGGCGGCCGGAGCGGCCGCCAGAGCCATCGACGCGAGCGGCGGCCAGCATGACCTTGGGCGGCAGATTGACCACGGCGGTCGGCACGCGCAGCTCGGTGCCGACCACGAGTGGCTCGGTGCCGAGGTTGTTCATGTCGCGCACGACAATGGTCTGCGTCTTGTACTTCTTCGCGATCGTGGCAACCGACTCGCCCTTCTTGACGGTGTGCAGCGAGACGCGCACGCGTTCGTCGGGGCTCAGTAGTTCGAGGTTGCGGCGGAACGCGTCGGCGGTGTCGCGCGGCAGCAGCAGGAAGTGCGGGCCGGCCGGATCGGTGGCCCAGCGATGGAAGCCGGGGTTCAGTTCGTACACTTCGTCGAGCGTGATGCCCGCGAGCTCGGCGGCGAGCGTGAGATCGAGCTGCCCGCCCGTGTCCACTTTCACGAAGTACGGCTCGTTCGGAATCGGGCTGAACGCGATGCCGTAATCCTCCGGGTTCGCGACCAGGCGGCGCATCGCGAGCAGCTTGGGCACATAGGCGCGCGTTTCGGCGGGCAGATGCAGGCTGAAGAAATCGACCGGCTTGCCGGCAGCGCGGTTCGCGTTCACCTCGCGCTGCACGCGGAATTCGCCGCAGTTGTACGCGGCGATGGCCAGCAGCCAGTCGTCGAAGAATTCATCGTGCATGTACTGCAGGTAATCGAGCGCGGCGCGCGTGGAAGCCACGACGTCGCGGCGGCCGTCGTACCACCAGTCCTGCTTGAGACCGAACCGTTCGCCGGTGCCGGGCATGAACTGCCACAGGCCGTTGGCGCGCACCCACGACTGGGCATAGGGCTCGAAGGCGCTTTCCACGACCGGCAGCAACGCGAGCTCGAGCGGCATGCCGCGCGACTCGATTTCCTTGACGATGTGGTGCATGTACGGCACGGCACGGCCGAACACCCGTTCGAGGTAATCCGGGTTGTTGGCGTAGAACGCCAGCTGCTGGTCAATGCGCGGCGACTCGACGTCGTCGATCTTGAAGCCCGCGCGGATGCGGTCGAATACGTCGGGATATTGTTCGGGCGTGAGGCCAGCGAGGGTATGAGTGCCATCGGCTGCGCCGCCTTCTACTGCCAGAGCTTCCTCGGCTTCGATCGCGGCGTCATTCGTCTCGATCGGCGCCGTGGCAGCGGTCAGGTCGACGAGGGCAGGGGCCGCAGTGCTGGCCGCCTTGGCAGGCGTGCGCCTGGCGGAGGCAGGCAGGCTGGGGCCGGAGACCGTCGGCTGACTGGCAGACTCAGGTGCGGCTACGACGACCGGCGGCAGACTGCCAGTCGAGCTGTCGATAGGCGGCGTGGCGCAGCCCGAGAGGGCCGCGGCAATAAGAAACAGTGACGCCCATGTGCGCCGGTCCGTTAATCCGACAGTCAATTCGCACCCCCGGGGGCGGTAGTTGCAGGTACCGTTTTCGCAACGTGACGGTACTTCGTCAGTGGCGGGTATTTAAGCCGTAAGTTCACAGGATTGCTACCTTTTTTGTGATGTAATTCACGCCGTTTGTGACGCACACCACCACCTCCGCTGCGGTCGACAATTGGCTACGGTCCGCCCTAGGGCAATCCGTGTTACAGGCCGAATCCGAACTCATGGTCGAGGCGTTGGACGATGTTTTCGGCTGGGAGTTGCTGCAGCTTGGAACCTGGGGCACTCGCGAAGGATTGTTGACCGGTTGTCGTACCCGGCGACACGCCGTTATCGCGCACGATCGCACGGGTTGCGCCGATGCCGACATCGCGGCGCGGCTCTCACAATTGCCGATCGCCAACGGCGCGGTCGACGCGGTCATCCTGCCGCACACGCTCGAATTCGAAACCGATCCCTATGCGGTGGTGCGCGAAGCGGATCGCGTGCTCGCCGGCGAAGGTCAATTGATCGCGCTCGGATTTCGTCCGTGGAGCCTGTGGGGATTCCGCAGCCGCGCAATCAGCCGCGGTTATCCGCCCGGGCTCAAGCGAATGCTCGGCGCGGGTCGGCTGGCCGACTGGCTCGAGCTGCTCGGCTACGACGTGACCCTGACGCGCAACTATCTATTCACGCCGCCGTGGGGCAGTACCGCGCCGCGCTCCGGAGTGCCGTCGGCACTGCTGCGGCGGGGCTGGATCAAACCCTGGCCCGCGGGCGCGTACCTCATCAAGGCGCGCAAGCGCATTTACACGCTCACGCCGATCCGGCCGAAGATGCGGGAGCGGACGCAGGGCATCGGCGGCCTGGTCAAACCCACCACGCCGCGCGAGAGCTCCTGAGCAGCGCAGCCGTGCCCGATCCCCGCTAGACTCGCGCTCCATGCGCCAAATCGTTCTCGACGTTGAAACCACGGGCCTCGATGCCAGCGCCGGTCATCGCATCATCGAAATCGGCTGCATCGAAATCTTCAACCGCCGTCCGTCGGGACAGAAGTTTCATCGTTACCTGAATCCGGAACGCGACATCGATGCCGGCGCGCTTGCCGTGCACGGCATCGAGCTCGCGCGTCTGCAGCAGGCGCCGAAGTTCGCCGAGGTGGCGGCGGATTTGCTGACGTTTATTTCGGGCGCGGAACTGATCATTCACAACGCGCCGTTCGACGTCGGGTTTCTCGATGCGGAGTTCGCGCGGTTGCCGGGCGAGGCAAGAAAGATCGCGGCGCTGTGCAAGGTGCTCGATACGCTGGCGCTGGCGCGCAGCCTGCATCCGGGGCAGCGCAACGGGCTAGATGCGTTGTGCAAACGATATAGCGTCGACAACTCCAAGCGCGAGTTGCACGGGGCGTTGCTCGACGCGGGCATTCTTGTTGACGTGTATCTGGCGATGACCGGCGGGCAGAGTGCGTTGGCGCTTGCGCCAGCAGCGCAGCGCAGCGCGTCGGCTGCGGTTGCGACGGCGGGGGTTGTGAAGGTCGCCACGGGAATCGCGCTGGCCGCGCCCGCTGCGAGCACGGAAGAAATGGAACGCCACGAGGCCATGCTCGACCTGATTCACAAGGCGAGCGGTGGCAAGGCGGTGTGGCGTGCGCCCGATACCGAGACGCGTCAGTGAAAATCCTGCTGACCGGCGCCGCCGGATTCATCGGCTTCCACACGGCCCGCAAGTTGCTGGCGCGTGGCGATGAGGTGCTCGGACTCGACAACCTCAACGATTACTACGATCCCACGCTCAAGCGTGCGCGTCTGGCAATACTCGAACGCGAGCCCAAATTCCGCTTCGTGAAGATGGACCTCGCCGATCGCGGCGGCATGAAGTCGCTGTTCGCGAAGGAAAAATTCCCGCGGGTCATTCATCTGGCGGCACAGGCTGGCGTGCGTTATTCGCTCGAGAATCCGCACGCCTACATCGACAGCAACGTCACCGGCACGTTGAACGTGCTCGAGGGCTGCCGGTACAACGGCGCCGAACACCTGGTGTTCGCGTCGACGAGCTCGGTGTATGGCCTCAACTCGCACATGCCGTTTTCGGTGCATCGCGGCGTGGATCATCCGCTCTCGCTGTACGCGTCGACCAAACGGGCCAATGAGCTCATGGCGCACAACTATGCCGCGCTGTTCAAACTACCTGTCACCGGATTGAGATTCTTCACGGTCTACGGTCCGTGGGGCCGGCCCGACATGGCGCTGTTCCTGTTCACCCGGAACATTCTCGAAGGCAAACCCATCGACGTGTTCAACAACGGTCACCACAAACGCGACTTCACTTTCGTCGACGATATCGCCGAGGGCGTGGTGCGCGCCTGCGACCGCATCGCCGCGCCTAACAAGGAGTGGAACAGCGACAGCCCGGATCCGGCCACCAGTAGCGCACCGTTCCGTATCTACAACATCGGCAACAACGCGCCGGTGGATCTGTCCCGCTACATCGAAGTGCTCGAAGACTGCCTCGGCAAGAAGGCCATCAAGAACATGCTGCCGCTGCAGCCGGGCGACGTCGCGGATACGTTCGCCGACGTCGAAGACCTGGTGCGCGATGTGGGTTACAAGCCGGCGACGCCGGTCGAAGTCGGCATCCGCAGGTTCGTCGACTGGTACCTCGAGTACTACAAGACGCAGGCGCCGCAGCCTGCACGGGTGACGAATCTGGGCTAGACGCCCGTTTTTCCTACCATGCATATTCGGTGGCAGACACCGAATATGCATGGTACGGTCGCAGCCAGGATGCTGGCTCGCCCCCTCCATTTGCAGGCATTACGCAGGTTGCTGCGCCAATACCCGGTGGTGGGCCTGGTCGGCCCACGTCAGATCGGCAAGAGCACGCTGGCGCGCGTGCTGGCCGGACCACGAGCAGCGGCGCGCTACTTCGATCTCGAAGACCCGGACGATTCGAGTCGTCTGGCGGATACCATGCTGGTGTTGCGGCGGCTCAAGGGGCTTGTTGTCGTCGACGAAGTTCAGCGCCAGCCAGCCTTATTCGAGAGCCTGAGAGTACTTGCTGATAGACGGCCGTTGCCGGCGCGATTCCTGGTGCTGGGCAGTGCTGCGCCCGCGTTGTTGCGGCAGAGCTCCGAAAGTCTCGCTGGCCGCATCGCGTACTATGAGCTGGCAGGTCTTTCCATCCATGAGATCGGAGCGGCAAACCTCGATCGCCTGTGGTTACGCGGCGGATTCCCGGTGTCTTTTCTCGCATCATCGGACAAGGTCAGCTTCGACTGGCGAAAGGACCTTGTGCGCACGTATCTGGAGCGCGACCTGCCAGCGCTGGGACTGCGGTTCTCTGCTGTCACGATGGAGCGGTTCTGGAGCATGATTGCGCATTTCCACGGCCAGATTTGGAATGCCTCGGAATTCGGCCGATCGCTCGGGGTCGCCGATACAACAATCCGTGGATATCTGGACACCCTCGCTGGCGCTTTCGTCGTCACGATTCTCCGCCCCTGGCATGAAAACCTCGGCAAGCGACAGGTCAAGTCGCCGCGCATCTACATTTCCGATTCCGGCCTGCTGCACACGCTTCTAGATATCCGCGATGGCATCGGTCTCGAGCGTCATCCCAAGTCCGGGGCATCCTGGGAGGGATTTATCCTTCATCAGGTGGTTACACACCTTCGCGCCGATCGGCGCGAATGCTACTTCTGGCGTACTACGAACGGCGCTGAACTCGACCTGTTGATCGTTCGCGGTCAAAGACGCGTCGGCTTCGAAATCAAGCGTACAACAGCGCCCTTGTTTACTTCATCCATGCGATCTGCACTTGCGGATCTGAAGCTCGACCGGCTTTTTATTATTCACGCCGGGGAGCATGCGTTCGACGTCGCTCCAGGCGTCCGTGCCGTGCCGGCGTCGCAGTTGCAGTCCATCAAAGCAACAGGATTCTGAAGCCGTGAAAGTCCCCCTTCTCGATCTCAAACCTCAGTACCGCGCGCTCAAACCCGAGCTCGACGCGGCGTTGCTGCGCGTCGCTGAATCGCAGTACTTCATTCTCGGCCCCGAGGTGAAGGCGCTCGAAGCCGCGACCGCGGCGTACTCCGGTTGCAAATACGGCGTCGGTATCTCTTCCGGTACCGACGCATTGCTGATCGCGCTCATGGCGCTCGGCATCGGCGCGGGTGACGAGGTCATTACCAGCCCATACACGTTTTTCGCCACCGCTGGCACCATCGCCCGCGCCGGCGCGCGCCCGGTGTTCGTCGACATCGATCCCGACACCTTCAACATCTCGCCCGATGCGATCGAGGAATTCCTCGCGGGCTGCGAAGCGCGCGAGGGCGCGCTGATCAATCGCGCTACCGGCGGTCGTGTGCGTTCCGTCATGCCAGTGCACCTGTACGGGCAGATGGCCGACATGAAGCGTGTGCAGGCGATCGCCCGCAAGCATGGGCTCTCGATCATCGAGGACGCCGCGCAGGCCATCGGTTCCGCGGACGAAGCTGGGCGCCGCGCGTGCTCGATTGGCGATATCGGTTGCCTGTCGTTCTTTCCCACCAAGAATCTCGGCGCGTTCGGCGATGCCGGCATGTGCGTCACCAATGACGAGCAACTCGCCGCCAAGCTCATGAAGCTGCGCGTGCACGGCATGGAGCCGAAGTACTACCACGAGCTCATCGGCGGCAACTTCCGGCTCGACGAGATCCAGGCCGCCGTGCTCAACGTGAAGCTGCCGCATCTGGATAGCTGGAGCGCTGCGCGCCAGCGCAATGCCGCTTACTACGACGCCGCCTTCAAGCGCGCCAATCTCGCTGGCAAAGTCGTCACGCCGCCGCCGGCGCCGGCCGGTTCGCGACACATTTACAACCAGTACTGCATCCGCACGGAGCGCCGCGATGAACTGCGCGGCTGGCTCGGTAAAGAGGGTGTGGGCTGCGAGATCTACTATCCATTGCCGCTGCACATGCAGCAGTGTTTCGCCTACCTCGGGCACAAACCCGAGGACTTTCCGGAGTCGTTGCGAGCATCTCGGGAGACGCTGGCGTTGCCCATCTATCCGGAACTCGAAGAGGTCCAGCTTCAGTACGTGATCGACCGCATCGAGAGTTTTTTCGGTGCTTAGACCCCGTGCCTCTGCAATTCGATCCCCGTAAATGTAACGTCTGACGTTAGATTTACGGGGTTCCGAAAACCATGCTTTCCCGCCGCCTCCAGCCCATCATCGAAGCCACCCTGGAGCGCCTGCCCGGCTTGGTACTGCTCGGCCCACGCCAGGTAGGCAAGACCACGCTCGCGCACAAAATCGCCGCGCGCCGGGGCAAAGCAGGGGCCATCTATCTCGATCTCGAGCGACCGCTCGACATGCGCCGCCTGCACGACGCCGATGCATTCCTGCGCGCCCAGGCCGGCAAGCTCGTGGTGATCGATGAAATCACCACCGGCCGTGACCCGGTACATCGATCTGCTGGTGGACCTGCTGCTCGTGCGCCGCCTGCGGCCCTGGAGTGGCAATGTTGGCAAGCGCCTGGTGCGCGCTCCGAAGCTCTACATCCGCGATAGCGGACTCGCGCACGCACTGCTCGACATCGAAACGCAGGAAGATTTGCTGGGCCATCCGATCGCTGGTCCCAGCTGGGAAGGATTCGCTATCGAAAATCTCATCGCGGCCGCCGGTGACCGACGCACGCCTTATTTCTATCGCACCGCAGACGGCGCGGAGATCGATTTGCTGTTCGAGCGCGGCGGAAAGGTCGAGATCGCAATCGAGATCAAGCGCTCGACGGCGCCAACCCTGGCGAAAGGTTTTCATTCCGCCTGTGCCGCTCTGCGGCCAAAGGAAGCGTTTCTCGTCCATGGCGGTAGCGAGTCGTGGGAGGAGTCGGAAGGCGTTACGGCGATCGGGCTCAGCGCGTTACTGCGGCGATTCGCAAAGGCGAATAACGGCAACGGCAAGTAGTCTCGCACCGCCCATCAGCCGCGTGCCTATGGCATATCATGCCAGCATGCCTACTCAATCGACATCTCGAGGCCCTGCGCGACGAAGCAGTCTCTCGGAAGCGGCGTAGTCGTCGCCGCAAGTGAGCGCTGGTTGCATGCAATAAGGCGCTCGGCATTTTGTGTGTAAACCGATGTGTGGAGACCTGCACAAATGGCGACGAACCTGTCGATTGACGCCAAGCTCATCGAAAAAGCGTTTGCGGTGAGTGGGGAGCGCACCAAGAAGGCCGCAGTGACCCGAGCGCTGGAAGAATTCATCGCGCGTTGCCAGCAGAAGAGCATTCGGGAATTGTTCGGCAAACTCGAATGGGATTCTTCGTACGACTACAAGCGTGGGCGCAACCGCCCTTGAGCCTGCGTCGCTCGCCTCACCGACGACTTTCCCGGGTTTCTGCGCGCCTCGCGGGATTTGCACATGTGGCAGTTGCCGACGAGGGCGTATATTTCGCGCATGAGCGAGTCTGCTGACGAATTGCTGAAAAGGGCGCTTCAGCTCAGTGAGCAAGACCGCGCGTCGATCGCAGGTGCCTTGATCGAAAGTCTGCATGGTTACGCGAAGCTGGCACGGAGGATGCCTGGGATGCGGAGATCCAGCGTCGCGTGCGCGAGATCGAAACGAGGGCCGTCGAGACGGTAGCTTGGTCAAAGGTGAGGGAACGCCTTTTCCGTGGCTTTGAGCTGCCATCGAGATCGTTGCGGTAGCTCATCACTGCCGACGCCCAGGCTACTGGTCCGACAGACCGGACAGCGTCAGCGAGGCGTGAATCCGTAGCAACGCGCGAGCAGTTCACGCCACGAGCGGCCTGCGGCATCCGGGTGCATGCCATTTCCACCGACCGATGCATCGCGGAGTTTGAATTTGCGGCGCGCACGATTTTCATCCAGCGCGAGGCGCAGGCCGCGTTCGACGAGCGCGCGAACGTTGGTGCCCTCAATGCGAGCACGTGCTTTCGCTTGTCGAAGCAGATCGGCTGCTAAATCCAAGGTCACTTTCATCGGGATTGATTCTATATCCAGCGGCTTTCTGGTTGCTATCCGGGCGCCAGCAATACCGCAGCGAACAGTCGCAACTTCAATACGTTGTCGATACCATCGCGGGCCTGATTCGCAGCTGAACGCGCCCGATGGCCCATGACAATCTGACCGCCGCGTGGCGCGCCCTGCAGGCCCGCGCCACCGAGACCCGTGCCGTGACCCTGCGCGCGCTGCGCGACGCGGATCCCGTGCGCGGCACCCGCTTCTCCCGCGAAGCCGCCGGGCTGTATCTCGATTTCTCCCGCCAGCGCGTGGATGACGACGGGCTGCACCTGCTTGCGAGCCTGGCCGATGCCGCCGGATTGCGGGAGCGCATCGAGGCCATGTGGCGCGGCGATGCGATCAACACCACCGAAGGGCGCGCGGTATTGCACACCGCGTTGCGGATTCCCGGCGTCTCCGCCGATGGCCCGGGCGGCGCGGACATCGCGCGCGAAGTGCTGGCCGAACGCGAACGCATGCTGGCCTTCGCCGAGCGTGTCCGCAGCGGCGCGGTGCTTGGATCAACCGGCGCGGCTTTCAGCACGGTGATCAATATCGGCATTGGGGGCTCGGATCTCGGGCCCGCGATGGCGGTCGAAGCGCTGCATCCATTCACGCAGAACGCGCCGCGCGTGCGTTTCGTGTCGAACGTCGACGGCAGCGATCTTGCCAACGCACTCGAAGGCGCGGATCCGGCGCGCACGCTGTTCATCGTTGCGTCCAAAACCTTCAGCACGCAGGAAACGCTCGCCAATGCGCGCACTGCCCGCGCGTGGCTCGCCGGGAAGCTCGGTGAGGCGGCCGTGCCGTCGCACTTCGCCGCGGTCTCGACCAATGCACAGGCCATGGACGCATTCGGCATCAATCCAAACTACCGTTTCATGATGTGGGACTGGGTTGGCGGACGTTATTCGATGTGGTCTTCGATCGGCGTGTCGATCGCCATCGCCATCGGCCGCGCGGGTTTCCTCGACCTGCTGGCTGGCGCGCATGAGATGGACGAACATTTCCGCAGCGCGCCGTGGGAACGGAACCTGCCGGTGCTCATGGGTTTGTTAGGCGTGTGGAATATCAACTTCCTCGAGCTGCCGACGCTCGCGGTGTTGCCCTATGACGGGCGCCTCAAGCGGTTCCCGGCCTACTTGCAGCAGCTCGACATGGAGAGCAACGGCAAATCGGTCGCGTTGAACGGAACGGCGGTCGCGCATTCGACCGCACCCATCGTGTGGGGCGAGGCTGGCAACAACGCGCAACATTCGTTTTTCCAGATGTTGCATCAGGGCACGCTGCGCGCCGCGCTCGATCTGCTGCTGCCCGCGCAGTCTTCGGCGGAAAATCCGGCGCAGGCCGAGCTTGCGATCGGGAATTGCCTCGCCCAAGCCGAAGCGTTCGCGTTTGGTTATTCGATCGAACAGGCCACTGCGGAGCTCGCCGCGAAAAAACTTCCGTTGGAGCGCGTCGAACTTCTTGCCAGACACAAGGTCCATGCCGGCAACCGCCCCGTGAGCATTGTCGCGTTCGAGCGACTGGATCCGAAGACGCTGGGTAGGTTGGTCGCAATGTACGAACACAAGATTCTCACGCAAAGCGTCGTGTGGGGGATAAATGCCTTCGACCAATGGGGCGTGGAGCTCGGCAAGAAAATGTGTGAAGAAGTGTTGCCGCTGGTGCGCAACCCTGAGAGCGCCGCGGCGCGTCCCATGCTCAAGCCCCTGTTGATCCGCCTGCAGAGCTGGAAGAAATGACCGCCGAAGAGATCAGCCGCGCCAAGCGCGCGCCGCGCTTGTTGCGCGCTGGCATGTTTGTGCTGGGCACGTTGATCTGGGCTGCCCCCGCTTTCGCCGACGCGGGCTGGTTCGCATCGGGTGACACCACGTTGCGCATCGACCTGCTGCTGCTCAACGACGCGGAAATCATCCGCCTGCCCGTCAATCAGTGGCCGTTGCCACGCGCCGCGGTGGCATACGCGCTAGCCAATGCGAAGCCGCATTTCGCGACGAATGCGGCCGTCGCGGCCGCTTTGGCGCGCGTGCGCGCCCGTATGGTGCCGGACGGCGACGCGCTCAAGTTTGAGGTGAGCACAAGCGTCGGGAAGGCCGGCTTGCTCCGTGATTTCGACAGTATCTCGCGCGAAGACGGCGAGATCGGTGTGCGGGCCGACTATAGCGGCGAACACTTCGCAGTGTCACTCAACGCGACGGGCGCCGCAGATCCGGACGACGGCCAGGCGCTGCGTGCCGACGGTTCGCATGCCACGGTGCAGCTCGGCAACTGGCTGGTCAGCGCGCACACCCTCGAACGTTTCTGGGGTCCGTCTCACGAAAGCAGTTTGATCCTGTCAAACAATGCACGGCCGATGCCCACCTTCATGGTGGAGCGGGCGGCGGCGATGCCATTCGAAACGCCCTTGTTGAGCTGGCTCGGCCCGTGGCGCTTCAGTTTCGGTGTCAGCCGGATGGAGAGCGACCGCGGGGACATCGATTCCCCTTTGTTCATGGCGTGGCGCGTGACGATCATGCCTTTCAAGGACATCGAGTTCGGTTTCTCCCGCACCGCCCAGTTCTGCGGCAAGCAGCTGGAGTGCAACCTGAGCACCTTCGGGAACATGCTCGTGGGCAACGATAATGTGGGCATCGATGCCACCCCCGAAAACGAGCCAGGGAACCAGATGGCCGGTTTCGACATCCGCTGGAGTTCGCCGATTGGCGACTGGCCGTATGCAGTCTATTCGCAGATGATCGGTGAGGACGAATCGCACTATCTACCTGCCAAGTACCTCGCGCAGTTCGGCGCCGAGGTGTGGAAGCCGCTGGCCGGAGGCGGCCTAGTGCAGGGATTCGTCGAATATTCGACTACCACCTGTTCGGCGAATACAAGTCGCGGGCCTTATTACAACTGCGCATACAACCAGGGCCGCTTCAACGTCGAAGGTTACCGGTACCGGGGCCGAGTCATTGGTTACACGTCCGACCGTGATGCGGAGAACTACGCGGTGGGTGCGACCTTCACGGCGATGGATGGCACCTTGTGGTCCGCCACCGCGCGAACCGCGCGCTTGAATCGCGATGGAGAATTCGACGTCCACGACACCGTCAGCCATGTGCGCGCCGACTATGCGGCGCTCGAGTTCGGCTGGAAGGGCAGTCTGTTTGGAGAACACGTGGCGATCGATCTCGGAGTCGAGTCGCTCGAACCTGCCGGTGGCGAACGTGATGTAGAGCCATTCGGATTCGTCGGCTGGCGCCACGAATTCGATCGATGAGTCAGCGCCCGCGCCGCGCTTTGACCGCAGGCATCTGTCTGGTGTTGGCCCATGGGGTGGCGAACGCCGATCCCTGGCTCGCGCCCGGCGACCCCGGCGTGCGTCACGACATCCAACTACTTGCCGACGCTGGAATTCTGCGCGGGCCGGTCACGACTTGGCCATTGTCATGGCCCGATATCGCGCGGGATGCTCTCGGAGCTGACGCGCGCAATCTCGATGCGGCGACGGCGGATGCCTTGGTCCGCGTGCAACGGCTGTCACGATCTGCTTCGGCGCGCGGATACGCGGGCCTGGGCGCGCGCGCGTCCGCTTCCTACGAACCGACCACGCTGCGCTCGTTCGACGATTCACCGCGGGAAGAAGGTGAAGTCGGATTGCGCGCGAGCTGGCTCACCGATCACTTTGCGCTGAACCTGCAAGGCGCGGTGGTCGCGAAACCCGACGACAATCGCGAGCTGCGCGCCGACGGCACCTATGTTGGCGTCAACGTCGGTAACTTCATGATTTCCGCCGGCTGGATGGAGCGGTGGTGGGGCCCGGGATTCGACGGCAGCCTGATCCTCTCTACCAATGCGCGGCCGATTCCGAGCGTCACTCTCGAGCGAAACTACACCGACCCGTTCAAGACCAAGCTGCTGTCGTGGATCGGGCCGTGGCGGGCCAGCATCGCGGTCGGCGAAGCCGAAGCTCATGACATTGCGATTCCCAAAGTCCGCTTCATGGCGGCACGCGTCAACTTCAAGCCGCGCCCGTGGCTCGAGTTCGGACTAACACGTACCGCGCAGTGGTGCGGCGGTGATCGCGAGTGTGGCTGGGCGACATTCAAGGACATGCTGCTGGGCCAGGACAATCAGGTAGATGCCAACGGCACCGACGCGCAGCCCGGCAACCAGATGGCGGGGTACGACCTGCGCATGCGTTCGCCCTGGCGCAAATTGCCTCTTGCGGTTTACACGCAGTGGATAGGTGAAGACGAGGCCGGTGGGTTGCCGAGCAAGTTCCTGGGTCTCGGCGGCATCGAAGGCTGGGCATCGACCGGTTTTGGCGGACTACGCCTGCGGGCCGAGTTCGCCGACACGGCTTGTACGTTCACCCGCCAGGAGCCGGATTTCGACTGTGGTTACCGCAACTCGATCTATCCGCAGGGCTACACCTACCGAGGCCGGATTATCGGCCATTCGATGGACAACGACAGTCGGATGTATTCGTTCGGGGCCTCGCTGGCGCGCCCGAATGGCGATTTTTACAGCCTGACGCTGCGGAAAGTGGAGCTGAACCGCGACGGCGGGCCCCACACAATCAGCACAGTGCCGCTGAACCTGCGCAATGTAGAATTGCGCCACTCGCGGAAGTTCGGCGCCGGCACCCTCACGGCCGGCCTCGGATACGACGATAGCGAGGCCCCAGCATTCGATTCGAAAGTGCGCGGCTTCCTGACCTGGAGACAAGGATTCTGATGCGTAGCGGTTGGTTGTGTTTGATCGCATGGACGGTGTTCGTCGTGGCGATGCCGGCCGCGGCCCAGGTGCCCACCGCCGAGCAGCTCGAGCTCCTGCGCAGCATGAGCCCCGAAGATCGCCAGGCATTGATAGAACAGCTCGGCCTCGGTGGCAAGGCGACGGGCGACGATTCCGCCAGTTCGACCAATGGCCGCAGCCGCAATTCGCGCGATGGCGCCGACGCCAGGAGGCTTACGGGAGTCAATCTGCTGGGCGACACCCAAGGGCTCGATAAAACGCTGAAACCCGAAGATACGGTGCTGCTCGACATCGACTTCAAGAAAGACAAACCGCCACGCGTCGAATCCGCGGGAGAAGGCCTCCCGCCCTTGACCATTCCGGGCGAGCTCGCGCCCGTCCTCGACGCGGAAGAAAGGGCGCAGTTGCAGGACCTGATATTGCTGATCCGGGCGCGCAATCCCTATCAACTCGACGGATCGGGCGCACTGGGTCTGCCGGGTTTCGCGCCGGTCATGTTGTCGGGCCTCGACGAGCAACAGGCTACACAACGCTTGATGGCCATCCCGACGCTGTCGAAACTCACGGTGAAAGTGGTGCGGCTGCCCGTGCGCAAGACGGGGATCGCGGGGCTCAAGCCCTTCGGATATGACCTGTTCAAGGACTCCGCCTCCACATTCGCTCCGTTCAACGACATACCAGTGCCATCCGACTACCTGGTTGGTCCGGGAGATCAGTTGAACGTGCAGTTGTTCGGTGCCCAGAACCGCAACCTGCGGCTCACGGTAGGGCGGGACGGCCGGATTGGTTTTCCGGAGATCGGGCCGATCGCCGTTGGCGGCCGAACTTTTGGCGCCGTGTCGGCCGATATCGAACAGCGCGTTTCGCGACAGATGATCGGAGTGCGCGCGAGCGTAAGCATGGGCGATACGCGCTCGATGCAGGTGTTCGTCATGGGAGAGGCGGCGCGTCCGGGCAGTTATACGGTCAGCGGCCTGGCGACCATCACCTCGGCGCTGTACGCGTCGGGCGGCGTCAAGCCGATCGGTTCGCTGCGTGACATTCAGCTCAAGCGGCAGGGTGCCGTGGTCCGCCGTCTCGACTTGTACGACCTGCTGCTGCGTGGCGACACGAACAACGACGCAAAGCTGTTGCCGGGCGACGTCATTTTCATCCCGCCGGTGGTGGCGACGGTCGCGGTCGATGGCGAAGTCAATCGTCCGGCGATTTACGAGATCAAGGGCGAAACCAGCGTGGCCGACATCGTGCAGCTGGCGGGCGGACCTACCAGCGAAGCCGATACCAGCCGTGTTGCGCTGGTACGCATCGATGACCAGCGCGCTCGCATGGTGCTCGACGTGCCCCTTGACGTGGCGAGCGGTCGCGGCGAGCTCGTGCGTCGGGGCGATTCGTTGCGCGTGTTGCGCCTGCGGCCGACCCTCGACCAGGGTGTGACTCTCGAGGGCCACGTGTTCCAGCCGGGCCCCTTGGCTTGGCACGAAGGATTGCGGCTCACGGAAGTCATTGGCACCGTCGATGCGCTCAAGCCCAATGCCGACCTGAATTACATCCTCATTCGCCGCGAGCTTCCGCCGGACCGCCGCATCGTCATGCTGTCGGCGGATCTGGCCGCGGCGTTGCGCACGCCGTCCTCCCCCAAGAACATCGTGCTCATGCCTCGAGACCGCGTCATTGTGTTCGACCTGGAATCGGGTCGCCGCGAAATGATCACGCCACTGCTCGACGAGGCGCGACGCCAGGCACGCATCGATCAGCCGAGCGAAATCGTTCGCGTCGACGGCCGCATCAAGGCGCGCGGCGACTATCCACTCGAACCACAGATGCGCGTCAGTGACCTGATACGTGCGGGTGGGGGCTTGCAGGATGCGGCGTATGGCAGCAAGGCGGAACTCACGCGTTACCGCCTAGAAGGTGAAGTGCGCAAGACGCAGCTGGTCGAGGTCGATCTCGGCGCGATCCTCGCGGGCGACGCCAGCGCAGACCTGTTGCTGCAGCCCTTCGATTTCCTCAACGTCAAGGAAATTCCCGAGTGGAGCGAACAGGAGAAGGTGACGCTGCTTGGCGAAGTGCGCTTTCCGGGCATCTATCCCATACAGCGCGGCGAAACACTGCGCTCGGTAGTCAGTCGCGCTGGCGGCCTCACTTCCCTTGCATTCACCGAGGGCACAGTCTTTACGCGCGTTGAATTGCTGGAACGCGAGCAGCAACAGGTCGACAAGCTGGCTGAACGTCTGCAAAGTGACTTGGCCGCAACTGCTCTGCAGGCGGCAGCCGCGAATCAGGGCCAGGCTGGCCAGGCGTTAGCAGTTGGTCAGTCGCTGCTCAATCAACTGAAAACCACGAAATCCGTGGGCCGGCTAGTCATCGATCTCGACGCGGTCCTGGCTGCGCCGACGGGTTCAACGATCGACGTGGTCATGCGGGAAGGCGATCGACTGATCGTTCCGAAGCAGAAGCAGGAAGTGACCGTGATCGGCGAGGTGCAGACTAACACGTCGCACTTCTATCGCGACAATCTGAGCCGCGACGACTACATCGGTCTGTCCGGCGGGCTGACCCGCAAGGCTGACCGTGGACGAATCTATGTGGTTCGCGCCAACGGCAGTGTCGTCTCGAGCGAGAGTTCAGGCTGGTTCCGCCGCAGTTCGCAGGTTGCGATGAAGCCCGGCGACACCGTGGTGGTGCCCCTCGATACTGAACGGATGCCGGCGCTGCCGCTATGGCAGGCGGTTACGCAGATTCTCTACAACCTTGCGATCTCGGCAGCGGCCGTGAATTCGTTCTGAGTGGCGTGAAGTTGAACCCGACTGAACAAGAGAAACCCGCTGTCTCGGATGTAGGCGGCGAAATTGACCTGCTCATCCTGATCCGCATGATTTGGGCGCATCGCATTCTCATCGGGTGCGTGTCGCTGACGTTCGGCGTTCTGGCGGCGATTTATGCGTTCACCGCGAGGCCGGAGTTTCGCGCGGAGACATCGTTGACCGACGCGCCCGACGGCAGCATGGGTGCTGCCGCTTCGCTGATGAACCAGTTCGGCGGGCTTGCAAGCCTGGCTGGAATAAATGTCAGCGGCGGCGACCACAAGATGCGCGACGCGCGCGCAGTCCTGAAGTCGCGCGCACTGGCCGAAGAATTCATCGCGCGAAGGAAGTTGGTGGATGTCATCCTCGAGAACGCGGATCAGCGGACGCTTTGGCGCGCGGTGGAGCGCTTTCGTAAGTCAGTGGTAACCATCCGCGAAGACAACCGTGCGGGCTTGGTGCTGGTGACTATCGACTGGCGTGATGCCGAGGTAGCAGCGGATTGGGCCAATGCCTACGTGGCCCTCGCGAACGAGATAATCCGCAGGCGTGCTCTGGAGGAGGCTACACGCAACATTGCCTATCTAAACGAGCAGTTGACTAAGACCAACTCCATCGAAGTGCAGCGGGTGATGTTCAACCTCATCGAGAATGAAACCAAGAACAGTATGTTGGCGAGCGGCCGTGAGGAATACGCCTTCGCCGTTGTCGACCGCGCGCGCGTCCCCGAAATCCGCGTGAGTCCGAAGCGAGCGCTCCTCGTGCTCGGCGGTCTCATCTTCGGCGGGATCATCGGCTCCATTTTTGTGTTCGTCCGGCGCGCCGCCCGGCCGAAAGTCTGATCCTCGTCCGCTATGGGCTCCGAAATCGCTAAGAAACTCTGGCGATTGATGACCGCGTCGGAACGTCGCGAGGCCATCGGTCTGCTGTTCCTTATGTTCTTCGGCGCCATCCTGGAAACCTGTTCGGTCGGCCTGGTTATCCCTGCGCTGGCGTTCATGGTGCGCTCGGACTTGCAAGCGCAGTTTCCCGCCTTGGCTCATTTGCTGGGCAAACTCGGCCCACTGACTCCAGAGCAATTGGTTGTCGGTGGCCTTGCAGCGCTGGTGCTGATCTATGTATTCAAGGGCGTGTTTTTGGCGTTCCTCGCGTACAAGAATCTGCATTTCGTGTTCGGCATGCAGGCCGACATGTCGCTGCGCGTGTTCACCGGCTACCTGCGCCAGCCGTATACCTTCCACATGCAGCGCAACTCCGCGGAGCTAATTCGCAATGCGCTTGGGGAGGTGTACTTCCTTATGCACTACGGCCTTTACGAAGCGCTGCGTTTTTTCTCTGAGCTGCTGGTTATCATCGGCATCCTGTCACTCTTGCTGTACATCGAGCCGTTCGGCGCGGCTTTGTCGATATCCACGCTGCTGGTCATCGGCGGAGGTTTTTACTTCGTCACACGAAAACGGATGTTGCGCTGGGGCGAGATGCGGCAGAAATTCGAGCGCATGCGCCTCCAGTACCTGCAGGAAGGTCTGGGGGGAGTGAAGGAGTTATTGCTGTTGGGGCGCGAAGACGAGTTCATTCGCCGCTATCGCGAACAGGCCCTCGGATACGCGCGCATTTCCACGCGTCAAAACACTTTGCAAGAATTGCCGAGGCTCATGCTCGAGATCATCGCCGTCGCGGCGCTCGCTGTGCTTGTCATCATGCTGCTGTCGGAGGGCCGACCTCTCGCTTCATTGGTGCCGACGATAGGCTTGTTTGGTGCGGCGGCATTCCGGGTGATGCCTTCCGCGAACCGCATCATGAATTCCATCCAGATCATGCGGCACGCAAAGCCGGCTATCAATTCATTGGCGCTCGAGATGGAGACTCTGGCCAGTGCCGAAAAATCGTCCGGCGTGCAGCCGCTTACCTTCGAGCGCACGCTTTCCGTCCAGGATGCAAGTTTCACCTATCCAGGCACCGACTCGCCGGCGCTGCGCGACATCTCGCTCACTTTGCACAGCGGTCAGTCGATCGGATTGGTCGGCGGGAGTGGTTCGGGCAAAAGCACTCTAGTCGACGTCATCCTTGGCCTGCTGCGTCCGCAGGGCGGCTCGGTGCGCATCGACGGCGTGGACATTGGCGAGAACCTGCGTTCGTGGCAGTCACGAATTGGCTACGTGCCCCAGCAGATTTTCCTTACCGATGACACGCTGCGCCGGAATGTTGCCTTCGGGATACCCGACGCGGAAATCGACGAAGGGATGTTGCAACGCGCGCTCCGGGCCGCGCAGCTCGACGGCTTCGTCGCCACACTACCCACGGGTCTGGATACCATGGTCGGGGAACGCGGCGTGCGCCTGTCCGGCGGTCAGCTGCAGCGCATCGGCATCGCGCGCGCGCTGTACCACGACCCGACGGTACTGGTCCTCGACGAAGCCACCAGCGCACTCGACACGGCGACTGAACGCGAGGTCATGAGCGCAGTGCGGGCCCTCCATGGTGCGAAGACCGTGATTATCGTTGCGCACCGCCTCACTACAGTCGCTGAATGTGATTTTCTGTATCGCCTGGAAGGTGGTCGCGTAATGCAAAAGGGCATTCCGGATGAGCTGATACCGCGTGATAATGCGACGCTGCGCGATGCCGACAACCCGCTGACGGGATGACATTCAGACAGGAGATGCCGTCAAAGTGCCCAGAGTACTAATCACGACCGTACCCTTCGGTGATCGCAATCGGTTGCCCATCGAGCAGCTCGAGTCCGCAGGCATCGAATACCTCATCAATCCTCTTGGTCGGCGCCTCAAGGAAGAGGAGCTGGCGGAGATGGTCGGCGACTTCGACGCACTGATCGCCGGCACTGAGCCTATCACCAAGACCGTAATGGCGCGCGCGAACAGGCTTAAGCTGATCTCGCGTGTCGGCATCGGCCTCGATAGCGTCGACTTGCTTGAAGCCGAACGGCGCGGCATCCGGGTCTCTTACACGCCGGATGCTCCAGCGCCCGCCGTGGCGGAGCTCACTATTGCGCTCATGCTTTCGCTGCTGCGCGGTGTGCACATCGCAAACCTGCAACTGCATTCTGGCAAGTGGCAGCGCATCTTCGGCCGCCGCATTGCCGAGGTGACGGTCGGCATCATCGGCGTGGGCAGGATTGGCGCGCGCGTCTTGCGACGCATTCCCGGTTTCGGCATGCCGCGCGTGCTCGCCAACGACATCAATCCGCAACTCAAGTTCGATCCGAACTTGAAGATAGAGTGGGTAGGCAAGGAAGAGATATACCGGCAGGCGGACTTGATCAGCCTGCACGTACCACTCACCCCTCATACCAAGAACATGATCGGCCGCGAGCAGCTCATGATGATGAAACCAGACGCAATGCTCATCAATTGCGCGCGCGGCGGTATCGTCAATGAAGCGGATCTGGCTTCGGTCATGGCGTCGGGCCATCTGGGTGGAGCGGCCATCGACGTGTTCGAGCACGAGCCGTATTCCGGTGAACTGTGTGGCATCGAACGCTGCTTGCTGACCGCTCACATGGGCTCAATGTCGGTGGACTGCCGAACTCGTATGGAGATCGAGGCCACAGAAGAAGCGGTCCGCTTCCTCAGGAATGGCTCTCAACAATCACCAGTGCCGCGGGAAGAATACGAAGTTCAGCGGGCGGGACTTTGAGGTGAAGACGGCCTGCGTCATTGGCGGCGGTGGCTTCCTCGGTTCGCATGTCGCGGACCAGCTGCAAACGGCTGGGTATACCGTGCGCGTGTTCGACCGCAATCCGTCGCGCTGGCTGCGTGACGGCCAGCAGATGTTTGTCGGCGACATTCTGGATCGGGCCTCGCTCGACTCCGCGCTGATAGGCTGTGAGGTGGTCTATCACTTTGCGGCGCTCGCCGATCTCAACGAAGCTCTCGACAAGCCGGTGCAGACCGCGCAGGTCAACGTGCTGGGTGCGGTCAATGTGCTCGAGGCCGCCCGTCAGGCCGGCGTGCGCCGTTTTCTGTACGCAAGCACGGTGTACGTCTACAGCCGAGAAGGCGGTTTTTATCGCGTCAGCAAGCAGGCCGCGGAAAACTATGTCGAGGAATACCAGCGCGCGTTTGGTCTCGACTTCACCATCCTGCGTTACGGTTCGCTGTACGGTCCGCGTGCCGACGCCACCAATGGGCTTTACATCATCGTTCGAAGAGCTTTGGAGCAAGGAAAAATCAGTTACGCAGGCGATTCCGAATCGGTGCGGGAGTACATCCACGTGGAGGACGCGGCGCGCGCAAGTGTAGTCGCTCTGAGCGACGAATTCCGCAACGAGAGCGTGGTGCTCACCGGTCATCAACCCATGCGCATGCTCGATCTGCTTAAAATGCTGGCAGAGATCATGGGCGTAGCCGACGGCGTCGACTTCCGCGACGAGAAATACGCCGGCCATTACGTGCGCACGCCGTATGCCTATCTACCAAAGCCGGGGCGACGCTATTCGCCGGCTCTTCACGTCGACTTCGGTCAGGGACTTCTTCAGTTGATCGACGACGTGCGCAACGAATCACTCAGAACGGGCGGGGCGGGACGGTGAGCGAGTGTCGCACGGTGTCTGGGGCGCGCTGTCCGTCAGCATTCTTGGCCTGGAGGAAAAAACCTTGATTGCCGCCTTGATGATCGGTCGTGCCGGCAGCACCGGTTTTCCGAACAAAAATTTCTATCCCATCCTTGGTCGACCTCTGGCCGCCTATCCGCTCATGGCAGCGCGCGCTTCGAAATACGTCGACAGACTGTACGTGTCCACCGACTCGCCCGAAATTATGGCCATCGGCCAGCAGTATGGTGCCGAGTTGATCGAGCGGCCGAAGGATCTGGCCACAAAAGCTGCGCTGGGCGAACACGTTTTCGTGCATGGCTACCAAGAGATCAAGCAACGGCTCGCCCGCGAGGGCAAGAATCTCGATCTCATCGTGCTGCTGTTCGCGAATGCGGCGACGCTGACCGCGGACCAGATTGACGCCGGCATCGTTGCGCTGCGCGCCGATGCGACACTGGATTCGGCGGTAACCGTATCGGAATACAACATGTGGAGCCCGTTGCGCGCACGCAAGGTTGGTCCGGACGGCTGCCTGCATCCTTTTGTGCCCTTCGACACCTTTGGCGATCCGAAGACGCTCAACTGCGATCGCGATTCGCAGGGCAGCGTGTATTTCGCCGACATGGGCATCTCGGTGGTGCGGTCGCGCTGCCTCGACAATCTCGATGACGGCATGTTGCCGCAGAAGTGGATGGGACAGCGCATCCACCCGATCGTCTCCTGGGGTGGTTGCGACATCGACTACGAATGGCAGGTGCCGATGGTCGAACACTGGTTGCGCAAACACGGCGTGACCGAGGCAATCTGAGCACACGAATGTTCGACATCACCAATCGGCGCAAGGCGCGCCTCATGGCCCGCCTTTTCGAGCGTGTCGGCGCCACCATCGGTTTCGCGGACGTGGGTTCTGGCGGTCCTCTGAAACTGCCGTGGTCATTGCTGCCGGCCGCCCAGCTGCGCAAGTTCGACTTCGAGCCGGTCGGTGAGCAGGGCGGCGCATTGCTTTGCATCTCCAACCGCATCGGTCACGCGCTTTTTTACGTAGCGCGCGACGAGCGCGGCTCGTCGTTCCACGTACCCCTCGGCGACTTCGTGCAGCGATTCGCCATGCACTCACTACTGACGGCGCGGACCATCGAAGTGCAATGCACGACGCTCGATGAGTTTTTCGCAGGACGTTTCGGTGAAGTGGATGCCATGGACGTCAATATCGAAGGACACGATCTACAGGCCTTGCAGGGCGCCGAGCGATTGTTGCGCGAGGGCCTCATCAAGCTGATCAAGGTGGAATTCGAAACCGCCCACGTCTGGCAAGGTCAGGGATGGCTGAGCGACATCGATCCGCTGATGCGGGCTAACGGCTACGTGCTGGCCGACATCGAATTCGACTACTTGCGGCCGGCAAATGCGCGCGGCCTCTACCATCGCGGTGAGCCGCTGTGGGGCAAGGCCATTTATGTGCCGGGCGCGAATCGTTGGAATGAAGCGGCGGCGCGGTTGCGCGCGACGCACACCGCGCTCGAGGAAATGCTGGCGCGCGGAATCGCGCTCTATCTCGCGGCCGACATGCCGGGGCACGCGCTCGATGTGCTCGATCTCGGCGTCTGCATGGACTCGTTCACGCGTATAGACGCCACTGCCCTGCGCGCCGAGGTGGCTCAAGCTTATCGCTGGGCGAAGGTAGAATACGGCGTCGATCAGTTCGTCGCCCTTGTGCGCCGCGCTATCGGCTCTGCAGGAGTTTCCGCCAATGCGTAGCGTGCTCGTGACCGGCGGTGCGGGTTTTATTGGTTCCGCCATTGCGCGCGCCTTACTCGAACGCGGCGTCACCGTTGCGATCGCCGACAATCTCAGTACCGGCCGGCGCGAAAACTTGCCGGCGGCCGCGCGGTTTCTCGAGATGGACCTCTCGGATCCGGCACGTGTAGGCGAGCTTGAGAGTTTCGAGTTCGACTCGGTATTTCACTTGGCCGCGCAGTCCTCTGGCGAGGCTTCCTTTACCGATCCCTGGTACGACTTCAACAGCCATTCCACGGCGACGTTTCAGTTGTTGGAGTTGTGCCGGCGAAAAGGTGTACGCCGCTTTCTGTACGGCAGCTCGATGTCGGTTTACGGAGACGCTCAATATCTGCCCGTCGACGAGGCCCATCCGGCACATCCGAAAACCTACTACGCCGCGGGTAAACTCGCCGCCGAGGCCTATCTGAAGCTGTATGGCACGTTGGGCATCGCCACCACGGCATTCCGCATGTTCAGCGTGTATGGACCGGGGCAGAACATGGAAAACCGGATGCAGGGAATGGCCAGCATCTATCTCTCGTTCATTCTAGAGAACCGCCCCATTGTCGTGAAAGGCGCCAAGGATCGTTTCCGTGATCTCGTCTACGTGGATGATGTCGTGAACGCGTGGCTCACCGCATGGGATAACCCTGCCTCGCATGGCCAGGTCTACAACCTCGGCACCGGTGTGCGGACAACTGTCGGCGATCTTCTCACGGCGCTTACTACCGCGGCCGGTCAGCCAAACTACCCAATCGAGTTCGCGAGTTCAACACCCGGAGATCAGCACGGCATGGTTGCTGATGTGCAAAAGCTGTCTCGAGAGCTTGGTTGGCAGCCGAGTGTCGATCTCGCCACCGGGATTTCCCGGATGACTCGCTACTACCAGCAGCAAAGAGCCGGCTGAATCGGTGCGTGGCGGCAGAATTAGCCAGAAAAACTCAGCTTCACGAGCACATTTCCACTAACATTGCGACCCCCCGCTTGCCCGACGTCTCACTTCGCGCCTGGAATGTTTCCGGGCCACAGTTGGGTCCGTCGCGCCGAAAGTTTGAATTGGAGACCTAGTGATGAATCGACCGATCAAGGCCAGCGAACGTCTGTCGCGAGTCAAGCGCCTATTCGACCCTTACCACGACCGACGCAATTACGTGCGCCTCGACCGCAATGAAGATCCGGTGGGCTGGAGCACCGAACACTTCGAGGCTTTTCGCGCGTCGCTCACGCGTTACGACTTCGCCGCCTACGCGGATTCGAACGATTTTATTGCCAAAGTCGCGAAATGGTGCGGAGTCACGCCAGAGTCGATTCTCGTGACCGCCGGCTCGGACGGTGCCATGAAGACTCTGTTCGAGACCTATGTCGACGAAGGCGATCTGATCGTCATGCAGGACCCGAGTTGGCGCATGTACGAGGTCTACAACATGATCTACAAAACCCGTGTGGCCATGGTGCCGTACGGTCCCAATCTCGAGTTCGACACCGCCAAGGTTCTCGAGCACATGCGCCGTGAGTTTGTGCGCATGGTGGTGCTGGCAAATCCGAACCAACCAACCGGCACGGTCATACCGGATGCCGAGATCGAGGCCATCATTGCCGAAGGCGCAGAGCGCGGCACTATTGTGATCATGGATGAGGCCTATCATCTGTTTACGGCGAACACCGCAGTAGGCTGGGTGAACAAGTATCCAAACCTGTTCGTGGTGCGCACGTTCTCCAAGGCCTTCGGACTCGCGGGGTTGCGGCTTGGTTATTGCGTTTCCAACCCCGAACGCATTCGCGAGAGTTCGCTGTTGCGGCCGATCACCGACAGCAACAGCATCGCGCTCAAATGCGGCGAATACGCGCTCGACCATCTCGACTGGGTGAAACAACGCCTTGCCGATTACAACGCGGGCCGCGATTTCCTGTACCGGTCCATGCACGACGCAGGTCTCGAGACATTTCCGTCGCACACCAATTTCGTGCACGTGCGTTGCAAGTCCGCCGACGACTGTCGCACGGCGATTGCTGCCGCGCGCGAGCGTGGCTATTTGCTCAAAGGTCCCTGGATGCAGGTTCCGCTTACTAACTGCCTGCGCATCAGCACGGGTCCGCTCGATCTCATGCAGCGTTTCTGGAACGATTGCGCCGAGATCATCAAGTCCGCCGCCAAGAGACGCTGAGCCATGGAAAAGATCTTGAATGTCGCTGTCCTTGGATGCGGTCGCGTGGCTGGGCACCACGTCAAGGCCGTCCAACATCATCCGCATCTCAAGTTGGTCGCGATCTGCGATATCAAGGTAGACCGAATGGTGAGCATGCCGGGCGCGGGCTCTGCACCTCGTTACATCAACTACCACGAGATGTTTCGGCAGCATCCGGAAATCGACATCGTCGCCGTGGTCACGCCCAGCGGCATGCATTTCGAGCATGCGCTCGATGCGGTCGAGCGCTACAAGAAGAGTGTGGTCGTGGAAAAACCCGTGGTCATGCGCCTCGCGCAAGGTGATCAGTTGACCGCGGCTGCAAAGGCTTCCGGTACATATGTCTTCCCGGTGCATCAGTACCGTTTCAATCGCTGCGTGCAGCGCATACGCCGCGCGGTGCAGGACGGCGAACTTGGAAACATCGTTCTGGCCACGGTGCGACAGCGCTGGTGTCGTCCGCAGCCGTATTACGATCGTGACGCTTGGCGCGGCACGTTCGCGCTCGACGGTGGTTGCACCACCAACCAGGGAATCCACCATTTGGACATGGTGCGTTTCCTCGCCGGTGAAGTGCGCCGGGTAAACGCCGTGATGAAGACCTTCAACGTGAACGTCGAAGTCGAAGATTGCCTCGTGGCGACGCTCGAATTCGAGAACGGCGCACTCGGCGTGCTCGAGATCACCACCGCGGCGCGGCCGCGAGACTATGAGTCGTCGGTGTCGATCATCGGCACGAAGGGAACGGCCATGCTGGGCGGATGGGCCACCGACAAACTGCTGACGTTCTCGCCGTGTCCCGAAGACGAGGCGACTTTCAGCGACACGTTTCCGGACGCATATGGTTTCGGCCACAACGACATCTACGCTGGCGCCTACGATACCATCACCGGTCGCGGCCGCCCGGCCGTGGAGTTCAGCGATGCGCTGAAGACCATGGAGTTTTTGCACGCCGTCTATCTATCGGCTGAAGTCGGCACATGGGTGGAGGTCGCGAAACGGGCCGAATCCGCGCGGCTCGGGCGTCCCGATGAGAAACTGGCCGCTCTTTATCGCACGCCGCTCGCGAAGGTGGGTTGAGCGATGAGCAGTTCAGGCAACATCGAGTACACCTCGCCGAATATCGAAGCGTTCTATCGCTCGCACCGCATTCGTTGGGACCAGTTCTACCAATCCGAGCGCGTGGTCTTCGAACAGATCGGGCTCGGCGCCGGCAGTGCCGTGCTCGATATCGGTTGTGGCTGCGGCGGGCTTGGGCTCGCTTTGCGCGAGAAATTCGGCGTCACGAACTACACCGGCGTGGAGATCAACAAGCAGGCCGCGGACACCGCGCGAAGCGTATACCCGCTGGGCCGGTTCATCGCGGCGGACATACTCGCACCACCGTCGGGATTGCTCGGGGAGGGATCCTTCGACATGGTGGCGTCGCTGGGTTGCATCGACTGGAATCTGGAGTTCGAGTCCATGCTGCGCGCCGCGTGGCGCTACGTGAAACCGGGTGGTTACTTCCTGTCCAGCTATCGTCTAACCACCGGGCCGGGCATCAACGACATGACCCGCTCTTTCCAGCACATCAATTTCGACGGCAAGAAAGAGGGTGAGACTGCGCCCTATGTAGTACTCAATGCGGGCGAACTGGTGGCGATGTTGAAGGCGCTCGATCCGTCGCTGCTGCGTGGCTTCGGCTACGCAGGTCCGCCGAGCGCATCGGCGGTTACCCCATTCGAAGAAGTCGTTTTCTGCGTCATCGCGGCGCAGAAGCGTGCTGGCGAAACCGCGCCCACGGCGCTCGCCCTCGATCTGCCTGCTTCCGTGCTGGCCGTCCTCTAGATGGTGCTCGCCGCCGACGCCGTGGATGCAGCGCAAGAGCGGCTGCTGCACGGTGCGCGGAACTTCGTGTTCGAGCGCATGCGTCGCAAGCGTGACGTGGCGCTGGAGCCAGAGTGCTTCATGACCGCATGGGCGCGTACCCCCGGCCATGCACGGCTTCGGCGCCTCGATCGTGGTGGCTGGCGTGCCGAGCCGGCGCGTCTTGTCGCTCGAGCTCGTGATGCCTTTCACTGGTTGCGCACCCCGGGCTTTGCACTGAGCCAGTCCGCGACGCCGGGTGACTACGACAGCCTGATCATCACGTGGGCCTTGCCCGGCGATTTCGATTCGACCGGCAACCATCGGGACCGCTACCTCGGTCTATCCACTGCGGAGACACCACGCACGCTGTGGTTGCTGCTGATGATCGACGGTGCTCCTACGACCAATCCCGCGCCCAACATCCGCATGATCTACAAACGGAACCGCGCCGGGGCGACCTCATGGCCGCCGAGTGTGAATCTCAACCTGATCTCGAACGCGCGCGCCACACGACCGCGTGCGCGAGGATTCTCCGCGATCGTGGCGCAGGCGCATGCTGTCGCGGAGGCCGTTTCGATCGAGTTTCGGCGCTTTCCGGTGCGGAGAGTGATTGTCCCCTATGAAGGGCAGCCGTTTCAGCATGCGCTGATGCTTGCCGTGAAACGAGAGCGTCCGCAAACAGAGACCGTGGGCTACATGCACGCCGTGTTGCCATCGTTGCCCACCGACTACGTATATCGCGACGGAGCGCCGGATTGTTTGCTTGTAAACGGGGAGGGACAAGCGGAAATCCTGCGCGAATACCTTGGATGGCCAACCGACAAGGTGCGTGCAGTCCCGTCACTGCGATACATGCGTGAACCGGAACCGCCCTTCGGCGGACACATCCTTTTGCCGTATGACTGCGACCCGCCTGCTGTCGTTACCGCGTTCGAGGCCTATGTGCGGGCTTCACCGAAGGCAAGCATGCCGGCGTGGCTGGCGCGCCTGCATCCAGTAATGGCCAGGAACCCCAAACATCTGGGGCTGGCGCGGCAACTCGCCGAGATCATGGCGCGCCATGAGGATCGGACATCGACGCGCGCCGAATTCTCCAGACAGGCCCTGGTTTTCGGGGGGACCGCGGCGGTGCTCGAAGCGCTGGAGCGAAGTTTTGACGTGATTCACCTGTGCGCGACCCCGTTGTTTGAAAAACACAGTGCTCGCGTCTGGCGGCATTTGGACGTCGAGGACTTGGGGGGAGGCGCATTCAGGTACCGCCTCCGCACGCCGGGCGCGTACATCAAATTTGGACAGCCCGGCCACGGCGCAGCCCTGCTCGGAATCGATTCGTGAAAGTTTCTATATCATTCACGAGCGGGCGATGTCGGCCCGGAAGTCACATTCAAGAAGGCGATTCGCGATGAAGGTAGTCATTTTGTGTGGCGGTTTGGGCACGCGTCTCAGCGAAGAAACCCAGATCAGACCTAAACCAATGGTCGAAGTTGGCGGGCGTCCCATCCTCTGGCACATCATGCGCGCCTATGGCCGGCACGAGCTCCGCGAATTCGTGCTTGCGCTCGGTTACAAAGGCGAGGTTATCAAGGACTATTTCCTCAACTATCACCCGCGGCAAAGTGACATCACCGTGCATCTCAAGAGTGGTGCGGTGGAGTATTCCAATCCCACCGTCGAGGATTGGAGCGTGAGCCTTGCGGATACCGGCGCATCCACGCAGACCGGCGGTCGGCTGCTGCGCCTCAAGGACAAGCTGGCCCCGCACGGTCCGTTCATGTTGACCTACGGCGACGGAGTTTCCGACGTCGATCTGACAGCGCTGCTCAAGTTCCACCGGTCGCATGGCAGGCTCGCCACTGTCACGGCGGTGCGGCCGCCCGCGCGCTTCGGCGACCTGCGCGTTGAGTCTGGTCGGGTCACGAATTTTGCCGAGAAACCTCAGACCGGCGAAGGCTGGATCAACGGCGGTTTCTTCGTGTTCGAGCCAAAGGTGTTCGACTACATCGCGAACGACGAAACGATCCTTGAGCGCGCGCCCCTCGAGAATCTGGCGCGGGATTCGCAGCTCATGGCTTTCCATCATTCGGGATACTGGCAATCGATGGACACTCTGCGTGACAAGACTGCGCTTGAAGCGCTCTGGGCCACGGGAAACCCGCCGTGGCTGACGTGAGCCCTGGAAAAATCGGCGAGAGCTACCGCGGCCGCCGTGTACTGGTCACCGGACACACGGGCTTCAAGGGCTCGTGGCTGGCCCTGTGGCTGCGGCAGCTGGGGGCGGAAGTCGCGGGATTTTCGGTGGATGTGCCCACGCAGCCGGCGAATTTCGAGATCCTCGGTCTCGAGAAACACCTGCGCCATTACAGCGGCGACATTCGCGATCGCCCCGCGCTCGCAGGTGCGATCGATGACTTCCGCCCCGAAATAATCTTTCATCTCGCCGCCCAGGCGCTGGTGCAGCGTTCCTACATCGACCCGGCGAGCACCTTCGAAGTCAATGCAATGGGCATGGTCAACTTGCTGGAGCAAGTGCGCCAACGGCCGTGGATCGAAACCGCGGTGCTGATCACCAGTGACAAGGCGTACCGGAACGACGAATGGTGTTGGGGATATCGCGAGACCGACGCGCTCGGGGGTCACGATCCATACAGTGGCTCAAAGAGTTGCGCCGAACTCGTGGCGCATTCCTATTTCCATTCTTATCTGCGGCAGTCGCCCACCCGCGTTGCGACGACGCGCGCAGGCAACGTCATCGGCGGCGGCGACTGGGCGCTCGACCGCATCGTGCCGGATTGCATTCGCGCCTGGACTCGCGGCGAGTCGGTGCAGGTGCGCAGCCCCCGCGCAACGCGGCCGTGGCAACACGTGCTCGAGCCGCTCAGCGGCTATCTACTCCTGGGCGCGCGCCTGCTTGCCTCACAGGCCAGACTCAACGGCGAGGCTTTCAATTTCGGCCCGGATTCCAACGTGAACCAGACGGTGGGTGAACTCATCGATGCGATGGCGACCCGCTGGCCCGGCGTTTGCTGGCATGTGCCCGAGGGCATGGCGCAGAACGGGCACGAAGCCAATCTGCTCAAGCTCTCCTGCGACAAAGCGCTGTTCCACCTCAACTGGCGGGCGGCGTTGCAGTTTCACGAGACCGTCGCTTTCACGGTCGATTGGTATCGCAACTGGCACGAAGACAAGGTTTCGATGGTCGAGTTCGCGGACGCGCAGATCCAGGCGTACACGGCGCTTGCGCGCGAACGCGGGATCGCCTGGGCGGCATGAGCGCCGTCTCGATCCAGGGCGTCCTCGTCACCCCGCTTCGGCAGATCGTCGATGAGCGTGGCGCGGTCCTCCACATGTTGCGCGCGGATTCCGAGGGCTACGCGGGCTTCGGCGAATGTTATTTCTCGCAAATCAATGTCGGGATCATCAAGGGCTGGAAACGGCATTTGCGTCAGACCCAGCAGCTCGCGGTGCCGTCGGGCCGGGTGCGTTTCGTGGTCTGCGACCTCCGCGACGAATCCCCGACCCGCGGTACGTGCGTCGACGTCACGCTGGGCCGGCCGGATTCCTATTACCGGCTGACGATTCCGCCGCAGGTTTGGTACGGTTTCGCGTGCGTGGGTGATCAGATCTCCCTGGTCGTAAACTGCGCCGACATGCCGCACGAGGCCGGAGAAAGCGAGACGCGACCGCTCGAGGATTTCGAGCTGCCGCAGGCGCTGGATATTTTGCGCGGAACCGCGGCGTGAGACTGCTCGTGACCGGCGGCCTGGGCTACGTCGGCGCGCGCTTCGCTGAGCTTGTAGCAATGCAACCTGACTACCAACTCACGCTCACTACCCGGAAGGCGCCTCCCGATATCTCCGGCTTCGAGGTAGTCCGGCTCGACCCCGCCGATGGAGCCGCGTTGACGCAGGCGTGTCACAGCGTGGATACAGTCATCCAACTTGCGGGAATGAATGCCGCCCAGAGCAACGCGGCCCCGGCCGCTGCCGAGACCGGCCGGATCTCCACGACGCGCGCCTTGCTGGCGGCCGCCGTGCGTTGCGGCGTGCGCCGGGTAATCCACGTTTCCACCGTGCATGTGTATGGAAGGTCTCTCGCGGGCATTGTTGTCGAAGAAGCGCCGCTTGATCCCATGAACGCATATGCGCACAGCCACATTGCCGCCGAATCACTGGTCCGCTCGGCCGACGCAGCCGGTGAAATCGAAGGTATCGTCGCGCGACTTTCGAATTCTTTTGGCGCGCCGGCCTATCCGTCGCCAGAGTGCTGGGCTCTCGCCACGAATGCGCTGTGCCGCCAGGCGGCAGTCACCGGAAATCTGGTGCTCCAGACACGAGGAACGCAGAAGCGCGATTTCGTGCCCATGGTCGAAGCCTGTCGCGCGCTGCTGCACCTGGCCACGGCGCCGCGCGAGCTTGTAAACCAGTCCGTGTACAACGTGGGAAGTGGGCGGGCGATCAGTCTCCTGGACCAGGCGCGACATATTGCCGACGCCGTGATGGCGCAGTCCGGTCGGGCACCACAAATCGTGATTGGCGATCGGCCCGACGCTGCTCCCGGCGAGTTGGTGGAGCTCAGCATCGGCCGGCTGCATTCTTCGGGCTTCGAGCCCGATGCCGCGGCCGGACCACTCGAGTTGCAGCGCTTGGCACGCCATTGCCTTCAAGAGGGGGCATGAGCACGCGAGTCTCGGTGGTGTTACCCACTTACAACCGTGCCGCCGATGTGGAGCGCGCGCTGCGCTCCGTGCTCGCGCAGACCTTTACTGACTGGGAAGTGCTAGTGGTGGACAACCACTCCACCGACAGCACTAGCGACGTGGTCGCATCATTTCGCGATGCGCGCATCAGGCTCCTCGAAGTACGCAATGAGGGAGTGGTTGCGCGGTCACGTAACCTTGGCATCCACGCCGCAACCGGTGAGTTCGTGGCGCTGCTCGATTCGGATGACTGGTGGGCGCCGCACAAGCTCGCCGCGTCGGTATCGGCACTCGAACGCGGTGCCGACGTCGTCTACCACGATCTCTACCTCGTGCATCACGCCGCGCAGCAGTTCTTCTGGCGCCGCGCGCGCACCCGGCAGCTGTCAAAACCTGTGCACGACGACCTGGTGCGCCGGGGTAATGCACTGACCAATTCAAGCGTGGTCCTCAGGCGTTCGTTGTTTCTCGATATTGGTGGCATCAGCGAAGACCGCGCGCTGATTGCCTTCGAGGATTACGACGCCTGGCTGCGCATTGCCCGCATCACCGATCGTTTCACCCGCCTTGATCGGGCACTGGGGTACTACTGGAAGGGCGGGGCGAATCTGTCGACGCCGGAGCGCACGTTGCGCAACCTCGAACACTTTGTCGCCACGCATTTCACCGGCGAAGAATGGCGCGACGGAAAATTGCCTGGTTGGGTGGACTACGCGTACGGCCGGGCCTACTACCATCTGCGCTCGCCCGATCGTTCGCGCACGTATTCGCGGCGGGCCCTCTATGGGCAAATCGGCTGGCGGAAAAGGGTCAAGGCGATTTTGACTCTTGCGGCGCTGAGCCTCGGGGGCGGACGGCCCACCCCGTGAGCGGTATCTCAAGCGTGGGGGAGCGCGCTCTGCCGGTCACCATTCCGCGCGTCTCGCTCGGATTGGCCGCCATTCTCGCGGCGGGTCTGCTGGTATACGTCTCCGGCTCATTCATGTTCGCCGAGGTGTTCGGCATCAAGCGGCCGCTGCAGGTGCTCCTGGTCGCGCTGCTGCTCGCCGGTGCGCTGGCCTACGGACTGCGCATGCGTTGGCGCGACGTCAACGCGCTGATGATATTTGTCGTCGTCATGATCGCGACCGAAATCATCGTGCGCGGCAAGTTGTTGTATGTGTTCGACGGCATATCCTCGCTGCTGGCGCTCATCGTCATCTACGCGGTGCCCACCGCGACGTTTTGGAGGGGCGCCAAGTTTGTGGCGTGGATGGCGGTCACCTTCGCCGTGATGGCGTGCATCCAGTTCGTGATCCTGATCTTCAATCCCGAGCTTGGCGACTTCCGCCTTCTGATCAATGACGACAACGTCATCCTCAACAGCGTCAAGCATCCGATTATGTTTCTGGGGTTGTTTGGCGAATTGCAGTACACCTTGTTCGGGAAGCCTGTAGGTCGCATGCAGAGTTTCGCGCTCGAGCCTTCGCTAAATGTGGTGTACTTCCTGTTGCCCGCGGCGATGGCAATGTTGTTCAACCGCAAATCCTATTTCATCATCGGCGGGCTGATCCTGCTGTTTTGCGTTTTGTCGCTTTCGGGATCCGTGTTCCTGGCCTGCGCGTTCATGTTGATCTGGACTTTACTGCTGCCGATCCTTTCGATTCGATTCGCATTTTCGTACGGTTTGTTGCTCGTGCTCGCCGGCTATCTGTATGCGATGCAGCGCGTTGGTCTTGAAGTCATGGTCGCGGGCTTAACAATGCTCAAGGACTACGGCGACTTCATGGGCAAGTCCACCTCCCTGACCGTGCGCGGCCTAGCCGCTAGCGAAAACCTTTCGGCGGCCTTGGCGAGCCCACTCGGGAGCAGCAATATTTCTGATATGGCGGGTCCTTGGGTGGTAAACGGCGCGTTGGTGGCCGGTTGGTTGGGAGCGGCTCTCATCATCGTGTTCCTTCGCGGATTTGCAGGCGAACTGCAACGTGTGAATGTTGGGTATGGGTTGCTCACTCGAACGCGGCTCGGCACACTCATGCTGCTTGGTGTTATGTCGACCATCGTCGCCTTCAACGACTACCAGATGAGCAATTACGCTGGCATCGTGCTGCTGGCCTTCGTGCATCGCACGGTCGTGAGCCGGCTCGCTGCCGAGCAACGCAAATACAGTCGGACGCAATCGTGACTCAACAATCAGACGACTCCGGCGCGCGCATCGCGGTACTCGGCGCAGGTTTCATCGGCATGAGTCTGGTACGCCGGCTGCTTCGTGACGGGTACTCGGTATCTGTTCTGGATCACAAGCCGCCGCCCCACGACATTGCGGGGCGCGTGTCGTGGGTGCGCGGCGATTTCGCGGATCAGTCAGCGGTCGCGGCGGCGCTCGAGAAAAGTGCTTGCGCGATCCACCTGGTTTCGTCGACCGTTCCGGGCGACGAGCACGTCGACGCCACGCGCGAACTCTCCGACAACATTTTCGCAACGCTCGAATTCCTCAAGACCTGCGAGCGCGTGCGGGTGCCGCGTGTCGTGTTCTCCTCATCGTCTTCCGTGTATGGACTGCAGGAACACATGCCCATCCCGGAATCCGCGATCACAGATCCGATCAGCTCGCACGGCATCCAGAAGCTTGCAATCGAGAAATATCTGCTACTTCACCGTTTCAATTCGGGACTCGACGTGCGCATTGCGCGGCTCTCGAATCCTTACGGCCCTGGACAGCGTATCGAGGGCCGCCAGGGCTTCGTCGCGATCACGATTGGGCATCTTCTGAAAAATGAACGAATCCTAATGCGCGATGATGGCCGTCCAGTCCGAGATTTCATTTACATCGACGACGTGGTCGACGCGTTCAAACGTCTCGCTATCTTGCCGCGCGCTCCGACCGTCGTAAACGTCGGGCTGGGCACGGGTCACTCGCTGCGACAGGTTGTCGATCTCATCGCTGGACTCATTGGGCATCCCGTGGACGCGGAGGTGGGTGCACCACGTCGCTCAGACATTCCCGTAAGTGTGTTGGATGTAGGACTCGCCGCACGTGAGATCGGCTTTGCACCGACAGTGCCGATGCACGCAGGACTTGCCCGCACGCTGCGGCACCACGGCATCGCCGTCATGGAAAATACGGGTGTCTGAAAATAACCGCGGCCGCCAACGAGTGTTGCATGTCATCACGAGTCTGGGGCAGGGCGGCGCCGAAACCGTGTTGTTTCGCCTCGTGCAGGCGACGCTCGACGGATTCGACCATCACGTGATATCGATGCACGACGAGGGCGTATTCGCCGCAAGGCTGCGGGACTTGGGCGTCGCCGTCACGGTGCTGGGCATGCGCCGTGGCGCGCTGAGCGCCGGCGGTCTGCGACGCCTGCGGCGAGTTCTGGTCAAATTCCGGCCCGACCTCGTACAGACACGTCTCGATCACGCCAATCTCGTCGGCGGCGTCATGGCGCGCTGGAACCACGACACGCCATGCATATGGGCGGTGCATTCGACGGATCTTGGCTCCTTTCGCGCTAGCTGGAAGACGCGTGCGGTGCGCGTTTGCTGCGCCCTATTGTCACGACGGTTGCCGCGCGCAATCGTGTCGGACTCGGCTAGCGGGGCCGCGCTGCATGCGCGGTCCGGCTTCGACGCGGCCAAATTCGTCGTCGTCCCGAACGGAGTCGATTCAATCGCCTTCCGGCCGGATGACCTGGCACGCGCGCGGGTCCGCGCGACTTGGGGTCTGGCTCCGGATGAGTTGCTGCTCGGTTGCGTAGCGCGCTGGGATCCTGCCAAGGATCACGAAAATCTCATCCACGCGCTCAAACTACTCGCGCCGCAACGCGAGAATTGGACTTGCGTATTGGTCGGTAATGGCATGACCGCCGAAAATACCGAGCTGCGAGCGATACTCGAAAGATACGGCGTATCGGGCCGTGTGCGTGCGGTCGGGCCCACCGCCGATGTACCGGGAGCGATGGCTGCTATCGATCTGCACGTGCTGGCCAGCCAGTCAGAATCCCAACCAGTGGCTGTCATCGAGGCGATGGCATGTGCCACGCCATGCGTAGTGACCGACGTCGGTGACGCGGGCGCCGTCGTGGGCGAAACAGGCTGGATCGTTCCGCCGCGCGATCCACAGGCTTTGTGTACTGCGCTGAAGGCGGCAATCGATTCGACCTCACACACGGGTTTCGCCGAACGGCGGCAAAGTTGCCGCGACCGGGCTGTTGCGGAATTCAGCTTAAGCGGAATGGCATCGCGGTATGCATTGATCTGGTCGCGCTTCGCGCGGCCTCGAGCCGAATCGTGAGCGGCTGGGGGTTTCGTCAATCGATGGAGATTCTTCCGTGAGCGTTTCGATTCCCTGGTGGGCGCGCATCATGGCGAAGCTCGTATTGTCACGGCTGCCGGCGGGCTATTCGACGTGGCAGAAGTTGAACCTATTTCGGCACGGGGCGATGCAGAAGGCCGGTTACGCCCTCGACGTGTTCAAGCAACACTTCGCGCGCAGTGGGCTCATCGCCGGGCAGCCTTTCGTCGCCCTGGAGATCGGGCCCGGCGACTCGCTGTCTTCTGCAGTCGTCGCTGCCGCTCATGGCGCGACGCACACCTATCTGGTCGACGCCGGCGCTTTCGCGACCAGCGACATGGCGGTCTATCGGGAGATTTCGGCCAAGCTCTGCGCGGCGGGGTTGAATGCCCCCGACTTGAGCGCGGTGCAGAACGTCCCCGACCTATTGCGCACATGCCGCGCCAGCTATCTGACACGGGGTCTCGTTTCGATGCGCGAGCTGCCCTCTGCAGAAGTCGACTTCATCTGGTCACAAGCGGTGCTCGAACACGTGCGCCGCGCTGAGTTCGTCGAATTCATCCGCGAGACACGGCGGGTCCTGAAGCCATCGGGTCTCGCTTCGCACGTGATCGATCTTCAGGATCACCTGGGCGGCGCCCTCAACAACCTGCGCATTGGCTCGCGCCTCTGGGAGACCCAGTGGATGGCTAATTCAGGGTTCTATACGAACCGGTTGAGCGAACCCGAAATCATTTCAGCCTTCGAGAGTGCGCAGTTCGCGGTGGAACGCGTGTCTGAGCTGCGCTGGCAGGATCTGCCGACGTTGGTGAAGGCGTTTGCGCCGGAGTTTCGCGAAGCGCACCTCGCGGCGCGTTACGTCAAGGTCTTCGACATCCTTGCCAAGCCGTATGAGCGGTGAATTCGTTACCGCAAGCAGGCCCTGGCGATTGCTCATCGTCGTCAACGTCCCGTGGTTTTTCGTCATGCATCGCATGTCGGTTGCGCTGATGGCTCGTGCGCGTGGCGCCGACGTGCACGTCGCCTGCGGAGAAGGTTCGGGCCGCGAAGATGTCGAGGCGGCGGGTTTCACGTTTCACGCGCTTCCGTTGACGCGCTCCGCAATTGCACCGTTCGCCGATCTGCGCACCGTCCGTGCGCTCGTCCGGCTGTACGGGGAATTGCGGCCCGACGTAGTTCACCATGTCACGCTGAAACCGGTTATGTACGGCACGATTGCTGCGCGAATCGCGGGAGTGCCGGGAGTGATCAACGCATTTGCCGGGCTCGGTTACACCTTCAGCGGCACTTCGCCGGGAGCGAGGTTCCGTCGCTGGATCATGCAGCATCTGATCGCGGTCAGCATGCGGCATCGGCGACAGAAAATCGTCTTCGAGAACAACGACGATCGCGAACTACTGGTGCAGGCAGGGGCGGTCCGGGAAAGTGAGTCGCTCGTGATCGCTGGTGTCGGCGTCGACATGCAGGAATACTCCGCGTCACCCGAACCCGCGGGCGAAGTGTGCGTGCTTCTGGCGTCACGAATGTTGAGCGAGAAGGGCGTCGAATACTTCGTTGAGGCAGCGCGGACGCTGAAAACGCGCGGTATCCAAGCGCGATTCCTGCTGGTTGGGATGCCAGACCCATTCAATCCTGGCAGCATCTCCGAGGAACAACTCGAGCAATGGAATCGTGAGGGTGTCGTCGAATGGCAGGGCTTTCGGCGTGATATGCCACAGGTCGTTCGAGCTGCGCACGTCGTGTGCCTGCCTACCTACTATCGTGAGGGGGTGCCGCGTATCTTGATGGAAGGGGCAGCTACCGGGCGACCCATCGTGACCACCGACATGCCCGGATGCCGCGACATCGTCCACGACGGTGTCAATGGACTCATTGTTCCCCCGCACGACGTCCGGGCTCTCACTGCCGCACTCGAAAAGCTCATTCTCGATCCGCAGCTGCGCGCACGCTTCGGCGCGGCTGGTCGTGAACGCGCCGAACGGATGTTCGCGCTGCCGAAAGTACTGGATCGTTTCTGGCGCCTATACGTCGAGATCGGCGCGCTCGGAGCGTCGCGCTGATGCCGCGCATACTTATCACCGGAGCAAGCGGCCTCGTCGGGCGGCAGCTCTGCGCCGACTTGGCGAATCGCGGGTACACCGTGCGCGCGGCGATTCGAAGGTCGTCTCCAGTACCCGTCGGCGCTGCCGAGTCGGTGGCGGTGGATGACATCGGGCCGCACACGTCCTGGAGGGAGGCGCTGCGTGACGTCGATCATGTCATTCATGCGGCCGCCCGGGTGCACGTCATGAACGACGACCCCGCGAAAAACGATCTGTATTTCGCGACCAACGTGGAGGGGACACGCGCACTTGCGAATGCCGCTATGCAGGCGCGAGTGAGGCGTTTCGTCTTCCTGAGCAGCGTCAAAGTGAACGGTGAAGAGACGGGCGATCGCGCCTACACTGCGCACGATGCACCGCGGCCCCAAGACGCCTATGCGTTATCAAAGTGGCAGGCGGAACAACTCCTGCTGGCAACTTGCGCCCGTGGCAACATGACTTGCGCCATCGTGCGGTCGCCGCTCGTTTATGGCCCCGGCGTACGGGCGAACTTTCTGCGGCTGATGAGTTGGGTGGATAAGGGGTATCCGCTGCCGCTCCGCGCGATCGAAAATCGGCGCAGCCTGGTCAGCATCTGGAACCTCTCTCAACTTCTCGAGCTCTTGATTACGACGCCGGTAGTTGCCAGTCGAATTTGGATGGTTTCTGACGGCGAGGATCTGTCTACCTCAGAGTTGATACGACGCCTCGCATCAGCCATGGGAAAGCCTGCCCGGCTTTTCAGAGTGCCACAGAGTATCCTTAGATTCGGCGCGCGCTTGATCGGCCGTTCTGAGGAAATATCACGATTGTGTGGATCGTTACGCGTGGACTCGACCGAGACGCGCTCAGCACTCGGTTGGGAGCCTCTTATTAGTATGGACGCGGGATTGCGCAGGACCGTCGAATGGTACGAGGCAAATAGATAGTCGATGCAACCGGGACATGAGGTCGTCGCAGTCGCTGCGCTGGGTGTACTAACAGCATCCGCCTTGCTGAGCTGGGTGATGCGTCGTCTGGCGGTGACGTACGGCTTTATAGACCGCCCGAACGAACGCAGTTCGCACCGGAATCCGACTCCCCGCGGCGGCGGCAGCGCCATCGTCGCCGTAGTGACGCTGTCGCTGACCGTGCTGGTGCTGCTCGGGAGAATCCCGTTCGCCACGTTTGCCGTGCTGGCCGCAGGTGGGTTCGCGGTCGCTTTGGTGGGTTTCATCGACGACCGCCGGCCAGTATCCACTCGGGTGCGCTTGAGCGTGCACATCGCGGCGGCGATATGGGCTCTTTACTGGCTAGACGGCTTGGCGCCCTTGCGTTTTGGCGACCGTCTGATCGACTTCGGTTGGGCGGGCTATGTCCTGGGCGGACTCGGCATCGTCTGGATGCTCAACCTGTTCAACTTCATGGACGGGATCGACGGCATCGCCACCTCAGAAGCCGGCTTCATAGCGTTGAGCGCGGCCTTCCTGCTTAGCTCTGGCGACTTCACCACCGGTATTCCCGCGATTGGAATCGTTCTGGGAGCGGCCTGCTGTGGCTTTCTGGTCTGGAACTGGCCACCGGCGAAGATATTCATGGGTGATGTCGGGAGCGGCTATCTTGGCTACTTCCTTGCGTGTACCGCGCTAGCGGCGGGTCGGGAGAACCCGACTGCGTTGTTTGTCTTCCTTGTACTGGGGGCAGTTTTCGTGGCCGACGCGACGGTTACCTTCCTGCGCCGGGTAGCCCGGCGCGAAAGGTACGATGTCGCCCACCGCACCCATGCCTATCAACACCTTTCTCGATGTTGGGGAAGTCACAAAGCGGTAACAGCCGCGGTTCTGGCTATCAACTTGTCCGTATTGCTACCTACAGCTGCTTGGGCTATTCGACACCCGAAGTGGGCCGGCTGTGCCGCGGCGGCGGCTTCATTGTTGCTGGTAGTGGCTGCCCTTGCTGCGGGGGCGGGACGCAGGGAGGGCGGGACCGCCAAATAATTTGTCGTCGCCGGTAAGGGTCGGCCTGACGTCGTGTACTGGCGACAGGGGTACGCGCTCGACACAATCACACGTTTCAGCAACAGACCTGTGCAGAAAATATCGGGAAAATGGTGAGAGAATTCACGCCGTCGCGACAGAAAGGCAAGGGGAACAGCGAAAACCATCCATCAGTTGCTTAAGTCCTTCTGAAAATGGAATTGTTCCGATAACGGTTTACAACGGATTGGCGAGTAGATACGGCCAGGATGCGCAGGAAAAAATACGGACATCGATCCCGGGCGGTACGCAGGAAGACCGCGCGACTCGTTCGACGGGCTCGTTTCATGGGCCGGCGATTCAAGCAATTCGTCATGTTGGTCGCAGACGTGGTTGCCATACCAGTCGCGCTGTGGACGGCATTTGCGTTGCGCTATGGCGGGGTGAATTCGCATGTCCCGGTCGCGCTTTACTTCGCGACGGTGCTTAGCAGCGTTCCCATCTTCATCCGCATCGGCCTTTACCGCGCGGTTATCCGCTTCCTTGGCATGCAGGCGGTCCTCGCCATCGTTCTTGGCGTTGGCTTCTCCACTGCAGTCATCGCATTCATTAATTACTACTTCCTCGGCAGTCTTGTGCCGGCCGAAGTTTTCGTCATCTATTTCGTACTGGCCTCGAGCTATGTGGGCCTGTCGCGTTTCGGTGCCAGGGAGCTAATGCGCTGGGGAAATAGCGGCGCCGATCGTGTCGTCGTCTATGGCGCTGGAACCTCTGGTGCACAACTCTGTTCGGCGCTCATGACGCGTGGGCACTATCGCCCGATCGCCCTAATCGACGACAACCCCGCACTGCACGGCGTTCAGGTATTCGGAATCCCGGTGTTACCGCCGGATCAGCTTCTCGAGCAGCGGCGCCGATACGGCGTCAGCGTGGTTTTGCTCGCCTTGCCGAGTGTGTCGCGCAGGCGGCGCGCACAAGTGATCGAATCGCTTACGGTCCAGGGGTTCAAAGTACTTACCGTTCCCGACGTCGGGGAGATTATTTCCGGTAAGGCTCGATTGGAGGAGATTCGCGACATCGATGTACATGACCTGCTCGGCCGCGATCCGGTCCCACCAGACGCGGCGTTGTTAGGCGCGTGCGTGCGCGGCAAGTCCGTGCTGGTCACCGGTGCCGGGGGATCGATCGGATCCGAGCTTTGCCGCCAGATACTGGACCTGCTGCCGCGCAGGCTGGTGCTCTTCGAAGTATCCGAGCTCGCGCTCTACGAGATCGAACGTGAGTTGCGCTCGCTCAATGCGCAGCTGGGCAACCGCATCGAACTCGTCGCCTTGTTGGGCAACGCTCACCACAAGAATCGCGTCCGCGAGATCATGACGACTTTCGGTGTGCAGACCGTGTACCACGCGGCTGCCTACAAACACGTGCCGATCGTCGAACACAACATGATCGAGGGCATTCACAACAACATCTTCGCGACTTTCAACACCGCAGAAGCTGCGATGGAATGCCGCGTCGAAACGTTCGTGCTCATCTCCACCGACAAGGCAGTCAATCCGACCAACGTCATGGGATGCACGAAACGCGTCGCCGAGATGGTGCTGCAAGGCCTGCAGCAGCGCGGCGGCAACACCCGTTTTTGCATGGTGCGCTTCGGCAATGTCCTCGAATCCTCTGGTTCCGTCGTACCGCTGTTCCGCGAACAGATTCGCGACGGTGGGCCAGTCACCGTTACGCATCCGGATGTCATCCGCTATTTCATGACGATTCCTGAGGCAGCGCAGCTCGTCATCCAGGCTGGCTCGATGGGCTCGGGCGGCGACGTGTTCGTGCTCGACATGGGCAGCCCGGTGCGTATTGCCGATCTGGCGAAACGGATGGTTCAGCTCGCGGGTTACACGATCCGTGACGAGAAACACCCTGACGGCGACATCGAAATCCGTTTCACGGGGCTGCGGCCCGCCGAGAAGTTGTTTGAAGAGCTGCTGATCGGCAAGAACGTCACCGGCACAGACCACCCGCGGATCTTGCGCGCGATGGAGCAGAGCCTGACTTGGGAACAAATTCGCCACGTTCTCGACGACCTCGCCCAGTGTTCGATCCGCTTTGATTGCGAACGTGCTCGCGAGGTATTGCTTCGGGCCGTTCCCGAATACCGGCCAACCGACCGGGTGCAAGACCACGTGTGGCTGCAGGGTGGCCAGCGCGTCAGTGGTGCGGTACTGGCCGACGAAGAGAAGGTTCGAGAGCTCAGGCCTCGCCCGCCAGCCTGATCGCGCGCCGGGCAGGCGGCCGCGCTCTAGCCGCCAACCAGTCCTCACTTCCTCAAGTCCTATACCGCCTCGCGCCACTCCCGTAGGACGATTTCGTTAGAATTCGGCCCCTTGCGCCCTGTCAGGCGCTCTCAAGGGACCCCATGCGAGTAACCATATTTGGCTCCGGATACGTCGGCCTCGTGACCGGCGCCTGCCTGGCAGACGCCGGCAATGACGTCCTCTGCGTCGACGTAGACGCCAAGAAAATCGAAGGCCTCAAGCAAGGCATCATCCCGATCCACGAGCCCGGCCTAGAGGCGCTCATCAAAAGCAACATCGAAGCAGACCGCCTCAAGTTCACCACCTCCGCCAAGGAGGGCGTCGACCACGGCCTCTTCCAGCTCATCGCCGTGGGCACGCCGCCCGACGAAGACGGCTCCGCCGACCTCAAATACGTGCTCGCCGTGGCCCGCTCCATCGGCGAACACATGTCCGAATACAAGGTGGTCATCACCAAGTCGACCGTACCGGTAGGCACCAGCGACAAGGTGCGCAACGCCTGCGAGGAGACGCTCAAGAAGCGCGGTGCCGAGCTCGAGTTCGACGTGGTCTCGAACCCCGAATTCCTCAAGGAAGGCGCGGCCATCGAAGACTTCATGCGCCCGGATCGCGTAGTGGTCGGCACCGACAACCCGCGCGTCACGGAGCTGCTGCGCGCCTTATACGACCCGTTCACGCGCAGCCGCGAAAAACTCATCATCATGGATCTGCGTTCCGCCGAGCTCACGAAGTACGCGGCCAACGCCATGCTCGCGACCAAGATCAGCTTCATGAACGAGCTGGCGAACCTCGCCGAGCGCTTCGGTGCGGACATCGAGAAAGTGCGGGTCGGCATCGGTTCGGATCCGCGCATCGGCTACCACTTCATCTATCCGGGTCTCGGCTACGGCGGCTCGTGTTTCCCGAAGGATGTGCAGGCGCTGGCGCGTTCCGCGCGCGGCGCGGACTACACGCCAGCGTTGCTCGATGCGGTCGAAGCGGTCAACAAGGCGCAGAAGCAGGTGTTGTTCGGCAAGATCTCGAAACACTTCGGCGGCAACCTCAAGGGCAAGACGTTCGCGATCTGGGGCCTGGCGTTCAAGCCGGGTACGGACGACATGCGCGAGGCGCCGAGCCGGGTGTTGTTAGAGGCCTTGTGGAACGCGGGGGCCAGCGTGCGCGTATACGATCCGGCGGCCACGAAAGAGGCGAAGCGCATCTTCGGCGACCGCGCCGATCTCAAATACTGCGCGAAGGCGCGCGAGACGCTCGAGGGCGCCGACGCGCTGGCGATCGTCACGGAGTGGAAGGAATTCCGCAGTCCGGATTTTGACAACCTGAAGAAGCAGCTCAAGTCGCCGGTCATATTCGACGGCCGGAACCTCTACGACCCGGGTCTCATGCAGAAGCAGGGCATTACTTACTACGCGATTGGCAGAGGGGAAGCGGCCCGCTGAATCGGGTCCGAATTATTCAGTTGGCAGACACGCCCCAGTCAGCCAGTTCGACGATTCGCCCTACGGATCGTGCAGCTCTGGCATAGCGCACGTCGGCAGTAACGAGAATGGCGCTGTCCGTCTCGAGTGCCACTGCGTGGTAAAGGGTGTCGAAGACGTGCCGATTGAGATCGACGGCGAGCTGGCAGGCACGTGAATACGTCGTCACGTCGTCGCGAACGGGCAATTCGAGGGCGTGCAGCATCTCGATATCCCGTGCGGCGGATTTCGGGCTGAGACGGGACAAGACAGCGGCGACTTCCGCGAGCCAATGCACGGGCTGCAAAATCTCTTCTCCCTCGGTAAGCACGCGACGCATGAGGTCTGATGCGAGATCGGTATCTGCCTCAACGTGCGGATCGTTGACGAGCCACTTGAGAACGACACTCGCGTCCAACACCAACACTACGGCCGTCCCTTGGCTCGCGTGTTGCTTATCTTGGCTGACGTAACCGACGGGCGTTTGGATCGGTCTGCTGTCAGGCGGCGATACAAGCTGGCGCGACGTGTTTGACGGGCACGTTCTTCAACTGCGCGTGCCATCAACTTGGCAATCACGGCGCTCTTGTTCTCGCCAGCGAATGCGGCGTCGAAAGCCTCGCGTATTTCCGAAGGCACACTGAAATTCACGGTAGCCATGACATACCTACATTGTTGAAAATTTCAACAATAGACATTTTTCTCCGCCCAGAATTGACAGTCAAGGAACGATGAAAAAAAGCCGTCACGCAGCTGCCGGACTGCGTTCCTTGCGCGGCCGCCCGCGCCCGCGATGCCGCGAGGCGAGGCGCGGGGCAACCGAATACGCGCCCGCTTCATCGGCGACACCAAGCTCAAACGGATTGCGGATAGTTACCCCCCCGTAGTTGGCCTTGTCTTGAAGGTCTTCGGTGAGCAGCAACGCGCAGCCCTGAGTCTGGGCCGCCGCAATGAGGAGACAATCCCACCAGTTGAGTTGATAGCGTCCTTCGATCTCATGCGCTCGCATCAGGACTTCGCCGTCGAGTTCCTGCGGATTCCATTGGAGCAGCTCACGAACGTCTTCCCAGGCGACATCGCCGCGTACGCGGAACTTCGCGTGCATGGTCAGCAGCGAGTAATACTCATTGAGTACTTGAATGCTGGTTCTGCCGCGAAGATCCCGCCACAACAGCTCGAGCCATTCGCGCGCGCGCGCCTGCTTGGGTGAACCCACGGGCTCGCGTGCATACACGAAAACATGGGTGTCAACGAATACCAGGGCGGTCATACAGCTCCTCCCGCTTCGGTAACGGTTCGTCCGAATCGCGGATCTTGTACGGCGGTTTGGAGAGGTAACGCTCCATTGCACGTTGATAGTCGAGCCGCTGCTTCATTTCTCGCTGGAGCAATTCACCGAGAAAGCGCGAAACGCTCATGCTTTTTTCGGCGGCTTTTACGCGCACCCAAGCTGCAGTCTCGCTATCGAGAGTGACGGTGATGTTCTTCATGCTGCTAATATAACACGGGGTTCGTGTATTTATGACCCATTCTACTAATACAGGTACGATGCCGCCCCCATGACCCTCGTCCCCGTCATCCTCTCCGGCGGCGCCGGCACGCGGCTTTGGCCGCTGTCCCGCGAACTCCTCCCGAAACAGCTCCTCGCGCTCACCGGAGAACGCACGATGATCCAGGAGACCGCGGCGCGTTTGGCCGGGTTTCCGGGCGCTACGGGTCCGGTGGCGGTCTGCAACGAGGCGCATCGCTTCCTCGTCGCCGAACAGCTGCGCCAGCTGAACCTTGCGCCGAGCGCGATACTGCTGGAGCCGATCGGGCGCAACACCGCGCCGGCGATCGCGCTGGCCGCGCACGCGGTGATCGCCGCCGCAGGGGACGACGCCGTCATGCTGGTGCTGCCCGCCGATCACACGCTCAGCGATCTGCCGGCTTTCCAGGCCGCGATCGCCCAAGCGCTACCGGCCGCGACCGCCGGCAAACTAGTCGCCTTTGGCATCGTCGCGCGCACACCCGAGACGGGCTACGGATACATCAAGCGTGGCGCGCCCGTGGGTGCGGTTACACCCATCGCGCAGTTCGTCGAAAAACCCGACCTGAAGCGCGCCCAGGAATTCGTCGCCTCCGGCAACTACTTCTGGAACTCCGGCATGTTCATGTTCGGCGCGCGGCGGTTCCTCGACGAACTGGCGCAGCACGCGCCGGACATCGCCGACGTCTGCGCTCGCGCCAGCGCGAGCGCGGTGCGCGACCAGGATTTCACACGCGTTTCCGAAGCGATCTTCAGCTCCTGTCGCAGCGATTCGGTGGACTACGCGGTCATGGAAAAAACCCGCGACGCGGTGATGGTGCCGCTCGATGCGGGTTGGAACGACGTGGGCTCGTGGGCGGCGCTGCACGACGTGTTGCCCGCCGATGAACGCGGCAACGTGCTGCGCGGCGATGTGATCCTCGAGGACAGCGACGCCTGCTACGTGCATGCGGATAGCCGGCTCGTTGCGGCGCTGGGTTTGCACGACATGGTCATCGTCGAAACCGCGGACGCCGTCATGGTCGCGCCGAAATCCAAGGTGCAGGACGTCAAGAAACTCGTGGCGCGGATCAAGGCTGCGGGCCGCTCCGAACACGTGTCGCATGCCTTGCCGGCCTTGCAGGATTCGAAGGGAACCAACAAGTGACGCTCAATCTATCGGCCTTCAAGGCCTATGACGTTCGCGGCCGCATTCCGGATGAAATCAATTCCGAGCTCGTTTACCAGGTCGGGCGCGCTTACGCGGCATTCATCAAGCCGCAGCGCGTCTGCGTCGGGCGTGACATCCGCCTCACGAGCGAGGAGTTCGCGCTGGCGCTGATCCGCGGCCTGACTGACGCGGGTGTCGATGTGCTCGACATCGGCCTGTGCGGCACCGAAGGCGTGTACTTCGCCACGTTCAACTGGAAGCTCGATGGCGGGATCATGATCACCGCCAGCCACAATCCGCCGGATTACAACGGGCTCAAGCTGGTGCGCGAACAGAGCAAACCGGTGGGCTCCGACACGGGACTCAAGGAGATCGCCGCGCTGATCGCCAGCGGCAAACTACCTGCGCCCGCAGCCGTGAAAGGCAAGGTCACGAAACTCGAGACTTCGAAGGAATACATCGAGCACCTGCTGGGGTACGTGAATCGCAAATCGCTGCGCAAGCTCAAGGTGATGGTGGACGCGGGTAATGGCGGCGCGGGCCTCTCCGTAGACAAACTGGAGCCGCACCTGCCGTTCGAATTCATCAAGGTGCGCCACGAGCCGAACGGCAAATTTCCGCACGGCGTGCCGAACCCCATGCTGGAAGAAAATCGCGGTCCGGCGCTCGAAGCGCTGCGCCGTTCGGGCGCCGATGTCGGCATCGCCTGGGACGGTGACTACGATCGCTGCTTTTTCTACGACTCCAAGGGCGCATTCATCGAGGGTTATTACATCGTCGGATTGTTGGCCGAGGCGTTCCTGGCCAAACAACCCGGCGCACGCATCGTCTACGACCCCCGACTCACGTGGAATACGGTCGAGACCGTGAAGCGGCTGGGCGGCGTGCCCGTCATGAGCAAATCCGGCCATGCGTTCATCAAGCAGAAGATGCGCGAGGTCGACGGCGCCTACGGTGGCGAGATGAGCGCGCATCACTATTTTCGCGACTTCTCGTATTGCGACAGCGGCATGATCCCCTGGCTGCTGGTGCTGGAACGTGTGTGCGAATCCGGCCTGTCGCTGGATGAACTGGTCGCGGCGCGCATCAAGGCTTTTCCGGCAAGCGGCGAGATCAACCGCAAACTGCCGGATGCGAAAAAAGTACTCGCGGCCGCCGAGGCGCGTTATGCCGCCGGCGCGGTGGTCGTCGACTACACCGATGGCCTGTCGGTGGACCACAAGAACTGGCGCTTCAACCTGCGCGCCTCCAACACGGAACCGCTGGTGCGTCTCAATGTCGAATCCCGCGCTGATGAAGGATTGATGCGCGAGAAGACGTCGGAGTTGCTGGCCTTCCTCGATACGTTAGGCGCCGAAAAACCGTCCGCGCATTAGTGGGGCAGCCTCGTGGGCAGTTCCTCGTCTCCTGGCAAAAGGGACGCGCCTGATCCAGTCTCGTCGAATTCTCTGGAGTCCGAATGAACAACGACAGAAAGACTTTCTCCGCCACTGTCGCCGTATGGGCCGTGTTTGGCGGCGCCCCGACTCTTGCGCTGGCCGCCGACAATGCTTCGTTTGCCATACCTGCAACGGTGGAACAGGTCGCGAAAACTCAGATCACCGGCGACAACCTCGAAGCGCATATCCGGTTTCTCGCGTCGGACGCACTCGAAGGACGCGGCCCCGCGACCCGCGGCGATGCGCTCGCGCGCCTCTACCTCGCGACGGAACTGCAGTCGCTGGGCTATCAGCCCGGCGGTGACAACGGCAGCTGGGAACAACCGGTCGACCTGGTCGAGGTCACCGCCAAACTACCCGCTGTCTGGTCGTTTGCCGGCAAGAATGGCAACGCCGATCTCAAGGTCTCGGAGGATTACATCGCGGGCTCGGGCGTGCAGACGCCGACTGCGGCCATCAAGGATGCCGGTGTCGTGTTCGTGGGCTACGGCATCGAAGCGCCCGAATACAAATGGGATGACTTCAAGGGCGTGGACGTGAAGGGCAAGGTGCTCGTCATGCTCAACAGCGATCCGGACTGGGACCCGAAGTTGTTTGCCGGCAAGACGCGCTTGTACTACGGCCGCTGGACGTACAAATATGAAAGCGCCGCGCGCCATGGTGCCGCTGGCGTCATCATCGTGCACACCACGCCGTCCGCGGGCTATCCGTGGCAAGTGGTGCAGTCATCCTGGGGCGGTGGGCAGTTCGAACTACCGGCGGAAGGCGAGCCGCGGCTGCAGTTGAAGGGCTGGGCCACGGAAGAGGCGTCGCGCCGGCTGGTGAAGGCGGCGGGGCAGGATCTCGACAAGCTCATCGCCGCTGCGCGCAACCGCAATTTCAGACCGGTGCCGCTGGCGCTCAAGACGTCCATCGAGTTCGAGAACAAGGTGTCGAAGGTGCGCTCCGCCAATGTCGCCGGCTTGCTGCCGGGCAGCGATCCGAAGCTCAAGAGCGAAGTGGTCATCTACTCCGCGCACCACGATCACTTTGGCATCGGCAAACCCGATGCCAAGGGCGACACCATCTACAACGGCGCGGAAGACAACGCCACCGGCTGTTCGCTGGTGCTCGCGATGGCGCGCGCCTTTGCCGCGCTGCCGGAGCGGCCGCGGCGCTCCATCCTCATGTTGTTCGTCGCGGGTGAAGAGCAGGGATTGTTAGGCAGCAAGTACTACTCGCTGCACCCGACCTTCGCCCCAGGCAAGATCGCCGCCAACCTCAACTACGACGGCGGCAATTTCAAGGGCCGTGCCAGGGACATCGCCTACATCGGCTACGGCAAGTCCTCGCTCGATCAGGTTGTCAACGCGCTGGCGGCGCAGCAGGGCAGGGTCGTGGTGCCCGATCAATTCCCCGAGAAAGGGTTCTTCTACCGCTCGGACCAGTTCAACTTTGCGAAGATCGGCGTACCTGCCATGTATTTCGGCCGCAGCACCGACTACATCGGCAAGCCCGCGGGCTGGGGCAAGACGCAGGAAGAAGAATGGGTGGAGCACATCTACCATCAGCCCAGCGATGAGATCACCGCCGAGTGGGTGTTTGACGGCATGGTGGAAGATGCATCGTTAGGCTTTTACGCCGGCTGGCTCGTTGCACAGGCCGATGCGATGCCGACGTGGAACCCCGGCGATGAATTCGAAGCCGCGCGCAAGCAGGCCCTCAGCCAGTAGAGGACATTCCGCCGGTAAAGGGGACATGCCTGGAAAAAGGGGACAGATCTATTTATTGATGGAATGCCCTCGTAAACGGTCGGCTATTCGGTCAATAAATAGATCTGTCCCCTTTTTCCAGGCATGTCCCCTTTACGCGATCGCGGGCTTCTCCGAGGGCTCGGCCATCATGTATTCCATGAGCCCGGCGAAAGCCTCTTCGGCGCTCGCGTAACGCAGTTCCGGGCTCTTGGCGACCAGGCGTTCCAGGAAGCGCTGATGGCGTGCGAACTGCTCCGGCAGTTTCGGAATGGGCGCGGTCTTGTGCATTTCGAATAGCCCCACGAGTGAAGCCGCGGCATACATGCGTTGGCCCGTGAGCAACTCGTAGAGCATCACGCCGACACTGTAAAGGTCCGAGCGTTCGTCGGCGGTGCCGCCGAGCGCCTGCTCGGGCGATAGATAGTAGGGCGTACCGATGACGACGCCGGCCAGCGTTTTCGCCACCGGGTCCGCATCGCGACGTGCGCTGCCGAAGTCGACCAGCGCGATGGTGCCATTGTCGCGGAACATCACGTTGGCCGGCTTGAGGTCGCGATGAATGATGCCGGCAGCGTGTACGGACACCAGCGCGGAGAGAATCGACCCGACGATGATCAGCGATTCCTCGACGCCGGGCCGGTCACGCGCCACACGGGCGCGCAAGTCACCCGCTGGAAAGTATTCCATGACTATGTAGGCATGGCTGTCGGTGAAACCGTGTTCGAACACCTTGGCGACGTACGGGCTGTCGATGCTCGACGTCGCGAAATACTCCTGCACGAAGCGCGACAACAGATCCGAATCTCCGCTGCCCTCGGACTTCAGCACTTTCAGCACGACCTGCTGCTTGTCCGAGATGCGCTCGCACAGGCAGACGTTGGCGGTGGCGCCGCTGCCGAGTGGTTTGACCGGCGTGAAGCCCTGGATGTTGGCGGACTCGAGCACCGCGCGCGCGTCGGCCAGGCGTTTCGCCGCGACGCGCGCGGCGGCGTTCGGGTCGTCGTCGGGGACGGCAGGTTTGGATACCGCCTTGAAGTCCTGGCGAATCGGTTTGATGTCTGCCGCGGGTGGCGTCACAGCGGCGGGCGGCTCGCGGCGCGGCGGCAGCGGCGGCACCTTGACGTCGATCTGTTCCGGCGGCTTGTGTCGGGTGGCTTCCGCCGGCACGCGCACGATCTTCGGGAAGTTAGGCTTCGAGCGCAGGTCCGACAACCACAGCAGCCCCTCTTTGCGCAGGTACTCATCGTCGATGAGCATGTGCGCATAGCGGTCCCAGCGGAAATCCACCGGTGGTTTGCCGTACGCGGCGAGATCATGAACCTCGAGTTTCGCCGCCGGCCAGTTCAGGATCGCGAGCCGGCGCGCCCGGTTCACCAGGCCGCTGCCGTGTCGCATGATGAGTACGCGTTCGGTAGCCACGTCCGATTGCCCTTACTTCTTCGTGACGGTGTGCCGCTCGATGATGGCGCGCAGCTTCATTTCATCTACCGGTTTGGTGAGATATCCATCGCAGCCCGCCATCGTGCCGCGGATCTTGTCGAAGGTCTTGTCCTTGCTGGTGAGCATCACGACTTTCATCAGCGAATTGTCCTTGTTCTTCTTGATCATCTTGCAGACGTCGTAGCCGTCCATGCCGGGCAGCATCACGTCGAGGAAGATCATGTCGAAATGTTGTTTGGAGATCTTGAACAGCGCCTCTTCGCCAGACGATGCGAACTCGGGCTGGATGCCGTACGGCTGCAGCTTGTTCTGCAGGAAGGTGCGCATGAGCGGGCTGTCGTCGACGGCGAGCACGCGGAAGTTGTGTTCCTCGTGACGCGGAGTCGGCACGGCCGTGGGCATCACGGGTGCGGGCGGCGGCGCGACCGCTGCCGGCGGCGGGACCATCGGCGCGGTGGCACTCGCCGGCGGCGCCACGGGCGCGGCCGGTGCTGTGAACGGCGCATCGGCCATCCGCGCAGCGGCCGGCAGCGACGCCGCGAGCGGCGAGCTGCTGCGCACCACGCGCAGTTCCGCGCGCGGCGGCGACGGTGCAACTGCGGCGGACAGGGCCGACGGCGACAGCGGCGTAACACCGCTCGCGATCAATGCCGCGGCCGCGTTGATTTTTTCCGCGGACGTTTTCTCCGGCGCGGGTTTGTCGACCATCGGCCTTTCGAAGGGAGGCTTGTCGCTCAGGATGCGATCGACGACCTTCTCGTTGACGGGCTTTTCGTTGATCGATTTGTCGAACACCGGTGCCACGTTGGGCTGCAGGGTCATGTGCGGCAACACGGTGGCCGCCGGCGCGGCGGCGGTCATCGCCGTGGGCATCGTGCCGGTGTGCGGCGAAGGCGCGGCAGACGTCGCGGTCATCGAATGACTGCTGGCCGCCATCGTGCTGGCGGCCGCGGATAACGGCGCCATGGAATTCATGCTCGCCGACAGCGACGGCGCGGGCGCCGCCGCACGCGGCATGGTCAGATTCTGTTTGGGATGGCTGCCCGGGCCGGTGTCGTTCACCTTTATCGCCGGCAGCGAACCGCTGGCGCTCGGCGACGAGACGTCATGACCCACGGCTTCGCGCGACGCGGCGGTCAACGCGATCGCCAGACGATCCATGGCGCCGACCACCTTGAGGCCCAGCGGACGCGACGCGGATGCCACGCCGAGATCGGTGTTCTTGCCGCCGACCACCAGGGTGCGGTCCGAGGTGCTGGCGAACGTCGCCTGCCAGCTCGCGACGGCGCTGTCGCTGTCGCCGTCCAGCAGGTACATGTCGGGGGCGACGCCGGTCTCCGGATTCCAGAGCTTGTAGCCGATCTGGCGTGCCGGTGCGACCGACAGCAGGAAGATCGAATTCAGCATCTGGCGCTCGGGCGCGGAGAAGCCGACGACTCGGACGTGGAAGATACGGGTTTTATTACTCATGACATGACCCTTGTGTGGTTAGCCGGCGGCGGCGCGTTTTTCGACGCGCCCGGTAACGGCAGTCGCCACGTGTTGCAACAATTCGTGATCGGTATACGGTTTGGTCAGATAAACGGAAACACCCGCGGAAAGCGCCTGGCGGCGATGTTTATCCATCGAGCGTGAAGTGATCATGATGACGGTGAGGCCGGCGAGCTCCGGCCGGCTGCGCACGTGCTGGCTCAATTCCAGGCCGTTCATGTTCGGCATTTCAAGATCGGTCAGCAGCACGTCCGGGCGCGTGACCTCCATCAGCTTGATCGCCTCGAGGCCATCGCGGGCCATCGTGACGTCGTAACCCTGGTCTTCGAGCAGCGTCGCGACGGCGCGCCGCACCGACATCGAGTCGTCGACCACGAGCACGCGCGAGCGGCGGATGTTCTGCGCACGCGCCTGGGCGGCCGCACGCAGGCTCATCTCGCGCGGGCTGCGCGCGAGTTCGGCGACATCCAGCAGCGGGATCACGCTGCCGTTGCCTAACAAGCCAATGCCGGTGACACCCGGAATGCGTTTCATGTAGCGGCCGGCCGGGCGGGTGACCAGTTCGCCAGCGTCGAGCACGGCGTCCACGAGAATGGCCAGCGCGCGCCCCTCGTTGTCGACCAGCACGAGATCGCGGCGCTCGGGAGCCGAGGCGGGCGCGAGGCCGGTCAACGCGGCGAGTTCGTGCGCGGGATATTTTGCGTCGTCGATCAGCGCGTAGAGGGCACCGTTGTCGCGCGTGAGCTGCACGGCCACCGCGGGCAGCGCGCGGCGCACGGCGTGGCTGGCCAATCCGAACACCTGGCCGCCGTCGCGCACGAACAGCGCGTGTGTCGCGACCAGCGAGGCCTGGAAGCGCAGTTCGATCGTGAGTCCGCGGCCGGATTCGGAGCGGATGTCGATGGAACCGGACAATGCGCGCAGGCGCGTCGCCACGACGTCGAGGCCGACGCCGCGGCCGGAGATTTCAGTGACGGCGTCGCGCGTGGAGAAGCCCGGCAGCAAGGTGAGGCGCGCGATCTCCGCGTCGCTCGGTGTGGCATCGGGCGGGAGCAATTCGCGTTCGATCGCCTTCGCGCGGATGTGTTCGAGATTCAAGCCGCGGCCGTCGTCGGCCACCTGCACGGTGACGACCTGGCCGCGACGCGCCACGGTCAGCGTGATCGTGCCGGCGCGCGGCTTGCCGGCGTATTCGCGTTCCTCGGGTGATTCGATCCCGTGGTCGACGGCGTTGCGCAGGATGTGCAGCAGCGGATCCAGCAACTGGTTCAACACGTCCGAATCGACCAGGATGTCCTGACCGACGACGATGAGTTGCGCCTGTTTGTGGGTGGCGGCGGCGGTCTGGCGCACGTTGCGCTGCAGCCGCGGCACGATGGTCTCGACCGGCGCCATGCGGGTCTGCGAGGCCAGATGTTGCAGCTCGCGCATGAGGCGTTGCTGCTGGTGCACTATGCCAGCGAGACCCGCCAGTTCGTCCTTGAGACCGGCGCCGAGATCGCGGGCGTCGGTGGATTCTTCCATCAGCGCGCGCGCGATGGACTGCACTTCGTTGTACTGGTCCATCTCCAGCGAATCGAAATCGGCGTTCGTTGTCTGCACGGCGTGCAACTTGTGGCGTGCCGCAAGTCCGCGAATGTCGACGGAATTCTCGAGCTCGAACAGGCGCTTCTGGATCGAACGGTCCTGCTCGACCAGCTGGCGCGAATGCCCCGCGGCCGATTTCAGTTCCTGGTCGAGCTCGCCGATCTTGATGGTGAGCTCACCCACCATGCGCACGAGGTTGTCGAGCAGCTCGGTGGGAACGCGGGTGGTGGCTTTCGGCTCCGCACGTGCGGCCAGCGGCGCGGGTGCCGCGACGGTGGGCACGGCTGGCGCCATGTTCTCCACGGACAGCGCCTGCTGGCGTACCGTGTCGGAAATATCGTTGCTGCGCGCCGCGTCGAGTAGTTCGACGACGCCCAGCGCGTTCTCGGGTGGGGAATCTTCGCCCGCGACCGCGGCCACCATCTGCTCGAGGCAGTCTGCCGCGGCCATCAGCGCCTGGGCGCGGCCGTGGGAGGGAGCGACGCCTTCGGCTTCGCAGATCTCCAGGATGTCTTCGAGGCGATGCGCAAGTTTGGCGACGCCGCGGATGCCGAGGATGTTGGCCGAACCTTTCAGCGTGTGGGCGGCGCGTTTGGCGTTCCGCAGCAGTTCGCCGCCGCTTTCGGGAGCCGCGATCCAGCCCTGCAGCGACAGGGTGACTTCGGCGGCCTGCGGCGGGGAGTCGTGCATGAAGGCGTCGAGCAGCGCGCCGTCGACGTCCGCGGAGATGTCGAGATTGAGATCGGAGGCTACCAGTGCTTCGGGCGCCGCCTGTTCGTTTTCATCGAGGGCCGCGCCAATCGAATGTGCCGCGGACAACTCCGCACCCAACTCCTTCAAAGCTTCTTCGTCGAGCGGCACGGGTACCCAACCGCCGCCGAAATGCGTCAGCAGCGATTCGACCGGGCCTGCATGCGTGGCGTCGCGCAGGTGCGCTTCGAGTAGTTTGGCCCAGTCGGTGAAGAACGGGCGTACCAGCAGGCGCGCGTCCTGATCTTCGGCGTTCAGCTGCCGCAGGTTGTCGAGCACGCAGGCGCAGATGCGCTGCACCCCGCCGAGGCCCATGTAGCCGGCGGCTTCGGAAAGCCGGGACACGGAAGTTACATACAAATCATTGGCAAGCGCGCAAGTCGCCGCGTCCCCCGACGAGCCGGCGTCGTAGCTCTGCGCGAGTTCGGGCGCGAGACCCTGCAACTCGTCGGCGAGCGCGGTGAGGAGATCCTGTCCTCGCATGTCGGCTGGTGATCCTTTTCCCGTTGTCCCGTGATGCGGCTATCAGGCTGCGCGCGCCGTGGTCGGCAGCTTGAACACGCGTACCGATTCGACCAGTCGATCGGCGGACTTCGACAGGTCGGCGGTGGCCTCGGACTGCAGCAGGATTTCCGCCGCGGTCTTTTCCGTGCTGGCGCCGATCTGATGCACGCGGTTGCGCAGCTCGGTGGTGATCTTCATCTGCACCTGCGCCGATGAGGTGATGCGCTTCACGAGCTCCACCAGCGAGGCGGTGGACTGCTGCGTTTCGCGCATCTGCGCGCCGGACTTCGCGGCCAGCTCGGAACCCGCAACCACCTGCGAAATCGTCTTGTTGACGGTATTGATCGTGTCGGCGGTTTCGATCTGGATGTTGTTCACGAGCTGCGCGATCTGCTGCGTCGCCTGGCGTGAGCTTTCCGCGAGGCGCTGCACTTCTTCGGCCACGACCGCGAAGCCGCGGCCCGCGTCGCCGGCGGCGGCCGCCTGCATGGAGGCGTTCAAGGCGAGAACGTGCGTGCGTTCGGCGATCGTATTGATCAGGTTCACGATGCCGGTGATTTCCTGCGAACGTTCGCCCAGGCGCTTGATGCGTTTTTCGGCCTCGGCGATGGATTCGCGGATGCCTTCCATGCCGCGCACGGTTTCGTTGACGGAGACGAGCGCGGTGGTGGTCGAGGTCGTCGCCTGTTCGGCGGCGCGGTTGGATGCGGCGGCGAGCTCGGCCACCTGGGTCATGACCTTGGACGCATTCGCGAGGTTCTCGCCCGCGCGCTCGACGTCCGAACGGCCGGCGACCGCCGAGGCGTTCACCGATTCGGCCTGGCGTTTCACGCGTTCGGTGGAGAGTTTCACCTGCGCCGCGATGCTGGTCACTTCGGACAACACGCGGCCGGTTTCGTACGACAGCAGGTTGATGGAGTCGGACACGGTGCCGATCACGTTCGCGGTGACGGGGGCTTTCGCGGTCAGGTCCTTGTTGGACAGCTGCGCGACGGCCTGCAGCAGCTGCACGACCGAGTTGTTGAGGTCTTCGTTCTCGCGCTCGGCGTCGGCGAGACGCGTGACGCGGTCGTCGAGCAGGTCGTCGAAGGCGCGTGACAGCTGGCCGAATTCGTCATCGCCACCCAATTGCGAACGCGCCGCGTAGTCGCCGGCGGCGATCTTGCTCACGGTGTCCTGCATCCTGGTGATGGGCTTCGTGACCGAACGCAGAAGCGAGAAGGCGATGAGGAGGCCCAGGCCCAGCAGCGCGACCGCGATGCCGGTGGACCACACGACCACTTTCTCGCGCACCGCGACCACCGGCCGGAAGGCTTCGGCCGCCTGGATCTCGGCCACGATGGCCCAGTTCAGGCCCAGCACCTTGAGCGGTGCATAGGCGCCGAGCACCGGCACCTTGGCGTAGTTAGGGTACACGCCGAAGCCGCTGGCTCCTTTTTCGAACACTTCGCTCGTGGCCTGAGTCTTGATAGGCACGAGACCGATGCTGGTGTGTTTGGCTTCGACCGCATTCGCCAGGCCCTGCGCGAAGCCTGCGTCTTTCACGCTGCGGGCGTAGGCGCCGATGTCCTCGACCGCCAGTCGCGCGATGGAACGCGGCGTGCCATCGGCGCCCGACACGAGATAGGTCTCACCGGAGTCGCCGAGGCCGCGCTCCTTCCACTTCGCTTCGTGCGTCATGACCGAATTGATCTTGTCGATGGGCACCTGCACGACGAGCACGCCGATCTTCTTGCCGCCATCGAAAATGGGCGTGCCGAGGAAGGCGGCCTGGTCGTTGTACGACGGCAGGTATTCACCGAACTCCGACAGCGCAACCATGCCGGGCTTGTCGAGCGCCCAGGAGGCGCGGAACGCGTCGCCGAGACGCGTCTTGGCGTACGGCCCGTTCACGAGCGACGTGCCGAAGTCGAGCTCCTTGAACACCGTGTAGACGATGTTTCCGCCGCGCGGCTCGACCAGAAAGATGTCGTACAGGCCGAACTGGCGCAGGGCAGTGCGCAGAAATGGATGCAGTGCGCCGTGCAGCTCGGAATACCGCGTGCCGTCGCTGGCCTTGTCGAGATTGTTCTTGCTGCCCAGCGGATGGCTGTTGTTGGCGATGTACTGGTATTGCAGATTCATCGCCAGGTCCGGCAACTGCGCCACCGTGGTCGCCATGTCGACCATTTTGCCGGTGTTGCGGCGCTGGAACTCCGCGGCGAAATCACCCGTGTAGTACTTGGCAAGGCGCGCGCGCTCGGCCGGCAGCTCGCCGATATTGAGCACGGAGTTTTCGTACGCACCGGGCAGGTCGCGCATGGCGTTGACGACGTCGGGCGCGGCGGCCAGCACCTGCAGCTGGTTCGAGAGCGAGCCGAAGTAGTCGGAGATCTGCGCGGCCTTCGAGGCGCGCTGCGCGATCAGGGCTTCGCGCGCCTGCGATTCGAGCGCCGCCTTGCCGGAGTTGAGCGATTCGCGACCCACAATGATGGACGTGACTGCCACCGGGATGATGGCCAGGAACAAAGTTCCGAGCAGCAGCTTCTGCCGGATGGACTGGGCGCCAAAGAGATTGCGAACGGCCATGGGGTTAGCTCACGAGTTGTTCAAGTAGTTGCGCGTAGTCGAATTCGAACCAGGCGTCGGCGCCCTGGGAATAGGTGGCGATCACTGCGGTGGCCGCGGCGGCGGACAGCGCCGGAGGGGCGATCTGCGATTCGGGCATGAAGGCCATGCGGCGTGGCAGGCCGTCGATGACGATGCCGGCGGCGTCGTTGCCGTGACCCATCACCAGCAACATGCGTTTCTCGCGCGGCAGGTGTTCGGTTTCAAACAGCGGCGCCAGATCGAACAGCGGGACGATGCGGCCGTGCAGGTTCACGAGACCCAGCAGGTTCTCGGGCATGCGTGGCAGTGGATAGACGTTGGGCATCTCGACGAGTTCGCTCGCGGTCGCGAACGGCGCCAGCAGCCGCATGTGCCCGATGCGGAATGCCTGGCGCACGATCTCGTCCGGATTTCCTTCACTCGCGGCGGGCGCGGCCAGTGCCGCGAGCTCCGCGGGCAGCGGCGGCAATCCGTACGAGAGGGGGAAGGTCGCGTTCATGGTTCGATCAGGCGCAGGCCTTGATGGCGCCGAGGATCTGGTCGGGGGTGTACGGCTTGGTCACGTAACCTTTCACGCCGAGCATCTGGGCCCAGACGCGGTCGGCCTTCTGGTTCTTGCTGGTGACCAGCACGACCGGGATGGTCTTGGTCGAGGCGTCACCGCCGATGGCGCGCGTGGCGGCGAAGCCGTCCATCTGGTCCATGTTGACGTCCATCAGGATGATGTCCGGCTGCTGCGACTTGGACATCTCCACCGCCTGCAGGCCGTTGGTCGCGGTGAGGGTGGTGTAGCCAGCCCCGCTCACGATCTTTTCCAGATTCATGAGATCCGGGCGCGCGTCGTCCACGATCAAGACTTTTTGAATGGCCACAAATGACTCCCAGGGCGCTACTGCGCCCACTGACACGAGGGGAATCTTGGCCGGTATGTGACAAAACCACGGTGACGCGGATCACACGGGGTACGCCTAGGAAAGGCTCCAGTTCGCGGTTCGGCCGGGTTTGGCTCGTACGGGGGCCCGGCCGCGCCCCGGGCCGGCGGGGCTGGCAGATAGGGCAGCGGCTCGAGGAGCGCCCCCTTTTGCTAGAGAACGGGGAGTGTCCCCATTTCTAACTACGGGGGCCGAGATGGTTGGAGAGCGCGGCGCGCAACTCCACGAGCTTCGGGGGCTTGCTCAGTACCTCGTCCACTCCGGGCGGGATATCTCCCTCGGCCACGAGCCGCCGGCCCCAGCCGGTCAGCATCAGCACCACCGTCGCCGGCACGGATGCCTTGATGGTTGCGGCAACTTTGCGGCCATCCACGTGCGGCATGCCGAGATCGGTGATCACGACTGGATAGGGCGTGCCGTTGGCGTGTGATTCGACGAATGCGTCGATGCCCGCCTGGCCGCCGGTCGCCGCGGTCACCTCGTGGCCGTCCGATTCGAGCGCGTCGCGTAGCGACTTGAGCAGCAGCGGATCGTCGTCGACGATGAGGATGCGTTGCGGCCCGACGCTGGCCACGGAAGCGCGCCTCGGCGAGGCGGCATCGATCGTCGCCGTCGAGAAACTCAGGCGTACCACCGTGCCCTTGCCGGGTTCGCTTTCGATCTCGAGATTCGCGCCGTGCCGCTGCGCGACGCCGTACACCATCGCGAGCCCGAGGCCCGTGCCGCGTTGCCCCTTGGTGGTGAAGAACGGCTCGAGACAGCGGCGCCGCGTGTCTTCATTCATGCCCACGCCGCGGTCGATCACCTCGAGGTGCACGGCGCGCGATTTCGCGCCCGCCGCGCTGGAGGTGCGGATGACGAGCGGCCCGCCCTCGGGCATCGCATCCACCGCATTGAACACCAGGTTCACCAGCGCATCGCGGATCTGGCTTTCGACCCCCGCGATCGGCGGCAGCGACGCTTCGAGTTCGGTGCGTACCTCGATGGCCGCGCCACGCTGCAGCGCCATGTCGGCCCAGCGCGCGCGCGTGAGATCGATGACCTGGGGCACGAGCTTGTTCAGATCGACGGGCTCCAGCGAAGACGGCAGTTCGCGCATGCGATAGAACTCGCCCATGCGCGAAACGGTCTGCGCCACATCGTCGACCGCGCGCTGGATGATCTCGAGATGTCCGCGCGCGCGCGTGCTCAATTGTTCGCGTTCGAGCAGCGCCTCGGTATACAACGCGACCGGCGAGATGGCGTTGTTGATGTCGTGCGCGATGCCGCTCGCCATCTGGCCGAGCGCACGCAGCCGTTCCTGTTGCATGACCTGCTGCTGCGTCTGGCGCAGGTCGTCATAGGCCCGCTGCAGCGCGCCGTACAGCTGCGCCTGGTGCGAGGCCAGCGCGGTGTGTTCGGTCGACTGACGCAGGAATTCGCATTCGCCGCTGCTGAAGGCTTCGGCCTCGCGGCGCGCGCACACCATCACGCCAAACACCTGGCTCTCGACCAGCATGGGCGCGATGACCAGCGAACGCATGCCGGCGCTCGCCAGGCGGCGCGGAAAATCGAAGTGTGTATTTGCGATGTCGGGTTCGTAGACCAGGTGTCCGCGCACGCAGCGGCCGAGGCCGTTCTCGTCGATGGGCACTGGCGCGTTTTCGAGCAGCTCGAGCTGGCTCGCCATCTCGTGGCTGCGGGCGCCGACGCAGCTCACGGTCAGCTTGTTTTCGCCCATGTCGTACAGGCAGATGCAGCAGAAATCGACCGGCAGTTCTTCTTCGATGGTACGGACCACCACCTGGAAGATGCTGCGCAGGTCCTGCCGCTCGCCGATCGCATGCGTGATGCGCGACAGCAGCGCGAGGCGTTGCAGTTGTTCGCGCAGCCGCGTATCGGCGCGCATGCGTTCGGTGACGTCGCGGTAGTTGGTGACGATGGCGCGCACGGCCGGATCCTGCAGCCGGTTCGTGGCCGTGCCTTCGAGCCACAACCAGCGTCCGTCCTTGTGCCGGCGGCGCCATAACACGGGCACCGGCTTGCCGGGGTTCGACATGAGCTGTTCGAAATATTTCTTGAGCAGCGGCAGGTCGTCGGGATGGGTGTTCTCCGGTCCCATGCGGCCGGTCAGCTCCTCGGCGGAGTAACCCTCGACGTGGGCCACCGACGGGCTCAGATAGAGGATCTTGTTGTCCGCATCGACCAGCGCGATCCCGTCCGCGCCATTTTCGATGAGCGTGCGGAAGCGATGCTCGCTCTGGCGCAGCGACTTGTTGGCCGCCGCCAGTTCCCCGGTGCGTTGTTCGACACGCAATTCCAGTTTGTCGTGCGCGTCGCGCAGCGCCTCGGCGGCGGCTGCAGCGTCGGTCACGTCGCGCGCGGTGCCGTACATCAATTCGCCCTGGGGCATCGAGCGCCAGGAAAGCACGCGCCACGAGCCGTCCTTGTGCCGGTAGCGATTCTCGAAATGCAGCACGCGTTCGCCGGTCTTCATCTGCCGTTCGACTTGCTGGATCGTCTTGGGCAGATCGTCGGGATGCACGAAATCCAGGTACGGACGGCTGGTGAATTCCTCCGGCGTCCAGCCGAGCACGTCGAACACCGCCGAGCTGACGCGTTTGAAATAACCATCGACACTCGAGATGACCAGGAAATCGAGCGACAGCGAGAAGAACTTGTTCAGCTCGCCTTCGGCCCGTTCGCGCGCGGCGAATTCGCGGCGGATCGTCACCAGCGCCACGCCGACGAACACCATCGCGAACAGGCTGCCGCCCACGATCACACTCTGCGCGATTCCCGCGCTGCGCTGGGCGCGCTCCTCACGTGCATCGAGCAACGCCTGCTCGGCGGTTTTCATCTGCTGCGCGATTTCGCGCAAGGAGTTTTGCAGGTCCGAGCCGCGCGGCGGGTGGGCGCCCATGGCCAGCACCGCCTCGAGGCCGCCTTTGCGCCGCAGCTCGATCGCCGCGGCGCTGCGCGCGAACCGTGCGTCGATGGCCTGCTCGAGGGCGGCGAGCCTCTGGATCTGCGCGGGGTTGTCGCGCACCAGGTCGCGCAAATGGTCGGCCAGCGCGCCCGTGCCGCTGACCACGGCGTCGTATTCGCGCACGAACTTTTCGTCGCCGCTGATGATGAAGGCACGATGGTTCGACTCGGCTTCGGTGGCCGCGCCGACGATCTGGTCGATCACCCGCATGGCTTCCTGCGAATGCGCGACGTTGGCGGAGTTTTCGCTGAGCCGCACCACGCTCGCGTAGCTGACGATGCCGATGACCACCAGCAACGCCAGCGCGACGCCGAAACCGGCGCGGATCGTGAGTTCGGTCTGCTTGGAGTTCTCCATCTGAAGTGGCGCAGCCTAATCGTTGCGCGCGGCAGGCGGGAGCCCTCAAATATTCGTTGTTAGTGGTTTCCCCGATATCGGCAGTTCAATCCAGAACGTCGAGCCGCGTCCGACTTCGGAATCGAAGCCGATGCGGCCCTCCATGTGCTCGACGAAGCGCCTGGCGATGTGAAGGCCGAGTCCGCTGCCGCCTTTTTCACGCGTGGTGGATGAATCCGCCTGCGAGAACTTCTCGAACATGCGGCCGCGAAACTCCTCGGGAATGCCTGGACCGTCGTCGTGCACGTTGACGCGGTAGACATTGCCGCGCGATTCGCACCACACCCGCACCGTGCCGCCGGGTGGTGAATACTTGGCGGCATTCGACAGCAGATTCGCCATCACCTGGACGAACCGGTCCGGATCGACGGCCACGTGCCAGTCGGGCGGGCAGGCCACAAGGTCGATGCGCACGTTGAATTTGCGCGCATATCCCTCGTTGGCTTCGACGGCCTGCAGGACCACGCCGCCCAGCGGCAACGTGGTTACCTCGAAGCGCATCTGGCCGGCGGCGAATTTCTCCAGGTCGAGGATGTCGTTGATCATCAGCATCAGCCGCTCGCAGTTGCTCTGCGCGATCGCGAGCAGATCGCGCACCTTGGTCGGCAGGGTACCCGCGAAGGCGCCGAGGATCAGGCCCAGCGAGCCGCGGATCGAGGTGAGCGGTGTGCGCAATTCATGGCTGACCACCGCGGTGAATTCGCTCTTCATGCGCTCCATCTCGCGCGCCAGCGTGATGTCCTCGATGACGCCGAGAAATCCGCTCACGGCGGAGCGTTCGTCGCGCAGCGGCGTGATGATCACGTTGACCGGAAAACGCGAACCGTTCTTGCGCACGAAGGTCCATTCGCTTTTTTCGTAACCGTCGCGCAGCGGAATGCGCGTGAAGATGTCCGGACCCGCGGCGATCGTTTCGCCGAGCTCCTGCGACAGGCTCGCAGCGCGCGCCTCGAGTTCCGCCGCGACCATGAAGATCGGGATCGCGCGTCGCCCGGTGACCTCCGCGGCGCTGTAACCGAGCGCCGCTTCGGCCGCCTTGTTGAAGATCATGATGCGGTACTGCGGGTCGATGGCGATCACCAGATGTGCGCTGCTCGAGATGATGCCGGCGTTGAGCGCCAGCGACTTGGCGAGGTGCGCGGATTTCAGCCGCGAGATCAGGATGTAACGCACCGACAGCGCGGCCAGCGCCGCCACCAGCAGGCCGGCGGCCAGCACCAGTCCCGGCAGCATCGATCGCTGTGAATCGAGGAAGTGAGGCGTCGGCGAGACGCGCACCGTCCACGGCTGCTCCTGCAGACGGATCACCCTTTCGGAGACCCACGATTCCGGTGCCGCGGCATCTCCGTGCGTGTTGCTGTAGTACTGCTGGCCATCGAAGTTGACGGTAATGAGGTAGTCGCGCGCCGGTTCGGCCCGCAGCGCAAAGCCGAGGAAATCCTCGACTTCGAATGCCGCGGCGATGAATCCGTCGAAGCGGCCCCGTTTGTCTACCGGTAGATAGGCGACGAATGCGGTGTAGCCCTGCACGAGGTCGAGCGGCCGGGTGAGCGTTGCCGCGCTGTGCCCGGCGGCGTCGCGCAGCGCCGCAGTGCGGCGCGGGTCGGATCGTACGTCGATGCCCAGCGCCGGCTCGTTGCCCAGCATGGGTTCGATCCAGCGGACCCGATAGTCGGAGTCGACCCATTCGAGCGCCCGCAATCCGGGCAGCTGCGCGACGTGGTTGGCCGCGTCCTGCCGCCAGAGTAGATAGGGGGTGCCGCCGGCGGCGTCCCAGCGCGATGCCATGCGCGCCAGCGAGGCGATACGTTCGTTGAGCTCGGTGCGTATCAGCCGCTCGACGTCGCCGGCCTCGTCTTTCACCTGCTCGCGGATGAAGGCGAGTTCCAGGTCGAGCAGTTTCGAATGCAACACGACGCTGCCGGTCGCCAGCACCGCGAACACCAGCAGCGGCACCGCGAAGCGGCGCTCGCCGACCATCCGCTCGATGTGTTCGGTGCGGCGCACGGTCAGCACGATGAGCAGCAACGCCAGCAGCGCGGTGAACAACAGGCCGCCGAGCAGGATGAAAAGGGAGCCGCTCGAGTGTTCGGTTTGCTCGAATTCGGCGGTGCTCTCCCACACCAGCCGCCATTCCCGCTGCAGAATCGGCAACGTGACGTATTTGCTGAAAGCCGGGTGCGCCGCGGCGCGTGGATCGCTGTCGTAGATCAGCGCATCCGCCGCTTCGCCAGCGCCATCGTAGACGCGCAAGCGGAATTCGGAACGCTGGCTGTGGGTGAGATCGTCGAGGAAATGGCTGGCAATCAGCGGTGCGAAAGTCCAGCCACGGAATGCCGCGCGGCGTCCCTCGATGCTGTTGACGGGTATGTCGCTGCCGTAGACCGGGTACATCATCAGGAATCCGGGCGAGCGTTTTTCATCCTGGAGCAGCACGACGCGGCCGGTGAGCGCGGCTTCGCCGGTATCTCGGGCGCGCTCGGCGGCCGCGCGGCGCTGGGATTCGAACGCGATGTTGAGGCCGACCGCGGCGCGGTTCCCGGCCAGCGGCTCGATCAGCCTGGTGATGTAGTTAGGTCCACGGGCGTCCGGCCGCTGAATGGCGAAGTCGGGCGCGCCATCCGCCCGTTCGGCAGCCAGGAACGCCGGCAGGCGCGCGGCGTCCACCGGTTCGACCCAGCCGAGACCGTTCAGGCCCGGGAAATTATCGCTGACCTGCACGGTCCCGGTATACGTGCGCCATTCCTCGCGCGACACCTCGTTCGAACCGCGAATGAAAGCGGCCGCGCCCAGCAATGCGTTGCCGTAGGACGCGAGCCGGTTCTGCAACGCCTTTTCGCTCTCGACGGTCAGCGTTTCGAATTTCGCCTGGCCGCGCTGGTACTCGTTCTCCGTGGTGGCCTTCCAGGCGTAGAACGTGAGGCCGAGCGGCAGCAGCAACAGCAACAACGCGGCCAATGGCAGGTGCCCGACCGACGCGGCGCGCCAGGTGAGTCGCGCGCGGCTGCCGGGCGCGAGCAGCACCAGCGGCATGAACACGATCACGCCGAGCGTGTCGCCCGACCACCAGGCAATGCCGTTGGCCAGCAGCTCCGCGCGTCCGATGATGCCGAGGCCCGACAAGGTGCCCACGCCGATCGACGCCGCGATCAGGCAGGTGACCGGGCCGGCCAGCGCGAACAGCCAGAGGACGTCGCGCGCGGTGTTGAGGCGCAGCGGCAACCCGACGAAACGCGCGACCAGCGTGCGTCCTACGATCGCCTGGAGCGTGGAGCCGGCCGCGATGCAGGCGGCCGCCAGTAGTTTGAGCGAGAGAATTTCCTCCTGCGCGAAGACACCGGAGTTGTAGGCGTTCAACAGCAACGAACCTAGCAACACGCCGGGCCACAGGCGCGCGCCGCCCGCGATCAACATGCCGATGGCGATGCCCGATGCCGGCCAGATCACCGTGGCGTAACCCGGCGGCACGGCGAGCAGCAGACCGAGTTTGCCGGTCACGATGTAGAGCAGGGCGAGCAACGTCACCCTGCCGATGTAGTTAGCCATGCATGGTCTGCTAGAAACCCTTAGAGGTCCTGACGAAACAGCGAGCATCGAATGTGACGTACTGCGGCTGAACTCGCGCCAGTACGTGCCCCCGATTTGCCGATACGTTAGCGTGCCTCAGCTGAATGCGGGACGCGCTTGATGCGCTCCGCACATTGAGCCGAATCTCGAGCAACGAATCGGAAAGGGTAATGACGGGTTTCGAAGAAGACATCAACTCCGGCGTGAACACAGGCCGCATGCGCGCGCTTGCCGCGGACGTCCCGCTGTCCGTGCTCATCGTCGACGACGACGAGCTCGAACGCGCCTTGATCGGCGATCGCCTGAAGGAGCGCGGCATCCACGTCGGCGAGGCGGCCGATGGTGCGCAGGCATTGGAACGCCTGGCGCTGGAAAATATTCCGGTCGTGATCGTCGACTGGCAGATGCCGGTCATGGACGGCATCGAATTCACCGAGAAGTTTCGCGCCCGCAAACAAGGCGAGACCTACGTGATCATGCTGACGTCGCGCAAGGAAGATTTCGACCATGAACGCGGCTATTGCGCCGGCGTCGACGACTACCTGAACAAAGGCGTGCGCGAGCCGGAGCTCATCGCGCGGATTCACGCCGGACTCCACACGTTCTCATTGCGGGTGCAGCTGCGCGAGGCTCGCGCCGCGCTCACGCTGGCGAGCAGGCGGCATGACCGCGCCTGACAAGGAAGAAGTCCTGGCCAGCGATGAGTCCGTGATCACGGCCATCCAGCCCGTGCTGGACACGCTGGTGACGCGCGTGCTGCTGGTGGACGACGATGAGATCGTCGTCGAGCGGCTGCGCGACATGATCGGTGCTGCAGGTTATGAGGTCGCCACGGCTGCCAACGGCGAGCAGGCGCTCGCCGCGCTGCGCCGCCAGTTCGCGCCGATCGTGATCCTCGACCGCAACATGCCGGGCATGGACGGGCTCGAGTTGACGCGGGCGATCCGCGCCGGGACTCACTACCCGGGTTACGTCTACATCATGTTGTGCACGGCGCACGATTCCGAGGACGAGATCCTCACCGGCCTCAAAGCCGGCGCCGACGACTACCTGAGCAAACGCGCCAGCGGCACGCAGCTGATCGCGCGGCTGGCCACCGCGCGCCGCATCCTCACGCTCGAGCATTCGCTCAAGCAGGCGATCGAAGAGCGGCGCCGCCTGGCGATGACGGACGCGCTCACCGGCGCGCACAACCGCCGCTACTTCATGAACCACTTGCGCCGCGAGCTCAAACGCACGCGGCGTTTTGGCGGCGAGTTGTCGCTGCTGGTATTCGACATCGACCATTTCAAGCACATCAACGACCGCCACGGGCACGCGGCCGGCGATGGCGTGCTGATGGAGTTCGTGCGGCGCATTCAGAACGCGCTGCCGCGCGAATTCGACTGGTGCGCGCGGCTCGGTGGCGAGGAGTTCGCGGTGGTGCTGCCGCAGACCGATCTGCCCGGTGCCGGCGTGGTGGCGGATAAGATCCGCCGCGCCGTCGCGGCCGGGCCCATCGCGACCGTCGGCGGAAGCATCGAGATCACCGTCAGCGTCGGCGTCACGGGCGTCTCGGTGTTTGCGGATCGAAATGCCGCGACCGTCGAACAACTGCTGCGCCGCGCCGACGACTGTCTCTATTCCAGCAAACGTCATGGACGCGATCGCGTTACCGTCGATGGTGAAGTGACGACCAGCGACAAGGCGCTCAAAACACTTCTCTATGTCGACGACGACGCCGACATCCGCGAAATAGTGCAGATGTCGCTCAGCCTCGACGGCGACATCAACGTGATCGTCAGCGACGGCGGCGAACGCGCGCTGCTCAAGATGCAGGTCGAGCAGCCGGACCTCGTGGTGCTCGACGTGATGATGCCCGGCATGGATGGCCCGTCGCTGCTCAAGCGCATGCGCGCCGAACCCGCGCTGGCGCACATCCCCGTGATCTTTCTGACGGCCAAGGCCAACCAGGACGAAGTCGCGCGTTTCCGCGCCCTGTCGGTGATCGGCGTGATCGCCAAGCCGTTCGATCCCATGACGCTGGGTGGGCAGGTCAAGGCGCTGTGGCGATCGCAGTGAGCGGGACGCGCGACGAAAAGATCGCCGCCGCCAGGGCTCGCATGGCCGAACTCGCGGCGAAGTTCGTCGACCGCAGCGGGCGCGAATTCGAATCGTTGCGCGCCGGTCTTGCGAGGTTCGCCGCCGGCGACGCCACTGCGCTCGACGATATTCGCCACCTCGCCCACCGCATGTGCGGCACGGGGGCGACGCTCGGATTTGGCGTACTGAGCGACTGCGCGGCGCGCATCGAACATCTCGCCGACGCGCAGACGCCGGGCAAGAAGCCCGATGAATCCGCGCTGACGCGGTTCGCCGCCGGCCTCGAAGCGCTGGGCGCGGAATTGATGCGCCTGCGAGCCGATCCATCCTGACCCGAACAGGGCCGCGCGAACCGTGGCCCTAGCTACTCAGCATCGTCCGGCAGCAGCGCTGCAACTTCGTCGTAAGAAAGGTTGCCGCCGGCTTCGAGTGCATCGGCGATCTTTTCGATGAGGGCCCAGTCGCGCTCTACGAGGTCGAGCGCATCGCGGCTCGCGCTGACAAACTGCGCTTCGGTCAGGCCGAGCTGCGCCACCGATTCGCGATCGTCGAGGGCGGCCACACCCGAGAACACCCGATCCGGGCGCAACCGGCGCAGCCGGGCTTCGGCGCACGGCCCCGCCAGCGACACCAGGGCCAGCGCCTCGACGGGCATCTCGAGGCCGACTTCATCGTGCAGCAGGGTCCAGTTCAGCGCGCCGTCGAGCTCGAGTTCCTCGTCGGGCACGGCGGTGACGTTCTCGAATACGAGTCCGCAACGGATGGCTGCGACGGCGTGCGCCGCTTCGTGGATGGCCGTGATTCGCGAGATGTTCATGAATTGGAGTGGTGGACGGTACAGGGCTTGAACCTGTGACCCCTGCCGTGTGAAAGCAGTGCTCTACCGCTGAGCTAACCGTCCGCCGGGGACACGCGGTCCCGAGAGGGTGCGCAGTCTAAAGAGCGGCCGAAGCCGAATCAAATGCTACGATTCGCGCCCTCAAAACGGCCGGAATCGCACGCTCCATGACCTCTCCCGTCATCACCCGCTTCGCCCCCAGCCCCACCGGCATGCTGCACATCGGCGGGGTACGCACGGCGCTGTTCAGCTGGCTGTACGCGCGCCGCATGGGCGGCCAGTTCATCCTGCGCGTCGAGGACACCGACCTCGAGCGTTCGAAGCCGGAGCACGTGCAGGTCATCCTGGAAGGGATGAAATGGCTGGGTCTCGAGCACGATCTCGGGCCTTACTACCAGACGCAGCGTTTCGACCGCTACAAGCAGGTCATCGCGGAGATGGTCGCCGCCGGCACGGCTTATCACTGCTACTGCAGCAAGGAAGAGCTCGACGCCATGCGCGCCGCGCAGCAGCTCGCGAAGGAGAAGCCGCGGTACGACGGCCGCTGCCGGCACGGCAAGGGCCCGGGGCCGCAGTCGGGCCGCTCTCCGGTGGTGCGTTTCGCGAATCCGGAGGAGGGCGCGACGGTCGTGGACGACGTGGTGCACGGCCAGGTGACCTTTCAGAACAAGGAGCTGGACGACCTCATCATCGCGCGCTCGGACGGCACGCCGACTTACAACTTCTGCGTGGTCGTGGACGACGCCGACATGGGCGTCACCCACGTGATCCGCGGCGACGACCATCTGAACAACACCCCGCGGCAGCTCAACATGCTGCTCGCGCTCGGCAGGAAGCCACCGGTGTACGCGCACGTGCCGATGATCCTCGGGCCGGACGGCGCGAAGCTCTCCAAGCGTCACGGCGCGGTCAGCGTGCTGCAGTACCAGGAGGAGGGCTATCTACCGGATGCGTTGTTGAACTACCTGGTGCGGCTCGGCTGGTCGCACGGTGACCAGGAATTCTTCACGCGCGCGGAGATGATCGCGGTCTTCGACGTGCGCGACATCAACAAGGCCGCCTCGGCGATGAACCTGGAGAAGCTGCTGTGGCTGAACCAGCAGCACCTGGTGCGCACGGATCCGAAAGAGATCGTGCCGTACCTGCAGTGGCACCTGGCGCGGCTCGGCATCCAGTCGGATGACCAGGCATTGCTCGAGGGAATCATCGTGGCGCAACGCGAGCGTGCGAAGACGCTCAAGGAGATGGCCGAGAACAGCCGCTTCTTCTTCGGCGACCACGTGTTGCTCGATCCGAAGGCCGCCGAAAAACATCTGACGGCCGAGGCGCGTGTGTTGCTGGCCGAGCTGCGGATGCGATTGGAGATTGTGACGGACTGGCGGGCGCCGGCGATTCACGCCGTGCTCGAGGGGCTCGCCACGGAAAAATCGCTCGGTCTCGGCAAGATCGCGCAGCCGCTGCGCGTGGCCGTGTCGGGCGGGACAGTCTCGCCGCCCATCGACGCCACGCTCGTGCTGCTGACGAAAAAGCGCGCGCTCGAGCGGATCGAGCGCGCGCTGGCGGGTTGAAGCGGCCTTGCGGGCTACTGGATCGTCTTGGTCGCGACGTTCGAGGTCTCGCTCTCGGTCCCGGCGGTGTTGACGGCATAGACCGCGAAGAACCACTGGCCCGTGGAGAGGCTTTCGACCGTGTAGCTACTCAGGCTGGCGTTGGTTACCGAGGCCGACAGGTCGAGATTCGTTGAACTGCGCCCATAGGCGATGCGATACCCGGCCAGATCCGTCAGCGGGCTGCCGTCGGTGTTCTGGGTCGGCGCCGTCCAGCTCACCACGGCGGACCCGGTCGCGATCTGATTTACCGCGATCGAGAACGATGCCAATGAGGTCTGGGCCGTGCCATCGCTCACCGTGATGACAATGCCCGCATAGCTGGCAACGTCGGCGGCCGTCGGTGTTCCCGACAGGCGGCCGGTGGTGGTGCTGAACGTAGCCCAGGAAGGCCGGTTCGCGATGCTGAAGCTCAAGCTATTGCCGTCGGGATCCGCGGCGCTCGGCTGGAAGCTGTAGGCCTGCCCGGCGGTCACGGAGGTCGGTGGGACGCCGGTGATCGTAGGTGCCCGATTGGCAACGGCGGTGACCTGAATCGTGAACGAAGGCAGCGAAACCGTGGCGACGCTGTCGCTCACGGAGATGGTGATTCGCGCCGACGTGCCCACATTCGCCGCCGTCGGCGTACCGGTGAGTCGGCCGGTCGTCGTGCTGAAGGTCGCCCACGCCGGCAGGTTCTGGATCGACCAGATGAGCGTATTGCCATCCGGATCGTTGCCCACCGGACGGAAGCTGTAGGCCGCGCCAGCGGTCACGGTCGCGGCGGGGGCGCCGGAGATCGTCGGCGGGCGATTTGCCGGTGCGCTCGCGTTCACCGTGAGATTGAAGGCCGGCAGGGAAGCGTTGGCGCCGCGCACATCGGTCACGGTTATGACGATGTTGGTGGTGGTGCCGACGTTTGCGCTGATGGGTGTGCCAGTCAGTTGCCCGGTCGCGGGCGTAAAGGTGGCCCAGGCCGGCTTGTTCTGGATCGAGAAGAACAGCGTGTCGTCGTCTTCGTCGTCACCAACTGGCGTGAACGAGTAGACGCTGCCGACCGTGGCGGTGGTCGCGGGCGCTCCGGCGATGGTCGGGTCGTGATTGACGATGGGTGGCGGCACGTTGACAGCGCTGCTCACCTGGATTCGGAACTCCGGCAGCTCCGAAATCGCCTTCGAGTCGCTGACCATTACCGTGATCATTCCCGACATGCCGACATCGGCTTCGGCGGGCGTTCCGGAGACCACACCGGTCTTGGAATTGATGCTGGCCCAATGCGGCAGGTTGTCGGCCGAGAATGACAGCGGATCGCCGTCCGGATCGGAGGCCTGCGGCTGGAAGCTGTAAGGCGAGCCGGCGTTCAACGTCGTGATGGGAGTACCCGAGATGAGCGGGGGCAGATTGCCGGCGCCTCCCGAAGCGCCCGACTCCTCGCCGCCGCCGCAACCGGCTAGCGCGAGCGTGGTCATGGCTGCCAACACCCATTGTTTGCCGCAAATTCGCATTTTCAGATCCTTCAGATTCCAGATTGTCTGCAAGACCGAAGCGATGCGGCTGACAACGAAATGGCGGTATGTGAGACCCACGAGGCGTCTCCCGATACCGGCAACCCCGCTGTCTGAATCCGCTGTGCGCTTCAGACCGGAAGCTTTGCGTCCCCGCCTCGCGACGGGTATGCCTTTGCTCTGGGAATGAGTAGAACGTGGAAAAACACTTATTACAACGTGTCACCACTGGCAGACACGGGGGGACTCGGAACCGGAAAATACGGTGAACGAGTGCCATACCACTGAAACATCGCGATGTGATGCAGTCGCTTTTGTTTACTTGACATACCTGAGGCTGAACCGTAACTTGCCGCGCCTCGCGTGGGGCCATAGCTCAGCTGGGAGAGCGCTTGCATGGCATGCAAGAGGTCGACGGTTCGATCCCGTCTGGCTCCACCAAACATCTGCGTCCCCATCGTCTAGAGGCCCAGGACATCGCCCTTTCACGGCGGTAACGGGGGTTCGAATCCCCCTGGGGACGCCACCTTTGCGACAGAGCCCACAGTTGCGAACGCCGATCGGCGTTCGCACGCTCTGACCTCCTAGGTTCTTGCCTAGACTCGCGGCCACATGCGAGTAGGACTATTTGGCATAACTTGGCACCCGGCCCTGGTGCTCCTGTGGTTGGCGGAATCAGCGGTGGTGCTGATCGCGAGCCAGTTCGCGTGCCGCCTGGTTGGCGGCCCTTCCTTCAACTCGGCGATCGATTGGACGCAGGCCGCCGTGTTCGGTGGCAGCGTCATCCTCGCCATGGTTGCGATGGGATTGTTCACCCGCCGCATGCGCGACCGCATGGCGGGAGTCATTCTGCGGATCACGTTGAGCGTGGTGGCTGGTGGCGTGCTGAGCGGCTTGATCCTCGGTTTCTGGCCCGAATACAAATACACGTGGCCGGAACTCGTGTCCTCGATGGTGTGTTCGTGGCTGCTGCTGGTACTGGTGCGTGCCATCGCGCAACGCCTCATCGACGAAGACATTTTCAAGCGGCGCGTGCTCGTGTACGGCGCCGGCAACAATGCCATGAGGATTGCGAAGCTGCGTCGGCGCGCGGATCAACGCGGTTTCAAACTGCTCGGCTTCATCCCGGCCGAGGGCGAGGCCGTCGAGGTCTCCGAAGACCGGCTGGTGCGGGTCGACATTCCGCTGCATGAATACGCTCGTGAGAACGCCATCGAAGAAATCGTGGTGGCGATGGACGACCGGCGCCGCAGCTTTCCGCTCAAGGAACTGCTCGAGTGCCGCCTGGCAGGCATCGTGATCTCCGAACAGGTCGGCTTTCTCGAGCGCGAAACCGGCAAGGTGCATCTCGAACTGCTGACGCCGAGCTGGATCATTTTTGGCGGCGGCTTTCGCCGCAACGGAATGCGGGTTCGTTCCGAACGGATCTTCGATCTGCTCGCCAGCTCCGGCCTGCTGTTGCTCGCATCTCCGATCATGTTGCTGACCGCGCTCGCCATCAAACTGGAGGACGGTTTCTCGGCGCCGGTGTTCTACGGTCAGGATCGGGTGGGCTTCGCCGGGCGCATCTTCCGCGTGCTCAAGTTCCGCAGCATGCGCGTCGACGCCGAGCGCGACGGCAAGGCGCAGTGGGCCACCACCAACGACAACCGCGTGACCTTCCTCGGCAAATACCTGCGCAAGCTGCGCATCGACGAACTGCCGCAGCTGCTCAATGTGTTGCGCGGCGAGATGAGCTTCGTGGGACCGAGACCGGAACGTCCGCAGTTCGTCGACAAGCTGGCCGATACGATTCCGTATTACCGCGAACGTCACAGCGTGAAACCGGGTATCACCGGCTGGGCGCAGCTCTGTTATCCGTACGGCGCATCCGAACAGGATGCAGTCGAGAAGCTTCAGTACGACCTGTTCTACGTGAAAAATCACGACCTGGTGTTCGACATGCTCATACTGCTGCAGACCGTGGAAGTGATCCTGCTGGGCAAGGGTGCGCGTTAGCGCCTGACAACCTGCGCGGGCGCGAGGCGACATGATCGGGCTCATTTACTTCTTGACCGCAATCCTGTTGCTGGTCGTAGGCGCGGTGCTGCTGATCCGCCGCGGCCAGAGCGAGCCTGCGCGCAACGTGGCGGTGGCGGCCATCGTCGGCGCGGGTTGGGCCGCGCTCATGTGGAGCCAGACTCCCGCGCACGCCTGGCCGACCTGGAACGCGATGATGGCCGACGGCTTTCGTTTCGGTGCCTGGCTGATCGCCCTGCAGGCGCTGGCCGCCAGCGAAATCCCCGCCTGGCTGCGCCGCATGAGTCTCGGCTCCTGCGCGGCACTGATCGTCTACACCGCCTTCGGTGCGATCGCGCAAGGCGCCACGCCGCTCCATCTCTATCCACTGGCGGGCTTCATCACGGCGCTGGCCGCGCTCGCGGCGACGCTGCACGTATGGCGGCAGGCTTTTCACGGCGCCGCGCGCAAGGTGAAGTGGTGTGCGGCGGCCGTTGCCGGTCAATTCTCGATCGACGTGCTCACGTATGCGCAGGCCCAATGGCAGGGCGACGTGGAGCCATCACTCAGCATGTTGCGGGTCGCCGCCGTCGCTGCGTCGCTGCTGCCGCTGGTGTATGGCGCGTGGCGCGTGCCGGTCGCCGAACCGCGCGTGTTCGTGTCGCGGCAGGTGATGTTCTACACCTCGAGCTTCGTTTTTCTCGGTTTGTATTTTTGCGCCACTGCCGCGGCCGCGTACTTCGTGCGCGCGCTGAGCGCCGAGTGGGGCGGTCTGCTGCAGACACTGGTGATCGCGGCGGCGGCCACGGTGCTCCTCGTCTTCCTGCTGGCCGACTGGCCGACGCGGCGCCTGCGCGTCTTCATCTCGACGCATTTCTATCGCAACAAGTACGACTACCGCATTGCGTGGCTGCGATTCGTGCAGACGCTGTCGGCCGGCGAGGAGCCCGACATCCGGCGTAACGCCATCCGCGCGGTGGCCGAGATCTTCGACAGCGCGAGCGGGCTGCTGCTGCTGCGCGACCGGGATGCCGGCCGCTTCTATCTACAGGCGGCGTGGCCGCAGAAGAGCAGCGATTTCCCCCAAGTTCTCTCGATCGCGGAAGACGACGATCTGCCGCGCTTTCTCATGGATCGCCAATGGGTCGTGGACCTGCGCGAATACCAGCGCGACCCGCAGCGTTACGGTGGCCTCAAGCTGCCGGCCTGGCTCGATCCAGCCGGTCCATGGCGCCTCGTGACGCCGCTGCTGGTGGGCAATCACCTGCTCGGATTCCTGGTACTGCGCGCGCCGCCCGAGCCGTTCAACATCACCTTCGAAGATCTCGATCTGCTCAAGACCGTGGGCCGCAATGTCGCCGTGCAGCTCGCGCAGCGGCGGGCGGACGAACAACTGGCCGAGGGCCGGCAGTTCGATGCGTACAATCGCTTCGCTGCGTTCGTCATGCACGATCTCAAGAATTCCGTCGCGCAGCTGCAGCTGCTGGTCGCGAACGCGGCGCGCCACCGGCACAACCCGGTGTTCGTCGACGACGCGATCGACACGATCCGCAACACCTCGGAGCGCATGACGCGGCTCATCGAGCAGCTGCAGGGGCGGGACATGCAGGGCACCGCGCGCATGGTGGAGTTCGGGCAAATCGTGGGTGCGGCCGTGGCGCGCAGCCAGTCCCGCCAGCCCGCGATCACCGTGCAGGGTGAGTTCGCGAAGGCGGCAGTGAAGGCTGATCCCGACCGGCTGACCGCGGTGCTCGAGCACGTGATGCGTAATGCGCAGGAGGCGACCAGCGCGGCCGGCCGGGTGGATGTAGAGCTCGCCGTCGATGCGCGGGAAGCGCGCCTGACCGTAACCGACGATGGCGCAGGCATGGACGAGGACTTTCTGCGCCAGCGCCTGTTCCGCCCGTTCGACAGCACCAAGGGCTCGAAGGGCATGGGGATCGGCGCATACCAGGTGCGAGAATACGCGCGTTCCGTGGGAGGGGATGTCGAGGTGTGGAGTGCGCCCGGGCGGGGCACAAGGTTCTGTATTAGGCTGCCGTTATGTCCGACGAAAAACCCAGACTCCTGATCGTCGAGGACGATCTGGGCCTGCAAAGGCAATTGAAGTGGTGCTTCGAAGAGTACGAAGTGCTCATGGCCGCGTCGCGTGAAGAAGCGCTGACGATGGCGCGCCGCTTCGAGCCGCCCGTCGTGCTGCAGGATCTCGGGCTGCCGCCGGACGCGGAAGGCGTCACCGAAGGCATGCAGACGCTGCGCGACATCCTGAGCCTTGCGCCGCAGACCAAGGTCATCGTCGTCACGGGCAACGCCGACCGCGACAATGCCGTGCGCGCGGTTTCACTCGGTGCCTACGATTTCTACCAGAAGCCGGTCGACACCGACGTGCTGCGCCTGCTGGTCGGGCGTGCGTTTCACATCCACAGGCTCGAGGAGCAGAACCGCCAGCTGCGCGAGTCGCAACTGACCTCGCCGATGGAGGGCTTCATCGCCACCGACGATGCGATGTTCAAAGTCTGCCGCATGGTGGAGAAAGTCGCGCCCACCGATGCCTCGGTGCTGATCCTCGGCGAGAGCGGCACCGGCAAGGAACTGGTCGCGCGTTCGTTGCATGCGCAAAGCGGGCGTCAGGGCGGCCGCTTCATCGCCATCAATTGCGCGGCGATTCCGGAGCAGCTGCTCGAGAGCGAGCTATTCGGTTACGAGAAGGGCGCCTTCACCGGCGCCGTGAAGACCACCCTCGGCAAGATCGAGACCGCGAGCGGCGGCACCCTGTTCCTCGACGAGATCGGCGACATGCCGCTGGCGCTGCAGGCCAAACTACTGCGCTTCCTGCAGGATCGTGTCATCGAGCGGGTCGGCGGCCGCCAGGAGATCGCGGTCGACGTGCGTATCGTGTGCGCGACCAATCGCGATCTGCAGCAGTTCATCGTCGAGCAGAAATTCCGCCAGGATCTGTACTTCCGCATCGGCGAGGTCACGATCAATGTGCCGCCGCTGCGTGATCGGCTCGGCGGCGCCACCGTGCTCGCGCACGCGATGCTGCGCAAGTTCAGCAACGTGGGCGGGCGGCCCAGACGCGGTTTCACCGAAGAGGCGACTGCGGCGCTGGAGGCCTACGCGTGGCCGGGCAACGTGCGCGAGCTCGAGAACCGCGTGAAGACCGCGATGATCATGGCGGAGACCCCGATGCTCACGGCCGAGGATCTCGGCTTGAAGGAAAGCACCGACAGCGCGTTGCTGTTCAACCTCAAGGAAGTCCGTACCCGCGCGGAACGCCAGGCGATCAGGCAGGCGATGTCGATCACCGAAGGCAACGTGTCGAAATCCGCCGAGTTGTTAGGCGTCAGCCGTCCGACGCTTTACGACCTCATGGAAAAGTACGGAATCCGGGCGCCGGCGTGAACTCGCCGGGGATTCCCGAAGCCGCCTCGCCGCGGGCGGGGATCGCGGCGCGGCTGGAGTGGCGCGCGTGGGTCATGCCGGCGGCATTGGTCGCAGTGGTGCTTGCGACCGGCGTCCTCTACTTCCCTTCCACGCAGTCGCTGCTCACCGAGTGGTTCGACGTACCGTCCAGCGCCTATCGGCACGGCTCGCTCATCGTGCTCGGCGCCTTGTGGCTGCTGGTGCGGGGCGCGCGGGAAGGCGACGGTGCGGCGGCGGCGAGTTCGGCGTCGTTGCCGCGGGTCGCTGCCTTTCTTCCTCTCATGGCATTGGCCGCAACGAGCCTGGCATGGCTGATAGCGCTGCGGGCGGGTGTGCAGGTGGCGCACCAGGCGCTGTTGCCCATCCTCTTCTGGCTCAACATCCGCGTGGTCTTCGGGCCGCGTATCGCGTTGCGCGCGCTGGTGCCGGTTGGGCTGCTGTATTCCGCGGTGCCGGTCTGGCACGTATTCGTACCCGCGTTGCAGTCGCTGACCGTCTCGGTAGTTAGCTTGCTTTTGCGGGTCATCGCGGTCCCGGCATACGTCGCGGGCGATTTCGTCTACATCCGCAGCGGCGTGTTTCACGTCGAGGATGGATGCGCCGGACTGCATTATTTCATCGTCGCTGCGACCATCGCGATCCTGCAGGGCGAACTGCGCGGCGACCGCCTGGTGACGCGCTGCAAGCTGCTGGCACTGGCGGTGGGGCTGGCACTGCTCGGGAACTGGCTGCGCGTGTTGATCATCATCGTCGCCGGCGATCTGACCGACATGCAGAGTTACCTGGTGCGCGTCGATCACTCGGTGTTCGGCTGGGTCGTCTTCGCGGTGGCGATGGTCGTGTTTCTGCTGATCAGCCGCCGGATGCCGCTCGAGCTCGAGGCCGGTCGCGGTAGTGAGACCGCATCGCCAACGGCGGCGGCCTTTCCGGCGCCGCGCCGCGCGCTGCGAGCCGCCGGATACGCATTGCTTGCTTCGGGTCTCGGACCTGGCTGGTCGTGGCTGCTGCCGGTGGAGGCCGCAGTGGCGCCAAATGTTTCCGTTCCCTCTGTGATCGCCGGCTGGGATGGTCCCGTCGAGCCCTGTCATGGCCGCTGGCGGCCCCAGTACCGCACGGCGGACCTCCACTCACAGCGCGAATTCTCGCGCGCGGGCGCGGCGGTGTGTGTCTACACCGCAACCTACCTGTCGCAGCAACAGGACAAGGAGCTGATCGGCTTCTCGACGTCGGCGTATGGTCCCGAAGCCAATCTGGTTTCGGCGGCGACGCGGGAAGTCGGCGGTAGAAACCTCAATGAAGTGCAGCTCGGCAATGAAGCCGGCTCGGACAGGATCGTGTGGTATGCGTACGTCGTAGGGGAACGCGAGGTGCGGCGCGGCTCCGCGGCGCAGTTGCGTTACGCGCTCGGCACCCTGCGGGGTGCGCCCGCAGCCAGCGTCTTCGCCATCAGCGCCTCGTGCCTGCCGGATTGCGCGTCCGCACGCCAGTTGCTGACCGATTTCCTGCCGCATGTCACAGTGGGCGCGGAAGCACGGGCAAACTAGAAAGGTTCGCGGAAGGAGTGGTCATGAGATCTGCAAGGTTGCTGGGGTTGGGGTTGCTGGTCACGGTCGTACTGTGCGGCTGCGACTTCTTCGTCTCCGCCGATGGCCGCGTCGAGCGGGCCCGCGCCGAGATCGCCAAGGGCGACTATCAGGCCGCGGTGATCGACCTCAAGAACGCACTCGAGAGTGAGCCCAACCACCTGCAGGCGCGGCTGCTGCTTGCCCGGGCGTCGCTGCAGCTCGGCGACGTCCGCGATGCCGAAAAGGAAATCCGCCGCGCGCGCGACGCAGGCGCGAGTCCGCAAGACGTCGCCGACCTCACCGCCGAAACCCGGCTGGCGCTCGGCCAGGGACGCGAACTTCTGGCGGCTATCGATTCGAACCAGATAGTGGTCGGCGAACCGATGCGGTCCATCTACCGTGGCGATGCCTACCTGGCGATGGGCAAACCGGTCGAAGCCGGCGAAGCCTACGAGGCCGCGCGGCGCGGCGGCGCTACGCAGCCGCGCGCGCTCATCGGGCTGGCGCGGGCCCGCGCGGGTCAGCGGCAGGCCGACGAGGCGCTGAAGCTGCTCGATGGAGTGCCCGAGAATTCCCCGGATCACGCCGCGGCGCTGTTGTGCCGGGGCGAGATCCTTGCGGCGCAGGGCCGCTTCGTCGATGCCCGCCAGGTGCTCAAGGCCGCATTCGCCGCGGGCCGGCAGCTGACTATCTACCAGAAGGCGAGTCTGCTCGCGATCCTCACCGAGGCGGACCTGGCCGCGGGCGACATCCCGGCGGCGCGCGCAAGTCTCGCCTCGCTGGCGAAGCTGGCGCCCACCGCGCCGGTCACGTTGATCCTCGGCGCGCGTATCGCAATGGCCGCGCAGGATTACGCGACCGCCACCGCCGGGCTGCAGCGCGTCGTGGCCGGCATGCCGGATTTCGTGCCGGCACGATTCCTGTTGGGCGCCGCGTTGATCGCGCAGGGCAACGTCAACCAGGCCGAGTCCCACCTCAGCCGGGTCGTGCAGATGGCGCCGGACAATCTCGAGGCGCGCAAATTGCTCGCGCGGGTGCGGTTGCGCATGGGCCAGGCGGACGCCGCGCTCGAACTGTTGTCGCCGTTGCAGGCGGACGCGGATTCGGACGTGAACTCGCTGATCGGTCTCGCGCACCTGCAGCTCGGTGAAGCCGACAAGGCGGTGTCGGTGCTCGAGCGCGCGGCGAACGCCGCGGGGTCGAGCCGCGCGCAGCAGATCGAGCTGGCGACTACCTACCTGCGCGTGCAGGCGTATCGCAAGGCCGTGCTGCTGCTGCGCCAGATCCCGCACGTCGATGGGGACGCGCAGCGCGACATGTTGCTGATCGGCGCCGTAGCCGCCGCGGACGGCATCGACAAGAGCGATGCGGAGATGAAGAGCCTGGTCGACCAGCATCCGAAGGATCTGGCGCTGCTCAACGGCGCTGGCCTCATCCTCGCGCAGCGCGGTGAATTCGAACGCTCGCGTGCCTTGCTGGGTCGCGCGCTCGCGGTGCAGCCGGGCGATGTCACGACATTGCTGAATTCCGCGCGAATCGAAGCCGCAGCGGGCGATGCCTCGACCGCCGCCGCGCGCTTGCAGGGCATCCTGACCGATCATCCCGAACACGTGGCCGCGCGCATGGGCCTCGCGCAACTAGCACTGCAGGCGAATGACCCGCGCCGGGCGGCAACCGTGCTCGAGCCGTTGCGTACCGATCCGAAGGCGGTCGTGCCGCGCCTGGCGCTGGCCCGCGTCTACATGCTCGATAACCGAGTCGCCGATGCCGCCGGCGTGATCGCGGAACTCGAAAAACTCACCTCGGAAAACGCCGCCGTCACGAATGCGATCGGATTGCTGTATCTCGATTCGGCGCGTTACGACGAGGCGGCTGCACGCTTCAAACGCGCCATCGACATCGACGGAAAAAACCCGCAGTACTGGATGAACCATGCGCGCGCATTGCTGGCGCTCGACCGGCGCGCGCTGGCGCGTGAGTCGCTGGAAAAGGCGCGCGCCGTGAGTCCGGATTCGATCATGGCAGTAGCGGCGCTGGCGATGCTGGACGTGCGCGACGGTAAACCCGCGGCCGGCGCCCAGCGGATCGCCGAGATGCGCAAGGCGCATCCACACGATCCTGCACTGCTCGCGCTCGAAGGCGATTTTTATTCCGCCAATCACGACTACGAGGCGGCCAGCCGTGCGTTCGATGCCGCTCTCGCCATGCGGCCGAGTGCCGCGATCAGCGTGCGTGCCTACAACGCGCGCCGCAGCGGCAATTTGCGCGACGCAGCAGCACCGCTCGAGAGCTGGGTGGCGAAGAAGCCCGACGACTTTCCGGTCCAGGCGGTGCTTGCCGAGGCGTACATGCAAGGCGGGCAGGTGGGCCGCGCACAGGCCAAATACGAATTCCTGGTCGACAACGCGACGCCCAACGCCGTGATTCTCAACAACCTGGCATGGCTGTATTACGAGTCGAACGACGCGCGCGCCGAAGCGACCGCGGCCAAGGCTTACCGGATGAACCCGACGAATCCTTCGATCATGGACACGTATGGCTGGATCCTCACCGAGCGCGGCAAGGTCAGCGACGGGCTCAAGATCCTGAAGGATGCGCAGGTCAACGGCGACCCGGACGTGAAGTATCACTACGCCGCGGCTCTGGCGCGTAGCGGTAACAAGGATGAAGCGCGACGCCTGCTCAAGACACTGGTTGAGGGGACCGAGGCATCCACTACGCAAGCGGATGCGCGGCGCCTGCTGCAGGAACTCTCTACCAAGTAACAATCCGGCTCTGTCGGAGATTTTTACAGGCCGCCATACCCTGAACCAACTTGAGCGAATGCGAAGCAAGTCACAGTCGCAGCGACGGCCCGGAAGGACCCGCTCTGTTACCCTTCGTCCCGTCATAAAAGCCGCCCGGGTCCGAGCCTGCCAGTGCTCAATAAGTCCATGAATTTTTACACGAACCTGCTCGCCAGAATCGCATTGGTCCTCGTCGTGACCACGGCGCCCGTGGCGCTCGCCGACGCGCTCCCGTCGCCGGAGCAGGCCTCGGCGCCGGCAGACGCGAAGGCCGCTCCCATGCCGGCCGTTCCCGAGGCCGGCCAGGCTGACTCGACCTACATCATCGGACCGGGCGATACGCTGCAGATTTTCGTCTGGCGCCAGCCCGAATTGTCGGTGTCGGTGCCGGTCCGTCCCGACGGCAAAGTCTCCACGCCGCTGGTCGAAGACATCGTCGCCGTGGGCAAGACGCCCTCGCAACTCGCGCGCGAGATGGAAAAGGTGTTGTCCGAGTACGTGCGTTCGCCGCAGGTCAATGTGATCGTGAGCCAGCCGGTCAGCACGTACAGCCAGGTGAAGATCATCGGGCAGGTCGCGAAGCCGTCGGCGCTGCCGTTCCGCCAGGGAATCACCGCGCTCGATGCCGTGCTCGCGGTCGGCGGGCTCGCGCCGTTCGCCGCCGGCAATCGCGCCAAGGTCGTGCGCACCGAGAAAGGCAAGCAGCGCGAGATCAAGATCAAGCTAGACGACATCATCAACAAGGGCGACATGAAGCAGAACATCCTGCTGCAACCCGGCGACGTGCTCGTCGTTCCCGAGTCCCGTTTCTAAGTTCGCCGCATGCACGATTTCTTCAAACGGTTTCTGGACGATTTTCGCGGCGCCTGGCGTTTCCGCCGGTATGCGTTGGCCGCGGCGTGGGCCGTGTGTCTCACGTGCTGGGGAATCGTGTTCGTCATGCCGGATGAATACAGCGCGAGCGCGCGTGTGTTCGTCGATACGCGCACGGCGCTCAACCAGTACGTAAACGGCCTCGCCATCCAGCAGGACGTGAGTGCGCAAATCAACTTCGTGCGCCAGTCCCTGCTCAGCCGTCCGGCGCTCGAAAAAGTGGTGCGCGAGACGGATCTCGATCTGCGTGCGAAGACCCCGCAGGCGCGGGTCGCGCTGGTCGACAGACTGCTCAAGGAAATCAAGATCACGGCGACCGACGCCGGCACGGGCGGCCTCGTGTTCACGCTCACCTACAACGATCGCGACCGGTCGACGAGCCTGCGCGTGGTTGAAATGCTCATGAATACCTTCGTCGAAGACGTGCTCGGCGGCAAACAATCAGGCTCGCAGGTCGGCCAGAAATTCCTGCGCGAGCAGATCGAAGAATACGAAACGCGTTTGCGCGAGGCCGAAGCGCGCCTCGCCGAGTTCAAGCGGCGCAATGTGGGCTTGATGCCCGGCGCGCAGGGCGACTACTTCTCGCGCCTGCAAAATGAATTGTCGGGAATCGAAAAAAACCGCGCGGACTTGTCGATTGCGATGTCCGGCCGTGGCGAACTCGAACGGCAACTGCGCGGGGAAGCGACTTCCGCCGCGCATTCGACGGCGAGCGGTGGTTCCGCGACCAGCGAGACCGCGGTGCGCATCCAGGAGGCGCAGGGGAAACTCGACAACCTGCTGCTGCAGTACACCGACAAACATCCGGACGTGATCGCGCTGCGCCAGACCATCGCGCAGCTCGAGGAGCGTCGCAAGGCGGAGATCGCCGCATTACGCGGCGGCAGTGGCCTGCCGGCCGGCGCATCGTCCAATCCGGTGGTTCAGAGCATCCAGTTGTCGATCAACCGCGCCGATGTCGACATCGCGGCGCTGCGCACCCGCATCGCGGAAGGGGAGCGCAACGTCGCCGAACTCAAGAAGTTGGTCGACACCGCGCCGGAAGTCGAAGCCGAATACACCCGGCTCAACCGTGACTACGACGGAATGAAAGAACGTTACGCCGCGTTCGTCGATCGCGCCGAACGCGCGAAGATCGGTGACCAGGCCGAAGAAACCGACGCCGTGCGTTTCGAAGTGCTCGATCCGCCGGCCGCGAAGATCGAACCGGTCGCGCCGAATCGCCCGCTTCTGCTGGCCGGCGGATTGTTGTTCGGCCTCGCGTGCGGCGCGGCGCTGGCCGTGTTGTTGCACCAGCTGCGGCCGGTGTTCACGAGTAGCCGCCTTCTCAGTGAAGTGACCAACTTGCCGGTGCTGGGCGTCGTCAGCGAAACCTGGCTCGACAAACACCGCTCGAGCCGGCGTGCCGAACTCATCCGGTACTCGATCGCCTCGGGCGCGTTGCTGGTCGTCTTCCTGTTCATCCTGCGGTTCGGCAATACCATGATCCGCATGGTGCAGTGACCATGGTCAGTCTGGAGACGGCATGAGCCTCGTAGAAACGGCCCTCAAGAAATTGCAGCAGTCCGCGCGCGACGCAAAGTCGGCGGATGCCGCGCAAGCCGTGCGGGCGCCGGTCACTCAAGAGCGCGTCGTGCCGCCTGCGGCGGCGAAACCCGTTGCGCCGGCTGCGCCGCCGCTGCGCCGGCTGGCGCAACACGCGCCAGTCCACGTTGACCGCGCGCAGCTGCGCAGCGCCGGCTTCATCGCGCCCGAAGACCAGGAACGCCAGATCGCCGATCAGTTCCGCCAGATCAAGAGACCGCTGATCTTGAACGCTTCCGGACGTGGCGCGAAAAAGATTCCGAACGGCCACCTCATCATGACCGCGAGCGCGTTGCCGAATGAGGGCAAGACCTTCACCAGCATCAATCTGGCGCTGAGTCTCGCGCTCGAAAAAGACATCACGGTGCTGCTGGTGGATGCCGATGTCTCCAAGCGCCACATCAGCAGGATTTTCGGCGTGGACAAGGAAGCGGGCCTGCTCGACGCACTCAAGGACGACACCCTCGACCTCGAGTCACTGATCATCCCGACCGACATCGCGGGCCTGAGCCTGCTGCCGGCCGGCAATCGCACCAGCATCGCGACCGAACTGTTGTCGAGCGCGCACATGGACAACACCGTGGCGCGTCTCGGCGCGCACAGCCCAAACCGTATCGTGTTGCTCGATTCGCCGCCGTTGCTGCTGACCAGTGAATCGCGCGCGCTCGCGGCCATCGTTGGACAGGTGGTGATCGTGGTTAATGCTCGCACGACGCCCCAACAGGCGGTGCTCGATGCGGTCAGCCACATTCCGGCGGACAAGTCGGTCGGCTTCATTCTCAACCAGTGCAACGTGCGCACCTCGGAAGGTTATTACTACGGCGACGGTACGTACGGCGAAACGCACGGCTGACGCGTGAAGGGAGTACCAGAGCGATGAAATCAGGGAGCCAACGGTTAATGGCCGCGTGGAGCGCCGTCGCCGCCGGACTGTTCGCGAGTGCGGCAGCATCTGCAGCGGAGCTCACTTACGGAGTCGACGTGGGCGTTGGGCACAGCGACAACATCACGCGCGTATCCGAGAACGAGCAGGACGAAACCATTGCCACCGTGGGCGGGCAACTCGGCCTCGATCACGATTCGAGAAAGTTGCGAGCGAATGTCGCGACACGCTTCGAATATCTCGACTATCTGGACGACACCTACGACGGCGAGCTGGTCGGCAGTCTCGTGGGCAACGCCACGCTCGACATCGTCGAGGAGCGGTTCAGCTGGGCGCTCACCGATACCTTTGGCCAGGTGACGCAGAACCAGTTTGCGGCGTCGACACCCGACAACCGCGAAAACGTTAACTATCTATCGACCGGTCCGGATCTCACCCTGTCGCTGGGCTCGCGCAACAAACTGCTGCTGAACGGCCGCTATTCGGATGTCCACTACGAGACGAGCGCACTAGGCAACCAGCGTGTCAGCGCCGCGCTGGCCGTACGCCGCGACTTGTCCGACGCCACGAATGTTTCGGTCAACGTCACGACCGAACAGGTCAGTTACGACACTGCGGCCGAAACGGCCGACTACGACAACCACGAAGGTTTCCTGAACTATTCGCTCGATGCGGCCCGCACCAACCTCTCGATCGACGCGGGCGCCACCGAGATCGAAACGGACGATCAGAAGAACAGCAGCTGGCTCGGCAGGATCTCCCTGACGCGGCGCGCCTCGCCGGCGCTGACGGTCGGCCTGGAACTGGGCCACGATTTTTCCGATGCCGGAAATTCATTCGTGGACCAGCAGGCGACTCAGCCCGGCTCGGTGGAGCCGCTACCGGTGCAGCAGACCGCGATGCCCTTCGAAAACGCGTACGTCACCGCCTTCGGCCGGTTTTCCCGAAATCGGACCGGCCTGCAGCTGCGCGTCGGCTACTACGACGAGAGTTACGATGCGCTGCCGCTGTTCGATCGCAAGCGCATCACGCTCAACCTTTCCGTGGACCGGGATCTGACTTCTGCCCTCAACGCGCACGTCGGCGCCAACTACTCGCAGCAGAAATACGAGTCGCTCGACCTCGAGTTCCGCGACTTGATCGCGACGTTCGGCGTGCGCTGGAAGCTGGGCCGGCTGGTCATGATGAACATCGATTACGAATACCTGAAGCGCAGCGACGACTCGGGCGGCTCCGGATATCGCGCGAACGAGGTATGGCTACGCTTCGGATACCTGATCGGCGAGGGCGCCGCTGGCGGCGCCGGTCTCTAGGTACCCGTGCGGATTTCGACCGCGTCCTCCGCGCCTCCGGAGTGGGATGAATTCGTGGCTCGTCAGCCCCAGGCAACCGCCTATCATCGCGCGGCGGCGGTGGACATCGGCCGCCGTTCCTTCGGCCTCGAAACCTTCTATCTATCGGCGATGGACAACACGGGCAACCTCGTGGGCGTGTTGCCGCTGGTCGAGCAGTCGAGCCTGCTGTTCGGGCGGTTCCTGAGTTCCGTGCCGTTCTTCACCTACGGTGGAATCCTCGCCAACGATGTGCAGATCGCCGCGGCGCTGGCCGATGCCGCCGGTGCGCTCGGCCGCGAGCGGCGCGCCAAACACGTGGAGTTGCGCCACAGCGCGCCACTCGAACGGCTGCCGCTGGCCGATCGTACCGACAAGGTTTCCATGGTGCTGCCGCTGCCGGCCGACGAGGCGGCGTTGTCCAGACAACTCGGCTCGAAGCTGCGTTCGCAGATCAAACGCGCGGAGCGCGAGGAACCGACCGTCCACTGGGGCGGCGCCGAGCTCCTGGCGGAGTTCTACCAGGTGTTCTCGCGCGCGATGCACGACCTCGGCACGCCAGTGTATCCGCCGCATTTCTTCTCACGCACGCTCGAAGCCCTGCAGGGCGTGGTCGACGTGCTGGTCATCCGCGTGAAGGGTAAGGCCGAAGCCGCGGCCATTCTCGTGCGACATGGCGAACGGATCGAGGTGCCGTGGGCAGCCTGTTCGCCGGCCGGAAAACGCGGCGCGCTCAACATGCGCATGTACTGGGAGATGCTCAAGCTGTCGGTGGCGCGTGGCGCCAGGGCATTCGACTTCGGCCGCTCGACGGTAGATAGCGGCACCTACAAGTTCAAGGCGCAGTGGGGCGCGCAGCCGTTGCAGCTGCACTGGTATTACTGGCTGCCGGAAGGCGCGGAGATCCCCCGGCTCAATCAGTCCAATCCTAAATACGAATTCGCGGCGAAAGTCTGGCAACGCATGCCGCTGTGGACGGCGAACCTGGTCGGGCCGTGGCTGGTGCGCAATCTGCCCTGAACTCAAGTGTGGTCGCCGCGCAGTTTGGGATGCAACCAGGCGGGCAACGCGAGCATCACGCGGAATTGCGCCGCACTGACCCCGGGGCCGATGCCGATGCGCTTGAGCTCCATCGCGTCGAGCGCGCCTAACCAGTTGACGCCCTGCCGGAACGAGACCGCCAGTTCATAACCGCAGGCGCGCGCGGATTTCAGCACGCGCGCGTCGTACGTGTCGGGAGTGCCGAAGGGATAAGCAAGGGCGCGCACGGGCCGCGCCAGCAGGTCTTCGAGGTAGGACTTCGAGCCGGACAGTTCGCGCTCGATGACGTCGTCGGACGCGAGGGCGAGATTGGGATGCGAAACCGTATGCGAACCGAACGCGACCCCGGCGTGGGACATCGCGAGGATCTGCTGCTTCGTCACCGGGCGGCTGAGTTCGACCGCGTCCGCGTCGAGCAGGCTTGCGAACCGCGCGCGCCATTCTTCGACCAGCACCCGCCGGCGCGTGTTCGCGCAGGTCTTGAGGATCCGGTGCAGGGTTGCGATCGCCGCGCGCCGCGCCGCCGGATCGCCGGCCGCCGGCAATCCTTCCGGACACTCGTCGAAGACGACGGCGCGCGGCGCAACCCGCAGCATCAGGTGTGCGGTGATCTCGAACCAGAACGGTTCGCCGCTCTCGACGAGGTCGGTGGAAACGAAAACGGTCGCGGGAATTCCGTGCCGTTCGAGCACCGGGAATGCCACTTCGAAGGTGTCACGAAAGCCGTCGTCGAACGTGACCGCGACGGCCCGTTCCGGCAGAGTACGGTGGTGAGTCACGGCATCAGCAATCGTGTCGAGCGATACTGGATTCGCGAACTCGCGCAGCGCGCGCATCTGGCCGTCGAATTCGTCGCGGGTCGCGCTGATGAGCCCGAGATCGAGCGGATAGTCCTGGGGATCTTCGACGGTCGCGATCCGGTGATAGGCGAGGATCAATGCCGGCGTGCGGCCCCGGTCGTGGAGTCTGCGCAAACCGCCGAGCAGTCCCGAACGCATCACGAGATTCGCGAGTCTGTGCTGTTTGCTCTTGCGGGGTGTCTGTCGGGTGGGCATGGTCGCGGATGCGCGGCAAGAGCCGCGGCAGATACTAACACCCACGCCGGGCGCACCGCTGTGACCCAGCCGGTAGTCCGGTAGCCGGGAACGGGAGTCCGCACGCTTGCGCGAGATCTATCAGAAATTCCGGGCGGGCCTGCGAGCGCACACCCTCGCGAAGGTACTGGTACAGGCCGTCTCGTGGATCGGGACTGTCTACGTCCTGCGCACCCTCGATGCACATGCGGTCGGGCTGTTCGCCATCGCCTCGGTGGCGTTCGGTTATGCGTCGCTGATGTATGAGGGCGGCATGCTCGAGACATTGGTGCAGCAGCATCCCGCCACGCGCGACGAGCGGCGCTCGGTGTTCAGTCTGCTGCTCGCGATGGGAGTCGGATCCGCGGCGGTGCTCGCCGTATTGGCGCAGCCGATCGCGACTCTGGTAGACACGCCGGAAGTCGCGGCGATCATTGCTGTCCTCGCGGTGAACCTCGTCACCATCGCGCTCGGCATCCTGCCGCACGCGCGGCTCATCCACGACATGCGCTTCGCGCCGCTCGCGGTGATCTCCTCGGTGCAGGCGCTGGTATCGGCGGTCACGATGATCGCGTTGGCGAGCATGGGTGAGGGCGTGTGGTCGCTGGTGTGGAGCCAGATGGCCGGTGCGCTGGTGCGCACGGTGATGCTCAACGCCGCGGTGCCTAGTTTGCACGCGCCGACTGTGGCGCTCGCCTCGGCGCTGCGATACCTGCGCACCAGCAGCATCCTCATCGCGGACGGATTGCTGTTCCGCTGGTACACATCGGTCGACGTGTTCCTGCTCGGCCGCTGGAGTGGTGCTGCGCAGCTCGGCAATTTCAGTTTCGGTCAGCAGGTTGCAAATACGCCGCTCGAGAAGATTTCCACGGTGGTGAACGACGTGTCGCTGCCGGCTTACGCCAGCCTCGCCGCGGAACGTGGCGCGGCCGGCAGCCTGATGCTGGAAACGATGCGCACCCACGGCGCGATTGGTCTGCCGGTTTTCTGGGGCATCGCCAGCGTCGCGTTGACGGCGGTGCCGGTGATCTTCGGCGCACAATGGCTGCCCGCGGTGTTCCCGCTCGTGGCGATGGCGTTGGTCGCGCCGCTGCGCCTCATTGGCAGCGTCGAGACGCCGGCAATGACCGGCATCGGGCGCGCCTTCGTACTGTTGCAGACCAAGCTCATCATCGTGCCGGTGATGACCGTCGCGTTGGTGGCCGGTGCGTGGTGGGGCGGCGTGCGCGGTGTTTCGCTGGCGTGGATGGTGGCGTTTCCGCCGGTGTACGCCTTCGCGTTCCGGCTGGTGTTGCGCGCGATCGGCCTGCGCTACGCACAGGTGCTCGCCGCGTTGCGCGGGCCGGCGATCGCCGCCGCGATCATGGGCGTGACCGTCTCGGGATTGCAGTACTGGGCACATACACAGGCGCAGCTCCCGCCAGTCGTCCAGCTGCTCGCGCTGATCGCCTGCGGCGCGTCGCTGTATCCCGCGGCGCTGTGGATCGCCGACCGGCAGGCCTTCTCGCTGCTGCGGCAACGCGCGCAGTTGCTCGTGTCGGGCCATTGATGAAAACGTCGATGCACGCGTTGACGGTGCGCGCCGTGAGCCGCGAGGAGTTCCTCGCGAACCGCGCCGCCTGGCAGTCGTTGCTGGCGCGTTCTGGCGCGGATCCGCTGTTCATGTCCTGGGACTGGATCAGCATCTGGTGGCGGCACCATGAGCCGCTGCTCGCGGCGCAGTTGCGCGTCCTCGCGGTGCACGCGGCCGGCGGCGAACTGCTCGGCATCGCGCCTTTCTATCTACACGCCGCCCGGCAGCAGGGAATCCGGGTGCGGCGGCTCGAGCTGCTCGGCAGCACCTGGCGCGACGACAACGCCGTGTTCGGCGAATACCTCGACGTCATTGCGGCCACCGACGCGCGCGCCGCGGTGTGCGCCGCGCTGCATCGCTGGCTGGACGAGAACCGTGAATGGGACGAACTGGTGTTGTGCAACCTGCGCGCACACAGCGTGGCCGAACAACTCGCGGGTAGTTTGGCGGTCACGGCATACGTGCGCCGCGCGGAATCGATGACGGGCTGGAGTATCCGCCTGCCGGAAACCTTCGCGGCATTTCTCGCGCAGTTGTCGTCCAATACGCGCCGCAAGGTGGTCAACCAGCGCGAGAAGCTGCCGGGAGCCGCCTGCGCGACGCCCCAGGCCGAAGGCCGCGCCGCGACGCTCGAACGGCTCGCTGCTTTCACGGCGAAGCGCTTCGGTACACCCGGAAACGCCGCGGCGTTGCGGGCACGATTCCACGCCGATCTCGTCGCGGGCTGGGCGGACGCGGGCGGCGTCCGGCTGACCGAGCTGCGCAGCGGTGAACAGTGCGTTTCCGTGATGCTCAACCTGCGGGCGGGTGACGCCGAGTATTACCTGCAATCCGGTTTCGACGACGCCTACGCGCGCGGACTTTCGCCGGGTCTGTTGCATCTCGGTTTTGCCATCGAGGCGGCCTGCCGCGACGGCGTGCGGCAGTTCGACTTCCTCGCGGGCCGCGGCCTGAACCGCGACTACAAGCAGGATTTCGCGGCCGTTGGCGCAGCGTTGCACACCCTGCACCTTGTGAGGAAGCCGCTGCTGCGCGCCCTGTTTCGCACGGCCGATCTGCTGCGTGGACGCACTTCACACAAGGCGCGAATCGCGGCGTGATTGCTTGATTTACAAGCCCTAGGATCGATTAGTCTTGCCGGCCCGCGCGCGGGGGTGCACATCCCCCGGCGCCTGTTTTCAACCCTGACATCCATGCGCATCCTGCTGCTCACACATCGCCTGCCGTACCCGCCTAACAAGGGTGACAAGATCCGCACGTTCAACGTGCTCGAGCACCTGGCGAAGCGGCACGAGATTTTCCTCGCCTGCCCGGTGGACGATCCGGCGGACCTCGCCTACGTGCCCGAGCTCGAGAAGCGCTGCGCGCGCGTGTTGACCGCGCGTATCGACGGCCGCAGCAAGGCCTGGTCGGCGTTGAACGCGGTGCTCACCGGCAGCGCGATCACGGTGCGCCACTTCCACAGCGCGGAACTGCAACGCCGCGTCGACGAGTTCCTCGACACGCAGGACATCGACGCGGTCTTCTGTTTTTCCTCGCCGATGGCCGAATATTTTTTTCGCTCGCGGCATCGCGGCGGCAAGCTCGCACGCGCGTTGCGCCTGATGGATCTGATCGACGTCGATTCGTACAAGTGGCGCCAGTATGGAGAGCGCACGAGCGCGCCGAAGAGCTGGATCTATTCGTACGAAGCGGGACGGCTCGCGCACTACGAACGCCGCATTGCGGACCGTTTCGATCACCTGTTCCTGGTGAGCGCGCAGGAGCGCGAATACATGCCGCGCGGCGCGCGCCTCGATCACCTGCGGGCGTTGTCCAACGGCGTGGACCTCGAGTACTTTTCGCCGCGCGGCGTGCCGGCCGCCGACCGTCCTGCGCTGGTCTTCACCGGCGTCATGGACTACTGGCCGAACGTGCAGGGCGTGCAGTGGTTCGCCGATGCGGTGCTGCCGCTGATCCAGCAATCGGTCCCCGGCGTCCGCTTCGTCATCGTCGGTTCGAAACCGACCGAGGACGTGTTGCGTTTGAAACAGCGGCCCGGCATCGAAGTCACCGGATTCGTCGAGGACGTGCGCAGCTACGTCGCGGACGCGGCCTTGTGCGTCGTGCCGCTGAAGATCGCGCGCGGCCTGCAGAACAAGGTGCTGGAGGCGATGGCAATGGGCAAGGCGGTAATCTGCACGTCGCAGTCGCTCGAAGGCATCCGGGCGCGACTGGGCGTCGAAGTCCTGGTCGCCGACGAAGCGGCCGCGTTCGCGGCCGAGGTCGTCGGCCTGCTGGGACGGCCGGAGCGCGCCGCGCAGATCGGCCGTGACGCGCGCCGTTGCATGGAGCGCGGGTATTCGTGGGATGCGAACCTCGCGCAATTGGACCTGTTGTTGAAGCCGGGTGCGGTGGCAGAACCCACGGCCCGGGTCGGAGTGACTTCGTGAACGATCTGGCGACCCTCATCACGCGCGAAAACATCGGCGTCGCTCGACGCGACGAACCGGTCCGCATCGGCGTGCCGCTTGCGCGCGGTGTGCTCGCGGAGCCGGGCGAAGCGGCGCTGCTGGCCGGCGAAAAACTCCTGGCCGCGCAGTTCACCGCGCTCGCGCGCTGGCCCGATCGCAGCGTCAAGTGGCTGCTCGTCGACGCGCTGGTAGATAGCGAGGCGAATGCCGAGCAGCGGTTGTCGCTGCGGCGCGCGCCCGCGCGCCATGATGCCGCCCTGGGCGTCGAGGCGCTCGGTGTAGAAGAAGGCGCCGCGCACGTACGCATCGATACCGGCGCGGCGCTGTTCGAGGTACCCAAAGCGGGCGGTGATGTATTTGCCACCGTCGCGATCGGCGGCACCGCCTGCCTCGCGCAGGGCATGCGTATTCGCGCCGCGGGCGGCGCCGGCACCGCGCTGGCGGTGCGGCTGACGGCCGCAACCGTCGAGGAGCGCGGCAGTCTGCGCGCGTCCGTCGTCTGCACCGGCACGATCGATGCGGGCGCTCATGAACTGGCCCGGCTCAAGTTGCGGCTGGTCTTCGTGCGCGGCTCCGGCGCCTTGCGCATCGAATGCGAGCTCTGGAATGCGCGCGCCGCGCGCCACGTTGGCGGTCTGTGGGACCTGGGCGACGCCGGTTCCGTCGCCATCGGGGATCTATCTATCGAGCTGACACCCGCGCAGCCGCCGCAGGCGCTCGCGTGGCAGGCCACGCCGGGCGACTGGTCGCGCGCGGACGCGGCGCCCTGGGTTCTCTACCAGGATTCGAGCGGCGGAGAACGCTGGAACTCGATCAATCACGTCGACGCGAAGGGCAAACTCACGGTGTCGTTCCGCGGTTACCGCGTGCTGGGAGCCAGCGGCCAGGTGCTCGCGCAGGGCGATCGCGCCAGCCCCGCGGTCCTGCTGACGGGTGCTTCGGGCTGGATCAGCGCCGGCGTCGAACGTTTCTGGCAGAACTTCCCGAAAGCGCTGCGTTTTCGCGACGGCAACCTGAGCGTCGGCCTGCTGCCGGCGGAATGCGCCGCGGGCTTCGAGTTGCAGGGCGGCGAGAAGAAGCGCCATGCCGTGTTGCTCGAATTCGGCCGCGACGGCGAGCCGCGGCTGCCGGCGGCGTTGCACGCGCCGCTCGCGGTGTCACACGAGCCGCGCGAATCCGCGGCGACCCGGGCGGTTGCCTATCTACTGCCCGCCGCGCAGGACGCCAACGGCGAATATCTGCGTTACATCGGCACACTCGTCGACGGCGCCCATTCGGTCCTCGCCAAACGCGAGATCATCGATGAATACGGCTGGCGGAATTTCGGCGACCTCTATGCCGACCACGAGGCCGTCAATCACAAGGGCAGCGAACCGTTCATCTCGCACTACAACAACCAGTACGATTTCGTGTACGGCGCGGGCATGCAATTCCTGCGCACCGGCGAAGCGCGCTGGCGTGAACTGATGGTCGACGCCGCGCGGCACCTCATCGACATCGACATCTATCACACGGACGAGGACAAGGCCGGCTTCAGCGGCGGCCTGTTCTGGCACACCGATCACTATCAACCCGCGGCCACCTGCACACATCGCACCTACAGCCGCTCCAACGCCAACGGCCCGTATGGCGGCGGGCCCAGCAACGAACAGAACTACACGTCGGGCCTGGTCAACTACTACTACCTGACGGGTGACCGCGAAGCGGCCAGCGCCATTGTCGAAGTCGCCAACTGGGTGATCGCGATGGACGACGGCGCGCGCACCATGCTCGGCTGCATCGACGACGGCCCGACCGGCCTCGCGAGCAAGAGTCGTGATGCCGACTTCCACAAGCCCGGGCGCGGCGCGGGCAATTCCATCAATTCGTTGCTGGATGCGTATTCGATCACGCGCGAACGGCGGTATCTCAAGTTCGCCGAGAGTCTCATCGAGCGTGTCATCCATCCACGCGACGACGTCGCGTCGATCGGGCTCGATCAACCCGAGACCCGCTGGTCCTACGTCGTGTTCCTGCAGGTGCTCGGCAAATATCTCGACCAGAAGATCGAATGGGGCGAGACGGACTATCTGTTCTGGTACACCCGCGCGGGCCTGCTGACGTACGCACGCTGGATGCTCGAGCACGAGCAGCCGTACAAGGACGTGTTGCACAAGGTCGAACTACCCACCGAGACCTGGCCCGCGCACGATGTCCGCAAGAGCCACGTGTTCCACGTGGCCGCGCGCCACGCGCCGGCCGCCGAGCGCGCGGCATTCAGCGCGAAGGCCGCGTTCTACTTCGACCGTTGTCTCGCCGATCTGCTGTCGTTCCCGACCGCGTACGTGACGCGCCCGCAGGTGATCCTGTGCACGTACGGCGTGGTCCACGGCTACTACCGCGCCGATCCTCACCACGCGCAATTGCCGCCCGAACCGGACTACGATTTCGGCAGCCCCGTGCCATTCGAGACACAGGGCGCTCGACTCAAGAGCACGTTGCGCCGTAAGGTGTCGGCGACGAAGAGCGAGTTCGGAAGACTGATTCGCGACCGCATGCGCGGCATGCTGGCGCGCTTCCGGTCCTGAACGAGAGCGAACGAACATGGCCGCGAACGCCGACGAAACCAGCGTCCCCCAGAACGAGAGCAACCCCAAGCCCGCCGGCGGCCTCCTGCGCCGTGCCGTGAAGGCCGCGGTGTTCGCGCTGGCCGCGCTGGTCGTCTCGCCGCTCATCCTCATCACCTGGCTCGAATCGGTGCTCACGCGCGGTGAGGCCGTGTTCCTGACCTGCGCCCAACTACTCGCACCGATGCCCGGGCCACCCGGCGTGAAGCTGCGCGGCGCGTTCTACTGGGCGACGCTCGCGGACTGCAGCTGGGAAACGTCCATCGGCTTCGGCTCGGTGTTCACGCATCGCGGCGCCGTTCTGGCGGCCAATGTGTCGATGGGTTCCTACTGCGTGATCGGCCATGCAAACCTCGGCAGCGGCGTGATGATGGGCAGTCGCGTGAGCATCCCGAGCGGCAAGCGCCAGCATTTCGGCGAATCGGGCGGCATCGTGGCCGAGGCGCGTTATGACACCGTCACGATCGGCGCCGGTTGCTGGATCGGCGAGGCCGCCGTGATCCTGGCCGACGTGGGTGAAGGCTCCATCGTGTCGGCCGGGGCCGTGATCGTGAAGGCGATGGCGGGGCGCAGCGTGATCGGCGGCAACCCCGCACAGGTCCTTCGATCGCTTGCCTGAGGGCGCGAAAACGCGCCCCACGCGCGGGTTCCGGCGCGGCTCCCGCAACGCGCTCCCGCGCCGTCTGCCGGTCCGGCTGAAACCGTGAATCCCTCACGCAAGTCACGGAAATTTCAAGTTTTTTATGTGAACTTTTGCAGCCTGACTGGGGCCAGTTCACGAATCCGCGCATGCCCGCCCGTAAAGGGATGGCGCGCGCACGCCAGAACCGGCATTTATGCGGGCTTGTGGAAGCAGGGCACCAGCGTCCGGATGCCCGCAGGGAGTCTTACTTGGCCCGGGATGAGTTGGGATCGCCGCGCAGCGACCGGCGACTGGTGGTGTTTGCCGATGATTGGGGCCGCCATCCGTCCAGCTGTCAGCACCTGGTGCGCGAGCTGCTCGGGTCCTGCGACGTGGCCTGGATCAATACGATCGGCACCCGCGGTCTGTCCTTCGATGTCGAACTCATGCGCAGGGGCGCTCAGAAACTGATGCAGTGGGGGTCGCGTCCAGCGAAGGAATCGCAGCAACCTGCAGGTGTTGCCGCGCCCGTGGTGCACAACCCGCGCATGTATCCGGGCTTCCGCTCGCCATGGCAGCGCCGGTTGAACGCGCGCCTGCTGTCGAACTACCTGAAAACCAAGGTGGCCGGTCTGGAACACGCGGTTGTCCTGAGTGCCTTGCCGATCACCGCGGATCTGCCGGCAAGCGTCGAAGCGAAACGCTGGGTCTATTATTGCGTGGACGATTTTTCCGCCTGGCCGGGGCTCGACTCCGCGCCGCTGCAGGCGATGGAGCAGGATTTCGTGACGCGCGCGGATCGCATCGTCACGGCGGGCGACAATCTCTCCGCGCGTATCGCAAAGATGGGCCGGGAATCCCAGGTGGTGACACACGGCATCGACCTGCGCACCTGGACGGGCACGGGCGGCACGGCGAAGTTGCTCGCGGATCTGCCGCGGCCGATCGTGCTGTATTGGGGACTCGTCGACCGGCGCATGGATGTCGACGCGCTCGCGGCGCTCGACCGGCGCATGACCGCGGGCAGCATCGCGATCGTCGGGCCGCAACAGGATCCCGATCCGCGGCTGACGAAGCTGCCGCGCGTGCGTTTGCTGGGCTCGGCCGAATACGCGGATCTGCCGGCGCTGGCGCGCGAAGCGGCGGTGCTCGCGATGCCGTACGCGGACCTGCCGGTGACGCGCGCGATGCAGCCGCTCAAGCTCAAGGAATACCTCGCGACCGACCGGCCGGTGGTCGTGACCCGCCTGCCCGCGGTGGCGGGCTGGGAAGATTGCATGGATGTCGCCGACGGCGCGGAGCAGTTCGCGTCGCAGGTGCTGGCGCGCCTCGGCACGCCGCTGCCGCGCGCACAAGCCGATGCGCGCGCGCGCATCGCGAACGAAGGGTGGGATGCGAAGGCCGCGCGGTTCGCCGAAATTCTTTTTGGAGACAAGTGATCGTATGAGTGTCCGGACCATAGTCGTGGGTTGCGGCGCGGTGGCGCAGCGGTTGTATCGCAAGCCGCTGGCGCAATTGGCCAAGCAGAAGCTGATCGAAGTCGTCGGCCTGGTCGATCCGGCCGCCGGGCATGCGGCCGCGATGTTGCCGGCCTTCGCCGGCGCGCGGCATTTCACGACGCTCGAGGAGGCTTGCCGCGCAGCGCAGCCTCAGCTCACGCTCGTGCTCACGCCGCCGCACCTGCATTGCGCGCAGACCGAGATGGCCTTCGCGCACGGCAGTCACGTGTTGTGCGAAAAACCGATGGCGAGCTCGACCGCCGAATGCCAACGCATGCTCGAGTCGGCGCGGGCCGCCAACAAGATCCTCGCCATCGGCATGATCCGCCGCTATTTCCCCGCCTTCGCGAAGCTGCGCGAACTGGTGCGCACGAACGCGCTCGGCAACCTGCAGTCGTTCGAATACCGCGAAGGCCACAAGTTCGAGTGGGCCGTGACGACGCCGGCCGCGTTCAAGCCGCGCGCCAAGGGCGGCGCGGGGGTGTTGTTCGACATCGGTACGCACGCGCTCGATTTCCTGCAGTCCGTGTTCGGCGAATTGTCCGCGCAGGAATACGCGGACGACGTGGCGGGTGGCGTCGAAACGAATGTCGCGATGCGCCTCGAGTCGGCCGACTGCGGCGGCACGCTCAATCTTTCCTGGGATGTGCCGCTCGTCAACGAGCTGCGCGTCATCGGCTCGTCAGCCGAGGCGGTGCTGCGCATCGACCGATTCGACCAGCTCGCGGTCGGGCGACGCGGCGCGTTCGTGCCCCAAACCGTTGATATCTCCTTCCCGGCGGATCTCGACAAGACTTCTCCGAGGCGCATCGTGCCGCTCAGCTACGCCGATGCGATCCTGTGCCAAGTCGTGCAGATGCTGCGCGCCATCGAACTTGGCGAACAGCCCGCGGTCGACGGCGCCAGTGGAGCCGCCTGCATCCGGCTCATCGAGCAGGCGCTGTCGAAGGCCGCGCCGCTGCCGGAGCCGTGGCTGACGCCGCGTGAACGAGCCGCCGCGGCGCAGCTGCACGGGAGCGCGCGATGAACACCATCGCCATCGTGGGTGCCGGCGGGTTCGTCGGCACGAGTCTCATCGAGTCGCTGGTATTGAGCGGCAACACGGATTTCCGCGCCGTCATCCGCAGCTATCGCAACATGGCCGGGTTCTGCCGCTTCGGGGACGCGGTGGATGTCCGCATCGCCGACGCGACGCGCGAAGCTGCGCTCGTGAAGGCTTTCACGGGCGCCGCCGTGGTCGTCAATGTGACGACGGGGCCGCCGGCCGGCATCGTCGCCTCGACCGAGGCTATCTACAACGCCTGCCGCACGGCCGGTGTGCCGCGTTTCGTGCACCTGAGTTCGGCCGTGGTGTACGGCGACGTCGAAAAACCCATCGACGACGATGCGCCGCCGCTCGACAAACTCTGGATGCCGTACGCGCGCGCCAAGGCCGAATCCGAGCGCTGGCTGCGCGCGCAGAAACATACGAATCTCGAAGTCGTCGTGCTGCGCCCCGGCATCGTCTGGGGCGTGCGTTCGCCGCACACGCAGGGCTTCGCGCGCTCACTCGCGCGCAAATCGAGTTTCCTCGTCGACGGCGGCAAACACGTCTTCAACGGCGTCTACATCGCGAACCTCGTGGCGATGATCCGCGCCGCGTGTGATGCGAAGGGCGCCGTCGCCGGTTTCTACAACGCCGGTGACGCGGAGCGCGTCACCTGGCGCGAGTTCTACGACGCGCTCGGCGGTGCGCTCGGATGCGATCCCGCGCGGCTGCCGGTAATCAGCGGCGAGAAGTTTCCGTGGTCGACCGGCGCCTATATCGATGCGGTCCAGTCGCTGGGCCCCGTCAATGCGCTCTATCACAAGCTCAAGGTGCACATTCCGGACGGCCTCAAGGCTGCGATTCGCGCGCGCCTCGAAGGTGCGTACAGCTTCGACCGGCACGCGACCGCGTACGCGACGCAGGTGGGCGTCGACCGCGAGTTGTGGCACCTGCAGCGCGTCGGCCACAAACTGCCGGTGAAGAAGTTCGCCGACACTTTCCAGTTCACGACGCCGGTGAGTTTCCCCGAAGCCATCCGGCGCACCACGGCGTGGATCGAGACCCTCGGTCTCGCCGAACGTCCGTCTACCGTCGAATTCAGCAAGGCAAGCAACGCATGAGCGAGCAAAAGAAGATCAACGTTCTCGATGTCCGCAGTTGCCGCGGTGGCGGCGGCGGTCCGGAGAAGACCATCCTGTTCTCCGCGATGGAGACGGATCACGAACATTTCAACATGTCGGTCGCGTACCTCAAGAGCAAGGACGATCCGGAGTTCGACCTGCACGAGCGTGCGCAGAAGCTCGGGGTCAAATCCTTCTTCACGATCGACGAGACGTCGAAGTTCGACATCGGCGCGATCCGCAAGCTGCTCAAATTGTGCCGCGACCAGAAGATCGACATCTTCCACGCGCATTGCTACAAGTCGGACCTCTATGGCCTGATCGTCTCGCGATACCACAAGATGAAGCTGGTCACGACCGCGCACGGTCCGCTCGCGAGTTTCAAATTCTTCTGGGCGTCGAAGAACTGGCGCGTGCGTTACCTGTACGACCAGCTCGATCTGCGGCTGCTCAAGCGTTACGACCTCGTGTTGATGGTGTCGGACACGATGCGCGACATCATCAGCAAATACGGTGTCGATCCGAAGAAAATGATGTGGATCCGCAATGCCATCGACTCGAAGTATTTCCGCCGCACGGGCAGCGAAGATGCGCAGTTCCGCGCGCAGCTCGGCATCCCGCCTGGCGCGACCGTCGTCGGCGCGGTCGGCCGTCTCAACGGCGAGAAGGATTATCCGAACCTGTTGCGCGCCGCGCAGATCCTGTTGCGGAAGCAGCCCGACCTGTATTTCGTCATCGCGGGCAAGGGCGAGCTCGAAGCGGAGCTCAAGCAACTGGCGGTGGAACTCGAGGTCGACAAACGCGTGATCTTCATGGGCCACTTCCACGACGTGCGCAAGGTGTTCTCGTTGATGGACCTGTACGTGTTGTCGTCGACGCGCGAAGGGTTGCCGAACACCGTGCTCGAAGCGATGGCGATGGAAGTGCCGATCGTGTCGACCGACGTGGACGGCGTGAAGGAAGCGGTGACCGATCAGAAGGAAGCCTTGCTGGTTCCGGCGCAGGATTCGGTGGCGCTGGCCGCGGGCATCGATCGCATGCTGAACGACAAGACCCTGCGCGAACGTCTCGCGCGGCAGGCGCGCACGACGGTCGAAACGGATTTCAGCTTCGCGCATCGCACCCGCACCATCGAGAACCTGTACCGCAAGCTCATGAGCGCCTGAGCGCAATGTCGCAAGCGATCACCTATGTCGTGAATGCGTTGAACCCCGGCGGCACGGAGCGGCTGGTGGTCGACATGAGCCGCGTGTTTGCGCGCGAGTTCGACCTTTCGGTGATCTGCCTCGACGAGCCGGGTTCGTGGGGACAGGCGCTACGCGCCGAAGGTATTCCCGTGCACTGCGTGTGGCGGCGGCCGGGCATGGACCTGTCGATGCCGCGCAAACTCGCGAAGCTGTTCCGGGCCGCAGGTACGCGCCTCGTGCATGCGCACCAGTGCACCCCGTGGTTTTATTCGGCGCTGGCCCGGCTGGGCTACGGCGCGCCGCGGCTGCTGCTCGAGGAGCACGGGCGCTTCTATCCCGAAGTCCGCAACCGGAAACGCGCAGTGGTGAATCGCGCCATGATCCGTCCGCTGACGCACCGGTTCGTCGCCGTGTCGGAAGACGTGCGGCAACGGCTCGAAGTCTACGAAGGGCTCGATGCCGCGCGGATCCGCGTGATCTACAACGGCGTCACGCCGCCGGTCGAACTCGGCGCGGAAGTCCGCGCCGAACTGCGCGCGACTTTCGGCATCGCGCCAGATGAGTTCGTCGTCGGTACCGTCGGCCGTTTCGACTCGATCAAGAATCTGCCGATGCTGGTCCGCAGCCTCGCGACCGTCATGCAGCGGGATACTCGCGTGCGCGGCCTGCTGGTCGGCGACGGGCCCGAGATGGCACGCATCCGCGCCCTGGTGGCCGAGCTTGCGCTGGGGGCGCGAATGACGCTCACCGGCTATCGGGACGACGCGCGTCAGCTCGCGCAGTGCATGGACCTATTCGTGCTGTCGAGTTTCAGCGAGGGCACTTCGATGGCGTTGCTGGAGGCCATGTCCGCGGGAGTGCCGGTGGCGGTGACCGCGGTCGGTGGCAATCCCGAGATCGTCACCGCGGGTGAGACCGGATGGGTCGTGCCTTCCGATGACGCCGCGGCACTCGCTGGCGCGATCCACGAGGCCGCCCGTGACGAGACCTTGCGGCAGCGGCATGCCGCAGCCGGCCGACGCCGCTTCCACGAGCGTTTCCTGTTTTCGCGCATGCTCGATCATTACCGCGACCTGTATCGCGAAATGCTCGCGCAGCCAGTCTGAGAGCATCAACAACCCATGTGTGGAATAGCAGGATTCGTCGACTTCGCAGGCCACGCGCAAGAGGCGGCCCGCGCGCGCATCGAGCGCATGACCACCATCATTCAGCACCGCGGGCCTGACGGCGCCGGTTTCTTCGTCGACGGTCACGCGGCGCTGGGCCACCGCCGGCTTGCGATCATCGACGTGGCTGCCGGCCAGCAGCCGATCGGCGTCGCGCAGGACCAGGTGCAAATCGTCTTCAACGGCGAGATCTATAACTACCTCGAGCTGCGCCGCGAGCTCGAAGCGCGCGGTCACCAGTTCCGCACACATTCGGATACCGAGGTCATCGTCGTCGGGTATCTCGAGTGGGGCGCAGAGTGCATCGGGCAGTTGAATGGCATGTTCGCGCTCGCGATCTGGGATGCGCGCACGCAGACGTTGCTGCTGGGCCGCGATCGCGTCGGCAAAAAGCCGCTTTACTACTACCGCAAGGGCTCGTACATCGCGTTCGCCTCCGAGTTGAAGGCCCTCCGCGCCGGCGGCGGCATGCCGGATGAAACCGACCCAGAAGCGCTCGATTGTTATTTCTCGTTCGGCTACATCCCGGCGCCGAAGACTATCTACAAGGCCGTGAAGAAACTGCGGGCGGCACGGCACCTGACGGTCAGCGCCTCCGCCGAACGGGAGCACCAGTACTGGAAGCTCGCGATCGGCGAGCCGCGGTCCATGACGCTTGCCGCGGCGACCGATGAGTTCGAGGCTTTGCTGGATGAGGCGGTGCGCTGCCGGCTCATGAGCGAAGTGCCGCTCGGCGCGTTCCTGTCGGGCGGCCTCGACTCGTCGCTCGTGGTGTCATCGATGGCGAAGATCTCGGGCCGCCAGGTCGTGACGAACTCCATCGGCTTCGACGATCGCGAGTTCAACGAGTTGTCGACCGCCGGCGAGATCGCGCGGCACCTGAAGACCGACCATCACGAATTCGTGGTGCAGCCGAACGCCACCGAGGTCCTCGAGAAGATCTCCTGGCATTTCGACGAGCCGCTGGCCGACTCGAGCGCCATCCCGACCTGGTATGTGTGCGAGATGGCGCGCCGCAACGTCACGGTGGCGTTGTCCGGCGACGGCGGCGACGAGAGTTTCGGCGGCTACACCTTCCGCTACGTGCCGCACATGTTCGAGTCGCGCGTACGGAGTGTATTGCCTGCCGTGCTGCGCGGCCCGCTGTTCGGTGCGCTTGGCGCGGTATGGCCCGGGTCGGCGCGCCTGCCGCAGCCGCTGCGGCTCAAGACCATTTTCGAGAACCTCAGCGTTTCGGACGCCGAGGCTTACTACCGCGATCTGGTGTGGCTGCGCAGCGATGCGCGCAGCGCGTTGTATGCGCCGGAGTTCGCGAGGTCTCTCAAGGGTTTTACGCCGATGGAAGTGGTGCTGCCGTTCTACACCGGCAGCGACGCGCGTACGCCGCTCGCCCGCAGCCAGAACGCGGACATCCAATTCTACATGACCGACGACGTGCTGGTGAAGGCCGACCGCATGAGCATGGCCCACTCGCTCGAAGTGCGTTGCCCGTTGCTCGACTACCGGCTCATCGAGTTCGGTGTACGGCTGCCGGATAAGCTCAAGGTGCGCGGCCGCGCGGGCAAACTTCCGCTGCGCGAACTGGCCGCGCGCCGGTTGCCCGAAGAAGTGCGCAACAAGCCGAAACAGGGTTTCTCGATCCCCGCGGCGAAGTGGCTGCGCGGCGATCTGCGGCCGATGGCCGAATCATTGCTGTTCGATTCGTCACGGCCGTTCGGCGGCGTGCTCGACGACAAGGTAGTGCGAACCATGTGGCAGGAGCACCAGGGTGCGGCGCGCGACCACAGCGTGTTCCTGTGGGGACTCATGATGTTGTCATTGTGGAAGCGGACGAGCGGCGCCGAAAGCCCGAGCCGGAGCCCAACTAGTCCAACGTAGCCGCAGCGGAGGTTCGTTTGCCCGTGAGCAGGTCGTAGACACGGCGGCGTGAGGGTTTCTCGACCAGGCGGTACGTCAGCGTCGAGAACACAAGACTGGTCATCAGATAGCCGCCGATGAGCCACCAGCTCGCGACCGCCTGACCGGCCGGTACGAATACCCGGAAGAAGACCTCGGCGATCAGCAGGTGTGTGAGGTACACCGAGTAGGAAATGTCCCCGAGGAAGACCAGAGCCTTGAGCTCGAGAAAGCGGTGAACAAAGCTGCGGAACCCCAGCATGCCGTACAGCAACGCGGCAAACATCGCGGGCACATACCAGTAGTTCGGGATCGGCGACACAGCCAGAGCAACGTACACAGCAAGAGCCGCCAGCGTGAAAATGCAGAACAGGCGCGCGGTGGCGCCGCGGGTGTGGCGGTACAGCAGGTAGACGCCAACGCCTAGCGCGAACTCGATCAGGCAGCGGAACAACCCGAGTTGGCCGATGCATTGGCCGAGCGTGGGACAACCGCGGCTCTGGTAGTTGAACGCCAGCAACAGGGCTGCTCCACCTAGGATGACCGGCACGGCATGTTTGTGCAGCCGTTGAAATCCGAACATCACCAGTGGAAAAAATAGGTACGCCAGTAGTTCGGCGCTGATCGTCCAGGACGGCACGTTCCAGCTCTTCCAGCTGATCTGGTCGAACGTCCACAGGTCGATCAGTAGGAATTTGCAGAAGTACTGGTATGCGCCGAACTGATTCGGATCGATCTCGCGACCAGTGACGTACAAGGTCAGTGGGACCGACAGGTAGACAATCATCACGAAGGCGTGCAACGGGAATACGCGCGCGACGCGTTTGGCGAGGAAGTCGGCGGCGTTGGGGCAGACCGCATCGCGAAAGTTATCGTGGTACTTGAACGCCATGATGAAGCCGCTTAGTACGAGGAAGAAATCAACCGCGAGATATCCATGACTCAACATCGGCGTGATCGCACGCGTGAATGCGCTGTCCATGAAGTACAGCTTTACGTGGAACAGGACCACGAGAAGCGCCGCGATGCCGCGCAGGGACGTCAGGTAGTTCATGACGCGGGAGAAGTCGCGGATCCGCGCGCCGACGCTCGCCGGATGGGCCGCGCCGGTTTGCCCGAGGCAGGCGCTTTGCTGTCCGGCGTGAAGGGCGCGGCCACACCGGAGAGTGCCACTACGAGGCCGTACATGTAGTACAGCCACGGATAGAACGCGACACCGATGAAAAGTCCGCCGACGCAGTACACCGCCGTCGACATGAACGCACACAGTCCGAATGCGCGCAGCCACGGTTCCCGGGTCTCGTCCTTCGAAATCCGCCGGCTCAACAGCAGGGTGTGACCCACGATGATGACGAACAGGACAAGTCCGACATATCCGTGTTCACCCAATACCTCGAAGAAGATGTTGTGGAAAGCCTTGCCGGATTTGTTCTCGATCACGACTTCACCTTCTTTCGCGTATTTGCCGAGTTTCCCCGCATTCGCGAAATAGGAATTGAAGCCACCGCCCGCCACCGGGTGTTCGTTGTTGACGTAGTCCAGTGTCCAGCGCCACACCGCGACTCGGCCCTGGGCAGAGGATTCCTGCTGTGTGTTCGTAATCGTGGTCATTCGCTCGATCCATGTCTGCGGCACGAACGGCGTCGCAAACAATGGCGCGGCAATGCACATAGCGATGATGGTGCCACGCGAGCGCGAGTAGCGCAGTGCGAGCAGAACCAAGGCCAGTAACGCGACCAAGCCGGTGCGCGCTTGAGTTCCGATCAGCAGCAGCACGCCGGAAACCGCGAGTCCGAATAGGATGAACTTGAGCGTGGGAATCTTCTTTGCCAGCAAGGAATGCTGTGCTGCGTAATAGAATAGCGGGATGGCCGCGATTGCTTGCGTCGCAAGCGTACTGCCTTCGTTCCACATTACGCCTTCGTTGTCGCTGACGAGGGAGACGCCGTATCCACCGCCACCGAATAGCGATTTGACTCCCGCGACAAAAAAGAAGAATCCCATCGTCGATATGACGGTCCACAGAAACAGTTCGAGATGTTCGCGCTTAGCAAGCACGAAGGGGATGAAGTACGCGAGCAAGATCGTCTTGAACGCTGCGTCCCACTTGAACCACGCCGCAGCTGGGAATTGCGATAAGAAAGTCGTCAGCGTGATCCACGCCATGAATGCGGCGACCATGAACACGTACAACATGTGTTTCGGCCAGCGCAGATCTCGAAAGTTGATGAGCATGCTGAGCGCAAAGAGCGCAGTCATGATCATGGAAATTGGGCGGTCGAACAGGAACGACTGGGAAAGCAGCTGCGGCTTGTAAAGGTCGGCCCAGATCACGCCGCTTAGGGCCACGTACGGTTGCCGAAGGCCCAACACTGCAAATAGGACGAGCAGTAAAAGAGCCAAGACGTCGGTAATCACTCCTGCGATCTCGTGCCTGGACGGCGGGCCGCAGGTCTCCGCGCCTTGGCGGGAAGTGCGTAGTACAGGACCGATATGAGGATCAGCCCTGCGTGCAAGAGCTTGGCAATATTGTCGATGGTCATTCGCGAACCGGACGGCCATCGCAAAAAGGCTAAGGTGACCGCGGCGGGAAGTATTGCACCCGCGTCACGACAGCGCACGCGCGAAAGGCGACAAATCGGGGAAATCGATACGCAGTTCCGCCGGAATTTCCGCTTGAGCGGGCCGGGCAGGCGACCTTTCAGAAGGCTTGGGCTGAAGAGGAATGTCGCGGTCTCACTACGCTACGGGACTAATGACGGCGACGTTCATCGATCGCTTTGCGCCAAGCGCCCACTTCGCAAGCCTCGATGAATCGAGAATTACGGTGCGCAATTTCGCCTGACAAAAAACTGCCGCCGGTTGGCAGCGCGCAACCGGCGGCGTGCGGGTGGGGGACGGTTAGAGGCTATTGCGCCGTGGTGTTCGTAGGCGGCAACGGTCTCGCTTGGGCTGCTCCGACCTTATATGTCACGATCACAGGCGTATTTCCGCCGCTCTGGGTATCAGCCTTGTACACGGAGAGATAGAGAGTACCAGTCGTCTCGTCATAGCTGCCGCCGGCGACCGGATTCCACGAAGTTCCCGAAGTGAACGGGACAGCGAATTTGCCAGCGGCATAGGGCTTGATTGCGCTGGCCTGCATCTGCCCTTTGCGTACTTTGTCAAAATCGTTGACGTCAAAGAGCCAGTAGTACGGGTAGTTGTCTTTCTGGTCGAGCGCGTAATAGCCCTTATAGCCGCCGTACGGTGGATCGCCATACGCGATTCCGCTTTCATGACCACCAGATCCGCCGAGCACCATGTAAGTCCGGGTGCCCGGCATGATCATGCCGAACGACCCTTCCGAGATGAAGGTCCAAAGCTTGTTTGTGTGATCGTTGTTGTACAGCTGATCGCGGGTGACCATACCGTTGTCCAACGTGAATCGCATTAGCTGGGTGGTGGAGATGCTGCTTGCATTGTTGGCCATTGCCGCAACCGGGTTGAACGAATAGGCTGCCGGCCCTTCGCTCGAGTTGTAAGCTAGCGCGCGGTTCGTGCTGGTAGTGAACCCACACATATGAGTGCCACCGAGCATGGACTGCATTTCAGCCGGAATCGGTGAAATCCAGCCAGCGGCCGCAGAGTCGCCCGCCGTGCTGATGTACCCACCGGTTGACGACCCCTTGAGATCCGACGCGTTCGAGAGTATCAGCGCCTGCTTTGTCAGGAAGGGCCCTAGGTCGTAAAAGCGGTAGACGTTCACGAGCAACTTTCCGGCGGAATAGAAAATGCCGCTGATGCGGATGCCCTGGCCCATGTCGATGGAGGCCTTGTTCACGACGTTGGTGAAAGCCTGTAGCGGAGCGCCGGCAGTCTTGAGGTCCGCCAGCCGCGTGCTGTTCACTATTTCCGGAACGGCGAATTCGGCGATTGCGCCTTCTTTCTCGTTGCCGGCCAGGTAGATCGACTTACGAGTCGAGTTGTAACCGATCGCCGCGTACGAGTAGTTAGCACTAGAGCTGCCATAGGTGCCCGATGGGATCCGGAACGCGCCGCTGTACTGCATCTGGTCGATCGTCATGCGCGGCAGCGCCGATTGTGCCTGCGCGAGCCCACCCGCTCCCAGCAACAGCCCGGCCATCACGAGCGCGGACCCGACTGGATTCATGCGAGTGCGGACTTCGGAGTGCCGGTGCGAGTTCTGATATTGGCGATACTGCATTTCGTTAGGTCCTTTTCCATGCTGTCCGGGGCAAGCCTTCGCCGGGGAACAGTCATCCATCCAATGTGAGTCTTACTTCCTGCAAGACGCCATGGCATCACGTGGTCGTGGCATGCTTGGCGAATGTCGTGCAGTTAATAGGATGTATCTGCATGGCGCAATTGTCTGTGTTAGCGAACAGTCCGTGATTCCTGCAAAATCATTGAAGGATTCTCGCAGTGCGGCCGCACTTGTGTGATGTCCGTCACACGGAGAAGGAAGATTTTTCAAGGAATCCGGCGCGCCCTCAGGAACGCGTAGTCGGCATCGAAACGCGTGCGCTCACTTTCATCCCAATAGGCCATGGAATGCAGCGAGGTGACCTTCTGCGCAAGCTCGCCGCGCGTCCAAGGTTCCCCGTGCCGCGCGGCGTAGGCCGCGATGTGCTCGTCGATCTCGCGTGTCGCGATCTGCGGACTCATGTTGTCCACCATCCATTTGCGCGGCTCGAACTTCTCGCGCTCGCGGATCATCCGCAGCAATGTGTCGGGCAGGGTCGACTGCGAGGCGTAGGTGCCGGTCTGCGAATTGATGTACGGATACTTGTGCCCAAAATTGAAGCCTTCGCGCAGGACGCCCGGCACGCCGGCGGCGAAGCCCTCGATGATCGCGCGGTTGGAGCCTTCACGGCGCGACCAGATGAGGTTCACCTTGGCGCGATTCATTACCTCATTGACTTGGTGCGGCCGCAGTTTCTCGAATATCTCGAGCTGGTCGAAGACACCATGCTGTCGCGCCGAAGCTTCGACATCGGCACGGGTCATGTCGCCGGCATAACCGACTAACAATGCCCTGAGCTTGACGCCGCGCGCGCGCAGCCGCGCCAGCGCGTCGAAGACCTCCGCGTGCCGCTTGAAGCCTGACCACGCGGAATTCATGAACAGGTCCGCGTCCTGCGTGATCCCGGGCAGGGGACGGAACACGCGGGTATCCACCCACCAGTTCGCCGCGATCGGCACCGGGATCGTGTCGAGGTCGAGGCGATCGAGGAAGGCGATGTCACGCGGTTCGTTGGTCTGCACGAACACCGGGAATCCGCGGCCCGCGACACACATCACTTCGCGGTCGCACAGGCCGGACCAGCTCGGTTCGGTCACGAGGTGGTAGCGGCGCGCGATTGCCGGCAGATCGAAATACCGGACGAGCAGCGGAAACACGAACGAGTAGTCCATCAGCAGGACGCCTTTTTCGGCGCCGCGCGGGGACTTGATGACGAGGATGCGCTGGCCGAGGAGCCGCTCCGGGTCGTCGAAGAACACCTGTGTCGAACGTTGCGGAGCGAGGGTCTCGATGAAACCTTCGAGCGCCGGCGTCGCACGCAGCGATTTGCGGAAACGCCGCTCGATGGCCGGCTCGGCGAGCCTCGACAGCGCGTTACGGTGGATCGAGGTTTCGAGCTCGATGGCGCGTCGATTCCGCCCAAACAGACGCAGCGCGGTGGCGGCGGACAATCCGCCGAGCCCCATCAACTCCTGGCAAATGCGGGAATCGTATTTTGCATATTCGGAGAAGCGGTGGCGCAGGCTCATGGCGTCGGGTTGATCGGCGGCAGCGCGTCATGGCGCAAACGGCGGACATGCTACCCGGCTTCACATCGCAATGCGGTATCCCCAACGGCCCCGCTGACGGAAAATGAGACGCCCGCCCCGCCGCAGCAGGGCGGGCATCCCGCGGGTCTTCTACTGGGCCGAAATATTGGTCGGTGGGTTGGGTTTCTTGACGCCCGCAGCCGCGCCGAATTCATCCGCGCCGATGTCGATGCCGGCGTCGCTGCCGCGCGCCTCACCATCGAAGTCGTCGGCTAGTCCAGACACCGTCCGGCCGGCGTTCACGACCCCGCTGACGGCGCTCGCCAGGTGCAGGTCACCGTTCGCCACGGCTTTGAACCAGCTGGCCGAGGCGTTGGTGACGTTGGACTGCTGGGTGCCGCCGCCGCCGTCGCGCGCCTGGATGGGCTTGTTAGTCAGGTTGTTCGTGAACACCGCGCCGGTCGTCGCCGCGAACCGATATTCCATCGCCCACGACATGTTGTTGGCGAAGTAAACCGTATTATTGTAAACCTGCGTGTTCGTGCTGTTCTCGAGCGCGATGCCCACGTCCGCGTACGGCGCGCCGTTGTTCGAGTGATAGACCATGTTGTTGCGGATGACGCCGCCCGCGTTGGTCGTAAAGCCCTGCAGTCCGTAGCCGATGCCCCGGTCGCAATCGATGATCGTGTTGCGTTCCGTGGTGTTGTTGGCGGAGTCGTCCCAGAAATGCACGGCGAACTCGCTGACCGCTTCGCCGGGACTCGCGATGCCGCGGAACGTGTTGCCGCGGACCACCCAGCCCCTGGCCCCGTGGGCATCGATTCCGCCGGTGTAGTAGTAAGGTGCGCGGCCGGCCGTGTATTCGAACAGGCAGTTTTCGATTCGGATGTTGTCGGACACCGCCGAGGCGCTCTTGGTAGCCTTGACGATCTGTTCGTAGGTGTCCCGCAGCACGCAATTGGTGATCACCGCGCCGTCTGCATTACTTTCGCCGGCGAACTGGATGGCGTGCCAGCCGGCTCTTTGCAGCGTGACGGCATCGAGCTTGAAGTTGCTCGCCGCGACGCGAATGATGTTGCCGATGGATGCGCCGGCGGACATTGCATCACCCTGGATGACGACGCTGGCGCGATTGCCGGACTTGCCCTTGATCGTGATGTTGTTCGCGTTCACGTACAGCGTGTCGTTGAGTGTGTACGTGCCGTCGTTCACCGAAATGACGACATTGCCGCCCGCGTTGTTGGCATTGTTGAGCGCGGACTGAAGCTGCGAGGCGTTGTTGACTTCGACCGTCGACTGCGCCAGCACGATCCCAGGCAGCAGCAGCAGCGGCATGAACCGCAGCGACCATTTGCCGGCTCGCGTTCGATTCAGCGCCGAATTTTGCATGTGCATTGATCCTGTAGTGTCAAAGGAGGCCGCGTCGTGGGGTGCCGGGTGCCCGGCAGGCCAGAGCCGCGTGAGCTCGAGGCCCGCAGTATGGCAAGTGCAGTCCACGGCGACATGGAGCATTTGCCAATACTGCGCAATGCGCACTCCGTCGCAATTTTGCGTCATGGAATTTCCTACAACCCTCCAGCAGGGCGGGCGAGGTCGTGGGCCGCAATCCGCCGACGGATTGCAAAAACCAGCCACGCGTGACTAACGACCTTTCAATGCGTCGAGGAAAGGATCGACCGCCTTGTCCCAACTGAAGCTCGCGGCGTAGTCGGTGATTTGCGTCTCGTCGAAACCGCGCGTCCGCGCGGCTTCCATTGCGCGAGTTAGACCATTGGGGTCGGCCGGATCGTAAAGCACGCCACAGGGCGCGGTGATGACCTCGGGCATGCTGCCGAGCTTCGGCGCCACGACCGGTCGGCCGAAGCTCAGCGCCAGCATCGCCGATCCGGACGTGAGGATGTCGGTGAAGGGATTGACGAGCACGCTGGCCGCGCGCACGTACACCTGCAGATCGGCGTCCGCGATGAACCCGGGTTTGAAGATCACACGCGCGGGATCGAGCTTTGCCAGCAGCCGCTCGATGTGCTGACGGTAGGCGTCCGAAGAGAAACTGCCGGCGATCAGCAGCGTCGCGTCGCCGCGGCACTTCGAGAAGGCGTCTATCAACCCGTCGAGATTCTTGTACGGCTTGCACATGCCGACGAATCCGAAAACGAATGTTTCCGGCGTGATACCGAGCCGCCCCCGCGCCTCGGGCGTCCCGACGTCACGAGGGTAATAGTCGATCCAGTGACCGTGGAGGATCCGGCAGAGCTTCATCGGCGCAACGCTGAATTCCCGGCGGACGATGCGTTCCGCCTCGCCACCGTGAACCAGCACGAACTCGCTCAGCCAGACGACGAGTTTACGGATGAACCGGTGCACGCGGCTCGGCCGGCCTTCGGAGTGCGGATACAGGTTGTGGGCGGTCCAGACGATGCGCGCGCCGCGTAGCCGCATCAGTAGCACGAACGCGGTGAATTCGATGGTCGAGCGGACACCATCCCAGCCGCGGACGGCGTAATAAAAGGAGGGCCAGTGAATGTGCGCGACGTCGCCGCGACGGACGTTCGAATTGATCCAGCCGCCGGCCCATTCGCCGCGAATCACCTCGGCGCCGCGTGCCTCGGCCGCCGCGTAAAAACAGTCGACATATGCGATGCCGTCGCGCGGGAACGCGATGATGCGGGGGCCGGTTTCCGACATCGTCACGCGCGCCCTAACAAACTCTTGACGATTCCCTTGTACACCCGCAGGTTCCACGGCCAGTATGCCGCCGATCGCAGATATGAGCCGATGGTCTGCAGATGCAGGGTGCCCGCCGATTGCGACGCGGCGAGTTCCCAAAGTCCGGCGAACGCCTTGCGCACGACTTGCGGGGCGACCCGCTGGCCGCGCGGCGAGGCGAGCGCGCGGCGCAGCACCGCTTCACGATCGGCGGCGCGTTGCGACAGGTCGTTGGTCATCTGTCCATCGTGCATGCGGTACTTCGTGAGAGGCTCGCGGCACAACGCGACGCGCCCGCCCTCCGCCGAGTAACGCAGCCACATGTCCCAGTCCTGCACTCCGCGCCGCTCGACTGCGAAGCCGTCCAATTTGTCGAACCAGCTCTTGCGCATGAGTGTGCTCGACAACGTGATGAAATTGCCGAGCAACAGCGGCTCGAACACGTCACCGTCGTGCAACGTGACGCTGTCCGACTGCCGTTCCTTCACCCGCGACAGATCGCCGAAATTCAGCCGGTCGGTGTAGACGAGGCCGATGTCCGGCCCCGCCAGCGCGAGTTGTGCGGCGAGTTTGCCGGGCATCCACAGATCGTCGGCATCCAGGAACGCGAGCCACTCGCCCCGCGCGTGCTGGGCGGCGAGATTGCGGGCGCGGTACGGACCGCCGCGCTCCTGCTTGAGCGTGCGGACCCGGGAATCGAAACCCGACAGGACCTTGAGTGTGTCGTCCTGCGATCCGTCGTCTACGGCGATGACTTCCACCGCGACCGTCGATGACGCGAGCACCGAGTCGATCGCCTGCGCGATGTAAGCCGCGGCGTTGTAAGAGGGAATGATGACGCTGACCTGCGGTCCTGCGGCCGGTCCGTTCATGAAATCTCCCTGCATGTGTCGTCCTGCCGTTTCATAAATCGACGCGCCGCGTGGACCAGCCAGTGCGGTAGTAGTTTGATCGCATAACCGACCGACTCGCGGTCCCAGACCTGATTGCGGTTCGCGAAGCGCAGCAAGCGGAACGAATCCGCATGAAATCCGCGTTGGCGCATCGTGTACGAGGCGAAGCGCATGAGTCCACGCACTTCGCCGTCGACGAACGTCCGCACGTCCGCGCCGTTGGCGCGCGTGGCGTGGTATTCGCTGATCGCGAGATCGATGTGGCGCGCGGCGCCTTTCGCGTTCGGCAGGGGGAGGGCGTCGTGTCGCAGTTTTTCGAGCGCGCCATAGACCTGATCCAGCATGCCGTTCCACGATTCGAGCACGTGGAAGTGCAGCACACGTTCGCGCAGGGTCCGGGCGATCGCCACGCGTTTTTCGCGGTCGGCGGCGTATTCGCCGACCCTCGCGACGTAGCCGGGCTCGTCGGCGGGATTATCCACCGTGCCGGTCAGCGCGAAGTCGTGCGTCGCCAGCAGCGCGGTCGCGGGCGCGAAGGCGGGAACACACGCAGTTCCCGCCAGGGCAGTTTCGAGCAACGCGGTCTGCGAGCCGAACGGAAATCCTTCGAGATAGACATCGGCCGCACGCTGATACGCCGTCGGGTCGTTCAACGGCCCGAGGAAGTGCATGCGATCGTGGGCGACGAATTCCGGGCTCTGCGCATGATCGGCGGCGCGCACCCCGACCACGTAGAGGTGCGCCGCCGGATTGCGGTCGAGGATCTCGCGGCCCGTCCGGAAGAAATTGTGGCGCGCGGAAGGCGCGAATTTGATGCCGCGCCCGATGGTGAGCAGCACGATCTGCGATTCGGGAATGCCGAGTTCACGCCGCGCATCGGCCTTCGACAACTCCGCGCGCGCTTCGAACAGGGGAATTGGCAGCAGCAGATCGTTGCGAGTGAACCGGATGTCGCGACTGGTGGTGGCACCGATTTCCCGCAGGTGCACGACCGAATCGGCGACAGTGCTGCCCAGCCAGAAACATTGATCGGCGAGATTTATCAGCGCGACCGGCGGCCCGCCACTTTCGGCGAACGCCACGACCGGCACGACGTCGTACGGAACGAGATGCAGGAAAACGAGATCCGCGCTGCGGCGGCTGAATTCGCGCAGCCAGCGCGCGCGCGACAAGAGCGGGCTCTCGTCGGGCAACACATACAGTTGTCCACCGGACTCGGCGATGGCCTCCATTACCACGGGAGAAATCTGCACCCCGGCGCTCGAAGTCGTCACCAGCGAATGTTCCGACCCCGGATCTTTGCGGATCCAGTTGAGGATGGTGCGCGTATGTCCGCCGATATTGAGCATCGTCGTGGCGACGTGCAAAACGCGCCGTTTCGCCGGCGCGCTGCGGGCGCGCTGCGCGACCAGGGATTCCAGCCACAGGGGCGGTGACGCGGTGCGGTCGAGTTGCCGGCCCACCTCGAGCGCGAGATTTTCGAGGGCGCCATCCGCGAATCGCCCGGGGTGATGCATGGCGGCGAAGGCGGCGACGGTTTTCACCCAATCGAGGATCGCCTCCGGGTTGCCATGTGCGCGGATCTCGCCTGACGCCTCGAGCAACGCATCGTACTGCTGGCTGCAGGCCGACAGGAACTCGGCGACTTCGGGGCCGAACTCGCGCTGCGCGCTCATATCGGCGCCCGGCGCCGGAAGGGCGCGACGAGGAAGCGATGACGCTCGTCGCTCGTGACGCCGAACGCGAGCGCGCTTCCGATGCACGCGGCGCCAGCCAGGATGCCCTGGAGGATGAGATCTGCCCAGTTTTCCGGCCGCGGCGACAGGCGGATCAGCGACAACAGACCCACGTCCACGGCGGCGACCAGCAGCGGGCGCAGGCAGGCGTACCGGATCCATTCGAGCGCGGCGAAACCCAGCACGCGCTGAACCATGATCGGCACCACGATCAGATCGATGATCGTCGATGCGACCACCACGGCGATGGTGATGCCCAGCAGGCCGTAGAACTGCACCAGCGTCAAGCTGATGGCGAGGCTCAGCGCGGAGCCGCAGATCAATGCGATCGCCATCATGCGGATGCGGCCGGCGCCGATCAGGATCTGGATGCCGATATTCGCGGCGTAACTGGTGATGGTGCTCAAGAGCAGGACCTGCAGCAGCAGCGACACCGAGTGGAACGGCTCGCCGGTCAGATATTGCTCGCCGATCCACAGCCGATAGAAGTCCGGCGCCCAGAAGAAGGCGATGAGGACCACCGTGAACATCACCAGCATCATCATGCGCGTGCCGTCGTGGTACAGGCGTTTGAGCCCGTCGCGATCGTCCTGCGCATGCATCGCCGTTGCCGCCGGATACATGACCTGCCCGATGGGGCTCAGCAGCGAGGAGATCTGCGTAACCAGACCGGTGGCGAGCGCGTACTGGCCGACGGCGCTCACGCGCATGAACGAAGCGATGATGATGTTGGGAACGTGTTGATAGGCGTAGGCGTTGATGGAGATCAGAAAGTTCCACATGCCGAACGCGAAGATGTCCTTGAGACGCGACAACGCGATCGCGCCGCGCGAGAACTTGACCTCGCGCACCAGCCGTTTGGAGATCTGCCAGCGCAGCACGTAGTCGATGAAATTCGCCGCGAACGTGGCGGCGCTGACGCCGATGAGGCCGTAGTCGAGCTTGAGTACGATCAGCAGCAGGGCGGCAGTGACGAGCCGCGTCGAAATCCCGATGTAGTTGGCGACGTCGAAACGCTCTGCCGACGGGAAGATGGCGGCGTAGGGAAACAGCGCGTACTGCACCGAGCTGCCGAGGCCGAAAATCAGGATGCACCAGAAGGCCTCGTGGGCGATATGCGGCGGAATGTCGAATACGTGCGGCGCAACGAAGGCGCCGGCTACGCTCAGGACGGCGAGAAAACACGCCAGCCCGCCGAAGGCGGCGACGGCGCTGCTCAGGTATGCGCTCGCGGCGCGATAATCCTTGATCGCGATGTAACGCGTCAGGTGCTGCGTCAGCCCGGCGCGAAACCCCAGGTCGAGGATGCCGTAGTAGCCGACGATGCTCGAGGTCAGGACCCAGATGCCGTAACGCGTCGCGCCGAGCTCGTGCAGCACCAGCGGTGTCAGCAGCAGCGTGACCACGGAGCCGATCACGAAACCCAGCCAGTTGGCGGCTATGTTGCGCAGGATGCGCGCGGTGCGGCTCATGGCTGGGACTTCGTTGCGCGGCAGCAGGGCATACGCCCCGGGCGCCTAGGCGGACACGGCAGCGCGCGCGCCTGCACTGAGGCTGCACGCGGCGCGTAGCTCGTCCGCCACGCGGCGGATATCGGCCGTCGTCATCTGTCCGTACAACGGCAGCACGATGCAATGATCCTGAGCGGCCTCGGAATGTTCGAGCGTGCCGGTGCGGCGCGCATCGCGATACGGCTCTTCACGGTGGCTGCACATGATTCCGCGGCGCGTCGAGACGCCCGCGTCGAGCATCTGCTGCATGACGGCGCGTTGATCGAGGTTCGCGGACAGGCGCACGCAGAAACTCTGCCAGTTGCTGCGCGCCCACTCGGGTTCCTGCGGCAACGTGATCCCGGGAATGTCCTTCATGAGCTGACGATACTGAGCGGCGATCGCCCTGCGGCCCTGGACGATGTCGCCGAGACGCTTGAGCTGCTCGCGGCCCACCGCCGCCTGGATGTCGGTCATGCGGAAGTTGTACCCGACGACGGGGTACGACTCGAAGATGACCTTGGCCGAACCGTGGCGCACTGTATCCGGCACGCTCATGCCGTGCTGGCGCAGCAGGCGGCACTTGTCCGCCCATTCCTTGTTGGGCGTGGTGATCATGCCACCGTCACCGGTGCTCATCACCTTGCGCGGATGGAACGAGAAGCAGGCGATGTCGCCGTGCACCTTGCCGATCTTTTCCCACCGGCCGTTCCAGCGGATCTCCGCGCCGATCGCGCAGGCCGCGTCTTCGATGACGTACAGGCCGCGCGCGCGGGCGAGTTTCACGATGGCAGCGAGATCGCAGGGCATGCCCATCTGGTGCACGCACAGGATCGCGCGCGTCTTCGGCGTGATGGCCGCTTCTATGCGCGCCGGGTCGAGGTTGAACGTGACCGGATCGACATCGATGAACACCGGCGTGGCGCCCGTGTAAGCAATGACATTCGCGGTTGCGATGAACGAGTGACTGACCGTGATGACTTCGTCGCCCGGCTTGATGCCGAGCGCGAGCAGCGCCAGGTGCAGCGCGGTCGTGCAGTTCGAGACCGCCACCCCGTGTTCGGCACCCGTGTACGCCGCGAATTCCTTTTCGAAGGCGGCGACTTCGGGCCCCTGGGTGATCCACCCGGAGAGAATGACGCGGCGCGCGGCTTCCGCTTCGCGCTCGTCCATCATCGGCTTGATGATCGGGATCATCACGCCGCCATCCGGTCTTTGTTCGCGCGCCACCATTCGACCAGGCGCGACAGGCCGTCGTCGAGATCGATAGTCGAGCGGAAGCCCAACTTCTCCGCGGCCTTCTTCGTGCACGCCAGGCGGCGCGAAACCGGGTTGACGCTGCGCTCCGGGCCGTACTCGGGCTTGAGTTTGCTGCCCATCACGCGCAACAGCGCAGCGGCCAGGTCGTTGAGACTGGTTTCGACGCCGCTTGCGACGTTGAACACCTCATCGGAGACGTCGGATTCGAGCGCGAGGATGTTCGAGCGCGCCACGTCTTCGATGTACACGAAGTCCATCGTGGTCTTGCCGTCGCCGAGGATGAGCGGCGGCTGGCCCGCGGCGATGCGGTCCATCCAGCGGATCAGCACTTCGGTGTAACGGCCGTGCAGGTCCATGCGCGGACCGTAGACATTGAAGTAACGCAGCGCGACATACGGCAGTTTGAACATGTCGTTGTACGAACGCAGCAGGCCCTCGAGCATGATCTTGCTCGCGCCGTACCAAGTGCGGTTCGCGTACGGGTGATGATCTTCACGCGTCGGGAATTGTTCGGCGAGGCCGTAGATGGATGCCGAAGAGGCCGCGACCACTTTCTTCACGCCCGCCGCCTGCGCGGCTTCGAGCACGTTGAAACTGCCGTCGCACATGACGCCGAGCGCTTCGCGCGGCTCGGCGGCGCAGGCGGTGATACGCAACGTCGCCATGTGAATGACGGCGTCCATGCCGGCGGTGACCTTGTGCATGGTCTCGACGTCGCGGATGTCGCCGCGCACGAGCGACACGCGCGGATCCTTGAGCGCTTCGTCGACATTGTGCAGCGTGCCGCGGTTGAGGTTGTCGACGATCACGATCTGCGCCGGCGAGTAGTCGCGCAGCAGCAGGTCGATGGTCGTCGAGCCCACGAGGCCGCAGCCGCCGGTGACCAGGATTTTCGAGCCGTTGATTTTCATTCGGGATCCCTCAAGCCAATTTCATTCAGATTCTGGTGCCGAGCGGCCGTGCGGGGTTGCCCGCGACGGTCGCGCCCTCAGGCACGTCGCGCGTCACATTGCTGCCGAGCCCGATCAATGCCCGGGCGCCGATCGCCAGGCCGTTCTTCACGTTGGTGCCGCTGCCGATGTAGCAATTCTCGCCAATCCGGACGCTCCCCGCGATGGCCACGTTGGCGCCAATCAGCGAAAAGCTGCCGACCGTCACATCGTGGTGGATCACGGTGTTCGGCAGCACACACACGTGATCGCCGATCACGGCGTTACTGGTGATGACTGCGCCCGCCATGACGAGGACATTGCGGCCGAGCCGGGCAAGTTTCGCTACGTGCGCGCCCGGGTGAATGACGTTCGCGAACCGGGCGGGTTCTATCCCCAGCCCGTCGATGACCTGGCGGCGCGACCGGTAGGAGGCGGGACCGCCGGGCACCGCCAGCACCGCCGCGTCGCGCAACTCGTCGAACGCCGCGCGCGGCAATACGCGCAGGCCATGGGCGCCGGCACGTTGCTTCTCGGGCGTATCGTCGACGAATCCGATGCACTCGAACTCGTCGCCCAGGCAATCGAGCGCTTCGAGCCCATTGCCGTTGCACGGAAAAATCAGCAACGGCCGACGGGCACTCACGCGATGGGCTTCCTGCCGGGTGCGATCAGGCGGCCGCGGCGTTCGTTTCCGCCAGCGCCTTCACCGCGTTGCCCACGGTCTGGCACTGCTGCGCGGTCATCTCCGGAAACATCGGCAGCGAGAGCGTCTCGTTGGCCGCGCGTTCGGAGTGCGGGAACTGTCCGGCCTTGTAGCCGAGGTCGGCGTACGCAGGCAGCAGGTGCACCGGGATCGGATAGTGGATGCCGGTCGAAATTCCCTGCGCCTGCAGTTTCTCCTGCCATTTGGCGCGCTCCGTCGTGCGCACGGCATAGATGTGATAGACGTGCCGGTTGTGTGCCAGCGCTTCAGGCGTACGTACGTTGCTGCTCGAGAAGCACTGCGCGTAGTTAGCCGCGGCAGCGCGGCGCGCCTCGGTCCAGCCTTCGAGATATTTGAGCTTCACTTTCAACACCGCGCCCTGGATGCCTTCCATGCGGTAGTTGTAACCCTTGAGCACGTGCTGGTATTTCTTCTCCGCGCCCCAGTCGCGCAGCATGCGGATGGTGCGGTTGTACTCGTCGTTGCTGGTGGAGACCAGGCCGCCTTCGCCGTACGCGCCGAGGTTCTTGCCCGGGTAGAACGAGAACGCGCCCAGGTCGCCCATGCTGCCCGCGCGACGGCCCTTGTATTCGGCGCCGTGTGCCTGGCAGGCGTCTTCGATGACGATGAGTTTGTGTTTCTTCGCGATCGCGAGGATGGCGTCCATGTCGGCGCACTGGCCGTACAGGTGCACGGGCAGGATCGCCTTGGTCTTCGGCGTGATGGCCGCTTCGATCTTGGCCGGATCCATCGTGAACGTGCGCGGGTCGATGTCGACGAACACCGGCGTGGCGCGCGAGTAGTAGATAGCCGCGACGGAGGCCACGAAGGTGAACGGCACGGTGATGACTTCGTCGCCTTCGCCGATGTTGGCGGCCAGCAGCGCCAGGTGCAGCGCGCTTGTGCCGTTGTTCACGGCGATGCCGTGTTTGACCTGCGAATAGGCGGCGAAATCCTTCTCGAATGCGGCGACTTCGCTGCCCAGTGTGAACTGGCAGGTATCGAGGATCCCGAGGATCGCAGCATCGACTTCTTTCTTGATGGAAAGGTACTGGGCTTTCAGGTCGACGAACGGAATCACGCTATTTTCTCCTGCGGTGCTTGGACTTTCTGGATGTAGACGGTTTCGCCGCGGCCCCGCATGGAGCTGGTGGCGGCTTCGATGAGCTCGACCACGCGCAGGCCCAATGAACCATCGGTCTGCGGGGTCTTCTTGTTGATGATGCAATCGATGAAATGATCGCCGGCGAGGCGCAGCGCTTCGGTGCCATCGAGCTTCGGCGCCCACATGTCGCCGGTGCGATAACCGACGCGCATTTCCTGGATTTGCTTCGGGTCTTCCGTGAAGCTGATGCCCTTGTCGTAGATCTTGACCTTCTCGGAAGGCTCGAGATCGTCATAGGTGATCATCTTCTTGCTGCCGCCGAGCAGGATCTGGCGCACCTTGACGGGCGCGAGCCAGCTCACGTTGACGTGGGCGATCGTGCCCGAATCGTAGAAGAGGGTGATGTACGCGAGATTCTCGGGTGTGCCCGGAAAATGGTTGATGCCACTCGCCGAGATCGCGACCGGATGTTCGCCGAGCAGGTAGTCGAGGATAGAGAAGTCGTGCACGGCGAGGTCGGAGATCACGTTCACGTCCCGCTGGAACAGGCCGAGGTTCACGCGGATCGAGTCGTAGTAGTAGACGCGGCCGAGATCGCCACTCTTGATCACGTCGCCCATCTTGCGCACGGCGCCGGTATAGACAAAGGTGTGATCGACGAACAGCGTGAGGTTGCGCTTCGCCGCCTCGTCCACCAGCTTGCGCGCCTGCAGCGACGTTTCCGTCATCGGTTTCTCGAGCCAGACGTGTTTGCCGGCCTTGAGCGCGGCCATCGCGAATTCGAAGTGTGTGCTGACCGGCGTGGCGATCGCGATCGCGTCGATTTCCGGATTGCGCAGCAGGTCCTGGAAGTCGTTGGTGGTCTTGACCGCGGGGTACCGCTTGTTGACCGTCGCGAGTTTCTTCGGATCCAGATCGGAGACGGCGACAATCGTGCCCTGTTGCGCTTCCGCAAAAGTCCGCACGAGGTTCGGTCCCCAGTAACCGTAGCCGATGACGCCAATCTTGATCATTTGTTGTTCCTCGAATCCCTTTTGAAGATGCCTGACTAACTACCGCTCAACGTTTACGCGTGTCGCCGATCACCTTGGCCGGCACTCCGGCCGCGACCGCGTAGGGCGGTACGTCCTTCGTGACCACCGCGCCCGCGCCGATCAGCGCGAACTCGCCGATGGTGATGCCTGCGACGATGGTGGCGTTGGAGCCGATCGAAGCGCCGCGTCTGACCACCGTCTTTTCGACCTTCCAGTCCGCTTCCGTCTGCAGCGATCCATCGGGATTCGCCGCCCTCGGAAACAAGTCGTTCGTGAACATCACGCCGTGGCCGACGAACACTTCGTTTTCGATGTCCACGCCCTCGCAGATGAAGGTGTGCGAGGAAATCTTGCAGCGCTCACCGATCGTCGCGCCTTTCTGGATCTCCACGAACGCTCCGATCTTCGAGTCCTTTCCGATGACGCATCCGTAAAGATTCACGAGCGACGGATGAAAGATCTTCACGTTCTCGCCAAGTTGCACCGAATCAGCTACAGGCATTTGAACCTCTTGGGTTATTCGTATCCAGCCATCGGAACGGCGCGAAGCTTAGGGATGTGATCGCGGTCGCACCTTGTCGCGATTGGCAGTTTGTTTGTGTCGGAAAACTTGCCACCGGGCGGTTGCACATATCGAAGGGTCGCGACGTTCACTGGCCGATTTCGCGTCGAAGAACTTTACAGCTTCGACGTCGCGCGCATTACGTCAAGCGTGCCAGCCTGCCATTGGGGCCCCGGTGGCCTCCTAAGGTTGCGATTCGGCTCACAGTTTGAGGGTCCCCAGCGGGGTCCCCGTGACGCCCGTCTCACATTGGCGCGGGTTTTGCTTGAAGGGGGCAGGGCGCCTCGTTGTGCCCCGTCGCTGTTGGCTGAATTTCCGCAATGGAATCCTTGAAAAACATGAATATCAAGAACTTCGCCCGTTCCCTGCTCATTCTCGTGGCCGCAATCGTCGCCCCGCTCGGGGTAACGCATGCGGATCCGAACCAGGGGCCTGGCGGGCCGATCCTGGTCATCACCAACGGGAATCAGAACTTCGGCAAGTTCTATGCGGAAATCCTCCGCACGGAAGGTTTCAACGAATTCGCCGTCGCCGAAATCGGCTCCGTCACGGCGACGACGCTCAACAACTACGACGTCGTCATCCTCGCCAAGGTCGCGGTGACCTCGACGCAGGCTTCGATGTTCACCACCTGGGTGACCGCGGGCGGCAACCTGATCGCGATGGATCCGGCGCCGCAGCTCGCGAGCCTGCTCGGCATCAATTCCGGGGCCTCGACTCTCGCCAACGGCTATCTACTCATCAGCAACGCCACGAAGGCGGGTGCCGGCATCATCGGCCAGACGCTGCAGTTCCATGGCACCGCGCAGCTCAGCACGGTCGCCACCGCCACTTCGATCGCCACTCTTTATTCGACCGCTACCACGCCCACCGCCAATCCGGCCGTCACGCTGCGCAGCGTCGGCTCGAATGGCGGCCAGGCCGCGGCGTTCATGTTCGATCTCGCGACCTCGGTCGTTTATACGCGCCAGGGCAATCCCCTCTGGGAAGGCACCGAGCGTGACGGCCGCACGCCGATCCGTTCGGACGACATGTTCTTCGGCGATGCCGTGGGCGATGCGCAGCCGGACTGGGTCGACCGCAGCAAGATCTCCATTCCGCAGGCCGACGAACAACAGCGTTTCCTCGCGAACCTCATCACCGACATGAACGTGGACCGCAAGCCGCTGCCCCGGTTCTGGTACCTCCCGAACGCGCATCGCGCGGTAGTGCTGATGACGGGCGACGATCACGGGTTCACGTCGCCCGACGGCGGCGGTACCAATGCGCGCTTCAACCAGTTCCTCTCGCTGAGTGCGCCGGGCTGCTCGGTCGCGAACTGGGAATGTATCCGCGGCACTTCGTACGTCTTCACCAACAGCGCGCTCACGAATGCGCAGGCCTCGGCCTTCAACGCGCAGGGCTTCGAGGTCGGCTTACACGTCAACACGATGGAGGGCGGCGCCTGCCAGGACTTCACCGAGACGTCGCTCTCGGATCTGTACGATGGCCAGAAACTCGAGTTCTTCAACAAGTTCAGCTCGATCACCACGCTCAGCACGATGCGCCATCACTGCATCGTCTGGAGCGACTGGGCGACCGGTGCGAAAGTGCAGCTCGCCAACGGCATCCGCCTCGATACGTCTTACTACTACTGGCCGGGTACCTGGGTGCAGAACACGCCGGGCCATTTCACCGGCTCGGCGATGCCGATGCGTTTCGCCGATCTCGACGGCAGCCTGATCGATGTGTACCAGGCGGTCACGCAGATGACCGACGAGTCCGAACAGAGTTATCCGTTCACCCCGGACACCTTGCTCGATCGCGCCACCGGCACGGATGAGCAGTACGGCGTGTACACGGTCAATGCGCACACCGATCTCGGCGTCGAGCCCGAATCGACCACGACGGTTGCGTCGGCGGTCGAACGCGGCGTGCCCGTCGTTTCCGCTCGCCAGATGCTCACGTGGCTGGATGGCCGTGGCAATTCGTCGTTCAGCTCGATGTCGTTTGCCTCGAACGTACTCAACTTCAACGTCACGCAGGCCGCCGGCGCATCCGGCCTCAACGGCATGCTGCCGTGGCGCTCCGGCACGCGTTTCCTGAGCAGCATCGCGCGCGGTGCCACCGACGTTCCGTACGAAGTCATGGTCGTGAAAGGTATCGAATACGCGGTTTTCCCGGCGACCTCGGGTGCCTACCGCGCCACGTACACGGTCGACACCGTCGGACCCACCGTCACGACGCGCACGCCGGCCGCAGGCGCCACCAGCGTCTCTCCGTCGACGCCGATCCGCGCTTTGTTCAGCGAATCGGTCGACCCTGCCACCGTCACGAGCAGCACGTTCGAAGTGCGCGACGCGACCAACGCGCTGGTTGCCGGGACCCTCAGCTACAGCGCCAGCGCGCTGACGGCGACGTTCACGCCGTCCACAGCCCTCAACAACGCCACCACTTACACCGTGACGGTGCGCGGTGGCGCCTCCGACCCGCGCATCAAGGATGTCGCCGGCAATGCCATGGCCGCCACCGCCAGCTGGTCGTTCACGACCGCCGCGGGTCCGGTCTGCCCCTGCTCGATCTGGAGCGGCTCCGCCACGCCGGCGGTCGCATCGGATTCCGACACGGGCTCGGTCGAGCTCGGCGTGAAGTTCCGCTCCGACATCAACGGCTACATCAAGGGCATCCGCTTCTACAAGGGCGCTGCCAACGGCGGCACACACACCGGCACGTTGTGGTCGGCGAGCGGCGCGGCCCTCGCGCAGGCGACCTTCGTCGATGAAACCGGCAGCGGCTGGCAGCAGGTGTTGTTCACGACGCCAGTGCCGGTCACCGCCAACACGGTCTACGTGGCCTCGTACCACGCGCCGGTCGGCGGCTATTCGTATACCGCGGCGCAGTTCGAATCCGTGGGTGTCGACAACGGCATCCTGCACGCGCTGAGCAGCCCGGTCGCCAGCGGCAACGGCCTCTATAACTATTCGTCCGAAGTGTCCTTCCCGGCGTCGAGCTTCAACGCGACCAACTACTGGGTCGACGTGGTGTTCGACACGACCTCGGGTGGCGCAACCGATACCACGGCTCCGGTCGTCGCGATCGCGACGCCGGTCGACACGCCTACCTACGCTTCCACCGCCACGCCGCTGTCGATCGGCGGCACGGCCTCCGACAATCTCGGTGTCGCCCAGGTTTCCTGGTCGAACGACCGCGGCGGCTCGGGTGTTGCCGTCGGCACGACCGCCTGGACGGTGTCGGGCATCGCCCTGCAGACCGGCGCGAACGTGATCACGGTGACGGCGCGCGACGCCGCCAACAACACGTCGACCGACACGCTGACCGTGACCTACACGATTCCGCCGGACACGACCCCGCCGGCCGTCAGCACGCGCACGCCGGCCTCCGGCGCCACGCAGATCGCGCTCGACGCGACCGTTCGCGTCGGCTTCAACGAGGCCATGAGCGCCGGCACGATCAATACCTCGACCATCGAGCTGCGCAACGCCTCGAACACGCTGGTGCCCGCGACCGTGAGCTTCAATGCAACCACGAACGTCGCGACCCTCACGCCGACCGCGGCGCTGGCCGTCAACACGGTGTACACCGTGACGGTCCGCGGCGGCACGACGGATCCGCGCGTCAAGGACGTCGCGTTGAACGCACTCGCCGCGAATGACGGCTGGTCGTTCACGACCGTGACCTCGTCGGCTCCGAGCGTAAGCATCTGGGCCAACTCGGCGACGCCGGCCACCGCTTCGGACCCGGACACCGTTCCGATCGAGCTCGGCCTCAAGTTCCGCGCCGACACGACCGGCAACGTCACGGGCGTGCGCTTCTACAAGGGCCCGACCAACACCGGTGTGCACATCGGCAAGTTGTGGACCCTGAGCGGCAGCCTGCTCGGCCAGGTCACATTCGTGGACGAGACGGCGACGGGCTGGCAGCAGGCGCTGTTCAGCGCGCCGATCGCCATCGACCCCAACACCACCTACGTCGTCTCGTACTACGCCCCGAACGGCGGCTACGCCTCGAACTCCAATTTCTTCACGTCCACGGGCGTGGACAACGGCGTGTTGCACGCGCTCAGCGACCCGGTCGCGGGTGGCAACGGCCTGTACCTGTACGGCGCCGGCGGCGGATTCCCGAACAATACGTTCGCCTCGGCAAACTACTGGGTGGACGTGCTGTTCCAGGCCGTCACGGGTCCGGACACCACGCCGCCGACGATCGCGTTGCGTTCGCCCGCCACGGGCGCCACCAACGTCGCGATCAACGGCGCCGTCTCGGTGACGTTCAGCGAGGCGATGACCGCGAGCACGATCAACACCTCGACGATCGAGCTGCGTAATGCTGGCAACACGCTGATTCCCGCGACGGTTTCGTACGCGGGCAACGTCGCCACGCTCATTCCAACCAGCGCGCTGGCCAACACTTCCGTGTACACGGTCACCGTGCGCGGTGGTGTCACCGATCCGCGCGTCAAGGACGCCGCGGGCAATGCGCTCGCCGCCAACGACAGCTGGTCGTTCACCACGGCCGCCGCGGGCGGCCCGTGCGCGGCCAATGCCATCACCGCCGAGAACTGTCTCACCGGCAACCCGTCGAGCGAGTGGGACATCTCCGGCGCCGGCGACCCGAGCATCCAGGGTTATGCGACGCAGATCAGCGTGAACCGCGGTGGCACGGTGCAGTTCAAGGTCGACACCAACGCGACCAACTACCGCTTCGACATCTATCGCATGGGTTATTACGGCGGTCTCGGTGCGCGCAAGATCACGTCGGTCAACCCGACCGCGACGCTGCCGCAGAACCAGCCGAACTGCCTCACGCAGGCGGCGAGCGGCCTCATCGATTGCGGCAACTGGGCAGTATCGGGCTCCTGGACCGTGCCGGCCAACGCCACTTCGGGCGTCTACTTCGCCAAGGTTGTGCGTGCCGACACGGGCGGGGCGAGCCACATCGTGTTCATCGTCCGCAACGACGCGAGCACCTCGGACCTCGTGCTGCAGACTTCGGACACCACCTGGCAGGCGTACAACGCGTACGGCGGCAATAGCCTGTACGTCGGTTCGCCGGGCACCAACCCGGGCCGCGCCTACAAGGTGAGCTACAACCGTCCGTTCGCCACGCGTGGCGACGCGGGTGGCCAGGACTGGGTGTTCAACGCCGAATACCCGATGATCCGCTGGCTCGAGTCGAACGGTTACGACGTCACCTACATCACGGGTGTCGACACGGATCGTGCCGCGAGCCTGCTGACCAGCCATCGCGCGTTCATCTCGATCGGCCACGACGAGTACTGGTCGGGCCAGCAGCGCGCCAACGTCGAAGCCGCGCGTAACGCCGGCGTCCACATGGCGTTCTTCAGCGGCAACGAAGTGTTCTGGAAGACGCGCTGGGAAAACAGCATCGACGGTTCCAACACCGCGTACCGCACGCTGGTCTCGTACAAGGAAACTCATGCGGGCGCGAAGATCGATCCGTCCTCCGAGTGGACGGGCAGCTGGCGCGATCCGCGCTTCAGCCCGCCCGCCGATGGTGGCCGGCCGGAAAACGGCCTGACCGGCACGATCTTCACCGTGAACGCGGGCACCGCGGGCATCGTGGTCCCTGCGGCCGAAGGCAAGTTCCGCCTGTGGCGTGGAACGGCCGCCGCGTCGCTGACGGGCACGAACACCCTGGCGCTGCCGGACGGCACGCTCGGTTACGAGTGGGATTCGGATCTCGACAATGGCGCGCGCCCGGCGGGCCTGTTCCGCCTGTCGGACACCACGGTGAGTGGCGTCGACAAGCTGCAGGACTACGGTTCGACGTACGCCAGCGACACCGCCAACCACGCGTTGACGATGTACAAGCATGCAAGCGGCGCGCGCGTCTTCGGCGCGGGCACCGTGCAGTGGAGCTGGGGCCTTGACGCGAATCACGATCGCGCCGGCACGCCGGTGAGTCAGGTCATGCAGCAGGCGACGGTGAACCTGTTCGCCGACATGAACGTGCAGCCTGCGAACCTGCAGGCCGGTCTCTCGGCGCAAAGCGCGTCGAGCGACAACATCGCGCCGACGGTTGTCATCACCGCGCCGGCCGGCGGTGCCAACGTTCCGCAGAGCAGCCTGACGATCAGCGGCACCGCGAGTGACGCGGGTGGCCTCGTCGCCGGTGTCGAAGTGTCGGTCGACGGTGGCACGACGTGGCGTCCGGCCACGGGCCGTGGCACCTGGACGTTTGTCTGGACCGCTCCGACCGCGGGCGCTGCCAGCGTGCGTGTGCGCGCCGTGGACGACAGCGGCAACCTGCCGACCTCGCCCACGACCGTGTCATTCACGGTGAGCGGTGCGGCCTGCCCGTGCTCGCTCTGGCCCACGGCGACGCCCGACCTCACGGTCGATCCGGACCCGAACTCGATCGAGCTCGGCACGCGCTTCCGCAGCACCGCTCCGGGCAATGTGACGGCGCTGCGGTTCTACAAGATCCCGCAGAACACCGGCACGCACGTCGGCAGCCTGTGGAGCTCGACGGGTAACCTGCTCGCGCAGGTGACGTTCTCGGGTGAAACCGCGTCGGGCTGGCAGGTGCAGGCGCTGCCGACTCCGGTCGCGCTCACGCCAAACGCCGACTATGTCGTTTCGTATCACACGAACGCCGGCGCCTACACCGGCGACGATGGCTACTTCGCTGGGAACGGCGTTTCGTCGGGTCCGTTGCTCGCGCCGCAGGACGGCTCGGGCGGCGCCAATGGCCTGTACAAGTACGGTTCGACCAGCGTGTTCCCGACCGATACGTACAACAGCGAGAGCTACTGGGTCGACGTGGTGTTCAACACCACGACGGGCCCGGCCGACTCGACGGCGCCGGTGGTCACGATCACCACGCCGACGAGCAATGCGACCACCACGGCAACCAGCACGCCATTTTCGTTCGGTGGCACTGCTACCGACGCAGTGGGCGTGACGCAGGTCAGCTGGTCCAACAACCGCGGTGGTAGCGGCAATGCCACGGGAACCGGCAGCTGGTCGGTCTCGGGCGTCGCCCTGCAGTCAGGAGCCAACATCCTGACGGTCACGGCGCGCGATGCGGCCGGCAACACCAGCACCGACACATTGACCGTGACCTACAACGCGACGGACACGACGGCTCCGACCGTGACGATCACGTCGCCTACCAGTTCGTCCACGACCTCCGTTTCCGCGACGCCTTTCACCATCGGCGGTACGGCGGCGGACGCTGTCGGGGTCACCAGTGTCAGCTGGACGAACAGTCGCGGTGGCAGTGGCACGGCCACGGGCACCACGTCCTGGTCAGCCAGCGGAATCGTGTTGCAGACGGGTTCCAACGTGTTGACCGTGACCGCGCGGGACGCGGCGGGTAACAGCAGCACCGATACGCTGACTGTGACGTACACGGCGGATACGACGGCGCCCACGGTCACGATCACCTCGCCGACCAGCAACGCAACGCTGTCCGTGAACACCGCGTCGCTGACGCTTGGCGGTACGGCAGCGGATGCCGTCGGCGTCACGCAGGTAACCTGGTCCAACAGCCGTGGCGGCTCGGGCACGGCCACCGGGACCACTTCGTGGTCCGCGAGCGGGATCACGCTGCAGTCGGGTTCCAACGTGTTGACGGTGACCGCGCGGGACGCGGCCGGCAATTCACGCACCGACACGCTGACCGTGACCTACACGCCGGACACGACGGCGCCCACGGTCACGATCACCTCGCCGACCAGCAACGCAACGCTGTCCGTGAACGCCGCCTCGCTGAACCTCGGCGGTACGGCATCGGATTCCGTCGGCGTCACGCAGGTGACCTGGTCCAACAGCCGCGGCGGGTCGGGCACGGCCACGGGCACCACGTCATGGTCGGCGAACGGGATCACGCTGCAGACGGGTTCCAACGTGTTGACGGTGACCGCGCGCGACGCGGCCGGCAATTCACGTACTGACACGCTGACCGTGACCTACACGGCCGACACGACGCTGCCGACTGTGACTATCACGGGGCCGACGAATGCGACCACGTTGACCGTCTCCACGAGCACGATCACGTTTGCCGGCACGGCGTCCGACAATGTTGGTGTCACGCAGGTGACCTGGGTCAACAGTCGCGGCGGCAGCGGCACGGCCTCGGGAACCACGTCCTGGTCGGTGAGCAACCTTGCGTTGCAGTCCGGTGCGAACGTCCTGACGGTCACTGCCCGTGACGCTGCCGGCAACACGCGGACGGACACGCTGACCGTGACCTTGGCGGACTCGACTCAGCCTGCCGTCACGATCACTTCGCCGACCAGCAATGCGACGCTGAATGTGGCGGCGGCCACCATGTCTCTCGGCGGCACGGCTTCCGACAACGTCGGTGTCACGCAGGTCTCGTGGGTGAATAGCCGCGGCGGCAGCGGTACGGCGACTGGCACGACAAGCTGGTCGGTCGCCAGCATCACGTTGCAGTCCGGTTCCAACGTGTTGACCGTGACGGCTCGCGATGCGGCCGGCAATACGCGCACCGACACGCTGACGGTGACCTACGCGCCGGACACCACGCAGCCCTCGGTGACTATCACGTCGCCCACGTCGAACGCGACGCGCACGCAATCGGGGTCGACCATCACGCTGGGTGGAACGGCTTCCGATAACGTCGCGGTGACTCAGGTGAGCTGGGTCAACAACCGCGGCGGCAGCGGCAATGCGAGCGGCACGACCAACTGGACGACGGGCACCATCACCCTGCAGTCGGGTTCCAACGTGCTGACCGTGACCGCTCGCGATGCGGCCGGCAATACCCGCACCGATGTGCTGACGGTCACGCGTAACTGATGCGCGTCACTTCGCGAAGATGAGGAATGGGGCAGCTTCGGCTGCCCTGTTTTTTTAATGAGTGGTGCCGCGCGCTGCGGCGGGTGAGTAGGCGTTCCGCAGGAAGAGCCGCGGCGCGCTGCGGGCATCGACCGCCACCTGCCAGACGTCAGTGCTGGGGCTCGACCCGTCGTCGGCACTCGGCACCGAATACAACACGTGCCGGTTGTCGAGCCACTCGAGCTGATCGTCGATGCTGCGCTTCTCCGACAGCGCGGTTTCGCGACCCGTCGCGAGTTCGAGCACGTGCAGTTGCCACTGCACTCGATTGCCATCCATGACGCGCTTCTTGTAGGCGACGCGCCGCGCGTCGGGCGACAGCGAGGGGCACTCGACATTTTCGTGGACGACGATGGCGCTGCGCGCTGCGATATCGCCGCGCACCAGGTAGTGTTTGCCGCCGGTCGACAATGTGGCGAAGAAGTTCTTCGCGTCGGGGGTGAACGTCACGCCCCAGAAATTGAAATCCGGGTTGTCGACGACCGCGCCATCCTGCGTGACCTTGAAGGTCTCGAGGTCGGCGAGCACCGCGCCGCTCGCGAAATCGATGAGCAGCGTCTGCGTGGAGAAGTCGAGCGTGGAGTAGCCGTGTCCCGAGACGAATACCGTGAGTCCGGCGAGGGCGCCGTCGAGCGAGACGCGCGTGCGGCTCGGAATCCCTTTCAGCGCGAACGTGTTGAGTTTCGCGAAGGTTCGCGCATCGAACAACGTCGCCGCGTAGGTCGTGAAGACGCCGCGATCGGCGCTCAGGCAGATGCCGTGCCCGCCGGACACGTGCACGACTTCGCAGCGCAGCGAGTCCACGAAATGTACGTTCGCGGGTTTGTTCGTGTCGATCCAGGCGACGTTGCCGTAGTGCCCATCGACGCCGTTGTAACGGAAAAACAGGCGTTGGCCCGGGGGGTTGGCGGGTATCGGAGCTGGGGCATGGGCTGGCGACGGTTGAGCTGCGGCCGCGCCCGGCGCTGGCGGTGCGGAGGTTTCGGCGGGCGAGGCGAGGGCGGATTCCGCGGGCACCGCAGTTGCGGTCTGCGCCGGTGCGGCTGCCGTCGGTTCGGCGCGAGTGCGTTTGCTGGCGTGGGATAGATAGGCGGCGAGGCCGGCCACGGCGATGACGCAGACGATGACGAATGCGACGGCGGGTCTACGAATCATGATCAGTCGCTCTCAAAAGTGCCAGCGAACCCGCCAGCGCCGCTCCCAGGATCAATACGAAGGTGATCACCGCGCCGCGGATACCGATTCCCTGCCACAACGCGCCGAACGCGACCGAGGACAGTAGTTTGGTGATACCGATGGCCGTCCCGACGATGGCGATGCCGCTGGTGCGATGCGCGGGCGGAATCACGACACTGACGAGGGCCATCAGGATACCCTCGGTGGCGGCGTAGTAGAGCCCGAACAGCAGCAGGCATCCGACCAGCTCGACGATGCTCACCTGGTCGGCGAACAGCAGCAGGATGTACAGCACTACGAGTACCGCGTAGCCGCCGAGGAACACCCGGCTGCGGCTGGTGCGATCCGCCAGGCGCCCGGCCGGTATCGACAGCACCATGTAGGCCGCGGCGGTGATGACGTAGAACAGCGGAAAAAACCCGGCCGGAGTGGCGCTCTTCTGCTGCAGCAACAGGTACAGGAAGCCGTCGCTGATGGTGGTACCGGCCAGCAGCGCACCACAGGCCGTGAGCGCCAGAAAGCGGCGCGACTTCCACGGCGACCAGGCAGGCCGCGTCGCTTCGGCGGCGGCGGCCGCGGCGACGGTTGCCGTTGCCTTCGGGACGAACAGCCACAACACCGCGACACCGATGACGGCGAAGAAAAAACTCGTCACCCACACCGCGTCATATGCGCCCGGAAGGAATGCGAGCAGCGCGAACGCCGTGATCGGGCCTAACAACGAGCCGCAGGCATCCATCGCACGATGGACCGAGAACGCCATGGCATAGGCCGAGGCTGGCGTGTTGAGGGAAATGAGCGCGTCGCGCGGTGCGGTGCGAATGCCTTTGCCGGCACGGTCGAGGCTCACCACGAGCAGGATCCAGCCCCAGGTTGCGGCGACTCCGAGCAGCAGCAGTTTGCACAGACCCGACAGCGAATAGCCGGCCAGCGCGACTCCCTTCTGGCGCGAGCTGCGGTCGGCGAGATATCCCGCCGCGAGGCTCAGGAGCGCGATCGCGAATCCGTTGTAAAGGCCGTCGATGACACCGAACTGCATCGGGCTCATATGCAGGTGCAGGACCAGCCAGGCGGGCAGCAGGCTGTTGACCATCTCGGAGGAGATGTCGGTGAACAGGCTGGTGAACCCGAGGCTCAGGACCACCGGGCTCACGGGCAGCGGGTTCGTGCCCGGGGTACGCGGTGCGTCTCCGAGCTTCAGTCGTTCAATCCACTCGATCCGGTACATGGGTCAGAAGCCGTGGCCGATGTCACATATTGCAGTGCGGAACCCGTGTTTACCGTGCGCCGTTCGACATCCCCATTTGCCGCCGGCACGTGGGCTCCAGCTCACCCTGGCATGGCGTCCTGTCGGTGCCATTTACAGCAACTGGTGTATTAATGGAGGCATGAGCCTTAAGCTACTGAAAAAACTGGCATAAATAAAGTTGGTACGAACAGTGCTTTATGCAGATTGAATCCAAAATGCGAGATCGATCGATCCATGAATTCAAAGGCGACTTTATCCATGCCGCGAACTGAACTGCGCGGTGCGGACGACGATGTGAACGCAGGCGTTTCGATGCGTTCCGGCACCCGGGGCCCTTCAGCCGTTGAATCGAAGGCGATCATCAGCAATGCCTTCACGATCGATGTCGAAGACTATTACCACGTGTCCGCGCTGGCCTCGGCGATTCCGCGCGCCACCTGGGGCGAGCGGGAGTCACGCGTCGCCGCAAGCACCGACCGCATCCTCGCCATGCTCGACGAGAAGCGCATCAAGGGCACGTTTTTCGTTCTTGGCTGGGTGGCCGACAAGGTGCCGCAGCTGGTCAAACGCATAGCGTCGCTGGGCCATGAAGTCGCCTGCCACGGCTATTCGCACGAACTCATCTACCGGCAGACGCCGGCCGTGTTCGCCGAGGAGACCCACCGCTCGAAAACACTTCTCGAGGATCTGACCGGCGTGCCGGTGATCGGCTACCGCGCCGCGAGTTTTTCGATCACGCCGCGCTCGCGCTGGGCGCTCGACACGCTGATCGAGCAGGGCTTCGTGTACGACTCTTCGATTTTCCCGGTGCGCCACGACCGGTATGGCATGCCGGGCGCCGAGCGCGCCCCGGGCTTCGTCCATGCGCCGTCTGGGGGCCGCATCGCCGAATTCCCGATGTCGACCGCGGCGTTCGGTCCCGTGCGCGTGCCCGTTTCCGGAGGCGGCTATTTCCGTCTGCTGCCGTACTGGTTCACCCGCGCAGGCCTGCGCAGCATCAATGAGCAGGAAGGCCTGCCGTTCACCTTCTACCTGCACCCATGGGAAATCGATTTCGACCAGCCGCGGGTCAAGACCAGCCTGGTATCGCGTTTCCGTCACTACACGAATCTGTCGAAATGCGAGGGGCGCCTGCGCCGGTTGCTCGGCGACTTCCGGTTCACGACGATGCGGAACGTGTTGCGGGCCCGGGGGTTATTGTCACCTTGAGGCCCTTAATGCTGTCGAGCGGCTTGACACCTGGCCGCAACTAGTTAGGCTGATTTGTAGATAAGTATTTGATAAATATGATTTTTTCTGCACTGGCACATGGAGTGCATCTCTTGAAGCAACAGAAGTGCAATATCCTTCTGAGGAACGAGAAATGACCGTGAACAAATTCAAGTTAGTCGCCGCCACCACCCTGCTGCTGGGTTCTGTCTCGGCCGCGCACGCAGGATTCGTCCTGAGCAACACCAAGGCGCCGGGGCCGAGCGAGATCGACATCGTCCCGTCGAATGATTTCAAGAAGACTTTCAACGACATGGGAATCTTCAAGTACACCGGCGGCACTTCGCTCGGTGTCGATGTCGCGGGCGACATCACGTTTTACTACTACGGCAAAGAAGCCGGCTACGCGAACGTCTTCGAGACAGGCGATCTGAGTTACGACACGGGCTTTACGCCCACCGCGCAGAATTACTTCGCGAAGCCGAAGACGATCGGCACGGTTTCCGTGGGTGCAGGCGTGCTCGACTTCGATTTCTGCGCATACAGCTCACCCGGTGTGCTGCAGGGTTGCGTGGACAACAAGACGAACGACCGTTACAGCTGGGGATCGCTTCAGTCGATCGCGTTCAGCCTGGTGGGCAGCGACACGGCGTGGCTGTTCTGGGACGACTCGGGCGCCGGCCCGGATGACAACCACGACGACATGCTGATCAAGGCGGTGTTCAGCCCGACGGCCGTGCCGGAACCCGCCACGCTTGGTCTGCTCGGGCTTGGTTTGCTCGGCACCTGGGTCGGTTCGAAGCGCCGTCAGCGCAAGGCCTGATCCCTCTCGATAGCGGGTGCACTTTCCGGTGCATCCAGACAAACAAGCCCCGCATTGCGGGGCTTGTTTGTTTGTGGCGGCTGAAAAGCCGCGCGATTGGCAGGATTTTTCAGCGGCCCTTGAAGTCCTCGGGCGTCAGCTGATGGCGCGAAAGCAGCTTGTAAAAATCGGTACGGTTGCGTTTGGCCAGCCGTGCCGCCTGGCTCACGTTGCCGCCCGTGATCTGCAGGATCTGCGAAAGGTACGAGCGCGTGAACTCATCCCGCGCCTCGTCGAACGAGGGCAGCTTGCTTTGCGTGCCGCCGAGCGACTGCTGCACCAGTTCCACCGGAATGATGGGCGTCTGTGACAGCGCCACGTTCTGGCGTACCACGTTCGCCAGCTGCCGGATGTTGCCCGGCCAATCCGCCGTCGCCAGCAGCTCGACCGCTTCCGGCGCGTAGATCTTGCGCACGCCGCTCTCATTGCTGATCTGTGCGAGGAAGTGGGAAACCAGCAGCGGGATATCCTCGCGGCGGCGATTGAGCGGCGGCATCTCGATGTGCACGACGTTCAACCGGTAATAGAGGTCTTCGCGGAACTGGCCGCTCATCATCAACTGCTGCAGGTCGCGATGGGTGGCCGAGATGACGCGTACGTTGACCGCAATCGGGTCGGTGGCGCCGATCGGGCGGATGTTGTTCTCCTGCAGCACCCGCAGCAGCTTGACCTGCAGACGCATCGGCATGTCGCCGATCTCGTCGAGCAGCAGTGTGCCGCCGTCGGCCGCCTGGAAGAGGCCGGCGTGGTCGCGTACCGCGCCCGTGAACGAACCCTTGATGTGACCGAACAGCTCCGACTCGAGCAGGTTCTCGGCCATGGCCGAACAATTGATGGCGACGAACGGTTTGGCGCGGCGCGGGCTCGCATTGTGAATGGCGCGGGCCAGCAGTTCCTTGCCGGTGCCGCTTTCACCCGTAATGAGCACCCGGGCGTCCGTGCCGGCCACCATGTGGGCCTGCGACAATTTTTCTTCGACCAGAGAGCTGCGCGTGATGATTTCCGCGCGCCAGTCTTCGTCGTTGTCCGCAAAGCCCGAGATGCGCAGAGCCTTCTGCACCTGGTCCAACAACTCTTGTTTGTCGACCGGCTTGGTAAGGAAGCCGAACGCGCCGAGCTGCGTGGCATGCACGGCGTCGGGAATGGTGCCGTGAGCGGTGAGGATGATCACCTTGAGCCCCGGATAACGCGACTGCAGCTCCTTCAACAGGCCGATGCCGTCCATCTGGTCCATGCGCAGGTCCGTGATGACCAGCTCGGGCCGGAAGCGGCTGGTGGCGGCGAGGGCGAGCGCGGCGCTCTCGACGGCTTCCACCTCGTAGTTCTCGGCACGCAGGCGGATGGTCAGGAGCCGCAGCAGGCCCGGGTCGTCGTCGACGACCAGGATGCGGGCTTTGCGCTTGGTGGAGTGCGGGGGGGCGAGTTGCATGGCTGCGTGCATCAGAAACCTCTACGGTTTCCGTCCCTCAGGCGGCGTCGGGCGTCCGTTGTTAGACGAGCGCTCGATGTTTGCGATGGCGTCCAGTTTTGCCTGGGCGTCCGCAAGTGCCTTCTTGAGACGGGTATTTTCCTCGCTCTCGGTGCTCAGGCGCTTGGTGAGCTGTGAAATTCGATCGTTCGTGGACCGCTCGGCGCCTGCCTGCAGGCGCCGCACATCCGCTTGTAAGGATTGCTGGCGCTCGACCTGCTGCAGCTGCAGGAACGCGAGAGCGCGCTCCGCAGGAAGCAGAGTCTCGGGGCTTGCTAGGACTTCATGCAAAAGTCGCTGTGCGACGACAGGGTCGGAGCCCGCGTGCCCGGGCGTCGACAGGACCATGGCGTAGCGCAGAACCCTGCTAGGAGTCGGCGCGGCGCGGTAGTCAGTATTGGTGGTAGCCAGGATTTCGGCCTGTTCGGCCGGCGTGCCGCGCGCCAGCCGCAGGCAGGTATCCAGATAGGACGTAATCACCGTCGTTTCGGTCGAATTGCGGTCGATCGACGGCAACTCCTTGGCCGGACGCTTGATCGGCAAGCCGAGGCCCGTACCGCAGCCCACCAGCAGGGCGGCCAGGTTCGCGACGCTGACGACGATGAGTTTATGCCGCATTCGCCTGCGACCGGACGGGGTGGGTGACCGACAACACGGGCATACGGATACGGAAATGCGCGCCTGGATAGACGCCGTCGACGATTTCGATCGTGCCGCCATGCGCGTTGACGAATTCGAGGACAACCGACAGACCGATGCCGGTGCCCTTGACCTGCACGCCAGCGGGCGGGCGGCCGGTGTAGAAAGCTTCGAACACCCGCGCGCGTTCTTCGGCGGGGATGCCCGCGCCTGTATCGGCGACGTCGATCACGAGCTGTGTGTCCTGTTTCGCGGCATGTAGATAGACGGTGCCGCCCTTCGGCGAGTACTTGATGGCATTCGAGAGCAGGTTTTCGATGATGAGGCGAACCTTGCCGCGATCCGCGCGCAGCATCAAGTCGTCCACCTTCACCTCGAGCCGGACGCGTTGTGAGACTACCGTGAGTTGCTGGGCTTCGAGAACCTGTTTGACGAGCGGACGCAGCCGGAACTCCGAAAGGTCGAGTCCGACGCTCTCTTTCTGCCAGGCGCTGAAGGAAAGCAGGTTTTCTATTAGCCGGTGCAGCTTGATGCCGTTGTCACGCAGGATGGCGACCACTTCGCGTTGGGCGTTGTCCAGGGGTCCGACCGCGCCGTCCATGAGCAGTTCCGCACCTTCGCGGATGTTGGCCAATGGCGTCTTGAGCTCATGCGACATGTGCCGCAGGAAGCGGTTGCGTTCCTGCGCCAGGTCGAGCAGGCGCAGCCGCAGCCATTCGAGCTGCGCGCCGAGCCGCTCCAGGTCGCGCGGTCCGGACACTTCGATGGAGCGCGAGAACGTGCCGCGGCCGAGCTCGCTGATCGCGCGATCGATCGCGCGCAGCGGGCGGCCTATCGAGAGCGTCAGAGCCAGGATGGCGACCAGCGTCAGCGGCGCGAGCAGCGCGGATTGCCAGAACAGCCGTTTCTGCGTCGTCGCGGTCTGTTGTTTGAGCTCGTCGAGCCGCGCGTCGATCTGGGCGTTGCCGCTCTTGACGATGGCATCGGCGATTTCGTTGAGCCGGTCGATGCGCGCCAGGATGGTCGTGAAAGTCGCGCTGCCCGCGGGTGTGGAGCTCACCGCCCGGGAAATCTCGTTGTGCGTCGCCTGGAAGTCCTCGAGGCTGCGGCGCGTGGGTTCACCGTCGAGCAGGCGCGCCAGCTGCGAACGGGTCGAGGCCAGGCGCTGATCGGTATCGCGGTACGAGTCGAGCATCTTCACGTTGCCGAGCACGTTGTAGAGCCGCACGGTCCGTTGCAGGGAATTGATGTCGGCGTACATGAGCTGCGACAGGCGCGCCGATTGAACACCTTCCTGCACCAGCTCTTCGCTGGTCTTCGCCAGCTTGCTGATCTGGATCGCGGCGTCGATCACCGCCACCAGCAGCGGGCCGGCGATCAATGCCAGCCCGAGCAGCATCAATCCGGTCAACGATTTTGGACGAGCCCACCGCATGTCGCTGCGCGTCTAGCTACCAGGGATCCCGCTGCAGACGTTTTTCCCAATCGAGAGACGTCCGCACGATGATGTCGATGTCGTCGAGTTTCGGCTGCCAGCCGAGCACCTGGCGCGCCTTGTCCGCCTTGGCGATCAACGCGGGCGGGTCACCCGCGCGCCGCGGTTCTTCGCGGATGTCGAGTTTGACGCCGGCGATCTTTTCGACGCTGGAGAGCACCTCGCGCACGCTGTAGCCGTGGCCGTAGCCGCAGTTCGCGGTCAACGACTCACCGCCGCCGCGCAGGTAATCGAGCGCATTCAAGTGCGCGGTGGCCAGGTCCTCGACGTGGATGTAGTCGCGTACGCCGGTGCCGTCGGGGGTCGGGAAATCGGTGCCGAAGATCGACAGGTACGGGCGCTTGCCCACGGCCGCCTCGACGGCGGCCTTCACCAGCAGCGTGGCCTTGCGCGTCGATTGGCCTATGCGGCCCTGGGTATCGGACCCCGCGACATTGAAGTAACGCAGCACCACGGAACGCAGCGGCGTGACTGCGCACAGGTCGCGCAACATCCATTCGGACATCAGCTTCGACGTGCCGTAGGGATTGATGGGCGCGGTCGGCGTTTCTTCGGCGGCGACGCCGGCCGTGGGAATGCCGTACACGGCCGCGGTCGACGAGAACACGAAATGTTTCACGCCCGCGTGACTTGCCGCCTCGAGCAGCGAACGCGTGGCGGCGGTGTTGTTGCCGTAATACTTGAGCGGATCGGAAACCGATTCGGGGACGATCGTGTGCGCGGCGAAATGCACGATCGTGTCGACATTGTGTTCGGCAAGCAGCCGATCGACGACTTCGCGCTTCCCGACATTGCCGTTGACCAGCGGTACGTCGCGCACCGCCTGGCGAAATCCGGTGGATAGATCGTCGAGCACGACGACGCGCTCGCCGCGCGCCACGAGTTGCAGAACCGTGTGGCTGCCGATGTAGCCGGCGCCACCGGTCACGAGAACACTTGGAGCAGAACTCATGCGAATAAAGATCCCACAGGGTTTTGAAGCTGCAGGATTTTACATTAATGTGCCGCCGTGGCTGTGACGCATTCTGCACCCGCGCCGTTCGATTCCCTGCATCCGGGTGCGGTATTCGATGCGGCTGAGAGCATCGGGCTGGTGCCGTCCGGCCGCCTGTTCGCACTCAACAGTTACGAGAATCGCGTCTATCAACTGGGCGATGAAGACGGCGCCTTGTGGGTCCTCAAGTTCTATCGCCCGGCGCGCTGGAGCGACGCGCAGATCGACGAAGAGCACTCCTTCACGCTGGAACTGGCCGCCGCCGAGCTGCCGGTCGCCGCACCGATCACGCGCGACGGCTTCAGTTTGTTTGAGCACCAGGGACTGCGTTTCGCGGCCTTTCCCTATCTCGCCGGCCGTGCACCCGAGCTCGATGACCGCGCGACGCTCACGCTGCTCGGTCGCACGCTGGCGCGCATCCACGCGCTCGGCGGCCGCCAGCAATTCCAGCATCGCGTGTCGCTCGACCTGAACCGCATGGGAGTGAAGGCGCGCGAACTGGTCGCCGCGAGCGGCTTCGTGCCGGAGGCGCTCGAGGAGCAGTACGACCGCGTCAGCGACCAGGTGCTCGGACGAGTCCGACAGAGCTTCGAGAATTTCGGCCCGCTGCCGCGGCTGCGAATCCACGGCGACTGTCACGCCGGCAACATCCTGTGGCGGGAGAGCGGTCCGCTGTTCGTCGATCTCGACGATTGCATGTCGGGACCGCGCGTGCAGGATCTGTGGATGTTCCTGTCCGGCGACCCGGCCAGCCAGCAGGAATCGTGGGCGGCGATCATGGAAGGTTACGAGTTGTTTGGTGAGTTCGATTACGCCGAGCTCACGCTGGTCGAGCCGCTGCGGTCGTTGCGCATCCTGCATCACGCGTCGTGGATCGCGAGCCGCTGGCACGATCCGGCCTTTCCAAAGGCATTTCCCTGGTTCGGAGACGCGCGTTTCTGGGAGCGGCACATCGCGGACCTGTTCGAGCAGCTGTCGGCGATGGACGATCCGCCCATTCTCGCGCGGTAGTGTGAGGTGTTGAGCAGCCGCGGGAAGGTGGCCTGTTAGTATGCGATTTGGAGGGTTTCAGGATGATCACGACTGGCGCACGCGCATTCCTGTTCGCCGCAGTAATCTGCAGCGGCATGTTGGCCGCGTGTGATGACTCTCCCGAGCAGGCCGAAGGCCCGGCTACCGCGGCGAAACCGGCTGGTGCTGCGAAAATCGCCGGTCTCGAACCAGACATGGTTGCCGCCGTCTCGGCCGCCAAGACCGCCACCATGCTCGGTGTCCACTTCGCCTTGCGGGCCGTGCCGACCGTCAACCAGCCCCTGCCCATCGACATTGCCATCGTCCCGCATCGCGATTTCACCTCGCTGCGGGCACATTTCGAGAGTCGCGACGGTTTGCCGATGACTTCCGGAGACACCTTCGCGCAGAAAGCCGATGCGCCGAAGGAGAAGGTCCTGACACACGAGCTGATGCTGCAGCCTGCGAAGGACGGCCTGTTCATGATCACGGCGATCGTCGAAACCGAGGGCGCAGACGGCACGGTCACCCGGGTGTTCTCCATTCCCGTAGTGGTCAGCCCGCCGGAACCCGCCTCGGCGCCGACTTCCGCGGCCACACCGGCACCTGCCGCTGCCGACTCCGCACCCGCCACCAACTAGCCCGCCTCCAAAACCGGGAGCCCGTTCACGCGGCCGCGCAAAGGCCGGACATATCATGCAATTTGGTCTGTGCCTGCATAGTTATGTCAAAACCGGCCGAGGGATCGTCTTCGCAAGAAAGTGAGTCCACCGCGTCAAGCGCGGGGGGCGGCGCCGTCACGTCGACCGGTCAGCGCCTGGGACTCGAGGACTTGTCGACGCGGCGCCTGCATCCGCTGCTGCAGGCGCAGCTGCGCGAGTTGCGTGCCCGCGTGACGGGCTCGCGGGTCAGTGCCCACGAACTGCTCGAAATGCTCAGCCGCTACTACGACACCGTCGACGATGAGCGCCGGGCGATCGTGCGTTCGATGCAGCTCATGTCCGATGAAGCCCGCTCGCTCGGCGTCGAAATCGCGGAGCAGGGGGCGGCGCAGCTGCAGGTGATCCTCGACCACATCAAGGATGTGGTGATCACCGCCAATGCCGGCGGCATCATCGACCGCGCCAACCCGATGACCGAACGCGTGTTCGGCTATCCGGCCGCGGAGTTGTTAGGAATCGGGGTCGACACGCTGGTGCCGGACATTGCCGTCGACGGCTCGGTGCCCGCCGGGCTCGAGAAACTCGCCGGTTCCAGCGACACGTTTCTCGGCACGCGCATCAGCCCGGAAGTGATGGCGCGTCGCCATGACGGCACCATGTTCCCGGCGGAGATCGCGGTCAGCCGCGCGCGCAACGGCCGTACCGAAGTTTTCGTCATCTGCCTGCGCGACATCTCCGAACGTCACACCGCGCAGGAAGCGTTGCGCGACAGCGAGGCGCGTTACCGCTCGCTGGTGGACAACGCGCCCGAGGCGATCGCGGTACTCGAAGCGGAGTCGGGACGCTTCGTCGAGGCCAATGAGCCGGCGCTGCGCCTCTTCAAGATGACGCGCGAGCAGCTGGTCAATTCGAATCTCGTCGCGCTCAGCGCCGAGATGCAGCCGGACGGCCAGCCGGCGAATTCCCCGCATCGGCAATCGCTGCGCAAGGCCGGGGCGGGAGAGCCGCAGGCCTACGAGTGGGTGCATCGCGATTCGACCGGCCGCGACATTCCCTGCGACGTACGGCTGGTGCGTCTGTCGGGCGGCGCCTCGCCCCTGGTGCGCGCCAGCATCACCGACATCTCCGAGCGCAAACGCGCCGAGATCATCATGGAGAACGAACGCGCGTTCTTCGCGCTGTTGGCCTCGAATGCCGGATTGCCCGCGGTGCTCGACGTGATCTCCGCACTGGTGCAGGCCGTCTATCCACGCGCGCGTTGCACGATCTCCGTGCTCGCGCCCGATGCCAGCTGTTTCGCGCTGACCATCGCGCGGCAATTGCCGCCGATGCTCGCGGCGGTGCTCGAACGCACGCCGATCGAGCCGCGGCGCGGTTCGTGCGCGGCGGCCGTGTACTCGGCCCGCGACGTGTTCGTGCCCGACGTGGCCAACGATCCGCACTGGGCGGACCGGCGCCAGGTGGTGCTCGATTCCGGCTTCCGCGCCGTCTGGTCGATGCCGATCAAGGGCGCCAGCGGCAAGTTGTTAGGTGCCGTGGCTATCTACCACCCCGAGCCGGGCATGCCGGATTCGCGCGAGCTGGTGTTGCAGTCGCACGCCACGCGGCTCGCGGCGCTCGCGATCGAGCGCAATCTCGCCGAGGACGCGCTTCGCAACAGCGAAGCCAAGTTCCGCGGTTTGTTCGAGGGCGTCATCGAAGGCGTCTACCAGAGCACGCGGGATGGCCGGCTGGTCTCGGTCAATACGGCCTTCGTCAAGATGCTCGGCTACAGCTCGGCCGAGGAGATGTACGCGCTGCCAAGCTCCGTGATGTTGTACTGGAGCCCGACCGACCGCGCCGACTTCGTGCGGCGGGTAGACGCCGACGGCGAGGTGCGTTCGATGGAAGTCGTGCTGCGGCGGCGCGATGGCACGCAGGTCGTTGCGCTCGAGAATTCGCGCGGAGTGCGCGACGGCGGCGGCCGCATCGTGGGCTTCGAGGGCACGGTGTCCGACATCACCGAGCGCAAACGCGTCGAACAGGCTATCTACGCGGAGAAGGATCGCGCGCACGTCACCTTGCAGTCCATCGGTGACGCCGTGATCACCACGGACGCGAACGCGCACATCGACTATCTCAATCCCGTGGCAGAAAGGCTCACCGGCTGGCCGGTCGACGAGGCGCGCGGCCGCCCGATCGGCGAGGTGCTGCAACTCATCGACGAATCCACGCGCAAACCGGTCGCGTATACGCTCGATCGCGTGCTCACCGCCGGTGAGACCGCCGTGCCTTCCGACCACAACGTGCTGGTCAATCGTCGCGGCGAGGAAATCGCGATTCAGGAAACCGCTTCGCCGATCCGCAATCGCGAAGGTATCGCCATCGGCGCGGTCATCGTATTCGGCGACGTGACCAAGGAGCGCCGCCTCAAACGCGCACTTTCTTATCAGGCCAGCCACGACGCGCTGACCGGGCTCATCAACCGGCGCGAGTTCGACACTCGCCTCGAAACCGCCGTGACCGCGGCGCAGCGCGGCGACGGCGAGTACGTCTTGCTGTACGTCGACCTCGACCAGTTCAAGGTGGTCAACGACACCTGCGGCCACAGCGCCGGCGACCGGCTGCTGCGCGACATCACGAGCCTGCTGCAGACGCGCGTACGCGCCTCGGACACGATCGCGCGACTGGGTGGCGACGAATTCGGAATGTTGCTGGAGCGTTGCTCGCTCGAACAGGCAGAGCGCGTGGCCGACAGCATTCGACAGGCCATCCATGGTTATCGCTTCCTGTGGGGCGCCAACAGTCTTTCCGTCGGCGCCAGCATCGGTGTCGTGCGCATCGCGAAGGAAACGACCAGTGCCGCGTCGGTGCTTTCGGCGGCCGACATCGCCTGTTATGCGGCCAAGGACGGCGGCCGGAATCGCGTGCAGATCTACGAGCGGGACCACGGCACCAATCGTCATCGGGAGATGCAGTGGGTCGGGCGCATCGCACGCGCCGTCGAAGACGCGCGGCTCGAGTTGTACGCACAACGCATCGTCGGCATCGGCCCGTCCGCCAGCGACACCCCGTTCTACGAGCTGATGGTCCGCCTGCGCGACGAGGACGGGACGCTGGTGCCGCCCAATGAGTTCATCCCGGCGGCCGAACGCTACAACGTCATGGTCATGGTCGATCGGTGGGTCGTGAACAAGGCCGTCGAGTTGCTGGAGCGCTGCTCGCAGCGCACCGATCGTCTGCCGCTGCTGGCCGTCAATCTTTCGGGGACCTCCATCAACGACGAGGATTTCCTCGAATTCATCATGGCGCGCTTGGGAAACGAGCAGGTTGCGCGAGCTCTGTGTTTCGAGATCACCGAGACGGCCGCAGTCGCCAGCCTCTCGAAGGCCACGTTTTTCATGCGCGAATTGAAGGCACGCGGTTGCCGGTTCTCGCTCGACGACTTCGGCAGTGGGGTGTCCTCGTTCGTGTATCTGAAGAATCTGCCGGTGGACTTTCTCAAGATCGACGGACACTTTGCCGCCCAGGTGGCCAGCGATCCGGTCGATCGCAGCATGGTCGAAGCCATCGCCAAGATCGGCCGCGCCATGCGCGTGGCCACGATCGCCGAAAAGGTCGAGAGCGCCGAAGTGCTCGAAGCGCTCAAGGAGATCGGCATCGACTACATCCAGGGTTTTCATCTCGCCGAGCCCTGCGCCATCGAGGAAATTTTCGACTGCGGGAAGTGACGGTGGCGTCACTTGTAGGGCTACAATCGGCCGCATGCCGGCGTCCAAGAACGTTGAGCCCCCGTTTTCACTGGGCATAGAAGAAGAATATCTGCTCGTGGACCTCGCCACGCGCGACCTCGTTTCCGATCCGCCCGCCGAACTCCTGCAACGTTGCATCACCGAAACGGAAGGGCGCGTGAGCCCGGAATTCCTGCGCTCGCAACTCGAAGTGAAGACTTCGGTGTGTGCCTCGGTGAGCTCGATGCGGCGCGAGCTGGCGCTGCTGCGCCGCAAGGTTTGTGAGGTGGCCGCCGAATACGGCATCGCGCCGATCGCCGCGTCGACGCATCCGTTCGCGCGCCCCGTCAGCCGGCCGCCGCATACCGACCACGAACGTTACGCCGACATCGCCCGCGAAGTGCAGGGCGGCGCGCGCCGCATGATCATCTGCGGCATGCACGTGCACGTCGGGCTCGACGACGACGAGCTGCGCATCGACGTGATGAACCAGCTCACGTATTTCATACCGCACCTGCTCGCGTTGTCGTGTTCCTCGCCGTTCTGGGAGGGAGACGACATGGGCATGCAGTCGTTCCGGCTCATGTTGCTGTCGTCGCTGCCGCGCACCGGTCTGCCGGAGCGGTTCGACAGCTACGGCGAATACCGCCGCCATCTCGATGCGCTGGTGAGCAATGGGTTGATCGAGGATTCGACCAAGATCTGGTGGGACATCCGCCCGAGCGCGCGATATCCCACGCTCGAGACGCGCGTGTTCGACTGCTGCACGCACCTCGACGACGCGGTCTCGCTCGCCGCGCTCAACCTCTCGCTGGCGCGCATGCTCTATCGCCTGCGCCGCGACAACAAGACCTGGCGCCGCTACCCGCGCATGCTGATCGCCGAGAATCGCTGGCGCGCCATGCGGTTCGGCTCGGATGCCAGCCTGCTCGATCTGGCGCGCGGTGAACTGGTGCCGTTCGCCGACCTGATCGAAGAGTTGTTGGCCCTGGTGCGCGAAGATGCCGCGGCGCTCGATTGCCTGGCCGAGACGGAACACGCGCGTGTCATCCTCAAGCGCGGCACCAGCGCGCACCAGCAGATGGATTGTTACCAGACCGCCCGCTCGCAGGGCGCCACCGACAGCGAGGCGTTGTCCGCGGTCGTCGGCTGGCTCGCCACCACGACCAGCGCACCACCCGCCTTGCTCAAGTTCCCCACCGCGCAGTCGCAGCGGGCCTGAATCATTTCCGCGCGCAGACCGCGCCGCTAACTACCTGCGCGAGCGCCGCGCAGGCATTCACCGACAGGAACGGGCCGCGCGTGGTGTCGTGTTTCTCGGTCGACTGCGCGAGCAGGGTGCGTATGCGCACGATCCCGAGTTTCTGGTTGCGCGCCAGCAGCAGCGCGACCACACCGCTGACCTGCGCTGCGGCCAGTGAACTGCCGGACGCGAAATCGTAGTGACCATGGGGCACCAGCGTGAGGATGTCGCGCGCCGGGGCGCGCAGGAATTCGCCGCCGTCCTGCTGGGAACTCTCGGCCTCGGTGACCGCCAGCACACCCGGTAGTTTGGCCGGAAAGCCGAAGCGCGGGTCGGCGGACGCTGCGCCGACGACGATGATGCCGGCCTGGACGGCCTTCGCCACCAGCGTCGCGAGCAGCGGATCGCTCGGCCCGACCAGGCTCAGGTTGATCACCTGCGCCTTCGCCGTGAAGGCATCGGCCAGCGCCTGCGCCAGGGTGAAAGAGTTGCAGCGTCCGGCGCTGGCGGCGGAAAGCTGCCAGCAGGCCTTGAATGCCAGCAGCCGCACGTCGGGAGCTACGCCCACGATGCCGATCCCGTTGTTGGCCGACGCCGCGATCAACCCCGCGACCTGCGTGCCGTGCCGGTCGTTGCGGAATTCGACGGCGTCATCGTCGATGTAGTTGCGCGTGAGCTGGGTGCGGCCAGCGAGATCCGGATGCTGCGTGTCGACGCCCGTGTCGATGATGGCAACGCGGATGCCCGTGCCGCGGCTGAATACGTGCGCTTCGACCACGTCGAGCGTGTTCACGTTGGATTGCAGCTTCGCGTAGGGGTCGTCGAATCCGCCCGAGGTCGCCGACTCGAACTCGTTGAGCGGCTGGGCGACCAGTACGCGTTTGTCGAGCAGCAGCTTCTCGATGACGGCCTCGCGCGTCGTGCCGGGCGGAATCCGGAACAACACGCAGTGCATCTGCAGCGGTTCGATCGGCCACTCGGACACCGGTGTGAGCGAATACCGGCGGGCGAGCTCGCGCATCACCGCCGCCGCGGACGCGCTGACCCGGTAGTTGGTGCTGGAACCGTAGCCGTGCGCGGTGCCGCCGACGGCGGAGGGCCGGCCGGTCACCGGGTTGGCGACCGCGACCACGATGAACTGCGTTGGCGCGCTGCGCACTTCCGGAGGTGTGCGCACTTCCGGCGCCGCCGCGATGGCCGCACCGCTACCCATGAATACACATGCGGTCAGCGCCAGCGCGGCACACAGCTGCCACGCGTGGCGCGCCGGATCAATCTGCCATTCAGGGCGCGACGGGTTCGGCAAGGCTGACATTCGGATCCTTCGACATCACCGCCGCGACGGAATCGGCCGATGCGCCCGAGGCTACCGCGTCCGCCGACAGCTGCGCGGTGAAATTTCCCTCGCGCCCCGGTCCGGCGACGATCTTAAGCCCCTGGTGCGTCAGCAGCGTATTGATAGTCGCGATCGATGTCTGCGGCGCGAACACCAGGCGCACCGCGGGTGCGTTCACACGCGCATCGACATCGGTGACGGTGCTGAACTGATCCGACTGGCTGTCGGCGCCGGCATCTGTGCCGCGCAGGGCGAGTCCGAGGGCACCGAGCCCGATGGCCTGCACGATCACGGCCGCCGCGAGCCAACGCACAGTGCGCGAAGAGCGGCGCGACCCGTGCATGCTGCGTACATCGGCCACCGGTGTCGCGGCGGACTCGGATGCCTCGATGCGTGCCCAAAGCTTGTTGAAAGAGCGCTGTTCGTCGGAAGCGGCAGGCGCGGGCGAGACGCCGCCGCGCTGTATCCGCGTCGCAATCATGCGCTGCGCGGCGAGCTCGGCGCGGCATTCCGCGCAGGCCGACACGTGCGTCTCGACCCATTCCCGATCCTCGGGCGCGATGCGTCCATTGGCCAGCCACGGCAGCAGCGACCAGGCTTCGGCGTGGGTATCGGGGATGCGGGGACTCATGCTCTTTCTCCGGTCGTGCCCGCGAGTTCGGGCAGGACTTGTTTGAGGGTTTCGCGCGCGCGGAACAGCCGCGTCTTCACGGTGTTCACGGGGCAATCGAGGATGGCGGCCACTTCTTCGCAGGAGTGGCCGAGTGTGTAGGTGAGCTCGAGCGCCATGCGTTGTTCGACCGGCAGGCGGGTCAGGCCCAACGCGAGCCATCGGCCGTCGGTTTCCGCATCGTCGGTGGATGCGACGCTGATCGACTCCTCATCGAACGGCTGGTCCGAGACCGGACGGATCTTCGCGCGGCGCAGCGCATTCAGCGCGCGCCGGTAGGCGATGCCGATGATCCAGGTAGATAGCTGCGACGCGCCGCGGAATTCGGACGCCTTGGTCCACACCACCCAGAAGGTGTCGTTGATGACTTCCTCGATGTCTTCGCGCCGCACCGACATGCGCGACAACAGCCGCGACAGGCGCTGGTAGTAGTTTCCATAAAGCGTCCGGAACGCCGCCTGATCGCGGTTCCTGGCGATGCGTTCGAGGAGCTCGCGCTCCGCGGCCTCGTTTCCCGGGGTCTGGACCCTGATGGCGGGGGTTTCAACACGCTTCAATGCCACGGCAGCAACCTTGCGGGACCAACTGCTCATGAGTACCGGGGCGCAAGTTTTCGGTTCCCGGCCGTTAGCGCGTCGACGAGAAACGCCACAGGGCGGTCAGGGCGACCCGATCGCCCACCGTCCGGCCGTTGAAGTGGTCGACGGCATTGCCGCTGATCCCCAGGTAGGCCAGCTGGACCTCGAATGGCGCGATGGCGGCGGTCAGCGTGGCGTTCCAGTAGTTGTAGCTGTCGTGGTAGACCTCGTCGAGGCCGTAGTGACCGAACCCGCCGGATACCGAGAACCGGTCGTTCAGCGCCTTGCGTCCCGAAATCTCGAGCGCCCAGGCGTTGCCTTCTTCGTAACCCGCCGATGAACCCACTGCGTTGGTGTTGGGCGAATAGATAGCCGCGAAGAACAACAGGTTGCGGTAGCCCAGCGTCCCGGTGATCTCGCTGCGGTTGTAGCTGACGCGGCGCGGATCATCGGGGTAGGTGTACTGCGAGAGCCGCAGATCGGCGGAAAAATTCTCCGACACAGTCCAGTAGCGTCCGGCCCAGACATCCATCTCGAGATTCGGGCTGGGGCCCGGGTTCGGATCGGCGGTGGCGACGAAAGCACCGACGTAGAACTCCCGCGGGAATTCGACGTCGAGGGAGGCCTGCACGGCCGGTTTGCCGCGGGTCAACGAGACGCCACGAAAGACGAAATCCGAGGTCCCGCCGATGCTGCCCGTGAAGATACGCACCGAATCCGCCTGGGCCACCGTGCATCCCGCACAGACGATCAAGAACAGCGTTCGAAGCGGGCGCGTCACGTCAGGGATTCTCTGAGGGCTTCGGGAGCCGGCTGGAGTCTGACGAGTCGATTAGGGGCTGGCAAGCGGCGGCGGCTGCCGCTCTGTGACCGTGATCAGGTCACGAATTTCGCGGCTTTGCCATCATGAGCAATCTCGTTTTTCCGCCGCTGGCCGATATCAATTCAATGGGTTTCTCCCTAGGGACATTTGTCGACCGCTGGTCACGCACGGCCATCGTCGCCGGCGTGCTCTACAGCTGCAGCTGCGTGATCGTGATGCTGACCGGCATCGGCGGCAGCAAGGTGGCCGACGTGATCGGCGCCTGGGGCGCGTTCCCGCTCATTTTCCTGTTCACGTTGATGTTGTGGCCGGTGATCCACGACCGGTCGCTGTCGCGCGAGCGGCGGCTGGCGTTTCGACTGATCTTCGCCGCCGAAGTCCTCGACGTGGTGGCGACCCTCGGCTGGGGGTACAGCGCGCTCACCGCGCACGTCACCTTCGGTTCCTGGCCCGACGTGTTGTGGCTCTTCTACTATCCACTCACGGCAGTCGCCGCCGGATTGTTCTACTACGACCTCGGTGGCCGGCTCAATACCACGCGTCTGATCGTCGATTTCGCGACGCTCACCATCGGCTTCGGCGCGTTGCTCTGGTTCACCGCGCTCGCCCCGCTCGCGACGATGACCGGCGCGCAGCTGGCGGAGAACTGGTCGGCGGCGAGTTACGGCATCGGCAACGGCGTTGCGCTGATCGCCGGCGCGATGATCGCCATGCAGGTCACCGACTGGCGCGCCGAGCGCGCGGTGATGTGGTGGCTGATCGCATTGCCGGCCACGTTGATCGCGGACCTGTTGTGGGTCAACGCCGAGCTCAGCAAGGCCTACGAACTCGGCAAGCCGATGGATCTCGTCTACCACCTGTTCTACATCAGCCTGCTGCTGTGCGCGCGTGCGCAGCGCACGCAACGCAAGCTGACTCCGAACACGCAAGGCATGCCGGGTGTCCTGCGCGGCTCATTGCCGATCGTCGCATTGATGGTGGGCATGGTCGCGTTGCTGACCAATCAGCTGCACCTCGCGAAGTTCCAGTCCCCGCTGCTGATATTCGTCGTGTTGTGTGCCACCGCGCTCGTGATGATCGGCCAGGCGCTGGCGACACGCGAAGTCGTGGATCTGCAGCGCGAACTCGCGACGCGGCGCTTCGACGAACGGCTGACCGAGCTGGTGCGCCGCTCGAGCGACATGATCGCCATCTGCGACAGTGGCGGCGTCATCCGTTATGCGAGCCCGTCCGCCGAGGATTTGTTAGGCGTGCCGGCCGGAGAGCTCGGCGGCAAGCGGCTGGACGACGTCCTCGGGCCGGAGGCGGTCACAGTGCGCAGCGCGTTCGACGAGGTGCTGCGCAACGCGAACTCCGAGCAGGTGGTCAACTTCGCGATTCCGCAATCCAACGACGAGAAACGGTCGTTCAAGATGGTCATCGCGAATCTGTGCCACGTGGAGTCGATCCGCGGCGTGACGCTCAACATCCGCGACGTGTCCGACGCCACGCGCCTGCACGACCAGCTGCGTACGCTGGCCTTCCACGACCCGCTGACGCTGCTGGCGAATCGCTCCCTGTTCGCCGATCGCGTGCACCAGGCGATCCGCCACATTCCCGATGGCATGACACCGGCCGTGTTGTTCATCGACCTCGACAACTTCAAGACCGTCAACGACAGCCTCGGTCACAGCGCCGGCGACCAGCTGCTGCGCAGCTTCGCCCATCGGCTGGTCCAGTGCACGCGCGCCGGCGATACGGTCGCGCGGCTGGGCGGCGATGAATTCGCGGTGCTGATCGATCACGCCGCGGACATCGACGCGGCCCGCGCCGTGGCGAACCAGATCATCGAGTCCTGCCGCGAACCGGTGGAAATCGACGGCCGCTCGCTGCGGATCGGCGCCAGCATCGGGATCGCGATTTCCGATCGCGTCAGCAACGTGGAGCGCCTGCTGCGCAATGCCGATGCCGCGATGTATTCGGCCAAGGCGCGCGGCAAAGGGCACGCCCAGGTGTTCCAGCCCGAGATGTTGCGCGCCGCCCGCCGCCGCATCCGCATCGAAAACGAGCTGGTCGAAGCGCTCGCCCGGGACGAGCTCGAGGCTCACTACCAGCCCATCGTCGACCTGTCGTCGCGGCACCTCGTGGGAGTCGAGGCGCTGATGCGCTGGCGGCATCCGACGCGCGGCTTCGTCATGCCGGCATCGTTCATCCCGCTGGCCGAGGAAACGGGCCAGATCATCCCCATGACGCAATGGATGCTGGATCGCGCCTGCCGGGACGCGGCGCGGCTGCAGCGCGAGCTCGATCATGGCGAGGGCCTGCGCATCTCGGTCAACATGTCGAGCCGCTATCTCAACGAGGCGGACGTGGTGGCGGAGGTGCGCGCGGCGCTCGACAAACATGGCATCAGACCCGAATGCCTGATTCTCGAAGTCACCGAAAGTCTGCTGCTCGAGAATTCCGTGCGCCTGGCGGAGACGTTCCGCAATCTCAAGCTGACCGGCGTACGCCTCGCGCTCGATGACTTCGGCACCGGTTATTCCTCGCTGGCCTATCTACATAGATTTCCGATCGACATCCTCAAGATCGACCGCTCGTTCGTACAGCGCCTGGATCGGGACAGCGATGCCGCCGAGGGCGTCGATGCCGTGGCGCTGGCCCGCGCGATCCTCTCGCTGGCCGACGCGCTCGGCCTCGACACGGTGGCGGAAGGCATCGAAACCGACGCGCAAAGGAACACCCTGCTGGCCCTGGGGTGCAAGACCGGGCAGGGTTATGCCTTCGGCAAGCCCATGCCGGTCGAGGAAATCCTCGAGGCCGCGGTCACGCGGCGGCGCGGGGTGCTGGCGGGGAATCTGCCCGGCCGGATCGACTTCTCGCCCACCGGACGGTTCCGCATCGCCTCCGAGCAGTGAGCGCTCACATCCGGCGTTACATAAGTCGCGGGACCGCTTCTCATAATGTCCCGGCCGTCGAATCAGCGGCCCGAATGGCCGAAAAGATGCGAAGTGCGTGGGATTTCGTCCTAAGGCACTCGTCTACTCTGCCTACTCGCAACGGACGGCATAACCAGAACAAAGCAGCGGAGAAGTCGGTGAAGTCGGTAGAAACGAAATCGCTCGAAGCAGGCGGCGCACCCGAGCGCAGCACTGAAAGCGTTTTGCGTGCGGTTTGCCTGCGGCTCGGCTGCACGGCGGCCACCGCCATTTTTCCGCGCGAGGAGTCGCGCGCTGTCTGGGGACGGTCGGAAGCGGACTTCGCCTTTGCGCGCGAACAACTTTCCATCGTCGGCGATCAGCTCGCGCGCCGCGCCATCGAGACCCGCAAACCCGTCGCCACCAACAAGCTCAAACACGTGAGCGGCGGCCAGATCGCCTGCAAACTGGTTGCGGTCCCGTTGATCGCGCGCGGTGGACCGGCCGGTGCACTCATCGTCTTCAACCGCCCCGAAGAGCCGAGCTTCGACGAATTCACCGTGCGCCGGCTGGGCCGCTTCGCGCGGCTGCTGGCGCGCAGCGCCACGCAGGATCTCGATTCGCTGACCGGCCTCTTGTCCTGGGATGGTTTCAAGACCCGCGTCGATTCCTGGCAACGTTCGAGCCCGCCCGAGGCGATGGTCTCGATGTTGTACGGCGACATCGATGTGCTGCACCTGATCAACGATCTGGTCGGGTTCTCCGAAGGCGACAAGGTGATCGCGCGCTGCGGCGTCGCGATCCGCCGTTCGCTGGCCGGCGCCGAGAGTTTCGCCTGCCGCCTGTCGGGCGACCGCTTCACGGTCTTCCTGCCGCACATGAATCTCGCGCAGACGCGCCAGCTCGCCGAGAGCATCTGCCGCGAAGTGAGCACCGGCGAGAACCACACGCAGGGCGGGCCTAACCACGCCGTGTCGATGTCCTGGGGCGCGGTGTCGACCCAGGCCGGCGACCTGCATCTCGATCACCGCATTGCCGAGGCCGAGATCGCCTGCAAGACCGCCAAGGATCGCGGCCGCGGCCGCGTCGAGTGTTACCAGGATACGGATCAGAGCATGATCCGCCGGCACGACGAGATCGGCGTGATCGGCAGCGTGCGCGAGGCGTTGCGTCTCGAACGCATCGTGGTGTTCGCCCAGCCCATCACGCCGCTCATCAATCACAATCTGCCGACCACCTACGAATTGCTGGTGCGGATCATCGACGCGAAAGGCAACATCGTCGAAGCGGCGGATTTCATGTCGGCCGCGACGCGTTACCAGATCCTTCCCGAGATCGACCGCGCGGTGTGCGAGCGCGCTTTCCAGCAGCTGTCGGAAAGCCAGAAGAAACATGCGCCGCTGCGCGTATCCATCAATCTGTCGGGTCCGACGCTTTCGGATCCGGAGTTCATGGAGTGGCTGCTGTCGGCCATGGCGAAGTACGGCATCGACGGCACCAGCCTCGTGTTCGAGATCACCGAGGCGGCCGCGGCCGCGAACATGAGCCAGGTCCAGGCATTCATGCGCCGGCTCACGAGCCACGGCGTGAAATTCGCGCTGGATGATTTCGGCACCGGCGTGAGTTCGCTGGCCTATCTCAAGAATCTGGACATCAACACCATCAAGCTCGATGGATCGTATGTGCGCGACGTGTTGACCAACCCGCGCTCGCAGGCGCTGGTCAGCGCGATCGTGCAGCTGGCCAATGCGATGGGCATCACCACCGTGGCGGAGTACGTGGAATCGAACGGCGTGCGCGATCGGCTCGCCTCGCTCGGCATCCAGTTCGGCCAGGGTTTCGCGCTCGGTCGTCCTGGCCCGCTCGACGATGTGCTGGCCGCGGTCGCGGAGCGCGCGTCCGACGGCTGCGATCGTCCGTTCACCGCGCCGAAGACGTATACGACGCCCTCCGGCATCCCGATCATGTTCAAACACGCGTAACGGGATCATTTGCCGTTTGCCGGGAAACGAGGAATCGCTTCCGATGGCGCAGGCAAATCGACCACCCGACTCCAACCCATTACACTGCGCCGCGTGATCAAACTCACGCGTTACCAGTGGACTGTCTTCGCCGCCGCCTGGCTGGGATGGGGCTTCGATATCTTCGACGGGTTGCTCTTCAACTTCGTCGCGCCCAACGCCATTCCGACGTTGTTAGGCATCCCGATCGGCGGCGAGGCCGCCAAGGCCGCGTTGCCCTACTGGACCGGCATCCTGAACTCGCTGTTCCTGCTCGGCTGGGCCGCGGGCGGCGTGATCTTCGGCCCGATCAGCGACCGGTTCGGCCGCAAGCGCGTGTTGCTGATCACCATGTTGCTGTACGCGCTCGGCACCGCCGGCTGCGCCTTCGTCACCGACATGTGGCAGCTGATCGCTTTTCGCCTCATCGCCAGCCTCGGCATCGGCGGTGAATGGGCGGCGGGCTCCGCGATGGTCGCGGAAGTGGTGCCGGAAGAGTCGCGCGTCGAGGCGGGTGCTTTGCTCTATACGTCCGCGCCGTTCGGACTGTTTCTCGCCACCTTCGTCAACGCGGAAGTCGCGGGCAGCTGGTTCGCGCACGATCCGTCGAAGTCGTGGCGCTACGTGCTCATGTTCGGCCTGGCTCCGGCGGCGGTGGCGTTCGCGGTGCGCATGTTCGTCAAGGAGCCCGAACGCTGGGCCAAGGTCGCCGCATCCGCGGCGCCCGCGCGGCTGCGCGAGATCTTCGCGCCCGACATCCTGCCGCGCACGGTCAGCGCGTTGGTGGTCGCCATCGTCGCACTCATCACCTGGTGGAGCTGTAACGCGTTCATTCAGGCGGTTGCGAACGGCCTGGCCGGAGCCGAGGCGGTCGTGCGCGGGCTCGATCCGCAGGCCACCGCCGCGCTCAAGCAGGCGTGGATCAAGCTTGCGACCAACTGGTTCAATCTCGGCGGCCTCATCGGCACCTTGCTGACGATCCCGATCGCGAAGCGCCTGGGCCGCCGCACGATGTACCGGATCTATTTCAGCGCCAGCGCCTTGTCGCTGCTGGCGACGTTCGGTCTCGACATGCCATCCGAGACGCGGCTGTACATGTATTTCTTCATCGGCCTGTCGGTGTTCGGCATCTTCGGCAGCTTCACGTTCTATCTACCGGAGCTGTTCCCGACCCGGCTGCGTTCGACCGGCGCGGGCTTCTGCTACAACGTCGGCCGGGTGATCGCCGCCTTCGGCGTGTTCGCGGTGGGCGCGGTGGCGACCGCAGGCAAGGGCGATCCGGCCATCGTGCTGCGCGCGCTGTTCATGATCGGATTCGTGCCGATCGTAGGTCTGCTTTGCATGAAGTGGGTGCTCGAGACGCGCGGCCAGCGCATGCCCGACTAGGTTGACGGGCGAGGGCAGGCGCGGCGTCATCCGCGTGCCCACCGGAACCCCGGCCTACAGGCTGGCGGCGATCTCGGCGTTGACGGTGCGGCGCGAGTAGGGATGAAACGCCCAGTAACGCTCGTTCCCGAGGTTGTCGATGCCCAGCGCCGCGTTCCAGTGCGCGCCGAATTCGTAGCGCAGCCGCACATCGGCGACGAAAAATCGGCTGGTGCCCGTGTACGCCGTGCCATGTGGATCGGAATTGTCGAGCTGGTTGAATTGCCGGCCGCTGAAACGCGCGCCCAGCGTGCAGCTCAGACGCTCGACCGGACGCCACGCGGCCAGCGCGGTGGCGCGCCACTCTGGCACGCGCGGCTGCTGCTTGCCGACGCTGTCGGGAAACGCGTCGTTCCGGGCGATGCGCGAATGCGCGTACGTGACACTGCCCGACAATTCCAGCGCATCCAGCGCGCGCCAGTTGCCGGCCAGCTCGAGGCCGCGTGTCTTCATGCGGCCGACGTTCTGGATCGTGGTCACCGTCGCGCCTGCAACTACGTTGAGCTGCGAATACAACGCATCGCGCGTGTCCTCGATAAAAACGGTGGAACGGAAGCTGCCGTGATCGAAGTCGAAGAGCGCGGAGATCTCCTGCGTCCACGAACGTTCGGGTGCCAGATCGGGATCGTTGTCGACGATCTCGTTCGACGCGATCGAACCCTGGTAGAGCTCGGATACCGTGGGAACGCGCACGGCGCGTCCGATCGAAGCCTTCAACGTGAAATCCCGCGCTGCGGCAAACGAGAGCGCCGCCTTGGGAGATATATAAGTGTCGGCGCGGGACGGGAACGACAGCGTTTGCGTGGCATTCGAGATGGCGCCATCTTCCGCCTGCCAGTGTTCGAGGCGCGCGCCGAACGTCGCGGACCAGGCGGGCGAGAGCTTCCAGCTGTCCTGTGCGAAGGCGCTGGTCAGCCTGGCATTGCCGCGGAACGCGGAGATACGCGCGCCGGCTGCGCCGCGCAACCAGTCCGTCGTGGCGGAAACCCGGGTGCGCAGACGGTATTCGTCGCGTTGCAGTCCCAGCTCGACGAAATGCGCGTCGTCGTCGGGATGCCAGTCCGCCCGCAAGGCGAGCGTCGACCAGCCCGTGCCGGACGCGTCGACGAGGCGTCCGCCGCCGCCGCTCAGCGCCGCCGGGGGCGGGTTGTTCGGCGAGCGCGCTTCATCGCGGCGGTAGTCATACAGGCTCGCGTTCAGCTCCAGGTCCCACGCACCCACGCGTCGTTTGCGCAGCGACAGTCCGTGCATGAGGTGGGTCAGCGCGGATTCGGCCGGCCCCATCTCGGTGGGGCCCACGGTGTAGGCGCGACCCTCGATATTGACCGCGCCGCTCCACACGGGCGCGCCCGACGCGTCGCGCAGCCAGCTCACGGATTCGCGCGTCGCATCGTTGTGCCAGGCGCCGAGCGTATACGACAGGCGCAGCGTGTCGCTGAAATCATGCGCGAACTTGAGCTTGGCATGATCCTGGACGGTATGGATGGCGTTGGTCGCGCCTAACAACCACCAGTCCTGGTTACGCGGATTGCGCGCCGGGAGCGCGCCGCTGACCGGAGTGCCACCACCGCCGGGTGTCCCGGCCGAAAGCAGCTTGGTCGCATAGGCGATCGGGTGGCCGTCGCTGTCGAGCCTGCTGAAGTTGAGCCACCACGAGGAGTCGCCGCGCGTATCGCCGTAGGAGGTGCTGGCCTGCCAGCCCGAGTACGACTGGTCGGTGCCGTAAACGTGGAAGTCTTCACTGAACGACGACAGACGCGCCCGCAACTCGAGCTGCTCCGGCATGCGCGTGACGTAGTCCACGACGGCGCCGACCGAATTGCCGGCGTACGCCGCGGAGAACGGGCCGTACAACACATCGACACGTTCGATCTCCTCCGGCGTGACCAGGCCCCAGCGCGGCGTGAAAGTGGCGCCATTGCCCAGCAAGTTCGACAGCAGGATGCCGTCCGCGTACACCAGCGAGCGCGCGCTGTTCTGCGTGCCCGACGCGCGGCTCGCGAGCACCGCGTGGTCGAAATCGCCGGTGTAGCGCTTGCGCACGTTGAGGCTGGGGAAGTACTTGAGCGCGTCTTCGCTGTCGGTGGCGTTGATGCTGCGCGCGACCGTCTCGCCGGTGATTCCCTCGATGGTGGTCGGAATCTGGGTCGGCAACGAGCTCGGCCGCCGCGCCACCACGGTGACCACGCCCATCGACTGGCTCAGCGTATTTTCCGCGGCGGGCGGCGCGTCGCGTTCTTCGACGTTGAGCTGCACCGTGACGCGGCCGGCATTCCGGAATTCCAGCGTCAACGGCACCGTCGTGCCCGCGACCAGCGGCCCGTTCAGGCCCATGAGCATCAGGTGGATGCCGCCAGGTTCTATCTTCACGGTCTTGCCCGGCGCGATCGTGAGCTCGGTCAGCGGGCGCATGCGGGCCATCCCTTCGGACGTGGTGGTCTGGTGCATCTGCACGCTGGCGGCGAACGGCGAGCTCACGCCGGTCAAGGTGTCGGCGGCAGTTCCGTTGTTGGTGATGGATAGATAGGCCACGCCCACCGGCCGGCCGGCCGGCGTGGGCGGCGACCAGGGATGTCCGATGACGAGATGACCGATTTCGTAACTGTGCGCGCCGGCCGTGCCGGCGATGAGGCCGGCGGCGAGCAACGCCAGGAGGCGATGAAACATGTGTATTCCCCAAGACAATGCGGCGCGTCCACGCAACGGCGTGACCGCGAGGAACGATCGGTGAGGTTCCCGGAGGAACCGGTTCGATCAGGCGCTGGGGGGAGCGCGCGCGGATTGCGCACGCAGGATCGTGGCGCCGGCGAGCTGCGCGACCACGGATTTGAAAGGTGGAGAAAATGCCCGCAGCGGCGGATCGATGCGACCGGCGGCGAACGGCGCGCCGAGCGGCGGCGCCACGCAGTATTCGCAATGGGGCGCCGCGCGGCCCGGCAGCTCGATCGTTTCGCTCTTGCCCGGCGTGGTGGTGCACATCGCCACCTGCAGGCTGGTCGATCCTGCGCCGCCCATCATGAAACCCGGCGGAACGAGCACACGGAACACCAGTGCCGCCAGCAGCAATGGCATTACATACGACCGGAAACGCAGTGCGCGCAGGCGATTCACGGCGCGCATCTTAGCCGAGATGCCGTTTCGCCGTGTCGAGGAATCGCCGCCGCGCGAACGCGTGATCGACGATCGGATGCGGGTAGTTCGTGCCGAGGCGCACGCCCGCGGCGGCCAGCACCGCGGCCGGCGCCAGCCAGGGTGAGTGAATGTACTTCGCCGGCAGCAACGCGAGCTCGGGCACCCATTCGCGCACGTAGTCGCCCGCCGGATCGAACCGTTCGCCCTGCGTGACCGCGTTGAAGATCCGGAACCACGGTTGCGCATCGCAACCGCAACCCGCGGACCATTGCCAGCCCGCGTCGTTGTTGGCCCAGTCGCCGTCGGTGAGCAGGTCGAAGTAATGGCGCTCGCCCCGGCGGAAATCGATCAGCAGGTGTTTGGCGAGAAAACTGGCGGCGATCATGCGCGCGCGGTTGTGCACGAAACCCGATGCCGAAAGCTCGCGCGCGGCCGCGTCGACCACCGGATAACCGGTGCTGCCCTCCACCCAGGCGAGCCAGCCGTCGGCGTCGTCGCGCCACGGGAAATTCCGCCATTCGGCGCGAAACGTGTCCGTCAGCAGCTGCGGCCGGTCGAACAACGTGGAGTGCGCGAACTCGCGCCACAACAATTCGTTCTGATAGACACGCAATGCGTCGGGCGACACTTCGCGCAGCGCCCTATCTACCGCGTTCCATGCCGTGCGCACCGACAAGGTGCCGAACTTCAGATCCGCCGACAGGCGGCTGGTGCCCGGCAGATCCATGCGATCGCGCAGCTCGTCGTAGTCGCGGGCGGCTTTCGCTAGCCAGCTCCTGAGGCGCAGCCGCGCATGGCGTTCGCCGCCCGGTTGAACGCGCGGATTGTGTGTGATGCCCAGCGACGCCGGTGTCGGTAGCGCGGCGCCGCGGGTTTTCACATCGGCGGGGATGGGTGGCAGCGCGCGCGGCGCGGCCAATGTGCCTTCGACACGCATGTCGCGAGCGAAGGCGCGCGCGAATGCGGTGAATACCGAAAAGGGGTCGCCGCCGCCGGTGCGCAGCGTACCGGGCGGGCACAGAGTTTCGGTGTCGAACAACTCGAGCGGCACGGTCAGCGATTTCGCAATCTTGCGATCGCGCTCACGGCCGACCGGCGCGACCCAGCTCTGGGCCACGACCCGATCGACTCGCCACGATTTCGCGAGCCGCGGGATAACCTCGACGCTGCGGCCGCCGACCAGGATCAGCCGTGAGCCGAGATGTTCGAGATTGGCGGCCAGCGACGCGATGGATTCCAGCAGGAACTGGATGCGAAACGGCGTGCGTTGCGCCGCCGCGGGCCTGAAGAAATGTTCGTCGAGCACGAACAGCGGAATGACCTCGCCACCGTCTTGGGCGGCGGCGCGCAGCGGCGCATGATCCGCGATGCGCAGATCCTTGCCGCGATACCAGACGAGGGTGCGCAAGCGCCTTGCGCGCGCGCCGGACTACTTCGAGACGACGCGCATCTTGCGCAGCAGCTGGCGATCCACGTAGGTGCGTGAATCGAGCACCAGGCGGTCCTGGAACTGCTGCAGCTGGTGCATCCAGAACATCACCACGATGCAACAGACCAGCGCGGTCAGCGTGGCATTGAACGTGACGCCGAGACCCATCGTGACGCCGGAGATGTCGCCACCCATGGCGCCCTGCGCTTCCTGCAGCGCGGCGCCGATGCCGCGCACCGTGCCCACGAAGCCCACGGCCGGAATGGCCCAGGCAGTAAAACGGACCATCGACAATTTCGTGTCGAGGCTCGCGGTTTCGAATTCGCATTCGTCGCGCACCGCTTCCGCGGCGTCCTGCACGCTGCGCGTGGCGCCGAAGCGGTTGTACGCCACCATCAGCAGGCGTGGCAGGAAGCCATCCTGTTCCTCGCGCGGCAGCGCCTCGATCGGCCGGGAATACACGCGGGAATCTTCGGGCAACACCACCTGCGCCTCGCCGATGCGGACGTAGTCGCGGTCGAGCAGGGCGCGACTCTTGCGCGTCTCGTAGAACTGGCGGCCGAGCAACGCGAGCGACCAGAACATCAGGATGACGCAGCCTTCCTGCTCGTGATCCTTGAGGATCACGTACACCGAGCGCAGCTGGAGCACCTGGGCTTTGACGTTGCTGGTGTTGGTGATCGTGACCTTCTGCGACAGCACGGCTTCGGCGCGCGGGCGGATGATCAGGGTCCAGAAGCTGTGGATGACGATGACGGACAGGAGCAGCGCGCTGATGCTGTAGACCGCGTCGTCGAGCACCCAGTGGGGACGCTCCTGGCGGGTGGCGGCCACGGACACGGGAGCGTTGCTTTCGGTTGCCATCTTGATGATTCTCGCGGCCGTAACAGGCCAAAAAGTGTACCGGTTAGTCGGGAAGAGGGAGGTTTAAGTTCCGCCGTCAAATACCTTGTTGTGACCGGATTGTAACTAGACCGTTACTCGGGTCACTACCTGCCAGCTGATAGCATGACCGCCGGTTTTTACCCCCAAGTCAAACCATGTCCATCGCGCTCGATCAAGTCACCAAGCGGTATCAGGACCAGCCCGTCGTCAACGATGTGTCCATCGAAGTCGGGGAAGGCGAGTTCTTCGTCCTGTTGGGCCCCTCCGGCAGTGGCAAATCGACGCTGTTGCGCGCCGTCGCGGGCCTGACCGGCATCGATCACGGGCGCATCTCCCTGCACGGCAAGGACGTCACGCACGTGCGCGCGCGCGATCGCGGCGTCGGCCTCGTGTTCCAGAACTACGCCCTGTTCCGCCACATGACCGTGGCGGACAACATCGAATTCGCGCTGCGTGTCCGCCGCATGAAGGCTGCCGACCGGCGCGCGCGCCGCCAGGAATTGCTCAAGCTGGTCGCGCTCGAAGGCATGGACGAGCGTCTGCCCGGCCAGCTGTCGGGCGGTCAGCAGCAGCGCGTCGCCGTGGCGCGCGCCCTGGCGCACAAGCCGCAAGTTCTGCTGCTGGACGAACCGTTCGGCGCGCTGGATGCAAAGATCCGTGAAGAACTCCGGCGCACCATCCGCGCCGTGCAACGCGAGCTCGGCATCACCACCGTGCTGGTCACGCACGACCAGGAAGAAGCGTTTGCGCTGGCCGACACCATCGGCGTCATGAACCACGGCCGCCTGCTCGAAGTGGGACAGCCGACCGATCTGTACGCGCAGCCGGCGACGCGCTTCGTCGCCACCTTTCTCGGCGCCGCCAACCTGTTGCTCGCCAACCAGGGTGTCGACGGGGTCCGGTTCGGCGCGACTCCGGTGAGCGCCGTGGGCAGTGAAGTATCACACGCGGGCCGCGACACCGAAGTGGTGGCGGTGCTGCGGCCCGAGGAAGTGGAGCTGGCGCTGGCGCGCGAATCACTGACCTCCAACTACATCGCGCGCGCGTCGGTGGAAGAGATCATTTTCACCGGCGCCCTGGAGCGGCTGCGCGTGCGTATCCTCGACGCGCCCTGCGCGGCGCAGTTGTTAGGCGGCACGGCGGGGGAGGTGCTGGTCGAAGTCACACGCACGCAGCCCGAACGGCGAGATCTGCCGCTGCGCGCCGGCGCGCACGTGGTGATCGGCGCGCGGCGGCTGCATGTGTTGCCGACGCCGCTGTCGAGTTTTCTGGCCTGCGCGCCGACCGAGGCGATCGCCGCGCAACTGGCGCACGAGCCGTTGCTCGAGAGCCTGTCGACGCGTATGAAAACCCGCGTCGGCTTGCGCGCCATCGATCTCTCAGCGGCCGCGCCGCCGCTGGCCGGTGTTGCCGCGATCTACGCGGGCACCGAAGCCGCGGATACCGTGGACTGGCTGCTGCGGCACGGCGCAGGCGAGGTGCTGGTGCTGCCGCGTAATGCGCCGAGCCCGACTCGGGTATTCATCCACTGGACCGAGGAAGCGGCACGCCGCGCGACGCTCGCGGTCTCCGCCAGCCTGTTGCGGCATGTGTCCGCCGAGGCGGTGTATCTCGGCATCGTGCCGGAAGGTCCCGCCGGTACCGGCCGCGCCGCACCGATGCGGGCGCTGCTCGACGCGCGGTCCGAGGCGCAGAGCGATCACCGGCTCGAGATGCGCACTGAGCTGGCGGTCGGTGAAACGGTCGCCGAGCTCACGCGCAATCTTTCGGCCGGCACTGCGCAGATGCTGGTGCTGGGCATCACCAACATCACCCAGGCCGCCAGCGCCTACCGCTCCCTGCTGGCGGCGCAGCCGGGCTGGCCAGTGCTCATCGTCTACCGCCCGACGGAAACCCGCGCCGCGCCCGAGATCGCGGCATGAAGAACGCCAGGCAAAGCGAGCCCAACGTCATCCCCGGCTTCGGGATCACGCTGGGATTCACGACCTTTTTCCTGTGCGCCATCGTGCTGATCCCGCTCGCCGCGCTGGTGCTCAAGGCCGCCGGCATGGATTGGGAACGGTTCGTCGCCGTGATCACCTCGCCGCGCGCGCTGGCCTCGTACCGGCTGTCATTCGGCGCCTCGTTGCTCGCCGCCAGCATGAACATGGTGTTCGGCTTCGTGATCGCCTGGACGCTGGTGCGCTACGAGTTCCCCGGCCGCAAGATCATCGATGCCATCATCGACATGCCGTTCGCACTGCCGACCGCGGTGTCGGGTATCGCGCTAACTACCGTGTTCGCGGCCAACGGCTGGATCGGCCAGTACCTCGAACCGATGGGCATCAAGGTGGCGTACACCTGGATCGGCATCACCGTGGCGCTCACGTTGATCGGCATGCCGTTCGTGGTGCGTACGGTGCAGCCCGCGCTGCAGGAAGTGCAGCGCGATCTCGAAGACGCCGCGGAAACGCTCGGCGCCGGCCGCTTTTACGTGTTCCGCCGCATCATCGTGCCGACGGTGCTGCCGGCGCTGCTGACCGGTTTCACGCTGGCGTTCGCGCGCGCGGTCGGCGAATACGGCTCGGTGATCTTCATCGCCGGCAACATGCCGATGAAAACCGAGATCACGCCGCTCTTGATCGTGATCCGTCTCGAGGAATTCGACTATGCCGGCGCCGCGGCGCTCGGCTGCGTGATGCTGGCGATTTCGTTCGTGATGCTGCTGGCCATCAACCTGCTGCAGGTGTGGGGCCGCAAACGCATGATGGTGTCGCGATGAAGATCGCGCGCGCAGGAGACAGATAGTGGCCGGCCCGTCCTCATCCGCCGAAGCCGCGGCCGAGCTCGCGAGCCGCCCAGGGCAGACCAACCTGCGCTCGACACTGGTGCGCTGGCTGATGATCACGATTTCGCTCACGTTTCTCGGGGCGCTGCTGGCGGCGCCGCTGGCGGCCGTATTGGCGACGGCGCTCGAGAAAGGCTGGTCGGCGTATTTCCAGACCTTTGGCGACCCCGACACGCGCGCCGCGATCCGCCTGACGCTGATGACCGCGGCGATCGTCGTGCCGCTGAATACGGTGTTCGGCATCACGGCCGCCTGGTGTATCGCCAAGTTCGAATTTCGCGGCAAGAGTTTCCTGATCACGCTGATCGATCTGCCGCTGGCGGTCTCGCCGGTGGTGTCCGGCCTCGTCTACGTGCTGCTGTTCGGCCTGAACGGGTGGTTCGGCGCGTGGCTGCAGGAACACGAGATCAGCATCGTCTACGCGCTGCCCGGCATCGTGCTGGCCACCATGTTCGTGACGTTCCCGTACGTGGCGCGCGAGCTCATCCCGCTGATGCAGCAGTTGGGCAACGACGAGGAAGAGGCGGCGATCACGCTCGGCGCCGGCGGCTGGCTGACGTTCTTCCGTGTTACGCTGCCGCGCATCCGCTGGGGCCTCGTCTACGGCGTCATCCTCTGCAATGCGCGGGCGATGGGCGAATTCGGCGCCGTCTCGGTGGTCTCCGGAAACATCCGGGGCATGACCACCACGATGCCGCTGCACATCGAAATCCTCTACAACGAATACAACTTCGTCGGCGCCTTCGCGGTGGCCTCGATGTTGTCGCTGCTCGCGGTCGTCACGCTGATCATCAAGACGCTGGTCGAGCGCGGCGCGGGATATCGCCGCCGATGAAGCGCAACAGCCTCGGCTGGTGGCTCGCGGCCAGCAACGTGGTCATCGTGTTGCTGGTGGCGGCCGGCATCTCCTATGTAGCGATCGACATGCTGCGCGGCCTCGCCGACAGCCAGCAGAAAGTCCACGTGCAGCTCGCGGGCGCCAACGCGCGCGAGGAAATCACGCGTATGGCGGAGGACACGTTGACCTACGCACGCGTGCTGGCGGAACGCCCGCCGTTGCGCCGATTGTTGGCGGAGCCCGGCCGCGAAGGCCTGGCGCCGTTCCTGCGGCGCTTCTGCGAAACCTCCGAGCTCGACGCCTGCGCGGTCTTCGATGGGGCGCAGGTCGTGGCTTCGAGCGGTGTCGCGTTGCCGTGGCCGCAGCTGTACGCGGTGGCGGCAGAGCAGGGCGAGCGTTTCATGGCGGTTCCGCCCGGCACCCAGTATTCGGTGGTGGGCGCGAGCTCGAAGTTGCCGGCGCAGTACGCCTCGTTCAGCGTGCTGGTAGTCCATCTACTCGACGCGACGCTGGCCGCGAAGCTCACCGAACACAGCGGTCTGCCAGTGCGGCTCATCAACTATCGCGCCTTCAATGCCATGCCGGAGAACGCATTCACCTCGTTGCATTCGCAGGCGCTGGCGGACGGCCGCTTTGCCGTGCAACGGATCGACCCGCTGGGCTTGTACGCGTCGAGTTTCCCGATCTTCTCCTCCAGCGGCGAGGGCATCGCGCTGATCGAGACCAGTTCGTCATCCACCGAGACCGACCGCGCGGTGAGTTCGCTGGTATGGCGCCTGGTCATCGCGGCGATCCTGCTGGCCGTGCTCGCGGTGATCGCCGGCGTGTTGCTGGGCTGGCGCGTGACGCGGCCCACCGAGGCGCTCACCGACGCCGCGGTGCGCCTGGGGCAGGGAGATTTCGCGACGTCGATTCCCACCGCCGGGCCCGCCGAGATCGGTCAGCTGGCGCGCACCATGGACGACATGCGCCGCAACCTGGTCGACCTCAATGCCGAGCTGCGGCATCGCGAAGCCGAAGCGCAGGTCGTGCTGGAAGCGGTGGTCGAGGGTGTGTACGCCGTCGACCAGGAACGCAACATCCGTTACCTCAACCCGCAGGCCGCGCGGTTGTTAGGCGTCGAGCTGCGCGAGGCGATCGGCAAATTCTGTGGCGACGTGCTCAAGCCCTGCGGACCGCCCGGATCGCCGGCCGGAGCGCGGCCCTGCACGACCACCGCGTGCCCCATCCTGCGTGCGCGCCAGTCGGGCAGTGCGCAGTCGGTGGAGCAGCTGCAGACGCGTGCCGGCATTCGCCAGACCGTCATCACCAGCTCGCGCATCGTGAACGGCCTGCAGGTGCAGGTGTTGCGCGACGAGACCGAGCTCGAAGGCGTGCGGCGCGCGCGCGATACCGTGCTGGCGAACGTGAGCCATGAATTCCGCACGCCGCTCGCGGCGCAGCTCGCCTCGATCGAATTGCTGCGCGAGGGGTTGAAGTCCAGCCCGCCCGAGAAACTCGAAGAACTGGTGTTGTCGCTCGAGCGCGGCACGCTGCGGCTCACGCGGCTCATCGACAACCTGCTCGAGAGCGTGCGCATCGAAGCCGGCCAGCTCGACGTCCGGCGCCAGAGCATCGAACTGGCCGATGTGGTCGACGATGCGCGCGGCCTGGTCGAGGCGTTGCTGCTGCAGCGCGACCAGTTGCTGGAGATCGACGTGCCCGCCGATCTTTCGCTGCTGGGCGATGCCACGCGGCTCACGCAGGTGTTCGTCAACCTGATCGCCAATGCCAGCAAGTTCGCGCCCGAGGGCACCTCGGTGCGTGTCGGCGCGCAGCGCGATGGCGCCACGGTCAGCGCCTGGGTCGAGGACTCCGGACCCGGACTTCCCGCGGGAGATGCCTCCAACATCTTCGAGCGTTTCAAACGAGGCGGTACCCAGGAGCCTGAGCCCGGTGGGCTGGGGCTTGGGCTGTGGATCTCGCGTTCCATAGTGGAGCGCCACGGAGGCCACATCACGGCCGCTCGCACACCGCAGGGGCTCACGCGTTTCACGTTGACGCTGCCGGTGGAGCAAACGGAAACACGATGAAAATTCTCGTTGCCGACGACGATCTCGATTTGCTGGGCCTGGTGGCGTACTCGCTGTCGAACGCGGGTTATCTCGTGGTCAAGGCCAGCGACGGCCCCGGCGCGCTGGCTTCCTACGAAGCGGAATCGCCGGACCTCGTGATCCTCGACATCAACATGCCCGGCACCTCGGGGTTCGACGTATGCACGGCGATCCGCGCGCGTGGCGACACGCCCGTCATGATGCTGACGGCGCGTGGCGAGGAGCAGGACCTGGTGAAGGCGCTCGACCTCGGCGCCGACGACTACCTCACCAAGCCGTTCAGCCCCAAGACTTTGTTAGCCCGCGTCAAGGCGTTGCTGCGGCGGGCCAGCACCGATCGCAGCCACGCGCCGCTCGCGGCCGGGCGCGTCACGCTCGATCTCGAGGCGTACACGGTGAGGATCGGCAATGGCGAGCCGATCACGCTCACCAAGCTCGAGCTGCGGCTGATGCAGATGTTGCTGGCGCAGGCCGGCCGCGCGGTCAATTCCGACCGGTTGCTGGTCCAGGTGTGGGGGCATCGCGGCTCCGGCGACCGGCAGCTGCTCAAGCAGCTGGTGCACCGGCTGCGCCACAAGATCGAAGCGAATCCGTCGGTGCCGCAGCTGCTGCAGACCGCGGCGCCTTCCGGCTACAAGCTGGTCGTCGAGTAACGCCACTCGCTGCCGGCTACTTGCCGGCTGCCGCCCGCGACGAGGTGATCTGATCGAAGATCCCGCCGGTCGCGAAGTGGGTTTTCTGCGCCAGCTTCCACCCGCCGAAGTGGTCGATCCCCACGAGCTCGACTCTGGCAAATTGCCCGGCGAACTTTGCGGCGACCGCCGGGTCGCGCGGCCGGTAGTAGTGCCGGGCGGCGATCTCCTGGCCTTGCGGTGTATAGAGAAATTCCAGGTAGGCCTGCGCGACCGCACGGGTGCCGCGCCGCAGGACCACCTTGTCCACCACCGCGACGGACGGTTCTGCCAGCACGCTGACCGACGGCACGACGATCTCGAACTCACCGTGCGACAGTTCGAGCATCGCCAGGTGTGCTTCGTTTTCCCAGGCGATCGCCACGTCGCCGATGTCGCGCTGGGCGAAGGTCGTCAGCGAGCCGCGCGCGCCGGTGTCGAGCACCGGCACGTTTGCGTAGAGTTTCTGCACGAAGGCTTGCGCGCTCGCTTCGCTGCCACCAAGCTGGCGCTCGGCCCAGGCCCAGGCCGCGAGGTAATTCCACCGTGCGCCGCCCGAGGTTTTTGGATTTGGCGTGATGACCGACACGTCGGGACGCACCAGGTCGCCCCAATCGCGGATCTTCTTCGGGTTGCCGGCACGCACCAGGAACACGATGGTCGAGTAGTAAGGAGTGCTGTTGTCGGGCAGGCGTTCCTGCCAGTTCAGCGGCAGTAGTTTGGCCTGGTCGGCGATCGCGTCGATGTCTCCCGCCAGCGCCAGCGTGACCACGTCGGCCGGCAGGCCGTCGATGACGGCGCGCGCCTGGCGGCCGGAACCGCCGTGCGACTGGCTGATGTGCACGGTCTGGCCGGTGGTCTCGAGCCAACGCTCAGCGAATGCGACGTTGACATCCTCGTACAGCTCGCGCGTCGGATCATAGGAGACGTTGAGCAGGGTGACTTCGGTTTCCGGACCCTTGCCGCAGCCGCCGATTGCGAGCACCGCCAGCAACGCACCCAGGCCGAATGCGGCCGCGATTCTCGACATGAATGTTCTTCCGGCGCGGTGGGGGCCGGAAGATTAGCAGGATCAGCGCGAAACGGGCAGCGCCGCGGTTTCACGCGCCGCCAGGCGTTTTGCCAGCGACGTGGCATGTTCGCGCAGCTCCGGCACCGCGGTCGCTTCCCAGTCGCGCGCCCGCAGCCACGGGCCGATGTAATACAGACTATCTACCGGCGCGCCGTCGCGGCCGAGCACACGGCCATCGGCGGCGACGTCGATGCCGAGGGAACGGGAGTCGCAGCGGATCAGGCCGTTGGCGAGCAGCGACTGCACCAGCGGATCGCCGCTGCGTTCGGCGCAGCTGTCGGGCCCGGTGCAATTGACGACGCGGTCCACCAGCCATGCGCGGGTGCGCGTCGCGCCGCGCGGGCGCCAGAGAACTTCCACGGCGTCGTCCACGACGGCCGCCGAATCGAGCCGGCCGGCGTGCACCTTGAGAACGCCGAGCCGCGCCAGCGTCTGCACCGCACCGAGCGGGCCCGCGGGTACGCGGTGGCGGTGCACATCCCAGAGCGAGCGGACATGACGCAGGAAGCGGCCACGCTGGGTCTGGTCGAGTTCGCGCCACGCCTCGGGCAATTGCGCGCGCGCGAGTGCCAGTACCTCGCGCCAGTCGCCGCCGGCCTGCGTTACTTTCACGGCCTCCGAACGCAGGGAATTCACCAGGCCGCGAATCGACCCCTGCGCCGTGCTCAGCGCCTGCTGCACATCGGGTTTGATCGCGGGTGCGGCGTGCGACGCCTGCGATTGCGGCAGCCAGCCGTGGCGCGACAACACATATATATGTCGCAGGCGCGGACGGATGGCCGCCAGCCGCAATGCGGCGTCGATCATCGTGAGGCCGCTGCCGAGCAGCAATACACTGCTCACGTCCTGGTGGGTCAGCGCGCCCAGACTCCAGGGGTCGCGAATGTAACGATCGGTACCCGCGATCCCGGCCAGCTCGCGTGGCGTGGCCGGCGGCGGATTGCCCAGCGCCAGCACGACCTGGTCGGCGCGTAATGCGGTGCCATCATCGAGCCACAGGTCGAAACGGCCGTCCTGCGCGCGCCGCAGCTGCAGGACGCTGGCGCGGTGGTGAACGCAGTGAATTCCCGGGGCGGCTGACCGGGCCGCTTCGAATCGCGCGCGCAGGTACTCGCCGAACACCTGCCTCGGTAGATAGTCACCCGGCGCCGCGTGGATGCCGGCGCCGCGTACATACGCCAGGAAATCCTGCGGCTGGGCGGCATCGAGGGACATCTGTGCCGCGGCGACGTTGAGTGGATAGGGATAGTCGCGCGTGGCGTAGGCGACGCCCGCGCCGATCTCCTCGCGCGGATCCACCAGCACGATGCGCAGCTTGCCGCGCGGTGCCTGGCGCAGCAGGTGTATGGCGACCGCTGTGCCGGAGAACCCCGCGCCGACGATTGCGATGATCCGCTCTTCCGTTGCTCCCTCTGCCGCCGTGACCGCTCCACGTTCGATTGCGCTCGATGCCTGCATGCGGCCAGTATCGAAACCAGCGGTCACAGCGTCGATTCCCAAGCGGTTTGAATTCGGTTACGTATTCTTGGGGCGACATAAACAGGCACGGGAGCGACAAATGCGCGGGATCACTTTCGTATTTCCGGGGTTCGCCCGGACTCTGGCCCTGGCAGCGCTGCCTGTCCTGCGGGCAGGCAAGGACGAGCCGTGGCGATCACGCGCGCGTCAAACTCATCAACCGGGTGTCGGCCGGGCCGGCGATGAAACTCCCGTGAGGAGTGCACGTTGAAGACCTGGATTTCGATGCTGTCGATCGCATTCGCCCTCACGCCCGTGTTTGGAACGGCCGGGGCGTCCAGCCTCGATGCCGCGGCCGCGGCGTTGCGCCTCGACGAGATCCGCAGCCTGGAATTCGACGCCAGCGGCAGGTACTACCAGTTCGGCCAGGCGCCCGCGCCGGAGCTCGGCTGGCCGGCTTTCGAGGTAGATAGTTACGTCGCCACGCTCGATTACGAACGCGCCGCGGTCCATGCGAAGTATCACCGCGTGCAGGTGCAGGAGCCCGGCCGGTTGCGCCCGTTCTCCCAGCAGACCATGGATCAGTTCGCGGTGAACGGCGTGACCTGGAACATGACCCCGGCGCCGAGCGCCATCCCCACCAACCTGGCCGAACGCAATGCGGAGATCTGGGCGTCGCCGCAGGGCTTCATCAAGGCTGCACGCGCACATGAGGCAACGCTGCGCCGCGTGCCTGGCGGCATCTCCGTCGCGTTCACGCTCGCGGGCGGTTTTCGATACGAAGGGCTGGTCAACGCGGCGGGTGAGGTGGTGCGCGTGCGGACGTTCATGGATTCGAACGTGCTCGGCGATACACCCATCGAATGGCGGTATTCGGAATATCGCGATTTCGGCGGCGTGAAATTTCCCGCTCGCATCGAACGACGCGTCGCGGGACTGCCGTGGTACGAGCTCACGGTGAGCGCGGTCCGCATCAACCAGGCGGCGGCGTTCGAGGTTCCGGCCGCCCTCGCTGCGGATCCCGCGCCGCTCGCGAACCCCGTCGAGGTAACGGAGCTCGCGCCGGGCGTGTGGCTGTTCGGTGGAGGCACACACAACAGCGTGGTCGTCGAGCAGCAATCCGGCGTCCTGATCATCGAAGCGCCGCTCAACGAGCAGCGCGCGGACGCGGTGTTGGCCAAGGCGCGCGAGCTGGTGCCTGCGAAGCCCATCGTCTACGTGATCAACACGCACGCGCATTTCGACCACGCCGGCGGGCTGCGCACGATTGCTGCGGCGGGCATTCCGATCATCACGCATGCGCGCAATGTCAGTTTTTACGAACGCGCCTGGGCGCAGCCTCGTACGCTGGGTCCGGATCGCCTGGCCACGACGCCGCGCACGCCGAAATTTCGCAGGTTCTCCGGGCGACTGGACTTGCCCGACGGCAAACATCCCGTGGAGATCCATGAAATCATCGGCAGCGGGCACAACGATGCGTTCGCGATGGTCTTTCTGCCGGCCGACAAGCTGCTGGTGGAGGCGGATGCCTGGACGCCAACCTTGCCGGGAGCGGCGCCGCCGGCCGAGATCAATCCGCTGTGGCTCAATCTGGATGAGAACATCGCGCGGCTGAAGCTCGATGTGCGGGAGTTCGCGCCGCTGCATGGGCTGCCGCAACGCGCGGCTGCATTCCGTGCCGCGATCGGCCGGCCGCAGGCAAGCAACTAGACGACTGGAGCGCCGTCCAGCGCGGCCAGCAACGCCAGGATGGCGATCGCGGCGGCGATACGCAGGAGATCCGCGCACCACTCGCGTGCGACGTTCCATTGCTCGGGTCTGCCCCAGCGGGCTGAGATGTTGCTGCGTTTCATCACGCCTCCGTTCGATGCCGCGACGACGTTAGCCGTCGCCTGCGCGTGCGTACAATCGCCGGTTCGAATTCGCTTATGACGATCGGATGTTTCCCAACCAAGCTGCGGCCATGTTTTTCTACGCACCGCAGTTGTTAGCTGGCCGGAACAGGGTACCAATGTCGAATAGCGCAGCGCGGTTCCAAAGCTGTAACCGCGCGCTCACGTGCCCGAAGCCGATGGCGGCGTTCGAATCCCACTGCCACCAATTTCACCGGGCCGGCTGAACGCCGTTCCGGAGCCACGCCGCACCCTGCGGCCGGGCCCACTCAAGGGAGACAGTTCGATGTCCAAGCGCGAATCCGGTTTGTTGGGAGTCCTGCTGGTCAGCGCCACCTGTGGACTGGCGCTCGCGCAGACACCTCCAGCCGCGGCACCACCCGGACCTACACCGGCCGAACGCGCCATCGAATATCGCCAGGCGGTCTACAAGATCGTTGCCGGCAACTTTGGTCCACTCGCGCAGGTGGCGCAGGGCAAAGCCGACTTCAGACCCGATGTCGCGCGCCGCCAGGCGACGCGACTGGCGCAGATCGCGACCTTCGTCGGCGATTCGTATCCCGACATATCGAAGGAGGGCAAGACACGCGCGTTGCCCGTCATCTGGACCGATCGCGCGGAGTTCGATCGACTGGTCGCCGACTTCGGCGCGCACACCAGAAAATTGGCCGAGGTCGTCGAGAAAGGCGAAGCCGGCGCGGATTTCCAGGCGGCGGTGACCGCCGTGGGCGGCGACTGCAAGAGCTGCCACGAAAAGTTCCGCTCGAAGTAGCTCACTCGAAACCAGGCGATAGATAACCGCGCGGGATGAGCGAGCCACCGGAGGGCAGGCGCGTTTGGGATCTGCCGGTGCGCATCGTGCACTGGCTGCTGGTCGTCGGGGTGGCGGGTTCGTACGCCACGAACCGGGCTGGCGTGGCGTATTTCAAGTATCACCGGTGGTTTGGCTACCTGGTGCTCGTGCTGGCGGCCTTCCGGATCCTGTGGGGACTCGTCGGGACACGCCACGCGCGTTTCGCGAATTTCGTGCGCGGCCCGCGGGCCACGCTCGGCTATCTACTGGCGCTGGGTCGCGGCGCCGCACCCGCGACGCCCGGGCACAATCCACTGGGGGCGTGGATGGTGGTGTTCCTGCTGTCGGCGCTGCTGGCGCAGGCGATGACTGGCCTGTTCGCGAACGATGAGATCTTCAACACGGGGCCGCTCGCCGGCGCCGTCTCTTACGACACCAGCCTGCGGCTCACGTCCTGGCACCGCCGGCTGTTCGACTGGATCCTGGCGGCGATCGGGGCGCACCTGCTGGCCGTTGCCGCGCATCGAGTGTTCGGCGGTCACGATCTCATTCGCCCCATGATCGTCGGCCGCAAGCCGGCGAGTGTCGTCAGCGAGCGCGACGCGATCGCCACGTCCCGACTTTGGATCGCGGTGTTGCTGATCGCGTTGGTTGTGGGAGCGCTTATGTGGGCGATACGCGCGGCACCGGTATCCCCTGTCGATGACTACGGTTGATCCATCGTTTGAAGCAACGCGCGTGAGCACGCAGAAGTTCGCGAACTGAATCCTGCTGCGGCTGGCGCCGTCCTTCAGGGCCCGAACTTCAGCGGCGATGCGACGGCCACCTGCGTGTTCCGGGATTCCTTTTCTGCCAGCAGTTGTTCGATCCGGGCGGTGAAGTCCTGCTCGAGTTGCTTGTGGAACTCGCCGCTGGCCTGGGATGCGAAACCCGCGTGTACGGCGCGGACGGTGCCGTCGCGGCCGACGAAAACCGTCGCGGGCCAGGTATTCAAGTTGACGAGCTGCGGTACTTTTTCCCACATCTCCTCCGGCGCGCCGGCGATGAGGTAGGGATATTTCACGCCATATTGGTTGATGAATGCGTGCACGCGCTTGAGCGATTCCTGCTGCTCCACTTCCTCGAAGTTGAGAGCAACGATGGCGAGGCCGCGGTCGCGGTACTTCTTGTCGAGCTGGATCAGGTACTGCGCCTCATCGTGGCAATTCGGGCACCAGGTACCGGTCACGACGGCGAGGACGACCTTGCCCTTGAAGTCTTCGTTCGACACGAGCTTGCCGCTGACATCCGGGAAACTGAACTTGAACGTCTCATTCGGATCGCGAGCCTTGGTGTGAGTCAGGTAGTTTGCCGGCTCGGGCAGTCCCTTCGCGCGTGCGATGTCCGGCCGGTATGCCGTGTATTTCGGCGTCGGGTCTCCGTAACGCTCTTCGCGGTACCTGTCGCTGTCGTTGCCCTGCAGCGCGCGGATGATCGCCTCGTTGTGGGCGACGACCGCCAGCGTGCCGTCGGCATTCGCCGCGACTTCGATGACGCCCGGCCGATGCCCGTCGAAGTGGCTGAGTACCCATTTGCCGTCCTTGAAGACTCCGCTGTAGGCACCCGTGTCGCCGTCGACCCTGAGGATCGAGGCTTCCGCTTCAGCGCCGCGTTGCTCGACGATGAAGCGGAAGGCCTGTTCGCCTTTCGATGACGGTTGATCCAGCGGAATGACCCACGAACCGGCGATGGCCGGGACCTTCGTGGCGGTGGCTTTCACCGGCACATAGCGCGCCGCGCGAAAGCCGAATTTTGCGTCGTATCCTGGGCCGTGCAAGGTCGTGTCGCCGATCAGCGCGCCATCAACCAATGTCGCCGTGATGGTCGTCAGGTAGTGATCTGCCTTGAGGACGAGTTTGCCGTCCTGGAAGGTGGCGGAAGTCGTGTGCTCATAGGCGCGCGATCCGTCGAAAAACGTTGCCTTGAGCGTCGGCCCGGTGCCCGAGATGTCGAGGCGGAACGGGATATCCGGCCCGTTGTCGACGAGGGTGGCATCCCATCGTCCGGCGAGTATTTCCGCGCCGGCCTTCGGCGCAGCCGCCGCATGAATTCCGAATGCCAGGAAGAAGGTGAGACCTGCGCTCATGATCCGGGATTTCATAATCGTGTTCTGCCTCAATGGCGGCGTCTTGCCGCAGCCCGAAACTACGCCCGGCGCAGAAGTTAGGCTCATCACCATTTTTCCCACGCTCATTCCCGAAACGCATCCGCAAAAGCAAAGGGTCCGCTTCCTGCGAAGCGGACCCCGGGCGTTGCGGTGCAACGGGCTGAGTTGTCAGAGTCGGTGTGCGGTGGCGCCGCTCGCGACCGGCGTCGCCGTCACGCGTACGTCAGACGGCGCCTTCTCGGCGAGCAACTGCTCGATGCGCTGCGTGAATTCCTTCTGCTGGTTCACATAGAAGTCGCCGGTGGACGGCGATGCAAAGCCGGCATGCACGGCGCGAACCGTTCCGTCGCGTCCGACGAACACCGTCGCGGGCCAAGTATTGAGATTGGTGAGCTGCGGCACCTTCTCCCACATTTCCTCGGGCGCACCCGCCTGCAAGTACGGATATTTGACGCCGTACTGCTTGATGAATGCACGCGCGCGCTCGAGCGACTCCTGCTGCTCGACCTCTTCGAAATTGAGCGCGACGATGGAGAGGCCCTTGTCGCGATATTTCTTGTCGAGCTGGATCAGGTACTGCGCCTCGTCGTGGCAGTTCGGGCACCAGGTTCCCGTGACGATGGCGAGCACGACCTTGCCCTTGAAGAACGGGTCTTCATTGGAAACCGGCTTTCCCTCCACGTCCGGGAAACTAAACGTGAACTTCTCGTTCGGATCGCGCGCCGTCGTGTGTGTCAGGTGGTTGGCGGGTTCGGGCAAGCCTTTCGCGCGCGCGACTTCCGGGCGGTACGCGACGAGATTGGAATCGTAGCGTCCATCGGGTGCCGTTTCGTAGTTGCCGGCGGCCGCCGCTCGAGGACGCTGCACGTTCTGCTGGACCGCGAGGGTGCCATCCGGGTTTGGCGTCACGACGATGACCCCGGGCCGTGAGCCGTCGAAATGGCTCAGCACCCATTTGCCATCTTTGTATACGCCGCTGTACGCGCCCGTGTCACCGTCGACGCGCAGGATCGACGCGGCGACTTCGGCGCCGCGCTGATCGACGATGAAGCGGAACGCGTTCTCTCCCTTGGACGAGGGCGTCTTGAGCGGTATCTCCCAGGCGCCGGCGATCGACGGTGCATGCACGTTTTTCGCGAGCGCGTCCGATGCGGTGTCGTGACGCGTCGCTGTGAAGCCGTATTCGGAACGGTTGCCGCGATTCTGCGCGACGACGTCGCCGACCAGTTTGCCGTTCTCCAGATGCGCGGTGATCGTCGTCAGGTAGTGAGCGATCTCGAGTACCAGTTTGCCGTCGTCGTAACTCGCGCTCGTGGTGTATTCATACGCGCGGAAGCCGTCGTACAGCGTGCCTTTGAGCTTGGGGCCGGAGCCCGAGATATCGAGCCGGAACGGAATCACCGTTTGATCGCGGACGAGCTGCGCGTCCCAACGGCCTTCGAGCTTGGCGCCTGCGAGCGCGCCGGCGCTCGAGGCAAACAAGGCCGCGAGGCCCGCAGCTTTCACTAAGACATTCATTTCGTTTCTCTCCATGTTCCCGAAGGGTTGATGTTTGCGACTCGCAAGCGGTTGGTGCGCGCGTATTCGTGCCAGTCCGCCGGAAGTCCGGCCTTGGTCTCCAGCAGGATCTCCAGGATCGCGCGCCGATCCTCCGCAGACAGCGTCTTGAAGTCGGGGCTTTGATCTTGGCCGCTCAGGATCTCGAGCAGGCGGCCGTAGACGTACGTCCGCGAAGGTTCCGGCAGCGCATCGAACGCGTCCGAATAGATGAGGTAGCTGCACGGATGTTGAAAGGTGCGTGTTCGCAGATCGAAATCCCGCAGCGACCGGCCTTTCGAATCGCGTGGCCCGCGGGCGGCGAACTCGCGCGCGAATGCCGACTCCGCGGCGATCTGCTTGCGATCGAGCCCGGGCAGCTGCGCTTCATTGGTGAACAGCAGGTAACGCAGCAGCTGTTCCGCCGGCCGCTCGAACTGCTGGCGGGTGGCGTCGGGCAGTGCGGCGTCCGCGTCGAGGGTTCCGGATTTCTTTTCCAGATCGTGCAGCGCGATACGCGTCTTGTAGTTGGTGAGCGTGATGAGGTTGTGCATCTGTGTCTGGTGCGCGAGCACCAGCAAGGCCACTTCATCGCTCGTGGGTTCCAGGTAGGCGGAAGGTGCGAAGGATTGCTGCAGCGGCGCGAGCGATACGGTCTTGGCGGTCGCGCCCGGTTGAGCGGAGAGGTTCGCGAGCGTCCTGGTTGCGATCGATCCGGTCGCGTACCAGCCGCCCCAGCGTTCTTCGATGGGACTGTCCTGGTCCGTGATGTAAGAGCGCGCGCCCGGCACCGGACTGCCGGTGTTGCTGGATTGAACCGAGCGCAACAACACGCCGGGTACGCCGCGCGTGCCCGCCGCGATGTGACACTGCGTGCAGTCCAGTTCGGCGCGCTCGAAGCGCGGCTTGTCCGCCTGCTGCTCGTGCAGGATGAAGAAGATGGCGCCCTGCTGTTTGTCGAAGGACACCACCTCGATTTCCCTGCCTTCGTGAACGGCGCCGATATAGACGTCGTCGTTGAAGTAGAGCGCGCGGGGATGCTCCGGCGAGATTTTCGGGTACTGGAAGCTGGTCTTCGAAAACACCAGCGTTTGCGAGCTCAACGGAATGTCGAGCAGCTTGAGCACGGATTTCAGATAGCCGTGATCTTTTGCGTCGTATTCGAGCTGAACCTTTCCCGAGTCGATGCGCTGCTGCAACAACGTGACGGCATCGTCGATGTTTTCGGAGCGGTAGTAGATGGGCGCGTCGCTGTAGGGAATGTAGCCCTGGTTGCGCACGGCGATCTGCGCCAGGCCCGGCACCGACAGGCAGATGGCAAGCGCGGCGAACCAAAACCAGCGTACCTTCGATCGCCGATCGTTTGCCTGCGCGGTCACGCGTGGATTCAGGGCACTCCGCATGGTCACCTGGGCTCGAACGCGAGCGGGCTGCTGTGGCCCTGGTGGCAGCTGCCGCAGGTCACGGGTACCGCATAACGCCGGTCCGTGCTGAGCTGCGCGAGGTACTTTTCGTTGATGTCGTCGAGCATGGTGATCATCACGCGAGCGGTTTGTTTCGCGGGGTTTTCATCCGATGCATAGTCGATGGCGCCACTGTCGCGGTCCTCCACATGGCAATAACTGCAGGTGACTCCGAGCTCGCGTTCGAACTGTTCCATGATCCTGCGGACGCCGGCGCGCGACAGATCCCTCGGCAGCACTTGCACGTTCGTCGGCTGATCGGCTTGACGAACGGGTGATGAAACCGCGGCGACCAGCCGTTCGTCCTGTGAATACGCAATCGCCGCTCCCAGCAGGCCGAAGGAAATGAGTGCCGTGATCGTCCGGCCTGGCAAATTCAACAAGTGCTGTGCTCGATCCCGGGGCGATGACGTTGGGAAAGAATGTAGATGGGCGGCCGCGCCGCGGAAAATCGCCGAATCGTATGAGCTCATGCCGGTTCACCGGCGGGTTCCACCGCGCGGTGTGCCGCAGCTCAGGACACCGGGCGCACGCGCGCGGTAGTCAGAGTGCCGCGACGCGGACGGGCTGGCGCAGCAGGTGGCAGGTGCCGTCGGTCTCGTGGCACGCCTGGCCGCGCAAGGTCGCGACCAACGCGCTGCCTGCCGGCGGCACACGCACGCGCTGCCGCAGTTCGGCGCGGCCGGAGAAATAGCCGTATTCGACGTCGAGGGCAGTGCCGCGTTTGCGCCTGGCGTCGATCGATCGCAGCGGCCCTAACAAGTCTTGCCGGCTTTCGGCGGCGGCGACGAGTCGCGCGGGCTGCGGACCGATTTCGACCTTGAAATCGGACGAGTACACCACCCAACCGGGGGCAATTTGCGCGACGAGTACCAGGTCCGCCTCAGTGCCGGGGGCGGCGTTCACCGGCTCCAGCTGCCAGCTCCAGCGCACCGCGCTCGACGGGTCTTCTTCCGCGGCGGCCACGCCGTGCAGGCAAACCGCGAGCACCGATGCGAAGAGGGCGCAGAGCGCGGCGGCTGCTCGCCGCGGCTGGTGTAATGCTCGATGGCGCATGTCTGCTTCGTCCTGATAATCGGCACGGCACCGTATGGCGGAAAAGTTGCCGCCGGAAATCGCCGAATTGCATTCGCTTATTCCGGCGGCGAGCAGATAGACGCGTGCGCAGGAATTCGCCGCGGCCGATTACGAAAGTTTCCGGCGACGTACCAGCGGTTTTCGACCAGCGGGTGGCATTACGTCAGCCAGTCGGATTATGTGGACTCAATCGAGGCGGCCATCCGCTTCCCGCGCGCGCGAGGAAGCCGCATGGCGCGCCAGGCGAAGGTCGATTTCGGACCCGAATACGGGAGCCTGTCCGCGCGGGAATAAGGCTATAGAGAACGGATAGTTCTGGCGGCGCAGGCCCGGGCGTAGGCTGCCAACCCATGACGCCGAAGCCCGCAAATTCCGCCCGCATATACGATTTCGCCGCGCATCGCATGGCGCGCATCGCGCGCCAACGCAGGCTGCTGGGTACGAGCCGCCGATTTCTCTGGAGCTGGCCTGAGACAGGCCAGACCTTGGCCGTGGACTTCCCGTTGTCCGCGGCCGTTCTTTCTTCGCAGGTCGCCCGCGCCTGAGTCCTAGCTCATGCAGACCATGCACGGCGTGTTGCCGCACATCATGGTCATCGGCATGCCGCAATCCATCATGCGATTCATGGTGTTACAGCACATCTTGAGCATTTCCATGGTCATCATGCCGGTCGGCATCATCATGCAGGTCATGCCGGTGGCGGTCATTTCGCAGGTCATCTTCGGCATCATCGCCATGCCGCAGCAGCTCATCATCGGCTGACCGGCGCACATCATGCCGGCGGGGGTGCCGCAGGCCATCATCTCGGTGAGCATGGTGCACATGCTCTTCATCATCTCCATGCTCGTGCCTTCGGCCGGCATCAGCGTGCACTGCATGCCCTGGCTGGTCATGGAGCAGCTCATCTGACACATCATCGGCATCATCGATGCGACGGGCATGCCGCCGGACATCATCGAAGACATCGTGGGCATATTCATCGGCATCTGCATCGCGGGCTTCATGGGTATTTCCTGGTTAGACCAAACCGTGATTTCACTATAACCGCTCGGTCTGACGATTCAATAGAAAAGCCGCCCTCATTCCAAACTGGAATGAGCGGGCATTTCGCGCACTAACAGGGTGCGGCTGCTGGCGAGCTAACTAGTCCGCGTCGAGCGGTCGAACACGACGATCCGATCCTGTGTTCACACGCCGACGAGCATGAGGACAGAACGAAACATCCGTTCACTCACTCCGGCCTCTCCTCTAGCTTCGTGTCCGGCGCCTCGGTGACCGTGCCTCACAATGAAGCTTCCACTCATTGCGTCGGGCATTCACACGGCATCGGGGATGCCACCACTTCAAACAATGGCGATCGCAAAGGAGCCGCGCGATGAAAACTGAGTATTCACGGGCTACACATTCCGCGCGGCTGGTTTCGATCGCCGTCTCCGCGCTGCTCGGCGTGGCGTCAGCGGATTCCGACACGCTCGATGTACAGGCGCTGGCGCTCAACAAGAAGCTGCTGAATGTCGACGCGCACACGGATGTTCTGATCGCCAGCACGCCGGAACGGTATTGGGCGCCGGGGCACGGTTCGCGGACCTCGGTCGACAAGCTTGATCGCGGCAGTATCGATGTGCTGACCATCGCCGTCGCCGTGGGGCCCGGTCCGCGCACACCTGCGGGGATCGCCGCAGCGCGCGCGGAGGCAAATGAAAAACTCGCCACGATTCGAAAGTTCGTCAGTGACCATCCGGACCGGTTGGCCATTGCGCTGAGTGCCGACGACATCGAGCGTATCCACAAGCACGGCAAGATCGCCGTCGTCGAGAGTTTTCTCAATGCGCGTTCGCTCGGCAACGATGTGAACGGCATCGACGAGTTCGCCAAGGCGGGCGTCCGCGTCTTTGCGCTCACCCACGCCGGCAACAACGATTTTGCCGATTCCTCGCGACCGACGAACGGCGAAGGGCAGGAGCACCACGGGCTTTCGCCGCTCGGCAAGCGGGCGATTACGCGCCTCAATCAGCTTGGCGTCATCGTCGACGTCTCCCAGCTCACGCCGGACGGCGTATTCCAGGCGCTGAAGATCACCAAGGCACCGATCATTGCCAGCCACTCCAACGTACGCACGCTGATAGACAACACCCGCAATCTCAGCGACCCGGAACTCGATGCGATCAAGGCGAATGGGGGTGTGGTGAGTGTGACGCCGTTCAACGCCTACCTGGCGAAATTGCCGGCCGACTTCGGCTCCCGCGTGAGCGCCGTGCGTACGCGCAACGGTCTCAAGGCCGCGTTTCCTGGTAGCGCCTACACGGATGGCTACGATGCATTGCCCGAAAAGCAGCAGTCCGCCTTCATCGATGAAATCCAGGCCATCTATCCGAAGGCGACCGTGAAGGAGTACGTCGATCACATCGACTACCTGGTCAAACGCATCGGCGTCGAGCATGTCGGTATCGGCACGGACTTCAATCACGGCTCCGGCGTGACCGGTTTCAACGACGAGGGGGACGCTAACAATGTCACCCGCGAGTTCCTGAGCCGTGGATACACGGAGGATCAGATTGCGAAGATCTGGGGCGAAAACTTCCTGCGCGTATTCCGGCAGGTGGAAGTGGTGGCCAGAAACTCCCAGCGCGCCGGTTGACCGGATCCATGCGGAGCTCTCGCGATGACAATCTCGTCCGACGCTGCACAGTTGCCCGTCATCGACCTGTCGTTGCCGGATGAAGACGCGTGGCGTACCCACCTTGCCGCCCAGATCGATTGGGCGGCGAGCGAGTTCGGGTTCTTCTATGTCATCGGTCACGGCATCGATCAGGACCTCACCGACTCGCTGTTTGCGCTGAGCCGGCGCTTCTTCGCGCAGGACACGGCGGCGAAGAATCGCATTCACATGCAATGTGGCGGCCGCGCGTGGCGCGGCTACTTTCCGGTGGGCGGCGAGCTCACCTCCGGTCGCGCCGATCTGAAGGAGGGTATCTATTTCGGTGAGGAACTGGCCGCCGACGATGCGCGCGTGCGTGCCGGCCTGCCATTACACGGATCGAACCAGTTTCCCGAGCTGCCGGGTTTCCGCGATACCGCGCTGAACTACATGTCGGCGCTCAAGGGCCTCGGCCATCGGTTGATGGCATCGATCGGCCGCGGGCTGCATCTTGGAGACGAATACTTCGACGAGCGTTACACCGACAAGCCGACCACCTTGTTTCGCATCTTCAACTATCCACCGTCGGCGCCCGGGTTCGACGGCGCCGGGGTCGGCGAACACACCGACTATGGATTGTTGACCATGCTCGTACAGGACGAGGTCGGCGGTTTGCAGGTCAAATACAAAGAAGCCTGGCTCGAGGTGCCGTTCGTTCCCGGATCGTTCGTTTGTAACGTCGGAGACATGCTCGAGCGCCTGACCGGAGGCCGCTACCAGTCGGCCCTGCATCGGGTCATCAATCGCTCACGGCGGGAGCGGGTGTCGATGCCGTTCTTCTTCGATCCAAGGTTCGAAGCGGAGTTGCACGAGATCCCCGGGATTCGCCCCGCTTCCCGTGCCCGCATTGAACGATGGGATGGCCTCGAGCTTGCGCAGCTACAGGGAACCTATGGGGACTACCTGATAGGCAAAGTCTCGAAGGTCTTCCCCGAGCTCGGCGGCGAGCACCTTCGGCGCGAGACGCCTGCCCGGACGGCAGCGGTGTGATGGCGGTGCAACGTCAACGCTTGGCGGCCAGCAGCTGATCCAGGATCCCATCGGGACCGAAGTGTTCCGCGGTCACGCGATCCCACCCGCCAAACGTATCTTCCACCGAGGTGAGTTGAACCTTGGGAAACTGCGACTGGTAACGCGCGGCGATGGCCGTGCTGCGTACCCGGAAGTAACGCTTGGCGAGGATCTCCTGCCCTTCGTTGCCATAAAGGAACTGCAAGTAGGCGGTCGCGACCTTGCGGGTGCCGCGCCGGTCGACCACCTTGTCTACTACGGCGACCGGAAAATCCGCGCGCACGCTGACCGATGGATAGACCACGTCGAGTTTGGCCTTGGCGTACTCATTGCGTATCGAGATGACCTCGGATTCGAAGGTCACGAGCACGTCGCCGATCTCGCGTTCCACGAAGGTGGTGGTCGCGCCGCGGCCACCGGTGTCGAATACCGGCACGTTTGCCAGTAGTTGGCCGACCAGCGCCTTTGCTTTGGCCTCGTCGCCGGGGAACTTGCGCAAGGCATACGCGTAGGCCGATAGGTAGGTATAGCGGCCGTTGCCGGATGTCTTGGGATTGGGGAATACCGGCTGGATGCCGGCGCGGGCGAGATCGTCCCAGTCCTTGATGCCCTTCGGATTACCTTCGCGGACCAGGAATATCGGCAGCGAATAATAGGGAGAGGCGCCGTTCGGAAATTTCTTTGCCCAGTCGGGGGCGACGAGACCGGAGCGGGCGAGGAAATCGATGTCCGTCGCCTGGTTGAAGGTCACGACGTCCGCCGCCAGGCCTTCGGCTACCGATCGGGCCTGTTTGGACGAGCCGCCGTGTGACTGGTGAATCTCGAGCTGCTGCTTGTGCTTCTTGAGCCAGGCTGCCTGGAAGGCCGGGTTGATCTGCGCGAAGAGCTCGCGCGATACGTCGTACGACGCGTTCAACAATTCGACCTTTTCGTCCGCGGCAAAGGAAGTGCCCGCGAAGCACAACATCAACAACGCGAGGGGCAGCTGCCAGACTTTCTTCACGACGATCTCCAGAGGCGGGAACCAATGCGGCGCGGCAGTCTTTCAAACGCCGGGCGTTCGAACAAATGCACTTTGGGAATGTGCTGAGAACTAACGCACGTAGGTGCGCATCAACGCGTTGACCGCGGACATCTCGCGCGCGCGCAGCTTGCGGCTCGGCTCCGCCACCACGTGCTCCCGCAGGTGATCGTCGAGAACTTCCATCATGAGTCCCTGCACGGCGCCGCGAACCGCCGCGATCTGCGTAAGTACGGCCGCGCAATCGATATCGGACTGCAGGGATTTTTCGAGTGCCGCGACTTGTCCGCCGATGCGCCGGATGCGTGTCAGCAGCTTGCCGCGATGTCCGGTTACGTGCGCCATGGGGCGGGATGATATACCCTCCCGGGGTATATGGAACCGGCCACTCCCGAAAATCCCGCGCACCACTGCCAGTCGCCGCGTTTCGATACCGGCAATCCACTCGCCGAGCGGGGCATCCGCCGGGCAATGTGGCTCACCGCGGCGATGATGGTCGTCGAGATCGCTGGCGGCTGGTGGTTCAACTCCATGGCGGTGCTGGCGGACGGCTGGCACATGAGTTCGCATACGCTTGCGCTCGGCTTGTCGGCGTTTGCCTATTCCTATGCGCGCCGCCAGGCGCGGCATCGCGCCTATGCATTTGGCACCTGGAAAATCGAAGTGCTCGGCGGCTACACCAGTGCGATCCTTTTGTTAGGAGTCGCAGCGCTCATGGTTTTCCAGTCGGTCGAGCGGCTGTTGACGCCGCAGGCGATCCACTATCGCGAGGCCATCGTGATCGCGGTGGTGGGCCTCGCGGTCAATCTCATCTGCGCGTTCTGGCTGCGCGGCGGACACGACCATGGTCATTCACACGATCATGCCGATGCCCATGGTCACGACGACATGAACATGCGCGCGGCGTACGTACACGTGCTGGCCGACGCGGCGACCTCCGTGCTTGCCATCGTGGCGTTGTCAGGCGGGTTGTTCTGGGGACTCGATTGGCTTGATCCACTGATGGGCCTGACAGGTGCGGTGCTGGTTTCGGTATGGGCGTGGGGGTTGTTGCGCGATTCCGGCCGCATCCTGCTCGACGCTGAAATGGACGCGCCGGTGGTCGCCGAAGTGCGTGACGCGGTCGAAAAGGGCGAGGTGGCGGCGCGTATCACCGATCTGCACGTCTGGCGGGTCGGGCGCGCGAAGTATGCGGTAGTGCTCAGCGTGATGACGCCGTCGGACAAGGACGGCGAATATTTTCGCCGGCTGCTGTGCGTGCATGAGGAGCTCGCGCACGTAACCGTCGAAATCGAACGCAGCGGATAAAAGGGGACATGCCTATTTAAGAGATCACACTCTTAAATAGGCATGTCCCCTTTATTTGAGGAAGGGGATCTTGACGCTCGCGAACTCGCGGTCAACCGCCTCCTGATCGTCCGCGTTCTCTGCAGCGGCGACCTGCCGTTGTGTCAGATGCGGCGCGAGCATCTGCAGGAAGTCATACATGAAGCCGCGCAGCAACACGCCGCGGCGGAATCCGGCCCACGTCGTATGCACCGGGAACAGGTGCGACGCGTCACGCACCTTGAGATCGCTGTCTTCGATTCCATCGATCGCGACATTCGCGATGATGCCGACGCCCAGGCCTTCGCGGACATACTTCTTGATCACGTCGGAGTCCCAGGCGGTCAACGCGACGTTGGGTGTCAGGCCTTCCTCGGCGAACAATTCCACCAGCGAGGCGGGCCCGCTGAAGCTGAACGAATAGGTGACGAGCGGATACTGTGCGAGTTCCGCCATGGTCGGTTTGCTGATTTCGCCCAGCGGATGGCCGTCCGGTACGACGATGGCGCGATGCCAGCGATAACACGGCAGGCGCACCAGTCCCGAGAACATGGGGCTCGCGCCGGTGGCGATCGCGAAGTCGATGCGATCGGTGGCCGCCAGGTCTGCGATCTGCTCGGAGTTGCCCTGGTGCAGGTGCAGACGGACCTTCGGATACTTGTCGCGGAAGCGTTTGAGCACCGGCGGCAATACGTAGCGCGCCTGCGTGTGGGTGGTCGCGATGGACAAGGCGCCCGCTTCATCCTTGCGCAGCTCCGAGGCCAGCGCCTTGATGCTGCGCGCCTGGCGCACGATCTGCGAGGCGCGGTCGATCACCTTGTTGCCGGCATCGGTCGGGCGTACCAGCGCGCGTCCCTTGCGCTCGAACAACTGGAAGCCGAGCTCGTCTTCGAGCTGCTTGAGTTGTTTGCTGACGCCCGGTTGCGCCGCATGCAACACGCGCGCCGCCTGCGTGATGTTCAAGTCGTTCTCGGCGACGGCCACGAGGTAACGCAGCTGGATCAGTTTCATCGGGGGAACAACTCTGGAATCTGGTGGGCCGACGGGGAGGATGAGAAGTGAAAATTCGTCGAGGGGGGCAACTTTCTCAACTCTCACTGTCCCCGCGGCCCGGTCTGAAGAGTACGCGGCCACCGGCCGCGTACGTACTAACTATTCCTTATCTGGGTATTCTCTGTGGTCGCGTTGCCTTATTGCGCGTAGATCTGGTCGAACACGCCGCCATCGCCGAAGTGTTCCTTCTGCGCCTTGGTCCAGCCGCCGAAATCCTTGATCGTCACGAGTTCGAGTTTGGGGAAGAGTTCGGCGTGTTTCGCAGCGACCTGCGGATTACGCGGGCGATAGTAGTTGCGCGCGGCAATCTCCTGGCCTTCCGGCGTATACAGGTACTTGAGGTATTCCTCGGCGATCGTGCGCGTGCCACGGCGCAGCACCACCTTGTCGACGACCGCCACCGAAGGCTCCGCCAGGATGCTGATCGTCGGGATCACGATCTCGAATTTGTCGGGACCCAGTTCCTTGGTGGCGAGCCAGGCTTCGTTCTCCCACGAGATCGCCACGTCGCCGATGCCGCGCTGTGCGAACGTCGTCGTGGAGCCGCGCGCACCCGTGTCGAGCACGGGCACGTTCTTGAACAGCTTCTTGACGAATTCCTTCGCGGTTTCATCGCTGCCGCCGGGCTGCTTCTTCGCCCAGGCCCAGGCCGCGAGGTAGTTCCAGCGCGCGCCGCCCGAGGTCTTCGGGTTCGGCGTGATGACGGAAATACCCGGCTTCGCAAGATCGCCCCAATCCTTGATGTTCTTCGGGTTGCCCTTGCGGACCAGGAAAACGATCGTCGAGGTGTACGGCGCCGAATGATCGGGCAGGCGTTCCTCCCAGTTCACCGGCAGTAGTTTGCCCTGCGTGGCGATCGCGTCGATGTCGGCGGCCAGCGCCAGCGTCACGACGTCGGCGGCGAGGCCGTCGATCACCGAGCGTGCCTGGCGGCCGGAACCGCCGTGCGACTGGTTGATCTTCACCGTGTCACCGGTCTTCTTCTTCCAGTACTCGGCGAACGACTTGTTGAAGTCGACGTACAACTCGCGCGTGGGGTCGTACGACACGTTGAGCAGCGTCACTTCGGCGGCATTCGCGGCGCTCCCGGCGCCGCCCACAAACACTGCGGCCGCCATGGCCAGCATCAACCTGCGTTTCCAGTTCGTATTCAGATCCGACATGTTCATTCTCTCCAGAAATCAGAAGTTGATGGCGAAGCGCGACAGCAGCGCCTGCTCGTCCGGGCGATCGCCGGTCGCGGCGCCGCCTTCGAAGCTCGTGACCTCATAGTTGAGCGACAGCTTCACGGTGTTCCAGGGATACCAGTTGACGCCGACGCCGTACGCGCTTTCCTTGCTGACGGCCGTCAGCGGATTCGCGAACGAGGCGGCGCCGCCGACGAACGCGTCGTCGTCGATCTCGAGCTCGTGGTAACGCGCCACCAGTTCCAGCGCGCCCCAGCCGGGCTTGCCGACCTTGTAGGTGCTGCCGGGTGTGAAGCCGCGGAAGGATTCTTCCTCGCCGGTCACGAACCACGAGAACTGCGCCTGCCAGGCGGAGTTGTCGAGCGTGTCCGAGCGGGTCGTGCCTCCGACCACGCGCGACACATCCTGCTTCACCTGGGTGTATTCGCCCAGGAATCCGAAGCTGCCGCGCGAGTAGTACACCTGGGGCGCCAGCCGCAGGCGCTCGCCGTTGGCAAAGGTCGCATTGTTAGGCGTCGCACCCGTGGCCGTGTTCGCACGATAGCTGAACACGCTGAGCTGGCCGGCCGAGCGGTAGGCCGCGAGGTAGGTGCTCGCCGCGCTGCCCGGGACGTCCTGCCAGGTGCTGCCGATGCCGAAGCCCAGTCCGCGCAGATTGAAGTTGTCGGAATTCAGGAACGGCTGGAAGAACAGGCGCGCCGCGTAGTCGCCGCCGGTGTCGTTTTCGACGTCCGGAGTCGGTAGTGAGTCGCTGCTGTTGCCGTCGGTGACACCGTTGAAGTAGCCGACCTGGTAACTCACCGTGCCGCCCGCGATATCACCCGAAAGCTGCAGGCCGAGGTCGCGATTGGGCACGAGGTTGGTGGGCAGGCCGCGCTCGATGAAGCGAATGTCCGAGCCGCTCTGCAGGCGTTCGAGTCCGACCGGTGGTTTGAACTTGCCGACGGTTACGACAGCGGCCGGATTGAAGCGCGCGGCCACATACGCGTCGACGACGATGGTTTTTCCGCCCGCGAAATCCGGCATGAACTTGAAATCGAAGATATTGCCGAACGTACCTTCGACGGTGGGGCGAACGCGTCTCAAGATGAAAGTGTCGCCGGTCTCCGGCGCCGAATCGCCGCCGTACACGCGGTTGTCGGCGTGCAACGTGCCCCGGAAGCGGATGAAGTTCGCGCCGTCGGCGGAACCGAGCTGGAAACGCGAGGCGCTCGCGGTGATCTTCGGGGCAGACGTCGCGGCGGCCTTGGCTGCCTCGTCCTGGATCTCGAGCTTGCGTTCGAGGATCAGCAGCCGTTGCTTCTGGTCGTCGATTTCGCGGCGCAGATCCGCGTTGCTGTCGCCCGTTCCCGCTGACTGTGCCAGCGCCACCCCCGCAAAAGGCAGCAGCGCCGCGATGGACGCACCCGCTGCTGCTCGTTTGATTTTCACCTTCGTTCTCCTGATCGTGTGTGCCACAAGGCGGGGGAGAGCGTAGGAATCGGGGGGTTATGCCGTCAGTCGAGACCCGGTAACGCGCCGGTTACGTCGCAAGAGGTTTTGGTTATAGCCATATGAACGAAAGACTGCGCAACCCGGTTTCAGTGGTCGCGCAGGCTGGCGGCGTAGCTCGACAGAAGTTTGGCCGCGCGGCGGTTGTCACCCAGCGGGATCACGCTGCCGCCCGCGCCCAGCGCCGCGAACAGTAGTTTGAGATCGTCGACCAGCTTGAGGCGCGGCGGGCGTGAATCGGGCGCCACGGCCCGTGCGGTCTCGACATCGAGATCCTCGAGTGGGACACGCACGGGTGAGGCATGGAAAGGGGCCAGCCGGGCGGCAAGTTTGGCCGAGACGGTGGTTGGTATGTGATTGTAAGTGCTCATGTTCGTATCTCCATCGGCAGGGGGCCGGTGCGTGCAATCTGCGCTACAGTTCCGACCTGAACAAACGCGCTTCCTGATGCGCGCATAAGGAAAAGTGACGTGTCCACCGCCTACGCACGGTTGCCGCTCAACGCCCTGCGGGTCTTCGAAGCCGTGGCTTCGCGCCTGTCATTTGCGGACGCCGCGGAAGCCCTGCACGTGACCCCGGCCGCGGTCAGCCAACAGGTCAAATCGCTCGAGGACTATCTGCAGGTGCAGCTGTTCAAGCGTGCCGGAAGGCGTATCGAGCTGACGGCGGAGGGCCAGCAGCTGCTGCCCGGCGTGCGTCGCGGGCTCGATGAGCTGGAAGCGTCCATGCAGCATCTGAAGCAGCACCGCGCCGAGGGTCCGCTGCAGATCACCCTGTTGTCGTCGTTCCTGCAGCGCTGGCTGCTGCCGCGCATCAGCACGTTCAACGATCTCGAGACCGGAGTGGAATTGCGCTTTCACACGGGCCGCGATCCGGTCGATTTCTCGCGTTCGGAGATGCATGTCGCCATCCGCATGGGCCTTGGCAAATGGCCGGGCCTACACGTGGAGAAACTGCTCGACGAGTGGGTCATCCCGATCGCCTCGCCCGGTCTGCTCGCGAAATACGGTCCGGTGCCGCGCGGCCAGGACCTGCAGAACTTCCCCTTGTTAGGCAGTGTCGACGAACCCTGGCAGGCGTGGATCGAAAAGGGCCAGGAAGGCCAATGGCTGGCGCGCGCGCCCATCATCGACGATTCGGCGGGCGTCATCGCCGCGGCCGAAGAAGGCATTGGTTTCGCGCTGGCGCGCTGGTCGCTGGTCGAGCGGTCGCTCGAACAGGGAAGAGTGGTGCTGGCTGGCGATGCGTTGCTGCCATTCCGCTTCTCGTATTTCTTCGTCTGCCCAGAGCCCTATCTAGTCATGCCGAAGGTAAAGCGATTCCGCGACTGGATCTTCGACATGGCGAAACAGTTTCCGAAGCCGCACGACCTGTTTACCAGGCGTGTCGCGAAGGCCCATCTCCCGAAGGAGTTAGCCAAGAAGAGTTAGACGGGAAGAGCCAGGCGAACGGGTATTCATCCGCGCTTTGTACCGCGCCGCGCCAGTCGGGTTCCCCGGTCGCATTAGGCATTCTTATGCCGCATTCAGGCATCGCGTTTGTTAGTGCGGGTTACAGCGCTCAGCATCCTGCTCCAAGTTCTCAACTCGCTGGAGCCAGCAATCATCTTCTCGCAACGCCTAGTTTCCTTCCTGGGTTTCGGCCTCGCGGCCCTTGCCTTCGTCACCGTCCAGGGGTTTGCGATCGAGCGTCTGTTCGTCAACGCGCTGGCGTACTGAAGACGTGCCCTCGCAGGGAGACCGACTTTATGAGCGCCCAGACCTGTTTGTCAGGAGCCAGCAATAACTCCTGCGACGCGCGCAGCGTGATGCGTGCCAGCAATGTGGCGGTCCGCCCGATGTCTAGTTCGACCAGCACGGCGCTGCCGACATCGGGCGAGATCGACACGATTCGCGCCGCCACCACGTTGCGCACTGACAAGCCGCGCGGCGATTCGGTGGCGACGATGACGTCGCGAGCCAGTACCTGGATTTGGATCCGCTGACCGACGGCGGCGCCTTCGAACTCCACGCTCAGCGTGGCATCGCCGACGCGCAGCAGTGCCAGTCCCGCCGAATCCATCTTCTCCACCCTGCCGGACAACACCGCGCCGACCGCGTCGGGGCCGACGATGTCGCGCAGCTCCGCGGTACGACTGACCGTGGCGATATCGCCATCGGCCACGACGTGACCCGCGTCGAGCAGCGCGACGCGCGTGGCGAGACGCAATACTTCATCGAACTGGTGGCTCACATAGACCAGCGGAATAGCCAGCGCGTCGCGCAGGCGTTCCAGGTAGGGCAGCACCTCTTCTCGTCGCGCCAGGTCGAGTGCCGCCAGCGGTTCATCGAGCAGCAGCAGTCTCGGTTGTGAGAGCAGCGCGCGGCCCAACGCCACGCGTTGTTGTTCGCCGCCCGACAGCAGTCGTGGCCGGCGCTGCAGCAACCCGTCGAGTCCCAGCAGACTGACCACCTCGTCGAAGCCGATGCGTTGCGCCGTGCCGCGCGGAATCCGCTTCACGCCGTAGTTCAGATTCCCGAGCACTGACAGATGGGGAAAGAGGCGCGCATCCTGGAACACGACGCCGATCCGGCGGTGACGCGCGTCGAGCGAGAAGTGCCGCTCGCTGTCGTACAACACTTCGTCGCCGATCTGGATGCGGCCCGCGTCCGGAGTGAGCAAGCCCGCGATCAGCGAGATCAGCGTGGACTTCCCGCAGCCGGAGCGGCCGAACAGCGCGGTGACTCCGGGCGTCGGCGCGCTGAAGTTCACGTCGAGCGAGAAATCACCGCGGTTCTTGCGCAGCTGGACCAGCAGCATCAGCGGCCCAGCACGGTGCGCAGCCGGCGCGCGAGGAATTCGGAGACGAGCAGGCCCGCGAGCCCCAGCGAAAACGAGATCAACGCCAGGCGCGCCGCCATCGAATCGCCGTCGGGTGTCTGCAGCGCGGTGTACAGCGCCAGCGGCAGGGTGCGCGTCTCGCCGGGAATGTTGGACGCGAACGTGATGACCGCGCCGAATTCTCCGAGGCCCGCGGCAAACGCCGTGACCGCGCCGGCCAGCACGCCGGGTGCGATCAGCGGCAGCGTGATGGAGAAGAAGCGGTCGCCCGCGCCGGCGCCGAGCGTGCGCGCGGCGTCTTCGAGGCCACGGTCGACGTTGTCGAGCGAGATGCGGATCGAACGTACCACCAGCGGAAACGACATGACCGCGGTGGCAAGCGCGGCGCCGGTGCTGGTGAATGCCAGCTGGATGCCGAAATGTTCATGCAGCCAGCCGCCGAGCGGACCGCGGATGCCGAACAACACCAGCAGTAGATAGCCCACCACGACCGGCGGCAACACCAGCGGCAGGTGCACGAAGGCATCGAACAAAGTGCGGCCCGCGAATCGCGTGCGCGTCAGCAGCCACGCCACCAGCACGGCGAATGGCAGGTTGAAGGCGACGCTGCGCGCCGCGATCGACAGGCTCAACGACAGCGCTTCGAGTTCGGCTGCGGTGAGCATCAGGCGGCGGGGGCGTGACTGGACGGCATGCGGGCCAGAGTATCCAAAAAACGGTACCGAAAAACGCCCGTGATGGCCGGTGAGGGCTGCTAACCTTGCGCCGCACGTGGATGCAAAGCCTCATCTTTCCGCCTGGCAAACAGCCAAGATCTGCGTCGGCGCGTTTGGCATCCAGTTCGGCTTCGCGTTGCCCCAGGCCAATCTCACGCGGATCTTCCAGAACCTCGGCGCGAGTCTCGAAAACGTTCCACTTTTATGGCTCGCGGGCCCGGTAACCGGCTTGATCGTCCAGCCGCTGGTGGGCCACTGGTCGGATCGAACCTGGACGAGATTCGGCCGGCGACGTCCGTACTTCCTGATCGGGGCGACGCTGGCGGCGGCGGCACTCGTCGCGATGCCGAATGCAACGACACTGTGGACTGCGGCGTTGCTCCTGTGGCTGCTGGATGCATCACTCAATCTGACAATGGGCCCTTTCAGGGCCTTCGTCGCCGACCAGATGTCGGCCGGCCAGAGATCGAACGGCTACCTCATGTACATGTTCTTCGCCAGCGTCGGCGCCGTGATCGGCAGCTTCCTGCCATGGATGTTCACGCAGTTCGGCGTGGCGTCCAGTGCCGCCGCGGGTGAGATCAGCAGCGCGGTCAAATATGCCTTCTACGTGGGAGCAGCGCTGTTGTTGTTGGCGGTCTGCTGGTCGGCGTTCGCCAACCGCGAATATTCGCCCGAGATTCTCGAGAAGTTCGATGACGCGGCCGTCGAACGCTCGCCCGCCCGCTCGCCTGGAGACATGCGCCGTCACGGGCGCGTGTGGCTTGCTGCAGGTGCCGTCGCCATGTTGGCGGCGTGGGTAGGGAGTGCGCGCGCCGCGATTTACGTTCTCGTATGCGCGTCGCTTGCATATGGCGTGTTCCTGCTGACGGCCAGCCGGCTGCGCAGCGACAACACGTTTGCCACGATCCTCAAGGACGTGGAGTCGATGTCCGCGTCGATGCGCCGGCTCGCGCTGGTGCAGTTCTTTTCCTGGTTCACGTTGTTCGCGTTCTACGTCTATGCCACACCGGCAGTTGCGAAGATCCACTTCGGCTCGATCACCCCGGGGTCGCCTGGTTATGAGGCCGCGGCCAATTGGGTCGGCGTCCTGTTCGCGGCCTACAACGCGTTGGCCGCCGTCGCGGCGCTGTTCATTCCCCAGCTCGTCAGGCGTTTCGGCAAGCGCCGCGCGCACCAGCTGAACCTGTGCGTGGGCGCAGCCGGGTTGCTGTCGATGTTGTTGATACGCGAACCCGAATGGTTGCTGGTTTCGATGATCGGACTCGGGGTCGCCTGGGCTTCGATCATCTCGTTGCCTTACGCGATGCTCGCCAACAATCTCCCGGCCGGGAAGATGGGCGTCAACTTCGGGATCTTCAACATCTTCATCGTGATCCCGCAGCTGCTCGCCGCGGGGTTGCTGCCCACCTTGTTAGATGTGTTCGCCGACGGCGATCCGTCTTTTGCACTGGTTTTAGGTGCCCTGGGCTGGTTGCTGGCCGGGATCGCGGTGCTGCGTAAGTCGGTGCCGGGTCGGACTTAGGGGAGTTAGTTACACTAACTCCCCTAAGTCCGACCCGGCACCGACTTACGGCACCACCTCGCGATCAGAGCGCACGGAAGCGCACGGCGAGGCCGCCGCCCGGCGCCAGCGCCGCGTCGAGCTTGTCCTTCGAAGTGACGCGCCGCTTCTCGATGATCAACGCCGCGGGATTCGTGCGGAAATCCGCATCCGGCGCATCGCGATAGATCTGCGCTTCGTAGCTCTTGCCGCGTTCCAGGAAATCTAGCGGGATGACGAGCTGACGCGCGTTCTCGTCGGTAGTCGCACCGAGATACCAGTCGGCCGCGCCGCGCTGCTGGCGCGCGACGACCACGAAGTCGCCGATCTCGCCTTGCAACGTTCGCGAGGTCTCCCAGTCGGTGGGCACGTCGCGGATGAACTGGAATGCCTCGGGCCGCTGCTCGTAGTTTTCGGGCAGATCCGCCGCCATCTGCACCGGGCTGTACACGATCACATAGAGCGCGAGCTGCGTCGCAAGCGTCGACTGCACGCGTTCGTTGATATCGGTCTTGCCGAAGGTCAGGTCGAAGATGCCCGGCGTGAAATCCATCGGCCCGGCTAACAACCGCGTGAACGGCAGGATCGTCAGGTGTTCGGGCGGGTTGGTCGGGCGCCCCCAGGCGTTGAACTCCTGCCCGCGCGCTCCTTCGCGGCTCAACATGTTCGGCCAGGTGCGCCGCAGGCCCGTGTCCTTGACGGGCTCGTGCGCGTCGATCGAGATCTGATACTTCGCCGCCACCTCGGCCACCTTGATCTCGTGATTCACGCGGTATTGTCCGGCGAACCACTCGTGACCCATCGTGCCGTCGGCCAGCGTGCGCTCGATCGAGCCGCTGGCCTTCACGTAGCCGGTCTTGACGACGCTGATGCCGTGGGCGGCATACAACCGCATCGCGGCATCGAGCTGATGCTCGTAGTTCTCGAGCGCGCCGGCCGTTTCGTGGTGGCCGATGATGCGCACACCGCGCTCACGCGCGTACTCCGCCAACTTCGGCAGATCGAAATCCGGATAGGACTCGGTGAAGTTAAAAAATTTGCCGTTGGCGACCCAGTCGCCATCCCAGCCCTTGTTCCAGCCTTCGACCAGCACGCCGCCGAAGCGATTCCTGGCGGCGAAATCGATGTAGTGCTGCACGTTTGCATTGTTGGCGCCGTGTTTCTCACCGCTGCCCCAGGTCGAGCGGTTGAGATGCATTTCCCACCAGACCCCGACGTATTTTCCGATGTGGATCCAGGAAGTGTCCGCGATGCGGCTGGGCTCGTTGAGATTGAGCTCGATGCGCGAGTCGGCGAGACCTACCGCGGAGTCCGAGATCAATACCGTACGCCAGGGAGTCGTGAACGGACCGATCTTCTTCACCAACGCGCCATCCGACCAGGGCATGAGATCGGCCTTCAACGTGCGCTCGGCGGTGCGCTTGAGGTTCATGCTGGCGTAGTCGACCAGCGCCGCTTCGTGAATGGACAGGTACAGATCGCTGCTCTGCAGCGTGAGCGGCGTTTCCGCCAGGTTCACCAGGTACAGCGGCGAACGGTGGTACAGGTATTCATCGCGGTCGGGATTGCGCGCCGGATACCACCAGGCATCGAAGTCACCCGCGAGCCGGAACTCGGTGAGCTCATCGACGATGGCAACTTCGCGCGCGGCCGCGATCCCTTTAAACGCGTAGCGAAACCCGACGCCGTCGTCGAACACGCGCACCGTGAGGTCGTAGGGCTCCGTCTGCGCCGTATCTTTGCCGGACAGCGTGACGATGAGCTCGGCATGCCGGTCCTGGATGACGCGTTGTTCGCCCCAGGGTTGATCCCAACTGACGTTCACGGCGCTGCGGCGCGGATTCGACACGAGCGTCGCCGGCTGGTTGCCGAATCCATCGAGCAGCAGTCCCAGCCTCGAATGGGCGATCACCGGGTGATCGCCGCGATACACCTCGTAGTAGGGGCCGTGCGCATCGGCCGCCACGCAAACCGTGAGCACCGCGCGTGGCGAACCCACACAGGTGCCAGCGCGTGCCGGCAGCGTACCCATTTGGGCGGCATCGGCGCTCGTCGCCAGAATGAACATGAGGCCCCACGCGGCAGCCAAATACGTCTTCGTCATGATGTATCCCTGGTAGATATTGGTTTACGTCTGGACCGGCGCGGCTTGCTCCCCCGCGCGCCGCGCCCGTTCAGGCTCCACAGGACTCGCGAATGATCAGCTCAGTCGACAACATTTCCGGACGGGCGTCGCCAGTCCAGTCGAGTAGTTTGGAGACGAGCAGGCGGCCGGCCTTGGGTATGTCCTGCTGGACGGTGCTCAGGGTCGGCGTGCTGAGGCGGCTCAACAGGTTGTTGTCGTAGCCGACCACCGAGACGTCGCGCGGCACGGACCGGCCCGCACGGGCGAGCGCCCGGATGGCGCCGAGCGCGATCAGGTCGCTGGCCGCCACGATGCCGTCGAACGGAATCTTGCGATGCAGGAGCCGGTCGACCGCCGCCTCGGCGGATTCCGCCTCGAACTCGACCCGGCTGCTCAGCGCGTCGTCGATCCTGATTCCGGCTTCCTGCAACGCCTCGGTGTAGCCGCGGTGGCGCTGCGTGGCTTCCGGATCGGTGCCGCCGATGAACAGCAGGCGCTTGCGGCCCAGCTTCAACAGGTGTTGCGTCGCGCGCCTGCCGCCGAGCGCGTTGTCCGTGCCGACCGTGCAGTATTTCTGGCCGGGAAACTGCGCACCCCAGACGACGAAGCGGCTGTCGGTCTGCGCCAGCCGGTTGAACTCGTCGTGCAACGTGCCCTGGCCGAGGAAGATGACGCCATTGGCGCGTCCCGTGGTCGTTGCATGGACGAGATCTTCGTAGTTAGCCGGGGTCAGGTGACTGACGGTGAAATCGCAGCCGCGATCGCGCGCCGCTTCACCGATGCTGGCAAGCAGCTCGAGGAAGAACGGATGCGAGAGGGGTAGCGGGCGGCCGCGCACCCGCGGCGTCACGATGGTGACGGCACCTTCGGCGCCGATCGGGCTTGACGGCATGTGGCGGCGGAACTGGTAGCCGTGTTTGCGGGCCAGCGCCCACAACTGTTTCTTGGTCGAGCTGCTGATCGAAGGATGGTCATTGAGCGAGCGAGAGACGGTGGAGACGGACACCTTCGCGAGCTTTGCGAGCTTCTGGAGCGTCACCGGGCTTCCGCCCTCATCATTTGAACGACTCATAAAGTAATCAAACCCCTCGACGGACCGGTTGTTAGCGCTACCCCGGTGATTCGCCCCCGGTTGACGCGTCGCGGCAAGCTACCGAGTTACGCAAATTTACGCAAAAGCTCCGCAAGCTATTGCGCAATTTTTCGCAACTTGGGTAGTGTATCAGCACGATTTCGCGGATAGCGCGAAATTATCGAACGCAAATATACGCAAAAGACGTTCACAGGGGGCTCATGAAAATTCGCAACGGTTGCCCGATTCAGGGATTTATTTCCGCGCGGGGCGCAATCGCGTCATCGCCTATCAACCAGACAGTGGAGGGCGCGCGATGAAACCGACGCCCAGATTCACATCACGCGCTTTGTTCACCATCGTCGGTGGCAGCGTGCTCATCAACCCGGTGTTTGCGCAGGATCAGTCGCAGGACCAGGCGGAGGCAGTGCCGGAAGTCGTCGTGACCGGCGTACGCGCCGCGCTCGAGAACTCGCAGTCCATCAAGCTCGCAGCCGACACGTTCGTCGACTCGATCACCGCCACGGACATCGGCGCATTCCCCGACAAGTCGGTGGCCGAAGCGCTGCAACGCGTGCCGGGCATCACGGTGTCGCGCCTGCAATCGAGCGACGACAGCAATCACTTTTCGGCGGAGCCGTCCTCCGTATTGATCCGCGGCCTCACGTTCGTTCGCACGCAGTTCAACGGCCGCGACAGTTTCTCGGCCGACGGATATCGCGGGCTCAACTTCAACGACGTGTCGCCGGAGCTCATGGCCGGCGTCGATACTTACAAGAACCAGACCGCGGAGATGATCGAAGGCGGCATCGCCGGTGTCGTGAATCTGCGCACACGCCAGCCGCTCGATTCCGACGGCCAGGACATCGTGCTGACGGGCCGTGCGAACTACGGCTCACTCTCCCAGGATCCGACCTACGAAGCCTCGGGCGTCTACAGCAAGACCTGGGATACCGACAGCGGCCGATTCGGCGTGTTGGTGAACGCGGCCTACTCGAACATCGTGACGCGCACGGAATCCGTCAACATGACGCGCATCGCGACGTTCTGCTCGGACTACGCGCCCGGCGCTCCCGCCGTGGTCGATGCGGATGGCAATCCGGTCTGCAACGCCAATCCATACGGCGGCACCGGCTTCCGGTATGCGCCGGGGCAGGTGAATTTCTCGCAGGTCGACTACGACCGCACGCGCACGGGCGCCGCGCTCGCGTTGCAGTACGAGAATGACGCCAAGAACCTGAAGTTGACCTTCACGGCGATCGATTCGAAGTATGAAAACCCGTGGCTCGAACGCAGCTCCAACATCAGCTGGCCTACGGGCACCGGGTTCGGGACTCCCGTCTGGGCGCCCCAAGGCAATGCCCAGTGGCGCCCGATCACCGGCAGCTTCGCGTTCGGCGCGGACGGCATGCTCGATTCGGGTGTGATCGGACAACCCTCGAGCGAATTGGGTTTCAACGGCGCGAACGCCGCGGCGACATTGAGCCACGGCTCGGCGGTGCCCGGATTGCCGTTCGTGAACGCGAACGATTCCTGCGGCGGGGTTCCCTGCATCACGGGCGCGAACGTGAGCGACGAGGCACGCATCTTCAATCACGAAGAACAGACCCGCGATTTCTCGTTCAACGTGGCCTGGGACGTCACCGAGAAACTGCACACGAGCTTCGATCTCCAGTACATCAAGGCAAACACCCACAACTACGACATCCTCGTCGCGGCCAACAGCCTCGCGCAGGTCGACTACTCGACCGACAAACACGGCACGCCGCGCATCGGATTGTCGCCCGGGCCCAACGTGAACTACGCGGATGGCTTCCTCGCCAACCCGCATAACTACTGGATGCAGTTCATCCAGGACCACTGGGAACACAACGACGCGGACGAAACGGCCGCACGTGCCGATGTCGAATACGACCTGGGCAGCGGCGGTTGGCTCAACTCGCTGAAAGCGGGCGTGCGCCTCGCGGACCGCGAACAGAAGGTGCGTTACTCGGCGTACAACTGGGCGGCAGTCGCTCCGACCTGGGGCTGCAACGGCCCGGGCTTCAACATCGACAACACGTCGCCGGGGACCTATCCGGAGGAATGCAACAAGGCGAACGATCAGTTCAACGGTTATCCCGCGGGCATCTGGGAAGCGACCAGCCTGTCGGATCACTACGACGGCAGCGTATTCAACAACGGGCCGGTTGTATTCCTGAATCGCGCGACACTGCGCGACTACGATCTGCACACCGAAGGCCTCGCGGCCCGCAACGTGAATCCGCCGCAGCAGGGCTGGAACCCGCTGTGCGATCGCACCAACAACGTCGAAGAATGCTTCACGGATCCCGAGATCCTCGACGTGAACGAAAAGAGCAAGGCTGCATACATCATGTTGAGGTTCGGCGGTCCGGAGACGAATCCGGGCGGCATCAACATCACCGGCAACGTCGGCGTGCGTTACGTGCGCACCGAAGTCGAGAGTCACGGCCAGGTCGGCTTTCCGAATGCGAACTGGTACAACAGCGCGCTCGCACAGGATCAGGGCGGATGCGATGCCTCGAACAACGGACCTAACCAGGCGACCGATATCCAGTGCTGGCTGACGCCGGCGCTGCTGGCGTACAGCACGGGTACGGGCAGGGCGAACACGCTCGACAAGGTGTACACGAACGTCCTGCCGAGCTTCAACGTCCGCTTCGGGTTCACCGACCGGCAATTCGCGCGCTTCGGTTATTCGCGCGGCATGTCGCGTCCGGATTTCGGCCTGCTGCGCAACACGGTGTCGATCAACGCGCCGCCGATCGATGTGAGCAACAACTCGCCGTACCTGATCAAGAACGCGAGTGGCGCCGTCACCGGCTACAACTTCATATTCAACGCCGAAGCCGGTTACGCGGGCCTCGAGCCGGTGGAAGCCGACAACTTCGACCTGTCGTATGAGGTGTACTTCTCGAGGAGCAGTTCGTTCACGTTGGGCCTGTTCTACAAGAAGCTGGAGAATGCGATTGCCTACGGTCGTGCCGCGCGCGACATCGAGAACAATGGTTCGACCCAGACCGTTACGGTCCGCGGTCCGTCCAACGATCCGGGCAGCGGTGGCACACTCAAGGGCTTCGAAGTGGCCTACCAGACGTTCTTCGACTCCTTGCCCGGCGCCTGGTCTGGCCTCGGGGTGCAGTTGAACTACACGCGCACCGAGCAGGACGACATCAACAACTCCAACCTGGCGGTGCAGGCGGGCTATCTACCTGGCAGCACCACCGCCTTCGGCGGCGGCAACAACGGGTCGACCGGTGGCGCGGGCAATGCGGGCAATCCGCTGTCCTTCACGAGCAACGTGATCGACTCGCATCGCCTGGCGGGCATTTCGGACAATTCGTTCAACGTCGTGGGTCTGTACGAATTCGGCAAGGTGGGCGCGCGGCTTGCCTACAGCTGGCGTTCGGAATTCCTGACCGCGAACCTCGATTGCTGTATCGGACTTCCGGTGTGGCAGAAGGCGAGCGGCTACCTGGACGGATCCGCGCGCTACAGCCTCACGGACAACTTCGAGTTGTCGGCGGACGTGTCGAACATCCTGAATACCACTGCCGTCACTCAGCAGCAGGTATTCGGCGATTCGACGCTCACGCCCGGCGCGAGTCCAGTGAAGATCGATTCGGGCTGGGTGCGCAATGACCGGCGCTTCCAGCTTGGGGTCCGTTTCAAGTACTGACGCAGCAGCGTCGGGGAAACGCGCCGCTGCGGTCCGCACCCGCAGCGGCGCGTTTCTGTTATATGGGCAATCGAACAGGGGGGTGAACGGTGTCCTCACCTTTGCGAATCGTCATCGTCGGCGGTGGCTCGGCGGGTTGGATGTGCGCGGCGGCCTGCGCGCAGGTGCTGCCCTCGCAGCGGTATTCGATCACGCTGATCGAGTCGGACGAGATCGGCACGGTCGGCGTCGGCGAAGCCACGTTGCCGGCGCTCAAGCACTTCAACGATCTGCTCGGCATCGACGAGTCCGCGTTCATGCGCGAGACACAGGGCACGTTCAAGCTGGGGATCGAATTCCGCAACTGGGACCGCCAGGGCGATCACTACGTCCATCCATTCGGCTCGTTCGGCCAGTTGTGGGGCGGCGTGGAGTTCCAGCATCACTGGATGCGCGCCCGGAACCTTGGATTGAATCCCGCGCCACTCGAGGAATACTGCAGCGCCATCGCCGCGTGCCGCCGGAACGCCTTCGATTTTCCGGACACGCGCTCGATTCGATCGACCTATTACAGCTACGCGTACCACTTCGACGCGGGGCTGTACGCCAATTTTCTGCGCACCTGGACCATGGCGCGCGGCGTAAAACGCATCGAGGGGCAGGTGGTGGGCGTCGCGCTCCACGGCGAGAGCGGCAATGTCGAAACACTCACCTTCAAGTCCGGCGAAAAACTGACCGGCGATTTTTTCGTGGATTGCAGCGGCTTCCGTTCGCTGTTGCTGGGCGATCGATTGCAGGTGCCGTGGGAAGACTGGAGCGAATGGCTGCCCTGTGACCGCGCCTGGGCCGTGCCCTGCGAACGCTCGGCCGACTTCACGCCGTTCACGCGCTCGATCGCGCAGCCCGGCGGCTGGATCTGGCGCATCCCCTTGCAGCACCGCACCGGCAATGGACACGTGTTCTCGACGCGCTTCATCAGCGAGGACGAAGCGCGCGCGACCCTGCTTTCGCAGCTGGACGGCCGCGCGCAGATGGAACCGAAGATGCTGCGCTTCCGCGCCGGCCGCCGTGCGCAGGCCTGGAAGAAGAATTGCGTGGCGCTGGGGCTCGCGAGCGGATTCCTCGAGCCGCTCGAATCCACGAGCCTGTTCCTCATCCAGAAGGCGGTGCAGGACATGTTGCGGCTGATTCCGGCGCCCGAAGCCGGCGGCATCGACACCCGGCTGGCCGGCGAATTCAACCGGCTGTCGGACGCGCTGTACGAGCGTATCCGCGATTTCCTCATCCTGCACTACGTGGCCAACCGCAGGACAGGAGAGCCGCTGTGGGATCACGTGCGCACCTATCCACTGCCCGAGAGCCTGACGCACAAGCTCGCGTTGTTCGATTCCCGCGGCCACGTGCCTTTCTTCAAGGACGGATTCTTCTCGCGCGACAGCTGGCTGGCGGTGCTGTTCGGGCAGGGATTGATGCCGCAGAGCTACGACCGGCTGGCGGATTTTCTGCCCGCCGACCCGCTCGCGGAGAAACTGCGCGACCTGCAGGAACGAGTGGCGACGCACGTGGCCGACATGCCGACACACGCGGAAATCATCGCCAGCTACTGCGGGCAACCGACCCTGGCGCGGGCGGCAGCGCCGTGAAAAACGTCGCCCGTCACATCGTGATCGTGGGCACCGACGCGCCCGCGTGGCTCTCGGCCTGCGTGCTGCACTACGCCCTCGCGCCCGCGGGCGTGAGGGTTACCGTCGTCGAACTACCGGGCCGCGCGCGCCCGGCGGATGTTTTCGCCACGCTGCCCGCGCTCGAGCCGTTGCATACGCGGCTGCGCATCGACGAAGCGAAGTTGATCGGCGCGACGCGCGGCGCGTTCACGCTCGGCAAACTGTTTACCGACAGCGCCGGCCATGCCGCGCCGTTTTTCCATGCGTACGGCTCGACCGGGACGCGCATCGAAAAGAAGGAGTTTCTGCCGCACTGGTTGAAGGCTCACCGTGCCGGATTTCCGGTGGGGTTTACCGAGTTCTGCCTCACGGCCGCCGCCGCGCGCCATGGCCGCATGCTCGTACCCGATCCCGAGGTCGAGGGTTTCGGCTTCACGGATTACGGCTACCACCTGCCCGCGATTCCGTACGGCGCCTGGCTCAGGGCCCTGGCGTTGCGCCGTGGTGTGCAGGTCCACGCGGCGCAGTCGGTGGCGGCGTGCCTGGAAGCGGGCGGCGATATCGAAGCGCTCGATCTCGATGGCGGGCGCCAGGTGGTCGGCGATTTTTTTCTGGACGTCACCGGCGGCGATGCCAGTCTGATCGGCGCCGCGCTCGGCGTGGCAACAGAAAGCTGGCGGCCGTCCTTCATGGCCGATCGCGCGCTGACCGCCTTCGGCGCGCCGCTGCCGGCGGCGCCTATCTATTCGGAAGTCCGTGCCTGTGCCGAAGGCTGGGTGTCGCTGCAGGCGAGCCAGGTCTGCACGCACGTGCTGCATGCGTATTCGAGCGAGTCATATTCCCACGCGGGGGGCGACGAGGCGGCGCTGCGGACGCTCGCGCGTGTCACGCGCATGGAATTGCGCGACGCGGCGATTCGTCCGCTCGAGCCGGGTCGGCGCGCGTATGCCTGGCAACGAAACTGCGTGGCGATCGGCGAGTCCGCCTGCCGCTTCGATCCGATTCACGCCGTGGATCTGCAGGCCGTGCAGGTGGGCCTCGTGCACCTGCTGCCGCTGTTCCCGGTGAGCGCGGACTACGGCGTCGAGCGCGCCGAGTACAACCAGAACGTGCGCGCCGCGTTCGAACGCATCCGGGATTTCCAGCAGGCTCACTACCGTCTCAACCGTTATGGGACTTCGCCGTTCTGGCAGAAGGGCCGGGCGGCCCAGCCGGGGTCTGAGCTCGCGCACAAGATCGACGCATTTCGCGCGCGCGGCGATGTCGTTTATTACGAGGACGAAACGTTTGCGATCGACGACTGGCAGTCGTTGTTGCTCGGGCACGGCGTGCTGCCCGAGACCTACGACCCGGCGGTCGACCGCACGTCCCAGGAGGTCGTGGAACGCGAGTTCCGGCGGATCCTCGCGTTCATCGCCAAGAAAGTGGGTGAGCAGATGTCGCACACCGAGTATCTGCAGTCCGTCTGTGGCCTGCCGGATCCGGGTGCACGCGCGGCAGGGCCCGCATTCTCGTGACGCTGACGATCACGCAGTCGTTCGACGATCTGCCGCAGGTCGCGGCGCGTGGTGTGACGACGCCCGCGGAATTCGCGGACCTGGTGCGCGCGGAGGAGCCGGTCGCCCTCAGGCAGGCGCTTGACGGCTGGCCGGCGCTCGCCGCCGGCCGTGAATCCGTCAGCGCGATGAACCGTTATCTCAAGTCACTCGACGCAGGAAGGCCGGCGTCGATCCTGGAAGCGCGTGCGGCGAGCGATGGCTGGTTCATGTATCAGCCGGATCTGCGCGATTTCAATTTTGCGCATCGCGAACGGCGCATCGGCGACACGCTCGACCACATGGAGCGCCTGCTGGGCCAGCCGGACGCCCCGTTCATCGCGATTCAATCGCTGCCGCTCGCCGACCACATGCCGCTGTTCACCAGCGCGAATCCCGCGCCGTTCCTGCCGCCGCAGGTGTCGCCGCGCATCTGGATCGGCGGCAAGGTGCGTACGCAAACGCACCACGATCCGGACCACAATCTCGCCTGCGTCGTGGCGGGCCGGCGCCGCTTCCTGCTGTTTCCCCCGGAGCAGGTGTCGAATCTGTACGTCGGCCCGATCGACCGGCCGTTCCCGCCGCCGCTGTCGCTGGTGAATCCCGAAGCGCCCGATTTCGAGCGTTATCCGCGATTCCGCCGCGCCCTGGCGGCGGCGCGTATCGCGTGGCTCGAGGCCGGCGACGCCTTGTTCATCCCGAAGTACTGGTGGCATCACGTCACCTCGCTCGAGCCTTACAACGTGCTGGTCAACTACTGGTGGGGCAACGATGCGAAAGGCCTCGAGCGCGCGATCGACTGCTTCCTCACGGCACTGCTGGCATTGAAGGACCTGCCGCCGCGCGAACGCGCGTACTGGCGCGAGATGTTCGAGACGCATGTTTTCCGGCCGGACGGCGGCGATCCGGTCGCCCACATTCCGCCTGCGTTGCAGGGATTGTTAGGCCCTTTGAGTCCGGCGATGCGTCAGACGCTGCGTCAGCAGTTGAAGATGGCGTACCTGAAATCCTGACAGGTCAGGTGCCTTCCGGATTCACCTGCGCGTCGCGGCCCGCGACGGCGCGCGCGCGTTCCGGCGGCACGCCGAGACTGCGCAGCGAATACTCGAGCATGCCGCGCGCCAGTTCGCGTTCGCCCATGACCACGCGGCCCGCGCCCAGGTCCTCGAGCGTCTTGAATTCGCTGTCCTTGTGCGTGCGCACCACGATGTCGAGCGAATGGTTGAGGCTGCGCGCCAGCTCCACGATGTGCCGCGCCTGGAAGCTGTCGGGAGTGGCGACCACCAGCAGGCGCGCGTGCGCGATGCCGGCTGCCTGCAAGGTTCCCGGCGCGGCCGCGTCGCCGACCAGGGTGGGAACACCCTGCGCCTGCGCGTTGCTCAACATCAGGTGGTCGCGTTCGATCACCGCGAAGGGCAGGCCCTGTTCCTTGAGCACCGGGCCGATGGCGCCGCCGACGCGGCCGTAGCCGACGATGATGGCGTGTTGACGGAGCAGGCTGGTGTCACTGACCGGCGTACGATGGCGGTCCGCGCCGCGCCGCTCGAGTAGTTTGAGCAGCCGCGGCCGCGCTTCGATCCAGCGCGACAGCGGGGCGATGCCGGCGAAAGTGACCGGGTTCAGCGCGATCGACAACAACGCGCCAGCCAGTATGAAATCGCGGCCATCCGGCGGCAGCAATCCGAGCGCGGCACCGAGGCTCGCAAGGATGAACGAGAATTCGCCGATCTGCGCCAGGCTCGCGGACACGGTGAGCGCCGTGCGGACCGGATGGCGGAACGCCAGCACGATGACGAAGGCCGCCAGCGACTTCCCCACCATGATGATGGCCAGCACTGCGAGCACGGAGAGCGGCTCGCGCACCAGCACGGTGGGATCGAACAACATGCCCACCGACACGAAGAACAACACGGCGAACGCATCCTTGAGCGGCAGCGTGTCGTTGCCGGCCTGGTGGCTGAGCTCGGATTCGCTCAGGATGACGCCCGCGAAGAACGCGCCGAGCGCGAACGACACGCCGAACGCCGCCGAAGATCCGTATGCGATGCCCAGTGCGATCGCCAGCACGCACAACGTGAACAACTCGCGCGAGCCGGTCCGCGTGACGTGCATCAGCAGCCATGGCACGGCGCGCGTGCCGACGACCAGCGCCAGCACCACGAACACCGCGACTTTGGCGAGCGTGATGAGCAACGCGAGCCAGGTGTTGGTGGAGCCGACGTGTGGATCGATGACACCGGCGTTTCCGCCGAGCGTTTCTGCCAGCGCGGGCAGCATGACCAGCGCCAGCACCATGGCCAGATCCTCGACGATCAACCAGCCGACGGCGATCTTGCCTTCGGAGGACTGCAACGCATTGCGTTCCTCCAGCGCGCGCAGCAACACCACGGTGCTCGCCACGGACAGCGACAACCCGAACACGAGACCCGTGCCGAAACTCCAGCCGAGCAGGTGGGCCATGCCGGCGCCGATGGCCGTGGCCGTGACGATCTGCGCGATGGCGCCCGGCAGCGCGATGTAGCGCACGGACATCAGATCCTTGATCGAGAAATGCAGGCCGACGCCGAACATCAGCAGGATCACGCCAATTTCGGCGACCTGGCTTGCGAGGCCCGAGTCGCCGACGAAGCCGGGCGTGAAGGGCCCGACGGCGATTCCGGCGAGCAGGTAGCCGACGATCGGCGAGATACGCAGCGCGGCGGCCACCAAACCGAACAACAAAGCAAGCACGAAACCGATCGCCAGCAGCGCAATGAGTGAAGTTTCGTGTAATTCCACGGGCATACGCACGAGGGTACCGAAAAAAAGCGGCCCTGGGCGGTCGATCCCGGGTGAGTGGGCCTAAAATGCGCCCGTCGTTTTTTCAGGTTCTTATGAAGTCCCAGCAGGCTTTGGGTCCCGCGGTCATCGGCGCCATCGGCGTCGTCTTCGGCGACATCGGCACCAGTCCGCTCTACGCGTTCAACGCTTCGCTGTCCGCCGCGGAATTCGTGCCGGGCGATGCCGTGAAAGTGCTCGGCATCCTCTCGATGATCTTCTGGAGTCTGCTGATCGTCGTCACGATCAAGTATGTCGGCATCATCATGCGCGCCGACAACGCGGGCGAGGGTGGCGTGTTGTCGCTGGTCGCGCTGGTGCAGAAGCATTTCGGCACCGCGACGCCGTGGGTGCGTAATGCGGTCGCGCTCGGCGTGCTCGGCACCGCGCTGTTCTACTGCGATGCGTTGATCACGCCGGCGGTCTCCGTACTGAGCGCGGTCGAAGGCCTGTCGCTGCTGGATGCCGGATTCACCAAGGCCGTACTGCCGGTCACGATCGGCGTGATCGTCATCCTGTTCGCGATCCAGCGGCGCGGCACGGAGCGCGTCGGCCGGATGTTCGGTCCGATCATGGTGATCTGGTTCGTGACGCTGGCCGCGCTCGGCGTGGTGGCGATCGCCCGGGCACCCAGTGTGCTGCTCGCCGTGAATCCGCTCTACGGTCTGAGTTTGTTAGGCCACCATCCGGCGCTCGGTCTCGCCATCCTGGGCTCGGTGATCCTCGCGGTCACCGGTTGCGAGGCGCTGTACGCCGACATGGGACATTTCGGACGGCGGCCGGTGCGGCTGGGCTGGCTGATCCTGGTGTGGCCCGCGCTGGTGCTCAACTATTTCGGCCAGGGCGCGCTGATCCTGGAGAGCGTCACTGCCGTCGCAAATCCGTTTTATGCGCTGGCGCCCCAGGCCGCGCTGCCGCTGCTGGTGCTGCTGTCCACGGCGGCGACCGTCATTGCCTCGCAGGCGGTGATCTCGGGCGCCTTCTCGCTGACCCGCGAGGCGGTGCAACTCGACCTGCTGCCGCGCGTGCGCGTCATGCAGACCTCTGAGGAAGCGCAGGGGCAGATCTTCGTGCCCGCCGCCAACATGTTCCTGTTCGTTTCCGTGATCCTGTTCGTGCTGCTGTTCCGCAGCTCGGCGGCGCTCGCTTCTGCGTACGGCGTGGCGGTGATGGGCACCATGTTCGTGACCACCTTGTTAGGCGTGCTGGTCGCCCGTTCGATGTGGAAGTGGTCCTGGTGGAAGGTGGGGCCGCTGTTCGGGCTGCTGTTGCTGGTCGATCTCGCCTTCCTCGCCGGCTGCATGACCAAGATATCGACTGGCGGCTGGGTGCCGCTGGCCTTCGCGGCCGTGATGTTCGCCATATTCGTCACCTGGCGCGATGGGCGGCAACGCCTGCGCGCGGAACTGGAATACCGCGCCGTGTCGGTGAAGAAGCTGCCGGAACTGCTGGCGCCGACCGCCAAGGTGCCCGGCACCGCGGTGTTCCTGATCAGCCAATCCGGCTTCGTGCCGACCGCGCTGCTGCGCAACCTCGAGCACAACAAGGTGCACCACGAGCAGATCGTCATCCTGCACATCGAGATCCAGCGCGTGCCGCGTATCGATCCTTTGAGCCGGGTCCTGGTGGAGCAAATCTTCCCCGGGGTCTACGACGTGCGCGCGCGCTTCGGTTTCATGGAGACACCGGACGTTGGCGAGACACTGCGCAATGCGCGGCGGCAAGGCCTGTGCGTTTTCGCAGAAGACTCCTCTTTCTTCCTGGGGTGGCACCTGGTTCGGGCGCGGCCCCGACCCGGGCTCGCGGGCATCAAGGCGCGTGCATTCGCGTTCTTGCAGCGCCGCAGCGCACAGGCCGCCGAGTTCTTCCGCATGCCGACGCGCGGCGTGATCGTGCTGGCGACCGACATCGAGCTGTGACCGCGGGTTACTCGATCTTGCGCTGAACGAACTGCCATCGGTGCTGTAGCTGAACGACACCCTGGCACCGTCGGTCACCGTGGCGCGCAGATAGAGTAGTCGGCATACAGCACGGGATTCTCCTGCAGCGCCATCAACCAGAGAAGGCCGGTGAATCTATGGTCCGTGAATTGGTCTTACGCGAGGAGGCCGGATTGTACGCGGTGACAGAATGCGAGCTCGCGGCGAAATATTGCAGCGGTTTTCCGGGTCTCCTGCGTATACGGTGAAGGAGAAATGATGAAACGGACTCTCATGGCATTGCTGCTCTGCGCGACATCCAGCATCGGCGTACAAGCCAGCGAAGCGGCGGTGAAGATCCCCGCGCCGCTGGTCGATGACAAGCCCGCGGCGGGCGGTCTTCAGACCGCCGTCATTGCGGGCGGTTGCTTCTGGGGCGTGCAGGGCGTCTATCAACATCTGAACGGTGTGCGCAACGTGTTGTCCGGGTACTCCGGCGGCACGAAGGCGGATGCGGATTATCGGACGGTGGGTGGCGGCGACACGGGCCACGCCGAATCCGTGCAGATCGTTTACGACCCTGCGAAAGTCACGTACGGCCAGATCCTGCAGATCTTCTTTTCCGTGGCGCACGATCCGACGCAACTCAACCGGCAGGGGCCCGATTCCGGCTCGCAGTACCGCTCGGCGATTTTCTACGGCAGCGAACGTCAAAGAGAGATCGCACAGGCTTACATTGCGCAGCTGAACGCGGCCAAGGTGTATCCGGCCGCGATCGTGACGAAGCTCGATCCGCTCAAGGGGTTTTATGCCGCCGAGGATTATCACCAGGACTTTCTCGTGAACCACCCGGCTCATCCGTACATCGTCTTCAACGATCTGCCGAAGGTGCGCAATTTCGAGCGCCTGTTCCCCGCGATGTACAACGCGCGGGCGGTCACGGTCGCGAACACAAAGTGATGTCGTCAGCCGTCAAACGCAGTCTCGCCGCTGCGGCCCTGTTCGGAGTTGCCGCGCTGATCGGCGGCTGTGACTCATCCGGGAAACCGGTGGCCGCCGCGGCAGCGCCGGTGACGGCGCCCGCGCCTGGCTCCCCGCCAGCCGATCGCGAGATGCCGGAATTTCCCGCTGGCGCGACCTGGATCAACTCCGCGCCGCTGACGCGCGAAGCCCTGCGCGGCAAGGTGGTGGTGGTCGATTTCTGGACCTACTCGTGCATCAACTGTTTGCGCGCGACGCCGTACATCAACGCCTGGTATGCGCGTTATCGCGATTCCGGCCTCGTGATCATCGGTGTTCATTCGCCTGAATTCGGCTTCGAGAAAGACGCTGCCAACGTGCGCATGGCGATCCAGAAGTTCCACATCGAATACCCCGTGGTCCTCGACAACGATTTCGCCATCTGGAAGGCGTACGACAATCGTTTCTGGCCCGCGCACTATTTCATCGACGCAGAAGGCAGGATTCGCGGCCATCACTATGGCGAGGGCAAATATGCGGAGTCGGAACACACGATCCGTGCCTTGTTGACCGAGGCCGGCGTAGCGAACCTTCCTCCGCCGGTCGACGCGGCCGCGGGCGAGGGTGTCACCGCCGCCGCCGATGTCGCGAACATCGAGTCGCCGGAAACTTACCTGGGTTTCGCGCGCGGCGAGAATTTCACATCGCCCGGTTCGTTCGAGCCCGACGCGGTGAAGGACTATCAACTGCCGGCGCAAATCGCGCTCAACGAATGGGCGTTGGCCGGACGCTGGCTCGTGTCGCGCGAGAAGGCGCAGCTGCAGGCGGCGCCGGGCCGCATCAAGTTTCGTTTCAAGGCGCGTGACCTGCACCTCGTGCTGGGTCCTGGTCCGAAAGGCGAGCCGGTGCGATTCCGCGTGTTGCTGGACGGCAAACCACCCGGTGCCGATCACGGCATGGACATCGATGCCAGCGGCGCGGGAGTGGTGCGCGAGCAGCGCCTGTACCAGCTCATCCGCCAGCAGGGCGGTGTGCAGGAACATGATTTCACCATCGAGTTCCTCGATCCGCACGTCGAGGCTTTTTCGTTCACCTTCGGTTGAAGACGCGAGGAAACGGCATGCAGGATTTCAGTAGTTCGCGGCGTGGATTCCTGTTGGGAGCGGTGGCCGTGCCGGTGGCGCTGAGCACGGTGGCGTGCGCGCGCGCGGCGGACCAGGCGCCGGTGTTGTCCGCCGACGTGCTCATCGAGAACTTCTCGCCAGCCGGCGTCAGCACGGGCACGGCCAAGGTGCCGCGCGTCGTGAAATCGGACGACGAGTGGCGCAAACAACTTTCCGAGTTGTCGTTCCTCGTGGCGCGCAAGGCCGGGACGGAACGGCCGTTCACGGGCAAGTACAACGACAACCACGCTGACGGCCTGTATCGCTGCATCTGCTGCGAGACCACGTTGTTCGATTCGAAGTACAAGTTCGATTCGGGCACGGGCTGGCCCAGCTTCTGGAAGCCGCTGTCGAAAGTGAACGTGGCCGAATCCGAGGGCGGCAGCCGCATGTTCGGGATCGAGGTGCATTGCGCGCGCTGCAACGGGCACCTCGGGCATGTATTCGCGGACGGGCCCGAGCCGACCGGACTGCGTTACTGCATCAATTCGGTATCTATCGACTTCGTCGCGCGCAGCGCGTAGGCCAGGTACACACCTCCGCCAGAACCGCTCCTTTCCTTGCCACCGCTGGCGAAGATTGCGACGAACTGACGTCCATCGATCTGATAGGTGATGGGGGTCGCGTCAGCAGAAAACGGCAGCGCCGCTTCCCACAGCAGCGTGCCATCGCGCTTGTCGAACGCGCGGAACTTGCGGTCGTGAATCGTCGCGCCGATGAACAACAGGCCGCCCGAGGTCACGAGCGGGCCACCGTAGTTTTCGCTGCCGGTGTCCTTCATGCCGCGCGCGGCGAGCTCGGGAAATTCGCCGAATGGGATGCGCCAGATGTACTTACCGGTCGCCAGTTCGATCGCGTTCAGCGTGCCCCAGGGCAAACCGACCGCCGGATATCCTTGCGGATCCAGCCAGCGACGGTAGCCGGTGAAGCGGTATTCCTGGTTGGCGGGCGACGTATCGGCCGCTCCGGCCGGAATGTCGGCGCCGCTCGTCAGGAACGTGTTGATCGCGTGCAACGCCTCATCCTGCAGATTGGGAAACGCCGGCATGCGGCCACCGCCCTTGCGCACCCGTTCGGCGAATTGATCTGCCGGCAGGCGATCGCCGATGTTGGTCAACGAGGGAAATTGCGGCGGCGAACCCTGGCCGTTGTCGCCATGGCAGGCCGCGCAGTCGCGCAGGTAGATGGACTTGCCGCTGCTACGGCCCGTGTCGTTCGGCGCGAGCGATCCGAGCCACGCCATTTCATTGGCGTTCACGTACAGCAGGCCCGTGTCGGGGTCGTATGCCGGGCCACCCCATTCGGCGCCGCCATCGAATCCGGGGTAGATAGTCGAGTCGACCCCGACGCTGAGCGGCTTGAACGGGCCGTCGCTCAGGAGCTGCGCGAATTGCGCGCGCGCCCAGCTGTTAGCCTCCGGCGTGCGGGTGGTGAGGTCGTTCGCGGTCAGGCGTTGCCGCGCGTACGGAGCGGGCGACGCCGGGCGTAGATAGGACGGATGGGACACCTCACCGGGCACGTCCGAAACCGGCGCGGCCACTTCTTCGAGCGGAAATACCGGCTTGCCGGTGTCGCGATCGAGGACGAAGACGAAACCTTGCTTGGTCGTCTGCACCAATACATCGACAGCTTTTCCCTTCAAGCGCAGCGTGACCAGTGTGGGGGCCGTGGGCAAGTCCCGGTCCAGCACGTCGTGTTTCACGAACTGGAAATGCCAGCGCAGTTTGCCGGTGGCGGCATCGAGCGCGAGCAGGCAGTTCGCGTACAGATTGTCGCCCTTGCGATTGCCACCGTAGAAGTCCGAGGCCGCCGACCCGGTTGGAACGAACACGACGCCGCGCCTGGCGTCGAGGGTCATGCCCGGCCAGCTGTTTACGCCGCCGGTGTACTGCCACGCATCCCCGGGCCAGGTTTCGTAACCCGGTTCGCCGGATTGCGGAATGGTGCGGAAGGTCCAGCGCAACGCGCCGCTTTTGACGTCATACGCGCGCACGTGGCCGGGAGAGGCGGGCAGATTTTCGCCGACTCGTCCGCCAACGATCATGAGGTCTTCGAAGATGACGCCCGGACTCGTGAGCCGGACGGATTGCGATGCGGGATCGCGGCCGAGGTTCTCGCGCAGGTCGATGCGGCCGGCTTTGCCGAAGCCTTCGATAGGTTGGCCGCTGGCGGCGTCGAGCGCGTAGATGAAATTGTCGACTGCCGCGAATACACGCGCCTGTTTTCCATCGGACCAGTACATGAGGCCGCGATTCGCGCCCACTCCGGCGATGCCCGAATCGAACATCCAGAGTTGTTTGCCGGTGACCGCGTCGAGGGCGAACGCCTTGTGTGTCGGCGAATATCCGTACAACACGCGCCCGATCACGATGGGCTGCGTCTGCGTGTCGCCTTTCTCGCCCGTGTCGTAGCTCCAGGCGAGCGCGAGTTGTTTGACGTTGCCGCGATTGATCTGCGTCAGCGGCGAGTGGCGCATTTTCGAGGCATCGCCGCCGTAAGCGGGCCAGTCGCTGTCTGCCTGCGCCATGCCGATCGATGCGAGCAGCCAGGCGGCGAGTGCGCCGGCGCGTTTAAAGTCCATGCCTCCCCCGGCCAGCAGAAAACGGTGACGCAATCTAAGTCAGATTGCCGCTGTGGTCACGCGCGGGGACAGGTCATGGTGCTGCGGGCGCGCGTGTATGCTTCCGTCCGCGATGCCGGTACCTGCCCACCATTGCTATGTTCGCAAGTCGATCGAATCGCCCGTGGGCGAGCTGCGGTTGTTTGCGAGCGATGCGGGGCTCGCCGCCATCCTCTGGCGCGACGAACCGGGACTTCATTTGCGGTCCGGTGCGGTAGTCACAGCGGGCGCGCATCCTGTGCTCACGGAAACCGAACGCCAACTGCGCGAGTACTTCGGTGGCGAGCGCCGGGCATTCGATCTGGTGCTGGACTTTCACGGCACGGATTTTCAGCGCCAGGTATGGTCGGCGCTGCTGACGATTCCTTACGGGGAGACGCGGACTTACGCCCAGGTCGCGACGCTCATCGGACATCCCACGGCCATACGCGCGGTCGGCGCGGCCAACGGCAGAAACCCGATCTCCATCGTTGCCCCCTGTCATCGCGTGATCGGATCGAACGGAACGTTGACCGGTTTCGGCGGCGGTCTGGAAAACAAGGCCAGGCTGCTTGCGCTCGAAACCGCACAGGCCGACCTGTTTGGTTGCGCGGGCACGGAAGCAGGCGCTGCAAAAATGCGTGCGTGATTGCGCCGCCGGTCGGCGCTGGCATGAGTAGTGAGGATGCGTCGGCAACAAAGTTGACGAATCCCATAATTGACCGCGGCCGGCAAAGGGCCGAAGCTGGGATTGCGTGTGACCTTGTGAGGTGCCCGCGAAGACCAGAACAGCCAGGGACCTATGCCACGTTCCTCACGCCGCGCGTTGCGGGTTTTTCTGTTGCCACTCGCCGCGTTGCTGCTGTGTGCCCCGCTGCGCGCGGGGCCGCCGGAAGTGGCAGTCGACCAGCTCTATTCCACCGAGTGGACCGCCCGGGACGGTGCTCCCACCGGCATCCAGGCGATGGCGCAATCCGCCGACGGCTATCTATGGGTGGGCTCGACGACCGGACTGTTCCGGTTCGACGGCGTCCAGTTCGAGCGTGTCGGCTTCGGCGATAAACAGCTGTCCAGCAACATCTTTGCGCTGTGGGCGCCTCCGGATGGAGGGCTCTGGGTGGGCTACGGCTTCGGGGGTGCGACATTCATCCGGGACGGCCAGATCACGCACTACTCCCAAGCTGAAGGACTGCCGCGCGGATCCGTGCTGTATTTCGTGAAGGACGCCGCGGGCAGGTTATGGGCGGGCACTACGCGCGGGTTCTTCTACCTGCACGATGGAAAGTGGGTCGCGCCCGACGCGACATGGAATGCACCCAGGCGCCTCGACTGGGGCCTCGCAGACGGAGAGGGTGGTCTTTGGGCGATCTCGGGTCGCGCCGTCGTCACGCTTCGGCCGGGCACGCGTCGTTTCGAAGAGATAGGTGTGGTGCTTCCGGACACCAATACGCGGTCAAGCCTCAACCGATCGCCAGACGGCACCGTGTGGGTGTTATCGCAGGATTCCGAAGACACGATCTCACTGCGCGCTCCGACCAAAGATAGAACCACGCGCATAAAGCTGGGAAGCGGTAGCGCGGCAGAGGATTTTTCGATGGGTCTCTTCGATCGCCATGGCTACTACTGGCTGGTGACGAACAAGCGTGTACGCCGTTTGAGGCTGTCGGATTCCGCAATGAGCGAAATCCGCGGGGACGAACTGGCTTCGGCGACACCGCCCCAGGCAAGCTCCTATACAAATACCGCCCTCGAGGATCTGGAGGGAAATATCTGGCTGGGTACTTCCGCTGGGCTCGTCATGCTGCGCGAACCGGCAGTGGTTAGAGTCGCTGTCGGGCCCGCAGTGATAGCCCCTGCCGGTGATGGCGTCTGGTTCGGTGCCGCCCGGAAGGATCTTTTCAGGATTGCACGCGACTCGGGAAGGGCGATGCCGGCCGATCCTCCGCCGGGAAAAGCGCCGGATGCCTGGTTCACCTGTTTCTACACAGACCCGCTCGGCGACCTGTGGATCGGCACGCGAAACCAGATCCGGCATCTGCGGCAAGGGCGGTGGCATTCCATCGAGCCGCCGAAGGCTCTCAAATCTCCCGGCGCCGGTTCCGGCGAGATTCAAGCGATGGCCATGGACAAGGCGGGGGCGCTGTGGGTCTCCATCGCGCGCGTCGGTGTGTATCGGGTCGAAGGGAATGACTGGATTGCGCGCGACGGTTACGACGCGCTCCCCGCGGAACCGGCCACCGTATTGAAGGCTGATGAGCAGGGACGCTTGTGGCTCGGCTATGCGAACAGTCGCCTCGCTCGACTCGAGAACGGTCGCATCACAATCTTCGGTGCCACCGACGGGCTGGACGCTGGCGCGGTCCTGGCGGTGACCGTGCGTGGAAACCACATGTGGGTTGGAAGCGAGCGCGGTCTCGCCTGGTTTGACGGAAGCGCCTTCCATCCGGTCGCGGGCGCCGGGGGTGTCCAGTTCTCGACCGTCTCCGGAATAGGAGAGCTGCCCGATGGTGACCTGTGGCTGAACACCGCGCAGGGTGCCGTGCACATCGATGCGGCAGAAATCCGGAAGCTGGGCACCGACGCGAGTCACCCCGTCGCCCACACCGTGCTCAATGCCCTCGATGGAATGCCGAGCGGCCCGATTTCGGTTCGGCCGCTGCCGACACTCGTAGTTGGCGAAGACGGTCGGGTGTGGTTCGCCACCGGTGATGGCGTCGCCTGGACTGACCCGGTGCACAGATCCCGCAACACCAATATTCCCACGGTGTACGTGAAGACGGTGCAGGCCGACGGCATGAACCACGATGCTTTCACGTTGAGAGGTGCGCTCAGGCTGCCTGCCAAGACGCGCAATCTCGAGATCGCTTATACCGCGCTGAGCCTCACCGTCCCCGAGCGCGTTCGCTTCAAATACCGGCTCGAAGGTCACGAGTCGGCCTGGCAGGATGTCGGCACGCGTCGCCAGGCGTTTTATACCGATCTCAAACCCGGCCAATACCGCTTCCGCGTGATCGCGTCTAACAACGATGGCTTGTGGAACGACGCCGGCGCCGCGATCGACCTCATTGTTCCGCCCACGTTCATGCAAACGGGCTGGTTCACCGCGCTGTGGGTTTTGGCCGCGCTGGGTCTGCTGCTGCTGGTTTTTTCCTGGTGGTTACGCCAGGCGAAGGCACAACTGCGCCTGCGACTCGAAGAGCGAATCGTGGAGCGAGAACGCATCGCACGCGATCTTCACGACACGTTCCTGCAGGGCGTGCAGGGGTTGATGTTGCGCTTCCAGCTTGCGCTGGACCGCATACCTGCGCACGAGCCCGCGCGCGCGCTCATGGAGGACGCACTCGAGCGCGCGGACGACGTGCTCGCGGACGGACGCCGCAAGGTGACGAACCTGCGTGCCTCGACGCTCGAGGATGGCGATCTGTCCGAAGCCCTGCGCATCTTCGGCAGTGAAATGATGCGGGATCACCGCGCGCGCTTCGAATTGTCCGTCGAAGGAGCAGCGAGAGAGCTCCACCCCGTGGTGCTCGAGGAAGCATTTCGAATTGCTACCGAAGGCGTCACCAACGCCTTCCGCCACGCCCAGGCGACGCGCATCGATATGCGGATTGCGTTCCAGCGTTCGTCGATGCTGATCGAAGTGAAGGATGACGGGCAAGGATTCGATACGCACAAACTCGCGCCCGCGGGCCATTGGGGAATCAAGGGTATGCAGGAACGAGCCGCACGTATTCGCGGACACCTTCTCGTCAAGAGCAAGCCTGGTGAGGGTACGACGATCGAACTACATATCCCTGGCAGGGTTGCGTTCAAAAAGACTTCCCGCACGGACGCGGGCACTGCGGACTGGGTCTGAGTACGTGCGCAATACGAGCCCGACACTCGGGAAACTCATGTCGCTTTCTTCATGCCACCGGTCGCGCGTACTCCTGTTTTCGCTCGCCGCACTGCTGTCGTGCGCGCCGCTGCATGCAGTCTCGCCGCGTGTCGCCGTCGACCAGTTGTATTCCACCGAGTGGCCAGCGGGAGATGGCGCACTGAGCGGCATCGTCACGATCGAGCAGTCTGCCGACGGTTACTTGTGGGCGGGTACCGCCACCGGACTATTCCGGTTCGATGGCGTTCAGTTCGAGCACGTCGGGCTCGGCGAGGGGCAACTGCTTTCCAACAATGTCTACTCCTTGTGGGCGCCTCCGGAAGGGGGCCTGTGGGTTGGTTATACGTTCGGCGGTGCAACTTTCATCAAGGACGGCCGGTTTACGCACTACGCGAAAGGATTGCCGCGCAACACCGTGGTCGATTTCGCAAGGGATGCGGCCGGAACTTTGTGGGCGGCCACGACGCGCGGTGTGTTTTTCCTCGACGATGGAGAATGGATCGCGCCCAGCGCGGAATGGAACGCGCCACAGGGTGTCAACTCTTTCCTGGCGGACCGGTCGGGAACGCTCTGGGCGATCTCGGGTCGCTCCATCCTCGTCCTGCGGCCGGGCACGCATCGTTTCGAAGACACCGGCACGGTGCTGCCGGGGACCATGAGGTCGCATTTGTTATTGCAGCCTCCACACGACGTCGCATGGGCGGTGTCGCAGGAGGACGAGAAGACCGTTTCGCTGCGCGCGCCGGCGCAAGGGAGAAAGGTCATCGTCAGGCTGGATTCGAGCGGCACAGAAATCCTGACGCCTGGCCTCTTCGATCAACATGGATATTTATGGCTGGTCACCAACAAACGCGTCCGTCGGCTGCAGCTATCCGATCGCGCCGGGAGCGAGATCACCGGGGACGAAGAGCCGTCAGAGATCCGGGGGCAGCGCGCGTACTTCACCAACTCTACGCTCGAGGATCGTGAGGGAAACATCTGGCTCGGCACTTCAGCCGGGCTCATCAGGTTGCGCGAACCGGCCGTGATCAGGGTCGCGCTGCCACTCGGTCCTTCCACCATGGCTACCGGAGCCGACGGCGTCTGGATCGGCACCGTGCGCAAGGCTCTTTTCCGCTCCACGGGGTCACGGCTCATTCCGGTAGAGCCGCCGCCCGGGGCCGCCACGGAGCAGGAGTTCACCTGCTTCTATACCGACCCGCGGGGTGACCTGTGGATCGGTTCGCTCGACCGCATCTGGAATCTGCGAAACGGCCGATGGCGTTCCATCAAACGCCCGTCGGAGTTGAGATCTCCGGGCGCCGGCTCGGGAAGTATCCAGGCGATGGCCATGGATCGTGAGGGTGCGCTGTGGGTTTCCGTCGTGCGCGGCGACGTCTATCGGGTGGAAGGCAATGAATGGATTCCGCGGGGCGGCTCCGGCGGCCTTCCTGCGGGGCCCGCCACCGTATTGAAGTCCGATGAACAGGGGCGGCTGTGGTTGGGGTACGTGGATGGCCGGTTGGCCCGACTCGAGAACGGTCGAGTCACGCTTTTCGGCGCGGCGCACGGTCTCGATGGCGGCGCCGTTCTCGCAGTGACGGTTCGTGGAAGCCGAGTGTGGGTGGGAAGCGAGCGCGGACTCGTATGGTTCGACGGAGCGGCTTTCCATCCCGTTGTCAGTGCTGCAAATCTGCGACTCGCGGCAGTCACCGGCATCGCCGAGCTTCCCGGAGGCGACGTCTGGCTGAATACTGCCGACGGTGCAGTTCATCTCGACGCCGCAGAAATCGCGAAACTGGGCACGAATCCAGCTCACGCTGTCACGGGCACCGTGCTGGATTCTCTCGATGGAATGCCCGGTGCGCCGGTCTCCCTCCGACCGGTGCCAACGCTGGCGATCAGCAACGACGGAAAGGTCTGGTTCACCACCGGTGACGGCGTCGCCTGGACTGACCCTGGGTACCGGCCCCGCAATACGATCATTCCCACGGTGTACGTGAAATCCGTTCAAGCCGACGGCACGAACCACGATGCCTTCACGTTGAGCGGTGCGCTCAGGCTGCCTGCCAAAACGCGCAATCTCGAGATCGCTTATACCGCGCTGAGTCTCACCGTTCCCGAGCGCGTTCACTTCAAGTACCGGCTCGAAGGTCACGAGTCGGCCTGGCAGGACGTCGGCACGCGTCGTCAGGCGTTTTACAACGACCTCAAACCGGGGCGGTATCGCTTTCATGTGATTGCGTCCAACAATGATGGCCTGTGGAACAAGACCGGGGCCGCCATCGATCTCTTGGTTCCGCCCACGTTTACGCAAACGGGGTGGTTCACCGCTCTCTGGGTTTTGGGCGCACTGGGTCTGCTGCTGCTCGTGTTTTCATGGTGGCTACGGCAGGCGAAGACACAACTGCGCTTGCGGCTCGAAGAACGCATCGTGGAGCGCGAGCGCATCGCGCGCGATCTGCACGACACGTTCCTGCAGGGCGTGCAGGGGCTCATGCTGCGCTTCCAGCTCGCGATGGACCGCATTCCTGCGCACGAGCCCGCGCGCGCGCTCATGGAGGACGCACTCGAGCGCGCGGACGAGGTACTGGTAGACGGCCGACGCAAGGTGACGAACCTGCGCGCCTCGACGATCGAGGATGGCGACCTGCCCGAAGCCCTGCGTTTGTTAGGCAGCGAAATGATGCGCGATCTTGGCGCGCGCTTCGAGTTGTCGGTCGAGGGGAGCCCGCGCGAGCTGCATCCCGTGGTGCGCGAGGAAGCTTTCCGAATCGCCGCCGAAGCGATCACGAATGCATTCCGTCACGCGCATGCGACGCGCATCGATGCGCGGATCGCTTACGGGCGTTCGTCAGTGCTGCTTGAAGTGAAGGATGACGGCCAGGGTTTCGACTCGCGCAAACTTGCGCCCGCAGGACATTGGGGACTGAAGGGCATGCAAGAGCGGGCAGCACGCATTCGCGCACGGCTTCTCGTTACGAGCAGGCCCGATGAAGGGACGACCATCGAGTTACATATCCCCGGCAAGGTCGCCTTCAAAGGGGTTTCCCGTATTGACTCCGGCTCGACCGACTGGGCCTGAGCCCCCGTACCCACGATACGGGCGATCACAACACCCCCTATCGGGTCGTGACGGCGACGTGGAGCTGTGAGCAAATGCGTGATTTCTGGGACCGGCCGGTGTTCACCGGCCTCGAGGAGATAGTTCCTTGTCGACGCCGCCACTGACGCCCTCGACCTCGGGCCGCATCCGGATACTCGCCGCAGACGATCACCCCATGATCCGCGACGGCATTGCGCTGTCGGTCCAGGCGCAGCCCGACATGGAGTTCGTCGGTGAAGCAAGCAATGGACGCGAGGCGCTACTTCAGTATCGCGCCTTGCGGCCGGACGTCACGCTGCTCGACCTCAACATGCCGGTCATGGGCGGCGTGGATACGATCGTCGCGATTCGCGAGGAATTTCCCGACGCGCGCATCGTCGTGCTGACTACCTACAACGCCGACGTGCTGGCGATGCGTGCGCTGAAGGCGGGGGCGCTCGGATACCTGCTCAAGAGCTCGCTGCGCAAGGACCTGATGCACGCCATTCGTGCCGCCCATCAGCGTAAACGCTACGTGCCGAGCGAAGTCGCGCTCGCCATTGCGGAGCACGTCGGAAGTGAGGATCTCAGCGAGCGTGAAATCGACGTCGTTCGCGGGGTGGCGTCCGGGCTCAGCAACAAGGAGATCGCCGCCCGGCTTTCGCTGTCGGAGGAGACGGTGAAGGGTTACCTCAAGAGCGTCATGGCAAAACTCAATGCCAGCGACCGGTCGCACGCGGTTGCGATCGCGATTGCGCGCGGCATTCTCGAGCTTTAGCCGTCGGAGTTCTTCCGCCGGCGTGAGGCGCCGACCCCCTGATCGAGGGGCCCGTTGGCGCACTGGTTCCGGGCTACAGAAAATTCAGGCGTTCCCTGACGATTCGTCCATCGCGAGCTGGCTCGCATGGACCACGAGGCACGCTGTGATGGAAATCATCGATCGAAGTCACCAGACCGTGTTCATCGTCAGTGGCGACGAGGTGGTGCGGTCCGGTCTCGAACAAGTGCTTTACGCACAGGGCATATACGCCATTACGTTCGAGACGGCCGCCGCCTATCTACAGTATCCGGAACGGGATGCGCCCGGCTGCGTCATTCTGGACGTCGTGTTGCCCGATATGTGCGGGCTCGATCTGCAGCTGCAGCTCGCGGGCGCATGCCCACCGGTCCTGTTCGTGACCCAGCAGGCGGACGTCGTGTATTCCGTTCGCGCGCTCAAGGCCGGCGCGCTGGACTTCCTGACGACTCCCCTGCAGCCGCACACCATGCTGCGTGCAGTCAGGGCTGCGCTCGATCTGGACAGGATCATGCGGGTCGAGCGAGCGCGGGAGATCGAATTGCGCCAGCGACTCGCGACACTCACGCATCGCGAGCGGCAGGTGCTGCCGCTGGTCGCCGGCGGGAGTCTCAACAAACAGTCGGCGGCCGAGCTGGGTGTCACCGAGATCACGATCCAGGTTCATCGCCGGCGAATCATGCAGAAGATGCAGGCTGCGTCTTTCGCGGACCTGGTGCGCATGGCGTATTTTCTTGGAATTCCGGCGCTGGGCGTTTCGCGCCCGGCACGCTCGTCGTCGCGGATCGGCGGCGATTGCAAGGTGGTGACCTTCCGCGAGACGCGCAGGTTCGTCGAATTGCCGGGGACTAACTAGCGATCGAGCCCCGTCGAATTACGTAGCCTTGAACCAAAGCTTGCGGCCCCTCAGAGCTTGAACATGCCGCCGTCGACCACGAGCGTCTGGCCGGTCATGAAACCTGCGTCATCGCTGGTCAGGAAAAGGATGGGGCCGACGATGTCATCCGCCTGCGCGATTCTCTTGATGGCCTGAAGGCCGGCCACCGCTTCGAGCTCCGCGCGCGGACGGGACCTCTGCCCCGGGGTGTCCGTGAGCGCCGGGCAGACGGCATTCACGGTGACGCCGAGCGGCGCTACGTCGTTTGCGAGGCCGCGCGTCAGGCCGATCGCTCCCATCTTGCTCGCCATGTAGTGGCTGAGCCCGGTCGCCGCAATGGCAATGGAGTTGGACGACACATTGACGATACGTCCCCAGCCATTGCGTTGCATCAACGGCACCAACGCCTTCGCGCCAAGGAACTGCGAGTCGAGATTCACGCGCAGCACCCGGGACCACAATTCGTAGGTCAGCTTGTCGAATTCGGCGAACGGATAGATGCCGGCGTTGTTGACCAGGATGTCGGCGCGGCCAAAACGCTCGATCGTCATCGCCGCGATGCGCTCCCAGTCTTCCGGTAGTGAGACGTCGGCGTTCACGCACAGGCTTTCGGCTCCCGACGCCGACAGTTTCGATGCGGTTTCGGTCGCCGCCTCGAGGTCGACGAGTACCAGCTTCGCGCCGCGCTCGCCCAGCTGGCGAGAGATCGCTTGTCCGATTCCGCGTGCCGCGCCGGTGACGACTGCGACTCGATTTGCATGGGTGTTGATGCTTGACATGGCAATGCTTCCAAACCGTGTTGAAGCGTTCACGCTCCGGGAGCTTGAAATGCTCGCGCAGAATTGCGCGTGGCGTGTTTCATGGGAGCCCGCCACGATTTCAGTTGGAATGCCGCGGTTCATTGCGCGGGATTGCAGGTCACTTCGCGTTAGACTGGCATGAGGAGTGAGAAGCGATGAAGAAATTGAAACACGAGGCCGAGCTGTTCAAGGCGGGGTTGCTCGCGGCCATGAAATACGCGCAAGAACGCGGCGCCGTTGAATTCGAGCCGACGGATTCCGCCAGCCAGAAGCTGCTCTACGTGTACCGGCTGCTGGTGCACGACAAGCTGATCCAGCCGCTGCCCGAGGATCAAGTTGCCGAGAACACCATGCGGCACAAGCTGGCCATTTGGTATTCGAAGCAGCTCCCGGAAGATCACCCATTGTTGAAGTGATCGACGCTTCCATGGACTCTCTGCCGATCATTCGCTGGCTCGAAGACGGCAAAGCCTTCGAGGCGCGGTGGCGTTCCCATAGCGGGGCGCTGCCCGCTACGCACGTCGTTGTTGCCGACGGGAAAATGACCGCGGACGAGGCGTATGGCCTCGCCTGCCAGGGGACCGCGCTGCTCTGGCGCGGGGATTTTCAAGAGGCTCGCCAGATGTTGACTGCGTTGGGGAATCGCGCGGATCGTCGCAAACGCGGAGCGAGAACGTCAGCCGCCGCTTCGAGCGCAAGCTCCGCCGACGTTTTCCATCTCTACCGGCAAGCCAGGTCGCAACGGGCCCGCACGCTCAACGCGTTGTTAGTTCCGCTCGACGCTGACTACTCGATCCCATTGCGAAGGGCGCCCGATATCCGGCCAGCCTGCGCGGAAGCCTACGGTCCCGCGGAAACCGCCTCAGTCACATCGCTGCGAGCCTTGCTCGGCGTGATCGGTGCGCACGAGTGGCGCACGAAAGGCATCGAGATTCCAGAAGCCGGCGGCCGGATTCATCCGCACTTCGGCGTGTTTGCGCCGATCCGCCGCGAGTACGTGGACCTGGTCAGCACCACGCCGCTGCCCGCTGCGTGCGCTTCGGCACGCGTCGCTTTCGATATCGGCACGGGCACCGGAGTGCTCGCGGCGGTATTGGCACGGCGTGGCATCGAACGCGTGGTCGCGACCGATCTCGATCCACGCGCGTTGCTTTGTGCGCGTGAGAACATTCGACAGCTCGGGCTCAGCGAACGCATCGATGTCGTGCAGGCGGACCTTTTTCCCGAGGGTCGCGCGGCGCTCGTGGTCTGCAATCCGCCGTGGATTCCCGCGCGGCCGAGTTCGCCCATGGAAAACGGAATCTACGATCCCGAAAGCCGGATGCTGCGCGGATTCTTGCGGGCGCTGCCCGGGCATCTCGCGCCGGGAGGTGAAGGATGGTTGATCCTTTCCGACCTGGCGGAGCATCTGGGCCTGAGGACGCGCGCGCAGTTGTTAGGCGAGTTCGAGACGGCGGATTTGCGCGTGCTGGGCCGGAACGATGTGCCGCCGCGACATCCGCGAGCGGCTGACAAAACGGATCCGCTGCATATCGCACGCGCGGCTGAAATCACCTCGCTCTGGCGGCTGGCGGCACGCTGAGAGCAAGGTAGTTAGAATTTCTCGTCGGGACGCAGGTACCGCCACTTGCCTACCGGCAATCCTCCCAACGGGACGTTGCCGCTGCGCACGCGCTTCAGTCCGGTCACGAAAAGACCCACGAGTTCGCACATGCGGCGGATCTGGCGCTTGCGCCCCTGGCGCAGCACGAAACGCAGCTGGTGTTCGTTCTGCCACGACACTTGCGCCGGCCTCAGCTTCACGCCATCGAGCGTCAGGCCGTGCTGCAGGCGCTTCATGCCGTCGGCGGTGAGGTTGCCTTCGACCCGCACGAGGTATTCCTTCTCGACCGAGGAATCCTCGCCAATCAGCTGCTTCGCGACGCGCCCATCCTGGGTGAGCACCAGCAGCCCGGTGGAGTCGATGTCGAGCCGGCCGGCGGGGGCGAGCGAGCGCAGATGCGCCTGCTGAAACTGGATGGGCGAGGGATCCGCCGCCCAGCGATTCTCCGGGCGGACCAGCACGATGGCAGGTTCGTAACCGTCTTCTGCCTGGCCGGAGACATAGCCCACCGGCTTGTGCAACAGGATGGTGACCTGTCCGCTCTGGTGTTCGCGTGCGGCGGGATCGATCTCGATCGTTGCGTTGGGTGATACGCGGACGCCGAGTGTATTTACGACCTGGCCGTCCACTTTCACCCAGCCACTCTCGATCCAGCGGTCTGCCTCGCGCCGTGAGCACAGGCCGAGTTCGCCCATGCGCTTGGAAAGGCGTGGATGTCCTGGGTTTTCTGCAGATGCGGGAGCTCGTATCAACTTGGTATCACTAGTACCAAAATTTCGTTGAGCCGAACAGATTCCGAATCAACCGATGCCGCCGGTGGTGGCACCGGCGGCGGGCGGTTACGGCACGATCACGGCCTTGAGCGGTTCCCCGCGCGCGACGGTATCCAGCGCGGCCTGAGCCTGCTCGAGCGTGAAACGGTGGGTGACCATCTCAGCGAGCGGGAACCGCCGATGAGCCAGCTGCACCACCTGGATCGTGTCGTAGATGTGCCGCGGCTTGGTGAGGTTCGAGCCGATCACGCGGACATTGCGGTTGTTGAGATAACGTGGCTCGACGGGCGTGGTGCCGGGTGCGGACCACAGGCCGATGATCACATAGGTCCCATCGCGGGCCACGAGTCGCAGGCCTTCGCTGAACGCCGGGATCCTGCCGGCGGCTTCGATGACGACGTCGGCGCCGCGACCGTCCGTGATCTCCATCACCGTGGCTGCCCGCTCTTCCTGCGAGGTGTTCATCACGTCGACCGTCGCCGTGGCTCCGAGTCTCTTCGCCATCTCGAGCCGGTTGAGTGGTGCGCCGAGAACCGTGACGGTTGCGGCACCGGCGAGATGCGCGAGCAGCGTGGCGGCAAGGCCGACGGGGCCGGAGCCTTGCACGACGACGTGCTGACCGTAGCGGATGCCGCCCAGCCGCTCGATGGCGTGCAGCACCGTGGGCATGGCGCAACCGAACGCGATCAGTGCGTCGGGCGGGACGTCTGGCGGGACCTTGAAAAAAGCCGTGTGGTCCGGCAGCCAGACGTACTGGGCGTAGGTGCCGAACGGCGGCTTATCCGCGTGCTGGTGCAGTTGGTGGGTCACCAGGTTGGGACATTGTGAGACGTCGCCGAGAACGGTACAGGCGTAACAGCGGTGGCACGGTCGTAACGGCTGCCAGTAGACGAGGTCGCCCACCTTGACGGGCTGGCCCGCGTTGTCGGTCGTGACATCGGAGGCGAGTTCCTCGATGCGGCCGATAGCCTCGTGCCCCAAGACCATCGGATTGGGGAGTGTGATGTCGCCGGACGCGAGGTGATGGTCGGTGCCGCAGACGCCGGACATCAGGACGGACACGATGACCTCACCGCTGGCTGCCGGCGGAGTGGGACGATCCCAGATCTCCAGGGGCGAACCGGGTTTCACGAGCACGGCGCGTTTGACGTTACGCATGTTGTCTTCCTGTTGGGGATGGTGCTTGCGTCATGCCCAGTCCGCCGCCTGGGATCTGCGGATTGAGCAGGGGCAGATCGATCGCCTCGTTGCCGAAGATCTCGAGCATCTACCTACCGCTGTTCGCCGCCATGACACGGGTGAAAGTTCGCCGCTGCGACCGTGGTACGCAATTATGGGAAACGATATCGTGAGCGGTGGAGAGCCCCGCCTGCCCACTGGGCAAACCCTGGACCGAATCGACGATCACGAAAAAGATGCGCGGGATGATTTACAAGGGCAGGCGCAGCTGCTGTGCGTGCCCATGATGGATGCGGCCAACAGGAAGGATCGCGCGCTCGTCAACTGAGAATCACGCTGCGCTGACCGTCGAGCAGGATGCGGCGCTCCGCGTGCCAGCGCACCGCGCGCGCCAGCACGATCGCTTCGAGATCGCGCCCGATCTCCTGAAATCGCTCGGCGGTATGTTCGTGCCCGACGCGCTCGACGTCCTGCTCGATGATCGGTCCTTCATCGAGGTCGGGCGTCACGTAGTGGGCGGTGGCTCCGATGATCTTCACGCCGCGCTCGTACGCCTGGTGGTATGGACGCGCGCCCTTGAAGCTCGGCAGAAATGAATGATGAATGTTGATGCAGCGGCCGGTCATCGCGCGGCACAGGTCGCTCGACAGGATCTGCATGTACCGCGCCAGCACCAGCAGGTCTGCCTGGTAGCGCGAGAAGAGTTCCAGCATCGCGGCTTCCTGTTGCGGGCGCGTCTCTGGCGTGACGGGCAGATGGTGGAAGGGAATCTGATGCCATTCGACCAGGCCGCGCAGGTCGGCATGGTTGGAGACGACTCCCACGACATCGACGGGCAGCACGCCCGAGCGCCACCTATACAGAAGGTCCTGCAGGCAGTGGTCGAGCTTCGAGACCGCGATCAACACGCGCACACGCCGCGCGGTGTCTTCGATCTGCCAGGTCATGTCGTAGAGGTTCGCGAGTTTCGCGAACTCCGCGCGAAACTGATCGAGGTCCACGAATTTCGGGCCCACTGCCGCGAACACCGCGCGCATGTAGAAGCGCTGCGTGAGGCGGTCATCGAACTGCTTGGCTTCGACGATGGATGCGTCGTGGTCGGACAGAAATCCGGCGACGGCCGCCACGATGCCCTTGCGGTCGGGGCAGACGAGCAGCAACGAGAATGTGGTCTCAACGGTGGGCATTCGGGCACTCCAGAAGGTGGTGCCGCAGTCTAGTCGAAGGCGCGAACTGCCCGCACGCGTGCGGCATCCGCCCGTCGCGGTTCCAGGCCCTCGACTGATCGAGTACCCGGTTTTCCTGGGCGGCGACGCCATCTCGCTGCTCGCCTATCCAATCGAGTCCTCAATCGCAGAGAAATTCCAGGCCATGGTCGCGCTCGGCAACGCCAACAGCCGGATGAAGGATTTTTACGATGTCTGGATTTGCTCGAAACATCTCGACTTCGATGCGGATGCACTTCTCAAAGCAATCGACGCGACGTCCAAGAATCGGGAGACCGCGATTCCGCCCGAAGATGTCGAGGCGCTCACGACGGCTTTCGCAAAAGGGCATCGCGCCCAATGGAACGCCTTCGTCAGATAGGCGAGGGCGACCTCATCGATGCGTTCGGCAGCGTCGTTGATGACGTGAAGATCTTTGCGATGCCAGCGCTGGGCTCACTTGCCAGCGGCGAGAGGCTTAAGATGCAGTGGAAGGCGGGGCGGGGTGGCGGTGTGAAGGGTGATCGCGATGAAGAAACTACTACTCGAGATGCCGGCAACAACAGGCGTATGAAGCTGAATCGCCGGATCTCCGTGGCCCCGATGATGGATTGGACGGACGGTCTTTAAATCGTTTTGAGCATCAATAGTTTGGCGTGGTCGGAGAAGGCTTGTCTCCTTTACGTCTCCTCAAGCGCGACGTTTGCCCGGATATCCGTTGCCGAGTAGGCTGCCAGCACGATGACCGCCGCAGAAATTCAGCAGATTTCGTGGGAAGCCATTGGTCGCGAAGGCGAGCGCTACAAATCGCCCGCTTGGCATCAAGACGCGCTGATCGAAACTCAGCAGAGAGCCGAGGCCGGATCGGAAGTGCCCATCGACTGGGCGACTGCCAAGCGCAAACTGTGCAAGAAAGATGATGAGCGACGTGAGAGTTTTACCCGGTCATAGGCTCATTGCCTCGAGAAAACCCCGGATGCTCACACCATCCGAGATCGAATTATTGCGGCAGGACTTGAAGGCAGCGCTCAAGGCCCTCGGGCAAGATGAAATTGACGACGCGCACACGCTGATCCGAGAGCAAGGCTTTCGCAGCGAAGACTTCGAAATTCTTGAGAAAGCTGACCCGTCGCCACCGTTCCCGAGTGCCGCCATCGGTATCATTGTGGTGATGCGCAGAAGTAATCGAGCCTCCAGGTCCTATGCCGCTGGCCGCGGTTTAAAGTGGCTCGAACAGCTCGGCGCTGATCTGAAGCTGGGCGTGATTGGAAGTCAGAAATAGACACCCATCGGTGAGTCGCTGCCGCAGGATCACCCGCTGCTGAACTGATCCCAAGCGTTCGTTGGGTTCCGGGCCGGATGCTCGGCCAACCGGGCTAATGCGCATATATAAGTGCCTGCCGAGTGAGCGATCTGGCGACATTCCCACTGAATTGCGCGTAAATACGTCGTTCTGGCCTCTAGTTATGCGTAGAATTGCGACATTGTTGGGTCGGCTGGGCCCAGTTACGCGGAGATTAGCGACATGCCGCTCGTAACGGCCGGGGACGACAAGACGGAGGCGAGGCGACTTCAGCGGCTGGCCAAGCAGGGCCGGCTGCGCCGAATCTACGTCGGCATCTATACCGACGATCTCGCGCAGCCCCTGGAAACGGTCGTCCGCCGCGAGCTGCTCCCGCTCTGCGCGCTCATCGCTCCGGGTGCCATCTTGTCGCATCGCTCGGCACTGGAAAGCAGCCGGACAACCGCAGCCGGAAATGTATTCCTCACCGGACCGCAACGCCGGGACTTCAAACTACCCGGCGTCACGCTGCGGTTGGCACAGGGCGTTGGGCCCCTGGAGTCGGACATCCGCGTTCCCACGCTGAGTGGCGACGTTTACATCGCGAGTCAGGCGCGCGCACTGCTCGAGAACCTGGGTGAAAGTCGCGGCGATGCGGCAGAGCGGCGCACGTTGGGGCCTAAGGGTGTCGAGGCCTGGCTTGATCGATTCATCAGTCGCGATCTCGGCGATGGCATCAACAAGCTGCGAGATGCCGCGCGAGTCGTTGCCGAACCGCTTGGGCTTCAAAAAGAATTCGCACGACTGGATACCATCATCGGCACGCTGCTCGGTACACGCATGTCGCGCATGCACGCACCCGCGGCTATGGCGCGGGCGGCTGGCAGACCGTATGACGACGCGCGCGTGGCGCTCTTTCAGACGCTGGCCGAAGAACTGCAACGGGATCCATTGCAGGTTCCCGATGTGGATCCGAAAGCGGACAGCAACCTGCAAGCCTTTGTCGAAACCTATTTCTCCAACTACATCGAGGGGACCGAGTTCGAGCTGGAAGTGGCACACGACATCGTGGTGAATGGACGGCCGCTGCAATATCGCGAAGACGATTCGCACGACATTCTCGGTACCTACCAGGCGATTCTGAAGTCGAAGTCTGATCCTTCCGTACCGCAGGACTTCGTCGCCTTCGTCACGCAACTTCGGGAGTGGAACGCGCGTGTCATCGAATCGCGGCACGGGAAGAATCCGGGCGAGTTCAAGACGCAGGTCAATCGCGCCGGCAACACAGTGTTCGTGGCGCCCGAGCTCGTGCTCGGTACGCTCGGCAAAGGCTACGAAGTCATCATGAGCGCGGTGACTCCGGCGAATCGCGCCGCGCTGGCAGCATTTGTGGTGGCTGAAGTGCATCCCTTTGCGGATGGCAATGGCCGTACGGCGCGTCTTGCAATGAATCTTTTTCTGACCGGGGCTGGGCTGACGCGCATCATCATTCCGACCGTCTATCGCGACGATTACATTTCGGCGTTGAAGGCCATGTCCACCACCGCGCATCCCGTTCCGCTGGTCCGAATGCTCGCGCGTGCGGCGCTGTTCAGTCGCTGGATAGACTTCAGTTCGCAGTCGGCGGCGTTTGCCACGTTAAAGCAGTCGAAGGCGCTTGAGCGGCCCGAGGTGGCTAGGCTGGTGTTTTGATGAAGCGGTGGATTGCGCCGAGCGCTAGCGCGACAACCTATCAAGGGGCACAGCCAATCTCATCGGGCATTGGCCGCGTCCCGGTCAAAACGAAACCCTTCGGGTAGGGGCGTCTTGAGGGCGCGCAGGCGTTGCAATGCTCGCGCCCTGCGGGAATCGCGTCTGACCTCAAATTGTCGTGTTCCGAACGCGACGATCTCGATTTCGTCGCCGGCCTTCAGCTTCAATGCTTTGACGACCGCATTGGGAAGCCGGACGGCCAGGCTGTTTCCCCATTTTCTAACGTGCATGAATCACCTGTGGATGTGCATTCTCATCGTCGGTTATGGCCAAGTTGGCCAGACGCCCATTTCGGCGGCGGCTGATTGCTGGAATTGTGAGCGTGGGTTGGGCATGCACAAAACTTAAGTTTTATTGAAGTTTTGTGGAAGCGATGGCGTCGCTTTGGGGGCTTGCCTCGCCGTGTGGGTAATAAACCTGCCACTTAATGACAACTGGTGCGAGTATTACCCACCATGAAGACCCGGAACCACGACACCGCGCTGAAGGCCTTTCGCGACAAGGGCGGCACGCTGCGCACCCGCGATCTCATAGCGCTCGGAGTGCACACCGAAGCCCTATACACGCTGCGTGACAGCGGTCGAATCGCTTCCGGATGATCAGTGCTCCGCGTGCGCCACGGACTAAAGTTTGTAGATAGCCTTTAGTTCTCTTTGAAGCACGTGGAATCCGGCCTCGATGTTTCCCTTCGGAAACGGCACGTACGCCACTCCTGATAGGTTCGTGGGGATATTGACACCTTCTTCGTGAAGCAGCACCACAGCACCTCGGCCGTACGTTCCTTGAAAGAAGCCAATTTCGTGCATGACATTCTCACGAACACGAGCCTCTTCCGGCTTCGCGATGTCGTCGCCCGTCATCACAATAGCGGCGCTGTCACATCGCCCGGAATTGTCGATGAGCTTCTCAATGATTGTGCGACCCATGTTCGGCTCCTGTGCCAACTCTAGAGTTGCCAGGCAGACGTCTTTCTCAATGAACGCCTGCACAGCGCGCCAATCGTTGGAGCGACCATGCGATATGAATACTCTTCGTGGCGACGCGGCCTTAGGCGGGGCCAATTCACTGTTGGCACGTATCTCAAAGATCTGATCTACGTCACGAACAAGCCGTTCGAGTTGCGCTCTTGAGAAGTGCATTGGTGCTATGGCGCCCGCTGGCAAAGCGACCATCTCTGTTCTTGGCTCAACATCAAGATCTTGGAAATCCGAGTAGAGATCGGGGAGGAACTTCTTGAGAATCTCCAATTGAGCTTGCGCCTGAGAGAAGTAATGCTTTACTTGGTCCGGAGGAAAGTTGGCCCTCGTCTTTATCTCTCCGGCACCACGATTGCGGCTGACATTCTCGCTCGTTACGTCCACCAGGGCGTTCCGAATGCCAGAGAGCTTTGCCATTGCGTTGGAAACTTCCGCCATCGTTGACAATCCTTGGCCGCCTAGCGGCTACGTTCCAGCAGTTTGTTAGGCAACATCCCGTTCGTGCAGACGTGCATCAATTTCCAGCGGAGCATCGTTGTACCCAACTGTCGCGATTTGTTGCAGATAGACTGGCAGAAAGTTTGCTATTGAGCCCGCTACTTCGTACTGGTGCACGTGTCGGCATTCGTGCGAGACCAATCGATTCGAGCCCTGACCAGCAACAACATAGATGCCATAGCCGAGGGTCAACCCGGCCATGTGTGGGCCGATTAAATCTGTCTGTTCCGCCGCGAACTTAAGCTGAGGGTCATCCGGCAATGGAAGGCACGGGACCTCCAAGATTCGAATCAGATCGGGCCGCACAACCCCGACTCCACTGGCGAGGCGAATGCCGTAGTCGTTTAGAGGGCTACCTGCCGCGCGAATCTCACTCGAGCGCGCCTCCGCCCAGGTGATGGCGCTCGGCAGAATCTGCGGAAGTATGGCAGCGAGGTTGAACATGTTGCCTAACAGTTGAGCGGAGTGCCGCGACCGCAGCGGTTTGAACTGGGCACTTTATCTTTCACGCATGCACTCCAGCGAGGTGTGAGAGGTCATGACGCCAGATAGTGGAGGAACAGTCCGTGCACGATCGCTGAAATCAAGACGCCACTGCCACAGAGCCCGGTGATGAGCGTGATCCAGAAGGCCCATGCCCAGATCTTAAACATCCGAATGTCGATAGCTTGACGAGTCTTTTCAAAGTCCAGAAGTCTCTGTAGGAAGTGATCGGGGTCCGCGACGATTGCATACAGGCCCCGCAACTGCTGAGAAACATAGTAGGACTTGTAGACCTCGAACAGGATGAAGGAAAGCAGAGAAAGGATGACAAGCAGCGCTGTCCACAGCTCCGTCGTCGGCGTCAGGCGGTCGTGCATAAACGCCCAAGTGGCAAAATAGCCGACGTAACCCGCTCCCAGGACAACGTTGTTGTATGCCGCCGCGCTGTTGTACGAAAACGCCAGAATTGCTTTCTGCGCGTCGAGTACTGATTCGATGGTCGGCGGAGTCATCATGACCTCTAACCACGAGTGGACCGCAGAGACGCGGCGTTGCAAAGGAGAGATGGCGCGGCATAGCGCCGGTGGTAGCGCGATCCCGAGTGTTTCCACTTCACCATGGGCTGCCAAATACGTCAACGCGACTCCTAACTCATGCCACTAAGCTAGCCGCGCTGCGATCCTTTTTTCGAGCGTAGTAAGGGGCCCAGACGAATTCTATGGATGTCAGGTCTCGCACCGAGGGCGTAGAAGTTTGCACGAGCGAAATCGATGGATAGAGCAGCGTGGGGTTCGTGACGTGAGGTTTCGTACGAATATTCCTCGAAACGATGGCATGAGTTTTTTGCAGGGGCGTCTGCAGGGTAGCGAAGGCTGCCGTTCTGGCGGACGCTGAGGGTTTGGAACCTGCAACGAAGGAGCATTGCCATGGGCGATTTATCGGTAGCGATTGATCTGGCGAAGAACGTCTTCGAACTGGCGGTGGCAGACGAGAGCGGCGCGATCGTTGAGCGCCGGCGATTGACGCGAACGCAGTTCATCCGCTTTTTCGAGAACAAGAAGTTTAAGCGAGTGGTGATGGAGGCCTGCGGATCGGCCCACCACTGGGGGCGATGGTTTGCGGCCAGCGGATTCGAGGTGTCGCTGTTGCCGCCTCACTACGTACGCGCGTATGTGCGACGGAACAAGACCGACCGGGCCGATGTGACCGCGATCCTCGAGGCCTCGAAGGCGACGGACATCATCCCGGTGCGAGTAAAGTCCGTGGAGCAGCAGGCGCTGCAGAGTCTGCATCGGGTGCGCTCTGCGTGGCAGACCACCCGCACCGCCAGGATCAACACCCTTCGGGGCCTTTGTCGGGAGTTCGGCGTGAACGCACCTCTCGGCGCCAAGCGTGGCATAGCCGAGCTCGCGCAGCAGGTGGCAGATCCCGACTCTGCTGTTCCGAACTTGCTGCGCCGCGCGCTCGGTGAGTTGGTGGCGGAGATCCGCAGCATCGATGAGCACATACAAGCCATCGAGGCGGAGCTTGCGGAGATTGCGCGGCAGTCCGAGGTCTGTGAGCGGCTGCGCAAGATTCCCGGTATCGGGCTGATTGCTTCTACGGCGATCGTGGGCGCAGTCGGAGATATCGGCAGCTTTCGCAATGGCCGGCGGTTCGCCAGTTGGTTGGGACTGACGCCGCGGGAACATTCCTCCGGCAACATCCGACGCCTGGGCTCGATCACAAAGCGCGGCGACAAGTATCTGCGGACGCTGCTGGTGCACGGCTGCAGAGCCGTGATCTTTTCGGCCAACGCATCCAAACGGGCAGGCAGGCCCTTGGACGCGTTCCGCCAGTGGGCGAGTGACATACGCGCCCGGTGCGGGCACAACAAAGCGGTCATCGCCGTGGCTAACAAGGTCGCGCGGATCATCTGGGCGAGTTGGTATCGTCAAAGGGATTTCGAGTTCCGGGCACCAGGCGCGGCCGTGGCCGCGTAGTCCAGGGACGTCCAAGATCATGAGGGTGCGACGAGAGTGATCATCGTCATGGCACAACCGGTCGGACCGGCGTGGTGGCAAGCCGATATCCTGCGTGGCCCATCTGTGGCCATTGAAACGATTGGCTCACCGCGCGCGGATTCCATGGTGGCCCGGGAAGCGTTCTTCCCAACTCAGAGGCCGGATATACGACTGCACCCGACCCGTTGGCGTTGGACTGCGATCGCCTCCGTCACCCCTCATATTCCGAAAGACTTCCGATCCGGGACGACTCCGGATGAAAATAGTTAGGTATCAGGGCAAAAAACTCATATACGCAGGATAGGCTTTCAGCCGCTGCTGTCACACGATGTTGCTCATGGCAGCCGAAGCATTCATTCAGTGTCGTGTGTCTCAGGCGACGAAGGCGGCGCTCCGAGCGGCCGCCGAACGGCAGCAGCTCACGGAGTCCGCGCTGCTCAAGCGCATGCTCGAACTTGTTCTGCATACCGCCGGTGCGGCAGAGGTGGGCGAGGTCGTCGTCGCTTATCGACCGGCACGCCAGGCGCGCCTTTACGTCCGACTCACGGTGGGCGACCGCCGGCTGCTGCAGGCGCGTTCTGCCGCTCGCTGCCTGGCACCGGCGACCTATGCCTCCACCTTGCTCCGCGCCCATCTGCGCGCCCTGACGCCATTGCCAGAGGCGGAGCTGCGCTCAATCCGGCAGTCGACCCGCGAGCTCGCTGCCATCGGCCGGAACCTCAACCAGATCGCACTAGCTACGCGTCGGGGCGATTCGGGCGCAGGGGTTACCCGCGAGATGCTGTGGAATTTCCTCAAAGCCTGTGAGGCGCTCCGAGTTCACGTTCGCTCGTACATCAGCACCAACCTCTCGAGCTGGAGTTCCGGCGATGCCACGTCGCAACTTTAGACTCCCTGGCGACGGTGGGTTCCTGGACATCGTGAGCCATGGGCGTGGGGTTGCCGCGGAGCGGCAGCTGCTGCTGCCCGCTCAGATCGAGCAGATCGCGCGCACCGTTCGGCACACCCCGGAAGTGATGGTCAAGATTTCCGGCGGCGGCCAGAGCGCCAAGGCGGTCGCCGCTCATTTTAAATATCTCAGTCGTCAGGAGTTCGAAATCGAAACCGACGACGGTGAGCACCTCAAGGGGAAGGAGCCTGAAAAGGCGTTGATCGAAGATTGGGACGTGGACCTCGACGCCGCGGAATCACGATCCCCTTATCGCGGCGTACCGGGACGCAAGCCGGTCAAGCTGGTGCACAACATCGTGTTGTCGATGCCGGCTGGTACGCCGGCGGCAGGCGTGCTCGAAGCGAGCCGCGCGTTTGCCCGGGAACAATTCGCACTAAAGCACCGGTACGCCCTGGTGCTGCACACCGACCAGCCCCATCCGCACGTCCACCTGGTCGTGAAGGCGATGAGTGAGCAGGGGAGGCGGATGAACATTCGCAAGGAGAACTTGCGGGAGTGGCGGCGCCAGTTCGCGAGCCACCTCCGGGCGCAAGGCATCGCGGCGAACGCGACGGAGCGAGCAATTCGGGGCGTCACCAAACCCCAGAAGCACGACGGCATCTACCGGGCGATCCGCGACGGCCGATCTACTCACATGCGGGGGCGCGTCGAGTCGGTCGTCGCCGCGTTGCGTTCAGGCGTTCAGGGCGAGTTAGGCAAGACCCAGATTCTGGACACCCGCCGAAGCGTGGTTCGGGGCTGGCTTGGCGTTCGAGAAGCGCTCCGCGCTGACGGCAGGGAAGGGCTTGCGAACGAAGTCGAGCGCTTTATTAGGGGCATGCCGACGCCGCAGACGGAGCACGAGTGGCTGGCGCAGGCTGTGCAGGAACGCGCACGGGATGCTCGTCGGCAGATGCAACTAACTGTCGAGCGGTGAGCTGCGAATGAACCAGTTGCCGCTCTTCGATGGCCGAGGAGCAACAATCCGCGCAGCCAATATCCGCGCTGTCTATGTACCGAATCGTGAAAGATGGCAGACTGCTGTCATCCGCTTTGCAATCCAACGTGACAATGGGACCGCTGCACGCGGCCGCCGTGTTTGGGGAGGGATGGTGAGCAACAAGGAAAAGATGCCGTTGTTGGGATTTGGCCTCGCGGGCTACCGCTCGTTCGGTCCGGAGCTTCAGGTAATCGGCCCACTAAGCAAGATCAATTTGCTTGCGGGTCCAAACAACAGCGGCAAATCAAACGTACTGACTTTCGTCGCCGAACAGCTGGTCAGCGCGTGCGAGAAGCTGCACCAATATCAAAATCATTCTGTGGCAAAGCTTGACGTGCCGATTGGCGACGGTGGAGCGCCTTTACAGTTAGCCCTGCCGGTTCCAAATGACGAAGCTTCAATCTCTTTACTTGCCGAGGGTATTGGAAGCGGTCGACCGTCGCACGAGATTCATCGGCTCAAACAAATTCTTACCTCTCTGCTCAACGCAACTCCGCTAAGACCGGCCAGAAGATTTGCTTGGATTCCGGTGGTGACTGCCAACAACGATAAACGCGGCTTGGGATTTCCGGATGAGCTACTACGCAGACTTTGCAGGACGACAGATGCCGTCGGAAACACTGACTATGGCATGGACATCGAGTCATGGAAGATCTTGCACAAGGCTTTGACGGGCACAGCAGGCACAGAACTAAAGCACGTTGTTCCCGAGTCACTGCAGAAACTCGTGGTGAAGGTGATTCCTGCAGTTACGGTAAGGAGCGTTCCAGCGTATCGGCAAATGACAGCAGATGTGCAGGCCGCGCCTGATCCGAACGGCAAAGGATTGATTCGCGAACTCCAGAAACTGGCTCATCCGGTTTTTGAGCGAGCTGCTGATCAAGAGAAGTTTCGCAGGATCGTCAACTTTCTCCGCGCGGTTCTGCAGAGACCAGATGCGGAAATTGAGATTCCGCATGAACCCACCACCATTCACGTTCGAATAGGCGGGCGGCTCTTGCCTTTGACGAACCTTGGGACGGGCATCCACCAAGTAGTGATGATCGCCGCAAACGCGACGCTCAATGACGAAATACTGATCTGTCTCGAAGAGCCGGAGATGAACCTGCATCCGACTTTGCAGAAGCATCTCATCCGCTACCTATCCGACCACACGACGAACCAGTATCTGATCTCGACCCACTCCGCACATTTACTGGATACGCCGAACGCAACGATCTTCAAAGTGAGCAACCCGGATGGGTGGACTCGCGCCCAACTCGTTAAGACAGCCGACGATCACTTAGATGTTTGCTCGACCCTCGGTTATCACGCGTCAGATCTATTGCAGGCGAATGCGGTGATCTGGGTCGAAGGGCCATCGGATCGCCTTTACCTGGCTCATTGGATTAAGCAAATGGATCCAGATCTTGTCGAAGGCCTGCATTTCTCGATCATGTTCTACGGCGGTCGACTACTCAGTCACCTAACTGCGGATGAGTCTGACGCGAACGAATTCATCGACTTGCGAAAACTTAATCGCCACCTGGCGGTGGTAATCGACAGCGACAAGGAAAGAGCCTCGAGCGCAATAAATGCGACGAAACAAAGGGTAGTTGAAGAACTGTCGAAGGGGAGCGGGATCGCATGGGTGACGGATTGCCGCATGATTGAAAGCTACATTCCACCGGAAGTGTTGAATGCGGCGACTCGAACAGTCCACGGCAAGGCAAAACACAGCTGGGACGGCAACAAATGGTCGCACCCGTTCGACGGGATCGAGAAGCCGGACAAGGTGGCGATAGCGCGTGCAATTGTTGGGGGAGGGCCGGCAGTTCCCGATAGGCACGATCTGCAGATAAGGATTGATGAAATTGTGAAAATGATTCGGGACGCGAATCCGCGCGTTACCGAATTGAAGTCATGACTGTGGAAGATCCATGGACCGAGACTTGGACTGTCAACTGGTTTGCCGCGTTGCTCGCCGATGCCGTCAGTTTTGACCAGCAAGCACAAGCTGCAGCTCCCGTAGATTTTCCAACCGTAAACCGCTTTGCTCGCGCTGCAATTACTAGCGCTGTTCTTGCTGTCGAGGCAGCTGCAAACAGTTGCATGGCACGAATGGAGTATCCGGCCATTGTGGTAAAACAGTTAGATAAGCTATCGACAATCGACAAGTACGATGCGCTGTATGCGTCGCGCTTTGCGAAGAATATCGATCGGGGAAGTGCGCCCTTTCAGGTAGTCGCAGAACTGTTCGGATTTCGGAATCGGTATGTTCATCCGAAGCTCGCGAAGATTGCGGTGCGGATCTCGATCGACGACAAAGGCAGCAAGAGATATGAAAAGGATGCTGAGCAGCAAAAGAAGGCAACGCATCTCGGAATTCCCTTCGACTTCGCAACGTGGACAGGGGAGCATTCGCGCGTTGCCGTCAAAGAAACGATCTTGTTCTTCAATCACTTCTTTAGTGATCTTTGCGGTCTAGACAAACAGGAGTGCACTGCACTGCTTTCGCTGTTTGCGAAAGGGGCAGCCGGAACCGCCAATCTACTTGCTGTCCATGAGACGACAATTCTGCGCGGCGCTGAACAGACGTACGGAGTTGAGATTAAATTTCTGTCGTTGTAGCGCAGCGACAAGTCCGCTCAGGTTCCTAGATCCCGCGCTAGCAACTCTCGTTCCGTTCGCGTGACGCCAACTATCAAGTCTGAAATCTTCTTCGCACGATCTTCGAGAAAGATCTCGTAGATGTCGTCATACGTTCCGCCTATTAGGTCTTTTGGAATGAAATGCGCCTCAAGCGCTGTCGCCAGCTTGGGATTCTTTACTTGAAGTTCCGCCAGATATTTCGATGGCGGCTTATTGCTGATTCGAATGTTCTGTAGCTTAGGAATCAATGTTCGATTCACAACGCAGTCAGTCATTCGAACAGAGTCCGCATCCTTCTTTTCGAGGACCTTCAATAGGTAGTCGCGGGGAAAGATATGGTGATCCTCGAGCGAGCTTTCAGGGGACAGGCGATCGCCACCTTGCCAGTTGATCAGACCACCGGAAATGAAATGAACCAGATTGTGGATGCCTTTGTATGCGGCATCATATTGCTTGCTCACTCCGTAAAGGTCGTCAGGTGTAACAATGAGTGGGTGCATTTTCCCCAACCAAGGGCTTACTTCGGAGAAGTCTCCCCGACCAACGCGCTCGAGGTTCTGAGCGTCTTCCAGTACTAGAGTTTGCGCCGCGCTTGAGTAGCGACGAGCGAAAGCGGCAAACCAATACCAAGTTTGTACGATACGCCGTTGCAATGCGTTCATTTCCGCAAAGTCATTTCCGGGCAGTTGCCGCAAGAAAATCATCAGAGGGATGAGCATGTTCTCGTACGGTACCCAATCCTTGTGAATAAGGAGCCTATTCTGGAATAGATAGTCGTAGGCCTTCTTATAGGCCGTGGTAATGATTGGCCAATGCTCTGTAAAGTGGACGTGGGTTAGATTTCCCAGGATGAATCCCCGTCCGGTGTCTTTCCCGCCGCTGACTATGAAGCTAATTGCGCGCACAACTGCCTCGCGATTCAACGAAAGTTGCGGAGCTTCGTCTTCAAACTCCTCGACCTTGTTGCGGAGATTGAAACCAACGTAGAGCTTTGCCGCCAGGATGTCGATGAAATTGAGTTGAATTCCTTTACTGTTGGACCGCTCGAAGAAAAGCGCAAACTTCTCCTCATCAGTATCTAGTAGGTAGTAGGCAATCAGTTTTTCTTGCCTAAACATGTTCTCGAGATTCTTCATTTGCGTTAGGTACGCGTTGAAGGAATCCGACTCTTGCGCCTTGTCGTCAGATTCAAATTTGAGTGAAGTGGAATCCCGGAATGGCTTGACCTTATCTCGCTCGCGCGGCATTTCGCCGCGCAACGTCGCGTAGACATCAGATAGCTTTATGCAGACGTGCTCAGCCATTGGGGCGCCCGTAACAGCCTTCGTGACTTGCTCGAGCGTTCGTTTGCCTGTCGGAATTGTACGAACAGCTTCGGGAAGTTCTTCGTCGGGGAAGAGAATGATGAATATGGGATCTATTCCCTTAAGCGAGCGATAAATGGAGGTCGCACGCTGCTGCCCATCGAGAAGCAAGCGGAAGCCGGTTGTTTTGACCAGTTTTTCAATCTGCGAGCGTGTGAAGCTCGTCAACTTGAGTTTGGTCCGGCTCCCCTTTCCTGCGCGCGGTCGGCTGTCGAGTTCTCGAACGGTGATCTCGAAGCTTGGGATTCCGTAAATCAGTGACCCAACAAAGATGTCTTTGATGAAGGAGTCAAAGAGATCAAATGTCTTTTCGATCTCCCAGACGAAGTCTCGCTGAAACTCGGGCAGAACCACGCTTTGCTTGTCTATGTCCTCCACCAGCTGCGCGAGGGATTCTGTTTTTTGCCCGGTGTCCATGCTTTTCCCCGAGATCAGTATTTGATTCTGCGGCAATCGCCGGATGCGATGCCGCGCTATTCTCTCCGCTAGTGGTTTGTGAGCGCAAATCGGTTGAGGGGGAGTCTTGAATAGTTTGAATTTGCTAACTCATCGGAGCGGGATTGGAAGGATACCTGCCAGCGTTGGCTAGACAGTTAGGAATCTGGCCGAGTTTGCGGCGAAAAAGGCGCGAAACCTCACCTTCAAGTCTTTCGAATGCGCGTGCAGAGTGGGGTGCATAGCTGGAACTCCGCAGGTCACCGTCGTGAACAGCACATACTTCGGGTTGTTAGCCGAATTCGGTGAGGCGAACATTCCGCTTGAGCGCGTAGCGCCGAAATACTTTGGGCTCAGCTGCGCTGAAGCCCGACGTCGGGCGCCCGCGAAGCAGCTGCCTTGCCGCGCATTTCGCCTGGGCGGGCAGAAATCGCCCTGGCTCGTCAGTGCCACAGATCTCGCTGAGCTGATTGATGTCCGGCGTCAGAAGGCGGGTTAGCCGCGCGAGATGACTTGCGCTGCTTAGCGCGCGGCTTGCTTGCAGTCGCCGGGGCGATATCCCGCAGATTCTCAGGTTTCAGGTTCGTGTAGCGCTTGAGCTCATTCCAGGACTCATGCAGCGTGAACTGCGCGACCTCATGGATCTGATACCCGCGTTCGAACAGACGGCTGGTTGCCTCGTGCCGCAAATCATGGAAACGCAGATCCTGAATTCCCAGCAGGTGGCAGGCTCGCGTGAATGCGGCGCTGACGCTCTTGGCGTCATAAGGAAAAATGCGCTCGCTCGTCTCAGGTTGCGCGGCGGCGAGTGCCCAAGCCTCAGGCGTGTACTTGAACCGCCGGTGATTCCCATCCTTGCCAGTGGGATGCTTCGCGTCCCTGACCAAGGCTGTTCGATTGGCCTCATCATTGTCGCGCCATTCGAGTCGGCAGATTTCCGACTCCCGCCGCGCAGAGGCGATGGCGAATTCCATGACGGCCAGCATGGGAATCTCGGCCCGCCGATCTCGGCTCTTGAAATGTTCGCGAAGCAGTGTGAGTTCATCGGCGGTCGGCCGCCGCGTGCGTTTCTTCGGCTTGCCGACCAGACGCAACTCGCGGCAGGCGCTCCGAGCCTGCTGCACAACCTCCGGACACACGGGAAGCTCTTTGACGCTCTTGGCGGCTCGCAAAACGACGCCGATCCAGATCAGGTCGTTAATCACGGTCGCCGGGCCGGCGCCCTCTGCACGACGCGATTGGACGTGCCGAATGAGGTCGGCAGCCGTGAGGGTGTGTGCAATGGTCTTGGCGAGCGAGTGGCGCTCCAGGAATTCCAGATGAGTCTGCTTGCTCCGTTGCCAACGCGAGATCGTCTCAAACGTCTCGATGTACCAACGGATCAATTCCGCGAGCGTCGGCGTGCTGAGCTGCTTGCGGGCCAGTTCCGCGGGATCTTCGAGCGCGACTTCGCGGTGCCTAGCCCAGCTCAGCGCCGCCGTGCGATGGGTGAAGGTTCGGCTCTCCTGATGCAGCACCGTTGTGCCGCGCCGGAGGCGAACAACCGCCGTGTAGCGCGTCGAACCGTTCGCCTGCTTCCGTGCTTTGATCGTGGGCATGGTGGTTTTTTGAGGGGACAAGAGGTCTGGAAACCATTCTTGTCTCCTTTATGTCCCCTCAGCAACCAGTAAACTCCCCGAAATCCGCAAGAATCCCGCAGAAACACCGCAAGTGGAAAACGCTACAAAACAAGGCATTTCCGTCGAGAAAACGAGCAAATCCCTCGACCGCAGAATCTCGGTCGCACCCATGATGGATTGGACCGACCGCCACTGCCGGTTTTTCCTGCGCGGCTTCTCCGCCGACACTCTTCTATATACAGAGATGATCACCACTGGCGCGGTGCTGCGCGGTGACCGTGAAAAGCTGCTGCGGTTCGAGGCCGAAGAACATCCCGTCGCGCTGCAGCTCGGCGGCAGCGATCCCAGGGATCTTGCGGAGGCCGCGCGCATCGGCGCCGCGATGGGTTACGACGAAATCAACCTCAACTGCGGCTGCCCCAGCGATCGCGTGCATTCGGGCGCATTCGGCGCCTGCCTGATGTTGCGGCCGCAACTCGTGGCCGAGTGCGTGCAATCGATGCGCGAGGCGGTTGCGATCCCGGTCACGGTCAAGCTGCGTATCGGCGTTGTCGACGCGGCAGAGTTGCCACAACACGGCGAATCCCGGCGCGAGTCGGCGCGCGCCGCGGCCGCGAGGTTTGGCGAGCCCGAAGCGGCTGCGCTCGATGAATTCGTGGACGGTATCGTCGCTGCCGGCTGCGATGCGGTCATCGTGCATGCGCGCAAGGCGGTGCTCGGCGCGTGGTCGCCGCGAGACAACCGCGAGATTCCGCCGCTGCGTTACGACGTGGTGCGTGAACTCAAAGAGCGGATCGCGCCCGTGCCCGTCGTGCTCAACGGCGGCATGCGAACGGCGGAGCAGGTAGTTAGCGAGCTCGAGTGGGCGGACGGCGCGATGCTGGGCCGCGAGGCCTATCATCGCCCGATGCTGCTTTCGGAGCTGTCGAGTGGCGCAGCCGCACCCACGCGGCTGCAGATGCTGGAGCGGATGACGTCATACGCGCGGCGCGAATTGGCGCGTGGCGAACGCCTGAGCTGGATCGCGCGGCACATGTTGGGCCTGTACGCCGGCCAGCCCGGCGCCAAGGAATTCCGCCGCCGGCTTTCCGAAGGAGCGCGCGCCCCGGACGCGCCTGCCGAACTGCTGTTGGCGGCCGGTGAAGCCAGCGAGCGGATCAGCGACGCGGCGGCTTAGGCGTGGTCACGCGTTGCCAGGTGCCTGAATACTGCGCGCCCAGCCAGGTGGCGACGGCGTAGGCCGCGACGCTCTGTCGCAGCGCCGCCGGGTCCACCTGCAACATCGTGTCATTGGCGCTGTGATGGATGTCGAAATACAGGGTGCCATCGAGCGTTGGCTCGAGGATCGGCATGCCGAGCCTGGCGAGGCCTTCGAGATCGGCGCCACCGGCGCCTTCGTTGTTGCCGCGCACCAGTTTCAAGGGCGCGAGCGCGCGGAAGATCTGATCCACCGCGGGCAGGTCCGCCGGATCCACGCGACTAGCTAGCCGCCAGACCGGGCCAACGCCGAAATCCGACTCGAGCCCCAACACGTGGTTCGCGGCATCCGCACCGAGCGATTCTAGATAGGCCTTCGAACCGGAGGTGCCGAATTCCTCGTTGGCGAACAGCAGCACGCGGATCGTGCGGCGCGGCTTGAGCCCCAGCTGTTTGATGGCATTGGCCGCGCCCATGACGATGCCGACGCCCGCGCCGTCGTCGATCGCACCGACTCCAGGATCCCAGGAGTCCAGGTGCGCCCCCAGGATCACGATTTCCTGGGCGAGGTCGCTGCCCGGTATTTCGCCCACGACATTGGCGGACTGCTCCAGCGGCAGATCTCGGGAGCTGCTCTTCAAAGCTAGGCGCACGGATTTGCCGCTCGCAAATTGCCGCTCCAGTGCGTCCGCGTCCGGGTTCGACAGCGCGACCGCGGGGATACGCGGCTGGTCCGCGGCATATCGAAGGGCGCCGGTATGCGGCAGGCGATTGTTGCTGGTGCTGATCGAGCGGATCACGACGCCGATGGCGCCGAGCGCACCCGCCGCCGAGGGGCCGAGCGCACGCACGGCAACGGCCTTGCCGTAGCCTGCGCCATCGCGCGTCCGCTCCATGCGATTGCTGAAGAAGACGATCTTGCCTTTCACGGCGCCGGCCGGCAGCGCGGCCAGGGCCGCGAGATCTTTCACCATCACCGCGTCGGCTGCGATGCCTTCGGAACCTGTACCGACGCTGCCGCCGAGCGCCAGTACGGGCATGACCTGCGGCCAGGGCGCGAGCACCGAGAATTCCGCCTCGCCACGCACCCAATGAGGTACGGCTGCGGGGACGGCATGCACATTTGAGAAACCCAGGCGCTGCATTTCGCGCAGGCCCCAGGCAACCGCGGCCTTGTCGCCCGGCGAACCCGCAGGCCGGGGGCCAACCTCGGTGGTCAATGACTCGACGAGTTCATAGGCCGTGGTGTCCGCGAGGGCTTTTTCTCGCAGGGAATTGGCGCTCGCGAGGTCGGCGCGCGAGAAGGCCTGAGGCTTGTCAGCCGCGCTCGCGAAGCCGGCGAACACGAGAAGCGAGGCGATCAAAATCCGGGATTTGTGTTTGGTCATGTGGCCTTTGCCCATGAGGACCCTGCAGGGAATGGGCTGCCATTCTATGTCATATGCGTATAATCGCCCGCGTTCATCCATTTGATCCCTATGGCCAAAGACATCGAACTCGCCATCGTGTTTGCCGACGTCGTCGGCTCGACGCGGCTCTACGAGGAGCTCGGGGACCAGCGCGCACGCGAAGTGGTGGCGACCTGCATCGACATCATGCGGCAGGCGACCGAAGAGCATCACGGCACGGTCATCAAGACGATGGGCGATGAAGTGATGTCCACATTCGCCGTGGCCAACGACGCGTTGAATGCCGCGGCGAAGATGCAGAAGTCCATTACCGGCAATCCCGACCTGACGGCCGAAGGGCACCACGTCGCGATCCGTATCGGCTGCCACGCGGGGCCGGTGGTGGTCGAGAATCGGGACGTGTTCGGTTCGACGGTGCACACCGCGAATCGCATGACGAGCCAGGCAAAAGCCGGCCAGATCATCACGACCGAAGCGATGGTCGCGTTGCTGTCGCCGGACTGGCAGTCGGCGGTGCGGCAGATAGACGTCGCGACGCTCAAGGGGCAGGGTGCCGAAGTCACTTTGTTCGAAGTGTTGTGGCAGACCGACGACATCACCAGCATGTTGCCGTCCGTGTCGATCACCGCCGCGGAGGGCCGCCGCGCCATGCGCCTGCGGCTCACGTTCGACGGTGGTGAGGTGATGCTGACCGAGCAGCGGCCGAACGTCGCGATCGGCAGGGCCGACGACAACGATCTCGTGATCCGCGGCAATCTCATCTCGCGGCTGCACGCGCGTATCGAGATCAACCGCAACAAGTTCGTGCTCATCGATCAGAGCACCAACGGGACTTTCGTGCAGGCAGAAGGCGGCGAAGAATTGTTCGTACGTCGCGACAGCGTGCAGATCAAGGGCGAAGGATTGATCGGTCTCGGCCGGGTCCCCGAGCGCGATTCGCCGTTGACGATCCGCTTCTACTGCGAAGAAGCGTAGGGGTTGGTGTCAGGTGGGACTTGCGGGAACTGGCGGCCGCCGCCAGTTCCCGCAAGTCCCACCTGACACCAACTCTAGCCCAGGCGCTTCTCGATCCCGTCGAGCTCCGCGGACATCTCCGCCGGAGCGCGCGCGCCGAATTCCTTCAGATACTCGCGCATTTCAGCGACTTCCTTCCGCCAGGCGTCCGGGGTCACTGCGAGCAATTCCTGCATTGTCGCTTCGTTGATGTCGACGCCCTTGAGGTTGAGGTCGGCCGTCTTCGGTAGATAACCAATCGCGGACTCGTCCGCGCCCACCTGTCCGGCGCAGCGCTTGAGCACCCATTCCATGACGCGCAGGTTGTCGCCAAATCCCGGCCACAGGAACTTGCCGCTGGCGTCGCGGCGGAACCAGTTGACGTGGAACAGCTTCGGCGGATTCTTGAGGCGTTTGCCCGTCTCGAGCCAATGCGCCCAGTAATCGCCGAAGTTGTAGCCGGCGAACGGCTTCATCGCCATCGGATCGCGTCGCACGATGCCCACCGCGCCGGTCGCGGCCGCCGTGGTCTCGGACGCCACGGATGCGCCGACCACCACGCCGTGTTGCCAGTCGCGGGCTTCGTATACGAGCGGCGCCACTTCGCGGCGCCGGCCGCCGAACACGATGGCCGAGATCGGCACGCCCATCGCATCTTCGCTATGCGAAGAGTAGATAGGGTTGTTGGTGGCCGAGACCGTGAACCGCGAATTCGGGTGCGCGGACACCCCGCCGCTCGCCGGGTCGAACCGCTTGCCCTGCCAGTCGAGCACGGGGGTATTGAGTTTGCGCCCTTCCCACCACGGCTCGTTGTCCGCGGTGAGCGCGACGTTGGTGAACAACGTGTCGCGGTGGATCATGTCGAACGCATTGCGATTGGTCGCGCGATTCGTGCCGGGCACGACCCCGAAATAGCCGGCCTCCGGGTTGATCGCATACAACCGGCCGTCCGGCCCGGGATGCAGCCAGGCGATGTCGTCGCCCACCGTCCAGACCTTCCAGCCCGGCATCGAATCCGGCGGAATGAGCATGGCGAGGTTGGTTTTGCCACACGCGGAGGGGAACGCCGCCGCGATGTAGTGAGTCTCGCCTTGCGGGTTTTCGAGTCCGACGATGAGCATGTGCTCTGCCAGCCAACCCTCGTCGCGTGCCTGCCAGCTCGCAATGCGCAGCGCATGGCACTTCTTGCCCAACAGCGCGTTGCCGCCGTATCCGGAGCCGAAACTCTCGATCGAGAGGTCTTCGGGAAAATGCATGATGAAGCGGCGGTTCGGATCGAGCTCGCCGATCGAATGCAGGCCCTTCACGAACGTGCCGTCGCGCGCGATCCGCTCGAGCGCCGTGCGGCCCATACGCGTCATGATCGCCATGTTGATGACGACGTAGGCGCTGTCGGTGATTTCGACGCCGCAGCGCGAATAGGGCGAATCGATCGGCCCCATGCAGTACGGCACCACGTAGAGAGTGCGGCCTTTCATGCAGCCCTTGAACAGGTCGCGCATCTTGGCGCGCGCCGCGTCCGGGGCCATCCAGTTGTTGTTAGGCCCGGCGTCTTCGCGGTTCGTCGTGCAGATGAAGGTCAGGTGTTCGACGCGCGCCACGTCCGAGGGGTGCGAATACGCGATGTGGCAGCCGGGGAAGGTCTTCTGGTTGAGCTGCTTGAGCTCGCCGGATTTCTCGAGAGTCTGCTTGAGGCGCGCCAATTCGGCGGCGGAGCCATCACACCACTGGATTTTGTCCGGGGTGGTTAGCTGTCGAACGGATTCGACCCAATCGGCGACTGCGGGGGAAATCTGCGGGAGGGCGGCGAACGATTGCGGCGCAGTGGCCATCACGAGTCCTCGACTTGTCTGCCTGTGTCCTGGCGAGACAACGGAGTATAGCGGCGAACAAAGCGCCGGCTATCGAAAAAATGATAGCGGTAACAGGACTGTGAATAAGCCGGAAAAACCGAAAACAAAAATCGGGATGCCCAGCGAGAACAGCGCGCCCCGCGGACGGGGCGCGCTGGTTGTCACGGACTTGTGCAGCCCGCGACGGGGGGTCGGTCAGGCGGCTTTGGCGCTCGAACGCTTGCGCGCTGGCGGCTTGCGGGTCGTCTTGGCGGCGGGGCGCTTGGCGAGCGTGGCGAAGGTCGTACGCGCCAGGGCGGAGACGTCTTTGCCGGCGGCAACGGCGATCGTCGAGTTCTCTTTGACGAAGCGCGCGACATGGCGGCGGGCAACCTTGTTGAATTCGCGGCTCGCCACGCTCAGCGTGGCCAGCGAGCCTTTCAGCCCTTCCACGCGCTTGGCGGCACGGCTGCGCAGTTCGGCGGTCGCTTCCAACACTTTTTCCTGAAAATTCATGGGGTCTCCTGTGCTGCGTCGCAGCAATGTTGCGACGCATCATACGAAGAGGCTCCATGAAGTCAAGCCGGTCCTTCAGACCTTGAGAGGCGTTCCCGAATCGAGGAATTCGCGGACCACTGGCGCCACTTTATCTATTGAGTGGAGCATGAAGAGGTGACCCCCGCCCGGCACGATGTGTAGCCGGTTGTTGGGAATCAGCATGGAAATGATCCGCGCATTCACGGGTGGCACCAGCGGATCTTCCGACCCGGCCATCACCAGCGTGGGCTGCCGGATCTTGTGGAGCCAGTGGATGCTCGTCCATCCCATGCCGGCGATGAGCTGATAGATGTATCCCATGAACTGCGGCGCGATGATCCGCGCGGTATGCGCCGACATGATCTTCGGATCGCGACGCGCTTCACCGCCGTAGATGTCGCCGGCCGCCTGCTGCATGTAGGTCGGCGACAGATATCGGCGCGGCGTCATCATCTTCGACAACGCGGAAGGTCGCCCCGGAACCATGATCGCCCCCGGCGAAGTGGCCGCGAGCACGAGGCGGCGGCAGCGCTGCGGGTACTGCCGCGCGAACTGCTGGGCTAACGCGCCGCCCCACGACACGCCGATCACGTCGACCTGCTGGTAGCCGAGGCGATCGAGCAGCTTGTTAGCCAGGCGAGCGAGGCCGGAGAACCGGCGAGGCCGCCAGCTCATCTCGGACCGGCCCACACCGGGCACGTCGAAAATCACGATTTCCTTGTCCGGCAATGCTTCCATGAACGGGAAACACAGCTCGAGATTTGCGCCGATGCCGTTGAAGATCAGCAGCGGCAGGCCGATGCGGCCCTTCTGGGTCGCTACGCGCAGGTTGACGCCATCGACCTCGATGAATTCGACATGGGGTTTGCTCATCGCTGATGGACGTAACGGCCCGGCGCCGGATCCCCCGCAGGATGGGTCGTGCTGCCGACGACCTTCGGCGCCGGCACTTCGCCCGCGCCGTGCTGTCGATACCACTCGCTCCAGTGAGTCCACCAGCTGCCGGGGTGTTCGCTGGCGCTCGCGAGCCACGTCTCGGCATCGTCTGCCATCGACGCATTGAGAAAATATTTGGCTTTTGGATTGGTGGGCGGATTCACGATGCTTTGAATGTGTCCGCTCGAGGAAAGGACGAAGTCGATTTTGCCACGCAGGATATTCTTCGATTGGTAACACGCCTGCCACGGCGTGATGTGATCGGTGATGCCCGCGACCACGTAGGCCGGTACGTCCACCTTCGACATGTCGATGGGAGTGCCGAGCGCTTCGATCTTCCCCGGTACCTTGAGCGGATTCTCCATGAACATGCGCAGCAGGTCGGCGTGAAATTCCGCCGGCAGTCGCGTGGTGTCGGAATTCCAGTAGAGGATGTCGAAGGCGGGCGGGCGATTGCCCATCACCCAGTTGTTTGCCACGAACAGCCACACGAGATCGTTCGGCCGCAGCCAGGCGAATACGCGCGCCATCTCGCTGCCTTCGAGCACGCCCTTGCGGCGGGACTTTTCGATGGTGGCCGCGACGCCGGAGCGCGAGGCGAACTGGCCCAGCAACGTGGGGGCCTCGGTGTCGAGCACGGTAACTAGCAGCGTGGCGCTCTCGACTGTGTCTTCGCCCTTTGCCTTGAGGTGCCCCAACAAAGTCGCGAGCGTGAATCCGCCCGCGCACGCGGCCATCATGTTGACCCGGTCGGCACCGGTGATTTCGCGCGCGACGGTGATCGCCTGTTTGCACGCAGACAGGTAGGTCTCCATGTTCCAGTCGCGTTGCGCGGCGGTCGGATTGCGCCAGCTGATGCAGAAGGTCTGTATGCCGTGCTGGACCGCGTACTCGGCGAAGCTGCGCCCGGCCGAAAGATCGGTGGCGTAGAACTTGTTGATCTGCGGCGGCACGATGATCAGCGGCCGCCGGTGCACGAGGTCGGTCTGCGGCGTGTACTGAATGAGCTCGAACGCCTCGCCGCGATAGACCACCGCGCCCGGAGTCGTCGCCAGGTTCTTGCCCACCTGGAATTTGCGCTCGTCGACCTGGCGCGGCATGCCGAAATTGTTCGTGAGATCGTCGATGAAATTCGTGAGGCCGTACAACAGGCTCTTGCCGCGCGTCTCGGTGATCCTTTGCAGCGCACCCGGATTGCCGAACAGCGAATTCGTCGGCGCGAACGTCTCGGTGAACAGCTGCAGGACGAAGCGCGCACGCTCGCGGTCTTCGGTGCTGGTGTCGGCGCGATCGAGCACGCGATTCAACATGTCGCGCCAGGCGACGAAGCCCTGCATGAGGCGTTTGTAGTAACCACTCTTCTGCCAGACGACGTGGCTGAAACGGCGGTCGCGCGGATCGGCGGCAATCTGCGATCGGCCCATGGCGATGGCGAAACACTCGCGGCCGAAGGCGAGGTTTTCCTCGATCAGCACCTGCGGATTGACGGTCATGAGCCGCAGCAGCCGCCTGCCGGCGACTAACAACTCTTCGCGGTCCAGACCTAACAAAGGATTTGCGCCGAGGATCTGTTCGGCGGCATCTGTCGCGGCTTCGTGTTCGAGCTCGGGTTGCGCCTCTTTATCGGCCGGCGCGAAGCCATCTTGAGGGGAATTTTCGTTCGCAGCCTCCCCGGAGGCAGAACGGATTTCCGTCACATTTTCACGGGCTTGGCGGGGTCTTTTGGCTGCCATGGGCGATCTCGGGGCGGGCTGCACTCGTTATATGTGATCCGTATCCCAGTGGCGACGGGGTCGGCGTGACCGCAGTCACGTGGCCAAGGGCCCTCGATTCCTATTATGCCCTCCAACGAATCATCCAAACCCGTAGTCGTCATCGGTTTGACGGCTGTTCCCACAATCGGTCGCGGGAAGGGTAGCCAACGGATTAGGACATTCGAGGAGTAATCGTCTTGCAGTCACTACGTTTGATCACCGCTGTCGGCGCTCTCGCAGCCGCGTTGGCCCTCGGCTCCAACCCTGCCGAGGCGACGGGCGTTCCGGCCGGCACCGTGATCGACAACACCGCGCAGGTCGCCTTCAGCGTCGGCACGGTCACGAGCACCACGAACTCCAACACCGTGAGCGTCACGGTGGCCGAGATCCTGGACGTCGTTGTGACTCTGCAGACGCCAACCGTCTCGGTGAGCGCCGGCGACACGCAGCAGGAAATCGTCTACCGCGTGACGAACACCGGCAACGGCCCCGAGACCTTCCGCCTGGTGATGAACAGCGTGCTGACGGGTGACGAGTTCGACCCGGCGGCCGCCACACCTTCTATCTACTTCGACACGGACGCGAGCGGCGATCTCTCGCCCGGCGACACGGCCTACGTCGTCGGCACGAACGATCCGGTGCTGAATGCCGACGCGTTCGTCACCGTCATGGTCGTCAATGACATCCCCGCCACGGTGGTTGATGGCAACCGGGGCTTCTCGCGCCTGGCGGCGGATGCGCGCACCGGTACCGGCACGCCAGGCACCACCTTCGCGGGCCAGGGCGTTGGCGGCACGGATGCCGTGGTTGGAACCACCGGCGCCGACGGCGATGCCACCGGCCAGTATCTCGTCGCGGGTGTCGCCGTGAATGCCGTGAAGTCCCAGGTCGTGGTCGACCCGTTCGGCGGCGCGCGCCCGGTTCCCGGCGCCCGCATCAACTACTCGATCGTGGTCAGCGCTACCGGCACGGGCACCGCGCTCAATCCGATCTTCAGCGACAACATTCCGGCGAACACGACGTACGTGCCCGGCACGTTGCGCCTCAATGCAGCCGCGATCACCGACAACGCGGACGCCGACGCGGGCGACTACCTCGCGACCCCGGCCGCCCGCGTACGCGTGGCGCTCGGCAACCTTACCCAGGCAAGCGGATCGCAGACGATCACGTTCGCCGTGACCATCAACTGAAAAGCGGGAAGTCCGCAGTGAAGGAGACACATATGAGCAACGGGATTCAGAAATTCGCCGGCCTCGCCGCATTGTTGGCTTGCAGCGTGAGCCTGCAGGCTTTCGCGCAGACGCAGAACTGCGTCGAGGTGAAGTCGGTCGCCGAGGTCGAGAAGGAAGTGGTGGACGCCAAGGGCGTCAGATCCACGAAGCTCCTGCCGCTCGCGACGGCCACGCCCGGCACGCTGGTCATCTACACGACCACCGCCAGCAACGTCTGCAAGCAGCCGGTCGACAAGATCGAGATCAGCAATGTCATTCCGGAGCACATGAGCTACGTCGCGAGCTCCGCGATGGCGACCGGCGCCGACGTCGCCTATTCGCTGGACGGCAAGACTTTCGGCAACGCCGATCAGCTGGCGGTGCTCGAGAACGGTGTGAGCCGCAAGGCGCGCCCCGACGAATACAAATTTTTCCGCTGGGCGTTCAAGAGTTCGCTCGCCCCCGGTGCGCAGGCCGCCGCGAGTTTTCGCGCGCTGCTGAACTAGTTTTTTCTTGGAGAGTAGAGAGGAGTACCCATGATTCTGTTCCACAAGCAAATGCGGCGATTCGGTCTCGCCGCCGTTGCGTTGGGGGCAATCGGTTGGTCCGGCACGGCGTTCGCACAGAACACCGCCTCGGGCACATCGGTCGTCAACACCGCGACGGTCAATTACACGGTCAACTCGATCGCCCAGACACCTATCAACGCGAGCGCCACGTTTCTCGTCGATACGGTGATCAACCTCAACCTCACTGGCGGCACCACGGTCAACGTGACGCCCGGCCAGCTGGATGCGGTTACGGTGTTCACGCTGACCAACACCAGCAACATTGCCTCGGCGTTCACGCTCGCGGCGGTCAACCCGAGCACGGGCGACAACTTCGATATGAACCAGCCGCCCGCCACGGGCACGCCGGGTTATATCCTGCGAGTCGACGCGAACGGCAACGGCACCTATGAAGCGGGTACCGACACCGCCTCGACGATACCGACATTGGCGCGCAACGCCTCGGTCGCGGTCTTCGTGATCGGTGACGTTCCGTCCTCGGCAGCCAACACCAACACGGCATTGGCCCGTTTGACGGCGACTGCGCGTGATACGGCTGTGGGCAATCCGGCGTGGGTTGCGACTCCGGGTGCAGATACCGCGGCGGGCATCCAGATCGTGGTGCGCAACAGCGTCGCGACCGCGGACGACACCTATCTGGTTTCTTCGGCCGCACTGGCGGTATCGAAGAGCAGCGTGGTGATCTCCGATCCGTTCAACCTCGTCTCGGCGAACGCGAAGGCGATCCCGGGCGCGGTCATGGAATACACCATCACGGTCGTCAACTCCGGCGCGCAGCCGGCGACGTTGAACTCGGTCAGCGATCCGGTCCCGGCCCTGACTACCTACCTGTTTCCCGGCCAGTACACGGGCTCGCGCGATGTCAGCATCCAGGTGGGTGCGGGCGCGCCGACCTTCTGTATCGCCGAGGCGGGTGGCGTCGACAGCAACGTCGACGGCTGCGTGCGCACGGGTATCACCCTGACGGTGGGCGCGCCGGCGATCACCACGGTGGCCGCAAGTTCGCAGGTCGTCGTGAAGTTTCGCGTGACGATCAACTGATAGATCGCCACGCGAAGGCAAGCAGACGACATGAGTTTCAACGCAGCGGGGTAAACGGGTCTGGAGCCCGAAGGGACGACCGAAGTCCCACGCCCGCAAAAACGGGTACTCTCACGCAGAGGGCGGGGTAGCGACTAGCTACCCCGCCTTCGGCGCGTTTAGGGCTCGCGCAAAATCGTTGCTGCGAATTTCGCTGTTATATGCCGCGTGTCTCAGTGCGGGCCAGGTTTCCGTGGCGCAGGTCACGGCGCCCGGCACGCTGATCCGAAACACCGGCAGCGTGGCTTTTTCGCCCGGCGCGGGCGGGACACAGTCCACTGCGCAGGCGTTGGCTGCGACGCGCGTCGTCGATTCGAATGAAGTCACGCTGGCCGTTCAACCGCTGCCGTCGCGCGCGAGCATCAGCCTCGCGCGCTACGAAGCGGCCAGCTCGAGCAGCAATACCGCGGGCCCGACGCAATGCCGTTCGGCCAACGGCTTTTTTCCGCTGGATGCGCCGGCGCCGCAGGGCCACGGGGTCCTCGATCCGTCGCAGCCCATTCCCATGCAGGAAACCAGCATCGCGCATGCCGGCGATCCGATCTTCGTGCGCGTGGTCGATGCCGACCGCAATCGCGATGGTGGCGCGATCGAAACGGTCGATGTGCGCGTGAGCGCGCAATCCACCGGCGACGCCGAGGTCCTGCGCCTGTCGGAGACCGGCGCGAACACCGGCGTGTTCGTCGGCTACATCGCGACCGCGGCGAACAGTGCCGCCAGCGATTGCGCGTTGCAGGTCGAGCGCAATGCGCAGATCGATGCGACGTATGTCGACCCGACCGACAGCACCGACGCGGCCCAGGCCGACGCGCTGGTGGATCCCTACGGCCTCGTATTCGATTCCCAGACCGGTCAACCGATCGACGGTGCACGCGTGCGCCTGGTCGACAACGCAACAGGTCTTGCCGCCGCGGTGTTCGGCGACGACGGCGTGAGCCGCTATCCGGGCGAGATGGTCACCGGCCAGCCGGTCACCGATCAGGGTGGCACGCAGTACAGTCTGCCGCCGGGCGTGTTCCGGTTCCCGCTGGTGGCGCCGGGAAGTTATCGCCTCGAGGTTCTCCCGCCGGGTAGTTATACGTTCCCTTCGCAGCGCACGATTCCCGACCTGCAGACGCTGACGGGCGCGCCGTATCGCCTGCAGCCGGGCTCGTTCGGCCAGCCGTTCATCACCACCGCCGCGCCCGCTGTCGCCGTCGACTTGCCGCTCGATCCGAATGGCGAGTCGCTGGTGTTGCGCAAGAGCGCCGGCCAGCGGATCGCGACCACCGGCGACTTCGTGCAGTACACGCTCTCGCTCAAGAACAACAGCGAGAGCGGCGCGTTCGTCAACGTGCAGGTTGCCGATCATCTGCCGTCCGGCGCGCGGTATCGCCCGGGCTCGCTGCGGCTCGATGGCGTGGCCATCGCGGACCCGGTGCTGTCGGCCGACGGTGCCACCTTCACCTACACGCAGCCGCGCATCGAGCCCGGCGCGACCATCGAACTGCGCTACGTGCTCGAGTTCACCATTGCGATGCGCGGCGCCCGGGATGCGATCAACACCGCCCAGGCGTTCGCGCCCGGCAACGTACGCTCGAACGAAGCGCGCGTGCTGGTGCGCATGAACGACGAATTGTTCACGCAGAAGGGATTCATCGTCGGCCGGGTATTCGAAGGCGCCTGCGACCGTGACGGTCGTGAAGACAACGGCGTGCCGAACGTGCGCGTGTACCTCGAGGACGGCCGCTACGGCGTGACCGACGAAAACGGGCACTTCCATTTCGAAGGCCTCGATCCGGGAACACACACCGTGCAGCTCGACCAGCTCACGCTGCCCGACTATCTGGAACTCGCGCCTTGCACGGACCGCATGAACCACGCTGGGCGCGACTACTCGCAGTTCGCCGAGCTGCACCCGGGCACGTTGTGGCGCAGCGATTTCGTGCTGCGGCAGAAGGCGGCGCCGCAGGGCGACGTGCAGTTCGAATTCAACTCCGCGCTGGTGGCGGATTCCGATGATGATGGCCTCGCGGCACATCAGGCCGTGGTTCACGTGAACGGAGTCACCGTCGGAAACACGCGCGCGATGTTCATGCTGCCCGAAGGCTTCGAATACGTTCCGGGCAGCGCGTCGGTTGATGGTGCGGCGGTCACGGACGCGAAAGACCAGGTGATGGGTATCGGCGATGCGATCGTGAAGGCCGATGGCAACATGATCACCGTGCGACTGGGCGAACTGCCGGCCGGCTCGCTGCGCACCGTGCGATTCGAGACGCGCTCGAACGCGAAAGCCGGAGGTGTGATGACCGTGCGCGCGCTGGCGATCTTCGATTCTCCGGCCAAATCCGGTCTGCGCACCGCGCCGGTCGAGTCCCGGCTGTCGCGCGGCGCGGCACGTTTCGGGCGCTCGCAGTTCAGCTTCTCGCCGCGTTTCGACGTTCTCAAGACCGAACTGGCTTCGTCGGACGAACAGGCGCTGCGCGCGTTGATCGATTCCTGGCGCGGGGCGCGCGACCTCACGATCCGCGCCGTGGGTCATGCCGACTCGCAGCCGATCTCGGGCCGCAACAAGAAGGTGTTCGCCGACAACTACGCATTGTCGGAAGCCCGTGCCCAGGCGGTCGCCGACTACCTGGCCCAGTCACTCAACGTTCCGGCCGCGCGCGTGCACGTCGAAGGCCGCGGTTCGGATCAGCCGCTCAACAATGGCAAGGACGCGGCCAGCCTCGCGGCCAATCGCCGCGTCGAGATCGCCATCGAGGGCGCGCGCTTCGAGGCGAATGCGCCGCTCGAGCTCATTGCTGCCGGTGGCAAGGCCGCGACTGTCGACACGCAGGGTGTCATCCTGCGCGGTCCCGCCGTCTCCGGAAAGCGTCAGTCGCGCACGATGGCGATGACGGACAAGTTAGGCATGGGCGTGGTCATCGACGTCGACACGTTGAAACCGGGAATCGCCTTCCTCGCGCCGGCAGCCGATGCGACGCCGCCGATATCGGTCACGAAAGTCGCGATCCAGCATCTGCCGGGGCAGGCGGTCGAGCTCACGATCAACGGCCGCGCCGCCGATCCGCTCACCTTCGACGGCGTGAGCGTGAACGCCGCCGAAACCGTGGCGGTGAGCCGCTGGCGCGCGGTCGAACTCGTCGATGGCGAGAACAAACTCGTGGCGCGCGTGTTCGGCGAGGACGGCGTCGAGTTGTGGCATGGCGAACGCCCGGTCCACTTCGGCGGTGGCGCGGTGCGCGCCGAGATCGACAAGGCCGGTTCGACGCTGGTGGCCGACGGCCGCACGCGGCCGGTCATCGCGCTGCGCATGTTCGACAAGTACGGCAAGCCGGCCCGCGCAGGCACGATCGCCGCGTTCAGCGTGGATTCGCCATACCGCTCGATGTGGGAAGTCGACTCGTTGAACGACAACCAGATCCTTTCCAACGGTCCGCGCGAACCGCAGGTGGAAGTCGGCGCCGATGGCCGCGCGCTGATCGAACTCGAGCCGACCACGGTGACCGGCAATGCCATTCTGCGCATGCGCTACAGCGAGCGCCAGAACGAGGAGCTGAAGGCCTGGCTGGCGCCGGCCGCGCGCGACTGGATCCTGGTCGGCATCGCCGAAGGCACGGCCGCCTACAATAAAATCTCCGGCAGCATGGAGACCGCCAGCGCCGCCGATCGCAAGGACGGTCTCGACAAGGACGGCCGCGTCGCGTTCTTCGCGAAGGGTCGCATCAAGGGCGACTTCCTGCTGACGATGGCGTACGACTCGGCCCGCAAGAAGGACGAGGCGCGCGATCGGCTCAAAGGCACGATCCAGCCCGACCAGTACTATCTACTCTACGGCGATGGCACGGAGCAGCGGTTCGAAGCTGCCTCGCAGAACAAGTTGTACCTCAAGATCGAACGCCGCCAGTTCGTGGCCCTGCTCGGTGACTTCGACACCGGCTTCACGGTGACCGAGCTCACGCAGTACAACCGCAGCCTCTCGGGCATCCGCAGCGACTATGCCGGCGAGCGCGTGTCGGTCTCGGGCTTCGCGGCGCGCACCGATACCGGCCTCGTGCAGGACGAGCTGCGCGGCGACGGCACGTCGGGCCTGTATCGCCTGTCGCGCGCGCCGATCGTGATCGGCTCGGACAAACTGCGCATCGAAGTGCGCGATCGCTTCGAGATCACCCACGTGGTCGACACGCAGGAGCTGTCGCGTTTCATCGACTACGACCTCGACTACGAGCGTGGCACGATCTTCTTCAAGCAGCCGGTTCAGAGCCGCGACGAAAACATGAACCCGGTCTTCATCGTCGCCGACTACGAAGTGCGCACCGGCGGTGACGACGAAACGGCGGCTGGCGTGCGCGTCACGACGAAGCTCGCGGGCGACAAGGTCGAGCTCGGCGCGAGCGCCGTGTTTGAAGGCGCCCAGGCGGGCGACACGACGATCGTGGGCAGCGACCTGACCTGGCGTCTTTCGGATGCGACCAAGGTCCGTGCCGAGCTCGCGCAGTCGCAGTCGGACGATCCGCTGCGCGCTGATTCCTCGACCGCGTGGCTGGTGGAAGGCAAACATGTTTCGGAGAAACTCGAAGCGCGCGCCTGGGCCCGCGAAGCGGAGAACGGTTTCGGCGTCGGCCAGCAGCTGACCGCCGACACCGGCACTCGCAGCGCCGGCGTCGATGCGCGTTACAAACTCAGCCAGAAATTCAGCGTGGACGGCGAAGTGCAGCACCAACAGGTCTTGGCGAGCGACGCGAAGCGCCTGCTTGCCAGCACCGAAGTGCGCCTCAACCAGAATTCGTACAGCGTCGGCGCGGGCCTGCGCCACGTGGCCGATGAAGATGGCGCGGGCGTTGAGCGCGTGTCCGACCAGGCGACGCTCTCGGGCAGTGTCGACATCTGGGATGGCCGGGTGACGTTGCGTGGCTCGAGCGATGCGTCGCTCGGCGGCCAGGACGAGAGCGTTGACTATCCGGCGCGCAGCCTGCTCGGCGTCGACTACAAACTCTCCAACGCGACGACGTTGTTCGCCGAATACGAACATGCAAGCGGTGAGGAGCTCGACGCCGACACGACACGGTTCGGCGTGCGCACGCGCCCCTGGGAGCGCACGCAGGTCAAGTCGAGCATCAACACGCAGGCGAGCGAATACGGTCCGCGCACCTTCGCGAACTTTGGGCTCACGCAGGGCTTCAACTACAAGGATCACTGGGCGTTCGACGTGGGGGTCGATCAGACGAACACGCTGCGCGGTGCCAACCTCGAGCCGCTGAACCCGAACGCGCCGCTCGCCTCGGGTTCGCTGACCGAAGACTTCTTCGCCGCATTCGTCGGCGCGTCGTATCGCGAGGAGCTGTGGCAGATGACGAGCCGGCTCGAGCATCGCAATTCCGACAGCGAAAACCGTTGGAGCTCGACCACCGGCTGGTACCGGGAGCCGATCGAAGGGCATGCCATGTCGGTGTCGCTGCAGGCGTTCGATTCGGACATGCTGCTGAGCGACTCCACCGAGGCGGTCGGCCGCTTCGCCTGGGCGTTTCGCCCCGATTCGAGCCGCTGGATCGTGTTCGATCGCCTCGAGCTCAAGTACAGCGATCAGGCCGATGCGGTCAATACGTTCGAATCCTCGCGCATCGTCAACAACCTGCACGCCAACTGGCAGCTGAATCCCGCGCTGCAGCTCGGCCTGCAGTACGGCGCGCGATATGTTTCGAGCACGTTCGAGGGCGAGAAGTACGCCGGCCTCTCGGACATCGCCGGGTTCGACCTGCGCCGCCAGCTCACGCGGCGCTTCGACCTGGGCGTGCACGCCGCGGTGCTGCATTCCTGGGAATCGGACGTGATGGACCATTCGACCGGCTTCGACGTGGGCGCGACGCTCGCGAAGAATGTCTGGATCTCGGTGGGCTACAACTTCGCCGGCTTCCGCGACGACGATTTCTCGGCCAGCCGCCACACGGCGCAGGGGCCCTACATCAAGATCCGCATCAAGGCGGATCAGGATACTTTCAAGGATTTGAACCTCGACAGTCTGCGTCCGTCGCGCTAGGTTGCCCGTCGCCCGCCATCCTGGCGGGCGAATTTCGGGCCCCTTGATGCAATCACTCGAAGACGTATTCGGTCCGCGCGGGCCGCTGGCGCGTTCGCTGCCTGGGTTCGTGCCGCGGCGTTCGCAGCTGGCGATGGCGCAACGCGTCGCCATGGCCATCGAGAACCGGGCGCCGCTCGTCGTGGAGGCGGGCACCGGCACCGGCAAGACCTTCGCCTACCTCGTGCCGGCGCTGCTGTCGGGCAAACGCGTGCTGATCTCGACCGGCACGCGCACGCTGCAGGATCAGCTCTTCAACAAGGACCTGCCGCTGGTGGCCGGCGCCATCGGCGTGCCGGCCAGTGTTGCGCTGCTCAAGGGTCGCTCCAACTACCTGTGCACGTACCGGCTCAAACAGAACGGCGCGCAGCGCAGCCTCGCCGGCACGCGCGACCGCACGCTGGCGCGCGTGGAGCGCTGGGCGCTGGCCACGCGCAGCGGCGATCTCGCCGAGGTGCCCGACCTGGGTGACGCGCATCCGCTCTGGCCGCAGATCACTTCGACGCGCGAGAACTGTCTCGGTGCCCGTTGTCCCGATGTCGGCCGTTGTCACGTCATGGACGCGCGCCGCAAGGCGATCGAATCCGACATCGTCGTCGTCAATCACCACCTGCTGCTCGCCGATCTTGCGCTCAAAGAAGACGGCTTTGGCGACTTGTTAGGCGCGGCGGACGCCGTGATCCTCGACGAGGCGCACCAGATCCCGGATCTCGCCACGCAGTTCTTCGGCACGCGTTTCGGCAGCCGGCAGGTGGAACTGCTGGTGCGCGATGCGCGCCAGGAGCTCGCGCAGGTGCGGGCGCCCGCGAGCGCGGCGGCCACGGAACTCGGTGCGGTCGAAAAAGCGCTCGCCGCGCTGGCGGAAATTTTCCGCGGCACGCAGCGTCCGGACTGGCTCGCGGCGGATACGCCGCTGGCCGACGCCGCGCAGGATCTTTCCCGCTCGCTGCGTGAGCTCAACGGCGAATTGAACGAACAGAGTCGCGAACCCGGGATCGCGCAATGTTCCTCCCGCGCCACCGAGCTCGCCGCGCGGCTCGAGGAGATCACCCAGGCCGACGAGAACGAAGGTGCGCGCAGCGTCGAACTCACGCAGCGCGGTTTCACGCTGAGCCTGTTGCCGTTCGATGTCGCCGGTCGGTTCTCGAAGATGACGGGCGATACCCGCGCCGCCTGGGTGTTCACGTCCGCGACTTTGTCGGTGGGCGAGGACTTCGCGCATTTCACTTCGCGGCTCGGGCTCGATGCGGCCGAGACGCTCGCCATCGCCAGTCCATTCGATTTCGAATCGCAGGCGCTGCTCTATCTACCCGCGCAGCTGCCGGATCCGTCGGCGCCCGTTCACACCAACGCGGTGATCGACGTGGCGGTGCCGCTGATCGAGGCTTCCGCCGGCGGTGCGTTCGTGTTGTTCACCAGTCACCGCGCCTTGCAACGCGCGGCGCAGCTGCTGCGCGACCGCTGGACCGAACTCGGCGACTTCCCGCTGCTGGTGCAGGGCGAGGCGCCGCGCGAACAGCTGCTGCGCCGCTTTCGCGAGTCGGGCAACGCGGTGTTGCTGGGTACGGCCAGTTTCTGGGAAGGCGTGGACGTGAAGGGTGACGCCTTGCGGCTGGTCATCATCGAGAAGCTGCCGTTCTCATCGCCCGACGATGCGCTGACCAAGGCGCGCATCGAGCACCTCAAATCGACCGGCGGCAACGCGTTCCGCGATTTCCAGCTGCCCGAAGCCGCGCTCACGCTCAAGCAGGGCGTGGGGCGGCTGATCCGCAGCGAAACCGACCGCGGCGTCGTGGTCATCTGCGACCCGCGCCTGGTCGACAAACCCTATGGCCGGGTGTTCCGCGCCAGTCTGCCGCCCATGCCGGTCACGCGGCTGGCGGGCGACGCCGAAAAATTCCTGCGCCGCATTGCCGGAACCCCGGCCGACCAGCTGGCCATGGTGCGCGAACCGGTCATCGAGCCGTTCAGCGACGAGTTCGCGTGAAGATCCTGGCGCTCGACACCGCGACCGAAGCGTGTTCGGTGTCGCTCGGCATCGGCGATCGCAGCATCGATCGTTACGTCGAGCTCGAGCGCGGTCACGCCGAGCAATTGCTGCCGATGATCGACGCGGTGCTGGCCGAAGGCGGCATTGGCCTCAGGTCACTCGATGCCATCGCATTCGGGCGCGGGCCGGGCGGGTTCACCGGAGTCAGGCTGGCGGCCAGCGTCGCTCAAGGGCTCGGATTCGGCGCGGGCGTCGGGGTCGTGCCCGTATCCGATCTGGCGGCGGTCGCCCAGCGCGTCATACAAATGAGTCCCGACGCCACCCGGATCCTCGTGGTCAACGATGCGCGCATGCGCGAGGTGTATTGGGCGCGTTTTAGCGCCGATGCCGGGACATTGATTTCCGATGCGGAAAGGGTCGGCCCGGCGGCCGACGTGCTGCTGCCCGAGCTGGCAGTTGCCGGGCTCGCCTGGGTCGCCGCGGGACGCGGTCTTGCGGCCTGGCCCGCGCTGGCCGAGCGCTGCCGCGAGGCGGGGGCCACCGTGCATGCCGACCTGCTGCCGCGCGCGAGCGAGGTCCTCGCGCTGGCGCGTCCGGTCGTGGCGGCGGGCAAATTGTTGCCGCCGGAGGCTGCATTGCCGGTTTATGTCAGGGATCGCGTCGCGGAACCCTCGGCTTAATCAAACTGCAATAGACTGCCGTTGTAATGCGCACGCCACAAAACCGTCACCTGGGATGTCGTGTCAGCAAACATGTCTGCCAAACAGATTCTGGTCGTCGAAGATGAACGCCCGATACGCGAGATGATCGCGTTCGGACTGCGTCGTGCCGGCTTCGAAGTACGCGAGGCGGCGGACGCGCGCTCGGGCCGTGCCGAAGTCGCCAACAAACTGCCCGACCTGTTGCTGGTCGACTGGATGTTGCCCGACACCAGCGGCCTCGAATTCACGCGCGCCTTGAAGCGCGACCGCGAGACGCGTGAGCTGCCCATCATCATGCTGACGGCGCGCGCGGAAGAGGGCGACAAGGTCGCGGGGCTCGAAGGCGGCGCCGACGACTACATCACCAAGCCATTTTCGCCGCGCGAATTGCTGGCCCGCATCAATGCCGTGCTGCGCCGCGCCTCGCCGATCGAGGGCGCCGAGCGCATCGACATCGAGGGCCTGGTGCTCGACCAGAGCAGCCAGCGCGTGAGTTCCGGTGAACGCACGGTCGCGCTCGGCCCTACCGAATACCGCATGTTGGCTTTCTTCATGACGCACCCGGAACGCGTATATACGCGCGAGCAGCTGCTCGACCGCGTCTGGGGCGGCAACGTCTACGTCGAGGAACGCACCATCGACGTCCACATCCGGCGCCTGCGCAAAGCGCTCGAAGAGTATGGCTTCGATCGCCTGATCCAGACCGTCCGCGGTTCGGGTTACAGGTTCTCGGCGCGCCCCCTCTAGCTACATGACCTCGGGCACCACGGCCTTCGTCTACGTCTCGCTGCGTTTGCTCGCGACGTTGGTCATCGGGGTCACGGTCGGATGGTTCGCCGGCAACATCTGGCTCGGGGTCTGCGGCGCATTGCTGCTGTATCTCGGCTGGAACCTGTGGCAGCTGCGCGAACTGTCGTTCTGGCTGCGAAATCGCAGTGTTGCGGATCCGCCCGACGCGCTGGGGCTGTGGGGTGACGTGGTCGCGCAGGTGGTGCGGCTGCACCGGCGCAAGCGTTTCCACAAGGAGCGGCTGACGCGCCTGTTCCGCGAACTGCGCCGCTCGACCGCCGCGATGCCCGACGGCGTGGTGATGCTCGATCCCGCCGGTGAAATCGTCTGGTTCAACCGCAAGGCCGGCGAAATGCTCGACCTGTCGCGGCGCGCGGATCTCGGACTGCGCATCGACAACCTGGTGCGCCATCCGGATTTCGTCCAATACCTGGCGGGCGGCAATTACTCCTTGCCGGTGGTCGTGCGCATCGACACACCGGTCGAGCGTTTCGTGGCGTTCCAGGTCATTTCCTACGGAGAAGACCGTCGCCTGCTCATGCTGCGTGACGTGACGCGCGACGTGCGCCTCGAGCAGATGCGCAAGGACTTCGTCGCCAATGCTTCGCATGAACTGCGTTCGCCGCTCACCGTGGTCGCCGGCTATCTCGAAACATTCGGCGCCGACCCAAGCCTCGGCGACATGCTCGCGCCGATCGCGGAGATGCGCCGCCAGACCGATCGCATGACACGCATCATCGAGGATCTGCTCGAATTGTCGCGCTTCGAGGCCAACGATGCGCCCATCAAGGGGTTGCCCATCGACGTCGCGGGCATGTCGGCCCTGTTGCGCAAAGATGTGCTGGCGCGGCCGATTCATCCGCGCCAGGTCGATGTCAGTATCGAGTCGGCGGCATGCCTCATCGGCGACGAGGCGATGGTCCAGTCGGCATTCTCCAATCTCGTCGACAACGCGGCCAAATACACGCCCGCCGACGGCAGCGTCCATATCCGCTGGTGGACCGACGACGCGGGTGGGCATTTTTCCGTGCGCGACACCGGTCCGGGGATCTCCGCGGAACACCTGCCGCGGCTGACCGAGCGTTTCTACCGCGTCGATCCAGGCCGGTCGCGGGACACTGGCGGCTCGGGTTTGGGTCTCGCCATCGTCAAACACGCGTTGTACCGGCATGGCGCCCGTCTCGAGATCGAGAGCATCGAAGGGCGCGGCAGCACCTTCACCTGCCACTTTCCACACGAACGTGTGCTCGAACGGCTGGTTGCCGCCAGCGCCTGAGCATTGTCATGATGCCGTCACGTGCCCCTAACAAACTCCGCGGGCTTGGTCCGCGCCGCGAGTATTGAGGTTCCCATGGAAACCGCCGATCTTTCCCACCACATTTCGCGTCGCTTCAACGAAGACCTGGAGCGCGTGCGCACCAAGGTGCTGACCATGGGTGGCATGGTCGAGCAGCAATTGGCCAACGCCGTGACGGCCTTGATCGAAGGCGACAGCAATCTCGGTGTTTCGGTGGCGCGCGACGATTTCAAGGTGAATGGCATGGAGGTGTCGATCGACGAGGAATGCTCACGCATCCTCGCGACCCGCGCACCGGCCGCCGGCGATCTGCGCGTCATCGTCGCCATCATCAAGACCATCACCGACCTCGAACGCATCGGCGACGAGGGTGAAAAGATCGGTTACATCGCCTCGCGGCTCGCCACGATGGAGCGCCCGGCCGACAAGTACCGCGAGATCAAACATCTCGGCCGCATCGTTTCAGAGATGGTGCATCAGGCGCTCGACGCGTTCGCGCGCATGGATTCCGAGGCCGCGTTGCGCGTCGCGCGCCAGGATCGCGTGGTCGACGAGGAATACGAATCCATCCAGCGCCAATGCATCACGTTCATGATGGAAGACCCGCGCAGCATTCGCCGCGCGCTCGACGTCATGTGGATCGTGCGGGCGCTCGAGCGCATCGGCGATCATGCGAAGAACATCTGCGAATACGTCATCTACATGGTGCACGGCAAGGATGTGCGCCACACCAAGCTGGAAGACGTCGAGCGCGATCTGCGCGACCGCGCCTCGGGCGCCTGACACCTGGTACCGCCGCGCCGGACGCGGCGGCGGGACGTTCGGTTTCGCGATATAGTCGCGCGCCATGTTCGACCGACGTCAGAAAATCAATCTCGCGGGCGCGTTCGTCTGCTTCGGCATGGTGGCCTACGCCATCTATACCGAAAAATTCCAGGGACTTCTCCCGTGCCCGCTGTGCATGTTCCAGCGAGTCTGCATCGGCGCTCTGGGGCTCATCTTCCTGGTCGCCGCGTTGCATCGCGCCCGGGTGGTGGGCAGTGCGATCTACGGCTTCCTGATCTTCCTCGCGGCCGGCGCCGCGAGCTGGGTCGCCGCGCGGCACGTCTGGATCCAGCACCAGCCTGCGGGCACGGTGCCTTCCTGCGGCGCCCCGCTCGACAATCTTCTGCAGATGTTTCCGCTGCTCGAGGTGATCCGCAAGGTCATGACCGGGGGCGGGGAGTGTGGCCACGTCGACTGGCAGTGGTTAGGCGTCTCGATGCCGGGGTGGGTGCTGATCATGGCCGTGTCGCTCGGGCTCATCGGAATCGTGAACAACGCGGTCTACCCGCAGCGCCGGCGCTGACATGGCCGACCTGTCCGGTTTCCCGATCACGAAGAAATGGCCGGCGCAGTTCCCGGATCGCATCCAGCTGTACTCGTTGCCGACTCCCAATGGTGTGAAGGCATCGATCATGCTGGAGGAGACCAGCCTGCCGTATGAGCCGCACCTGGTGCGTTTCGAAAACAACGACCAGACCTCGCCCGAGTTCCTGTCACTCAACCCGAACAACAAGATCCCGGCGTTGATCGACCCGAACGGGCCGGACGGGACTCCGCTGCCGTTGTTCGAATCCGGCGCAATCCTCATATATCTCGCCGAGAAATCCGGAAAATTCCTGCCGCGCGATGCCGCGGGGCGTTATCAAACCATTCAATGGCTGATGTTCCAGATGGGCGGCATCGGTCCGATGTTCGGCCAGCTGGGTTTCTTCCACAAATTCGCCGGCAAGGACTACGAAGACAAGCGGCCGCGCGATCGTTACGCCGCCGAGTCGAAGCGACTGCTCGCGGTGCTGAACAATCACCTCGCGAATCGCGCCTGGATGATGGGTGACACCTACACGATCGCGGACATCGCGATCTTTCCGTGGGTGAACAACCTCGTGGGGTTTTACGGCGCCGCCGACATCGTCGGCTACGCGGATTTCCCGCATGTGCAGCGCGTGGTGCAGGCCTTCGTGGCGCGGCCGGCGGTGGCGGCGGGGCTCAAGATCCCCAAGCGCGACTGAACGCGCGGCTCAGAACAGCAAGCTGCCTAACCACCATGCCACGGCCGCGATGCCGGCCGAAGCGGGAATCGTCACGATCCAGGCGATCACGATGTTGCCCGCCACGCCCCACCGCACGGCGGATGTGCCACGGGTCGTGCCCACGCCGATGATGGCGCCCGTGATGGTGTGAGTGGTCGATACGGGGATGCTGAAGTAAGTGGCCATGAACAGCGCGATCGAGCCCGCGCATTCGGCGGCAAATCCGCCGACCGGTTTCAGTTTCGTGATGCGTTGACCCATGGTTTTCACGATGCGCCAGCCGCCGAACATGGTGCCCACGCCGATGGCGAAGAAGCAGCTGATCACCACCCAGGTCGGCAGGTGGTCCTTGGTGGTGAGCCCGTTGGCGATGAGCAGCAGCCAGATGATTCCCATGGTCTTCTGCGCGTCGTTGGCGCCGTGACCCATGCTGTAGGCCGCCGACGAGACCAGCTGCAGACGCCGGAACCATTTGTCCACGCGCCGCGGCGTCTGGCGGAAGAACAGCCACGACACCAGCAGCATGATGCCGGCGCCGAAGATCATGCCCAGCATCGGCGAAATGAAGATGAAGGAGGCGGTCTTGATGATGCCGTAGGCGAGCAGCGGCTCGGTGCCGGCCTTGGCCAGCGCGGCGCCGATCATTCCGCCGATGAGCGCGTGCGAGGAACTGGATGGAATGCCGTAGTACCAGGTGATGAAATTCCAGACGATTGCGCCGACCAGTGCGCCGAAAATCAGCTGGTTGTCGACGAAAGCCGGGTCGACGATTCCCTTGCCGACCGTGGCGGCCACGCCCAGGTGAAAGAAAAACACGGCGATCACATTGAAGAATGCGGCCCAGAGGACCGCCTGCCAGGGCTTGAGCACGCCGGTGGACACGACGGTCGCGATGGAATTCGCCGCGTCGTGAAAGCCGTTCATGAAGTCGAACGCCAACGCCAGCGCAATCAGCAGGATCAGCGAGAGGGAAACCGTGCTCAGGTCCATGAATGAAGCCGAAGCGCCTGATCAGGCGTTTTCGAGAACGACGCTTTCGATCACGTTGGCCACGTCCTGGCACTTGTCCGTGGCCGATTCGAGCAGTTCGTAAACCGCCTTGAGCTTGATGAGCTGGCGGACGTCGGTCTCATTGCGAAACAGCTGGGAGATGGCGCCGCGCATGACCTTGTCGGCCTCGGACTCGAGCTTGTCGATCTCCTGGCAGAGCTTGAGGATCGCGGGGGCGTCCGCCATGGAAGCCATGAGCCCCACCGCCGACTGAACGCGTTCCGCGCAACGCAACACCAGTTCGGCCAGCTGCGTGGCTTCGGGCGTGACTTTCTGGATGTCGTACAACACCAGCGATTCGGCGGTGTCCTGGATGAGGTCGAGCACGTCGTCCATGCGCGAGATCAGGCGATGGATTTCTTCGCGGTCGAACGGCGTGATGAACGTGGTGTGCAGCAGCTGCACGGTTTCGTGCGTGATGCGGTCGGCGCCATGTTCGGCGTCTTCGATCTGCTTGATCCGCGTGGCGCGGTCGGCCTGGTCATCGTAGTGCCGCAGCACATCGGCGAGCGCCACGGCGCCTTCCACGATGAACTTGGCATGGCCATCGAACAGACTGAAGAAACGCCCCTCGCGAGGCATGAGACGCGAGATGAAGTTCATTGATGTTTTCCGCCGACCCCTTTTGCGACGCGGAGTTTAGTGGGTCAGGACGGCGCTGTCACAAAAGGGTCACAGACCCCGATCCGGCCGCTTCAGGCAAGCATTTCTTTCAATGCGTTCAGATAGATGCGATGCAGGCGGTCGATGTCGGCCACATTGACGCTCTCGTTGACCTTGTGGATCGTCGCATTGATGACGCCGAGCTCGACCACCTGCGCGCCAAGCGGCGCGATGAAGCGGCCGTCGGAGGTACCACCGCCGGTCGAGAATTTCGGGCTCAGACCGGTCTCGGCCTGGATGGCGCGGGTTACGCCGGCCGACAGTGCGCCCGGCGGCGTATAAAACGGCTCGCCCGAGATGTACCACTCGAGCGTGAAGCGCACGCCGTGTTTCTTGAGTATGTCTTCCACGACGGTCTTGAGACCATCGATGGTCTGCACCGGTGAATAACGCAGATTGAAGCGCGCCTTGAGCTCGCCCGGGATGACGTTCGGCGCGCCGGTGCCGGCGTTGAAATTCGAGATCTGGAAGCTGGTGGGCTGGAAGTGTTCGTTGCCCTGGTCCCAGGTGCGCGCCGTGAGCTCGGCCAGCGCCGGCGCAAAGGTGTGAACGGGGTTCTCGGCGAGCTGTGGATAGGCGATGTGGCCTTGCACACCATGTACGGTGAGGCGGCCCGAGAGCGAACCACGCCGGCCAATCTTGATGGTGTCGCCCAGCTGGTGTTCGCTCGATGGCTCACCCACGATGCACCAATCGATCTTCTGGCCGCGTTCACGCAGCGTTTCGACCACCTTCTTGGTTCCGTCGACCGAGGGACCTTCTTCGTCGCTGGTGATCAGGTAGGCGATCGTGCCCTTATGCTTCGGATGCGCCTTCACGAAATCTTCGGTGGCCGTGACCATCGCCGCGAGCGCGCTTTTCATGTCGGCCGCGCCGCGCCCGAACAGCATGCCGTCGCGCACCGCGGGCTTGAAAGGATCGCTTTTCCACTCTTCGAGCGGCCCGGTCGGCACGACATCGGTGTGACCGGCGAAACACAACACGGGGCTACCCTTGCCGCGCGTCGCCCAGAAGTTGTCGACGTTGCCGTAGCGCAGGTTTTCGATCTCGAATCCGGCGCTGGCGAGGCGGCGGGTCATCACGTCCTGGCATCCCTGGTCGGAGGGGGTTACGGAGCTGCGCGCGAGCAGATCGAGCGTGAGATCGACGGTGGCTGACATCGCTGCGCGTTATACGGAACAGCGCCCGACGCATCAAGGAGTTTTATGACAGCGGGATGAATTGGAGATATTCCTCGTTTCCCTGCAAACGGGGACGCGGCTGCGTGAAGCGTGGCCGCTGTCATCTTCCCGCAACCTTGCAGTCATAAATTGCCGCCCGTCACAACCGGAGGCAAATACACGTGACTCGCAAAATCGTCTTCTTATCGCTTGCTACCACCGTCATCCTGGGCCTGGGCACACAAGCCGAAGCCCAGTCGGCGCGCGATTCCATCAACATCGTCGGCTCATCGACGGTTTATCCATTTACCACCACGGTCGCCGAACAGTTCGGGCGCCAGGGCAAGTTCAAGACGCCCAAGGTCGAGAGCACCGGCACCGGCGGCGGCATCAAGCTGTTCTGCAATGGCGTCGGCCCGCAGTATCCCGATGCCGTGAACGCCTCGCGCCGCATCCGTCCCGCCGAGCTGCAGAGCTGCGCGCAGAACGGCGTGAAGGACGTCGTCGAAATCAAGGTCGGCTACGACGGCATCGTGCTCGCGCAGAGCAAGGCCGGCACGTCGCTCAACCTGACGCGCAAGGATGTGTATCTGGCGCTCGCGAAGACCGTGCCGGATCCGGCCAACCCGCTGTCGCTGGTGCCGAATCCGTACCAGACGTGGAAGGACGTCAACAAGTCGTTGCCGGCCGTGAAGATCGAAGTGCTCGGCCCGCCGCCGACCTCCGGTACGCGCGATTCGTTCGCCGAGCTGTACATGGAAGCCGGCTGCCGCAACTTCGCCTGGCTCAACGACCTGCGCACGCAGGACGAGCCGAGCTTCAAGCGCAAGTGCGACAGCATCCGTGAAGACGGCGCATATATCGAGGCCGGTGAAAACGACAACCTGATCGTGCAGAAGTTAGGCGCGAACAAGGACGCTGTCGGTGTGTTCGGCTACAGCTTCCTCGAGGAAAACCTCGACAAGCTGAAAGGTGCCGTGGTCGATGGCGTTTCGCCCACCTACGACACGGTCTCCTCGGGCAAATACCCGGCCTCCCGTCCGCTGTTCATCTACATCAAGAAGCAGCACGTCGGCGTGATCCCGGGCATCGCGGAATTCATCGCCGAGTACACGAGTGAGAAGGCGTTGGGCGATGAAGGGTATCTCGCCGAGAAAGGCCTGATCCCGCCGCTCAAGAACGAGATCGGAAAAATTCGTGAAGACGCGAAGGCGTTGAAGCCCCTCAAGCTCTGATGAAGACCCGCGCGGAGCGATCTCCGCGCGGAACTTCGCGCCACATGTAAGACAAATGTCACCCAAAGCATCCAGAGAATCCCAAATGAAACGCAAACTACTCTCCCTGGCCGTCGCCAGCGCCATCGTCGGCGCCGCGGCTTTCAGCCCGGCTCCGGCCTTCGCGCAGAGCGCCGACATCGAGGCTCTCAAGGCGCAGCTTGCCGCTTTGTCCGCCAAGATCGACCAGCTCGAGAAGGCGCAGACCCAGCAGAAGAAAACCGTCGACGATGTGATGGCCACCACCGACAAGACGGCCGACGTGGTCGCGCAGCAGCGCTCCGCGTTGTCGTTCTCGGGCGACGTGCGTTACCGCAACGAATCGTTCGATGTGCAGTACGTCGATCGCAATCGTCAACGCGACCGCATCCGTGCGCGCCTCAATGCGAACTTCCGCGTGAACGACACGATCACCGGCCAGATCGCAATCACGACCGGCAGCACGGATCCGCGCTCCGGCAACCAGACGCTGACCGATCAGAACGCGCGCAAGGATTTCGACCTCGACCGCGCCTACGTCAGCTGGGCGCCGAACGCGCAGTGGAAAGTCACCGCCGGCAAACAGCCGTATGGCTGGGTCCGTTCGCCGGGCCTGTTCTACGACAATGACGTGAGTCCGGAAGGCATCACGATCGGTTACACGACCGGCAATTTCTTCGCCTCGACGTTCTACGACTGGCTCGCCGAGCGGGCGCTGTCGTTCAGCAACGTGACCAACGGCACGAACACCGACTCGATCATGTTCGGCGGCCAGCTCGGCTACCGGATTCCGTTCTCGGACACCGTGAAAATGACCGTGGCCGCGTCGTACATGGATTTCGACGAGGTGCAGGGCTGGAACCCGCTGTTCGGCGGCAACTCGTTCGGCAACACGACGACCACGAGCCCGTCGGTTTGTAACCGCACGCTGGCGGCCGGCACGGCCTGCCTGCTGTCCGACTACGACATCGTGGAAGTGTTCGCGGACGTCACCGCCTCCGTCGGCGGCAAGCCGCTGCGCTTCTTCGCGGACTACGCGCGCAACACCGCGGCGGAAGTGAATCCGGTCGCGGGCGAGAAACTGGATACTGCGTACTCCGCGGGTATCAGTTTCAACGCCGCCACCGCCGTGAAGGGCACCTGGGAAATGGGCCTGCTCTATCAGCAGGTCGAGAAGGACGCCTTGTTCGGCCAGTTGCTCGACTCCGACTTCGGCGACGGCAACACGGACACCAATGGCTTCGCGCTGCGCGGCGGCTACACCGTGGCCCGCAACTGGACGTTGAACGCAACGCTGTTCCTGAACGACCTGTCGAATGACGTTCCGCAGTCGGTGACGGTGTTCAACACCGCCACCCCGGCGCCGCTCGACACCCGGGTGATCTCGAACATTACTGACCGTGATTACAAGCGCTTACAGCTTGATTTGAACTTCAGGTTCTAAGTGATGGGCCGGACCCCGGAGCAGGCGGTCCGGCCCTTTTTCACGAAGTTGTAACAAAGCGGCGTTAAACAGGGTGGCCGCGCGCGAAGAAACGCGGCCAAGCCCCCCGAGAACCGAACAAAACACATGAATCCGGCGGCACTACTACTGGCTCTCGCGCTGCTCTCGGTAGGCGCATTCTGGATCGGCAAATCGCGATCGCTTGCTCTGGTCGGCGGCAGTCGCGGTGTGCGCAATCTGCATTCGCTGCCGTCGCACTACGGATTGATGACCGCGATGTGGTGCGCGCTGCCGGCACTGCTGGTCATTGGTGTGTGGTTGGCATTTCAGGACGCGATCATCCTGCGGCTCATCACGGAACACCTGCCCGCGGGTGTCCGCGATCTACCAAAGAACGAGTTGTCGCTGGTCCTCAACGATGTCCGCAATCTGGTCGCAGGCAACGTTCCAGCCTCGAGCGTCAGCGAAGCGGCGCGTAGTGCGTCCGCCGAATATCTTCACCTGCGCGGCATCAGCCGCATGGCCCTCACGGTGCTGGTGCTGGTGCTCACCATCGGCGCGGTCCTTACCGTTCGCGCGAAGATCACGCCGGAACTGCGCGCCCGCAACCGCGTGGAAGTGGTCATCGAGTGGCTGCTGATCGCCTGTTCGACGATCGCAGTGTTCACGACCATCGGAATCGTGGCGTCCGTGGCGTTCGAAGCGTTCCGTTTTTTCGCGATCATTTCACCGATCGATTTCCTGTTCGGCACGGCCTGGAGCCCGCAGATGGCGATCCGCGCCGACCAGGTCGGTTCTTCCGGATCGTTCGGCGCCGTGCCGCTGTTCGCCGGTACCGCACTGATTTCCTTCATCGCCATGTTCATCGCCGTTCCCATCGGATTGTTCTCGGCTATCTACCTGGCCGAGTACGCGCATCCGCGTTTCCGCACCTGGGCGAAACCGCTGCTGGAAGTGCTGGCCGGCGTGCCGACCGTCGTCTACGGCTTCTTCGCTGCCCTGACCATCGGGCCGGCGCTGCGTGGCTGGGGCGCGAGCATCGGGCTCGACGTCGCCTCCGAAAGCGCGCTCGCGGCCGGTTTCGTGATGGGCATCATGATCATCCCGTTCGTGTCTTCGCTCGCGGACGACATGATCAGCGCGGTGCCGCAGTCGCTGCGCGACGGCGCCTATGCGCTGGGCGCCACGCGCTCCGAGACCATCAAGCAGGTGGTCATCCGCGCCGCGTTGCCCGGCATCGTCGGCGGTGTGTTGCTGGCCGTCTCACGCGCCATCGGCGAGACCATGATCGTCGTGATGGCAGCGGGTTTGTCCGCCAACCTGACCGCCAACCCATTCGAAGCCGTGACCACCGTGACCGTGCAGATCGTCACGCTGCTGGTCGGCGACCAGGAATTCGACAGCCCCAAGACCCTGGCGGCCTTCGCCCTGGGACTGGTGTTGTTCCTCGTCACCCTGCTGCTGAACGTCATCGCGCTGCACATCGTCAGGAAATATCGTGAGCAATACGAATAAGCCGCGCCACACGCCGCAGGAAACCCAGGCGATCGTCGAGCGCAGCCTGCGCCGGCGTTACTGGGCGGAACGGCGTTTTCGCACCTACGGTTTCCTGGCCGTGGTCGCGGGCATGGCGTTCCTGGTGTACCTGTTCTTCGTCATCTTTTCGAACGGGCTGGGCGCGTTTCGCCAGACCGAACTCAAGCTCGCTATCTACTACGATCCGCAGATCGTCGATCCGGCCGGCACACGCAAGCCCGACGACCTGAACGCCGCGGATTACCAGGCGTTGATCCGCGCGGCGCTCAAGGCGAAGTTCCCGGAAGTGGAAGGCCGCGCCGGTGTTCGCGATCTCATGCGGCTGGTGAGCTCGAGTGCGTCATTCGACCTGCAGCACGGCGTCGTCGAAGACCCCGCGCTGATCGGCACCACCCAGGAGGTCTGGCTGCTCGCGAGCGATGCGGTGGATCTGCTGCAGAAGGGCAAGATCGAACGCACACTGCCCGAAGCCGAACGTCCCCTCAACGACGCGCAGCTCGCCTGGACCGACAAGCTGCGCAGCGAGAATGCGCTGGCGCTCAAGTTCAACAAGACTTTCGTGACCGGCGGAGACTCGCGCGAACCGGAGAAGGCCGGTATCTGGGGCGCGGTGGCCGGTTCGTTCTTCACGCTGGTGCTGACGCTGCTGCTGTCGTTCCCGATCGGCGTCGCCACTGCTATCTACCTGGAAGAATTCGCGCGGCGCAATCGCTGGACCGACATCATCGAGGTCAACATCAACAACCTGGCGGCGGTGCCGTCGATCGTGTTCGGCCTGCTGGGCCTCGCGGTGTTCATCGGATTCTTCGGCCTGCCGCGCTCCTCACCACTGGTCGGCGCGCTGGTGCTCACTTTGCTGACGCTGCCGACGATCATCATCGCGTCTCGCGCGGCCTTGAAAGCAGTGCCGCCGTCCATCCGCGAAGCGGCGCTCGGCATGGGTGCGTCGAAGATCCAGACCGTGACTCATCACGTGTTGCCGCTCGCCATGCCCGGCATGTTGACCGGCACCATCATCGGGATGGCGCGCGCGCTGGGTGAATCCGCGCCGCTGCTCATGATCGGCATGGTTGCCTTCATCGTGGATGTCCCGAAGGGCATCACCGACGCCGCGACGGCGTTGCCGGTCCAGGTCTATCTCTGGTCCGACAGCCCGGAACGCGGCTTCGTCGAGAAGACTTCGGGCGCCATCATCGTGTTGCTGGCGTTCCTGGTGGTCATGAATACGACTGCGGTAATCCTGCGTAAACGATTCGAACGACGGTGGTAAGAATATGGAAGCTGCACAAGTGGAACGAGCAGGCATCAACCTGAAGCCGAGCGGTCGGACTTCCGAACCGTCGGCGTTGCAACAGCCGACCGAAATCGGCAAGACGGTCGGCAATATTGCCGTCGAGGATCCGATCTTCAGTTGCCGCAATGTCGACGTCTTCTACGGCGAGAAACATGCCATCAAGAAGGTCGGCATCGACATCGGCAAGAACCAGGTGCTGGCCATGATCGGGCCCTCGGGCTGCGGCAAATCCACCTTCCTGCGCTGCCTCAACCGGATGAACGACACCATTGCGGGTGCGCGCGTCGAAGGATCGATCCTGCTCGACGGCAGGGATATCCACGACAAGAAACAGGACGTGGTGCAGCTGCGTGCCCGCGTCGGCATGGTGTTCCAGAAGCCGAATCCGTTCCCGAAATCGATCTACGAAAATGTGGCGTACGGCCCGCGCATCCACGGTCTCGCCGGCGATCGCGTCGAACTGGATGAGATCGTGCACAACTCGCTGCAGCGCGCGGGCTTGTGGGAAGAGGTGAAGGACCGGCTGCAACAGCCCGGCACATCACTGTCCGGTGGCCAGCAGCAGCGGCTGTGTATCGCGCGCACCATTGCCGTCAATCCCGAAGTGATCCTGATGGATGAGCCGTGCTCGGCGCTCGATCCGATCGCCACTGCGCGTATCGAAGACCTGATGGAAGAGCTGCGCCAGAGTTACGCCATCGCCATCGTGACACACTCGATGCAACAGGCCGCGCGCGTGTCGCAGCGCACCGCGTATTTCCACCTGGGCGACCTCATCGAAGTGGGCGAGACCGATCGCATCTTCACGAATCCGCGCCACAAACTTACCGAAGACTACATCACGGGTCGCTTCGGCTGAGCTGGCGAAACATGGCATTCAATCTCGAAGGCCACACTGCGCGCGCTTTCGACGGCGACCTGTCGTCGCTGCACGTGCAGGCGGTGGCAATGGGCGCGCTGGTCATCGATCAGGTGCAGCTCGCGGTGTCGGCGTATTCCGGCTGGGACCGTTCGCAGGCGGCGCTGGTGCTGGAGCGCGAACGCAAGATCAATCTCTACGACGTGGAGATCGAAGAGGCGGCGCTGCAGGTGATCGCGAAGCGCCAGCCGGTCGCCCAGGATCTGCGCGCGGTGTTCGCGATCGACAAGGTCGTCACCGAGCTCGAGCGCGCGGCCGACGAGGCCAAGAAACTCGCGCTGGCCGTGCTCGCGGATTCCGAGTCGAATGGATTTCGTCCGGGCGCAGCCACCGCGCGCGAAGCCCGCCAGCTGGGCCGCCTCGCGGTGCTTATGATCCGCGCTGCTCTCGAAGCTTTCGACCGGCTCGATCCGCTCGCGGCTGCCGCCGTCATCCAGCAGGATCAGGAAATGGACTCCGAGTATGCGGCCGCGTTGCGCCGCATTCTCACGCGTGCAATGGAAGACGTTCGCCAGACGCAGGCGGCGATCGAGGCGGCGTTCATCATGCGTTCGCTGGAACGCATCGGCGACCACGCGCGCAACATCGCGCGGCACGTGGGTTTCATCGGCGGGCAGATCGATCCGACGGTTACCGGCGTATTGCCAGCCTCGGTGTCGATAAAGAACTGACGCTCACAGCATCGACGCGAGATCCGCGTCAAGCGGCAGCAGCCGTGCGGCGGTGGCCGCATCATCCGCCAGTATCGTGAAATCCGCGAAATCGAAACCCGGAGCCACGGTGCAGCCAGCCAGCGCGTAATCGCCGAGCGTGCGCGCGGCCTGCCAGTACGTGGCGGCCACCGTACACACCGGCGCCTGCGCGTCGAGCTTGTGGCGCGACAGCCGCGTGTACGCCGGGTCGACCGTCAGCACCTCGAGCGGCCCGCCTTCGTACAGGTGCCACACCTCGTCCGAGCTGACGCGATGCCAGCGGCTCACGGTGCCCGCCGGCAGCAGAAAGTAGATAGTCGTGAGGGCCGCGCGCGGGCCGCGGCCATCGGCGGGTGTCACCAGGCCGCCAGAACGGAAAATCTCGCGATAGTAGCCGCCCTCGGGATGCGGCTCGAGCTGCAACCTCGTGATGAGCTCGGCGGCGCGCGGATGCATGGCGGTGTTCAGTCCGCGCGCAGCAATTCGTTGATCGAAGTCTTGGCGCGCGTCTGCGCGTCGACCCGCTTGACGATGACCGCACAGTAAAGAGAGTACTTGCCGTCGGAGGAGGGCAGGTTGCCCGACACCACGACGGACCCCGCCGGCACGCGGCCCTGCAGGATCTTGCCCGTCTCGCGTTCGTAGATCTTGGTGCTCTGCCCGATGAACACGCCCATGGAAATCACCGAGCCTTCCTCGACGATCACGCCCTCGACGACTTCCGAGCGCGCACCGATGAAGCAGTTGTCTTCGATGATCGTGGGCGCGGCTTGCAGCGGCTCGAGCACGCCGCCGATGCCGACACCGCCCGACAGGTGCACGTTCTTGCCGATCTGCGCGCACGAACCGACGGTGGACCAGGTGTCGACCATCGTGCCGCTATCTACATACGCGCCGATGTTCACGTAGCTCGGCATCAACACCACGTTCGAAGCGACGTACGACCCGCGGCGCGCGACGGCCGGCGGAACGACGCGTGTGCCGCCCTTGGCCAGCGCTTCGCCGTCGTCCGCCTGGGAACGCGCGGCATATTTCAGCGGCACCTTGTCGAAGAAACGCGTGTAACCGGCTTCGATGATGGAATTGTCGTGGGTGCGGAAATACAGCAGCACCGCCTTCTTGAGCCACTGGTTGACCGTCCACCGGCCGTCGCGCTTCTCGGCGACGCGCGCCTGGCCGCTGTCGAGCAGTTCGATGCACTCCTCGATCGCATGACGCAGCGCCGGTGCGGCGTTTTTCGCCGTGATGTCGGCGCGGCGCTCGAAGGCTTCATCGATGATGGCGGCGAGGGTCGCGTGATCGGTCACTTAGGTTGTCTCCAGATAGGTGCGGATTCTGTGTGCGGCCGTGACACATTCTTCGACCGGAGCGACGAGCGAGATGCGCACGCGTCCGCGACCCGGATTCCCCGCCGGCGTGTCACGCGCCAGGTAGCTGCCCGGCAGGATGGTGAGATTCTGCGTCGCGAACAGGCCGCGCGTGAAGATTTCGTCGTCACGTTGCACGTCGGGCCATAGATAGAACGCGCCATCGGGTTCCACGACGTCCAGCACCGGCGCCAGGATGGGCAACACGCGGGCGTATTTCTCGCGGTACAACGCGCGGTTGGCGGCCGCGTGCGCGTCGTCGTTCCAGGCCGCGACGCTCGCGAGCTGCGTCGGCACCGGCATCGCGCAGCCGTGATAGGTGCGATACAGAAGATAGGGCTTGATGATGGCCGGATCTCCCGCGACGAAGCCGGAGCGCAGTCCCGGCACGCTCGACCGCTTCGACAGCGAATGAAACACGACGCAGCGCTGGAACGAGTCGTGGCCGTTCGCAACAGCCGCCTGCAGCAGCGAGGGTGGTGGCGACATTTCGTCGCGATACAGCTCCGCGTAACACTCGTCCGATGCAATCACGAAATCGTGTTTCTCGGCGAGCCGCAACGCGTGACGCAGGAAGCCGAGCGACAACACCGCGCCGGTGGGATTGCCGGGGCTGCACAGGAACAGGATCTCGCAGCGTTTCCAGATCTGCGCCGGCACTGCGTCGAGATCCGGCTGAAAGCGGTTTCCGACCGTCGTGTTGAGGAACACCGGTTGCGCCCCGGCCAGAAGGGCCGCGCCTTCATAGATCTGATAAAACGGGTTCGGCATCAGCACGACCGGTTTTTCACCAGCCGCCTCGTCACGCGCCGACACCACCGCCTGCACGAACGAGAACAAGGCTTCGCGCGTGCCGTTGACCGGCAGCACCATGGTGTCCGGGTTCACCGTGACAGCGAATCGCCGTGCGAGCCAGGCCGCGCAGGCCGCGCGGGTTTCCGGCAGCCCCGCGGTCGCCGGGTAACTGTCGAGTTTTCCGAGTTCGCGGCGCAGCGCCTCGATGACGAACGGCGGCGGCGCGTGTTTGGGTTCGCCGATCGACATGGCGATGTGCGGCAGGCCGGCGGGCGGCGTCACCTCCGCCTTCAGCCGTGCCAGTCGCTCGAACGGATAGGCGGCGAGTAGTTCGAGACGGCCGTTCACGCGGCCGCGCGGCGATCGAGCGCGCCCGACAATTTCTGCTGCAGCCGGGTCGCCGCGGCCTCGTCGAGCGGCAGGCCGGCCAGCGAGGCGAGGTAGAACACGTCTTCGGCACGCTCGCCGACGGTCATGATCTTCGCCGCGAGCAGGTCGATGCGTTCTTCCATCAGCACCTTGCCGACGTCGCACAGCAGGCCCGGCCGGTCACCCGCGATCAGCTCCAGCACCGAGCGGCGATTGCGTTCGTCCACCGTGACGGCGATCTGCGTGTTGGTGCGGAACATGCGCGACTGGCGCGGCACGCGGCGGGTCACCGTCACCGGCGCCTCGTCGGGGTGCTGCAACGCGCGCCACAGGGCGCGTTCGATTTCGCCGATACGCTCGGCGTCCGCGATCGGCGCGCCGTCTTCCTCGAGCACGTGATAGAGATCGAGGCTGAATCCGTCGCCGGTGGGTGTGATACGCGCATCGACGATGTTCAGGCCGAGCTGGTCGAGCACCGCGGTGGTGATGGCAAAGCTGTTGTAGCGGTGCGGCGCGAACGCGAGGATGGCGGTCGTGCCGCGTTCGCTGCTGGTCTGCACCGCGACCAGCGGATCTTCGCTGCCCGGCTCGCGATCGGCCAGCAGCTGCGTGTGCCAGGCCACTTCTTCCGGCGTGTGACGCAGGAAGTAGGCGGGCGTCAGGCGCTCCCATGCGCGCGTGATCTCGGGCGCGGTGATGCGCCCGGAAGCCGCCAGCAGTTTGCGCGCCCCTTCCTGCGTCTCGCGTGTCAGTTCATCGGGGTCGATCGGGCTTTCCAGGCCGCGGCGCAACGCGCGTTTCACGCGTTCGTAGAACTCCTGGAACAGCGAGGCCTTCCACGAATTCCACAGCTTCGGATTCGTGCCGCGCACGTCGGCGCTGGTCAGCACATATAGATAGTCGAGGTGGGTCTCGTCGCCGACCCTGCGGGCGAAGGCGTTGACGACCTCGGGATCGGAGATGTCCTGCTTCTGCGCGGTCACCGACAGTTCGAGGTGGTTCTGCACCAGCCAGGCGACCAGGCGTGCGTCGTAGCGCGACAAGCCCTGCTCGAGGCAGAAAGCCTCCGCGTCGACCGAGCCGAGCGCCGAATGATCGCCGCCGCGGCCCTTGGCGATGTCGTGGAACAACGCCGCGAGATACGCGATCTCGAGTTTCGGCAGCTGCTGCATGATCGCCGACAACATCGGCAGCTCGCTGTCGTACTTGGGCAGCGACAGGCGGCGCAGATTGCTCAACACGAACAAGGTGTGCGCGTCGACCGTGTAGGCGTGGAACAAGTCGTACTGCATGCGGCCGACGATGCGGCCGAATGCGGGAATGTAACGGCCGAGCACGCCATAGGTGTTCATGCGGCGCAGCTCGTGCGTGACGCCGGCCGGCGCGCGCAGGATCTCGAGGAACAGACGATGGTTGCGCGGGTTCTGCCGGAACTCCTCGTCGATCAGCCAGAGGTTCTTGTTGACCGCGCGGATCGTCGACGCACGCACGCCCTTCACGTCCGGGTTCTGCTGCAGCACCACGAAGATCTCGAGCAGTGTCGATGGGGTGCGCGCGAACAGCTCTTCGCTGATGGCTTCCAGATAATCGTTGCGCACCTGGAAGCGCGGGTTGAGCGGCCGCGGCGGAGTGGTCTCGGTGAGGATGGCTTCGCGGAACAGCTGCAACAGCAGCTCGTTCAGCAGGATGACGTCCATGACCGTGCGGTAGTACCGCTGCATGAACTGTTCGACCGCGAGCGTGTACGAGGCGTCCTCGTAGCCGAAACTCTGAGCAAGCTTGATCTGGTGGTCGAACAACAACCGGTCTTCGCGCCGGCCGGTCAGCACGTGCAACCCGAAACGCACCTTCCACAGGAACGACTGCGCCTGCTTGAGCTTGCGCAGCTCGGAAGGCGACAGGAAACCGTGCGTGAGTAGTTCGTCGAGCGAGCTTGCGCCGAAGTGACGCTTTGCCACCCAGGCGATGGTCTGGATATCGCGCAGGCCGCCGGGGCCGGTTTTGACATTCGGTTCGAGGTTGTAGGCCGTGTCGTTGGCTTTGAGATGCCGCTCCTGCTGCTCGGCGACCTTGGCTTCGAAGTACTCCTTCACGGGCCAGATGCGATCGGCGGAAACCGCCGCGCGCATCGCCGCCAGCAACTTCTCGTTGCCCGCGAGCAGCCGCGACTCGACCAGCGTGGTCATCACGCCGACGTCGGCCGCGCTTTCCTCGGCGCATTGCGCCACGGTGCGCACGCTGTGCCCGACCTCGAGATTGATGTCCCACAGAAAGGTGACCACGCGTTCGACCACGCCGCGGCCGGAGTCGTCCGGAGCTGCCGGGACGAGGATCAGGATGTCGACGTCGGAAGCCGGGTGCAGCTCGCCGCGGCCGTAGCCGCCGACCGCCGCCAGCGACCAGCCTTCGTAGCCGGCGGGCAGCTGCGAACGCCACACCTCGCGCAGGATGACGTCGATCAGTTCCGCGCGTGCATGCACCAGCGTCTCGACCGATTCGTCGGCGCGAAAACGTTCCACCAGTTCCGCGTGCGCTTCGCGCAGCTCCGTGCGGAACGCCTCGGGTGCGAACTTCGCCGCCGCCAGGCGCTCGGGCAGGTGGGCGAGCCGCAGCCAGGGCGCGCCGCGTAATACCGTGGTGTCGGTGGCCTCGATGTCCTCGTCCAGCGACGCCATCTAGTTAGAGGCGGCCGGGCGCTTGCTGAGCGCGCCGAGGGTGAGGACTTCGAAGCCGTTTTCCGTGACCAATATCGTGTGCTCCCATTGCGCCGACAATGAATGGTCCTTGGTGACCACCGTCCAGCCGTCGCCTAACAATCTTACGTGCCGCTTGCCGGCGTTGACCATCGGTTCGATCGTGAAGGTCATGCCGGCCTTCAACTCGTCACCCGTGCCCGCCTCGCCGTAGTGCAGGACCTGCGGATCCTCGTGATACACGCGGCCGATGCCGTGGCCGCAGTATTCGCGCACCACCGAGAAATTGCGTTCCTCGACGAAGGTCTGGATCGCGTGGCCGATGTCGCCGAGGCGCGCGCCCGGGCGCACCTGTTCGATGCCGCGCCACATGGCTTCCCAGGTGGTCTCCGCGAGCCGCTGCGCGGGCAGGGCGGGTTTGCCCACGTAGTACATGCGGCTGGTGTCGCCATGGAAGCCGTCGCGGATCACCGTGACGTCGATGTTCACGATGTCGCCGGATTTGAGCGCCTTGTCGTTCGGAATGCCGTGACACACCACGTGGTTCACCGACGAGCAGATGGTCTTCGGGAAGCCGCGGTAATTCACGTTGGCCGGGATGGATTTCTGCACTTGCGTGATGTGCTCGAAACACAGCCGATCGAGCTCTTCGGTGGTGACCCCGGGCTTCACGTGCTCGCCGATCATGTCGAGAACCTCGGCCGCCAGGCGCCCGGCGACGCGCATTTTTTCCTGTTCGCCTAAGGACTTAATAGAGATGTGTCGGCTCACGAGGGAGTCCATGAAGTGCACCTTCGTAAGGCGTTGTTTTGACGGGGAACAAATGGTATAAAGCGCGGCCTTTTTTGGCAATGAAACTCATCTAAACCACACGCGTGTGCCTGCCGAACCTGCCTCTCCAGGCAATCGGCATAACGAGTGGATGGGTGTCCGGCGATCGATCTGCTTGCAGATCGGCAATGGATATCCACTCGGGCGCTGCGGAGGCTTAACCCACCAAGGAGACTTTGATGGCCAGCGTGTCTATGCGACAAATGCTGGAAGCGGGCGTCCATTTTGGACACCAGACCCGCTTCTGGAACCCGAAGATGGCTCAGTACATTTTCGGCGAAAGAAACAAGATTCATATCATCAACCTCGAAAAGACGCAGCCCATGTACGCGGAAGCGGCGGGGTTCGTAAAGAGCGTTGTAGCGGACGGCGGCAAAGTGCTGTTCGTCGGCACCAAACGTTCCGCCCGCGACGCGGTCGAGAAAGAAGCCAAGCGTTGCGAGATGCCCTACGTCAACCAGCGCTGGCTTGGCGGCATGCTCACCAATTTCAAGACCATCCGCGGCTCGATCAAGCGCCTGATGGACCTCACCGAGATGTCCGAAAACGGCACGCTCGGCAAGCGTGGCAAGAAGGAAGCCACGATGATGCGCCGTGAGAAGGACAAGCTCGAGAAGAGCCTGGGCGGCATCAAGCTGATGGAATCGCCCCCGGACGTCATCTTCATCATCGACGTCGGTCACGAGGAAATCGCCATCCTCGAAGCCAAGAAGCTCGGCATTCCGGTGGTCGCGGTGGTCGATACCAACTGCGCTCCGGACAGCGTCGACTACGTCATCCCCGGCAACGATGACGCCATGCGCGCCATCTCGCTGTACGCGACCGGCATTGCCGACGCGGTCATCGAAGGCCGCTCGCAGGCTCCGGCCGTGGTCGTGGGCGAAGACGAATTCGTCGAGCTCGACGAGAACGGCAATCCGCGCAAGAAGGGCGCCCGCAGCGCCGCGCCGCGGCCTCCGGCCCCGGTGCGCAACCGCCGTCCGGCGAACACCGCGACCCGCGGTCGTCGTCCGGTGGTGGCCAGTGTCGCGGCCGAGCCCGATGACGGCGCCGATCCGGCCGTGTTCACGGATACCGGCGAAGCCGCTCCGCGCAGCGCGACGGCCAGCGCCGGCCGCTCGCGCACCGGCACCGGCAACCCGCCGAGCCGTGGTCGTGGCGGCGGCGGCGGTCCGCGCCGCGGCTGAGTGCCTAACTAGTTTGAGGAACGTTTAATGACAATTACTGCAGACGCGGTCAAACAGCTGCGTGAACGCACCGGCGCCGGCATGATGGAGTGCAAGAAGGCACTGGTCGAAACCAATGGCGATCTCGACGCGGCCGCCGAGAACATGCGCAAGTCGGGTCTCGCGAAGGCCGACAAGAAGGCCTCGCGTATCGCCGCCGAAGGCGTGGTCGTGGTGGAGAAATCCGCCGACGGCAAGACCGGGGTGCTGGTCGAAGTGAACAGCGAGACGGATTTCGTCGCGCGTGGCGACGACTTCCGCGGCTTCGCCAACGAAGTCGCGAAGGTCGCGCTCGCGGCCGGCGCGGCCAGCATCGAGGTCGTGAACAGCCTCAAGCTCGGCAGCGGTGAGACGGTCGACGAGAAGCGTCGCGCCTTGATCGCCAAACTCGGCGAGAACCTCACCGTGCGTCGCGTGGTGCTCGTGACGGCGCCGACCGTGGTCGGTTCCTACGTGCACACCGACAACAAGAAGGCCGCCCTGGTGGCCGTCGAAGGCGGCGATGCGGAACTGGCGCGGGACCTCGCAATGCAGGTGGTGGCGGCCAGCCCGCGTTACCTGACGCCGGCCGATGCGCCGGCCGACCTCGTGGCGAAGGAACGCGAGATCGAGACCGAGAAGGCGAAGGGCGAGCCCGCCAACGCGAGCAAGCCGGCCGAGATCCTCGCCAAGATCGTGGAAGGACGCCTGCGCAAGTCGATCAACGAATTCGCGCTCACCGGCCAGGTGTTCGTCAAAGACGGCGATCTGACGATCGAGAAGCTGCTGCAGAAGAACAAGGCCAGCGTGAAGGGCTTCGAGCGAGTCGAAGTAGGCGCCGGCATCGAGAAGAAGCAGGGCGACTTCGCAAACGAGGTCATGGAGCAGGTCAAAGCCGCCACCAAAAAGGACGACAAGTCCGACCCGCCGACGAAGCACTGATGCGATCCCGAAAACCCCGCCTTCCGCGGGGTTTTCTTTATGGCAAAGTGCGCACGCTTCGCAACAGAGGAAATCGCCACCCATGACCGCCGGCCGATACCAACGCATCCTGGTCAAGCTCTCGGGCGAGGCTCTGATGGGCACGACCGACTTCGGCATCGATCCCCTGGTGCTCACGCGTATTGCCGGTGAAGTGCTCGAGATCCAGCGCTCAGGCGTGCAGGTGGCCTGCGTCATCGGCGGCGGCAACATCTTTCGCGGCGCGGGGCTTGCGAAGGCGGGGCTCGACCGCTCCACCGGCGACTACATGGGCATGCTCGCGACCGTCATGAATGCGCTCGCGATGCAGGACGCCATCGAACGCCTGGGTGGCACCGCGCGTGTGCAGAGCGCGATCCGCATCAATCAGGTGTGCGAGGACTATATTCGCCGCCGCGCGATGCGCCACCTCGAGAAGGGCCGCATCGTCATCTTTGCCGCCGGAACGGGCAACCCGTACTTCACCACCGACAGCGCGGCCGCGCTGCGCGCCATCGAGATCGAAGCCGACGTGTTGCTCAAGGCCACCAAGGTCAACGGCATCTACGACTCGGATCCGATGAAGAACCCCGGTGCGAAACGTTACGCGACGCTCACCTACGACAAGGTGCTGGCGGACCGCCTCAATGTGATGGACGCGACCGCCATCGTCATGTGCCGCGACAACCGCATGCCGCTGCAGGTGTTCAACCTGAACAACGCCGGCGACCTGCCGCGCGTGGTGCGCGGCGACGACATCGGCACGGTCGTCACCAGCGACTGAACGAGAAGTTAGAGGGATCGCAACAATGTTAGACGACATCAAGAAGGACGCAGTCACCCGCATGGGCAAGTGCGTCGAGAACTTCCAGGCTGATCTCAAGAAGATGCGCACCGGGCGCGCGCATCCCTCGCTCATCGAGAACATGAAGGTCGACTACTACGGCACCGACACCCCGCTCAAGCAGGTGGCCAACATCAGCGTCGAGGACGCGCGCACGCTGGTGGTGTCGCCGTGGGAAAAGAGCATGGTGCAGGCCATCGAGAAGGCCATTCACAAGGCGGATCTCGGGCTCAATCCGATCAGCGCCGGCACCGTCATCCGCATCCCGCTGCCGCCGTTGACCGAAGAGCGCCGCAAGGACATCACCAAGGTGGTGCGCGCGGACGCCGAAAATGCCCGCGTCGCCGTGCGCAACGTGCGCCGCGACGTGATCGCCGACGTCAAAGAGGCGCTCAAGGAAAAGCTGATCACGCAGGACGACGAAAAGAAGGCCGAAGTCGACATCCAGAAGCTCACCGACAAATACATCGGCGACATCGATGCGCAGCTGGCGGCGAAGGAAAAGGAAATCATGCAGGTGTGAGCGGGGCGGCCGCGGCACGGTTTCCTCGTGAACATTCCAAAACACATCGCGATCATCATGGACGGCAACGGCAGGTGGGCCGAGGCGCGCGGCCAGCCGCGCCATGCCGGCCACAAGGAAGGCGTGCGCCCGGTGCGCATGTGTATAGAAGAGTGCGCCCGCCGCGGTGTTGGCGCGCTCACGCTGTTCGCCTTCTCCAGCGAGAACTGGCAACGGCCCACGGTCGAGGTGAGCAGCATCATGCAGCTGTTCCTCGATGCCATCGATCGTGAAGTCGCGGACCTGCACAAGAACCAGGTACGCCTGCGTTTCATCGGCGACCGGCACGCGCTCAGCGTCAAACTGCAGTCGCGCATGGCGGCCAGCGAGGAGCTCACCGCCGGCAACTCCGGGCTCAAACTGCAGGTGGCCGTGAGTTACGGCGGGCGCTGGGACATCCTGCAGGCGGCGCGCAAGCTTGCCGCCCAGGTCGCGAGCGGCGCGTTGAGTGCCGAGGCCATCGACGAGGAACGCTTCTCGCGCGAGCTCGCGCTCGGCGGCATCGAGGATCCCGATCTGTTCATCCGCACCGGTGGCGATCACCGCATCAGCAATTTCCTTTTGTGGAACCTCGCGTACACCGAGATCCACGTCTGCGACACCTTGTGGCCCGATTTCGACGTGCCGCAACTGGAAGCCGCGCTGGCCTCGTTCGCCCATCGCGAGCGCCGCTTCGGGCTCACACGCGAACAGGTCCGCGATCCGGCCGAGGCTGCCACGCGTGCTTAAACAACGCGTCATCACCGCGATCGTGCTCGTTGCGGTGCTGCTGGGCGTCATGCTCGGGCTGCCCTCCATCGCCACCGTCTGGCTCGTCACCGTGCTGGTGCTGGTGGGCGCGTGGGAGTGGGCGGCCTTCATCGGCAAGGGTGGTTATGCCTCCCGCGCCGCCTTCACCGCTGTCATCGCGCTGGCGCTGCTCGCCTGTTTACATTTCAATTCGACCTCGCCCGGTTTCGTGCACCTGGTCATGACGATCGCCATGCTCTGGTGGATGGCCGCGTTTTTGTGGGTGAGTCTCGCGCCCGCGCGCGTCAACCCGGTCTCGGCCGCGCTCGCCGGTGTGTTCTCGCTCGTGCCGTGCTGGCTCGCGCTGGTCTATGTGATTTTCACCACGGGCAGCACGTACTGGGTGTTGTTCACGCTGGCGCTGGTGTGGGCGGCGGACACTGGCGCGTTCTTCGCCGGCCGGTGGTTCGGCCGCGTGCCGCTGGCGCCGCGTGTCTCGCCGAAGAAGACCTGGGAAGGTGTCATCGGCGGCGTCATCACCAGCGGCATCGTCGCGTGGATTGGCGCCACGTGGCTCAATCGATATCTCGCGGTGGCCGATGTGTGGCCGTTCGTGACTACTTGCATCGCCGTCGCGGCGTTGTCCATCGTCGGTGACCTGACGGAAAGCATGTTGAAGCGGGCCGTGGGTCTCAAGGACAGTGGCAGCGTTTTCCCGGGCCACGGTGGCATGCTCGATCGCATCGACAGCGTCACGGCGGCCGCGCCCGCCCTAGTGTTTGCGTTGATGGCGCTCAAGGCCATTCCATGAGCCTGCGCCCATGAGTCTTCAGGGTGTTGCCATCCTCGGTTCCACCGGGTCGGTGGGTGAACACACGCTCGACGTGATCGCGCGGCATCCCGAGCGTTTTCACGTCGTCGCACTCGGCGCGAATCGCAACGTCGAGAAGCTTGCCGAACAGTGCAGCCGCTTCTCGGTGCCGTACGCGGCGCTGGCAGACACCACGTTCACCACCCGTCTCGAGCAGGCGTTGCGCGCACGTGGCGCGCCCACGCGCGTGCTCGGCGGCGCCGATGCACTGGTGGAGATCGCCGCGTTGCCCGAAGTGCATAGCGTCATGGCAGCCATCGTCGGCGCCGCGGGTTTGCGTTCCACGCTGGCCGCTGCGCGCGCGGGCAAACGCCTGCTGCTGGCTAACAAGGAGTCGCTGGTGATGGCGGGTGCGTTGCTGATGCAGGCGGTGCGCGCCTCCGGCGCGACGCTGCTGCCCATCGACAGCGAACACAACGCGGTCTTCCAGTGCCTGCCGCGCGACTCCCGCTGCGGCGAATCGCCGCCGGGCGTGCGGCGAATCCTGTTGACCGCCTCCGGCGGACCATTCCTCGATGCGGACCGCAGCCGCCTCGAACAGGTGACACCCGAGCAGGCCTGCGCGCATCCAAACTGGGTCATGGGCCGCAAGATTTCGGTGGATTCGGCCACGCTCATGAACAAGGGTCTCGAATTCATCGAGGCCTGCCTGCTGTTCGACGTGCGGCCCTCGCAGGTCGAGGTGCTCATCCACCGCGAGAGCATCGTCCACTCACTGGTGGAATACATCGACGGATCCGTGCTCGCCCAGTTAGGCGCCCCGGACATGCGGACTCCCATCGCCCATGCGCTGGCGTGGCCGGAGCGCGTGACCTCCGGTGTACAATCCCTCGACCTCATCAAGGTCGGAACCCTGCGTTTCGAGGCTCCGGACCTGCGGCGCTTCCCGGCGCTGGGGCTGGCGCAGGAGGCCGCGCGCGCCGGAGGCTCGCGACCGGCATCACTTAACGCCGCGAACGAGGTGGCTGTGTCGGCGTTTCTGGAAGGCGGATTGAACTTTGCGCGAATTCCGGCAGTCATTGAGTCGGTGATGGCAACCACTTCGGGGGGCGAAATCCGCGATCTCGACGACGTGCTGGCGGCCGACGCCGAAGCGCGCGAACGCGCTTCCTCTCTTATCCGGCCCCGGGCCGTTCACGCTTAAGGACGCCTGATGCAAATTGGCTGGAGTGTCCTCTGGTTCATCGTTGCCGTGAGCTTGCTCGTCACGGTGCACGAATTCGGCCATTTCTGGGTGGCCCGCAAGCTCGGCTTCAAGGTGCTGCGGTTCTCGGTGGGTTTTGGCAAACCCCTGTTGAAAAAGGTCGGCGGTGCGCCCGACTACACCGAATACGTCATCGCTGCCGTGCCGCTCGGCGGTTACGTGCGCATGCTCGACGAACGCGACGGCGCGGTCGCCCCCGCCGACCTGCCGCGCGCTTTCGCAAGCCGCCCGCCGTGGGCGCGCATCCTCGTCATGCTGGCCGGGCCGGCCGCCAACATCATCTTCGCCGTGGCGGTGTTGTGGGGCATGTTCTGGGTCAATGGCGTCACGCACGTGAAAGCCCAGGTCGACAAGGTGACCGCCGCTTCGCCTGCCGCGCGGGCCGGCCTCAAGGTTGGCGACGAGATCCTCAGCATCGACAACACGCGCGTGCTCGACCAGGGCGACGCGTCGTTCGGGTTGTTAGACGCGGTCAGCGACGATGGCGAGGCAGTCATGCAGGTGCGCGGCAGCGATGGCCGCAACCGTACCGTGACGCTCACCGTGCCCGACGCGGCGGAGCGGTACCGGCTCACCGAGCCGGAGCGCCTGTACTCGGGCCTTGGTTTCCAGTTCTGGGTACCGCGCGTTCCGGCGATCGTCGGCAACGTGATCGCGGACGGGCCGGCAGCCAAAGCCGGCATGTTGCCCGGCGACCAGATCGTCGGCGCCGACGGCGCGCCGATCCGCAGCTTCAACGAGTTCATGGACTACGTGAACGCGCGGCCCGCCCAGGCGATGGTCCTGACCGTACGCCGTGACGGCCTCGACAAGGTGTTGAATCTCACCACCACGAGCGAAGTCGTCGATGGCAAGACCATCGGCCGCATCCGCGTCGAGGTGCCGAAGAACGTCAGCGTGACGATCCCCACCGGGATGAGGACCCACAGCGATCTCGGGCCGCTGGAGTCGCTCACCTACTCGGCGACCAAGGCATGGCAGATGACCGCCGCGCAGGCGAAATTCTTCGTCCGCATGATCACCGGCCAGGTGTCCACCAAGAACATCTCGGGTTTCATTTCCATCGCCAAGTATTCCGGTGACGCGGCGAGCGCCGGCGCGGGCAACTTCCTCATGCTGCTCGTGCTGCTGTCGTTGTCGCTCGGCTTCCTGAACCTGTTGCCCATTCCGATTCTCGATGGCGGGCAGATCGTTTTTCAGGTTGCCGAGTGGATCAAGGGCGGCCCGCTGTCGGATCGCACCTATATGGTCGGGCAGCAGGCAGGCCTGCTGCTGCTGGTGCTGCTCATGGGCGTCGCCTTGTTCAACGATCTGACCGGTTTGTTCGCGCATAGCTAGTACAAAATTTTCCAGGCAGATTTCTTTCAGGGGATTCCATTGACCACACGGTTTGCGACTTTTATCGCCGTCGGCGGCTTGTTGCTCGCGGCTCCGCTGTTTGCCCAGGAAGGGCCGGCGTTCACGGTCGGTGACATCCGCGTCGAAGGTCTGCAGCGCGTAACCGAGGGAACGGTCTACAACTATCTACCCATCAACATCGGCGACAACCTGTCGGCGCAGCGCCTGCGCGAGGCGGTGCGTGCGCTGTACGACACCGGCTTCTTCCGCGACGTCGAGATGCGCCGCGACGGCAGCACGCTGATCGTGGTCGTCAACGAGCGCCCCACCATCGAGAGTTTCGAGCTCAAGGGCAACAAGGACATCAAGACCGAGGATCTGAACAAGTCGCTGCGCAACGTCGGGCTGTCGCAGGGCAAGACCTTCGATCGCTCGGTGCTCGAGGACGTGAAGTCCTTTCTGCAGGACCAGTACGGCGCGCGCGGCAAATACGCCGCCAAGATCGACGCCAACGTCGAAGAGGTGGCCGGCAATCGCGTCAAGATCAAGATCGAGATCGTCGAGGGCAAACGCGCCAAGATCCGCCAGATCAACATCGTCGGCAATCACACGTTCAAGGAAAAGGACATCCTCGAGACGTTCGAGCTGAAGACGCCGAACCTGCTGTCGTTCTACAAGCAGGACGACCGCTACTCGCGCGAATCGCTGCAGGGTGATCTGGAAAAGCTGCGTTCGTTCTACATGGATCGCGGTTACGCGAACTTCGAAGTCGAATCCACGCAGGTCGCCATCGCGCCCGAGAAGGACGACATCTTCATCACGGTGAACGTCAACGAGGGTGAGGTTCACAAGGTCAAGGAAGTGAAACTCGCGGGCACCTTCGTCGTGCCCGAGGCTCTGTTGAAGCGCTACGTGCTCGTGCAGCCGGGCGACACCTTCTCGCGCAAGACCATCACTGCGACCCAGGAACTGCTGCAGAACCGCCTGGGCGAAGACGGGTTCGCGTTTGCGAAGGTGGATCCGGTGCCCACGACACTCGGCGATCCCAAGAACAAGGAATTGACGCTCACGTTCTTCGTCGATCCGGGTAACCGCGTCTACGTGCGCCACATCGTGTTCAACGGCGTGACCAAGATCAACGATGAAGTCCTGCGCCGCGAAATGCGCCAGCTCGAGGGCGGCTGGCTGTCGAACGTCGCGCTCGACCGCTCCAAGCAGCGCATCGAGCACCTGCCATACATCAAGAAAGTGGAATCGGAGACCAAACCCGTGGCGGGTTCCGCCGATCTCGTCGACGTCAACTACGACATCGAAGAGGGCCCGTCCGCGCAGCTGGGCGGCGGTGTCGGTTACTCCGAGTCGCAATCGTTCATCCTGAGCGGCAATTACGCCGACGCGAATTTCCTCGGCACCGGGCGGCGCGTTTCGGTCGACCTGAATTCCGGGCGTTACAGCAAGGTGTACGGTGTGTCGCTGACCGAGCCGTACCTCACGCCTAACAATGTCGGGTTCACCAGCAACATCAGTTACCGCGACCAGACGCAGTTCGTATCCGCCTCGTCCGATTTCTCGTCCGAGACCATCGGCGCGGGTTTCGACATCGGGTATCCGATCGGCGAGCGCCAGGGGTTGCGCTTCGGCCTGTCGTTCCAGAAATCCAGCCTGCTGGTGACCAGCAACGGCAGCGCGCGCCAGTCGATCGACTGGGTGCGCAACAACGGCAAGACCAATCAGCGTTGCATCGGCGCCAATTTCGACGACGTCGATTGCGATGTCGGCCCGGTCGCGCTCGCGATCTTCGGCACCGAGTACAACTCGGTCGAACTGACCACCTCGTGGAACTACGACAGCCGCAACCGCTCGCTGTTTGCCGACCGTGGGGCTCGTAGTTCGCTGGGGATCGCCTATGCATTACCCGGCGTCAGCGACGTCGAGTACTACGTCGCGAGCTACGAGTTCGTGAAATATGTCCCGCTGTTCGGGCGGTTCACCCTGCAGGTGGGCGCCGACCTGGCATACGGCATGGACATCGGCGCGACCACCGCGCTGCCGCCATACCGGCAGTTCTATGCCGGCGGCCCGGACACCGTGCGTGGATATAAAGAGAGCCGCCTGGGCCCCAAGGACGATTTTGGCCGGCCGTTTGGCGGCAATTTCAAGGTGGCGGGCCGCATGGAAGTCCTGATCCCGCTGCCGCAGAAGTTCGAGACCTCGGCGCGGCTGTCCTGGTTCTACGACATCGGCAACATCTTCTCGACCGGCAATCGGTACGACTTCCGCGGCCGCAGTGGACAGCCGGTCGAGTACAACTTCGAGTATGATAAATTGAAGCATTCAACGGGCATCGCAGTGCAATGGCTCGCGCCGTTGGGTGTGTTCCGATTCAGCTATGCCATGCCGTTGAACGCGTACAAGGGCGATAGCAACGTCTACCCGGATGAAGACGAACCGTTCCAGTTCTCGGTTGGCCAGGCTTTCTAACGAGGTGAGTTCAGTGCAGGTTTCGTTTCGCAAAGTTTTGTTAGGTGCTCTCGCGACCGTGGCCTTTGCCGCGCCCGCGATGGCGGAGCTCAAGATCGGCGTCATCGACTACGCGCGCCTGTTCGACGAATCGCCACAGGCGAAGGTCGTGCAGGAGACGCTGCGGTCGGAATTCCAGCCGCGCCTCCAGCAGCTCGTCACCCAGGAGCAGGCGCTGAAGACCCGCAACGACAAGTTGCAGAAAGACGCCGCCACGATGACGCCCGAGCAGCGCACCAAGGCCGACAAGGAATTGCGCGACGGAGCCCGCGAGCTCGAGCGCAAGAAAGGCGAGTTGCAGGACGACTCGAACGCTCGGCGCCAGGAAGAAATGAACAAGCTGCAGCGCTCGCTGATCGGCGAAGTGCGTGACTACGCCAAGGCGCAGAGCTTCGACATCGTGATCGCCGAAGGCGTGATCTATTCGACCCCCGCGGTCGATATCACCCCCGCGGTGCTGCAGAAGCTGCAGGCGAATGCGCCGAAACCGGCCGCCGCTCCGGCGGGAGCCGCCCCGGCACCCGCGAAGCCCGCCGCGAAGCCCTGAAGTTCGGGGAAGGCGCAGTCGCGCCCGCCGCCATGACAGTTACGCTCGGCGAACTGGCGGTGCGTTTCGGCTGCGAGCTGCACGGCGATCCATCGGTGGCGGTGGATTCCGTGGGCGCGCTGTCGCAGGCCGGGCCGCGCGCGGTGAGCTTTCTCGCCAATCCGAAGTACGTCGCCCAGCTCTCGGGTACACGTGCCGGCGCGGTCATCCTCGACGCGAAGTCGGCGGCCGCATCTCCCGTACCCGTGCTCGTGGCCGCGAACCCGCACGCCACTTACGCGCGCGTGGCGACGCTGCTGCATCCCGACCCGCCGCTCCATCCCGGCACGCATGCGACGGCGAGCGTGGGAGCGGGCGCCCATATCGACGCTTCGAGCGAGATTGCAGCGCAGGTCAGCATCGGCGAGGGCGTGCGCATCGGCGCCCGTTGCTTCATCGGTCCGGGCTGCGTGATAGGCGCCGGCGCGGAAATCGGCGACGACACGCGCCTGACGGCGCGCGTCTTCCTTGGCGATCGCGTCAGGATTGGACTGCGCTGCATCGTCCAGCCGGGCGCCGTCATCGGCGGGGACGGCTTCGGCTACGCGCCCGACCGCGGCACATGGGTCAAGGTGCCGCAACTCGGCAGCGTGCTGCTGGGTGACGATGTCGAGATCGGCGCCAACACCACCATCGACCGCGGCGCGCTCGGCGACACCGTCATCGAGACCGGCGCGAAGCTCGACAACCTCATCATGATCGCCCACAACGTGCGCATCGGGGAGCACTCGGCGCTGGCCGCCGCGGTCGCGATCGCTGGCAGCAGCGTGCTCGGCAAGCGCTGCATCCTCGGCGGCAAAGTGGGTCTTACGGGACACATCATCCTGTGCGACGACGTCGTGGTGCTCGGCACATCGTTCATTTCACATTCCATATCGAAGCCGGGTGTGTATTCTTCGGCGCTGCCGAGCGAGGAAGCCTCCGTGTGGCGCCGCATCGTCGGGCGCATCAAGCGGCTCGATTCGATGGCTAAACGACTGCGCGCGGTCGAAAAACACGTGGGACTTCACGCGGCGGACCAGGGAAACTCCGAGGACTAACTAATGACTCAACCGCTTTCGCTCGACATCATGGGCGTCATGCGCCTGCTGCCGCATCGTTACCCGTTCCTGCTGGTCGACAAGGTGCTCGAATGCACCAAGGGCGAAAGTATTCGCGCCGTCAAGAACGTCACCATCAACGAGCCGTTTTTTCCGGGCCACTTTCCGCACCGGCCGGTGATGCCCGGCGTCATCATCATCGAGGCGCTGGCCCAAACCTGCGGGCTGCTGGCGTTCATCACCGCCGATGTCGTGCCGGACGAATTCACGCGGTTCTTCTTCGTCGGCATCGACAAGGCGCGCTTCCGCAAGCCGGTCGAGCCGGGCGACCAGCTCATTCTCACGGCCAAGCTCGAACGCTCCATGCGCGGCATCTGGAAGTTCTCCACGGTCGCCTACGTGGGCGACGATGAGGTAACGTCCGCGGAAATGATGGTCGCTCCCGAAACGAACAAGACCCCCGCCAAGGCGTAACCATGGCTGGCATCGACCCGCGCGCCATAGTCTCTCCGCAGGCCGAGCTGGCGGCCGATGTGACGGTCGGTGCCTACAGCGTCATCGGCGACGGCGTGAAGATCGGGCCCGGAACCTGGGTCGGTCCGCACGCGGTGGTTACCGGCAACACCACGCTCGGCGCCGGCAACAAGGTGTTCCAGTTCGCCTCGATCGGCGATGCGCCGCAGGATCTCAAGTACGCGGGCGAACCGACCCGGCTCGAGATCGGCGATCGCAATGTCTTCCGTGAGTTCACCAGCATGAATCGCGGCACCGCGCAGGGTGGAGGCGTCACAACGATCGGCAGCGACAACCTGTTCATGTCGTACACGCACGTGGCCCACGACTGCCACGTCGGCAGCAAATGCGTCATGGCCAATTACGCCACGCTCGGCGGCCACGTCGAACTCGGCGACTGGGTGATCATGGGCGGTTACTCCGGCATCCACCAGTTCACCAAGGTCGGGGCGCACGCATTTCTCGGCAACAACGCCGCGGTCACACGCGATGTGCCGCCCTATCTCATGGTGGTCGGGACACCCGCCGTGCCGCACTCGATCAATTCGGAAGGTCTCAAGCGGCGCGGCTTTTCTCCCGAGCAGATCCGCAATCTCAAGAACGCCTACCGGGTGCTGTACCGCTCCGACCTCAAGCTCGCCGATGCGGTCGAAGAATTGGGCAAACGCGTCGCCACCCAGCCCGAACTCAAGATCTTCGTCGACTTCATCGGCGAGTCGACGCGCAGCATCGTCCGTTAATGCGCATCGCGCTGGTGGCAGGAGAAGCATCGGGCGACGCGCTGGGTGCGTCACTCATCGAAGCGCTGCGAGCCAAGTTTCCCGAAGCTGAATTCGCGGGCGTCGCCGGCCCACGGATGAAGGCCGCGGGCTGCATCGCCTGGCATGGCGTCGAAGCATTGTCGGTCATGGGGCTCACCGAAGTCCTGAGCTCGCTGCCGCGGCTGTGGCGGCTTCGGTCGAGCCTGCGCAAGCAGATTCTCGAATGGCGTCCCGATGTATTCGTCGGTGTCGACTTCAAGGAATTCAACCTGGGTCTCGCGCGGCTGCTCAAACGCGCCGGCCTGCCGACGGTCCAGTACGTCAGCCCGCAGGTGTGGGCGTGGCGGCAGGGCCGCGTGCGCACCATCGGCCAGTCGGTCAATCTGGTGTTGTGCCTGTTTCCCTTCGAGCCGGATTTCTACCGCGAACACGGCGTGCGTGCCGCCTTCGTCGGCCATCCTTTGGCCGACCAGATTCCGCTCGAGGTCGATCGGGCCGCGGCGCGCGCCGGCCTCGGCATCGATCCTGCCGCCAGGGTGCTGGCGGTGCTGCCCGGCAGCCGCCGCGGCGAGGTCGAACGGCTGGCCGGCGAATTCGCCGGCGCGGCAGAGTTGTTAGCCGCGAAGTTTCCCGGTCTGGTCTGCATCGCGCCGATGGTGACACCCGCGCTGCGCGCTGTCTTCGCCGCGCAGTGCGCGCAAACTGCGCCGCGTGCCGCGGTCAGGATGCTCGACGGCGACGCGCGGGCGGCGCTCGCGGCCGCCGACGTCGTGCTGGTGGCTTCGGGAACCGCGACGCTCGAAGCTGCGCTGTGCAAACGTCCGATGGTCGTGGCTTACAAACTCGGAGCGGTCACGGCCTTCGTGTTGCAGAAACTCGGGCTGGTGAAAGTGCGGCATTTCTCGCAGCCGAATCTGCTGGCGGGCGCGGCGCTCGTCCCCGAGTTCTTCCAGCAGGATGCGAATGCGGCGAACCTGGCCGCGGCGCTGGCACGCTGGCTCACGCACCCGGAAGAAGTGGCGCGCGTGCAGAAGGAATTCGCGGCGATCCACGCCCGCCTGCGTTGCGACGGCGCGCGGCGCGCCGCCAACGAGATTGCCGAGCTGCTCGCGGCCTGGACGGCCCAAGCGTGAGACAAGGCATGCAACCCGATACGGGCACGAAGATCCGCGTGCGATTACGCGTCGCGGGTGTCGACGAAGCCGGGCGGGGGCCGCTTGCGGGGCCCGTGGTCGCCGCGGCGGTCATCCTCAATCATGCCCGGCCGATCCGCGGCCTTGCCGATTCGAAGGTGCTCGAGCCGGAAGAACGCGAGCGGCTGGCGCTGCTGATCCGCGAACGGGCGTTGTGTTACTCGGTGGCCTGGGCGGACGCCGAGGAGATCGACAGCATCAATATCCTGCAGGCGACCATGCTGGCCATGCGCCGCGCCTTGTTAGGACTGCGCGTGCCGCCGCAGCAGGTGTTCGTCGACGGCAACCGTTGTCCGTGCGCGGAGGGGCTGGGGTTCGACTGCCTGTTCGAGGCGATCATCAAGGGAGACGCCAGCGTCCCGTCGATCAGCGCCGCGTCCATCCTGGCCAAGACCACGCGCGACGCGTTGATGCGCGAGCTCGACGGCCGTTACCCGGGCTTCTCGCTGTCGGGGCACAAGGGTTACCCGACGCGTTCACACGTGGCGGCGCTGAATTCGCTGGGCCCGAGCCCGCTGCACCGGCGCAGCTTCGCGCCGGTGCGCTCGAGCGACGCGGCCGTCCTCGACGACTGACTAGCGCGCCTGCGCGCCCACGCTCCGGGCGGTATCAGTCGCGGGCTGCGGCGCTTCAAAGGTGCCGTGATTCGCGCGAATCCAGCGGGCGAGCGCCGCGGGTTCGAGTGGTTTGCTCATGTAGTAGCCCTGCGCCTCGTCGCAGCCCAGCGAACGCAGCATGTTCCACACCGCGCTGTCCTCGACGCCTTCGGCCACGACCTGCAGCCCGAGGTTGTGGCCGAGATCGATGGTCGAACGCACGATGGTGGAAATCTCCGTATCGGTCGCCATGCGGGAGATGAAGGACTGGTCGATCTTCAGCTCCTGGACCGGCAGCTTCATGATGTACGACAGCGACGAGTAGCCCGTGCCGTAGTCGTCGATCGACAGTTTCACGCCGAGTTCGGCCAGGCGATCGAGCACCTTCTGTGCATGCGCCGGGTCTTCCATGAAACCGCTCTCGGTGATTTCCAGGCACAGCAGCCCGGGCGTCACGTCGTGTTCGGCCAGCAGCGCGGCCACGTGTTCGGGCAGGTCGCGATTCATGAGATCGCGTGCCGAGATGTTCACAGAGACCTGCAACGTGAGCCCTTCGCGCAGCCACGCGCCGCACTGGCGCACGGCCTCGCGGATCACCCAGCGGGTCAGTAGTTTGATGTAACCGGTGTGTTCGGCGAACGGGATGAACTGCGAGGGCGGCACCAGCCCGCGGGCCGGATGCTCCCAGCGGATCAGCGCCTCGACGGCGCTGACGTGCGCGGAGTGCAGCGAGACCTTCGGCTGGTAGTGCAGGCGCAGCTCGTTTTGCTCCACCGCGCGGCGCAATTCACCGAGCAGCGACAGATGTTCCTGCTGGCTGGTGTCGTAGTGCGGGTCGTACACCGCGAAACCGGTCTTGTTGCGCTTGGCGGCGTACATGGCGATGTCGGCATTACGCAGCAGCGTCTGCGCATCGCGACCGTGTTCGGGATGGTGCGCGATGCCGATGCTGGTGCCGACGTCGAGCGGCTGGCCTTCGTACAGGATGGGCATCTCGAGCGCCGTGATGATCTGGCGCGCCGTCTCGGTCAGATCAGCCTGGCCGGTGTGATTGACGAGAATGGCGAATTCGTCGCCGCCCAGGCGCGCGATGCACTCTGCGTCGCCGACGGTGTGTTGCAACCGCAGGCTCACCTCGCGCAACACATGATCGCCGACGCCATGACCCAGCGTGTCGTTGACGTACTTGAAGCGATCGAGATCCATCATGAGGATGGTGCGCCGGACGCCGCCCTGGTTGCACTGGGCGATGGCCTGTTCGAGTGTGTTGTTGAAACGCGAGCGATTGGCGAGATCGGTGAGAGGGTCTTCGTAGGCCAGCTTGAGGATGCGTTTCTCGCGGTCGGCGATACCGCCGCGCATGTGATTGAGGCTCGACGCCAGCACGCCGATCTCGTCCGCGCGCTGCACGTTGACGGGGGCGACGTAGTCGCCGTGTTCGATGCGCGCGGCGGCGTTGGCCAGCGTCTCGAGCGGCCGCGTGATGTTGCGCGCCACGGCGACGCTGCCGACGATGGACAACACGAGGCTGAATCCCGCCAGCACGATCAGCGTGAAGCGCAGCCGTTCGAAGGCGGCGAGCGCGCTGCCTAGCGAGCGATGCAGCACCGCGACGATGCGCGCGTCGTCGTTGTCGTCGAGCGGGATCACCAGGGCCTGGTGATCGTCGTTGGCGATGTTCATGACGAGGCGCGTCACCTCGCTCGAGCGCGGCGGCATCGCCTCGAGCAGGGCCTGCTGGTCCTCCTTGCTCAGCGTCGAAGCCAGCACGCGCCAGCCCGCCGGCGCGTCGAGCGCGAATGAAACCTCGAGTTCGGTGAGCTGGCGCAGATCGCGCGCCAGCGTGTCGTCCACCGCGAAACCCATGACCACCCAGCCGATCGGCAGCGGCGCGAGAACCGGCACGGCCACGAGCTGGAACGCGCGGCCGTCGAGCACCTCCAGGCTGGCGCTGCCGCCATTCTTGTTGGCCTTGATGAGGGCGGGATATTCGAATGGCCGCGCTTCGCTTTGCGGCCGCAGCGTATCGGAGATGACGGTGCCGTCGAGGTCGACGAACACCATTGCGTCGGCGCCGATGCGCGCGCCGTGATTCGCCAGCACCGAGGCGATCGTGCCGGTGTCGTGCGTCGCGATCGCCTCGCGGAAGGCGAAATCGGCCGCCAGCACGCGCGCGGATAGTTTGAGCTTCTCGGCGTTCTGCTCGAGCTGCCGCGCGAACACGCGCCGGCCGATGTTGAGTTCTTCTGCGACCTTGGTCTGGGCGTTGCGCGAGTTCGCAGCGTTCACGAAAGTGAACGCCAGCACCTGCACCAGCACCAGCAGCGCGACGAAGAAGACGATGATGCGCGTCTGCAGCCGCTGGATGCGCATCACGGCGCAGCCTGCAACGAGATGGAGCTGTGCAGGGCCGCGCCACCCTCGACACGCAGCGTGAGGACTTTCGGCGGCAGATTCTGCGCGGGCGCCGCGGCAGTGATCGTGTATTCACCGTCGGGCAGGCCCCTGAGTGTGCCGATGCCATCGGCGCCGCTCTTGCCGAACCACGGCGTGTCGACGATGTAGACCCACGCCACCATCGCGTCGTGGATGTTGCAGCCGAGCACGACGACGCCGGCGTGATCGAACGTGATCGGGGCCGCCTCGCGGCCGGAGTACAGCTTGGTCGTGAAGACCTTCGCCGGCGAGAACGAGTAGATGGAATGGCGGATGTTGTCGCTGTTCGGGAAGAACACGGAAGTGCCGGCCTGGAAGATGCTGACCTTCGGCACGAACTCCTTGTTCACCTGGTCGATGAGCGCGCGCGCGTGGGGTTTCACGGTGGGCGCCGCGCCGCCAACCGGCGCTGCGAAAACCACCGCATCGGCGACCGGCCTGCCGCTGCCGTCACGCACTTCGAGCGAGAGGTCGGCGGCGGCCGCGCACGGCAGGCCGTTCGCGAACAAGGCCACGAGCGCAAATCCGCTTTTGAGGTGGCGTGCCAAGTCAGAGCTTGACCACGTCCCGTTTCATCGGGGCGAGGATTTCCAGTAATTGATTACGTGCCGACAAGGGCACCTGCTGCGCGCGCATCGCGTCGCGCAGCACCTCGACGAGAGCGAAGAATTCCGCGTTGCCGATGTGATGGCCGGCGTGGACGTCGCGCATGGTGTCGCCCGTGTATTTGCAACCGCCGCCGGTCAGCGAACAGATCTGCTCGATGAGCATGTCCTTGACGTGCTGCAGGTTCACTTTGTCGAAGGACTGATTCATTTTCGGATTCGCGGCGACGACATCGATCGTCTGATTGACGAAGGCCGAGACCTTCGCGGTGCCGCCGAGGCGTTCGTACAAGGAACCGGGCGGGGCGATCGCCGGCGGCGGTACCGGCGCGGGCGGGGCCTGTGAAAAGGCCGCAGGACAAAACGAGCCCGCGGCGACCACGAACATCGTCGCGAGGATGGGTCTGCGAGACGCCATGGTGGGAACCCCGGAGCTGAATCTGACGGGGTGGAATTATCGATCCGGCAGCCGCTCCGGCCATTGAAACGACTCACACCTTCACGGAATTTCCGCGGCGATTTGCGGACAATTCGCGCCGTTGTTTGAGTGCCCCGACAAGGGCGCCGTGCCGAGTGTGATCCCTATCGCACTTCGGGGAGGAATCGCAGTCTTGAACGATGTTTCACGCGGCTCGCGCGGCCGCCGCTTCGCCCGCCGGATCCTGCAGGTTTTGCCGATCGTGGCGTTCGCGTGGATTGCGCCGGACGCGTTGGCGGGCAGCAGCCGGTTGCTGGCTACGGGCGGCGTCGCGCAGATCGAAGGCAGCGCGGGCGGTGGCGCGGTGCCGTGGGCGTTGATCGCGGGGCTCGGCAGTGACGCGCAGACCGGTGGCAGCGGCTTTTGCACGGAAGCCCGCGTGCAGAAGTTCGATCTGCGCAGTTGCGGGGTCGCGGTCGGTTTCCACGATCGCGTGGAGGTGTCGTACGCGCGGCAGCGTTTCGATCTCGATGAGATCATTCCGGGTGAATCCATCGCTGTGGATGTGATCGGCGCGAAAGTGCGCCTGCTCGGCGACGCCGTGTACGACCAGGATCGCTGGTATCCGCAGTTGTCGCTCGGACTGCAGTACAAGAAGAACCGGGATTTCGATTTCGTGCCCGCGTTGCTCGGCGCGCGCGATGCCGAGGACGTCGATGTGTATCTCGCGGCTACCAAGGTCTATCTTGCCGGCCCGTTCTCGCGCACCTGGCTGGTGAATGCGACGCTGCGCGCGACGCGCGGCAACCAGTTCGGAATCCTGGGTTTTGGCGGCGATCGCCAGCAAAGCCGCAGCGTCAACGCCGAATTCAGCGCGGCGATGTTCGTCAGTGATGCCGTCGTCGTGGGCGCGGAGTATCGGCAGAAGCCCGACAACCTCGGCTCGTTCGAAGAGCAGGACTATTGGGACGTTTTCGCCGCGTATTTTCCGAGCAAGCATTTTTCGATCACGGCGGCGTACGCAGATATCGGACGCATCGCGATGATGCCGGGCCAGCACGGCTGGTACCTGTCGCTCCAAGGCAGCCTCTAAAAGGGGACATGCCTATTTTCTGAAAAAGGGGACAGATCTATTTTTCGCCGGTAGCTATGCCGCACTCGAACCAACGTCCACGAAAAATAGATCTGTCCCCTTTTTCAGAAAATAGGCATGTCCCCTTTTTGAATCGTCGCGCAAGTCTCTGAAAGATTTGCAAGCCATTTTATGTGCGCGTTCGTGTGTAAACTCGCGCGCCATGCAACCTGCGTTCATCCACCTGCGCCTGCACACCGAATTTTCGTTGCAGGACAGTGTGGTGCGCATTCCCGAGCTGGTCGAAAAGACCGCGCAGCTCGGCATGCCGGCGATCGCGGTCACCGACCAGAACAACCTGTTCGCGATGGTCAAGTTCTACCGCGAGGGGTTGAAGCACGGCGTCAAACCCATCATCGGCGTGGACGTGTTGTTGCGCGGCCGCGGCGAACGCGCGCTGCCGACGCGGCTCACGTTGCTGTGCAAGGACCCGGACGGCTACCAGAACGTCACCAACCTCATCACGCGCGCCTACCTCGAAGGCCAGGATCGCGGCGTGCCGCTCATCGACCGCGCCTGGCTCGACGCGCAGACCACCCAGGGCCTGATCGCCCTGTCGGGCGGCCCTGCGGGCGACGTCGGCCGCGCCATCGCCAACGGCCGCGAGCCCGACGCGCTCAATCTCGCGCGCGAATGGCAGCAGCTGTTCGGCGACCGCTACTACCTCGAGTTGCAGCGCCTGGGGCGCCCCGAGGATGAAACGCAGGTCGCGGCCGCCGTGCGTATCAGCCAGCAGACGCAGGTCCCCGTGGTGGCCACCAACGACGTGCGGTTCCTGTCGCGCGACGATTTCGAATCGCACGAAGCGCGCGTCTGCATCTCGGAAGGCCTGCAGCTGACGGATCCGAACCGCCCGCGCAAGTACACCGAATCCCAGTACCTGCGCTCCGCGCCGGAGATGGCCGAACTCTTCGCCGACATCCCGGAGGCCTTGAGCAACACCGTGGAGATCGCGCGGCGTTGTTCGCTGCCGCTCAAGCTCGGCGAATCGCGGCTGCCCAACTTTCCGCTTGCGGAGGGCGTCACGGTCGAAGCGTTCATCCGCGCCGAGTCGGAAGCGGGTTTCGAATTGCGCGAACGGGCCTTCGACGCAGCGCAAAAGGCACGGATCGCCGAATACCGCCCGCGCCTCGAACGCGAACTCGGCGTCATCTGCCAGATGGGTTTCGCGGGCTACTTCCTCATCGTCGCGGATTTCATCCGCTGGGCGCGCGCCAACGGCGTGCCGGTGGGGCCGGGCCGCGGCTCGGGCGCCGGCTCGCTCGTGGCGTTCAGTCTCGGCATCACCGACATCGACCCGCTCAAGTACGACCTGCTGTTCGAACGTTTCCTCAATCCGGAACGCGTGTCGATGCCCGACTTCGACATCGACTTCTGCATGGACGGCCGCGATCGCGTCATCGACTACGTCTCGCAGAAATACGGCCGCGAACGCGTCTCGCAGATCATCACCTACGGCACCATGGCCGCGAAGGCGGTGGTGCGCGATGTAGGCCGCGTGCTCGGCATGGGTTACGGCTACGTCGACAAGATCGCCAAGCTCATCCCGTTCGAGCTCGGCATCACGCTCGATGACGCGCTCGAGAAGGAGCCCGAGCTCAAGAAGCTCTACAAGGACGACGAGGAGATCAAGAACCTCATCGATCTCGCGAAGTCCCTCGAAGGCCTGACGCGCAACGCCGGCATGCACGCCGGCGGCGTGGTCATCGCGCCCTCGAAGCTCACCGAGTTCGCGCCGCTGTACGCCGACGACAAGGGCGGCAGCGTCGTCACGCAGTTCGACAAGGACGACGTCGAAGCCGCGGGCCTGGTGAAGTTCGACTTCCTGGGATTACGCACGCTGACCGTCATCGATCGCGCGGTGAAGATCATCAACGCCCGGCGTGCGGGCAGCGGCGAAGCGCTGCTCGACATCGCGTTGTTGCCCATGGGCGACGCGGCCACGTTCAAGCTCATGCAGGAGGCGAAGACCACGGCGGTGTTCCAGCTGGAATCCCGTGGCATGAAAGACCTCATCCGGCGCCTCAAGCCCGACACCTTCGAGGACATCATCGCGCTGGTGGCGCTGTTCCGCCCGGGTCCGCTCGAATCGGGCATGGTCGGCGACTTCATCGACCGCAAACACAGCCGCAACGACCCCCACGCGCCGCCGATCGACTATCTACATCCGTCGCTGCAGCCGGTGCTCGCGCCCACCTACGGCGTCATCCTGTACCAGGAGCAGGTGATGCAGATCGCGCAGGTGCTGGCCGGCTACACGCTCGGCGGTGCCGACCTGCTGCGCCGCGCGATGGGCAAGAAGAAACCCGAGGAGATGGCCAAGCAGCGTTCGATTTTTATCGATGGGTCCATCAAGAACCACGTGCCCGAAGCGCAGGCCGCGCACATCTTCGACCTGATGGAAAAGTTCGCGGGCTACGGCTTCAACAAGTCGCACTCGGCCGCGTACGCGTTGCTGTCGTATCAGACCGGCTGGCTCAAGACACACGAGCCCGCGTCCTACATGGCGGCGGTCCTCGGCGCCGACATGGACCACACCGACAAGGTAGTCGGGATGTTGTACGACTGCCGCAAGGAAGTCGGCCTCACCGTGTTGCCGCCGCACGTGAATCTCTCGGCGTACGAATTCGCGGTCGTCGATGACAAGACCATCCGTTACGGGCTGGGCGCGATCAAGGGCGTGGGCGAGGGCGCGGTCGATGCCATCGTCGGCGAACGCAAGGCGAATGGCGATTACACCAGCCTCGAAGACCTGTGCCGCCGGCTCGATCTGTCGCGCGTCAACCGGCGCGTGCTCGAAGCCCTGATCAAATCCGGCAGCCTCGACGGGCTCGCGACGAATCGCGCGACGCTGATGCACCGGCTGGACGCTGCCTTGGCGCTGGGCGAGCAGAACAGCAAGGCCAACGAAACCGGCCAGCACGACATCTTCGGCTTGAGCGCCGCGCATGTGCCCGAGGTGGTACGCGCGCGCACGCCCGATCAACCCGAGTGGACGGACACCGTGCGGCTGCGTGCCGAGCGCGAATCGCTGGGCCGCGCGATCAGCGGGCATCCCATCGACCGCTTCGTCAACGATCTGCCGAGGTTCATCACCGGGCGTATTGCCGATTACCTCGAGCAGGAAAAACCGCAGTCGAGCGGCGAGGGTGGGCGCGCCTTCTTCGGCGGCAAGCCGGTGGCGATCGCCGGGGTGGTGGAAGAACTGCGCAAGCGCGGGCCGCGCACCGAGATCCTGCTGGACGACGATTCCGGCCGCATTGCCGTCGGGTTTTACGACGAAACTTTCCAGCAGTACCGCGAGATTCTGGTGAAGGATTCGCTGTTGCTGATCGAAGGCAAGCTGCGTTTCGACGAGTTCGCCAATACCTGGGTGCTGCGCGCAAACAAGGTCAGCGAGCTCGAGCGCCTGCGCGAGAAGGAAGCCCGCCGCATCGTGCTCAAGGTGAAGTCCACGGATGCGCTGCCGCTCGATCGATTGCAGGCCGTCCTCGCCCAGTACAAAGGCGGTGGCTGTCACGTCGCCGTGCAGTTCTTCGGCGCGGTCGCCAAGGGCACCTATTCCTTCGGCGCCGAATGGAATGTCCGGCCCTCGCCGGCGCTGATCGAGGAACTCGAGAAGTTATTGGGCCGGGGCCGGATCGCCGTGCTCTACAGCCCGCCGCCGGTGAGCGCCGGAGTCACTTCAATCAGTGGGTAGAGGCCGAAAAGGGGACATGCCTATTTTTCGGACGAAAAATAGGCATGTCCCCTTTTCGGTCAATTCCGATATCCTCGCGGCCCTATGGCAGTGAATTTCCTCGATTTCGAGCAGCCGATCGCCGAACTTGAAGCCAAGATCGAAGAACTGAAACACGTTCCGTCGGGCACGGCCGTCAACATTCAGGAAGAGATCACGCGCCTGCAGGCCAAGAGCGAACAGCTCACGCAGAACATCTTCGCCAATCTCAGCCCTTGGCAGATCACTCAGCTCGCGCGTCATCCGCAGCGCCCGTACACGCTCGATTACGCCGCGCTCATCTTCAAGGACTTCCACGAGCTGCACGGCGATCGCATGTACGGCGACGATCTCGCCATCATCGGCGGGCCCGCGCGGCTCGATGACACTCCCGTGATGTTGATCGGCCACCAGAAGGGCCGCGATACGAAAGAACGCGTGCGCCGCAACTACGGCATGCCCAAACCCGAGGGTTATCGCAAGGCGTTGCGGCTCATGCGCCTCGCCGAAAGATTCCGCCTGCCGCTCATCACGTTCATCGATACGCCGGGCGCCTATCCAGGCGTCGGCTCCGAGGAGCGCAACCAGTCCGAAGCCATCGCGCGCAACCTGTTCGAGATGTCGGTGATGGGCATTCCCATCATCAGCTGCGTGATCGGCGAGGGCGGCTCGGGCGGCGCGCTCGCCATTGGCGTGTGCGACCGGCTGCTCATGCTGCAGTTCTCTACCTACTCGGTCATCTCGCCCGAGGGCTGCGCGTCCATCCTGTGGAAGAGCGCCGACAAGAAGGAAGTCGCGGCGGACGCCATGAACCTCACCGCCGATCGCCTGAGCAAACTCAAACTGGTGGACCAGGTGCTGCCGGAACCCGTGGGCGGCGCGCATCGCAATCCGCAGGCGGTCGCCGACACCATCAAGGCCGCTTTGCTCAAACATCTGGGCGAACTCGAGAAACTGCCGCCCGACAAACTGCGCGCGCAACGCAATACCCGCATCGACAGCTTCGGCGTCTACAGCGAAGTCGCCAATTGATGTCGGTGGGGACATTCCCCGTTTCCTAGCAAATGGGTACGCGGCCCACATTCGACGCGGCAAGTCGTCTGATCGAGCTGGTCGGCACGCAGCCGCGAGTCGCCGTCGCATTCAGTGGCGGCATCGATTCCACCGCGCTGGCGCACGCGCTCGTTGCAGGGCGCCGCAAGGTCGCGAGCCTGCGCCTGCTCCACGTAGACCACGGATTGCAAGTCGCGAGTGCGCAATGGACGCGCCACTGTGCACGGATGGCAAGGTCCTGGCGCCTGCCGTTCGTGGCACTACGCGCCGACATCAAACGCAAGCGCGGCGACTCGCCGGAAGCCGCGGCCCGCGAGGCGCGCTACGCGCTGCTGAGTCAGGCGATGGAACCGGGCGAGGTACTGGTCACCGCCCAGCATCGCGACGACCAGGTGGAAACCCTGCTGCTGCAATTGTTCCGCGGCGCCGGTGTCGCCGGCCTCGCCGCGATGCCGGCCATCGCGAATTTCGGACCCGGCCAGATCGCGCGGCCGCTGCTCGACACTTCCCGCGCGCAAATCCTCGAATATGCGCAAGCCCACACACTGCGCTGGGTCGATGACCCCACCAACGAGCAGACCGCCTTCGGCCGCAACTTCCTGCGCCATCGCGTGATGCCCGCCATCCGCGAACGCTGGCCGGGCGTGGACCTCGCCATCGCGCGCAGCGCCGGCCACATGGCCGAAGCACAGCGGCTGCTCGACGCCCAGGCGGGCGCCGACCTCGCCGTCACCGCGGATGGAGCGGGGCTCAACATCGCCGCGTTGCGCGCGCTGCCGGCCGCCCGGCAACGCAATCTGGTCCGTGGGTTCGTGACGCGCGCCGGAATGGAACCGCCGCAGGCGAACTGGCTGCGTGAAATCCTCGGCCCGATGCTGGCCGCGAGCGCCGATTCGCATCCCGAGATCCGCTTGCCGGGCGGCGTGCTGCGGCGGCGCGCGGGACGCCTCGAACTTCAAGTGATCCCTGAAGTCGGGCACAAAACCGCGAACGAATCCACATTGAAATCATGGCGCTGGAAAGATGAGCGCGAGTTGATCGTGAACACCGCGGGGGAAATCCTGTCGCTCGTCGAAGACCCAGACGGCGACATCGATCTCGACAAACTTCCCGCGACACTCACGCTGCGCCCGCGGCGCGGCGGCGAAAAACTGCGACCCGGCCCGCGCGCGCGTACCCAAACGCTCAAGTCGCTGCTGCAAGGCGCAAAGATTCCGGTCGACGAACGCGTGCGCCTGCCGCTGCTGTTCGCGGGCGATCGCCTCATCTGCGCCGGCGATCGCTGGATCGACGCGTCGGTGGCTGCCACGGTCAAATCCCGGCGCCGCGCGCGATTGAGATTCCACGGCCGTTAAATTTCTGCCGGCCGACCCCGCAAAGGTTTCGCGGGCGTGTCGGTTTTGTTACCCTGCCGGCCCGTCGACACGCGCATCTTGCGTCTTCGGTTTCACCACGCGGCGGGCTCCCAAATGACCAGATTTGTATTCGTCACCGGTGGCGTCGTTTCCTCGTTGGGGAAGGGCATTGCCGCCGCCTCGCTCGGTGCCATTCTCGAAGGCCGTGGCCTCAAGATCGCCATGGTCAAGCTCGACCCGTACATCAATGTGGATCCGGGCACGATGAGCCCGTTCCAGCACGGCGAAGTGTTCGTCACGAATGACGGCACGGAATCCGACCTCGACCTCGGCCACTACGAGCGCTTCGTGCGCACGACCACCGGTCGGCACAGCAACTTCACCACCGGCCGCATCTACGAGCGCGTGATCGCCAAGGAACGCCGCGGCGACTATCTCGGCGCGACGGTGCAGGTCATCCCGCACATCACCGATGAGATCAAGCGCTCCATCCAGCTAGGCGCCGGCGATGCCGACGTTTGCATGGTGGAAATCGGCGGCACGGTCGGCGACATCGAATCGCTGCCGTTTCTCGAGGCCATCCGCCAGTTGGGCGTCGAGCTGGGGCGCAACAACTGCGTGTTCCTGCATCTCACGCTGGTGCCCATCGTCGGCGGTTCGGGCGAGATCAAGACCAAGCCCACGCAGCACAGCGTGAAGGAACTGCGCGGCATCGGTATCCAGCCCGACGTGTTGCTGTGCCGCTGCAAGAATCCGCTGCCCGACGAGCAGCGCCGCAAGATCGCGTTGTTCACGAACGTCGAGGAGCGCGCCGTCATTTCCGGCATCGATGCCGACGACATCTACAAGATCCCGATGCTGCTGCACGAGCAGGGCCTCGACGAGATCGTGGTCGACAAGCTGCGTCTCAACGTCCCGCCGGCCGATCTCACCGAGTGGAAGCAGGTGGTCGCGGCGAAGGCGAACCCGGACGGCCAGGTCGACATCGCGATGGTCGGCAAATACGTGCAGGTGAAGGACAGCTACATCTCGTTGAACGAGGCGCTGACCCACGCCGGCGTGAAGACCAGGACTCGCGTGAATGTGCACTACATCGAATCCACCGACATCGAGAAACACGGCACGCACGCGCTGAAGGGCATGGACGCGATCCTCGTACCGGGCGGCTTCGGCGAGCGCGGCATCGAAGGCAAGATCGCCGCGGTGCGGTTCGCGCGCGAGAACAAGATTCCGTACCTCGGCATCTGCCTCGGAATGCAGCTGGCGTGCATCGAATACGGACGTCATGCGCTCGGCCTCGAGAATGCCAACAGCACGGAGTTCAACCGCGCGAGCGCGCATCCGGTCATCGCGTTGATCACCGAATGGCAGGACGCCGCGAAGGGCGAGCAGAAGCGCGACGATGGCGCCGCCAAGGGCGGCACGATGCGCCTCGGCGCGCAGGACGTGTTCGTGGGCGCGAATACGCTGGCGCGGTCCATCTACGGCGACGAGACCGTGCGCGAGCGGCATCGTCATCGCTACGAGTTCAACAACAAGTACCGCGACCGCTACACCCAGGCGGGTTTCCGCTTCTCGGGCCTGTCGAAGGACGACCTGGTGGAAATCATCGAACTACCCGGCCACCCGTGGTTCGTGGCTACGCAGTTCCACCCCGAGTTCACCTCGACGCCGCGCGACGGGCATCCGTTGTTCGCCGGCTTCGTGAAAGCCGCGCGCATCGCACGCGCCGCGCAGATGCCGGAAGCCGCGACCGCCTGAGTCGAGGTACGCGGCGCCATGCTCGAACTCCGGCCCACCTGCGAGCACTGCAACAAGGCGTTGCCGCCGGATTCGCTCGAGGCGCGTATCTGTACGTACGAGTGCACGTTCTGCGCCGCGTGTGTGGATGCCGTCCTCGGCAATGTGTGTCCGAACTGCGGTGGGGGCTTCGTGCCGCGGCCGATCCGGCCTTCAAAGAATTGGAAGGGCGACAACTTTCTGGGCAAGGACCCGGCCAGCACCAAGGTGCGTCACAGGCCGGTCGACCCCGTGGAGCACGCGCGGTTTTCGGCCCCGATCCGCGGCCTTGCGCCGGAAAAACGCTGACGTTCTCTTTCCGCGAACGCCGCTGACCCGGTTTCGCCGGGCGCCCTCAGGCCGGTGTCGCTCGCAACAACAGGAATTTTTCGAAAGTCGTATCCAACGTGTTCGCGCGCGCATCGACCGCGCCGAGATCGCGGTCGTTGAAGACGTCGTGCAGGCGGTAACTTCCCTTGCCGAGCCCGCGCAACTGCACCGGGCCTTTCCACTGCGCCGCGTAGAACGCGTAGTACATCGCGCCATCCTTCGCGATCGCATGCGCCTCGGGCTGGTCGAAGCCGATGTCGTACAGCGCGCCGCGATACTCACCTTGCGATAGCCGGTGTTCCTTGTAGATAGCCACCCACTTGCGCCACAACGCTTCCCGCTCCGGATTCAGCACGAACCCGCCCGGCGGCAAATTGTCGACCGGTCGGTCGGTGTCCTTCGGCCAGGTGAACTTGGTCGAGATCACGGCGCCGACGCCCACGCTGGAGGCGAAATCGTTGCCGCCGTCGCTGAGTTCCACATGATCGCCCGCGTAGCTGCTGCGCCCGCCCATCAGCGCCTTGACGCTCTTGCCCTTGCTGCGCACCTGCCAGGACGACAAGGGATCGGACGAAGGAAACTGGTCGGTGGCCGGGAGATTGTGGAAAGCGAATGCCGTGCCGCACGGGCACAGCTCGATCACCGCATCCGGTTTGAGGTCGTGCGCGGCCTTGTGGATCGCGGCCCAGAAATCGCCTAACTTCTCGACCGAGTCGGTCGGGTGCGCGTGTTTGTGCGCGGGGTTGTAGCAGGGCGCCACCCCGTTCAAATGCTGGCCGTCGAGTTTGATGCCGTCGAAGCCCCAATCGCCGATGATCTTGCGCGTGAGCGCCACGTAGTAATCCACCGTGGGCTGGTACGCCGGGCACTGCGTGAATGCGTTCCACCAGCTCACTTTCTGTACCGATCCGTCGGGGTCGAGCAGCAACATGTCCGGGTGATCGTGCAACACGTCGCTGCCCGGGTCGGCCGCGAGCGGCGCGAGCCACAGGCGCGGGCGCATGCCCTGCGCGCGCACGGCGGCCGTGAAGGCCTTCATGTCGGCATCGCCGCGCGGGAACTTGGTGCGATCGAGATGCCAGTCGCCTTCGTTGGTCTGCCAGCCGTCGTCGAGCACGGCCCACTCGAACCCGAGTTCGCGCACCTTCGGCAGCGTGGCGAGCACCTGTTCGGTGGTGAAGTTGCGTTCGTAGCCCCAGGCACACCACACGGCGCCAAATGCCGATGGCGGCGCCTTGGGCGCCACGATCCCGGAGTCCTGCATGTAACGCTGGTACAGCGCGAGCGGCGCGAAGTGGTCTCCGGTATGGGCGATCAGGAACGTGAGATCGGTGGTCAGTGTCTGGCCCGGCTCGAGCGTGGATTCCGCCAGGCTCTCGATCGCGATGCTCGCGCCGCTGGCCGTCTGGAGCACCGGCAGATCGAGCAGCCGCGGCACGCGCTCGACGTGTCCCACCGCAAGCCCCGCGTCGCGCCGCCAGATATTGGCGACCGGAGTACCGCCGCCGTAGTCCGACGCAGTCATCGACAAGCTGTTGCGCTGCTCGAAGCCACCGGTAAGCGGCTGCACCCAGTCACGCCGGTCTTCATGAGTGGCGCCCGAGAAGCTCCAGAAGCCGCCCGGTGCGACCGGCAGCTCGTGCGCGGCATTGCGCCAGCCCTTCACCTCGAGAGCCGCGGTTCCGCCGTTGCGCCAGGCGACCTGCAGCAGCGCAAGCCCGGGATACCGATCGAAGAAGTCGACGCGCACTCCTTTCTCGAGACCCGCGGCCGAACGGCCTGTGACGACCGTGCGGCGGCCAGGACCGCGAACGGCATCGGAGAGGAGTTCGGATTTTTCGGATGAGAAGGAGAGGCCCTGGGCTTCACCCGAAGCCAGCAACAGGCTCTCGCTGGCCTGCCAGGGCGCGAGCAGTTTTCCGCGCGCCGTGATTGCCGTCTTCAGGGCCGAGTCGAACGCGATGGACAGCACTCCATCCGCCGCCACGGCGCGGGTCCCCTTCGGAACATCACTGGCCGCGGCGCGCGCGGTCGGCAGCAGGGCGAGGGCGGCCGTTCCGGAAGCGATCTGGAGGACGGTGCGACGCTTGATGGGGCTCATGGATTCATCCAGACGTTGCGATTTGTAGTATATAAGTTTCGTTATATTACTAAGGGGATTCAAATGGAAGCCTTGCGAGCGGTCGCCCTGGCTGTGCTGGCCATCGCCACGATGCCATCCGCAGCCGCTGCGACATCTTCGTCCGCATCGGCATCGCCGTACACGATGGCGGACTTCGCGCGCACGAAAAAATTCGATTCGCACGTGCACATGAACGTGGTGCCGTCGGCACTACTCGAGCAGGTGCGCGCGGACGGCTTCGAGGTGATGTCCATCAACGTGGACTACCCGGATTTCCCCGCGCTCGATCTGCAGCGCGATGCCGCGTTGGCGCTGGTGCGCAAGGATCCGAAACGCGTGCACTGGGCCGCCACGTTCTCGATGAAAGCATTCGGCGAGCCCGGATGGTCCGCGCGAGTGCAGGCGGAGCTCGCGAAGTCCGCGGCGCTCGGTGCGCGCGCGGTCAAGGTCTGGAAGAACATCGGCATGATCGAAAAACGCGCCGATGGCTCGCTCGTCATGCTCGACGATCCGGCGTTCGGCCCCGTCGCGGACCAGCTGGAGAAGCTAGGCCTCGCTTTGATCGCCCACCAGGGCGAGCCATACAACTGCTGGCTGCCGCTCGATCAGATGACGACGGACAACGACCGGGAGTATTTCGAGGCGCATCCGCAGTACCACATGTTCCTGCATCCAGAGCAACCGAGCCACGCGGACCTGATGGCAGCGCGCGATCGCTTCGTCGCCGCGCATCCCACACTACGCTTCGACGGCGCACACATGGCGAGCCTGGAATACGATGTCGAGGTACTCGCGGCCTTCCTCGACAAGTGGCCCAACGCCAGCGCGGATCTCGCCGCGCGCATGAGCCAGGTGCAGTACCAGTCGGTGCGCGACCGCGAGAAGGTGCGTGCCTTCTTCATCAAGTACCAGGACCGCCTGCTGTACGGCACCGATCTGACCGAGAACCCCGGCGAGGATGGCGCCGAAATACGCAAATCCGCGCATGAAACGTGGCTTTCCGACTGGCGTTACCTGGCGACCGATGAGCCCCAGCGCGTCGAGATGATCAAGGCGGATGTACCCGGGCTGGCGCTGCCACGCGCGGTGATCGACAAGATCTACTACCGCAACGCGCGCGCGTTTTTCAGGCTCGGGAAGTAAGCCTCACGCGAGCAGCAGCTCGAACCCGAGCTGCTGGCTGGCGTGGCGGATGTCTTCCGGGGCGTTGGTGTCCGTGATCAGCACGTCGAGTTCGCTGATCGGGATGATCCGGTGCAGGCAGGTGGTGCCGAATTTCGAGCTGTCCGTAATGGCGATGACCACGCGCGCGCCCTGGACCATCTTGCGGTTGAGCATGGCCTCCGGTTCGTAGTGCGTGGTGATGCCGCGCTCGAGATCGAAGCCGTCCACGCCGAGGAACAACATGTCGACGTGTAGCGCATCGAGCGCTTCGACCGTGAGCCCGCCATAAAACGCCATGCTCTTGCGGCGCAATTCGCCGCCCAGCATCACGATGCGGATCTCTTCCTTGGCGGTGAGCGCGGTGAGCACTCCGAAATCATTCGTGACCACGGTCACTTCGATGTTGGGCAACGCCTCGGCAAGCTGAATTGCCGTCGTGCCGGAATCGATGGCGATGGTGTCGCCGGGCTTCACCAATGCGGCGGCGCGCAGACCGATGCGACGCTTCTCGTCGAGATGGACGGTGCGCTTCGCCTCGTAAGGCGGTTCCGCGGGTGTGGCGCGGACCACCTTGCTGTCTATCGCTCCGCCGTAGGCGCGTGCCATGACACCGCGCTCGGTGAGATAGCGCAGATCCTTGCGTACCGTCTGGGCGCTCACGTTGAATCTGCGAGCCAGGGCAGTGACTTGCACACTGCCGTGCTGGCGCACGAGCTCGCTGATTTGATGACGGCGCTGACTGGTGTCGCGGGTTACCGCGGTTCGGGGGCTTTCGTTCACGGCGCGAAGTATCGTTTGGGGGTCTGCTTAGGCTATTGCTACAAAACGAAATTATCTTACGCTCTGTTTCGTTTCGTTTCTCTCTTTCCAATTAAAGCAGGCAAGGGCGACGATCATGGATCGGCACCGGATTCGATCAGCGCTCGAATTCGCCGAGCCACATCACGGGTGTCGCGATTTCGCGCACCGCGCACCGCGGGCGGCGAGGGTCAGCAGGGAGCGTGCGCGGCCTCGGTCCCGAGTACACCGTGACTACTTTCAACGGCCGCATCCTCGCCACCGACGGCGCGGAGGTCTTCAAGGCACGCAAGCCCAAACTACCGAGGGCGCGATCGGCGGTCGCGAGCCACACCATCGGCATCCTGCTCCGCGCGGTGCATGCCGAGCGCAAGGGCCGTACGGACGAACGGGACTGCGGCTCCAATGAGCGGGTCGATGCGATCACCTGGTTGACGCAGGGGTATTGGCGGTTCTGACGCCGTTCAGACGTCGGGCTACCGGGCGGATTTCCGCTTGGCGGCCTGCTTCGAGCGCACGGCAGCGTTGCGCGGCCGAGCCGTGTATTCTTCGCACCTCCTTTTCGACCCCGGGTGCCCGTGTTACTCGCCAATTTCCAGGTCGGTATCGACCGGCCGATGTTTCTCATCGCCGGACCCTGCGTCATCGAGGGTGACACCCTCACGCAGCAGATCGCCGGCACGTTGAAAGAGATCACCACGCGTCTCGGCGTGCCGTTCATCTTCAAGGCCTCGTACGACAAGGCAAACCGCTCCTCGACCAAGAGCTTCCGCGGGCCCGGCATCGACGCCGGCTTGAAGGTGCTGCAAGGTGTCAAGGACAAGATCGGCGTGCCCGTGCTCACCGACGTGCACGAGGACACCCCGTTCGCCGAAGTCGCGAGCGTCGTCGACGTCATGCAGACGCCGGCGTTCCTGTGCCGCCAGACCAATTTCATAGTCGCCGTGTGTTCGCAGGGCAAGCCCGTGAACATCAAGAAGGGGCAGTTCCTCTCGCCCTGGGAGATGCAGAACGTCGTCGACAAGGCGCGTTCCACCGGCAACGAGCAGATCATGGTGTGCGAGCGCGGGTTTTCGTTCGGCTACAACAATCTCGTGAGCGACATGCGTTCGCTCGCGATCATGCGCGCCACCGGCGCGCCGGTGGTGTTCGACGCCACGCATTCCGTCCAACTACCGGGCGGACAGGGCGCGAGCTCCGGCGGGCAGCGCGAACACATTCCCGTGCTGGCGCGTGCCGCCGTCGCCTCGGGCGTGGCGGGCGTGTTCATGGAAACTCATCCGGATCCCGCCAAGGCGCTCAGCGACGGGCCGAATGCCTGGCCGCTCGGGCGCATGGAACATTTGCTGACGACGCTCAAGGCGCTCGACAGCGCAGTCAAACAACAACCCTTCGAGGAATCGCTTCTATGAGTCGTATCGTTGAAATCGTCGGCCGCGAGGTAATCGATTCACGCGGCAATCCCACGGTTGAAGCCGATGTGATTCTGGATTCCGGTGTGGTGGGCCGCGCGGCCGTGCCGTCGGGTGCGTCCACCGGCACGCGCGAAGCCGTCGAGCTGCGCGACGGCGACAAGAAGCGCTACGGCGGCAAGGGCGTGCTCAAGGCCGTCAAGAACGTCAACACCGTGCTCAAGGCCGCGTTGTTAGGCAAGGACACCGCCGACCAGGAAGGGATCGATCAGATCATGATCGACCTCGACGGGACGGATAACAAAGGCAATCTCGGCGCCAACTCGCTGCTCGCCATTTCGCTCGCGAACGCGAAGGCGGCGGCGCAGGACAGCAAGCAGTCGTTGTGGAAGTACCTGGCGAAGGGCCGCGAGCCCGTGATGCCCGTGCCGATGATGAACGTCATCAACGGCGGCGCGCATGCGGACAATTCTCTCGACGTGCAGGAGTTCATGATCATCCCGGTCGGCGCGCCTTCGTTCAGCGAAGCGCTGCGTTATGGCGCGGAGATCTTCCACACGCTGAAAGGCATTCTGAAGGCGAAGAAGCTCACGACCGCGGTCGGCGATGAGGGCGGCTTTGCGCCGAACCTGTCGTCGAACGAGGCTGGTATCAAGGTGATCATCCAGGCCGTCGAGAAGGCCGGGTACAAGCTCGGCAAGCAGATCTATCTCGGCATGGATGTCGCGGCTTCGGAGTTCTACAAGAAGAACAAGTACGATCTGCATGGCGAAGGGCGCAAGTTCACTTCGGATGAGTTCGTGAAGTATTTCGCGAAGCTCGCGGCCAAGTACCCCATCATCAGCATCGAAGATGGCATGGCCGAGCAGGACTGGGCCGGCTGGGCGACGCTGACGAAAGCACTGGGCAAGGACGTGCAGCTCGTGGGTGACGACTTGTTCGTCACGAACACCAAGATCCTGAAGGAAGGCATCGACAAGAAGATCGCCAATTCCATCCTGATCAAGGTGAACCAGATCGGAACGCTCACCGAGACATTGGCGGCGATCAAGATGGCGGCGGATGCGGGTTATTCGTCGATCGTGTCGCACCGTTCGGGCGAGACGGAAGACGCGACGATTGCGGACATTGCCGTCGCGACCAGCGCGAGCCAGATCAAAACGGGGTCGATGTCGCGTTCGGATCGGATTGCCAAGTACAACCAGCTGCTGCGCATCGAGGGCGAACTGGGTGGCAAGGTGAAGTACGCGGGTAAGGAAGCGTTTCCGATCAAGATCTAACGATCGAGCGGGCTGACGACTCCGCGGCCTCCCTTGTTGAGGACGTGTGTGTAGATCATCGTGGTCTTGAGGTCCGCGTGGCCTAACAATTCCTGCACTGTGCGGATGTCGTAGCCGCTCTCGAGCAGGTGTGTTGCGAACGAGTGTCGAAACGTATGACAGGAAGCCGGCTTGTCGATACCGGCTTCCTGCACCGCCACTTGTACGGCCCGTTGCATGTGTTTGGGGTGCGTATGGAAACGCACCATCCCGCCATCGTAGGGATCGCGGCAGAAGCCGCGCGCGGGGAATACGAAGAACCAAGACCATGAAGTTGCCGCGGCCGGGTATTTGGCTGCGAGCGCCCGCGGCAGCATTACGCCGGGCCGGCGATTGATGCGGTCGCTGTCGTACAGAGCGCGGATGCGCTCGAAATGCTTTTGCAGAACGGGAGTGAGCGACGCCGGAAGGATGGTGATGCGGTCTTTCTGGCCTTTGCCGTCGCGCACCACGATTTGCCGGTAACCGAAGTCCACATCCTTGATGCGCAGGCGGAGACCTTCGGAGACTCGCAGGCCGGAGCCGTACAAGAGGCTGGCGATCACTCGGGGTGTGCCATTCATCGCCGCGAGCACACGCTCGGCTTCCGAAGCCGTCAGTACGACTGGCAGATGCTGCGAGGCCTTGGCACGAATGATCTGCGTAAGGCGCGGCAGTTCGATGCAAAGCACTTCCTTGTAAAGGAAGAGAATCGCGGCGAGGGCCTGATTCTGGGTTGATGCCGAGACCTTGCGATCGACCGCAAGCATGGTGAGGAAGCGCTCGATGTCCGCGGCCTGCAGGTCGGCCGGATTGATGTAATCGTGAAACTCCACATAACGCCGAATCCATTGCAGGTAAGCCTTTTCGGTCTGCAAGCTGTAGTGGCGCGCGCGAATCCGGCCGCGTACGCGGTCGAGCAGGCGGAGTTCTGTCATTGCGCTTCGGGATGTGGCAGAAAGAGAGTGGCGCCAGCGTAAGCGCTGGGAGCGAGGGAGTGCAGCGTGTTAATCAGCGGTAAATGTCCAGAAACTCCGTTACCGACCATTAATAAGAGTTAGACGGCATGAGCCTCCGATCAAACCAGTGGTTCCGCCGCGCCGCAATTGGCGTCACGGGAGTCACTTTCATTCTCTTCGGAATTCGGGCCGCGCTGCACGTTGCGAATGGCGACGCTGCTGACACCTTCACGAATGTGAAAGGTATGCATATCAGTTGGGGAACAGCATTGGTCTTTTTGGTTTGCCTGGCCGCTGCGTTCGGTGCGGCGCTGATCGCCAGTTGGTGGCATGGACGAGGCGGATGGTTCAGATTCGTCCGCTTTAGAAATCCCCGTATCCAGAGAGTCGACGCTGGGGAAATCAGGTCCTCCGCCGACATGCCGTCTAACAAATCGCTGGAGCGGACGCGTGATAGATAAAGTGCCAAGTTCGTATGTCGGCGCGCGCGCCGCTCAGCTCAACCGTTAGGCGGCAAAGCCCAATGTCGAACCTCAGCGCACCAATACTCGCCGAAGTGCCGAACAGCGGAATCGTTCAGCTTCCTGGTCGCCGCTTTCCCGGCGTAGTAGTCCAGGGCGATTCACTTTCTTCCATGTTCGATGAGCTGGCATCGGCGCTAGGCCACGCGAAGAACCGTGGTGACGAGGAGGCGTATTACGCTACGTTCGCGGTTGCGTCGCGGCTTCAAGAACTTCTCGCCGCTTACGAGAACACCTTAGGCGCTATTGGTGCGTCGCTGCCTTACTCCGCATCGATCAAGACGAGGCAAGTCCATGACGACTTTGCCGCCTAACAAATCGCTCGAGCGGACGCGTGAGGGATAAAGTGCCAAGTTCATACGTCGGCGTGCGCGCCGCTCAGCTCAACCGTTAGAGGGCAGGAACGTGAGCGCAGAAATTGTTCTCATCGCGAGCGCTGCAGGGCTAGGCGCCGTATTCCTGGTCGTAGCAATTTGCAACATAGCCTTCTACGTTCAGCTCAAACGGCACGAGCACGACACTTGGCTTTCCCTCGGCTCGCCAATGCCCCTAGCGAACCTTGACACTTCAAACTTCGCGCAGGTTCGTAGGTTTCTTGGTGAAGGGCGGCACAAGGAGCTGCGTGATTCTCAGAGTGCGCGCCTCGGCGGCTTTGTGCTCATCACGGATCGTATTTTCCTCGGCTACGTAGCTGTCGCCGCACTCGGCGTCGGCTATGTCATATTCTTTGTCCGACCATGATGCCCTCTAACAAATCGCTGGAGCGGACGCGTGCGAGATAAAGTGCCAAGCTCAAACGTCGGCGCGCGCGCCGCTCAGCTCAACCGTTATCCGGCTGGGTCTCGACATGAGTTGGTCGCAGCACCAAGTGCGTGAAGAACTCTTCGTTGCCGCGGCCGCCGATGTTGCGGCTCAGTCTTTGGTATTCGTTGCGGTGTGTAGGGCTGCTTCGCAGGTGGTAACACTCGAAACGCAGCAGGGGCTCGAACGGTCGAGGGCGGCAAACGGCCGCTGCGGTCCTTGGCTTTGCCAACTTCATCGGCTTCGGTCAAGTCGCCCTTTGCTCGAAGGTAGTTCGAGGGTTACGCTTGCCCGCATGTTATCGCCCATCAGACTCGAACCCTCGGCGCGACGCCGGCTAACAAATCGCTGCAGCGAACACGCGGCCATCAGGTTCTCGGCCGTTCGTCGTGCGAGCCATCGAGATCAACCAGCTTCGTTCAACGTCGCAGCGCCGCGCGTCGCTGAGCTCAAACGTTAGGTGTCATGAGCCCGCATGACTGGCAACGAGTGGTCAAGGCGCTGCGCGATGTAGCGAGCGACGACGTTGCGGTCGAAGCGGCTGCGGAACTTCAGGCCAAAGCAACCATTGAGGACGTTCCCAGACTGATCGACCTTCTTAACGACGACAGCTTCTTCGTACGGGAAGCGGCTGCTTGGCCTCTGTCGGATCTTGGCGTTGTAGAGGCGCTGCCAGTCTTGCTTGACGCGTACCAGCGGGGTTTGGAAGATGGGCACGACAACGACGGATTCTCTGCGGCGCTAGCCGACTTGGTTTCCGCCAAACCAGATACATCACGGCGCCGTCTTAAATCCCTAGTGCGCGAGGCGAGACCAGGCAGCAAACACGCGCAGTGGCTGTTGCAGTTCTGCGAGCCCAAGAATGACACCTAACAAATCGCTCGAGCGGACGCGTGCAAAATAAAGTGCCAAGCTCATGCACCGGCGTGCGCGCCGCTCAGCTCGAACGTTAGATGGCACGAGAATTCTCATCGCCAGGCCTAGGAGCCATGTTGCCGGGCAGCATACGCTGGGCACTTGCAGCGTACGTGGTGCCTGCAATCCTGATTTGCGCCGCATTGCTCCTCATTCGGGGCGGCCCGGTCACGGCGCAGTCGTTCAACTACTCACTCACACTTCTTGTGGTTCTGTTGGTCTCGGCGGCAATCGCCGTTGTCTGCCTTGTAGTAGCGAGTGTCTTGGCGGTCCAGTCGCTACGTTTCGACTCGACTTCAGTTCGATGGCCGCAGTATGCGGTCCTGCTCGCCGCGGCCGTGCCAACTTTCGTCGCCGCGTTCTGGCTTACACAATGACGAAGTCGCGCGCGCCATCTAACAACTCGTTGGAGCGGACGCGTGAGGAATAAAGTGCCAAGCTCATACACCGGCCTGCGCGCCGCTCAACTCAACCGTTAGAGCGCAATGAATCGTCCTCTTACAACCCTGTCCGTCCTTGTGTTGGTGCTTGGCTGCGCGGGTGCACATTCGGAGGAGCAGACTTGGAGCTTTGTTACTGCCGTTGGCGGGCTTAAAGTCGGCACACCTGTTCAATCAAATGGCAGATGGTCATTGCCGATCCAGGCGGACGTGGCGGGCCTTAACGCGATCACTAATAAGCCGAGCACAATGAAATCAGGGCTTGTGTGCAAGGCGGTCAAGGCGCAGGTCAGAGGTGACAACATCTTCTTGGTGCTGGAAACCAAAGTTGCCCACGGGACTGGCACGTGCCGATGTCCTGACGCCAAATTAGGGCGACTTGCTGATGGCAGCTACGACGTTTGGTAGGGTACGCCACAAACGAAAGGAATATCTCTGGGAACTGTTCGTGTTGCGCTCTAACAAATCGCTCGAGCGGACGCGTGTCGGATAAAGTGCCAAGTGCGTGCGCCGGCGTGCGCGCCGCTCAGCTCAACCGTTAGGCGGCAAGCGTGGCGTATGAGCGAGTCCATACGGTGTCGGACTACTACGACGGTCCTCGCGAAGGGCTGGCCGACTACGGTGGTGTGCCTCATCGATATAAGAGCCAGTGGGATAAGGCCGCAGATGATTGGGCCGAAACGTTTGAGTTGACTCCTGTTGATGCGGAGACGTTCGGCCTTGAGATTGAACGTTGGCAGATCTGGCGCACCTGGGAGCGAGCATTTCACTCCGGCCAAGCGGCGCAGGAGTCTCATCCCGGCTACGGTGGTAAGCACGCCCGTTACGACGAGCTCGGTAAGCTGATCGAGTCGCGCATGCTGCCGCTGAAACCGCTCAACGTATATTCAATCGCGAAGTTTCGCGCCCTTCCTGGGCAGGATCTTCCCGGCTACATGATGCGGGAGCTCGAAGTCGAGTGGGGTTTGCCGCCTAACAAATCGTTCGAGCGGACGCGTGAGGGATAAAGTGCCAAGCTCATACACCGGCGTGCGCGCCGCTCAACTCAACCGTTAGGCGACACTCTTGCGCATCAGCAGCGTCACGACAGCTAGCCATCCAGGCTTCTTCCAAGGGCGATGGCAATGACGCTAAGCGTTTTGCGCGCGGCATCTGGCTTCCTGCTCGCCGCGCTTTTGTTCGCGGCCGGCAACTACTTCGGTGATTGGGGATTCTTTGGCGGCGCTGGCAAGGCTGTGATGAGCGGGGTCGGATTTCTCTTGGCGATATTCTTGGCAATCTTTCAGCCTAGAATTGAGCGCGAAATGCACGCACGCCGTGAAGCGCAGTTGGAAGTAGAACGGGAATGGGAACGTACGCGTGATAAATCGAACGATGAGGTTGAATCAGAAAAACTTCAACGGGCGATCGGGATGTCGCCTAACAAATCGCTCGAGCGGACGCGTGCAAAATAAAGTGCCAAGTACAAACGCCGGCGCGCGCGCCGCTCAGCTCAACCGTTAGGCGGCAAAGACGCATGTTCCCTCTCGTCGGCACACTCGGAGTAGTAGCAGGCCTCTCAGCTATTTCGATGTTCTGCTTGCTGGTTGCATGGCGGCTGCCGCTACCATTCCGCTCGCTAGGCGGTGCCGGTATGTTGGGTTTCGTTTTCTTGGTCTATTTGGCGGCTCTCATTTCAATGTTGGTCGGGGCAGCCCGCTGGAGGCAATTCCGAGAGGCGTTGCGCTCACGGTTCAAGTATCTCTTCGTGGCCTCGGTCCTAGTAGTAATTGGCTATGCCGGCTACGTATCGTATGCCATGTACAGCTTGTCTCAATCCACGGATCTGTAGACAGATGCCGCCTAACAAATCGCTGGAGCGGACGCGTGAGGGATAAAGTGCCAAGCTCATACATCGGCGTGCGCGCCGCTCAGCTCAACCGTTAGAGCACACAAATCTTTGTGCAGTTCGGCAAGCGCATCGCTAAAAACTTCACCTTCGGTTCCGCAGCGCCCCATCATCGCGGTGGCGCACCGAATCAAGCGGCCAAGTGCGCAGGTCGGAAGCATTGTTCGACCGAGCCCCCGAGATCAATCGCAAGTCCGGTCAAGTCCGCGGCCCAGCTACTTCAAAGGCTTAAGGTAAGCGTGGTTGCGCCGCTGGTTTGTCGGGGGCATTCTGCGCCTCAGCTTCGGCGAAAGCCCTTCGATCCGGCAATGCGGCTGCCGGGCATCCGCCAGAGAGCCAAGTGGCAAGAGACTCAATCGACTTCGGGTAGCAATGTCATGTGCGCTCTAACAACTCGCTGCAGCGGACGCGCTCACGGTCAAGTGCCAAGCTCAGGCCTCGGCGTGCGCGCCGCTGAGCTCAAACGTTAGCGGGCACAGGCAGCGGCATGTTCGACCTAGTCGGCAAGTACTTTTGGGCGCTTTGCATCGGAGTAACAGCCCTCAACTTTTATGTCTTAGCTCCACGAAACGGGGCGCCCGGGACGGACGACTTGGAAGACATCGCGGAGCTACAAACGATGCGGCACCGCGTCTTTGGCCTTGCTATCCTGCCGTGGCTTGTAATGGGTATCAGCCAAGTTGTAGGCGACGTTCCCAACGTTTGGAGTTTCTTTCGCCCTCAGGATTTAGATCCCTACGTGTGGTCTTGGTATGTCTCAATCTTCCTTCTGTCCTGCGCCTTCGCCTACTGGGTGTATTTTCGAGGCGGGGCGAGACTCGCCATTGCATTGAAACTCATTCAGGTCTCCGGCTTTCGCGGGCAGGTGACGGTGAATGAGAAGTGGGTAAAGATATTTGCGGCTCTGGGACCTCCATTCACCATCTTCTGGGTCTGGCTAGCGTGGACCATGGATACGCCGGTGGTGAAGTAGTGCCCGCTAACAAATCGCTGGAGCGGACGCGTGATAGATAAAGTGCCAAGCTCATACCGCGGCGTGCGCGCCGCTCAGCTCAGACGTTAGGCGACTCGGATGGCTTTGTCAGCAGTTCTTTCGTATCTCTTAATTCAACTATCGCGGCAGGGATGTGTGCCACAAAAAGTTAGCTGCGGTAGTTAATGGCGGGGAAATAGAATGATCACCACAAAATCGGTCGCGCATCTGCTTTTCTGCGCAGTACTACTCTCTGTACTCTTGTTTAGTGTCGCAAACTACTACTTCGAGCTGGGATACTTAAGCGCTCGCACAGCGAAGCTCACTATGCTTGGTGCCGTAATAGTTTCAGTACTTTACGTGACGATGTTTCCGCGAAAATCCACACCGCATCGCTCGTGACTGCGATCGACATGCTAATTGAGATCAGTGGCAAGCCACTCAAGAAGGCGTCATCCTGTACTCAGGACAGTCGCCTAACAAATCGCTGGAGCGGACGCGTGAGGGATAAAGTGCCAAGCTCATACATCGGTGCGCGCGCCGCTCAGCTCAACCGTTAGGCGTCGAAGATGACTCTTCGCGAAATTCTAGGATCGATTCCGGGCCTCGCCGTTCTGATTGGCCTGGCCCTGGGAGGGCTTTGGTCTTGGGAACAAAGTCGCAAGCGACGCGCCAGGGGCTTGGACATTGATACGACGGATCCAATTTGGCTCGCCGCACTCGAAAAAGCTCGCGCCTCCTTGCCCAGGTTTTTCGAGCTGGCTGAAGACTACCCAGCGCAGGCGTATGTGAAGTATCCCCTGCTAACCACGAAGGGGTTTACGGAGCACGTTTGGGGGCCTGTAGTCTCTTTGAGAGAAGGGACGATCATGGCGGGCATAGAGACACCTCCGATCGATGGTAGACCTGCTACTGCGCCGCCATACGAATTGCAGGCGTCTCAGATCGAGGATTGGCGCGTTGAACTCGGTGACGGTCGAATCTATGGTGCCTACACTGCGAGGGCGCAATTTGAATACGCAAGAAAACTTGGGCATGAGATTACTGCGCATATGCTCGAAGTCGAAAGTCGCCTGGTCGACGCCTAACCAATCGCTGGAGCGAACGCGTGAAAGATAAAGTGCCAAGCTCAAACGTCTGCGCGCGCGTCGCTCAGCTCAACCGTTATGCCGCTCGATAGGTCGCGCTTCGTGGCGTCCGTCGACCTTGGCGAGGTGCGCTCGGCACTGAGCGAATGGTCTTGGCTCCTGCGCGAGGACGCGTGGAATCCCGTGCTAGTCAGCGCATCCGGCGATGTGTTTCATGCGCGCGCATCTGGGGAAATCTTCCGTCTCGATACGGGATCGGGTAAGTTGGCTAGGATCGCCGATACGGCCGCGGAGTTTGAGGCCTCGCTTGAAGACGTCGAACTGGCTGAGGATTTGCTGCTCACGCCGGTAGTAGACGAACTCCTCAACTCGGGTCGCGCCTTGGTTCCTGGTCAATGTTTTAGCTTTGCGATTCTTCCGATCTTTAAAGAGGGGAGTTACGCTGCGGCGAATCGCTTTCCTCTCTCTGCCGTTGAGCATGTGCGGGTTACAGGTGATATTCACGCGCAGATTCAAGGCATGGAAGATGGACAACAAGTCCGCCTGTCGGTAGTTGAGTAGCGGCATAACAAATCGCTGGAGCGGACGCGTGAAGGATAAAGTGCCAAGCTCGTACATCGGCGTGCGCGCCGCTCAGCTCAATCGTTAGACGACATGCGGACGCTTTACCCTGACGATGACGACGGTGACGCGCTCAAAAAGGTAGAGGCGCATGGCGCCGACATGTCCAAGCCCATGCGCATCGAGTTTTCGATTGACGTCCCGGACGTTGAAAGGGCTCGATCTCTCTCGGAGCGAATCGCCGCTCACGGCTACGAGCCGGACATCTTCATAAACGATGAAGACGGTACGGTCAGTATCTATTGCGCGCGCACCATGTTGGCGACCCACGAAGGTGTCGTGGCGGCGCAAGCCGAGTTGAATGTACTCTGTGTTACGTTTGCTGCGATTTGCGATGGCTGGATCACAGCGGGTAATAAGCGGGACCACTAGATCGTGCATCGCGAATGTCGTCTAACAAATCGCTGGAGCGGACGCGCGATGGATAAAGTGCCAAGCTCATACATCGGCGCGCGCGCCGCTCAGCTCAACCGTTAGGCATCAATCTGTGGGTCCGGCAATCGTCCTTTGGAACGCAACGAAACGGGAGCACGTTTCATTCCATCACGTCGGCGCGAGCACAAGGCGCGAAGTAGCTGGAAATTCTGTTTCCGCTGCTATTGTCACGTGGTATCTGATACAGAATGTTGGTGACGACATTTCGCTGCATGCGCAGTGGGACGAGCACGAAGTGCCCAATCCTGTCTATTCTGAAGCTGTGCTTAACCCCGACCGAATGGACCATGTAGTGGCGGCGCTAATCAACGCAGGCATCTTGAAGGACGAAGGGTTCAACTTTCGCGACGATGAAGATCCACAGGTTTACGTGCGACACCTTCGCAATATCTGGGGGGATTGATGCCTAACAAATCGCTCGAGCGGACGCGTGAGGGATAAAGTGCCAAGCTCGTACACCGACGCGCGCGCCGCTCAGCTCAATCGTTAGACCGCACAAATCTTTTCTGCTGCTGGTGGCGCATCGCAAGAATCTTCCCTTCGGTTCCGCGGCGCCCAATCATCGCGGTGGCGCACCGAATCGACCGGCCAGGTCCGCAGGTCGGAAGCAATATTCGACCGAGCCCCCGAGATCAATCGCAAGTCCGCTCAAGGCCGCGGCCCAGCTACTTCAAAGGGTTAAGGTAAGCGTGGTTGCGCCGCTGGGTTCGAGGCGGCATCCTGCGCCTCAGCTTCGGCGAAAGCCCTCCGATCCGGTGTCACGGTTGCCGGGCATCCGCCAGAGAGTTCAGAGGTAAGGGACTCAATCGTCTTCGTCGAGGAACGACATGTGCGATCTAACAACACGCTGCAGCGGACGCGTTCACGGTCAAGTGCCAAGCTCGTGCGCCTGCGTGCGCGCCGCTGAGCTTAGCCGTTAGGCGCCATGCGTAGCCGACTCCCAGTTGCTCTCGCGCTTGCTACCGCTGCGGTTGCATGCACGAAGGAATCGGATGTCGCGGCAATTAGTTCCAACGTTGCGCAAAGCGTTTGCGCCCTTCCAGCCATCCACGCGGAGCACGACGGGAAGCGAGCTCAGATTCGCGGCCGTTTCGATGTGCACGCGCACGGCGTCTTCCTTAAAGATGAGCGTTGCCCTGGCTATATGCTGTCGCTCGAGGGGGTAAGCGGAGGGCCAGATGTCACGCTCTGCACCCCGGAGCGCCTCGCACAGGAGTTTGGATGCCCTGGCGGAAACCACAACGGCCCGGTTGTCACGGTGGTAGGTATTCTTAAGCCGTCCAAGAAGTCCCAGTACGGGAATATTCTGGTCTCGGAGATGCGTGACTTCGAGAATGCGCGCACAGGCGAGCGTTTCACACCTTGAACGGGCGTCTAACAAATCGCTGGAGCGGACGCGTGAGGGATAAAGTGCCAAGCTCATACACCGGCGCGCGCGCCGCTCAGCTCAACCGTTAGGTGCAGTTGAAGTGAACGCTCGTCGCATCCTGCTTTCTATTGTGGGTGGTACTGGGTTCACGGCGATTACGGCGATCGCAGCAAGCATTGCATTGGAATTGAGCGCCGATGTCGCGTCTCGCCTACTGTTTTGGCCAAACTCGATATTGCAGCTGGCCGTTCCGTGTAACAACATAGGGACCTCAACTGAGCCCATGTGTGAAGGGACGCCATTAAACGTTTTCGCCTACCTAGCCAGCTTTCCTCTAGCTGTTCTTGTGTATTCGTCGCTGTTCTATTGGTCGCTCCGTTCAAGGACACCTCAGGCACCTAACAAATCGCTGGAGCGGACGCGTGATAGATAAAGTGCCAAGCTCGAACGTTGGCGTGCGCGCCGCTCAGCTCAAACGTTAGGCGGCTATGAACCTTCCCACGAAGGCGCATAAATGGGTGGCTGCGATTCCGCGCAGCACTTTGGTCTTTGCGCTTCTTCATGCCGCTGCAGCGTTCGTCTTGGTATTCGCCGTATTTGAAAGCAGATGCGTCGACGAATCTGGTGTTTACGGATTAGATGGCTGCTCCATTAAGTACGATCCATGGAGAGAGGGGGACGCGCCGTACGTGCTGGCAAGTCTTGCCCTGATTTTGGGCTCATTGGTGGCAATTCTCGCCGGCGGCCGCGCTGCGAGACTGGTATTGCTGATCAGTCTTGCCGCGTACTTTGCAATTGGCTTCCGTGTATCGCTACGGCAAACCGAAGATTTCCTAATCAGCACCGGCCAAGCTCATGGATGGACTAGTGTCTTTGAAGAGTGGTCGCAGTATTTCGTGCCAGAAATATGGTTGTTTCGAATAGGGTTGATTGCCTTTGATTCATGGTTCCTATTCGGGCAGCCGACACGAGAGCTTTTCGCAAAGCCGCCTAACAAATCGCTGGAGCGGACGCTTGAAAGATAAAGTGCCAAGCTCATACGTCGGCGTGTGCGCCGCTCAGCTCAGCCGTTAGGCGGCAAGTCACTAGTAGGGGCAACTCATGAATCCCGCACCTTCAAGGCTCGCTGCCATTCTGTTGCTTTGCTTCTTCTCGAGCACTGCGCTCGCCGGTAAACCGACCGACAAAGTCGAACCAGGCATGTCGAAAGATCAGGTTCAAAAGCTATTGGGTAAGCCTGCCAATCGCTCTTTCCGCGCGTCCGACGAGGCGTGGCAGTACCAAGAAGTGGCGGGCTTCGGGCAATGCAAGTACACGACGGTGTGGCTTCGAGACTCGAAGGTAGTCGGTCTCTCTGAGCGGCGCGGAAGGAGCGTCGCAGGTTGCGGGCTGGGGTCGAAAGAAATCGATTGGTCGGAGATGCCGCAATGATCAAGCGCTTGCCCCCTAACAAATCGCTGGAGCGGACGCGTGAGGGATAAAGTGCCAAGCTCATACACCGGCGCGCGCGCCGCTCAGCTCAACCGTTAGGCAGCACTCATGGGACTACGCGACTACTATCAGCAAGAGGCAGCGCGTTGGCTCGAAGTCACTTGTGGAATCGCGTTGCTAGCGTTCTCGGGCTTGTCCGGCTTTGTGGCAATCTTTGGCGTCGTACAAAGCAATAGATACCCACGCGCCCTTATCGCAACGGCAATTTTCGGTCTCATTTCTTGGGGCCTGTTACGGTTAGCGTTCAGGCTGCTTCAGAGGCGACGCCCCATCGGACGCGCGTTGCTCTCTCCGACTGCGTTAATAGCTGGTTCTGCGGTTTTCCTCGTTGGAGGGGTCTTACTCATTGTTTTCGCAATCACTGAGCGCGACTTCCGCCTCCTAATCCTAGGCCTGGGCAATCTTCCGGCCTCATATTTCAGCTTAAAGTTCGCCCTTGAGAGACGAAGGCAAACGGTGCCGCCTAACAAATCGCTGGAGCGGACGCGTGAGGGATAAAGTGCCAAGCTCATACGTCGGCGCGCGCGCCGCTCAGCTCAAACGTTAGGCAGCACGGAAGCCATGGCGCTCCACCCGGACTTTCCAGTCGTCACAGGCAGTTATCAGCTCACGGACGAGTGGTCGTTGACGCTGCCGGACCGATTTAATAGACGTATCGAAGACGGTAGCCTCGTGCTTTGGAGAGACCAGCTGACCTTCTGGATAATCGCGTGGAACAACAACGACGGAGAGTCACTGGACGAGCGACTCTCGTCAATTCTTGCTATCGCCAGTCCGCATCGCGAGGCCGAACAAATTGAGCGAGCTTCGTCGCTGATTCGATTGACGTACGAACTTCCAGAAGAAGACACTTCTCGGACACCGCCATCGTACAAGGCAATATCAGGTTACGTCATTGGCCGATCTGGGCATCTTCAAATGTCGGCATCTTTCGACACACCGGCTGCACGATCTGCCGCATACCAAGTCATACACTCAGCGCAGGAGCTGCCTAACAAATCGCTGGAGCGGACGCGTGAGGGATAAAGTGCCAAGTTCATGCGCCGGCGTGCGCGCCGCTCAGCTCAACCGTTAGGCCCACTGATGCGTTTCGTACTCCCCATCGTCTCCCTCCTGGCACTGGCGGCTTGCAGCGAACAAGGCGCGCCCGGTATTGGTGGCGCCGCATTCGACGATCAAAGGTTAGTAGCGGAAGTGAACGGCTACCCAGGCTTCGTCGCGCCAATCATGAGTGAGGAAGTTAGTGGAAGCTGTCCGGGATCAGCCACGCAGCAGTTCGACAAAATGTTTGCTGATTTTAGAGAAAGCTATACCACCAATGGAGAAAAACCTGTAGAGCTTGGGACTCATCAGCTTCAAGTCTCGTTTGCGAGCCAAGTTTTCGTCATCGCACATGGTCAGAACGAGCTGGTTCGGGAACAACTTCCGCGCGCTTTCTATATGGAGGAAATGTGGGTGGGAATCGACCAGGTGGACGGGAATGATGTGATCGTCGTTTCTACCCGCACACGCTCAACCACTGGTCGGTACTTCGTCGGGCTCTATTCGCTCGCTGGTGAGCCGTTATATCGGCGCGTCCTTAGCGCTGGCGATGTGTGGGACATCGAACACTCCGATGCCGGAATTGTCGTCCTTGGCGCGTGTTCTAAGAGGTTGCTTAGCGTTAGTGGGCCTAACAAATCGCTGGAGCGGACGCGTGTGGAATAAAGTGCCAAGCTCATGCGTCGGCGTGCGCGCCGCTCAGCTCGGCCGTTAGGCGGCACTCAAGTGCAGCTTTCTATCAACCGCCTACTGACCATTGCCGCCCTTGCGACAATCTGTGCCTATGCCCCTCAACCGACGCAAGCCCAATCGCCAATTGATCCACCCACGACCACCGAGATTCGCGCCCTCGAGGCGAAGGTCAGAATGCCGCATGGCGCGACGTCGCTGAGAAAATATGTCCGCTACTATTATTCGGTAGCCCAGTCCGGGAGTCGCACCATCGCAGGCATTTACATCGCAAGGTCGTGGCTCCAACCCTCCGAAATACCCACTGGGAGCATATCCGTCGTGGCTGGAGAATCTGAGGTGTCGGTGCCCGAAGACGCCGGGTGCGCCGTCGTCTTCGTCGCGTATGAGATTGGCGTCGCTACAAGAGTGAGAGCTTCGTGTGGAGCTGAGTTAGTAGAAGCCGTGAATATGCCGCCTAACAAATCGCTGGAGCGGACGCGTGAGGGATAAAGTGCCAAGCTCATACGACGGCGTGCGCGCCGCTCAGCTCAATCGTTAGACGGCACAAGATGCGCCACCGTATATTCGTCCCACTAGTTACCGACCCCGAGTCACTGAGGGAAGTCGAAGCGGTAGCTGCGGGGGATGGCCAATTCCGCCTAGTTGGCTCCTCGAGCCAAACTGATCCTGTGCAATTCAAGCGCGGCGAGACTGTTGAGTGCGAAATTCGTACGCTCGCAAATGGATCGAAGGGCCTCGTTGCTATCCGGTCGATGTCCGCGGATCCGGAGTTCCGGACGCGCCGAAATATTTTCGCGGTGTTTGGGGCCATTGTTGGGGGAATCCTCGGGGCTGCGATAGGTTTCTGGATCGATACAAGCGGCGCCTCTGCCGCGGTGGGGCTTCTTGTCGGCGCAGTGATATTTTCATTTAGTTCTGCTCGGTGGGGTGACGACGCATGGGTCACCTTGAGCCGTTTGCTGCGATGGATGTAGGTTGTGACCGGTCGGGGAGATAGGTAACAGATTAGTCCGGAGACATGGGTAACAGTTACCGTTGTCGAAGTAGCCTGCCATAAGCGTCTTCAATTTTCATAGATCGCTCGTGCAGCGGCCCGAGTCGGAGCGATCCGAAGTACACATTCCAGATCCCGTCATCGATTTCTTCGAGCCCGACGTACTCGCCGACACAGGTGGTCGAGACGTTCACCCATTGCTTGTTCCATCGGATGCCGCCATTGGCGCTGACGTAGCGGACTTCAAAACGATCGGGATATTCGAGCGGCGGTAGTTTGTTCGGCATGGGTCTGGGTGATGGTTGATAGAGATCGGCGGGTACTCGCTGCTCGATCGCCTCGTGAGGTCGTTCGTGATTGAACTCCGCGCGGAACCGATCGAACTTCAACTGCTGTGAGCGCATGGCGGCCGCGGGTGGGCGGGTGGCTTCGGCCTTGAGGGTACGATGCATGCGCTCGTGGCGACCGTTTTGCTGCGGACGACCGGGCTCGATCAGTTGCGGCAAGACGCCGAGCCGTATCCACCACGCAGATAATTTAGACAATCGCGCGAGGGTGTTGGTCGCGAACGGCACGCCGTTGTCGGAGCGGATGAACAGCGGCAACCCGTACTCTTGAAACAGTCGTTGGAAGACGGGTTTTGCGCCCGCCACGGAAGTATCTTGAAGTCCGTGACAACCCAGCAGAAAGCGACTGAACCCATCGGTCACGGTGAGTGGATAGCAGTATCGGCCGTTGCCCATGCGAAACTGACCTTTGAAGTCTGCGCACCAGATCTGGTTGGGGAACAGGATCGAGGTGGTGGGCTTGCCCGGATGTCCAATGATCCGGCGCGAGCGCGGACGCTTGACGAGACCGTGTCGCTTGAGCAGTTCGCAGGTCGCCGAGCGTCCTGGCAGCTTCCATCCCGGATGACGTCGCGACACCACCGCCAGCAGCTTCTTGGCGCCCCAGGTCGGATGGCGTCGGCGCAGCTCCAGCAACGCATCGCGCACCTGAGGGTCGGTGGCGTTCGGTGCCGAACACGGTCGGCGAGAGCGATCCTCAAGCCCCGCTGGGCCGCTTCGAATGAAGCGCTCAATCCACTTGTAGCCAGTCTTGCGGGAGATACCGAACTCGATGCACAGTTCGCTCACCGACCGAGCACCTCGCAAATGGTCCGCGATGAAGAGGGTCTTTTGATGCATGGGCGTAGTTTGACTCCAGGGCATGAGGCACCTCCGATCGGTGCCCGAGTATCGTCAAACTGTCACCCATGTCCCTGGACTGGAGTGTTACCTATGTTCCCGGACCGTACCAGCTGCGGTGCGCAAGCCGAAGCTACGTCGAGTTCTACAACACCGAGCGACTTCATTCGTCGCTCGGCTATCGTTCACCGATCGAGTTCGAACAACAGAAGTCCTAACCCATGGGTGTCCACTTTTGCGAAGGAAGTCCCCGCGTGATAGATAAAGTGCCAAGCCCACACCGCGGCGCGCGCGCCGCTCAGCTCAGCCGTTAGGTGGCAGGTGATGGGTCGCGCGTTAAAGCCCCAAGAATTTGACGATGTAGTCCAGTTCGTCACGAAGGGTTCAAAGGCGCCTACCGCGGCGCTAAGCCGTATCGCAGAGGCGAAGCGGGTCGCGTTAGCAGCGGAGCTACGTCGCTACGGTGAGGATGTCGTCGCTTCGAAGGTAGAATCCTTGCCGGCCGCAAGGGTGGATGCTATTCATGCTCGCGGCATGAGGATCGCATTTACTGGCATGAAGGTACTCGCCGCCTTGTGTCTCGCGGCAGTCGAAGAGGTCGAAGGCTCAGCTCGGCCTCTAGCGCGCAAGAGACGTAGGCCTGCCACCTAACAAATCGCTGGAGCGGACGCGTGCAGGATAAAGTTCCAAGCTCAAACGTCGACGCGCGCGCCGCTCAGCTCAACAGTTAGGCGTTGCTCGTGCACGAATCCTACGACCACTGGAGCGAGTTACTGCGCGCGATGAATATGGCACTGCGCAACGGCTCTCTAAAGCCGCCAGGCATTACAGATGCTCTTGTGGAAATGGGATATGAAATTGATCATTGCGTTGTATTTGAGGTGTTTCTGGTAGAAGGCTCGATGTGGGCAGTTCGTCTGATGAACCGCTCCGGTTACGCTGATGAGGCGAGGATTGATCTCCTGGACTCAACCAAGCGCAGCCACCTCTATTTGAAGGAAGCATATGGTCTGGGTAAGAAGAATCAGTTAATGCTTAGGGCCGCGCGAGACTTGCATGTCGAGCTGTCGGACTCTTCGCCGTACAAGCGGCGCAAAACGAAGGCCGCGCCGCCTAACAAATCGCTGGAACGGACGCGTGGACGATGAAGTGCCAAGCCCACACGTCTGCGCGCGCGCCGCTCAGCTCAGCCGTTAGGTGGCCAAGTGACGTTTGCGCCTACGTCAAGACTTCGTGAGTTCATGCGGCTTACTCTCGCTCGCGTGGAAAGTTTGCCTCGTTGGAGCTCGCCGCAGTGGAATTCGCTTTGGTCATACGTTGTTGTTGAAGGCGTGCTGGCGATTTACCTCGCCTCTTTGCTCTTAGTGGTCTTAAGACTTGCCGATGGGGCGAGTGGAATCGTCAGCCTGTCTTGGGTTATCTGGTGCGTTCTCGCACTGGCGATGTTGGCGGCCTGGTCGATCTGTCGCGGGTTGGATCACGAAGAGCAGACACAAGCGTTGCGTGACCGCTTAGCGCAAGCTACCGGCGTCACGCGCTTTAAGGAAAGGACTCTTGGAGTTGCGTTTCTGCTTGGTGGGGTCGTATGTCTGGGAGGAGCGTCGTACTTTGCGACGAGATAAATCCACGTGTGGCCACCTAACAAATCGCTCGAGCGGACGCGTGAGGGATAAAGTGCCAAGCTCATACATCGGCGCGCGCGCCGCTCAGCTCAACCGTTAGGCGGCAAATGGATAGGCCTGCGCTAAAGCTGACCGCGTGGATAGGAGTCGCCCTCCTGTTCGGGGGTGCGTTCGCTTCGGCATCAATGCTGTTTCGGGATACGGCGAAAATATGGATGGGTATCGCATCGCTTGCCGCTTTCGCGGTCGGAGTGGCTGCCCTCGCAGTTGCCAGCCGCCACTTCGCATCAAGAACCGTGGTGCTCAAGCGCATCGTCGCGGTTGCCTTGTTCGGCATCACGGCGCCCATCGTCTTGGGTTTCGAGCCTATTGTTGCGATTCCAAACAAGTCATTGCGCCTGGGTGCGATGTACTTGGTATGCGCCTTGGCCTTTTTGGCGATCAGTCGAATCACGCCTCTCAGAATCAATTCGTGGTTTGAGGATCGTGTCAGTTTTCCGCCTAACGAATCGCTGGAGCGGGCGCGTGAAAGATAAAGTGTCAAGCTCATATGCCGGCGCGGGCGCCGCTCAGCTCAACCGTTAGGCCAGCAGCCCAAACGATGCGCAAGATTCTCAAGAAACTCGGCCTCGTCGTCGCTTGGCTCTGCCTCACTCTCTTAGGTGGCGGCGTAGGTACAGCTATTGCGTGGTTTAGCTCCTCGATGGAAAGCTACGGGGACGGGCTGTGGGTTGCAGTCGGAGGATTTCTCGGGCTATTTGTAGGTGCCTTGGGAGGGATGGTCGTTCTTGTATGGGTGGAAGATCGCCTCGCTCGTCGACGGACAGCGCCTTGATTGTCTCGCCCATTAAACGAGGTGACATGTGTATCTTCTTCTCTATGGCGGAAGCGCGTTCTGGCCTAACAAATCGCTGGAGCGGACGCATGAGGGATAAAGTGCCAAGCCCAGGCGGTGGCGTGCGCGCCGCTCAGCTCAACCGTTAGGCATCCTTGTCCACCGCAAGCCCAAAGCGTTTTCACTTGTCAGCTTCGGCCATGCGGCCGCTCGCAGAGGGCCGAGGTTCGTGCATCGCGTCGGACCGAATCACCGTGGACGGCAAGGGTGTTGGCTTCATGTACCGCGAACCGCCTGACGATCCGATCGATAGCGGGTGGCGTTTCCTATCTGGCGAAGAGACTCAGGGCTACGTGGATCAGCCCGCCAACCTCGCGCTTTACGACCTCAACACCATTGCGAACTATGATCCCGGCATCATCAGTCTCTTGGACGCGCCGGTTGGGAGCGCGTTCAGACGCGGTATAGATGGGTTATTTGCTCCAGAGGAAATGCCAAGTGATCCGGACGCCTAACAACTCGCTGGAGCGGACGCGTGAGGGATAAAGTGCCAAGTTCATACACCGGCGTGCGCGCCGATCAGCTCAACCGTTAGGCGTCATATGGTCGCGCCTGCCTTACGTTCTCCACTCACCGAATCACAGCTGGAAGCACTGCTCAGCCGTGTATGCGTCGACCTCGGGCTTTGCCTCACGCCGGATAGCTATGATCACCTGGTGACATCACCGCCTGGAGATGCGGCGTCCTTAACCGATGCGATCTTTGTGGCGGAAGGAATGTCGCCTCGGTCCGCGGATCAATCGCTTTACGCTAAAGTGAAGTCCTATGTTGAAGACGCACTCTCAGGTGTCGCCTCAAGTGATGACGCCTAACAAATCGCTGGAGCGGACGCGTGAGGGATAAAGTGCCAAGTGCAGGGGTCGGCATGTGCGTGGCTCAGCTCAACCGTTAGAGCGCGCACGCATGACGTACATTCGTCGTCTTTATTTATCACCCAACGGCCGCGCTGGGCGCCTTTCCTACAACTTCTTCTTTTTTGTTCCGCTTTTCCTAACTAGTGTAAGCGTCCGGTCTGGGCACACTCTTGAGATCGATCGCGTCGACGCATGATGGGGCGATGAGTGGCACGGAGGTCGTGTCCACTTGGAGCCCAGATGGACACTTCGAGCAAGAGTGAGCAAGGCGGCAAGCGTCAGTTTCGATCAGTGCAAGAGAAGCTGCGGATTGTCGAAGAAGCGAGCCGGCCTGGTGCGTCGGTTGCGGCGGTGGCGCTTCGTAACGGCGTGAACGCCAACCTGGTGTTTGGATGGCGACGACTGCACCGGCGCGGATTGCTCGAGCGCCAGCGCGAGATGGGGCCGCGGCTGCTGCCGGTGAAGGTGACGATGCCGACGCTGACGCCGAGCGAGCGGGCAACGGCACCGGCGACGACGCGCGCCAAGGTTCCCGCAGCGCAGACTCCCATCTGTGTCGAGATCGCGTTCGCGGGCGCCGTGAGCGTGCGATTACACGGCGAGATCCCGCCCGCGACGCTCACCCACATCCTCGAGTGGGCTTCTCGTCGATGATCGCGCTGCCGGCGGGAGTGAAGGTGTGGCTGGCCGCCGGCGCCACTGACATGCGTAAAGGGTTCGACGGCCTTGCTGCAAGCGTGCAGGAGCAACTCGCCGAGGATCCGTTCTCCGGACAGCTGTTTGTGTTTCGTGGCCGAGCGGGCGATCGGGTGAAGATCCTGTGGTGGAGCGGTGATGGGATGTGTCTTTTTGCCAAACGACTTGAGCGCGGCCGGTTCGTATGGCCGCAGGCAACCCATGGCTCGGTCAACTTGACCGGCGCGCAGCTGTCGATGCTGCTGGAAGGGATCGACTGGCGGCGTATCGAGCGCACGTACGAGCCGACGCTGGCGGTGTGATAAGTAGTTAGCCACTGTCGATCGGGTGCGGTATCATGCGCACCCATGGCGCTCACACGCGAGCAACTGCCGAAGGATCTCGAGACTCTCACGACCTTCGCGCTCACCCAGGCACTCGAGCTCGAGAAGCTGCGCTTCGAGATCGCGGTGCTCAAGCGCCAGAAGTACGGCCGATCCTCAGAACAAGCCGACCGGGAGCTCTTGCAGATGCAGCTTCGGCTCGAGGATCTGGAGTCGCAGCTCGCCGCCCGTCCCGCGCACACGCAACCGCCCCCGAAGGAGCCGGCGGTCAAGCCCGTGCGCCGGCCGCTTCCCGAGCATCTGCCGCGCGAGTCGATCGTGCACGAGAGCGCCTGCGCCTGCCCGGAGTGCGGCGGCGCGCTGCGCCCCGCAGGCGAAGACGTCGCCGAGATGATCGAGTGGATCTCGGAGCGCTACAAAGTCATCCGTCACGTGCGGCCGAAGTTCTCGTGCGTGAAGTGCGAGAAGCTCGTGCAGGCACCGGCTCCTGCTCGTCCGATTGCCCGAGGCCTTGCCGGTCCCGGGATGCTCGCACACGTCCTGGTATCCAAGTATGCCGATCATCTGCCGCTGTATCGGCAGAGCCAGATCTTTGCCCGCGATGGGATCGATCTGGACCGTTCAACGCTCGCCGACTGGGTCGGAGGCGCAAGCGAGTTGCTCTCGCCGCTCCTCGAGGCACTGGGCCGCTACGTGTTGTCGGCCGAGAAGCTGCACGCCGACGACACGCCGGTGCCGGTTCTGGCCCCTGGTCGTGGCACGACCAAGCAAGGACGGCTGTGGACTTACGTGCGCGATGATCGGCCTGCCGGATCCACAGAGCCGCCAGCGGTGCTCATGCGCTACTCGCCGGATCGTAAAGCCGAGCGGCCCAACGCTCACCTAACTACGTTCGTCGGAGTCCTGCAGGCCGACGGATATGCCGGGTTCAAGGGACTGTACGACCGACCCAAAGATCCGCTGATCGAGGCGGCTTGCTGGGCGCACGCGCGGCGCAAGTTCTTCGACTTGCACGCCGCGAACGGCTCTCCCGTCGCCGCCGAAGCGCTCGCGCGCATCGGCGAACTCTACGCAATCGAGGATGAGATCCGAGGCTCGCCGCCCGATCAACGTCGAGAAGTACGCCAGGCCCGCGCCGGTCCCGCACTCCACGCCTTGCACGCCTGGCTGCACGAGCAGTTGTCGAAGGTCGCCCAGAAGAGCCAGTTCGCGCTCGCGATCCGTTACACGCTCTCGCGCTGGACGGCGCTCACGCGTTATCGCGACGACGGGCGCATCGAGATCGACAACAACGCGGCGGAGCGATCCTTGCGCACGGTCGCGCTCGGGCGCAAGAACTGGCTCTTTGCCGGCTGCGATGATGGCGGCGAGCGTGCTGCCGGGATCTACTCGCTCATCGCGACCGCGCAGCTCAACAGCTTGAACATCGAGGCGTATCTGCGCTACCTGTTCGAACGCCTGCCCGAGCATCCGATCAACCACGTCGATGAACTCCTGCCATGGGCCATCGCCGCCGAACTACCTGAGCTCAAGCTCGCCGCCTGATCGCGTGTCAATGCGCCCAGACCGGACGCTTACTAACTAGTATGATCCTGGGCGTTTTCTTGGCGCGAAATCCCGAGTCGGCATTAGTCGTGTTCGTCGCGTTTCTATTGCTTACATTGTGGCCAATGTTCGTTATGACTACTAAGCGGCTGCATGATGTGGGCCTCTCCGGCTGGTGGCTTCTTGTGATATGGGGCGCAACTTTGGGTTTAAAGTTGCTCCTTGCGCGCTACGGGCCTATCTATGCGTATCTCGTAACACTGGTTGTAGCGGTGCTATTCATGTCTTGGCCCGGCACGAACGGTCCAAACAGGTATGGGCCGAAGCCGTAGCAGAATGTGCGCTCTAACAAATCAATGGAGCGGACGCGTGCAAGATAAAGTACCAAGCTCAGACGCTGGCGCGCGCGCCGCGCCGCTCAACTGTTAGTCGTCACTCATGCGCCTCACCGTCAGGCCAAGTCTCGTCGTCCTGGGTACCATCTTCGTTCTGCCCATGGCTGTCTACTCGATCTACTTCGTGTGGGACACACATCGACTGCGGTCATTTTGCGGTGAACTTCGCCCCGGCACGCCAGTTGCCCAGGTTGCACAAATCGCCGCTCGCCATGGCGTTGACCAAAAGTCGATAATTGACAGTCGAAAGTTCTCGGCGGATGCGAAGGATCAGCGAATGATCGCTGTGGCCCCTTCGACGATGGGTGAAATGGGCTGTGACATCAAACTCAATGGAGCCGAGGTTGTGTCGGCAATCTTGTCAGGCTCTTGACGGTTAACAAATTACTGGAGCGGACGTGTGAAGGATAAAGTGCGAAGCCCGAGGGTCGGTGCGCGCGCCGCTCAGCTCAACCGCCAGGCGTCATGAAAATCACCCCCGCATCCCGCTCCGATCTCGACGAAGCCGTGGGCTGCTTGACCACTGCTTTCGCACAGGATCCGATCACCGGATTCCTGCTGCAGACCAGTCAGGGCTACCAGGAACGCGTGACTCAATTCTTCTCGCTGCTGATGCGTGCACGCATCGCGCTCAATATGCCGGTCCTTGTGGCCCGGAACACCGCTGCCATTCATGGAGCAGCGATGGGCTATGCAACTGTACACCCCAGATGGCCAACAAGCCTTACGGAAGACTGGGATCGCTTTGAGAAAGCTATTCCCGGACTGAGCGATCGCATGGCGATCTACGACGAGATTGCTAGCAAGGGTAAGCCAGCGGCTCCGCACTACTATCTTGGTGTGATCGGAGTAGACCCAGATTCGCATGGCCGCGGCATCGGGACGCAGCTGCTACGGTCGTTCTGCGGCCTTTCGGCCCGTGATCCGCTTTCTTCTGGCGTCTACCTCGAGACGGCGCAGGAGTCGAATCTCGGGTTCTATGAGCGCGCCGGCTTTTCGGAGACCGGCCGCGGAAGCCTCGGGAGCGCAACCCTGTGGTGTATGTTTCTGTCGCACGGACCGCGATGACGCCTAACAAATCACTGGAGCAGACGCGTGAGATATAAAGTACCTGGCTCATACAGCAGCGTTTGCGGCGGTCAGCTCAAACTTTAGGCCGCATATGCACGTCGTAGCCTTCCACATCGCAATCTCGGCGCTTCTTGCCAGCACGCTTCCGACGCAAGTATTCGCAACGGAACCACCATTTACAGAGACACCGGTGGTTGTCTCAGCCGAGGTGGCGCTATGGCTCACTTACGACGCCGGTAGGTTGCGTATATTGGCGTCCGCCGAGAGCACAGGCGGCCGTTACTCCGTGCTGGAACTCAACGAGTCTCCTGCGTACAAGACGCCTCCTCACATGCATCCTGACATGGATGAAACGTTCTACGTTTTGGAAGGGACGCTGGAGCTGCGACTTCCCGGCAAGACTTACCGCTTGGGTGCGGGTTCCTACACTCACGTCCCTCGCAATACACCGCACGCGCAGGGAAGTTCTGACGACAAGCCAGTTCGAGTGTTGATCACCCTCTCGCCTGGCGAGTTTGAAGCCTTCTTTCTGGATCGTGTCGGTCTTATGACGAGGATTCCTCGCGGCCACCCTGACTTTCAGCGCCTCTACCTGGAAATTGTCCGAAAACACTCCAGATGGTTGCAGCCTGCTTCTTTAGAACCTCCGACTACCGAGAATCGCTAATGCACCTTCTGACTGCCACGCACGGGTGCGACTTCATCCTTCGCTCCAGCCGGTAGGTGTCAAGATGCCGCGCGAAGAATTCCCAAACGTTTCTCCCAAAACGCGGGCTTGGTGCTGTTTCCGGCTGGCATATACGGAGTTGCAATACTGGCTGGTCGGCTTGACGCCGGAGGGTTATCACCTGCGTCAGGCACAGCTGTGGGCAGAGATGCAGGCCTTCAAGCGGGCCATTGTTCACATGAAGTCGTACTTGAAGAACACCGAGAATGCGACGGCCAGGTGGTATCTGGCGTACTACTACAGTTGTGCGGAGGAATGGTCGCAAGCTGCTCTGGAATACGGGAGGGTGGCGGGAGTGTTGCCCCAGCCTGTAGTACGCCTCGGGCAAGCGGAGGCGGAGCTTCGGCTCGGGAATCGCGCCAAGGCGAAGGAAATCATTGACAGTGTGGACATTGAGTTCCCACAACTCGACGCCGCGTTGCGCGGCGCACGTGACGAACTACGGAAAGAATTCCAGCTCGGCGCCTGACGATCGCAGGAGCGTACGCGTGAGGGATGAAACCCCTGGCCAATCTCGCCGCAGCCGCGACGCTACACTCGACCGTTACCGTTTCGCGCCTCGAGGAAAATTCGATGAAGCTCTACGCCCACCCTTTTTCGTCATACAGCCAGAAGGTGTTGATCGCTCTCTACGAGAATGCGACGTCATTCGAGTACCGCAGTCTCGAAGACGCTGCCGCGAACGCGGAGCTCGCGTCGCTCTGGCCGCTCAAACGCTTCCCGGTCCTCGTGGATGGCGAACACACCGTACTCGAGGCCAGCACGATCATCGAGCATCTGGATTTGCATCACCCCGGGCGCGTACGGCTGATTCCGCCAGGCGACGCGGGCATCGAAGTCCGAATGTTCGATCGCATCTTCGACAACTACGTCATGAACTACATGCAGAAGATAGTTCTCGACCAGCGCCGGCCGGAGCCCGATCGCGATCCCTACGGTGTGAACGAGGCACGCGGTCTGCTCGACCGGGTTTACGCATGGCTCGATCAACGGCTCGCGGGCCGCATATGGGCCGTGGGCGATGGGCTCACATTGGCGGATTGCGCCGCGGCCCCGTCCCTGTTCTACGCGGATTGGGCGCATGAGATTTCCGCGGGGCTCACGCACCTGCGGGCGTATCGCGCGAGATTGCTGGCCCATCCATCCGTCGCCCGCGCCGTGGATGAAGCGCGGCCGTATCGAAATTACTTTCCGCTCGGGGCGCCAGACCGCGACTAGCTATTTTGCGCTGCCTTTCCGTTTCTTCTTCGATGCCGCACGTCGGGCGAGTACGTCCGAATTCGCGGCGGCGGCGGCCTTGATCAATTTCTTGAATGCAGCGGCATCGAGTTTCCCGCCCTCGCGAATGTCGATGGCCCGGCGCACGTTCCCCTCCAGGCTCGAATTGAAGAGCTTCTTGGGATCGGGAAGGGCGGCGCCGCGTGCGAACGTGAGCTTGACCACCTGCTTATAGGTTTCGCCCGTGCAAATGATGCCGTCGTGAGACCACACGGGCGTCCCCATCCACTTCCATTCTTCCTGGACGCTGGGATCCGCCTCGTGGATGAGCTTGCGGACCGCGGCGAGCGTTTCGCCGCGCCAGTCGTCGAGCTCCGCGATTTTCTTCGTGATGTTCTTCGCGGCGGCGGCCGTGTCAGATGCGGGTTTTGCTGGCATGATTCCGATGCTCCGGATTTACGGCGACAATAGCAAAACGTATGGCGAGCAAGCGTCCCACCAGCATTGACGAATACATCCGTGCCGCCCCACGCGCGGGCCAGCCGCACTTGCGCAAGGTATATGCGATTCTCAAAAGCGTGGCGCCGAAAGCAGAAGAGGCGATCAAGTGGGGAACACCTTTCTTCGTGGAGCCAAGATTCCTGTTCGCGTTTTCCGCGCATAAGGCGCACTTGAGTTTCGCGCCAATGGCGCAGGTCATGGCGGCCTTCCGCGAAGAGCTGGCAAACCACAGCACCACCAGGAACATGCTCAAGATTCCCTACGATGAGCCAGTGCCGGAAAGCCTGATTCGTCGGATGGCGAAGTTCAGTCTCCGCGCGGTGCGCAATCGGAAGGACGGATCCTTCTGGTAGTTCAGGGGGCGGGAAGGGGCCTTGCGCTTCGAGCGGCCGCGAAGCCACGCCGTGACCGCAATCGCGCGGACCCGGTAGACTCGCGGCCCCGATAAGTCACGCGCCCAGGGCTCGCGCCCGCGCCCATGAATCCGCCGGATCCCGTCTCTCCCGAACTTTCTCTCGACGCCTGTCTGCGTCGCGACCAGTTTCGTCTGCGCCGCGAGCGCGACCGCCTGCGTGCCGATCGCCTGCGCGGCAACGACGTGGCCGCCGCCGAGGCGGCGCTCGCCGCGAAGTTCGCGGCCTCTGCCGCGGCGCGTGCGGCGCGCGCGGCCAGTGTGCCTGCGATCTCATACCCCGAAGATCTGCCGATCTCGGCGAACCGCGACGAAATCCGGCGCGCGATCGAACAACATCCGGTCGTCATCCTGTGCGGCGAAACGGGTTCCGGCAAGACGACGCAGCTGCCGAAGATCTGCCTCGAAGCCGGACGCGGTGTCGCGGGCATCATCGGCCATACGCAGCCGCGGCGTATCGCGGCGCGCGCGGTGGCGGCGCGCATCGCCGAGGAGCTCAAGACCCCGCTCGGGCAATTGGTCGGATACAAGCTGCGCTTCCAGGACCACAGCCGTCCGGAAGGACTCATCAAAGTCATGACCGACGGCATCCTGCTGGCCGAGACGCAGGGCGACCGGTTCTTCGATGCGTACGACACGATCATCGTCGACGAAGCGCACGAGCGTTCGCTCAACATCGATTTCCTGCTCGGCTATCTCAAGTGGCTGCTGCCGAAACGGCCGGATCTCAAACTCGTGATCACGTCGGCGACGATCGATCCGGAGCGCTTTTCGCGGCACTTCGGTGATGCACCGATCATCAACGTGTCGGGCCGCAGCTATCCAGTCGAACTGCGTTACCGCGCCGTCGAGCTCGACGAAGAGGACGATGAGACTGCAGCGGACGAACAGGCGGCCATCCTCGCGGCGGTCGACGAATTATGGCGCGCGAACGCGGGCGACATCCTCGTGTTCCTGAGCGGTGAGCGCGAGATCCGCGAAACTGCCGAGTCGCTGCGCAAACATCATCCGCAGGGCTGCGAAATCCTGCCGCTGTATTCGCGCCTGTCGCAGGAAGAGCAGCAACGTGTGTTCAGGCCTTCCGGCCGGCGCCGTGTCGTGCTGTCGACGAATGTCGCCGAGACTTCGCTGACCGTGCCCGGCATCCGCGCGGTCATCGACACCGGCGTCGCGCGCATCAGCCGCTACAGCCACCGCAGCCGGCTGCAACGCCTGCCGATCGAAAAAATCTCGCAGGCTTCCGCGAACCAGCGCTCGGGTCGCTGTGGCCGCGTCGCCCCGGGTATCGCGATCCGGCTTTATTCGGAACAGGATTTCCTGGCGCGGCCGGACTTCACCGAACCGGAGATCCAGCGCACGAACCTTGCCGCAGTCATCCTGCAGATGCATGCGTTGAAGTTAGGCGACATCGAGGCGTTTCCGTTCGTCGAGCCGCCGGATGGAAGGATGGTGCGCGACGGCCAGCGCACGCTCAATGAACTCAATGCGCTGTCCGACGACGGCAAACTCACGGACATCGGCCGCCAGCTGGCACGGCTGCCACTCGATCCGAGGCTCGGCCGCATGTTGCTCGCCGGAGCGCAGGAGCATTGCCTCGAGGAGGTCGCGATCATCGCCTCTGCATTGTCCGTGCCCGATCCACGCGATCGCCCGGCGGACAAACAAACCCAGGCGGACCAGAAACACGCTTTGTTCCGCGACGAGCAGTCGGACTTCCTTTCGTTGCTCAAGCTGTGGCGCGCGTGGACCGAACAACGCGAAAACCTTTCGCGCGCCAAATTGCGCGGCTGGTGCAAGGAGAACTTCCTCTCCTATCTACGACTCACCGAGTGGCACGACGTGCATGCGCAGGTCATGGAGGTCGTCAAGGGCGAGCTCGCGTTGAAGATGAACACGCAGCCCGCGCAATACGACGCGCTGCACCGCGCCCTGCTGGCCGGGCTGTTGTCGCAGGTGGCGCAGCGCAAGGAGCAGGCCGAATACCTGAGCGCCAGCGGTACGAAGGTGTTCATCCACCCGGGGTCGGGGCAGTTCAAATCGCGGCCGGCGTGGATCGTCAGCGCGGAGCAGGTGCAGACGACGAAAGTCTATGCGCGCACCGTGGCGCGTGTCGAAACCGCCTGGATCGAGCAGGCCGGCGCGCACCTCGTCAAGCGCCATCACTACGATCCGCATTGGGAGCGCCGGGCCGGGCGGGCGTCTATCTACGAACGCACGACCTTGTTTGGGCTCACGCTGTCCACCGATCGCCGCGTGCCCTACGAACGCGTCGATCCGAAGGCGGCGCGCGAGCTGTTCATCCGCCACGCGCTGGTGCTCATGGAGTACGACTCGCGTGCGCCGTTCCTGGCGAACAATCGCCAGTTGCTGGACGACACCGAGTATCAGCAGCAGAAGGGCCGGCGCGTCGACCTGCTGGTGGACGAAGAACAGCTGTACGCGTTCTTCGATGCGCGCGTGCCCGAGGGCATCTCCACGTCCGCGGCGTTCGAACGCTGGCGGCGCGAGGCGGAAGCGAAAGATCCCAAGGTCCTGTTCCTCACGGAGCGGGACATTTCCGGCAGCGACGAAGCGCTCGAAGCCGAGCGATTCCCGGATCACGTGTCGGCGGGTCCGGTCGTCGTGCAGCTGCGTTACCGGTTCGAGCCCGGGCACGAAGACGATGGTGTTTCCGCGCTCATTCCGCTGCATGTGCTCAACCAGTTGCCCGAAGAGCCATTCGCCTGGCTGGTGCCGGGGTTGTTCGATGAAAAGATAGAGGCGCTGGTGCGTTCGTTGCCGAAGAACCTGCGCGTGCATTTCGTGCCGGTGCCGGAGGCGGTGGCGCGCGTGATGCCGCTGCTCGAATACGGCCTGGGGTCACTGCACGTGCAATTGGCGGCTGCACTGCTGCGCACGGCTGGCGTCCCGGTGCCGCCCGACGCGTTTCGCGAAGACCTGCTGCCCGCACACCTGCGAATGAACTTCCTGCTGCTCGACGATGCGGACAAAGTGGTCGCGCGTTCGCGCAGCCTCGCCGAACTACGCAATCGTCATTCCGGCGTGTCCGAGCAGGTCTATGCCAAACAATCGCAGCTGATCACGGGAGAGAAATCCTGGACCTTCGGCGAACTCGCGGAGCGGCAGGAAGCGGCGCAGGGTGTTCGGCAACAGGTGGGTTTCCCGGCGCTGGTGGATGAAGGCGCGACGGTGGGTTTGCGCGTGTTTGCCACGCCGCCCGAGGCGCGCATGAGCCATGAGCGCGGCACCACGCGTCTGATCCGGCTGGTGATGGCGCGCGATCTGAAGCCGCTGCGCCGGGATCTCGCCGTCAACGTGCAGGGTGAAATGGTCTATCGCACGCTCGCGGCGCATCCGTTGCTGAATCCGGATCTCGTCGCGGGCCGCGACCTGCGCGAAGACCTGCTCGATCGCATCGTGATGACGGTGTTCCTGGCGGGCCGGGAGCCGTTGCGCAACGCGGCGGCGTTCGACGAGCGTATCGCGAACTCGCGGGGCGGCATCGGAATCCCCGTGCAGGAAATCTCGCGCTCCGTGCAGGCCTCGCTCGAGCGTCTGTTCCGTATCCAGTCCGCGCTGGCGAAGGAGCCGCAAAGCACCGCGGACGACATTCGTTCGCAACTTTCCTGGCTGGTGCCGGCGGGGTTCCTGCTCCTCACGCCCTGGCACCGGTTGCAGGAATACCCGAGGTATCTGCAGGCGATCGAGCAGCGGCTGGAGAAGGCGCCGCGCGATCCGCGCCGCGATGCGCAGCTCGCCGCGGAGGTGGCGCCGCTCGAAACGCGTTACCGGGCGCAGGTCAAGGCCGAGCGCGGTCTCAAGCCGCCGAGCGCGGATGAGTACCGCTGGATGCTCGAGGAGTTTCGCGTGTCGCTGTTCGCCCAGCAGCTGAAGACTCGCATGCCGATTTCCGCGCGCAGGCTGGATGACGCATGGACCGAACGCGAGAGGTCGCCTTCGTGAACTACGCCATCAAGACCGCGCCGCACTCCAGGGTGCATCCGCGTCGATCTCGCGCCACTCGCCGAGCTTGATGCCCGCGACAGTGATATCGCCGATCGCCGCGCGCACGAGGCGCAGCGTCGGAAAACCCACGTGTGCAGTCATGCGCCGCACCTGGCGATTCTTGCCTTCGCGCAAGGTGATCTCCAGCCACGCCGTGGGAATCCTCGCGCGATAGCGGATCGGTGGATCGCGCGGCCACAGGTTGTCAGGCTCGTCGATGAGCCGCGCGCCTGCGGGTTGCGTGGTGAAATCGCTCAGGCGCACGCCGGCACGTAATGGCGCGATCGCAGCATCCGTTGGCGCGCCTTCGACCTGCGCCCAGTACACCTTCGCGAGTTTGTGACCCGGATCGGCGATGCGGGTCTGCAGCACGCCGACGTCCGTCAACAGCAGCAAGCCTTCGCTGTCCGTGTCGAGCCTGCCGGCGGGATAGATATCCGGTACGTCGATGAAGTCGGCCAGCGTGCGTTTGCCCGGCTCCGGACTGAATTTGCAGCTGACGCCAAAGGGCTTGTTGAAAGCAACGAGCATGTCAGCCGAGCGAGCGCTCGATCAGGTCGCGCGGCACCGTGGTGCGCGGCACGGATATGCTGGCACCGCCGCGGCTTTTGCGCTGGCCGTTGCGGCCGCCATGGGGGCGGCCCCGCGGTTGCGCCGGCTGTTCGAACCACATGCGCACGTCTTCATCGAGACCAATGCCATGCATGTAGTTGTAGAGCGCCTTGCGCAGCCCGCTGCCGAGGAAATCGTGATCGGTTCCAACCGGATCGTGGAACGCGACGTCGTTGTGGGCGAAGAGAATGTCCGGCGGCGGATGCAGCGTGATGCCGTATCGCTCCGGATGCATCCCGATCGGTGAATGCGCCGTGGCCGCGAAGCGATGCCAGTACGCGGATTGAATGCACCCGGCGGCGAACAACTGGCGCACGCGCTCCAGTGCGTCGATGGTGTCCTGCGCGGTCTCGGTCGGAAAGCCGTACATCAGATAGGCGTGCACCATGATGCCGGCGTCGGTGAACGCGCGCGTCACGCGCGCCACCTGCTCGACGGTGACGCCTTTCTTCATGAGCTCCAGCAGCCGGTCGGAGGCCACTTCGAGCCCGCCGCTCACCGCCACGCATCCGGATGCGGCCAGCAGGCTGCACAGTTCGGCATTGAAGGTCTTCTCGAAACGGATGTTGCCCCACCAGGTGATGGCTAACTTCTCGTCTATCAACCGCTTCGCGAGCGAACGCATGCCCGCGGGCGGCGCGGCTTCATCGACCAGGTGGAAGCCGGTCTCGCCGGTCTCCTCGATCAACGCGCGGATCCGCTGCATCACGACGTCGGTGCCGGGCTTGTCGTAGCGGCCGATGTAGTCCAGCGAGACGTCGCAGAACGCGCACTTCTTCCAGTAACAACCGTGCGCGAGCGTGATCTTGTTCCAGCGGCCGTCCGACCAGAACCGGTGCATTGGATTCAGCATTTCCATGAGCGAGACGTATTTTTCGAGCGGCAGGCCGTCGTAGGTCGGGACGCCCGTGTCCTTCTGCGCGAAGTCTTGTTGCTTCGCGTCGGTCTCGAATCGCACGGCGCCGTCCTTGCGGACGAACGTGCGAACCAGTGGCGCGTCGCCGCCCCGCAATCGCGCGAGCAGATTGAGCAGCGGCCGCTCGCCGTCGTCGAGTGTCACATAGTCGAAGTAGTCGAACACGCGCGGCTCGCGCAGCGAACGTAGTTCGGTGTTGACCCAGCCGCCGCCGAGCACCAGCGTTGTCTGCGGCGCGATCGCACGGATCGTGCGCGCCATGCGGAACGCGCCGTACACATTGCCGGGGAACGGCGCGGTGATGGCCACGAAATCCGGCCGTTCGCGGGCGACCAGCTCGCGCGTGATGTCATCGAGCGTGGTGTCTATCAATGTGGGCTCGCCGTCGAGCGCGGTGTGCAGCGCATCGAAGGTGGCGGAGCTTGCGGCGAGACGTTCCCCGTAACGGGCCAATTCGAAATGCGGATCGATGCCGTCGCGCCAGACATCGGCAAGATCGTCGACGAAGAGGCTGGCGAGATAACGCGCCTGCTCCGTGGTGCCGAGCGTGCCGAACGCCGATGCCAGGTGATCGTCCAGCTCGGCGTGATCGGCCGAAGGCGGCGGGCTCAGGTGCGCGAAGCGCGGCCCCTCCGGCAGGAACGCGCGCCCGACGATGCGAAACGCGAGGCTGGGATCGCGCCGCTGCAGGAAACGAATCGCCGGCTCCACCGTGTCGACGTAGCGTCCGGCGTGGGCGAGAAAGTGCGCGACCGGGGGTGGCATCGCAGCGCGCTTGCCGAGCGCTTTCGCGCGCGCGCGCAGTTCTTCGGCCATACGCGCGAGCAGGGGCGCTGAAAAAAGCCGCAGGAACAATGTCAAAGATGCATCGGCCTGTGTCACCTCGAGCCCCAGTTTTGCTGCATGCAGGCGCAGGAAACCGGTCAGATACGCCGTCGCGGGGTACGGCGTATTGAGCTGGATCATGGGCGGGGTAACGAGTAAAACGCGCATCGGAGGCGAAGCGTAACGCATCACCATCGGCAGGTGCGGGTGTAGCGATTATCGTGGTCGCGGCAGAAGAGTTTGAGGATCGCGAATCGACGGACAACGCCGGGAGATCGATGTGAACAATCAGGCCAATCGCTACGCGCCACCCACCGCGAAGGTCGGCGATACCGAGGTTTTCGACGTAGAAAACATGCAGTACGCCGGGTTCTGGAAGCGGGTACTCGCGGTGATCATCGATTCGATCCTGATCCTGTGCATCACGATGCCACTGCTTGGCTTCGTCTACGGCTGGGGTTATTTCGCCGACACATCGCGCGGGTTCATCCCGGGCGGCGCCGAATTCCTCATCTCGTACGTGCTGCCGGCACTCGCGACGATCGCATTCTGGAAAACCCGGCAGGCGACGCCGGGGAAGATGGCGCTGTCGCTCAAGATCGTCGATGCGGAGACGGGAATGCCCATCTCCACGGGACAGGCCATTGGCCGCTACTTCGCGTACTTTCTCTCGGCGATCGTTTTCATGCTGGGCTACCTCTGGGTGGCATTCGATTCGCGCAAACAGGCGTGGCACGACAAGCTCGCGGGCACGGTTGTCATCACCCGGCACTGACGATGTCTACGGATCGGACCAGGCAAGGGGATCGACAATGAACATGTTCGCGTACATCTGCCTCGGGTCGAACGACCTCGAGCGTTCGGCCCGGTTCTACGATGCGACGCTCGCGACGCTGGGCTTCCGGCGCTGCGACACCTCCGGCGAAAGCGAAACGAGCTGGAACGGGTGGATAGGCTGGGGCCGTTACGAACGGGAAGGTGCCGTGCAGGACGCGCTCTGGGTCTGCAAGCCGTACAACGGCGAACGCGCCAGTGTCGGCAACGGCAGCATGGTCGCCTTGTGGGCGAAGAGCTGGCGCCAGGTTGACGAGTTTCACGTGGCCGCGCTGGCCCACGGCGGAACTTCCGAAGGCGCGCCCGGTCTGCGATTGCTGTACAACCCGGATTTTTACGCGGCCTATCTGCGCGACCCGGACGGCAACAAGTTGGCGGTGGTCTGCCGCGGCTTCACGACCGCGTCGGGGCAATGACAGAAAGGGCGAACGTCCTGGCGCAGGCCGCGCTCATTTCGCCGTACCCACTGCACGTTTCCCCGCCTTGCATATAGCATTCGTCCATCGAGCCGCCCCCACACCTGGGAAACAAGAGCGCGGCCACCAAAGGAACATCATGAAAACCCTGGCTTTCTGCGCTTCGATTGCGTTGTTGTCGGTATCGTCGCTGGTCTTGGGCCAGGAAGGCACGGCAACGGTTGCTTCCAAGGCGTCGCCGCTTCCCGTCGTCGACATCCCGTATCAGAAGCTGGTGCTCGACAACGGGCTCACGCTCATCGTCCACGAAGATCACAAGGCGCCGGTGGTGGCGGTCAACATCTGGTACCACGTCGGCAGCAAGGATGAGCGCCCGGGCCGCACCGGCTTCGCGCACCTGTTCGAACACCTGATGTTCAACGGTACGGAGAACTACAAGGACGACTGGTTCAAGGTGATGGAAGCCGCCGGCGCCAGCAAACTCAACGGCACGACCTGGCTCGATCGCACTAACTACTTCCAGAACGTGCCGACCTCGGCGCTCGATCTCACGTTGTGGATGGAATCGGACCGCATGGGCCACCTGCTCGGCGCGATCGACCAGAGGGTGCTCGACGAGCAACGCGGCGTGGTGCAGAACGAGAAGCGCCAGAGTATGAATGCACCGTACGGCAAGGTCGACGAACTCATCACCACCAGCACGTATCCGGCCGGCCACCCGTATTCCTGGGAAACCATCGGCTCGATGGAAGACCTGAACGCCGCGTCGCTCGATGACGTGAAGGAGTGGTTCCGTGCGTACTACGGCGCCGCCAATGCCGTCATCGTGCTGGCCGGCGACATCACGCTGGCGGATGCGAAGCAGAAGGTCGAAAAATACTTCGGCGACATTCCCGCAGGTCCTGTGATCAATCGCCAGCAAGAGTGGATCGCCAAGATGACTGGTACCCGCCGTGCCACGGTGCAGGACCGCGTTCCCCAGGCGCGCATATATAAGGTGTGGAACATTCCCGGCTACAAGCAGCGCGACTTCACGCTGCTCGACATGACCTGCGACCTGATCGGCAACGGCAAGAACAGCCGGCTGTACAAGCGCCTGGTCTACACGGACCGCACCGCGACCGCGGTTGCCGCGGACATCGGACCCTTCGAGATCGGCTCGCAGATCCAGCTGTACGTCACGGTGAAACCGGGTGCCGATCCCGCCGCGGTCGAAAAAGCCATCGACGAGGAGCTGGCGAAGTTCCTCGCGACGGGCCCGACCCCGGCCGAGGTCGAACGCGTGCGTACCGCCAACTATGCCAACTTCGCGCGCAGCATCGAACGCATCGACGGATTCGGCGGCAAGTCCTCGATCCTTGCGGAGAGCATGGTGTACGGCGGAACGCCGGAGTTTTACAAGACGCGGCTTGGCTGGGTAGGCAGTGCCACCGCGGCCGATGTGCAGGGGGCTGCCAGGCGCTGGCTCTCGGACGGTGTGTTCATCGTCAATGTCATCCCGACGCCCGAGTACAAGACCACGGCCTCCACGGTCGATCGCTCCAAACGTCCCGATACGGGAACGCCGCCGTCGCTGACACTGCCAGCGCCGACGCGCGCCAAACTATCCAACGGCTTGCAGGTAGTGGTGGTCGAGCGGCACAACGCGCCGGTCGTCGACCTCACGCTGATCGCGGACGCGGGTTTTGCCGCGGACAGTTCGGCCAAGCCCGGCACGGCGCGTCTCTCGATGCTCATGTTGCAGGAAGGTACCAAGACGCGGAATTCCGTGGCGATCGCGGAACGCGCTGAATCCCTGGGCGCCACGCTCGGGGTGGGTTCATCGCTCGATCGCTCGTTCCTGCGCATGAACGCGCTCAGCAGCAAACTCGGCGAGTCGCTCGATCTGTACACCGATCTGCTGATGAACCCGACGTTTCCGGCGAAGGAACTCGACCGGTTGCGCGGCCAGACACTCGCGACGATTCAGCAGGAAAAGGCGCAGCCGGCGGCGTCGATCCAGCGCGTCCTGCCCAAGATTCTCTATGGCGAAGGCCACGCCTACGCGAACCCTGCGTCGGGCACGGGCACCGTCGAGGCCGTCACGGGCTTCACGAGCGCGGAACTTGCCGCGTTCTACAAGCGCTGGATTCGCCCCGACAACGCGGTGTTGCTCGTCGTCGGCGATACCTCGCTCGCGAAGATCCAGCCGATGCTCGAGCAGCGTTTCGCCGCGTGGCGCGCGCCTGCCGAAGCGAAGCCTGTGAAGACCATCGCGACGGTCCAGCTGCCGGCGAAGGCGCGCGTATTCCTCATCAACCGCACGGGCGCCGAGCAGTCGCAGATCGTCGCGGGCAGCATCGGCCCGACCCGCGCGGATCCGAGCCACATCGAGTTCGTCGCGCTGGAAACGCTGTTGGGCGGCAATTTCGTCTCCCGTCTGAACATGAACCTGCGCGAGGACAAACACTGGTCGTACGGTGCGGGCGCGGGCGTCACCGATGCGGTCGGGCAGGGCACCTTCCGCGCGGGCGCCGGTGTACAGACCGACAAGACCGCCGAGTCCATGGTCGAAATCCGCAAGGAACTGCGCGATCTGCTGACCACGAAGAAGGCCGACGACGCGGAACTCAAATTCACCAAGGACAGCATCGCGATCGCGTTGCCGGGCAACAACGAGACGTCCACCGAGATCGCGGGCTCGTACGGCGAAATTCTCATCTTCGGACTCAAGGATTCCTATTGGAACGACTTCGTCGGCGACCTGAATGCGCTGACACCCGCGCGGGTGAACGCCGTGGCGGGCGAGCTCATCCACCCGGAGGCGTTGACCTGGGTGGTCGTGGGAGATCTCGCCAAGATCGAAAAACCGGTGCGCGCGCTCAACTTCGGCGAGGTCACCGTCATCGACGCGGACGGCAAACCTGTCGCGCAATAGTTAGTCCATGAAAAAGGGCCCGTCTCGCGACGGGCCCTTGTTTCATCGAACGTGCGATTCCCGGACGCCAGGGTGCACCGGGCTCGAACGCTCAGGGGCGCTGCAGGAATTGCTTCTCGGCTTTCTTGGCCTTCTTCGCAGCGCGTTTCTCGTCGAAAGACTTCGCAGCCTTCTTCTTGACGCTCTTCTTCTGGTCCATTCCCTTGCTCATGGCATCGCTCCTCGTGGGTTGAGGCGCGAGACTAACATTCCCGCGCAAATTAGCCGACTTCGACCAGCTCGGAGTACTGCGCCAGCGCCGGGTTGGCGGTCAGGAATCGCAGCGGCTCGCTCATGGCCTGCGCGACCAGCAGTCGATCGAAGAAGTCGCTGCCGTCGACGGGCTTGAGCGCCGCGGCCGCGGCGGCCGGGCGCGCGCGCACCGGCAACTCGGTGAAGCCGCTGGCCTTGATGCCGCGCACCAGTTCCTGCGGATCGCCTTCGAGCAACCCGGCCGCGATCTTCTGCTCACACTCGACGATCGAAGCGGCGCTCACGAACACCTCGTCAGCATCCTCGATGCGTTCGCGCAGCGCCGGCTTGAGCTTGCGCGAGTCCGCCAGCCACCAGAGATAGATCTGCGTATCGAGTAACAGGCGCATGAAATGGCGGGGCAGGGGAGGGCGGCCGGTCAGGCGGGCGCGAACTCGATCCACGGCCGTTCGAAGTTGTCGTCGATGCGCAGCTTGCCCTTGAGCGCGCCCGGACGGCGTGGGGTTTCGTCGCGGCGCAGCGGCACCAGCCGCGCCATGGCGCGGCCACCCTTGGCGATCAACACCTCGTGACCGCTCGCGACGTCTTCGACCAGGCGCGAAAGGTGCGTCTTGGCCTCGTGAATGTTTATCTTGCCGGTCTTCACAGTGAACTTAGTTTAGTTTAGTCTACTGGTCATGGGCAAACCCTTTAAAACATGCCGATAAAGTGGCTGGGCGCGGCGTTGATTGCGCTCGTGCTGATGCTTCAGTACCGGCTCTGGCTGTCCGCCGACGGCGTGCGCGAAGTTTCCCGGCTGTCGGATGCGGTCGAGACGCAGAAGTCCGAGAACAGCGAACTCACGGCGCGTAACCAGCAGTTGATCGCGGAAGTCGCCGATCTGAAGGCGGGTATGTCCGCCATCGAGGAGCGCGCGCGCAGCGAGCTCGGCATGATCGGGCGCAACGAAACCTTCTATCAGGTGGTTCCGGTCCGGCCCTTGCGCACCGCGCCCGCTCAAACCGGGCAACGCAGGCAAACCGCCGCGCGCTGAGCCGACGTCACGCGGTAATCTCCGCCCCCGATGCGTTACTTCTCGATCATCCCGGCCGCGGGCAGCGGCCGGCGGTTCTCATCGCAGGTGCCAAAGCAATACGCCGCGCTCGAAGGTGCGACGGTGGTCGAGCACGCGCTCGCGGCTTTCGAGGCGGATGCGGATTGCGCGGGTATCGTGGTTGCGATCGCGGCGGACGATGCGCTGTGGCCGGCCGTGGCGGCGCGGCACACGCGCCTGGTCGAAACGGCGGCAGGAGGGGAGCAGCGCGCGCACTCGGTCCGCAATGCCCTGCGTGCCCTCACCGCGCGACTGCGCGACGACGACTGGATCATGGTGCATGACGCCGCGCGCCCGTGTTTCACCAGTGCCGATCTCGGCATGCTCAAGACCGAGCTCGAGTCGCACGCCGTGGGTGGGTTGTTAGCCGTGCCGCTCGCCGATACGTTGAAGCGCGCCGGCGATACGATGCCTGGCGAGGTTGCGGTGACCCTCGACCGATCCGGCCTGTGGCGCGCCGCGACGCCGCAGGTGTTCCGCGCCGGGCCGTTATTGCGCGCGCTCGAGGCGGCGATTTCGGCCGGCCGCATCCCCACCGACGAGGCGCAGGCCATGGAGTGGGCGGGTTTGCGCCCGCGACTCATCGCCGGGCGGGCGGATAACATCAAGGTCACCACGGCGGACGATCTCGCGCTCGCCGCCGCCATTCTGAAGCTGCGCCTGGAGCACCACTGATGCGTATAGGTTCGGGTTTTGACGTGCATGCCTTCGGTCCCGGCGATTCCATCGTGCTCGGCGGGGTACGTATCCCGCACACGCGCGGGGTGGTCGCGCACAGCGACGGCGATGTCGTGTTACACGCCCTGTGCGACGCCTTGTTAGGGGCGGCGGGCCTCGGCGACATCGGCATGCATTTTCCGGACACCGACCCGTTGTGGAAGGGCGCCGACAGCCGCCGCTTCGTCGCGTCGTGTCTCGAGATGCTGAGCGTGCGCAAGTTCAGGATCGGCAACGTGGACATCACGCTGCTGGCGCAGGCGCCGAAGGTTTCACCCTACCGTCTCGAAATCCGCCGCTCGCTGGCGCAGATGCTGGGGGTCACGGAGAACCAGGTGAACATCAAGGCGACCACGACCGAACACCTGGGCTTCGTCGGCCGCAACGAGGGGCTGGCCGCGCAGGCCATCGTGTTGTTAGAGCCGGCTACCGACAAGCCCTGATGGTTCCCGATGCCTGGCGCCGCGCGGCGCTGACGCCGCCGACCGCCTGGGGTGAACCGCTCGGCGTGGGCGTCTTGCGGGCCGCGCCCGAAGATTTTCAGGTCGATGAAATCCTAGGGTTCGGCGCGGGCGGCGAGGGCCCGCACGCGCTGCTGCAGGTGCGCAAACGGGGCGCCAACACCGAATGGGTCGCGCGCGAGCTGGCGCGGGCCGCGGGCTGCAAACCCTTCGACGTGGGCTTTGCCGGCCTCAAGGATCGCAACGCGGTGACCACCCAGTACTTCACCGTGCCGCGCGGCAAGCGCGACGCGGCGGACTTCGCGGGTGTGAGCGGCGACGGATTCGAAGTTCTCAGCGCCGCCCCGCACCAGCGCAAATTGCCGCGCGGCGCGCTCGAAGGGAACCGCTTCGTCATCACGGTGCGCGGACTGGCCTGCGATCCTGGCGTATTGGAGGAGCGCATGGCACACCTCGATGCCGGCGGCGCGCCTAACTATTTCGGCGCGCAGCGTTTCGGCCGCGACGCGGGCAACCTGGCTCAGGTGCTGGCGCTCGCAGATCAGCTCGCGCGCGGCGAACGTCCGCGGCCGCGCGATCGCTCCGCGCAAGGCTTCATGTTGTCGGCGGCGCGCAGCGTCATCTTCAACGCCATCCTGGCCGAACGTGTCGCCGGCAACTCCTGGAACAAGCTGCTGCCCGGTGATGTCGCCAACCTCGACGGCCGCGGCAGTGTGTTCGCCGTAGAAACCGCGGACGCCGAGCTCCAGCAGCGCTGCACCTCGCTCGACCTGCATCCCACCGCGCCGCTGTGGGGCGAGGGCGTATCGCTGGCCGGTGGCGAGGTGCTCGCGTTCGAGGAGCGGGTGGCCGCCGGGTTTCCCGAGGCGCTGGCGGTGATCGCGCAGGAGCGCATGAAATCCGAACGGCGCGCGCTGCGTATCCGCGTGCGGGAGCTGGAACATGAATACGCCGACGGCGTGTTGCGCGTCCGGTTCGCGTTGTCCGCGGGAAGTTTTGCGACGACCGTGCTTCGCGAGATCATCGCGGCGGCCGAAGCGGGGGAATGACCATGCTCGAAACGACCGATCACGCCGTGAGCGCCGACGCCGCGCCGGGCGAGGCGTTCATCCGCGAGATCCGGCTCGCCCGTCCGCCGGTGAACGCGCTGAATGCCGAACTGCTGCGCGGTATCCAGGCGGCGCTGCTGGCGGCGAAGAACGCGGCCGCCGTGATCATCACCGGCCAGACCGGACTCTTTTCGGCCGGGCTCGACGTGCGCGGCATGCTTACGCTCGATCGCGACGGTGTCACCGCGACCTTTGTCGAGCTGTGGCGCACCGGACGCGCGCTGGCGATGTCGCCCATGCCGGTGATCATGGGTATCACCGGTCACTCGCCCGCGGGCGGCACGGTGCTCGCCGTGCACGGCGATTACCGCGTGATGGCGCAGGGCAACTTCCGGCTGGGATTGAACGAGGTGCAGGTCGGCCTGTTTCCCGGTGCGTTGATCCTGGGCGCGTTCAGACGCCTGGCGGGCGGTCACGCGGCGCAATTCCTGACCCGCGGCGCGTTGATGGACCCGGACACCGCGCTGCGGATCGGGTTGGTCGACGAGTTGTGCGATCCGGGCGAAGTCGTCGCGCGATCGTTGACCATGGCGCGCGAATTCTGCGCGCTGCCGCGTGAAATCATGCTGCGCACGCGCGAACTGACGCGCCGCGACCTCATCGATCTCTATGGCAAGCCCGGTCAGTATCTGTTGCAGGAACGCGAGTTCGGCGCCATGGCAGCCGAGAAATGGTTCGTGCCGGCGACGCAGGAGCGCCTCCAGCAGGCCTTCACGAAGAAGAGTTAGCGCGTTCAGGACTTCGCGCGCGACTGGTTAGACAGCAATACGTTGATGGCGCCGGTGCCGCCATCGACGCGGCGCGCGGAGATGAACGCGAGCACCGGCGCGGTCTTGCGCAGGATCATGTTCACCGCCACCTTCAGCACCGGGCCTTTCGGCCCCGAGCCCATCCCCTTGCCGTGAATGATGCGGACGCAACGCAGGTTGTGGGCCAATGCGTCTGCGAGGAATTGGCGCAACGCCGCCTTGGCTTCATCGGCGCGCAGGCCGTGCAGATCGCAGATTTCCTCGACGCGATATTCGCCGCGCTTCAGTTTCCGCAGCACTCCGTCCTGCACGCCGGGGCGGCGAAACGAAATCTCGTCGCCTGAATCGCCGATCTCGCCTTCGCCAAAGCCCTGCAGGCTTTCCACCAGTACCAGCGCGCGGTCCGCGGCGGTGAAACGCGCGCGCGCGGGCGGCTTGCGGCGTGCGGCGGGCACACGCGCGCGCGCCTTGATCGGCTTCACGTCGCTCATGGCCTCACGAAACAGATCCGTGTCCGGATCGGTGCGTTTGCCGTTCAAGCTACCTCCGCGTTGACGCATTGAGTATATTGCGCGCCGGTGCGAATCCTCATATCCAACGACGACGGTTACCGCGCCCGCGGCATCCTCGCGCTGCGCGACGCGCTGCAGGGGCTCGGCGATCTGACGGTGGTCGCACCGGACCGCAATCGCAGCGGTGCCAGCAATTCCCTCACACTCGACATGCCGCTGCGCGTGGAAAAAGCCCAGGACGATGTGTATTTCCTGCAGGGCGGCACGCCGACCGATTGCGTGCACCTGGCGATCTCCGGCCTGTTTCCGTTCGAGCCCGACATGGTGGTCTCCGGCATCAACGACGGCGCCAATCTCGGCGACGACGTGTTGTATTCCGGCACGGTTGCCGCGGCCACCGAAGGCCGTCATCTGGGCAAACCCGCGGTGGCGATCTCGCTCAACACCGACGGATTGCGTGGTGAGGACACACGCCATTTCGAAACCGCTGGGCACTTCGCGCGCCTGATCGTCGAAAAGCTGATCGCCGCGCCGATCGTCCAGGCGCTGGGGCGCGCCACCATTCTCAACGTCAACGTCCCCAACATTCCAATCGCCGCGGTGAAGGGCGTCCAGGTCACACGTCTCGGCAATCGGCATCGCTCGGAGAAAGTCCTGCGGGCCGAAGATCCGCGCGGCCGTCCGGTCTACTGGGTCGGGCCGGCGGGCAAGAGCCAGGACGCGGGACCGGGCACCGATTTTCACGCCGTCGCCGCGGGCTTCGTTTCGGTCACGCCGCTCACGGTGGATCTGACGAATCACGCCGAGCTCGATCGCCTGCGCAGCTGGGTCGGCGCGTGACCGAGAATCGCAACGCGGGCATCGGCATGACGTCCGCGCGCACGCGGGATCGCCTGATCCAGCGTCTGCAGGAGCAGGGCATCGCGAACCTTTCGGTGCTCGATCGCATCCGCAACGTGCCGCGCCACATCTTCGTCGACGAAGCGCTGGCGAGCCGTGCGTATGAAGACACGGCGCTGCCGATCGGTTTCCGCCAGACGATCTCGCAGCCCTACATCGTGGCGCGCATGACCGAGGCGCTGCTCGAAGGCGGCCGCAAGGTCGGCAAGGTGCTCGAAGTCGGCACTGGTTGCGGCTACCAGACTGCGGTGCTCGCGCCGCTGGTGCGGAAGATCTATTCCATCGAACGCATCGGGCCGCTCTCCAAGCGCGCGAAGGCCACGCTCAAGGAGCTCGGCGTCAAGAACGTGATGCTCAAACACGGCGATGGATTTGTCGGCTGGAAATCGCAGAAACCTTTCGACGGCATCCTCGTCGCGGCGGCGCCGCTGGCGGTGCCCGAGGCGTTGTTCGCGCAGCTGGCTAACAAGGGACGGCTGATCGTGCCGGTGGGCCCGGAGGGCGCGCAGCAACTCATCCGCTTCACGCGGCGCGACGAACACATCGAGCGCGAAGTGCTGGGCAAGGTCGCCTTCGTGCCGATGCTCGGAGGGCTGGGCTGATGACGCTGCGCCACAGTATTCGAGTAAATTCTCGAATACGGAATGTCCTGTAAGTATTTGTTTTTGTTAGGTCGACGTGCCGGCATTCGGCGACAGGTTGTGAGCCCATTAGGCGTAAGCCTTGTCAGTCAGCATTTAACATGTTTTCATGTCGCCGCTCGCCGACAGAGGATCCCCGAAAATTCGAGGGGCTCCGGATGAAGGCACAGGGGAGAACGGGGAAGTCGCGGCAATAAGAAGAAGTCGCCGAAAAGAAGAAAAAAAATTCGCCAGTAATTCGAGTCTGTCAGCTTCGAACCATTGGCCTCGCTAAACAACTTTCTCCCCCTGTGCTTTCACTCGGATCCCTTCACGGGGCCCGACGCAGACGGAAGCAGAATCGCCGCCAGCACCTTGCGCTCCTCGCCCACCAGCACGTTGTAGGTGCGGCAGGCCGCACCGATTTCCATCACCTCGAGACCGATCCGGCGTGTCGCGAATTCCGCGCGCAGCGCGGCGCGTGGAAACTTCTGTTGAGCGCCGGTCGCGAGCACCACGACCTCGGGCGCAAGCTCGAACACCGGCAACAGGTGCTCCACCTTGAGCTCTTCGATCGTGCGCGGTGGCCACTCGCGCGTGAGCGTTGCCGCGGTGACCAGGCAACTCACGCGAATATCTTCCTCGCCGAGCGTGATGAAGTCCGCACCGTAGCGGCGGATGAGGTTGATCCCGTGCGGGCTTTGCTGAGTGAATTTCATCGGTCCGTTACGATAGCGCCATGCGAAGGCTGACGCTGATTCTCTCCGACCTCTACCTGCCGGAGGAAGCCGCGGCCGACGCGACCGTTCCGCTCGAACTGCCCCATCTCGAGGGACTGCTGCGATTTGCGCAGGTCACCCGTATCGCCGATTGGCGTCGCAGCCTCGCGGCGGACCTCGGGCGCCCGGATCTCGCGGCGCTCAGCGCCGCGGCGCTGGCGGCGTACGAACTGCCACCGCCGATCTCGAGCGACGCCGTCTGGCTGGCGACTCCAGTGCGGCTGGAAGCGCGGCTCGATCACGTCCGGCTGCTCGAGCGTGGCCTGCCGCGGCTCGCGGCCGACGAACGCGCCAAATGGCGCGCGGAGTTTGCGCGAGCGTTCGCGCCCCATGCGCTGCACGACGCGGGTGCGCGCGGCTTTCTGCTGACGGGCCTGGCGCCCGCGGCCGTCACGACCACCGACCCCGCGCGCCTGCTCGACGTCGACATCGGCCGGGCGTTGCCGTCCGGGCAGCCCGCGCGCGAACTGCGCCGGCTCGCCTCGGAAATCGAAATGTGGATGCATGGTTCGGCAAGCAATGTCGCGCGGGAACGCGCCGGGTTGCCGCGGTTGTCGGCGTTGTGGCTGTGGGGTGGTGGGGGCGCTGCATCCGTGCCGCCTTCGTCGCCGCAAGCTGCCGCGTCGTCACTGCACTTCTGCGGTGACGATCCGGCTTTTCTGGGGCTGGCACGCGCAACGACGGGCGCGCCGGCTGCGGACATGCCCGAAAGTTTCCACGCGCTGAACTCTGCGTCCGACCGCGCGCTCGTCGAAGTCACACCCATCAATGGCACGGCGCGCGAGTCATTGCAGGCGCTTGATGCGGCGTGGTTCGCGGCCGCGCGTGCCGCATTGAACAGGGGCGCGTTGGACACGCTCGATATCGTCGCCAACGACCGCTGGTTTCGCATCGCGGCCCGGCCCGGCTGGCGCATCTGGCGCAGACGCAGGTCGTGGCTCTCGCAGCTCAAGCAGACCGCCCGCGCGAAGGCATAATCGCCCGTCATGCAATTGGTCATCGAACGGCGCACGGCCACACACAACGAGATCGGCGATGCCCGCCTGCATCCGGTGCTGCGGCGTGCCTACGCGGCGCGCGGCGTGCGCGATTCCGCCGACCTCGCGCTCACGCTGGACAGACTGGTGCCCGTGGGTTCTCTCGAGAGCGTCGAAGCCGCGGTGGCGTTGACGCTCGCACACCGCGAGCGCCGCATTCTCGTGATCGGCGACTTCGACGCCGACGGCGCGACCAGCACGGCGTTGATCGTGCGATGCCTGCGCGCCTGGGGTTTTTCCCACGTCGACTTCCTGGTGCCGAATCGCTTCGAATTCGGCTATGGCCTGACGCCGGAGATCGTCGGCATCGCTGCCGAGCGCGCGCCGTCACTCATTATTACGGTGGACAACGGCATCTCGAGCAATGCCGGTGTCGCCGCCGCGCGCGCGCGCGGCATCCAGGTGTTGATCACCGACCATCATCTGCCGGGCGCCGAATTGCCCGCGGCGGATGTGATCGTGAATCCCAACGTGCCCGGCAGCCGCTTCGGCTCGCGCGCGCTCGCGGGCGTGGGCGTGGCCTTCTACGTGATGGCCGCTGTGCGGCGCGCGCTCGACCAACGCGGCACCGTCGTCCAGCCGCCGGTCACCGATTTCCTGGATCTCGTGGCGCTCGGCACGGTGGCGGACCTGGTGCCGCTCGATGTGAACAACCGCGTGCTCGTCTCGCAGGGTATCCGCCGGATTCGCGCCGGCCGCGCCATCGCCGGCATCCGGGCGCTGCTCGCGATCGGTCAACGCAACGCGTCCGCGCTGACGGCCGCCGACCTGGGGTTCGCCATCGGGCCGCGGCTCAACGCGGCGGGCCGGCTCGACGACATGTCGATCGGCATCCGCTGCCTCTTGGCCGACGACGATGCCGAAGCAGTGGCGCTGGCCACGCGTCTCGACCAGTTGAATACGGAACGGCGCCAGATCGAAGCCGCGATGCAAGGCGCGGCGCTGGCCGCGGTCAGCGGTCTGCGCGATCCGGGCGAAGGCGCCTCGCGCCAGGGTGTCTGCCTGTTCGACGCCGCCTGGCACCAGGGCGTGGTCGGCCTCGTCGCGAGCCGCATCAAGGACCGCGTGCGACGTCCCGTGATCGCGTTCGCGCGCAACGCCGACGGTAGTTTGAGGGGCTCGGCGCGTTCGGTGCAGGGCATCCACATCCGCGACGTGCTCGACGGCATCGCGACGCGCCATCCCGAGCTCATCAATCGTTTCGGCGGGCATGCCATGGCGGCCGGCCTCACGATCGAAGAGCGGCACCTCGACGCGTTCGCGCGGGCGTTCGACGAAGAGATCACGCGCTGGCGCGACCCATCGATTCCTTCCAACCGCGTCGAAACCGATGGCGAGTTGTCGAGCGACGAGATCGCGCTGGAAACGGCGCAGGCGCTGCGCGAAGGCGGGCCCTGGGGGCAGGCGTTTCCCGAGCCGTGCTTCGACGGCGTGTTCGCGATCAGGAACGCGCGCGTCGTGGGCGACAAACACCTGAAGCTGTGGCTCACCACCGCCGACCAGGCGCGCAGCTTCGATGCCATCGCGTTCAATTTCAAAGGCACCGACGAGAGCCGGGCATTGCCCGAGGGCGACGTGCGGCTGGTCTACCGCCTCGACATCAACGAATACAAGGGTGAGCGCCGGCTGCAGCTGCTGGTGGATCACCTGCTGCAATGACCATCCCGGCCACTAACTACTTCATCCGCGCCGGCGACCCGCGGGATCCTGGCGTGCGCGCGTTGATCGCGGAGCTCGATGCGTTCCACACGGCGCTGTACCCGGCGGAGAGCAATCATTTCGACCCGCCGGAGGCCCTGGCTGGAGCAAAGAGCGTGTTCCTGGTCGTCATCCAGGAAGGTGAGCTGGTCGGCTGCGGCGCGGCCAAGAACTGCGGCGGATGGGCGGAGCTCAAACGCATGTATCTCAAGCCCAGGGCGCGCGGCGGCGGCATTGCACTGACGTTGCTCGTCAAACTGCTCGACTGGGCGCGTGCCGAAGGATTGCCGCTGGCCCGGCTCGAAACCGGCAATGTCAGCGTCGGCGCGCTCAAGCTCTATCGCCGCGCGGGTTTCAAGGAGATCCCGGCGTTTCCGCCCTACAAACCCGACCCGTTGTCGATATTCATGGAGCGCCCGCTCAAGTAGACTCCGCGCCCATGGAAATCAACATGCTGAAGCGTCAGCTCAAAGATCTCGAGGAACGTATGTCTTCCTTGAGGGGGTTTCTTTGAGTACGACAACAAGAAAGAGCGGCTGGAAGAAGTAAGCCGCGAGCTCGAAGACCCCAACATCTGGAACAAGCCCGAGCGCGCCCAGGAGATGGGCAAGGAACGCGCGCGTCTCACCACCGAGATCGCGGACATGGACAAGACGACCGGCGCGATTGTCAGCGCCAGTGAACTGCTCGAACTCGCCGAAGGCGAGAACGACGAAGCCATGGCGGGTGAGATCGAACGCGACGCCGGCAAGCTCGAAACCGAGGTGCGCAAGCTCGAATTCAAGCGCATGTTCCGGGGCGAGATGGATTCGCACAACGCCTTCCTCGACATTCAGGCCGGTGCCGGCGGCACCGAAGCGCAGGACTGGGCGCAGATGCTGCTGCGCATGTACCTCAAATGGGCGGCGGCGCGCGGTTTCGACGCCGAGGTCATCGATTCGCAGCCGGGCGAAGTGGCGGGCATGAAGAGCGCCACCATCGAGATCAAGGGTGACTATGCCTATGGTTGGTTGCGCACCGAGATCGGCGTGCATCGGCTGGTGCGCAAGTCGCCGTTCGATTCAGGCAATCGCCGCCACACCTCGTTCGCGTCCGTGTTCGTCTCGCCCGAAGTCGACGACGACATCAAGGTCGATCTGAATCCGGCCGACATCAAGATGGATGTGTACCGGTCGAGCGGCGCGGGCGGCCAGCATGTGAACAAGACCGAATCGGCGGTGCGCCTGACGCACGAGCCCTCGGGCATCGTGGTCGCGTGCCAGAACGAACGCAGCCAGCACAAGAACCGCGCGACGGCGATGAAGATGTTGAAGGCGAAGCTCTACGAGCTGGAAGTCAACAAGCGCAACGCGGCGTCCAAGGTGCTCGAAGACTCCAAGAGCGACGTGAGCTGGGGCAACCAGATCCGCTCGTATGTTCTCGACCAGTCGCGCATCAAGGATCTGCGCACCGACGTCGAGATCGGCGACACCAACAAGGTGCTCGACGGGCACCTCGACCCATTCCTCGAAGCATCCTTGAAGGCGGGACTGTGAGCGAAGAGACCAGGAAGCCCGACGCGCCAGCGGCGCCCGTCGACGAGAACAAGCTGATCGCGGAACGCCGCGCGAAACTTGCCGCCTGGCGCGAGACGGCCAAGGCGGCGGGCGTGCCCGCATTCCCGAACGACTATCGAAGGGACGTCCTGGCGACTTTGTTAGCCGCGGAGTACGGCGCAAAACCGCCCGAATGGTTCGAGACGAACAGCGTCCGGGTGCACGTCGCGGGCCGCATGATGTTCCAGCGCATCATGGGCAAGGCCAGCTTCGCCAAGCTGCAGGACCGCACCGGGCAGATCCAGATCTTCCTGCAACGCGATGCGTTGGGTGAATCCTACGAAGCGTTCAAGAAATACGACGTCGGCGACATCCTCGCGGCCACCGGCACCTTGTTCAAGACGAAGACCGGCGAACTTTCGGTGCGCGTCGCGGAACTGCGCCTGCTGACGAAATCGCTGCGGCCGCTGCCGGACAAGTGGCACGGCATGGCGGACGTGGATACGCGTTACCGCCAGCGTTACGTGGACCTGATCGTCAACGAGCAGAGCCGCAACGTCTTCATCACGCGCAACCGCATCCTGAGATACCTGCGCGATTTCCTCGACTCGATGGATTTCCTCGAAGTCGAAACGCCGATGCTGCAGACCATTCCGGGCGGCGCGGCCGCGCGGCCGTTCAAGACGCACCACAACGCCCTCGACATGGACATGTTCCTGCGCATCGCGCCGGAGCTGTTCCTCAAGCGACTGACGGTCGGCGGCCTCGAACGCGTGTACGAGATCAATCGCAATTTCCGCAACGAGGGTGTGTCGACGCGGCACAACCCCGAATTCACCATGCTCGAGTTGTACGTCGCGTACGCGGACTACCAGGACCTCATCGTCATGGTGGAGCGCGCGATGCAGGGTCTCGCCGACGTCGTATACGGCAGCCGCAAGATCCAGTACCAGGGCAGGGAATACGATCTCGACAAGCCGTTCAAGCGCATCACCGTGATCGACGCCATCGCGGAGAATCTGCCCGGCTTCGACACCGGCCGCGCGCGTGATGTCGCCTATCTACGCGAGATGTGCGCGAAGAGCGGCATCACCTTCAAGCCCGGCGACGGCGCCGGCAAGTTGCAGATCGAGCTGTTCGAGAAACACGCCGAAGACACTTTCATCGAGCCGACTTTCGCGTGCGCGTACCCGGCGGAAGTGAGCCCGTTGTCGCGCGCCAATGATGCGGATCCCTTCCTGACCGATCGCTTCGAATTTTTCATTGCGGGACGCGAGATCGCCAACGGTTTCTCGGAGCTCAACGACGCCGAAGACCAGGCGGCGCGTTTCCGCGCGCAGGTGGAGCGCAAGGATGCCGGTGACGACGAAGCCATGTACTACGACGCCGACTACGTGCGCGCGCTCGAGTACGGCATGCCGCCGACGGCGGGGCTCGGCGTCGGCATCGACCGGCTGGTGATGTTCTTCACGGATGCGCCGTCGATCCGCGACGTGCTGCTGTTCCCGCACATGCGCCCCGAGTCCGACTAGTGGATACACCGCGGACCGAGGCGCCCATTGGCGTATTCGATTCCGGCGTGGGTGGGCTGACCGTCCTGCGCGCATTGATCGCCGAACTGCCGCACGAAGATTTTCTGTACCTCGGGGATACCGCGCGCCTGCCGTACGGCACCAAGAGCCCGACGACGGTGGCGCGTTATTCGGTGCGCGCCGCCGAAGCGCTGGTCGAGCGCGACATCAAGGCGCTGGTCGTCGCCTGCAACACCGCCTCGGCCACCGCGCTGCCCGCGTTGCGCGAGCGGTTTCCGACGCTGCCGGTGCTCGGTGTCATCGAGCCCGGTGCGCGTGCGGCCTGCGAAGTCAGTGCGAGCGGGCGCATCGCCGTGCTGGCGACGGAAGGCACGGTGCAGGGCGGCGCCTACAAACGCGCCATCGAAGCGGTGCGGCCCGACGCGCAGGTCACCCAGATCGCCTGCCAGATCTTCGTCGCGCTGGCGGAAGAGGGCTGGAGCGAGGGCGCCGCGGTCGACGCGATCGCGCAGCGATATCTCGCGCACCTCGATGCGCGCGTCGACACGGTGGTGCTGGGCTGCACGCATTTTCCGCTGCTCGCGGAGGCGATCGCGCGGCAACTCGGCCCGGCGCGCCGCATCGTGGATTCGGCCGCAACGACGGCGCGCGCCGCGCAACGCACGCTCGCGACGCGCCAGCTGACACGCGGCACGCGCGGCGGGATGTTGCGCTTGCTGGCCACCGACAGCCCGGAGCGATTCGCGCGGGTCGGCGCGCGATTCCTCGGTTCGTCGATCGCTGCGAAGAGCGTCGAAGCAATCGATCTTTAGACACTTTCCATAAGACGGTTACACTTGGCGCCGCGGCGCGCACGGCGTCCGGTCAGATAAAGGGAATGCCTGGATGAGAGAACGATCAGGAGTTGCACACGACCGTGCCGTCATGCCGCTGCGCGTGGGTTTCGCGGACACACTTTCGGGGCAGATGCATTTCCGGGCCTGCGGTGCGGGACCCGACATCGTGTTGCTGCCGTGGCTGCCGTCGAGCGGCCGCATGTACGAACAGGTCATGCCGCACCTGGCGCGCGCGGGGTTCCGCGCCATCGCCTTCGATCTCGCCGGCAGCGGGCGCTCGCACAAGAATTGCCGCGGCTGGACCGTGCAGCAATACGCCGCCGATGTGCTCGAGGCCTGCGGCTCGCTGCACACCGTGCCCTATACCGTGATCGGCGGTCGTTTCGGCGCGGCGGTCGCGGTGGAAATGTTGTTAGCCTCGCCGACACAGGTGACGGGTGCCGTGCTCGATGGCGTTCCGGGGCTTGCGCCCGAGGAGCTGCGCAAGATCAGCGGCCCCACCGCTGGCCTCTCGCCGAAGCTCGCGGACGAGGCCGGATATCGCAGCTTCGCGTTCGACGTGAGTGTGCGTACGCTCAAGGAGTGGGATCCGGGTTTCGAGCTCACGCAGGAATCGTTGCCGCTGGTTTATGAACTGATGCGCGACTACCTGGAACTCGGATACGAAGCGATCGCCGCGGGCGCCGAGGCCGACGCGCGCGGTGGCAGACCCAACTACGACGTGCTGGCGCGGCTCGGTGAGGTTTCGCAGCGGGTGCTCGTGATGACCTCGGAGTCCGACACGCTGGCGCCTGCGTATCAGCGCGCGCTGGAACGGGCGCGCAATTCGCGCGGCCACAAGTTCGAAGGCAACCACCCGATGCTGAATCCCGCGCGCGCGGCGGAATACGCGCAGGTGCTGGTGTCGTTCGCGCGCCGCTGACGGATTACGCCGGCAGGGAATAGGGCAGCGGCAGCGGTCCCTCGACGAGCGCACCCGCGTCGGCGGATGTCACGCGTTCCGCCGCGCCTTCCGCTGTTTCGCCGGTTGCAAACGGTCCCACCGCCAGCAGTTCCTGTCCGTTCGCCACGGGCGCTGCGCGCACGATCGAAAGCGTGCGTCCATCGAGGCTGCGGGCGCTGTCGCCGGCGCGCAGTGGCGCGGCCGAATCGGTGAACCAGCGTTGCAGGCGGCGTTTCACGCGGCCGCGGTAGTGGGCGCGCGCGATGACCTCCTGTCCGGTGTAGCAACCTTTGTCAAAGGCGATCGCGCCGAGCACATCGAGGTTCAGCATCTGCGCGACGAACGATTCGCTGGTGGCGGCGTACACCTGCGGCAGTCCTTCGGCGATGTCGGCGGCTTGCCAGCGCGGTGCCGACTCCGCCGTGAAATCGAAATCCTCGAGCTGCTCCGCGGGCACTAACAACAGCCGGCGCGAGCCCCACGCGAATGCGGTAAACCCGGCGACGGCCGCCTCGACACCCACGACACGCCACGCGTCGCCGGGCTCTTCGATCTTGAGTTTCGATCGCAGCACGTACTTGCGCAGGCGCTGGGCGACCGTCGCCGCCAGTTCTGCCGGCAGTACGGCAAACAACTCATCGCTCGCAGCGCGCGCGATCGCCAGCAGCGCGACGACGCGTCCCTGTGGATTGTGCAAACCGGCGAGCGTGGAGCCACCCACGTCGAGTTTTTCGATGTCCGCGGACAACTGCCCCTGCAGAAACCGCGCGGCGTCGGGTCCGCGGAACGCGAGCACGCCCAGGGAAGCGGGCGCACCCGAAAGGTTCACGGCGTGCGGCTTGCTCATCTTTGTTTTTGCAGGGGTTTCATGTGGTCGTCGGAGACCGATTCTGGCAGAATTCGCGCCCGTGCCGAATGCCCCTTCCGACGTAGATGTGCCCGCCGTTGTCGCTGCCGTTCCGGCCGGCGCACCGGGCTCGCAGGCGCGTCCGGCCACGCTCAGCAAGGAAACCGCCGAATCGGGCGGCCCGCAGGGGCCCGAGCCCACGCGTTTTGGCGATTGGGAAAGAAATGGCCGCTGCATCGACTTCTAGAGGCCGGTTATGAACTCGCGTCCGCTTTCACCGCATCTCGGCGTGTACAAACTGCTGTACACGATGACGCTGTCGATCCTGCATCGCATTACCGGCGTCGCCGCGACCTTCGGTTTCCTCGCCTTCGTGTGGTGGCTGATGGCGCTGGCCGATGGGCCCGACGCTTACGCGCGCGTCATGCACCTGCTGTCGACGCCGGTCGCCAAACTACTGCTGGTGGGCTTCACGTTTTCGTTCGTCTATCACTTCTGCAACGGCATCCGGCACCTGGTGTGGGACACGGGCCGGGGCCTCGAACGTGTGCAGGCGCGGCGCAGCGGCCGGGTCGTGATCGTCGCGGCGGTGCTGCTGACGGCGCTCGCCGTGTGGCTCGGATGCGCGGCGCTGGCGACCGGGGCCGCGCCATGAGCCTGCGCACACCGCTCGGCAAGGTGCGCGGGTTGGGGTCGGCCGGGGAAGGTGTCGGCCACTGGTGGCTGCAACGCGTGACCGCGGTGGCGCTGCTGCCGCTCACGGCGTGGTTCGCCATCTCGCTGCTCACGCATCCCTTGCAGTCGTACGACGCCATGCGCGGGTGGTTAGGCCAACCGTGGGTGGCGGTGCCGGCCCTGCTGCTGGTGCTGACCCTGGCGCTGCATTCGAAGCTCGGCGTGCAGGTGGTTATCGAGGATTGGGTGCACGGCAAGGCGGCCAAGATCGTGCTGCTGCTGCTGTCGACCTTCGTGCACGTCGCGGCCGCGGTCGCCGCGGTGTTTGCCCTCCTGGTGCTGGCGCTCCAATAGATTCCGCACATGAACAAAGAGTACGAATTCATCGATCACACCTACGACGTCGTCGTGGTGGGCGCCGGCGGCGCGGGATTACGCGCGACGCTGGGTCTCGCCGAGGCCGGTCTATCTACCGCCTGCATCACCAAGGTGTTTCCCACCCGCAGCCACACGGTGGCGGCGCAGGGCGGCATCTCGGCGGCGCTCGGCAATATGGGTGAAGACGACTGGCGTTTTCATTTCTACGACACCATCAAGGGCTCGGACTGGCTCGGCGACCAGGACGCCATCGAGTTCATGTGCAAGGAAGCGCCCGCGGCGGTGATCGAGCTCGAGCACTACGGCGTGCCGTTCTCGCGCACCAACGACGGCCGCATCTATCAACGCCCGTTCGGCGGCATGACCACGAACTACGGCAAGGGGACGGCGCATCGCACCTGCGCGGCGGCGGACCGTACCGGCCACGCGATGCTGCATACGTTGTATCAGCAGTCGATCAAACACGACGCCGAGTTTTTCATCGAATATTTCGCGCTCGATCTCATCATGCAGGACGGCGCCTGCCGTGGCGTGGTGGCGCTCGACATGGCCACCGGCAAGCTGCATCGCTACCGCGCGCATACCGTCATCCTCGCCACTGGCGGTTACGGCCGTGCGTATTTCTCCTGCACCTCGGCCCACACCTGCACGGGTGACGGGGGCGGGATGGCACTGCGCGCGGGGCTGCCGATGCAGGACATGGAATTCGTGCAGTTCCATCCCACGGGTATCTACGGCTCGGGATGCCTGATCACCGAAGGGTCGCGCGGCGAGGGCGGTTATCTCACCAATTCCGACGGCGAGCGCTTCATGGAGCGTTACGCGCCGAACGCGAAGGACCTCGCATCGCGCGATGTGGTCTCGCGTTCGATGACCATCGAGATTCGCGAAGGCCGCGGCGTCGGCAAACACAAGGATCACATCCACCTGCATCTCGAACACCTCGGGCCCGAGGTGATTCACGCGCGCTTGCCCGGCATCGCCGAGACCGCGCGCATCTTTGCCGGCGTCGACGTCAACAAGGATCCGATCCCCGTGTTGCCGACCGTGCACTACAACATGGGCGGAATTCCCTGCAACGTGCACGGCGAAGTGGTCACGTTCAAGAATGGCAATCCGGACACCGTGGTGCCGGGGCTCATGGCCGTGGGTGAAGCCGCGTGTGTGTCGGTGCACGGTGCGAACCGGCTCGGCAGCAATTCGCTGCTCGACCTGGTCGTGTTCGGACGCGAGGCGGGCCGTCACGCCGCCACCGTCGTCAAGCCGGGCCAGTCGCATCAGCCGCTGGCGAAAGATGCGGGCGATTTCGCGGTTGCGCGCCTCGACAGGACCCGCAATGCGAATGGTGCGCGCGGCACCGCCGAGATCCGCCTCGAGATGCAGAAGATCATGCAGCGCGACGCGGCGGTATTCCGCACCGGCACGACGCTCGCCGAGGGCGTGCGCGATCTTGCGAAGACCCATGCGTCGTTCGCCGACGTGAAGGTCGCCGATCGCGGCCTCATCTGGAACACGGATCTGGTCGAAACCATCGAGCTCGACAACCTGTTGGGTCAGGCCATGGCCACGGTGGTCAGCGCCGAGAACCGCAAGGAAAGCCGCGGCGCGCATGCACGCGAAGACTTCAAGGATCGCGACGACGTGAACTGGCAGAAACACACCTTGTGCTGGGTCGACGATGCCGGCAAGACACGCATCGAATATCGCCCCGTCCACATGAACACGCTGACCAAGGACGTCGAGCCGATTCCGCCCAAGGCGAGGACTTACTAATGGTCGAGCTCACGCTGCCCGCCAATTCGAAGATCGACAAGTCCGCCGGCATCACGCACAAGGCGTCCGCGGGCGCCAGGCGCGTGCGCAAATTCGTCATCTACCGATTCGATCCGGACTCCGGCAAGAACCCGCGCATGGACACCTATGAAGTGGACATGGATGCCTGCGGGCCGATGGTTCTCGACGCGTTGCTCAAGATCAAGAACGAGGTCGATTCCACGCTGACCTTCCGCCGCTCCTGCCGCGAGGGAATCTGTGGCAGCTGCGCGATGAACATCGGCGGTCTGAACACACTGGCCTGCACCAAGGCCTGCGATGAAGTGAAAGGCGATGTGAAGATCTATCCACTGCCGCACATGCCGGTGGTGAAGGATCTCGTTCCCGACCTGACCAATTTCTACGCGCAGTACGCCGCGGTGAAGCCCTGGCTGCAGTCACGCACGCCCGCGCCACCGGATCGCGAACGCCCGCAGTCGAAGGAAGACCAGGAAAAGATCGACCGGCCCTCGGCCTGCATCCTGTGCGCGTGTTGTTCCACTTCCTGCCCGAGCTACTGGTGGAACAGCGATCGATATCTCGGGCCGGCAGCCTTGCTGGCGGCATATCGCTGGATCATCGACTCGCGCGATGAAGCCACCGGCGAGCGTCTCGACGAACTCGAAGATCCGTTCCGCCTGTACCGCTGCCACACCATCATGAACTGCACGGAAGCCTGTCCGAAGGATCTCAATCCGGCCAAGGCCATTGCCGAGATCAAGAAGATGATGATCGAACGCCAGCATTGAGCGTTCGATGAGCAAACTCCAGTGGCGCTGCCGGCGCGGCATGAAGGAACTGGACTTCATCCTGCTGCGCTACCTGCAGGGAAAATACTCACAGGCCGCAAGCGACGAACGCGCCGCCTTCGTCGAGTTTCTCGAATTGCCCGATCCCGATATCGCGCGTTATCTCATCGCCGGCGATGTCCCCGAAGACCCACGACACGCGGCCCTGTGCCGCGCCATGCAAACGAATTGATCTCGTTTCCTCGCCACGCGGGGCCACGCTCTGGATCGCCTGGCTCGTGGCCGTTTGCGCCGTCGTGGTGTGCGGAGTCGACGTGCCGTTGCCCGTTCGCCTCGTCATCTGCGTCGTGCTGGCCACGTGGAATGCCTGCGCCGTCCGCCGCTGCGTCCTGCTGCTGGAAGCCCGCTCGGTGCGTGCGCTGGAATGGCGGGAACGGGGCGAGTTCACCGTGCTGCTCGGCGCGAATCGCAGCGCGCATTCCGCGAAGCTTGCGGCGGGGTCTTTCCGGCTCGGCGCGCTCCTGGTGTTGCGGCTCCGCACGCCGGCCGGTATGCGATCCGTTCTCATCGATGGCGGACGGCAGCCGATACCGGCCTTTCGGCACCTGTGCCGCGCCCTCGAATGGCGCGGGTCCCGCGCTTCCGGGCGTTCCCGGGAGCCGGCTGATACCATCCGGCCCAAGGTTTGAAGTGCGTCACGTAGCCATAAAAATCATTCGTCTAGATACGCCGGCAAAGGAAACTTTCCGCGGCGTTCAGGGTCTATTCAGCTCGCACGGAGCCGGAGCGCTCCCGTGACGGCGGAAGACAGCGAAAGTGACCTGGTTCTCGTCAGACGCGTGCAGCGCGGCGACAAGAGCGCGTTCGATCTGCTGGTGCGCAAGTACCAGCACAAGGTGGTGAAGCTGGTGTTGCGCTACGTGCGCAATCCGGCGGAAGCCGAAGACATTGCACAGGAAGCCTTCATCAAAGCTTATCGGGCATTACCGCAGTTTCGCGGCGACAGCGCCTTCTACACCTGGATGTATCGCATCGCTATCAACACCGCCAAGAACAGTCTCGCTTCGCGCGATCGCAGCCCGATCCGCTACGACCTGGACCTGACCGACCCCGAGGAATCGCACAGCGTGCAGACCCGGCTTCAGGACCCCGATACGCCCGAGGGCATGGCCCTCACCGAAGAAATTCGTCTCATCGTGAACTCTGCCATCGATGCATTGCCTGAAGAACTCAAGACGGCCATCGTGCTGCGCGAACTGGACGGCCTGAGCTACGAAGAGATCGCCGCCGCGATGGAATGCCCGGTTGGCACGGTTCGTTCGCGAATTTTTCGAGCACGCGAGGCCATCGACAAGCGCCTGCGTGAAGTTTTTGAAGGCGGCCTGGGCCGCACCGAGGAAATGGTATGAGCGACGAGAGCCAGAGCCAGGGCCACAGCGACAGCGAGAGCCTTCACGAAAGAGTGAGCCAGCTCTCTGCGATGTTCGACAACGAGCTGCCGGGCTCCGAATGCGAATTGCTCGCCCGCCGCCTCACTCGCGACGACGCATTGCGCTCTCAATGGTCGCGCTTCGCCATGATCGGCGCCGCGCTGCGGGCCGAACGCGGCGTTGCGCTGCACGACCGCGTGGCCTGGCGCGTGCAGGCTTCGATCACCCAGGAAGTTACTTACGGCGATGGCGTTGCCATCGATGCCGCGGCCACCGGCACGCGTGCCTCGATCGTCTCCGTCGCGCGCACCAAAGTCGCGGTCGGCGAACGCTGGATGCGGTTCGCGCGTCCCGTGCTCGGTGCCAGCATCGCTGCCGGCGTCGCGGCCACTTCGATTTTCTGGCTGCGTAACAACGAGCCCAGCGATGCCATGCTCGCCGCCAACGCCGTTCCGCAGACCGTCGTGCTCGCACCCGACACGGTCGGGTCCACCGTGGCGCTCAATGGCTCGCCATCCATCAGCTCGACCGTGCAGGAACCTGTCTCGAACGGCGAACCCGATCGCTACGTGACCCCCGCGCCGAGCTCGCAGGCCAATTTCGCGCCGTCCGCGCGGCTCGCGAATTACGTGGTCGCGCACAGTGAATATTCCGGTCCGTTGTCGCGTCGCATGGCGTTGCTCGGGCTCGTGTCGTCCGAGAATCCCGGCGACGCGCCCGGTGTCGTCGAGATCAATCCGCCGGCGCCTGCGAGGGCCAACGATGCGCCTTGATCGCGCCGCGAATGCCCGTCTTGCCGCGCTGACCTTCCTCATCGGCGTCGGTGTCGCGTTCGGCGCGGAACCGAAGGAATGGCTGGAGCGCATGAATCACGCGCTGACCACGCGCAACTACATCGGCGTGTTCACGCACAATCACGGCGGCCGCGTCGAAACCCTGCGCATCATCCACCGCGTGCGCGGCCGCGATGTATCCGAACGTCTGCTGTCGCTCGACGGCCCGGGGCGCGAATTCATTCGCGAGGGTAATGAGCTCACCTGTTACTTCCCGGACAAACGCACCGTGCTGGTGGAGCGTCGCGCTCCCGACGGTCCGCTGCTCGGGGCGATTCCTTCGATCGGCGAGGGCGACGCGCTCGTCTATGAAATCCGCGGTGGCGAACGCGAGCGCCTGCTCGGCCGCACGACGCGCGTGGTCGCGCTGCATCCGCGCGACGAATACCGCTACGGTTATCGCCTGTGGATAGACGAGCAGACTTCGATGCCGCTCAAGACCCAGCTCTGCGATCAATCCGGCCAGGTCATCGAGCAGATCGTTTTCTCCAACATCGATCTGCCGGAGCGTATTCCCGACTCCATGTTCAAACCGCAGGTGGACGCGTCCACCTACCGCTGGTTGCGCGCGGAGCGGCAGCTGGCGAGCGCGGCGCCGCCCGCATTGTGGGAAGCGATGCGGTTGCCGCCGGGTTTCCGGATGGCGAATCGTTCGGCGCAGGCCATGCCCGGTTCGAGCGAGCCCGTCGCCCATCTCGTCTACACGGACGGTATCGCGTCGGTCTCCGTGTTCGTCGAGCCGCGCAAGGCCAACACGGCCGGTGCCGAAGGTCCGGCGCGTGTGGGTTCTTCTTCCGCCTACTCGACCGTGGTCGATGGCCATCAGGTCACGGCCGTTGGCGAAGTGCCGCCGAGCACCGTGGAGCTCATCGCCAAACAGGTCAAGGCTTCCAAGTCTGCGGTTTCGGGCACCGAGGGCCTGGGCCTGGCTCCGGTAACGCCTCGTCGTAAATGACGAAGCCGTAAACAGGGAGCGCGAGTCATGTCGCTTCCTGGCGGCCTCGTGGTGTTGAGCCGCGCGGACTGCCACCTTTGTGAAGACATGCTGCGAGAGCTGGCCGAGCTCGAGCGCACGCATTCGATCCCCCCGGTTTCCATCGTCGATGTCGATGCCGACCCCGCGCTGGCGCGGCAGTTTGGCCTCAAGGTGCCGGTGCTGCTGCTCGATGGCAGCGTGATTTGCCATTACACGCTGAATTCCAACGAACTTTTAAGGTTGGTCGGCCGCCCTGCGGCTATACTCCCGCGCTAGTTTTTGCCGGTGCCGGGCGGAGCAATCATGCTCCCGCGGGTTCGGCGGAAGGCCGACCTCACCTGATGCACCGGACACGCAATTTTTCGATCATTGCCCACGTCGACCACGGCAAATCCACCCTGGCCGACCGACTCATCCAGCTCTGCGGCGGTCTCGAAGCCCGTGAGATGCAGGATCAGGTGCTGGACTCCCTCGAACTCGAGCGCGAGCGCGGCATCACGATCAAGGCACAGGCCGTCACTCTTTATTACAACGCCAAGGACGGCGAGCGTTACCAGCTGAACCTCATCGACACGCCCGGGCACGTCGACTTCTCCTATGAAGTCTCGCGCTCGCTGGCCGCATGCGATGGCGCCCTGCTGGTGGTCGACGCCTCGCAGGGTGTGGAGGCGCAGAGCGTCGCCAACTGCAACACGGCGATCGACCAGGGCCTCGAAGTCGTGCCCGTGATCAACAAGATCGATCTGCCGTCGGCCGATCCGCAACGCGTCATCAAGGAGATCGAGGAGATCATCGGCATCTCCGCGACCGACGCTTGCCTCGTGTCCGCGAAGACGGGCGAGGGTGTGCCCGAGCTCCTCGAAATGCTCGTGGCGCGTATTCCACAGCCGAAGGGTGATCCCGACGCCCCGCTGCAGGCATTGATCGTCGATTCGTGGTTCGACAACTACGTCGGCGTGGTGACGCTGGTGCGCATCTTCAACGGCAGCATCAGGGTCAATGACAAGATTCGCGTGATGTCGACGGGACGTACGCACCAGGTCGACAAGCTCGGCCGCTTCACGCCGAAGTCCGTGCCTGCGTTGACGCTCGGCCCGGGCGACGTCGGCTTCGTCATCGCCGGCATCAAGGAAATCGACGGCGCGCCCGTCGGTGACACCATCACGCTCGAACACAAGCAGGCCACCGAGCCGGTGCCGGGTTTCAAGCAGGTCCAGCCGCGCGTGTTCGCGGGCATGTTCCCGATCGTGTCCGATGACTACGAAAAATTCCGCGACGCGCTGGCGAAGCTGCGTCTCAACGACTCCGCGCTGCACTACGAGCCGGAAGTTTCCGGCGCCCTCGGGTTCGGTTTCCGGGTCGGGTTCCTCGGTCTCTTGCACATGGACATCGTGCAGGAGCGGCTCGAGCGCGAATACCAGATCGAGCTGATCACCTCCGCGCCCACCGTCATCTACGAAGTGAAGACCACCGACGGTGAAGTCTCCTTCGTCGACAACCCGACCAAACTACCGCCGGTCGACAAGATCGACGAGCTGCGCGAACCCATCATCATCGCGAACATCCTCGTGCCGCCGGATCACGTCGGCGGCGTGCTCAAGCTGTGCAACGATAAGCGCGGCCGCCAGAAGAAGATGCTGTACGTCGGCAACCAGGTATCGCTGCAATACGAGATGCCGCTGGCCGAAGTGGTGCTCGATTTCTTCGACCGCCTGAAATCCACCAGCCGCGGCTACGCCTCGTTCGACTACGACTTCAGCCACTTCGAGGCCGCGCCGCTGGTCAAACTCGACATCCTCATCAACGACGACAAGATCGACGCGCTGGCGATGATCGTGCACAAGGACAGCGCCTATCAGCGCGGCCGCGAGCTGGTCGACAAGATGCAGGAGCTGATTCCGCGCCAGATGTTCGAGGTGGCGGTGCAGGCGGCCATCGGCAGCCACATCATCGCCCGTTCTACGGTAAAAGCGCTGCGCAAGAACGTGCTGGCCAAGTGTTACGGTGGCGACATCTCGCGCAAGAAGAAGCTGCTCGAGAAGCAGAAAGAGGGCAAGAAGCGCATGAAGCAGGTCGGCTCGGTGGAGATTCCCCAGGAAGCGTTCCTCGCCGTTCTCAAGGTCGGGAAGAAGTAGGCGCCCATGTCGAACAACATCCTCTTCATGGTCGGCGCCTGGTTGTTCATCCCCGTCGCGCTGGTGTGCCTGTACGACAAGCTGATCGCGGAGCCGAAGCGGCCGCGCGATGAGGCAGGCGAGCCGGCTGCGCCGCCCACGATGGTGCGGGTCTGCTACTACCTGCTCGTGCTGACGAGCATTGCGGTGCTGAAATACATCGGCACGAACGTGGTGTTCGGCTGGCTCAAGGAAGTCGCGAAGCCGCTCAGCTGGTTCGCGGCGCCGGTGGGCCTGTGGTGCGCGATCGACAGCTGGTTTCTGGCGCCGCGGCGCCGCGCGGCTGCCGGCACGGCGAACGTGAAAGATCCGCCGCTGGTGCGCGCCGCGTATGCCGTATTGCCGGTGCTGGTCGTCGCCGTTGTCGTCCGCATGATCAGCGCCGAGACGCTCGACTTCAGCCTGGTGTTGTTCCTGCTGTCCGTCGCCACCGGCCTCGTGTGGGCGCTCGATCACTTCGTGTTCCGCAAGCGCCGCGACCCCAAGTTGCCCGAACCCGGCACCGTCGATTACGCGCGCAGTTTTTTCCCGGTGGCGTTCATCGTGCTCATCGTGCGCGCCTTCATCTTCGAGCCGTTCCGCATTCCTTCCGATTCGATGATGCCGACGTTGCTCGACGGCGACTTCATCGTGGTGAACAAATTCGCGTACGGCCTGCGCCTGCCGGTGCTCAACGAGAAGTTCATCGATACCGGTTCGCCGCAGCGCGGTGACGTGGTGGTGTTCCGTTATCCGCCCGATCCGAAGGTCAACTACATCAAGCGGCTGGTCGGCCTGCCCGGCGATCGCATCGAAGTCCGCGACGATCACCTGGTCGTGAACGGCCAGGCGGTCGAACTTGCGAGCAATGGCATCTTCGCCGACGGTTGTTATGCCGGCGTGCGTCTATCCACCGAGACGCTCGGAGAACACACGCACCAGGTCATGTCCTGTCCATCGCCGATCGGCCTGCAGAGCGCGCGCAACTATGCGGCGTCGGGCAACGCAGACCCGCTCCTGCATTGCGACCGCAAGCACATCGCCCAGGAGATCGGCGGCTGGGTTTGCCAGGAAATGGCCGTGCCGGGAGCTCCCGACAGCAACGATCATGTTTTCGACGTGGTGCCGCCGGGGCACTATCTGATGATCGGTGACAATCGCGACAACAGCGCGGACAGCCGCGTGTGGGGCCTGGTGCCCGATCAGAATCTGGTCGGCAAGGCGACGCGAATCTGGTTCAATTTCGACACGCAGCGTTCCAGCCTGTTCAATTGGGGCCGGATCGGCAAGAGCATTCAATGATCGACACTTGGGAGGGCACATGATGCGCAAACAACGTGGAGTGACGATGATCGGCTGGATTTTCCTGCTGATCCCGGTCGCGATAGTGCTGTACGCGGGAATCCGTGTCGGCCCCGAATACCTCAACTTCTACAAGGTGAGCCAGGCGCTCGCCGAAACCGCCACCAAGCTCAAGAGCGACGAGACGCTCAATGTGCAGACGATCCGCGGGGCGGTCGAAAAGCGCTTCGACACCGGCTACGTCGATAATCCCAAAGCGACCGACATCGTGATCAACAAGGGCGACAAAGGCTGGCAGATGGCGGCGGACTACGAGGTCACCACCCCGTTGTTCGGCAACCTCTACCTCCTGATGTCGTTCAAGAAAACGGTCGTCATCAACTGAATGCTGCCGCGCTCATGGGGCTGACGCCAAACAGCCAGGCGGACACGCTCACCGCGCGGCTGGGTTATGCGCCCCGCGATCGCGCGCTGTTCGTTCTCGCGCTCACGCACCGCAGTGCCGATGGGCCTAACAACGAGCGGCTCGAGTTCCTGGGCGACTCGGTGCTCAACCTGCTGCTGTCCGAGCGGCTGTACCGCGAGTTCCCGACGGCGACCGAAGGCGACCTGTCGCGCCTACGCGCGCGGCTGGTCAGCGAAGAGCCGCTCGCCGAAATCGCGCAGGCGATGCAGCTCGGCGAATTGCTGCTGCTCGGCTCGGGCGAGCTCAAGACCGGTGGTTTCCGGCGCCAGTCGATTCTGGCGGATGCCTTCGAAGCCCTGTGTGGCGCGTTGTACCTCGACGGCGGCCTCGAGACCGCCCGCACGTTGTTAGGGCCGATGTTCGAGGGGCGCATCGCGACGTTGCCCGAGCCGTCGACGCTCAAGGACGCCAAGACGCGTCTGCAGGAGCACCTGCAGGCCCATGGACGTCCGCTGCCGCTGTACACGGTGAAGAGCACCAGCGGCGAGCCGCACGCCCAGATTTTCGTGGTCTCCGTTTCCATCCCGCACGCTGCGCTCGAAACCCTGGGCGAGGGGCCGAGCCGCCGGCGTGCCGAACAAATTGCAGCGCAGGCGGCACTGGCCGCATTAGGACTCAATGTCTGATTCACCAGCATTCCGCGCGGGCTTCGCCGCCCTGGTCGGCCGTCCCAACGTCGGCAAGTCGACCTTGCTGAACGCGCTGGTCGGCGAGAAATTGTCGATCGTCACCTCGCGGCCGCAGACCACGCGGCATCGCGTGCTGGGCGTGCTCAACCGCCCCGGCGTGCAGCTCGCGTTCGTCGACACGCCCGGGCTGCATCTCGGCGAAAAGCGCGCGCTCAATCGCGCGATGAATCGCACCGCCGCCGCGGCGCTGGCCGATGCGGACCTCGTGGTGTTCGTCGTCGAGGGCATGCGTTTCTACGAGGAAGACGAAGCCGTCCTGCAGCGCATCCGCGAAGCGGGGCGCCAGTCGATCGCCGTCATCAACAAGGTCGACCTCATCTATCCCAAGGACCAGCTGCTGCCGTTCACGGCGGAGCTTGCGGGCAAACACGGCTTCCTCGACGTCGTGCCGGTGTCGGCGGAAAAGAATGTCAACCTCGACCGCCTGATCGAAGTCATCAGTTCACACCTGCCGGAATCGCCCGAGTTGTTTCCGCCCGAACAGCGCACGGATCGCAGCGAGGACTTCCGCATCGCCGAAACCATCCGCGAAAAACTCACCATGGAACTGGTGGAAGAAGTGCCGTACGGCATCGCAGTGGAAATCGAAAAGAAGAGCGAGCAGGACGGCCAGCTCGTCATCGATGCGATCATCTGGGTCGACCGCGCCGGGCAGAAACCCATCGTCATCGGCGCCAAGGGCGAGCGGCTGAAACGCGTCGGCCAGAAGGCGCGCCAGGAACTGAACGCGCGGCTCGGACGCCGCCTGCATCTCAACCTGTGGGTGAAGGTGCGCGAAGACTGGGCGGACGATGCCCGTGCGCTCGCGCAGCTCGGCATGGAGTGACCGTGCAGGCGCGCGAACGCATCACCCTCGAGCCGGCCTACGTCCTGCACGGCCGTGCCTATCGCGACACCAGCCGCATCCTCGACGTGTTCAGCGAGCGTCACGGCCGCATCACCTTGTTTGCGCGCGGGGCCCGCGGGCCGAAGTCGAAGCTGGCGTCGCTGCTGATGCCATTTCGCCCGTTGCTGCTGTCCTGGTCGGGTCGCGGCGATGCGGCGCAGATGACCGCGGCGGAACCCGGCGGCGAAGCGTTGCCCTTGCCGGCGCGGCTCGTCATGAGCGGGTTCTATCTGAACGAGCTCGTCATTCAACTCACTACGCGCCACGATCCGCAGCCGCAGTTGTTCGCGGACTATGCCGAGGCGTTGCGCCGGCTGTGTGTGGACGACAAGGCTGAGCCTGGCCTGCGCGTCTTCGAGAAGCGCCTGCTTGCTTCCATTGGCTACGGTCTGGAATTCACAATCGAGCCGGCCAGCTACTACAAGTTTCACGTGGGCGAGGGCCTCTCCGAGGTGCGCGACACGCCCGGAGCCTACCCGGGACGCTGCCTCAAGGCACTGCAGGAAGAAGCGCTCGATGACGGCGAGTCGCTCGACGTGGCGCGCCGCGTGCTGCGCCAGGCGCTCGATCATTGTCTGGAAGGCCGCGAGCTGCGCACGCGCACGGTGGCGCGTTCGATGGCGCGGCGAGGTGTGTCATGAGCCGCATCATCGAACTCGGAATCAACATCGACCACGTGGCGACGGTGCGCCAGGCGCGCCGCGTCGCATATCCGGATCCGGTGCACGCTGCATTGCTGGCCGAACGGGCCGGCGCCGACAACATCACGCTGCACCTGCGCGAGGACCGGCGCCACATCCAGGACCGCGACGTGTTCGCGCTGCGGCCGCTCATGCAGACGCGCATGAATCTCGAGATGGGGCTCACCGACGAGATGGTCGATATCGCCCTCAAGGTTCATCCGCAGGATTGCTGCCTCGTGCCCGAGAAGCGCGAGGAGATCACCACCGAAGGCGGACTCGATGTTGCCGCCGATATCGAGCGCGTGGCCGCGGGCGTGCGCAAACTCGCGGCCGCCGGCATTCGCGTGGCATTGTTCATCGCACCGGACCTGGCGCAGATCGAGGCCGCCAAACGCAGCGGCGCTGCCGTGATCGAACTGCACACCGGCACCTATGCCGAAGCGTCCGGAGCGGCGCAGGCGCGCGAGCTCGAACGCCTGTCGACGGCCGCGAAGCGTGCCGCGAATCTCGGGCTCGAAGTGCATGCGGGCCATGGCCTCACGTATAACAACGTGACGCCGGTGGCGGCCATCGGCGAGATCGTCGAACTCAACATCGGTCACTGCATCATCGCGCGCGCCATCTTCTCGGGCCTCGAGGCCGCGGTGCGCGACATGAAAACCCTCATGGCCGAGGCGCGGCGATGATCTTCGGCATCGGCGTCGACGTGCTCGAGGCGGCGCGCGTCAAGCGGCTGTACGACAAATATGGTGACCACTTCGTGCGGCGGCTGCTGATGCCGGGCGAACTGGCACAGCTCGGCAAAACCAAGCGAAAGGAACGTTTCCTCGCGATGCGATTCGCGGCCAAGGAGGCCATCGTCAAGGCCATGGGGACGGGTTTCGCGCACGGCATCTGGATTCGCGATGTGGGCGTCGTGCAGAACGCCTGGGGCCGGCCCGAGGTCGTGTATTCGCCGCGCGGCGAGAAGGTACGGCGCAAGCTCAAGATCGGCAATGGGTTCGTCACGCTGACGGATGAAGCCGGGCTCATTGTCGCGGTGGCCGTGCTCGAAACCGCCGACAAGGCCAAACCCACACGCAAGCGCAAGGCGAAGCGCGCGCGGAGCAAGAAATGAACACGCTGGTGTTCGACATCGAAACCGTTCCGGACGTCGAGTTCGGCCGCAAGCTGTTCGGTCTCGAAGGACTGTCGGACGACGAAGTCGGCAAGGCCATGCAGGCCAAGGCGCGGCAGGATTCCGGCAGCGATTTCCTGCCGCACGATCAGCATCGCATCGTCGCGATCTCGTGCGCGTTCCGCTCGCGCGACGGATTCCGTGTCTGGAGCCTGGGGGACGAGAGCGCGACCGAGCGCGAGCTCGTGGTGCGCTTCTTCGACGGCATCGAAAAATTCACGCCCGAGCTCGTCAGCTGGAACGGCGGCGGCTTCGACCTGCCGGTGCTGCATTACCGCGCGCTGCGATTCAAGGTGCAGGCGCCGCGGTACTGGGAAACCGGCGACGAAGACAATACGTTTCGCTACAACAACTACCTGGGGCGTTTTCACTGGCGCCACATCGACGTGATGGATGTGTTGTCGGGTTACCAGGCGCGGGCGCGTGCCTCGTTGTCGGATGCGGCCATGTTGCTGGGTTATCCGGGCAAGCTCGGCTTCGACGGTTCGCAGGTATGGGACGCATACCAGCGCGGAGAGCTGCCGCGCATCCGGCATTACTGCGAAACGGACGTCATCAACACCTGGCTGGTCTTCGTGCGCTTCCAGCACATGCGCGGGCGCCTGAGCGATGCGGGCCTCGAAGAGGAGCTCGCGCGGACGCGCGCCTGGCTCACGGAGGCCAAACAACCTCATTTCGACGAGTTCCTGGCGGCGTGGGCGCCCGAGTGAATTCGCGTCCGGCCCGCGTGGTGAATGCCGCGCTCGAAACCGGCCTGGTCACCGATCTCACGCACGAAGGCGAAGGCGTGGTGCGCGGCGGCGAGGCGAGCGGCAAAACGGTTTTCATCGCGGGCGCATTGCCCGGCGAGCGTGTGAGCTTCCGGCGCCGCGGCTTCCACAAGAGCCACGACGAGGCCGAGCTCATCGAAGTGCTGGAAGCTTCGAAGGATCGTGTCACGCCGCGCTGCGCGCACTTCGGTGTCTGCGGGGGCTGCGCGCTGCAACACCTCGCGCCGGAGGCGCAGCTGGTCGCCAAGCAGAAGGAACTCGCCGAAAATCTCGCGCGCATCGGCAATGTGACGCCCGCCGAATGGCTGCCGCCGTTGTTAGGCCCGCATTGGAACTACCGGCGCCGCGCGCGCCTGTCGTCGCGTTACGTGACGAAGAAAGACAGGAGCCTGGTCGGGTTCCGCGAGAAGCAGGGCAAGTACGTCGCCGACGTGCAACGCTGCGAGGTGCTGGCCGAACCGGTCGGCCCGCTGGTCGGGGCGCTCGGCGAGCTGCTGACCGGCCTGCAGCGCCGCGCCAGCATCCCGCAGATCGAAGTCGCATTGTCCGACGGTGAGCGCGTGCTGGTCGTGCGCGTGCTCGAGCCGCTGCCCGAGCCCGACCTGGCGAAACTGCGCGAGTTCGAGGCCGCGCAAGGCCTGCGCATCCTGCTGCAACCCGGTGGCCTGAGCACGATCCACCCGCTCACCGAAGGGCCGCTCGATCTGCACTACCGGCTCGACGCCTTCGACCTGCGCCTGGAATTCGGGCCCAGCGATTTCATCCAGGTCAACGCGGCCATCAACAATTCCATGGTAGCCCGCGCCATCGAACTACTGGCGGTCGGCCCCGCCGACCGGGTGCTCGACCTGTACTGCGGCCTGGGCAATTTCACGCTGCCCCTGGCGCGCCGCGCAGCCTCGGTAGTTGGTGTGGAAGGTGACGCAGGTCTCATCGAAAGGGCCCGCGCCAATGCCCGGCTCAACGGCATTTCCAACGCCACCTTCCATGTCGGGGATCTGTCGGTGGCTCCTGAAAGGACCATCCCCTGGATGCGCGGAGGGTACGACCTCGTGCTGTTAGACCCGCCGCGGGTCGGCGCCCGTGAGGTTTTGAGCGCCGTGGCACATCTCGCCCCGCGCTCCGTGGTGTATATCTCCTGTCACACGGGGTCTTTGGCGCGTGACCTGGGTGTACTGACCCAGGAACACGGCTTCCGGCTGCGCGCCGCCGGTGTACTTGATATGTTTCCGCACACGACACACGTGGAGTCCGTGGCGTTGCTCGACCGGGCATCGTAGAGGGGGCTCCTGAGACAGGAATGATCCTTTGACCCTGGGCCCACTGATGGTCGACGTGGCAGGTCTCGAGCTGACGCCCGAGGACCGCGAGGTGCTGCGCCATCCACTCGTCGGCTCCGTCATCCTCTTTACCCGCAACTACGCGAGCTCCGAACAACTTGCGCGGCTCGTGGCCGACATCCACGCCGTCCGGACGCCCGCGCTCATCGTCGGCGTCGACCAGGAAGGTGGGCGGGTGCAACGCTTCCGTCCCGGCTTCTCGGCGCTGCCGCCATTGCGGCGCATCGGCCACGAATTCGATCTCGATCCCAAACATGGTCTGACCCTCGCGCGCTCCATGGGCTGGCTCATGGCCGCGGAAGTCCGGGCGCATGGCGTGGATCTTTCGTTTGCCCCGTGCGTCGATCTCGACTACGGCGTCAGCGAAGTGATCGGCGATCGCGCCTTTCATTCCAGACCCGAGGCGGTGGCGCAGCTGGCGCTCGCCTACATGTCCGGCATGAAGGATGCCGGCATGGCGGCGACCGCCAAACATTTTCCCGGTCATGGCGCGGTGGTCGCGGATTCGCACCAGTCGCTGCCGGTAGACAGGCGCGGCTGGCTGGCCCTGGCCGACGACGTCCTGCCATACCGCCGCCTGATCGCCAACGGCCTGCCGGGCGTCATGGTTGCGCATATCATGTTTCCCGCCGAGGACGCCGCGCCCGCGAGCCTGTCGCGCCGCTGGATCCAGAACGCGCTGCGTGAAGAGCTGCGCTTCGAGGGCGCGGTGTTCACCGACGATCTTTCGATGGGCGGAGCCGCGGAGTTCGGCGACATCGTGGTTCGCGCGCGCGCCGCGCTCGATGCCGGCTGCGACGTGTTGCCGGTGTGCAACGACCGGGCCTCGGTCGCCAAACTACTGGACGAGCTCGATTTCGAGATCCAGCCGAGCTCGCACCTGCGCCTGGTGCGCATGCGCGGCAAGGCCGCCCCGGGTCCCCGCGAGTTGTATGCCGGCGAATCCTGGCGCGCGAGCCGCGAATTGCTGGCGCGCTCTGCCGCGCCCCCGGCTCTCAAGCTGACGGCGGGCAGCGCATGAACGCGTTCCAGAACGATTTCCTGCGTGGCGCGCTCGATGTCTCGCCGGAAGGCGTGGTCGTGTGTGATGCCACCGGCGATCGCAACGTCGTGTACGTGAACAGCGCCTTCTGCCGCTTGACCGGTTACGAGCCCGCCGACCTGCTCGGCAAGAACCTGCGCATGTTGCAGGGCGCGGATCGCGATCAGCCCGAGCTCGAGGCGCTGCGCGAGTCATTGCGCCACACCGAGCCGGCGCGCGCCTTGCTGCGTAACCTGCGCAAGGACGGCACGGTGTTCGTCAACGACATGCAGATCTTCCCGCTCAAGAATGCCGAAGGGCAGGTCACGCATTTTGTCGGTTATCACCGCGAGGGCGGCGCCCGCTCGCGTACCAGCGAATCGGGCATCCGCGGGCTGCCGAACTGGGTGCGTGAGGACCGGCTGACCGGTCTCGCGTCGCGTTACTACTTCGAAGACGTGCTCAAGCGCGATTTCGCGCTCGCGCAGCGGGACAAGACCGAGATCGCGCTGCTGCTGTTCGACATCGATCAGTTAGGGCCTTACAACGAGATCTTCGACCGCACCGGCGGCGACGCCATGGTCAAACGCGTCGCGCGCGCGATTGCCGGCGCCTTCCGGCGCGGCACCGACATCGTCGGCCGCTGGGAAGGCGCGAGCGTCATCGTGCTGATGCACGGCACGCAGGCCGATCACGTGATCCAGCACGCCACCACGGTGGCGCACCGCATCCGCGAGCAGCAGATTCACCACCCGCGATCGATTCAGAAATACGTCACGGTGAGCGGCGGCGTCGCGATCCACACCGCGCGCCCGAACGACACGGCGGACGGTTTCCTGAAGGCGGTCGAAGCCGCGGTGGCCCGGGCGAAGGAGCAGGGCCGCAATCGCATCATCGTCGCGGAAGAGGCGGATTTCGTCTGAGTGAGCAGGGCGCGCGCCGCGCGCTCCCGTTTCCTTCCCTATCTTCCACCGGTCGACGCATTCCCTGGCGTCACCAGCGCGATCACGCCGTAGGCCGGGTGGTCGTAATAACTCAACGTCCGGAATCGAACCCGGTGCGACTCGGTCAGGTTGAATACCGTGCCGGGCGCAGCCGCGAGCGCGGCGGGCGGATTCGAGGTCTGGTAGTTGAGAGACATGCCGAGGTGCAGGTATGTGCCGCGTTCCAGATAGATGATTCCGGACAGCCCGGGAACCTGGCCCGCCAGCTTGGCGACCGTGAAGCCGGCGCGCGAGCCCCAGGTGCTCGCGGTCTGCTGCCAGGCGAAATGCGCGATGGGCTGATAGTTAGACGTGTTCTGCAGCTTCGCGGCGAGGTCGTTGAGCTGGAACTGCGAGGCGGGAATCGACTGCACGAACCGTCCGGTGACCACCGGCTGTTCGGGGGATTCCGGGCCGCGCGCAATACTTTTCGCGCTCCAGTCCTCGGGACCTCCGGAGCCGCTCATGTTGCGGAACACGACCAGCTCAATGGTATAGACGGTGGGCGCCGCGGCGCCCTGTGCCTGCGCGTGAGGAGCGGGTACACCCGCACCGAGCGCGGCGAGCACGATGACGGCGAAGGCGATGCGCAGGCGGCCGGTAGTTGGCATGGGCCGAAAGTATAACGGGTCGTTCATCGTTACCTGGACTTGGGCGGTTTGGGTTTCGACGCAGACGGACTGGCGCCCGCGGGAGGCGCCCTGAGGTCCGCCAGGAACTTCTCGGCAAACTCGAAGCGTTCGCCACCTTCGTCGGTTTCACGCGATATGCGCAGCTTGAGCGCGCCGTCGAGGCGGTAATCACGGTCGGGGTGTTGCACCAGCCGTATGACCGCCCGCGGGTCGACCTGGTTCTGTTCTTCGAACAATGCGTAGCCACCCTCCGGCCCCAGATCGAGTCGGCGGATTCCGAGGGCGCGAGCCGTCAATTTGAGTCTTGCGACGCGCAGCAGCGCCGTGGCAGGCGGCGGCAGCGGACCAAAACGATCGACGATCTCCTCGGTCAGGCCGTCGATGGCGGCGTTGTCGGGGGCCGCCGCGAGCCGCTTGTACAGCGCCAGGCGCACCGGCACCTCGGCCACGTAGCTTTCGGGCAGCAGGGCGGGCAGGCGCAGCTCGACCTCGGCAGTCGCGGCCAGCGGGCGGTCGAGCACCGGCTCGCGCCCTTCCTTCAATGCCTTGACCGCCTGCTCGAGCATGTCGAGATACATCGTGAGGCCGATCTCGGTGAGCTCGCCACTCTGCGATTCGCCCAGCAATTCGCCCGCGCCGCGGATCTCGAGGTCGTGGGTCGCCAGCGTGAAGCCGGCGCCCAGGTCCTCGAGGGATTCGATCGCCTCGAGCCGTTTCACCGCGTCGAGCGACAGGGCCTTGCGGTTCGGTGTCAATAGATAGGCGTAGGCGCGGTGATGCGAACGGCCGACCCGGCCGCGCAGCTGGTGCAGCTGCGCGAGGCCGAGTTTGTCGGCCCGGTCGATCATGATGGTGTTGGCGGTGGGTACGTCGATGCCGCTTTCGATGATCGTGGTGCACACCAGCATGTTGAAACGCCGGTGGTAGAAATCGACCATCAGCTGCTCGAGGTCGCGCTCGCGCATCTGCCCGTGGCCGACCCGCACCTGCGCCTCGGGGATGAGCGTCGCGAGTTCCTGCGCGGTCTTGTCGATGGTCTCGACCACGTTGTGGACGAAGTACACCTGGCCGCCGCGGCGGAATTCGCGCAACGCGGCCTCGCGCAGCGTCGGCGCATGCCACTCGGTGACGAAGGTCTTGATCGCCAGGCGCTCGGCCGGCGGCGTGGTGATCAGCGACAGGTCCCGCAGGCCGCCGAGCGCCATGTTCAAGGTGCGCGGGATCGGGGTCGCGGTCAGCGTCAGGACGTGCACCTCGGCGCGCAGCGTCTTGAGCTTCTCCTTGTCGCGCACGCCGAAACGGTGCTCCTCGTCGACGATGATCAATCCGAGATCCTTGAAGCGTACGTTCGCGTGCAGCAGCTTTTGCGTGGCGATCACGATATCGACGGTGCCTTTCTCGATTCCCTCGAGCACCGTGTTCGACTCCTTGGAACTGCGGAAGCGCGACAGCGACTCGATGCGTACCGGCCAGTCCGCGAAGCGGTCGCGGAAGTTGTTGGTGTGCTGTTCGGCGAGCAGGGTGGTGGGCACCAGCACCGCGACCTGTTTGCCAGCCTGCGCGGCGACGAAGGCCGCGCGCATCGCGACCTCGGTCTTGCCGAAGCCCACGTCGCCGCAGACCACGCGGTCCATGGGTTTCTCGCTGGCGAGATCCTGCAGCACCTGACGGATCGCCTCGGCCTGGTCGTCGGTCTCCTCGAACGGAAAACTGTTCGCGAACGCCTGGTATTCGAGTTCCTTCGACGGCAATGCCGGGCCGCGCTTCGCCTGGCGCTGCGCGTAGAGATCGAGCAGCTCCGCGGCCACGTCACGGATCTTGTCGGCGGCGCGTTTGCGCGCCCGCGCCCATTGATCGGTGCCGAGCTTGTGCAGCGGCGCGCTTTCGGGCGCGGCGCCCGAGTAGCGCGACACGAGATGCAGCTGCTGGACGGGCACGTACAGCTTGTCGCCGCCGGCGTATTCGAGCACGACGAACTCTCCGTCCTGCCCGGCGACCTGCATGATCTGCAGACCGAGGTAGCGGCCCACTCCATACTCTTCGTGCACCACCGGCGACCCGGGTCCGAGCGCGGTGAGGTCGCGCAGGATGGCCTGCGGATCGGAGGCTACGCGCCGCCGCCGCCGTTCCTGCCGCGTGCGCTGGCCGAACAGCTGCGCCTCGCCCAATACCGCGATCGGCGGCGTGATGACATTGAGCCCGGCCATCTCGGGCGCAATGCCGATGGCGAAACGCGCGTCGCTGTCGACGAACTCGTGCCAGCCCGCGACGGTCTTCGGCTTGAGCGAATGGACGCGCAGCATCTCGAGCAGCACCTCGCGGCGGCCGGCGGAATCGGCGGCCAGCAATACGCGGCCCGGGTAGGTGGCGAGGAAGTTTTCGAGCGGCGCCAGCGGCCGCTCCGCGCGCAGGTCCACGCGCCATTCCTGCGGCGCGGCGGTCGGGAAATTGTGGCCGCTGCCGCCTCGAGGCGCGAGCTCGTTTTCAACCTTGAAGCTCTCGTAGTCGAGGCGCGTGAAGGTGTCGAGCCGGGCCTGCAGCTCGGCCGGCGATAGATAGAGTTCTTCGGGCGCGAGTACCGGCCGTTCGATGTCGTGGCGGCGTTCTTCGTATCGTTCGGTTATCTCCCGGGCCGCCTGTTCGACCGCGCCCGGCAGATCCGCCCCGGCGCATACCACGGTGTCCGACGGTAGATAGTCGATCAACGTGTCGGTGGAATCGAAGAACAGCGGCAGGTAGAACTCGATGCCGGGTGGCGCGATGCCGTCGCTGACGCCGCGGTAGATCACGCTTTTGGTCGGGTCACCCTCGAAGCGCGTGCGGTAGCGGCGGCGGAAGGCGCGTACCGAATCCGTGTCGAGCGGCATCTCGCGGCCCGGCAGCAGCCGCACCTGCTTGAGCGTCGCGCCCGAGCGTTGCGTCTCCGGATCGAATTCGCGGATCGCATCGATCTCGTTGTCGAACAGGTCCACGCGCAGCGGAGTGTCCGCGCCCATCGGGAACACATCGAACAGCGAACCGCGCAGCGCGAACTCGCCCGGTGCGGTGACCTGTGCCACCGACGCGTAACCGCTTTCGACCAGGCGCGCGCGCAGCGGCTCGATGGGCAGCCGGTCCCCGACGGCCACGTTGAACGTGCGGCCATCGACGTAGCCGCGCGGCGCGAGCCGCTGGCCGATGGTGTCGGCGGCGGCCAGCAGCACCGCGGATTTGACGCGCGGCAGTTCCGCGAGCGCGGCCAGCCGTTCCGAGACGATGTCGGGGTGCGGCGAGAAGACGTCGTAGGGCAGCACTTCCCAATCGGGCAACACGTGGATGGGCCGCGAGCCGCCGAGGAAGAACGCGAGTTCCGCGCGCAGCTGGTCGAGTTCACGCGCGTCACGCGCGATGACGAGGTAGGGCCGGGTATCGGATTCCACCGCTTCGGCCAGCGCGAGGCTGCGCGCCGAGCCGTACAGCTGGTGCCAGCGTTGGCGCGTGTGGGGCGCGGGAAGCGGTGGGTGAAGAAGGGTCGGCATCGCGGGAGCGCGGCAGCTTACCCGATGCGCGAAACAGAATCCGGGCGGCAAAACCGCCTCGGAGTTCGAGCCTCTAGCCGCCGACGGCAACCGTGTGGATGACCTTGTCGTTCTCGAACACGACCACGAAGTTCGGATAGAACCACTTGGTGATCGGCGGCGTCTTGCCCGAGCTGCCCACGGGGCTGCTCTTGTTGGACGGAGCGCCGAACTTCTGTTCGACCACCGCCATGGTGAGGCCACGCTGCGGGGTTTCGACACCCGGCGGCTTGATGGCCAGCTGGCCGTCGACTTCCAGAGTTTCAGCGAACGCAGGCGCGGCCAGGCCCATTCCCATGGACAAGGCCAGCGCAGCCACAGACATCTTCATCGTGCGAGCAAGCATGTCGTTCTCTCCTACGGCCGGCGACTCGACCGTCGCGGCAATATACGCCCCGCTGTGGCAAAGTCAGCCGCTGTCGCCACGCACCGACTCCGTCTAACAGCACTTTTGTGAACCCAGTCAGGTTTTTGCGCCAGAATTCGCACCCGTGCTGAATTCCCTGCCCTTATTCGTCGGCCTGCGTTACGTGCGGGCCCGCTCTCACAAGTTCTTCGTCTCCTTCATCACCTGGGTCTCGCTGCTGTGCGTGTGCCTGGGCGTCATGGCCCTGATCGTGGTCCTGTCGGTCATGAACGGGCTCGAGGGCGAGCTGCGCACACGGCTGTTGTCGTTGTCTTCGCACGCGCGGATTTACCTGCCCGCGGATTCGCAGGCCACCGTGGACTGGAGCTCGCTGGCCAGACAAGTCCGCGCCACGCCCCACGTCGCAGGCGCCGCGCCGTTCATCGAGATCGAGGCACTGGCGGTGCGCAAGCCCGAGATGCTGCCGGTGCGGCTGCGCGGCATCGACCCGGCGCACGAAGGGGAGGTCGAACGCGTCACCCGCACCATCGTCGAAGGCCGGCTCCAGGACCTCACGCCGGGTAGCGACCGGATCATCGTCGGCCACGCGATCGCGCAGCTGATGGGCCTTGGCCTCGGCGACGCGCTCACGCTGTTGGTACCCAGCACCGATGCGGATGGCGCCCCGCAACCGCGCCTGCGCGAATTCATCGTCGCCGGCGTGTTCGACGCGGAGGTGCAGGACTACGACGGCTCCTTGCTGATCGCCGCGCTCGAGGACGTGCGGGCCTTGCTGCCCGACCCCGATGCGCGCATGTCGCTGCACGTCAATTTCACCGACGCGCTCGCGGCACCGCAGTTCGCCGCCGCGCTTGCGAAACAGCTTCCGGCCGGCGTGTCGATCCAGGACTGGACGGTGGAGCACGCCAGCTACTTCCGCGCGATCCGCATCGAGAAGACCATGGTCGCGATCATCCTCATGCTGATCGTGGCGGTGGCGGCGTTTTATCTGGTCGCGATGCTCGCGATGGTCGTGACCGACAAACGCACGGACATCGCGATCCTGCGTACGCTCGGCACTTCGCCGCGGCGCGTGATGGCGGTGTTCCTCATCCAGGGTAGCGTCATCGCCTGGCTGGGCGTCGCGTCGGGCGTCTTCTTCGGTGTCTGGATCGGCCAGTACGCGGGCTCGGTCGCCGCCTTTCTCGAACGGCTGTTCCGTTTCGAGATCTTCAATTCCGACGTGTACGTCATCACGCGGTTGCCCTCGGAGGTGCGCATCGAGCAGGTGTTGTGGATCGCCGGCATCGCGATGCTGATCACGCTGCTGGCCACTATCTACCCGGCGTTCCGTGCATCGCGCATCCCGCCGGCCGACGCCCTGAGATACGAATGACGGGCCTGCGTTACGAATGGCTGATCGGCGTGCGGTACCTGCGCTCCACGCATCGCAGCGGCTTCGTGTCGTTCGTGGCGGCGATGTCGGTGACGGGGCTCGCGCTCGGCGTCGCCGTGCTGATCGTGACCCTGTCGGTGCTGAACGGCTTCGAGACCGAACTGCGCAGCCGCATGTTGTCGGTGACCTCGCACGCCACCATCACCGGCATCGACGGCGTCATCCCGCAGTGGCACGCGGCGCAAACTACCGCGGCTTCCGAGCCGGGCGTGAAGGCCGTGGTGCCGTTCATCGAATCGCGCGGCCTGCTGGCCAATGGCCAGCGCGTCACCGGCACGCTGGTGCGCGGCATCCTGCCCGAAGAGGAAAGCCGCGCGGTCGGGCTCGGGTCGCGGCTCAAGTCCGGGTCGTTGAACGATCTGCAGCCGGGAAAATACCGGATCATTCTCGGTTCGGCGCTGGCCGCCGAGCTTGGTGTCGGTGTCGGCCAGAGCGTGGTGTTGATGACGCCCGAAGGTACCGCGACTCCCGCCGGGTTCGCGCCGCGCATGCGTCGTTTCACGGTCGCGGGCGTGTTCGAATCCGGCATGTACGAGTTCGATCGGGGCCTTGCGCTCACGCACATGAGCGATGCCGCGAAGCTGTATCGCATGGGAGACAACGTCACCGGCCTGCGGCTGGCGCTGGACGATCCATTCCTCGCGCCGAACATCGTGGTTACGGTGGCGCATGCCATCGACGTGGGGGGTGCCGGTTTCTACGTCAGCGACTGGACGCGCGATCACGCGATGTTCTTCCGCAGCGTCGAGCTCACCAAATCGATGATGTTCTTCATCCTGCTGCTGCTGGTGTTCGTCGCGGCCATCAACCTGGTGGCGACGCTGGTGATGATCGTGAAGGAGAAGCAGACCGACATCGCGATCCTGCGCACCATCGGCGCGGCCCCCGGCAACGTGCTCGAGATGTTCCTCGTGCAGGGCGCCCTGATCGGCCTGTGCGGCACGGCCGCCGGTGTCGCGCTCGGCTGGGTGCTGTCAATCTACTTTCCCGGCATCGTGCACGGCATCGAAACCGCCGTCGGCACGAAATTCCTCGACGCGAGCGTGTATTTCATGAGCGACCTGCCGAGCGAGGTGCGTTTCGGCGACGTGTTGCAGGTCGCCGGCGTGACGCTGCTGCTGTCCGCGCTCGCGACTATCTACCCGGCATGGCGTGCGTCGCGCACCTTGCCGGCGGAGGCCTTACGACATGACTGAGCTGGTGCTCGAAGCGATCGGGGTGAAACGCGCGTTCCGCCAGGGACCGATCGACCTCGAGGTATTGCAGGGCGTGAACTTCGCGGTTAAACCCGCCGAACGCATCGCCATTATCGGCGCCTCCGGTTCGGGCAAGACCACCTTGTTGCAGATCCTCGGCGGGCTCGACAAACCCACCGCGGGCATCGTGCGGATCGCCGGCAACGACATCCATTCGCTGGCCGAAAAACCGCGCGGCGAACTGCGCAATCGCACGCTCGGGTTCATCTACCAGTTCCATCACCTGTTACCGGAGTTCTCCGCGCTCGAGAACGTCGCCATGCCGCTGCTGGTGCGGCGCGAGCCGAAGGCGGAAGCCGAAAAACGCGCGCGCGCGATTCTCGAACGCGTGGGCCTTGGGCAGCGCCTGGTGCACCGCCCGCAGGAATTGTCGGGTGGCGAACGCCAACGCGCGGCGGTGGCGCGCGCGCTGGTGACCGGCCCACGCATCGTGCTGGCCGACGAACCCACGGGCAACCTCGACGGCAACAACGCCGAGAGCGTGTTCGAGCTCATGCTCGAGCTCAATCGCGAGCTCGGCACCAGCCTCATCGTGGTGACGCACGACCGGCGCCTCGCGGCACGCATGGACCGCGTGCTCGAGCTCGAGCACGGAAATCTGCTCGAAAAGACCTGATTACCGGCTGGCTGCACCGGCGCGCTCGCGGTATCTCTTGCGTACGTTGTAACGCCACAGGACGTCGAGCAGTGCGTAGCTGATCAACCCCACCAGCGCTCCGGTGATTCCGCAGCCCACGAGAAACGGTTTCCACATGGGGCCGAGCCCGTGCTGCACCCAGTCCCAGCTCATGTGGAACTTGAAGCTTCGCTCGTGCGCGCCGGTGACGAGCACCCCGATCTTGTACGCGAGCAGATAGGCCGGAACGATGGTCAGAGGATTCACCGCCACCAGCGCCAGCATGATGGTCGGAATATTGATGCGGCAGAAGATTGCCACCATCGCCGCGACCGGAATGTGAATGGGCAGCGGGATGAAGCAGATCGCAAGCCCCGCGCCGAAGGCCGGTGTCACGGTACGCCGCTGCAGCGACCACAGCCGCGGGTCGCCGAAGAAACGGCCGAATGGTTTCAACGCCCAGTGCGTGCGCAGCGTTTCGCTGCGCGGCGTGATCTTGCGGAAGAACCCCCGTGGCATCGGCGCGCACTCTAGCACCCATGCCCGCGGCCCGTGACCGGCGCGTTTGCCTTGCTGCTCGGCGTGCTGGCGGGCCTCGGCGCGGCCGATTTGCCCGGCACCGCGTGGATGGCATGTGCGGCGTTGGCGATCGTCATCACCGTCACGACTTCACTGCGTCACTGCGAGTGCGGACGTTTGCTGACCTGCGTGCTCGCGGGCCTGTGGCTGGCATCTTCTTCGGCATCCCGCTGGCTCGATCTGCGCGTGCTGCCAGCGGGCGCCGATACGCGCGTCCTGCTCGAAGGCGTGGTGGTCAGCGTGCCGGAACGCGAAGGCACGGAGCTGCGGTTCGATGCGCAGGTCACCATCCGTGCGGGCGCCGCGGCGGACACGCGGGTCCGGCATGCGCGGCTCAGTTGGCGCGACGCGCCTCATATTCCTCGCGTCGGAGAGCGCTGGCGCTGGGTGGTGCGGCTGTCCGCGCCCGAGCCGACACGGAATTTCGTGGGCGCGGACCTGGCGCGGATCGCGTTTCGCGATCGCGTGCATCTGACCGGCCGCGTATTGCCTGCCGCGCTCAATGAACGGCTCCTGCTCGCCCACACGTCGATCGACGGTGCGCGCGCCCGCATCGCGGCCCGCATCTCGGACAGCGTCGGCGATCCGGATGCCGCCGCGCTGCTGACCGCTCTGGCCGTCGGCCTGACCGCGGGCATGAGCCTGGATCAGTGGCGCGTCTTCAACGCCACTGGCACGACGCACCTGGTTGCGATATCGGGCTTGCACGTCACGTTGTTTGCGCTGCTGGCCTTCTGCGGCGCGCGCTGGACGTGGCGCTGGCTGCCGTTCGCCACGCGCATCGAACGCGAGCCGTTCGCGCTGCTCTCGGGCTTGGCCGCCGCCGGACTGTATTCCCTGCTGGCCGGGTTCTCGGTGCCTACCCAGCGCACCTGGTTGATGCTGGCGGTGTTTTCGCTCGCGCGGCTCGGCGCGCGGCATTTGAGCGCGGCGCGCGGCTGGTCGCTGGCGCTGATCGCGGTGCTGCTGTTCGATCCGTTTGCACCACTCGCGGCGGGCTTCTGGCTGTCGTTCGTGGCGGTCGGGGTCATCCTGTTGGTCGAGACTTCGAGTCTGGTGCCGGCGCGGCGTGGCTTCGGACTTCTGCGTTTGCAGCTGGCCGTCATGGTGGCGCTGGCGCCGCTGACATTCGCGGTCTTCGACGGGGTTTCACTGGCGGGCCTGTGGGTGAACCTGCTGGCCATTCCGATCATGTCGTTCGTGCTCGTGCCGCTGGTGTTGCTGGGCGGGTTGGCGGCACTGCTGTGGCCGGCCCTTTGCGCGCCGATCTTCGGCATCGCGGCCGCACTGTACGAATGGCTGTGGCCGGGACTGGTCTGGGCCGCGGAGGCGGATCTGGCGCGCTGGCAGATGACGCCACCGCTGTGGTGGTTCGCGTTTGCGCTCGCGTGCGGGTGGCTGCTGCTGTGCCGCTGGCCCTGGCCGTTGCGCACGACCGGGTGCGTGATGGCGTTGCCGCTGCTGTTCGCTGCGTCCCGCATGCCGGAAGCGGGCACGGCGCAGGTGTCGGTGTTCGATACGCGCGGTACCGCGATCCTCATCGCGACGCGCGATCACGTGTTGCTGTTCGACACCGGCGATGGCTGGAATACCCACGGCTCACCCGCGCGGCAACTCGTCCTGCCGGCGCTGGCGGCACTCGGCCGCGAGCGCATCGATCTGCTGATCCTGCCGGCGCTCAACGCGGATCGCGCGCAGGGCGCGGCGTTGTTAGCCGACCAACGCGGACTGGCGCACATCGTCGTGGGCGGTGGGTGGCCGGCGACGTCATTGCCGGCTTCGCGCTGCCGCGATTCGCGCTTCACCTGGGACGGTGTGAACTTCGAGACCTGGGTGGGCGGAGGCGGCTCGCGTTACTGCGTCCTGCGTGTGTCGGTAGACGGGCACGGCGTGGTGCTGGCCGGAGATATGGACGCGGCGGCCGAGCGCGGTCTGTTGCGGCGCCTGCCCGCGGGTTCTCTGGCGAGCGAGGCGGCAGTGCTCGGCCGGCAGGCCAGTTCACTCGCATCGAGCGCCGAGTGGATAGAAGCGGTCGCGCCGGGATGGGCGATCGCGACTGGCGGAGCGGCCGAGACCGGCACGCGCATCCGGACGCTCGCGCGCTGGCGCGAGTCCGGCGCCCAGGTACTCGACACGCGCCGTGATGGCGCAGTAGAGCTCGATTTGGGGACGAAGGGCACGACGCTGCGGCGGATCGCGCGCAGTGCGCGTTACCCATTTCACTGGCGGCGTAGCGAGACGGCAGCCGACGCGCAAAGTAACGGCCAGCGCCGCGCTCCGGTATGATCCCCCGCCATGTGGGAACTCGTTCGGGCCGGCGGCCCATTCATGTGGCCGATCATCATCTGCTCGATCGCGGCCGTGGGCATCCTGCTCGAACGGCTGTGGACCCTGCAGCGCAAACGCGTGCTCCCGCAGGAGCTCATCAAGAAGGTTTCCGACCTCGCCGAGAAGAACCAGGTGACCCCGAAGGTCATCGAGGCGCTCGAGAAGAACTCGCCGCTCGGCCGGGTGCTGGCGGCGGCGCTGGCCAATAGACACCGCGGCCGCGACATCATGATGGAGCGCGTGCAGGACACGGGCCGTCACGTCGTCCACGAGCTCGAACGGTTCCTCAATTCGCTCGGCACCATCGCCAGCATCTCACCCTTGTTAGGCCTGCTGGGCACCGTCTCCGGCATCATCGCGGCGTTCAACGCGGTCATGCTGGGCGGCATGGGCGACCCGAGCAAGCTTGCCGGTGGCATCTCCCAGGCTTTGATCACGACTGCGGCGGGACTGTCGGTCGCCATTCCGTCGCTGATCGCGTACCGCTACCTGCGCGGCAAGGTCGAGCGCATCGTGGTCGACATGGAGAAGATCGCCGTCACGTTCGCCGATTCGCTGGGCGCCGAAGGGACGGCTGACGAAGCCGGGGAAGCGCGCAACGCATGAAGCTGCAGACTCGCCGGCCGAAGGAAGATCCCGAGATCAACCTGATCTCGCTGATCGACATCGCGCTGCTGCTGGTGATCTTCTTCATGTTGTCCTCGACGTTCGCGCAGGAAAGCCGCATCAAGATCGAGCTGCCGCAGGCCAGCCTTGCGCCCACCGGCAAGCAGAAGAGCGACCCGATCGTGGTCACCGTCACCCAATCCGGCAGTTATCGCGTCAACGACCGCGAGCTGATCAATTCCAGCACCGACACGCTGCGCGCCGCCATCATGGAAATCTCGGGTGCCGATCGCAGCAAGCCCGTCACGGTGCGTGCCGATGCGCGCTCGACGCACCAGTCGGTGGTGACCGCGATGGATGTGCTCGGCAAGCTCGGCTTCGTGCGCATCAACATCGCGACGGTCGAAGACTCCAAACCCGCGAAATGAACGCCACCGCGGGCGCAGCCTCACAGCCCGAAGTCATCGCAAACCCGGCGAAGGTCTATCGGCGCCTGCTGGGCTACGCCAAGCCGCATCGCGGCATGTTCATGATCGGCGTGCTCGGCATGGCGCTGTTCGCCGCCACCGACGGCGCCTTCGCGTTCTTCGTGCAGAAATTCATCCGCGGCATGGACGAGGCGCAGCTCACCTCGCTCAAGAGCACACCGGAAATCCTCTGGCTCATTCCGATCGGCGCGCCGATCCTGTTCCTGCTGCGCGGCATCGGCGACTACATGTCCAACTACTTTCCCGGCTATGTCGGGCGGCAGGTCATCAAGGGCATTCGCGGCGATCTGTTCCGCCAGTACCTGCACCTGCCAGCGAGTTACTACGACCGCGTGTCGGGTGGCATGTTGCTGTCGCGGCTCACGTTCAACATCGAGCAGGTGGCCGAGGCCACGACCAAGTCCATCACTTCGCTGATCCGCGATTCGTTGACTATTGTTGTCCTGATCGGCTCGATGTTCTATTTCAGCTGGCGGCTCGCCACTTTCGTGTTCCTGATCGCGCCGCCGCTGTCGTGGCTGGTGCGCAAGGTGTCGAGCTCGTTCCGGCGCTACAGCGCGCGCATCCAGGCGTCGATGGGCGATGTCACGCGCGTGGTGAAGGAAGCGCTCGACGGCCAGCGCGTCATCAAAGTGTTCAACGCGCAGCAGCAGGAAGCCGCGGACTTCGAGAAGGTCAACGAACACAATCGCCGCAGCAACATGAAGCTGATCGCGGCACGCGCGACCAGCAACCCGCTGGTGCAGTTCATCGCCTCGCTCGCGCTCGGTGGCATCCTGTGGGTGGCGTTGCATCAGATCGTGGCCGGCAACCTTTCGATGGCGACCTTCATGGGTTTTCTCACCGCGATGCTCATGACCACCGCGCCGCTCAAACGGCTCATGGATTCCTTCGTGCCGCTGCAGCAGGGTGTGGCTGCCGGCGCCAGCGTGTTCGAAGTGCTCGATTCACCCGCCGAGGACATGGCCAGCGGCCGGGCGCTCGGCCGCGTCGCCGGCGCCATCGAATTCCGCGACGTGAGCTTCGAATACTCGACCGAAAAAGGCGGCGTGTTGCACGGGCTTTCGTTGCAGGTTCCCGCCGGCAAGAACATCGCCATTGTTGGGCGTTCGGGAAGCGGCAAGTCGACGCTCGTGGGTCTCGTGCCGCGCATCTACGACGTCACCGCGGGGCAGGTGCTCATCGACGGCGTCGACGTGCGCGACTGCAACCTGCGCGACCTGCGCGCGAATGTCGCGCTGGTCAGCCAGGACGTGCTGCTGTTCAACGATTCCATCCGCAACAACATCGCCTTCGGTGTCGACGCGCCGGATCCGGCGGCGGTCGAAGCGGCCGCGCGCGCCGCCTACGTGGATGAGTTTGCCCGGGAGCTGCCGCAGGGTCTCGACACGCCGGTGGGCGACCGCGGTGCCTTGCTGTCGGGCGGCCAGCGGCAGCGCATCGCGATCGCACGCGCGCTGCTCAAGGACGCGCCGATCCTGATCCTCGATGAGGCGATGTCGGCGCTCGACAATGAATCCGAGCGGCGTATCCAGCAGGCGCTGGTCGAGCTGATGCGCAATCGCACCACGCTCGTGATCGCGCACCGGCTCACTACCATCGAACACGCCGACGAGATCATCGTGATGGAAGAGGGACGCATCATCGAACGTGGCACACACGCCGAACTCGTGGCGCGTAATGGCGCGTACGCCAGTCTCAAGGGTGTGGAGATCCGCAATTAGCGGCACCCCCGCATTGCGCTCGCGCGTCGAGCGCATGTGGTACGGGCCGGCCGGGCCGCTGTGGCTTGTGCCGCTTTCCTTTCTATATGGTTCGGTAATGGCGCTGCGCAGTCTGCTGTACCGGCTGGGCCTGCGGCATCGTGTGAAGGTCGGCGTGCCGGTCATCGTGGTCGGCAACCTCACCGTCGGTGGCACCGGCAAGACGCCGCTGGTGGCGTGGCTGTCCAACAAACTCTCCGCCGTGGGATTACGCGTGGCCATCGTCTCGCGCGGTTATGGCGGCCGCGCGCGCGGCGTCACGCGGGTCACGGTACACAGCAGGGCCTCCGAGGTGGGCGATGAGCCCTTGATGCTGGCGCGCCGTGCACAGGCCACGGTGTTCGTGGGTCGCGATCGGGTTGCTGCGGCGAAGCAGGCGGTGGCCGATGGCCACGACATCGTGATCTGCGACGATGGGCTGCAACACCTGGCGCTGGTGCGCCACTGCGAGATGGTCGTGATCGACGGGCAGCGCGGCTTCGGCAACGGCTGCCTGCTGCCGCGCGGGCCGCTGCGCGAGAGCCCGCGCCGGCTGCGGCGCGTGAACGCGGTCATCGTGAACGGCGCGGCCAGCGCGCCAAATTTCAATCTGCCGCGCATCGTGACGCGGACGCACTTCGCGATGCACATGCGTCCGGGCGATGCGCGCCCGGTGCGTGGCAGCGGCTCGTTGCGCTCGCTCTCGAGCTTTCGCGGAACGTCGGTGCGCGCGGTGGCGGCCATCGGCAATCCGCAGCGTTTCTTCGATACGTTGCGCGAGGCGGGGCTCACATTGTACGAACATCCGTTGCCGGACCACCATCCATTCAAGCCGGGCGATCTCGATTTCGGCGATGATCTGCCCATCCTCATGACCGAGAAAGATGCCGTAAAATGCGCCGCGTTCGCGGATGAGCGCTGCTGGTACGTGCCGGTCACCGCCGAATTCGCCGAGAGCGAGGCGGAGCAATTGGTGGAGCTGGTGCTGGCGCGCGCCGCGTCGTTCAAGACCCAGGTGCAATGACACATGGATGACCGGTTGTTAGACATCCTCGCGTGCCCGGTGTGCAAGGGGCCGCTCAAGTTCCAGCGCGCCGCGCAGGTGCTGGTGTGCCGCGCCGAACGGCTGGCGTTCCCGCTCAAGGAAGGCGTGCCCATGATGCTCGAGGAAGACGCGCGTCAACTGGCGCCCGACGATCCGCTGCTGGTGCGTGAATGAGTTTTCGCGTCGTCATCCCCGCGCGTTTCGATTCGTCGCGGCTGCCGGGCAAGGTGCTGCTGCCGCTGGCCGGCAAACCCATGCTGCAGTGGGTGCACGAGCGGGCGCGCAGCGCGCGTGCCGACGAGGTGCTGGTCGCCACCGATGACGAGCGCGTCGCGAACGCCGCGCGCGGTTTCGGCGCCGAGGTCGTGATGACGGCGCGCACACACTTGTCGGGCAGCGATCGGATCGCGGAAGTCGCGGCCGCGCGCGGCTGGATCGATACGGACATCGTCGTCAACGTGCAGGGCGACGAGCCGCTGATTCCGCCCGCGGTCATTGACCAGGTGGCGCAGTTGTTGGCCGCGAACCCGCGCGCCGACATCGCCACGCTGGCTTCGAAGATCGACACGGGCGCCGACTTCAACGACCCCAACAACGTAAAGGTGGCCTGCGATGCCACCGGCCGTGCGCTGTACTTTTCACGCGCCGCAATCCCGTGGAATCGCGATGCGGCCACCACGCTGACCCACGCGAGCCTGCGGCACATCGGCATCTACGCCTATCGTGTGTCCGCGTTGCGGCGCCTCGCGGCGCTGCCGCCGGGCCGGCTCGAGCAGATCGAGAAGCTCGAGCAACTACGCGCGCTCGAGAACGGCATGGAGATCCGCGTCGCGCTCGCGGTCGAGCGGCCGCTGGCCGATGTGAACACCGCGGCCGATCTCGAACGCGCCGAGCGTGCGCTCAACGTCCGGCCGTGAGCATCACGTATGCCGCGATCTCGGCGCTGCACGTTTATCCCGTCAAATCCTGCCGCGGCATTCCGCTCGATGCCGCGCGCCTGACACCCACCGGTTTCGCCGACGACCGGCACTGGATGCTGGTGCGGCCCAGCGGCCGGTTCGTGACGCAGCGTGAGTTGCCGCGCATGGCGTTGATCGCGACCGCGCTGTGCGAGCGGGCGCTGCTGCTCGAAGCGCGCGGCATGGAGCGGCTCGTCGTGTCGCGCGAGCAGAGCGGCGAATCGATTGCGGTGACGGTGTGGGGATTCGCAGGAAGAGGCATCGATTGCGGCGAACAGGCTGCGCACTGGTGCACGAGTTTTCTCGGTACGCCGCTGCGGCTCGTGCGGTTCGACCCCGGCGCGCCGCGCGAATGCAGCGCGGAGTGGACGGGCGAGGTACGCGCGGTCACCGAATTCGCGGATGGATTTCCGATCCTGGTGATTTCCCGGGCGTCGCTGACCGAGCTCAATTCGCGCCTGGACGTTGACCTGCCCATGGAGCGCTTCCGGCCGAATGTAGTGCTCGAAGGCGTCGAAGCTTACGACGAAGACCGCATCCACGAACTACGCGCGGACGGCATCGCGGTTCGCATGGTGAAGCCGTGCACGCGCTGCGCAATCACCACCACCGAACAATCCACCGGCGAACGCGATGGCGTCGAGCCGCTCGCGACCCTCAAGAGTTATAGGTTCGATGCGGGACTACGCGGCGTGATGTTCGGGCAGAACGCGATCATCGTGCGCGGCACGGGCGCCACGCTTGCTGTGGGGCAGAAGCTAGAGGTGGTCTGGAAGTAGTGGTGCCGGGAGAAGTGGTGCCGGGGTGCAATTCTCGTAATTGAGTCGGCGTTGGTAGAGCACCAAACGCCGACTCAATTACGAGAATTGCACCCCGGCACCACTTCTCCCGGCACCGCTACCGCTGACGCTGCGATGCATTCGCGGCCAACCCGCCATGCCGTGACGGGTTGAAGACTTCGACGCGATCGCGGCCCTGGGTCTTCGCGACATACAGCGCGATGTCCGCGCGCCGCGCCACCTGGTCGAACAACACGTCGCCGGCTTCGTACATCGCGAGCCCGAGGCTCATTGTGACCGCGACGTCCTGGTCGTCGATGCGCATGCGTTGATCGCGCAGCGCGCCGCGCAGCCGGTCGGCGGACTGCCGCGCCTGCTCGAGCGAGCAGTCGGGAAACAACACGAGGAATTCCTCGCCGCCGTATCGACCGAAGATCTCGCGCGTGTGCAGCGCCGAGCGCAGCGCCGCGGAGAATCGCTGCAGCAGCTGATCGCCCACCGCGTGACCGAAGCGGTCGTTGATCGACTTGAAGTGATCGAGATCGATAAGGCCGATGATCAGCGTGCCCTTCGATTCGCGCGCCCGTGTCAGGTATTCGACGGCCTTGCGCACGATGGCGCGGCGATTGAGCAGGCCGGTCAGTTCGTCGCGCTCCGCGAGGCGGATCAGCTCGGCGCGATGCCGGCGATGCGAGAGCAGCGCATAACCCAGGAAAAACGCCGTCACGAGGCCGGTGAGGCCCGCGATGGCCACCAGCTGCGTGGTGCGCGTCTGGCTCATCAACCTTTCTTCCGCGAGTTTCTTGTCCTTCTCGAGCAGCACGATCTTCTGCTTTTCCTGATCGTTCTCGAACTGCACGCGCAGCTGCGCGACTTCGCGGATGCGATCGAGCGTGCCCTGTTCGCGCATGCGGCGCAGGTATTCGCCCTGGTCGGTGAATGCCGCCGGATAGTTGCCGACCGCGGCATGCGCACGCGAACGCAGTTCATACAGCTCGGCGATGTCGTCGGCCGGCTGCGCGCCGCCGGGGGCGATCGCGCGATCGAACTGCTCGACGGCTTCGCGCGATTTGCCGAGCGCGAGGAACAGCCGGCCGCGCAACGCCGCCAGCGTGCGGTAGTCGTTGTCGTCCATGCCGCTGGTCTGGCTCAACGTGAGCTCGGCGCGGTCGCACCAGCTCGCGGCCTGCTTCAATGCATTGCGCTCGATTTCGACGCCGCACATGCGCATTTGCGAAAGGCCCGTGCCGACGCGGTCGCCGATGTTGTCGTGGATGCGCAGCGCTTCGGTCGCAGCCAACATGGCCTCATCGAGCCGGCCCGCCGCCTTGAGGATGGCCGCCCGGCGATCGAGCGCAGTGGCGAGGCGGATCTGCGCTTTTTGTTCGCGGAAGAAGGCGATGGTTTCATCGACCAGCGACAGGGCCTGCGGATAATCACGCACGCTGAACTGCGCCATCGACAGGCGGCCCGCGGCCACCATGGCTTCTTCCCGGCTCGCATGCCGGCGCAGCAGCGCATAGGCGCGCAGCAGGTCGTCGAGCGCCTGGTCGGGATTGCCGTCGCGGAAATTGAGCCAGCCGCGATCCTTGAGGACGCAGCCGAGCGCCAGCGGCCGGTCGCGAATGGCATCGATGACGCGCGTGAGCTCGACCGACGCGGCGTCGATTCCGCCCACATTGGTGCTCACCAGGGCGCGCACCGTGCGCATGCGGACCGCGAGATCGGACATATCGCCGGCCGGCAGCAACGCGAGGCCGGCGTCGGCCTCGGTGATGCTCTGGCGGCTGAAGCCGAGCTGGCGCGCGGCATCGGCGGAGATCGCATGCAGCGCCGCCCGGCGCGAAGCCGGCATGTCGGCCGAGGTGGAAATGATCTTCGCGAGCTCAGGCAAGGCGGTGGCCGGATCGCGGAAGGCGCGTTCTTCCAGGTCCGCAAGATCGCCGCCTTGCTGCCCGATACAGGCGGCGTTCGCGTGGGGTGTGAGGCAGGCGGCCAGCGCCAGGAGCCAGCCTGGGCGCCAAACAATACGCATGCGGACTTTGGCGCTGTTCGGGCGAATCACGGCACGTAGTTTACGCGCGCCGATGCAGCCGCGGTCAGCGCAGTTTTACGGATTTCTGTTTTTGAGCAGCCGTTCCGCCTTCGAGCGGTACGGTGAAGAAACCGAACCCCGAGCCTTCCGCCATATCCATCGTCACCAGCACGCGGATGGCTGTGGGCGCACCGGCCGCCGCGGTGACCGCAATTTGCTGGCGATAGATGCCGGCCGCGGTGACCTTCTGAATGGCGGTCGGCGTCGAGGCATCCAGGCGCAGCCCATCGATGGACGCGACACTGACCTTGAGATTCGAGCCGCCGGTGCGCGGAACCGCCGCCAGGTGCAGCATCACCGGTTGATTCGGAATCACGGGGCCGTCGAATCGATATCTCAGATCCACCGGCACGCTGATCTTGGCGCTGGCCGTGGCGGCGCGCATGGTCGATAGGTCCGGATCATTGTTGGCGGCGGGCGTGGGTGCCGGCGACGGTTCCTGGGGTGGAGGCGCGTCAGGCGCGGGCTGCGCGGGCGCGGCCGGTGCTTCAGCAGGGTTGGCCGGCGCCGTGCCGTTGCCGGGATCGCCGGCGGGCGGCGCGGGTAGCACTTCCGGCGCAGTGGGTTGGCCGCAGCCTGCAAGCAATGCGGCTAACAATGTCGCGCCGGCGAGCGTGCGAATCACATGGGCCATTTCATGAGTCGACATATTCATTCGCCTTTGGTCTTCAAGGAGACGTTACCGTCACGGTCAATGCGTAGTCGCCTTGCGTGCCGATGAGTTCGTTGTCCTCATCCACACACACGTTGCCGCAGTCGTAAGCGTCGAGGACGTACGTGCCGCCTGGCAGCGAGATCTGCTTCGTCTCACTGCCCACGACGGAACCTTCTCCGGAAGTCACGAAATTGCCATTGCGGTAGAGCAGAAAGTCGGGGTCTGCATCGCTGGCGACATTCGAGGTCGTCACCTTGATCGTGACAATTTGCGGGCCTGGATTGATGGAGAAACGCACGAACCGGTGATTGCCGAGCGTATTGATGGTGCCGGCGTCGTCCACGACCTGCACGATCGTCGCTCCGCCATTCACGGTCGCGGCGGTGAACACCGGCAATGCGGCGATGGCGGGCACATTGGCCGGGCGATGGGTCTCGCCCGTGCCGAACGCGTCGATGCCGTTGGCATCGATGCTCTGCGCGGCCACCAGCGTGTTGATCTGCGGGGCGACGGCGGTGTTCGCGGCTTTCAGCGCACTGACGAAGCTGAAGATGCTGGTGACCGCGGGCGTGGTTTTCTGCGCGCCGATGAGCACGTTCCAGATCGGCGTGAATCCCAGCGAGATCGTGTCGTTGGTATCCGCCGCGGAATCGTACACATCCCACAGGATCGACGACACGGACGTTTCGCTGCACCAGCAGCCATAGTCGTCGGCGACCGGATTGCCGGGCGGATTCGGCGGAGGATTGGTTTCGATGTTGAATCTGCTGGTGACACGAACAGCGTTTTCGTTGACGTACGTGTCCCGCACGTCCGGATCATTCAGCACGATGGCCGCGAACGCGTAGCCGAACCCTTCGCCGAACGCGGTCCGGATGTCGAGCTTGTCGCCGATACCGTGCGGGCCGCCGATGTTGTCGGCGCGCGAGAAATTGAATTCGATGTAGTGGCCGAATTCGTGCGCGATCACGTGCTGGTCGAACTCGTCGGTGTCTTCCGTGACCCTTGCCGACAGCACGATGTGTTGCAGGGGCGCGGAGGTGAAGAAAGTTTCGCCGCCCTGATTGTTGGCCTCCCAGTCGATCACCAGCGCGGGGAATTTCGTCGTCGGCGCGGCTCCCAGGATGGTCTGCACGCCCTGGTAGATAGTGTCGAGAATGGCGAAGGGCGCGGACGCGCGGGTGCCCGTGACGGTGCCGGCCGCGTTGAAACCCGAGGGAATCGCCACGTCGTGCGCGCCGCCGGCGCTCGAATTGAACGTGGTGCCGTCCGTGAACGAATACGGCTGGGTGCCCGCGTTGATTCCATCCTTGACGACAATATTCCAGTTGGGGAACACGCCGCTGCGCGCCATCTGCGCGACCACTTCGATGCGGATCGTGACGTCGTTGTCCACGCTCAGCGCATAGGCGCCGTCGCTCGCGGTATTGGCCGAGGCGACAACGACGTTTCCGGCGGCGACCGCGCGCACCAGCACGCCGCGCGCGGGTCGCAGCTGCGGGGCGCCGTAACTCAAGCCGCTTTGCGGTGTCGTGGGAATGCGCACGAAGGTGACGTTGCCGGTCACGCTGGTCATGCCGGCCAGCGGTGGATTTACGGTGACGTCGACGGTATCCGCCACGCTGGTTGCGCCGCGGTTATCCGTCACGACCAGCGAAAAGGTGAGCACGGTTGCTGTCGCGACGGTCGGCGCCGGGAAAGTGGGCAGCGAGGTGGTGCCGCCGATCAAAGTCGCGGCTGGCCCTGCGGTCTGCGTCCACGCGTAACCGGCAATGCTGCCATCGGCGTCGGTGCTGGCGGCGCCGTTCAAGGTGACGGTGACGCCGGAATTGGTGCTCTGGTCCGCGCCCGCGCTCGCGACCGGCGCGTTGTTCGGCGCCGGATTCACGACGACGCTGACCGTGGCGGCGCTGCTCGCTGCGAATTTATTGTCGGTGACGACGAGCGAGAAGGTGAACGTCGCCGCGGCCGTCACGTCCGGCGCGACGAACGTCGGCTGCGCCGTCGTGCCGCCGGTCAGTGTGACCGCGGCCCCGGCAGTCTGCGTCCACGCATAGGTTGCGATGGATCCGTCGCTGTCCGCGCTGCCGGTGCCGTTCAGCGTAACGGTGACGTTGGAGTTGACCGTCTGGTTGGCGCCAGCATTGGCGGTAGGTGAGTTGTTGGCGGTGCCACCACCGCCCCCGCTGCTGCCGCCTCCGCCTCCGCAGGCGGCGAGCGATACAGCGGCGATGAACGCCATGGCCAGTGTCGGCGCGATATGTCTCATACAGCCTTATACCCACGCCCACGGCGCAAGGGGAGTCGGAACCTGTCTCAAAGCGGCGGCAGATGCACGTCTTTCACGGGATATGTGCGCGCAGTCACGCATACGGTTCTTCGCGGTAGCGGTTTGCCCGGGCTTGCCGGACTTCTTCCGGCGCATCCCGCCAACAGGCAACATACGTCGGCGAGCCGCTGAATAGGGGTCGGGAATTCAACACGGCAGGAAGCCGTCAACCGAGTGATGAACAAGAAACGAGTTTTGTTTGTTTGCCTGGGGAATATCTGCCGATCGCCCACCGCCGAAGGAGTGTTGCGCGCGCTGGCGACGCGCGAGTATCCCGGGTTGCCGCTGACCGCGGATTCGGCCGGCACGGCTAACTACCACGTCGGTGAACCGCCGGACCGGCGCACGGTCGCCGCGGCGCGCCGGCGCGGTTACGACCTGTCGTCGCAGCGCGCGCGCCAGGTCAGTGCCGGCGACTTCGAGCGCTTCGATTACATCCTGGCGATGGACCGCGCCAATCTCGCCGAACTCGAGCGTCTGCGGCCCCGTGGCGCGACCGCCAGGACGTCGCTGTTCCTCGATTTCGCCCCCGACAGCGGCTTCGTGGAGGTCCCGGATCCCTACCACGGGGGTGTCGAGGATTTCGAGCGCGTCCTCGAACTGTGCGAAGCGGGCGCGCGTGGATTGCTGACGAAGCTGTCGAGCGGCGGCTGAAAAACAAAAAGGCCCGCGCACCTTGCGGCGCGCGGGCCTTCGATCGGCAGACTGACTATTCGTCGCGGTGCGGAGTGGGCGTGGGCGCTTCGGACGGCGACGACGACCACACGACGAACGGTTTGCTCGGCGGCGGCGGCGGCAGATCGAGCGGCGCCTGCGAAGACTGCTGCTCGCGCGGCGCCTCGGATCGCTCGGACCGTTCTTCCGGCGCGGATTCGCGCGGCGGCGACGCTTCGTACCCGCCCTGATCGTGGCTTTCGCCACGATTGCCGTTGCTCATCTGCGCGTGGAATTCGCGCTCCTCGTCGGATGCCTCGCGTGCGCCCGAAAAATTGCCCTCGCCGGATTCGCCGGCGCCGTTGTTCGGCTGGCCGGCCTCGCGATTGCGACCGCCACCACGACGGCCACGACGGCGACCGCGGCGTCCGCGACCGTCACCGCGCGCTGCGTCCTGCGCGGGGCCATTGCCATTCCCCGCGTCGAAGGCAGGTTGTGCATCGCCTTCCGTCGCGGCCGGAGCGGCTGCCACCGGTGCTGCGCCCGCGGTCGACGGATTTGCGGCGGCCGCGGCCTGCTGTTCGCGTTGACGTTCGCGATTGCGTTCGCGCTGTGCCTGACGTTCGGCTTCGCGTTGAGCGTCGCGTTGCGGATCGCGCGGCGGCAGCGGTTCCCGCGGCGCCGCCTGATCGCGCGCGGCATCGCGCCTGGGTTCACGGCCCGCCTCGCGCGGAGCGTCCCGATCGCGGCCATGTTCGCGATGCCGATCGCGTCCGCCACGTTCGCCGGCTTCACGACTGCCACTAGCCTCCCGGTTGCCGCCGTCACGGCCGGCATCACGGCCGCCATGGCGGTTGTTGCGGTCGCGGCCATGCGCGTTGCGGTCGCGGCCACGGTCGCCGCCATCCCGATGGCGGCCACCCGGGCGATTGCGGTCGCGGCCACTACGCTCGCCACCGTCGCGGCGCGGTTCGCTGCGTGCTGGCGCGGATTGCGCCACGGCGCCTTCCGGCGCCTTGCCGGTGAATAGATAGGCAAGGCGTGCCCAGAAGCCGAGTCCCGCGGGAGGCGCGGCAACGGCCGCGGTCGCGGCGACGGCTGCCGGTGCGGGCACGTGCACGACTACTGGTGCCGAGGTGGCTGGCGCAGTCGGAATGACCGCGGCGGGCTCGAGCACCGGCTTCACATCACGCGTGCCGGTCGGATCGGCCACCGGCGGACGCTCGGGCATCTTGTAGCTGAGCTGCTTGTTCTCGGGCAGATCGATCTCGTCCGAGCGCACACGTTTGATGGAATATTCCGGCGTCTGGATGTGCGGGTTCGGCACGATCATCAGATCCACCGAGCTCTTGTCTTCGAGCGTGCGCAGCCATTCGCGCTTTTCGTTCATCAGGTAGGTGGCCACTTCGACCGGCACCTGCGCGACGATCTGCGCGGTCTTGTCCTTGCGCGCTTCCTCGCCGATGAGGCGCAGGATGGCGAGCGTCATGGACTCGACTGATCTTATGGATCCGATGCCGGTACAGCGCGGGCAGACCAGGTGGCTCGAATCGCCCAGCGACGGACGCAGGCGCTGGCGCGACATCTCGAGCAGTCCGAAGCGCGACAGGCGCCCGATCTGGATGCGCGCGCGGTCCATCTTCACGGCGTCGCGCAGCCGGTCTTCGACATCGCGCTGGTTCTTCGGCGACTCCATGTCGATGAAGTCGATGACGATCAGGCCGCCGATGTCGCGGATGCGCAGCTGGCGCGCGATTTCGTCGGCCGCTTCGAGGTTGGTGTTGGTCGCGGTGGTTTCGATGTCGCCGCCGCGCGTGGCGCGCGCGGAGTTGATGTCGATGGACACCAGCGCCTCGGTGTAGTCCACAACAATAGATCCGCCCGACGGCAGCTCCACCTTGTGCGCGTACGCGGACTCGATCTGGTTTTCGATCTGGAAGCGCGTGAACAGCGGAACGTCGTCGGTGTAACGCTTGAGACGTTTCTGCGCCTCGGGCGGCATGAACCGCGTCATGTATTCCTGCGCGGTGGCGAACGTGGCGTCGTCGTCGACCAGCACTTCACCGATGTCGTCCGCGAGATAGTCGCGCAACGAACGTGTCACCGCGTCGCTCTCGCGATACACGAGGTAGGGGGCCGCGCGGTCCTTGGTGGCCGCGTCGATCTGGTCCCACTGGCTCTTGAGGTTGTCGAGGTCCCACTGCAGCTCGGCCGCAGCGCGTCCGACACCGGCAGTCCGGACAATCGCGCCCATGCCGTCGGGGATGACGAGTTCATCCATCACCTGGCGCATCTGGTCGCGGTCTTCACCTTCGATGCGGCGCGATACACCCCCGGCACGCGGGTTGTTCGGCATCAGCACCAGGAAGCGGCCGGCGAGGGAGATGAACGTGGTGAGCGCGGCACCCTTGTTGCCGCGTTCTTCTTTCTCCACCTGGACGATGACTTCCTGGCCCTCGGAGAGCAGCTCGCGCATGTTGTTGCGCCCGCTGTCCTGCTTGCCGCGGAAGTAGTCCTTGGAGATTTCTTTCAGCGGCAGGAACCCGTGACGTTCCGCGCCGTAATCGATGAAGCAGGCTTCGAGCGAGGGCTCGATACGCGAGATTCGTCCTTTATAGATGTTCGCTTTCTTCTGTTCTTTGGAAGGTATCTCGATGGAGAGGTCAAACAGCTTCTGACCATCAACCAGTGCTACGCGCAACTCCTCTTGCTGGGTTGCATTGACGAGCATTCTCTTCATTTGAATTGGACCCTAGTGACTTCTGTCGGGCCAACTCGATTCGAACGGCGGATATCCTTACGGACGGCATTGCGGTCAACCGCGCGACGCGGAAGCGCAAGCCGTGAGGCCAAAGATTGTTGTGGGGCGCGTGAATGGTCACGTTTTAATAGTCCGACCCGTTATGGGGCGGAGCGCCAAAACCCTTTGAGCTACTTCACCGACGGTGCGCGAGATGCGTCTTTCTGGACGGGCATCTTCCGCGCGACGATTCAAGTCGGCCTTCGAGCGATGGACCCCGTTGCCGAGGACCAACTAACATGCGGCGCGTTCGATTCGTCTTAAGGTTGCGATCGGCGGTGCCGCGGCATCGCGTCGTCACACACAAGCTGGGGACGACGTCGGCGCGCATCATAGCCCGGGACCCTCAGTGAAAACAAGACGTTACGAATCCTCTGCGGCGCCGGCGCCACAAACCACCATCAAACCACCCGCAGCTCCCGCCAAAGTGCAGCAGGTGGAGGCAGGCGAACGCGGCGAGGGGCAGCGGCTGGACAACTTTCTGGCCAAGATTCTCGATGGCGTGCCGAAGACGCACATTTTCCGGGTGATCCGCAAAGGCGAGGTGCGCGTGAACGGTAAACGCGCCAAGCCCGAGACCCGGTTGCAGGCTCGCGACATCGTGCGCGTCCCGCCGGTGCGGGTCGGGGAGGCCGCGCCGCCGCGCCGTGCCTCGCCGGCGATGGTGGCGGGGCTGACCGGCGCCATCGTGTTCGAGGACGCGCGGCTGATCGTGATCGACAAACCCGCCGGGGTGGCCGTGCATGGCGGCAGCGGCGTGAGCTTCGGCGTGATCGAAGCGCTGCGTTCCGCACGGCCGGACGAGACGCTCGAACTCGTGCATCGCATCGACCGCGATACCAGCGGCTTGCTGCTGATCTCGCGCAAGCCTGCCGCACTGCGCACCCTGCATGCGTTGATGCGTGACGGGCTGGTGGAGAAGCGCTACCTCGCGCTGGTGAAGGGCAAATGGGAATTGGGCAAGAAGCGTATCGACGTGCCGTTGCGGACCGACATACGCGTCGGCGGCGAACGCACGGTGAAGGCGCACGAATCCGGCAAGGAGGCTGCGAGCGTCTTCAAGCCCGTGCAGTTCTTCGGCAAACGCGCCTCGCTGATGGAGGTGGAGCTGGAGACCGGCCGCACGCACCAGATCCGCGTGCACGCGGCGCACGCGGGCTATCCACTGGCCGGCGATGAAAAATACGGCGAGGCGGAGTTCAACGGCAAGATGCAGGAGCTCGGTCTCAAACGCATGTTCTTGCACGCGCACCAGTTGAGCTTCACCTGGCCCGATACCGGCGTGGAATTCAACGCGAGTGCGCCGCTGCCGGCGGACCTCGCGGCGGTGATCGACGCGCTGGGCGAGAAGCGTCGCTAGTCAGGGCACTTCGAAGCCGACGGCGCGCAACGCGCCCGCCAGCCAGATCAGCGGCAGTCCGACGATCGCGGTGGGATCCTCACAATCGATGCGTTCGAACAGCGTGATCCCCAATGCCTCGGCCTTGAAGCCGCCCGCGCAATCGAAGGGCTGTTCGCGTTCGATGTAACGATCGATTTCCGCGTCCGACAACGGCCGCAGCTTCACCGCGGTGGTGTCGACATGCGACAGCTTCACCCCGGTTTCCACGCAGCGCACCGTGCAGGCGGTGTAGAACTCCGCGGTCGAGCCGGACAGCAGTTTCAGCTGTTCGCGGCAATTCGCGGCGTTGCCCGGCTTGTGCAGGATGGTGGTGCTGGTAGCTGGCACCTGGTCGCCGCCGATGATCACGGCATTGGGCATTTCCCGCGCGATGGCTTCGGCCTTGGCCTCGGACAGCCGGAAGGCGCGCGCACGCGGGGATTCGCCCGGCCGCTCGATTTCATCGACGCCGGGATTCTGCGCCGAGAACTCGAGCCCGAAGCGGCTCAGGAGGCTGGCGCGGTAGCGGGAAGTGGAAGCCAGTATCAGTGGCCGAAGTTTTGCCGTGGAGCTCATAAAAACAAAGGCTTAGAGTTATTGTTGTTTTGACTTGGGGGCGAGCGGTCCCTATCATACGCGCCCCATGTCACTGGGCTGGTCCCGACGCGCTCCCGTCGACTCTCTGGTAGGCACCGAAGCGGCAATCGATTTCACGATTCCGTTCGAGGAGCTGCCCAGGGTGTCCGGGGAACTCACGTCCACGGAGGGAGCAGCCACGGGCCGCGTGCGTTTTTCGCGCCAGCTCGGACAGGCGGTTGCAGACCTCGAGGTGAGCGCTGCGCCCGAAGTAGTTTGCCAGCGCTGCATGCAGACGATGCGCTGGCCGGTGGACGTGAAGTCGCGCATCGCGCTGGTCAGCGATTACGCCGCGGCCGACCGGGTGCCCGCGGAGTTGGAAGTGTTTCTGGTCGAGGGCGACAGCTTGAGCGTGCGCGACCTCGTCGATGAAGAAGTCCTGCTGGCGTTGCCTCATGTGCCGCGGCATGGAGAAGGAAGTGAGTGCGCGGGCAGCGCAGTGCAGTTGCCCGGGCAGGATGGCGAAACCTCCGAAGAGGCCGCCGAGCACCAGGTTCAAAAACCGTTTGCACAGTTGGGCGAACTGTTGAAACGCAAGTAGTAGTCGCCCGAGAGGATTGGTTCCATGCCTGTTCAGAAAAGTCGCAAAACGCCGTCCAAGCGCGGCATGCATCGTTCGCATGACGGGCTCACGAAGCCCGCGCTGTCCGTCGATCCGCAGTCCGGTGAGACGCACCTGCGCCATCGCATCACTCCGGACGGTTTCTATCGCGGCAAACGCGTCATCGAAAAACCGGCCGAAGTCGAAACCGAAGAATAGTCTTCGTAGCGGGACGGCCAGTCCCGCTCGTGGCGCATGGCGTCTATCGCCGTCGATGTGATGAGTGGTGACAGCGGTGCGCCGGAGTGCATCCCCGGCGCATTGCGCGCGCTCGACACCGATTCCGCCCTCGAGCTCATCCTCGTGGGGCTACCCGAAGTCATCGAACCCGCGCTCGCTGGTGCGCCCGCGGGCGTGCGGTCGCGCGTGTCGATCCATCCGGCGGCGACCGTCGTCGGCATGTCGGAGCATCCGCGCGAGGCCATCCGCCGCCGCAAGGATTCCTCGATGCGGCTGGCGATCGACCTCGTGAAGGAAGGCCGCGCGCAAGCGATGGTGAGCGCCGGCAATACCGGCGCGCTCACCGCGATGGCGCACTTCGTGTTGAAGACCGTGGGTCCCGTCGAGCGTGCGCCGATCATGTCGTCCGTGCCGGCGCGCAACGGCGGCCACACGCACATCCTCGATCTCGGCGCCAACACCAAGGCCACTGCGCTGCAGCTCGCGCAGTTCGCCACCATGGGCTCGATCGTCGCGCGCGACGTGTTCGGTATTCCGAACCCGCGCGTCGGCCTGCTCAACATCGGCGAGGAAGACACCAAGGGCCACGAACTCATCCAGGACGCGCACGAGCTCATTCGCGCCAGTGGCGTGAACTATCTCGGCTTCGTCGAAGGCAACAATATCTTCGATGAAGGCGTCGACGTGGTGGTCACGGATGGGTTCACCGGCAACGTCGCGCTGAAGGCGATGGAAGGCCTCGCGAAGCTCATCGTCGAACAGCTGCGCACGGAATTTTCGCGCGACACGATGAGCAAGCTCTCCGGGTTGCTAGCCCGCCCGGTCCTGCGGCGCGTGGGCGCGGGACTCGATCCGCGGCGTTACAACGGCGCGTGCATGGTCGGACTGACCGCAGTCGTGGTAAAAAGCCACGGCAGCGCGGACCGCGTCGCATTCGCCCAGGCCATCAGCACGGCCGCCACCGCGATGCGCCGTGGACTTCCGGCGGCAATTGAAAACGCACTGGCGAAAGCGGTGGCTCAGGCCAGCGGCCAGTAACCGGACGACCAAAGGGCGAACATGTACTCACGCATTGCCGGCACGGGTTCCTACCTGCCGGAAAAGATCGTCACCAATTTCGATCTCGAGAAGAAGATGGATACCACCGACGAGTGGATCCGTTCGCGCACCGGCATCGAACGCCGTCACATCGCGGCCGAAGGGCAAACTACCGTCGACCTGGCCGAAGTCGCTGCGCGCCGCGCCATCGAGGCCGCGGGCGTCACGCCGGCCGAAATCGATTTCATCGTGTTCGGCACCACCACGCCCGATCTGGTGTTTCCGAATTGCGGCGTGTTGCTGCAGGCGCGCCTCGGCGCGCGCGGTTGCCCCGCGTTTTCGGTCGAGACCGCGTGCAGCGGTTTCATCTACGCGATGTCCATCGCGGATAAATTCATCAAGGCGGGCGAGGCCAAGTGCGCGCTGGTGGTGGGGGCAGAGACGCTCTCGCGCATCACGAACTGGGCCGATCGCAGCACTGCGGTGTTGTTCGCCGACGGGGCCGGCGCCGTCGTGCTCAAGCCGTCGGCGGAACCCGGCATCATGAGCACGCATCTGCATGCCGATGGCGCCTACAAGGATCTGCTGTACGTCGAAAGCGGCGTGTCGAAGGGATTCAACATCGACCCCGTGACCAACAAGGTCGACATCGGCATCAGGATGGCCGGCAGCGAAGTGTTCAAGGTCGCCGTGCAGAAACTCGGCGGCGCGGTCGACGAAGCGCTCGCGGCGAATGGCCTCGAGAAGTCCGCCGTGAACTGGTTGATTCCGCACCAGGCGAACATCCGCATCATCTCGGCGATGGCCAAGCGGCTCGAGCTGCCGATGGAGCGTGTCATCGTCACCGTGCAGGACCACGGCAACACGTCGACGGCGTCCGTGCCGCTGGCGCTCGATGTCGGTGTGCGTGACGGCCGCGTGAAGCGCGGCGATCTGCTGCTGCTGGAAGCCTTCGGCGGCGGCTTCACCTGGGGCTCGGCGCTAGTACGGTTCTGAGTGTGGCGCCGGCCGGAGTGGTGCCGGGGTGCAATTCTCGTAATTGAGCCAGCGTCCCTGTTCGCGCCGACGTCGACTCAATTACGAGAATTGCACCCCGGCACCACTCCGGCCGGCGCCACTTCTTCTACCTGCTGCCGATCTTGGCCATCTCGCGCTCGAGATCGTCGAGCAGGGACTGCACGTCCTCGGCGCCTTCCGAAACGTCGTCCTCCATCATGATCGCGCCGTCTTCGTCCATCTCGATCTTGGTGATGCCGGGGTTGGCCTTCTCGAGCTCCTCGAGGATGTTCACCGTCTTCTGATGCTCCTGCAGCAGTTTGCGGCTCTGCGCTATCAGCTTCTTGTGCTGCAGGCCCTGCAGGATGGTCATCTGCAGTTCCTTCGGATGGCAGGGCTTGAGCAGGAAGCGGTACACCTCGCCCTCGTTGATGGCGCGCACCGCGGCTTCCAGATCCGCCTGACCCGAGAGGATCATGCGAATCGTGTTAGGCCACTTCTTGCGCACCTCGGAGAGGAACTGGCTGCCGGTCATGCCGGGCATCCGCTCGTCGGAGACGACCACGTCGATCTCATTGCCCGCCAGGATCATGAGACCCTTCTGCGCCGAGTCGGCGGTGAAAATCTCGAACTGCGAACGGTCGAGGCTGCGAACCAGCGCCGAAGTGAGGTTCGGCTCGTCGTCGACCAGCAGTAGTTTGCTCTTTTCCATAAACGGTACCTTTTATTCCCGCACCAGTACGGAAACCTGGATGGGTTCCGCGACTCCGACGCCGCTGGCGATGGTGCTTAATCGCCCCAGCAATGAAGAGGTTATTTCCACGCCTTTCGGCACCAGGCGAATTCCTTTCGCAGAAAGCACGTCGCTTTCGAGAATCATCCCGATACCCAGATCGCTCACGCCCAGCGTGCGCGACTCGCGCCGCCCACCGCCGGTGACCGGCGCGGTGAGCATCGCGGCGGTGATCGCCTTGGGCAGATGCGGCGCGAGTTGCCGGATCTGGTGAATGCCGTAATGCGCCGAGCGCCCCTCGTCGACGAACTGGTCGAGCCGTACCGCGGTCCAGAGGATCGCGGCACCGAGTTGTTGCGGGTTCCAGCTCGCGGCATCGCCGCTGCCGAGTTCCTTGGCGGGCGTACGCAGCTGCCCGGCCACCATGCCGGCGACGTCTTCCAGGCGCGGAATCTGCCCCAGCAGTTTTCCGGCGACGTCCGGATGCGAGCGGTACAGCTTGTTTTCCTCGTCGCTCAGCGCCTGCCCGCCATACACCTTGGCGAGCGTTTCGGGCGGCAGGGAGACACAGCCCAGCTGCGAGAGCATGCCGGCCAGATGATATTTCCACGCGTCGGGTAGTTTGAGCGCGTTGCTGGCGGCGTCCGCGTATTTCTGGATCTGCGCGGCGCGGCGCTGGGCGGCCGGATTGATGAGGCCCAGCACCTCCAGCAGCACCTTCACGGTCGCGTTGAGCGTGTTCTCGAGCAGGTGTTTTTCCGCGTTCACGAGCCGGTACTGCTCGATCCCCGCGTTGACGACTTCGAGCAATTTGTCCGAATCGCAGGGCTTCATCAGGAAGCGGAAGATGTGGCCTTCGTTCACCGCGGCCACGGTCGAGTCGAGATCGGCTTGCCCGGACAACACCATGCGTACCGTGTTGGGCGAGATCTGGTTGACCTTCGACAGGAAATGCGCGCCATTCATCTCGGGCATGCGCATGTCCGAAACGACGACCGCGAACGGCCCCTTCGATTCGATCATCGTGAGTCCGGCCGCCGCGCCGACCGCGGTTTCGATGTCGAGCCGGTTGCGCAGCTGGCGGCGGATGCCGTCGAGGACGTTCGGTTCGTCGTCGACGAACAGGACACGTTCGCTCATGACGCCGCCTTCTGGTTCACGGCGATGAAAGCTTCACGCCATTCGACCCAGCGCGCCGCGAGGCCCTGCGATTCCAGGTAGGCATAGTTGAGCCCCAGCTCCGGCGAACGCGGATCCGCGATGTCGGGGCGATGCGCGAGGCGATCGGCGACGTGCACGATGCCCGGCAGGCCGAACTTGCGGTTCGGCGCCTGCGATGGGTCTTCGTGATAGGCGATGGCTTCGGCGATGGTGTTCGGCAACCCCCACAGGCCGACCAGATAGGCGCCCACGTCGGTGTGCGAGGCGTGCAATTCGAGCATCTCCACCTGTTGCAGGGTGCCGGGTCGATTTCCGACCTGGGCAAGGACCTTGCCGTACGCCTCCGGCAAACCGATCGCGAGCACCAGCTTGCCGATGTCGTGCAGCATGCCGGCCAGAAATGCCGCCGCCACCTGGTCGCGGTCCAATTGCTCCGCGCTGGCGATGCGATGGGCGGCGGTCGCGGTCGTCATGCTGTGACTCCACAACGCATCCATGCTGAACCCCGGAACGCTGGGCGGTTCGCAATCGGAGAAAATGCCCTGGCCGAGCACCAGCGCCATGATGCGGTCGAGGCCTAACAAGGCGCCGGCGCGGCCGACGTCGGCGACGGGTTTCTGCAGGCCGAAATACGCCGAATTCACCAGCTTCAGCAGCCGGGCGGTCATCGCCGGGTCGGTGGCGATCACCTTCGACACGTCATCGATGCTGGAATTCGGCCGGCGCAGCGTTACGACCAGCTGCTGGTAGGTGGCCGGCAGCGTGGGTAGTTTGTTGATGCGCGCCACTAGCGCCTTGACCGATTCGCTGCCGGCGAGATCGCGCAAGGCAAAGGCGCGGGAAATCGTGCCCTGCAGGATGTCCGCGTCGCAGGGCTTGGAAAGAAACTGGTGCGAGACGCCGAGCGCCTTCATCACGGATTCGGTCTCGGCCTGGCCGGAGAGGATCAGGCGGATCGTGTCGGGATATTCGCGCTGCACGACCTCGAGCAGCTCGGCGCCGTTCATGCCGGGCATACGCATGTCGGTGACGACCACCTCGCAGGGTTCGGCCTTGAGCGCTTCGAGCGCGGCCTGGGCACTGCCGACGAAGGTCATCTGCCATTCGTTGCGTTTCGGCCGGAGCATTCTCTTCAGGCCTTCCAGCACCCGCGGCTCGTCGTCGACGAAGATGACGCGGATTGCATTCAAGCAGCGGCCCCTGCGGCCGACTCGGGTTCCGACTTCGCGCCGCCGATCGGCAGGCGGATCGTGAACGTGGTGCCCGCGCCCGGCGCGCTCGCGACCTTGATGGTGCCGCCGTGTTTGTCGACGATCACGTTGTGAGCGATCGCCAGCCCCTGGCCCGTGCCCTTGCCGACTTCCTTGGTCGTGAAGAAGGGGTCGAAGATGCGCTGCTGGATGTGGGGCGGCATTCCCGAGCCCGAGTCCTTGATCTCGATGATGGCCCATTCGCCGTCGGGGCGCGTGCGCACGGTGATCTTGCCCTTGCCATTGCCGCCGTCGCCGACCACGTCGGAGATCGCGTGCGCGGCGTTCACCACCATGTTGAGGACGACCTGGTTGAACTCGGCCGGCGAGCAGTGCACCGCCGGCAGATCGGCGGCGAGATCCATTTCGATCTCGGCGACGTATTTCCATTCGTTGCTGGCCACGGTAATGGTGCTCTGGATCGCGCGATTGAGATCGGTGGCGGTTTTCTCGCGCGCCGGGTGCGAGAACTCCTTCATCGCACGAACGATCTTCGCGACGCGATCGACGCCTTCGAGGGATTGCGCCAGCGCGCGCGGAATTTCTTCCTTCAGATAATCGAAGTCGGCCTCGGACAGAAGTTTGCTGGCCGGCTCGCCGCCGGCGAGCACCAGCTGCGCGAGGATGGCGTCGAGCTCGCCGAACGACTCCTTGAGGAAGCGCAGGTTGTCGCCGACGTACTGCGTCGGTGTATTGATTTCATGCGCGATGCCTGCGGCCAGCTGGCCGATGGCTTCGAGCTTCTGCGCCTGGCGCAGGTTGTCCTCGAGGCGGTCGCGTTCCTCGAGGGTCTGCTTGAGCATCGAGATGTCGGCGATGCAGCCTTCCCATCCGGCGAAGGCCTGGCTCGCGTCATACAGCGGCGCCGTGTTGATCAACACGTGCAGCTTGCTTCCCTTGGAGTTCTGGATCGTCGTTTCCCAGCCTTCGACCATGCGCTGCCGCGACATCAGGTCGAGAAAGTGCGCTCGTTTGCTGGGCTCGAACAACATGTCGAGGAAGTTGACCTTGTCGAGCGGAATGCCCTGGCAGGCAAGCAGCTTCTGGCAGGCGGCATTGGCGGTCTTGAGCACGCCATCGCGATTGGCGGTGAACAGCGCCACCGGAACGTTGTTGAACAGGTCCTGATAGCGGCGCGTGGCGCGCACCAGGTCGCGGTGGAAATTGTTGCGCTCCACCGAATACGAAACGATGCGCGACAACATGCCGGCGTTGACGCGGCGCTTCTCGAGATAGTCCTGCGCGCCTTCGCGCACGGCGGACAGGCCCTGCTTGTAGTCGTCGGATCCGGTGAGAACGATGATGGGCGTGAGATCGGCGATCGCACGCAGGGCGCGTAGCGCCTGCAGGCCGGTGGCATCGGGCAGCCCGAGGTCGAGCAGCACGAGGTCGTACTCGGTGGTCGTGAGGCGTTGCGCCGCGTCGGCGGCGGTCTGCACCCAGTCGCTGGTGACGCGGTTCAAGCCGGCGTCCTTGAGGTGGCGCTCGACCACGCGCGCATCCGCCGGGTTGTCCTCGACTAACAACAACCGGATGTCCCTGATCTCGAATTCGTTGGTGCTCATCGGCGCGCTTCTTGCCTTACGTTGAGGGATGAGGCTCTTCGCCACACGCTGTTTTATCGGCGCGCAGGGCCAATACCTTAGAAACGGCGCGCATTTGCCGCCCGTGGCGATACCCATCACATATCGGCGCGGAAGGCCTGTCCTAAACCCCGTTTTGCAACTAAGGGGCTGGCCGAGTTGCGGGGTTCTTCACAAAGTTTCGGCGTCTCCCTATCCAGACTCCATGCCACGTGCCGATTCCATAAGCCGGTACGCAAAACATGACGACCCTCGTTGAAAAAATCCTGACCGGCCTTGAACCCGATTCGGGCGGCGCCGGCGAATTGTTCGATCTCCATCCGGTGCCCTCGCTGCTGCTGTCGCGCAGCGGGGTTGTCACCGCGGCCAATCGCGCCGCATTGACGCTGTTTCGCTGCGAGGCAGCCGCTCTCGTGGGTGGGGCCATGGTCGGTTTCTTTCCGGAGTTGGGCCGCGGCCTTGCCGAAATCCGCGCGCTCACGCATCACGCCCGCGTCGCGGTGCGTCGTCCCGATGCCAGCAATTTCATCTCCCGGGTGTATCTGGCGCCGCTCGCCGCGGATGCCGATGCGACCTTGCTGGTGACGCTCGAAGACCGCACCGAGTTCGAGGATGCCGTCGCGGCGAACAACAAGGAGCTCGAGTCCTTCATGTCGGTGGCCGGCCACGACCTGCGCGGGCCGCTGCGAATCCTCAAGGGCTTCGCGGACGCGCTCGAAGACGAATGCGGCGCGGTGCTGAATGAAGAAGGCCGCGGCTTTCTCAAGGAAATCGTCAAGGCCAGCGATCGCATGGAAGGATTGATCGATGGCCTGCTCACACTGTCGCGCTCGGGGCGCGCCGAGATGAACCGCGAGAACCTCGATCTGTCGACGCTGGTCGAGCTCGTTACCTATGAATTGCGGCACGGGAAGGGCGCACGCGAAGTCGACTTCCAGGGCGAGGCCGGCATGAACGTGTGGGGCGACGTGCGGCTGATGATGACCGTCCTGCGCACGCTGCTCGGTAACGCCTGGAAATACACCAGCAAGACCGCGCAGCCCGTAGTGCGCTGCCATGCCGAGGAACGTGACGGCCGCCGCTGGATCTGCGTGACCGACAACGGCGCCGGGTTCGACATGGCCCATGCAGACCGCCTCTTCAAACCGTTCACGCGTCTGCATCGGCAGGACCAATTCATGGGCTATGGCCTCGGGCTCGCGACCGTGCACCGCATCGTGAAGCGGCATGGCGGTGATATCGAAGCGCAGGCAGCAGTCGGGCAGGGGACGACGATCCGCTTCTGGCTCGAACCCGCGCCGCCCTGAGAGGGTGCCGGGTGGGGAAAGTGGGGAGTCGTCTCCCCACTTTCCCCACCCGGCACCATCAACTGCGATTTGTTAGACACAGCGCACATTCGGCGGTCGAAATCGTGGTAGCCGGCGCAAAGTCTCGAGGGTTGCCATTAGTCAGAATGGCGGCCATGAGTGGCAGAAACCTTGGAATCTTCACGGTGCTCGCGGGCTTTTCCGCTCCCGTGTTCGCGCAATCGGTGCCTGAAGCCGCTGTCCGGACCGCGCCGTATCTCGTCGATGCCGACAAGATCAGCACCGGCGACACCGCCTGGATGTTGACCTCGACCGCGCTGGTGTTGCTCATGACGCTGCCGGGTCTTGCGCTGTTCTACGGCGGCATGGTGCGCAAGAAGAACCTGCTCTCGACCATGGCGCAGAGTTTCGCGATCGCCTGTCTCGTCACCGTGTTGTGGGTCGTCATCGGCTACAGCCTGGCATTCACCGAAGATTCGCCGTGGCTCGGCGGAACGACGCGTTTCGCGCTCGAGAACATGTTCTACGCCAAGGGCGGGCAGGTGTCGGTCAGCCATCTGGCACCGACCATTCCCGAGTCCGTCTTCATGATGTTCCAGATGATGTTCGCCATCATCACGCCGGCGCTCATCACCGGCGCGTTCGCCGAGCGCATCAAGTTTTCATCGATGCTGGTGTTCATGGCGCTGTGGTCGCTGTGTGTGTACGTGCCGATGGCGCACTGGGTGTGGTCGCCCGACGGCTGGCTGGCCTCGCTCGGTGTGCTCGACTTCGCTGGCGGCACCGTGGTGCACATCAACGCCGGCGTCACCGGTCTCGCCTGCGTGATCATGCTGGGCGAGCGCAAGGGTTACGGCACCGATCCGATCTTTCCGCACAATCTCGCGCTGACCATCACCGGCGCGGCGTTGCTGTGGGTCGGCTGGTTCGGATTCAACGCGGGCTCGGCGCTGTCGGCCGACGGACGCGCGGGTCTCGCGTTCGCGAATACGCATTGCGCCGCCGCGACGGCCGCGCTCACCTGGATGGCCATCGAATGGGCGGCGCGCGGCAAGGCCAGCGTGCTCGGCATCGCCTCGGGCGCGGTCGCAGGTCTGGTCGCCATCACGCCCGCCGCGGGTTTCGTGGGCATCGGTGCGGCGCTGGTGATCGGCGTCGCCGCGAGTCTCGGCTGTTTCGGCGCAGTGGTCGGGCTCAAATCCTGGTTCGGCTACGACGACTCGCTCGATGCGTTCGGCATTCACGCGGTAGGCGGCATCGTCGGCGCGGTGCTCACGGGTGTGTTCGCCTCGGTCGCCATCGGCGGCGTCGAGGGCAACATCACGGCACAGCTCATCGGCATCGGCGCCTGCGCGGCCTACGCGCTGGTCGTCAGCCTCATTCTTCTCATGTTGATCTCGGTGACGATCGGCCTGCGTGTCAGCGAAGAAGCCGAGGCCGCCGGCCTCGACGTCAGCACGCACGGCGAAAGCGTGGAGTAGACAGCCATGGGCGTCATGAACAGCACGTCAGACAGATTGCGGCGCGCCACGCAGTTGTGGCACGCCTACCTGGCCATTACCGGCGAGCGATTCGAGCTCGCGCAATTCCTGCAGGATGCGGCGTACGAGAAGCAGACCATCACGACGGCACTTGCGAGCGGCGATCAGAAACTGATCGGGCTCGCGCAGGAGTGGCTGTTGGGGACGGGCCAGGCGACTGCGGCCAACGTGCCTGCCCGCAGCGCGCCGGCCGTCGCCGCGCCCGCGGCCGCCGAGGCTCCGAAACCCGCACGCTACCTGCGCGGCGTCCGCTGACTCATCGCGGGCCGGCGAGCCGCGCAGACTTTGCGCTCCGGAAGATTTGCCTCACACCATCCGCGGGAAAGCAAAAAAAAACGCCGCGCGGAGCGCGGCGTCTCTTCAGGCAAAGGCCAGTTCTTTTTTAAAGAATGGCTAAAGCTCTTACTTCGAGATGGAGCGACGGAACATCCGGTCGATCTTCTCGTTGGTCGCATCGCAGCAGGACTGCGAGGCTTGCGCGGCGGCCAGCGCCTGGTTGGCAGCGCTCTGAGCACCGCTCGCGGTCGACGACGCCGACTGCGCGGCGGCATTGGCCGAATCAGCCGAGCTCTTGGCAGCAGCCAAGTCCGAGGTGAGACGGCTCACCTGCTGTTTGAGGTTTTCGACGTCGGCTTGCAGAGGCTTGAGGTCCTGGCAGCCGGCCAACATGGTGAACGCTGCAACGGCAGCAACCTTTAAAATCGCACTCTTCATAACGATCAATCCCCTTATTGGTGGTTGAGCAAGTCCGCTTTCCCTTCAATAAGCAACGCAAGCGATGCGTAGTGAAGGTAGACGTCTATTAGGCGGGCGCAACTGCAACAAATCCGCGCGTTGTTTGCAACTGAAATTTCTTTCGTGTCGGCCCATGGCGACAGGATTGTCAGGCTCGGCTATTAGGTTGACTAACACAATCAAGCACGATCGACGCCATCGCGCAGAATTTCTCGTGCGGCGTTGTGACCGGGAAGTCCAGTGACGCGGTCACCCGGAGGGGCGCCCGATCTACACAAGTGCAGGCTTTTCAGCGGTGTGCGGTAATCACCGTAGCCTAACACTGGCCGCGCGGCCCACCATTGGTCGAGGCTCCACGCGCCGTGGAAAATATCTACGCCTGTTAGCGCGAGTTTTTCTTCGAGATCGAGCGGGCTCAGGACCGAATGCCCGACGACGCGCGCGCGGAAGTTTGGCGCGTGAGAATTCACCGTCTCGAAGATGAGGTCGATTGCTCGCTGTTTTTCCTGACACCAGCCGCGTCCGCCCGGCCGGTTGTAGGAGAAATGCTGACAGGACAACGAGGCAACGTCGCAGCCGTACGGGGCCTTCACGCCGTCGCTCTCGAACCAGTGTCTAACAAGTTGTCGGCGTTGCGCATGAACAGCTCGTGGATGTCGCGCTGCACGGCGGCATCGAGTTTGCGGAAATGACAGCCCATCGAAGGCGCGCTCCACGGCTCGCGCGGGCGGCGCGGATTGGCGGGCGGTGTTCGAGCAGTTGGCGACGCAGCAGCTCCACCGAGGAGTGCCTGCTTTGGGTGCTTGACCTGGATAAATCCACAGTGTACAAATCCTCAGCCCTGATTCTTCTTTAAAGGAATCCGCCATGTCCGATCTCACTCCACGCCAGACCGAAATCCTGCGGCTCATCCAGCGCCAAATTAATGAAACCGGCATGCCCCCCACGCGCGCGGAGATCGCCGGCGAGCTGGGCTTCAAGTCGCCCAATGCCGCCGAAGAACATCTGCGGGCGCTCGCGCGCAAGGGCGTCATCGCACTCGTGCCGGGCGCCTCGCGCGGTATCAAGCTCATGGACACCATGCGCGAACAGATGGGCTTGCCGCTCATCGGCCGGGTCGCCGCGGGCCGTCCCATCCTTGCCGAAGAAAACATCGAATCCCGGCTCGACATCGACCCCAGTATCTTTCAGCCCAAGCCGCATTACCTTCTCAAGGTGGTCGGCATGTCGATGAAAGATGCCGGCATCCTCGATGGCGACCTCGTGGCCGTGCATCGAACTCCCGAAGTGCGCAATCGGCAGATCATCGTGGCGCGCCTCGAAAACGAAGTCACCGTCAAGCGTTACAAACAGGAAGGCTCGGTGGTGTGGCTGCTGCCCGAGAACGCGGACTTCGAACCGATCCGCGTCAACATCAAGGAAGACCCGCTCATCATCGAAGGTGTGGTGGTTGGCGTGTTGCGGCGGGGCGCGTCTACACGTGGAAATGGCCTGTCGTGATCTGCCGCCGTCTCCGATAAGAAGGTCTGTTTCATGTTGTTAGGGTTGCGCACCGGCATTTACCGCACGCCGGACATCGCCGCCGGCAAGCTCTGGTACATGAAATTCCTGGGCTTTCCGCCGTACTTCGATCAGCCGTTCTACGTGGGCTTCAACGTGGGTGGTTATGAGCTGGGCCTCTCGCCGGATGCGGCGCAGTCTTCGGTCGGTTGCTACTGGGGCGTGAAAGACATCGTGGCCGCGCACGCGCGGCTGCTCGAGCTCGGCGCCGAGCCATGTACGGATATCCAGGATGTCGGCGAGGGGATTCGCGTGGCCGACGTGCTCGATCCTTTCGGCAATGTGCTCGGCATCATCGAAAACCCGAATTTCAGTTTGCCCCATGAAAACAGCTAAAGGCAGTTTCGAAGTCACGGTGCAGCCGCTGTCGAATGCGGAAGTCTCGGTCGATGTGATGTTCGGGCGTTTTCTGCTCATCAAGAAATTCAGCGGCGATCTGGTCGCGGAGGCGCGCGGGCAGATGTTGTCCGCTGGCACCGCGACGCCGGGCTCCGCGGGTTACGTGGCCATCGACCAGGTCACGGGCACGCTCGAGGGGCGTGCGGGCGGCTTCGTGTTGCAGCACTCGGGCACGATGAATCGCGGTGCGCCCGGTTTGTCGATCACGGTGGTGCCCGATTCCGGTACCGGCGGCCTCGCGGGTATTGCCGGCACCTTGAAGATCAACATCGTTGATAAAAAACATTTCTACGAATTCGATTATTCCTTCATATAAACCCGGTGCAAGCAGCCCTTCATCCATGTCAGCGACCGATCAACAACTTTCGGAGTTGCTCGCCCACCCGTCGGTGTGGCGCGGGCGGAGCCGCGCGGCGACGGAAACCTTGCCCACCGGTTTCGCGGCGCTCGATGCGGGGTTGCCCGGCGGTGGCTGGCCGCGCCATGGCCTCGTAGAAATACTCACGCCGCAACCCGGCGTCGGCGAGCTCTATCTACTGCTGCCGGTGCTAGCGGCCCTGTCGCGGGCAACCCCTGCGCGCTGGTGCACCTGGGTATCGCCGCCCCACGAGCCTTTCGCGCCGGCGCTCGAAGCGCAGGGCGTGGCGCTCAACCGCATGCTCATCGTGCGCACGCCCACGCCGTTGTGGGCGCACGAGCAGGCGCTGCGTTCGGGTGCCTGCGAGATGGCACTGGCCTGGCTGCCACGCGCCAGTCCACGTGCGGTGCGCCGGCTGCAGCTCGCGGCCGAGCAGGGTCGTGCGCTCGGCGTTTTGTTTCGCAGCCAGCGGTACGCCCACGAGGCTTCGCCTGCCATGTTGCGGGTGCTGCTCGATCCGGCGATCGACGGCACCCACGGCGCGCGCGTGACCCTGCTCAAGAGCCGCGGCGGCAGCCGCGAGCCCATTGTTCTGGAATGGTCCGCGGCGGCGGCGTGAACGCGGCCGCATGCATCCCCGCGCGTATCGATTAGTTTTTCCGGAGCCCAAGCCGAGGCGCACGCCGTCCGTTGTACGAGTGCGGCCGGCGGCGCCTCCGCCTTCGGGGCCCGGGCCTTCCGATCAGGCGGCGCTCGCGCTCGAGTCGCGCGAATTGTGGATTGCCGTGCATGTGGCGCAGTTGCCGCTGCTCGCTTTGCGCGCCGGTTCCAAAGACGCGCACACCGCGCCGCTGGTGGTGGTCGACCCCGAAGATCACCACCAACGCATCATCGACGCCGATGCCCACGCACAGGCCGCTGGCGTGCGTATCGGCATGACCCTGGGCGCGGCGCTGGCCGCGGCGCCGCGCATCGAGCCGCGCCCGCGCGACGCGGCGCTCGAACTCGCGCTGCTGCAGCGGCTCGCGGGGCTGGCGGCCGCCTTCACGCCGCAGGTGTCCATCGAGGCGCCGGACGGCCTGCTGCTCGAGATCAGATCCAGCATCGCGCTGTTCGGAGGGGTGCGCGCGCTGTGCCGCCAGTTGCGCGACGCCTGCCGTGCCGATCCGGTGCTGGCGAAAATGCAGCCGCACTTCACGCTGGCGCCGACCGCGTTGGCGGCGCTGGCCGCGGCACGCGCGGGCGCCCGTTGCTTCATCACCGATGTGAACGTGTTGCCCGCGCGGCTCAAACCACTGCCACTCACCACGCTGCGCTGGCCCGCGGAGCAAAACGCGCGCCTCGCCGCGATGGGAGTGCGCACGCTCGGTGAACTGATGCGCCTGCCGCGCGCCGGCTTCGCCAAACGTTTCGGCGTGGCGCTGCTGGCCGACCTCGACCGCCTGCTCGGGCGGCGCGCCGATCCGCGCCGCCGGCTCGTGCCGCGCGAGCGTTATCGCGGGCGGCGCGATTTCGATCACGAGATCACCGATCAGGAGCGCATCCTGCAGGCGCTGTCGCCCTTGTTAGGCGAGCTCGAGCAATTCCTGCGCGAGCGCCAGCGCGGCATCACCGCGTTGTTGTGCCGCTTCCATCATTACCGCGCCGCGCCGACGCGTTGCGTGCTGCGGCTCGCGGCACCCGAGGCCAATGCCGCGCGATTGCTCGCATTGCTGCGCGAGCGTCTCGCCACGCTCGCATTGCCGGAGCCGATACGCCGTTGCGATTTGCGCAGCGGCGCACTCATCGAACACGCCTTGACCAGCAAACCGCTGTGGTCGCCCGGTGAGCGCGGGCACGCCCCGGCGGGCGAAATGCCGCAGCTCATCGAGCATCTGCGCGCCAGGCTCGGCGCGGCGGCGGTGTATGGCCTCGCGCGCGTCTCCGACCATCGTCCCGAGAACGCCTGGCGCGCCGAAAAGGGGACAGATCTATTTTTGGAAAAGGGGACAGATCTATTTATTGACGAGGTGCGAGGTGATTCCCCAACGCTGTCTTCAATAAATAGATCTGTCCCCTTTTCCAAAAATAGATCTGTCCCCTTTTCGGCGCCGCGCCGGCCGCTGTGGCTGCTGCATGCGCCACAACCACTCGAAGCGCAGCGCGGCCGGCCGCGGCGCAACGGGCCGCTCGAGTTGTTAGCGGGTCCCGAACGCATCGAAAGCGGCTGGTGGGATGGCGCCGACGTCCAGCGCGATTACTACGTCGCGAGCGATGCGGGCGGCGCGCGGCTGTGGATCTACCGCGAGTGCGCGGGCGCGCGGAGGTGGTTCCTGCAGGGACTGTTCGGATGAGCGCCGCCGTGCCCGGGTACGCCGAGCTGCATTGCCTGAGCAACTTCACTTTTCTGCGCGGGGCTTCCCAGGCAGAAGAACTGGTGGTTCAGGCCCGGGAACTCGGCTACACCGCGCTCGCCATCACCGACGAATGTTCGTTCGCCGGCGTGGTGCGCGCGCACACCGCCGTCAAGAAGATCGGCGGCGGCATCAAACTCATCATCGGCGCGGAGTTCCGGCTCGAATGCGGGCTGCGCTTCGTGGCGCTGGCGCTCAGCCGGGCCGGTTACGCGCGTTTGTCGCGTTTCATCACGCGCGGCCGGCGCGCGGCGCCGAAAGGCAGCTACGCGCTCACGCGCGCGGATGCCGCGGAGTTGTTAGGCGAGGCGGCGGTGGTGGCGCTCTGGTTGCCCACGCTCGATCCCGAGACAGGCGGGCAGGGCGAATGGCTGGCCCAAACCTTCGCGGGCCGCGCCTGGATCGCGGTGGAGCTGCTGCGCGACGGCCGCGATCGCGAACGGCTCGCCACCTGCAGGGCTTTGAGCGCCGCGCATGGTTTGCCGCTGACCGCCGCCGGCGACGTGCACATGCACGTACGTGAACGGCGCCCGCTGCAGGATGCGCTCACGGCCGTGCGTCACGGCATCACGTTGCGCGAGGCCGGCGAGCGCCTGCATCCCAATGGCGAACGCCACCTGCGCGAGCGGGCGCGGCTCGCGCGGCTCTATCCAGCGGAATTGCTGGCCGAGACGCTGAAAATCGCCGCGCTCGCCAGTTTCTCGCTCGACGAGCTGCGCTACGAATATCCGCGCGAGCTGGTGCCCACGGGCGAAACCGCGGCTTCACATCTGCGCAAGCTCACAGAGGAAGGAGCGCGCAAACGCTGGCCGCAGGGTATTCCGCCGGATATGCACACGAAGATCGACCACGAGCTCGAGCTCATCGCGGACCTCAAGTACGAATCCTATTTCCTCACCGTGCACGACATCGTGAAAGAGGCGCGCCGGGTCCACATCCTCTGCCAGGGACGCGGCTCGGCCGCGAATTCCGTGGTGTGTTATTCGCTCGGCGTCACGGAGGTCGACCCTTCCCGCGGCCAGTTGCTCATGGAGCGCTTCATCTCGCGCGAGCGTAACGAACCGCCCGACATCGACATCGATTTCGAACACGACCGCCGCGAAGAAATCATCCAGTACATCTACCGCAAGTACGGCCGCGACCGCACCGCGTTGACCGCCACCGTCATCAGCTACCGCCCGCGCAGCGCGCTGCGCGACATGGCCAAGGTGATCGGGCTCGATGCGGTGCAGGCGGAACGATTGTCGGGCGCGATGCAGTGGTGGGACCACGCGGTCGACGAGGCACGCGTGCGCGAGGCCGGCTTCGAGCCCGACAACCCGCAGGTGAAACGGCTCCTGTATCTCGCCGGGCAGTTGCTGGGCTTTCCACGACACCTGTCGCAACACGTCGGCGGCTTCGTCATTTCGCAGGGGCCGCTGGAAGAACTCGTGCCCATCGAAAACGCGGCCATGGCGGATCGCACCGTCATCGAATGGGACAAGGACGATCTCGACGATCTCGGCCTGCTCAAGGTCGACGTGCTGGGGCTCGGCATGTTGTCGGCGTTGCGGCGCGGGCTCGATCTCGTGCGCGATTTCCGCGGCAAGTCCTTCGCGCTCGCCGACGTTCCCAAGGAAGACCCGCGCGTCTACGAGATGATCTCGCGCGCCGACACCATCGGCGTGTTCCAGGTCGAATCGCGCGCGCAGATGTCGATGTTGCCGCGGCTGAAGCCCGAGAAGTTCTACGACCTCGTGATCGAAGTCGCCATCGTGCGGCCCGGGCCCATCCAGGGCGGCATGGTGCACCCCTATCTACGCCGGCGGCAGAAGCTCGAGGAGCCCACGTATCCGAGCGACGAGGTGAAGAGTGTGCTGGAACGCACGCTGGGCGTGCCTATCTTCCAGGAGCAGGTCATGCAGCTGGCGATCGTGGCCGCGGGCTTCACGCCCGGCCAGGCCGACGAACTGCGCCGCAGCATGGCCGCGTGGAAGCGGCGTGGCGGTCTCGGCCATTTCGAGCAGCGCCTCATCGAAGGCATGCGCGCGCGCAATTACGACGAGTCCTTCGCGCGCCGGATCTTCAGCCAGATCCAGGGCTTCGGCGAATACGGGTTCCCCGAATCGCACGCGGCGAGTTTCGCGCTGCTGGTGTACAGCTCGGCATGGCTCAAGTGTCACGAGCCTGCGGCCTTCACCTGCGCGTTGATCAACAGCCAGCCCATGGGTTTCTACGCGCCCGCGCAGCTGGTGCGCGACGCGCGCGATCACGGGGTCGAAGTGCGGCCCATCAGCGTCTGCGCCAGCCATTGGGATTGCACGCTCGAGCGCCGCGCCGACGATGAGCCGGCGCTGCGGCTCGGGTTGCGCATGGTCAAGGGTTTGAGCGAGGAGTCCGCCGGACGTATCTGCAGCGCGCGGGCGTCCGCCGCGTTCGCGAGCGTGCAGGACCTCACGCTGCGCGCCGTTCTCGAACGCCGCGAGCTCGAAGCGCTGGCCGATGCCGGCACGCTGCGCGAGCTCGCCGGCAATCGTCATCTGACGTTCTGGCAGGTGGCCGGCAACGAGCAGGGGCTGCCGCTCGCACCCGTGCCACTGCGGCCGGAAGGCACGCCGCTGCTCGCACCACCCACCGAGGGACAGAACATCGCGGCCGACTATCGTTCGGCCGGCCTCACGCTCGGGCGTCATCCGCTGGCTCTGCTGCGTGAGCAATTGACCGCCGCGTATATCGTCACCTCCGCCGATCTGCGCGAGTTGCCGCATGGCCGCGTGGTGCGCGTGGCGGGCATCGTCACGGCGCGCCAGCGCCCGCAGAGCGCCAGTGGCGTCATGTTCATCACGCTCGAGGACGAAACCGGGCACATCAATCTCATCGTGTGGGAGCGCGTATGGGAGCGGGCTCGCCGCATCGCCAATGGCTCGCGGCTGCTCGAGGTGCACGGGATGCTGCAGAAAGAGGGGCTCGTGACCCATGTGGTGGCGGCGAAACTCGTGGATCGCACGGCGATGCTGGGAGAGCTGGTGACGTATTCGCGAGATTTCAGGTAAGGCAAGAAGAAGTTGGAGAGAGGATCAAGAGGCGCGCTTCGCGCAGCCTCGTCAGCGCTCAAGGGAGCGCGCCCTTCGGGTTCCCGAAAGCCGGGCTACGAAAAGCTACATCTTCAAAAATGGTTGCGCGGATGTGCACCAGCGGCTTTTCGCTTTACGCCCGGCTTTCGGCGCGCTCCATTCGCGCTGACGAGGCTGCGCGAAGCGCGCCCAAGATCCGCTCTGCAAGTTCGTCTTGCCGGGCCGGAGTTTTCGCCGCGTTCAAAAGAACTGTCATCCACTCACTCGCTTGTGGCCCCCGGAGCCAACTACCGGGCGCATTCGCGAGGTCGCACGTTCTTAGCCACTTGGCACGGCGATGAGCGTCGCGAGGCGGAGAAGTGCGGAGGGAGTACCGCGACGTGCGAGCGGGTGGTGAGGTTGACTGCTTCGCTGGCGCGAATGGAGCGCGCCGAAACCCGGGCGTAAAGCGAAAAGCCACTAGTGCCCTTCAGCGCCCCAATTCGGAAAATGTAGCTTTTCGTAGCCCGGGTTTCGGGCACCCGAAGGGCGCGCTCCCTTGAGCGCCAGCGAAGCATTCAACCTCGCCACCCGCTCGCGGGGTACTGAAACCCTCAGCTCTTCGACCCATTCATATTGCGAACCGCCGTGCTGTCGTCATCGATGTTGTAATCATCGAAGTCGCTAGTCAGCTCCGCGGTGTGTTTGTCCTCGACGCGGCGTTCGAGCTTGCGCCAGGCTGGATCGCCTTGCTTCTGGCCACGCTTCTTCGCGGCGTCCAGGTCTTTCGCCAGACGATCGAAATCGACTTCGCTGGTGGCTTCGAAGGCGACTTCTTCCTCGTCCTCATCGAATTCTTCTGACTCGGGCTTCTCGTTCATAACTGACGGCGCGACCCCAGATGCGCGCGTTATAAAACGGGAGCCGCCGTCATGCAATGCCCAAAATGAGAATCAGTGAAGGTTCAGCGAATGAAATTGTTCATCTGGAAGATCGGCATGAGCATTGCAAAAACGATGCCCATCACGAACATGCCCATCGCGACGATGAGCAGGGGCCCGAGCAATCCCACCAGGGCGCCCATCATCGCATCGAGCTCGCGTTCCTGATTGGTCGCGGCACGGTCCAGCATGTTGTCGAGTTCGCCGCTCGATTCACCCGAAGAAATGAGGTGTACCGTCATGGGCGGGAACAGTTTGCTCGAAGCGAGCGACCGCCCGATGGGGGCGCCTTCCCGCACCCGCGCGGCCGCCGCGGCCACGGCGTCGCGCATGGGTAGATTGGTCACGACTTCGCCGGCGATCCGCATGGCTTCGAGCACCGGCACGGCACTGGCGGTCAGGATGCTGAAGGTGCGCGTGAAGCGGGCGGTATTGAAGCCGCGCAGCAGCCGGCCGAACAGTGGCAGCCGCAGCAGCAAGCGGTGCCAGTGGCGGCGATTGTCGGGGTTCTTGAGCCAGTAAACGAACGCGAAGCCCGCGGCGACGATGGCGATGACCAGGTACAACCCGAAATTGCGCAGGAAGTCGCTGACGAAGATCAGTACCCGCGTGGCGAACGGCAACGTGCCCTTGCTGGATTCGAACACCTCGATGACCTTGGGAACGACGTACACCATCATGCCGGTCACGATCCCGAGGCAGATGATCGACAACACGATGGGGTACAGCAGTGCACCCAGTACCTTCTGCCGCGTGACTTCGCGGTTCTCGGTGTAGTCGGCCAGGCGTTCGAGCACGCCGTCCAGGCGGCCCGAGCTTTCGCCGGCGGACACGGTGGAGCGGTAGATTTCCGGGAAGACCTTCGGAAACTCGCCGAAGCCTTCGGCCAGCGTGTGGCCTTCCATCACCTTGCCGCGCACGCCGAGCATGATGCTCTGTACGCGCGGTTTCTCGGACTGCTGCGAGACGGCGAGCAACGCCTCTTCGAGCGGCAGGCCGGCCTTGACCAGGGTGGCGAGCTGGCGGGTCAGCAGCGACAGATCGCCGGCGGAGATCCCGCGCCGCAGTCCGAATGTTCGCTGCCGCTTTTCCTCGCCGTGTTTGACTTCCGCGACGGTGACCGGCAGCAGCTGGCGCTCGCGCAGCAACTGCCGGACATGTTTGACGGTGTCGCCTTCGACGACCCCGTTCTGTTCGCGGCCGGCGGTATCGAGAGCCGTGTATTCGAAGGCACCCATCGAAGGCTCGCGGCGTCAGTCCTCGCGCGTGACGCGCAGGACTTCTTCGATCGTGGTTTCGCCGCGCAGCACGCGGTCGAGGCCGTCGTCGCGGATCGACGGCGTCATGGTGCGCGCATAGCGCTCGAGCTCGTGTTCGGCGGCCTCGTCGTGAATCATGGTGCGCATCTGGTCGTCGACGATGACCAGTTCGTAGATGCCCGTCCTGCCACGGAAGCCGCTGCCGCCGGCGCCGGGCCTGTACAGCGTGGGGGAGGGATCGTCGGGCCCGAGCCCGAGCAGGCGACGTTCGTAGTCGCCCGCCTCGAACGCCGCGCGGTTGTCCGGGTTGAGCGTGCGCACCAGGCGCTGCGCGACCACGCCAATGAGACTCGAGGAAAGCAGGAACGGCTCGATGCCCATGTCGCGCAGGCGCGTGACGGCGCCCACCGCGGTATTGGTGTGCAGGGTGGATAACACCAGGTGACCGGTGAGCGATGCCTGCACCGCGATTTGCGCGGTCTCGAGGTCGCGGATTTCGCCGACCATGACCACGTCCGGATCCTGGCGCAGGATGGCGCGCAGGCCGCGCGCGAACGTCATCTCGACCTTGGTGTTGACCTGCGTCTGGCCGATGCCGTCGATGTAGTACTCGATCGGATCCTCGACCGTCATGATGTTCTGGGTGTTGTCGTTGAGGTGCTCGAGGCCCGCGTACAACGTCGTGGTCTTGCCGGAGCCGGTGGGGCCGGTGACGAGAATGATGCCGTGCGGCTTGCGGAACAGCTCGCCGATGCGCGCTTCGGTTTTCGGATCCATGCCGAGCGCCGAGAGATGCAGCCGTCCGGCCTGTTTGTCGAGGATACGCATCACCACGCGTTCGCCGTGGCCCGACGGCAACGTCGACACGCGTACGTCGACCGAACGCCCGGCGATCCTGAGGCTGATGCGGCCGTCCTGCGGCAGGCGTTTCTCGGCGATGTCGAGTTTCGACATGACCTTGATGCGCGAGACGACCAGCGGCGCCACGGCGCGCCGGCTTTGCAGCACCTCCCGTAACACACCGTCGACGCGGAAGCGCACCACCAGCCGGTTCTCGAATGGCTCGACATGGATGTCGGAGGCGTTTTCCTTGACCGCCTGCGTGAGCACCGCGTTGATCAGCCGGATGATCGGCGCGTCGTCTTCGCTTTCGAGCAGGTCGGCCTGTTCGGGCAGATCCTGCGCAAGATGTGCGAGATCGGTGGATTCCTCGACGCCTTCGGCGGCCTGCATCGCATCGTTGCCGGCTTCATAGGCCTGGCGAAGCAGCGAATCGAAGTACTCGTCTTCGACTTTCTCCAGCTTGACCGGCACGCCCATGTAGCGGCGCACCTCGGCGACGGCCAACGGCGCGGCGTCGTGCCGGTACACACACTCGGCGACGCCTTCATGCACACGGCGCACGAGTACTCCATGACGCTTGGCAAAGGCGAAACCGACGCGTTGCGGGCGGGCGATCTCGGGCGCGACGCCGGCGTTCATAAAGAGGAAGAGCTCATGGTTTCTGAGCGGGCACGACCGCCGAGCCGGGTGGCGGAGCGGAAGTCTGCGGTGCGCCGTCCGGTCCCACCGGCGCGTTGTTCGGCGGCGGCAACGGCGGCGGCGGCAGGACGGGCAGCGTCGGATCCTTGTTGAAAGGAATCAACGGCAGGATCTCGCCCGGGTTGCTGCCGGCCTTCTGCTGCATGTCGCGGATGAAGTTGTATTTCGCATCGGTGGCGATTGCCGTCGCGATGCCGTCGCGCAGGATCTTCGGGCGGATGAACACCATGAGGTTGGTCTTGTCGCGCTGGCGGCTGCGCGTCTTGAACAACTCGCCGAGAATCGGAATGCGGCCGAGATACGGCACGCGTTGTTCGCCGCGATTGGCGCTGTCGCGGATCAGGCCGCCGAGCACCACGATGCCGCCGTCCTCGATGAGGACGTTGGTGTTCACCGTGCGTTTGTTGGTGATCAAACTATTCGCGTCGCCCGAGGTGCCGGCGAGCTCGGAGCTTTCCAGCTCGATCTTGAGCTGCACCAGCGCGCCGCCTTCATTGACCTGCGGCGTGATCTTGAGAATCGTGCCGACTTCCTGGCGCTGCACCGTGGTGAACGGATTGATGTCGTTGCCGCCGCCGCCATTGTTGCCGGTGCTTGCATACGAGCCGGTGATGAACGGCACTTCCTGCGCGACCTTGAGCTGTGCTTCCTGGTTGTCCATGGTCACCGCCGACGGTGTCGCGATGACATTGGTGGTGGAATCGCCCTGGATGGCGCGCAGCATGGCCGCGAAGTTGACGCCGCCCGCCGCGATGCGGCCGATGCCGAAGGTCGAACCGGTCTGAAGCGCCGCCGGCGCGTTGGCAGGATTGTCGATTCCGGCCGCGAGCTGCAGCAGGTTGACCTGGCCGACGGGCTGAATGAAGGAGCCGATCGGAATGCGCGTGTCGTTGTCTTCCGACCAGACGGCCCAGTTCACGCCGAGCTCGGCATTTTTCTTCACGCTGACGTCGACGATGATGGCCTCGACCAGCACCTGGGCACGGCGGATGTCCAGCTTGTCGACAACCGACATCAGCGAGCGCATCACCTTGGAAGGTGCCGTGATCACCAGCGCGTTGGTTTCGGGTTCCGCCCAGATCGTCGTGGAACGATCGGCGCTGGCCGACACACCGCCGCCACCCGCGCCGCCGGCCGGGGCGCCGCCGGTGATCGCAACCGTCGCCGTGATCTGCTCCTTGAGCTTGGTGGCGATCTTCTCGGCGTCGGCGAACTGCAGATAACGCACCTGGGTGTCGCCGCCGTTGTCGAGCGGCGTGTCGAGATGTGCGACCAGCGCCTTGATGCGCAGGCGCGCGGACTTGTCGCCGCCGATGAGCACGCTGTTCGAACGATCGTCGGCGATCACGCGGCTCGGAGAACCGCCGCCGCCGCCTTCCTGCCCAGCCTGCTGCGAGAAAAAGGTATTGACCACGCGGACCACTTCGCTGGCCGACGCGTGTTGCAGGGCGATGATGTCGACGTCGTTGTCACCCTGCTGGTCGATGCGCTTGATGATGCGCATCACGCGGCTCACGTTGCTGGCGCGGTCCGAGAGAATGAGGATGTTGCCATTGGGGTAGGCGGCCATGTGCGCGGCCTGCGGCATCAGCGGCCGCAGTACCGGCACGAGCTGCGCGGCGTTCACGTTCTCGACCGCGATGACCTGTGTGATCAGTTCGTCCGAGCCTGATTTCACGCGGTCCGGCAGGTCGATGTTCGGCATCTGGCGCGCATTGGCGTCCGGCACGATCTTGATGATGCCGCCCGATTCCACCGCCACGAACTGGTGTACCGACAAAAGCGCGAGGAAAGCTTCGTAGAACGCATCGGGCGTCATCGCCGTCTGCGACAGCATCGTCACCTGCGCGCGTACGCGCGGGTCCGGGATGATAGTTTTGCCGGTGGCCGCGGCGACGGCCTCGATGACCTGGCCGATCTCCGCATCCTTGAAGTTAGGCGTAATGCGTTGCCCGTTGGTATTGCCGTTGCCCTGGGCTCCCACGATGCCGGCCGCGGCGAAAGCGACCATGGCCAGGATCGCGGCGACGCGGAAGGAAGACTTGGGTCGTGACTGGTGATTCATATTCTAGTTATTGGTTTCCGTTTTCGGGCGACGGCTGATCCATGGGGACCATGCCATTGTCACTCGTGCCTATCTGTTCGGCTTCGGCGGAAATCTGCGCGACGTTGAGCACGAGTTCCTGCTGTCGGCCATTGCGGGTCACCGTCACGCGTGCGTCGGTGGAGGAATTGAGAGTGCCGAAGATTTCCTGCGCGCGGTCCTTGTCATCGAGCGGCGTGCCGTTGATCGCGGTCACCAGATCGCCAGCACGAAGTCCAAGCCGCGCGAACGCCTGGCGGTTGGCGCCCGGGTAGACGCGGAAGCCGCGCATCTTGCCACCGGCGAAGACCGGCTGCGGACGCAGCACCTGGCCGATGACGCCGGGGTCATCGCTGACCAGCTTGCGCATGCGATCCATCATCGCGTCGTTGCCCGTGTTGGCGGCCACCGGGGGCGGCGGAGCGCCCGAGGAGACGGCGGCATTGCGCGGCAGGAACACGGATTCGAGTGCGCCGTTGCGCTCGATGATGGCGCGATCGTTGTAGACCGAGTGAAGCTGCGCACCGCCGGGTACCTGCTGACCGACGGAAACCACTTTCGCGGTGGCCGCGCTCTCCCCGATGATCGCCATGCCTTCCTTGGGATCGGCGGTCGCCATGAGTCCGGCCAGGACCAGCGGCATGCTGGACGGCGGTGCGTTGGCGGCATCGCCGCTGTTCGCCTGCGCGACCGCATCGCCAAATAGATGGGCGTTGACGAGAGCGCCAATATCGAGCGGCGCCATGGAGGGCTGGGCGGCGAGGGGTGGCGGCGCAGTCTGACGGCCGCGGCTGCCCAGACCGACTACGATGAGCGCCAATTGGGCTGCAAGGCCCAGCGCGAGAATGAATGTCACGACCTGGGGTGCGCGCGTCAATAGCGTGGAGCGCCAGTCGCCCCCGCCACCGCCGCTCGAAGTCCAGATGTTCGCCGTCATTTCCATGATGATACGTTTCGCTCCTCAGCACCCTCAAGCGCTTGTTTTGTCATGGGCTGAAGGCAGTGCGCCCTGCGCTCTTGTGTTGCCAATCGACGACCCCTATAAAGGTCGCCAATGCCCAGTTCCGAAACCGAACGCCCCGATCATGGCGGCGCGGGTCTCGCCGTCGAAGAAGCCGAGCCCAAGACGAAGCAGCCGCCCTTATATCAGGTCGTTCTGCTCAACGACGATTACACCCCGATGGAGTTCGTCGTCGACGTGCTCGAAAAGTTCTTCCGCATGGACCGGTCGACTGCGACACGCGTCATGCTGGAAGTACATACCCAGGGCAAGGGCATCTGCGGTGTGTTCACATATGAGATAGCAGAAACCAAAGTCGCCCTTGTTACCTCTTATGCCCGTGACCATCATCATCCTCTGATGTGCACGCTCGAAGAGGCGTGATTCGAAGATTCGCAGGTGATCTAACGGTCGAGAGGTGGCATAGGTGTTATCGCAAGAGCTCGAATTCTGTCTTAACGACGCCTTTGCCAAGGCGCGCGATGCCCGTCATGAATTCCTGACGGTCGAGCATCTGCTGCTGTCCATCCTCGAGACCCCGAAAGTGCGCGAGATCCTGCGCGCCTGCGGCGCCGATCTCGCCAAACTCAAGGATTCGCTCAACGAACACCTCGACCGCACGACCCCGCGCCTGGCCAACGATGAAGACCGCGAAGTCCAGCCGACGCTGGGGTTCCAGCGCGTCCTGCAGCGCGCGGTGTTTCACGTCCAGTCCTCGGGCAAGAAAGAAGTCGGCGTCGCCAATGTCCTGATCGCCATCTTCAGCGAAAAGCAGAGCCACGCCGTGCACCTGCTGAACCGCTCGGAAGTCACGCGCCTGGACGTCGTCAATTTCGTCTCTCACGGCCTCTCGAAGATCGCCGAGGAGAAAACCGCCAAGGAAGAGGCCGGCGCGGAGTCGGACCGCGGCGAGGGTGAAGGCGGCAGCGCGCTCGACAAGTACACCAGCAACCTCAACCAGCTCGCGCAGGACGGCAAGATCGATCCTCTGATCGGGCGGGCGCTCGAAGTCGAGCGCACGATCGAAATCCTGTGCCGGCGCCGCAAGAACAATCCGCTGTACGTCGGCGAAGCCGGCGTCGGCAAGACGGCCATTGCCGAGGGCCTCGCGCGCCTGATCGTCGAGGGCAAGGTGCCCGACGTGTTGTCCGATTGCACTATCTACTCGCTCGACATGGGCTCGCTGATTGCAGGCACCAAGTATCGCGGCGACTTCGAGAAGCGCCTCAAGAGCGTGATCGCGGAGTTGAAGAAGCAGCCCGGCGCGATCCTCTTCATCGACGAGATCCACACCGTGATCGGCGCGGGAGCCGCTTCGGGCGGTGTCATGGACGCCTCGAACCTCATCAAGCCGGTGCTGACCAACGGCGAGCTGCGCTGCATCGGGTCGACCACGTACCAGGAATACCGCGGCATCTTCGAGAAGGACCACGCGCTCGCGCGCCGCTTCCAGAAGATCGACGTCGTCGAGCCGTCGGTGAGCGAAACCGTCGATATCCTCATGGGCCTCAAGCCGCGCTTCGAACAGCACCACGGCATCACGTATTCCGTCGACGCAATCCGCGCGGCCGCGGAGCTCGCCGCGCGTCACATCAATGAACGACACATGCCCGACAAGGCGATCGATGTCGTCGACGAGGCCGGTGCGCGTCTGCGCCTGAAGCCGGTCAACGAACGCGAGCCGCAGGTCGAGGTGCGCCACATCGAAGACGTGGTCGCACGCATGGCCCGCATTCCAGCCAAGAGCGTCTCTAGCACCGATAAAGAAGTCCTGCGCAATCTCGAGCGCAATCTCAAGCTCGTGATCTACGGGCAGGACAGGGCGATCGACTCGCTCGCCGCCGCCATCAAGATGGCGCGCTCGGGTCTGGGGGATCAGCGCAAGCCGGTCGGCAGCTTCCTGTTCGCAGGTCCTACGGGTGTCGGCAAGACCGAAGTCACCCGCCAGCTCGCCATCGCCATGGGCATCGAGTTCATCCGTTTCGACATGTCCGAATACATGGAGCGGCACACCGTGTCGCGTCTGATCGGCGCGCCGCCGGGCTATGTCGGGTTCGACCAGGGCGGTCTGCTGACCGAAGCCATCGCCAAACATCCGCATTGTGTGCTGCTGCTCGACGAAGTCGAAAAGGCGCATCCCGAGGTATTCAACCTGCTGCTGCAGGTCATGGACCATGGCACGCTCACGGACAACAACGGCCGCAAGGCCGACTTCCGCCACGTGATCATTGTCATGACCACGAACGCCGGCGCGTTCGAGATGAATCGTGCGTCCATCGGCTTCGTCCAGTCGGACAACACCAGTGACGGTTCGGAAGCCATCAAGCGGCTGTTCTCTCCCGAATTCCGCAACCGCATCGACGCGATCGTGCAGTTCGCACCGCTCGACATGCCGGTCATCGAGCGGGTGGTCGACAAGTTGCTGCTCGAGATCGAGGCGCAGCTCGAGAAGAAGGGCGTGTCGATCGCGCTCGACGACGCCGCGCGCCGGTGGCTGGCCGAAAAGGGCTACGACCCGAAGATGGGCGCGCGCCCGATGGCGCGGCTCATGCAGGAGCAGATCAAGCGGCCGCTCGCCGAGGAGCTGCTGTTCGGGAAACTCGCTGACGGTGGGCACGTCAGGATCGGCGTGAGCAGCGACGGCAAGGAGCTCAAGCTCGAGACCTTGCCGACGGAAACGCCGGCGCTGCCGGCGACGTTGCAGTAGGCGATGGCGCTGGATCCCGGTGTCGCTACAGAGGCGCCACCGGGACGCAGATGTCGCAACTGAAAGCGCCGGTCTTTTCGTCGTAACGCCCGTCGACCGCGTAGTACTCGAAGAACGGCCGCGCATCGAGCTGCAGTCCGCTCATCGGCAACCAGTCGCGTAACAGCGCATCCCAGGCCGCGCCGATCTGCGCGCCCGTTCCTTCGAACGCCAGCGCAGCGTACTTCCCGCCCGGAATGATCTTGTGCTGCGGGTTCCCGCTGAGCACCTCGCCCTCACGGCTCTCGACACAGGCGTCATAGCGACACAGCGCCGGCTTTGTCACGCTCGGATCGTCGAGGCTCACGCCGAAGCGGTCACGGCCGAAAAGATTGTTAGTCGCCATCCACGGCGCGACGGTCTGCATCCAGAACTGGCTCAGGGGCGGGCCGTACGCCCCGGTGTGACGCAGGTAGGCGACCTGCACCGGTTCACGATCGACGAGTTTCACTTTCATGGCGGGCTCCTGTTTCGAGGTGCGGCCATTCTGTGTGCGCGTGAAGCGCGGAGCCTGTCCCGCCTTGCGCGCCATCTGATCGTGCTTGCTGTTTCGCCACTCCGTCGGCGTACTGTCGAAGCGCGCGCGGAAGGCGCGCGCGAACGCCTCGGCGGATCCAAAACCCACCGCGAGCGCGATCTCGAGCACGGGTACGGCCGGTTGGGCGCGCAGGCGGACCGCCGCCATCTCGAGGCGCCTGCGGCGCAGGTAGTCGCCGAGCGCCTCGCCCGTCAACGCGCGAAACAGCCGATGGAAATGAAAATCGGAGAAATGGGCGACGCCGGCGAGCGTGGCGAGATCGAGGTTCTGGTCCAGGTGGCGATCGATGTATTCGATCACCGCATGCATGCGTCGCTGGTATTCCGCCTGGCTGCGCCGCGAAGTACCCAAGGTGGGACGGGCGGCTTATCTGCCGCGGTAGACGATGCGGCCCTTCGACAGGTCGTACGGAGTCATCTCCACGGTGACCTGGTCGCCGGTCAGGATGCGGATGTAGTTCTTGCGCATTTTTCCGGAGATATGGGCCGTCACGACGTGACCGGTCTTCAACTTCACCCGGAAAGTGGTGTTAGGCAAAGTCTCGACGACTTCACCTTCCATCTGAATCGCATCTTCTTTCGACATCCGTAACCTGGTGGCACCCGCGAAGGCCGCGAATTCTGCCAGAAAAGCGCCATTGGCGAGTGCTTTTCAGGAACCCGAAAACAGGGATACGTCGGTGCCGGCCGTCTCCCTGGCAACCAGCGCACTGAATTCGCCGCGGCTCATCGGTTTGCTGCCGAGCGAGCGCAAATGCGCTGTAGGTAGCTGGCAATCGATCAGTTGGAGTTTCGCCACGATTGCCCGTTCCACCAGGTGCGCAAGGGCCACTTTGGAGGCATCGCGTTCGCGGCTGAACATGGATTCGCCGAAGAACACGCGGCCCATCAGCACGCCGTACAGGCCGCCCACCAGCCGGTCGCCGAGTCGCACTTCCACGCTGTGGGCGCGGCCGGTGCGATGCAGTTCCTCATAAGCCGCGTGCATCTCCGGCGTTATCCAGGTGCCCGAGGAGTGTTCGCGCGTCTGGGCACAGGCACTGACGACGCCTCCGAAGTCGCGATCGAATGTCACTTCAAAGCCGCGATTTCGCATGGCTTTCGAGAGGCTGCGCGAACAGCGAAACTCTTCCGGCGCCAGCACCTCGCGCGGATCGGGCGACCACCACAACACCGGCTGGCCGGCCGAATACCACGGAAAAATGCCACGCCGGTAGGCCGCGAGCAGGCGGGCGGGCGACAGGTCGCCACCCGCGGCGAGCAGGCCCTCAGGTTCGTCCAGCGCCTGCTCGAGGGGCGGAAACCATTCGCGATCGCCGTCCGGAGCGAGCCAGGTGATGCTCTTGTTCATGGGTCGACGCGGCTCACTTCGAACGCGCGTCGCGCCGCGCGTCCCGATAAGGCACGTGCGCCTCGATTTCCCGCGCGTAGCGATCCACGTGCGCCCCTTCGCGCCGCAGGTAGTCGCCGATCGCCTCGCGAAATCGCGCATCCACGATCCAGTGCATCGACCAGGTGTTGGCCGGAACGAAGCCGCGGCTCACCTTGTGTTCGCCTTGCGTGCCGGGCTCGAAGCGGCCGATGCCGCGCTCGATGCAGAAATCGATGCCCTGGTGGTAGCAGGTTTCGAAATGCAGGCTGTGATGCTGCTCGGCCGCGCCCCAATAACGGCCGTACAGCGCTTCCTGGCTCCAGAAGAACACCGCCGCAGCCACGGTCTCCTGGCCGCTGCGCGCGCGTTTCACCATGAAGCGGTCGCCCAGCGTCGCCGGCAGCTGCCGGAAGAATGCGCGCGTGAGATACGGTTCATGGCCGTGACGCAGGAAGGTGTCGCGATGCAGGTCGTAGATTTCGTCGACGGCCTTGCGTTCGAGCTGCGTGCCTAACAAGGTTTCGAACACGATGCCGTCTTCGGCCACGCGGCGCCGCTCGCGTTTGGCCTTCTTGCGCTTGTCGGCCGTGAAGCCTTCGAGGTAGTGGTCGAAGTCGCGGTACTGCTGGTTGTGCCAGTGGAATTGCACGTCGTGCCGGGCCAGCCAGCCATCGCCCGCGAATGCGGCGCGATCCGCCTCATCGACGAACAGGGCGTGAATCGAAGAGAAGGCGTTCGCCTCCGCGTACTCGCGAATGGCAGCGATCAACGCGCCGCGCATCTGCGCGGGGTCGAGGCCGGGGCGCACCAGCAGCCGCGCGCCGCTGGCGGGCGTGAACGGCACACCGATGACGAGTTTGGGGTAGTAGGCGAGCCCATGCTGTGCGTACGCCTGCGCCCAGGAGAAATCGAACACGAACTCGCCGAACGAGTGCGCCTTGACGTAGGCGGGTGCCGCTGCCGCCAGGCCGCGCTCGTCGTACAAGGTGATCGGCGCGGGCTGCCAGCCCGTGTTGCCACCGACGCAATGCGTGGCCTCGAGCTGCGCAAGAAACGCGTGGCGCAGGAAGGGCGAGCCGCCGGCGTCGAGCGCGTCCCAAGCGTGCTGGTCAGTGGCCGTGATGCTGGTCGAGATATTTGTCCGCATCGAGAGCCGCCATGCATCCGGATCCAGCGGAAGTGATGGCCTGACGATACACGTGATCGGCGACGTCCCCCGCGGCAAATACCCCCGGCACGCTGGTCGCCGTGGCGGCGCCGTCGGTGCCGCTCTTGATGGTGATGTAGCCGTCACGCATGTCGAGCTGGCCGGCGAAGACGCCGGTATTGGGACTGTGCCCGATGGCGATGAAAGTGCCGGTCACGTCGATGTTCTCGATCGTGCCGCCGTGTTCCGTGGGTTTGATACGGACGCCGTTCACGCCGCTGTCGTCGCCGACGATCTCATCCACGGTGTGGTTCCAGGCGATACGCACTTTGCCGGATTTCTCGAGCGCGAACAGGCGGTCCTGCAGGATCTTCTCGGCGCGGAACTTGTCGCGCCGATGCACCACGGTCACGTGACTCGCGAGATTCGATAGATAGAGCGCCTCTTCGACTGCGGTATTGCCCCCGCCGATGACCGCGACGCGGTGGCCCTTGTAAAAAAATCCGTCGCATGTGGCGCAGGCCGACACGCCCTTGCCGCGGAACTTTTCCTCCGACGGCAGACCCAGATACTTGGCGGAGGCGCCGGTCGCGATGATCAACGCGTCGCAGGTGTAATTACCGTAGTCGCCGCTCAGCGTGTACGGGCGCTTGGAGAAATCGACCGTATGAATGTGATCGTTGACGATTTCCGTGTTGAACCGTTCGGCATGAGACTTCATGCGCTCCATGAGCGCCGGGCCGAGCAATCCGTGCGCGTCACCCGGCCAGTTGTCCACTTCCGTGGTGGTCATGAGCTGTCCGCCCTGTTCCACGCCGGTGATCAGCAGGGGTTTGCGGTTGGCGCGTGCGGCATAGACGGCGGCGGTGTAGCCCGCAGGGCCGGATCCCAGGATGACGAGAGGGCTGTGACGAGAAGTGCTCATGTATAATTTTGGCCATTCAGATGGCGTTTAAGCCTTTAGATTGCGCGCGTGGCGCTGCTTTCAAGTTGGAGAGGCAGGATACGGTGGCAGGCAGGGCGCGCTGCCGGTCACATCTTAAGAAAGGCGCTCGTCGCGGCCAAGTGTGCGAGTTATCGGTATTCGCATACGTTTCGGAATTCTCCGTCAGTTGAAGCCCCCGGTGGGCGCGTGGAGTTCATTGCGGCGCCTGTCACGGGCATCAGCATCGAGGCCGGCAGGTGACGTACCCCGCGCTCATGCGTCGGACGGATTGAGTTACTATTCGCGAGCGCAAACAGGTACATAGCGAGCAAATGGCAGAAACCACTTACGATCGGACCAAGCCGCAGAAGCGCTTCACCGCGGCGGTCTCGCGCGGCCTGCGCGAGAGCGCGGTGCTCGCCATCGGCGCGGTGGCGCTGGTCATGTTGTTCGCGTTGTTGAGTTATCACCGTGAAGACGCGGCGTTCATGTCGACCGGTAGCGGCGGTCATGCCGTGGGCAACAGCATCGGGCCATTCGGCGCGTGGTTGTCGGACATCCTGTTCTTCCTGTTCGGCAAGCCGGCCTATCTATTCCCGATCATGCTGGGGGTCGCCTGCTTCGTGATGTTCCGGCATCGCGAAGAGGAAGAAGGCCGCACGCGCGCGAACACGCTGGTTCGCATCGGCGGTTTCACGCTCATGTTGTTCGCGAGCTGTGGCCTCGCGACATTGCACTGGAGCCCTGGCTTCCTGCGTGAAACCGCGGGCGGCGTCGTGGGGCAGTTCATCGGCGGCGGGCTCGCGTCCAATCTCAACTTCCTCGGCGCCACGTTGTTCATGCTGACCGCATGGATGGCCGGCGTCTCGCTGGCCTTCGGGGTGTCGTGGCTCACGATCATCGACAAACTCGGCGCGGGTATCTGGAATGCGATCGCCTGGATCAAGGCACGGCGCAGCGTCGCGCGCGACGTCGCCGTCGGCGTGGAAGCCAAGAAGGCGCGCGTCGAAGCGGCGAAAGTCGAAGAGAAACGCACCGCCACCCGCGTCAAGCCGCGTATCGAAGCGCCCGCGCCCGTGGCCGAAAAGAGCGAACGCGTCGAGAAGGAACGGCAGGTGCCGATGTTCGATGCGCCGAAGGCGGGCGAGCTGCCGCCGCTCAGCCTGCTCGACGATCCGCCGGCGCAGGTGTCGCACTATTCGCAGGAAGCGCTCGAGGCGATGTCGCGCCTGGTCGAACTCAAGCTCAAGGACTTCGGTGTCGATGTCGAAGTGGTCGCGGTGCAGCCAGGACCTGTGGTCACGCGTTTCGAAATGCGCCCGGCGCCCGGCGTGAAGGTCAGCCAGATCAGCAGCCTGTCGAAAGATCTGGCGCGTTCGCTCTCGGCGATCAGCGTGCGGGTGGTCGAGGTCATCCCCGGCAAATCGGTGATGGGTCTCGAGATCCCGAACGAGAAGCGCGAGATCGTCACGCTCGGCGAGATCATCAAGTCCAAGGCGTACGACGAAGTCACCTCGCCACTGGCGATCGCCCTCGGCAAGGACATCGGCGGCGCGCCGGTGTGCGCGGATCTGGCGAAGATGCCGCACCTGCTCATCGCCGGCACCACCGGCTCGGGCAAGTCGGTGGGCATCAACGCGATGATCCTGTCGCTGCTCTACAAGAGCACCGCCGAACACGTGCGATTGATCATGATCGATCCGAAGATGCTCGAGCTGTCCGTGTACGAGGGGATTCCGCATCTGCTGGCGCCCGTCGTCACCGACATGAAACATGCCGCGAATGCACTGCGCTGGTGTGTCGCCGAGATGGAGCGCCGTTATCAGCTCATGTCCGCGCTCGGTGTGCGCAACATTTCCGGCTTCAATCGCAAGGTCAAGGACGCAAACGATGCCGGCCGGCCGATTCGCGATCCGGTCATGACCGCGGCGGCGGCCAACGATCCGTCGATCGATCAGCGGCTCATCACGGATCTCACACCGCTGCCGTACATCGTCGTGATCATCGACGAGCTCGCCGACCTGATGATGATCGTCGGCAAGAAGGTCGAAGAGTTGATCGCCCGACTGGCGCAAAAAGCCCGGGCCAGCGGCATCCACCTGGTGCTCGCGACACAGCGTCCCTCGGTGGACGTGATCACGGGCCTCATCAAGGCCAACATTCCCTGCCGCATCGCCTTCCAGGTGTCGGCGCGCGTCGATTCACGCACCATCCTCGACCAGATGGGTGCCGAGTCGCTGCTCGGCCACGGCGACATGCTCTATCTACCGTCCGGCACCTCGGTGCCGACGCGTGTACACGGCGCGTTCGTCGCGGATGCCGAAGTACACCGCGTGGTCGAAGCGCTCAAGAAGTCCGGCGCGCCGAACTACATCGAGGAGGTCCTCGACGGTCCGAGCACGCCGCTTGTGGGCATCTCGGGCGAGCCGGCCGACCCCAATGTCGCGGGTGGCGACGGCGAACAGGATGCGTTGTACGACGAGGCGGTGAAAATCGTCACCACGGAGCGCAAGCCGTCCATCTCCTATGTGCAGCGCCGGCTCAAGATCGGCTACAACCGCGCCGCGCGCCTGCTCGAAAGCATGGAGAACGCGGGCGTGGTCGGGCCGTTGCAGCCCAATGGCGCACGTGAAATTCTCGCGCCCGCGCCGCCGGGCAGCGAATGATGGCTGCTTCGCCGCGCCGTTCACCGCGACTGATCCTGCTCGCAGGATTTCTCGCCACTTTCGGCGGCGCCTCCCTCTCGCAGGCCCAGACGCCGCTCGACAGCTATCTGGAACATCTGAAGACGCTGCGCGCGGAATTTTCGCAGGTCGTCACCGATGGCCGCGGCCTCACGGTGCAGAAGGCCACCGGCAAACTGATCATCGTGCGCCCGGGCCGGTTTCGCTGGGAGCTGACTCCCGAGGGTGGCGCGTCGCCCCAATTGATGGTGGCCGATGGCAAGAATCTCTGGTTCTACGACCGCGACCTCGAGCAGGTGTCGGTAAAAGCCGCGGCCGCGGCGCTCACCGCGACACCCGCGAGTCTGCTGGCCGGTGACGGGAACATTCGCGAACTCTTCACGGTCTCGCCCGCAGGGCGGCGCGACGGTTTCGACTGGGTGAAGGTCGTGCCGAAAGAAGGCGACGCCGACTTCCGCGAAGCGCAACTCGCTTTCCTGCGCAACGAACTCAAACGGATGGTGCTCAAGGACAAGCTCGGGCAGACCGTGCGCCTCGACTTCGTCGCCAGCGAACGCAATGCGCCCGTGGCGGAAGCGGAAGTGAAGTTCACGCCGCCCGCCAGCGCCGACGTCATCGGTACTCCGATTTCATGATTCCGCCGCTCATCCTCACGCGCCTGTGGTGGGGCCTGGGGTTCATGTTCGTGGGCCTCGCGGTTTATGTCTGTCTGCTTCCCGGAGAAGAACTGCCAATGGCGTTCAACTTCAACGACAAGTTGAGCCACCTGGCCGGTCATGGCGCTCTGGCGGCGTATTTCACCGGGCTCGTCGCGCGCCGTTCGTGGTGGAAGATCCTGCTGGGCCTTCTCGCCCTCGGCATCGCGATCGAAATCGCGCAGTATTTCATGCACGCCGGCCGCCACGGCGATCCGACCGATGTGATCGCGAATTCCTGCGGCGCGCTGCTCGGTCTGCTGCTCGGATGGCTGGGCCTGTCCCGCTGGACACAGTGGATGGCGTGGTTGTTAGGCCAGCGGCGGGCCGTCCCGTGAGCACGGGCGCGCGCGGTTCACAGCCCGACATGCTGCGCGACGTGGCACCGAACGACGCGCTCCGTCCGCTGGCCGACCGCATGCGACCGCGCAATCTCGACGAATTCGTCGGGCAGGAACAAGTGATCGCGCCGGCCAAACCATTGCGGCAGGCGCTCGAACGCGGGCAGCTGCATTCGCTGATTCTGTGGGGCCCGCCGGGCACGGGAAAGACCACGCTGGCGCGGCTCATCGCGCGCCGCGCCGACGCCGAGTTCATGCAATTGTCGGCCGTGATGGCCGGCGTCAAGGATATCCGCGAAGCCGTGGAGCGCGCCCGCACCGTGCGGGCCGAACGCGGCCGCCGCAGCGTGCTGTTTCTCGACGAAGTGCATCGCTTCAACAAATCGCAGCAGGACACCTTCCTGCCCTACGTCGAGGATGGCACCCTGACGTTCATCGGCGCGACCACCGAGAACCCATCGTTCGAGGTTATCAGCGCGTTGCTGTCGCGCGCCCGTGTATACGTGCTGCGCTCGCTCACCATCCAGGACATCGTCAAACTACTGCGCCGGGCGCTGGAAGACACGGAGCGCGGCCTCGGCGCGCGTGCCATTCATATCGACGATGAAGCGCTGATCGCGCTCGCGCATGGTGGCGACGGCGATGGCCGCCGCGCGCTCGGCATGCTGGAAATCGCCGCGGATCTGGCGGTTGATGTCGATGGGCACGCCACCATCAGCCTCGAGCAGGTGAAAGAGGTCGCGACCGGCGGGCGGCGCCGCTTCGACAAGGGTGGCGAGCAGTTCTACGATCAGATCTCGGCGCTGCACAAGGCGGTGCGTGGCACGGACCCGGATGCAGCGTTGTACTGGTACGCCCGCATGCTCGATGGCGGCTGCGATCCTCACTATCTGGCGCGCCGCATCGTGCGCATGGCGATCGAAGACATTGGCCTCGCCGATCCGCGCGGCCAGCAGATCGCACTAGATGCGTGGGAGATCTTCGAAAGACTCGGCAGCCCCGAGGGCGAGCTGGCGATCGCCAACGCACTGGTGTTCCTCGCGGTCGCGCCGAAGAGCAACGCGGTGTACGTCGCGTATGGCGAGGCGAAAGCCGACGTCGAACAATTCGGCACGCTGGACGTGCCGCTGCGTTTCCGCAACGCACCGACCAAACTGATGAAGGGGCTCGGCTTCGGCGAGGGATATCGTTACGCGCATGATGCTCCGGGCGCATTCGTGAAAGGCGAACGTTATCTGCCCGATGAAATGCCGGACCGGCGCTACTACCGCCCGGTGGCGCGCGGGCTCGAGATCCGGATCGGCGAGGCGTTGGCGCGGCTGCGTGGCGAGCCGGATCCCGCGCCTGACAAACGCGGCGGAGACGAATCGTGAATTGGCTGCTGGTGGGTTTGGGTGGCGCCCTCGGGAGCATCGCGCGATATGGCGCCTATCGGCTCTGGCCGGTGGCGCCCGGGGGCTGGCCGGTGGCCACGCTCACCGTGAACGTCCTGGGTTCGTTCGCCATCGGACTCTTATATATATACATTACGGCCCGCGGCGGCAGCCCGGACAATGCGCGGCTCTTCTGGATGACGGGTGTGCTCGGCGGGTTCACCACGTATTCGGCTTTCGCGCTGGAATCCGCGTTGCTGGGCTTTTCCGCCACCGGGGCCGTCTACATGGCCGCCACGGTCGGGGGCTGTCTGGTCGCCGCAGTGCTCGGAATGAAAATCGGGACCTTGCTGGTCGCCTAGTTAGTAGGGGAATTGCTTGCTCGACTCCAGACAATTGCGTGCCGATCCCGCCGGGGTTGCCGCCAATCTCGCGCGTCGCGGGTTCACGCTCGACGTTGCCGCGTTCAACGCGCTCGACGAGCGGCGCAAGAGCGCCCAGATCGAATCGGACCGCGTGCGCGCGGAGCGTAACGCGAATGCCAAGGCCGTCGGCATGGCCAAGGGCAAGGGTGAGGACGCGAGCGCCTTGCTCATACGCGCGGAAGAGCTGACCGGCCAGCTGGCGGCGAGCGATGCCGCCATCGCCGGCGTGCAGGCGCAGCTCGACGCCTGGCAGCTGGGCCTGCCCAACACCTTGCATGAGTCGGTGCCCGAAGGGCGCGACGAATCGGCCAACCAGGAAGTGCGCCGCTGGGGCGAGCCACGGAAACTCGAATTCACGCCGAAGGATCACGTCGAGCTCGGCGAGAAACTGGGAGGGCTCGATTTCGAAACTGCGGCGAAAATTTCGGGCGCGCGCTTCTCGGTGATGCGCGGCGGCATCGCGCGGCTGCATCGCGCGCTCGCGCAGTTCATGCTCGATCTGCACACGCGCGAACATGGCTACACCGAGCTGTACGTACCGTATCTCGTGAACGCGTCGAGCCTGCAGGGGACCGGTCAGCTGCCCAAGTTCGAGGCTGACCTGTTCCGCGTGCAGGGCGAGCAGAACTTGTATCTCATCCCGACCGCCGAAGTCCCGGTCACCAACCTGGTACGCGACAGCATCGTCGAAGCAAACAAGTTGCCGATGAAGCTGGTCGCACACACGCCGAGTTTCCGTTCGGAGGCAGGCGCGGCCGGAAAGGACACGCGCGGCCTGATCCGCCAGCACCAGTTCGAGAAGATCGAGCTGGTGCACATCGTGCGACCCGCGGATTCGTATGCGGCGCTCGAAGAGCTCACCTCTCACGCGGAGAAAGTGCTGCAGAAGCTGGAGCTGCCGTACCGCGTGCTCGCGTTGTGCGCGGGCGATATCGGCTTCGCCAGCGCCAAGACCTACGACATCGAGGTCTGGCTGCCCGCGCAGAACAAATATCGCGAGATTTCTTCCTGCAGCAACTGCGAAGGGTTCCAGGCGCGCCGGATGCAGGCACGCTGGCGCAATCCCGACACCGGCAAGCCGGAACCGCTGCATACGTTGAACGGTTCGGGTGTCGCGGTGGGGCGTGCGCTGGTGGCGGTGCTCGAGAACTACCAGAACGCGGACGGTTCGATCACCGTGCCCGGCGCGTTGCGCGGCTACATGGGCGGCCTCGAGAAAATCTGAGCGGGGCGCGCGTGCTGGCGCGCCGCTCCGAACTTGGCTAGCCTGCGTCGCACAAAGGGCGGCGCGTGGCAACAAACAACATCGAATTGATCAACCGGATCGGCGCGGAGCAGGTGCGCTCTGCCTACCGCAACACCGCGCCGGGCATGACCGCGACCGCGCTCGCCGCCTTGCTGATCGCGGCCATTCTCGCCGGCACCGGCGCCGTGAGCTCGCTGGTCGCCACCGTGTTCGGCTTCGTCATGGTCGCCCAGATCGGCACGCGTATCCTTCTGATCGCAACCTATCTGCGGCGCAAACCGCCCGATCACGAGTGGCGCACCTGGGCGCGTCGGTTCGCATACGGCGCGCTGGTTGCGAGTTTCACGCTGGGGCTGGGATCGTGGTGGTTGCTCGCGCCGGGCCGCTTCGACATGCAGCTGCTGGTGATGCTCTACCTGTGCGCCGTCGCGAGCGGCGCGATCACCGCGTTCGGCGTGTTGCGTCCCGCTATCTACTTCGCGATATTCCCGATGCTGGCGTTTCCGATCGCATGGATGGTCGCGCAGGGCGACTGGGTGCATTGGATCCTGGCACTCATCATCTCCGGCTGGTTGCTGGCGATCGCCGACCAGGCGCGCCGCTACAGCGCGCAGTTCGAAGAAGCGGTGCGGTTGCGCTTCGAGAACGAAGACCTGATCGCGCGCCTGCGCGGAGAAAAGCTGATTGCGGAGGAGGCGAGCGCGGCCAAGTCGCGCTTCCTCGCTGCCGCGAGCCACGACCTGCGCCAGCCGGTGCACGCGCTCACCCTGTTCGTCGCGGCGCTGCGGCCGCGTGTCACGGACTCAGAAGCGAACCGCCTGCTCGATCACATCGACAGTTCGGTGCAGGCGATGGGCGGTTTGTTCAACGGGCTGCTCGACATCTCGCGTCTCGACGCCGGCGTCGTGGAAGTGAACGCGCAGACCTTTGCGCTGCAGCCCATGCTCGAGCGTATCGGCCGCGACCATGCCGGCGAGGCCGACGCAAAGAAGATCGAACTGCGCCTGCGGCCGACCGCGGCCGTCGTGTACAGCGACCCGCTGTTGATAGAACGCGTGGTACGCAACATCGTCGCGAATGCGATTGCCTACACGGATACGGGCGGCGTGCTGGTCGCCTGTCGCGCGCGCGGCAAGTCCGTCAGCGTCGAGGTGTGGGATACCGGCCGCGGCATACCCGGGAGCGAACAAGGCCAGATCTTCAAGGAGTTCTACCAGGTCGCCAATCCCGAGCGGGATCGCAGCAAGGGTGTCGGGCTGGGTCTTGCGATCGTCAGGCGTCTGACTGCGTTGTTAGGCCATCCGCTCAGGGTCCGGTCGGTGCCGAATCGCGGTTCCATGTTTGCGCTCGAGCTGCCGCAGTCTGACGCGGCGATCAGCGCGACGCTGCCGGCCGCCGAGGCAGCCGGCGAACTTTTGGCCACGGGGCTCATTCTCGTCGTCGACGACGAAACGACTATCCAGATGGCCATGAAGAGCCTGCTCGAAGGGTGGGGCTTCAAGGCGATCGTTGCCGGTTCCTGCGACGAGATGCTGGCGCAGCTCGCGAATTGCCCGGACCGGCCGGCGCTCATCATCTGCGACTATCGGTTGCGCGCCCACGAGGATGGAATCCACGTCATCGAGCGGCTGCGCGCCGAATACAACGACGACGATATTCCGGGGATGTTGATCACCGGCGACACGGCGCCGGACCGGCTCCGGGAAGCGCAGGAGAGCGGGTTGTTACTGCTGCACAAGCCGGTGTCGAACAGCCGGCTGCGTGCGGCCATTACACATCTCGTGGCGCAGCATCCGGCGCTTCGTGAAGAAAGCGCGCCGCCTGCGTCCGGTTGACCACGTTCAGCGTCTTGAAGATCGCCGCGATGTGGACCTTCACCGTTTTCTCGGCGATGCCGAGATTCGCGCTGATCTCCTTGTTGGAAAGACCGTCGCGCAAATACTTGAGCACGTCCACCTGACGCTCCGTCAGTTGCGCCAGTGTGCGCGGTCCGTCGTGGCTGGCGTGATCGGCGGCGCGCGCGGCGGCAGTGACCAGCAGCGGCGGCACATAGATGTTCCCCGACAACACCAGCTGCAGGGCGGACACCACGGTCTGCGCGGTCGCTGACTTGGGAATGTAGCCGGAGGCCCCGGCATTGAGCACGCGGCGCACGTCGCTGGCGCTCTCCGAACTCGACAGGACGATCACGGGAAGGTCCGGATGGCGGCGCGCGAATTCGCGCACGGCGGCTTCGCCGCACAGGCCGGGCATGACCAGATCCATGAACACCGCATCGACGATCTGTTCGTCAACCAGATGCAACGCCTCTTCGGTGGATGAAGCCTGCACGACCTGCGTGTCCGCCGATGCCTGGCGCAGCAGCGCCGCGAGCCCGTCGCGAAACAGCGGATGGTCGTCGACGATGAGCAGTTTCACGGTGGTCATATTAAAGAAACCAGCGGTTTGCCAGCCATAGCTGCAGCATGTCCTTTTGCATAGTGCGAAGTGCATACGCCGAAGGGCTTAAGCCCTGGGTCTAGGCCCGATGGGCCATTGTTGGAAGGAGTAGGGAAAGCTCCAATGGCGCCCCTGGAGGGAGAAGCCGATGACCGCCGGACGTGGTCCGAACGTTCCACATCTCGTTGAACCATGGGCACTTGCCCGTTTGCCTTCTGGCTGGACCCCGCCCGGGGTTTGCAGTAGCTTGCGCGCGCGAATCGCGTCAGCCGGAGAGGTGGCAGAGCGGTTGAATGCACCGGTCTTGAAAACCGGCGTTCCCTCACGGGGACCGTGGGTTCGAATCCCACCCTCTCCGCCATATGTTGCTGATTCGTCTTTCCTTCCCTCAGCCGCGCGCGTCCCCGACGCCCGCGGCTTTTCCATTTCTGGAGCTCAGCCGTGAAAGCAGTCCGCCTTGCGTTCGTCTTGCTGGCCATCGGCACGGCTCCCCTGGCTCTCGGGCAGGCCGACCCCGCCAAGCTCTTCTGCGCATCGCCCACGGACCTGTGCATCAAGAAGGACGACATGATCCGCAACCCGACGACGGGGGTGATGGAAAAGGTCGTCTCGCTGGTCTTCAACCCGTACGGTTCGGTGCTGACGGACGTGGGACATTACATCTGGGCCGGTCCGCTAACTACCGGCTATACCTTCACGATCCCCGCCGTGCCGGCGGTGCCCCATCTCGACGCCATCCCCGCGGACAACACCGTGACCCCGCCGCGGCCGGCGCGTCCCGAGCAACTCGCCGTCGACGCGATTCCCGCCCGCACCATGGTCATCATGGGCATCGTGCGCGCGCCCGACACCGATCCGTCGGACGACGATGACGATCCGCCGCCGCCACCGCAGCCGCCTGTCCAGGTGAAGCTGCAGGAAGTCGGCAAGCCCGAGACGCTCGCCGACGTCGATCTCGAGGTCACGCCGCCCGGCGATGCTTTTCCGCCGGGCTTTGCAGGATCGAGTGGCAAGGATCCGGAGAGCCTGCCGCTGCCCACGCCGGTGGCCGGCGAGCAGCATCAATACAAAGATGAACGTATCGGCCGCTGGGGCGACAACGGCCGCGACGGCTGGGGCATCGAAATCTGTTTCTTCGGCTGCTGGACGATCGGTGAATCCGCGCAGAACGGGCAGGGGGGCGGGAACGGGGAAACCTTCACCGACGTCGTCGACAGCACGACGTGGTTCCCCGTCATCCGCACCAAACAGGCCGGCGCGTCCGGCGTCGCCGTCTCGAGCCAGGGTGGCAACGGCGGTTCCGGCGGCGATGCGTGGGGCGCCTTGCCGGCGGCCGACGGCGGCGGTGCAGGCACGGGCGGCAACGTGGCCGCGATCTCGAGCGTGGACATCCAGACCGAGGGCGCGGAAGCGCACGGCATCTACGTGCAGAGCCGCGCGGGCTTCGGCGGCGACGGCGGCAATGGTTATATCTTCGCGGGTGCGGGACGCGGCGGTCCGGCGGCGCTCGCGGGCAACGCGGAGGCGACCAACACCGTTACGGGCCGTGTCGTCACGACCGGTGACAGCGCCATCGGCGTGTTCGCGCAGAGCATCGGCGGCGGCGGCGGCAACGGCGGCGACAGCTACGGCATCGTCGGCGATGCCGGGTCCGCAAGCTTCGGCGGCAACGGCGGCAACGCCACCGCGACCAACAACGGCTACGTGAGCACCGGCACGTCCGTGAACGGCGTGTCCACCGGCGGCAAGGCCGCGCACGGCGTGATGGCGCAGAGCGTCGGCGGCACCGGCGGCAGCGGCGGCAACGCGTCGGGACTCACGGCTCTCGGCGGCGGCGCGAGCGGCGGCGGTGACGGCGGCACGGCCACCGCGAACAACGGCGCGACCGGCGTGATCATCACGCAGGGTTCGAGCGCGATCGGTCTCTACGCGCAGTCGGTCGGCGGCGGCGGCGGCGACGGCGGCTCGGCCTCCGGCATCTCGGCCGTCGGTGGCTCGGGCGGGGCCGGCGGCGACGGCAGGATCGCCACGGCTAACAACCTGGCGGGCGGCACCATCCTCACCATCGGCGATGCCTCGTACGGCATCCTCGCGCAAAGCATCGGCGGCGGTGGCGGCAACGGCGGCGATTCGGGCGGCGTCGTCGCGATCGGCGGCGCGGGCAACAGCGGCGGCAACGGCGGACACGCCACCGCCAACAACCGCGGCCAGGTCGATACCTTCGGCACGCTGGCCTACGGAGTGCTCGTGCAGAGCATCGGCGGTGGCGGCGGTTCGGGTGGCGCGGCCACGGGTCTCGTGGCCATCGGCGGCAGCAGCACCGCGTCCACGGATCCTAACCAGCCGCTGTTCATCAACAAGGGCGGCGAAGTCGACGTGCTCAACGACACGGACGGCCTTATCCGCACGCGTGGGCAAGGCGCCAACGGCGTGCTGGCGCAAAGCATCGGCGGCGGCGGCGGCGCGGGCGGCAGCGCCACGGGCGGCGTGTCACTCGGCGGTTCGGGCGGCATCGGCGGCAGCGGCGATGCCGTCGACGTGATCAACAAGGGCACGATCGAAACGCTGGGCGTCGATGCCAAGGGCATCGTCGCGCAGAGCATCGGCGGTGGCGGCGGCTCGGCCGCGTACTCCGCGGGCGCGGTGGCGCTCGGCGGCAGCGGCGCGACCGGCGGCAGCGGCGGCGCGGTGCACGTCGACAACCAGGCCGGCGGCGAAATCCTCACGCATGCGCGCGGCGCCGACGGCATCGTGGCGCAGAGCATTGGCGGCGGCGGCGGCAATGGCGCGAGCACGGCCGGCATCGGCGCGCTGGGCGGCACGGGCGCTGGCGGCGGCAACGGCTTCACCGTCGACGTGACCAACAACGGCACCATCCGCACCGGCCTCGACGTGCAGATTCCCGGCGGCAACCTGCCGACCGGCGCGTTCGCGCGCGGCATCCTCGCGCAGAGCATCGGTGGCGGTGGCGGCAACGGTGGCGACGGCGGCGGATTGATCGCCATCGGCGGCAATGCCACCGGCAGTAGTTTGGCGAGCCAGGTGACGGTGACCAACAACGGCATCATCAGCACGCGCGGCAACATGTCGAGCGCGATCGAGGCGCAGAGCATCGGCGGCGGCGGCGGTAACGGCGGCTCGAGCGGCGGCGCGTTCCTCACGGTCGGCGGCTCGGGCAGCGGCGGCGGTGATGGCGGCAAGGTCGTCATCAACAACAATCGCGATCTGACGACGCTCGGCAACGACTCGCACGGCATCTTCGCGCAGTCGATCGGCGGCGGCGGCGGCAACGGCGGCAGCTCGACCGCGCTCGGCATCTTCACGGGCACCGCGATCGGCGGCGCCGGCGCGGCCGGCGGCAAGGCCGACACGGTCACCATCAACGCGAATCCGACCGCGGGCGTCACGCCCACCATCCACACGCTCGGCGATCGCGCGAAGGGCATCCTGGCGCAGAGCGTCGGCGGCGGCGGCGGCAACGGCGGTTTCGCCGCGACCGCGTCCATTGGTTACACCGCGGCCTCGTCGCTGTCGGTCGGCGGCAAGGGTGGCGCGGGCGGCAACGCCAGCACCGTCACGCTCAATGGCAACACGAGCATCGTCACCGAGGGCACCGACGCGGACGGCGTGGTCGCACAGTCGGTCGGCGGCAGCGGTGGCAACGGCGGCTTTGCCATCTCATTCGCGGGCGCGGGCGGCGATGCCGCGGGCGTGGCGTTGGCGGCCGGCATCGGCGGTCGTGGCGGCGACGGCGGCGAGGGCGGCAACGTCACGTTGCGCTCGGGCGGCAGCATTCTAACTACCGGCGGGCAGTCGGACGGCATCGTCGCGCAGTCGGTGGGCGGCGGTGGCGGCACCGGCGGCTTCGCCATCACATTGACGGCGGCGGGTGCCGGCGGCACGGCCGGCGCGGCCTCGGTTTCGATCGGCGGTGACGGTGGCAAGGGCGGCAAGGCCGGCATCGTCGACGCGCAGTACACGGGCGACATCCGCACCGAAGGCGACGATTCGTTCGGTGCGGTGCTGCAGGGCATCGGCGGCGGTGGCGGCACGGGTGGTTTCACCGTGGCGGGCGCGGTCACGGGTGCGGGCGGCGCGAGCGCCGCGGCCTCGGTCGGCGTGGGCGGCGCGGGTGGCGACGGCGGCGTGGGTGGCAAGGTGATCGCGCATCTCACCGGCGACCTAACTACGCTTGGCGATCGCTCGACCGGCCTGGTCGCGCAGTCCGTGGGCGGACGCGGCGGTAACGGCGGCTTCAATATTTCCGGCTCGATCAATGGCGCCGGCGGCGGCTCGGGCGCCGCGGCCATCGGCGTCGGCGGCGCGGGCGGCAAGGGCGGCCACGCGGAAACCGTCAACGTCACCGTGGATGGCGACGCGCTGACGCAGGGCATGGATGCGGATGCGATCGTGGTGCAGAGCATCGGCGGCGGTGGCGGCAACGGCGGCATGAACGTCTCGGGCACGGTCACGGGTTCCGGCGGCGGCTCGGGCGGCGTGAGCGTGGGTGTCGGCGGCGACGCGGGCACCGCGAGCAACGGCAACCTCGCCACGGCGGTCGTCAACGGCAACATCGATACGACGGGTCAGGGCTCCAACGCCTTCATCGTGCAGAGCATCGGCGGCGCGGGCGGCAACGGCGGCATGAACGTGACGGGCACGCTCACGGGTGCCGGGGGCGGCGCCGCCGGCGTATCCGTCGGCATCGGCGGCGGCGGCGGAATGGGCGGCAATGGCTCGATAGTCAATGCCACGCTCAACGGCAGCGCCGTCACGCGCGGCACGAATGCGACGGCCATCATCGCGCAGAGTCTCGGCGGCAGCGGCGGCAACGGCGGCATGAACGTGACCGGCACGGTCACGGCGTCGGGCAATGGCGCGGGTTCGATCGCGCTCGGTGTCGGCGGCTCGGGCGCGGGCGCGGGTAATGCCGCGCTAACTACCCTGCACGTCACGGGCAACGTCGACACGGTGGGCACGAATTCCGGCGGCATCCTCGCGCAGGCGCTGGGCGGTGGCGGCGGCAACGGCGGCATGAACATCAGCGGCGCGGTCAGTGCCAGCGGCGGTACGGCCGGCTCGGTGGCCATCGGCGTCGGCGGTGCCGCGGGCGGCGGCGGCAACGGTGGCGCAGTCGATGCGACGGTCACGGGCCTGGTGCACACGCGTGGCGACAATTCCGCTGGCATCACGGCCCAGAGTCTCGGCGGCGGCGGCGGCAATGGCGGCATGAACGTCACGGGTACGCTGAGCGGCAGTGGCTCGACAGCGGGCGCCGTGTCGGTGGGCGTCGGCGGTTCGGGCGGTGGGGCCGGCAATGGCTTGGGCGTCATCGCGCACGTCACGGGCGGCGTCGTCACCGAAGGCGACAACTCGCATGGCTTCTTCGCGCAGTCGCTGGGCGGCGGCGGCGGCAACGGCGGCATGAATGTCGTCGGTGCGGTGTCCGGCTCGGGCGGCAGCGGCGGCGCGGTCGCGGTCGGCGTCGGCGGTTCCGGCGGTGGCGGCGGCAACGCGTCGACCGTGGTGGCAACGCTTACCGGCAATGCCACCACGACGGGCAACAATTCGATCGGCGTCGTGGCGCAGAGTCTCGGCGGCGGCGGTGGTAATGGCGCGCTGAATGTCACGGGCGCGGTGGCCGCGGGCGGCGACCAGACTGGCGCGGTGGCGGTGGGTGTCGGCGCCGCGGGCGGCGGTGCCGGTACTGCGGATCTAGCTACCCTGATTCTCGATGGCGATGTTTCGACGGCGGGCGAAAACTCCGGCGGCGTGCTCGTGCAGAGCGTGGGCGGCGGCGGCGGCAATGGCGGCCTGAATGCCACCGAAGGTCTCTCGGCCTCGGGCAGCACCGGCGGCGCGGTGTCGGTCGGTGTCGGTGGCGCCGGCGGCGGTGGCGGCAACGGCGGCGGCGCGAATGCGACCATCGACAGCAACGTACACACACGCGGCGCGCAGTCGACCGGCGTCACCGTGCAGAGCCTGGGCGGTGGCGGCGGCAATAGTTCGATCAACGTGACCGGCGCGGTGGCGTTGTCCGGCAGCAGCGGCGGCGCGGTCGCGATCGGCGTGGGCGCGGCCGGCGGCGGCGCAGGTGATGGCGGCACGATCGGCGCGTCGATAACCAGCGGCACGATCGTCACCGAGGGCGACCAGTCCCACGGCGTGTTGTATCAATCGGTCGGCGGCGGCGGTGGTAATGGCAGCATCAATGTCGTCGGCACACTCGCGGGCGCGGCCAGCAATGCCGGCTCGCTCAGCGTCGGCATCGGCGGCAAGGGCGGCGCGGGTGGCAACGGCGGCCAGGTCACGGGCGGCATCAGCGCCGACGTGGCGACGCTCGGCGACGATTCGTTCGGCGTGTTGATGCAGTCCGTCGGTGGCGGCGGCGGCAACGGCGCGATGAATGTTTCCGGCGCGGTGTCGCTGGGAAAGAACGGCGCGGGCGCCTTGTCGGTGGGCCTCGGCGGATCGGGCGGCACGCCCGGCAACGGATTCAAGGTCGCAGGAGATGTGACCGGCGCCGTGCAGACGCTGGGTGCACGCTCCACGGGTGTGCTGGCGCAGAGCGTCGGCGGCGGCGGCGGCAATGGCGGCATGAATTTCTCGGAATCCGTCGCGCTGACGAAGGAAGCGGGCGGCGCTGTTTCCGTGGGCGTGGGTGGCTTCGGCGGCGGCGGCGGTTCGGCCGAAACGGTCGCCCTCACGCGCACCGGCCTCACTACCACGTCGGGCGCGGGATCCGACGGCGTCGTGGCGCAGTCCATCGGCGGCGGTGGCGGCAACGGCGGCATGAATGTCTCCGGCGCGTTGTCCGCCTCGAGCAGCGGCAATGCGATCGCGGCGACGCTCGGCATCGGCGGATTCGGTGGCGGCGGCGGCGCGGCCAACACCGTGACGGCGAACGTCACCGGCGATGTGCTCGCGACCGGCTTCGGCGCGCTCAACTACGCCCTCGTGGAAGACACGCTGCAGCGGACGATCAGCGACGGCTCGAACGGCGTGCTCGCGCAAAGCATCGGCGGCGCCGGCGGTAACGGCGGCATCAATATTTCGGCCGGCATCGCCTTCGACAATTCCAACAATGGCCAGTCGCACACGTTGAATCTCGGACTCGGCGGTTTCGGCGGCAGCGGCGGCGATGCAGGTGCGGTGAACCTCACGGTGAACGCGGCGCGCGTGCAGTCGGTCGGCGACCATCGCTTCGGCGTCGGCGCGCAGTCGGTCGGCGGGGGCGGCGGCAACGGTGGCATGAACGTGTCCGGCGGCATCGCGATGGACGGCGTGATCACCGCCGGTGTCGGCGGCTTCGGTGGCGACGGCGGTGTCGCACGCGCGGTCACGGCCACGGCCAACACCGACATCAGCGCGGTGGGCGCGGGCGCGATCGGATTTTTTGCGCAGTCGATCGGCGGCGGTGGCGGCAACGGCGGCATCAACATCAGCGGCGGCATCCAGGGCGGCAGCCAGACCTCGACGCCTTCGCTGGTGCTGGGCCTCGGTGGCTTCGGCGGCGCCGGCAATGTGAGCGACATCGTGGTCGCAACCCAGCGCGGCAACGTCACGGTGCAGGGCAACGATTCGATTGGTGTGCTGGCGCAGAGCGTCGCCGGCGGCGGCGGCACCGGCGGCATGAACGTGTCGGGCAACATCGCGCGCGGCACGGGCTACGCCGGCTCGATCGGCGTGGGCGGATCGGGCGGTACGGGCGCGAACGCGCAGCGTGTGACGCTGGTGAGCGACGGTCACGTGAGCGTCGATGGGCGCGACGCGAACGCGGCGTTCGATCTCAACGACGCGCAGTTCGAAGCGACCGCGAATCGTGAACGCGCCAGCGGCGTGCTGGTGCAGAGCATCGGCGGCGGCGGCGGCAACGGCGGCATGAACATCACCGGCGTGATCGCGCCGATGGGTTCCACGCTGCTGGCCGGAGTCGGCGGCAGCGGCAGCGGTGGCGGCGATGGCGGAGAGGTGTTCGTGCGGCGTGGTCAGCTGGCGGAGAGCCTCATCGACACCTACGGCAACAATGCTTCCGGCCTCACCGCGCAATCCATCGGTGGCGGCGGCGGCAATGCCGGCATGAACTTCATGCTGAGCGCCAGCGGGCAGAACAACCGCGCCGTGAACATCGGCGTGGGTGGCAGTGGCGCATCCCCGGGCGACGGCAAACAGGTCGACGTCATCAACGTCGGCGACATCGTCACGCGCGGTGACCACAGCACCGGCATGCTGGCGCAGTCGGTGGGCGGCGGCGGCGGCAGCGCGACCTACAACATCGGCTACGGGCGCAATCCCGACGCCACCGCGGTGAACATCGCGATCGGCGGTGAGGCAGGGCCGGGCGGCGACGGCGGCCTGGTGCACGTCGATCACACCGGCGACATCACCACGCTCGGCACCAAGTCGATCGCGCTGTTCGCGCAAAGCGTGGGCGGCGGCGGCGGTGACACGGGCATGGATTTGGTGACCAGCCCCGATGCGAACAAGGGACTCGACATCGCGCTCGGCCGCAAGGGCGGCACCGGCGGCACCGGTGGCGACGTCTGGGTGAGCTCGGACGGCAGACTAGCTACCGCCGGTGAAGGTTCGACCGGGCTGCTCGCGCAGAGCGTGGGCAAGGGCGGCGGCGAGAGCAGCTCGAGCTCCATCGAGCTCGCCAGCGACGGCGGCGGCGGCAAGGGCCAGGATCGCGCGGTGTCGCTCGAAGTCGGCATCGAAGGCGGCAGCGGCGGCGTCGCGGGCGACGTCGAGGTGCATGCGGCGGGCAGCATCGTCACGCAGGGTACGAACGCGGAAGCCATCCGCGCGCAGAGCGTGGGTGGCGGCGGCGGCAATGGCGGCGCAATCGAGCGTCAGCCGGCGGTCGCGGCCTCCAACCAGATCCAGATCGGCGTCGGCGGCAGCGGCGGCCTCGGCGGCACCGCGGGCGCGGTGCTGGTGGACAACGCGGCCACGCTCGAGACCAGCGGCGACCAGGCGCACGGCATCTTCGCGCAGAGCATCGGCGGCGGCGGCGGCATGGGCGGCTACGCGGCGTCGGTGGATCTCGAATCCGGCGGCGGCACGGGCGGAAATTCCTTCTCGCTGACCATGGGCGGCGACGGCGGCGAGGGCTCGACCGCGAGCACCGTCGACGTCCTGAACACCGGCAATATCCTCACCACCGGCCGGCACGCGTTCGGCATCTACGCGCAATCCACCGGCGGCGGTGGTGGCGTCGGCGGCGCCATCATGAAGTTCGGCCAGAGCAGCGGCGAGACCACGCGCGCCCTGTCGCTGAACGTGGGCGGCACAGGCGGCATCGGCGGCACCAGCGATGCGGTCACCGTGACCAACGAAGGCGTGATCGAAACGCACGGCGAGGAATCGGATGGCATCCGTGCCACGAGCATCGGCGGCAAGGGCGGCGACGCCGGGTTGATCCTCGATCTCGGCGTGCAGGACATCGGTTCCAACCAGAGCTCGACGCGGCTCAACATGACGCTGGGCGGCGATGGTGGCGAGGGTGGCACCGGTGGCGACGTCACCGTCACCAACCGCGCGCAGGCGGGCGTCGAGAACAGCGGCGTCATCGTCACGCAGGGCCGCGCGGCGCGCGGCATCTTCGCGCAGAGCGTGGGCGGTGGCGGCGGCAACGGTAGTTCGATCCTCAACGCCAATGCGGGCGCGTCGAATCGCGGCAACGTCACGCTGGTCGACCTGCTGGTCGGCGGCGATGGCGGCGTCGGCGCCGCGGCGGGCAACGTGCACGTCACCAACGATTCGGTGATCGACACCTCGGGCGACGACGCGCACGGCATCTTCGCGCAGTCGATCGGCGGTGGCGGCGGCAACGGCGGCCTGGTGCTCGCGGCGAACGCCGTGCTGGCCGCGGGCGACGTGGCGAATGAAGCGCTGCTGGTCCTCGGCGGCGCGGGCGGCGACGGCGACGATGCGGGCGACGTGACGGTCGACAACACCGGGCGCATCGTCACGCGCGGCGCGCACGCGCACGGCATCTTCGCGCAGTCGATCGGCGGTGGCGGCGGCAACGCCGGCATCGGCTTCGGCGCTTCGACGAATCCCGCGACTTCGGTCATCGCCGGCACGATGTCGGCGTTGTTCGGCGGGCGCGGCGGTGTGGGCGGCCTCGGTGGCCATGTCACCGTGAATCACTCGGGCGACATCACCGTGCTCGGCGCGAACTCGCAGGCCGTGGTGGCCGAAAGCATCAACGGCGGCGGTGGACACCTGGCGCTCGATTTCAACGGCGTCACGAGCCTGCCCGGCGTACCCGATGAAATCTACGAAGGCATTCCGCTGCCCAGCGGCACGACCACCGACACGGTCCTGGTGTTCGGCGGCGGTGGCGACCATCAGCAGAACTCCGACGCGGGCCGCGTCACGCTCAACTACACGGGCACGTTCGGTGTGGCCGGCAACAACGGCGCGGCGAACGCGGTGCAGGCCATCGGCGGCGGTGGCGGCACGTTCGACCTGACGCTCGCGCTCAACGACACGGCCGGCAGCGCGGACGACGTCGCGATCCGGGGCCGCCTCGGCGGCGTGTCGGGCACCAACAACCGCGGCGGAGACATCGAGTCCTCGCACGACGGCAACCTCATCACCGAGGGCGACAACACGCCCGGCGCGCTGGTGCAGTCGATCGGCGGCGGCGGCGGCCGCGCCAATCTCGATCTGTCCTCCGAACATGGATCCATCGGGGCGACCCAGCTCACGTTGGGCGGCCAGGACGGCGACAACGAGGAAGGCGGCGACATCGAACACACGCAGAACGGCTCGGTCGCGACGCAGGGCAACGCCGCGCACGGCGGGTTGTTCCAGAGCATCGGCGGCGGCGGCGGTAGTTTGAGCCTGATGGAGAGCGGCGGCACGGCGGAGGCCGGCAAGCAGCGGACGCGCGGCGACAAGCTGCGCTTCGCGGACGGTGGCAGCGCGCAGCCGCAGGCCCAGGCGGTTGCGGCGAACGTGCCCCAGCTCAGCTTCGGCAGCTCGGGCGGTAGTTTGCTCAAGGGCGGCAACGTCGGGCTCGACCTGGCGGGCAACATCGGGACCACGGGCGACAACGCGCTGGGCATGATCTTCCAGAGCGTGGGCGCCGGCGGCGGTGTCGCGAGCGTGCTGGGCGTCGACGGGCTGGCCGTCACGCTCGGCGGTTCGCATGGCGCGAGCGGCGATGGTGGCAATCTCGCGGTGATCAACACCGGGGACGTCACCACCGCGGGCACGCGTTCGCACGGCGTATTCCTGCAGTCCATCGGCGGCGGCGGCAGCGCCGTGTTCACAGATGCGGATGCGCCGGGCGTGACGTTGTCGTCCGACAACATCGGCAACGGCGGCAACATCTCGTTCGAGCAGAACGGCACGATCGCCACGCTGGGCGATTGCACCTACAGCCTGTTCGCCCAGAGTGTCGGCGGCGGCGGCGGATACGTCGACGGGGCCTTCGCGGCGAGCGCGGGCGGCGCGGGTACGGCCGGTGCCATCGATCTCGAGCTCAACGGCGATATTGCCGCGCTGGGTGATTCCTCGACGGCCTTGTTTGCGCAGAGCGCAGGCGCTGATGGGCTGGGCGGCAATATCACGGCGGCACTCGCGGCCGGCAAACAAGTCGTGGGCGGCGAGGACGGCGTGGCCGTGCACTTCGATGGCGGCGCGGTGAATCGCTTCACCAACCGCGGTCTCGTGCGTACGTTGTCGGGCCCCCAGGGCTTTGCCTTCCGCGGTGGCGCGGGCGGGGATTTCATCGACAACTTCGGCGCCGTCATGGGCAACATCGACCTGGGAGGCGGCGCCAACGGATTCGCCAACAACGCCGGGGCATTCCTGTATTCGGGCGACACGATCAACCTCGGCGCGCCGGCAAACTACCTGGTCAACAACGGCACGATCGCCCCGGGTGCGGAGCAGCTGGCGGTGCGGACTTACCTGAACGGCAGCTACCGGCAGACTTCCGGGGCGCTGGCGGACTTCGAGATGGATTTCACCTCCGGGATCCACGATGCGGTCTTCGCCAGTGGCATGGCCGATGTCGCCGGAGGGCTGCGGATCTCGCTGCTGAACGTGCACAACATCCGCCCGGGCCTGACCGAGATGCCGGTGTTCGTGACCGCCGGCGGTGTCATCGATCGCGGCGTGATACTCGACGCGCAGCCCTCGATCGTCATCAAGTACGGGCTGCGTCCATTGGAAAACCGCATCCTGGCGGTGACGTACGACGTCGACTTCAACGCGGACGGCCTCACCGGCAATCGCCGCGAGGTGGGCGAGTACTTGAACCGCGTGCAGGGGCGGGTGGAACGCCTGGGACCGGACGAGGGGCTCGGACAGACCATCACGGCCGCGGTACTCACCACCGATCTCGGCGTCTACGCCGACATGCTCACGCAGCTCGGCACGGAGTTCTACGCCGAACAACAGGCGCTGGGACTGAAGGGCGTGCAGCGTTTCTCGCGCAACCTGCAGAACTGCGGCACGTTGTCGATCGGCGAGACCGCCGGCGACGAGACCGGCTGCGTGTGGGCGCGTTACGACGACAATCCCTCCACGCGCGACACACGCGCGGGATTCCCGGCCGCGAAGGACAGCGGCTCCAGCATATCAACGGGTGTGCAGAGGCCGCTCGATGGTGGCTGGACGATCGGAGTCGGTGTCGATTTCGAGGATCATCGCGGTTCCGGATACGACGGGTTGTGGACTGCGGAGGGCAACTTCACCCAGCTGGGTGGCAGCGCGCGCCGCGCGTTCGGCGCGAGTTCGGTCGGCGCGACGCTTTCGCTGGGCAGCCAGACGGAGTCGGTCTCGCGGTGGTTAGGCGTCACCGGGCTGCGTGAAGCGCGCGGCGAGCGTGACGTGTACTTCCTGAGCAATGTGCTCGACTACACGTACAACATCGCCGCGAACGGCTTCACGTTGCAGCCTTCGTTGAGCATCGGCACGTCGATGCTGCGCCATGGAAGCATGACCGAGCGGGGTGCCGATGTGCAGAACGCGGTCATCGACAGCGGTTCGGAGACTCACCTGTGGGCGGAGCCGGCGATCGCGGGGCGATACAGCGCGACGTTCGGCAGCGGCGCGTCGCTGCGGACCTTCCTGCGGGTGGGCCTGATGCAATACCTGTCGGGGACGAGCACCAAGGTGCGCGCGAGCCTTGCGGGCGACCAGGGTGCGGCGTCGCCGATGCGAATCGGTTCCGATCTCGATCGCTCGCACTTCGTCGGTGAGGTGGGTCTACAGTATGAGACGGCGGCGGGTTTCACCATGGGTTTGTCCTATGCGCGCGAGGAATCGCAGATCCGGGAAGGTGACGCGGGCAGCTTCCGGTTCGTCCTGCCGCTGCAATGAGGAACGGGAACGGCGGATAGGAGCGTGCTGACAGTGGATGGCGGGGCGCAGAGGACAGCCGGGCGAAGAACGAAGGGTGAGACTGCGAGGATGAAAGCCATCCTTCAAGCGACCTTGGCGGCGGTGTTGTCCGGAATTCTGGTGGGCGTGCTGCTCAGCAGGAAAGTGAAGGAATCGCAGGGCGCCTGAGCGCTTCGTCCCGAGGTTTGCCTGCGATGATCTGCACGTTTCCTGCGCGATATTTCGCGCCCCCGTTGGACGTCGTTCCAGAGCGACGACGCATCGTCATCATCGGTGCCGGTGCGGCCGGCATCACGGCGGCGCTGCATCTGGGCGAACACAGCCTGCTGCTCGAACGGCGGGCGCAGTTGGGCGAAGTATCGACGGGCTGCGAGGCCGGGAGCGATATCCATGATCATCACGTGGTCGCGCGCTGGATTCCGCCGCGCCTGGACCCGATCGAGGATTCATCGCAGGAGTCGAACACGCGCGAATCGCTCGAGAGCCTGGTGCCGCTGCTGCGCGGCGAATTACGGCTGCGGACGCGCGTGACTCGTATCTCTCCCGCAACCCACGCGGTCGAACTCGCCGATGGCTCCACGATCGTCTACGACAAGCTGGTGAGCAGCCTCCCGCCCATCGAGCTGATCGGTTTGCTGCAGCCCGGGCTGCCCAACCGGATCCGCAGCCACCAGGGGTTGATGTACTGGCTCGCCGCGCGCGACATCGAGCTGCTGGACGACTCGACGCAGTTCGTGCTCGGCGATGTGAACGCGTTCGCCGCGGGGCGGCGAGTCGCCGCGACGGTCAAGCGAGCGCTGGCGCAGAAATTCCGGCCGGCGACGGAGACATTCTTGCGCGGCGAAAGATTGTTCACGCCACGTCTTGTGCGCACGCCGCGGACCCACACGGCAGCGCACTGAGGGCCGCCTGATCGCGTCGTTGTCGCGCCGTCATTTGCGCAGCCACGTGCGCGTGCGTTATGGCATTGTCGCGCCCATGTTGAAACCTGATCACGGAAAGGGCGGTGCGTTGCATCGCTGACGCGGCGCGGGTCGCGGCACTGCTCGCTCTGTGCGCTGCGCCTGCCATCGCACAGAACGCAGCCGAGGAGGATGCGGTCGGCTCATCCGTCAACTACGTGTTCGCGACCGATCTCGGCAGCGGCGTCTACGACATGGACGGCCGCACGCTGCAGGTCTATCGACTGACCTACGATCACGACCTGCGCGTCAGCCGCGCGGGCACACCGGGCCTGCGTTTCGTACTGCCGGTGACCACCGGCTTCTTCGACTTCAACCCGGTGGACGTTCTGTCGGAAGGGCCGCCGACGCGCGTCGACAGCATCAGCATCGTGCCGGGCTTCGAGCTCGACTATCTATTGCGCGACGACTGGCATCTCATTCCCTACGCGCGCGCGGGCCTGAGCTTCGCGTCCAGCAGCCTGGGCGGCATCCTGTACGGCGCGGGGCTGCGCCTCGAGCGCCACGGCGAATGGCAGGGCTGGAATCAATTCCTGCGCGGCGAATTGAGTTACGCCGGCGTCGAGTACCGGCACGACGTGCCGGCAGACCAGTTCGTGCGGCTGCGATACGGCGTCGACATCACGCGCGGCCTGGGCGTAAAGCTGCGCGGGCGCGAACCTGAGCTCGGGCTGTACGCGATTTTCGACGCGGTCGTCGATCCGCCGACCGCGCCGGTGGCCAACGCACGCAGGCAGCCGATCCAGGCGGAGTTCGGGTTCACGCTGAGCACGCGTCCCGCGCTCAAGATCTGGCGTTTCGATGCGCCGCGTATCGGCTTCGGTTACCGGCTCGCGGGTCCGTTGAGCTCGTGGCGCTTCGTCATCGGCGTGCCGTTCTGACGTTCATGCGGCGGCCGGCGCGTACTTCGCAAATGGAGCGAGTTGCGACTCGAGCGCGCGCTGGAAGGCCGGCCGCGCTTCGCAGCGCGCCTGATAGGCGGCCAGCGTGGGCATGTCGGCGACCAACGGCGTGTGTTTGATGAAACGCAATACCGTCGTCATCAGGATATCCGCCGCCGAGAAAGTTCCGGCGAAGTAATCCCGATCGCCGAGCCCCGCTGCGAGACCATTGAGACGCGACTGCGCCATCGCGAGCGCGCTCGGTTTGCGCAGCCGCGCCCATTCTTCCTGCGCGAAAAACGAGTCGAGCGCGGCGAGCGTCAGCAGAGGAGGCTCGACCGAGTTCAGCGCGGCGAACATCCAGGTGATCACGCGGGCGCGCGCGCCGGGCTCGCGCGGCAGCAGCGCAGGGGATTTTTCGCCGATGTGCAAAACGATGGAGCCCGATTCGAACAGCGTGAGGTCGTCTTCCTCGTAGACCGGCACCTGGCCGAACGGCTGGACTGCGCGATGCTGCGCAGAATTCTGTTCGCCCTGGCCGAGCAGGTTTTCCTCGTACGGCAGGCCGGCCTCTTCGAGCGCCCAGCGCACGCGCAGATCGCGCACGAGGCCCTGCGCAAAAGGAGGAACCCACTTGAAACCGGTGACGCGGATGTTGGTCATGTGAACCTCTGGTACTACTCGGATCTGGGTGCGTGCCGCGCATATTCCTGCAGTTGCGCGGCCAGCGAACGTTGAAAGGCTGCGCGCGCTTCGCAGCGGTCGCGCCAGGCCCGCAGCGCGGCAATGTCGTCGACCAGTGTGGTGTGGCGCAGCGCGCGCAGCACCATGATCGTCATGATGTCGGCGGCGCTGAAATCGCCCGCGAGATATTCGCGCTCCGCGAATTGAGCGGCGAGGATTTCCAGCCGCGCGCGCACCGCCTGTTCGAGCTGCGGGCGACGGGTGATGCCCCAGGGTTCGTCCGGCGCCCAGTGGTCGATGTCGCCGAGCGTGGTGATGTCGACGTCGAGAGAGTTGAGGGCGGCGAACAGCCACGCCCTGGCGCGTGCGCGCGCCGCGGAATCCACCGGCAACAGTGCCGTGCGGCCGGGCAACGGCGGCTTCTCCGCGATGTGCAGGACGATGGCGCCGGTCTCGAACAATTCGATGCCGTCTTCCGTGTACGTGGGCACCTGGCCGAAGGGCTGTTGCCGGCGAAAAGCCGGGGCATTGCGCGTTTCGTCGCCCAACAAATCGACCGCATAGGGCAGCCCCGCTTCCTCGAGCGCCCAGCGAACGGCCAGGTCGCGGACCTGGCCCTGGAATTGCGGCGGCGCCCACGGCAGCGCCGTGATCCTGATGGCCGCGTTCACGCGTCCACCATCGAGCCGCAGGTGAGATTGGCGATGGCGCCCGTCATGGCGCCGGCACGATCCGACGCGACGAAGGCCGCGAACTCCGCGACTTCGGCCAACCGCGGCAGCCGGCCTAACAAGGTGGACGTGCGGCCATGTTCGGCGAGCATTTCGTGCACTGGAATGCCGACGCGTTTCGACACACCTTCGAACACCTCACGCGCGTGCGAGAGTTCGACGGCGTCGGGCAACGCGTCGGGTCGCAGACACACGGTGCGGATGCCCCGATCGCCCAGTTCGGCGGCCAGCAGGCGTGAAAATGCTTCGGTGGCGGCCGAGAACACACCGTTGGCCAGAAATCCCTTGCCCGCGATACGCCCACCCGGAGTGGTCAACGACAGGATGACGCCGCCCGCGACCATGTGGCGGGCCACCGCCTGCGCGGTGATGAACTGCGCCCGCACGGTGGCCGTGATGGGCTGTTCGTATTCGGCCAGCGTGGTTTCGGTGAAGGACTTTCCCTGGACGTGCACGATGCCGATGCCGTTGAGCACGACGTCGATGCGGCCGGTCTTCCGCGCCACCGCATCGGCATGCGCGTGCACCGCGGGTTCGTCGAACACATCGAGCACGGCCACCTCCGCGCGGCCGCCCGCGGAGCGGATGTCCGTCGCGACCGCTTCGAGCTTCGAACGCGTGCGCCCGGCGAGAAACACGCTCGCGCCCTCGCGCGCAAACACCCGTGCCGCGGCGGCGCCGATCGCACCGCCACCGCCGTAGACGACGGCCGTCTTGTTGGAGAGCAGCGGACTCATCCGAGCAGACCTTGCTGGCAGGCTTCGTCCAGGTGCTGCAGGCCGCTGGTCCAGCCATTGCTGTGCGAGGGGCGCGCGCTCTCGGGCAATTGCTCGTGCGTGACAATGATCTCGGTGCGTTTGCCCGCGGGGACGAAATCGACGGTGACCAGCGTGTCGCGCAGCTCCGTGCCCGGCGAGGCCCAGGTGAAGACCAGGCGCTTCGGCCGGTCTATCTGCTGGTACACCCCGCGGTGCACGATGGGGCCGGACTGCCCTTGCATGGTGATCTCGTAGGATCCGCCGACCCGCGGTTCGACCTTCGCCACCGTGCTGCGGATGGCGCCGGGACGCATCCAGGTGGCGAGTGCCTCGGGGTCGAGCCAGGCGTCGAACAGGTCTTCGGCGGATGCGGAGATCGTGCGCCTCACTACTACGGCGGCACTGGCGAGCGCAGCGTTCATTTGCGTTTCCTCTTCTTGTTGATGACGTACGACTCGAGCGCCGCCAGGCGGCTTTCCCAGAAGCTGCGGTAACGCTCGATCCACGCCATGGCTTCCGCGAGTGGCGCGGCGTTCAGCGACAACACGTGATCGCGGCCGACGATCGAGCGGCGCAGCAGGCCCGCGCGTTCCAGCATGCGGATGTGTTTGGAAATGGAATTGAGCGAAATCGGGAAATCTCCCGCGATCTCGGTGACGCGAGCGTCGGCGTCCGTGAGGCGCGCGAGAATCGCGCGGCGCGTCGGATCGCACAAGGCATTGAAAACCCCGTCGAGTCGGGCCGATTGATATTCACCCATATGGGTGAATGTAAGCCGTGCGCGCGGCGGCTGTCAATCCGGGAAAGCGGGTAGGGCGTGCGTCGCGCTAGATATCGATGCGGATGCTGACCGGGCAGTGATCGCTGCCCAGCACATCGGCATGGATCTTCGCTTCTTTTACTTTCTTGCTGATCGCCGCGGACACGAGCACGTAGTCGATTCTCCATCCCACGTTGCGCGCGCGGGAATTGGCGAAATGCGACCACCATGAGTAGTGCCCGTTGCCCTCGGTGAAGATGCGGAACGTGTCGACGAAGCCGGCGTCGACCATGTTCTGAAAGCCTTCGCGCTCCTCGTCGGTGAAGCCCTTCTTGCCCTTGTTAGGCTTGGGGTTCGCAAGATCGAGCTCGGTGTGCGCGACGTTGAGGTCGCCGCAGTAGATCACCGGCTTTTTCTTGTCGAGCTGCTTGCACCAGGCGAGAAAAGCCGGATCCCAATGCTTGTGGCGCAGCTTGAGGCGCGACAGATCGTCCTTCGCATTGGGCGTGTAGACCGTCACTGCGTAGAACTTCTCGAACTCCGCGGTGATGACGCGGCCTTCGTTCGATGAATCCCGCTCGAGCTCGTCGGCGAACGTAAACTTCTCGGCGAAACTCTTCGGGAATCCGTTGGTAACCTTGATCGGTTCCTGGCGGCTGAAGATCGCGGTGCCGGAGTAACCTTTCTTCTCTGCGGAATTCCAGTATTCGTGATACCCCGCGAGGTCGATTTCGGCCTGGCCGCGCTCGGCCTTGGTTTCCTGCAGGCACAGGATGTCCGGCTGGTGCTCGGCCATGAATTTCTGGAAGGTGCCTTTCTTGACGACGGCACGGATGCCGTTGACGTTCCACGAATAGAATTTCATGCACGCAAGTATAAAGCGCGAGGCAAAATACCGCGCATGGACATTACCGGCGGCTGCCTTTGCAAGAGCGTGCGATTCAGGTTCAGCGCGCAACCCATCTCGATGCGCCTGTGCTGGTGCCGGGTATGCCAGTACCTGGCCGCCGGCAATGCCACGGTCAACGTGGTTTTTCCGAGCGATGCGCTCACGATCGAAGGCGAATTGACCGACTATCGCAGCGTCGCGGACAGCGGCAACGTGATGCATCGGCGCTTCTGTCCGAAGTGCGGGACGCAGGTTTTCAGTGCCGCCGAAGCGCGGCCGCACCTCGTGATCGTGCGCGGCGGCGCATTGGACGACATCGAACTGATGCGGCCCGGCACCACGATCTGGACCGGCGCTGCACCCGGCTGGGCGTGGATCGACGAGACGCTGCCGATGCACGCGGGCCAGCCTCCGCCGGTGACCTGAAGGCGAGGGCGGCGGCGCTCCGACCGGGCGATTGCGCGGAGGAAAGAGTAGTCTTCCGCGTCGGAAAGCCAGCTCGGGGAGTGTGTCCTGCCAACGCGAAATCCGGGGGAAACGCGCTTTGCACGCCTGTGGCCGTGGATCGAGAAATCTGCGCTGCGCGGCTACGGATTTGCGATCGTCGTGGGTGTGGCCGCCGCCGTGGTGCATTGGGCCATCTATCCGTTCACGCAGGCCCGGATAACGTTCATCTTCTTCATCCCCGCGATCGTGCTGGTCACGACGATCGCCGGGCGCGGCCCGGGCGCGCTCACCGCCGCCATCGGCCTCATCAACTCCGCAGCACTCAAGGACACCGGTTCGATCTGGGTTCCGAACTCGGCCGAGCAGGTCGCGATGATTTCGACGGCGCTGGTCTCCGTCATGGTCATCTACGTGGGCGACTACTACCGGCAGATCTCGCGCCGCGAAATCTCCGACATCAACGAGCTGCACGAATTGTCCGCGGCGCTGGCCTCGATCCAGGGACTGCACGACCAGCTGCAGCTGATCCTCGCCACCTTCGTGCGCATTCACCAGGGCGACAAGGGCCTCATCTCCATCTGCGATACGCGGCGCGACTCGCTCAAGATCGCGGCCAGCGTGGGCTTCGACGAACGCACGCTGCAGGGTCCGCGCAACTCCGGTGCGTCAAAGGGTCCTTCCGCGCTGGCCTGCGCGGAAAAATCACGGGTCATCGTCGACGACCTCGAGCACGATGCCCGCTTCGTGGAGTTCCGCGAAGTTGCGCGCGCCGATGGCGTACGTGCGGTGCACTCGACACCGCTGGTGGGCCGCGACGGCGATGTGCTGGGAGCCTTGTCCGTTCATTTCGTGAAGCCGCGGCGGCCGACCGATCGGGAGATCCGCATCGCCGACATCTGCGCGCGCAAGGCGGCCGTGTTCATCGAACGCGCGCGCGCCGAAGAACTGGTGAGCCAACGCGACCGGCGTTTCCAGTCGGTGCTGGAAGCATCGGGTGTGCCATTTCTCATCTTTTCTCCCGACCGCGACGCGGCCGGCAAGATCGTCGAATTCCGCTGGGTGTTCCTCAACACGGCGGCGGCGAACATCATGCGGGTCAAGCCCGCCGATTTCGTCGGCCGGCGCGTCGCCGATACGCTGCCGCGAGCCTGGGACGATCGCGCGCGTTTCGATCTGTATGTCGAGGCGATCGAGAAGAACGAAGTGCGCGAGGTCGAGCGGCAGTCGGAAGTCGACGGCAATCACAACTGGTTCCACATCATCGCCTCGCCGCTCGATGGCGATCTCGCGGTCTGGTTCGCCGACATCACCGAACGCAAGTCGCAGGAGCGCGAGCTGCTCGAAGCCGACCGGCGCAAGGACGAATTCCTCGCGACCCTGGCGCATGAGCTGCGCAACCCGCTCGCGCCCATCCGCCAGGCGGCCACCATCGCGCGCAACGAACATGCCACCGACGCGCAGAAGCGCTGGTCCAACAACGTGATCGAACGGCAGGTGCAGCACATGTCGCTGCTGCTCGACGATCTGCTCGACGTCTCGCGCATCACCCACGGCACGTTGCAGCTGCGCAAACAGGAGACCGACCTGCAGTCGATCGTCAGCGCCGCGGTGGAAACCGCGCGCCCGCTCATCGACGAGCGCCGCCACCAGCTGAGCGCCGACGTGCCCGGCGATCTGCGCATCAACGCCGATCCGCTGCGTCTCGCGCAGGTGTTGTCGAACCTGCTGACCAACGCCGCCAAGTACACGAACCCGCAGGGCCAGATCCGCGTGCTGGCTTCGATCCAGCAGGGCGATCTCATCGTCAGTGTCGAAGACAGCGGCATCGGCATCGCGAACGAAGACCTGCCGAAGGTGTTCGGCATGTTCGCGCAGGTGCGTTCGGCGCAGGATCACGCGGCCGGCGGCCTGGGGATCGGTCTCGCGCTGGCGAAAGGAATCGTCGAGTTGCACGGCGGGCGGATCGACGTCTCGAGCGCGGGCACGGGCAAGGGCAGCCGATTCACCGTGCGGCTGCCGGGTGCGTCGATCGCGGCCGCTGCAGCGGGCACCGCGGACGTGGCACGCAACGTGCGCGTCGCGCCTAACAAGTGCATCCTGCTGGCGGACGACAATCGCGATGCCGCCGAGAGCCTCGCCATCATCCTGCGGCTCGAAGGCCACGAGGTAGAGCTCGCGCACGACGGACATTCTGCGCTGCAGGTGTTCGCCAAAATCAGACCCGACGTGGCGCTGCTCGACATCGGCATGCCCAAGGCCAACGGCTACGACGTCGCGCGCCAGATTCGCGCCGCACCCGGCGGGGGCGGCGTGTTGCTCATCGCGATCACGGGCTGGGCGCAGGATTCGGACAAGGCGCAATCGCGCGCCGCGGGCTTCGATCACCATCTCACCAAGCCGATCGAGCCCGAGATCCTCATCGCGTTACTGGGTCCGCAATAGTTCGCCCGGCGCACACTCGATGCGCCCTGGATAGACGCTCCTCACTACGTAGAAGCCCGACTGACAAGCGTCGGCACCGCGGCCGCACGATAGGACCCGCGGGACGAACATGTCGCCCCTAAGGGCGCGGCAGACGATTACGCCCGAAGTGGGGGAAAACGGCGCGTGGCGACACATAGTGGGTGCGGCGCGGCCGCACACGATGAGGGATTGGCATGAACTACGGTCCACTGGAATTCGCCGCGTATCTCAATCGCAATGAGGACGACGGGCAGGAATCCGCGACGGTCAAAGCCGCGCGCGCGGCCGCGCCCAGATCGAGGCCGGCGCGCAACGGGCTCACCATCGTCGCCGGAAGCGGACTGCTGCCGCGCCGCGCGCGTACCGCGCAGATGGAAGCCGTCAGTGTTTACGAGGCCGTGGCAATGCGGGTTCCCGGTGTTCCCTGCGGCGGCGGACCGGTCAGGGTGCTAGTTAGAGCGGTGCCGCGTCCGGTGGCACTGGTGTTGTCGTCGCACCAGGCCGTGGCCTGGGAACTCGACGTGACGCCCGGCGCCAGGCTGGCGGCGGTGTTGATTTCGGGTTATGGCGATTCGACCGTCGCCGGCGCGGGCGACGCGTTCGTATCCTCGATCGGCGGCTTCTATGCGTTCAAGCGCGGTTCGGCGGAGTTCAAGCATCTCGAGCAGGAGGTGCTGCGCTGTACGGGCCGCCACATCGAGAACTTCCAGAGCGTTTACGCCGGGAACAGCTTCGAGGTGGGCGGGGACTGACGCCAACTCTGCTACAACTGCGAGCGCAGCAGCAGTGCCAGCCGTTCGTTCACGCGCCGGCCGAATTTCCGATTACGCCACTTCTTGAGCACCATGCGTCGCGACTGCGCGATGTCGGCATCGATGAGCGCGGTCTGTTCGCGCGCCAGGTCCTCGCTGAACACGTTGAGATTGGCTTCATCGTTGAGGCGGAACGACCGGTCGTCGAAGTTGGCCGAGCCCATCGAGCACCACACGCCGTCGATGACCATCACCTTACAGTGCATCATCGTCGGCTGGTATTCGTGGATCTGGATGCCGGCCTCGAGCAGCCGACCGTACAACCCATGCGCCGCCCAGCGGCCGATGCGGGCGTCGGTGTAATGGCCGGGCACCACGATCCGCACGCGCACGCCGCGATGGGCCGCAGAGCAAAGCGATTCGACCGTCAGTTTGTCCGGCACGAAGTACGCGTTCTCGATGTCGATCGACGTCTTCGCGGCGCTGAGCGCCAGCAGCACCATGAGATGCATGCTCTCCGAGCCGCCGACCGGCGAGCTGCCGAACATCTGCGCATCCATGTCGCCGGCGGTGTTCGAGAGCTTCGGGAAATATTCGGCGCCATGCAGCACGCGGCCCGTCGCCTTGATCCAGTTGTCGACGAAGACCGCCTGCATCTGGGCAACCACCGGTCCTTCGGCCTTGAAATGTGTTTCGCGCCAGGGTGGCACGCCCGAGAGTCCTTCATCCCACTCCACACCCATGCCGACGCCGCCGGTGAAACCCAGTTTGCCGTCGATCACCAGCAATTTGCGGTGGGTGCGATTGTTGAGCCGGCCCAGGTGATACCAGGACGGCGGGTGATACAGGTGCAGGTCGCAGCCCGCGGCACGCGCCGCGGCCAGCAGGTTGGAATCCATGGTCCGCGAGCCGAGCCAGTCGAGCAGCATGTGGACCTGGACGCCGCGCCTGGCTGCCGCGGACAACTCTTCGACGAACGTCGCGCCCATCGCGTCGCGAAACACGAAGGTCTCGAAGGTGATGTTGGTTTGCGCGGTACGAATCGCATTGAGCATCGCCGGATAGATCTGCGCGCCGTTCACCAGCGACGTGATGCGATTGCCGGAGACCAGCGGCGGGCCGAGCAGGATGCCGAGCGCGCGCCGGAAATCCGCATCGCCGCTGGTGTACAGGCGGCGCGGACGATACAGCAGGCGTTTCTCCGTCGTGGCGAGGTTCGCGCCGATCCAGATCACGAAGGCCGTGACGAACAGGGTGGTGAGAACGATGGTGACGACGGACATGGGAGTCAGCTGAATCGGGAAGCCGCGACGGACGTGGAGTGCACCCTGCACACGATGCCATGATCCGTTGCTTCTGGCGTTTGCCGCAAGCCTTCATCGTGGCCGGCGGGAACGAAGCGCAGCGTCACGAGGCCGTCATCGGACTCGACGCCGTGAATCGCAGCGGGTGGCGCTAGGCACTGCGGCGGGCGACCGGTGCGTTTTGTGCCGCCGCGGGCGTCGGATCCGCATCCTTCGCCACGCGCCGGCGTTTGAGCGACTTGGGATGCCAATAATCGTTCGGCGTGAGGAAATCCCGCACCGTGCGCCACGACGGCTGGTACTGCGCGGCGACCTTGACGGCGACCAGCACCGGCGTCGCTAACAACATGCCGGGAATGCCCCAGAAGCCGTAACCGAACCACACGGCGAGCAGCACCACCAGCGCGTTGACTTCGAAGCGGCGGCCGACGGTCAGCGGTTGCACCAGCTGCCCCTCGATCAGATGCAGGCAGAGGAATACTCCGGGCACCGAGAGCGCGCGACCGGTGCTGTTGAAAGTGACCAGCGCCGCGATCGTGATGATGAAAAACGCCGCGATCGGGCCCAGGTACGGCACGAAATTGAAAACCGCGGCGAGCACGCCCCAGAGAATCGCGTTCGGCATGCCGAGCGCATACAGGCACAACGCGGTGGCGCAACCGAGGCCGAAATTGATCAACGCGATCGTGCCGAAGTAGCGGCCGACTTCCTGGCGGATCGCCTCGGTCAGCCGCAGTGCCTTGGCGCTGGCCTCGCTGCCCGACAGCGACGCACCCATCCGCGCCAGCAGCGGCGGACCGCCGAGCAGGAAGAACAACGTCAGCGGAATCACCGTCAGGCTGCCGATGAAGGATTTCGTGATGGCAATGGCCGTGCTTTCGCCGGCCACCGGCGTGACGATGGCCGGTTTTCCGCTAACTACCGCGCCGCCCTGGGTGAGCCGGCCGGCGCGCTCGGCGACGTCGTCGACCCGCTCGAACATCTCGCGGAGCGGCTGCAGACGCGGATCGATCTTGCGCATGGTCTGCGGCGCGCGCGACAGCCATTCCGTCGCCGGAGTCCACACCACATTGATTGCGAGGGCGGCGAGGGCGAAGACCACGAACGCCACCAGCGCGACGGCGAAACCGCGCCGCAGATGCCAGCGTTGCAATGCGTCCACGGCCGGCGTGAGCAGTAATGCGAGGAACAACGCAATGGCGACCGGAATGAACACGTCCTGCGCGAAATACAACACGGCGCCGACGCCCATCAGGGCGACCAGCCAGACCGCTTTGATCAATTTGGGGTCCGGGCCGGTGTCTTGCATGGCTGGCAATGTCAGTCATCCACCGACACATGGAAATGCGCCACTGCCGCGCCATGCCGATGTTTTAGGCGGCCCCCGACGTAGGGCGATTCTTACAATGCGGCTGCCGCCGCGAATCGGCGCTTCACGAGGCGATGAACATTCCGCCGGCGACGACCGCGCACAGGCCGAAGAGGATTGCCAGGTAGTTGGCGATATTCTGGACGCTGCGAACGCTGGCAGTCATGATCGCTCCGCACGAGTAGTTAGACTCGCAGCCTGCGCCAGGATCGTGCCGCGCCGCTGCCCCTGCCGGCCGCGTCCGCACCGCGTGAAGGCCGCCACGATGCATAGGCGTGTTCCCACTTTCGCGCGCAAGCGGGGTCCGCGGGCGCCAGCGGCCCGGGGCGCGGGAACTCGTGTCGGTAAAAGTCTGTCAGACTCGGACAATGATAGGGCGGCGAATAGCGGCATTGCTCTGCGTGCTGCTGGGGCATGCCGTCGTGCTCTTTCTGTTGTTTTCGCTGGGGCTCGATTCCACCAGCCGCCGGCAGGGCGCGAACTTCGTCAGCGAACCGATCACGATGTACCTCGACCCGCTCGAGGATCCCGACGAACCGCGGGCAGGCCCACCGGCAGCGGAACCCGACCGACGTGTGCCCTCCCAACCGCCTGCCGCACCTCCGAAGGCGGCCGGCGGCGAGTCCAACGCCATCACCGCACCATCCAGCCCCGACCACGTCGATTGGCCACTCGAGGGTCAGAAATCGGTGACCCGGCTGCTGGCGCGGGAGGCCGAAGCCGAACGCATCGCGAGGATGTTCGCCGGGCCGGGTGGCACCTGGGCCTCGCTCACCAAACGCCAGCGCTCGAAGCTCAGCAAGTTCAAGTGGAAGCCCGGAGTCGATGGTCTCGAATACGACGAGAAGGGCAACGCGATCTATCGCCTGCCGAACGGCTGCGCCATCGTGAATGCGATGTTTTTCGCCTGCCAGATCGGCAAGGACAAGGTGAACGGCAACATGTTCGACAACATGCGCGAGTACTTCGACGAGCAGCGCCGGCCGCAGACGGACGAGGGTAACGGCACCGAACCCGAAGCCCTGCGGCCGCCCAACTGAGACTAGCTACCGCTTGTCGCGGAACGCCTTGCCGCCCTTGTAGGAGCCCTTGGCGCCCGCGGCCTTGCCGACGAACTTCTTCTTGAAGCCCTCGGGTTTTCCCGCGCCGAACGAAGGTTTGCTGTCGGCACGCGGCTTCTCGGCGAAGGTGGAAAAACGCGGCGGTCTGCTGCCGCGTTCCGGCGCGCGATCCGCGCCTTCGGCGGCGGGGGCGCGCGGCGCGCGTGGTGCGTCGTCGCGAAACCGTGGCGTGCCCTTGTAGTTGCGCGACTGCGAACGTTCGCTCTTGTAAGGGCGCGGCTCGCCGGCCTTGTCGAAGCGATTGCCGCCGCCGATGTACGGACGTTTTTCCCCGCCCTCGAATTTCTTGCCGCCGCCGGAGTACGGACGACGCTCGCCGCCTTGTTCCGCCGATTGATCCTGCGCCATGCGGTCCGGCCGGCGCGATGCGCCCGTGAACCTTGGCTTTTCGGGCTTGGACGCGACGGCGGCGATGCGGATCTCCGCGCCGCGCACGCGCACGGACTGCAGCGATGCGAGCATTTCATCGGACAGCCCGGGCAGATCCACGTAGCTGTGGTCTTCGCGGATGTCGATGTGGCCGATGTGTTTGCCTTCGATGCCGGCCTCGTTCGCGATGGCGCCGACGATGTTGCCCGGCAGAACGCCGTGCTCGTGGCCGACTTCAATGCGATACGTCTGTTGCGGCACGCTGCCGTCGATGGCGGGCGGGGCCTTGGGCTTGTCCGCTTCCGGCTTCTGCGTGAGGAACAGCGGCGTCGAGCCCTGCACCATGCTGGCGAGCGCCGCGGCGATCTCGATGGCCGGGACGTTGCCGTCGGTTTCGATCTGTTCGAGGATCGTGCGGAATTCCTGGCCGGCACCCGACAACACGGCGGCGGTGATCTTCTCCTTGAACTTGACCACGCGCAGCTCGTTCACGTCGGCGGCGGTCGGCATCTTCATTTCTTCGATGCGCTGCTGGGTCACGCGCTCGATGATGCGCAGCATGTTCCGCTCGCGCGGCGAGACGAACAGGATGGCATCGCCGGAGCGGCCCGCGCGGCCGGTACGGCCGATGCGGTGAATGTACGTCTCGGAGTCGTACGGGATGTCGTAGTTGATGACGTGCGAGATGCGGTCCACGTCGAGGCCGCGCGCGGCCACGTCGGTGGCGATCAGGATGTCGATCTTGCCGCTCTTGAGCTGGCTGACCATCTGCTCGCGTTGCCGCTGTTCCATGTCGCCGTTCAGCGCGGACGCGGCGAAGCCGCGCGCTTCGAGGCGCTGCGCGAGGTCGACGGTTTCGAGCTTGGTGCGCACGAAGATGAGCACGGCGTCGAACTTCTCGGCTTCGAGCACGCGCGTCAGCGCATCGAGCTTGTGCAGGCCGCTGACCAGCCAGTAACGCTGGCGGATCTTCGGGGCCGCTTCGCCGCGCGACTGCACGCTGATCTCGCGCGGGTCGCGCATGTGCGTGGAGGCGATGCGGCGGATGGCGTGCGGCAACGTGGCGGTGAACAGGCAGACCTGCTTTTCCTGCGGCGCCTGTTCGAACAGCCATTCGATGTCGTCGACGAAGCCCATCTGCAGCATCTCGTCGCCTTCGTCGAGCACGAGGAACTTGAGCTGGTCGAGTTGCAAGGCGCCGCTCTTGACGTGATCGAGGATACGTCCCGGCGTGCCGACGATGACGTGCGCGCCGCGCTTGAGACCCTTCAACTGCGGTGTATAGCTCTGGCCGCCGTAGATCGGCAACACGTGGAAGCCCGGCATCTTGGCCGCGTACTTCTGGAACGCCTCGGCGACCTGGATCGCGAGCTCACGGGTCGGGGCGAGGACCAGCGCCTGCGGCGCACGCAGCTCCAGATCGATCTTCGTCAGGATGGGCAGCGCGAAGGCGGCCGTCTTGCCCGTGCCGGTGGAGGCCTGGCCGAGCAGATCGGCGCCCCCGAGGATCGCGGGAATGGTCTGCGCCTGGATGGGCGTCGGCGATTCGTAGCCAAGGGCCGCCAGCGAGGCGACGACGGCTTCGCTGAGTCCCAGCTCGGAGAACGTGGGAGGAGGAGTGTTTTCGGACATGGAGCGCTGCCTGCAGGGATGGTGCCGGGTGAGGAAAGTGGGGAAAGCGGCTTTCCCCACTTTCCTCACCCGGCACCCTGGGAGGGCGCGCAATGTACGCGGAATGGGCCGCTACGGCACGAGATTTGTCATTTCCGGGCGAAAAGGCTAGTCGGAGCGGGCCAGGCCGGTGGTGGCGGCCCCGGCCTCTGGCTTGTCGACCTCTTCCCATTCGTTATCCCAGGATTCGACCTCGTAACGGCGGGTCATCGGGAAGTTCGCCGGCCGCAGGAATTCGAAGCGTTTGTCGTAGTCGAGCTTGGTCGCGTAACGCGGCTCGGTTTCGCTGATGGTGCCGGCCGTGAGGCTGCCGAGGATGTTCAGCCGGCCGGACCGGGTGCGGTCGACGGACTCGACCAGGAAGCGCCGATGCGCGTACAGCGCCGCGTGCACGTTGAGATCGCCCTTGCCGGTGGTCGACGGCCCCGCGATCCGGATGTCGCGTCCGGAGATCAGCGCCAGGAAATCGCGCGAGATGAGCGTCTCGCGCGGGTCCTTCGAATACACGAGATTGCGTTCGATCTCGATGTCCGTCGGCGAATACACGGTGAAGATGCCCGCGACCGTACCGCTCACGTAGAGCTTCGCGCCCTTGGCGCCGATCAGATACCGCGGCCGCTGCGACGGTTCGGCGCGCTCGAGCGGTCCCTCGCCATTGGCCGCGCGCCACGCGTAACTACCATCGGGGTTGAAGATGACGCGTGTGTCCACCGCGAACACGCGGCGATCGCTCTCGGTGCCGCCGTTCAGGACGTCGGGCATTTCACGCGGCAGCGATACCTTCTCGGTGCGCGTCTCCACGCCTCCCTGGAACACGTCGCGATTCCGGCGGCGCGTGGTGAATGCATTGAGAGTCATGTTGGCCGCGGCGGTCGTGACCTTGCCGAAGAAACGCGGCTCGATGCCGCCCGTGAACGCGATGCCGATCTCGGTGTTGCTGTGAAACCGGCCGTCGATGACGTCGTCATGCAGCTGGATGTTCGGATCCCAGCGATTCACGAGCTGTGTGAAGTGGGAGAACGACAGCCGCTTCAACGACAAATGCGTCTTCATGCGTTTGCCGTCCTTGTCCGTCATGATTTCCGCGACCACCTGCTCGAGGCCCGTGCTGTCCGCAGCCGGCTGGCGCATCACGCGCGCCGAGTACTGTTTACCGTCCTGCTGCCAGGTCAGCTCGGTGCTGGTCATGTTCGTGTCGAGCAGCTGCTGCGCGAGTTGCGTGACATTTTTCGCGAGCTTCAGCTGCTCCGGCCGCGGCTGGGCCGCGGGCGCGACTGCTTCGCTGACGTCCGGCACCTGCTCACTGGATTCGCCGCTGGTGACGAGCACCGGACCGGTCGCCTCGGAAATTTCGCCCGACTGCGCCATGGCTTCGGGAGTATCGAGTTCGTCGACATCCGGCGCCTGCTCGAGCATCGGAACCGCATCGGCGACTGCCGGAGCATCGAGGGTCTGCGCCGCGGTGCCCGGATCGTCCAGCACATCTTCGACTGGATCGGGCGCGGGTTCTGGCAGCGCGGCCTGCTTGAATTCTTCGCTGTTGGGTCCCGCACGCGTTTCGAGCTGTACCGACATCTCCGGGATGTCGCTGTCGTCTTCGCCGCTGGTGTACAGCGCCGAGCCGATGCCGATCAGCACGAGCAGATGGACCGCCGCGGAGATGGCGACGCAACGGGTGATGTCGCGATGGGTGCGAAGCTGCGTCCAAAACCCCACCGCCGCCCGGCGAATGGCGAGCGCAGCGTCGTGACGCGCGATGGCGAACGCGGGTGATGACACCCGAGACCTCCGAATTTCTCCCTGTCGGTATCTTGCTCCCGGCTGCCGGTTCCTGCCCTTATTTTTCCTGTTATATGGTTTTCGTCATCTCGGAGCGCTGGGATCGCCAGTAGGCGGTGGCGCGCGATCGACACTGGCGGGCGGCCCGAGGATCTCCAGGAAAATCGGTTTCAGAGCGTCGGCCCATACCTGGTACGACTTCGGTGTCAGATGCAGCCCGTCATTGGACATGCCCGGCAGCAGATTGCCGTCCGCGTCGGCCAGCTGCGCTTCGATGTTTATGTAACGTACGCCTTTGCCGTCGGCGAGGCCCGCGATCTCGCGGTTGGCCTTGCGGATGATCGGCATGACGGCGAGGTTGTCGTCGCGCGGCGTGATGCCGGTGATCACGACCGTGGCCCGCGGTGCGCGGCGCCGGATTTCTCCGACCACCGCGACGACTCCGCGCGCCACGTCGGCCGCGCGTGCCTCGGTGTCACCGAGCGGAGTGCGGTTCCCCACGTTGTTCGTGCCGGCCAGCAACACGACGATCTTCGGATTGACGCCGTCGAGCTCGCCGTTCTGCAGGCGCCACAACATGTGCTGCGTCTTGTCGGCGCCCCAGCCGAAGTCCGCCGCGTTCCAGCCTCTGAAATTGGCGCTCCAGTTGTCGAGCAGGTTTTTGTACTGCGCGTCGCTCGCGCCCCAGCGCCGCGTGATCGAATCGCCCATGAAGTAGACGTCGATCTGGCCCTGGCTGCGTTTAGCCAGCAGTTGTTCGTGCGCCAGCATGGAATTCTGGTCGGTGCGCGGCGTGGCGACATCGGCGCGTTCGATCGGCGGACGGCCGTTCACCAGCGCGCTCAACCACGCGGCGGAACGATTGGTCCACGGCAGCGATTGTTCGGGCGTGGCGAGATGATTGTGCGGCGAGTCGATCATCGGTGCCGCTTCCTTCGGTCCCTTGATCTCGTTGAACGCGGCCCAGATGCCGACCGGCGGCGTCGTGGTGTCGATGAATCCCATCGCGACCAGGGAAGGCACCTTGACGCGTGCCGCGCAGTTCACGGTATCGAAGTAGGGCGCGGTCTTCATCACCTGCGCGTCGTTCGAATCCCAGAACGGATAACCAATCTTGCGGCCATGCGCGGCGCCGCTGGCGTCGGCGCCCGCGGGTACGTTGAGGAGCATCGCCGTCACTTTCGGATGCAGGCCCGCGGTGCACAGGCTCTGCTGGCCGCCCATGCTGGTGCCCATCACGACCAGCGTCTTGCCGTCCCAGTCCGGACGGCTCGCGAGGTAATCCGCCGCGCGGATGTCGGCGAGATACATCTGCAGGAAGTAGTTCTTGTCGCGATCGCGCGTTTCGATGGTGTTGTACTGCTTGATCGCCTCGGGCAACGCGTCGTAGTACTCCTTGGGCTGGTCGGGCATCACATCGTGCGGCTCGATGTTGAGCGCCAGCCAGCCTTCCGCGGCGCGCTCGGTGACCCAGGGTTTCTGCAGTGGATAGGGCGGGCTGGCCCATTGCAGGATGAGCAGTGCGGGGAATTTCTTCTTGTTGGTGGCGTCGTGAGGTTTGGCGATCTGTCCCCACACGTGTTTGCCGTCCACGTGGTTCATCCGGAGGATGGCGAAGTCGACGCCGTCCTTCTCGCTGGGCTTCGACGTCAGCTCGGGTTTTGCGGGGACTGCACGCAGCGCCTTGATCTTCGCGGCCCAGAAGGCGTCGAAATCGGCAGGTGCGGGGACGGCGGGGCCTATCTTCTCGGGCGCCACGGCGGCGCCGAGCGCGCGCGGCTTCGCGCTGGAAGTGTCGGTGATCTCGACGTAGATCATACCGGGCTGGTCGAGCCTGGCTTCGATCGTGGTGGGCTTGCCGGGCTTGATCGAGCCGCGGCCGATTTCGTCGAGATTGTTCCGGCGGATCACGTAGGTGGCGGGCGCCGCGTTCCACGGCAACGTTACGTTCCATCCCGCGGTTTCACCGAGCGCGTAGATACCCGAGGCCTTGTACGGCACGTACGGCGGTCCGCCCGATTCGTCGGCGGCCGCCGCAACGCAAAACAACAGCGCCGCGAACCACGGCGCGCGCGAAATTTTCATGCGTCCCCCTCGAGTGCCCGGATTCAGCCGAGCGTCGGTTTCGTCGCCACCGTCTGTGCCTTGAGCACGAGCTCCGCGGCCAGCAAGGCCTGCTCCTGGTCCTGCGCGACCTGCGTGCGTTCGACGATGTCGGTGACGAACTGCGGGCCGAACGGCAGCGGCACGTCCTTGCAATCGATGTAACGCGCCTGCTTCTTGTCGACGATGTACAGGTGATTGCCGCCGGTGAGACTCGAAGCCACGTTGATGTACTTGCGCAGCTCGATGTAACCCTCGGTGCCGAGCACGAACAGGCGCCCGTCGCCCCAGGTGTCGAGGCCATCGGGCGTGAACCAGTCGACGCGCACGTAACCCGTGCCGCCGTTACCGACCATCACCATGTCGCCGAAGTCTTCGAACTTCGGATGGTCCGGATAGTTGACGTTGCCGGTCTGCGCGGCCACTACCTTGGCCTTCGTGCTGTTGGTGTAATAGAGGAACTGGTCGGCCTGGTGCGAGCCGATGTCGCAGAGGATGCCGCCGTACCGCGCCTTGTCCCAGAACCACTCGGGCCGGCTCGGCGCGTTCACGCGATGCGGCGCCAGGTTCACGGTCTGCACGACCTTGCCGATTGCGCCCTGGTGGATGAGCTCGCCGGCATACACGGCGGAGCGCACTTCGAGCCGCTCGGAATACATGATCGCGAACTTGCGTTTGGTGGCCTTGATCGCGGCGCGCACCGCGGCCAGCTGCGCCAGCGTCGTGATACCCGGCTTGTCGGCCAGGTAGTCTTTTCCGGCCTGCATGACGCGGATGCCGAGCGGTGCGCGTAGATCCGGGATCGGCGCGCCGGCGACCAGCTGGATGGATTTGTCGCCGAGGATTTCGGCCTCGCTCGCGGCCAGCTTCACGTCCCCGAAGCGTTTGCGGAATTCGGCGATCTGCGCCGGATCGGTGGCGAAGAACGAAACGAGTTCGCCGCCGCCGCGCTGCACGGCGTTGATCATGCCGTAGATGTGCGCGTGGTCGAGGCCGATGGCCGCGAACTTGATGGAATGGGTCGGTTTGATCTCGGCCTTCGAAGTATTGGCCGGGTCCACCGTGAAAGCGCCCGAGGCGCCCTGGGCCAGCGCCTGCGGCGCCATGCTGGCGAACATGCCGGTCAGGCCGGCCAGCTGCAGAAAATCGCGTCGATCTTTCGCACTCATCGTTGGGTCCCCCGCGTTTGGAGACGAGACATTACCGGAAAGAGTCAGCCTTTGCGCGCCAGCCGCCAGAGCGCGACCGCGCTGAACAACACGGTGAATCCCACCAGCGCTGCCGCCGCCATCTGCGCCGGGATGAACTGGAACTTTTCGATTCCCGCGGCGTGCATCGCGAGCTGGTTGATGTGGAACTGCGGCCACACCGGTGTCTGCCAGTGCATCGACTTGGGCAGCGGGAAGAACAGCCCGCTCAGGTAACAGCCAGGTAGATAGATGAGATTGGCATAACCGGGCGCCGCAGAGCCGCTGATCAGTGTGCCGATCATCAGTCCCAGTGCGCAGAACGGGATGGAACCGAGGATCAGTACGGCGCTCATCGCGGCGAGATGCGCTGCGTCGAGCGTCAGCTTGCCGAAACCCAGCCCGATGGCGACCATCGGCAGGTACGCGAGCGCGCTGAACGCGATTCCGGTCACGAGCTTGGCAACGAGCCAGCTGCCGGCCGGCGCCGGTTGCGCGCGTTTGAGCTTCATGAGGCCCATCTCGCGTTCCATCGCCAGCGATGCGCCGATGGTGAACAGCGCCGGCATCGTGACCGCCAGCACGGCGAAGCCGCCGAACAGGAACACGCCGACGTCCGGGTCCTTGTCGATGGCCTCGCCCGCGACGACCGCGGCGATCAGTAGATAGAGCGCACCCGGCACGAGCACGATGGGTAATGCCAGCGCCGGGTTGCGCAGGATACGCATGAACTCGTAGCGCACTTCGGCGAGATACGCGCCGGCCGCGCGGCGCGGCGTGAGCACGAAAGGTTCGGCAACGGAGGAGGTCGGCGCGTTCATGCGGCTTCCTTGGTGAGTTCGTTGAATGCTTCGGAAAGTCCGGCTTCGCGCACCTCGAGCCGGCGCAGGGCCGGATCGGCGGCCAGCAGGCGGCGCACGACGGCTTCCGCGTCCGCGGCGACGAAATGCAGGCGCGCCGCGTCACGCGTGACCTCGCTGACGCCCGGCCAGGCGCGGACCTCCTCGGCACCGAGCGAGGTTTCGCAACTGATCCGGCGGCGCGCGACCAGCGCGCGCATGTCCGCCACGCTGCCGGAGGCGATGAGACGGCCCTTGGCAACCACCGCGACGCGCGTGGCGAGCGCTTCGGCCTCCTCGAGATAGTGCGTGGTGAGCACGATGGAGCAGCCTTCCGCCAGCAGCGTGCGCACGTTGGCCCACAGCGCTTCGCGCGCCTGGACGTCGAGCCCGACGGTGGGTTCGTCGAGGAACAGCACCTTCGGCCGCCCGCAGATCGCCACCGCGAATTGCGCCTGGCGCTTCTGGCCGCCCGACAACCTGCCGTATCGGCGTCCGGCCAATGTGGTGATGCCGGCGCGGCGCAGCGTCTCGTCGACGCTCAGGGGATGGGCGTAGTAACTCGACGCCAGCGCGACCAGCTCGCGCACGTGCAGCTCTTTATATAGCTCCACGTCCTGCATCATCGCGCCGAGGCCGCGGCGTCGTTCGGCGTCCCGCGGCGAGCCGCCGAGCAGGGTCACTTCTCCGGCATCCGCTTCGATGAGACCGAGCCACAACCCGATCGCGGTGCTCTTGCCGGCGCCATTGGGGCCCAGCACGGCCAGCAGCTCGCCGCGGCGCAGCTCGAGATCGATGCCGTTGAGGGCGGTGGTCGCGCCGTAACGTTTGGTGATCCCGCGCAAGGCGGCGGCTGAATTCCCGGCATTCTCCTGCGACGCGGCGTTCGAGGCCGGGGAGCGTCCGGTGCGCACCTTGCGTCCATTCAGCAGCTCGCCGATGAACGATGCGCGCACGAGGAAGTGATAACTCAGGAACAACACCGCAAGACTCGCGGCGAGGATCAACGGATATTTCACGACCCAGTGCAGCGGCCAATGGCCCATCCACACCTGGAAGGCCGCGACCACCGGCAGATGCGCGAGGTAAATCCAGTACGACGCGTCGGCCAGGTAGCGGCGCACCGGGCTGTAGTTGGAGAGGAACCTGAGCGCCGCGCCGGTGAGGCCCAGCACCCAGCTCCACACGGCGACACCGAAGACGTAGGCGAACAGCGTTCGGGTGGTGCCCGGCTGCGCCATCGGCATCGTCTTCACGACGTACACCAGCCAGGCGGTCGAGATCACTGCGAAGATCAGATGAGCCGCCCAGCGGCGCTCGATGGCCGCCAATGCCGTAGTGGAGCGATGCACGAACCAGCCCACGACGAACGCGGTCGCGAAGCCGGCGGTCGCCGGCAGTTGCGGAATCAGCGACTGGTCGGGCGTCGGAATGCCCGACCAGTAGAACCACATCGGCAGCTGCAGCAACGCGATGGTCAGCGGAATGCCTAACACGAATACGCCGACCCTCTTGTCGATCGCGCCGTGCATCAGCGCGTCGGCCATCGTGCGCAGTTTTTGCCGGGCATCGATTCGGACAATCAGCGCGCGCGCGGCGAGCACCGCCACGTACAGCAGCAGCAATTGATAGAGAAACCACAAATGAGTGAGCGGGAAAGCCGCCAGGGTCTTCGGCATTTCCGGCATCGCGGGCGGCGCACCGCCCAGCGTCTTCGCGACACCGACGGTCCACACCCAGGCGATCAGCGGGAACAGGACGATCCAGCCCACGACCAGCGGGACGGCGATGCGTTTGGCGCGGTTCACCCAGAACGCCTGCGCGCCGAGCTTGTGGTAGAGCAGGCGGCCGAAGAAGCCGGCGATGAAGAAGAACAGCGACATGCGGAAGATGTGCGTGACGAAGGCCGCGTCGCTCAGGAACTGGCTGGGCGAGTTGTCGATCATCGCCCAGATGCCCGGCGGCCAGCCCGGCATGAACGACAGCGCCGCGTGAAACGCCACGCCTAACAACAGCGCGAAGCCGCGCACGGCGTCGAGGGCGTGCAGGCGTTGTTCTGGTAGTTTGGTATTCATCGTCATGACCTTCCTCAGATGAAGTCGCGGCGCCGTGCGGCGACGAACCACGGCATCGCCAGTGCCAGAATGAAGATAAGCAGCTCGAGCCCGAGAACTGCCCAGACGGTGTCATTCCACACGGCGGTGGGGGCGAGCATGCTCGTGCCGATGCCGGGGATGGCCACCACGCTGAACATGAAGACGCTGACGGCCATGTTGGTGACGATGATCAGCGTCGTCATCCAGGCTTCGGAGGTGGCGTGTAACGCGCCGCACAGGACCACCGAGAAATTGGCCAGCATGAAGACGCACAACAACACGGTGAACGGGACGAGGCCGTCCGGAATATCGGCGTGGACGAGGATCAGCGCGACGGCGGCAGCACTCGATACCAGCCACGGAGCGAGGAAGGTCAGCAGCAGGCCGGCCTGTTTGGCGCGCACGTAGTCGCCGGTGGATAGCGGCAGGCTCAGGACAAACAGCAGCGAATGTTCCTTGCGTTCGTTGGCGATGCCGTAGATGCCAAGCATCACGCCGAAGGCGATGACGGTCGTCACCCAGGTGAGCGCGCCGATGTTGAACGCGGCCTTGCCGCCGCTGCCCGCGATCAGCACCGACACCACGCCCGAGATCGCCGCGCCGGCGATGAACCAGCGGTTGACGTAGATTTCCTTGGCGATGAGTTTGCGCACGACGATATTCATTGGCTGCGTGCCTCGCGGTGATGCATGACGTTCGCGACGAAGATCTCCTCGAGATTCATTCGCTGCACCTCGCGCACGCTGGCGCCGAGTTGGGCCAGCTGTGAATCCGAGAAATGATTGGTGGTGAGCGTGGCGAACTGTCCGTCCTGCACGGTGCTGACGATGTGGGGTAGCTGGGGCAGTGCGGCGCCGGGCGCCAGCTGCACGTGGATGCGGCGCCAGCGTTCGAGGAAATCTTCCTTGTCGCTGCTGTCGACGATGCGGCCGCGGTCGATGAAGGTGATGCGGTCGGAGATGCGTTCCACGTCCACCGTGTTGTGCGAGGAGAACAGGATCGAGCGGTTGTCGTCGCGCAGCACGTCCATGAATTCGCTGATGACTTCGTGGCGCGCCACCGGGTCGAGGCCGTTGGTGGGCTCGTCGAGGATGAGCAGGCGCGGGCGGCGCGCCAGCGCGAGCAGCAACGCCGCCTTCACGTGTTCGCCGAGCGACAGCTGGCGCACGCCCTGTTCCGGGCGCAGGTTGAAACGTTTCACCAGCTGCTCCGCATAGGCTCCATCCCAGCCCGGGTAGATGGACGCGACGAAACGCATGTGCCAGTCGAGCGTGGCATTCGGCAGCAGGCGCATATCCGCCGAGACGAAGCCGACGTCGCGCTTGGCGAGTGCCTGCGCCGTCGCGACGTCGTGACCGAGCAGTCGCACCTCGCCGGCGTCCGGCGCGATCAGGCCCATCGCGAGGCGGATCGTCGTGCTCTTGCCAGCGCCGTTCGGTCCGACGAAGCCCACGATCTGACCGGGCTCGATGTCCATCGAGAGGTCGTCGAGCGTGAAGAAGCGATAGGTCTTGCGCACGCCGCGCAGCTCGAGGTGTTTGGCCGGAGTCATTTCTTCTTCCCCAGGGTTTTGTGGACACGGCGCAGCCGTGCCGCGAGTTCGTCTTCGGAAAGCCCGAGCGTGACGGCGATGCCGGCCGCGGTGGCGAGGTGCTCGGCGAGCTTTTCTTCCTGCAATTCGCCGGCGAGGCCATTGACGTCCGCGACGAAGGAGCCCTTGCCGTGGCGGGTCACGATGACCCCCTCGCTTTCGAGGTCCAGGTAGGCGCGCTTGATGGTGATCACGCTGACCTTGAGGTCGGCGGCCAGCACCCGGATGGACGGCAACTCCCTTCCCGCAGCCCAATCCCCAGCCGCAATGCGCTGCTGGATCTGCTCCATGATCTGCAGATACATGGGCCGCGCGTCGGTCTGGGAGATGTTTATGCCGCTGTACATACTGTGCATACAGTGTATACACAGTTCGGCGGTGAGGGGAAGTGGTGCCGGGGTGCAATTCTCGTAATTAAGTCCGCGTTGGCGCATTCGCCGACGTGGACTTAATTACGAGAATTGCACCCCGGCACCACTTTCCGCAGGGCGACCGGTTCGAATCGCGATCTAACTTTCGATCAGGCGCCCTGGGCCTTGCGCCAGCCTTCGGTGTACGTCTCGCGCACGACGCGCGAGTAGGGCACTGGCGAGATCGTCACGCGCACGTCGAGCTGCTTGTGCCGCTCGACAGTGGTCTTCTGCGTGCCGCCGCCATCCTCGCCCCAGACCAGCGTCAACTCCTCGCCGATGCTGACGTCCGGATCGACGACGCCGAGCGACAGCGCCGTGCGTTCGTTGTAGCTGTAGCCGCCGAACATCGAGACGCCGACCGTCTTGCCGTTCTTCACGATCCGGTCGTACGACGAGGACGAGTAGTTGGCATTGGGAAGATCGAAGAACTTGTAGTGGTCGGCGCCCGGATGGAACAGCGAGGCGTAGATCTTCGCCATGTCATCCGCATGCCAGGCGAACGTCACCTTCTTGCGATGCGGCTGGTTGGCCTTCTTCTCGAGCGCCGCGCGGCCGATGAAGTCGTGATCGAATTTCACGAACGGGCCGTAACCGAGCTCATAAGGAGTGAGGTAGTAGTCCTCGATGTTGTTGCTCACGAAGCTTCCGGCAATGGAGCCTGTGGCCTCGTAACTGTTGGCCGGCAGCCATTCGCGATATTTCTTCATCGACTCGCCGGTGTAGACCGCAGGCAGCGGGGAGGGAATCCAGCCCGACTCGAGCGTGTTGCTCGCGTAGGCGCGCGAGCCCACGGGAACGATGTCGAATTCCTTGCCCTGTTCGAGGATGTAATCGCGGATCTCTTCGGCCTGTTCGTACGGACCCCAGATCTCGAGGCCGGGAGCGCCCGCCATGCCGTGACGCAGGCAACGCACCTTGCGGCCCTTGATGTTGATCGTGTCCATCGTGAAGAACTTCACGTCGGGGATCGGCCCGCCGTTGATCTTGTCGAGGATGGCCTTCGCGTTCGGTCCCTGGATCTGAAAGCGGTAATGCCGGCGCGTGACCGCCTTCCCCTTGGGGTTCGAAGGTGAACGGTCGTCGCGGATGAAATCCACCTTGAAGCCACCGGTCTCGGCATGGAACTGCAGCCAGTTGACCGTGGGCGCGCGGCCGACGAACAGCAGCTCATCTTTGTCGAGGTGGAACAGGATGCCGTCGCCGATGACATAACCGTCGTAGCTGGTCGGCACCATCTGCTTGGCGCGGTTGACCGGGAAGTTGGCGAAGCTGTTGATGGTGGTGTACGTGCACAGCTTGAGTGCGTCCGGACCCTTGAGCGTGAGCTCGGCCATGTGATGCGACTGGTCGAACAGCACCGCGCTGTCGCGCCAGGCGCGCTGCTCGTCGCGCCAGTTGTAGAACTCACTTGGCACCACCGGGTACACATACGCGCCAATCTTCGAATTGCGCAGCAGTTGTACGGTGTTGCCGGCGGCCTTGAGGACGCCTTCCAGGTTTTGCGGGCCCATGTTTTCTTCCTTCGAACGTGTGTGCGACGCATGTTCGGGATCGGGCGCCCCGGCGTCTCGCCCGTGAGTGAACCCGCAATGGCCTGATCACGAATCCGGGTCTGCTAGCTATAACAAGCCGGCCGCAGCAGCTGGGTGAAAGGAGCGAAACCGGACCGTCCGTTTCATCGACCGCGGTTTTTCGATGTGCCGCGGGGTCAGTGGCGTCGTGCGCTCACGGTCCACGTCGCCGACCTCGCGACAAACGCGGTGATACCGATCACGAGCGCGCTGCTGGTCATCAGCCCGGCCGCGTATGGCACGCGACCCACGCCGGCCACGACTTCCGTACCGTGCGCGTTGCCGTGAAAGATGGCGAACAGCGCGGCGAGCGCGGCCGTCGCCACCGGCAGATGCCGCGGCGGCAACACCGCCAGGCCTCCGCACACCAGAATCGACGCCATGATCGCGGGCTCCACGAAGTCGAGTTGCACGCCTTCGAAGCCCAGCGCGATGCCGACGGCCAGCAAGGCGAGAAACGCCGCCGGGATCGCCAGCAACGCACGGCCTCCCATACGCGCCGCGAGCAGTCCGACGGCAAGCAGCGCCAGCAGGTGATCGAAGCCGCCGAGCGGATGCAGCGCGCCGGAGGCGTAGCTGATGCCGGCATCGTGACCCGGATGTGCCTGCGCCAGAACCGGCAATGCGGCGACCGCGAAAAACCCGAGGCGCGAACGGATATTTTTCATGCCGGAAGCGTAGCGCGGATGCACGCGCATGCAGCCGTGCCTAAGTCATTTGACGCATACGGGTCCGAAGGCGCCACGCCGGCCTCTATGATCTTCCGCATGAGTGCCAAACCTGATGTCTTGCGTGTGGGGGTCGGTGGCCCCGTGGGTTCGGGAAAGACCGCGCTGGTCGACAACCTCTGCAAGCGGATGCGCGACCTGTTCAACATCGCGGTGGTCACCAACGACATCTATACGAAGGAAGACCAGGAATTCCTGATCCGCAGCCAGGCGCTGGCGCCCGAACGTATCCGTGGCGTGGAGACGGGCGGCTGCCCGCACACGGCGATTCGCGAAGATGCCTCCATGAACCTCGCCGCGATCGATCAGCTCATGCAGGACTTCACCGGGCTCGACCTCATCATCGTGGAGAGCGGCGGCGACAATCTCGCGGCGACGTTCAGCCCGGAGCTTTCCGACCTCACTCTGTATGTCATCGACGTCGCGGCCGGCGACAAGATTCCGCGCAAGGGTGGCCCGGGCATCATGAAAAGCGATCTGCTCATCATCAACAAGATCGATCTGGCGCCGCACGTCGGCGCGTCGCTGGAAGTGATGGATCGCGATGCAAAGAAGATGCGCGGCGAGCGTCCGTTCGTGTTCACCAACATGAAAACCGGCCAGGGGCTCGACCAGGTGGTCGCGTTCATCGAGAAGCAGGGCATGCTGCGTCACTGACATCGACAGGGAACGAGTCCCTACACGAAAAAAACGCCGGCGCCGCGAGGATTCGCCTGCCAGATCGATGGCCTGCAGAGGATGTCCGCATGGAAGGCCCACCGTTCAGGATCCTGTTTCTCTCCCAGCGCAATTCGGCGCGCAGCATGATGGCGGAAGCCATCGCGAATTCCATCGGGCACGGACAGCTCGAAGCGTTCAGCGCCGGGGTGCGGCCGGCGCCGCGCATCGATCCGATCGCGGTCGAGCTCATGCAACACGCGGGGCTCAAGCCGCCGGAACATCCGCCGCAACACGTGCGCGAGTTCAGCGCGCCGGATTCTCCGCCGCTCGATTTCGTCTTCACATTGAGCGATACCGCTGCCGGCGAAGCGCCGCCGATGTGGCCGGGCCAGCCCATCACGGCACACTGGCGCTGCACGGATCCCGATCAATTCGACGACGACGCCGAGCGCCGCCAGGCGTTGATCCGCACGCGCAAGGAACTGGAGCGGCGGTTGCGCCTGTTTGCCAATCTGCCGGTGCGCTCGCTCGACCGCATGAGCCTGCAAACGCATCTGGAGCAGTTAGGGCGCGGCAGCGACGCCTGAGGAGTAAAATGCCGGCCGGAACTCCACCGGGCCGGTCGCGGTCAGAAAGGCACCCATGCGCCGCGTATCGAAATGTCTGGTCGTGTTGCTCGTCGCGGGTGGCGCGCAGGCCCAGCTTCCGGCCGAGGAAACACCGCTCGAAGAAGTCGTGGTCAACGGCGAGTTTCCCGGGCCCGGCATGTGGAAGGTGACCCGGGCGAACGACACCAGCGGGCACACGTTGTGGATCATCGGCGATCCGCCGCCGCTGCCCAAGCGCATCCAGTGGAAGTCGAAAAAAGTCGAGGCCGTCGTCGTCAGCACGCAGGAGATCCTGCGCGATTCATCCGTCACGATGAAACCGGACGAAGAGATCGGTTTGTTCCGCGGGCTGAGCCTGCTGCCCGCCGTGCTCAAGGCGCGCAAGAACCCCGAAGAAGGCAAGCTCAAGGATCTGCTGCCGCCAGTGTTGTATGCGCGCTGGCAGGTGCAGAAGCGGCTCTATCTAGGGCGCGAGTCCGGGGTCGAAGAATGGCGACCGATCTTCGCCGCCGACAAGCTGCGCAAGGGCGCCTACGACGAACTCAAACTGCGCGACAACGGGATGGTGTGGGACGTCGTCGGCAAACTAGCGAAGCAGCACAAGATCCGCGTGACCAGCCCCACGATCGCGTTCACGATCAAACGCGCGGAGATTCGCGCCAAGATCAAGGAGTTCTCGCGCGAGTCGCTGTCGGACGTAGAATGTTTCGCGACCACGCTCGATCTCACGGAGGCGCTGTCGGATCGCGACACCGAGAATTCCCGCGCCCGGGCCTGGGCGACCGGCGATCTCGCGACGCTCTCCGCGTTGCCGCCGTTGCCGAGCCCGACGCTGCCCTGCGTCATGGCCGTGATGAGCTCGCAGGTGGCGCGCGAACTCATTCCCGCCGACATCCGCGAGCAGCTGCGTTCCCTGTGGATGGACGCGGCGCAGAAGAGCATCGCCGCCAATCAAACTACCTTCGCCATCGTGCCGCTGGTCAAGCTCATGCGTGACGACGGCTATCTCGCCCGCTTGCAGTCGCAGGGTTACCTCATCGAGGCGCCGAACTAGACTTACCGCGCCAACGCCCGGACCGCCCGCGCCGCGGCGGATGCGCGGTTTTCCACGCCGAGCTTCACGAAGATCTGTTCCAGGTGTTTGTTCACGGTGCGTGGAGAAATGGCCAGTATTTCGCCGATCTCGCGGTTGGCCTTGCCGCGGCTGATCCACAACAACACTTCGGATTCGCGCGAGGTCAGCGACAACGTCTGCTGCAGCTGTTGCTCGTCGAGCGTGGTGCTGAGCTCGGTGAGGCGGAACAGCAATTCGTCCGGGCCGATCGGGCTCAGCATCGAAATCTCGACCTTGCGCCCGTTCACGTCGACCAGCAGCCGTGCCTGGCCCGCCGCGGCGTTGGATCGCAGTTGCGTCATCTGCGACATGATCCCCGCGGGCAGGCTGGCGAAGGAATTTCCCGGCACCGGGAATAGTTCGGTCAGCAACGAACGCGCCTTCGGCGTGCACCACAGCAGCCGGCCGCGCGCGTCGGTGGCGAGCAGAAACCGGCCGGTGGCGTCGAGCGCGGCGCGCGAGCCAGCGGCCACGCGCGCGTTGGCCAGATGTACGCGAATGCGGGCCAGCAGCTCGTCGATGACGATGGGTTTGGTCACATAGTCGACGCCCCCGGCGGCCAGACCCTCGAGCACGTTCTCGGTTTCGGTCAGACCGGTCATGAAGATCACCGGCAGGTGCGCCATGACCTTGTCGCGTTTCATGCGCCGGCAGGTTTCGAAACCATTGAGCCCGGGCATCAGCGCGTCCATGAGCACGAGATCGGGCGTGATCTGCTCGATCAGTCGCAGCGCGCTTTCGCCGTCGGTCGCGATCAACACCGTGAAGCCGGCGTGATCGAGCGTGTCGGTGAGAAAGCCCAGCGTCTCGGGTGTGTCGTCGACCACCAGCAGGGTGTCGCGACGGACGTCATTGGAGTTAGCCATGTTTGCGCATTCCTTCCAGCACGTTCATGTAGCGTTTGAGATCGAAGTTGGCGACCAGCGTGCGCATGCGGGTGGCGAACGGCTTGTTGGTCGGATCGTTTTCCATTTCGCGCAGTTTGGCCTGGATGCCGCGCACGTGGCCGATGAGGCCGAGCTGATACAGGTCGTCGACGTGATGCTGCGAGTGGACCGGCAGATCGGCGCCGCCGTGTTCGCCGTGGCCGCCGCCGGCGGTGCCCGTGCCGGGCTCGTGGACCCATTGCAGATTGAGCTGCAGCCCCAGGCACTCGAGCATGCGTTCCATGTCGATGGGTTTGATCAGGAACGCATCGTGATGCGTATTCACGCCGCCGGGGGTGAATTCGTGTGCGTTGGCCGAGACGATTACGATGCGCAGGCGATCGAGGCCGGGCAGGGTGCGCAGGCGTTCGGCCACTTCCCAACCGGTCATGCCGGGCATCGAGATGTCCACCATCGCAAGGTCGGGCAGGCATTCGGCGGCGAGCTTGAGCCCGGCGCCGCCGTTGTTCGCCGTGAACAGCTGGAAATCGAGCGGCGCCAGCAGGTTCTGCACGATATCCAGGTGCGACGGGTCGTCATCGATCAGCAACACCTTGCGGCGCGCTCCGAGGTAGTTCGAGATCGCGCGTGTGCCGGCGGTCGCGCCGGCCGCCGGCGTCGCCGCGGCCTCCGACATCAACAGCCGCACCGTGAAGGTGGTGCCCGCGCCCTCGGCGCTGACGGCATTGATCTCGCCACCCATGATCTGCGTCAGTAGTTTGGTGATGGTCAGCCCGAGGCCGGTTCCCGGTATCGCGCGCACATTGGCGCCCTGGCCGCGTTCGAAAGGCTCGAAGACGCGCTCGATCTCGTGCGCGGGAATGCCCACGCCCGTATCGGAGACCTCGAATTCCGCGACCTGGCTGCGATAACGCACCGTCAAGGTGGCGTTGCCGCGCTCGGTGTATTTGATCGCATTGGACAGCAGATTGATGAGGATCTGCCGCAGCCGCTTCTGGTCGACGTGCACGAACGCCGGCAGATTGGGCGGCCGGCTGTAGATGAACTCGATGCCGCGGGCGGCGGCCTGCAGCCGGAACATGTCGACGATCTGGTCGAGGAAATCGGCCAGCGCCACCTTGTCGCGGTTCAGGCGCAGGATGCCGTTCTCGATCTTGGAGATGTCGAGGATGCCGTCGATCAGGTCGGCCATGTGTTCGGCGCTGCGCCGGATCACGCGGATGGCGTTGTCCGACGGCCCGGCCGCGCCGCGTTCGAGTAGTTGGGCGTAGCCGTAGATGGAATTGAGCGGCGTGCGGATCTCGTGCGAGATGCCGGCGATGTAGCGCGTCTTGGCGACGTTGGCGGATTCCGCCACTTCCTTGGCCTTCTGCAATGCCGCGTCGGTGCGTTTGTGCGCATCGATCTCGTCCATCAGCATGCCGGTCTGGCGGGCGGATTCGGCTTCGGCGGCGCGCCGGCTTTCATGCGCGAGCACGATCAGCCAGGCCATGACGCCCGAGACGACCAGCAATGCGAAGTACACCAGCCACAAGGTCGTACGGATCGTCTCGCGTTCACCGGGCATCGAACCGCCGTATTGCTGGTAGATGAGCCCCAGCAGCAACCCGATGGCGAGATTGGACAGCAGCAGCAACCCGCCGAAGTGACCCGCGCGCGTATTGAGCAGGGCGCCCACGCGCTCGGGCAACAGACGGCGGATGAAGCCGTCGAGTTGCTCGTTGAAGCGGCTGTTCGTCTTGCAGCTGTCGCGGCAACGGGCCTCGAGCGTGCAGCACAACGAACAGATCGGCCCGGCGTAGGCGGGACACATGGCCACATCGCCGCGTTCGAACACGTTCTCGCAGATGCTGCATTCGAGCTCGGTGGCCTTTTCGGGCAAACCCGTGTCCGGGCGCGCCAGGTAGTACTTGCCGCGCGTGTAGATCGCGATCAACGGCGCGGCGATAAACGCCACGACCAGCGCCACGAACGGCGAGAGGATCTGCGCGTACTGGCCGAATGCGCCCATGAACGCCGCGCTCGACAACACCACCGAGATGATCAACGCGCCGACACCGACCGGGTTGATGTCGTAGAGGTGCGCGCGTTTGAACTCGATGTACTTGGGGCTGTACCCCAGGGGCTTGTTGATGACCAGGTCCGCGGTCAGCGCGCCTATCCACCCGGCCGCGAAGTTGGCGTAGATGACGAGGATGCTCTCGATCGCCCGGAAGATGCCGATCTCCATGAGCAGCAGCGCCAGCAACACGTTGAACACCAGCCACACCACGCGGCCGGGATGCGCGTGGGTCAGGCGCGAGAAGAAGTTGGACCAGGCGATCGAGCCGGCGTAGGCGTTCGTCACGTTGATCTTGAGCTGGCAGACGATGACGAAGATGCCGGTCATCACCAGCGCCGCGGTCGGCGACTGGAACACCTCGCGGAAGGCGAGGTGGTACATGATGGTCGGCTCGTCGGCCTGGCTGACGTGCACGCCTTGGCGCAGCGCCCACACGGCGAGGAACGAACCGATCAGTAGTTTGAAGCCGCCGAGCAGCACCCAGCCCGGCCCGGTGCCGATGACCGCCGTCCACCAGCCGATGCGGTTTTCGCGCGTGCGCTTCGGGAGGAAGCGCAGGTAGTCGACCTGTTCGCCGATCTGCGGCAGCAGCGACAGCAACACGGAGGCCGCGAGGCCGAACAACACGAAGTTGAAAGCGCCGCCACCACCGTCCGTCCCGCCGAAGCGGGTCCAGGCCGCGATCTCCGCCGGATGTTTCCAGGCGATGATGGCGATCGGCACAAACTGCAGGATCAGCCAGATCGGCTGCGTGACGATCTGCATCTTGCTGATGAGACTGATGCCGTACAGCGCGATCGGGATGACGACCAGCGAGCTGCAGATGTGCGCCAGCCACATCGGGATGCCGAACACGAGGTTCAATGCCACCGACATGATGCTGGCTTCGATCGCGAACAGCAGGAACGTGAACGACGCGTAGATGAGCGACGTCACCGTGCTGCCCATGTAGCCGAAGCCCGCGCCGCGCGTGAGCAGGTCGATGTCGACGCCGTACTTCGCGGCGTAGTAGGCAATGGGCAAGCCGATCAGGAACATCAACACCGCGAATGCGCCGATGGCCCAGGCCGCGTTCGGGAATCCGTACAACAGCGTGATCGTGCCGCCGATGGCCTCGCAGGCAAGAAACGCGATGGGGCCGAGCGCCGTGTTGCCGACGCGCGCGGTGGACTTGCGCGCCCGTTCCGCGGTGAACCGCAGTGCGTAGTCTTCGAGCGTCTGGCTCGCCACCCATTGGTTGTACTGGCGGCGCTCGCGAATGATTTTTTGTTGTCTCGGCTTTGCGCTCACCGATGACTCCCCTGTTTGCATGGATAGGTAGCAATGCGCGTGCCATGTCCGCTGCGCGCGAACACGCGTGGCGCGCGGCGTGCTCGCCTCACAAGGTGCTTGCGTTTTTCAAATGCTGCTTCGGGGTGCAGGCAGGGGCGCGCTCGCACTCTCTTCGCCCAAGCGCGGCGCCATGCGGCGCCGGCCTACGTCAAATGACGCCTACCTCCGCGGGAACTCGTTTCGTAATTTGATTTGCAGGGGCTCTTGCAAACAAGGAACAACATGTCTCTCAAAACAAACATCATCAGGGCGGCGGCCGGTCTCGGGCTGTCCGCGATTGCGATCTCGCCAGCCCAGGCCGATTTCAAGTTGCCTGAGGTCTCGGTCGGCGGCGGCCTGCGCACCAGCTTCACCAGCACGGATTTCGACTCGGGCGAAGGTGACGACAGTTCGTACAGCGATTTCGCGGTCAACAGCGTGCGTCTGTATTTCAGCGGCAAGGCCACTGAAAACATCGGCTTCATGCTCAACACCGAATACAACTCCGACGACGAGGAGATCCGCGTCATCGACGCGGCAGCGCAATTCTCCTTCGACGGCGGCAAACACAACGTGTGGGTGGGCCGATTCCTGCCGCCCAGCGACCGCGCCAATCTTTACGGACCGTACTACGCCAGCAACTGGGGCGTGTACCAGGACGGCGTGCAGGACGGTTATCCGTTCGAGACCGAAGGCCGTGACGACGGCATCGCCTACTGGGGCCAGTACGGCAAAGTCAAATTCTCGCTCGGCGCCTTCGACGTCGCCGGCCTGACCACCGGCGATTCCGACGTGTTGCTCGCCTCGCGTGTGCAGGTGGATTTCTGGGATGCCGAAGACGGCTACTACCTGAACGGCACGTATTACGGCGACAAGGATCTGCTCGCGGTCGGCGTCGCGGCGCAAACCGCCGATGCCGGCGATGCCTACTCGGTGGATTTCCTGCTCGAGAAGAAACTCGGCAATTCGGGCGTGATCACCCTCGAATCCGAATACGCGATGTACGACGGCCTCGGCGGCTACGGCACGCCGGTCGGCAGCCTGTACGACAAGCAGGACGGCTTCTACGTGCTCGGCGCCTATCTATTCCCCGGCGAAGCCGGCCCCGGCAAGTTCCAGGTGCTCGGCAAGTACGGCCAGGCGACCTACGACTTCGCGGGCGACGACCTCGACCAGGACACGCTCGAGATCGACCTGAACTACATCATCAAGCAGTTCAACGCACGCATCAGCCTGTACTACCTCGACAAGAGCTTCGATCCGGACGTCGGCGGCGACAGCTCGACGATCGGAATCGGCCTGCAAATCCAGATGTAAGGAACGAATACATGAAGAACATCAAACTGAAGATGACCCGCAGGCTCGCCGTGCTCGGCGCCGCGGTGGCGATGACGCTGGGTGCGTCGGCGCAAGCCGCGGACACGATCAAGGTCGGCGTCCTGCACTCGCTGTCGGGAACGATGGCGATCTCGGAGACGACGCTCAAGGACACCGTCCTCATGCTCATCGACGAGCAGAACAAGAAGGGCGGGTTGCTCGGCAAGAAGCTGGAAGCCGTGGTCGTGGACCCGGCCTCCAACTGGCCGCTGTTCGCCGAGAAAGCGGAACAATTGCTGGTGAAGGACAAGGTGGCGGTGGTGTTCGGCTGCTGGACGTCGGTGTCGCGCAAGAGCGTGTTGCCGGTGTTCGAGAAGAACAACGGCCTGTTGTTCTACCCGGTGCAGTACGAAGGTGAGGAATCGTCGAAGAACGTGTTCTACACCGGCGCCGCGCCCAACCAGCAGGCGATCCCGGCGGTGGACTATCTCGCGAAGGACCTCGGCGTGAAGCGCTGGGTGCTCGCGGGCACGGACTACGTGTATCCGCGCACCACCAACAAGATCCTCGAGGCGTACCTCAAGTCGAAGGGCGTCGCGGACGCCGACATCATGATCAACTACACGCCGTTCGGACATTCCGACTGGCAGTCGATCGTGGCTGACATCAAGAAGTTCGGCTCGGCGGGCAAGAAGACCGCGGTCGTGTCGACCATCAATGGCGATGCGAACGTGCCGTTCTACAAGGAGCTTGGCAACCAGAAGATCTCGGCGGAAGACATTCCGGTCGTGGCCTTCTCGGTCGGCGAAGAGGAATTGAGCGGCATCGACACCAAGCCGCTGGTCGGACATCTCGCCGCCTGGAACTACTTCCAGAGCATCAAGACGCCGGCGAACACCGCGGCGATTGCGCAGTGGAAGGCATACACCAAGAACCCGAAGCGCACCTTCAACGATCCGATGGAAGCACATGTGATCGGCTTCGCCATGTGGGTGAAGGCCGTGGAGAAGGCCAAGACCACCGACGTGAGCAAGGTCACGGACGCGATGATCGGCATCGAGTCGCCGAACCTGACCGGCGGCATCGCCAAGATGCTGCCTAACCACCACCTGACGAAGCCGGTGTTCATCGGCGAAGTGCGGGCGGACGGGCAGTTCGACGTGGTCTGGAAAACCGCGGGACTGGTGCCGGGCGACGCCTGGTCGGATTTCCTGCCGGGCAGCAAGGACATCGAAGCCGACTGGGTCACGTTGAAGTGCGGCAACTACAACACCAAGACCAAGACCTGCGCGGGCCAGAACTACAAGTAAATCCGAGTTGTTAGTGACCGAAAGTCCATTGGAACAGCGATCAGAGGTCCCGGGAGGAATCCCGGGACCTCGTCGTGTCCGCGGCGGCCGCATTCGCGGACTGCTCGCCGCGTTTGCACTGCTGCTGAGCGCCGGCGTTCAGGCACAGTCTCCCGACGATGTATTCGCAATCGCGGTGGCCGGGCTCGCGGCAGACAACTTTCCCGACAAGGCCGCGGCAGTCACGGCACTGACGGAGTTGCGCCACCCGAATGCGCGGCCCGTGCTGACCGCGCTGCTCGACGGCAAGCTGTATGCGCGCACCACCGACAACAAGGTCTTCATCACCGATGGCGGCGAGACCGCGCTCGCGCTGACCGATCCGCTGACGCTCAAACCCGCGGGCGCCGGCAAACCCGACGAATTCTCCCGCATCACGACCAACAACAGCCTGCGCAAATCGCTGCGCAGCGCCGTGGCCAGCTTCGCGCTGGCCGACCCCGATCCGGACGTACGGCTCAATGCCGTGCGCGAAATGCTGCGCTCGCTCGATGACGACAGTGTCGCCATCCTGCGCGCCGGCCTCGAGAAAGAAAAAAACGCAGCCGTGCAGCAGGCCATGCGCGCTGGCCTCGCGCTCGTCGATCTCGACAATCCCGACGCGAAGACAAGGCTTGCGGCGACACAGTCGCTCGAGGGCACGTTGAACCCGGATGTCTACAACCGTTTGACGGTGATGATCACGCCGGCGGCGGATGGTTCGTATCCGGAACCGGATGCCGAGGTGCGCGACGCCGCGCGCGCGGTCGTCGCCTCGATCGATTCGTCGCGGCGCGTCTATTCCACCGTCGAGACGCTGTTCTTCGGTCTGAGCCTCGGCAGCGTGCTGGTGCTCGCTGCGATCGGGCTCGCCATCACCTTCGGCGTGATGGGCGTGATCAACATGGCGCATGGCGAGCTCATGATGCTCGGCGCGTACACCACCTACGTGGTGCAGCTCGCGATGCCCAACCACATCGGCCTCTCGGTGATCATCGCGATCCCGCTGGCGTTTCTCGTGGCGGGTTGCGTCGGCATTGCCATCGAGCGCGGTGTGGTGCGATTCCTCTATGGCCGGCCGCTGGAGACTTTGCTGGCCACCTTCGGTGTGAGCCTGATCCTGCAGCAGATCGTGCGCGACGTGTTCAGCGCCAACAACCGGCCGGTTGAGACCCCGGCCTGGATGTCGGGCTCGCTGCAATTCAACGAAGCGCTGTCGATCACCTACAACCGGTTGTACGTGATCCTGTTCATGATCCTGGTGTTCGTGATCCTGCAGCTGGTGCTGCAGAAGACCTCGCTCGGGCTCAAGGTGCGCGCGGTCGCGCAGAACCGCAATATGGCGCGCGCGATGGGTGTGCGCACGCAGTGGGTGGATGCGATGACGTTCGGTCTCGGCAGCGGCATCGCCGGGGTCGCGGGCGTCGCGCTGAGCCAGCTCACCAACGTCGGTCCGAACCTCGGCCAGCAGTACATCATCGATTCGTTCATGGTCGTGGTGTTCGGCGGCGTCGGTAACCTGTGGGGCACGCTGATCGGTGGCATGTCGCTGGGCGTGATCAACAAGGTGCTCGAGCCGTGGGCGGGCGCGGTGCTGGCGAAGATCTTCGTGCTGGTCGCGCTCATCCTGTTCATCCAGCGGCGGCCGCGCGGGTTGTTCCCGCAGAAAGGCCGGGCGGCGGAAGGCTGACATGAGCACCGCGCGTACCACCTTGTTAGGACTGATCGCCGGCGAACGCGGCACCGCGGTGTTCCTCTGCATCGTCGCCGCGGTCGCGGTGATCGTGCCCGTGCTGCATCTCGTGCCGGCCGAAGGTTCGGCGCTGCAGCTGTCGGGTTACACGATGACGCTGATCGGCAAGTACATGACGTACGCGCTGCTGGCCGTCGCGGTGGATCTGGTGTGGGGTTATTGCGGAATCCTGTCGCTGGGTCATGCCGCGTTCTTCGCGCTGGGTGGATACGCGATGGGCATGTACCTCATGCGGCAGATCGGTTCGCGCGGCGTGTACGGCGACCCGGTGCTGCCGGATTTCATGGTGTTCCTCAACTACAAGGAACTGCCCTGGTTCTGGCACGGGTTCGACCACTTCTGGTTCGCCATGATCATGGTGGCGCTGGTGCCGGGATTGCTGGCGCTGGTGTTCGGCTGGCTGGCATTCCGCTCGCGCGTCACCGGCGTCTATCTATCCATCATCACGCAGGCGCTGACCTACGCGCTGATGCTGGCGTTCTTCCGCAACGACATGGGTTTCGGCGGCAACAACGGCATGACGGATTTCAAGGACATCCTGGGCTTCGCCATCAACACGCCGGCCACACGCGCGACCTTGTTCGTAGCGAGCGCGGTGGCGCTGATCGCGGGTTATCTCGCCTGCCGTTACATCACCCTGTCGCGCGCCGGGCGTGTCGTGCAGGCGATTCGCGATGCCGAGAGCCGCACGCGTTTCATCGGCTACCGCGTGGAGTCGTACAAGCTGTGGATCTTCACGTTCTCCGCGGTGCTCGCGGGGATCGCCGGCGCGTTGTACGTGCCGCAGGTCGGCATCATCAACCCGAGCGAATTCCAGCCGATCAACTCGATCGAAGTCGTCATCTGGGTGGCGGTCGGCGGGCGCGGCATGTTGTACGGCGCGGCGGCCGGCGCGTTCATCGTGAACTACGCGAAGACTTTCTTCACCGCGGCGCTGCCGGAGTTCTGGTTGTACGCGCTCGGCCTGTTGTTCGTCGTCGTCACTTTGTTCCTGCCGGGCGGTGTCGTCGGGTTGCTGGACCGTTTCGGGCGCAAACCTGCGCCGGTGGCGAAACCGGTGGTGGCGGCATGAGCGCGGGGCAAGTCGTCAAACAAGGCTGGCAAAAAGTGTTCGGCGCGGGCACGGGCAGCGACCGGCCGATGCCGGGCGACGCGTCGCACGGGACGATCCTCTACGTCGAAGACATCACCGTGAGCTTCGATGGTTTTCGCGCGCTCAACAATCTCACGCTGTACATCGACGTGGGCGAACTGCGCTGCATCATCGGACCGAATGGCGCCGGCAAGACCACGATGATGGACGTGATCACCGGCAAGACCCGGCCCGATTCCGGCAGCGCGTGGTTCGGTGTCACCACGGATCTGCTCACGCTCACCGAACCAGAAATCGCGGAGGCCGGCATTGGACGCAAATTCCAGAAACCCACGGTTTTCGAACAACACAGCGTGCTGCAAAACCTCGCCCTCGCGGCCGCGGGCAACAAGAGAGTCTGGTCGACGCTGTTCAAGCCGATGTCGGGTGCTCAAGCCGCACGTATCGACGAAGTGCTGGTCACGGTGGGATTGAAGGATCAACGCGATCTACGCGCCGGCATCCTCTCGCACGGGCAGAAGCAATGGCTCGAGATCGGCATGTTGCTCATGCAGGATCCGCGCCTGCTGCTGGTGGACGAGCCGGTGGCAGGCATGACGCCGCAGGAAGTCGAACGCACGGCCGAGCTGCTGCTGTCGCTGGCGGGCAAACACTCGGTGGTGGTGGTCGAACACGACATGGCGTTCGTGCGTTCGATCGCGAAAACCGTGACCGTGCTGCACGAAGGCTCGGTGCTGGCCGAAGGCAGCATGGACGCCGTGCAGAATCATCCCAAGGTCGTCGAGGTCTACCTCGGCGAGCCGCAGGAGTAGTTCGGCATGCTGTCCATCAAGGGACTCAACCAGTTCTACAGCGGCAGTCACATTCTCTGGGACGTGGATCTCGAGGTGCGCGAAGGTTCGTGCACCTGCCTCATGGGCCGCAACGGCATGGGCAAGACGACGCTGCTCAAATGCATCATGGGCCTGCTGCCGACGACCTCGGGCGCGATGAGTTTCGGGCTCGGAGCCGACAGCCTCGACATCGCGAAGATCGCGGCCGACCGGCGCGCGAAACTCGGCATCGCCTACGTGCCGCAGGGGCGCGAGATCTTCTCGCAGCTCACCGTGGAGGAAAACCTGCGCATCGGCTTCGGCGCGCGCCGCGGACCCGCGATCCGCGAAATCCCCGAACACATCTTCGGCTGGTTTCCGGTGCTCAAGAAAATGTTGCGCCGAAGGGGCGGAGACCTGTCCGGCGGCCAGCAGCAGCAGCTCGCGATCGGCCGCGCCATGGTGCTCGATCCGAAGCTGCTGATCCTCGACGAGCCCGCCGAGGGAATTCAGCCCAACATCGTGCACGAGATCGGCGACATCATCATGAAGCTCAATCGCGAGGCCAAGCTCACCGTGCTGCTGGTCGAGCAGAAGCTGCCGTTCGCGCGTCGCGTCGCCAGCGAGTTCCGCATCATCGACAAGGGCCGCATCGTCGGCGGCGGGGACATCGCCGCATTGAGTGACGACCTGGTCCATCAGCATCTGACGGTGTAGTGCGTATGGAGGCAGCCCTACGCAACATCCCCGGCTGGCAGGCCGACCTGCGGCTGAGATTCAATGCGGACGCGGCTCGAGCGGAACGATGCGGGCGCACGCGCCTCGTCGAGCGCTCGCATCGCGGGCCGCTCGTCGTGCAGCGGCCGTTTTATCCCGAGGGCGACCCCTGTCACGTGTACCTCGTGCATCCGCCGGGTGGTGTCGTGGGCGGCGATGAATTGCGCCTCGATGTGCAGGTGGATGCCGAGGCGCATGCGCTGATCACGACGCCCGCGGCCACCAAGTTCTATCGCTGCGAGGGCCGTGTCTCGTCGCAGACGCAGGAGTTGCGCGCGGCCGGCGCGACGCTCGAGTGGCTGCCGCAGGAGAACATTTTCTATCGCGGCGCGGATGTTCGCACCGCGACGCGTGTGCAACTGGATGCGGATTCGCGTTTCATCGGCTGGGAGATCGCCTGCCTCGGGCTGCCGGCACGCGGTGAGCACTTCGATGCGGGCGCGCTGCGCCTCGACCTCGAGATCTGGCGGTCGGGGAGTGCGGCGGCGCTGGTCGACTTGCGGACGCAGCATGACCGGCCCGGAATGCACGCAGGCGCGGATACCCACCCCGTGTTCATCGACCGGCTGCGCCTCAGCGGCACGTCGCGCGCGCGCGGCGCGGCGTGGGGGCTTGCCGGCCAGGAGGCGGTGGGCACTTTGCTCGCCGCGCCGGCAACCGTCGCGCAGCTCGAGGCGATCCGCGAGCTCGTTGCCGACAAACCGTTCGCGGCCGTATCACTGGTCGACGGCGTGCTCGTGCTGCGGGCACTTGCGCCCCAGGCCGAAGCCGTGCGCAACCTCTTCATCGCCGCATGGCAGCGATTGCGGCCCGCCGTGATCGGCCGCGCCGCCGTGCTGCCACGCATCTGGGCGACCTGACATGGAACTGACGCCGCGCGAGAAGGACAAACTACTCATATTCACCGCCGGGCTGCTCGCCGAGCGGCGCAAGGCGCGTGGGTTGAAGCTCAACTACCCCGAAGCGGTCGCGTTCATCTCCGCCGCCATTCTCGAAGGCGCGCGCGATGGCCGCACCGTCGCCGAGCTCATGAGCTTCGGCACGACCCTGCTGTCGCGCAGCGACGTGATGGACGGAATCCCCGAGATGATTCCCGAAGTGCAGGTCGAGGCGACGTTCCCCGACGGCACCAAACTAGTGACCGTCCACGATCCCATTCCCTGAGCGCCACCCATGAACCCAGGTGAATTGTTCGTCGACGCAGGGCACATCGAGATCAATGCCGGCCGCGCGACCGTGAAAGTGAACGTCGCCAATACCGGGGACCGCCCCATCCAGGTGGGCTCGCACTATCACTTCTTCGAGGCCAACAAGGCGTTGCGTTTCGAACGCGCGCCGACGAAAGGGTTCCGGCTCAACATCGCCGCCGGCACCGCGGTGCGTTTCGAGCCCGGGCAGGAGCGCGAAGTCGAACTGGTCGCCTTCGGCGGCGATCGCCTCGTGTACGGGTTCGACGCGCAGATCATGGGCAAGCTGCCATGACGCGTATCGAGCGGCGCGCGTACGCGGAGATGTACGGGCCCACGACGGGGGACCGGGTGCGCCTCGGCGACACCGAGCTCATCATCGAAGTCGAGCGCGACCACACCGTCTACGGCGAAGAGGTCAAGTTCGGCGGCGGCAAGGTTATTAGAGATGGCATGGGCCAGGGCCAGCGCGGCGCGGCCGCCGTCGCGGATACGGTGATCACGAACGCGTTGATCGTCGATCACTGGGGCATCGTCAAGGCGGACATCGGCCTGAAGGAAGGGCGCATTGCCGGCATCGGCAAGGCGGGCAATCCCGACGTGCAGCCGGGCGTCGACATCGTCATCGGCGCGGGCACCGAGATCATCGCGGGCGAGGGGTTGATCGCCACCGCCGGCGGCATCGATTCGCATATCCACTTCATCTGCCCGCAGCAGGTGGACGACGCGATGATGTCCGGCATCACCACGATGATCGGCGGCGGCACCGGCCCCGCGGCCGGCACCAGCGCGACCACCTGTACGCCCGGACCGTGGCACATCGGCCGCATGTACCAGGCGCTCGAAGACCTGCCCATCAATTTCGGGTTGTTAGGCAAGGGCAATGCCAGCCTGCCGCTGCCGCTCGAGGAGCAGGTCGAGGCCGGGGTCATGGGCATGAAGCTGCATGAGGACTGGGGCACGACGCCGGCCGCGATCGACAACTGCCTGAGCGTCGCCGAACGGTACGACATCCAGGTAGCGATCCACACCGACACGCTCAATGAATCCGGGTTCCTCGAAGACACGCTGGCGGCGTTCAAGGGCCGCGCGATCCACACCTATCACACCGAGGGTGCCGGTGGCGGCCACGCGCCCGACATCATCAAGGCGGTTGGCCAGTCGAACGTGCTGCCGTCGTCGACGAATCCGACGCGGCCGTACACCGTGAACACCGTCGACGAACATCTCGACATGCTGATGGTGTGCCACCACCTCGATCCGGGCATCGCCGAGGACGTGGCGTTCGCCGAATCGCGCATTCGCCGCGAGACCATTGCGGCGGAAGACATCCTGCATGACAAGGGCGCGATGTCGATGATGTCGTCGGACTCGCAGGCCATGGGGCGAATTGGCGAAGTCATCACCAGAACATGGCAGACCGCGCACAAGATGAAGGTGCAGCGCGGCGCGCTTGCGCCGGACGCGGCGCGCAACGACAACTTCCGCGTGAAGCGCTACATCGCCAAGTACACGATCAATCCCGCCATCACGCATGGCATCGCGCACGAAGTGGGTTCGATCGAAACCGGCAAACTCGCCGACATCGTGTTGTGGAAGCCGGCCTTCTTCGGCGCCAAGACCGCCATGGTGATCAAGGGCGGCATGATCGTCGCCGCGCCGATGGGCGATCCGAACGCGTCGATCCCGACGCCGCAGCCCGTGCACTACCGTCCCATGTTCGGGGCATTGGGCGGCGCGCGCCATGCGACCTGCGTGAGCTTCGTGTCGCAGGCCGGCCTGGACGCGGGCATGGCGCAGAAGTTAGGGCTGCGCAAACAGCTGGTCGCCGTGAAGAACACGCGCACGGTCCGCAAGCGGGACATGGTCCACAACGACTATCAACCGCACGTCGAGGTGGATTCGCAGACCTACGAGGTGCGCGCCGACGGCGAGTTGCTGCGCTGTGAGCCGGCGTCCGTGCTGCCCCTGGCGCAACGCTACTTTCTCTTTTAAAGGGGACATGCCGAATTTCCAGGATTTCGGTCGCTCGATCACCTCAACTTTTCAATCAATTCGGAATGTCCCCTTTAACCATGCTCAAAATCGCCGTGAAGATCGACAACTCCACCGACCACCCGCGCGCTGCCGAATTGAAGCTGGTGCTGCCGTTCGGTGACCGGGCCAAGAGCCGGTTGCGCGCCATGCTCGACAATGGCGAGGAAGCCGGCCTGTTCCTCGAGCGCGGTTCGGTGCTGCGCGGTGGGGACCTGTTGCTGGCCGATGACGGCCGTGTGATCGAGGTGCGGGCCGCAACCGAAACCGTTTCCACCGTGCACACCGGCGACGCTCTGATGCTCGCGCGCGCCAGCTACCATCTCGGCAACCGGCACGTCGCGCTCGAGATCGGGCCGGGCTGGTTGCGCTACCAGCACGACCACGTGCTCGACGACATGCTGCGCGGCTTCGGTCTCGAGGTTGTCGTCGAGCAGGCGGCGTTCGAGCCGGAAGGCGGCGCGTACGTCGCGGCCCCTCATGCGCACTCGCATTCGCACGCGCACGGCTGACCGGGCGCCGCTGCCCGCGGCGGCCGCGCCCGTAGCGACGGCCGACGTGCCGCAGCTGCTGCGGCTGCTGCACCTCGCGAGCCCCGCGCTGCCGATCGGCGCGTTTCATTTTTCTCAGGGACTGGAGTACGCCGTCGAGGCCGGCTGGGTGCGCGATGAAGCGAGCGCGCTCGAGTGGATAGACGGCATCGCCCACGCGAGCCTCGCCACGCTCGATCTGCCCGTGCTGCAACGCCTGCAGGCGGCATGGATGCGCGAAGATCACGCGGATGTCCTGCGCTGGAACGCTTTCCTGATCGCCTGCCGCGAGACGGACGAGCTGCGGCTCGAAGATCGGCATCTTGGCGCGGCGCTGTTGCGCGTGCTGGCCGAGCTCGATCTCACCACCGGACTGTTCCCCATCACCGCGTCAAACATTCGCACAGCGCTCACACACGCCACCGCCTTCGGCTTCGCCTGCGCGCGCTGGCGCATCGACCCGCTGGCGGCGCTGCAGACCTATGGATGGGCCTGGGCCGAGAACCAGGTGCTGGCGGCCGTCAAGCTCGTGCCGCTGGGGCAGAGCGCCGGTCAACGGATGCTGCACTCGCTCAGTTCGCGGCTGGGTTCATACAGTGCCCAGGCCATGGAAGTGCTGGATTCCGACATCGGGATTTCCACTGCGCTGCAATCTATCGCCAGCGGGCGCCACGAAACGCAGTACACGCGCCTGTTCCGGTCGTGACACCTCTTTGGTGCCTACCCCTTTCGTGAGATAGAATCGCGACCCTCGGCCGGACAGACTCCTCCTCCCGGCGCTCCAACAAGAACATGTCCAACAAGAAACCGCTGATGACCGCGGCGCTCGCCGCCGTTTTTCTCTCTGCCTGCGGCGCACAGCAGCCGCAGGGTGAGCCGCCGCCGCCTGAAATCGGCGTGATCGTCGTGCACGCCAAACCCGTGGCGTTGATTCGCGAAGCCTCCGCGCGCCTCGCGCCCACCCGCGCCTCGGATGTCCGCGCCAGGGTTCCGGGCGTCGTGGTGAAGCGCCTATATAAGGAGGGAAGCATGGTCAAGGAAGGCCAGCCCCTCGTGCAGATCGACACGGCGCCTTATCGCGCCCAGCTGGCGGTGGCCGCGGCAAACCTCGAATCGGCCGAAGCGTCCGCCACGAACGCCAAGGTCGCCGCGACGCGCAATCGCGAGCTCGCGAAACAGTCGTTGATCTCGAAGATGCAGCTCGACGACTCCGAGGCGGTCGAACGTTCGAGCGCGGCCGCGGTGTCGTCCGCGCGCGCGCAGGTGCAGACCGCGCGCATCAACCTGAGTTACGCCAACGTCACCGCCCCGATCTCGGGCCGCGCGGGGCAGCTGCGCGTTCTGGAAGGCGCGCTGGTCGGGCAGGGCGAGGCGACGCTCCTGACTACCGTCGAACAGGTCGATCCCATCTACGTGTTCTTCGACCAGCCGGCATCCGACTTCGAACGGCTGCAGCGCGCGCAGGCCGAAGGCAAGGTCGAACTGGCGCAGGGCAATGCGGCCGAAGTGCGCGTGCTGCGCGCCGACGGCACCCCGTATCCGCAGGTCGGCACGCTCGATTTCTCCGATTTCAGCGTCAACGCGACCACCGGCGCCGTCGCCTTCCGCGGCCGCCTGCCGAACCCGGACCGCCTGCTGCTGCCCGGCATGTACGTCACGGTGCGCGTCACCGCCGGCACTCTCAAGAGTGGCTTCGAAGTCCCGCAGCTGGCCGTGCAACGCGACGGGCAGGGCTCGTTCGTGCTCGTGGTCGCGGCGGACGGCACGGTCGGCGCGAAACGCGTGGACGTCGTGAGCTCGGTGGGCCCGCTGTGGATCGTCAGCAGCGGTCTCGACGACGGCGACCAGGTGATCGTCTCCGGGCTGCAGATGGTGCGCCCGGGAATGAAGGTGAAAGCCGTGCCCGCGGATGCCAAGGCGGAAGGCGAACCTGCCCCGGCCGCGGCGCCGGCGCCCGCCGCAGGTAGTTAGTCGATGCTGCCGCATTATTTCATCGACCGGCCGGTGCTGGCCTGGGTCATCGCCATCCTCATCATGGTGGGCGGCGGGCTCGCCATCACGCGCCTGCCGGCCGCGGCGTATCCGGACATCGCGCCGCCGCAGGTGTCGATCAGCGCGGTGTATCCCGGCGCGAACGCGGACACCATCGAGCGCACGGTCACGCAGATCATCGAGCAGCAGCTCACCGGCCTCGACAAGCTGCTGTATTTCACTTCGTCGTCGAATTCGAACGGCACCGCCGGCATCACGCTGGTATTCGAGAACGGCACGAATCCGGACTTCGCGGTACTGCAGACGCAGAACCGCGTCAAACTCGCCGAAGCGCGCCTGCCGAGCGAAGTGGTGGTGCAGGGCCTCGCGGTTTCCAAGGTCAACCAGGGCTTCATCCTCGCGCTCGGCGTGCGCGCGCCGAACGGTGGCGTCTCCTCGGACGAGCTCAACAACATCGTTTCCGCGGACGTGCTCGATTCCGTTCAGCGCATTCCCGGCGTGAGCTCGGCGCAGCAGTTCGGTTCTTCCTATTCGATGCGGATCTGGCTGAACCCGGACAAGCTGCGCAGCTTCGGCATGAGCGCTGCCGAGATCCTGCAGACGGTGCGTGCGCAGAACGTGCAGTTCGCCACGGGTTCGGTCGGCGCGGCCCCGTCGATCAAGGGCCAGCAGATCACCGCGCCCGTCAGCGCGGAAGGCCGCTTCAGTTCCGTCGAGGAGTTCGAAGACGTCATCCTGCGCACGGAGCCGAACGGTACGAGCGTCAGGCTCAAGGACGTCGCACGCGTGGAGCTGGGTCTTGCGGACTATGCCTTCGACGTGCGCCTGGACGACAAGCCGGTGAGCGGCTTCGGCGTGCTGCTGCTGCCCGGCGCGAACGCGCTCGACGTCGCCGACGCCGTCAAGGCGCGCATGAACGAGCTGCAGAAGGGATTCCCGCCGGGGGTCGAGTGGTTCGTCGCCTTCGATGCCACCACCTTCATCGTGCATGCCATTCACGAGGTGATCTTCACGCTGGTCGCGGCCGTCGTGCTGGTGTTCATCGTGATGCTGATCTTCCTGCAGAGTTTCCGCGCGACGCTGATCCCGACGCTGGTCGTCCCGGTCGCGCTGATGGGCGCGTTCATCGGCATGGAGATCTTCGGTTTCTCGATCAACCAGCTGACGCTGTTCGGCATGGTGCTGGCCATCGGTATCGTCGTGGACGACGCCATCGTCGTCATCGAATCCGTCGAACGATTGATGCGCGAGGAGCATCTCGCCCCGCGCGATGCGACGCGCAAGGCGATGGACCAGATCACGAGTCCGATCATCGCGATCTCGATCGTGTTGGCGGCCGTGTTCATTCCGAGCGCCATGCAGTCCGGTTCGGTCGGCGTCATCTACCGGCAGTTCGCGATGACGATCGCGATCTCGATGGTCTTCTCCGCGTTCCTGGCGCTGTCGCTGACGCCGGCGCTGTGCGCGACGCTGCTGCGTCCCGAGCACCTCAAGGAGAACAAGTTTTTCCGGCTTTTCAATCGCGGCTACAACTGGACGCAGGCTCATTACCTGACCAGCGTGCGTTTCAACCTGCGTCACAAGATCTGGACGCTGGTGGCCTTCGCGGTGCTGGTGATGATCGGCGGCGTGTTGTTCTGGCGGGTGCCGGGCAGCTTCGTGCCGGAGGAAGACCAGGGCTACGCGCTCGGCATCGTCCAGATGCCACCGGGTTCGACCATCCAGCGCACGCGCGAGGTCATGAAGCGCGTCGGCTATAAATTGCGGCAGTCACCGTCCGTGCATTCGGTGTTCGAAGTGGCGGGTTTCAGCTTCTCGGGCGGCGACGAGAGTGCCGGCATCTTCTTCATCCGGCTCAAGGAGCTCGAGGAACGCAAGGAATCAGCGACGGATTTCATCGGCTGGGCATTCGGCAACATCTCCGGCGCCGAGCGCGACGGTTTCGTGTTCTTCGTCAACATGCCCGTGATCCAGGGCCTCTCCGACTTCGGCGGATTCGACCTGTGGCTCGAGGATCGTGCCAACCTGGGTGCCGATGCGCTGCTCGCCGCACAGAACGTGCTGGTAGGCAAGGCGGCGCAGAGCAAGGTGGTGCAGGGCGTACGGTACAACGGGCTCGCGCCCGCGCCGCGCCTCGAGCTCAAGCTCGACCGCGCGCAGGCGCAGTCGATGGGACTCGCGATCGACGACGTCTACAACGCCATCCAGCTCATGCTGGCGCCCGTGTACGTCAACGACTTCCTGTATCACGGCCGCGTGCTGCGCGTGCAGATGCAGGCCGACGCGCCGTTCCGCATGAGCGAAGAGGCGCTGGCGCGGTTCTATCTACCCACGAACGGTGCCACGAACAACGCGTTCGTGCCGAGCGGCGAGACCACCAGCGACGGCATGATCCCGCTGGCGTCCGTGCTCTCGTCGAAGTGGGTGATCGCTCCGCCGACGTTGCAGCGTTTCAATGGTTTCGCGGCGATGCAGATCGTGGGCTCGAATGCCGCGGGTCACAGCTCGGGCGAGGCGATGAAGGAAATGAGCCGCATGGTCGCGCAGGACTTGCCGCCGGGCTTCGGCGTCGACTGGGCCGGCCAGTCGCTGCAGGAGATCCTGTCGGGCGCCGAGGCGCCGCTGCTGTTCGGCCTGTCGATCTTCGTGGTGTTCCTGTGCCTGGCCGCACTTTATGAGAGCTGGGCAACGCCGATCGCCGTGCTGCTGGTAGTCCCGGTGGGAATCATCGGCGCCATCATCGCGGCCTGGGGAACGGGTCTCTCGAACGACGTATTCTTCAAGATCGGTTTGATCACCATCATCGGTCTTGCCGCCAAGAACGCCATCCTGATCGTGGAATTCGCCCTGCTTGCACAACAACGGGGCGTGCCCTTGTACGAAGCTGTCATGGAAGCGGCGCGATTACGCCTTCGTCCAATACTCATGACGTCATTTGCGTTCATATTAGGCGTGCTGCCGCTGGTGTTCTCGAGCGGCGCAGGCGCGAACGCGCGCCGCGCCATCGGCACCGGTGTGGCGGGTGGCATGTTGTCCGCGGCGATCCTGGGCGTCTTGCTGGCGCCCGTGTTCTACGTGACCGTGCGGCGCATGGCGGGAGACAAGTTCGTCAACACGGACAAAGTGAATCGCAGCTGAATGATGGGTTAACGTTTCTTGAGGAACCAGGAGTGCAGGGAACTCCACTCACGACCGGGGAGTCGTAATTCGCAAGAGGTGTTTATGAAGATTTCAGTGGTTGCAACATTGTTAGCGGCGGCGGCGCTGGCCGGGTGCGCCAGCACGTTGGCCAAACTCAACGGACCGAAGCTCGACTACACCGAGTACGCGGGTGAGCCGGTCAAATCGTTCTACCTGGGCAACTACGACGGGTGGTCGGCGGTTTCGAAAGACCAGCTCGTTGTCTGGTCCGGCGTCAACAAGGCCTACCTACTGACGATCACCGGATATTGCCCGGACCTGGAGTTCGCGCAGCGGATCGCCGTGACCTCGACCGGGAACACGGTCGACAAGTTCGAGAAGGTGATCGTCGGTCGCGACCGGTGCTTCATCAAGGAGATCCGCCCGATCGACACGAAGCAGATGAAGGAAGACCGCAAGCTGCTGCGTGAACAGACGGAGAAGGGCAGCTCCTGAACCGCCCCGGATTTCTTGCTTGGGTTCTAGTGGTTGAAGAGCCCCCGGCGTGATGAGCGCCGGGGGCTTTTCATTTTCAGGCGCGGTCGAGCAGCGGAATCAGCATCAGGATCAGGCCGACCCAGCCGCCCGTCCATATGAGGCTGCGCAGCCAGGACACGCCGGACAGGTACAGCGGCACATAAAGCACGCGGGCGATCAGGAAGATCAGCGCGCCCGTGGTCGCCATCGCGGCAGCCGTACCGGCGATCAGGTTCATAAGTGCCAGCGTCAGGAAGACCGGCAGTGCCTCGTGCATGTTGGCGAGCGCCCGCGCGGCGCGTTGCCCGACCACGGTGAGCGGGCGGGCGTGGTCGCGGTTGCCGACGTGTTCTTCGAGTATGCCGGGATCGCCTGGCACCGCGGGCTTGCGAAAACGGCCGGGCAGAAGAGTCTGGATGACGAACAACGCGAGCACTAACAGTACGAGCAGGATCATTGGGAAGCTCCCTCGTCGAGGCGGGTCTGGTTTGTGCCGATAGCGTCGCAGAAATCCATCCGGTCGTCGCGAACAACCCGGCCCGCCGTAGAATCGCCGGCCATGAAGCCGCGTGCCGCCTCGATCGTAGCCGTCGCCTGCCTGTTGGCCGCGCTCGCCGGCTGCGCGCCGCGCAGCGAAGATGCGACTCCGCCTCATCCGGACTGGATCATCAAATCCGAAGTGGCCTTCTACGAGGCGGACCTGAAGACGCCGCGGCCGGCACCGAACGAGCCGCTGCGGCTGTGGGTGCCGTATGTCGTCGGCGACCTCTACGGATCGCCGAACGAGGGTGAACTCGCACCGGTGGTGCTGAATCCCGACCTCACATTCATGATCGACCTCAATGTGCGTCATCTGCGACTCGCCCCCGCGCTCGTGCCGACCGCCTTTTCGCAGAAATGGATGACCATCGAGCCCGCCGCCGCGCGGGTCGCGCGCGTGTCCCCGTTCATCGTGCCGAAGGAGGGCGGCCTGCCGCTCGGCATGAGCGAGTGGTTAGACACGGATACGGGTACGCGGCTGCTCTTGATCTACCTCGATCGGCCGGCGCGTATCCGCGGCGAGATCGTCTACCAGGGGCGCAACCTGAGCTGGGATATCGACGCCAGGGAAGCCGGGTATGTCTGGGTGTCGCAGCCGCAGGAAAGCGGCGTGTACCGCGTGGTGCCGCAGCCGGCTCACCTCCAGCTGGCCGTAATGCCCAACTCCTGATCGAAGTGGTATTTTCTGCCCCGCGGACCCTTCCATTACATGAGAGTGCGACCCATGCAACGATCATTATTCGTGGCAATCACCAGTATTGCCGCGTCGACTGCCTTTCTCGCCGGATGCGCGAAGAAAGAACCTCCTCCGCCACCGCCGGCTGCCGAGGCACCCAAGCCTGAAGCGCCCCCGATCATCGATCCGGCGAAATTCCTGACCCAACCGCTGCTGTCCGAGATCTACACCGCCGACCCGTCGGCCCACGTCTTCGGGGGGAAGATCTGGATTTACGGGTCGCATGACATCGATGCCGGCATTCCGCAGGACGACCTCGGCAGCCACTTCGCCATGCGCGACTACCGGCCGATCGAGCTCGACGGCATCGGTGGAAAGGTCACCGTGCACGACGTCGCTCTCGATCTGGCCGACGTGCCGTGGGCCGGCCGCCAGATGTGGGCGCCGGATGCCGCCGAGAAGGACGGCAAGTATTTCCTGTACTTCCCCGTGAAGGACAAGCAGGACGTGTTCCGCATCGGCGTGGCCGTGGGCGACAACCCGGCGGGCCCGTTCAAGGCGCAGCCGGAAGCGATCAAGAACAGCTTCAGCATGGACCCGGCCGTGTTCAAGGACAGCGACGGCAAGTACTACATGTACTTCGGCGGGTTGTGGGGCGGTCAGCTGCAGAAGTGGAAGTCGGGCGAATACAAGGCCGATGACGATGCACAGCCGGCCGATGATGCTCCGGCGTTGCTGCCGAAGATCGCGCGCCTCGACAAGACCCTGCTCGAGTTCGCGGAGAAGCCGCGCGACGTGAAGATCCTCGACGAGAACGGCAAGCTGCTGCTTTCCAAGGATCACGACCGCCGGTTCTTCGAGGCGTCGTGGGTGCACAAGTACAAGGGCAACTACTACTTCTCGTACTCGACCGGCGACACGCACTACATCGCGTACGCGATGGGCAAGTCGCCGTACGGGCCGTTCACCTACAAGGGCAGGATCCTCGAGCCCGTGCTGGGATGGACTAACCACCACTCGATCGCCGAAGTGGACGGCAAGTGGTACATCTTCTATCACGACAGCCAGGTGTCGAACGGCGATACCCATCTGCGCAACATCAAGCAGCCGATCGAGATCCACTACAACGACGACGGCACGATCCAGACCATCGATCCGTTCCAGGAAGATCCGCCGGCCGCGGCTCCGGCACCTGCCGCCGCCAACTGAAGTGGAAATGGGGACAGACCGCGCGGTCTGTCCCTTTTTTCAAGGCGAACGCCGGGAGTGACCGCATTTCGGCGAATGGGATTATCATCCGCCTCGCCATGAAAGCCCCCGATTCTTCCTCCGGAACTCCGTCGCTCACGCGGCGGCGCCGCACGTTTCTCGCGCCGTTGTGGTTGTTAGCCCTGGGCGGCATCGTGGTGCTGGTCGCTGCCGTCGTCTACTGGAATTCCGCGACCACCACCACCGTGGTGCTGGTGCGTCATGCCGAGAAGGAACTGAGCGCCATCAGCGACGCGCCGCTGTCACCCGAGGGTGAGAAACGCGCGACGCGGCTCGCGCAGATGTTCGGCGACAGCGAGATGTTCGGCCGCGTGCGGAAGGTGTACGTCACCAACACCCGCCGTACGCAGCAGACCGCGGCGGCTCTCGAGCAGCGCTTGAACGTCCCTGGCGAAGTGGTGGACGCACGGACCGATTTGCGTGAACTGGCGCGCCGCGTACTGCGCGAGAACCGCGGTTCGATCGCCCTCGTGATAGGTCACAGCAATACCGTGCCCGAGATCGTCGCGGCGCTGAGCGGTGCCGATAACGTGCCTCCCATCGGGGAGGAGGAATTCGACACGTTGTACGTCGTCACGGTACCGACTATCGGCAAGGCGTCCGTGCTGCGGATGAAGTACTGAATAGAAGGTGAAAAGGGGACATGCCTATTTTCGGCGGACCGAAAATAGGCATGTCCCCTTTTCACCTTCTATTCAGATCGGGGTGGCGCGGATCTCGACGGCCTTGCGGATGAACGCCTCGTGTTCGGCGATCGAGAAATGCGCCTTGACCCGTCCCTGGATGGCGCGGTTCTGGTCGATCAGAAAGGTCACCCGCTGAACCCAGAATCCCAGCGGCCCGTTGACCTCGAACATCTTGATGACTTCCTTGGTCTCGTCCGACAGCAGCGTGAAGGGCAGGCCGTGTTTGTCACGAAAGCGTTTGTGACTCTCCGGACTCTGTGGGCTGATGCCTGCAACCGTCAGACCCGCGCGGCTGATTTCCCGGTGAATATCGCGGATCGAACAGACTTCCCGCGTGCACCCCGGGGTGAAGTCCGCCGGGTAGAAAAACAGGATGGCCGGACCATCCTTGAGCAGGCTGGTCAAGGAAATATCGTGCCCATCCTGATCTGGCAGGGTGAACTCGGGTGCCTTGTCGCCGCTGTCAAGCATGTGCCGGATATTAAGAGTGTTTCGCTTGCCGAGGCCAGCCCCGATGCTAGAATCGCGGCCCTTCCGAACCCTGGGTTCGGTGCCAGGTTTCACGTGTGGGGCGGTAGCTCAGTTGGGAGAGCGTCGCGTTCGCAATGCGAAGGTCGAGGGTTCGATCCCCTTCCGCTCCACCATTCCAAGCGCTCACGCGCCACTTCTCTACGGGGTCGAGGCGGGGGCGTACGGCTCTTTGCGCGCTGGCGCGTGCCTCCGCTCGCCGTTTCCATGTGTTTAAACTCTCCACGTCGCCCCCGTAGCTCAGTGGATAGAGCGACCGCCTCCTAAGCGGTAGGTCGTCGGTTCAACTCCGGCCGGGGGCGCCAGTTCTTCCCTGTTAGGGCGCATAAATGAAAAGGGCGCCGGACTCTCGTCCGGCGCCCTCCGGTTCACACCGGTGAAATGCTGGCTTACCAGCCGATGTCCTTGAACAGTTCGTAGGTCAGATCGTTCGGCACCGTGACTTCGTGCGTCAGGTCGCCGTTGATCGCCGGCTCCATCAGCTGGTTCGGCGTGGCCGACACGTCATAGTGCGAGACCGACGAACCGCTCTGGAACGGGTTCGGCGTGTACATCTTGATGCGGCCCAATGCATCGGCGCCGCCGAGCACGTTCGGATTCGCGTCGAGAGTGGCGATCACGCCGGACTTGGTGCGTGAACGCTTGGCCAACGCCGTACGCAGATTCGTGGCGTCGCCGAGCGTGATACGAATCGACGGAATCGTGATGGTGGCATCCGTACCGCCGAGGTCCGGCGGCGGACTGCCGGCAACGTTGTCGGCAATGATGACGCCCACAGCGCCCGCGAGTTGCGCGTTCTTCACCTTGACGACGAAGCCGCACACGCCGCGATTGATCAGCGCGATGTTGCCGGTCACCGCAAGCTTGTCAGCCGCACTGAAGGCCAGGCAGCCGTCACCATTCGCACCGCCATTGCTGACGGGCATCACGTCCGCGGAGAGGCCCGGAAACTTCAATGGGGGACCGAAGGACGCCGAGCCCAACAGGTAGCTGCCCGCGGTCGCGCCGGCCGCTGGCCCGCCGATCGTGAGCCGTGGAACGCCACGCAGAACCTGCGGCACTTTCGCCGTCACGTTCGGACCGGTCCACACGAGGCTATTGACGCCGACCGCCGAGGCCACGCGCTGCGCCGGAGTCATCTGCACCCAGTTCACGCCAGCGACGTTGTCGTACAGGTAGTGATCCCAGATCGCAGGCTGCGGGATATCCGGTTCGCCCAGCAGGGTTCCGTTCGAGCCGTTCGTAAACGTCTGGAACCCGAGCCCATGAGCCATCTCGTGCGTCAGCACCGTGACGAAATCGACCGCGGAGCCATGGTTGTTGTCGAGACCGAAGTAAAACGGAACGCCGGTGAGGCAGCCCGTTTTACCGAGGTTCACATTGAAATTGGCGTTGATGTCGTATGCGACCGGATCCAGATCCTCTCCGGCGATCTTGTCGGCCAGCGCATTCGAGTACCAGGTGTTGGCAATCGGTGCGTTGGGGAAGTCCGAGAAGACCTCCGTCGTGCCGGCGGAGCCGAGCACCGCGCCGGTCTCGCTGCATGCGAGCGCAGTGAAGCGCGCGTAGATGTAGACGTCGACCGAGCTCGTGAGTGTGGCACCCCATTTCTGCGCCGCGTACGCGAACGCAATCTGGCGCTGCTGGCCAAGCGTCGTGCCGCTGTTGCCGCCGACCGGCGCGACCGGAGTCGTGTCGTTGAAACCCACGCCGGCAGCGTTGCCGTTGGCGATGTAGATGGTGAGAGCCGCGTTCGCGGCAGGAGCGGCCATGAGGCCGGTTGCGAGCGTCGCCGCCGAAGCGAGCAGGCGCAGTTTTGCAAAACTATTTTTCATGGCTGTCTGCTCCGGCCTTCGCCGCAACCGCGAGGGCTGCTTGCTGATTCGGCTGTTGATCGACACAGGCCTGTTTGACCTTTCCGTCCGGGCCGACGGTCGCTACGGCGTAGGAGAGGTACGCATCGTCGAGCGAGACCTTTTTGACACCGTTGGCGAGTTTCTCGACCGCCGGGCCAGTCTTTACGGCCGCAGTGGCGACTCCTGCGCTGCGTTTGGCGGCCGCGGGGGCCGCGGGGCGCGCGGCCGACTCGTTCAGCTCGGCCTGTGTGGCCGCGCGTAATTGTTTGGTGTCGGCATCGATGTAGGCGCGCATGCCGGCGCCACTCTGTGTGGAATCGCCGCCGTGGCGCGCGATCTGCTCCGGGGTCGCCGTGATGAACTTTACGACAACCTGCTGGGTCGCCGGCTTTTGTTCATCGGCCATTGCGGGCGAAGCGATCGTGAGCGCACCGGTGATACCGGCCGCGGCCACGAGACGCGTTATGTGAATTTTTTTCATCGTCAAACTCCCTTGAGTCGATGGAAAACAAATGGGAAAGAAGCGGCCGGCCCGCAGGCCGGCCGGATCAAAGAGCGTTCAGATCTGGCCGCGACGACGGCGTGTTGCCACGAACATCATCAGCAGTGCAGCGGCGAACAGCGCAATCGTGGACGGTTCCGGTACGGCAACCGAAAGCGAATCGATTCCGATGTAGTCGCCGTTGTTCAGCGTATCCGTCACGAGATAACGGAATGCGAGCCGGATGTCGGCGGTGCCGGTGCCGACCAGCGAGAACGTGCCCCAATCGATCGGATACACCGCGCTCAGGATCGACCCGAGCGAGAAGAAGTCCGACGTGTTGGTGCCGCCCAGGCTGTACAGCACTTCGAGGTTGTCCCCCGGAAGCCCGCCCGCGGTGCGGGTTGCAAACGTGATCAACGTGGCCTGCTCGATGTGGAACACGGGCGTGATGAGCCAGTTGTCGACGTTTCCACCCAGACCCGCATTGAGGTAGTTAGCCGCGATGTACGAGTCCGCGGCGCCCGACTCGGCGGCGAAGATGCCCGAGTTGCCTTGAAACCAGCCGGTTTCGCCACCCGGCGTGCTGTTATTGGACTGGACCCAGCCGGCGGCCGCGAGGTTGGCGACGTCGTCGAATCCTTCGTTGTAAATGACGTCGGCATTTGCCGCCGCGCTGCTCACAATCAACACTGCGCTCAATAAAATTTTCCGAAACATTTGTGAATTCTCCCTGAGCATTTGATTTTTCATGTTGGCGCGTTTCTCTTTCGTCGCGCCGCTCGTTTCACTCGCTTTGGCCGATTCTAGTCCCGAGCGCGCGCGATTCGAAAGCGAGAATTTTCGAGCTGTAAAGTTTCTCGACGATCTAGCTAGCAAAATCTGCGAAGAGATTTCTTCGCCGAGTCGAGAAAAAATCGGCGCGCTGTAAGAAATTCCGACAGAAACGAGCGGCGCGCGGCGCTGTGGCGATCGGGCTTGTAGGTGTTTTCCGTACACACGAAGTTCGCGCGGTCTTCAGCGCGCGCGATTCATGCGCGCGCCGGCGTTCTTTGAACCCACTCGCGAACAGGAATACGCTTCGGCCGCCGGCGCGATTCATCGCGAACAATTCAACGAGTTATCGGGCGTTGTGTCGGCTGGAACGCAGGTCCCTGCAATGCTGTCGCGTGAGACCGCGAAGGTTTCACACCTGCGTATTCGACATAACGAGGTCCGGCGCTCGCGCAGCGCGCGGCACGTTGGACATGACCGCGGTCAATGCGCCGTTGAAGCAGCACGTGTTCGTAACGCGGGAGCTTTGAAGATGAAGCAGGCGATGCACACTTTGCGGACGCGGGCGCCGCGCCGCGGATTGGTCGAGATAACCGCCGAGGTGCGCCGCTGGGTCGCTACCCAACCGATCGAGGCGGGGATTCTCACGCTGTTCTGTCGACACACTTCGGCGTCCCTGCTCATTCAGGAAAATGCCGCGCCCGCGGTGCGCGCCGATCTCGAGATGTTTTTCGCACGCCTCGCACCCGAGGACGGTTCGTATACACACGACGACGAAGGACCCGACGACATGCCGGCGCACTTGCGCACCGCGCTGACGCAGGTGCAGCTGACGATTCCGGTTTCCGGCAACCAGCCGATGCTCGGAACGTGGCAGGGAATCTATCTCTTTGAGCATCGCGCCGTTCCGACCGAGCGGCAGATCGTGCTGCATCTCATGGGCTAGGCGGCGAGGGCGCCGATCAACACGTTCGATCAGTCGTGCGGCGTTGCGCGGCTCAAAGGTCGCGGCCACACCTATATATAGGTGTGCGGGGTGGCGCGGCACAGCCTCTCAGCCATTGCCGACGGATTCGCTGGGCCCGCCGGCGTGTGGCTTCGCGGACGACAGGAGCCGATCGCCTAACATGCGTTCCACATCGACCGGGTCCACGGGCTTCGTCATGTGTTCGTCGAACCCCGCGGCAATCGCGGCTTGTTTATCCTGCTCCTGGCCCCAGCCGGTCAGCGCGATCAATACCGCGTTTTTCCCCCAGGCTTCGTGCCGCATGCGGCGCGCAACTTCATGGCCGCTCATGCCGGGCATGCCGATGTCGATGAGCCCGGCATCGGGCCGCTCGCGGGCGGCGATTTCCAGCGCCTCGGCACCGCCGAACGCGATGAACACTTCGTAACCCGCGAAGCGCAGCACCAGCGCCAGCGATTCGGCGGCATCGCGATTGTCATCCGCGACGAGCACGCGGCCGCGCCGCACGGAGCTGGCATTCGCGGCGCCGCTATCTGCCTCCTGCGTGGCTTCGTTCTTCGGCGCCAAAACTTTGTGCGGCAGGTGCACGATGAATTCGCTGCCCTTACCCAGTCCCTCGCTCTTCACTTCCACGCGTCCGCCGTGCAGCGCCACCAGTCCTTTCACCAGCGCCAGCCCGATACCCAGCCCGCCTTCGGCGCGATCCACCGCCGAATTGACCTGCGAGAACATGGTGAACAGCCCCGGCATCACTTCCGGCGTGAGCCCGATGCCGTTATCGCGGATGCCGATGACGAGCTCGGCGTTTTCGATGCGCGCATTCAGCGCGATGGCGCCTTCCGGGTCGGTGTATTTCGCAGCATTCGTCAGCAGGTTGCCGATGACCTGCGAGAGGCGCAGCGGATCGGCTTCGAGCTTGATGTTCTCGGCGGGTAGATGGACGGTGAGCCGGTGCTGCTTGGCGTCCATCAGCGGCCTTGCGGTTTCCACTGCGACACCCACCACCGATTTCAGATCGACGTAGTCCTTCTTGAGCTCGAGCTGGCCGCGCGTGATGCGCGAAACGTCGAGCAGGTCGTCGAGCAGCAGCGACATGCGATGGACCTGGCGCGCGATGACCTCGCGGCCCCACTTGCGCTGCCTCTCGTCGGCGGCGGCGGAATCGAGAATACGCACCGCATTGCGGATCGGTGCCAGCGGATTGCGCAGTTCGTGGGCGAGCGTCGCCAGGAATTCGTCCTTGCGGCGGTCGGCTTCGAGCAGCGCGCGTTCGGTGTTTTTCAGACGCGAGATGTCGAGATTGATGCCGGCCCAGCGCTGCACCTGGCCTTGTTCGTCGCGGATCGGCACACCCTGCGCGAGGATGGAGTGGTACTTGCCGTCCACACCCAGCATGCGGTGCTCGCGATACCAGGTGCTGCCGGTGCGCGCGCATTCCTTCCAGGCGGACATCGTTTCCTCGATGTCGTCCGGATGCAGCACGCTGCGCCAGCCGTCGTCCGCGGCCTGCTGCATCGTGAGGCCCACGAGCCGCAGGAACGAATCGCTGGCGTAGATCGTGCGGCCGTCGGCGCTCGTCACCCATACGCCGTAGTTGATGGATTCGCCGATGGCGCGATACAGCTTCTCGCTCGTCTCGAGCGCGCGCGAATGCGACTGCACCTCGTCGAGCATCTTGTTGAATGCGTCGATGACCACGCCGATCTCGTCGTCGGTGGTTTTCTCCGCGCGAAAGGAGTAGTCGCGTTTTTCCACGATCTGCCGCGCCACATTGGCCATGGATTCCATCGGCCGGCTCACCACGCGTTGCAGCCAGCTCGAGGCCAGCAGCGCCGCGATGAAGCCGATGACCATCACTGCCCCGAGTACGCTGAGATATGCGCGCACGCGCCCCTCGACATCGTATTGCGCCCGCAGGTAGATAGTGCCGAGCATTTCGTCGCCCTGTTTGACGACCTTCACGAGGTCCACCTGCGCGCCGTCGATGTGTATTCCGGGCGCGATGGCCGGCACCATTGCCGGTGCCGGGTTCTCCCCGCGCCTTGCGTATTGGACGAAATTGGCGCCGTCGGCGGTATAAAGTGCCGCCACGCGAATGGATTCGCGCGCCTGCAGGGCGATGACCGCGCGCTGCGCGCCTTCGCGATCGTTGAAAGACAATGTCGGCTGAACGGAGAGCGAAAGAATGTCGGCTTCAGTCAGCAAATCGTCGGCCCAGGCCGCGCGGTTGTCGCGCAGGTCGGTGAACAGAAGCGCCGCGCCGGCTGCGGAGAGCGCGATCGCGGTCGTTGTAAGCATTACAACCATGAGCTTTCCGCTCAGCGAACGCCGGGCGTTGCGCATCGACGCCAATGCGCGCCATAAACGCGGGCTTTCATCGCGACGATGGTATTTTTCGTTAGGGTTCACGCGCGCTCATCTTGCCTAAGTTTTGGAAATACGGTCCACTGCTATCAGACGATTCCTACACGCCTCATCAGGGAGCTATACCAAGTTGACGAAGCCGGCGATGAAGCGCGCGCGACGGATGGCGCGTGTCTCATTACTCGTTCTCGCAACCCTGTTAGCCGCCTTTCAGGCTCACGCGGCGCTATTCTCCGCCGACGCCGTGAAAGCCGCATTCCTTTATCGTTTTGCTTCGTACATCGACTGGCCTGAGGACGCTCCGGCGGTGGGTCCGTTCGTCATCGCTGTGTACGGCGCCGAGGACGTCGCCAAACAACTCGACGAACTACTGCCGAAGATGACGGTGCACGGGCGCGCCGCGCTGGTACGCAGGGTCACGCGCGCCTCGGAGCTCGACGGCGTGCACATCTTGTATGTCGGACCCAGAGAGCCGTTGGCGCGCAGCCGCTCCGTGCGGGAGGCGGCGATTCAATTGCCCATCCTCATCGTCACCGACGATGAGAAGGGTCTCGATGCCGGCGGCGTGATCAATTTCATCGAGGTGTCGCGCAACGTCCGTTTCGAGGTTTCGCTGGCAGCCGCGGATCGTGCGCGGCTCAAGATAGCTTCCGGCTTGCTGTCGGTGGCCGCACGGGTGGAGCGGCGGCCGCAGGCGTGGTTCAACTGCGCCGACCCCTATATGCAGCGTCATCGAAACTCCGCCTGCGTCATCCGCGTGGCGATGACTGAAACGCGGTCGAGCCAATGATCTGCGCAGCCGGCAAAACCGCGGCCGTCGTCATGGCCGTGTTGCTGACGATGACGCAAGCCGTCCGCGCGCAGCAGCTGGCCGATGCCGGTGGCCCCATCAACGAGCTCGGCCGCATGTCGCTCGAAGAGCTCGCCAACGTCGAGGTCACCTCGGTTTCCAAGAGCGCGCAGAGCCTGTCGAGCGCGCCGGCCTCCATCTACGTGATCACGCGCGAAGAAATCCTGCGCACGGGTGTGCTCAGCATTCCCGAAGCATTGCGGCTCGCGCCGAACATGCAGGTGACGCAGCTCAATTCGAGCGAATACTCCAACGGCGCGCGTGGGCTCGCCGGTTCGCCCGACCTGCAGAACTTCTCCAACAAGACTCTGATCCTCATCGACGGGCGCAGCGTGTATTCGCCGCTGTTTTCCGGTGTCGTCTACGACATGCAGGATGTGCTCATGGATGACATCGATCGCATCGAAGTCATCTCCGGGCCCGGCGCCACGTTGTGGGGCGCGAACGCAATGAACGGCGTGATCAACATCATCACGCGCAAGGCCGCCGACACGAAGGGTGCGCTGATCCGTCTCGATGCCGGGGACGAGGAGCAGGCGATCGGCGCGCGCTACGGCGGCGCGCTCGGCGACGACGGCGCGTTTCGTGTGTACGCCAAGTGGTTCGATCGCGGCGCCAGCAATTTCGCCAACGGCGACAGCGCGCAGGACGACTGGAGCAAGTGGCAGGCCGGGTTCCGTACGGAGTTCGGCTCGCCAGAGGACATGTTCACAGTGCAGGGCGACTATGAACGCGCCAGCCAGAATTTCCTCGAGGACGACGGCGTCGGCTTCACCGGCGCGAACGTGCTCGGCCGATGGGAACACGCGGGCCCGGTTTCGACGCGTGTGCAGGTCTACTACGACCGTGTGCAGCGCGACCACCCGCCGAGCGGCATCGCATACGACATCGACACCTATGACTTCGAGTTGCAGCAGAGCGCAGCGCTCGGTACGCGGCACCACCTCATCTGGGGTGTGGGCCGGCGTTCGAACGACTATCACACCGTCAACAACGTGCTCGCGTTCGTCCCCGACCATCGCACGCTCGAGCAGACCAACCTGTTCGTCCAGGACAACATCGCGCTGACCGACGAGATCAAGCTGGTGGCGGGCATCAAGCTCGAGGACAACAGCTACTCGGACTGGAGCGTCCTGCCGGACCTGCGGCTTTCCTGGTCGCCGAACGACACCACGCTTCTCTGGATCGCCGGTTCGCGGGCGATCCGCGCGCCGACCCCGTTCGACACGGACGTGCAGGAGTTCGTCGACGGACAGCTGTTCCTGAGAGGCGATCCGGACTTCAAGCCGGAGAAAGTGACCGCGTACGAGATCGGTTATCGCGGCCAGCCCAGCGCCACCGTGTCGTTCTCCGCAAGCGTCTTCTACGACGAGTACGACGATTTGCGCAGCATCGAGATCACCCCGGTGACCTTGCTGCCGTTGCGCTGGGGGAATTTCATCGAGGGCAGCACGTACGGTATCGAGGCCTGGGCCAATCTGCAGGTGAACGCCTGGTGGCGTCTGTCGCCCGGATATCGCTCGGTGCACAAGCGGCTGGAATTCAGCGAGGGCGGGTCGGGTCTCGCCGGTATCGGCCAGGCAGGCAACGATCCCACCTCGAGGTATCTGCTCAAATCCTCGATGGACTTCGGCAAGTTCAGCGTCGATGCGGTGTGGCGCAAAGTCGGCGCGATGCCAAGCCCCGCGGTTCCGGAATACACCGAACTCTCGGCGCACGTCGGCTGGCGCGCCAGCGAGCGTCTCGAGATCGCTGTCAAGGGTTTCAACTTACTTAACGAAACGCATCGTGAGTACGCGGAACCGCAGGGCCGCGAGATTCGCCGCAGCGTCATGGCGGAGCTGCGCTACAGCTACTGAAACGAAATGGGACTTGGCTCACACGCCTTTGCGTGTTCGCGACCGTCCGCGAAGCGGCGGCACTCTAGAATGAATGCCACATGCCTCAACCCAGTATCGAACGACGCGTCCCCATCGAACGGCGTCGTTCCGTCCTTCGTGCGTTGTGGCATGGCAACTTCCAACGCCGACGCATCGCTCCGCGCCGCGACACCGAACGTCACATCGTCGTTACCGACTGGTTTCATCCGCAGTGGCTCGCGGTCGGCGTCCTGATCCTGGTTCTGTGCGGCGCCGACGCGTTCCTGACGCTCATTCTGATCGGCCATGGTGCGAATGAGGTCAATCCGCTCATGGATCCGCTGGTCCGCGGCTCGGGGCACAGCTTCGCTTACTGGAAATTCGGCTTGACCGCCCTGGGTGTCGTCGTTCTGACGCTCTTGGCGCGGCTGCGTTTTTTCGGCAAGGCGGTGGGATGGGTGTTGTACGCCGTCCTTGGAATGTATTGCGTGCTCGTGGGTTACGAGCTCTTTCTTTTACGTAACATTCCCCTAGATTAGGCACTGGTCGCCTTTCGGGTGGGGGCCGCTTCGGCTAACATACCGCCCCCTTATTGCTCCAGGACCTTGAGTCCACAGGATTTTTTCTCGTATGGCCGGAAGCCTTGGCGAGTTGCTGGCATCCACGCCTCTGTCGGGTGGCAACGCTCCTTACGTTGAAGCTCTTTATGAGCAGTTCCTGACCGATCCTCAATCGGTCGATGCGAAGTGGCGCGACTACTTTCAGAAGTTGCGCGACGGCGCGGGTGCCGAACAGATTCACTCCGCCGTGCAGGCGGGAATTCTGCAACGCGCCGGCAAGCCGCGGCTCGCGGCAGGTGCGGTATCGCGCGGCGGTGAAACGGCCGCCAAGCAGGGCGCGGTCTCGCGCCTGGTGCAGATCTACGCCAATCGCGGCCATCTGATCGCCAATCTCGATCCGCTCGGGCTGCAGAAACGCGAACGGCCGCGCGTACTCGAGCTCGGCTATTTCGGCCTCACCGATGCCGACCTCGACACCGAGTTCCTGACCGGTTCGCGTCCGAGCGAGCTCGCACCGCGGCTCAAGCTGCGCGAGATTGTCGCCCAGCTCGAATATGCCTACTGCGGCACGATCGGCGCCGAGTTCGCGCACGTGTCGAATACCGAAGAACGCCTGTGGCTGCAGGACCAGTACCTGGTCGGCCGTCTGACGGGCAAGCTCACCGTCGAAGAACAAAAAAACATTCTGTGGCAGCTCTCGGCGGCCGAAGGCCTCGAGCGTTACCTGCACACCAAATACGTCGGCCAGAAGCGCTTCTCGCTCGAAGGCGGCGATTCGATGATTCCGCTGCTCGACGATCTCATCCAGCGCGGCGGCGAGCAGGGCGTCGAAGAGTGTGTCATCGGCATGGCGCATCGCGGCCGCCTCAACGTACTGGTGAACTTGTTAGGCAAGTCGCCGTCGGTGCTGTTCAACGAATTCGAAGGCAAATACGACACCGCGCACATGCAAGGCTCGGGCGACGTGAAGTACCACAAAGGCTTCTCGTCGGATCTGCGCACGCCCGGCGGCAACGTACACGTCGCACTCGCGTTCAACCCCTCGCACCTCGAGGTGGTGAACCCGGTGGTCGAAGGTTCGGTGCGCGCGCGGCAGGAGCGCCGCGGCGACACGGCCGGCACGCGCGTATTGCCCATCCTCATTCACGGCGACTCGGCCTTCGCCGGCCAGGGCGTCGTCATGGAGACGCTGCAGCTGTCGCAGGCGCGCGCGTTCTTCACCGGTGGCAGCGTCCACGTCATCATCAACAACCAGGTGGGTTTCACCACCTCGGATCCGCGCGACACGCGTTCGACGATGTACTGCTCGGACGTCGCGAAGATGCTCGAGACGCCCATCTTCCACGTGAACGGCGACGATCCGGAAGCCGTCGTGTTCGTCACGCGCCTCGCGCTGGCCTACCGCCAGCGGTTCCACAAGGACGTGGTCATCGACCTCGTGTGTTATCGCCGTCACGGCCACAACGAGGCGGATGAGCCGGCGGCCACGCAGCCGGTGATGTACCAGACCATCCGCAAACATCCGACCACGCGCAAGATCTACGCCGACCGCCTCGCGGCCGCCGGTGTGCTGACCGATGCCGAAGCCGCCGCCTTGAGCGAGTCGTATCGCCAGGGTCTCGACGAAGGGCGCCCGCAGGCGCGCGCCTCGCTCGGCATGATCGGCAACAAGTACACCGTCGACTGGAGCAAGTATCTCGGCAACGACTGGACCGAGCGCGTGAAGGGCGGCGGCAACATGGCGCGCCTGAAATCGCTCGGCGAACGCATCGTGAAAGTCCCCGAGAATTTCGCGCTGCATCCGCGCGTCGCGCAGGTCATGGCGAATCGCGTGAAGATGATTCACGGGGAATTGCCGCTCGACTGGGGCTGCGCGGAAACGTTGGCGTACGCCAGCATCCTCGAGGAAGGCAATTCGATCCGCTTCACCGGGCAGGACGCCGGCCGCGGCACTTTCTTCCATCGCCATGCCGTGTTGCACGAGCAGGCCACCGGCGCGCAGTACATTCCGCTGCAGCACATCGCGGAGCGTCAGCCTTCGTTCCAGATCACGGACTCCGTGTTGTCGGAAGAGGCCGTGCTCGGTTTCGAATACGGTTACTCGACCACCGATCCGTCGGCGCTCGTCATCTGGGAAGGCCAGTTCGGCGATTTCGTCAACGGTGCGCAGGTCATCATCGACCAGTTCATCAGCTCGGGCGAAGCGAAGTGGGGCCGCCTCTGCGGTCTCGCGCTGTTCCTGCCGCATGGCTACGAAGGCCAGGGGCCGGAGCATTCCTCCGCGCGCCTCGAACGCTTCCTGCAGCTGTGCGCGGAGAACAACATGGCGGTGTGTGTGCCGTCGACGCCGGCGCAGATGTATCACATGATTCGCCGGCAGATCCTGCGCAGTCTGCGCAAACCGCTCATCGTGATGACACCGAAGTCGCTGCTGCGTCACGAGCTGTCCGTGTCTTCGCTCGAAGACCTGGCCAATGGCGAATTTGCCGTCGTCATCGACGACATCGACAAGCCGCAGGCGGCGAACGTGCGCCGCGTGGTGTTGTCCTCCGGCAAGGTGTACTTCGACCTGCTGAAGGCGCGCCGAGCGACCAGCAACAATGACGTTGCCCTGGTGAGAGTCGAGCAGCTGTATCCATTCCCGGTGCCGGAGATGGAAGCTTTGCTCGCGAAGTATCCCAACGCACGCGAAGTCGTGTGGTGCCAGGAAGAGCCGCAGAACCAGGGCGCCTGGTACCAGATCCGCCATCGCCTGCAGGCGATGGTGGGGAAACGCGAGTTGCTGTACGCCGGCCGTCCGCCGGCCGCTGCGCCCGCGACCGGTATTTCGAAGATCCACGACGCCGAGCAGCGCGGCCTGATCGAAGCCGCGTTGACGGCCACCAACAAAGAAGACGGGGCGCGCGAAACCAAGCGCCTCACGGCAACGCCAGCGGCCGCCACTGGCACGTCGCGTTAAGGACATACAAACAACATGGCCATTGAAATCAAAGTTCCGCAGTTACCCGAGTCGGTCGCCGATGCGACGCTCGTCACCTGGCACAAACAGGCTGGGCAGGCCGTGACGCGGGATGAAAACCTCGCGGACCTCGAGACCGACAAGGTCGTGCTCGAAGTCCCCGCGCCAGTCAGCGGCGTGTTGAAGGAATTGCGCATCGTCGCCGGCACGTCGGTCACCAGTGGCCAGGTGCTCGCCGTTCTCGAAGAAGGCGCCGCGGCTGTTGCTGCTCCTGCTCCTGCTCCCGCTGCCGCCAAGCCTGCCCCTGCTGCTGCCGCTCCGGCGCCCGCTGCCGCGAAAGCCGCCGCCGCACCCGCGGGTGGTGACAAGCTCGCTCCCTCGGTGCGCCGCATGGTCGAAGAAAAGCAACTCGACCCGTCGAAGATTCCGGCCTCGGGCCGCGATGGACGCATCACCAAGGGCGATGTCGTGGACTATCTGGACAAGCCCGCGGCCGCTGCGCCTGACAAGGTTGCCGCGGTTGCCGCGCCGGCCACGGTCAGCGGCGCCGCCGGCCGCCAGGACCAGCGCGTGCCGATGACGCGCCTGCGCGCGCGTATCGCCCAGCGCCTGCTCGAAGCCCAGCAGACACAGGCACAGCTCACCACGTTCAACGAAGTCGATCTCAAGGCCGTCATGGACGTGCGTGCGAAGTACAAGGACAGCTTCGAGAAGAAACACGGCGTGAAGCTGGGCTTCATGTCGTTCTTCGTGAAGGCCGCGGTCGAGGCGCTGAAACGCTTCCCGACGGTGAATGCGTCGATCGAAGGCAACGACATCGTCTATCACGAGTACTACGACATCGGTGTCGCGGTGTCGACGGAAAAAGGCCTGATGGTGCCGGTACTGCGCGACGCGGACCTGCAGAGCTACGCGGACGTCGAAAAGAACATCGGCGTGTTTGCCACGCGTGCCCGCGAAGGCAAGATCACTCTCGAAGAACTCACCGGCGGCACGTTCTCCATCACCAATGGCGGCACGTTCGGTTCGCTGCAGTCGACGCCCATCGTGAACATGCCGCAGAGCGCGATCCTCGGCATGCACAAGACCATGGATCGGCCCGTGGTCGTGAACGGCGAGATCGTCATCCGGCCGATGATGTACGTGGCGCTGTCCTACGATCACCGCATCATCGACGGCCGCGAGGCCGTGCAATTCCTCGTGACCATCAAGGATTGCCTGGAAGATCCGGCGCGTCTGCTGCTCGGCGTCTGAGGAAACCAAATGGCCAATGAACTCGGTGCCAAAGAATTCGATGTAATAGTCATCGGTGGCGGTCCCGCCGGTTATCCCGCCGCCATCCGCGCCGGCCAGAACAAACTCAAGGTCGCCTGCATCGACGAGTGGAAGAACAAGGACGGCACTGCCGTCTTTGGTGGCACTTGCACGAACGCCGGCTGCATTCCGTCGAAGGCGCTGCTCGAATCGAGCGAGCTGTATCACAAGACGAAAGAAGAGCTCGCCGTGCACGGCATCAAGGTCGGCAGCGTGGAATTCGACGTCGCCCAGATGCAGAAGCGCAAGACGGGCATCGTGAAGGCCAGCACCACCGGTATCGCCATGCTGCTCAAGGGCGCGGGTGTCACGCCGCTGCAGGGTCACGGCAAACTACTCGGCAAAGGCAAGGTCGAGTTCACGGCGCACGACGGCAAGGTCGAAACGCTCACTGCCAGACACATCGTGCTGGCGAGCGGCTCGATCCCGACCGAGCTCAAGAGCATGCCGTTCGACGGCAAGAACATCGTCGATTCCTGGGGCGCGCTCGATTTCGACGCCGTGCCGAAGAAACTCGCCGTGGTCGGAGCCGGGGTCATCGGCCTCGAGCTCGGTAGTGTGTGGCGCCGTCTCGGCAGCGAAGTCGTGGTGCTCGAAGCGCTCGATACGTTCCTCGCGGTGGCCGACCAGGGTCTGGCGAAGGAAGCCGCACGGCATTTCAAGAAGCAGGGCCTGGATATCAAGCTCGGCGCGAAAGTTTCGGGCGCCAAGATCTCCGGTAGTTCGGTCGAGGTCAGCTACTCGGACGCCACCGGCAACCAGACGATCACCGTCGACAAACTCATCGTGGCCGTGGGCCGCAAGCCGTTCACGAAGAACCTGCTGGCCGACGGCACCGGCGTGTTGCTCGACGAACGCGGCTTCATCAAGGTCGACGATCACTGCAAGACCAGCGTCGAGAATGTCTGGGCGGTGGGCGATTGCGTGCGCGGCCCGATGCTCGCGCACAAAGCCAAGGAAGAGGGCGTCATGGTCGGCGACCTGATCGCCGGCAGATATGGCCACACGAACTACCACACCGTGCCTTCCGTCATCTATACGCACCCGGAGATTGCCTGGGTGGGCCTGACGGAAGAGCAGGTGAAGGCGGGCGGACGCCCCTACAAGATCGGACAGTTCCCCTTCGCGGCCAGTGGCCGCGCGCGGGCGATGGAAGCGACCGCGGGCTTCGTGAAGCTGATCGCCGCGCAGGATGACGACGAAATCCTGGGCGTACACATCATCGGACCGATGGCGGGCGAACTGATCGCCGAGGCGGTGCTCGCGATGGAGTATTCGGCCAGCAGCGAAGATCTGCAGCGCACGATCCACGCGCATCCGACCCTGTCCGAAGCGCTGCATGAAGCGGCCCTCGCGGCCGACAAGCGCGCCATCGACAACATCAACCGATAGTTTCGATGCGCGCGGCGGCGATGACGGCGGCGCAACCGTCTAGTTAGACGCGTCGAATACCAGCTTCGCTTTCGCCGGCGACGCGACGGCCACGCCGTTTTCCTTGCGCGGCTCATAGACCCACTTGCGCACCGCGTCCAGCGCGGCATCGTCGAAGGTGCCGGCGGGCTCCGATTCCAGTACCTCGACATCACTGACCCGACCCGCCTCGGTGATGTTGTATTGGACCAGTACGTAGCCCTTTGCCTTGCGCGGAAGTCCGCCCGGCAATACGGGGGATACGCGCTTGACGATTTTCGCGAGCACGACATCCGTGGCGGCGGGCGGTGCCGGCGCGGGCGCCGCGACCGGCGGCATGTTCACCGCGGCGGAACCGGCGGCGGCCGGTGCAGGCGTGACGACGGAATTCGCAGCCGCGCCGGGAGGCGGTGCAGCCGGGTAGCGCGTGGCGGGCGCCGGAGTGGGAGAGCGCGTCGCGGAGTTGTCGCTGGCCTCGACGGTGCGTCCGCTGAAGGCATTGTCATTGCGCCGCATCGTCGTGGTGGGTGCGGCATTGATGGGCGCGTTGAGCGGAATGCTTTCGCGCGGCGCCTCGCCGATCGGCGCGCCATACGTACGCGGCAGCGTGGACGGTGCCTCGCGCAGCGTGCGTTGTGCGACGGTGCGTTCCGGAGCTCGTGACACGACTCGTTCCGGCGTGCGATCGACGGCGCGCTCCGCGGGGCGCAGGCGCGCGCTGTTGCGTGGTTCGCCGGCCGTGGGCAGCACCGCCGCCTGCGTCGGCACGGACGTCTTCGCAACGCCCTTGTCCGCAACCTTGTCCGGGCCTTGGGGCGACAACTTGGCGAGTTCGACGGCGCGGTCGATCGAAGCCTGCAGGAACTCGCGGCGCGGATGGTCGGGCGCCTTTTCGACCAGCGTCGCGAGCTCGCGGCGTGCCGTGTCGAAGTCGTTGTTCATGATCGCCTGCTCGATGTCGACCTCGATCATCATCAGGTTGTCGGTGACCTTCTGCTCCTCCGACATGCGCGTCTTTTCAGCAGTGATGACCTGTTCGCGCGCGCGCGCGGCGGGGTCGTAGAACTTCTCGATCAGGAACACGAGGGCGCCCGCCACCACGACGGCGATGCCGCAGGCGGTGAACAGACGCTGCCGCTTGCGGCGCGAGGCTTCATCCACGACCTTCTGCTGCACGCCGAGCCGCGCCTGCGCCGCGATGGCAGCGAAATCGTCTTCGGACGGCGCTTCGGGAGTCCACGCCGGCAGCATGTCGCGCGGCGCCGCCGCGCTCAGCGGCATCGGCGGAATGGATTGCATGGGTGCTGCGGGCGCACGCATCTGCGCCGGCGCGGAGGCACGCGCGGCCGGGCCCGGAATGGAGCGCGGCGGCGGAGCACGCGGCGGCGGTTCCGGCTGGGCTTGTGCGAGGCGCGCGATGGCGTATCGACCCGATGCCGACGTGCCGGGCTGCGGTGCGGCGGCAACCGGCAGCGGTGATGCGGCTGACAACGGCGCGGGTGGACGCGGCGGAATCGGACCGCGCGGCACGCTGCCGGCGGAAGGAATGCCGCGCTCGTCGAGCACCACGCGTTCGATGGTGCCGTCGGTCCCGTCGTCGGGCCCGCCGGTCACCTGCGCGATGGCCAGCCACAACTCTTCGAGATCGATGGGGTAGTTGATCGTCCGCTGCACCTTGAACGGCGCGAGCCGCGGGCCTAACAACTGCAACCGCTCGGGAGCCGCGGCGAAGATGCGCTTGAGCGGAACCGCGGTGCGGGTCGTGCGGCCGAGCAGGTCCAGGCCCGAACCGTCGATGGCGCGCTCACAGGCGATGAGCACGTCATACGTGTTCTGGCGCAGCAGCAGGAGCGCATCGCCCTTGCTGGTCACGCAGTCGAGTTCGAGCACCCCACGAATGGCACGCGCAATGGCCTCGAGAGCCTCTGAGTCATGGTCGACCAGCAGGACACGCATGAGCGGTCTTGTTACCCCGGAAAAAAACTAGGAAAAATCCCTTGTGAGTAAACGCGAAACGGCTCTTTTGGGCGTCGCAACACGTCACGTTTCGGCCCCGGCTGGGGGACCGCCCTTCGGGCTTAAGTTAACCCGAGCGGCGCACCGAAAGGACACTTCCCACCTTCCGGATACGCTGCAGTAAACGCGTCAGATGCTCGACACCGTCAATCGCCACTCGCACGTCGATGGTAGCCGTCGACTGCGCCCGGTCGGTAGTGGTGTGCATCATTTCGATGGAGATTTTTTCGCTCGCGAGCAGATCGCCGATGTCCCGGACCAGTCCCTGTCGGTCGATCGCGACAATATTGAGCGTTACTGGCTGGGTTTGCGCGGCGTCGGCCCATTCCGCGGCTATCAACCGGTCGGGGCGCGGCGCACTCATGCGTTTCAAACCCGGGCAATCCGCCCGATGAATGGTGACGCCGCGACCGATGGTCGCGTAGCCGGCGATGGGCTCGGGTTTCACGGGCGCGCAGCAGCGCGCCAGACTTACGGGCAGGTCTTCGACGCCTCCCAGGATCACCGGCGAACGCGCGCTTTTGCGGGTCGGCGCCTTGCGGCGCGGCGGCGCGGGTGCCGGCACGGCCGCGGCCGGCTCAGCCGGCACACTCGCTGCCTGCGCACCTTCCTCGTCTAACTTCCGGAACCAGGCGCGCACCTTGGAACGGCTGCGCGGCGAGACCAGGAACCCCTGCGTTTCGGACAACCAGTCGCGGCTCGGCTGCGGGTGTTTGTGCGTGATGATCTCGACGATTTCGCCGTTGGCCAGCGCCCGGGTCAGCGGCACGATGCGGCCGTTCACGCGCGCGCCGCGGCAGCGGTGCCCCAGGTCGGTGTGCACGTGATAGGCGAAATCGAGCGGGGTCGCGTGCAGCGGTAGATCGACCACTTCGCCCTTCGGGGTCAACGCGTAGACGCGATCCTCGAACAGCTCGGCCCGTACCTCATCGAGAAAGTCCTTGTCGCCGTGCGTCGGCTCGAGCAGCTTGCGCACCCACTCGATCTTGCGATCGTAGGTGACGTCGTGGGGGCGCGACTCCATGTAGCGCCCCTCTTTGTATTTCCAATGGGCCGCGAGACCGAGGTCGGCCTGGTCGTGCATCTCGCGCGTGCGGATCTGCACTTCGACCACCTTGGCTTCCGGTCCTAACACGGCGGTGTGGATGGAGCGGTAGAAGTTGTCCTTCGGCGTCGCGATGTAGTCGTCGAACTCGCCCGGAATGTAGGTGTAGCGGCCATGCACGAGTCCCAGCACCGCGTAGCAATCCGCCACCGTCGCCGTGACGATGCGCACGGCACGCAGGTCGAACACCTGCTCGAAGGTCAGCTGCTTGCGTTCCATCTTCCGGTGGATGCTGTAGATATGCTTCGGGCGGCCATTCACCTCGGCGCTGATGCCGGCGTGCCGCATCATGTCCTCGAGCGTGCGGCACAGCTCCGCGATGTAGCGTTCGCGGTCGGCGCGTTTTTCGGCCAGCGCGCCGGCGATGCGGCGATAGTCGTCCGGCTGCAGGAAGCGGAAGGCAAAATCCTCCAGTTCCCATTTGAGCTGCCACAGGCCCAGCCGGTTCGCGAGCGGCGCGAACACTTCGCGCGTTTCGAGTGCCAGCCGCTCGCGCGTCTCGGCGTGGCCGTCCTTGGACGCCTGCAGATCCACCAGCTGGCGGGCGAGGCGCGCCAGCACCAGGCGCGGATCGCTGACCACCGAGAGCAACATCTTGCGCAGGGCTTCGGCCTGCGCGGGTTCGAGGTGGTGAGACGCGGCCGACGCGGCTGTCAGGCGGATGTCGCCGAAATGCGCGAGTTCGCGCGCCAGCGCGCTCACGGCCGGACCGAAATGCAGCTCCACTTCGCGCGATTCTTCGGCCTCCGCACTGAAGGCCACCTGTGCGAGCAGGGCGGCGGCGAGCCCCGCGTCTTCGGTCAGCGACGCCACGATGACGGCCGCTTCCGACGCGCGCTCGATCGCCGCGCGCGGTACTCCCCAGCCGGCGAGCATCGCGGCATGCGCGTTTATCGAAGCGTGGATTTCAGGCGAACAGGAATGGAGGTTGTGCACTCGGAAAACGGCCGCGCGAGGCGTGAGGAGCGGCGCATTTGCGGCTATGATACGCGCAGTTTTTTCCAACGGGCGCAGGCATTTAAGACAGCAATGGCGCGATACCCGATGAGATCGTCCTGGCGCGCATTCCGACCGGAAGAAAAGTCGGCGGCGCCGGTCGTCGCGCGCATGTTGGCGGCGGGCCGCAAGCGCATTCTCGGGCTCGATCCGGGCAGCCTGCGAACCGGCTTCGGCATCATCGATTGCGACCGCGGCACCGCGGTGCTGGTCGCGCAGGGCTGCATCGCCACCGCTGGCGGGCCGCTGGCCGATCGGTTGCGCATCATCCACGCGCAGGTTGCGGCGTTGATCGCCGAACATCGCCCGCAGGAGATCGCGGTCGAACGCGTGTTCCTTTCCAAGAATGCAGACAGCGCGCTGAAGCTGGGCCAGGCGCGCGGCGCCGCGCTCGCCGCCATTCCTGTGGCGCTCGGCGTGCACGAATATGCGCCGCGTGCCATCAAACTAGCCGTGGTCGGTGTCGGCGGCGCCGAGAAGGCGCAGGTGGCGCACATGGTCAGGCGACTGCTGTCGATCGAGATGAAGCTCGCGGCGGATGCCGCCGATGCGCTCGCAGTGGCGATCTGCCACGCCAATACCCGCCGTCTCGAGATGATCGCGTGATCGGATTCGTGCGCGGAAAATTGGCCGTGAAAGCCCCGCCGCATCTCACGGTGGACGTGGGCGGTGTCGGCTACGACCTCGAAGCGCCCATGTCCACGTTCTACACGCTGCCCGCGGTCGGCAGCGAAGTGCGCCTGCTCACGCATCTCGTGGTGCGCGAAGACGCCCACATCCTCTACGGCTTTGGCTCGCAGGAAGAGCGCGCGCTGTTTCGCAGCCTGCTCAAGGTGTCGCAGGTGGGGCCGAAGCTCGCGCTGGCGATCCTCTCGGGCGTGAGCGTGGATGGATTCGCGACCTTGGTGAAATTGCAGGACACGGCGTCGCTGACGAAAATTCCCGGCGTCGGCCGCAAGACCGCCGAACGCGTGCTCATGGAAATGCGCGACCGGCTCGAGGCCGTGGCGGCCAGCGCGGCGACGATGCCCGGCGGCACGGGCGTGGAGGGCGAGGCCTGGAGCGCGCTGGTCGCGCTCGGCTACAAACCGGCCGAGGTCACGCACATGTTGAAACCATTCGCGGGGCAGGGCGGTTCCACTGAAGACCTGATCCGTCGTGCGTTGCAGGGTGCGGTGCGTCCGCAATGAGTGCCCCGGAAAAAACCGGCACCGATCGCATCGTCGAAGCCGTCGCCTCCAAGGAAGAAGAGGCCGTCGATCGCGCCATTCGCCCGAAACGGCTCGCCGACTATGTCGGCCAGGAGCACGTCAAGGCGCAGCTCGAGATCTTCGTGAAGGCCGCCGTGAATCGCGGCGAGGCGCTCGATCACGCGCTGATCTTCGGGCCGCCGGGTCTCGGCAAGACCACGCTCGCGAACATTCTTGCAAGCGAGCTTGGCGTAAACCTGCGCCAGACTTCCGGACCGGTGCTCGAACGGCCGGGCGACCTCGCGGCGTTGTTGACCAACCTGCAGCCGCGCGACGTGTTGTTCATCGACGAGATCCATCGTCTCTCGCCCGTGGTCGAAGAAGTGTTGTACCCGGCGATGGAAGATTTCCAGCTCGACATCATGATCGGCGAAGGCCCCGCGGCGCGCTCGATCAAACTGACGCTGGCGCCGTTCACCTTGATAGGTGCGACCACCCGTGCGGGGTTACTGACATCCCCGCTGCGCGACCGGTTCGGTATCGTGCAGCGCCTGGAGTTCTATACCGTGGGGGAGCTCGAGAAGATCGTCACGCGCTCGGCCAGCATCCTCGGTGTGCCCATCGATGCGGAAGGCGCCGCGCGTATCGCGACGCGTTCGCGCGGCACGCCGCGCATCGCGAACCGGCTGCTGCGCCGCGTGCGCGACTACGCCGAGGTCAAGGCGGATGGCCGCATCGACGAAACCGTGGCGCGCGCGGCGCTCGACCTGCTCGAGGTCGATCCGCAAGGATTCGACGCGCTCGATCGCAAGCTGCTGTCGACCATCATCGAGAAGTTCGATGGCGGACCGGTGGGTATCGAGAGTCTGGCCGCGGCGGTGGGCGAGGAACGCGGCACGCTCGAAGACGTGATCGAGCCCTTCCTGATCCAGCAGGGTTTTCTGATGCGTACGGCGCGCGGCCGTATGGCCACGCGTCATGCCTATCTGCATTTCGGTCTGAAAGTGCCCGAACGGGTACTCGGCACGATGCCGCTGTTCGAGGCCGAACGATGATAACGCGGCGATGAGCGAATTCTCCTGGCGCACGCGCGTCTACTGGGAAGATACCGACGGCGGTGGGGTGGTCTACTACGCTAACTACCTCAAATTCATGGAACGCGCGCGCACCGAATGGCTGCGCTCGCTGGGTCATTCGCAGATGGAACTGGCCGAAACCCAGGGGTTCGTATTCGCGGTCGTCGAGGTCAAAGTGAACTATCGGCGGCCGGCGCGACTCGATGATGAGCTGCTGGTCAGTTGTGTACCGGTGCCCGAAGGCCGCGCGTCGATCCGCTTCACGCAGACGGTCACGCGCGCCGACGCCACGCTGCTGGCCGAGGGCGAAGTACGCGTCGCCTGCGTCGATGCGAAGACATTCCGGCCGCGGCCGTTGCCCGATTTCGTGCGGCCGGCTTCCTAAACATGGTTTTGAAGGTGTTCGATGGACAATGAACTGTCGATAGTCAGGCTGGTGCTGCAAGCGAGCCCGGTGGTGCAGGTGGTCATGGGCCTGTTGCTGCTGGCCTCGCTCATGTCGTGGACCATCATTTTCCGCAAGCGCGCGTTGCTGTCGCGGGCCAGCGATGAAGCCGAGTCCTTCGAGGCGAGCTTCTGGAAGGGCGGCGATCTCACCGCCCTGTACCGGCAGATCGAGACGCGCGGCGGCGCCACCGGCATGTCGAGCATCTTCGAATTCGGCTTCCGCGAATTCGCGCGCCTCAAGCAGGGCAATATTCCGTCGGACCAGTTGTTAGAGGGCGCGCGCCGCGCGATGCGCGTCGGCCAGCTCAAGGAGATCGAACGTCTCGAGGAAAGCCTCGCCACGCTCGCGACGGTGGGCTCCACCAGTCCGTATGTCGGCCTGTTCGGCACGGTCTGGGGCATCCTCAATTCCTTCGTCGCGCTCGGCGGCGTGCAGCAGGCCACGCTGCAGATGGTGGCTCCCGGCATCGCCGAGGCGTTGATCGCCACGGCGATCGGGTTGTTCGCCGCCATCCCCGCGGTGATCGCCTACAACCGCTTTGCCGACAAGCTGAGCCGCCTCGAGCTGCGCTACGACGCGTTCATGGAAGAGTTCTCGACCATCCTGCAGCGGTATGCCGGACGCGGAGTCTGACCCATGGCCCAGCAACACAATTCGCGCCGCAAGCGGCGCCTGATGGGCGAGATCAACGTGGTGCCCTACATCGACGTGATGCTGGTTCTGCTCATCATCTTCATGATCACCGCGCCGCTGCTGGCCGAAGGCATCAAGGTGCAATTGCCCAAGGCCGGTGCGAAGCCGATCCCGCCGGAGATGATGAAGGACGTCAAACCCATCATCCTCAGCATCGATGAAGCCGGGCGTCTCTTCCTCAATTACCACAAGCCCGAGACTGAACCGCTGACCGCGGCCGTGGTCGAAGCGCAGGCGGCCGCGGTGTTGCGCCGTGCGCCAGAAACCGTGGTGCTGGTGCGCGGGGACTATCGAGTGGCCTACGGAGAAGTAGTTGGGGCGATGACCATCCTGCAGCGCGCGGGCGCGGACAAGGTCGGCTTCGTCACCGAAGCGCCGGACAAGAAGCGAGCCCGCTGAGCGCGATGCCGCCCCGTTCAAAGTCCGTCACCACCGGCAGCTGGCGCGCGATCGCGCTGTCGGTACTGCTGCACGCCGGCATCGTCGCCGCCGCCGTCTACAGCTGGTTCACGTGGAAACACCGGCCGCCCGAGACGGTATTGGCCATCGAAGCCACGGTAGTCGACGAGCGCACATTGAAGGGCGCCTCGACGACACCCGCGCCCGAACCGCCGCCGCCCGAGCCGGTGCCGGAACCCGAACCCGTGCCGGTGGAAGAGCAGGGCCCGCCCAAGCCGGATCCGGCCGAGATCGAACGCAAGCAGGAAGAAGAGCGCCGCGCCGCCGAAAAGCTCGAGCAGGAAAAAGCCGAGCAGCAGAAACGCGAGCAGGTGAAGCAGGAACAGCAGCGGCAGGCGCAGGAATTGAAAGAACGCGAAGTAGCGGAGCGCCTCGAGGTCGAGAAGCAGGCCGCCACGAAAGCCGCGGCTTTGAAGGCGGCCGCTGACAAGAAGGCCGCCGAGAAGAAGCGGGCCGACGATGCCGCGGCCGCCAAGAAAGCCGCCGACGAAAAGGCGCGGCTGGCGCAAGAGGCTGAATTGCGCCGCAGTATGGAGGCCGAGGAGCGCGCCAATGCCGCGAGCAACAGCGACGAGGCCAACCGCTGGCATGCCGCGATCGTCGCGCGCATCACCCGGGCGTGGATTCGTCCGCCCTCGGCACGGGCCGGCGTCCAGTGTAGTGTGTCGGTCAGCCAGGTCCCGGGTGGTGAAGTCACCTCGGTTCACGTGAATGGTTGCACCGGTGGCGACGATGCGCTGCGCGAGTCGGTAGAACGCGCGGTGTATAACGCCTCACCACTGCCGACGCCGCCTCCGGGTGTGCCGTTCGAACGCATTTTGGAGCTAACATTCGCGCCGAATGAGTAACCGCATGAAAAAACTCGCGACCTTCCTCGCACTGGCCGCGCTCGGCGCGGCGAGCCCGGCCTTTGCCCAGCTCAAGCTCACAATCACGCAGGGCGTGACCGATCCGATTCCGATCGCGGTCGTGCCGTTCGCGCGCGCGGTGCCCGCCGATGGCGGCATCGATGTCGCAGCCATCGTCCAGCGCGATCTCGAAAGCAGCGGCCGCTTCAAGGGCATGCCGCGCGCGGACCTGTTGTCGATGCCCACCACGTCGGCCGACGTCGACGTCGCGGCCTTCAAGCAGCAGCGCAACGATTACGTCGCGGTCGGCCGCCTCACTGCGGTCGGCAACGGCGACATTGCCATCGACGTGGAGCTGGTCAACGTGCTCACCGGCCAGCGCGTGCTCGGGCAGAAATGGACCGTGAAGGCCGCCAACCTGCGCAACGGCGCGCATCGCGTCGCCGATGCCATCTACGAGAAAGTCACCGGCGTGCGCGGCGCGTTCGCCACGCGCATCGCGTACGTATCGGTCGACGGGCGCGCGCCGGCGCAGCGTTACCAGCTGATCGTCGCGGATGCGGACGGCGAAGGCCCGCGCATGATCCTGCAGTCGGACCGGCCCATCATGTCGCCGGCCTGGTCCACGGACGGCGACTGGCTCGCATACGTGTCGTTCGAACGGCGCGTGTCCGCCGTGTACGTGCAGCAGGTACGCACCGGCCAGCGGCGCATGGTATCGGCGCGCGCCGGCATCAACGGCTCACCGGCGTGGTCGCCCGACGGCAAGAAGCTGGCGCTCACCTTGTCCGGCACCAACGGCAACCTCGATATCTATCTACTCGATCTCGGCACGCAGGGGTTGACGCGGCTGACCGACGATCCGTCCATCGACACCGAAGCGGTGTTCACGCCGGACGGCACCGGACTTTATTTCACCTCCGACCGCTCGGGCAATCCGCAGGTCTACAAGCTGACGCTCGGCAGCAGCGAGCGGCCACGCCGCGTCACCTTCACGGGCGCGTACAATGCGCGGCCGCGCATCTCGCCCGACGGCAAGAAGCTGGCCGTGCTGACGCTCGATGACGGTGCCTATCGCATCGCCATCCAGGACGTGGCCAGCGGTTCGCTCGGCGTGTTGTCGAAGGGCCGCCAGGATGAGTCACCGAGCTTCGCCCCCAACGGCGACATGGTGATCCTCGCCGGCCGCGAACGCGGGCAGGGCGTGCTGCAAACGATTTCGATCGATGGTCAAACCTCGCTGCGGCTCAATGCCGACGCGGGTGAAGTACGTGAACCGGTGTGGGGGCCGTTTCTTCCGTGAGTTTCAAGGAGTAGGTAGCAATGAAAAATTTCGTCTCGACAGTATTCGTTCTCGCCACGGCCGCGTTTCTCGCCGGTTGCCCGGCCAAGCCGGTCGAACAGCCCGCGCCGCCACCGCAGTCCACCGCCGACACCAGCGGTGTCGACAATTCCGGCGCCACCACGGACAGCACCGAATCGCAGGGCCCCAGCGGTGAGCTGCTGTCGAAGCGCATCGTGTACTTCGATCTCGATCGTGCCGATATCCGCGCGGATTCGCAGTCGGTGGTCGCGGCGCACGCGGCCTATCTGTCGAAGAATCCCAGCCAGAAGGTGCGGCTCGAAGGCCATGCCGACGAGCGTGGCTCGCGTGAGTACAACATCGGCCTCGGTGAGCGACGCGCCCAGTCGGTGCGCCGTGCGCTGTTGCTGCAAGGGGTCGCTGAAGTGCAGCTCGCGACCGTGAGCTACGGCGAGGAGCGTCCGGCCGAGGTGGGCAGCACCGAGCAGGCCTATGCCGCGAACCGCCGCGTCGAAATCGTCTATCTGAAGTGATTCCCGGGAAGTGACGTGATCACCCGGACTGCATCGAGGTTCGTCATGAGACAGCGACTGCTGGCCCTGTGCGCCGTGGCGGCGGGGTCGTATACGCTCATCGGTTGCGCGGTGTCGCCGGAAGAAGATCCGGTGTACATCCGCATGAACGATCTCGACGCGCGCGTGCAGCGCATCGAGCGCGTGGTGACCAACCAGAGCCTGATCGAGATGGCGCAACGCATCGACGCGCTGCAGGCCGAGCTGCGCGCCATGCGCGGTGAAGTCGAGGTGCTGCAGAACCAGAGCGAGGGCGGCAAGACGCAAACGCGCACGTTGTACGGCGACCTCGAGAAACGCATCGCCGCGCTCGAAACACTGGGCGGCGTCGCCGGTTCGAACGCCGGTTCCGCCACGCCGGTGGTGCCGCCTCCGGGTGGTGTCTCCGCGGGCGGCGGCGAGCAGGCGAGTTACGACGCCGCGTTCAACGCGCTGAAAGGTTCCGACTACCAGCGCGCCATCGCAGGGTTCAAGAACTTTGTCAGCACCTATCCGGCGAGCCCGCTCGCCAGCAACGCGCAGTACTGGTTAGGCGAGGCGTACTACGTCAACCGCGAGTACCCGAATGCGATCGGCGCATTCCAGCGCGTGATCGCGGATTGGCCGGATTCGCGCAAGGCGCCGGACGCTCTGGTCAAGATCGGCTTCACCCAGGCCGCGCTCGGCAAGACGGCCGAGGCGCGCGACACGCTCGAAAACGTGCAGAAGCGTTACCCGGGAACCGAAGCCGCGACGCTGGCCGCCGAGCGGCTGAAACGCATGTCGAATGGAAAATGATCCGGCACGGCTGAAGATCACTGAAATTTTCCATTCGCTGCAAGGCGAAGCCGACACCGTGGGTTTTCCCACGGTGTTCGTGCGGCTCACGGGCTGCCCGCTGCGTTGCCAGTTCTGCGATACGGCCTATGCGTTTCACGGCGGGGAGTGGATGACGATCGATGAAATCCTGGCGCGTGTCGCCAGCTTCACGCCGCGTTACGTGTGCGTGACCGGCGGCGAGCCGCTGGCGCAGAAGAACTGCCTGCCGCTGCTCACGCGGCTCTGCGACGCCAACTACCACGTCTCGCTCGAAACCAGCGGCGCCATGCCGCTCGGCGGCGTGGACCCCCGCGTGAACCGCGTCGTGGATATCAAGACCCCCGGATCGGGCGAAGAAAAACGCAATCGTTACGAGGAGCTGTCGCTGCTGCGCGGCGAGGAACAGATCAAGTTCGTGATCTGCGATCGCGCCGACTACGAATGGAGTCGCGAGCGGCTGAGCGCGCTCAAACTCCCCGAGCGCTGCACCGTGCTGTTTTCACCCAGCGCCGAACAGCTGCCCGCCCGCCAGCTCGCAGACTGGATCCTCGAAGACCGCCTCCCCGTACGCTTTCAACTCCAGCTCCACAAAGTCCTGTGGGGCAACGTGCCAGGGAAGTAGCGGTGCCGGGGTGCAATTCTCGTAATTACCGGGCGGTCTGCGGATGATCACGCGTGCAGTCGTGTTGTTGTCAGGCGGACTCGATTCCGCCACCGTGCTGGCGATGGCGCGCGCCGCCGGGCTCGAGTGTTACGCCTTGTCGGTGTCGTACGGCCAGCGGCATCAGGCCGAACTCAACGCGGCCGCGCGAATCGCGCATGCGTCAGGCGCACGCGAACACCGCATCATGCACGTCGACCTTGCGCGGATCGGTGGCTCCGCGCTCACCGACAAATCCATCGACGTACCGACCACCAGCGCGCCCGGAATTCCCGTCACCTACGTGCCGGCGCGCAATACCATCATGTTGTCGCTGGCGCTCGCCTGGGCCGAGGTCCTGAAGGCTTCCGAGATCCACATCGGTGTGAATGCCGTGGACTATTCGGGTTATCCGGATTGCCGCCCCGAGTTCGTCGCGGCGTTCGAGGCGCTCGCCGGCCTCGCGACAAAAGCGGGCGTGGAGGGCGGAAGCCTCAGGATTCGCGCGCCGCTCATCGATCTGAGCAAGGCGCAGATCATCCGGGTGGGCGCGGGTTTGGGTGTCGACTACGCGCTCACGGTTTCCTGCTACCAGGCCGATGCGAGTGGCCGCGCGTGCGGCCGCTGCGACTCCTGCCGGCTGCGCCGCGAAGGCTTTGTCGCGGCAGGAATTTCCGACCCCACGCGCTATGCCCAAGTTGGTCCTCAAATCGGGTAAACTGCGCGCCCCAAAAATCCGGGTCGGTAGCTCAGCTGGTAGAGCAGCGCCCTTTTAAGGCGTTAGTCGTGGGTTCGAGCCCCACCCGACCCACCAAATAACAACGGCGGGTCATGGCCGATCCGGCATTCGACTTCGTGATCATCGGCGCCGGCACTGCCGGATGCCTGCTCGCGAATCGCCTCAGCGCAGATCCCACCCGCCGCGTGTTGCTGGTCGAAGCCGGCGGCCACGACAACTACCACTGGATCCACATCCCCGTCGGTTACCTGCGTTGCATCGGCAACCCGCGCACCGACTGGTGTTACCGCACGGAAAAGGAACCCGGCCTCAACGGCCGCGACCTGCTGTATCCGCGCGGCAAGGTGCTCGGCGGCAGCTCGAGCATCAACGGCATGATCTACATGCGCGGCCAGGCGCGCGACTACGATCACTGGGCGGGTGTCACCGGCGACGACGAATGGAGCTGGGCCCGTTCGCTGCCGGATTTCCGCGCGCACGAGTCTCACTACCGCGGTGACGACGAGCATCACAATTCGCTGGGTGAGTGGCGCGTCAGCAAACAACGGCTGCGCTGGGACATCCTCGATGCCTTTGCCGCCGCCGCGGCCGAGGCCGGGTATGCACGTATCGAGGATTTCAATCGCGGCGACAACGCCGGGGTCAGCTATTTCGACGTGAATCAGCGCGATGGCTGGCGCGTGAGCTCCGCGAAGGCGTTCCTGCGGCCGGCGCGCTCGCGGGCCAATCTCACGGTGTGGACCGGCTCGCTCACCGAATCCCTGGTCCTGGCGCGGGACGCCAGCGGCCGGCTGCGCTGCGCGGGAGCGGTGTTGCTGCGCGGAAACGAGCGGGTGCGGGTTTCCGCGGCGCGCGAGGTGATCCTCTGCGCGGGTTCGATCGGCACGCCGCAGATCCTGCAGCTTTCGGGCATCGGCCCCGCCGCAGTGCTGCGCGATCAGGGCCTCGAGGTTGTCCACGAACTGCCGGGCGTCGGCGCGAACTTGCAGGATCACCTGCAGATCCGTCCGGTGTTCAAGGTGACCGGCGTCCGCACCCTCAACGCGGTTGCGGCCAGTTTCTGGGGCCGCGCGGGCATCGCACTGGAGTACGCGCTGCGGCGCACCGGCCCCGCGAGCATGGCGCCATCGCAGCTCGGTGCATTCATCCGCAGCGATCCCGCGCGGCTGCATGCGAATCTTCAATACCACGTGCAGCCTTTGAGCCTGCGCGCCTACGACGAACCGCCGGATTCGTTCCCCGCGTTCACGGCGAGTGTCTGCAACCTCAATCCGACCAGCCGCGGCACGGTGCAGATCCGCAGCCCGCGCATCCACGACGCGCCGCGCATCGCTCCTAACTATCTAGCCACCGCCGAAGACCGGCGCGTCGTGGCGGATTCGCTGCGGCTGACGCGCCGCATCGTGGCGCAGCCCGCGCTTGCGAAATACTCGCCGGTCGAGCACCTGCCGGGACCGCAATACCAGAGCGACGAGGAACTGGTGCGGGAGGCCGGCCACATTGCCAACACGATCTTCCATCCGGTCGGCACCGCCCGCATGGGCGCAGCCGAAGATGCGGCGGCGGTGGTGGATAGCCACCTGTGCGTGCGCGGTGTCGCCGGCTTGCGCGTCGTCGACGCGAGCGTCATGCCCACCGTCACCAGCGGCAATACCAACAGTCCGACATTGATGATCGCGGAGAAGGCGGCGCGCTGGATCGCGCGCGGCGGGTAAAGCGCCGCGATTTCGATTTGCTACACTGCCGCGCCATCTTTTCGTGGCTGGGGGATGCGAATGAACAGGATGTCCGTGGCTGCCAGTGCGGCCTTGTGTTTGTTTGCCGGCGCGGCCTTCGCCGCTGACGCAACTCCAGCCTGGAAACCCCTCTTCAACGGCAAGGATCTCAAGGGGTGGACGGTGCACTACGCATCCAGAACCGCCGCCGATGCGCCGCCACCCGCTACCTTGTTTGCCGTGGCGAACGGCGAGATCCGCACTTATCCCACGCAGGCCGCCGGCACGCCGCAGCCGAACGCGTACCTCGAGACGGTCGCTGACTACCAGAACTACCGGCTGAGCCTCGAATACCAATGGGGCGAGAAGAAATTTCCGCCCCGCCTCGAACAGGTGCGCGACGCGGGGCTGCTCTACAACGTCCACCGCGAAATCCCCGCCAACTGGCCGGCGGGCTTCGAGGCGCAGATCCAGGAAGGCGACACCGGCGATTCGTGGGCCGTGTCCTCGCAGCTGTCGAGCTTCGTCGATCCGAAGACGCGCTTCTATGCCCTGCCGGAGAACGGCGGAGTGCCCGTCACCGTCGGCAGGAACGGCGAGTTCCAGCGCACCTTTCATTCGCGCACCAATGAGTATCCCGGCTGGAACACGCTCGAGGTGATCGTGCGCGGCGATCGCGCCACCCACCTCGTCAACGGACTCGTGAACATGCGTGTCAGCGACATGAAGGGCTGGGACGCGGCCACGAACAGCTGGGTGAAGGTCGATCACGGCAGGATCGCGTTGCAGGCCGAGAGCGCGGAGATTGCCTATCGCAATATCCGGATCCGGCCGCTGACGAATGCCGACGATCTGCCGCCGGAACCCAAACTCACGGAGATCTGGTTCCCGGTGCCTCCCAAGGTAACTCCAGCGACGACCTCCGGTGCGCCGCCATCCGATGCGATCGTGCTGTTCGACGGCAAGAACATTGACGCGTGGAAGAGCGCGAAGGGCGGCGACGCTAAGTGGACGGTAACCAATGGCGAGATGATCGTGGCGCCGGGCACCGGCGACATCCAGACCCGCGCCGCGTTCGGCGACGTGCAGCTGCATGTGGAGTGGTGGGATCCGGAGCTGCCGGCCGACAAGGTAAACCAGGATCGCGGCAACAGCGGCATCTTCCTGCAGGACGTCTACGAAGTGCAGGTGCTCGACAACTTCAGGAACCCGACCTACGTGAACGGCATGGTCGGTTCGATCTACAAGCAGTTCCCGCCCCTGGTGAACGCCGCGTTGCCCGCGGAGCACTGGCAGACCTACGACATCATCTGGACTGCGCCGCGGTTCGCGGCGGACGGCTCGTTGACGTCGCCCGCGCGTGTCACCGTGCTGCTGAACGGCGTGCTGGTGCAGAACAACTCGGTGCTCAAGGGCGCCACTACCTACATCGGTGCGCCTGGCTATACCCCGCACGGCGACATGCCCATCCGGCTGCAGGATCACTCGCACCTGGTCCGCTTTCGCAACATCTGGCTGCGCAAGCTCTGACGAAAAGCGGAAAAGGGGACATGCCTATTTAAAAAAGGGGACAGATCTATTTTTCGTCGGGGCGTCATGTACACGGCTTGCTAAACGGCGAAAAATAGATCTGTCCCCTTTTTTAAATAGGCATGTCCCCTTTTCCGCTGCCCCCTTTTCGTGAGACATCCGTCACAGGTGAGCTGAACGGCAATTTCTTGCCGCCGCGCAGCGCCTCGCTTCGAGGCCCTTCGCACCCTTTTCGTTCAAGGGAAGCCCTTTTTGATCCGATAAACCTCCCGGGCCAGCGGGCAAACAACCCCGCTCGCCGCCCATGGGACGGAGCTTTCATGAACGACGCGAATCGGGATTTCACGGCCGAACACGCTACCACTGACCTGCCGCTGCAGGCCCAGCTCATGGGCAGTCTCGCGCTGGTTTTCATCCTGAGCGCGATCGCTGGCATCGTGGGATACGCGACGTTCGACGGTTCCTCGCTCGAGGCCAGCGCGCGCGCCAAGGCGACCATGTACAGCTCGAACCTCACCGCGCAGTTGTACGGCGCGGTTGCGACGGGTGATGCCGGTCTCGCCGAGGAAATCATTCAACCGCTCGTCACCGACCGCAACGTGTATGGCGTCGCGGTGTATGCGCCGGGCGGACGCCGGCTCGCGGGGCATGGCCGTTATCCGAGTTCGTTCGTCGGCGGCGATGCGGTCACGGCCGCCGACGACCGGGTATTGCTGTCGCTGCACGACATCGCGGTGGGTGAGGGCGCCGCCGGGCATCTGTATCTCGCCCTATCTACCGAACACATCGCCTCCGCGCGGTTCCGCGCGGCGCAGTTTCCGGCGATGACCACGGCCGTCGTATTGCTGTTCGCCATCCTGCTGGCGCTGGCGCATTCCTTCAGCGTCATGATGTCCGAGGTGGTGCGCATGTTCGAAGAGCGCCGCCAGATGGAGCGCACCGAGAAACAGCGCCTGGAGACGCTGGTGTCGGAGCGCACCCGGGAGCTCGAACGCGGCCGGGAACAATATCGCCTGGTGGTCGAGGGCACACACGCCATTCCGTTCGCCCTCGACGTCGAGGACGGGCACTTCGAATACATCGGCCCGCAGGGCCCGCAGCGCCTCGGGTTCAGCGAGGAGATCTGGAAGCAGATCGGCTTCCTCGACAAACTCATGCCGCGCGATCGCAACGGCCCGGTGCGCCAGAGCATCGACGACAGCAAGAGCGGCAACTTCGAGCTGGAAACCACCGTCCTCACGCAGGACGACAAACGCATCGACCTGCGCTGGGTGGCCAGTTGCGAGCAGAGCGAAAGCACCGGCCAGCACAAAGTGTTGCGCGGCATGATGCTCGACGTCACCGATCAACGCCGCCTCGAAAGCGAGCTCGCCCAGGCACAGAAACTCGAGAGCGTCGGCCGTCTCGCCGCCGGAGTCGCGCACGAGATCAACACACCCGTGCAGTTCGTGTCCGACAGCGTGCACTTCGTGCGCGAGGCAATGGATGACCTGTCCGGGATCGTCGACAAATATCGTGAGCTGCGCACCGCCACGCAGAACAGCAACGGCGATGCGAACATCGCGGCCGCCGCGAAGGCCGCCGAAGAAGCCGAGGACGACGCCGACCTCGACTACATTCTCGAGAACGCGCCGGTGGCGCTCGATCGCGCGCGCGACGGCCTCGGCCGGGTCGCCGCCATCGTGCGCTCCATGAAGGAATTCGCGCATCCGGATCGCAAGGAGATGGCGCAGGTCGACATCAACCAGGCGATCTCGAGCACACTCGTCATCGCCACCAACGAATACAAGTATGTCGCCGAACTCGAAACCGGTTTCGGCGAGCTGCCGCCGGTGAACTGCTACGCCGGCGAGATCAACCAGGTCGTGCTCAACCTGATCGTCAACGCGTCGCACGCGATCGCGGACGTCGTCAAGGGCACGGCTGCGAAGGGCAAGATCCGCGTGACCACACGCGTGCTCGGCGAGCAGGTCGAGATCGCCATCTCCGACACCGGCAACGGGATCCCGGTGGAAGTGCGGCCGCGCATCTTCGATCCGTTCTTCACCACGAAGGAAGTCGGCAAGGGTACCGGGCAGGGCCTCGCCATCGCGCGCAGCGTGGTGGTCGACAAACATGCCGGAACCTTGCATTTCGAAACGGAGACTGGTCAGGGCACCACGTTCTTCATCCGCCTGCCCATCGCCGGCATGAACGGCGCCTCCGTGGCGGCGGCGTGAGATCCGCCATGCACTGTTCGCACCTGGCAACCCGCTGCATCGAAAACGATGTCACTCCGCCCTCCAACTACTGATTCGACGGACGTGCGCATGAAACTCGCCAAGGTCTCCACAAGTCACATTCAAGCAGTTACCGGTACCACGTTCGTGGCGACGCTGAGTTCGCTGCTGTTCGGATACGCGACCGCGGTGATCGCGGGTGCGGTGGGCGCGATCGATCACAACTTCATCGCGCCGCGGCAACTGTCGAATACCGCCGCCAACGCCTTGCTGGGCCTGACGGTGTGCAGCGCGCTGCTCGGCACCATCCTGGGCGCGCTGATCGCGCGCCCGACCTCCGCCTTGTTAGGGCGCAAGCGCCCGATGATTCTCGCGGCCGTGTTGTTCATCGTGTCGGCGGTGGGCTCGGCGTATCCGGAGATCGGCGTGGCGCCGGTGGGCACGATGGGCCCGGACGCCATCTGGGCTTTCAACATCTACCGCATGATTGGCGGCGTCGCGGTGGGCCTGGCATCGATGATCGCGCCTACCTACGTGGGCGAGTTCGCGCCGAGCGCCGTGCGCGGGCAACTCGGCGCCTATCAGCAGATCGCGATCACGGGCGGCATGACCATCGCGTACTTCGTCAACTGGGGCATCTCGTTGCAGGGCGACGACCAATGGGTGCTCGAGATCGGCTGGCGCTGGATGATGCTGGCGCTGGCGATTCCCGCGCTGGCATTTTTCTACCTGAGTTTCTCGGTGCCGGAATCTCCGAGCTGGCTGGTGAAGACCGGGCGGATCGCTCAGGCCCGCAAACAGCTGGCGCGCTCCGGCGACGCCGATGAAGTGCGCACGATGTTGAGCGAGCTCGCCGAGTCGCATCCCGATGAGAAGCCGGCGCCGCTATTGACGTACGGCTGGCGGGTCGTGCTGGTGGGCGTCGCCTTGTCGGTATTCCAGCAGGTGATCGGCATCAACACCGTGCTGTACTACGGTCCGGTGATCTTCGCGAAGATGGGCTATCACATGGATGAGGCATTCCTCGGCACGTTGGTCGCCTGCGTGATCAACCTCATGTCGACCATGGTCGTGGTGCTCATCGTCGACAAGGTCGGGCGCAAACCGCTGCTGATTTTCGGCGGCCTCATCATGGGCATCTCGATGTTGACACTCGGTGCGTTGTTCCACGCGCAGAACACCGGCATGTTCGGCCTGGCCGCGATCTGCATCTACCTGGCGGGCTTCGCGATCTCGTTCGGGCCCATCGTGTGGATCATGATGACCGAGATCTACCCGGCGCCGATCCGCGGGCAGGCCATGTCGATCGCGGTGGCTTCGCAGTGGATAGCCAACCTGGCGGTTTCCGCGACCTTTCCGCTGCTGCTCGGCAACGACACGCTGAACTCGGCGTGGAACCACGGCTTTCCGTTCCTGCTGTACGGCAGCTTCGGGCTGCTCGCGGCGTTCGTCGTCATGCGTTACGTACCGGAGACACGCGGAGTGGATAGCGAATCGCTCGTGGCGCTGTGGCGGCGCGAAGACGTCGCCGCGGCCGAGGAGAAATATCTGGAGCGCGCGCGCCCGTAGAATCCCGCGCGGCTCGGCGGGCCGCGCGGGCATGGGCTGTCTCTATTGGCGCGATTGCCGGAAAGAGTCGTCGTACTCGGCGTTGTCCAGATAACCGTCGCCGTTCTTGTCGGCGGTTGAAAAGCTCTCGACGAGTCTGGGATCCGCCGAGGCCTCCGGCATCGAAATGCGGCCATCCTTGTTCGCATCGAGCGAGTCGAACGATGCGCTCTGGCCGGCGGGAGTGGCAGGCCGGGTCTTGTCTCCTTCAGCGGCCGCTGCAGCCAACGGGATCAATGCGACGACGGCCGCGGCGAGTAGTTTGTTCATGAGCGTTTCCTTTGAGTGGGCTTCCGCAACCACTCTACGGCGCTGCTCGCCGGCCGTGCCATGCGACAAAGCCGCCTCCATGCGCCGGCGGACGGCGACAGGCGCCAACCACTGACACGGATGTAGGACCCGTCCGAAGGCCGCGACGGCCGTATCACCGCAGCCTACGTCGATGAATGCTTTCTGGTTCCTGCTGGTCGGTGTGTTGCTGGTCGTGATCGCGCTGCTGGGGCGGTTTCTCGATCGCCTGCCGGTGAGTCCGGCCATGATCTATCTGCTGGTCGGGTTTGCGCTCGGCCCCGCCATGTTCGACGCCCTGGAACTGCATCCGCTGCGCGAACTCGTGTTGCTGGAGTCGATCACCGAAATCGCGCTGTTGATCGCGCTGTTCACGGTCGGGATCAAGCTGCGTGTTCCCATCGGGGACTGGCGCTGGAGCCTGCCGCTGCGGCTGGCCACGGTATCGATGCTGATCACGATCGCCGGCATCGCGGCGATTGCCGTCTGGTTCCTGGGGTTCGGCTGGGGCCTGGCGCTGGTTCTCGGCGCGACCCTGGCGCCCACCGATCCGGTGCTCGCATCCGACGTGCAGCTGCGCGGTCCGCACGACCGCGACGCACTGCGTTTCGGATTGACCGGTGAGGGCGGTCTGAACGACGGCACTGCATTTCCTTTCGTGCTGCTCGGGCTCGGACTCATGGGATTGCATGACCTCGGCGCGCACGGCTGGCGCTGGATCGCGATCGACCTGGTCTGGGGCACGGTGGGTGGCCTCGGCATCGGCTTCGCGATCGGCCACCTGCTGGCGATGGGGGTGCGTGCGCTGCGCGCCTGGCGCCAGGACCTGGTGCACTTCGACGAATTCCTGCTGCTGGGCACGATCGCAGTGAGCTACGGCGCGGCACTGGCCGCGCATTGCCTCGGGTTCCTGGCGGTGTTCGCGGCGGCGCTGGCGCTGCGCCGCGCCGATGACATTCATGCGGATTCGCGCCGCACCACCGACAAACCACCGCTCACTCCGAGCATGCTGAATGTGAACGAGCAGCTCGAACGCATCGTCGAGGTGGCGATCGTGCTGCTGGTCGGCGCGATGATCTCGACCGGTTACTGGTCGTGGGACGGCTTGTTGCTGGCCGCGATCCTGTTCGTCGTCATCCGTCCGCTGTCGGTCTGGGTAGGCGTGCTCGGCATGCCGGCCCAGCAGGCGCCGCGTCGCTTGTTAGGCTGGTTCGGCATCCGCGGCATCGGCTCCGTCTACTACGCCGCGTACGTCGTGAGCCATGAAATCGACTACCCCGTGGCGGTGCAGCTCTTGTCCTGCGTGTTCACGGTGATCGCCGCGAGCATCGTCGTGCATGGAATCTCCGCCGCCCCGCTCATGGAGCTCTATCAAACCAGGAAGGAGCGCAGGCGGGGCCGCACACGCGCTGCCGCCGCGCCGCTGTCGGACAAATGATGACGGTGGAACGCCTCGATCCCCACGAGCATTGCAGCGCCCGCCGCTGCCGCGCAGCACGGCAGCCGTCCAGACTCGATGCAACAGGATGACAACGAGGGCAGTCATGAACTGGGACCGCATTTCCGGCAATTGGACACAGTGGAAAGGACGCATCCAGGAGCGCTGGGGCAAATTGACCGAAGACCATCTCGACGTGGTCGCCGGGCGCCGCGATCAACTCTCCGGCCGCATCCAGGAAGTGTATGGCCTCACCAAAGACGAAACCGAGCGTCAGCTGCGCAACTGGGAGCGCAATCTCGCGGTGGAAGAATTCGACGCGCAGGACCTGGTGCTCGATGAGGACGCGCCATCCACCGACATCAATGGACGGGGGTAGCCATGTTCACCTTGAACGGAATTCGTAACGCCTTCTTCTGCGCGATCGCGTTCGGCATCGTCGCCTGCGCCACCGCACCCATGCCGGTGGAAAAGCTCGCTGTCGCGAAGAGTTCGATCGAACGCGCCGAACAGGCCCAGGCCGCGCAGTTCGCCCAGGTGGAGCTCACCAGCGCGCGCAACAAGTATGCCGCCGCGCAGGCCGCCACCGACAAGCACGAAGCGGACATCGCCGCCCGTATGGCCGATCAGGCCGACGTCGATGCGCAGCTCGCCGAATCCACCGCGCGCGCCAAGCAGCAGGAACAGCTGGTTGGCGAGATGGACAACTCGCTGCGCGATCTGCGTAACGAGACGCTGCGCCGGGACAACGCGGGCGCCGGCGCCTCGACGCCGCAACGCGCCACGCCGCCGCAGCAGTAAGGAGACGCCGCCATGAAACGCAATCTCATTGCCATCGCAGTCGCCTCCGCCCTGTTAGGCATGGCCGGTTGTGAAACCACGCCCACGAGCAACGCGACGCTGGAGCAGGCGCGTGCTGCCGTGCAGGAAGCCGAATCGGATCCGAATGTCTCCAGGTACGCAGCGACCGAACTCGATCGCGCCCGCAAGCTGTTGATCAACGCGGAAGGCTCCGCGAAGGAGCACGGCGCGAACGACAAGAACGCCGCGCACTACGCTTACCTGGCGACCCAGATGGCGCGCATCGCGGCGCAACGCGCGCAGGAACAGGTTGCGACCGCGCGCATCAAGGCCGGTGAAAGCGAGCGCCAGCAGATCCTGCTGTCCGCGCGCGAGCACGAAGCAGATAACGCGTTGTCCCAGGCGCGCGTCGCGCAGTCGCAGGCCGAGGCGGCGCGCAACGAAGCGCAGAATGCGCAGGCGCAGCTGAACCAGTCGCAGGCGGAATCGCAGCGGCTCGCCGCGCAACTCGAGGACCTGCAAGCTTCGCAGACCTCGCGCGGGATCGTGCTGACCCTGCAGGACGTGTTGTTCGACACCGGGCGCTCGCAACTCAAGCCGGGCGCGGAGCGTTCGCTCGACCAGATCGCCGCATTCCTGAACGACCATCCCGAGAGACGGGTGCAGGTCGAGGGGTTCACGGACAGCCAGGGAACGAACGACTACAACCTGGAGCTCTCGCAGAGCCGTGCCGATGCGGTGGCCATGGCCATCATCCAGCGCGGCATCGACGCGCAGCGCGTGCGCGCGATGGGTTACGGCGAGGAATATCCCAAGGCCAGCAACACCAACGCCGGCAGTCGTCAGCTCAACCGTCGCGTTGAAATCGTCGTGTCCAACGGCGACCAGGCGATTCCCGGCCGCGCCACGGCCGGCGCGCCGTAACTTGCGCAGCGATGAAAGGCAGCGGTCAATTCATGCCGGCCAACTACGGTGGTGGCCTCGTCGAGCGTTCTCCGGTGGTTAGCCTCGGACCGGTGCTCGATGACAGCGCGCTGCGCCTGATCGGGAATTCTCAGGCACTGCAGAAGGTGCGCGACCTGATCGGGCGCGTCGCGCCGACCGATTCGACCGTGCTTATCTGCGGCGAGAGCGGCTGCGGCAAGGAGCTGGTCGCCGAGTCCATCCACGCCATGAGCCCGCGCGCGGCCAAACCACTGGTGGCCATCAACTGCGCCGCGATTCCGGCGACGCTGATCGAAGCGGAGCTGTTCGGTCACGAACGCGGCAGTTTCACGGGCGCCATGCGCACGCGCGAAGGAGTGTTCGAGCGCGCCAGCGGTGGCACCCTGTTGCTCGACGAGATCACGGAAATGCCGCTGGAGTTGCAATCGCGCCTGCTGCGCGTGCTCGAGACCAAACGGCTGAGCCGGGTGGGCGGCTCCGCGGACCTGCCGATCGACGTCCGAGTGCTGGCGTCCACGAACCGCCCGGCCACGCAGGCGATCGCGGAAGGCCGCCTGCGCGAAGACATCTACTACCGGCTGGCGGTGTTGACCGTGCATTTGCCGCCGCTGCGCGAACGTGGCGACGACGTCCTGCTGCTCGCGGACTTTTTCCTCTCCGAGCTCAATCTTCGCAACGGCACGCACAAGCGCCTTTCGGAGGAACTGCGCGCGCGGTTTCTCGCGCATCGCTGGCCCGGCAACGTGCGCGAATTGCGCAACGCCGTGGAGCGCGCGTACATCCTGTGCGACGGCGAGCTCAACCTGACCGACGCGGAGATGCCGACGCTGCCCGATCCGCAAGACGGCGGCACCTTGGACAAGGAAAACATTCACATGCCCATCGGCGCGACGCTGGAGCAGATCGAGCGGACCTTCATCCTCGCGACCCTCAGACATTTCGAAGGCGACAAGCGCCGCACGGCCGACGTGCTCGGTTGCAGCCTCAAGACGCTTTACAACAAGTTGCATGCGTACCAACGCGATCGCAACGCCGGCATGAACTAAAAAGGAGATATCGATGGGAATCATTCTGTGGTTGGTAATCGGTGGTGTCGTGGGCTGGCTCGCCAGCATCGTGATGCGCCGCGATGGTAGTCAGGGGATCATCCTCAACGTCGTGGTGGGCATCGTCGGTGCCGTGCTCGGCGGCTGGTTGTTGAGCCCGGTGCTTGGCGCGCCGACGATCAATTCCGGCGTCATCAGTATCGGCAGCTTGCTCGTGTCGTTCCTGGGCGCCGTGATCCTGCTCGCCATCGTCAATCTCATCTCGCGCAATCGCGTGCGTTGATCGGAAAGGGGATCGGGGCGTGCTCGCGGATCTGTTCCGCATCCATGTCTCGATCCCCGAGTTGATGTTGCGGGGCACGCTGGTCTACTGGCTGCTGTTCCTCATCTTCAGATTCATCCTGCGCCGCGACGTCGGCGCGGTCGGCATCGCCGACATCCTGTTGCTGGTGATCGTGGCGGACGCGGCGCAGAACGCGATGGCCGGTGGCTATGACACGTTCGCCGAAGGCGCGATCCTCGTGCTCACCATCGTCGGCTGGAACTGGCTGCTCGACCTGTTGTCGTATCGCTTCACGGTCGTGCGTCGATTCGCCTCACCGGGCCGTCTCACACTCGTTCGGCGCGGGATTCCGCAGCGCAAGAACCTGCGCCGCGAGTTCATCACCATGGAAGAACTCGGTGAAAAACTGCGCGAGCAGGGGATCGAGCAGATGAGCGACGTGAAGGTGGCGTATCTCGAAGGTGACGGCCAGATCAGCGTGATTCGCAACGCGCCTGCGCAAGAAGGGAAGCCGCAGCGCCGTGATCCTCCGGGAGCGTGAAAGCTACAGGCGCGCGGAAAGTCAGCTCGCCGCTCTCGGCGTTCCATTCGAATTCAACGGTTCTTTGTGCACCACGGCTCAGCAGCCGGCGCAGCTCGTCCGCATCGGGGTCGGTGGTAATCCGCTCGAATCGTAGCTCGATGCGTTGAGCTGACTCTCCTGCAGGGCAGTCGAGCAGCTGAACCGCGCGCGCGGCATCGATCAATTCCCCAGCAGTCCGTAGTCCCGTCTCTCGCGGCGCGGGCGGCGCCTGCGCATCGGTCGCTGCGAGCGCCATGCCGGCGCCCAGCCAGGAGACGATGAAGACCAGCCGTTTCCCTGAATTCATGTGCTTATCGTGGAACTTTTCGCCGCTGTCGCCTTTCGGAGTCCGCAGCAGCCGCTCGTAGGAACACGCCGCATGTATCGACGCGGCGATTTACGCTAACTTGCGGGCTCGAACTTCAGACACGGGGCGATCGATGGATCACGAAGAAAAAGTGGTGCAATGGTTCAACGCGATGGATTGGATCCAGGCCGGCTCGCGTATTGCGGCCATCCTGGCGATCTCGTTCCTGCTGGTGTTCGTCGCGCGCCGGTTGATCGCCGGTCTCGAGAAGTTCACGGCCACGCACGCGCACGACGTGGAAGCGAAGAAACGCGCCGCCACGGTCAGCAACGTGCTGCGCAAACTCGCGACCATCCTGATTTCCGCGCTCGCCACGCTCGCAATCTTCAACACGCTCGGCATCTCGATCCTGCCGTTCCTTGCCACCGCCGGTGTCGCGGGCATCGCGATCGCCTTCGGCGCGCAATCGCTGGTCAAGGATTTCTTCCGTGGCTTCTTCCTGCTGGCGGAGAACCAGATTCGTCAGGGCGACGTCGTGGAGGTGGCCGGCAAGAGCGGCCTGGTCGAAGACCTCACACTGCGCTACGTGCAGCTGCGCGATTACGAGGGCAACGTGCACTACGTGCCGAACGGTGAGATCGGCGTGGTGACGAGCTCGAGCCGTACGTTCGCGTACGCGGTGGTGGACGTGACGATTGCGCTGGAGCAGGACATCGCGCCTGTCATCGACGTCATGCGCGACACCGGCGTCGCGCTGCGCGCGAACTCGGTGTTCGGCCCGAAGATCCTCGACGATCTGGATATCGCGGGTATCGAGGCCTGGACCGAGCGCGGCATCACGTTGCGGGCGCGTATCAAGGTGCAGGCGCTGGAGCAATCCAATGTGAAGCGCGAGTTCCTGCTGCGCCTCAAACATGCCTTCGACAAGGCCGACATACAGCAGCCCCGTTCGACCGTCACGATCATGGAACGGGGGCCACCCACCGCGCGTGCCCCGGTGCCCGAAGGACCTCCTGCGTGAGGTCCTTCTAACAAGTGGCGGGCCCGACGGGCCGCATTGTCAGAAAGCGTCCCCTGGCGGCAGACTGCCTGTCATGCCCACCAGGATGCTGCTGCTATTTGCCTCCCTGCTGTTGGCCGGCTGCAGGCCATTCCTCGAGCTGGGCTACTCACCACCCGCGCCCGAATACCTGCCGGGCCTGGCGTCCAGGCCGTTCAACCTCGTCGTCACCGACCTGCGGCCGTACGTGACACACGCCAGGAAGTTTCCGTTCTATCTCGGCATTGTCAGGGGTGGGTACGGCAATCCGATCGACGTCTTCAACAAGCAGAAGCGCTCGCTGGCGGAGCAGATGAAGGGAGATTTGCGGCAGGAATTGCTGAGCCTCGGGATGGTGGAAGCGTCCGGCGCGGCTGTGCCGCAATTGTCGGTGCGTATTCACGACTGGAACTTCGACAGTGCGGTGTCCAGCCGCTTCTGGTACGACGTGGAAGTGTCGGTGACGACTCCCGACGGCAAGTTGCTGGCCAACAATCGCGCGGAGGACACCAAGATCCTCGACAACACCAATGTCTTCACGGGTGGAATTCCCGCCATGCAGAAGGCGATGCCGGCGTTTTACGCTGAGCTCATCCACAAACTGATACGCAACGATCCGGCAATACTCACGGCCCTGCAGCTGGGGCGTTGACCGCCGTCGAACGGGTTCAGTGCGCGGTCACCGCGCTCTGCGTCGCAGGCCCGGTATGCGACGCGCCGCCTTCGCTTTCCCAGCGCTCGCGCTCGAGATCCTCGTTGAGACGGCGGCGCTGTTCTTCGGCCTTGCGCTGCGAGCGCGCGGCGACGAACGAAGCCGCCAGGATGGCGATGCCGGCAATGCCCAGTAGTTTGATGATTCGCATGGCTACCATGTTTTTCTCCGTGGTGGTCATTTCTGCAGACCTTTGAGTTGGGCGAGGTGCTGCTCGATGGTCGGCAGGGTGTCGCGCGCGTATTTGCGCAAATCCTTGTCTTCGCCGCCGGCCGCCTGTGCCCGGTAGAGGGCAACGGAGCGCTCATGCCCGGCGATCATCTCCGCGGTCCATTTCGCATCGAAGTCGCTGCTTGCGCTGCCCGATGGCGGGGCGGCGGGCGCGGACGGTGGCGGCACAGGCCATTGCTTCGCCTCGGCGATCTGCGACAGGCGGGCATTCGCATTGTTGTGGTCGGTGACCAGCATCTCGGCGATGCGCTTGAGTTCGGGAGCCTTCAACTGCGGCAGCGCCTCGCGCGCCGAAGTCACTTCCTTGCGGCCGTTTTCGGTAGCGACCCTGACGAACGCGATGTCGTCGAGGGGTTTGCCCACGGCCGGCGCACCGCCGCCTTCGGCCGCCGGGGCATCGATCGTGGCGGCGTGGTTGGCTTCCATTTCAACCGCCATCAGCGGCACCAGCGAGCCGCTTCCGGCGCTCCAGCTGTCACCTGAAAGGGAGGCGGCATTGTTCAGGGCGGAGTCGGGCAACGGCTGCGCCGGTCCGACCGTGGATAGGCTCACGGCCCAGGCGGGCGCGGCCGTCGCGATGCCGATCGCCACGAGGCTCGTGCCGACCGACCGCAGTTTCCTCGCAATCATGTTCATTCTCCTCTATCCGGACAACCCGTCCGGCGGCAGTAGTTAGCTGCCGCCGGACGGTCTGCCACGCAATCACGACCGTTTGCAATGGTCTCGCAGGTGGGCATCACCCCGTCGTGAGTGCGCATTCCTTCCATCACCAGACTTCAGTTCGTCGGCTGAATCGACGCCGAACCGGAACGCTTCGCGGCATCGAGTGTCGCCTGGGCCTGCGCCTTGGCCGACTCGTAGGTCGCGTCAGCCTGGTCCTTGCAAGCCTTCTGTGCATCGCTGCCCAGGGTCTCGCACTTCTCGGTGGCGATCTTCTTCTGGCCATCGGCCTGCGCCACCGCCACGTCGTACTCGGCCGCGGCGCGGTCTTCCGCACCTGCGGTCGCCGTATCCGCCGCCTCGCGTGTCTCTTCGGCGACGTTCTCGTTGGCGTCCTGGCGGGCCTCTGCCACATCCTTCGCCGTCTCGTTGGCCGATTCACGCTGATTGCAGCCGGCAAGCGCGCATACGCCCACCGCTGCCGCCACTGCCAATGTCCAGCTGCTGTATGTCTTTGTCATGTCATCTCCTAGAAGGGGGTTCGAATGGCGAGTCGTTGGTCCGATTCGGTTGTCGCACTGAATGCTGCGCCCGCGCGCCAGTGCGGCGCGCGCAGAAGATGCGCCCATACGTCGTAAGACGTGACCGACCGCGATGGACGTGTCGGTGCATCCCTACACGCGTCCGGTGCGGATGAGGGGCCGCTGTGCTGTGTGCGCTGACACGGCTGCAAGGCCATCAGCCTTAGGGTGGCACACCCCACAACGTATTCCCCTGAGGAGGAGACTCGATGAGCATTCAATCAAAGGCCTATGAGAACGGCACGCGCAATTCCGAAACCACGGTGATCGAGCTCAACCGCATCGTCGCGCAGGCAGAAGAACTGCTGAAGACGCTGGGCGAAGAGGGCGGAGCCGCGGTGGATGCCGTGCGCGCGCGTGTTTTGCGCACCGTCAGCCAGGCGAAGGTCCGTCTCGCCGATGCCGGCACGCGGGTGCGCGGCGCCGCCAACGATGCGGCCAAGGCCACGGACACGTACGTGCAAGAGAATCCGTGGAAGTCGATCGCTTACGGTGCGGCCGCCGGGGCTGCCGTGGCGCTCATCGCCGCGATCGTGCTTCGTCGAGACTAGTTAGAGACGGAAGTGGGCGGCGCCGGCATCGCCGGTGCCCGCCTGCGACCGGGAAGTCTGTCGGTTCAACGGAGCGCCGATGATCACATTCACGATTTCCATGCTGCTGGCCGGCGCGACCGTCGGGCAGACCACATTGCCCCGTCACCCGGATCCGGCCGGGCTGCGGCAACAGCGCGACGGCACTCCGACCGATCCTCTGTTCGATCGGGCGCTGGTGGCGACCGATGATCCGGCGTTTATCGCCGCTGCCCTGGAAAACACGCGGCAGGGCGTTGCCGAGGCGCGTACCGCGAGTGAAATCCTGGAGGCGGCGCCACTGCGCGCGGCGGCGAAACAGATCGGCGCGACGAACGATGCGACCGCACGCAGCCTCGAGGCGATCGCCAAACGCAAGGGTTGGCGCCTGCCGGAAGGTAATCCGCAGCGCGCAGGTTCGATCGCCGCCAACACCGAAGCGCGCAGCAACGCGAATTTCATCATCGGGCAGCTTTCCTGGCACCAGGCGACCATCGATCAGTACCGCGCGCAGATCGCAGGCCAGGGCGATGCGGAGCTCAAACGCGTGCTGCGCGAGGCGCTGACGCGTTACGAGAAAAACCGCGACCTGTTGCTGACGCTCAAGCCGTAGCGGTTCAATGCCGCCGCGGAGGCGTACCGCCCGCCGCCGCGCCAGTCAGCTGGCGAATCGCGCCGATCAGCCGTCCGACCTGCACCGGCTTGGCGAGATGTTTCTGAAACCCCTTGTCGAGCGCCCGGTCCCGGTCCTGCGGACGGGTGAATGCGGTCAGCGCCACCGCCGGCAGATCGCTGGCGTTCACCTTGAGGCGCTGCCGCACGGCTTCGATGAGGTCGTAACCGGTAGAGCCCGGCATTCCGATGTCGCTCACCAGCAGGTTGAAACGTCCGGAATCGGCGGCCAGCTCGTCGAGTGCTTCCGATGCCGAGCTCACGCTGACGATTTCCGCGCCTTGTTCTGCCAGCAACCGTTGCAGGTATTCGCGCGAATCCGCCTCGTCATCGACCGCGAGAATGGTGAGGCCGGCGAGCGGCTTGTCGGTCTGGCGCGTGGGGAAATGATGGTGGGCGATCGCCACTTCGCCATCTCCCGGCACGAGGGGTGGAACCCGCACGGTGAACTTCGCCCCCTTGCCGCGGCCTTCGCTATCTACCGAGATCGACCCGCCGTGGGATTCGACCAGTTGCCGCGTGATCGCCAGCCCGAGGCCGAGACCCGCGAAGCGGCGGGCGCTGCCGACATCGGCCTGGCGGAACTTCTCGAAGATATGCGGCAGGAATTCCACCGAGATTCCCTCGCCGCTGTCGCGGACTTCGCAGCACGTCATGTCTCCTTGCACACCGGTGGCGATCTCGATGACGCCATCGGCGGGAGTGAACTTGATCGCGTTGGACAGCAGGTTGCTCACGATCTGTTGCAGTCGCACCGAATCCCCCATGACCGGCAGCGGCTCTTCGCTGAGCGAACATTCGATCCGGATCTTGCGCGCAGCGATGGTCACGCGCATGGAATCGAGCGTCGCGCGCACCGCGTCGTTGAAATCCATCGGCTCGAAGGTCAGCGACAGCTTGCCGGACATGAGCTGGTTGGCGTCGAGCAGGTCGCCTAACAACTGCGTCTGCGCGCGGGCATTGCGTTCGATGACCTTGAGCCCGTCCTGGATCATGGCAGGGGCGACGCGCGGACGTTGCAACAGCGTCGTCCAGCCGAGGATGGCGTTGAGCGGGGTGCGCAACTCGTGCGAGATGGTGGCGAGGAATTCGTCCTTGGCATGCGCGGCCGCGTTGAGCTCGCCGCGCGCGGCGCGTTCGGCGTCGAGCGCGGTTTCGAGCCGCTGCAGGCTGTCGCGCACCTGTTGTTCGGCGGCGCGTTGTTCGGTGATGTCGGTATGCGACCCCACCCATTCGACGATCTCGCCGCGTTCGTCGCTGACCGGGACGGCGTGAACGGAGAAGGTGCGGTACACGCCATCGCGGCGCCGGACGCGCTGCACAGTGACGAGATCCGTGCCCGACCCGATGGCCTGTGCCCACGCGTCGAGCGTGGGCTGCACATCGTCGGGATGCAGCGCTTCAATCCAGCCCATGCCCTGCAGCTCCTCGCTCGACTGCCCGGTAAACGCACTCCAGCTGGTCTGTTCGCCCACGGCACGGCCGTCGCGCGAGTGTGTCCAGATGATGCCGGCGGTGGCGAGCAACGCGGCCTTGAAACGATGTTCGCTGGTCGCCAGGCGCGCTTCAGCTTCCTTGCGCTCGGTGATATCGAGCACGCTGCCGACCACGCGGACGATGCTGCCGGCGCGATCGCGCGTCAGGACGCAGTGATCCCAAATCCAGACGAAACGTCCGTCGCGGTGACGCACGCGGTACTCGCAGGCGATGCTGTCGATGTCGTGGGCGGAATCGGCGGCGCGCAAGACACGCGCCGGCAGCGACAACGCGCGGTCCTCGGCATGCACCAGGTCTTCCCACCAGCGGCTCACCGGCGAGATCTCGGAGCCGCGATAACCCAGGATCTGTTCGATGCCGGAGGTGCGCAGGATCTTGCCGCTGCGGCAATTCCAGTCGTAGACAAAACCCGGCAATGCCAGCGCCGCGAGCTGCAGCCGCGTTTCGCTCGCCTCGAGCGCCAGCGCCGCGTGTTTGCGCGCGGTGATGTCCATCGTGATGCCGACGATCACGGGCTGCCGGTCGCGCAGTTCGCGCCAGCAGGTGGCCAGCATCCAGCTGTCGTCGTGCATCGGAAATTCGAATTCCGCCTTGCCATCGCGCAGGCAACGCGCCAGACCCGTTTCGAGATACTCGTTGCCGGAGGGGTCGAGCCGTTCCTCGCCGTCGATGCACACCCACTCGCGCGTGCCGGGCAGCCACTCCCACATGAGGATTCCGGTGGCGGTTTTCGCCAGGCGCAGCCGGTTGGCGGCGAGCTGCATCGCCTCCCTCGCACTCGCGGCGCGCCGCTGCGCGCGTTCGACCCGCGCCGCGTTCCACATCACGAGCCAGGTCAGGCCGCAGCACATCGTGGCGGCCAGCAGCGCGAATGCGAAGTGCAGGGTGTACAGGCCCGCGCGCACGCCGGCCAGCGCCAGTGCGGCGAACGTCAGCGGTGCGAGGATGGTCCAGGCGATGATGCCGCGGGCCGAACTACCCGCGGCCGAAGGCCCTAACAACACCGAGACCCAGCCGGCGTCGCCGCGCAGCGTGAGCGTGGCGAGGATGACCAGCGCGGCGATCGCGTGGGCCGCGGCGGAGGGCAGCCGATCGAGGCCGAAACTCGCGAGCGTCGGGCTGCCGAGCAGCAGGCCCACCAGCGACGTGCCGATCATGAACAGCCCGACGCCGGCCGAGGCCGTCGACAGCCGCACGCCCAGCCGGTCGTGCAGCGGACTCAGCGCGACCGCGAGCGCGGCTACCAGGCACACGAGGCTCGTCGAATGGGCGATGCCGCCGGGAAACGGCGCGGCGAATGTCCGCAACCCGTAGGGCGACGCGAGCAGCCACGGGCGCAGCAGCGCTTCGAGCGCCACCGCCGCGGCAGCGGCGGCTACGACTTGCGCGGCGCTGCGTGTCCACCGCGGCTGGAGGCTCGACAGCAGCGCCGCGAGCGCCAGCAGCGAAATACACAACGCCGTCTGCGGCGTCATGAGCGCGGGAATCAGCGGACGCAGCGGCGCCACGTCGAAGGCCCAGCCGCCGAGCACGACGAGACTGACGAACAAGGCGGTGCCCGAGAGCAGTCGCGACACGCGCATCGTCGTGGTGGAGAGCGGGGCGGTCTTCATGCGTGCCGATGAGTATTGCAGGCGGGTTGGGGCTGTGACTGTCGGGTTGTTCCTACAGTACGCTTCTTTGCTGCGTGCGAGGCTCCGGTTCTGTCCTGCAACACAGACTCCGCCGCGTCGGCCGTGCTGCATGACGGAAAGTTCTGTCGGACGGCGCCGCATGATTTGTGCCGGCGCGCGTCACATGCAGGTGTTTTCCAGCTTCGCACGGCGCGGCCTCCGACGGCGAGGCGGTTCGCGGTACGCGACTCTACGCCCCATGCACAGAGCCGCAGCTTCTCCCGCACCGCGTTTTCAGGCTGGTTTGTCGAGCGCGTGGCTGGCGCGACGCTGGTACTACACGCCGCGTTCGCATCGCGCCTACAGCGTGCGGCAGATCTCGCCCGGCGACCGCCGCCTGCTGGCGGAATTCGCGCTGGCGCTGCATCACGGCGCGGCGGAGCGCGATCGGCGCGACATGCAGGGCCTGAACCACATTCTTTTCGATCGCGTCATCGCCAGCGACGGCGCGGACTCCTCGGTGGGATTCGCCGCGCTCGAAAACACGTCGGCCGGAGATCGTGTGATCGGCGTCGCGGCCTACGCGCCGTCGAGCCGGGTCGACGCGGATTTCATCGTCGCGGTGGCCAACACTTATCGCGAGGAACAAGTCGGACGCACGTTGCTGTCGACGCTGTTGCGCCACGCCAAACGTGTCGGCTTGCCGCGCCTGAGTGGCGAGATGTTCTGGTCGAACCGTCCGATGCAGATGCTGGCGATGTCGATGGGTTTCGTGGTCGAGACGTCGCCGGGCGACCGCAACCTGCGGCGTTTGCAGCTGTCGCTCAAGTAGTTCCAAACCTTGGCTGGAGAATTGCGATGAAGAAGTTTCTGATGGCCTGCTGCGTCGTCATGGCGCTGGCCTGGGCCACCAACCTCCTGGCGCAGGACGCTAACTACACGGTGAAGCCGGGCGACCTGCTGTCGGTCAGCGTGTGGAAGGAGCCCGACCTGCAGCGCCCCGCGCTGGTCCGTCCCGACGGATCCTTCTCCTTTCCGCTGGTGGGTGAGGTGGATGCGAAGGGCAAGACCGTGGCGGATCTCAACAAGACGGTGAGCCAGCGTCTCGCCAAATTCATCTCCGATCCGGTGGTGACGATCTCCATCCAGGAGATCAAGGGCAACAAGGTCTACGTCATCGGCCAGGTGAACAAGCCCGGGGAATTCATCATGAACCCGACGGTCGACGTGATGCAGGCATTGTCGATGGCCGGGGGCACGACGCCATTCGCGGCGCTCTCCGACATCGTGATCCTGCGGCGCACGCCCACCGGCAAGCAGGCGCTGCCGTTCCGTTACAACGACCTGGTCAAGGGAAAACGCCTCGACCAGAACATCGATCTGCAGAGCGGCGATGTGGTGGTCGTTCCGTGAGCAGGCACGCCGCGCAACGCATCGTCGTCACGCTCATCGCGAGCGCCGTCAGCATGGCCGCGGCCGGAGCGGACTGGCAGTTCAATCCAGCCGTCGAGGCGGGGTATCTGTACGACGACAACTATCGCCTGACCGCGCCCGGCTCCGAGATCGACGTGCAAGGCGCCTTGCTCGACGCGCAGCTCGAAATCCTCAATCTCACGCCGGCCGGTGAATTCAGCTTCACGCCGCGCGTGCGCAGCACGTATTTTCCGGACGCCGGCGACGTCGATACGACGGACTATTTCGGCACGCTGAACTGGCAGCATCGCGGTCAACGGGTGACCAGCGGCGTGCGCGCGGACTTCGCGCAGCAGGACGTGGTCAACAGCGAGCAGCCCGATGCCGACGTGGACTCCGGACTCGGCGATCCGGTGCTGGGCGATTCCGGCCGCGTGCTCGCACGCAACCGCCGCACGCGCGCCTCCCTGGCGCCATCGGTGGAGTTCGATTTGTCTGCGCGCCGTGCGCTGCAGTTCCAGGCCAACTACACCGACATCCGCTTCGACCGCGAGATCGACAATGCACAGGTGGGTTACAACTCGGCGGATGTGAGCGCCGGACTGGTGTCGCGTCTCACCGAACTATCGACGCTGACCACACGCCTGCGCGGCGCGCGTTTCGACATCGACACGCAGGGCGTCACCAATTCGTATGGCGCGGAACTGCAATGGGATACGCGCAATGCCGCCGAGACCCGCAAGTTCCTGCGCCTCGGCGCGCAGCAGGTGGAGCTCATCGACGGGGGTTCCGAAACCGCGTGGGTGGCCGGTGCGGGCGTGAGCTTCGTGCTCGGCCGCAACGAGCTGTTCGCCGACCTGGCGCGCAGCGTCGGTCCGTCGGCGGCCGGTGCCGTGGTGGCGCGGGATCAGCTGCGGCTGCGCTGGACGCGCGCGATGACGCCGCGACTCAGCGTGCTGGCCGGCCTGCGCGGCACGCACGACGACGACGTGAACGACGCGTCGGATTTCCAGGCACGTTCGTACGCCACCGGCGACGTGGGCCTGCAATGGCGCTGGCAGGAGGAATTTTCGCTGCGCGTCGCCTATGACTATACGTGGCAGGAATTCGAGGACGCGCCGTTCGACGCGACCTCCAACGGCGCCACGATCTCCTTTCTCTACCAACCCGTGCAGCGTGGCCGCGCAAGGAACGACTAGATGGACTCCCAGGCATCACCCGAATTTTCCGACTACATCCACGCGATCGCACGCCGCAAATCGTTGCTGGTCGGCGTGGCGATCCCGATCGCGTTGCTGGCGGTGCTGCTGTCGGCGACGTTGCCCGACGTGTACACCTCGTCGGCGCTGGTCGAGATCGACGAGCCGTCGAACACGGCGTCGCTAGCCACCGGAGCGAGCGCCTCGGCGGAGTCCAGTTATGCCGACCAGTACGTGCAGAACCTCAAGGGCATCGTGTTGACGGATGCGAACCTGCGCAAGCTGAACGCCGAATTCGATCTCTACCCGGATCTCGCCGACGATGAATCGGCGATGTTGCAGCGGGTACGCCGCGACATCGACGTGAAGATCGTGACCACGCCGATCCTCGATCCGCGCACCGGTCGCGAACGTGAGGTGGTCGATGCGTTCACCTTGTCGTACGACAATCGCGTGCCGGCCAAGGCGCAGCAGGGCGCCCAATGGCTGGTCGGCGCGTTCCTCGCTGAGCATCGCCGCCAGCGTCAGGGCCGCGCTTCGAACGCCGCCGAGTTCTATGCGAAGGAGGCGGAGCGCGTCCGCACGCACGTTGCGCAGCTCGAATCCAAGCTCGCGGATTTCAAACGCGCGAATGCCGGCCAGTTGCCGGAGCTCACCGAAGTCAACATGTCGATGATGGATCGCACCGAAAGCTCGCTGGCCGCCAACGACATGCAGGCGCGTTCGCTGCGCCAGGAGCGGGTGTTCCTGGCCGCGCAGCTCGAGCAGACCCGCGCGCAGGGCCCGGATTCCGCCAGCGTGCGGCAGCTCGAAGACCAGTATTCGCGCATGCGTTCGAGTTACGACGAGAGTCATCCGGACATGGTCGCGCTGCGCCGCCAGATCGACAGCCTCAAGTACGGCACGAGTGCCGGCGCCGGCACCAGCCTGCGTTCGCAGCTGGCGGCCAAGAAGTCGACGCTCACCGAAGCGCGGCAGCGTTACGGCGAGGAGTACCCCGACGTCAAGAAGCTGCAGCGCGACATCGCGACGCTCGAGGCGCGTATCAAATCGGGCGAACGCGGCGATGTCGAGATGAGCGACGGCACGGCGGTCGGCATGCAGCTGCGCACGCAGATCAACGCCATCGACAGCCAGCTGGCGAGCCTCGCGGCGCAGAACGCCGAGCTGCGTTCCAAGATGTCGGGGCTCGAGCGCAATGTCACCGCGGCGCCGCAGGTCGAGCGCGAATATTCCAACGCCACGCGCGACCTGACCATTGCGCGCGAGAAATACGAGCAGTTGCTCAATCGGCAGATGGACGCGGAAGTGAGCGAAGCCGCTATTGTTGGAGGCCGCGTGGACGAGTTCCGTCTGATCCAGTCGCCGATGCTGCCGGCCATGCCGTCGAAGCCGCAACGGCTCGCGATTCTGCTGATCGGCCTGGTAGCCGCCATGGTCCTGGGGCTTACCGCGACCGTCGGCGCCGAAGCCCTCGATCCGAAAGTGCGCGGTGCGCGCGACGTACGCGAGCTGCTCGGCGTGTCGCCGCTGGTGGCGATCCCGACGATCCGCAATTCGCGTTCGCGGCGTCGCAATGCATGGCGGTTCGCCGCGGCGAGCGCGAGCGGCGTTGTCGGCGTGTGGATCGTGTTCACCGTCGTCAAGAATTTCATCTGAAAAAGAGCACAACATCATGAGCACCACCTTCGATGACGTGCGCCGGAACCTGGCCGAACGAGCCGGCCCCGAGCGTACCGAACGACCCAACGCCATCGAGTCTTCCAGCTTGCGCCAACGTGTGCGGCGCGTGAGCGCGGCGCCGGCCGATTTGCAGCAGGCGCGCCGCTTCCAGAACGCGAGCGTCGACACGCGCGCCATGGAACGCCAGTGCGTGTTGCCGGCGGTGTCGGATACCGCGGCGTTGCGCGCCTTCAAAATCCTGCGCACACGTGTACTGCGCCGGCTGGACATGCAGAAGTGGAGCAGCATCGCCGTGTCCGGCATGTCGGTGGGCGAGGGCAAGACCCTCACCGCCATCAACCTCGCGCTGGCGCTGGCGCAGGACGTCAACACGTTCGTGTTCCTGGTCGACCTCGACCTGCAACGCCCGCAGGTCGCCAACTATCTAGGCATGAGTTTCGAGAAGGGTCTGTCGGACTATCTGCTCGGCAAGGCGGAGCTGGACGAAATCGTCTACAAGCTGCACTCCGAGCGCCTCGGTGTGATTCCGAATGCGCGCGCATTCCAGCACTCCTCCGAATTCCTCAACAGCCCGCGCATGGGCGAATTCCTGCAGGCGCTCGAACGCGAGGCGCCGCGCCGCATCGTGATCTTCGACATGCCGCCGCTGCTGGCGTCGGACGACGTGCTGGCGTTCGCGCCGCAGTTCGATTCGTTGCTGCTGGTGGTGTCGGAAGGCAAGAGCGGCCGCGCGATGTTGCGCGGCGCGAAGGAAGTGCTCGCCGAGATGAATCTGTTGGGCGTGGTGCTGAATCGCTCCAAGGAACGCAACGAAAGCGCCTACTACTGAGCTGCCACGTGTTAGCTAGATAGAGGGCCTTCATTCCTCGATCCTGCGGGTCGCCGCGCCCGGCTGGAAGCCACCCGCCGGTGGCCTTCCATGCTTCATATATAAGAGAGAGGCGGAGCCAGCCCCGGCAACCGCCCGTCCGGCGTCACGGTTTTGCCCTATCGGGTAAACACCGGCGTTGACTTAAGTCATTGATTCTGGCCGCTGTCGCCAACCTGCGACGTCAGCCGCCTAGGGCACTTTCCTTTTACTGCGTTGAATCGTTTTCAACCGGACTCCTAAATCGCACCTTCTCAAACACGGTGCGAGCCGGAGGATTCCGACACATGCAATTTTTCGCGCGTAACGGCGTAAGAACTTTCTTACCGGCACTGGCCCTGGCGCTCTGCCAAGGCGGGTGTGGTGGAGGCGGGGATGCGGGTTCTGCCGCTGCTCCGCAGGGAAGCGCGCCAACCGCTCCAGCCCCGGCAGCCAACTCGGCGCCTTCGATCGACGGCGCGGCGTCGGCCTACGCGCAGGTCGGTGTCCCCTATGACTTCCGGCCGACGGTCAAAGATGCCGACGGCGACGCCCTGACTTTCAGCGCCGCGAATCTGCCGCCGTGGGCGACCCTCGATCCGAAGACCGGCCGCATCGCGGGCACGCCGGCCGCGGACGACGTCGGCGCCTACGAATCCATCGTCATCAGCGTGGCGGACGCGACGCACACGGTGAAGACCGGCGCATTCGAGATCACCGTGTTGTCCGTCGCCAGCGGCATGGCGGCCCTGCAGTGGGAGATTCCTGCGTCGAAGGTCAACGGTTCTCCGCTCGACGATCTGGCCGGCTATCGCATCCTGTTCGGCCGCAGTCCGGAAGACCTCGACCACAGCGTCTTCATCGATGGCGCGGCCGTGACCACGTATGAAATCTCGGCGCTCGACCCGGGGGTCTGGTATTTCGCAGTAGTTGCCGTGAATGCGAACGGACTCGAGGGTCCGCCTTCGACCGCCGCGATGAAGTCCATTTGATGATCGGCCCAGCGCTTCCCATCGACAAACAACGTCCATCTTCTTCGAGGGTTTCCGGAATGCAGTTCGCCACCGTTCGCCGTTTGCTGACGCAACGATTTCTGCTGGCCGCCGCCGTGCTGGCACTGGCCGCGACCAGTGCTCACGCAGTGCCCGTGATTCCTGGCGCCGCGGGCTTCGGGATGGACAATCCGGCGGGCCGGGGAGGCACCGTGATCAAGGTGACCAACCTCAACGCCAGCGGACCCGGTTCGCTCAAGGCCTGCGCCAGCGACTTCAACGGTCCGCGTGTCTGCGTGTTCGAAGTGTCGGGGGTCATCCGCATCACCGAAGACATGATGATCCGCTGGAACAACATCACGATCGCCGGCCAGACCGCGCCGTCGCCCGGCATCATGATCCGCGGTGCAGCGCTGCGCATCCAGGCATCGAATGTTCTCGTGCAGCACATCCGCGTGCGCGCCGGCGACGATCCGAACGGCCCGGATCCGGCCAATCGCGATTCGCTCAAGATCGAAGGCACGGCGGCCAAGCCGGTCGCGAATATCGTGATCGACCATTGTTCGTTCGGTTGGGCGGTGGATGAAATCGCCAGCGTCTGGGGCGTGCACGACAACGTCACCTTCACGAACAACATCTTCGCGGAGCCGTTGAACCAGTCCATCCATCCGACGGATGACGGCAAGGCGATCGAAAGCCATGGCTTCGGTGTGATCTTCGGCAGCAGCCCGAGCGGTGGCCGCGTGACGCTCACCAACAATCTCATGGCGGACATCGTCGAGAGAAATCCGCTGTCGCGCACGCGTGAACTGGTCATGGTCAACAACGTGGTCTACAACCGCGTCAATTTCGACGTCGACCTGCAGAGCGAGAAGGGGATCTCCACCAGGAACTCGGTGGTGGGCAATGTGTTCCTCAAGGGCCCGAGCTTCACGCTCAAGACCAAGCCAATCTATCTGCGCACCAAGGGCAGCTTCACGCTGCTGGCGGGCAGCAAGGTGTACGTGAAGGACAACTACGCACCGGAAAATGGCGGCAGCGCCGTTGCTTCGCTGGTGCAGTTCACCGGCGGCGACATCATCTCGGGATTGCTCCAGACCGCGACTGCACCGACGTGGAACACCGGTCTCAACGTGCGCACCACCGCGAACAACGCCGTCTACAACAGCGTGCTCAAGTACGCCGGCGCGCGGCCCAGCGACCGCGATGCGGTCGAGAAGCGCATCGTCAAGCAGGTGCAGGACCGCAAGGGCGCCATCATCAACTGCGTCGCGAGCAACGGCAGCGAGCGCTGCAAACTGAACGCGGGCGGCTGGCCGAGTTACGCGCAGAACACGCGCAAGCTCACGATTCCTGCGAACCCGGGCACAATGACATCGAATGGCTACACCAATCTCGAGAACTGGTTGCATTCGATGGACCAGACTGTGCAAGGCGTGACGGCGGCCGAGAGTCCTACATCACCGCCGTCGCTGTCGGTGCGATGAGACAGATGTAGGAAGCGGATGGGGACGCGTCGTCGTCCCACCGATAGGGCTTCGAGGAAAGGGCTGGCGTCGCAAACGCCGGCCTTTTTTTATCCTGCAGACGTTGTAAGCAGGGAGGCGACCCGTCGCGATGAACGATTACCAGCACCAGGTGAGTCAGCCGATCATATTCAAACGCGGCCACTCGCTGGTCGCGCCCGCGATGCTGTGGCTGATGGATGCGTTGCCCGCGGTGCTCGCCGGCGTGATGTTCTATCCACTGTGCCGCGTGTTCGACGTCGACTTCGACAAACCCTTCGTGGTCCTGTCGATTCTCGCGGCGACCGCCACGCTCGCGGTGTTGCCGCCGCATAACCAGTCGACGCAGGTCATCGCTCCGCCGCTCGAGCTTGCGACGAACCTGTTGCTGCGCTGGGCGGCGCTGGTCGCGGCGCTGCTGGCGCTCGGTTACATGACCAAGTATTCCGAGACCTTCTCGCGGCGCGTGGTGGTGACCTGGGTGCTGGTGACGCCGGTGTTGCTGGTGATGTTGTCGCTGGTACTGCAGTCCGCCACGCGGGCGTTATTGCAGGATGCCACCCAGGCGCGGCGCGCCATCGTCATCGGCTGCACCACGGCGAGCATGGAACTGACGCGCAGGCTCAGCCAGCACAACGAACTCGGCATCTCCGTGGCGGGTTTCTTCGACGACCGCGGCAGCGACCGCCTCGGCTGCTCCCGGCACGCGCAGCTGCTGGGGCGTTTCAGCGACGTCGCGGCATTCGTCAACACGCGCAGCATCGACATGATCTTCTTCGCGATCGCACCGGGGCAGGTGACCCGCGTGCGCGAGCTCATGAACGAGCTCGGCGACACCACCGCGTCCATCTACTTCGTGCCGGACATCACCGGCTTCGACGCCATCCAGCAGCGCACCAGCGAGATCCTCGGCTTCCCGGTCGTGGCGATGCGCGAGACGCCGTTTCACGGCTATCGCGGTCTCATCAAACGCCTCATGGACGTGAGCATCGCGGGCGCCGCGCTGCTGCTGCTCTCGCCATTGTTGTTAGGTATCGCGTGGGCGGTGAAGCGCGGTTCGGCCGGTCCGGTTTTGTTCCGGCAACGCCGCTACGGTCTCGACGGCCGCGAGATTCTGGTCTACAAGTTTCGCACCATGACGGTGTGCGAAGACGGCGCGCGCGTGACGCAGGCGCGCCGCAGCGATCAACGCGTGACACCGATCGGGAAACATCTGCGCCGCTGGTCGCTCGACGAACTACCGCAGCTGTTCAACGTAATTCAAGGAACCATGAGCCTCGTAGGACCCCGCCCACATGCGGTGGCACACAACGAGGAGTACCGCAAGCTGATCAAACGGTACATGGTTCGTCACAAGGTGCTGCCGGGAATCACGGGGCTCGCGCAGGTGCGGGGTTGCCGCGGTGAGACCACACGCGTCGAGGACATGGAAGCGCGCGTCGTGTTCGATCTCGAATACATGCGCAACTGGTCGCCGCTGCTGGATCTGCAGATTCTCGTGGCCACGGCCTTCGCCGTGATCAAGACGGATCGGGCGTACTGATGAATCGTTTGCAAGAAGGAATTTCGTCTGGCGACTCTGCTCGGTATCACTTCGTTCTTCCTGCTCGCGACCCAGGTACTGCGCTGGGATCTCACGATCACCACCGGCCTGTCCGCGAAGAATCTCGTCATCTACATGGTCGCGACTTTTCTCGCGCTGCGCCTGGTGATCGCGCGCAGCTCCATCGTCGCGGCGGGACAGATGCAGACCGCATTCCTGATCCAGATCGCCTACGCGATCTTCACCTGGCTGATCGCGGCGCTGGTGATCAAGTACCAGGGTTATGACCTGGTAGACAGCGGGATCAAGCTCAAGGGCAGCCTGATCGACTACTACATCTTTTTCCTCGTGTTCCTGTTCGGCGTGCAGAGCGTCGAGGACGGCACGAAGGTCATCAAGTGGATGTTGCTCGGTGTGATCTTCGCCAATGCCGCCACGGTGTTGGACGCCAGCGGCCTCATCGATCTGGGATACAAGGAACGCATCGACGGCCGCACCCAGGGCGCGTTGGGCGAGTCCAACCAGTACGCCGCGTACATCATCCTCTTCATCCCCGCCATGGTCGCCGCCGCGGTTGGTGCGCGCGGCCTGGTGCGGCTGTTCTGGGTCGGCGGCGTGTTCTCGTGTGCCGCGGCGTTGATGATGACGGCTTCGCGCGGCGGCTTCGTCGGTCTGCTCGTCGCCATCGCGGCCGGCGCCTATCTATACCGGCATCTCGTGTCGTACAACCGCATCGCCGGCTGGGTGCTCGGGTCGCTGGCGTTGTTCGTCATCGCGATGAGCCTGTCGAAGTACGGCGGCCTGCTCACCGAACGGGTGTTCGGCCAGAGCGGCAACATCGACGCCAACGAGGCGACGTCCGGCCGCACGGAGATCTGGGCCAACCTGTTCGAAACGATGTTCCACGCGCCGATCACGTTCATCACCGGTTTCGGCTGGGACGTGTACTGGTCGTTCCCGTTCCGCTTCTCGCCGCACAACCATTATTTCTCGCTGTGGTTCAACCTCGGCCTGGTCGGGCTGTTCACCGGCGCCTACCTACTGTTCTCGGCGATCGGCCGCGCGCGGCGTGCCAGCCTCGAGGCGGAGCCCGCGATCCGCCGGCAGCTCATCGCCTTCGTATTGGGAGGCACGGCGGTGTGTGTCGCCGTCTGCTTCGTCGAATTGCACGAACCCTGGATCTCCTTCTGGATGTACACCGGCGTCGTCATGCGGCTGATCTCGTGCGCGCAGGAAAGACCGGTGCCCTTGCCTGTACCAGACAGGCGTTCCATCCGGCCCGCGCTTCCACGCGACGCCTATGGCTGGGTCGGCGCGCAGGGGCGCAGATGAACACGAAAGTTCGCAAGGTTTGCATCGTCGGGCTGGATTCATACGGCATGTTGTCCGGCGACGGGTTGAAATACGTCGGCGGCGAGGCGGTGCAGCACGTGCTGCTGGCGCGCGCCTGGCGCGATCTCGGCCACGAAGTCTCGATGATAGTTTTCGACGAAGGCCCGCAGATGCGGCGCGAGATCGACGGCATCAAGGTCATTCCGGCGTACGCGCGTCAGGCGGGAATCCCCGGCCTGCGGTTTTTCCATCCGCGCGCGAGCAAGCTGGTGGCCGCGCTGTTCGCGGTCGACGCGGATGTGTACTACCAGTCACCGGCCGGAGCCAACACGGGCATCACGGCGTGGTTCTGCCGGATGACGGGCAAGAACTTCATCTTCCGTGTCGCGTCGGATTCCGACTGCGAGAAGGAGCACGGCCGGATCCGCTTCGGCCGCGACCGTATGTTGTACGACTTCGGACTCAAACGTGCCGACCTGGTGGCCGCGCAGACGGAATTCCAGGCGCAGCTGCTGCGCGAGCATCACGCGCTCGAATGCCCGGTCATCAACATGATGGTCGAGCCGCCGCAACGCGGCGCCGCTCCTGCGCGCAAGGACATCGACGTTCTGTGGGTCAGCAATCTGCGCGCGCTCAAGCGGCCGGAACTCGCGCTCGAGCTGGCGCGCCAATTGCCCGATATCGGGTTCACGCTGGCCGGCGGGCCGATGCCCGGTGGACAGACTTATTTCGATGACGTCGCCGCGGCCGCGGCGCGCCTGCCGAACGTGCGCATGCTGGGCGCGGTGAAATATGCCGACACTGGCGCGTTGTTCGACCGCGCGCGCGTGTTCCTCAACACCTCGAGTATCGAAGGGTTCCCCAACACCTTCCTGCAGGCGTGGATTCGCGGCGTGCCGGTGGTGAGCTTCTTCGACCCGGACGGCATGGTGCATCGGCTGCAACTCGGCCGCATCGCGACCTCGGTCGACGACATGCGCGAGGCGCTGCGCGGCCTGCTCGACGTGGACGTCTATCGCGAAACCGTCGGCCGGCGCGCGCGCGACTTCGCGTGCCGCGAATACACCAGCGGCGTCGCGGTGCGTTATCTCGAACTACTCGATGCCAGGCTCGAACGGCCGCAGGTTGGCGCCACCCACGGAGGAACGATTCAATGAACATTCGCGCGGTCGCGGACGCAGGCATATCCGGCCTCACGCCGGTGAAGACGGGCGTGGCGAACATGACGACACGACCCGATGGCCTGTTCCTGCTCAACAATCTCGGCGTCGGCGGATCGGAGCGCAAGATCGTGCGGCTCGCCAATCGCCTCAAGGATGAAGGCGTACACGTCTCGCTGGTTTCGCTCAATGGTCCTTACACCATCGAGCAGGGCATCCGGCGCGACGTGCCGCTGCGCAAGCTCGAGCGCCAGGGAAAGTTTTCCCTGCGGGCGCTGTGGCGGCTGCGCGAGATCATCGTGCGCGAGCGGCCCGCCACCGTGGTCGCGGTCAATCTCTACCAGGCGCTGTACGTGACGTTGGCTACGCTGCTGCTGCCGTACCGGCCGCGCACGGTGGCCCTGGTGAATACGTCGACCTTCCGCGGCCACCGGTTCATGAAGCGGCTGTACCAGGCGGTGCTGAGCCGGTTCAACCTCACGGTGCATGGCTCGGATGCGCAGCGGCACTTCTGGTTGAAACCGGATCGGCGCGCGGCGGACAACTCGACGGTCATCTACAACGGCGTCGATTCCGATCACTTCGAGCCCACCGGTTCGTTCGAGGCGGCGAAACGCCTGCGCGCCTCGCTCGGGCTCAAGCCCGATTCCTTTCTCATGGGCACCGTGGGCCGCCTCGCGCCGGAGAAGAACCAGGACGTGCTGTTGACGTCGTTGCGCCACCTGCGCCTGGCACGTGTCGACGCGCACCTCGTGCTGGCCGGCGGCGGGCCGTTGCGTGAAATGCTGCGGCGGCGCGCGCACGACCTGGCCATCGCCGACCGCGTGCACTTCATCGGCGAGATCGACGATGTGCGGCCGGTGCTGGCGGCGCTCGACGTGTTCGTATTGCCCTCGGTGGCGGTCGAATCGTTCTCGAACGCGGCGCTCGAAGCGATGTCCATGGGACGCCCGGTGATCCTGTCGAACATCGGCGGCGCGCGCGAAATGATCCAGGACGGGGTGGAAGGCTACGTCGTCTCGCACACCGAGCTGGCCGCGCGATTGCCGGCCCTTCTTTCCGCGCTGTATGCAGACCAACGCAAGCGGCAACTGATGGGGCGGGCGGCGCGCGCCCGCGCGGTCAGCTGCTTTTCAGTGCCGGCCATGGTCGCGGGCTACCGCGGCCTGCTCAATCACGGAGATTTGCAATGACCGCCAACCCCGGCACACCCGCCCGACACGTCAAGCCGTTCCCGGCGCGGCTCGCACCGATGCCGCCCGACGGCCGCGTGAAGGTGCTGCAGTTCGGTCCCAGCCTGTCGGTGAAGGGCGGCGTGACGTCGGTCGCGCAGCTCATCCTCGACTATCTACCGCCGTACGTATCGCTCGAACACATCCCGACGATGGAGGAGGGTTCCACCATCGCGAAGTATTCGACCTTCGCGCGCGCGCTGCAGATCCTGCGCCGCTCGCTCGAATCGCTCGAGCCGACCATCGTGCACATCCACATGGCGTCGCGCGGCAGCGCGCTGCGCAAGCTGATCCTCGCCGAGATGGTGGCGCGGGCCGGGCGGCCCCTGATCCTGCATGCGCATGGCTCGGAGTTCGACGGCTTTCACCGCAAGCTGCCGGCGGCGGTGCGCCGCAATGTCAATCGCTCGCTGCAGCGCGCGAACGTGTTCCTGACGTTGTCTTCGCAGTGGCGCGATTTTTATATCAACGAGTGCGAGCTGTCGCCCTCGCAGGTGGTGGTGTTGCCGAATCCGGTGCGGCTGCCCGCGGACGTGCCCGACCGTTCGGGTCGCACACAGCCCGTGCAGTTCCTGCACCTGGGCCGCCTCGGCGACCGCAAGGGCGGCTACGACCTCGTGAATGCCTTCGCGGGCCTGCCCGAGGCCCTGCGCAATCGTGCGCGCCTCGTGATGGCGGGCGACGGGGACGTCGAGGGAATGCGCAAGCTGGCCGCGCCGCTCGGTGACCGGGTGGTCGTGTATTCGTGGATCGAACGCGCCGAACGCGATCGCCTGCTCGCGCAGAGCGACGTGTTCGCATTGCCGTCGCGCGCCGAAGGCGTGCCGATGGCCTTGCTCGAGGCGATGGCCAACGGGCTGCCGTCGATCACCACGCCGGTGGGCGGCATTCCCGACGTGTTCACCGACGGCCAGGAAGGCGCGCTGGTGACGCCGGGCAATGTCGAGCAGATCCGCGCGGCGATGGTCCAGATGATCGCGCAGGATGACGCGCGGCTCGCGGCCGGCCGCGCCGCGCGCGAACGCGCGCGGCAGTTCGACGTGCACGTGTACGCGCGCCGGCTGGCCGACATCTATCAACGAATCGCCCCGGTGGCGGAGATGAAGGAAATCGCATGAGCGCGGCGCTGGCTTTCGTCGACCGTCTGAAACGACACGTGGTGGGCGAGAGTCTCGTGCGGCGCAACCCGTTCTACTATGAACGGTCGCGCCGGCTGCTGGATCGGCTCGCCGCCGAAGGCCTGGAAGAACGCCGTGCCTTCTCCCGTCAGCAACTCGCGCGCACCTTGAGCCTGGCGCGCGCCACCGACTACGGCGCGAGCGTGCGCGGCAGCGACGACATCAACAGCTGGCCGTTGCTCGACAAGGAGCTGTTGCGCAATCGGCTGCAGGCCTTCACCACCGGCGCGGACTGGTTGTCGGCCTCGGCCAATACCGGCGGCACCTCGGGCGTGCCCTTGAAGCTGGTGCGGTCGTTCGAAGGCATCGTGTTCGAGCAGGCGGTGCTCGATCGCATGATGAACCTGGTCAGCGTGCATCCGCGCAACACTCGCACCGCGCTGCTGCGCGGCGACAACGTGATCGATCCGCGGATTCTCGACAGCCCGGACGGGATCAGCGCCGATGGCGGCCGGCAACGCATCTACTGCGCACACTCGGTGTCGCCGCAGAATGTCGACCGGCTGGTCGATTCGCTGGAGAAGTTTGCGCCGCAACTGCTGTGCGCATATCCGAGCGCGCTCGAAAATCTCTGCCGGCTGCTGCAGGAACGCGGCCGCACGCTCAAGGTCGGCTCGGTCACGACCTCATCCGAAGTGTTGCGGCCCGCCTCCTGGAAAATGGCCAGCGAGACGCTGGGATGCCGCCTGGTCGACTACTACGGCCAGGCGGAACGCTGCGCCTTTGCTTACGCCAGCGCGCCGCGCGAGTACCGCTTCATGCCGGGATACTCCCACGTGGAATTCAAGCCGCACGATTCCAGCATATTGCCGATGGGCAGCAACGAGCGCCTGTACGAGATCATCGGCACCACGTTCTGGAATACATTGATGCCGCTGGTGCGTTATCGCACCGGCGACCTCATCATGCTGCCGGCGGACTGGGGCAAGGCGGAGCTCGAACAGCTGGCGCTCGGGCTGCGCACCTTCCGCGGCGTGCTCGGCCGCGAGCAGGAAATTCTCGTCACTCCGCGGGCGATCCGCCTGACCGGATTCGACCGGCTGCCGCATGAAGTGGATCACGTGTTGCGCCTGCAGGTGGTGCAGGACACATTGCACTCGGCCCGCATCATGGTCATCCCCGCGCCGGGTTTCGGTACCGAAGAGGCCGGCAAACTACTCGAGAATGCGCGCTCGCGCGTGCCCGAGGACATCCACCTGACGGTCGAGATCGCCACCTGGCTCAAGCGCACGCCGCGCGGCAAGACGCCGCTGCTCGTGCACCAGCCAGCGGTCCATGAGGCATTGCGCCGCGCGGGCGTGGAGCCCGCGACGACGCTCTGAGCGCGGCGCCCATGCAGCAACCCGCCTGGTACCTCCGGCGCTTGAGGCGCATGTCGGGCGCCGAGGTCGTGCACCGGCTGGCGCGCGGCGTGCGCACCGTGTCCTCCCAGTTCACGTCGAGCTCCCTGCCGCCGCGCGACGCGCTCGCCACCGATTTCCGTTTTCTGCCGCCGTTCATCGCCTTGTCGCCGGATGTATTGCTCGCCGCGGCCGATCGCGTGCTCGCGGGCCGGTATTCGCTGTTCGATCTCGACGATTGCGAGCTCGGCGATCCGCCGCAGTGGAATCGCGACCCGCTGACTCACCGCGTCGCGGGCGTGCGACGGGCGAATGCGATCGACTATCGCGACGAGCGCGAAGTCGGAAACATCAAGTATCTGTGGGAGGCAAACCGACATCTGCATTTGGCGACATTGGCGCAGGCCCATGCGCTTACCGGAGACTCGCGCTATGCGTTTTGCATTCAGCGGCAGGTCGATTCGTGGATAGAGCAGTGCCCCGTGGGCCGCGGGCCCAACTGGGTGAGTTCGCTCGAGCTCGGAATCCGGCTCATCAACTGGAGTTTCGCCTGGCAGCTGCTCGGCGGCTCGCGCGCGAAACTGTTCGCGACCCCGGAGGGCGCGGCTTTTCGCGATCGCTGGTTGCACTCGGTGTACGAACAGACCCGCATGGTGGCCGGCAACCTGTCGCGCTTCTCGTCGGCCAACAATCACCTGATCGGCGAAGCCGCCGGCATCTACATCGCCGCCTCGACCTGGCCGCTGTGGCCCCAGATGCATGTCTGGGGCGAACGGTGCCGCGAGATCCTCGAAGTGGAATGCCACAAGCAGAACGCGCCCGATGGCGGCAACCGCGAGCAGGCGTTCGCTTACCAGATCTTCGTGCTCGACTTCCTGTTGATCGCCGGGCTCGCGGCGCGCGCGCGCGGCGAGGATTTCTCGCCTGTCTACTGGCGGCGGCTCGAACAGATGGTTGATTTCCTTGCCTCCATGACCAGTTATGCGGGCCGCCTGCCCATGATCGGCGACGGTGACGACGGGCAGGTGGTGCGAGTCGCGCCCGAGCCGGGCTTCTCGCCGCACGGATCGTTGCTCGCCACCGGCGCGGTGCTTTTCGACCGGCCGGATCTGGCCGTGAAAGCCGGCGCGCTCGACGGCAAGACCGCCACCTTGTTAGGCGTGGAGGCGGTACGCCGCCTCGCGCACCTGCGGCAACGCGGCCGCGCCGGTTTCCGGCCGCAGACGCAGTTCTCCGAATCGGGGTACTACCTGCTCGGTACTGCATTCGAGACGCCGGACGAAGTGCGGCTGCTGGTCGACGCGGGGCCGCTCGGCTACCTGAGTCTCGCCGCGCACGGGCATGCCGACGCGTTGGCCTTCACGCTCGAGATCGGCGACAAGGAGATCCTGATCGATCCGGGCACATACTCCTATCACACCGATCCGGCGTGGCGGCGCTACTTCCGCAGCACGCTGGCGCACAACACCGTCGGCATCGACGGCGAAGACCAGTCGCAGCAGGCCGGCAATTTCATGTGGAGCGAACACGCGCGCGCGCGCTGCATCGAGTTCCAGGCCGGCGCGGGGCGGCAGCGTTTCGTCGGCGAACACTACGGCTATGAGCGGCTGGCGGATCCGGTGGTTCACCGCCGCGAGATCGTATTCGACTCGGACGAACAATCGATCGAGGTGAACGACCGGCTGCGTTGCAGCGGCGAACACAGCGCCCGGCGCGCCTGGCACTTCGCGGAGAACTGCCAGGTCGAACCGGCCGACGGCGGACTCAAAGTCACGCAGGGCACGACCCAGTTGTATTTCGAGTCGCTCGATGAGCTGCAACGCGTCGAGATTCATCGCGGCGGGAGCCCCGAGCAGGGCGGGTGGATCTCGCGCCACTTCGGCCGCAAGGTGCCTTGCACCACCGTCCTGTGGTACTCCCGCGTGCGCGGCGATACCGCGCTGCGGACCCGTATCACCTTCACGAGGTCGCGTTTCAGTGGCGTCTGAACACGCAGTCTCACAGGGCACGGCGCACCAGGTCGTCACTGCGGACGTACAGGGCAACGACAAGCAGCTGACGCTCAAACACGACGACTGCTTCGGGCTGTTCAATGAAATCGGCGACATCGATGCCGAGGCGCGCACGGAAGCCGGGTTGTACCGTGCCGGCGTGCGGCATCTGTCGCGATTGACGCTCACCGTCAATTCGTTCCGGCCCTTGCTGCTCGCGGCCTCGCCGCGCGAAGACAATGTGTTGCTGACCGTGAACCTCACCAACCCCGACGTGCGCGGCGAGGGCGGCCGCGTCGTCCTGCCGCGCGGCACGTTGTACATCACGCGCACGCGTTTCATCTGGAACGGGGTCTGCCACGAGAAGATCAGGGTGCGCAACTTCGCGTTGACCAGCATCAACGTCGAGCTCGCGATCCGCTTCGGCTCGGACTTCGAGAACATCATCGACGTGCGTGCGCAGCGCCGCATCGACGCCGGCCGCGGGCGTTTCGAGCGCGTCGAACGCGACAGCGTGACGCAGGGTTATCTGGGCGCCGACGAGGTGGTGCGCGAGACCGTGGTCGACTGCCACACGCCGCCGGATTCCATTTCGTCCGACGCGCTGCGCTACAAGCTGCAGATCGGCAGCCGCGGCGAGAAGACCATCGCGATCGCCATCGGCTGCCGCTCCGCCAGCAATCCGGTGCAGATTGCGAGTTACGCACGTTCACTGGCCGCGGCCGAAGAACTGGCGCGCACCGAGAGCCGCCCGAAGACGCAGATCGATTCGACCGACACGCTGTTCAACCAGTGGCTGCAACGCTCGACCGCCGACATCGGCATGATGCTGACGGCCACACCGCACGGCCGCATTCCCGCTGCCGGACTGCCGTGGCTCGATGCCGCCTTCGGCCGCGACGCCATCCTCACGGCACTGCAGACCCTGTGGGCCTGGCCACAGATCGCGCGCGACGTATTGCGGCACCTCGCGGCCACCCAGAGCGCCGACAGTTTTCCGGCCAACGGCGCCGAACCAGGCAAGATCCTCAACGAGGCGCGCGGCGGCGACATCGCGCCCAACTATTTCGGCGTCGACACCACGCCCTTGTTCGTATTGCTGGCGAGCGCGTACTACGCCCGCACCGCGGATCTGGATTTCATCGCCGAACTGTGGCCGGCGATCTCGTCCGCGTTGAGCTGGATCGACGTGTACGGCGACATCGACGGGGACGGCTTCGTCGAATCGCGGCCGGCGCGCGCCGGACACCCGGCGCAAACCGGCTGGAAGAGCTCGGCCGATGCCGTCTTCCATGCCGACGGGCGCGTGGCCACCGGACCGCTGGCGTTGTGCGAAGTGCAGGGCTACGTGTACGGCGCGAAGCTTGGCGCGGCGCGCATCGCGCGTTCGCTCGGCGAGATGCCGCGCGCGATCGCGCTGGTCGAAGCCGCGCAGGAACTGCAGGCGAAGTTCAACGCGGCGTTCTGGTGCCCCGACATCGAGACCTTCGCGCCGGCGCTCGACGGCGAGAAGCTGCGTTGCTGCGTGCGTACCTCGAACCCGGGGCATTGCCTGTATACCGGCATCGCACACGCCGAGCGCGGGCGGCAGGTGATCGCGAGCCTCGGAGACGAGCAGATGTTCTCGGGCTGGGGCGTGCGCACGGTGGCCGAGAGCGAGCTGCGTTTCAACCCGATGTCGTATCACAACGGCTCGATCTGGCCGCACGACAACGCGTTGCTCGCCGCCGGCGCCGCGCGTTATGACGACAAGACCTTCGCCTTGCGCGTGTTGACCGCGCAGTTCGACGCGGCGCGGCAGTTCGATCTGCTGCGTCTGCCCGAGCTGATGTGCGGCTTCCGGCGGCGCGGGCGTGAAGCACCGCTGCAGTTTCCGGTGGCCTGTTCGCCGCAGTCGGTGTCGGCGGCCGCGCCATTCCTGCTGCTGCAGAGTGTGCTCGGGATATCGATCGATGCGCTCGACCGGCAGATCGTGCTGGCGCATCCGGTGGTGCCCGAGGGGTTCGACGAGATTCGCGTCAGGAATCTCGAAGTGGGTGAGGCGTCGGTGGACTTCACCGTGCGGCGCAATGGCGGCTCCGTGAGTGTCAGCGTGGAACGCCGCGAAGGAAAGCTGGATCTCGTGATTCGCAGTTGAAGCGCTGCTTTTGCAGCGGCGCGCGTGTGCGGTCGGGCGCGAGGCAGGATCGGATTGGCGCAGCGGTGTTGCGTCGGGCTTGCCCGCCAGCGGCAACTCGCCGATGATCGGCCGCCTATGCGTACTCTTACCTTGTTAGTCAGCGCCACCACCGTGCTCGTTTGCGGCACCGTCGCGGCCCAATCCACCGAGCCGGCGTTTTCAGCGGACCGCGTTCGCGCCCACGTGGCCTTCCTCGCCGACGATCTGCTCGAGGGCCGGGATACCGGCAGCCGCGGCAACGAGATCGCCGCGCGGTACGTGGCAAACCAGTTCGCCAGTTTCGGTCTGAAGCCGGGCGGCGAGAACGGCACCTGGTATCAACGGGTCACGTTCCAGCAAACGAAGCGCACGGCAGATGCGGGGTCGATCACCATCAGCGGACCCGCGGGCGAGAAGAATTTTCCGCACGCAGGAGACGTGCTGGTCGGGCTCAACGGCCGTGAACCGAAGCTCGATATTTCTGCGCCGCTGGTATTCGTGGGCTACGGCGTCGAAGACGCGCGCTTCAAACTAGACGATTACCGCGGGCTCGACGTGAAGGGCAAGATCGTCGTCGTCCTGCGCGGCTTCCCGAAAGGCCTGCCGAGTGAAGAAGGCGCGCACATGGCAGCGAACAAGGACAAGGTGGCCGAGAAACACGGCGCCATCGGCATGTTGGCCGTGAGCACGCTGCAGGCCGAGAAGACCACTCCCTGGAAAGTGGCGCTGCAATACGCCAGCGATCCGGATTTCAGCTGGGTCGGTCCCGACGGTGTGGTGTTCTCGGAAGCGCCGGCAATCCGCATCGGCGGGTTGCTCAACGGCCCTGCTGCGGAAGCGGTTTTCGCCGACAGCGGCCACACGTTCGCGGCGATCCGCAAGGAAGCCGACAAGAAGCTGGCCTCGCCGCGCGGCTTCGCGCTCAAGACACGAGTTCAGATCAGGAGTGTGAGCACCTCGGAGCGCGTGACCAGCCCGAACGTCATCGCCATCCTGCCCGGCTCGGATTCCAAGCTCGCCTCGCAGTACGTGGTGCTGTCCGCGCATCTCGATCATCTCGGCATCAAGGTCGTGGCGGGCGACGACAAGACCGATGGCGATCACATCTATAACGGCGCGCTCGACAACGCGGCCGGCATCGCCACCCTGCTGGAAGTGGCGCGCGCGGCCGCCGCCGCGCCGGACAAGCCTCGCCGCTCGATTCTGTTCCTGGCGTCGACCGCCGAGGAGAAGGGGCTGCTCGGCGCCGACTACTACGCACGCCATCCCACCGTGCCCATCGGCCAGATCGTCGGCAACGTCGACCTCGACATGCCGCTGCTGCTGTATCCGTTCACCGATGTGGTCGCGTTCGGCGCCAATCATTCCACGCTCGGCAAGCTGGTGGCGCAGGCCGTCGCGCCGATGAACATCCAGCTGTCGCCGGACCCGATGCCGGAGCAGGGCGTGTTCACCCGCTCGGATCACTACATGTTCGTCAAACAGGGCGTGCCCGCGGTTTTCTTTGCCACCGGATTCGCGAATGGCGGCGAGCAGAAGTGGAGCGAGTTCTTCGAGAAGGGCTACCACAGTCCGAAGGACGACATGGATCAGAAGATCGATTGGGAGGCGGGGGCGAGGTTCGCGGAAGCTAACTATCGGGTTACGCGGGCGATGGCGGATTCGGAGGAGCCGCCGTTGTGGATTCGGGGGGATTATTTCGGCGATACGTTCGCGCCGCAGGCGGCGCGGGCGCCTCAGTAGTAGCGGCATGCGGCCGGCGTGATGCGCGGGGTGAGTTTGAACCCTTCGATCGCGCTCAAGGGAGCGCGCCCTTCGGGTGCCGGAAAACGAGGCTACGAAAAGCTACATCTTCAGAAATAGAGCGCTGAGCGGCACTAGGGGCTTTTCGCTTTACGCCTCGTTTTCCGCGCGCTCCATTCGCGCGATCGAAGGGTTCAAACTCACCCCGCGCATCACGCCGGCCGCATGCCGCCCGCGCTGCAATGCCCGCGCCGCTCTTTGGCGTGGTGGCAGTTCGGAGCAGATTCGCGCGGATGCGTGACGGTGACGTTCGAAAATCCGCCGCGCTGGCTTGTGGCGCTCGCGTTTCTGCGCCACGCCGTGTCCGATCTTTCCTACACAACCCCCAGAAGAAGTCAGCGGTCCGCAGGCTTTAGACTCTGACGACCTCGTAGGATGGGCATACCGCAATGGACATTTCCGCACGCGGGCGTTCTTCGCCGCGCCGCCGCACGCCAGCGGTTTCCAAGATCCCCAAGATCAAGGTAACGAACGGCAATGGAGGGAACGGACACGCCGTTGCGGCGGAGTTCGATCTCAAGAAGTTGTTGCGCGCGGTGCAGGCGGTGCGCGAAGGCGATTTCAGCGTGCGCCTTGCTACCGACCAGACGGGGCTGGGCGGAAAGATAGCCGATGCGTTCAATGAAATGGTCAGCGCCAACGAACGCATGGCCTCCGAGCTCGAACGCGCCGGGCAGATGGTCGGCAAGGAAGGCAAGACGCGGATCCGGGTCGCGAGCGAGCGCCGCACCGGTGCGTGGGGCGAGATGGAATCGTCGGTCAACACATTGATCGATGACCTGTTGTGGCCGACGGCCGAAGTGACCCGCACCATCACCGCGGTTGCCAAGGGCGATCTCACGCAGAGCATGCGGCTCGAAGCCGATGGCCGGCCGCTCAAGGGCGAATTCCTGCGTTCGGCCAACGTGGTCAACGAGATGATCACTCAGATGGGCGTGTTCACGTCCGAAGTGACGCGCGTGGCGCGCGAAGTGGGCACCGAAGGAAAACTTGGTGGTCAGGCCGCGGTGCTCGGCGCCAGCGGCGTGTGGAAAGACCTGACCGACAACGTGAATTCCATGGCTGCCAACCTGACCGGCCAGGTGCGCAACATTTCCGAAGTGACCATCGCGGTGGCCAACGGCGATCTGAGCCGCAAGATCTCGGTGGACGTGCGCGGCGAAATCCTGCAGCTCAAGGAAGCCATCAACACGATGGTGGACCAGCTGCGTTCGTTCGCCTCCGAAGTGACGCGCGTGGCGCGTGAAGTCGGCACGGAAGGGAAGTTAGGCGGCCAGGCCATCGTGCCCGGCGTCGCGGGCACCTGGAAAGATCTCACCGACAACGTGAACTTCATGGCCGGCAACCTGACCGGCCAGGTGCGCAATATCGCGGAAGTCACCACCGCCGTCGCGAACGGCGACTTGAGCCGCAAGATCACGGTGGACGTGCGCGGCGAAATCCTGCTGCTCAAGGAAACCATCAACACGATGGTGGATCAGCTGCGCTCCTTTGCGTCCGAAGTGACGCGTGTGGCGCGCGAGGTGGGCACCGAAGGCAAACTCGGCGGACAGGCGGCCGTGCCCGGTGTCGCCGGCACGTGGAAGGATCTCACCGACAACGTGAACTCCATGGCGGCGAACCTGACCGGCCAAGTGCGCAACATCTCGGAAGTGACCATCGCGGTGGCGAGCGGCGACCTGAGCCGCAAGATCACGGTGGACGTGCGTGGCGAAATCCTGCAGCTCAAGGAAACCATCAACACGATGGTGGACCAGCTGCGCTCCTTCGCCTCCGAAGTGACGCGCGTGGCGCGCGAAGTCGGCACGGAAGGAAAGTTAGGCGGCCAGGCCATCGTGCCCGGCATCGCCGGCACGTGGAAGGATCTGACCGACAATGTGAATTCGATGGCCGGCAACCTGACCGGCCAGGTGCGCAACATCGCCGAGGTGACCACGGCGGTGGCCAACGGCGACCTCTCCCGCAAGATCACGGTGGACGTGCGCGGCGAAATCCTGCAGCTGAAGGAAGCCATCAACACGATGGTGGACCAGCTGCGTTCGTTCGCCTCGGAAGTGACGCGCGTGGCGCGCGAGGTGGGCTCCGAAGGCAAGCTCGGTGGCCAGGCCGAAGTGCAGGGCGTGTCGGGTGTGTGGAAGGACCTGACCGACAACGTGAACTCCATGGCGAGCAACCTGACCAACCAGGTGCGCAACATCGCCGAGGTGACGACGGCCGTGGCGCGCGGCGATTTGTCGCGCAAGATCACGGTGGACGTGCGCGGCGAAATCCTGCTGCTCAAGGAAACCATCAACACGATGGTGGACCAGCTGAACGGCTTCGCGGCCGAAGTGACGCGCGTGGCGCGCGAAGTCGGCACGGAAGGAAAACTCGGCGGTCAGGCGACCGTGACCGGCGTCGCCGGCACCTGGAAGGATCTGACCGACTCGGTCAACGCGATGGCCACCAACCTCACGTCGCAAGTGCGCAATATCGCGGAGGTGACCACCGCGGTAGCCAGGGGAGATCTGTCGCGCAAGATCACGGTGGACGTGCGCGGCGAAATCCTCGAGCTCAAGGAAACCATGAACACCATGGTGGACCAGCTCAACAGCTTCGCGGCCGAAGTGACGCGCGTGGCGCGCGAGGTCGGTACCGAGGGAAAGCTCGGTGGCCAGGCCAACGTGAAAGACGTGTCGGGCGTGTGGAAAGACCTGACAGAAAACGTCAACGTCATGGCCAACAACCTCACCGACCAGGTGCGCGGCATCGTCAAGGTCGTGACCGCGGTTGCCACGGGCGACCTGCGCCAGCGACTCACCGTCGAATCGAAGGGCGAAGTCGCCGCGCTCGGCGAAACCATCAACTCCATGACCGGCACGCTCGCCATCTTCGCCGACCAGGTGACCTCGGTGGCGCGCGAAGTGGGCGTGGAAGGCCGGCTCGGCGGCCAGGCGCACGTGGCCGGCGCGGCTGGCACCTGGAAGGACCTGGTCGCGAACGTGAACATGCTCGCGGCGAACCTGACAACCCAGGTGCGCGCGATCGCGGAAGTCGCGACCGCCGTCACCAAGGGCGATCTGACGCGTTCGATCCAGGTCGAAGCGCGCGGCGAAGTGTCCGAGCTCAAGGACAACATCAACGCGATGATCCACAACCTGCGTCACACGACGGAGCGCAACACCGAGCAGGACTGGCTCAAGACCAACCTCGCGAAGTTCAGCCGCATGATGCAGGGCCAGCGCGACCTCGTCACGCTCGGCGAATTGCTGCTGGCCGAATTCGCCCCGCTGGTGAACGCGCACCAGGGTGTCATCTACATCGTCGGCTACGAAGACGGCCAGCGTTATCTCAAGCAGCTCGCCAGTTACGCCGACGTACGCGATTCGGCCGAACCGCGCCGTTACCGCTTCGGTGAAGGCTTCGTCGGCGAATGCGCGGTGCAGCGCCAGCGGTTGTTGCTGGCGCGTGTGCCGCCCGAGGACATCCGCCTCGGCAGCGGCCTGGTCGAAGCGCAACCGCGCAATGTCATCGTGCTGCCGGTGCTGTACGAGGGCGAGATCAAGGCCGTCATCGAACTGGCCTCGATGTATGAATTCACCGCGCCGCACCTGGCGTTCCTCGAGCAGCTCACGGGCTCCATCGGCGTGGTGCTGAACACCATCGAAGCGACGATGCGCACCGAAGGCCTGTTGAAACAGTCGCAGGAACTCGCCGGCGAGTTGCAGGCGCAGCAGGTGGAGCTGCAGACCACGAACGAGGAGATGGCCTCCAAGGCGCGGCTGCTCGCCGAACAGAACGCCGAGGTGGAGCGCAAGAACAACGAAATCGAGCAGGCCCGCAAGGCGCTCGAAGAGAAGGCAGCGGAGCTCGCGCTCACCTCGCGTTACAAGACCGAGTTCCTGGCGAACATGTCGCACGAGCTGCGCACCCCGCTCAACAGCATCCTGATCCTCGGGCAGCAGCTGTCGGAGAATCCGGAGAACAATCTCACCGGCCGACAAGTGGAGTTCGCCAAGACGATCCACGCGGCCGGCACCGATCTGCTCAATCTCATCAGCGACATTCTCGATCTGTCGAAGATCGAGTCGGGCACGGTCACGGTCGAGAGCGAGGAACTGGCGTTCTCGCAGCTGCGCGAAACGATCGAGCGCAATTTCCGCCACGAGGCCGAGTCGCGCCATCTCATGTTCACCGCGGATTTCGACCCGCGCCTCGGGCGCACAATGGTCACGGACGCCAAGCGCCTCATGCAGATCGTGAAGAACCTGCTGTCGAACGCGATGAAATTCACCGCGCAGGGCAGCGTGCGCCTGCACGTCGGTCCCGCGATGCTGGGCTGGAGCGCGGATCACCCGGTACTGTCGCAGGCGAAGAATGTCATCGAATTCTCGGTCACGGATACCGGCATCGGCATCTCGCCCGAGAAGCAGCGCATCATCTTCGAGGCGTTCCAGCAGGCGGATGCGGGTACCGCCCGCAAGTATGGCGGCACGGGATTGGGTCTCGCGATCAGCCGCGAACTGGCGCACCTGCTGGGCGGCGAAATCCGCCTCAAGAGCTCCCCGGGCGCGGGCAGCACCTTCACGCTCTATCTACCCATGGCGTACCAGGGCGCGGCCTATGGCCGTGGCAATGCACCCGTGCATGCGAAGCCATCGGCGGCGCTGCCTGCGCTGCCCGCCCCGCACATCGAGGTGGTCGAGGATGACCGTGAAACGATCGACCCGGGTGACAGCACGGTGATGATCGTCGAGGACGAGCCGCGCTACGCGAAGATGTTGCTGGAGGCGGCGCACGGCAAGGGCTTCAAGGTGCTGGTGGCGCAGAACGGCGCGGATGCATTGTCGCTGGCGCGCAAATTCCATCCGCGCGCCATCACGCTCGACGTGTTCCTGCCGGACATGCTGGGCTGGACGGTGCTGAATCAGCTCAAGCACGATCCGGCGACGCGGCATATCCCGGTGCAGGTGCTCACGGTCGAGGAAGAGCGGCAATACGGCCTGGAGCGCGGCGCCTTCTCGTTCATGACCAAGCCGTCGACCGTCGAAGGGCTGGCGGCGGTGTTCGAACGAATCCAGGAATTCATCGCGCCGCGGGTGCGCGAATTGCTGGTGATCGAGGACGACTCGGCCGAGCAGATGAGCATCGCCGCGCTGATCGGCGCGGACGACATCCAGATCACCAAGGCGGCCAGCGGCGCGGAAGCCCTTGCGCTGCTGCGCGAGACAAAGTTCGACTGCGTGATCCTCGATCTGAAGCTTCCCGACATCTCCGGTTTCGAGCTGCTGTCGGAGATCCAGCGCGACGAGCGCCTGCGCGACATGCCCATCATCGTGTTCACCGGGCGCGAGCTCACGCCGGAAGAGGAAACCGAGCTGCGCCAGCGCGCGAAGAGCATCGTGTTGAAGGGCGTGCAGTCGCCCGAACGCCTGCTCGACGAGACTGCGTTGTTCCTGCATCGCGTGATCGCGGATCTTCCGGAAGCCAAGCAGCGCATGATCGAGAAGCTGCACGACAGCGACGAGCCGCTGCGCGACCGCAAGGTGCTGGTGGTGGACGACGACGTGCGCAACATCTTCGCGTTGAACAGCCTGCTCGAACGGCACGGCATGAACGTCATCACGGCGACCAACGGCCATGACGCGATCGAACTACTGGACAGCAACCCCGATCTGTCACTCATCCTGACCGACGTCATGATGCCGGAGATGGACGGCTACGAAACGATGCGGCGAATCCGCGAGATTCCGGCTTTCCGCTCGCTGCCGATCATCGCGTTGACGGCCAAGGCCATGAAGGGCGACCGCGAAAAATGCCTGCAGGCCGGTGCTTCCGATTACGTTGCCAAACCCGTGAACACCACGCAGCTGCTGTCGCTGGTGCGCATGTGGTTGCAGCCGTAGGGATAGATACTCAATGAATGCACCTGTTCCAGCCCTGCCGCACGGCCGCGAGGCCGCCAATATCCTGATGGTGGACGACCAGCCGGCGCGGCTGCTGACCTATCGCGCCATCCTCGAGCCGCTGGGGCACAACTTGGTGGCGGTCAACTCCGGCCTCGAAGCGCTCGAAGCGCTGATGAAGCAGGAGTTCGCGGTGGTGCTGCTCGACGTGAAGATGCCGGGGATGGACGGCTTCGAGACGGCGGCGCTCATCCACGACCATCCGCGCTTCGAGACCACGCCGATCATTTTCGTCACCGGTGTGCACGTCACCGAGTTCGACCGGCTCAAGGGGTACAAGGCCGGCGCGATCGACTACGTGTACATCCCGGTGGTGCCGGAGATCCTGCGCAGCAAAGTGGCGGTGCTCATCGAGCTCGACCGCCAGCGCCGCGCGCTGCAGAGCGTGAACAAGGAACTGGCCGAGTCGAACCGCCGGCTCGAAGAGGCTAACTACAACCTGCAGTCGGAGAAGACCCGCGAGCTCGAGGAGATCAACGGCCACCTGCAGAAGGCGAACGATGAGCTGCAGCACTCGCTGCGTTCGCTCGAAACCGAGATCCGCGAGCGGATCCGCGCGGAAAATTCACTCAAGGAGGCCGTCGTCAAGCGGGACGAGTTCCTCGCTATGTTGTCGCACGAGCTGCGTAATCCGTTGTCGCCCTTGCGTAATGCCTCGCACATGTTGATGCAGGGCGAGACGCAGGATCCGAAGATCATCTGGTCGCGCGGGGTCATCGCGCGGCAGCTCAAACACATGATCCGGCTGGTCGACGACCTGCTGGATGTGTCGCGCATCGCGCGCGGCAAGATCGTGCTGGTGAGTGAGGCGGTGCAGGTTGCGGATGTGATCGCCGCCGCGGTGGAGACCGTGCAGCCGCTGCTCGATCAGAAGAAGCAGCGCCTGGAGATCGACTCGGCGCGGTCTGCTTTGACGGTGCGCGGCGATCCGGTGCGTCTCGCGCAGGTGGTCGGCAACCTGTTGCACAACGCGGCGAAGTACACGGGTGAGGGCGGGCAGATCGTGCTCGCGACGCGTTCGAACGACGGCCGGGCGGAGATCGTGGTGCGCGACAGCGGCATCGGCATCCCGCCGGAATCCATGCCGCATATCTTCGAGCTGTTCACGCAGATTCCGAGCGAACGCGCGTCGACCAGCGGCGGTCTGGGAATCGGGCTGGCGCTGGTGCGCGCATTGGTCGAGCTGCATGGCGGCGAAATCGGTGCGGCCAGCCCCGGCGCGGATCAGGGCAGCGAATTCACGGTGCGGCTGCCGCTGTTCGATCAGGACGAGGCTGCGCGCGAGGCGCCATCAACACAAAGGAGCGAGCCGGTCATGCAGGTACGCCGCAATATTCTGATCGCCGATGACAACCAGGATGCGCTCGAGAGCCTGGCGCTGATGCTGCGGATGGAAGGTCACGAGGTGACCTGCGCGTCGGATGGCGAAGAAGCGCTGGCGCTGGCCGGGCAGACGCGGCCCGAGATCGTGGTGCTGGATGTCGGCATGCCGAAGCTCGATGGTTGTGAGGTTGCGAGGAGAATACGCGCGGAGAGCTGGGGCCGCGGCGCGGTGCTCGTGGCGCTCACCGGGTGGGGACAGGATGTCGATCGCCGCCGCTCCCGCGAAGCGGGTTTCGACATGCACCTCGTGAAGCCCGTAGACCCCGCCACCCTCTGCGACATGCTCGTCACCCAATAAAAGGGGACATGCCTATTTTTCCGACTACAGATCCAGCGGCATGGTGGTCGGTATTTCCCCCGGCTGCTTTCGTGGACGGCCTCTCGGTCGGATAGAGAACTCGACTCCAAGCGTCTTGGCGGTAGTTTCAACCCAGTCTGTCGCGCCAATGGGTCGCTGACGTCGAATGGAGTTCCGCAAGTCGTCCAGTTCGGCCGCCGTCTGAGGCTGATTGACCCTCCTGGTCCAGTCGTCCGGCAGCGCGACCGGCGGCACGTCCGGGCTCACCAGCGGGTGATTCGCGATCCGCCAGTTCAAACTACCCCACTGCCAGTTCTCTGCCCGAGTGACCAGCCCCGCACGCAAGGCATTGCGTTCCACGTAGCGCATCACGCGCAGCAGATGGTGGTCTTGCTGGATTGCGGACGCCTTGAAGCGGTTCTGCCAAAGCCTTCCGGTCGTGGCGTACTTTCTGTGGTGCCGGGCTGCATGATTGGTGAACAACCAATGCGTCCATCTGGAGATTGCATCGTCGTCCGATGGCCGCAGCACGAAGTGCACGTGATTCGGCATGAGGCAGGTTGCCAGGACTCCCAGCGGGAATCTCTGCTGCGCTGCGGCCATGAAACACACCATGGCTGCGTAGTCCGAGGAGTCGTGAAAAATTCGCTCCTTGTTGTTCGCGCGATTCATCACGTGATAGCAGTAGCCTGCGACGATGGCTCGAGCTCTGCGTGGCATCCCTCCAAGCTACCGGCGCAGCAGGAGTTTGTCGCGCGGGATAACTGATGCGTCTGTGCCGATTCACGCGATGAAGAAACACGGCGGTAAAAAGTCGCAGCAATTCGAATCCGTCCGCTGCCGAATAAATAGGCATGTCCCCTTTAATGTATTCTTCGCGCCTCTGCTGGGAGGCGGATCACCATGGCGCTATATGCGTTCGACGGAACCTGGAACTCGGAAAAGGATGCCGGTCGCTACGACCTGAACACCAACGTGGTGAGGTTCAAGGATCTCTACACTGGTACGAAATTCTTCTACAAAGGCGTCGGCACCAAACACGGCACGCTCGGAAAATTCATGGGCGGTGCCTTCGGCGTCGGCGGCCATGACCGCATCGAAGACGCGCAGCGCGACATGGCGAAACAATTCGCCGCCGGCGATCGCGACATCGACATCGTCGGCTTCAGCCGCGGTGCCGCGCTGGCGGTGCACTTCGCCAACGTCGTCACCGACGATGGCGTCAAGGTCGACGGCAAGGTCGAGAAACCGCAGATCCGTTTCCTCGGCGTGTGGGACATCGTCGCGGCTTTCGGCATTCCCATCAACCTGCCGGGCTTCAATTTCAACCGCATCAATCTCGGTTATCACCTCGGTTTGCCGAAGGCCGTGAAGTATTGCTACCACGCACTCGCGCTCGACGAGGCGCGCCAGACCTTCCGCCCGACCCGCGTCAAAGGCGGCTGCGAGGTGTGGTTCCGTGGCGTGCATTCGGATGTCGGCGGCGGCAACAACAACCACGCGCTCAACGACATCACGTTGCGCTGGATGCTCCACAAGGCCATCGCGAGCGGCCTGCCGATGCAGACCGATTGCATCGGCACGAGCTGCGCGCGCGCCGACATCGACGGCAAGATCGGCGAGAACTTCGATCCTATCCACAATCGCTGGCGCGAGCCCAAGCCCGGCGACCGGTTTCACTACACGGTCGGGCAGCGCCCGAAACACGCCAATCCACCCGACCCTTGCACGCGCGAAAGCGAGCTCGAAGAAACGCAGGCGTGGGGTGGGGCATGAGCGGCGGCGAAATGGACGCGATCGCACAACTCGAAGGCGACCAGGTGCACGTCTTCGACGGGTTCCTCCAGCAGGAGCGCAGCGCCCTCGATCTACCCTGCGCGAAAGCTGATCTCGCCGTGCCCTGCGGCGCAGCGCTGGCGATCTCCGGCGGCGGCATCCGTTCGGCTTCGTTCGCGCTCGGCGTCATCCAGACGTTCATGAACGAGAAACCCGGCGACACGCCCGCGGACGCGGCGGACAGCTGCTTCGACCGCTTCGATTACATGTCGACCGTGTCCGGCGGCGGCTACATCGGCGGTGCGGTTTCCTGGCTCAAGTTCCACTTCCGCAAGGACGGCGCGTACCGGCGTTTTCTCGGCGCGGCGGATCTCGGCGCGCGCAGCGCGGAGTTCCTCGCCAGCAAGACCGAACATGCCGAGGGCAGCCGCTTCACCTGGCTCGACTACTTCCGGCAACACGGCAACTACCTCAAGCCCTCGAGCATGTCGACGATGTCGCTGCTCGGGGTGGCGCTGCGCGGCACGTTGATCACGCTGTGTGTGTACACGTCCATCCTCGCGGCGATGTTGTGGGCCATGGAGGTCGGTGGAATCCTGCCGGCGAGTGACGGCCCGGCCGCATGGCAGGGGCATCCGCAGCGCATCGAATCGCTGCTGCTGTTCCTCGGCCTCATCGTTACGGGCGCATTCCTGTTGTTCGGCGTTGCGAGCTGGCTAGGCAGCATTCCGACCCGGGCCGCGGTGTTCATCGGCGCCGTGCCACCCGTCCTGTTCATCGTCGCGGCGGTGCGGCTGCTGCGGCATCCGGATGGCAGCGTCGCGATCAATCCGGCGGATCTGCATTGGCGCTGGCCCGTGGGCGTGGGTTTTCTGGTCGCGGCGGCCGCGTGCCTGGTGCTGCTGTGGTGGGCGCGCGCGGACTACGAGCAGGCGCGCGACGGTTCACACGTGGTGCACAAGTGGCAATACCGCGTGCGCATCCTCTACCAGCAGGTCCTCGGGCCGTTGCTGACTGGCCTGGTGTTGTTGGCCGCCGTGTGGAGCGTGCCGTACGCGTTTCGATTCATCGAGGCGAAGATCGGCGGCGTATCCGCGGGGTTGTCGAGCTCGCTGCTGGGCGTGCTCGGCGCTATCTACCAGTTCATCGCCGGCCGCGACAAGAAGTCCACCTCGTCCGTCTTCTCCACGGTGCGCATCCTGCTGACCGCGGTGTTGCTGGTGTACGGCATCCTGCTGGTCGCGTATTCGATCGTGCAGTCACTGCATGGCGACGAGTACGACGTGGAGATCGCGCACCTGACGTTCTCGATGCTGGCCGTGGTCGGTGTGCTGGGTGTGTTCGCCGGCTTCATCGTCAATGCCAACTACATCGGCATCGGGCGCATGTACCGCGACCGCCTGATGGAACTGTTCATGCCCGACAAGGACGCGATCCGCGACAACCAGTGGAAACGCGCCGGTACCGCCGACCAGTTCGACCTGGTCAAACTGGTCGACGAGAAGGGCGGTCCGCAACGGCCGCTGCATCTCGTGAACTGCAACGTGGTGATGGTGGGCGCGCGGCAGGACCGCTTCCGTGGCCGCGGCGGCGACAGCTTCGTGTTGTCGCAGCGTTTCAGCGGCAGCAGCGCGACCGGCTGGATCGACACGCGGAATCTCGGCGATGGCCATTTCACGCTGGCCACCGCGGTGGCCTGTTCGGGCGCCGCGGCGAGTCCGCACGCCGGCGTGGCGGGGCGCGGCATCACGCGTAATGCGCTGGTGTCGTTGTTGCTGTCGCTGACCAATGTGCGGCTCGGGTACTGGGTACGTAACCCGCATGCTTCGCGCGTGCCAAAGGCGTGGCACAAATGGTTTCCGCCCAACTTGCTGGCGCCCGGCATTCGCCAGGGCTTGTTCGGCAGCGGCACCACCGAGAACGCGTTCTTCATCGAGCTGACGGACGGCGGCCACTTCGACAACACCGGCATTTACGAGCTGATTCGCCGCCGAGTAAAGGTAATCGTGTTGTCGCAGGCGAGCCAGGACGTGTCTTTCGCGATGGAGGATCTCGCCAACACCATCCAGCGCGTGCGCGTCGATTTCGGCGTCCACATCCGCTTCACCAGCGAGGACTATCCACTCGACGTATTGCGGCCGGCGCAGCTCGGCGCGGCCGCGAAGCGGGGCTGGGCGGTGGGAACCATCAAGTATCCGGGCACCAGCGAGCTCGGCATCATCCTGTACCTGCAGGCGGCGCCGATTGCCGGCATGAATGCCGACACCTCCTCGTACTGGCGGCGCAACGTGGATTTCCCCAATCAGACTACCGCCGATCAGTTCTTCGACGAGGAGCAGCTCGAGGCCTATCGTGAGCTCGGCATGGCGATCGCGCAGGAAGCCATCGCGGCGCTCAAGGCGCAACACGGGCCGCGCGATGCGCCGATGGTGGCATTACGCAAGACGTTTGGCTGGTAGCGGCGCGACCGGAATCCTACTTGAGGTCCTGATCGCGAAATCCGAACAGGCGCTTCTTGTCCTCGTCCGTCGCGGCCGGAGCCGCGTTCATGAGATCCGCGCCCACGGCGGCGCCGCGCTGCACGGCCGGGCGGGCGCCGACGCTTTCGAACCAGCGTTTGACGTTGGGAAAATCCTCTAACTTCTGTCCCTGCCAGTCGTACCGGACCACCCACGGCCAGGCGGCGATGTCGGCGATGGAGTAGTCGCCCGCGATGTACTCGGACTTGCCGAGCTGCGTGTCGAGCACCTTGTAGAGCCGCGCGACCTCGGTCTGGAAGCGATGCATGGCGTATTCGATCTTCTGCGGCGAGTACTTGAGGAAGTGGTGTGCCTGGCCGGCCATCGGGCCGAGACCGCCGACCTGCCAGTACAACCACTGCAGCACTCGGTATTTACCGAGGGTATCGGCGGGTAAGAGTTTCCCCGTCTTCTCGGCGAGGTATTGCAGGATCGCGCCGGACTCGAAGATCGCGATGCCGCCGTCGACCATGGCGGGCATCTTGTTGTTAGGACTTAGCGCAAGGAAATCGTCTTTGAACTGATCTCCCTTATTAATGTTCACGGGGAAGATGCGATATTGCAGCCCGGTTTCCTCGAGCATGATGGTGATCTTCTTGCCATTGCCCGTGGGCCAGAAGTAGAGGTCGATCACTGGGTACTCCGCGCGTCGAGAGAATGGCCGGGAGTATAGTTCGCCGCATAACGGCGAAAACGACAGGGAGTGCAATGAAATGCCGAAGCCCGTAAAGCGGGTCTCCGATGGGCGGCCGAAACAGGCCGTTTTTGCCGCCAGCGTCCGGCAATTTCCCAAACGGCTGATCGTCGTCAGCGAGGGGGATTCCTGGTTCAGTTACCCGCTCAACGCGAACCTCGCCGACTACGTGGAGATGATGAGCGACTTCTCGATGCTGCGGCTCGAGCACAACGGCGACGAAGCGCGCGACATCCTCGGAAACGGCAGCGAGCAGCTGAAGAAGCTCAAGTACTACCTCAAGAACTACGCAGTCGATCTGCTCATGATGAGCGCCGGCGGCAACGATCTCGTGGCCCGCGAATTGGGCAAGGTGCTCAACCCGAAGGCGGCCGGCGCGACCTGGCAGAGCGCCGTCAAGCTCGGCGCACTAACTACCGTGCTGGACGACATCGTGGCGGCGTATTCGCGGCTGCTCGACGCGCGTGACGTGTTGCGGCCCAAATGCGTGGTGGTCGCGCACAGCTATTGTTATTTCCAACCTACCGGCCGCAAGGCCACCGGCCCGTTCGGACTGCTCAAGGCGGGTCCGTGGATGCGCCCGGTGCTGCTGTCGAAGGGGATCGAGCCGGACACCGAAGGGCGCGAAGTCGCGAAATACCTGGTCGACGAGCTACACGCCCGGCTCCGGGCGCTGGCCGCGGCCCGGCCCCGGTTCCACGTGGTGGACATGCGCGCCGCCTTGCCGGTCGACGATGTGCACTGGGCCGACGAAATTCATCCCAGCGGTACAGGTTTCCGCCGGCTGGCCGAAGACTTCTGGCGGCCATTGCTCAGATCGCAGTTTCCGGGGCGAGGTTTCGAATGATGCACGATGAACAATTGAAGCCGGTGCTCGACCGCCTGCTGGCCACGCGCCGCGCCAAGGTCGAAGGCAGCCAGGCCGGCGTCTGCCGGGGGCTGCGCGTGTTGTTCACCGGCCCTTCGGGCAGGAACAAGCTGCTCGCGGCGCAATTGTTCGCGAACGAGCTGTCGGTCGACCTGTTCGAAATCGACCTGCAGCGCATCGTCAGCAAGTACGTCGGCGATACCGAGAAGAACCTCGACGCATTCTTCAAGGCGGCGGAAGCGTCCGATGCCGTGCTGCTGTTCGACGATACGGATCACCTGTTCGGGGAAAGCATGCCGGCGGCGGAAGACTCCGGGCGCTTTCCCAATCTCAACGTCGCGCAGCTGCGGCAGCGGATCGAGAGCTACGACGGCGTCGTTGTGCTGGGCGCCGACGATCGCGCGCACATCGATCCGAATCTCGCCAGGCAATGCGACGAGGTCGTCGAGCTCAACGACGACTAGTTTGGCGCCTTGTTTGGTGTCAGGTGGGACTTGCGGGAACTGGCACCCGCCAGTGCCAAATTCGCGCGCCAGGCCCCCAGTTCCCGCAAGTCCCACCTGACACCAACCTCCCACGGTTGTAATCCCCGGGCCTTACAGCCATGTGGGCATCCACCTACGTTCGTTGCGCCCACCAGCCTGCATAGGCCAACTGGCACTCCGCCCATCATGCGCTCCGCCGGCACCGAAGTTCCGGTGCGTTCCAACTAGTGCGGAGATATCGATGCTTCACTACGCAGTCATCTTTTTCGTAATCGCGCTCATCGCAGCCGTGTTCGGCTTTGCCGGCATCGCCGCAGGCGCAGCGGGTATTGCGAAGATCCTGTTCTTCGTCTTCCTGATCCTCGCGGTAGTCAGTTTCATTGCCAATACGGCTCGGAGATAAGAGGTTTATATGCAGAAATCAAAAGGTTTTGTCGGTGCGGTTGCTTTCGTGATGTCCCTCGCGATGGTCGCCTGCGCGTCCACGCGCACGCAGAAGTCGCCTGGTGAGCAGGTCGACGATTCGGTGACCACGGGCCGCGTGAAGGCGGCGTTGATCGCGGATCCGGTCACCAAAGCCCACCAGATCGACGTCGAGACCTTCAAGGGTACCGTTCAGCTGAACGGCTTCGTCGACACGTCGGCCAGCAAGGATCGCGCTTCGCAGGTTGCGAAGAGCACCAAGGGCGTGACCGCGGTGCACAACAATCTGACGGTCAAGACGACCGGCCGCACGGGTGAAGAAGTCATCGACGATGGCGCCATCACCGCGAAGGTGAAGGCCGCGCTCGCCGGCGACCCGCGCACCAAGGCGCACCAGGTGAACGTCGAGACGCGTGAGGGCAAAGTGCAGCTGTCCGGCTTCGTGGATTCTTCGGAAGCGAAGTCCACCGCCGAAGAGCTGGCCCGCGCTGTCGACAACGTCAAGAGCGTGGACAACGAGCTCGACGTCAAGAAGTAAGTCAGGCGAGAAGCCTTTTAGCGAGGCGCAAGTGACGGGGCCGGAGTAATCCTCCGGCCCCGTTTTGTTTTGGCCTACAGGATCGGGGTGCGGGCGCCGACTGATGGCGGCGCCCGGCTTGCGCACAGTGGCCCCTCGCCGCGCCAAGCGGCCCTTCCGATCAGGAGAACGCGATGTCCATCAGCAACAGAATCGAGCGTTTCACCACGCACTGGCAGAGCAAGTTCAAGGACGAGCCGTATTACAACTCCCGGTACGAGTGGGATGACTACGACCCGGCGTATCGCTATGCGCAGAGGTCGTATGAGGAAAATCCCAATGCGCGCTTCGAAGATGTCGAGACCCGTCTCGAGGCCGGCTGGGACATCGCCAAGGGCAAGTCGAAACTCGCCTGGGCCGACGCGAAGCAGGCGATCCGCTCGGCCTGGAACAGCGTCGAGCGCGTGATCCCCGGCGACTCGGACCGCGACGGCCGCTGACGGGTCGGTGCCGGTCGGTGTCAGGTGGGACTTGCGGGAACTGGCGCAGCGTTGAAGCTGCGCTAGTTCCCGCAAGTCCCACCTGACACCCCGGCACCAGCACCTACGTCATTTACAACCAGTACTGGATCGGCAGCCACAGCAGCTCCTTGAAGCGCTCGCGCAGGCCGCGCTTCTTCCACTGCGCCAGCGTGATCTCCTTCGAATCGGCCAGATCCTTCGCGAAGGCTGCGTTCATCTGCTGCGCGAAGCCCGCGTCGATCACGCACACGCTGATCTCGTTGTTGTGCACGAAGCTGCGCCAGTCGAAATTCGTCGATCCGATCGACGACCACACGCCGTCGACCACGATGCTCTTCGAGTGCAGGAAGGCGTCCTCCAGCTCATACAACTTGACGCCGTCGTCCAGCAGCTCGCGGTAGTGAGCCCGGCCGGCGTAGAACACGCCCGAGAAATCGCTGTACGAGGGCAGGATGATACGTACCTGCACGCCACGCTTCGCGGCGGCGCGCAACGCATTTTCGAGCGTGTCGTCGGGCACGAAATACGCCATCGTGATGTCGATGCTGCGCTGCGCGTACGTGATCACCGACAACAACGTGGCGTAGATGTCATTGGTCTCGTCGTCGGGCGTGCTCGCGACGATCTGGACGATCGTGTCGCCGCCCTTGACGGCATCCTCGCGGAACGCCGGCAGCACCGCACCCTGGCACTCGGCCCGTCTCCAGGTTTCGCGGAACAGGCTTTCCAGATGTTTCGCCGCCGTGCCACGCAGGGCGATGTGGGTATCGCGCCATCCCTGGTGCAGCGCGTTCTGCCGCGAAAGGCCGCGACGCCGCGCCTGACCCGACGCGATGCGATATGCGTTGCTGAAATTGACGCCGCCCGCGAATGCCGTGACGCCGTCGACCACCACGATCTTGCGATGATCGCGCTGATTGAGGCCGGCGAAGCGGTGATCGAAGGGATTGAGCGGATTGAACGCGCACAGCGAGATGCCCGCCTCGCCGAGGCCGCCGAGGAATTTCGCGTCGGTCGTCAGGGAGCCGATCGCGTCGTAGAGCACGTATACGTGCACGCCGCGTTGCGCGGCCTGTTGCAACACGCCGCTCAGCTTCCGGTCGCCATGAATCGCCTCCTCGAAGATGAAGCTCTCGACCAGCACGTATTCCCGGGCCTGCTCGATGGCGGTGAACATCGCCTCGTACGTGCGCGGGCCATCGATCAGTAGTTCGACGCCGTTGCCGGTCAGCAGTGGCGGCGCGCCGATGTCGCGCATCGCGGCAAGGTGATAGTCGAGCAGCGAGGTGTCGCCGGTCGCCGCGAGTTTGCGCGTCAGGCGGATGCTGGCCGCGCGTCCGACCATGCCGTCGGCGCTCTCGAGATCGACGGGCGCGCTGGACCGCGAGAGGGGCAGGCTTCTGGCGAAGCGGACTTCGGGGAGGACTTTGCAGCCCCCGAGCAGGGAGGCGCCGCCTAACAATACAAAAAAAAGAACCGCCCATCGGGGTCGATGGGCGGTTTGTTGCGTGGTCAGATGACGCGAAACAATATCGAGGGGAGGGGCTCGTCGCGTCACTCTTCCACTTCTCCACTGGACGGGACGCAGTATCCCGCACCAACCGGCTGCGCGCTCCAAGATGGAGCGCCGGGTTGGCGTCAGCGATTTCCTACATGGCGTGCGCTGCAAATCCGAATGTGACGTACCATTCCCGGGTCCATCCTGCACTGCATATAGAAGAGGACTCGCCATGCATGTACCCGCCAATCAACCGGAGTTCAGCGCCGCCGTGGAACCCGCCGTCGAAGAATTGAATCGCATCGTAGACCAGGCGGAGACGTTGTTGCGCTCGCTTGGAGCCGAAGGTGGAGAGGCCGCTGAAGCGGTGCGCCAGCGCGTAACGCAGACGCTGAACCAGGCCAAGGCCAAACTCGCCGCGACCGCCACGGACGCCGAGGCAGTGGCTACCAGTCTGGCGGACCGTGCCGATGGTTTCGTGCGCGCGAATCCGTGGCAATCGATCGCCATCGCCGCCTTGTTAGGCAGTGTCGTCACGCTGCTCATTTCCAAGTCGCTCAACAAATCGTGATGGAGCCGGCCGGCGAAAAGGCGCCGGGGAACGGCTTCGATCCCGAGCCGCATCCCGCGCGCGAAATGTCGCTGCACTTGTTGCGCATGCTCGAGACGCGCATGGATGCCGCCGGCATCGCATTCCAGGCCGAGACTCAGCGCGTCATGGCGCGGCTGCAGCTGAAGTTGCTGGCCGCGGCGGCGATCTTCATCGCGATCTGGGGTGGCATCGTGCTGCTCGCGATCTCGCTGCCGGAAAACCTGCGCGTGCCGGTGTTGTCCGCGGTGGTGATCGGCTTCGTCATCGCCGGTGTTGCCTGCCAGCTCGTTGCCAGGCGCAAGGCGTCCACGCGCGAGGTCGGTTCGCTCGCCTGGTTCCTCGACAGTCTGCGGCTGGATCTCGAAGTGTTGTCGCGCACGCTGGCGCGTTCGCAGGCGCAGCCGCAGGAACCACAACCACAACCCGAACCCGAAAGGAATCCGCCCAGTGATATCGCCGCTTGAACGGGCGCGTCTGCTGGACGCGGAAATGCAGCTGCAACGAGCCTGGCTCGAACTCAACCTGCGCGAACTGCAGGGCGCGGCGCGCGAGTCGCTGTGGTCGAAACTGCAACCACTCAAGCTCGGCATGCTGGGCATGTCGTTATTCAAGAACCGATCGTTGTGGCTTGCCGCGGTCAGCTTGCTGATCAATTTCTACCGGCGCCAGACGCACAAGGAGAAGTCATGAACGCGAATCTGAAAGACCAGGTGCCGGCGGGAGACAAGGCATTCATTTCGGATCTGAGCGCGCTGCGCAAACGTGCCCGCGAGCAGATGATGAAAGGTGCGGTCACGCCGAGTTATCCGGAGGCGGACCGCCTCGCCATCGTCGAACTACTGCAGACGGCGCTGGCCACCGAGCTGGTGTGTGTGTTGCGGTACAAGCGGCACTATTTCGTCACACATGGCATCCGCGCGAAGTTCGTCTCGGCCGAGTTCCTCGAACACGCGGGTGAGGAACAGGAACATGCCGACAAGATCGCGGAGCGCATCGTGCAGCTGGGTGAAGACCCGGATCTGAATCCAGCGACGCTGCTGTCGCGCAGTCACTCCGAATACGACGAAGCCACGTCCTTGCGTGCCATGCTCGAGGCCGACCTGTTCGCCGAACGGATCGCCATCGAGAGTTATCGCGAGATGGTCAATTTCATCGGCCAGCGCGATTCGACCACGCGGCGGATTCTCGAATCGATCCTGGCGCAGGAAGAAGAACACGCCGAAGACCTCGTTGATTTGCTCGAGGATTTGCCGAAGGATTGATCGCCCTCGGAGCGGGGGGTTCGCGAGGCGACCATGACGATGGCTGACAAAGAGCCGGGCGTGAGCCCGGCCGGTGTGCAATACGATCCCGAACTCGAGGCCCGCGTCGCCGCGCGCACCGAAGAGTTGTCGCTGCTTTCGACAGAGTTGTTGCGCCTCATGGAGGCGGAGCGTTCGCAGCTCGCCAAGGAGCTGCATGATGAGCTCGGCGGTCTCATCACCGCGGCGAAGATGGACATGGCCTGGCTGCAATCACATATCGGCGCGACGCTCGATGGTCCGGGGCAGGAAAAATTCCGCTCCGTCTTGCAGATGTTGAACCAGGCGATGACGCTCAAGCGGCGCGTGGTCGAGAACCTGCGGCCATCCTTGCTCGATCACTTCGGGTTACCGGTCGCGCTGCGCAGCCATTTCGAAGAGGCGTGTCGCGCCGCACAGGTGGAGTGCATCGTCACCTTGCCCGAAGATCTGCCCGATCTCGAATCGACCGCGCAGCTCACGCTGTTTCGGGTCGCGCAGGAAGCGCTGATCAATCTGTTGAAACGCGGCGGCGCGAAACACGTGGAATTGGTGATCGAGCCGCAAGGCGAGGGTTACCTCATGACCGTCGGCGATGACAGTGCCGCCATGGACGAAGCGCAACAACGTGCGCTCACGGGCATGCGGCACCGGATGTCCGGTGCCGGCGGCAATCTGTCGGTGGCCGCATCGCCCGGCCAGGGCAACCGGATTACGGCTTACGTGCCGCGATCCCCAGCAGGATCGGAATGAGCTGGTCGATCTCGCGCATCTTGTCGAGGAAGTGATCGGCGCCGGCCTGCATGCAGCGCTCACGCACGGTCGGCAGATCGTAGTTGGTCAGCACGATGATCCAGACGTGGCCGCCGTCCCCGCTCGCCTTGTTGCGGGCGCGAGCCTGGCGGATGACGCCGATGCCGCTGCCCGGGCGCAGTTCCACGTCGACGACGATGGCGTCGTAAGGCACCGAGTCGAGTTTCTCCACCGCTTCGGCTTCCGCCGCGGCGAGGCCAGTCACCTTGAAGGCCGCATGCTGCGACAGCATGTTTTCCAGGCGCCCACGCAGCAGCGGCGAATCCTCGACCAGCAGGATTCTCAACGGTTTGCCTGGCGCGCCGTTCTTGCGTGCCGCATTGGCGGCCGGCTGGCCGCGAGACGCGGCCGAAGGTGCTGACGTCGACTGCTGGTATTCCATCACCCCATCCACGGCCTGCGGCCCTAACTATTGAACGAGGTTATTCCGTAGCGCATAGGTCGTGATGTCAGCATTACTCTTCATGGACATCTTCTCGAGGATGCGACTGCGGTAGGTGCTCACCGTCTTCACGCTCAGGAACAGGCGATTCGCGATTTCCGACACCGACTCGCCTTGCGCGAGTTTGCAGAAGATCTGGAACTCACGTTCCGAGAGGATGCTGTGCAACGGGGCGTTCGGGTCGCCGCGAACGCCGGCGACCAGCAGGTCGGCGAGGTCGGGCCCCACGTAACGGCCACCGCGGGCCACCGTGCGGATGGCGCGGAAGAGCTCGGATTCTTCCGTGCCTTTGCCGACGAAGCCGCTGGCACCGCCGCGCAACACGTTCAAGCCGTATTGCGCCTCGGGGAACGCGCTCAGGATGAGCACACCCACCGACTCGTAATGCGCCTTCGCGTGTTTGAGCACGTCGAGGCCGGAGACATCCGGCAGCGACAGGTCGAGCAGCAACACGTCGATGGTGTGTTGTCTGAGCTGATCCATCGCGTCGCGACCTGAAGTTGCCTCGGCGACGACCGCGAGGTCGGGCTGCGCATTGATCAGGGTTCGTAGGCCGGCGCGGACAACCTGGTGGTCATCCACAATCATGACTCTGGTGCGATTCATGGCCCGGGGCTGCTCCACAACTTGTTGGTTTATCTCGTGCATTGCTGAAGTCTACATTTGTGAGATGACCCGCCTGTCCGGCAGACTTCCGCTACGCGCGTCAGAAGTTTCCTACAGCGATGGAGCGTCGTGCAACGCCGCTGCCTCACGCCGCCGCCTTCGCGCTCACGAACAATTCGTCCGCGTGCGCCCAATTGGCCACGTTCCAGAACGCTTCGATGAATTCGGGCCGCCGGTTCTGGAATTTGAGGTAGTACGCGTGCTCCCAGACATCGAGGATCAACACCGCCGTTTTGTCGCCCGGTCGGGGCACGGTGTGATCTTTCAGAGCTTCGATCGCGAGTTTCCGCGTGGCGTGTTCGACGGTCAGCGCCACCCAGCCGCTGGCGAAATGTCCGGCGGCGGCAGCACTGAACTTCTTGCGGAAGTCTTCGAGCGAACCGAAGGAATCGTTCAACGCCTTGCCGAATGCGCTCGACGGCGCTTTCGCCGGCGCGGGCGCCAGCGAATTCCAGAACAGGTCGTGCAGCAGGTGGCCGCCACCATTGTTGATCACGGCGGTGCGCACGGCCGGCGGTAGTTTGTCGGGGTCGCGCAGCAATTGCGCGAGTGTGAGCTGCTGGAGCGTTTCTTCCTTCGCCAACGCTTCGTTGAGTTTCTTCACGTAGGTGGCGTGGTGCTCGCGATGATGCAGCTGCAATGTTTTCTGATCGAGGTGCGGCTCCAGCGCGTCGTATGCGTAGGGCAGATCGGGAAGCGTGAACGGATATTTCTGTCGGGTGACGTCGGCTGACACCATGATATTTCTCCTTGTTAGCGAGGCACGAATCGTAAGGCCGCAGGGGAGTTTTCTTAAGACTCGCGGCGCGAGTGACTGCGGTAAGACTTTTCCGGCGTCGTTTGGTGCTCACGCGGGCGATTCGTTGGCGGGGCGCCACGAAATTCCGGCGCACCGACAGAGAACCCTCACGCAAGGCGCCGACAGCCGGGGCCGACACCGATGCGTGGCCGCCACTGAGTGGCGGGTCCGGGGTCGCCGCGTAACGTGCCGCCGCAGTTCGACCACTCAAGGAAGTACCAATGAATGTGAAACTAGCTGCAGCGATCGCTGCCTTGACGACGGGGGCTCTGGCGCCGGCGGCGTATGCGCAGGCACAGGATGAAGTGTCCGGCTTTTACGTCGGCGGCGGCGTCGGGCAATTCAATGCGGGCATCGACGACGTCGACGATGTGGACGACACGGTGGAAGGCTGGGACGACGATGACACCGCGTACAAGTTCTTCGCGGGGTATCGCCTGAATCGTTTCCTGGCGTTCGAGCTCGACTACATCAATCTCGGTGAGCCATCCGGCGCCGTGGTACCGGGGTTCAATGTGGATGCCTCGGTCGACGGCTTCGCACCGTACGTGGTCGGCACCATTCCGCTGGGCCCGTACTTCGAGGTCTATGGCCGCCTTGGTTATTACTTCTATGACGCGAACGTGGGTGTCGAGAACGAGATCGATGGCCGCGCCGAGTTCGACGAGGAGTCCGAGGATCTGGTGTATGGCGCGGGCATCGGCGCCAACATCGGCGAGAAGCTCAACATCCGCTTCGAGTACGAGAAGTTCGACCTGCAGGGTCTGGATGACTCCGACGCGTTGTGGCTGACCGCCGCCTGGCGATTCTAGTTAGTTAGCTGTTACGGAAGGAAAAGGGGACATGCCTATTTATTGGCGGCCCAATAAATAGGCATGTCCCCTTTTCCTCAGACGCGTTTGTCGCGGATCGCGTCTAGCAGCAATTCGAAATCGCCGTTTTTGGGCACATAGGCATCCGCACCCGCGGCCAGCGTGTGACGAATCATCTCCGGGTGCGCGTGGCCTGAGAACACGATGATCGATATGTTGTGACCGGCAGTCCGCACGGCTCTCAACACGTCGATGCTCGAGCGGCCCTGCAGTTCGAGATCGAGCACCAGCACATCCGCCTTGTGCTCGGCGGTGCTGGCGATGACGGCGTCCACGTCGGAAGCCGTGCCCACACACTTCATGTCGGATTCCGCGGAAACCAGTGTGACCAGCAGGTCACGCAGGTCGTCGTTGTCTTCGGCAATCAGGACGCGAAGCGGATGCGCGGTCATGTCGCTCAAAGCCTGCCTGCCAACACGGGGCGCGTATTGTCGCAAGCCTACCGGCCCGCATTCAATGGATTCTTGCGGGCAGGGGTCCGTCGCAACGGGACTAAAGGAGCGAGCGCTCCAGGCCGGCGCGAACGTCGTCCAGCAGATCGTTGCCGCCGTCGTTGCGCAAGGCCTCGATCACCGCGCGCAGCTCGAGCAGCCGATCGAGCTTGTATTGCTCGAGGTCGGCCGGGGATGCGCCCGCCGCGGCGAGCTCGCCGAACGCGAGGTGTCCGGCTTCTGCAGTCATTGATCGGCCCATGTCGAAAAGCTCCAGGAATCAATCCTTGATTCGATGGGACCAGTGTGCCGAACGCCAGGTTCCGCCGAAGCGTCTCGCCAACTGATTGTGTCGTAGGACTGCGCCGCACCGTGCGAATTCTCCGCGAAATATCCGCTCTAATGACAACACGTCGCACACGAGGTGAAGCATGGCCAACGAAGACAAAGTTCAGGGCGAAGGGGATTACGAAGCGGCAAGGCGTTTCCGCAAACGGAGTGAGAACTACGTCGCGAACAACGACGTCGAAAAGGCTGCGTTACGCGCGGCACCGCAAACCAGCCGCGAAGCCGAAGACTTGGAGGCCGCGGAAGCGGCCGGAAAGAAACGCGCGAAGGGTGAAGACCCGGCGCTGCGGCCGCGCTCCGCGCCGCGCGTGGAACCTTCCACCGGCGGAAAGGCCTCGCAGAAGTAGGGCTAACAACAGGCGGTGGACCGTCACCGCCTGTAGTTTTTACAGACGACTGTCAAATCAGCCGAAGAACTTCCGCAGCGCTTCGTAGGTGGCGTCGGGCGCTTCTTCCGCCAGCATATGGCCGCTGTCGAGCTCCCCGCCGCGGACATCGCTCGCCCAGTCTTTCCAGACGCCGACCGGGTCGTACCACTTGGGAATCACGCCCTTGCTGCCCCATAACACGAGCGTCGGGCATTCGATCTTGCGGATGCCACGATCGGCCTGGTCCTGCTGGAAGTCCACGCTCACCGCCGCGCGATAGTCCTCGCACATGGCGTGGATCGCCTTGGGATCGCGCGCGTTCTGCAGGAAGTCCTCATAGGCTTCGAAGTCCGACGACGCCTGCCCGTGGCGAAACAGGAACGCGATCGGATCCGCGCTGATCATGCGTTCGGGCAGCGGGTGCGCCTGCGCCAGTAAAAACCAATGCCAGTAACCCATGCCGAAACGCCAGTCCGCGCGGCGCAGGGTGTCGCCGGTCGGCACGATATCGAGCACGGCGAGTTTGCTGACCGAGCCCGGTGAATCGAGCGCCAGTCGATAGGCGCAGCGGCCGCCGCGGTCGTGACCCGCGACGAAGAACTTGTCGAAGCCCAGCTTCTTCATGACTTCGATCTGGTCGCGCGCCATCGCGCGCTTGGAATACGTTTCGTGGTTGGTGCTGGATTCCGGTTTGCCGCTGCCGCCGTAACCGCGCAGATCCGGGCAGACGACCGTGTAGTGCTGTGCCAGGCGCGGGGCGATCTTCGACCACATCGCGTGGGTCTGCGGAAAGCCGTGCAGCAGCAGCAGCGGCGGGCCGGAGCCGCCATGCCGCAGGCGGATCGCGACTTCGTTCGTCTCCATGGTTGTTAGCGTGAATCCGTCGAACACGGCCTCGTCTCCAGGATCGCGTGTGTCAGTTGCGCGTGGCGAGGACCTGAAAGCGTCGTGCGACCCGTTCCCCCTCGTCATCCACCAGGGTCAGTATGTGAGGCCCCGGCTCGATGTCCAACGATTGCTGGTGGAAAGTGTGCGTTGCGCCCAGGTATTGGTCGTCGAGATGCCAGTAGATGGTCGCGTCCGGACGGCGGGAAACGGCCTCGAACACCGTGCGGCCGCGCTCGCCGTTGAGCTCCCGGGGGATCAGCACGCGTGCATTCGGATCTGGATAGATCACCGCCAGCGAGCCGCGCGCGGCGGCCGTGACGGCGCAATCGGCGCGCAGCGCGGGCAGGGGCCGGTATTCGGTGTGTTGACGCCGGTAGAAATACTCCTGGGCGGGTGGCAGGACGAACCAGTTCGCGTGGGTCATGGCGCCCGGGGACTCGCAGTCGCCGTCGACACGGCGGCCGCCGGCGGCGTCGAGGTTGACCCACAGGTTGTGAGGACTCAGGGCGTCGAAGCGGCTGTCGCGCGGCACCCAGCTTTGTTCGGCCTCACAACCTTCGATGGCGAGGTAGCCGTCGTTCACGCAGGTGTCGATACGGCGCAGCGACCAGGTGGGAATGTCGATGAAGCCCGAGGTGGGCAGGCCGTTGAACAGCGCGAACATCAGCGGTGCGGCCATCGCGGAGCCCGTGAGGCCGGGGCGGCCTTCGCCGCTCGCGTTGCCGGCCCACACACCCACCGTGTAGCGGCGCGTGTTGCCCACGGCCCAGCCATCGCGCAGACCCCAGCTGGTGCCGGTCTTCCAGGCGATGGCGCGGCTGGAGGCGAACTTTTTCCAGTTGCCTTCTTCGCCGGGGCGCGGCACTTCGAGCAATGCGTCGAGCGTGAGCCACGCGGCGCCGGGCGTGATCGGAGTCGGCGGGTGCGCATGTTCGGCTTGACCGACGAGCACGTGCAGGTCGCGGAAGCGCGGCGCCGGGTCCGCTGCGCCCGCGCGAGCGATGTGTACGAGGCCCGCGTACATCTGCGAGATGTCCCAGAGGTTGCCCTCGGCGCCACCGAGGATGAGCGTGAGGCCGTAGTCGTCGGCCGGGCGCGTGAGGGTGGTCATGCCGGCATTGCGCAACACGTCGGCGAAGCGTGCCACGCCGTAGGTCTTGAGCATGTGGACCGCGGGTAGATTGAGCGAGTGCGCCAGCGCTTCGTCGGCGCGCACGGCGCCGCGATATTGGCGGTCGAAGTTTTCGGGCGTGAAACCTTCGTAGTGCGTCGGCACGTCGGGCAGCAGCATGCGCGGCGTGAGCGCGCCGTCCTGGAGCATGGCGGCATACAGCAGCGGTTTGAGAATGCTGCCCGTGCTGCGCGGCCGTCGAATGATGTCAACCGCATACCCGCGATTAAAGGGGACATGCCTATTTTCCGCGGCGTCGCTCGGAAAAACAGGCATGTCCCCTTTTCCGTTGCCGACGTAGGCGAGGACTTCGAAGGTCAGGTTGTCGATGACGATTGCGGCGGCGTTGTAAACCTGCTGCCGCGACAGGTTCGCCGAGTGTTCGCGCAGCAGTTGTGAGGCTTCGGCCTGCAGCCGCGGATCGAGCGTGGTGCGGAACCGGTGTTGCGCGGGGTTCTGCGCGCGCAGGGTCTCGAGCAGATGCGGCGCGAGATCGGGAAGGTCGCGCGGCGCGGCGGTCAGCGGTTCGCTCAGGGCAAGCGCGAGGTCGAGTGCGCTCAACGCGCCGCTGGCATGTAGTTTGCGCAGCACGAAGTTGCGCTTCGCCTCGAGCTTGTCGCGACGCTGGCTGAGCGTGACCAGCGCCGGGTTGTTGGGCAGCACCGCGAGCGTCGCCGCCTCCGCCCACGACAACGATTCGGGATCGCGTCCGAAATAGCGCCAGGCGGCGGCTTCGAGCCCAACCACGTTGCCGCCGAACGGCGCATGGCCCGCATACAACGCGAGGATGTGTTCCTTGTCGTAAGCCGATTCGATGCGCAACGCGAGCGCGGCTTCGATGAGTTTTGCCCGCAGCGTGCGTTCGTCGCGTTCCCCGCGCAGCGCCAGCCGCGCCAGCTGCATGGTCAACGTGCTGCCGCCGCTGACGACATGACCCGCGCGCGTGTTGAGGCGCACCGCGCGCGCGACAGCCAAGGGATCCACGCCGATGTGCGCCTCGAACCGCTTGTCCTCGAATGCGAGCAGCGCCGCCTTGAACTTGGCCGGCACGGCTGCGCGCGGCGGAAAGCGCCATTGCCCGTCCTGTGCGATGCGCGCGCCCAGCAACGTGCCGTCGCGCGCCTCGAGCACGTACGACAGAGGCTGCGCGAACAGCGGTGCGGGCAGCAGCGCCCAGAACCACAGGCCCACGGCCACGGCGCACGCGGCTCCGAGCGCCAACAGGACTTTCGTCCGGCGGCGCAGCGGGCGCAGATGTCGTCGCAGGGCCTGCATGGACTACCGCTTCCCGGGCACCACGTCGACCCACTGGCCCTTGAGCCGCGCATGCTGGGTCGCGTCGTACATCGCCTCGACCGACGTGCCGGGTAGATAGTAGTGCCCGAGGTACGCCGCGTTCAGGCGCGTGCGAAATGTGATGCTGTCGCCCGCGCGCAGGCTGAAATACTGCATCACGCGGTCATCGCGGATGTCGACGTATTCGGCCGTGCGGCGCGTGGCGTCGGCCGAGCCATCCGGCATCCACCACCAGTCGCCGGAACGCTGGGTATTCGGATCGGGCATGGTTACACCCAGCGCATCGCCGCCATCCATGCGTTCGTTGCGGATCTCCCAGCCCGCGGGCACGAGCTGCGTCAGCGCCAGGTTGTCGAGCTTGCGGCGCGAGGTATTACGCACCGTGATCTCGGCGATCAGGTCGTTGCCCTGCGTGAGGCGGCTGACACCGTCAAGCACCTTGCCACCGGCATCCTGGTACTGGATGTCGAGCTCGAGCCCGTTCGCGGATGCGTCTTCTTCGCCGCTCTTGGCGATGCCGCGCACCGCGACGATTGCGTACAACGTGCGGTTCGAGACATTGCGCACCGCGAGCGGCGTTCCCGCCGCCGACGGCGCCGGCAGATCGGCCTTCGCCGCCGGTGTCTCGCTGCGCAGCCGCGTGGCCCGTGCGCCTCCCGCGGAATACTCGAATTCGTACGCCTCGAGCGGCCTGGCCTTCACGTAGCGCGCCACGGCCACCAGCGAAAACGCCACCGATTGCGTGCTGAACCAGGTCTCGTTCGACAGCTGCGCCGAGATGTCCTGCAGGAGCCTGGCGGCATCGGCATCGCGATTGAGGATGGTCAGGCCCTGCAGCACGATGGCGCGATCTCGCAGGTCCGAGCCGAACGTGTATTCGTCCGCGCGGCTCGCGGTGATCGCGTCCAGCTTGTCGCCCTTGACGAGCGCGGCGGCGGCATCGGGCTGATTCGCGAGCTGGTACGCCGAGGCGAGCAGCCAGCGTTCACCCGCAGACATCGTCGGAGTTTCGCGCAGACGGTTCATCGCGCCCAGGTCCGGCTGGCCGGCGAGGGCGAGCGTGAACAGGCGGTACGCCTGCTGATAACGCGCGCCTTCAGCTACGCCCGCACTGATGTTCGCGGCATTACGCACCGCGCCCGCGTCCCAGCGTTGCGCCGCGCCTTTCTGGAACCGCAGCCAGCTGGCCTTCATGTCTCCCGGCACCACGAACCCGGCGCGTTCGGCTTCGAGCAGGAAGTGGCCGGCATACGTCGTGCCCCAGTCCTCGCGCCAGCCAAGGTTCGCGGATGGATAGAACCCGCCCGGCCAGTAGACGAAGCCGCCGTTGGGCTGCTGGAAGCCGCGCAGCCGCGCGATGCCGGCGCGCACGTTGGCCTCGGCCTCGGCACGTTTCTGCGGTGCGAGCGTCATCAGCCGCGGTAGATAGACCTGCGGAAACGCGCCCGAGATCGTCTGCTCGAGGCAGCCGTGCGGGTAGTGGATGAGGTATTCCATCCGGCCGTCGAGATTGAGCGGCGGCAGCGCAGACACCTCGAGCACCGCGGACTGGGTGCCTTCGAGTCCGAAGCCTTTCAGATCGGTTTTCCAGCTGTCGCCGGCGTTGATGGTGGCGCGTGTCACGCGCGTCACGGGCACGTTGGGCGAGCGGACCTCGAGCCAGATGTCCGCTTCGGCTTTGAACTTGCCGCCGACCGCGGATACATGGATCTTGCCGGTACCCAGTTTCGTACCCGACGCGATCGTCAGGAACCCGAGTTTCTCCTCGGGCTTCGTGAACGTCACACGCGTCGACTTCTCGCCGATGACCGTGAACCGCGGATCCACCGTCACGGTGACCGCGACATCCCGGATCGACGCATCGGTCGCGAACACCGACACCGGCATCGTGATCTGTTCGCCGGGGCCGACCACGCGCGGCAGCGTCGGCAGGATCATCAGCGGCTGGCGCACGAACACGGATTTCTCCGCCGAGCCATACGCCGCGCCATCGCCGGCCACGAGCATCACGCGCACCGCGCCCACGTACTGTGGCAGGTCGATCTGGTGCGAGCGTTTTTCGCCGGCCTTCAGCGCGAACGGGCCGATGAACCGCACCACGGGCGGGAAGCGGGATTTGTCCTGGTCCGGATTCACCGGCGTGCCGGCATCCGAGCCGCCCAGCGCCAGCAACCGGTCGAGCTGGCCGCCGTACGCGCCGGCCACTTCGTCGAACAGATCCCAGGTGGCGATGCCGAGCGCCTCGCGCTTGTAGAACTGGTCGTGCAGGTTCGGCGTCCTGAAGTTGGTGAGGCCTAACAAACCTTCGTCCACCACGGCCAGCGTGTAGTTCATCGCGCGGCCGCTGGTCTCGGCCACCGTGATCGAAGGCCTCGAGCGCGGCGCCCATTCCGGCGCGGTGCCGACCACGGGCAGCAGCTTCGTCTGCGGGTCGGAGGCCTTCAGCGGAATGACGCCATAGAGCCTTATCGGCCGGTCGTTTTGCTTGTTCGCGTGCGGCTGCACCAGCGTCACGGCCGCGTACACGTTCGGCGCCATCGCGCTCGTGATCGGAATGCGCACGCGATTTTCCTTCGGCTTCGCCTCGATCCAGCGGTACTCGATGATGTTGCTGCCGTTCTCGAGCGTCAGCAGCGCGCGGCCCTGCGCGGCCTCGGGCAGCTGCAGCACCGCCGTTTCGCCGACCTGGTACGACTCCTTGTCCGTGGTCAGGGTGAGGATATTGGCCGCGGGACCGGACTGGTCGCGCGCATTGCCGGCCCAGCTCGGCCAGTCGATGTAGAACACGCGGCCCGTGCAGTGCCCGCCCGCGACATCGCAGGCGCGCACCAGATAGCGGCCCCATTCGGGATATTTCACCTCGAGTGTCCACTGGCCCTTGCCGTCCTTTGTGGCGACCGTCTCCTGCTGGATGGCGTGCTGGCTTTCGCGCTGCGCGTACTGCGCCAGTGAATCGCCGTTCTGGTCCCACCACCATTTCCACTCGATCTTGTACAGCGTGACCTCGATCTTCGGCACGCTCACCGGGTTGCCCGCGGCGTCGAGCGTCGCGAGCTCGACCACGTGCTTCGTGTCCGTCATCAGCATGTCGCGCGCGGCGTCGCCCTTCGGGAGGCGCAGGCCCACGTAGCGATCGAACGCCGCCACGGTGCGGGTGTCGCGCGCGATGCTGAACGCGCCGCCGTTCTCGAACACGCGCGTGACGAAGGTCGCGTTCAGCATGCCGGGCACGTCCTTCGGCAGATCGAGGTTCTTTTCGAAGCTCACGTTGCCGTCGTCGTCGAGCGGGCCGTCGAAGACTTCGATCGGCTCGCCCGAGAACGAGCGCGCCGGGTCGTCGAAGACGAAGTCCGTGTTGCGCGTGAACTTCGTGGTGGCGGGCACGAGACGCAGCTCGACCGTGGCGCGCAGATTCGCGGCGGTGGCGCCTGACAACCACTGGGAACTCAAGCCAACCTTGAGCGGAGAGATGTCCAGTGCGGGCGCGTCGTCGAGCTTGAGCTCGATCTTGAGCCGGTTCGGCATCACCGTTTCGATCTTGAGCGTCTTCGCGAACGTGGTGCCGCCGACCAGCGCCGTCGCAGTCCAGTCACCGGTCATCGCGTCCGCCGCGGTCTTCAATTCGAAGGCATAGAACTGGCCGACCGGCGCGGTGTTGGTCAACGTCTGGACCAGCTGGTTGCGCGGATTGCGCAATTCCACCGTCACCGGGTGATCGGGCGGCAGCGTCTTGTCCTTGTCCTGCAGCGCGAACGTCAGGTAGATAGTGTCGCCGGGGCGCCATACACCGCGGTCGCCATAGAGAAAACCCTTCAAGCCGGCAACGATGGTTTCGCCGCCCACGTCGAAATGACTGATCGGCAAGGCGCCGCCATTCGTGACGCGCAGGTAACCCTTGCGGCCATCCTTGGTGGCTACCAGCGCGAAGGGCTGGCCCTGGAGGTCGATCTCCGCCATGCCATCGCCATTGGTGGAGCCGCTGGCCAGCACCTGGTTCTGGAAATTGACGGCGTCGATCCTGACGCCCGACAGCGGCTTCGAGGAGTCCAGCGCCGTCGAGACCACCAGTAGTTTGCCGCGCGAGCCGCGCTTGGCGATGAGTCCGATGTTGGACGCCAGCAGGTTGCGCGCGGCGCGCGTGTTGGGCTGGAAGCGGTAGTAAGACGGCTCGCAGGGGTTGTCGCGCAGGTTCCAGTCGGTGGTTTCTCCTTCGAAATACGACTGCACGTAGTCCCAGTTGGTCGGGTCGTAGCTGTCGCCGTCTTCCTGGTTCTTGAGCGCGGTGTCCTCGACGCGCGCGGTCTCGGCCTGGCCGGCACAATCCCAGAGGCCGTCGCCCGGCGCGAGCGAGAGCTGCAGCTGGAACAGGCCGCCCGGGTGTTCCTTCATGAGCTGCGTGACGTCGAGGTCGTAACGTGTCCAGCGGCCCGGGATCGGCGCGGTGAGCGGCACGGTCTTGCGCCACAGGATGCGGCCCACGCGGCCCATCTCTTGCGAGCCGTCGAGCTTGTTGACCTGCAGGAACTGCGGGATGTTCTCCTGGTACACCTGCAACGCGGTTACGCGTACGGCGCGCGCGCTCACCGCTTCGAACGGCACCGTGAGTTTGTCCGCGTCTGGCAGGATCACGCCCTTGCCGACGAAGCGCACCTGCGGCTTCGTGCTGGTGAACGTCAAGGGAAAAGTCTTGTCCTCGGCCAGGCGATCACCGGCGCGATTGCGCAGGGCCTTGTCGAGCGAGAGCGTGACGTCGCCCACGATGTCCTGGTTGACGTACAGCGTAAGGACATTCGCGCGCACGTTGGTCGAGAACTCGCCCTGCGATAACCGCACGAGGCCTTTGAGGTCCTGGCGCGGGTCGAGGTTGTCCGAGAACTGCACGATGATCTGGCGCTGGTTGCTCTCTTCGTACGCCTGCGCCTGCGTGACGGTGAATTCCTGTTTGCCGGGAACTTCGATTTCGCGGCGTTCGGTTTGTTTGACCGCGAGCGGCGTGCCGTCCCAGGCCAGCTCGAGCTTCTGCGTCGTGTCGGCGCGGGTGATACCAGCAACCATGAAGGCGTGATCGTGCTGCTCGGCATGGTGCGTCCAGGTGATCGGCAGATCCTTGCCATTCAGCGTGGCGCGCAGGATCTTCGCCACGGCGTCGCCGTTTTCGACGTCGGCGGTCGTGACCGAACCGCGCAACACCATGTGTGTTTCGTCGGCGGGATCCACGTCCAGACCGATCGTCGTGACGTCGAAGTTCGGTTCGAGGGTCTTCACCAGGAATTCATACGCGCCCAACTTCTCGCTGACGCCCTGCAACCCCCGCGGCAAGATGGAGACCTTGTAAGTGGCGCCTGGCGCAAGCTCGCGGGAATCAGGGGATACCAGGATGTCGCGCTGGCTCGCGAAGGTCGCCCTGGCTTTGATCGCCGGCTCGATCCGGATGCTGGCTGACGCGTCAGAGCCAACCTTGTCGAGCGGAACGATGTCGCCCGTGAAGCTCACGCGGATCGGCGAGCGGCGCGAGATGGCGCCGGCACTGTGCGCGGAGATGATTTGCGACCAGGCCGGATCGGCCACCCTGATCGACGGTTTTTCGAGCGGGCCGGGCGTCTTGGCGCAGGAGACGAGGAACAGGGCGAGGGCCGCGTACACGTATTGAGCGAAGGCGGTTGAAGGGCGCTTCATGGAGACTCCGAAGGAAAGGTGGCTCGACGCACGTTCATTTGAAGCGGGTGCCGTGGCGAAGTCGTGCGGCAATTGTGGCAGTTGCTGACGCGGGCGAAGTCGTACCGGGAGGGGATGATCGGTCTCACCGGAGGCCAACGTCCAGCACAGACATTTTGCTTGCTTGCGCGTGCGCGATGAGTGGACGGTGCGCCTCGCCACGCTTGTTTTCCGTCGTCCCCTGGGCTACTGCACCGGCAGAGATTGGGGTTTCGCGCCGATCGTCTCGCAGACTCCGAGCAACCAGCACCGGGTCGGCCAGCGCTGGGTCGCGCAGCGGCGCTAGATAGACGTGCGCGGGCTACTTGCCCGCGACCTTCTGTTGCTTGTCGATCCACGCGCCGGTGTGGAGCGTGGTCGCATACGCGGCGCCCACGATGCCGGCGTCGGCGCGTAATGCGCCCAACTTCAGCGGGCAGGGCACGACCAGGTCTTCGCACAGGTTCGGATGATCCGCGGTGATACCGCCACACAGCACCATGAGGTCCGGCCAGAACAACGCGTGTGTCCGCTGCAGCACGTACGACAGTTCCTTCACGTAGGCGGACCAATCGAGCTTGCGCTCGATGCGCGCGCGGCCCGAGGCGCGCGCTTCGGCTTCCATGCCGTCGAATTCCAGGTGACCCAGCTCGGTGTTGGGCACGAGTTTGCCGTCGACGAACAGCGCGCTGCCGATACCGGTACCAAGGCTCAACACCAGCACGGTGCCCATGACGTCGCGCGCCGCGCCGAATTTCACTTCGGCAAGCCCCGCCGCGTCGGCATCGTTGATCGCGATGACCTGGCGTTTGAGCTTGGCCGCCGCGGGTTCCGCCAGTGGCTGACCGATCCACGACTTCGCCACGTTGGCGGCGCTATGCACGGTGCCGGCAACGACGACGCCGGGGAACGTGACGCCGGCGGCGAGCTGCTCCGTGCCTTCGGGAACGGCCGTGGCCATCGCGTGCAACATCTCGCTGACGGCGGACATGGCGGGTGAAGGGACCGAATGGCGCTCACCGACCAGACAACCTCGCGTCAGGTCAACCACGGCAGCCTTGATCGACGAGCCGCCGATATCGATACCAATTGCTTGTCGGTGCATTCCGCGTTAACTCGAAGCCAATGTGGTGCAGCGCGGTGGCGCGATACCCAGCACGGTTAGGTAACCGTGCCCCCTCGTTGCGAGGTGCCTATGATACCGGTCTGCAGGCGCCGTCATAAGAACTTGCGTCAATTTGCGTGGATTGTCGGTGGCGTCATGAATAATGTCCTGAAATGTCTCGTGGAAGAGTGAAGGGTAGTTCGAGTGCTGAATGATTCGACTCAGATAGCTGGCGCGATCCTTCGACGCGGCAGCCTGCGCGCCGCAATTTACGACCGCCTGACGCGTTCGCTGGGCAAAGAGCCCGAGACCGCGACGCCGCGCGACATCTACGACGCCTTATCGCTCGCGGTGCGGGAGGAGCTGTCCGCACGCTGGCTCGCGACACAGCGGCGCGTTGCGCGCGCGCGGGTGAAGCGGCTGTGTTACCTGTCGGTGGAATTCCTGCCGGGCCGTTCGCTGGTCAACGCGCTCTCGAGCCTCGATTCCGAGTTGATCGACGAAGCGCGCGCCACGATCGCCGGCCTGGGTCACGACTTCGATTCGGTCGTCGCGCTCGAAGTGGATCCGGGACTGGGCAACGGCGGACTCGGAAGATTGGCGGCGTGTTTCCTGGACTCGCTGGCCACTCTGCAGTATCCGGCGACCGGTTATGGCATCCGTTACGACTACGGCATCTTCACGCAATCGATCGACACCGACGGTGGACAACGCGAATCCGCCAGCACCTGGTTGCGGCTCCACAATGTGTGGGAAACACCGCGCTCCGATGCGCGCTACATCGTGCGTTTCGGCGGGCGGGTGCTGAGCACGCAGGACGCCGGCGCGGGCCAGCGCTCGCGCTGGGTCGAGACCACCGATGTACTTGCCGTGGGCTTCGATCAGCTGGTGCCCGGCAATCGCAGTCCGACGGTGAATCATTTGCGCCTGTGGTCGGCGCGCGCGCTGCAGCCGTTCCACATCGAAGACTTCAACGCCGGCAACTATCCGGCCGCGGTCGAAGACCAGGTCGAAGCGAAGAACCTGTCGCGCGTGCTGTATCCCGACGACTCCACGCCGCAGGGCAAGGAATTGCGTTTCAAGCAGCAGTACTTCTTCGTCAGCGCGAGTATCCAGGACATCCTCGCCACGCATCTGTCCGAGGAACGCACGCTCGAGGAATTGCCGAGCGCGCTCGCCGTGCAGATGAACGACACACATCCCACGCTCGCCATCCCTGAGTTGATGCGCCTGCTGCTGGATCAGTACGACATGCCGTGGAGCCAGGCCTGGGACATCTGCCGCAATGTGTTCGGCTACACCAACCACACGTTGTTGCCCGAGGCGCTCGAAACCTGGCCGGTGCATTTCTTCGAGCAGTTCCTGCCGCGGCATCTCGAGATCATCTATCGCATCAACGAAGAGTTCCTGCTGGAAGTCGAAAAGCGGTTCAAGGGCGACGGCGCGGCCAAGACCACGTTGTCGATCATCGGGGAGTCCTACGGCCGACGCGTCCGCATGGCGCACCTCGCGGTGGTCGGCTCGCACAAGGTGAACGGCGTCGCCAAGCTACATTCCGAATTGATGCAGAAGACGATCTTCTCCGGTTTCGCGCAGATGTTCCCCGACCGCTTCACCAACGTCACCAACGGCATCACGGTGCGCCGCTGGCTCAAGCAATCGAACCCGCGCCTGTCGCGCCTGCTGACGGAACGGCTGGGGTCGGCCTGGGAGAACGACCTCGAGGAGATCGAGCGGCTGCGCTGGGCCGCGGACGATCCGGCCTTTCGCGCGTTGTTCCGCGACATCAAGCGGGCCAACAAGGTGGCGCTCGCCGAGGAAGTGGACCGGCGTACCGGCATCGACGTGAGCGTGGATTCGCTGTTCGACGTGCAGGTGAAGCGCATCCACGAATACAAGCGCCAGCTGCTCAACATTCTCTACGTCATCACGCGTTACAACCGCATCAAGGCCAAACCCGATGAAAACTGGGTGCCGCGCACCGTGTTCTTCGCCGGCAAGGCGGCGCCCGGTTATGTCATCGCCAAGGCCATCATCCGGCTCATCAATAATGTGTCCACGACGATCAACCAGGATCCGGTCACGCTGACCAAGCTCAAGTGCGTGTTCCTGCCGGATTACGACGTGTCGCTGGCGCAGACCATCATGCCGGCGGCCGATCTGTCGCAACAGATTTCGACCGCGGGCATGGAAGCGTCGGGCACCGGCAACATGAAGCTCGCGCTCAACGGGGCATTGACCATCGGCACCCTCGATGGGGCGAACATCGAGATACGTGACTGTGTCGGGGCCGACAACATCTTCATCTTCGGCATGACGGCGGACGAAGTCTCCGCGCGGCGCGCGAACGGTTATCGCCCGGCCGAGATCGTCGCCGCGAACCCGGAACTGGCGCGCACGCTCGACATGATCCGCAGCGGCGCCTTCGCCCGTGGCGGCTCCGACGACGCGCGTTTGCTGGTCGACCGGCTCACTTCCGAAGGCGAGCCATTCCTCGTGCTCGCCGATTTCGCTGCCTACGCCGCGGCCCAGGATCGCGTCGATGCGTTGTATCGCACGCCGGAGGAGTGGAGCCGGCGCGCGGTATTGAATACCGTGGGCATGGGGCCGTTCTCGAGCGATCGCAGCGTGCGTGAATACGCGGATCGGATCTGGAACATCCGGTCGGTCATGTGATGATGCACACATGGCCATGAAAACCGGCAAGTTGACCAAGGGCGAGATCGGCGCGTTGATCAGCGCCACGCATCACGAGCCGCGTTCGCTGCTCGGTTATCACGAATTCGCACGCGAGGATGCCCCTCCGCTGTGCATGGTGCGCGTGCTGGAGCCGGGTGCCGAATCGGTTGCCGTGTTCTGGGAAGACGACCAGGCCGATGAGGCGCACGAGCTCAAGCGTATCCACGAGGCCGGGTTGTTCGAGGGCAGCATCGCGTACCGCCGGCCGGTCATGCCGTACCGGTTGCGCGTGCGTTTTCCGGGCGGCAACGAGGTGGTCAAACACGACACGTATTTCTTCTCGCACGAGCTGTCGGATTTCGATCTCTATCTATTCGGGCAGGGTCGCCACTACGCCTTGTACAACAAGTTCGGTGCGCAATTACGCGTGCGCGACGGCGTTGCCGGCACGCAGTTCGCGGTATGGGCGCCGAATGCCAAACGCGTGAGCGTGGTCGGCAGTTTCAATTTCTGGGATGGCCGCAAACATCCGATGCAGGCGCGCGGCGGCTCGGGGGTGTGGGAACTGTTCGTGCCCGGCGTCGGCGAGGGCGCGGAATACAAATACGAGATCCGCACGCAGTCCGATACGATCGTGCTCAAGTCGGATCCCTTCGGCTTTCAAATGCAGCTGCGCCCGGAGACCGCCTCCATCGTCGCCTCGCTCGATGGCTACGAATGGGGCGATGAAACCTGGATGCGCGAACGTGCGCAGCGCGACTGGCGGCGCACGCCTATCAATGTGTACGAAGTGCACCTGCCGAGCTGGCAACACTCCTGGGATCGGCAGCCGCCGTTCTTCACCTGGGCGGAAGCGGCGGAGCGGCTCATTCCGTACGTCGTCGACATGGGTTACACGCACATCGAGCTGATGGGTGTGGCCGAACATCCGTTCGACGGTTCCTGGGGATACCAGGTCGTAGGCTACTTCGCGCCGACCTCCCGGCATGGCGGTCCGAAGGACTTCATGGCCTTCGTCGACAAGTGCCACCAGGCGGGCATCGGCGTGTTCCTGGACTGGGTACCCGCGCATTTTCCGAAGGATTCGCACGGACTCGCGGAGTTCGACGGATCCGCGTTGTACGAACACGCGGACAAACGCCTGGGCGAACACATGGACTGGGGCACGAAGATCTTCAACTTCGGCCGCCACGAAGTGAAGAACTTCCTGGTCGCGAACGGCCTGTACTGGTTCGAGCGATATCACGTCGATGGATTACGCGTGGATGCGGTGGCATCGATGCTGTACCTGGACTACAGCCGCAACGCGGGTGAATGGCTGCCTAACAAGTACGGCGGGCGCGAGAATCTCGAAGCGCTCGATTTCCTGCGCGAGTTCAATACCGTGGCGCACCGCGAACATCCCGGCATCCTGACGATCGCCGAGGAATCCACCGCGTTCCCGGGCGTGTCGCGCCCCGTGCATCTGGGCGGCGTCGGCTTCTCGTTCAAGTGGAACATGGGGTGGATGAACGATTCGCTCGAGTACTTCACCAAGGATCCGGTGTACCGCCGGCACGAACACAACAAGATCACGTTCTCGTTCGTGTATGCGTGGACCGAGAATTTCATGTTGCCGATCTCGCACGACGAAGTCGTGCACGGCAAGAAATCGCTGCTCGACAAGATGCCGGGCGACGAGTGGCAGAAGCGGGCAAACTATCGGCTGTTCCTGAGCTACATGACGGCGCATCCCGGCAAGAAGCTGATGTTCATGGGCTCGGAGTTCGGCCAGTGGCACGAGTGGCGCGAAACGCAGCAGCTCGACTGGCCCCTGCTGCAGGATCCGAAGCATCGGGGCCTGCAGGATCTCAATCGCGAGCTCGCGCGCTTGTACCGCGCCTTGCCTCAGTTTCACGCCAGCGATTGCGACCCGGCGGGATTCCGCTGGATCGATCTGCACAATTCCGACGAGAGCGTATTCGCGTTCGTCCGCGAGGAACACGGGCACGCGCCCATCGTCTGCGCCTTCAACGCGACGCCGGTACCGCGCGACGACTACTGGTTAGGTGTGCCGGACGCCGGCCGTTACGACGTGGTGTTCGATTCCGATTTCCCCGGCTTCGGCGGCGCGGGTTTCGCCGGGGTCGCAAGTTATGAGGCCTTCGCGCACGTGGTGCACGGCTTCCCGTACGCGCTGCGCATCCGCCTTCCGCCGCTGGCCGCGGTGTTTCTGAGGCGCGCTGAATGAAGGCAGGATCGCCTGCGACCCTTGGAGCCACCTTCACTGGCGACGGAGTCAACTTCGCCATCCAGTCGCGCGCCGCGACCCGCGTCGAGGTATGCCTCTACGATTCCACCGGCGAACGCGAGACCGCGCGGCTTACCTTGCCGGGCCGTACCGGCGCCGTGTTTCACGGCTTCGTCGAACAGGAACTCGCGCGCGTCGGCACGCTGTACGGCATCCGCGTGTACGGCGCCTACGATCCGCGCGAAGGGTATCGCTTCAACGGCAACAAGCTGCTGCTCGACCCCTGGGCGCGCGACATCGTCGGCGACGTCAAACCGCACCCGAGCATTCTCGGCTTCGACCCGAAGGACGGCGAGGGGCTCAAACCCGATCTGACCGACAGCGCGGCCGCGATGCCACGTTGCCGCGTCATCGATGGAAAATTCGACTGGGCGGGCGACCGGGCGCCGGCGGTGCCATGGCGCGACACCTTCATCTACGAGCTGCACGTGAAAGGTTTCACGCAGCTGCACCCGGCGGTGCCGCCGGAATGGCGCGGCAAATATCTCGCGCTCACGGTGCCCGCGGTGCTCGATCACCTGAAGTCGCTGGGTGTCACGGCGGTGGAGCTGATGCCGGTGCACGCCTTCACCAGCGAAGGGTTCCTGCACGAACGCGGCCTCACCAACTACTGGGGCTACAACACCATCGGCTGGTTCGCGCCGTCGAACCGGTACGCCGTCAAGGACCCGGTGGTGGAGCTCAAGCAGGCCGTGAAGGCGCTGCACGCCGCGGGCATCGAGGTATTGCTCGACGTGGTCTACAACCACACGGCCGAGGGCAACCACCTGGGGCCCACGTTGTCGTACCGCGGCATCGACAACCGGGCTTACTACTTTCATCGCGCCAACGACCGGCGTTTCTACGACGACGTCACCGGCGTCGGCAACACCGTGGCCTGCGACCATCCGATCGTGCAGGCGGACATCCTCGCGTCCTTGCGCTACTTCGCCGAGGAATATCGCATCGACGGCTTCCGCTTCGATCTCGCCACGGTGCTGGGCCGCGACCGCTCGGGCTTCAATGCGAATTCGCCGTTCTTCGCGGCGTTGCGCGCCGATCCGGTGCTGGCGTACGTCAAACTCATCGCCGAGCCCTGGGACGTCGGCCTCGGTGGCTACCAGCTCGGCAATTTTCCGGCCGGCTGGTCGGAGTGGAACGACCGTTACCGCGACACGATGCGCGCGTTCTGGCATGGCGGTCGCCGGATGTTAGGCGGCTTCGCCGAACGTTTCGCCGGCTCGAGCGACCTGTTCCGCCGCAACGGGCGCAAACCCACCGCCAGCATCAATTTCGTCGCCGCGCATGATGGTTTCACGTTGCGCGACACGGTGTCGTACAACGAACGGCACAACGAGGCGAATCTCGAAGAAAACCGCGACGGGCATTCGCACAATCAAAGCTGGAACTGCGGCGTCGAAGGGCCCACCGACGACGTGCAGATCATCGCGCTGCGCCGCCGCCAGGTGCGCAACATGCTGACCACGCTGTTCTTCGCGCAGGGCGTGCCGATGCTGCTGGCCGGCGACGAGCTGTATCGCACGCAGAACGGCAACAACAATGCGTACTGCCAGGACAACGAGATCAGCTGGGTGAATTGGACCGGCCTCAAGGCCGACGATTCGCTGCTGCAGTTCGTGCGCGGGCTGTCGGCATTGCGCCGCACGCACGGCGAGCTGCGCCGCGAGACATTTCTCAAGGGAGCGCTGCAGGCGAGCCACGCGCGCGATATCTCGTGGTGGCATGCCAGCGGTCACGAGCTGGCCGACAGCGAGTGGAACGACCCGGATCTGCGCACGCTCGCCGTGGGCCTCGGCGGCACTGCATCCTCGCCCGATCTGCTGCTGTTGCTGAATCCCACCGAAACCGAATGCGAATTCCAGCTGCCGTCGTTCAACTCCCAGTACCACTGGGATGTGGTGCTCGACACCGCCCATCCGGTCGGAATCCTGTCGGGCGCGCGGCTGCCCGCGGGACCGGTGAAGGTCGGTCCCTACCAGACGCTGGCGCTGCAGCGTGTCATCTGACGAGCTGACACCGCTCATCGAGCGGCTGGCGCGGGCGCGCGGGATTGGCGACGCCTACTACTCTTACAAGGGCGAGCTCAAGCAGTTCTCGCTCGCGACCAAGGCCGCGATCCTGCACGCCATGCATTGCCGGCTCGACGACGTGGCGGCGCTGCGCGCGCAGATCGGCGAATCGGAGTCCGCACATCCGGAAAAGTTGTTAGGCGAAGTGGCGGTGGCGCGGGCCGGCGCGTGCATCGTGCGCGTGAATACCCCGGCGATCGAACACAACGCGTTGCTGCGCTGGACGGTACGTCTGGAGGGCGGCAAGGAAATCACCGGCGAGGTGCGCGCCTGGGATCTGGCCGAGCGCGGTTCGCACAACCACGCGGGCCGCTGGTGGGTGTTGCGCGACCTGCCGCTGCCGGCCGATGTGCCGCCCGGGTATCACCGCCTGGAGATCGATCTCGAACTGGCTGGCCGCGAAAGCTGCCCGCTCATCGTTGCGCCGGACCGGTGTTATGAGCCGGCGGATATTTCCCGCGGCGCGAAACTGTGGGGCGTCGCCGTCCAGCTGTACGCACTGCGCTCCGAAAACAACTGGGGCATTGGCGATTTCACCGATCTCGCCGAATTGCTGCGCCTGGCCGCTGCGACGGGCGCCGGCTTCGTCGGCATCAGCCCGGTGCACGCGTTGTTCTTCTCCGACCCCACGTTGTATTCGCCGTACTCGGCCTCGAGCCGCCACGCGCTCAACGTGATGTTCATCGACGTGTCGGCGGTGCTCGAAGTGCAGGGCTCGCGCCGCGCGCAGGCAATCATGTCGGATGCGGGCTTTCGCGGCCGGCTCGCCGCGGTGCGCGCCGCGACACACGTGGACTATCCGGCCGTTGCCAGTCTGAAAGTCGCCGTGCTCGAGGCCGCCTTCGAGCGCTTTCGCACCGAGCACCTGGCGCGAAACAGTGCGCGGGCCGCGGCCTGCCGCAATTTCCTGCGCGAGCGCGGTGAACCGCTGCGGCTGCACACCTTGTTCGATGCGCTCGACACCTGGCTGCGGCGCACCCTTGGCAGCGGCGCGGGCTGGCACAACTGGCCCGCGGAGTACCGCGACCCCGGCAGCGAGGCGGTGCGCCGTTTCGCGGCAGAACATGCGGACGACGTCGACTTCCACGGTTACCTGCAATGGATCGCAAGCGAGCAGCTCGGCGCGGTGCGCGCGCTGGCGCGCGAGTTGAAGCTCTCGGTCGGCGTGTACGGCGACTACGCGGTGGGAGTGAACGCCTCAGGGTCCGAAACCTGGTCCGACCAGTCGCTGTATTGCATGGGCGCGGCGATCGGTGCGCCGCCCGATCCGATCGGCGTGGGCGGGCAGGAGTGGGGCATTCCACCGCAGGATCCGCGCGAGCTGCGGCGCACCGCGTATGCGCCGTTCGTCGCGCTGGTCCGCGCCAGCATGCGCAACTGCGGCGCGTTGCGGCTCGATCACGTGATGGCGCTGTTCCGGCAATGGTGGGTGCCGCGCGGCTTCAAGTCCGCCGATGGCGGCTACGTGCATTACCCGCTCGACGACTTGTTAGGCATCGTGGCGCTCGAAAGCCACCGGCAGCAATGCCTGGTGGTGGGCGAAGATCTCGGCGTCGTGCCCGACGAGATCCGCCGCGCGCTGCCGCAATTCGGCGTGTATCACTACAAGGTGGTGCTGTTCGAACAGAAGAACGGCGAATTCGTGCCGCCCGCCGAATACACCCGGCCGGCGCTGGCGGCCGTCACCACGCACGACCTGCCGACACTGCGCGGCTGGTGGACCGGTCACGACATCGACCTGTGGGAGAAACTCGGCTTCTATACCGACCCTTCGATGGGCGAACGCATCCGCGCCGAGCGCGCGACGGATCGCGCGCGGCTGCTGCGCGCGTTGCGCCGTGAGAATTTGTGGCCGGCCGCGGAGGAGGGCAGCGAGGAGACAGTTCCTCCATATTCCGCGGAACTGGCCCGTGCATTGCACCTGTATCTGGGCAAGAGTCAGTCGATCCTGGTGACGGTGCAGCTCGAAGACATGATCGGCATGCTGGAGCCGGTCAACGTGCCGGGCACGAGCCACGAATATTCCAACTGGACGCGGCGCATGACGGCGAGCGCGCGCGAAATCTTCGTGCGACCCGACGTTCATGCGTTGGCGGCCGCGATGCTCGAAGCACGCGCGAAATGAGTAACACGCCATGTTGCAGTCGCTGATCCATTCCGCGCAGCGCGCCGGCGCGGCCATCATGGCGGTCTACGCCACGGACTTCGCCGTGCGCGACAAGGCGGATGCTTCGCCCGTCACCGTCGCCGACGAAGCGGCGGAGAAAATACTGCTGGCGGATCTGGCCGCGATCGCGCCCGGAGTTCCGGTTGTCGCCGAAGAGGCCGTGGCGGCCGGGCATGTGCCGGTGGTGGCGGATCGTTTCTTCCTGGTCGATCCGCTGGATGGCACACGCGAGTTCGTCAGCCATCGCGACGAGTTCACCGTCAATGTCGCATTGATCGAAGCCGGCGAGCCGGTGCTCGGCGTGGTGTTCGCGCCCGCACGGCGCGAGTTGTACTGGGGCGATGTGAAGGCCGGGCGTGCCGGCAGCATCGACGCCGATCCCGACGGCACGATGCCGTCGCTCGGCGCCAGCATCGCGGCGCGCGTGGCGCCGGCGCACGGCTTGACCGCCGTGGCATCGCGTTCGCATCGCACGCCCGAGACCGACGCCTTCCTCACCAACTATTCGATCGCCGAGTTCCGCTCCATCGGCTCGTCGCTGAAGTTCTGCCTCGTCGCTGCCGGCCAGGCGGACATCTATCCGCGCATCGGCACCACGATGGAGTGGGACACCGCGGCCGGGCACGCCGTATTGCTGGCGGCCGGCGGCCGCGTCACCGGCCTCGATGGCGAACCGTTCCGCTACGGCAAGCCCGGTTTCAGGAACGGCAACTTCGTGGCCTGGGGACGGCGGTAGTGGCCGACGACGCGCCGCGCGCCGCGGCCGCGGGAATTGCGGACTTCGGCCGCCTCGTGGCGGTCCCCGCGATCTGGGGCGGCACTTTCGTGGGGGGCAAATACGTCGTCGGGACTTTCTCCGCGCTGATGGGTTCGTTCGAGCGTTACGTCATCGCCTGTGTCGCGCTGCTGGTCGCCGCCTTTGCGCTGGAAGGCGGGTTGCCGCGGCTCACTCGCCAGCAATGGTTCACCACCTTCGTGCTCGGATTGTTAGGCGTGTTCGCCTACAACCTGTTCTTCATGGGAGCGCTCGAGCGCCTGCCGGCCAGCCGCGCGGCGCTGGTCATCGCGCTCAATCCGGTCATCACGATCACGATTTCATCGCTGGTGTTGAAGGAGCGCCTGAGCCCGCGTCGCTGGGCGGGTGTCGCAATCGCGCTCGCCGGCGTGTGGATCGTGATCTCGCATGGCGACATCACCAGCATCGCCTCGGCTGGAGTGGGCCTCGGCGAGTTGTTCATGTTGTGCGCGGGGACTTCCTGGGCGCTGTACACCATCATCGGCCGCAAAGTGCTGGCGGGCCTGTCGCCCATCGCCGCCACCAACTACGCCGCGTTGTTCGGCACCTTGCTGCTCGGGCTGGTTGCGGCGCCGGAATTCTCTACGCTGCGCGCCGCGCAGTTCGACTGGAAGATGATCGCCACCCTGCTGTACCTCGGTGTGGGCGGCACGGCGGTCGCCTTCGTCTGGTACTACACCTCGATCAGAAAATTCGGCCCGTCGGTGGCGAGCATCTTCAGCAACCTGGTGCCGGTGTTCGGTGTCGCCATCGGCGTGCTGGTGCTCGGTGAACAGCTGCTGCCGTCGATGCTGGTCGGCGGCGCGGTGGCCATCGTCGGCGTGTTCATGGTGTCGCGCACCTGAGCTGCCGCGCGGCCGGCGTGATTCAACTCCGCTCGCCGTACAGCACCACCATGTTTTCCAGGTGCTGGTGCAGGATGCGGTAGTTCACGACTCGCATCGGCAGCTCGAGCACCGCGCCGTCCGCCGCGCGAACTTCCAGCACGCCATCGCGCGCGCGTTCGTGCAGGCTGCGGATGCTCGCCCAGCGCATCGCGCCCACGCGCAAGGTGCTCCACCGCGCGCCGTTGCTGGTCGACATCATTCCTTCGGTGTCGAAACGGATGGAAAAGCTGCGCTGGAACGACAGCGCGGTGAACAACGCGGTACACGCGCCGGCAAACGCCGCCACGATCCACAGGTTGACCGGCGTGCCGGCGACGATCACCGCGGGACGGTCAAGACCTTCGAGTACCGCGAACAGACAGACCGCGGCCGAGATCACGCAGCCCGTGGCGGTGAAGAATCCCGGCAGCAGCGGGTCGTGGAATTCGAGCACGAGATTGCCGCGGGGGCGTGGCGCGCTGCCCTCGAGTTCGCGCGCCATGTCGCGCAGCTCCGGCGCGTCGAGGCGTGCGCGCAGGCGCAGCAATTCGGCGCGCGCGGCTTCGTCGGGCGCTTCGGCCAGGAGTCGATCGATTTCCCGCAGCGTCTTGCTGTGTTCGTTCGGCGGCTGATTCATCGCGACGCATTATAGGGGTTACACTCGCGGCCCAATGACTCAAGACCGCGTCAGCGTCTATCCCCATTTCATCGGCGGCCGTGCCACACCCGGCACCTCCGGAAGAGCCGCCGACGTGTTCAATCCCTCGCTCGGTGTCGTGGCTTCGCGTGTGTCGCTGGCCTCCGAAGCCGAAGTCGACGCAGCCGTCAGCGCGGCACGCGCGGCATTTCCGGCCTGGGCCGCGACTCCCGCCCTCAAGCGCGCACGGGTGTTGTTCAAGTTCAAGGAGCTGTTGGAGTCGCGGCGCGGCGAGCTCGCGAAGCTCATCGCCGCCGAACACGGCAAGCTGGTCAGCGATGCCGCGGGCGAGGTGACGCGCGGCCTCGAAGTGGTGGAATTCGCCTGCGGCGCGCCGCACCTGACCAAGGGCGAGTTCGCCGACAATGTCGGCACCGGTGTGGATAGCTACAGCCTGCGTCAGCCGCTGGGTGTGGCCGCCGGCATCACGCCGTTCAATTTTCCCGCCATGGTGCCGCTGTGGATGTTCCCGGTGGCGCTGGCCTGCGGCAACGCCTTCATCCTCAAACCTTCCGAGCGCGATCCGGGCGCCGGATTGTTGTTAGCGCAATGGCTGGCCGACGCCGGTTTGCCGCCGGGTGTGTTCAGCGTGATCAATGGCGACAAGGTCGCGGTGGATGCGCTGCTGCGGCATCCCGGGGTCGACGCGGTGAGTTTCGTCGGCTCGACGCCGATTGCCGAATACGTCCAGCGCGAGGGCGTGGCGCACGGCAAACGCGTACAGGCGCTGGGAGGCGCAAAGAATCACCTGGTCATGCTGCCCGATGCGGATGTGAACTTGGTTGCCGATGCCTTGTTAGGCGCGGCTTATGGTTCAGCAGGGGAGCGCTGCATGGCGATCTCGGTGGCCGTCGCCGTCGGCGATGCCACCGCCGACCGGCTGGTGGGCGTGCTGTCCGAACGCGTGCAGAACCTGCGCGTCGATCATTCGCAGAACGGCGAGGCCGACATGGGCCCGCTGATCACTGCCGCGCATCGCGCCAAGGTGGTCGACTACATCGGCGCGGGTGTTGCCGAGGGCGCGCGGCTGATCGTCGATGGCCGCGGCCACGTGGTGCCGGGATACGAAAACGGTTTCTTCCTCGGCGGCAGCCTGTTCGACGGTGTACAGCCGGCGATGAAGATCTATCGCGAAGAGATCTTTGGCCCGGTGCTGGTCGTCGTGCGAGTGCCAACGCTCAAGGACGCGATCGCACTGGTCAATGCACACGAGTTCGCCAATGGCACCGCCATCTTCACGCGCGATGGCGGCGCGGCGCGCGCCTTCGTGCAGGCCATCGAGGTCGGCATGGTGGGCGTCAACGTGCCGATTCCCGTGCCCATGGCATTTTTCAGCTTCGGCGGCTGGCGCCGCTCGAGTTTCGCCGATCACGCCATGCACGGGCTGGAAGGCGTCCGCTTTTACACTCGCCTCAAGACGGTCACCAGCCGCTGGCCCGTATCCGGAGGAGAGGGGCCGGGCGGCGCGGCCGAGTTCGTCATGCCGACGATGAAGTAGGTTTACGCCGTCCATGCAACTAGATAGCCCGAAACTGGGCTTCCCCGCGGCTTTCTGTTGCAACTGCGGCGACAGCAACTGTGTCAACGAGATCCAGGACACGCGCGTCACGCGTTTCTTCGGCATCGGTGGCAGCGAAACGATTTTCCACTTGCCGGTGCCGGTCTGCGCGGCCTGCCGCCGCAGCACGCGGCGGCGCGCGCCGGGCTTTTTCGCGCGCCTGCTGGTGTTCGCGCTGGCGGTGGGTGTGTTTTTCCTGGGATCGCTGCTGCTCGCATCCACGGCAACGCCGCCCGAGTGGATAGCGGCACACCTGTTCGGGATCAGCGTAGGTCTCGCGGTGGCGCTCATGCTGCTGGTGCTCAAGCTGCGCCGGCCGAAGCCACCGCAGACCAGCTTCTATCAACCGGTGCGCATCAGGGAAGTGCGCGTCCACGTCACGGACGTGATGAACGGGTACGGTCAAGTCGCGTACATGAAGCTCGCATTCACGAATCCCGCCTATCTGGATGTATTCGTGAATGCGAACCACGGGGCCATCCAGGCCGGCAATCTCGCGGTGGTGAAGGCCTGAGCGTCCGCGCGCGCGGCAAGCGCCGAAGCTGGTGATTTACGGCGCATTCGTGCGCTGACACGCGCGCCGCGACGCGCTGTAATCCGCACCACTGTGTTATCGGGAGCAGCGCATGGATGCGCGTGAATTTCCATCAGGAGCCGCCCGCATTGCGGCGCTCGTCCTCGGCCTGCTGATCGCGCTGGGTCTGTGGAAGGGATACGGCGGATTGCTGGTGGACAGTCTTGTTCGCTGAGTCAGCATTGCTGGCTGCGGCCCTGCTCATCGCGGGTCTCATTGCACTGCCGGCCCTGTGTGCGCAGGCGCGGCGGCGTGCCAGCCGCGATGCAAGCGAGGTGGCGACGCAGCTCGGTGAGTTCGCAGTCCAGGTGCGCAACACCGCGCAGTGCCTGCCGCTCGATCCGGCGTGGATGGCGCGCGCGCAAGCACTGAACATCCCGGAGTTCGTGTCGTTCCTGCTCGCGCAGGAACTCGCCCGGCCCAATCCCGCGCTGCTGGCGGATACCGCCCAGCGCCTCGCGCTGCGCCTCAAGCGGCGCGTCGCGTTCGAACGCAAGATGCTGGCACGCACGGCGTCCGGCCGGCGCCGCGGCGCGCTGGCCGCCGCGATTCCACCCCTGGCGATGTTCATCATGGCGTTGGCCGGGCAGGGGTTGCCGGGCGGCGCGGTGGTCGTCTTGCTGTTCCTCGAGGCATTCGGTTGCTGGCTGCTGTGGCGCGTGGCGCGCGTCGAGATCTGAACATGAGCGACCTGCCCCTGTTCTTTCTCATGGTGCTCGGTCTCGGCGGGTTCGTGCTCAGCGTGTTCGGCCTGCGCGGCGCGCTGCGCATCCGTGCGGCACTCCGCGAAGCCGACCTCGAGAGTCTTTCCGCACCCGAGCTGTGGCCCGTGACGCGGGCGTTCCTGGGGTTATGCGTGGCATTGCCGGTGTTGTTTGCCACGGCGGGGCTCGGCCACGTCGCGTGGCTCGCGGCGTCAACCGCCGGTGCGTTGGGTTTCGCGGCGGCACCGCGTTTTCTCGATTCGGCGCTGCAGCGTGTGCGGCAACAATTGCTCGACGACCTCGCACTGCATCTCGATCTGATGGCGCTGGCGATGGAGGCGGGCAGTAGTTGGACGTCGGCGCTCGGAATCTGCGCCGAGCGCGCTCCCGATGGAGCTTTGCGCCGCGCGTGGCAGCGGGTGGTGCTCGAAGTACACGCCGGCGCCGATCCCTTCGAAGCACTGCGCGGTCTCGATCAGCGTTTGGGACTACGTCCCGTCAGCACCCTGATCGCCGCGTTGCGCTCCGCGGAAAGGCTCGGCGTGGATACGGCGGCGATCCTGCGCGAGCGCGCGCGGCAGGCTGCCGCGAATCGCTTCGCACGCGCGGAACGCCGGGCGCGCGCCGCGCCACTCAAGTTGTGGGCCACGCTGATGTTGTGCATCGCGCCTTGCTCGCTGGTGTTGCTGGCGTTTCCCATGGCACGCCTGCTGGCCATCGTGATAGGCCGCTGAACGAGCTTCATGCCGTGCGGAAAATTCAGGCGCCGGTGTCGTCCGAGAGCGGCCGGCGCTTGACCTTCGTGGCCTGATCGAGAGACAGCAGATCTTCCGGGCGATCGATATCGAGCTCGGCGCTGGGCATCGGCAGGCGCACCAACCGGTCGACGTGCCGCTGCAGCAGCAGCTGCGCGCCGCGGTCGCCGCGCAGTTCGTTCAATTCGCGAAAACACCAGCGCGGAAATATCGCCGGCACACCCACGCCGCCTGCGTACTGCGCGGCGGCGATCGACGCGGGGTTGCGCCGCCAGGCACCGGCGAGCCGGCGCAGGTCTTCGGTCGTCACCGCGGCCTGGTCGGCGAGCACGATGAGCACACCGTCGGCGGTTGCTGGCGCGTGGCTCACACCTTCGCGGATGGAGCTGGCGATGCCTTCGGACCAGTTGCGGTTCACCGCCACGGAGGCCGGGCTGTGTTTGAGCAGCGGCGCGAGTTCACCGGCCTGCGCACCGAGCACCACGGTCACGGAGTGACCGGCGAGCTCGACGGCGCGGCTCACGATGGTGTGCATGAGCGGACGGCCATTCACGCGCACGAGTTGTTTGGTCGACCCGAATCGGGACGACGCGCCTGCGGCGAGTACCACCACGTGAATGTGGTTCGGCTCGAAACCCGCGGCGTCGCTCATCAGCTCAGCGCTTGGTCAGGAACCCGATGGCGACGGCGGAGACCACGCAGATTCCCGCGATCAGCGCAGTTTTCGTGGCGACCTCGGCCAAGGCCGCGCGCGGAATCACATCCAGCACGACCAGGATGGCGATCGCCGCCAACGCCAGGATGGTGAGGCTGGCGAGCGTGCGCGCCACGCCGCCCACGTTGCGGATTTCGGAGGTTTTCTGGGGTTCCAGGTTCATGGCGCCCGATAGTACTCCGGTTGCATTTGAAGGCCCCCGGCCAGCCGGGACAACCGTTAAGCGGGTCGCATTTGGCGCCGTTTTTGCGGTCCGGCGTGCGCCAGCGCACGCCTGCAAAACCCATTTGCCGGTAATTTTGGCCCTTCTGATCAATGGGATGGAAGCGCTGAAGCCGTGAGCACGCAATTCTTCGAACGTCAGGAAGTCCAGCGCAAATACACGCGCTGGCTGGTGGCGGGCTTCATCGCCGCGATCCTGAGCGTCGTCGTCGTCATCAATCTGGTCGTGCTGGTAGGCGTGGGCGGCAACCCGATGTGGGTCATCCGCCGCAACCCCGAGTATCTTTTCTGGATTTCACTGGCCGTGCTCGTGACGATCCTGCTCGCCTGCTGGCACAAGGCATCCGAACTGCGCGCGGGTGGCGCGGCCGTGGCGCGTTCGCTCGGTGGCGTTCACGTCAAGCCCGAGGACACCGATCTCGCGCGCCGCCGGCTGGTCAACATCGTCGAGGAAATGGCGATCGCGGCGCGGATCCGCAAGCCGCAGGTCTTCGTATTGCCCGACGAGGAGGGCATCAACGCATTCGCGGCGGGGCATTCACCCGACGAAGCGGCGGTCGCCGTCACGCAGGGCGCGCTCGACCGGCTCGACCGCGATCAATTGCAGGCGGTGATCGGCCACGAGTTCAGTCACATCCTCAACGGCGACATGAAGCTCAACATGCGCCTGACCGCATGGATCTTCGGCCTGTTCGTCATCACCGATCTGGCGCGGCGTTGCATGCGCGGCCGCGGGCGCGGCAAGGCCGACGCGCGTCTCAAGCTGGTCGCGTTCGGAATCTTCGCCGCCGGCAGCATCGGCATGCTGACCGGACGCCTGTTGCAGGCGGCGGTGTCGCGCCGCCGCGAGCACCTGGCCGATGCGTCGGCCGTGCAGTTCACGCGTAATCCGGGCGCGCTGCAGGGCGCGTTCATCACGATGGCTGCGCACCAGCCGGGCACGCGCCTCACCCACGGGTCTTCCGCCGACGTGGCGCACATGTTTTTCGCGGGCAGCGCGCCCTCGTGGGCGAATAAGATCGGCGGTTCGTGGTTCGCCACGCATCCGCCGCTCGAAGAGCGGGTCCGCGCCATCGACGGGCGCGTCACACCGAACAAGTTCCGCACGCTGGTCAGCGACGAGAAACGCAAGCTTGCGGCGAAGATCGCGCAGGCGAATGCCGAGCAGGCCGAGGCGCAAGTTTCGAATGCCGCGCAGGCCGCCGCGGCCGCGCAGGCGCGTGAAGCGGCGAAACACAAACCCGCCGTCGTCGAACTACCGGCGGCTGCGCTCGCCGGCCTCGCGCTGGCGATCGGCGACGATCATTCACCTGCGCCGCGTGCGGCGCCGACTGCGCCCTCCATGGAGAAACCGAACATGACTTCCGAAGGCAGCAACAGCATGACGGCGCGCCGGCTGTCGATCGCGCCCGATGTCGAGATGGCCGAAACGTTGCCCTCCGGCGTGCGTATGGTCGCCGGACGCGCGCTGCCGCCGGACGTGCTGCGCAATCGCCTGAGCGCCGAACAACAGGCGGCGATCGGCGCGGTGGTCGCGCAGGTCGAAGCGGCGCCGATCGCCGTGCAGGCGACCTTCGTTGCAACCATGCTCGCCGCCGAGCCGGCCAAGTGGCGCACGCAGCTGACCCGGCTCGCTCCGGTGCTCGGCATCGAACTGTTCAAGGAAACGCAGGCGCAGATCGCGCGCCTGTCGCAGCTCGCGCCGGCGGCGCGCCTGCCGCTGCTGACCGATCTGCTGACCTTGCTGGATTCGCTCGATCCGGCCGAGCGCAAACGCCTGCGCGCGGTGGCGCGGGCCTTCGCACCCACCGTCGCGACCGGCGACATGTTGCGCTTCGCGGTCACCCGCATCATCGAGAAAAAGATGGCGAAGGCGACCGAAGAAGCGCCGCCGGTGCCGCTGCCGGACCGCGCCGGCGCGGTCTGCGACATCTATGCGGCGCTGGCGCAGTGCCGTTTCGGCGCCGGCAAGCAGGGGCAGAATTCCTATCGCGCCGGGCTCATGGGCATGTTGCCGCCGCAGAAGTGGGCGCCGTTTCCGGAAGTATTGCTGACACCCGCGGCGCTCGACGCCGCGTTGGCCGCGGTGGCGCAGGTCCATCCCACGGGCAAGCGCTCGTTTTCGGAAGGCCTCGCGCGCGTGATCGCGGTCGGCGGGCGTCTGACGGTGCCGCAGGTCGACCTGTTGCGCGCGATCTGCCTGATCGTCGATTGCCAGGTGCCGCTGCTGCCCATCGACGTGGTGTTCGAAGACACCGATTTCGCGCCGCAGTCCGCTCAGGCCAGCGCGCGATAAACCATCCGCGTTCCGACGCACAGCAGGAACAGGCCGAACGCCTGCGACAGCCGGCGCCGGCTCAGGCGGTGCGCCACGCGCGCGCCCAGCGTCGCGGTCAGCATCGACCCGGGTGCGATGATCGCGAGACCGACCAGGCTCACGAACCCCACGGTCGCCCATGGCAGCTGCGCCGCCGGCTGCGCCAGTAGATAGCCAATCGTCCCCGGCACGCTGATGAAGATGCCGAAGAATGCCGCCGTACCCACGGCGCGGTGGATCGGATAACCGCACAGATTGAGCGTGGGCACCGTCAAGGTGCCGCCGCCGATACCCATCATCGCGGACACCCCGCCGATGAAGCCCGCGACGAGGCCACCGCCGATGCCGCGTGGGACGGCCTGCGCAGCGCGCAGATGGTCGAGCGGCAACAGCATCTTCAGGGCGATCAGCAGCGCCACCGTGCCGAACAAGCCGGCCAGCACCGATAGCGGCGCCCGCGAGGCGAGAACGCTGCCGGCGACGGCGCCGAGCATCATCGGCACGCCCCAGCTGCGCGCCAGTTCCCAATCGACCGCGCCGCGCTCGTGGTGCGTGCGCGCGGAGCTGATCGAGGTCGGGATGATGGCCGCGAGCGAAGTCGCGACCGCGATGTGCATGCGCCATTCCTCGGGTACCCCGGCGAAACGTAGCGTGTATTCCAGCACCGGCACGGTGACGATGCCGCCGCCGACGCCGAGCAAGCCGGCCGCGAAACCGGCGACGACACCGGAAATCGCCAGGATCGCGATCAGCGGCAGCAGCGCGGTGAAATCGACGGCGCCGAACTCGGCGCTCAATTCGCGGTTTCCGTGAACGGCCGGCCGGCGCGTCCGGACAACACGGCGTGTATTTCGCCGACGATGGACAGGGCAATCGATTCGGGCGCGCGGCCGCCGATGTCGAGGCCCACGGGCGCGCGCAGGCGCGGGCGCAGCGCCGCGGCATCGGCACCGAGGTCCGCCAGCAATTTTTCCCGCCGTCCGGCCGGACCTAACAAGCCCACGTGGGCCACGGCGCTGCGGCCCAGCGCGCGCAGGTAATGCAGATCCGATTCGAGATGGTGGCTCATGACGATGGCGGCGGCATGATCCGCGAGCCGTACACGCGTCGCAAGCTCGGCGGCATCCACCTCGACGAGTGTGGTCGCCGGCGGAAACCGCTCGGGCGACAGGTAACTCGCGCGATGGTCGGCAACCGTGACGCGCCAGCCGAGGAACACGCACAACTCGGCGACCGGGCGCGCATCGGGGCCGCCGCCTAACAAGAGAATGCGCGGCGGCGGCGCGAGGATGACGGTGAACACTTCGACTCCGGCCGCAAACGGACGATTCGCGTCGCCCGTCCAGGCCCGGCCGAGCGGAAAATTGCCATCGTTGCTGGCAGTGACGAAAGAAAGCCGCAATTCGCGGTCGGCGCGAAAACTCGCGGCCATGTCGGCGAGCGGCTGCCAGCCATCGTCTACGGCGACCCGGCTCAGCAGGATGTCCATCGCGCCTTCGCAACCGGCGCCCAGCCCGAACAACTGATCGGTGGTGCTGCGCAGGTCATAACTCACGACGACCGCGGCTCCGGTCGCAGCCACGCCGCGCGCGTGTTCGCGCAAGTCGCCTTCCAGGCAACCGCCCGACAGCAACCCCGCGTATTCACCGTCGCTCGCGATCAGCATCTGCGCGCCCGGCTTGGCGTAGGTGGACCCGCCGGTGCGAATGACCGTGGCGAGCACCAAGGGCTCAGCAGACAGCCGGGCACGGTCGAACAGCGGCAGGAGGCGGTGGAGACTCATGGGAGCGCGAAATATATGCGACTTTGCGTGCGCCGCGCTTGCACGTCGAGGGGGGTAACCAGTAGATTTGCCGGGCTTTTTTTGCACCTTCCTTCAGGTTTCACGTCGCAATGCCAGCCTCTGACCCCTCCGCCTGGGTCGTACACAAATTCGGCGGTTCCTCGGTCGCAGACGCCGATTGTTTTCGCCGCGTCGCCCACATTCTCGAAGCTTTGCCGCCCGGCCGGCTGGGCGTCGTGTTGTCCGCCTGCCGCGGTGTCACGGATTCCCTGCTGGGCCTGGTCGCGCGCGCCGAAGCGCAGGACGAGGGCTGGCGCGCCGATCTCGACGCGTTACGCGCGCGGCATAACACCATCGCCGAATCCGTGCTCACGCCCGCCGCCGTGCAGCTGTACATGGCCGGCTTCGACCGCGATCGCCACGACATCGAGGGCATCCTTCACACCGTGAAACTCACGCGGTCGGCTGCGCAGAACGTGCGCGACCTGATCGCCGGCTATGGCGAGATCTGGTCGACCAAGCTGTTCCGCGAATTCTTCGATTCGCGTGGCAAACGCCCGGGCACGGTCAAGTGGATAGACGCGCGCCAGGCGGTGGTGGTCGAGTGGGGTCCGCTGGGCCCGGCCGTGTTGTGGGACGAGTCGCGCGCCAAATTGCGTGCGCTGGTCGGAGACGACTTCAAGGGCACGCTGATCATCACCGGGTTCATTGCCTCCAACCGCCAGGGCGTGCAGACCACGCTGGGCCGTAACGGCAGCGATTTCTCGGGCTCCATCTTCGGTTCTTTGCTCGATGCGGCGGAGATCCACATCTGGACCGACGTCGACGGCGTGTTGTCCGCCGATCCGCGCCGCGTGCCCGACGCGAAGGTCATCGATTCGCTGTCGTACAACGAGGCCATGGAACTCGCGTATTTCGGCGCCAAGGTGATCCATCCGCAGACCATGGCGCCGGCCGTGGGCCGCGGCATCCCGATCTGGATCCGCAACACCTTCGCACCGGAAAAACCCGGCTCGCTGATCTGCGCGAAGCCCGACTCCAAACTACCGGTCAAGGGCATCACCTCGATCGAAAACATCGCGATGGTCAACGTCGAAGGCGCCGGCATGATCGGCGTGCCAGGCACGGCGCATCGACTGTTCGGCGCGCTGCGCGAGGAAGGCATCTCGGTCATCCTCATTTCGCAGGGCAGCTCCGAACACTCCATCTGCTGCGCGATCCCCGGTGCCGAAGCAGAGCGCGCCGCGCGCGTGGTGACGGCCGCGTTCGATCGCGAAGTGAAGGAAGGCCAGATCCAGAGCATCCAGGTCGACAAGGACCTCGCCATCATCGCCGTGGTCGGTGACGGCATGGCCGGCCTGCCGGGCGTCTCGGGCCAGGTGTTCAACGCGCTCGGTTCCGCCAGCGTGAACGTGCACGCCATCGCGCAGGGCGCGTCGGAACGGAACATCTCCGTGGTCGTCGACCAGAAAGACGCGACGCGCGCGTTGCGCGCCGTGCATTCGGGCTTCTATCTTTCGCCGCACACGATTTCGATCGGCCTCATCGGCCCCGGCGCGGTCGGCCGCGTATTGCTCGAACAGATCGCCGCCGAGAGCGTGCGCCTGCGCGACGAGTTCAAGCTCGACCTGCGGCTGCGCGGCATCATGAGCAGCAAGAAGATGCTGCTGGCGGAGCAGGGTATTCCCATCGAAGGGTGGAAGGCTGCGCTCGAGGCCAGCAAGACACCCGCCGACATCGCGAAATTCGCCGAGCATCTGCACGTCGATCACCTGCCGCACACGGTCATCATCGACTGCACGGCGGACGAAGCCGTGGCGAAGCACTACGCCGAATGGTTACGCGCCGGCATCCACGTGGTCACGCCGAACAAGAAAGCCAACAGCGGTCCGCTCGGTTACTACGAATCGCTCAAGGAAGCGCGCCGCATCGGCAGCTCGTCGTATCTGTATGAGGCGACCGTGGGCGCGGGCCTGCCCGTCATCTCCACGCTGCGCGACCTGCGCGAAACCGGCGACAAGATCTCGAGCGTCGAGGGCATCTTCTCGGGCACCCTGGCCTATCTATTCAACGTGTACGACGGCAAGACGCCGTTCTCGCAGATCGTGCGCGACGCGAAAACCAAGGGTTACACCGAGCCGGATCCGCGCGACGACCTGTCGGGCACGGATTTCGTGCGCAAGGTCATCATCCTCGGCCGCGAAATGGGCCTGAAGCTCGAGATGAAGGACGTGAAGGTCGAGAGCCTGATTCCCGCCGGCCTCGAAAAGGGGAGCAGCGACGATTTCCTGAACGGCCTGCCGAAGTACGATGGCGAGATGAAGAAACGTTTCGACGACGCGGCGGCGCGCGGCAAGGTGCTGCGTTACATGGGCCGGCTCACGGCCGATGGCAAGGCCACCGTCGGCGTCGCCGAGCTCGACCGCACTCACGCCTTCGCCAACATCGCGCTGACGGACAACGTCGTGCGTTACGCGACGGCGCGTTACAACACCAATCCGCTGATCGTGCAGGGCCCGGGTGCCGGCCCCGAAGTGACGGCCGCGGGTGTCTTCGCGGACCTGCTGCGGGTCTGCTCCTATCTGGGAGCGCACCTGTGACCGTGAACAAGGCAACGGCATTCGCGCCGGCATCGGCCGCGAACGTGGCCATCGGCTTCGACATTCTCGGATTCTCGGTGGACGTGCTGGGCGACAGCGTCACGGTCGAGCGCACCGCCGCACCGGGTGTCGTGATCACCGGCGCCACCGGTGTCGTCACGGACATTCCGACGGATCCCGAGAAGAACACCGCCGGCCGCGCTTTGCTGGCCATGCAGCAGGTGCTGAATCCGGGGTTTGGATTCTCGGCGTCCATCCACAAAGGCATTCCGCTCGGCAGCGGGCTCGGCGGTTCGGCCGCCTCGGCCGTCGCGGCCGTGGTGGCGGCGAATGCGCTGCTCGACAAGCCGCTCTCGAAGATCGAACTACTCAAGTTCGCGATGCAGGGCGAGGCGGTGTCGTCGGGCTCGCTGCACGTCGACAACATCAGCCCGAGCCTGTTCGGCGGCCTGGTGCTCACCGTGGGCATCGACAATCCGCGCGTGAAGCAGATTCCCGTGCCCAATGGCATCCGCGCCATCCTCGTGCATCCGCACCTGTTCCTGTCAACCAAGCAGGCGCGGGGAATCCTGAAGGGCGAAGTCGCGATGTCGGATTTCATCTGGCAGACCGCGAACCTTGCGGGTTTCATCTCGGGTTGTTATTCGAACGATCTCGACGTGATCCGCGCCTCGTTCGATGACGTGGTCATCCAGAAGCAGCGCTCGCAGCTCATTCCCGGGTTCGACGCGGTACGTGCGGGCGCGATGGCTCACGGCGCACTCGGCTGCACCATCTCGGGCGCGGGTCCTACGATGTTCGCCTGGTCGCTCGACGCCGATGCGCCGAAAGTGCGCGATGCGATGCTCGCGGCGTTCAAGGCGGCGGGTATGGAAACCGATGCGTGGATCGTGCCGATCACGTCCACCGGCGCGCACGTCGTCACGACCAGTCCATGAAGTTCGAGAGCACTCGCCGCAACTCGCCGGCGGCGAGCTTCGGCGCCGCCCTGACCCAGGGCCTTGCGCCCGACGGCGGCCTTTATGTCCCCGAGACCTGGCCCAGCATCCCGCTGGCGGCGTTCGAGGGAGCCAGCAGTCTTTCCGACGTCGCGAATGTGATGCTGCGTCCCTTCGTGGAAGGCGATCCGATCGTCGGCGAGATCGCCGCGATCACGCGCGACGCCTTCGATTTCCCCGCGCCGCTGGTGCCGGTCGCCGACGGCGGCAAACTATCCGTGCTCGAGCTGTTTCACGGGCCGACCGCCGCCTTCAAGGATTTCGGCGCGCGGTTTCTCGCGGCCGCCATGCAGCGCCTGCGCAAAGACGCGACGCGGCCGCTGAACATACTCGTCGCCACGTCGGGCGATACCGGCGGCGCGGTGGCGGCCGCATTCCATCGCCGGCCCGGCATCGTGGTGTCGGTGTTGTTTCCGAAGGGCCTCGTTTCACCCACGCAGGAGCGCCAGCTCACCTGCTGGGGCGACAACGTCCATTCCTGGCGCGTGAACGGCACGTTCGACGATTGCCAGCGCCTGGTGAAGGAAGCCTTCGTCGACCAGTCGCTCAAGAGCCGCTTCGAACTGTCGAGCGCGAACTCCATCAATCTCGGCCGCCTGTTGCCGCAGGCTGTCTACTACGCGGCCACCAGCCTCGCGGTATTCCGCGCGCATGGCGTGGCGCCGAACTTCGTGATCCCGAGCGGCAATCTCGGCAATTCCGTCGCCTGCGTATGGGCGCGCAAGCTGGGCCTGCCGATCGGCCGCATCGTACTGGCGCACAACGCCAACCGCACGGTGCCGGATTTCCTGCAGGGCGGGCAGTGGCAGCCGCGTCCGAGCATTCCGACACTGGCGTCGGCGATGGACGTGGGTTCGCCTAGCAACATGGAACGCCTGCGCGCACTGTTTCCGGACCTCGATTCGGTGCGTGGTGCGGTGCGCGCGGAAAGTGTCAGCGACGCGCAGATCCGCGCACGCATCCCGACCGATTTCCGCCAGTACGGGAAAACCTGGTGTCCGCACACCGCCACCGCGGCGGAGGTTTACGCACGCATGAGCACCGCGGAGCGCGAAAGCGGCCGCTGGGTGCTGGTAGCGACCGCGCACCCGGCGAAATTTCGCGAAATCGTCGAGCCGCTCACCGGTGCGCAAATCGAAATGCCGGAAAGCCTTGCTAAACTGTTCTCGCGTCCCGTGTCCTGCGAAGATCTCGAGCCGGATCTGGCGGCGCTCGCCGGCGCGTTGGCAAAAATCTAAACGAGCATGGTTGTCTTGAATCCACCGTTCGGTCTGACGCAGATCCAGTTCGTGATGATCGTGCTTGCCGCGATCGCCGTGGCATTGCTCGGATTTTTTGGCGGCCGTGCCTATGTGCTCAGACGGCGTGATGCGCGCCGGGTGGCGCGTGTCACCAGCGGCGCCGCGGATTTCCTGCGCAACGTGCTCGTTCCCGACGGCAACGGCGGCGACTTCCATCTCGATTTCCTGCTGTTGACCAGCCGCGGCGTGGTCGTCATCGACGTGCGCGACATCTCCGGCAACGTCTTCGGCGGCGACCAGATGACCGCGTGGACGCTCATGAACGGCGGCAGCCGCAGCACCTTCGTGAATCCGCAGGTCGGGCTCTACGACCGCATCGCGAGCGTCAAGGCCATCGCGCAGGACACGGAGACACCCATCGAGGGCCGCATCGTGTTCACCAGGCGCGCCAAGTTTCCGAAGGGGCTGCCGCGTTTCACCGTGATGCTCGAGTCGGTCGCCGCGGAGTTTCCGAAACTCGGCGCCGCCGAGCTCGACATCGCAGTCGGGAAGTACCGGGGCGCGTGGGCGCGAATCAGGGAAGCCGCCAAACCCAGCCCGCATTTCCGCGCCAATCCCATCGCCGTCGCCTGAGGTTCAGGCCAGTCCAAAGAAATTGCGCGCCGTGACCGTGCTGTGCGCGGCCACCGCGTCGATCGTTTCGCCGCGCGCCTGCGCAACCGCCTGCGCCACCTGCGGCAGGAACTTCGGCTCATTGCGGCGCGACTTCGGCATGGGTTTCAGATCGCGCGGCAGTAGATAGGGCGCGTCGGTTTCGAGCATCAGGCGATCCGCCGGGATGCCCTTGACGACCTCGCGCAGGTGCACACCGCGCCGTTCGTCATTGATCCAGCCCGTGATGCCGATGTGCAGGCCAAGCTCGAGATACGCGTCGCGTTCCTTTTCGCCCGCGGTGAAGCAGTGCGCCACGCCCCGTTGGACGCCATGCTCGCGCAGGATCGCGACGAAGTCGTCGTGGGCATCGCGTTGATGCAGGAAGACGGGTTTGCCCAGCCTGCTGGCGAGCTCCAATTGCCGTGCGAATGCGCGCCGCTGCAGGTCGCGCGGCGAGAAATCCCGGAAATAGTCGAGTCCGCATTCCCCGACCGCGACGACGGCGGGCTCGCGCGCCAAGTGCGCGAGTTCCGCGAATGCTTCGGCGGTCAGATCCGCGGCATGGTGCGGATGCACGCCGGCGGTGGCGAACAGCACACCGGGATGCGCGACCGCAAGTTCGATCGCCTTGCGCGTGCCTGCGACGCTCGCGCCGGTCACCACCATTTGCGTCACGCCCGCGCTCGACGCCTGCTGCATGACGGCGGGGCGGTCGGCGTCGAAGCTGTCGTGCGCGAGATTCACTCCAATGTCGATCAATTCCATGCGGTCGCGATTCTAGCCTGCCGTGCGGTGGCTACAGTTTGAGAATCCAGCGCTTGCGGTGACAGACGAGCAGCACGACGAATATTGCGGCGACTGCGCAGACTCCGAACGCAAGGGAAGCGGCACGCGGTTCGAAGAATTGCGAGAACCACGCCTGACCCGCGCCGCGCAGCGATTGCGGCGCCTCGGCGGTGCCGAAGAAATTGCCGTCGACGAGCGGCGCGGCGAGGAATACCAGGATGTACGCCAGAAGCGGGTTCTCGCCGAAGATCCGTGCGGGTGCCAGCGCCTGCCGTACACCGCCGAGTCGCGACACGGCCATGAGGACGCCGAGCAGCACCAGGCAAAAGCCGCCGCTGAACAGTGCGAATGTGCTGGTCCAGAGGTTCTTGACCATGAGGCAGATGCCTAGCAACGCGTAGGCGAGGGCGATCAGCAGTGCGCCCGCGCCGATCGCCGTTAGCGCCGGCTGTCTTGCCGTGCCGCGCCGATATGCAATGCCGGCCAGCGCGCCGAGCAGGATGTTGAAGCAGGCCGGCCAAGTGGAAAGGATTCCTTCGGGATCGAAGACCACCTTCCCGTCGACCGGCCAGTAGGGAAAGAAGTGCGCGACGCCGATGACGGCACGGTCGATGACCGCGGGCCAACTACCCACCGGGTCGAAGCGCGGCGCGCCAAAGCCGGGCACGGGCACGAAGTACAACAGCGCCCAGTAGGAAACCAGGATGAACGCGGCGACGCCGGCGATCAGCGCCGGGCGCAGCGCGAGTGTGCCGTTCCGGAATCGCGCCGTCAGCACGATGAAACTACCGGCTAGCAGGTAACACAGGCCGATGCGAGACAACACGCTCGGGATGCGGACCGTCGCGAAGTCGAACTTCGGATAGAGATTGAGGAAGAAGCCGATGGCGACGAGGATCAGTCCGCGCCAGACGACATGCTGTAGCAGTGCCGCGCGCGTCGCGCCTTGCTCCGCACGCCGCGTGAACGACAACGGCAACGCCGCGCCGATGAAGAACAGGAATGCCGGCGCGACCATGTCGATCAGCGTCCAGCCTTCCCATTTCGCATGCACCAGCCAGGCGTAATGGTGCTCCCAGGAGCCCGGGCTCAGGTTGAGCAGCATCGCGACGATAGTCAGGCCGCGAAATACGTCGAGGGCGTCCCAACGGTTAGTCATGTGTTTGCATCTTCTGTCGTCATGTGCGCAAACAAAGTGCGCGGATTCTAGAGCGGTGTCGATTTCCAGTGTTCCCGATCGTCCATGACTGGATGGGCCGGCGCGGTACGAGTCTCACCTCATCGACATGACAGATCACAGATGTGCCCTCGAAAGAATTCCTTTAATCTCCACGCCTGTCGGACCCGGCCCAATAATTTCAGGAACTTAACAACGCATGCCGCTCGACTCAGAATCCCTCGGATCCCTGCGTATCGATCGCTCCGTGGTCGATACGGGCGGGGGCAACGGCCGCAGGATCGCTTATATAAGTGTCGCCGTTGTCGCGTTGCTCGGCGCCGCGGCCGGCCTGTGGTTCTGGCTCGGTGGCAAGACCATCGAAGTCACCACGTTCACCGCCGAAGCCGACAGCTCTGGCCCGAGTCTGGGAAACTCCGTGTTGAACGCGTCTGGCTACGTCGTCGCGCGCCGCATGTCGACCGTGTCGTCCAAGGTCACGGGCAAGGTGCTCGAGATCTACGTCGAGGAAGGCATGGAAGTGGCGAAGGACCAGGTGCTCGCGCGCCTCGATCCCGTCAACAGCCGCACGATTCTGACGATGTCCGAGCGCGAGCTCGACGCCTCGCGCCGCAATCTCACCGAGATCGAAGTCCGCATGGCGGAGGCGAAGCGCAATCTCGAGCGCAACGAATCGCTGGTGAAGCAGCAGCTCGTCAGCCAGACCGCGCTCGACACGACGCGCGCCGAATACAACGCGTTGCAGGCGCGCCTCGAAGCGTCGAAGGCGCAGGTGAAGGTGTCGGAAAGCCAGCTCGCGATGCGCAGGCTCGACTTCGACGATTTGAACGTGCGCGCGCCATTCGCCGGCGTGGTGATCTCGAAGGATGCGCAGCCGGGCGAGATGATCTCGCCGTTGTCGGCCGGTGGCGGTTTCACGCGCACCGGCATTGCGACCATTGTCGACATGGATTCCCGCGAAGTGGAAGTGGACGTCAACGAGGCGTACATCAATCGCGTCAAGAGCAATCAGCGGGTCGAGGCCACGCTCGATGCGTATCCCGACGCGCCGCTCGCGGCGCACGTGATCAACATCGTGCCCACCGCCGATCGCACCAAGGCGACGGTGCGTGTGCGCATCGCCTTCGACAAGCTCGAGCCGCAGATCCTGCCCGACATGGGCATCAAGGTGCGGTTCCTCGACGATCAGCCGCCGCCCGAAGTGGTGGCGAATACCGGTCCGCGCATCCGCGTGCCGTCGGTTGCGGTCCAGCGCGCCAACGGCGATGCATACGTCTGGGTGGTAAGCGACGAACGCGTCGAGCGCCGCGCCGTCACACTCGGCCCGGAGAGCGACGGCACGATCGAAGTGCGCGCCGGTGTGAACTCCGGCGACGAACTGGTTTCACCCGTGGTCGCGGGGCTCGAGGACGGCGGCAAGATCAAGGTGACCGAAGGCAATAGTTAGAGCGCGATCCAGTCAGGTCAATTCAGCCGAGGAAATCAGCATGTCTGCAGTGGAACAGGTTGTCGGAAAAACGGATCCGGTGGTCGCGCGCCTGCGCGGGGTCGCCAAGCAGTATCAGCGCGGCAGCGAGATCGTGCCGGTGCTCGAGAAGCTCGATCTCGATCTTCCCCGCGGCGATTTCGTCGCGCTCATGGGTCCCTCGGGCTCGGGGAAGACCACGTTGCTGAACCTGCTCGGCGGCCTCGATCGCCCCAGCACGGGCACCATCGAAGTCGACGGCCAGTCGATCGACAAACTATCGGATTCGCGGCTCGGTGACTGGCGCGCCGACAACGTCGGCTTCGTGTTCCAGATGTACAACCTGCTGCCGGTGCTGACCGCCGAACGCAACGTCGAGCTGCCGCTGCTGCTGACCAAACTCGGCCGCGCCGATCGCCTCAAGCGCGTACACACGGCGCTGACGCTGGTGGGCCTGGGCGATCGCATGAAACACAAGCCGCGCGAATTGTCGGGCGGCCAGGAGCAGCGCGTGGGCATCGCGCGCGCCATCGTCACCGACCCGACGCTGCTGCTCTGCGACGAGCCGACCGGCGATCTCGACCGCAAGTCGGGCGATGAAATCCTCGACCTGCTGCAGGCGCTCAACAAACAACACGGCAAGACCATCGTCATGGTGACGCACGATCCGCGCGCCGCCGAACGCGCCAATCGCACGCTGCACCTGGAGAAAGGCCGGCTCGAGCGGGAGACGAAGTAATGTTCCGCTGGCTGCCGCTGGTCTGGGCCAATCTGCGGCGCCGGAAACTGCGCCTGGTATTCACGTTCATCTCGATCCTGCTGGCGTTCCTGATGTTCGGCATGCTCGACGCGCTACGCACGAGCCTGTCGCAGGCCATCAATCTGGCCGGCGCCGATCGCCTGATGCTCCAGAGCAAGGTCAACATCACGGTGTCCAATCCGCGCTCGCACTTCGAGAAAGTGAAAGCGGTGCCGGGTGTGCTGGCGGTGGCGCCGTTCAACTGGTTCGGCGGCGTGTTCAAGGACAGCAAGCAGCAGATCCAGGTGCAGGCGACGGATCCCGACGAGTTCATGAAGGTGTACCCGGAGGTGCATCTCAAACCCGAAGAGTTGGCCGCGTGGAAGAACGACCGTCAGGCCATCGTCATCGGGCAGGCGCTCGCCGATCAGTACGGCTGGAAGGTCGGGCAGCGGATTCCGCTGCGTTCGGAGATCTGGCGCAAGACGGATGGCACCGATGTCTGGCAGTTCAACATCGTCGGCATCTACACCGTGTCGGGTTCGGGCTGGGACAAGCGCAGCGCGATGTTCCAGTACGACTACTTCAATGAATCGCTGCAGTTCGGCAAGGACATGGTCGGGTGGATGGTCATCAAGGTGGCCAATCCCGACGATTCAGAAAAGGTCGCGAATCGCATCGACACGATGTTCGCCAATTCGTCGAACGAGACGAAGACCGCCACCGAACGCGTGTTCATCAAGCAGTTCCTCGACCAGGTGGGCAACATCGGCCTGATCCTCGTGTCGGTGACGTCGGCGGTGTTCTTCACCATGCTGCTGGTCACCGCGAACACGATGGCGCAGTCGGTGCGCGAACGCACCAACGAGATCGGCGTGTTGAAGACGCTGGGCTTCAGCGGCCAGTCGATTCTCGGACTCGTGCTGCTCGAGTCGTTGTTCCTGACTTTCACCGGCGGGCTTGCGGGCCTCGGACTCGCGTGGGTATTCGCCAACGCGCTCGGAGAAGGGATCAAGGATTACTTCCCCGTCTTCGAGATCGGCGCCGCGACATTCCTGGTAGGTGGGTCGTTGATGCTGGCCTTCGGTCTCGTGACCGGCATGTGGCCGGCGCTGACGGCGATGCGTTTGAAGATCGTCGACGCGCTGCGTCGCACTTGAGGATTCGCAATGGCTAACACCTTTTCACAGATCGCCGCCGTGACCGGCATGAACCTGCGCAACATTCCCGAGCGCTGGTCGTCCTCGCTGGTGGCGGTGCTCGGCATCGGCGGCGTCACGCTGGTGCTGGTGGCGTTGTTGTCGATCGCCGCGGGGTTCAAGGTCGCGCTGGAAGGCTCCGGCTCCGAAGACGTGGCGATCATCATGCGCGCGGGCTCTTCCAACGAGTTGTCGGGCGGCTACGGCGTCGACACCGTCACGGTGGTCAGCGACGCGCCGGGCATCAAACGCGATGCGCAGAACAAGCCCATCATGTCGCCCGAGTTGTACGTGCTGGTCGATGGCCGAATGCGTGGCAAGGACGCGAGCACCAATCTGCCGCTGCGTGGGGTCAGCGAGATGGCGCCCAAGGTGCGCAAGAGTTTCAAGCTGGTCGAAGGCCGCATGTTCCGGGAAGGCACCAACGAGATCGTGGTTGGCGACGGCGTGGTCAAGCAGTACGAAGGGCTCGAAGTGGGCAAAAAAGCGCGCTGGGGCAACACCGACTGGACCGTCGTCGGGCGCTACACCGATGGCGGCGGCATCGCCGAGTCCGAGGCCTGGGGCGACACGCGCGTCGTGCAGCAGGCCTGGCGGCGCGGCAACAGCTTTCAGTCGATCCGCGCCAAGTTGAACGACGCGGCGTCGCTCAAGACGCTTAAGGACGCGCTCAGCAAGGATCCGCGCGTGCGCGTCGGTGTGCAGTCGGAGCGGGCGTTCTACGCCGATCAGCAGAAGTTGATGTCGACCATCATCACCACGGTCGGCGTCGCGCTCGCGATCATGATGGGCGTCGCGGCATTGTTCGCCGCGTTGAACACGCTCTACAACGCCGTCGCGACGCGTGTGCGCGAGATCGCGACGCTGCGCGCGCTGGGCTTCGGCGGGTTCCCCGTGGTCGTGTCCGTGCTGGTCGAAGCGATGATCCTCGGCGCCGTGGGTGGCCTCATCGGCGGTCTTCTCGCGTACCTGACGCTGAACGGAATGAGCAGTTCCACCATGAACTGGGCGTCGTTCAGCCAGATGACGTTTGCATTCACCGTGACGCCCGGGCTCATGCTGCTCGGCATCATGTACGGGCTGATCCTGTGCTTCATTGCAGGTATCCTGCCGGGCATCCGGGCGGCACGGCTGCCCATCACCGCAGGTCTGCGAGAGTTGTGATCCGAAAGTGGTGCCGGGCAGGGGTTCTCGGGGTTGGCTCGGCGATAACGCTGTCGGCCGCGATTGTGCCGTGCGCGCTGGCGCAGGGCGGGCCGGTAGATTGGGCCGACGTCGAAGGACGCATCCAGTACGCGTACTACACCAACGACGCGCGCGCGTTGAATGCCATGCTCGCCGCGCTCAAGCCCAAGCCGGTTGAAGGCGAGGAAGGCGGCGCCGCCGACCTGAGCACACGTGCGTATTTTCGCGCCCTGACTCACTACCGCATCGCGCAGGTGCTGATCACCACGCAGAAGTCGCAGGCGAAGCACGCCATCGACGACTGCGGCGACGAGATCGACCACGCGGTCGATGCCTTGCCCAAGGTACCGCTGGGCCTCGATGAGTCCGACGAAGGGCGGCGCCAGCGCGCCGAAGATTACGCGTTGGCGACCGCGTGCACACTGGCCGGACGTGAGATGAGTTCGCTGCCGTTTGGCGGCGGCCGAATCGGCTCGCGCATCGACGAGGCCGTGAAGCTCGAACCGAAGAATCCGCGCGTGCGGCTGGTCGAGGCGCTGGCCGCCTTCGATCGCGCCGGCAAGGACGCCGCCGAGAAGGCCGCGGCATTGAAGAAGCTGCGTGCCGTCACGCAGATGTTCGAAACCGCGCGCGCCGGGGCGTCGACGATTCCCGAATGGGGCGCGGCCGAAGCCTATGCGTTTCTCGGGCGTGCCTTGTACGAACAGCGCGACGTGGTGGGCGCGCGCGAGGCGCTCGAACGATCGTTGCTGATCGCGCCCGACTACGCGTTCGCCCGCAACCTCATGGCGAAAATAACCCGTTAGGCCGCTACACTCCGGTCCCATGAGATACGGGCGCTTGTTTGCGCCGCTCGACCTGGGCTTCACGCGTCTGGCCAATCGCATCGTCATGGGATCGATGCACACGGGTCTCGAAGACCGTGCGCGCGATTTTCCGAAACTGGCGGCTTATTTTGCCGCGCGCGCCCGCGGCGGCGCGGGGCTGTTGGTGAGCGGTGGCATCGCGCCGAACCGTGCCGGCTGGACCAAACCCTTCGCGGGCAAACTCTCAGACAAGCGTGAAGTCGCGCGGCACCGCCTCGTGACGGAAGCCGTGCACAACGAGGGCGGCAAGATCTGCATGCAGATCCTGCACACGGGCCGCTACGGCTACCATCCGTTTCCCGTCGCGCCCAGCGCGCTGCGTGCGCCGATCAATCGCTTCAAGCCGCGCGAGTTGTCCGCGGACGGTGTGTACGACCAGATCGACGACTTCGTCACCTGCGCGAGCCTCGCGCAGGAGGCCGGCTACGACGGCGTCGAGATCATGGGATCCGAAGGCTACTTCATCAACGAGTTCCTCGCGCCGCGCACCAACACGCGCACGGACGAGTGGGGCGGCAGCCTCGAGAACCGCGCGCGCCTCGCGCTCGAAGTGGTTAGGCAGACACGCGCCGCCGTCGGCCGCGACTTCATCATCATCTTCCGGCTGTCGGGCCTCGACCTGGTCGAAGGCGGCTGCACCGGCGCCGAAGTCGAGTGGGTGGCGTCGCAGATGGAAGCCGCGGGCGCCAGCATGCTCAACACCGGCATCGGCTGGCACGAGGCGCGCGTGCCGACCATCGCGGGCGTCGTGCCGCGCGGCGCATTCGGCTGGGTGTCGGCGCGCATCAAAGCCGCGACGCGCCTGCCGGTGATCGCGACGAATCGCTTCAATGCCCCGGACGGCGCCGAGGCGCTGCTGGCGAGCGGCGCGGCGGACCTGGTTTCCATGGCGCGGCCGTTGCTCGCAGACCCGGAACTTCCGCGCAAGGCCGCGGAGGGCCGCGAAGACGAGATCAACACCTGCATCGCCTGCAACCAGGGATGCCTCGACAAGGTGTTCGAAGGCGCGCGCGCCACCTGCCTGGTGAATCCGCAGGCGGCGTACGAAACCGAGCTGTTGATCACGCAGACGAGCCAGGCGAAGCGCATCGCCGTGGTCGGTGCGGGTCCGGCGGGTCTCGCCTGCGCGACGACGCTGGCGCAACGCGGTCATCGCGTCACGCTGTTCGAACGCGCTGCCGAGATCGGCGGCCAGTTCCGTTATGCGCGCGAGGTTCCGGGCAAGGAGGATTTTCACGACACGCTGCGTTATTTCGCGCGCCGCATCGAGCTGACACACGTGCGGCTCGAGCTGAACGCCGTCGCCGATGCGGCCACGCTGGCGCAAGACAATTTCGACGAGATCGTCGTATCGAGCGGCGTCTCGGCGCGGATGCCCGCGATCGACGGCATCGATCATCCCAAGGTCATCTCCTATCCCGACCTGTTGTCGGGCGCGCGTGTGGCGGGAGAGAAGGTGGCCATCATCGGCGCGGGTGGTATCGGCTTCGACGTCGCCACCTTCCTCACGCATCGCCCCGAGGACGACTACTTCGCCGAGTGGGGTATCGATCGCACCTTGACGGCGCGCGGCGGCCTCGTACCCCGCCAGCCGGTGCGCGCGCCGCGCCTGGTCTATCTACTGCAGCGCAAGGAAACGAAGCTGGGGCTGACACTGGGCAAGACCACCGGCTGGATCCACCGCTCGGCGCTCAAGGCGCGCGGCGTGATCATGCGCAACGGCGTGAGTTACCGGCGCATCGACGATGCGGGGCTGCACATCGCGACGGAGAAGGGGCCGGAATTGCTCGCGGTCGATCACGTGGTCATCTGCGCCGGGCAGGATCCGGTGAATCATCTGGCGGCCGAGCTGGCAGCGGCCGGCCGCAAGGCACACGTGATCGGCGGCGCGCTGCTGGCGGCGGAGCTCGATGCCGAGCGCGCGATTCGCGAAGGCGTTACGCTCGCGGCCAGATTATGAGTGGCGTGAACGACCGGGAGAGAAAAGGGGACAGTCCCCAATTCGAGCTGGCTTTTCCGGACGGTGATGACGGCGGACAAACCGCGGGCAGTCCGCTCATCCCCCTGATCCGCGCCAGCGCGCGTGCGCGCCGGTTGTCGCTGCGCGTGTATCCCGATGCTCGTGTCGAAGTCGTGGTGCCGCCACGTGCGCGGCCGCGCGACGTGCAGGAATTCATTTCGGCGCACCGGGAATGGATCGACGCCAAACGTACGCAGGCATTGCGCAACCGGCCGGCGCCGCAGGTGTTTCCGCCGCCGGCCATCGAATTCGTGGCGACCGGCGAAACCTGGCGGTTACAGGTCGCGGGAGGCAGCGGAGCGCTGCGGGTGGTCGAACGCGGCGACGCGTCGGGGCGCGTTTTGAGCGTCACGGGGGCGGGCACGCCGAGCGCCATGCGCAAGGCGATGCGGGCCTGGTTGCTGCGCGCGGCGCGGCCCCGATTGACGCCGCGCGTGGCAGCGCTGTCGGCCACCACCGGCATTCCGTACGCCCACGTGTCGATCCGCCGGCAGCGTTCGCGCTGGGGCAGCTGTTCGGTGCGCGGTACCATCAGCCTCAACGCCTGCCTGTTGTTCCAGCGGCCGGCCGTGGTGGACTATCTGGTGGTGCACGAACTCACCCACGTCAGGCACATGAACCATTCGGCGCGCTTCTGGCAGGCGGTGGAAGGTAATTGCGCGGACTGGCGCGCGCTCGACGGCGAACTGGTGCAAGGTTGGCGCCACGTGCCACGCTGGGTGTTTTCCGATACATGACGAACGAAGACAAAGAAATTCCGCACCGTGTGGATCTCAAGACCGAGGGCGTCCATTGGGACCTCGGCACGTCGCAGTCCTATGGCGAATACCTGCAGCTCGACAAGCTGCTCGACGCGCAGAAACCGAATTCCATCGAGCAGGACGAGATGTTGTTCATCGTCGTGCACCAGGTGTCGGAGCTGTGGATGCGGCTGTTCCTGCACGAATTGTCGCATGTGTTCGAATGCGTGCGGCGCGACAACCTCGATCCGTCGTTCAAGATGCTGGCGCGCATCTCGCGGCTGCAGGAGGAGTTGTTAGGGGCGTGGAGCGTGTTGTCGACCTTGACGCCGTTCGAGTATTCGTCGTTTCGCAATACGCTCGGGCGGTCCTCCGGATTCCAGTCGTTGCAGTACCGGGTGCTGGAATTTCAGCTCGGCAACAAGAACCGCGACGTGATCGCGGTCCACAAGCGCGACGCCGCCGGCTACGAAAAGCTGGAACGCGCGTTGAATGCGCCGTCCATCTACGACGAAGTGTTGCGCCTGCTGTCACGCCGCGGTTACGGCATTCCCGAGGAATTGATCGAACGCGATTTCTCCGAGCCTTACACGCCGTCGAAGGCGGTCACGGCGGCCTGGCTCGGCGTGTATCACAACGCGGAGAAGGACTGGGACCTGTACGAGATGGCCGAGCGGCTCGTCGATCTCGACCAGAAATTCCAGCTGTGGCGGTTTCATCATCTGAAAACCGTCGAACGCGTGATCGGCTACAAGCCGGGTACCGGCGGTACCGGCGGTGTTTCGTATCTGGCGAAGGCGCTGGAGCTCAAGTTCTTCCCGGAGCTGTGGCAGGTGCGCACGTCGATGTGAGTGGTGCCGGAAGTGGTGCCGCGGAAGTGGTGCCGGGGTGCAATTCTCGTAATTGAGTCGGCGTCACTACGTGCACGTACGCTTGATCAATTACGAGAATTGCACCCCGGCACCACTTGCTTACTCCGGAGCAACCCAGCTGTTCACGGACATCGAGGCCGCGGTTCCGACGCTCGTGCCGATCACGCTCGGATAGCCATCGGTCCACTTGATGTCGGCGCTGTAGTTTTGCGCCTGGCTCCAGAGGAAGCCTTGTGGCCACAGGTATCCCTGCGGCCACAGATAGCCCTGGCTCCACAGGTACCCCTGGTCCCACAGATAACCCTGGTCCCAGAGAAAGCCGTTGGGGCTCGTCACCTTGAATGTGCCATCCGCGGTCTGCGTGACGCGGCCCTTGAAATGTTGCGCGCCGCTCAGGTCCGCGTCGATATTCAAACCGACGTTGGCGCAATGATTGTTCGTGCCGTAGACGGCAGCCCTGGCGTCGACGAGCCCCGTGCCCTGCTGCAGCACGCTGTAGGCGAGCGAACCGTTGAGTTTCACCGCCGGCCGGCCGCTCGCGATGATGCGGCACTTCACCTGATCGGGAGTGAGCCCCGGATTCTGCGCGATCACGAGCGCGGCAACCCCCGACACGGCAGCGGCCGCCTGCGACGTGCCGGACATGGTGAAGAAATCCGCGCTGTTCATATAAGTCGGATGGTCGACGGCGATCTTCATGTAGGTCGCCATGAAGCCCCACACATGGCCACCCGGTGCAACGAGGTCGGGTTTCACGAAGCCCTCGTAGGTAGGCCCCGTCGAGGAAAAGGAGGCGAGACGATCGTCCCGCGCCGAATCGGTGTAGCTGTCGGTCATCGCGCCGACCGTGATGACGTAGGGGACATTTCCCGGTACGCCCACGGTCTGCGGCAGCGGTCCGCTATTGCCCGCTGACACGACTACGACAATGCCGGATTGCCACGCGCGCATCACGGCTTTATTAAGCGGATCGTCCCAATAGCGCGAACGCGCCGGGGCCCCTAGCGATAAATTCAGTACCTTGATCCCGAAAGAATTCTTGTTGGTGATCACCCAGTCGATGCCGCGGATCACCGTGGCGTAGGTGCTGGTGCCGTCCTCGCCGAACGCCTTCACCGAAACGATGCGCGCATCCGGCGCGACACCGAAGTAACGGTTGGCGCCGTCCCTGCGGCTGCTGGCGATGAGGCTGGTGACGTGGGTGCCGTGACCGGTGGTATCGGTCGAGATCGAGGACCACGAAGTGTCGAGCACGCCGCGGATCGCGTCGTACTGCGCGGCGACGCGCGGGTTGCCGGCCGAATCGCGGTCGAGCGAATCGAGTTTCCAGTAGCCGGTGTCGATGATCGCGACGCCCACATCCCGGCCGCGCAGCCCCGCGTTGTGCAGGTCGCGCGCGTTCACATCGACGGGTTCAGGATCGCCCGCGTCGAACGTGGTGGTGTAGGCGATTTCCACATCGTCGATGCTCACGTAGTCGGAGCCGAACGCGCCGTTCATCGATGCGGCGAAACGCACCGCGGTATTGCGGCCGCGAAACGCGGTGATGTTGTAGCTGTGGCTGATGAATGCGGAGTCGCTGGCGGGGCCTGCGAAGCGGCCGACCTCCGTCCAGCTCGCGCCGCCATTGCCGCTCGCCTGCACGGAAACGTATTCGCCGGCCCGGAGGCCGAAACGCGCGCTCTTGAGTTTGAGCGTCACGGCAGGCGAGCTCGACGGCGTCGCCGCGCGGCGGTAGATGGACGCACTCCCCGAGAGAATGAGCCGTTTGCCGTTCTTGTCCGTCCAGCCGATCGAAATCCTGCCGTCGTAAGGAGAGTTGTTGTCGTTCTGCTCGACCCAGTCGCCGTACCAGCGATGCGTGCCGTCGTTGTTGGCCAGCGAGCTGGTTTCGAAGTTGTCGCGTACCCCCGCCGCGGCCTGCGTCGTGACGACGTCGTTGGTGGTGATCTGCTTGATACCCTCCGCTTTGAGCACCGTTGCGTGTTCGGCGTCCGAGAGGCTGGCTTCCACCGCATCGATGACGCCGAGGCGCGAAACGACTTCGCCTCCAGCGGCCACGACGGCCTGCGCCGCAGTGTCGGTGTCGACGGCTTCGACGATGTAGCTGTGCTTCGCGCTGGCGGGGTTTGCGCCCGCCGCCGGAGTGCTGGAAGGCGCCGCGGAGCACGACACCAGCAACACCAGGGGAACCGCTCCCAGGACTCGAGCGGCTGTCTTGCGAACACCTGCCATCATCGGAACATCGCCTCGTAAGTGGACCCGGCGCGCTGTCGCGAACGCCGGTCATTAGAGGCGGGAAGGGCAATTTCCGAGCGTGCGTGCGTGACGCCGCCGGCGGGCAAAGTGTGACCCGCCTCCGATAAGGGCCGGTTAAATCCGCGCTTTAAGTCAGCGCGCGGCCGCGCGTGTGACAGAACCCGGCGCATCCTTCGCGCCCGGCAATATTCTGTCCAACAAGCTCGCGAGCGGCGTCGCGGCGCAGAACAGGTGCCCCTGACCTTCGTGGCACTGCTCGGCGACCAGGAATTGCGCCTGCGCTTCCGTCTCGATGCCTTCGGCGACGACGCGCAGACCGAAGGCGAGGCCTAGTGCGATCGCCGCGCGGCACACCGCACGCGCCTCGTGATCGTGGCCGACCTCCTCGACGAACGAGCGGTCGATCATGATGCCGTCGAGTGGCGAATTGCGCAGCTTGCCGAGCGACACGTAGCCGGTGCCGAAATCGTCGATCAACACGCGCACGCCCTGGCCGCGCAACTGGTGCAGCGCCGCCAAGCCATTGCGGCCGGTCGACAACATCTGTTCGGTGATCTCGAGATCGAGCTGCGCGGGTTCGATGCCGGCTTCCCTGGCGGAATTGGCGACGTCCTCGGCGAGGCTCTCGGCGGACAGGTACTGACGGCCGACGTTCACCGACAGGCGCAGCTTCGGGAAGCCGCGCTCGGAAAGTGTAGCGAGATCGCGGCAGGCGCGGCGCAGCACCCAGCGGCCGAGCTGCACCGAAAGACCGGAGAGCTCGGCGATCGGCAGGAATTCGGAGGTGGGCACCATGCCTCGTATCTTGTGCGGCCAACGCAGGAAGGCTTCCACCGCGACGATCTCGCGGGTCGCGAGCAGATACCGCGGCTGATAGTGCAGCTCGAGTTCGTCCTTCTCGATCGCCCGCGTGAGTTCCTGGCTCCAGTCGAGGCGCGTGAGCGACGCCAGGCGCAACGTGTCCGAATAGAAGGTGATGGCGCGGTCCGCGCCGGCGCGGCGGCCCGAGTCGAGCGTGGTCAGTGCGCGTTCGATCAGTTCGATGGCCCGGTCGCCATCGGTGCCGGAGAGCGTGACACCCGCCTGGGGCGCGAGCTGGAACACCTGGCCGTCGATATAGACGGGGTGCTGCAAAGACTTGATGATGGTTTCCACGGCGACATCGGCGTCCGCGCGCGAGCGGATGTCGCTGAGCACCACGCCGATCACGTCATCCGAGATACGCGCCACGCGCGGCAGGCTCGAACGCGCTTCGGGCAGGTTTTCCGCGATCACCCTCACGGCGGATTCGAGCAGCCGATTGGCCAGCGCGGAGTCGAACACATGTTGATAGGTCGCGTAGCCGCCGATGTGAATCAGCACGACGCCGACGGTGTCTTCGCGCAACGCGGCCATGTCGAGCGCCATGCGCAGCGATTTTTCCAAGCCGTCGCGGTGCGCAAGCATGACGCCTGCGGTTTCGCCACCGGCACTGCCATCGGCACTGGGATAGAGGCCCGAGTCATTCGAGGAGACCCCGGCGCCGAGGTCGCGGCAGACGACCAGCGCGCGGTCGAAGCCCTGCACCTGGAAGCGCATCTCGAGCGCGAGCTCGCCTTCCTGGTAGCGCTGCTGCGCGGGCTTGCGCGTCTTGAGGATGCGGCGCACGGTCTGCAACAGGTGGCTGGCGATGGATTCGGGGAACAGGTCGGCGACGTTGCGCCCCGGGATTTCATCTTCCGGCGCATGCAGCCCGCGCACCGCGTTGCCGCCGACGCAGGAAAGGATGACGCCGTCGCGGCGCACGATGAGCGCGAGGTCGGGAAGAGATCGTGCGATGTCGCTGTCCATGCCTGCCTCGGTCAACGCACTTCGCGCAGGACGCGCAGCGCATTGACGGTGTCGTCGCTGCCGCGCGTCGATGATTGTTCGATGATCGCGCCACTGGCGATCAAGCCGTCCACGTTCGATTCCACCGCCGCTATGACTGAGTGCAGTCCGGCCGACTGCAGCCCGGCGATCAACTCGGTGCCGAACCAGCCGCGCCAGGCATTGCGGCCGCGCTTGGCGCGATACAGGGCGAGGTCGGCGATCTTGATCGCATGCTCCCAGCTGACCGCGTCGGGTTTGCCGGGCACGAAGGGCAGGCAGGTGAAGCCGATCGAGCAGCTGGTGCGTACCACGGCGCCGCGCGGCAACACGCATTTCAGCTTGGCGATCCGTTCGCGCACGCGTTCGGCCAGCATGGTGGTTTGTTCGACGTGCTGCGCCTGCGCGACGATCACGAATTCATCGCCGCCCCAGCGCACCAGGATGTCCTCGGGACGGATGGCCTGGCGCAGCGTCTTCGCGATCTCCACGATCACTTCGTCGCCGGCGGCGTGACCGTACTGGTCGTTGATGGGTTTGAGCGCATCGAGATCGATGATCATGATGGCGAGGCCGTGATCCACGCGTTTTTCCTTGAGCAGGCGCGGGAACTGCTCCATCAGGTAGCGGCGGTTGCCAAGCCCGGTGAGTGTGTCGGTGGAACTCGCCATCTCGAGTTTGCGGTTGGCTTCTTCGAGCTCGCGATTGCGTTCGGCCAATTCGTAGGTGCGATCACTGACCTGCTGCTCGAGCTCCAGGCGCTGGTCGGCCGCACCTGCGATGCGGCGCTGTTGTCCATACCACACGGCCAGCAACAGCAGCGCGGCGATGGCCGTATAACCCGCGTATGCCCACAGCGATGCCCAGGGTGATGGCGACACGTCGATCGGCAGCGCGAGGTCCTCGGTGCTCCACACGCCGTCGCTGTTGCTGGCGCGCACGCGGAACACGTACTTGCCGCCGGGCAGGTTGGTATAGGTGGCGGCACGCCGTTCGTCGGCGTGTACCCAGTCGTCGTCGAAGCCATCGAGCTTGTATTCGTAGCGGTTCGCCTTCGGGTCGGCGTAGTCGAGCGCCGCGAACTTGAGCGTGACGACGTCTTCCTTGTGACCCAGCGTCAGCCGCCCGATGCGCTCCTCGGGAATGCCGGCGACGCCGGGGGCATTGAGCTTGAGGAGCTGGGTCAATACGACGCGAGGCGGGCGCTCGTTGAACTCGAGCACTTCCGGGTAGAAGGCGTTGAAGCCGGCCGCACCGCCGAAGAACAGCTTGCCGCTGCGATCGCGGTAGTGCGCGCCGAAGTTGAATTCCTCGCCTTGCAGGCCGTGCAGCCGGTGAAAACGCTGGATCGCGCCGCTGCGCGGATCGAGGCGCGCCAGGCCGAAGTTGGTGCTGATCCAGATGTTGCCGGTGCCGTCGGCCCGCAACCCGTAGACGGTGTTGTTAGGCAGCCCCTGCGATTCGGAGAAATTGACGAAACGCAGGTCGGCCGGGCCTTCCGCCGGATCGAGCACGCGATCGAGGCCGCCGCCGCGCGTGCCGATCCAGACGTTGCCCGCGTCGTCGACCAGGATCGAATAGATGGAGTCGGCGCTCAGCGAGTCGAGTTGCCGGGCGTCGCGCTTGTAGTAGTAGAGCCGGCGGGTCTTGTGATCCCAGACATTGAGACCGCCGCCATCCGTGCCTATCCACACGTGACCGCTGCGATCGCGGGCCAGCGCCGTGATGCGGCCGTTCGACAGGTGCAAGCCATCCTCGGGGCCGGGCCGCAGGCTGTCGAAGCGGCGCGTGCGCGCATCGAAGCGCGAGATGCCGCCGCCGAATGTCCCCACCCACACCTGTCTGTCGACCTCGATCAGGCTCATGACGCCTGCAGCGGCGAGCGACGTGGGAACGCCGGGGTCGTGCTCAAACACTTCGGCCTTCAAGGTCTGCGCATCGAAACGATTGAGGCCGCCGCCCATCGTGCCGACCCAGACCTCGCCGCCGCTGCCTTCGAGCAAGGCCATGACGCGGTCATCACTCAGCGACGTGCGCGCGTTCGAGTGGCGCACCGGCGTCACCCGCGAGGTTTGGCGGTCGAGCAGGTTGATGCCGCTGCCGAACGTGCCGATCCACAGCCGGCCCAGCCTGTCTTCGGCGAACGAGGTGATGTTGCGGTCGGTGAATCCTTCGTCGGAGCTGGCGCGGAAGTGGCCGAACGACCAGGTGCGCGGATTCCACTTCGCGAGTCCGCCGGTCTTGGTGCCTATCCACAGGCTGCCACCGCGATCCTCGAACAGCGAGACGATGTAATCGTCGGGCAGCGACCTGAGCTCGGCGTCGTCGCGGTGGTAAGTCGCGAAGGTTTCCGTCGCTGAGTCGAACCAGGCGAGTCCTTCGATCAATCCGATCCACAGGCGTCCCTGGCTGTCGAAGAGTAATGCCTGCACGCGGTTGCCTGGCAGGCCGGTCGGGCTGGTCCGGTTCTCGCGAAATACGCGCCAGCGCTCACCGCGCGGGTCGTAACGGCCGAGGCCCGCATCGGTGCCGACCCAGACCATGCCATCGGGCGCTTCGGCCAACGCGCGCACCCGCAGCGGCTCACCCGGCGGGCTCAGTTCGGGCGGCAGCCTGAGTCGGGTGACATCGAGATTCGCGGCTGAGGAACGATCGAGTCCGCTCGCGGTTCCGATCAGCGTGTCGCCGCTGCGCAGATGCAGGATGGTGTGCACCGCATCGTCGGACAACGATTGCGACTCGGTGAGCGAATGCCGCAGGCGCTCGAGCGCGCCGCTGCGCGGATCGTAGATGGCGACGCCGGCGTCGCGCGACGCGATCCACAGCCGCCCGAACCGGTCGCGCGCCAGCATGCGTACGCGCTGCAGATCGGGTGCGTCGCGCAGCAGCGCGGGCTGCTCGAGTTGGCCGGTCTGCGCGTTGCGGAACACGACGCCACCGCCGTCGGTTGAAATCCACAACCCGTCCTCGGTCGCGACCAGCGAAGAGACCCAGCCGTTGGGCAATGTGTGCGCGTCGCCGCGGTCATGACGCAACTGGCGGAATTCGTAACCGTCGAAGCGGTTGAGGCCGTCTTCGGTACCGAACCACATGAAGCCTTCGCTGTCCTGCACGATGGCATTGACGGCCTGCTGCGAGAGACCTTCTTCGAGGCTGTAACGCTGCACACTGAGCGGCGGCGTGGCGGCGGCGCTGACCGAAAAAATCGCGCCCAGCGTCGCGAACGCGAGGCGCGCGCGATCGGCAAAGGACCGGATTTTTCCCCGCGTTGTGGGCATTTGCAGGCGATACGGACGACTAAGGCCGTATCGTAGGTGGCGGGTGTCGCCGTCTATGTGACTGGCGTCCGATGCGGCGGCCGGAGGCGTGGCCTGCGAGGCACTACCCGTCGATAAGTGTGAATCGCATCACAGGCGCCGGGAAGCTGGAGGCGCTGGCGATCAGCGCCACTCGGCGGTCTGCACGCCGAGCGCGGCGGCCTCGCGGCGCGCGCCCGAGGAGCCATTCACGAGCAATCCATGCCGCACGATCTGCAGATGCGGAAGATCGGAATCGCTGTTGCCGTAGGCGAAGCTTTCCGAGTCGTCGCGCTGCGCCAGCAGCTCGCGTACGCAGCGCGCCTTTTCCTCGCCGCGCCGGTTCGCGGTAGTGAGAGTGCCGTCGAACGTCTCGCCTTCCCAGCGCACGCCCGTCGAAATCACCTGGTCGAAACCGAGCTGCCGCCCGAACTCCGGCACGTAGAAATCGACGCTGGCCGACATGAGCACGAGGAAATGACCGGCCTCGCGATGACGCCGGATTTTCGCCAGCGCGTCGCCGAAGCAGCGATGCGCGATGACGTCGCGCACGAATCGTTCCGACTCCCGTGCGAGGACGTCGCGCCGCATGCCACGCAGCGTCACGCGCAACAGGGATTGTTTGAGCGCGCCGCGATCGCGATCCAGCGCGAAGCGAATGGCGGCCGGCAATACACCCGGCAACCGCAGCAGGCGCAGCGGCTGGTGCACGAGCAGACGCAGCACCAGCGGGAGCAATGTGTCGCGGTGCGTGATGGTGCCGTCGAGGTCGAAGAAGGCGATGGTCATGAGGCGCGCGATGTTACAAGAGTTCGCGCTGCGCCACGATTCATCACAATTGCGGCGCAGGTCCTGCCACCTTGCAACGCCACACTCCCGGCAGTTTCAGCGTCGTCCGGGAGAAAACGATGTCGGTCCGATTCAGGTTTTTGCCGCCACTGCTCGCCAAGGTCCTGGTGATCGGTTTCCTCATGATCGTGTTGCTGCTGCCCATCGCCCAGGTCGAGAACCTGGTGGGGGAGCGGGTGGGAATGCGCCAGACGGCGGCGGCGCGCGTGGCGGAGTCGTGGGGTGGCGCGCAGACCACGGCCGCGGTGTTGCTGGCGATTCCGGTCGAGACCACGCGCAAGCTCATCGAGCAGACGGCGGCCGGGCGGGAGACCGAGCGTACGGAAGTGTTTCGCAACACTTTATATGTGTTGCCTGACACGTTGAACGTCATCGCCGATGCGCAGCCGAGTTACCGGCAGGTCGGGCTGTACCGGACGCCGGTGTACCTGGCGCACGTGCAGATCTCGGGGGAATTCGTGAACCGCGATTTCGCGTTCCTCTCGACTCAACCCCAGACGGCCGGTCAGGTGCGCGAGGTGAAGTGGGATGAGGCAAAGCTGCTCGTGCTCAACTCCGAATCGCGCGCGTTACGCGCGGTAGATGGGCTCATGGTCGCGGGCGAGAGCGCCCCGGTCGCGGCGGATGGTTATGCGGGCTCGGCGGGGATCTCGGTGCGCGTGCCGGCCGTCGCGTTGCGCGAGGCGGGTACCGTGCCCTTCAAGATGACGCTGACTCTCGCCGGCAGCAGCCAGCTCACGTTTCTGCCGCTGGCGCGCAAGGCGGACATCACCATGACGTCCAAGTGGCCGCATCCGAAGTTCGAAGGCGCGCCGGCGCCGCTCGATCCGGTGGTGACCGACGAGGGCTTCAGCGCACGCTGGTCGGTGCTCGAGATCAACCGCAGCTTCGGCCAGACGTGGTACGACAAGGCGGTCAGCCAGGACGAGGCGGTGGAGACGGCGTTCGCGCGCAGCGGCGTGGGCGTGACGTTCTACGAGCCGGTCGACGTGTACCAGCGCAACTACCGCGCGGTTCACTACGCCGTGCTGCTGATCGCGATCACGTTCCTGACGTTTTTCCTGTGGGAACACGTGAGCGGGCTCGCGATCCACGGCATGCAGTACCTGATGGTCGGCTTGGCGCTGGCGCTGTTCTATCTACTGCTGTTGGCGCTGTCGGAGCACCTGCAGTTCGACCTGGCGTACGGGGTGTCGGCCGGCGCGCTGGTCGCGTTGATAACTACCTATCTGAGCGGTGTCTTGCGAAGCAAGCGGCTCGCGCTCGGTGCCGGAGCGGGCCTCGCGACGTTGTACGCGATGCTCTACTGGATCCTGCGCTCCGAAGACTATTCGCTGCTGATGGGCGCGCTGCTGCTGTTCGGCGTCTTGACCATCCTGATGCTCGCGACCCGCCGCATCGACTGGTCGAAGGTGGGGAGGGAGAAGGTGCCGGGTGGGGAAAGTGGGGAATAGCGCGAGGTGGCGCGTGGTGCCAGGTGTAGGTGGGGCTATTCCCCACTTTCCCCACCCGGCACCTTCTCCCTCAGGCGGCCTTGCGTGCCAACTGACGCAGTACGTACTGCAGGATGCCACCGTGGCGGTAGTAGTCGCGTTCTTTCGGCGTATCGATGCGCACGCGCGCTTCGAAGGTGATCGGAGTGCCTTTGGGCGGGGTCGCCACGACCTGCACGGTCTTGGCTTCGGCGTTGTCGATGCCCGAGATCTCGAACACTTCGTTGCCGGTGAGGCCGAGCGAAAGCGCGCCCTTGCCGGCCGGGAACATCAGCGGCAACACGCCCATGCCGATGAGGTTGGAGCGGTGGATGCGCTCGAAGCTCTCGGCGATCACGGCGCGCACGCCCAACAACATGGTCCCCTTGGCGGCCCAGTCACGCGACGAGCCAGTGCCGTATTCCTTGCCGGCGAGGATGACCAGCGGCGTGCCTTCCTGCTTGTAACGCATCGCGGCATCGAAGATGGACATCTGCTCGCCCGTGGGCACGTGCACTGTGACGCCGCCCTCGGTGCCCGGCGCGAGCAGGTTGCGCAGGCGGATGTTCGCGAACGTGCCGCGCATCATCACTTCATGGTTGCCGCGGCGCGCGCCGTAGGAATTGAAATCGATGGGCTGCACACCCTGCGACACCAGGTACTTGGCGGCCGGACTGGTCTTCGCGATGTCGCCCGCCGGCGAGATGTGGTCGGTCGTGACCGAGTCGCCTAACAAGGCGAGCACGCGGGCGCCGGCCACGTCCGTGACCGCGCGCGGCGTCATCGTCATGCCTTCGAAATACGGCGGATTGCGCACGTAGGTGGATTTTTCCTCCCACGCGTAGATCTTGCCCGCCGGCACCTTGATCGACGACCAGTTGGCGTCGCCGGTGAACACGTTGGCGTAGCTCTTGCGGAACATGTCCGAATTGATCGTGGCTCTCACCACGTCGGCGACTTCCTTGTCAGAGGGCCAGATGTTGGCGAGCAGCACGGGCTTGCCATCCGGACCCAGGCCGAGCACGTCGCTCTGCAGATCGACATCGAGCGTGCCGGCCAGCGCGTACGCCACCACCAGCGGCGGCGAGGCAAGGAAATTCATCTTGATCTCGGGATGCACGCGGCCTTCGAAATTGCGGTTTCCCGAGAGCACGGAGGTGGCGACGATGTCGCCGGCCTTGATGCCCGCGGAAATCTCCGGCTTCAGCGGACCCGAGTTGCCGATGCAGGTGGTGCAGCCGTAACCCACCACGTTGAAGCCCACGGCTTCGAGCGGGGCTAACAACCCGGCCTTCACCAGGTAATCGGTGACCACGCGCGAACCCGGCGCGAGGCTGGTCTTCACCCACGGCTTGGACTTCAGGCCGAGCTTCGCCGCATTACGCGCGAGCAGTCCCGCCGCCACCAGTACGTACGGATTCGACGTGTTGGTGCAGCTGGTGATGGCGGCGATGGTCACCGCGCCGTCACGGATTTCTATCTTCTGGCCGTCGAGCAGGATCTCCGCACTGCCGGTTGCGGTGGGATTCTTCTTGGTGCGCTCGTCGGCCATCACTTTGAGCGCCGCCTGGTACACCGGGCGCGCCTTCGACAGCGGCACGCGATCCTGCGGACGCTTCGGGCCCGCGAGGCTCGGTTCGACGGTCGCCAGATCGAGCTCGATCACGTCGGTGTAGTCGGCGGGTTTCGCGCCGTTGACGCGCCACATTCCCTGCGCCTTCGCGTACGCCTCGATCAGCGCGAGCTGCTCGGGCGGGCGGCCCGACAATTCGAGATAACGAATCGTCTCTTCGTCGATCGGGAAGATGCCGCAGGTGCTGCCGTATTCCGGCGCCATGTTGGCGATCGTGGCGCGATCGGCCAGCGGCAGGTTCGCCAGGCCGTCACCGAAATACTCGACGAATTTGTCCACCACGCCTTTCTTGCGCAGCATCTCGGTGACGGTGAGCACCAGGTCCGTGGCGGTGCAGCCGGGTTTCATCGCGCCCACCAGCTTGAAGCCGATGACCTGCGGAATGAGCATAGGGATCGGTTGGCCCAACATGGCCGCTTCGGCCTCGATGCCACCTACGCCCCAGCCCAGCACGCCGAGCCCGTTGATCATGGTGGTGTGCGAATCCGTGCCGACCACCGTGTCCGGATAGGCCTGCGTCTTGCCGTCGACTTCCTTCGGGAAGATGACGCGGCCGAGATACTCGAGATTGACCTGGTGCACGATGCCGGTGTTCGGCGGCACGACGCTGAAATTGCGGAATGCCGTCTGTCCCCAGCGCAGGAATGCGTAGCGCTCGCCGTTGCGTTCGAATTCGATCTTGTTGTTGGCCGCGAGTGCGCCGACGCTGCCGTAGTTGTCGACCTGCACGGAGTGGTCGATGACGAGTTCGGCGGGATTGATCGGGTTGATCTGCTGCGGATCGCCGCCGAGCTTCTGCACGGCTTCGCGCATGGCGGCGAGGTCGACGACGCAGGGCACGCCGGTGAAGTCCTGCATGATGACTCGCGCGGGCGTGAAGTCGATTTCGTAGGAGGGCGCCGCCTTGGCGTCCCAGGCCAGCACCGCGTCGATGTCCTCGCGCGTGACGTTCACACCGTCTTCGTAGCGCAGCAGGTTCTCGAGCAGAATCTTGAGGGAGTAGGGCAGCCGGGCGACCTTGTCGGCCGGCAACGAGGCGAAGCTCCAGTATTCGTAAGAGCGTGAACCGACGTTGAGCGTCGACGTGTTGGAACTACCGGTCATGAATCCTTCTCCTCGCGACTTCGACAGAAACTGGCGACGTGGGCTGCAAACAAGCGGCGCATTCTATCGCACTCGCACTACTGCGGCCTCGTCTGCTCGATCACGCCGCCGCCGAGGCAACGGTCCCCGTCGTACAGCACCGCGAACTGTCCGGGCGTGACCGCGCGCTGCGGCTGGGCGAAGCGCACGTCGAGTGCGCCATCCGTGCGCAAGGTGGCGTGGCAGTGCTGATCGACCTGCCGGTACCGGACCTTGATTTGAGAATCGAACTCGATTGCGCCGGGTTGCACCAGCCAGTTGCACGGGCCGGTGGTGAGCACGCGGCTGACGAGCAGCGGATGATCGTGACCCTGTACGGCGATCAACTCATTGCGTGCGAGATTCTTTTCGGCCACGTACCAGGCATCTTCGCGCGCGCCGGAGCGCCCGCCGATTTCGAGCCCGCCGCGCTGGCCGAGCGTGTAGAACGCGAGGCCCCGGTGCCGGCCGACGACCTCGCCCGTTTCCGTGACGATGTCGCCGGGCGAGGTGGGAATATAGCGCGCGAGGAATTCGCGGAACGGCCGCTCGCCGATGAAACAGATGCCGGTGCTGTCGGGTTTGTCGAACACGGGCAGGCCGGCCTCGCGCGCCAGCGCGCGCACCTCGGGTTTCGTCAGCTCGCCGAGTGGGAACATCACGCGGGCGAAATGTTCGGGTGATACCGCGTGCAGGAAATAGGACTGGTCCTTGTCGGCGTCGCGTGCTTTGAGGAGTACGGGGGTCGTGCCGCTGAGATCGAGTCGCGCGTAGTGGCCGGTGGCGAAGCGCCGCGCGCCGAGCCGCGCCGCGTAGTCGAGGCAGATGCCGAACTTGATCTCGCGATTGCAGAGCACGTCCGGGTTCGGAGTGCGCCCCGCGCGGTACTCGGTCAGGAAATATTCGAACACGCGCGCCCGGTATTGCTCGACGAAGCTCACGCGGTGCAGGGGGATGCCGAGCTCTGCGGCCGAGGCGCGCGCGTCCTGGAAATCCTGCGCGCCCGTGCAATAGGAGTCGTCGTCCTCCCAGTTGCTCATGTACAGCCCCTGCACGTCGTAGCCGGCGCGCCTGAGCAGCAACGCCGCGACGGCCGAATCGACGCCGCCCGACATGCCGACAATGATGGTTTCTGCGCGCGCGGACACGGCGCGGATTGTATGGTGCCGGGTGGGGAAAGTGGGGAGAGGACTCCCCACTTTCCCCACCCGGCACCCTAGAGGTTCACCACGTTGGCGATCTGCGCTGCGGTATCGAGGCCGAGGCAGGCCACGGATTCGAGCGGCTGGCGCTGGCCGTGCAGGTAGTCGTCGATGCAACGCAGGACCAGCGGCGAGCGCAGCCGGTGCGGTTGCGCCCGAAGTTGTTCGTGGCTCAGCCAGACGGCGCGCACGATGCCGGTGTCGAGCGGCTGTTGCGGCATGTGGTCGTCGACGCTGCCGCAGAAGGCGAAACGCAGGTAGCTGCGGCCCGTATCCGGATTGCGCCACAGGTAGGTGCCGACCATCGCCTCGGGATTGAAGCGCCACGCGGTTTCTTCACGCGCCTCGCGCACCGCGGCTTCGACCAGGGTCTCGGCGTCTTCCAGATGGCCGGCGGGTTGATTGAGCACCAGCCGGCCGGCGACGCGTTCTTCGACGATGAGGAAGCGGCCCTCGCGTTCGACGATGGCGGCTACCGTAACCTCGGGATTGCTGCTCATCGTGGACAGATCGCGCGCGCTAACTAGTGCGATCAGCGGATCGCCTGGCGCGACGCTTCGTCGGCCACGCTTGCCTGCCAGATCTCATCGAATTCGTCGAGGTACTGGCGGGCGACCGGCGGATTGTTGAGATCGGCGACGCCGTCCCAGCGATCCGAATGTACGCGATAGACGATCGCGCGATCGTCGGCGATCAGGTAACCGCAGGCGCGTTGCCGCGCGGCGCCCACCGCGGGGCGGATGTCGATGCAGCTGGTGAGCCTGCGGCCCATGGCGATGAAACGGTTGTTGTCGCGCAGCAGCCGGCCCGAGTCGGACAGCAACACGCGCACCTTCGCGAAGCGGCGCGCCAGCACGAAACGTTTGACGATCTCGAGGAAACCGTTCTGGTCGTACAGGTCCGGCTCGAGGTCCGGCGTGTAGATGGACATCAGTCGCTGGGCGCTGAGCGCCACGGCGTCGATGGCCGCGCGCATCTCCTCGAGCGAGCTGATGACGCGGACCTGATTCTCCGCAGGGGCGCTGGATTCGGCGGGCAATGCCACGCCCGGCGCCGCACCGCGCTGCGAAAATCTCGTGAAGTCGAATTCCCCGGTCGTCATGTTCGACGACATCTCCCCGATTGAAAGACCCGTTCGGATTGTGATCTGTGCCCGCGAAAGGGTAGGTGGCTTGCCGCAGGTTCAGTGCCAAATGCGTCACGCTTTCATCGGGTTTTTCGCGCATCCGGCGGCAAAACGTGTGCTGGTTCGCACTTTGGGCGTCACCGGCGCGGCGCCACATAAGGAGAAACCGATAGCTGCTAGGCGATCAGATCGAACGGGCCATTTGCGCGGCCAGGCCCAGATACTGCTGCGGCGCCAGGGCCTTGAGGCGCGCGCGTTCCGCCGGCGGCAGCGGTAGTTTGTCGATGAACGCGCCGATGGCGGCCGCGTCGACCTGCGTGCCGCGGGTGAAATCCTTGAGCAGTTCGTAGCCGTTGGGCACACCGGCGGCGCGCAGCGCGGTCTGCAGCGCCTCGCCCAGCACCTCGTACGCGCGCTCGATGTCCTGCGCAATACGCGCCGGATCCGCGGCGATCTTGCCGAGGCCGCGTTGCAGCGCGTTCCAGGCGATGAGACTGTGCGCGAGCGCGACGCCCACGTTGCGCAGCACCGTGGAATCGGTGAGGTCGCGCTGCCAGCGCGAGATGGGTAGTTTGGCCGCGAAGTGATGCAGCAGGGCGTTGGCGATGCCGAGATTGCCCTCGGCATTCTCGAAATCGATCGGGTTGACCTTGTGCGGCATGGTCGAGGAGCCGACTTCACCCGCGACCGCGCGCTGGCGCAGATAGCCTAGCGAGATATACCCCCAGGTATCGCGCGAAAAATCGATGAGGATGGTGTTGATGCCCGCGAGCGCATCGCAGTACTCGCCGATCCAGTCGTGCGGCTCGATCTGCGTGGAGTATTCGTTCCAGGCGAGGCCCTGCGATTCGATGAAGGTGCGGCTCACGGCCGGCCAGTCCACGGCGGGCAGCGCCGCGACGTGCGCGTTGTAGTTGCCGACCGCGCCATTCCACTTGGCGAGGATCTCCACCTTGTCGAGCCGCGCCTGCGCGCGGCGCAACCGGGCGACGACGTTCGCGAATTCCTTGCCGAGCGTGGTGGGGCTCGCGGTCTGGCCATGCGTGCGCGACAACATCGGCAGCGCGGCGTGTTCGTGCGCGAAACCGCGCAGCCGCTCGATGAGTTTCTCGAGATCGGTAGTGAGGACGGTGCGCGCCGCGCGCAGCATGCGCGCGTAGGCGAGGTTGTTGATGTCCTCGGAGGTGCAGCCGAAATGGACGAGCTCGAGCACCGCGGGTGTGGCGCCGCTCGCGGCGAGTTTCTCGCGCACGAAATATTCGACCGCCTTCACGTCGTGATTGATGCGCGCCTCGATGGTTTTGACCGCCGCGGCGGCCTCGTCGCCGGGCTCGAGTGCGAGAATTGCGGCAAGCTGCTTCACGGCTGGCGGCAGCGGCTGCGCCAGCAGCTGCGGGACCGCCTCGGCCAGCGACAGCAACCAGGCCGCCTCGATGCGCACACGCTCGCGGATCAGCCCGCTTTCCGACAAGACGGCGCGCAAGCTGTCAGCCCCCTTGCGATAACGGCCGTCGATGGGAGAGAGCGCGGAGAGGGCTGCCGGTTCCAAAAGTTGCCTCGAGTCGGGTGGTAGACTGGCCGCGCATGATATCGCAAGGCGACACCCGCAAAGAGCACGACAGCTTCGGTGAGATCGAAGTGGCCGCGGATGCGATGTGGGGTGCGCAGACCGAACGGGCGCGCCGCAATTTCCACTTGAGCGGCCGTCCTCTGCCGGGGGATTTCATCGCCGCGCTGGCATTGATCAAGGCTGCCGCCGCGCGTGCCAACGCGGCGCTGGGCCTGTTGCCCGCTGCCACGGCCGCCGCCATCGCCGAGGCCGCGCTGGCCGTCGCGCGTGGCGACCATGCGAGCCAGTTTCCGCTCGACGTCTTCCAGACCGGCAGCGGCACCAGCACCAACATGAATGCGAACGAGGTGATCGCCACGCTCGCCAGCCGCGCGCTCGGCACACCGGTGCACGCGAACGATCACGTCAACATGTGCCAGAGCAGCAACGACGCGATCCCGAGCGCGATTCACGTGAGCGCGGTGCTCGCGGCGCGCCGCGAGTTGCTGCCGGCACTCGACGAACTGCGCGCGGTGCTGGCCGCCAAGGAAAGCGCCTGGGCCAAGGTGCTCAAGACGGGGCGCACGCATCTCATGGATGCGACGCCGCTGACACTCGGCCAGGAAGCGTCCGGCTGGCGCGCGCAGATCGAGCGGTCGATCGAGCGGCTGGGAGACTCGGAAAAGCGCCTGTTGGCGCTGGCGCAGGGCGGCACGGCCATCGGCACGGGCATCAACGCGCATGAGGAATTCGCGGCGCGTTTCATCACGGAGCTGCGCCAACTCACCGGCGTGCCGTTCAGCACGGCGGGCAATTTTTTCGCCGCGATGGGTACGCAGGACGCGGCGGTCGAATATTCGGGGCAGCTGCGCACGCTGGCCGTGTCGCTCATGAAGATCGTCAACGACCTGCGCTGGATGGGTTCGGGTCCGCTCGCCGGCCTGGGTGAATTGAAACTGCCGGCGCTGCAGCCGGGCAGCAGCATCATGCCCGGCAAGGTCAATCCGGTGATTCCCGAGGCTGTGGCCATGGTCGCGGCGCAGGTCATGGGTCTCGATGCGGCCATCGCGGTGGCCGGCCAGTCCGGCAACTTCCAGCTCAACGTGATGTTGCCGCTGGTGGCCAACAATCTGCTGCAAGCGATCCACCTGCTGGCGAACGCGGCGCGCGCGCTGGCGACGCAGTGCATCGCCGGCATCGAACCCGACATCGCGCGGCTCGACGATGCGCTGGCGCGCAATCCCATTCTCGCCACCGCATTGAACCCGGCCATCGGGTACGAACGCGCGGCGGCCATCGCCAAGCGGGCGTACGCCGAGAATCGCGCGGTGTTCGACGTCGCGCTGGAGATGTCCGGCCTGCCGGAAGACGAACTGCGCCGCCTGCTCGATCCGGCGACGCTCACGCGCGGCGGCCTGCACGGCGGCGGAGGCGGGGGTTGAGCCAGGCCGATTTCGATCTGCGCGCCAGGATTCTCAGACGTTTCGAGGGCACGCAGCCACGCCGCGAGCTCGCCGACTGGCGCCTGCTCGGCATCGACGCCGAGCGCGGCCGCAAACTGGAGCAGCATTTTCCCGCCGATCCGGTGCCCGCCGCGGTGCTGGTGCCGCTGGTCGACCGGCCGGAGGGCCTGACCGTGCTGCTCACGCAGCGTGCCTCGCAGATGGCCAAACATGCGGCGCAGATTTCTTTTCCGGGTGGGCGCCTCGAGGAATCCGACCCGGACGTGGCGTTCGCCGCGTTGCGCGAGGCGCAGGAGGAGATCGGCCTCGATCCTTCGCACGTGCGCGTCTTCGGCTATCTACCCGATCACCTGGTCGTCAGCGGCTTTCGCGTGACGCCGGTGTTGTCGCTGGTGACGCCGCCGTTTTCGCTCGAGCTCAACCCGGCCGAGGTGGCGGAGGCTTTCGAAGTTCCCGTGAGCCACATCTTCGACTCGAAGAACCACAAGGCGCGGCTGCGCCGCGTCGGCGACGAAGACATGTTGCTTTTCGATCTACCCTGGAACGGGCACAACATCTGGGGCGCCACGGCCGGCATGTTGATGACGCTGGTGCGCATGGTGGAGGAATCGCAGTGAATGACGATGGCGCGGCCCGCTCGCTGGCGCGGTTGCTCGGCATCATGCGCCGGCTGCGCGACCCGGACGGCGGCTGCCCCTGGGATCGCGAACAGGATTTCCAGACGATCGCTCCTTACACCATCGAAGAAGCGTACGAAGTGGCCGAGGCCATCGCGCGCGGCAATCCAGCGGCGCTCGAGGGGGAGCTCGGCGATCTGCTGTTCCAGGTGGTTTTCCATGCGCAACTCGGCAGCGAACGTGGCTGGTTCGATTTCGCGAGCGTGGCCGACGCGATCTCCAACAAATTGACCGAGCGGCATCCGCATGTCTTCGCCGGTGCGAAGGTTGCATCGACCGCCGAGCAGAACCAGGCGTGGGAAGAACACAAGGCGCGCGAGCGCGCGGCGAATCCCGCGGCCGCCGGCAGCGAACTCGCCGATGTGCCGCTGGCGCTGCCGGCGCTGGCGCGCGCCGCCAAGCTCGGCAAACGCGCCGGGCGCGTCGGGTTCGATTGGCCCGATGCAACCGGGGTGCGCGAGAAGATAGACGAGGAACTGCGTGAGGTGGCCGGAGCCGTGCCCGCGCAACGCGCCGAGGAGCTCGGCGACCTGTTGTTCGCCGTGGCGAACTGGGCGCGCCATCTGCGCGTCGACGCGGAGGAGGCCCTGCGCCTCGCCAACGCGAAGTTCGAACGGCGGTTCCGCGCAATGGAGGCGTTGGCGGCGGGACGCTCGCTCACGCTCCAGAGCCTCGATGCCGCGGCCTGGGATGCGTTGTGGAACGAGGTCAAAAAGGCCGAAAAATCCGGCTGAATCGTCAGGTGCGGGGCGTTCAGTAAGGATTCATGGACGCCTTCGTACAGTAGCGCCACGGTGGAATTCCCACCGCTGGAGGCTCTATGTCGATCAGCAGCAAAAAGGTCTTGATGGGTGTCCTGGCCGCGACGATCACCTTCGCGAGCGCCGGTGCGTTCGCCCAGGATCATCGGTACGACGACCGGCCGGATGATCGTTACGACACTCGTTACGACGACCGTGACGGCGCGTACGACTACGCGAAAGTCCTCGACGTGCAGCCGCTGGTCACCCGCGTTCGCGTCAGCACGCCGGCGCAGGAATGCTGGGATGAAACGCGCTACGACCAGGGCGGTTATCGGGGTCCGGACTCGCGCACCGCGGGCGGCACCTTGCTCGGCGCGGTGATCGGTGCCGCGATCGGCAACCAGATCGGTCATGGCGACGGCCGTCGCGCGGCCACCGCCGCGGGCGCCATCATCGGAGCCGGCATCGGCAACAGCCAGGCGCAGCGCCGGGCCGGTTATCCCGCTCCGGCGTCGCGCGAGTACACCGTGCAGCGTTGCGAGACGCGTTACCACGACGAGTGGCAGGATCGCACCGATGGCTACCGCGTGACGTACCTGTACAACGGGCGCCGCCAGGTGACCGAACTGCCGTATCGCCCCGGCGACCGCATCCGCGTGCGGGTCGACGTGAGCCCCGCGCAGTAATGATCACGGAGCTGATCGCGATGGCGGTGTGGGCGACTCTCTTCACGACGAGGGTCGCCCGCATCGCGTTTCTCGAGCAAACCGTTAAACTCCGGCCCGTCATGAAGAAATTCCGCAGTGGCTTGTTGCCGGCCTTGCTTGTCGTCGCGGCGTTTGCGCCCGGCGCGTATGCCCGCAACATGCCGGGCCCCGAGTCCGCGGGCTCGACGGCCGAGCCGACGCGCGAGTTTGCCGTGCAGCGTGACGGCATATCTCTCAACGAAGCCGTCAGCCGTGCCGAAGCACAGTACAACGCGCGCGTGGTGCGCACCGACGTGGTCGATGAAGACGGCCGCAAGGTGTACGTGTTGAAGCTGCTGTCCGAAAAGGGCCGGGTCTTCACCGTGCGCATCGACGCCAACTCCGGACGGATGCGTTAGTGCGCGCGCTGGTGGTCGAGGACGAAGCCGCGTTGCGCGAAGGCCTGCGCGATCAGCTGGTCAAGCAGGGTTTTACCGTCGACATCGCAGCGGATGGCGAGGAAGGTTTGTTTGCCGGCAAGGAATACCCGCTCGACATCGCGGTGGTGGACCTGGGCCTGCCGAAAATTTCCGGTCTCGACCTCATCCGCGGTTTGCGTGCCGCGGGCAAGACGTTTCCGATCCTGATCCTCACCGCGCGCGATCGCTGGCAGGACAAGGTCGAAGGTTTGCAGGCCGGCGCCGACGACTACGTCGCCAAGCCTTATCACTTCGAAGAAGTGCTGGCGCGCATGCAGGCGCTGCTGCGCCGTGCGGGTGGCTGGGCAAGCCCCATCCTCGAGTGCGGTCCCATCAAGCTCGATACCCGCGCGCAGGCCATCACGCTGAACGGCGCGCCGGTCGAACTCACCAGTTTCGAATACCGCATCCTCGAACACATGATGCTGCGTGCCGGCGACGTGATCTCGAAGACCGAGCTCACCGAACGCCTGTACGACCAGGATTACGAACGCGACAGCAACGTGATCGAAGTCTTCATCGGCCGGTTGCGGCGCAAGCTCGACCCCGACGAGACGCTGCATCCGATCGAGACATTACGCGGCCGCGGTTATCGTTTCTCCATCCCGCGCACCCCGGGCGCGTAGTTAGTCGCGGGAAGTTCTCAGGGTGTCCCGACCATCGCTCCGGCGCCGGCTCATGTTGTCGGTGTTCGCCGTGCTGGTGGTGTTCTTCGCGCTCACGGTCTTCCTGCTGGACATGTTGTTCCGCCACGCCGCGGAACGCTCGCTGCGCGAACTGATGGACGCGCAGATGGTGGCGCTGATCGCGGCCGCCGATCCCGATGGGCCCGAATCCGTCACGCCCACGGCCGTGCTCGAAACGCGTTTCGATACGCCAGGCTCGGGTCTGTATGCCGAGATCCGCTCCGCGAGCGGTGAAAGTGTCTGGCGTTCCCAATCGACGACCGGCACTGCGGTGCAATTCGGTCCCGCGCTCGAGGGCGGCCAGCGCAGTTTTTTCTACACCGCGATCGCAGGAACCGACATCCGGCTCGCGGTGGCGAGTCGCGGCATCGTGTGGGACGACCTGCACGGTCGACCGGCGCGTTTCACCTTCAGCATCGCGTCGAGCCTCGAAGCCTACGAAGACCAGGTGGCCGGATTCCGGCAGCAGCTGGTTGGCTGGTTCGCGGGTCTCGCGCTGCTGTTCGTCGCGACGCTGGCGCTGCTGGTGAGCTGGCTGTCGCAGCCGATGCGACGTCTCGAGCGCGAGATCAAGGAAGTGGAAGCGGGCACGCGCGAACGGCTGGACGATGAATGGCCGGCCGAGCTCGTCGTGATCACCAGCAATCTGAACGCGTTGCTCGAAGGGGAGCGCGCCCGGATCAAGCGATATCGCGACACGCTCGGCAATCTCGCGCATAGCCTGAAGACGCCGCTGGCCGTCATGCGGCAGTCGTTGGGCAGCGGCCAGCCGCAGAACCGGCAGGTGCTCGACGCCGAGATCGAGCGCATGAACGACATCATCGAACATCAGATGAAACGCGCTGCCACCAGCGGCGGCGTCTTGTTAGGCCAGGCGCCGGTGGAACTTGCGCCGGTCGTGACCGAACTGCGGGTCGCCTTGCTCAAGGTCTACGGCAACAAGGATCTGCTGTTCGAGAACGCGGTCGCGCCCGGCGTGCAGTTCATCGGCGACCGCAACGATCTGACCGAACTGCTCGGCAACCTGCTCGACAACGCCTGCAAGTGGGCGAAATCGCGCGTGCGGATTGCCGCGGACATCGATGCAAAGGCGACGTCACGCGCGGCGCTGCTGGTCGTCATCGAAGACGACGGCCGCGGCATCGCCGAAGCGGATCGCGCCAGGGTGCTCGAGCGTGGGGGACGGGCCGACGAGGCGACGCCCGGTCACGGCATCGGGCTTTCGATGGTGCACGACTCGGTGGCGCTGTACGGCGGCACGATGCAGATCGACAGCTCGCCACTCGGCGGCGCGCGCTTCGAGCTCAAACTACCGGGCAGGTCTGGCCCCTCGTCCTAGGACAATGAGGCCGCCCCCATTTACGGGGCTTCTTTCACTTCGAAGGTAATGCCTTGGGCCAGCGGCAGCGCGCGGCTCCAGTTGATCGTGTTCGTCTGGCGGCGCATGTAGGCCTTCCAGGAATCGGAGCCCGATTCGCGACCGCCCCCGGTGTCTTTCTCGCCGCCGAACGCGCCGCCGATTTCCGCGCCCGAGGTGCCGATGTTCACGTTGGCGATGCCGCAGTCGCTGCCGGCGGCCGACAGGAACGCTTCGGCGTGTTGCAGGCGATCCGTGAAGATCGAGGAGGACAACCCATGCGCGGACGCGTTCTGCATCTCGATGGCTTCCTCGAGCGAATCGAACGGAATCAGGTACATGACGGGCGCGAAGGTCTCGTGCTGCACGATGGGCCAGTCGTTCTGCGCGCGAATGATCGTCGGCGCGACGAAGTTGCCTTTGCCTTCCAGGACCTTCTCGCCGGTCAACACCTTGCCGCCTGCGGCCTTCGCCTGCGCGATGGCCTGCGAATAACGCTCGACTGCACCCTGGTCGATGAGCGGACCCATCAGCGTCGTGGGATCGATCGGGTTGCCGATACGCACCTGTGCGTAGGCATGCACCAGTTTCTTTTCCAGTTCCTCGAGGCGCGAGCGATGCACGAGGACTCGGCGCGTGGTCGTGCAGCGTTGCCCGGCGGTTCCCACGGCGCCGAACACGATGGACGGGATGGCGAGTTTCAGATCCGCGGATTCATCCACGATGATCGCGTTGTTGCCGCCGAGCTCGAGCAGGCTCTTGCCAAGCCGGCGCGCGACGCGTTCGCCCACGTTGCGGCCGATCGCGGTCGAGCCGGTGAACGACACGAGCGCGACGCGTTTGTCGTCGACGAAACGCGTGGCGAGCTCGGTGCCGCCGTCGATGAACAGCTGGAAGATGGGCGGTAGTTTGTGCTCGCGCATCACCTGGTTGCAGATGTGCTGGACCGCGATCGCCGTCAGCGGCGTCTTGGGCGAGGGTTTCCACACCGAGACGTTGCCGCAGATGGCGGCCAGGAATGCATTCCACGCCCACACGGCAACCGGGAAATTGAAGGCGGAGATGATTCCGACTACGCCAAGCGGATGCCACTGCTCGTACATGCGGTGCTGCGGCCGCTCCGAATGCATCGTATTGCCGTACATCATGCGCGACTGGCCGACGGCGAAGTCCGCGATGTCGATCATCTCCTGGACTTCGCCGAGGCCCTCGGCCTTGATCTTGCCGTTTTCGAGCGTCACGAGCGCGCCGAGATCCGCTTTGGCGGCGCGCAGCGCGTCGCCTAACAATCTCACCGCTTCGCCGCGCGCCGGCGCGGGCACGTTGCGCCAGGCGAGGGCGGCTTCGACGCTCGAACGCAAGACGGCTTCGTAGTCGGTGATGGTGGCGCTGCGCACCTGCGCCAGTGTTTCGCCCGTGGCGGGGTTGGTCGACGTGATCGCCGCACCCGCGACATCCTTCGACCAGCCGAGGCTGCCCGACCAGGCGCCCGCATTGATGGAATCTATTCCGAGCCGCTTGAGGATACCGGCTATGTCAACGGTCACTTTCGCGGCGCTCATTTCTTCTTCCGTGCGGGTGTGGCGGGCTTGGCTACGGCCTTGGCGGCGCCCCTGCGCTGATGGCCGGCCTTGCCCGACACGACCACCGTCGACGACAGATCCTTGGTACCGCCCGGCGCGTAGTACTGGCCGAAGCGGTTGTCGAGAATGGCGGGCAGATCGAACTGCTCCTGCGCGACGAACCCTGCGAACTTGCGCGGGTTCGCGAGCACCAGATCCACCACCGAGGTGATGCCCGCGGCCGTCGTCACCTGGATCGCCGACCACAGCCGGCCCGCGATCATCTGCGGATAGATCTTGTTGACGTAGTTTTCCTCGCGCAATTCGCCGTCCTGCTTGCCCGACACGGCGGCGTACACGATCACGACGTCCTGCAACGTCTGCGGAACTGCATGCTCCAGCACGCGCTTGAGCGTGGCGCGATCCGAATTGAGCTTGAGGTCGTTCATGAGCAGGCGCATCTGCGCGCAGTGCCCCGGATAACGCATGGTCTTGTAGTTGATCTGTTCACACTGCTTGCCGTACGACTCCGCCAGCGAACCGAGTCCGCCGGAGGTGTTGAATGCCTCGTACAACGTGCCGTCGATCTCGATTTCCTCGAGGCCTTCGAGCGGCGCGGCGGCGACGATCTTGCCGTCGACCACCGATTCGCAGGGATTGCCGTACTCGTTGATGAGCCCCTCGGTGGACCAGGTCAGCGAATACTTGAGCACGTTGTTAGGGTGCTGGGGCAGGGCGCCGACCCGCAGCTTGATAGAGCGCAGTTCGTCGAAGTGCTTGGTGAGTTCGTTGGCCGCGATGCTGATGAAGCCGGGTGCCAGCCCACATTGGGGCACGAACGCCTTCGATGCACCGCGCGCGGTCCGCCGCACGGCCTGCGTGACCGCGACGTCCTCGGTCAGATCGAAATAGTGGGCATTGCCCTTGCGCGCTGCCTTGGCGACGGCTGGATTGCAGTAATAAGGCAGGCTGGAAATCACCGCGTGCGGCTTGAAGGTCCCGAAATGCTGGTCGAGCGCCTTCGCGTCGCTGGCGTCCAGCGCCACCGCGCGCAGGGACCGCGACCCATGCGCCTTGACCACGGCTTCAGCGGACTTTGCGTCCACATCGCCCAGAGTTACCTCGTAATCGCCGGATTCGGCCAACAGGCCGCTGATAAGAGCGCCGATTTTGCCGGCGCCCAGGACCAAAACTTTATGCATGGAAACCTCGTTGGGCCGTAGTGTGCCGTAACTGTCTGAATTAGAATACTTCCCACCATGCGTACCCCTGACACTGCCTCCTGGCACCCCGCGAGCTGGACCACCCGACCGGTACAACAGCAGCCCAAGTATTCCGATCCCGCCGCGCTCGAACGCGCCGTCGCGTCATTGTCGCGACTGCCGCCGCTGGTGGTCTCCTGGGAGATCGAACAGCTGCGTGAACGTCTCGCGGAAGCGCAGATCGGCAACAAGTTCCTGCTGATGGGCGGCGACTGCGCCGAGACCTTCGAGGAATGTGAATCCGACAAGATCGCCAAGAAGCTCAAGATCCTGTTGCAGATGAGTCTCGTGCTGCTGCACGGCCTCAAGAAACCCATCATTCGCGTGGGCCGCATGGCCGGCCAATATGCCAAGCCGCGTTCGGCCGACACCGAAACGCGTAACGGCGTGACGCTGCCGGCGTTCCGCGGCGATCTGGTGAATCGTTCCGAGTTCACCGCCGAGGCGCGCGAACCCGATCCGACGCTGCTGCTGCGTGGCTACGAACGCGCGGCGCTCACGTTGAACTTCGTGCGCGCGCTGTGTGATGGCGGCTTCGCGGATCTGCATCACCCGAGATACTGGGATCTCGGTTTCATGAAACATTCGCCGCTGATCGAGCAGTACCAGAAGATCGTCGACTCGATCGGCGACTCGCTCGACTTCTTCGAACGCGTGAGCGGCGGCCGCGCGCCGCATGAAGTCACCGCCGTCGATTTCTTCGCCTCGCACGAAGGCCTGCTCATGCACTACGAGCAGGCGCAGACCCGTTACATCGAGCGCAACAAGCGCTGGTACAACCTGTCGACACACATGCCGTGGATCGGCATGCGCACCGCGCAGCTCGAGGGCGCGCACGTGGAGTTCTTCCGCGGCATCGCGAACCCGATGGGCGTGAAGATAGGCCCCGCAATGGATGCCGCCTGGCTGCAGGGGCTCGTGACGACGTTGAACCCGCAGAACACGCCCGGACGTCTCACCATCATCCATCGCTTCGGCGCAAAGGATGTCGAGAAGGGCCTGCCCAAGATGATCAAGGCGGTCCGCGAGACCGGCCACCAGGTGCTGTGGGTCTGCGACCCCATGCACGGCAACACCGAGACCAGTTCGGGTGGTTTGAAGACGCGCCGCTTCGAGAACATCCTCAAGGAGCTCGAGCTGTCGTTCAAGGTGCACGAGGACAACGGCTCGTTCCTGGGCGGCGTCCACATCGAATTGACCGGCGAAGACGTCACCGAATGCACGGGCGGCGCGCGCGGGCTGACCGACGCGGATCTCGCGCGGGCGTACAAGTCCACCGTCGATCCGCGCCTGAACTACGAACAGGCGCTGGAGATGGCGATGTTGATCGGCCGGCACGGTCCCGGCACACACGGATCCGGGCCGGCACGTTAATTGCTGTCTGGTACAGCATGAAATACGAAAAGATCACGGTACCCACAGTCGGCCAGCGCATCACGATCAATCCGGACTCGTCGCTCAACGTTCCGGACCAACCCATCATCGCTTTCATCGAAGGCGACGGAATCGGCATCGACATCACGCCGGTGATGTTGAAGGTGGTGAACGCGGCCGTGCAGAAGGCCTACGGTGGCAAGCGCAAGATCTCGTGGGTGGAGGTCTTTGCGGGCGACAAGGCTACCAAGGTGTACGGCACCGGGTTTCCGGACGAAACGCTGACGGCATTGCGCGACTTCGTCGTCTCCATCAAGGGCCCGCTCGGCACGCCGGTGGGCGGTGGCATGCGCTCGCTGAACGTGGCCATGCGCCAGAACCTCGATCTGTACGCCTGCGTACGCCCGATCCGCTATTTCCCCGGCGTCTCGACGCCGATGGCGGATGCCTCGCTCACCGACATGGTCGTGTTCCGCGAGAACACCGAAGACATCTACGCCGGCATCGAGTGGCCGACCGGCTCGGAAGAAGTCCACAAGCTCATCCATTTTCTGCAGAGCGAGCTCAAGGTGAGCGGCATCCGCTTCCCGGCGAGTTCGGGTATCGGCATCAAGCCGGTGTCGAAAGAGGGCAGCCAGCGCCTGGTGCGCAAGGCCATCCAGTACGCCATCGAAAACGATCGCGTGTCGGTGAGCCTGGTGCACAAGGGCAACATCATGAAGTACACCGAAGGTGCCTTCATGCAGTGGGGCTATCTACTCGCGAAGGAAGAGTACGGTGCCAAACCCATCGGCAACGGCCCGTGGTGCAGCTTCAAGAACCCCGTCAACGGCAAGGAAATCGTCGTCAAGGACGTGATCGCCGACAACTTCCTGCAGCAGGTACTGCTGCGGCCGGAAGACTACGACGTGATCGCCACGCTCAACCTCAACGGCGACTACATCTCGGATGCGCTGGCGGCACAGGTGGGCGGCATCGGCATCGCGCCGGGCGGCAACATCGGCGACGGCTTGGCGGTGTTCGAAGCCACACACGGTACCGCGCCGGGGTTCGCCGGCAAGGATCGCGTGAACCCGGGTAGTTTGATCCTGTCGGCGGAGATGATGCTGCGTTACATCGGCTGGAAGGAAGCCGCGGAGCTCATCCTGCAGGGCGTGGCCGACACCATCGCCGCCAAGGAAATGACTTACGACCTGGCGCGTTTGCGCGAAGCCATCCGTGCGACGAAACGCGACATCGCCGCGCGCAAGAACGTCGAGGAAGACCTGCAGCGCCTGATCCCGGGCGCCACGTTGTTGACCTGTTCGGGATTCGGCGACGCCATCATCCGGCGCATGCAGGGATAGTTCGCGCGCCGCGCGATTCCGACATCGCTTCTGTTTCTATGAGGGGGAATATTGGCGGCGACCTTCTGTCCCGACTGCACGCTGTGCCCGCGGCTGTCTTCGTTTCTGGCGAAATCCGCGCACCAGAACCCCGACTATCACAGCAAACCTGTCGCGCCTTTCGGTGATGTCCAGCCCAGGCTGCTGATCGTGGGGCTGGCGCCCGGCATGCATGGCGCCAATCGCACCGGCCGCCCGTTCACCGGGGATTACGCCGGGATACTCTTATATAAGTCGCTGCACGAGCTGGGCCTCGCCAGCGCGGAGACTTCGGTGGACCGCTTCGATGGCTTGAAACTGCCCGGCGTTCGCATTACGAATGCCGTCAAATGCCTGCCGCCGGAAAACAAACCGCTGCCCGTCGAGATCAAGACCTGCAACCAGTACCTGGCGGCGGAGCTGGCGAAGCTGACGTCGGTGCAGGCGGTCCTCGCTCTGGGCACCGTCGCGCACGACGCGGTGTTGACGGCTTCCGGCCTCAAACGCGCCGCGGCGAAGTTCGGCCATGGCAACGAATTCGAATTGCCCGGCGGCCGGCACATGATCGATTCCTATCATTGCAGCCGCTACAACACGCAGACGCGCCGGCTCACCACCGACATGTTTCGCGCCGTCCTGCGGCGCGCGGCGGACCTTGCGGGCCTGTGAGGCGCGCGTGAACTTCGATCACAAGGATTTCATCGGCAGCCTGCCGCGCCGGCCCGGCGTGTACCGCATGTACTCGGAATCCGGCGAGCTGCTGTACGTGGGCAAGGCGCGCAGCCTGCGCGACCGGGTCGGCAATTATTTCCTCGCCAGCAACGTCGATCCGAAAGTGCAGGCGCTGGTCGGGCATATCGCGCGCATCGAAGTCACGCTGACCAACTCCGAGACCGAGGCGCTGCTGCTCGAATACAACCTCATCAAGGAGCACAAGCCGCGTTACAACATCGTGTTGCGCGACGACAAGAGTTTCCCGTACGTCTATCTACCGGCGGGGCACGAGTTCCCGCGGCTGGTGTTCTACCGCGGCGCGCGCAACCTGCCGGGGCGTTACTTCGGGCCGTTCCCAAGCGCCGGCGCGGTGAAGGAAACCCTGCAGAGCGTGCAGAAGATCTTCCGCATCCGGAACTGCCGCGACTCGTTCTTCGAGAATCGCAGCCGCCCCTGCCTGCAGCACCAGATCGGCCGTTGCTCCGCGCCCTGCGTGGCGCTCATTTCGCGCGAGGACTATGCGCGCGACATCACCGCCGCGGTCAAGGTGCTGGAGGGCCGCAACGACGAGGTCTTCACCGAGCTGTCCGCGGCGATGGAGAAATCCGCGGAGAGCCTGCAGTTCGAGCGCGCCGCCGCGCTGCGCGACCAGCTCGCGGCGTTGAAACAGGTGCAGGCGCAGCAGATCGTCACCGCCGGGGGCGATCGCGACATCGACGTGTTCGCGCTGGTCGGTGAGCCGGGCGAATATGCGGTCACGGTGATGATCATTCGCGGTGGCCGCAATCTCGGCGCCACGAGTTATTTCCCGAAGGGCGCATTGACGGAGCCCGGCGAGGCGCTGGCGTCGTTCCTCATGCAGTACTACGCGGAGACGCCGCCGCCGCCGGAAATACTGGTGAACCTCGACCTGGCGGAGTCCGAATCGCTGGCCGACGCACTCGGGTCGCGGGCCGGCACGCCGACCCGCGTGTGGCGCCCGTCGCGCGCCTTGCCGCTGCGTTTCCTCGGCATGACGCTGGAGAACGCCACGCAGGCGCTGCGCATGCGCCGCGCGCGCCGCGCCGACATCGAAGACATGCTGATCGCGCTCGGCGGCTTGTTAGGCCTCGACAAGACGCCGCAGCGGCTGGAGTGTTTCGACATCAGCCACACGGCGGGCGAGGGCACGGTGGCCTCGTGCGTGGTGTACGGCCCCGAGGGGCCCATGAAGAAGGAATACCGCCGGTTCAACATCACCGGCGTGACGCCTGGTGATGATTACGGCGCATTGCGCCAGGCGTTGAAGCGGCGCTACGAACGTATCCGCAGCGGTGAAGTGGTTGCGCCCGACGTGTTGCTCATCGACGGCGGGCTCGGCCAGATCAACGAGGTGTACGCGGAGCTCGAGCAACTCGGGTTCGGCGCGCTCAAGCTGGTCGGCGTCGCCAAGGGGCCGGATCGCAAGGCGGGCCAGGAGCGGTTGTTCGTGCATGGCGATGCGGCGCCGATCGTACCGGGGCCCGACTCGCAGGCGTTGCGCGTGGTCCAGCGCATCCGCGACGAGGCGCACCGGTTCGCGATCACCGGGCATCGCAAGCGGCGCGCCCGGCGCCACAACGAATCCGTGCTGGAAACGATTCCGGGGCTGGGGCCCGCCAAGCGCCGTGCGTTGCTGCGGCACTTCGGCGGCATGCAGGGGCTGATGCGCGCGGGCGTCGGGGACTTCGAGGTGGTGAGCGGAATCGGGACAATGCTGGCGCGCACCCTTTATGATCACTTGCATCCGGGTGCCTGAGCGCCGCCGCGCTGGGTACCAGCGCCGACGACCCATACAAACGACATGATGTGGAATCTTCCCAACACGCTGACCTGGCTGCGCATCTTCGCGATTCCGCTGGTCATCGTGTTCTTCTATCTACCCGGCGGCTGGGCCGATCCGGCGGCCGGGCTGCTGTTCGCCGCCGCGGGCATCACGGATTCGCTCGACGGATATTTCGCCCGCAAGATGGGGCAGACCTCGCGCCTCGGTGCGTTCCTCGACCCGGTCGCCGACAAGCTGATCGTCGCCGTCGCGCTGGTGCTGCTGCTCAGCAAGGAAATGCCGAACATCGTCGTGCCCGGCCTCGAAGCGCTCGATGGAGCCCGCTACACGCTGCGCAAGGAATCCGTGCAGGTCATCCTGGTGCTCTCCTCGATCATCATCATCGGCCGCGAGATCGCGATCTCCGCATTGCGCGAATGGATGGCCGAGATCGGCCAACGCGGCAAGGTGAAGGTCAGCCAGCTCGCCAAGTACAAGACCATCCTGCAGATCGTCGGGTTGTCGTGCATGTTGTTCCGCTGGAGCCTGCCCATCGTCCCGGGCTTCACCATTCCGGTGTTCGAGATCGGCCTGGTGCTCACGGTGGTGGCGGCCGTGCTCACGCTGATCTCGGCGATTGCTTACCTGCGGGCAGCCTGGCCGGATTTGCGCAGCCCCACATGACGCGTGCGGTGTGCGTGTTCTGCGGTTCGGCCCCCGGCGCGCGCCCTAGCTACTCGGCCGCGGCGCGCGAGCTCGGCGGCGCCCTGGCGAAAGCCGGCGCCACGCTGGTCTACGGCGGCGGGCGGCTCGGGCTCATGGGCATCGCGGCGGATGCCGTGCTGGCGGCCGGCGGCCGCGTCATCGGCGTGATCCCGCGCATGCTCATCGAGCGCGAGCTCGCGCATCCGCATCTCACCGAGCAACACGTCGTCGACACGATGCACGAACGCAAGACGCTCATGGCGGACCTGTCGGATGCGTTCGTCGGGCTGCCCGGCGGGATGGGGACCTTCGACGAACTGGTCGAGATCGTCACCTGGGCGCAGCTCGGCCTGCACGCCAAGCCGGTGATCATTGCCAACATCGAAAACTACTTCGCGCCCCTGTACGCGATGCTCGATCACGCGGTTACGGAGCAGTTCGTGACGCCCGTGAGCCGGACCCGGTGGCGCAACGCGGATTCCGTGAGCGCTGTTATGCAAATCCTTGCAAAAGAGGGGCTTGCATCAGCCGGAACTCCTTGACTTGGCGTGAGAGGGCCCTAGAATTTGCGCCCTCTCCAGGATGCGGGAATAGCTCAGTTGGTAGAGCACGACCTTGCCAAGGTCGGGGTCGCGAGTTCGAGTCTCGTTTCCCGCTCCAATCTTTCGGACCTCATCATTCGGGTCCTCGGGCTAGGTGGCAGAATGGTTATGCAGCGGCCTGCAAAGCCGTCTATGCCGGTTCGATTCCGACCCTAGCCTCCACATGTCCTTTGCCCCGGTGGCGGAATTGGTAGACGCAACGGACTTAAAATCCGTCGGTCGCAAGGCCATGCCGGTTCGATTCCGGCCCGGGGCACCATTCAGATGTTGAGCGTGCAAGGCGTCCACCTGTGGCGTGGCGATCGCCACGTGCTGCGTAACGTCAGTTTCGATGCCGTCCCCGGCCGCTGCGTGCTGCTGACCGGCAAGAATGGCGCCGGCAAGACCACGCTGCTGCGCGCGATCGCCGGTTTGCTCGAACCGGAAGAGGGGCGCGTGACCTGGCGGGGCGCCGCCACGCGCGAAACGCGCGATGAATTCCACGCCGAACTTGCCTATCTCGGGCACGAGCCGCCGCTCAAGGGTGATTTGTCCGGGCGCGAGAACCTGCGCTTTTCAGTCGGGATTCGTCGCGCCGTGACCTCCGCCGAAATCGATGCCGCGCTCGCGCGGACCGGCGCGATGCCGTTCGCGGATCTCGCCGTGCGGCTGCTGTCGGCCGGCCAACGGCGCCGCATCGCGCTCGCCGGCGTCGTACTCGCCAACGCCGCATTGTGGTTGCTCGATGAGCCCACCACGAATCTCGATGCCGAAGGGCAACAACTGGTGGCCGATCTGATCGCCGAACAACTGGCGCGTTCGGGACTGGTCGTGGCCGCCGTTCATCATTCGCTACCGCTGGCCGCAGAGACGGTCGCCGAATTGACGCTGAGTGCGGCATGAAGACTTCTGCCCTCACTGCCGCAAAACTGGTTGCCGCGCGGGACCTGCGTCTCGCTTTCCGGAAACCTTCGCAACTTCTGCAGCCACTCTTGTTCTTCATGATCGTGGCCACGCTGTTTCCCCTGACATTAACTCCCGAGTTGTCGCGACTGCGAGACGCCGCACCGGGTGTCTTGTGGATCGGCGCGTTGTTATCCTCGCTGCTAGCGCTGGAGTTCCTGTTTCGCGACGACGCGGTAGATGGGACGCTGGAGCAGTTCGCGTTGTCCGGCCAGTCGTTGACCTGGATGTTGTTTGCGAAGACCTGCACGCACTGGTTGCTGACCGGCCTGCCGCTTGCGCTGTCGGCGCCGCTGGCCGCGCTGGCGCTCGGTGTCCCGGTGCAGGCGCTGGTCAGCATGATCGCCGCGCTGGCGCTCGGCAGTTTTGCGTTGAGCCTGGTCGGGGCGATCTGCGCGGGGCTCACGCTCGGCGCGCGTCGCGGCGGGGTGTTGCTGTCCTTGCTGACGCTGCCGCTGTCGGTGCCCATCCTGGTGTTCGGCTCGGACGCCACGCGGCACGCGATCGCGGGCACGGAGATCGCGGGGCCGATGTACATGTTGGGGGCGATCGCCGTGCTCGGCGTCACGCTCGCGCCCTTGGCCGCGGCCGCCGCGGTGCGGATCGGATTGGAGTAGTCGCTGAATGAACTGGACTTGGTTCCATCGCTTCGGATCTGCGCCGTACATGTACGGTTTCGCGCAGCGCTGGGCGCCGTGGTTCGGTGGAGTGGCGGCGTTGTTGATGCTGATCGCGCTGTATGGCGGCCTCGTTCTGGCGCCGCTCGACTATCAACAGAAAGATGCCTATCGCATCGTCTATGTACATGCGCCGAGCGCGACGCTGTCGCTCATGATTTACACCACCATGGCGATTGCGGCCGCGGTCGGGCTGATCTGGCGCATGAAGGTTGCGCACGCCGCGGCGGCGGCCAGCGCGCCCATCGGCGCCTGGTTCACCGTCGCCACGCTGATCACCGGCAGCCTGTGGGGCAAGCCGATGTGGGGCACGTACTGGGCCTGGGATCCGCGTCTGACCTCGGAGCTGATCCTGCTGTTCCTGTACCTGGGCTACATGGGCCTGCGTGCGGCCATCGAGGATCCGCAGAAGGCCGACAAGGCGAGCGCAGTGCTCGCCATCGTCGGCGTGGTGAACATTCCGATCATCAAGTATTCGGTGAACTGGTGGAACTCGCTGCACCAGCCGGCCACGCGGTTGTTAGGCAAGGCGGACATGGTGTGGTCCATGGTCTGGCCGTTGTTGGTGATGTTCCTGGCATTCATGCTGTTTTACGGCGCGGTGCTGTTGATCCGGCTGCGGGCCGAGCTGCTGCGCCGCGAGCGGGGCGCCAGCTGGGTACGCGAGGTGTTGTCATGAGCGAATTCTTCGCGATGAGCGGTTACGGCAAGTACCTGTGGCCGTCGTTCGCGATCGGCTTCGGGATCGTCGTCCTGAATCTCGTGCTGGCGCTGCGCGCGCTCGCGAGCGCGAAGCAGCAGGCGCGGCGGCGGCTGGAGATGGCCCCATGATGGCGCGCCACAAACGCATGGTGGTCGTCGCCTGCATCGTTGCGGGCGTCGGCCTTGCCGCGTTTCTTGCCATGCAGGCCTTCCGCGCCAACGTGATGTTCTTCTTCGATCCTTCGCAGGTCGCCGCCGGGGAAGTGCCGGCCGGCGAGCGTTTCCGCCTCGGCGGCATGGTGGTCAAGGGCAGCATCGAAAAGACGCCGGGCACGCTTGACGTGCATTTCCTCGTCACGGACTACAAGCACACCGTGCCGGTGACGTATTCGAAGATTCTGCCGGATCTGTTCCGCGACGGGCAGGGTGTGGTCGCGCACGGAACGATGCAGGCCGGCGTGTTCGTCGCCGACGAAGTGCTGGCCAAACACGATGAGAAATATATGCCGCCCGAAGTGGCGCGTTCCCTCAAGGACAATCCGCCGCCGCCCGAAGCGACACCGGGGGCGACATGATTCCCGAACTCGGCCAATTCGCGCTGATCCTCGCGCTGGTGTTGAGCGGCGTGCAGACTTTTTTCGGCCTGGTCGGCGCGGCGCGGCGCGATGAACGCTGGCAGGCGGTGGTGCGTCCGGCGGTCGCCGGGCAGTTCGTGCTGATCAGCACCGCCATTGCCGCGATGGTGTACGCGTTCGTGACGTTCGATTTCTCGGTGCTGTACGTCGCCAGCAATTCCAACTCGGCGTTGCCGACGTTTTATCGGGTCGCCGCGTTGTGGGGCGCACACGAAGGCTCGCTGTTGCTGTGGGCGTGGATTCTTTCGGTGTGGACATTGGCCGTGGCGGTGTTCAGCCGGCATCTGCCGACGACCTTCGCGAGCCGCGTGATGGGCGTGCTCGGCTTCGTGAGCCTCGGGTTTCTCATCTTCACGCTGGCCACGTCGAATCCGTTCGAGCGCATCCTGCCGGTGCCCGCCGATGGCCGCGATCTGAATCCCGTACTGCAGGACCCGGCGCTCGCGATCCACCCGCCGCTTCTCTACATGGGCTACGTCGGTTTCGCCGTGGCCTTCGCCTTCGCCTGCGCCGCCATGCTCGAAGGCAAACTCGACCAGACCTGGGCACGCTGGACGCGTCCGTGGACGACGCTGGCCTGGGCATTCCTGTCGGTCGGCATCGCGCTCGGCAGCTGGTGGGCGTACTACGAGCTCGGCTGGGGCGGTTACTGGTTCTGGGATCCGGTGGAGAACGCATCGTTCATGCCGTGGCTTGTCGGCACCGCGCTCATCCACTCGCTGGCCGCCACCGAAAAGCGCGGGTTGTTCAAGAGCTGGACGTTGTTGCTGGCCATCCTGGCATTCTCGTTGAGTTTGTTAGGCACGTTCCTGGTCCGCTCGGGCGTGCTGGTGTCGGTGCATTCGTTCGCGGCCGATCCGACGCGCGGCATGTTCATCCTGGCCTTTCTCGTCATCGTGATCGGCGGCGCGCTGTCGCTGTACGCCTGGCGCGCGCCATTGTTGAAATCCACCGCCGGCTTCGACGGCGGGGCGCGCGAGGCATTCCTGCTCTACAACAACGTGCTGCTGGTCGCGGCCGGCGCCATCGTATTCATCGGCACACTGGCGCCGCTGATCGCCGATGCCTTCGGGGCGCCGTCGATTTCGGTGGGCACGCCGTGGTTCACGCGGCTGTTCCCGGTGGCGATGTTGCCGCTGCTGGCGCTCGTGGCCATCGGCATCCACGCAAGCTGGAAGCAGGGCAGGCTCGCCACGCAACGCAGCCGCCTGACACTGGGCTTCGGCATCGCGCTGGTGGTTGGATTGCTCATCGTGTTCGCCGCGTATGGACCCGGCAAATGGCTGACACCCTTTGGCGTGGTGCTCGGCGTGTGGGTCATCGTGTCGTCGCTGTTCGATCCGATCGACCGGCTGCGCCGCCGGCTCACGCTGTCGCGCGCCATCCTCGGCATGACGCTGGCGCACATCGGTCTCGGCGTATGTGTCATCGCGATCTCCGCCGTCGAGACCTACACCATCGAGCGCGATGTCGCCCTGGCGCAGGGTGAGTCCGTATCGCTCGGACGTTACGCCTACCGGTTCGACAGCATCGAGCCGCTCGAAGGGCCTAACTACGATGGCGTGCGCGCGGTGGTGACGGTGCTGCGCGACGGCCAGCCCATCGCCGTGCTGCATCCCGAGAAACGCAACTACTGGGTGCAGCGTTCGACCATGACCGAGGCGGGGATCCATAGCCGCTGGAACATGGACCTGTTCGCGGCACTGGGCGATGACCTGGGCGGCGGACGCTGGAGCGTGCGCGCCCAGATTCGTCCGCTCATCGACTACGTCTGGCTCGCGGCCGGGCTGATGGCGCTCGGCGGCCTGCTCGCGGCCAGCGACCGGCGGTACAAGACGAAGGTGGCGGCCACCGAGGCCAGCGCGGCCGCGGCGGCCGGAGCGCGGGCTTCGTGAACCGGTTCCTGATTCCCGTGGCGGCATTTCTGGCGCTGGGTACCGTGCTGTTCATCGGCGTGGTCCATTCGCCTAACAAGAGCACCATGGCTTCGGCCTTGCTGGGCAAACCCGCGCCGGCGTTCGAACTGCCGGTGCTGGGCGATCCCGCACGCAAACTCGGTTTGGCGGACCTGGCCGGCCGACCCTGGGTGCTCAATGTCTGGGGCACGTGGTGCATCGCCTGCCGCGAGGAGCATCCCGCGTTGCTCGACATCGCGCGCGAGGCGCGCCTGCCGCTCATCGGCCTCAACTGGCGCGATGAAGACGAAGCCGCGCAACAATGGCTCACCCAACTCGGCAATCCTTACAACGCGGTGGTCATCGATCGTGAAGGTCGTACCGCCATCGACTTCGGCGTGTATGGCGCACCGGAAACTTTCTTCATCGATGCCGCCGGGCGTGTGCAGTACCGCCATGTCGGCCCGATGACGCCCGAAGTCTGGCAGCGGGAATTCCTGTCGCGTCTGCCGCGAGGGCCGTCGCTGCCATGAGCCGGATATTGCGCAGTTTGATGAGCCTGATTGCGCTCGGCGTACTCGCGGCCCAGGCGTTCGCGATCGACATCACCGTGATGCCCACGGAAGCACAACAACAGCGCTACGACGACCTGACGCACGAATTCCGCTGCATGCAGTGCCAGAACAACAGCATCGCGGATTCTCCGGTGGACCTCGCCGCGGAGCTGCGGCGAGACGTGAAGGAACAGATCATCGCCGGCAAGACCGACGATGAGATCCGCGCGACGATGGTCAAGCGTTACGGCAACGTGATCCTGTTCCGTCCGCCGATGTCGGGTGGGACCGCGTGGGTGTGGATCGCGCCGCTGGTGGTCCTGTTCGGCGGTGTCGTGGTTGCGGTCGTGGTAGTGAGGCGCAGATCGGCGATGATCGCCAACGACGACAGCCCGGTCGACGCCGACGGGCCGGAAGAAAAGCCATGATCCTCGCCTTCGTCCTGATCGCGGGAACCCTGGCGGCCGGCGCCGCGTTGCTGGTGCTGCTGCCGCTGGTGCGGCGTCGCGAAGACGCCAGGCCCGTGGCCGGTGCGAGCGCCGCCGTGGTGACCAGTGCCGTGTTGTTAGGCACCGCCGCGTTGTACGCCGCGTTCAGCAACTACACCTGGGTGTCGGCGCACTCCGTGGCCGACACTCCGGCCGCCATGACGGCCAAGCTGGCGCGTGAGCTCGCGATCGAGCCCAACAACCTCACGGGCTGGCTCATGCTCGGCCGTTCCTACGGCGAGCTCGAGCAATTTCCGCTGGCGGTACGCGCCTATCAACGCGCCGATCGCATCGCTGGCGGCAACAGCGCGGAGGCCGTGCTGGGCGTCGCCGAAAATCTGGTCGCGCAGGATCCGGAAGCGATCCGCGGCGCGGCGGGTCACTTGTTCGAGCGCGCCCTGACGCTGGAACCCGGCAATGCGAAGGCGCTGTTCTACAGCGCGTTCGCGGCAATGAGCCGCGGCGAAAGCGCCGCAGCGCGCGAACGCTTCACCCGCATGCTCGCGCTCAATCCGCCGGACAACATCCGCGCAATCATCGAGCAACGCATCGCCGCGCTCGATCAGGCTCCCGCCAGCGAAGCTGCGGCGGGCCCCGCGTCCGACGACGGCGCGCGTATCCAGGTCCGTGTCACGCTGGCGCCGCAACTTAAGGCCAAGGTTCCTCCGGGTTCGGTGTTGTTCGTCGCGGCACGCGATCCCAAGGCTCCCGGGCCGCCATTCGCGGCCACGCGTCTGCCGGCGCAATTTCCGCAGGACGTCGAGCTGACTGCCGCCAACGCCATGTTGCCCTCGCGCCGGATCTCGGCCGGACAGCAGCTCGATGTAGTGGCCCGCGTCGCGCTGGGAGGAACTCCGACCGCGACCAGCGGCGACCCCTTTGGGCAAGTTAGTTATCATGTTGGCAAGGACGGACGATTGAACATCGTCATCGACCGACTCTCGCCCTAACGCCTTTCCCGGGAATCCACCACATGCAGGCCAGGCATTCGCTCGAATTCGCGCGCGCTCCGGCCGTCTGGTCGATGTATCCGAAGATCCTGGTGTCGCGCAAACCCGCGCTGGTGCCCGAGGGCGCCGAAGTGCCGCGCATCGAAGCGCGGCTCGCGAAGGTCGTCATCGACCGCAAACACCTGGCGCAGTATTCGGAGATCTGCGGCGCGGCCACCGGCGCGACGCTGCCGATCGCCTATCCACACATCCTCGCGACTCCGCTGCACCTGGCGATGATCGGCGCCGAGGCGTTCCCGGTGAAGATGTTCGGCCTCGTGCACGTGCACAACCGCATCGCGATGCGCGAGCCGCTGTCGGCCGAAGAGCCGGCGGAAATCCGTTGCTGGATCGAAGGACATCGCGACACGGAACGCGGCCAGGAATTCGAGCTGCACACCGAATACGTGGTCGGGGGCGAGCCGCGCTGGGACGAAACCTGCACGTTCCTCGCGCGCCGGCGTTCGCCGCCGGGCGCAAAGGTGAGCACCGTGGCGCGCGGGGTCGATGGCCCGCCCGACGCGCAGGCGATCAGGTCGAGCAGCTTTCGCGCGCCGGCCGGGTTGGGGCGGCGTTACGGGTTCATCTCCGGTGACGTGAATCCCATCCACATGAGCGACCTGACCGCGCGCGCCTTCGGTTTCCCGAGGGCCATCGCGCACGGCATGTGGTCGCTGGCGCGGCTGGCGTCGGACTTCGATTCCGCGCAGTTCGACGGCGGCTGCGAACTGTCGGTGAACTTCAAGCTGCCGGTCTACATGCCCGCCTGGCTGATGCTGCAGCGCTGGTCCATCGAGAACGGCACCGCCTTCGCGCTGCGTGACGCGCAGGGCGAGAAGCCGCACCTGACGGGTACGCTGAAGTCGTTGCGGTGAGCGGCGCGGCGTCCGTGGTCCCGGTCGGCCGGGAGGAGCGGCGTGCATTGCTGATCGCCGCCGCGGGTTACTTCTTCCTGCTGTGCGGCTACTACATGCTGCGGCCGCTGCGCGAGGCCCTCGCGCTCGAAGTCGGCGTGCAATACAACTCGATCCTGTTCTCGGCCGTGTTGTTGTGCTCGGCGATCTTGTTGCCGATCTACTGGTGGCTGGTGGGCAGGACGCCGCGCGGCCAGCTGCTGTGGTGGGTGTGCACTCCGTTCGTGATCGTGTTTGTCGCGCTGGGCCTTGGCCTGCACTGGTATCCACGCGACCGGACGCTGGCGTTCGGCTACTTCGTCGCATTGACCTCGGCCAACCTGTACGTGATCTCGGTTTTCTGGAGCGCCATGGCGGACGTGTGGCGGCCCGAACTGGCGAAACGTTTCTACGGCTACGTAGCCGCGGGCGGCAGCGCCGGCGCCATCCTCGGGCCGATCATCGTCAACACCTTGGTGCGCGAGATCGGCCCGACGCCGCTCATCTTCGCGGCCTGCGCCTTCATCATGTGTACCGCGGTGATGGTGTCGCACGCGCGTGGCGCATTGCGCCGTTCCGCGCAGGGACACGCCGTGCCGGACGCGGCGATCCCGGTCGGTGGCCGCGCCATGGACGACCTGGCGCGCCTGGTCAGGTCTCCCTATCTACTGGGCATCGCGGGGATCATCATCGCCGGCCAGACCATCGGCGCGTTCATGTACAACGAGCAGGGCAAGTACGTGTCGGCGGCCTACAGCGAAGTGGCCGATCGCGCCGCCTTGTTCGCGAAGCTTGAATTCGCGGTGAACTGCCTGGCGTTGTTCTTCCAGGCCGTGGTGGTCACCTGGCTCGCGCGTCGCGGCAGCCTCGCGACGACCCTGTCGGCGATGCCGGTGCTGATCGGCGCCAGTTTCGTGACGATGGCGCTGTTTCCGGCCGGCAGCGTCCTGCTCGCCACTCAGGTGCTGCGCCGCGCGGCGGACTACGGCCTCGGCAAACCTCCGCGCGAAATGTTGTTCACGGTGCTGAACCCCGAGAGCAAGTTCAAGAGCAAGAGCCTGATTGACACCGTCTTGCAACGGGGCGCCGATGCCGCCGCACAATGGTTGTACGTGCTGATCGCCGCGATCGGGCTGGTCGGCATCTCGTGGCTGTGCGCCGGCCTGTGCATCGTGTTGCTGGGTGCGACCGTCAGCCTCGGCAAGGCGTTCGAGTCGCGGCAGCGGGGCGAAGACGCCGCAGGCGGAGCCGCCAGTTGAACGCGCCGCCGATGGCCGGGTCGCTCCCGGCGCAACGCCTCGATGCCGGCGGCAAGCCGCATGTCGACCTGCGCGAAATCCTCAAACTGGCCGCGCCGCTCATGGCGACTAACGCGGTGCAGGCGCTGCTCAATCTCACCGACCTGTGGTTCATCGGCCGGCTGTCCACCGACGCGGTGGCCGCCATGGGTGCTATCTACTGGATCATGACCTGCGCCATCCTGTTGTTCGGCGGCGTGGGCCTCGCGGTGCAGACCTTCGTCGCGCAGGCGTACGGCAGCCGGCGCAGGGCGCACGCGTCGCGGGCGTTGTGGAATGCGCTGTGGGCATCGCTGGCACTCGTGCCGCTCTTTCTGGCGCTGGCATTCGCCGGACCGTGGGTCGTGCATCCGTTCGGGCTCGAACCGCACATCGAGCAGCTGGCGCTCGAATACTGGATGCCGCGCATGGGTGGCGCGTTCCTCGGCTCGATGGCCTGGGCCGCGATGGGCTTTTTCAACGGCATCTCGGCGATCCGTTTCACGATGGCGATCGTGGTGACGACGACCGTCGTCAACGCGGCTGCCAACCAGTTTTTCATCTTCGGCCTCGGGCTCGGCATGAAAGGCTCGGCGTGGGCCACGAATTTCGCGCAGCTGGTCGGCAGCGCGCTGGCGCTGGTGCTGTTCCTGCGCGGCGAAATCGGGCGTTTGTACCGTTCGAAGCTCATGTGGCGGCCCCATTGGCCCGTCATTCGCGCCCAGCTCATGGTGGGCATGCCGATCGGCGTGATGTATGGCGCCGACGTGCTGGGCCTCGCGCTCTCGCAGATGATGATCGCGCAGACCAGCGCCGTCGGCGCTGCGGCCACGCAGATCGTCATGGCGCTCACCTCGATGGCGTACCTGCCGACGATCGGCATTGCGCTCGCGGGCACGACGCTGGTCGGTCAATCGATCGGCGCGGGCAACCGCGACTGGGCGAACCGCATGGGGAATGTCGTCATCACGCTCTGCGCGGGGTTCATGGCATTCAGCGCGGTCGTCTTGCTGGTAGTCGGACCGTGGCTGCTGCCGCTGTTCGTGAGCGCGGGCGGGCCGGCGGCGGCCGACGTCGTGGCGCTCGGGTTGCTGTTGTTGTGGCCCGCCGCGGCGTACCAGATTTTCGATGGCCTCTACTGCGGCGCGAGCTTCTGCCTGCGCGGCGCCGGCGACACCCGTGTACCCGCGGCTACCGCGCTGGTGTTGTCGTGGTTCTTCTTCGTGCCGCTGGCGCACACCTTGATATTCGCACCGGGCGCCGACTGGCTCGACGGCCTGCCGCAATTCGGGCTTGGCGCGAAGGGCGGGTGGCTCGCGCTGATGAGCTACGTCATCTTGTTAGGCTTGAGCATGTTCTGGCGCTGGCATCGCGGCGCGTGGCGGCGGGTCAGAATCTGAAGGCCAGTCAGCGGCCATCCATTTCCGGCGGAATGGGAGTTGCCTGATCGACGCGCGCTCGCGGGCATGCCTATGATCGGTCCATGACTTTTGTCAGCTTCAAGATCGAAAAGGGCATCGCCTGGCTCGCGATGAACAATCCACCGCTGAACGCGCTTTCGCATGCGCTGCGCGCGGGCATCGTGACCGCCCTCGACCGCGCGCTGGCCGACCGCAAGGTCCGCGCCATCGTGCTGATCGGCAACGAGCGCGCTTTCTCGAGCGGCGCGGACATCAAGGAATTTGCCGGTGGCGCGTTTTACGCGGAGCCGTTTCTGCCGGCGGTGATCGACGCCGTCGAGGCATCGCCGAAGCCGGTGATCGCCGCAATCGGCGGCGCCTGCATGGGTGGCGGGCTCGAGCTGGCGCTTGGCTGTCATCACCGTGTCGCGCTGGCGGACGCGAAGATCGCGTTTCCCGAAGTGAAGCTCGGCCTCATTCCGGGCGCGGGCGGCACGCAGCGCTTTCCGCGCCTCGTGGGGCTGGAAACCGCGGTCAATCTCATGGTGTCGGGCTCGGTGGTGCCTGCATCGATGCTCAAGGGCTCGCCGCTGTTCGATGTGCTCGCGACCGACAAGCTGCGCGACGCCGCGCGCGAGTTCGCACTGCAGTTGATCGCGGCGGGCAAACCACCGCGGCGTACGCGCGATCTCGTCCTCAAGCATCCACAGGCAGAGGCGTTTCTGCAGTTCGCCAAGACGGCGGTGGTGTCGGTATCACGCGGCCTGGCCGCGCCGGCGCGCGCCCTCGAAGCGATTGGTGCCGCTGTTGCCGGCAAATACGAAGCCGGCATTGCCACCGAGCAGAAAATCTTCGGCGAGCTCATGGTGAGCGAGGAGTCGCGCGCATTGCGGCACGCCTTCTTCGCCGAACGCGCCGCCGGCAAGGTCGATGGCATCAGCGAAAAAACGCCGCAACGCAAGATCGAAAAGGTCGCGGTCGTCGGCGCCGGCACCATGGGCGGCGGCATCGCGATGACCTTCGCGAATGCCGGCATCGCCGTGACCGTGCTCGAAGCCAAACAGGAAGCGCTCGATCGCGGCATGGGCATCATCGCGAAGTTCTACGAGGGCGCAGCTGCGAAGGGCAAGCTGAAGCCGGATGAGGCGAAGAAACGCGCGCAATTGATCACGCCATCGCTCGACTACGCCGCGGCGGCGGATGCCGATCTGCTGATCGAAGCCGTGTTCGAAGACCTGGCCGTCAAGAAGACCGTGTTTCGCCAGCTCGACAAGGTGGCGAAACGCGGCGCGATCCTCGCCACCAACACCTCCACGCTCGACGTCGACAGGATCGCCGCCTTCACCAAGCGGCCGGGCGACGTGCTCGGCCTGCATTTCTTCAGCCCCGCGAATGTCATGAAATTGCTGGAGGTCGTGCGCGCGAAGAAGACGAAGCCCGAGGTGCTGGCCACGGCCATGACGCTCGCGCGGCGCATCGGCAAGACCGCGGTGGTGTCGGGCGTCTGCGATGGCTTCATCGGCAACCGGATGATCAACCAGTACTCCCAGCAGGCGCTGCTGTTGGCGGAGGAGGGCGCAAGTTCTGCGCAGGTCGATAAAGCCTTGGAGAAATTCGGCTTCGCGATGGGGCCGTTCCGCATGTCGGATCTCGCCGGCAACGACATCAGCTGGCATATCCGCAAACGGCATTACGCCGAAAAACCGAAGGCCCGCCAGATGCGCATCGCGGATCGCGTCTGCGAACTCGGCCGCTTCGGACAGAAGACAGGCCTCGGCTGGTACCGGTATGAGGCCGGCAAGCGCGATGCCATTTCCGATCCGGCGATCGACAAGATCATCGAAGAAGAGCGTGCCGCATTGAAGATCACGCCGCGCAAGATTGCCGACGCGGAGATCGTCGATCGCCTGGTGTATGCACTGGTCAATGAAGGCGCGCGCATTCTCGACGAAGGCATCGCGATGCGAGCCTCGGACATCGACATCGTCTATCTGGCGGGCTACGGCTTCCCTGTGCAGCGCGGCGGGCCGATGTTCTACGCCAGCCGCGTGGGCCTGCAGACCGTCGTGCGCCGCATGAAGGCTTTCGCGGCCAACAAACATGCGGAGCCCGAATTCTGGCGGCCCGCAAAACTCATCACGCAGCTCGCGGCGGCCGGTGCGTCATTCGATGACGCGAAGCCTGCCGGAAAGAAGACCACGAAGAAGAAAGGAGCCCGCCGTGGTTGATGCCGTCATCGTTTCCACCGCGCGCACGCCGCTCGCCAAATCCTGGCGCGGCGCATTCAATCTCACGCATGGCGCGACGCTGGGCGGTCACGCCGTCCGGGCCGCCATCGAACGCGCGGGCATCGATGCCGCGAGCGTCGAAGATGTGGTGTTCGGCTGCGCCAATCCAGAGGGCGCCACCGGATTCAATATCGCACGCCAGATCGCCTTGCGCGCCGGCTGCCCGGTCACGACGTCGGGCATGACGGTGAATCGATACTGTTCGTCTGGTTTGCAGACCATCGCGCTGGCCGCGCAACGAATCGCGGCGGGCGAGGGCGAGGTGTACGTGGCGGGCGGCGTCGAATCGATCTCGAACACGCAGAACGACCGCACCAACTACTACATGGCGAAAGAGGCGTGGCTCGAGGAGCACAAGCCCGAGATCTACTGGAACATGCTGCAGACCGCGGAGACGGTGGCGAAACGGTATGCGATTCCGCGCGAAGCGCAGGATCGATACGGCGTGCAGAGCCAGCTGCGCGCGGCCGCAGCGCTCGCCGCCGGTAAATTCACCGCCGAGATCGCGCCGATCGAAGTCACGATGGGCGCCGCCGATGCCGATACGGGCCGGCTCATGACCCGCAAGGTTACCGTCAGCGCGGACGAGGGCATCCGGCCCGATACCAACTACGAAGCGGTCGCGAAGATCCGCGCGGCAACGCCGGGCGGCGTCATCGCGGCGGGTAATGCCAGCCAGTTTTCCGACGGCGCTTCGGCCTGTGTCGTGATGAGTGCGCGCCGCGCCGAACAGCTGGGGCTCAAGGCCCTGGGCGCCTTCCGCGGTTTCGCGGTGGCCGGTTGTGAACCCGACGAGATGGGCATCGGCCCCGTGTTCGCGATCCCCAAACTACTCGAACGCACCGGCAAGAAGATCTCCGACATCGACCTGTGGGAGCTCAACGAGGCGTTCGCCGTGCAGGTAATCTACTGCCGCGACAAGCTCGGCATTCCCGACGACCGTCTCAACGTCAACGGCGGTGCGATTGCCGTGGGCCATCCTTATGGCATGACGGGCGCGCGCCTGACCGGCCACGCGTTGATCGAAGGCAAGCGGCGCGGCGCGAAACTCGCCGTGGTGACGATGTGTATCGGCGGCGGCATGGGCGCTGCCGGATTGTTCGAGATCTTCTAGCGCCGGGAGGCTCCGTGCTCAAAAACATCATTGCCATCATCATCGCGGTGGCAGTCGGCGCCATTGGATATTCGTACTGGACGAAGAAGGACGCCGAGGAAAGCCCCATCAACGTGATGGTCACCCAGATGCGGACCCGCGCCATCATCGAACACGAGCGGCAGGTGACGGTCTGGTACAAGGCCTGCCCCGAGGTCAAAGGCGTCAATCCGCAGGTGATGGTGATCTGGCCTGCGAAGCTCAACTACGAGCTCGATCTCGCCGACGTCAAACTTTCGCTGGGGGCGGACGGCGTACTACACGTGACGACACCGCCCATCCGCGCCGATGACCCGTCGGTGCCCTCCGAAGTCGGCGAGTACATGGCGCAAACCTCGTTCTGGACGCTCGACAGCGAGCAGGCCATCGTGATGCGCGAAATGCAGAAGGCCACGCCGCTGGCGCGGCATCTGACGGCCTATTTCCTTCGCAATGACGTGGGGTTGAGCGATCAATTCAAGGAAGAGCTTGAAACCTACCTGCGCGGGATGACGGGAGCGTTGGGCCTGCATGTCACGAAGATCGACGTCGAGATTCCACAGGTCGAGGTGCAGATCCCGCCGCGGCCGGAGCTCACCTTGTGTGAAGGTTCCGTGGCATTGGCGAACGGCTTCAGCTTCGCGCGCCGCCAGCCCGATGGCACTGTCATCGGTGTCTATCCCAAAAAGGCAGTCGAGAAAATCGTCGCGCCCAAAGTGCCGTAAACAATTCCTGGCGGGCGGGGGCTATGATCGACGCCCCCATATTTCGTCCCACTCAACGGAGATCCGTCCATGGAAGCTGTCGATGTGCGTGGCAAATTTGTCTGGCACCAGCTGATGACGCGCGACGTCCCGGGCGCCAAGAAATTCTATTCGAAGCTCACCGGCTGGACCATGCAGCCCTGGCCGCCGGATCCTAACTACACGGTCTGCAATTCGGCCGTCGGCCCCACCGCCGGCATCATGCAGATCCCCGCGGAAATGCCCGCCGAGGTGCCGGCGCACTGGTTGCAATACATCGGCACGCGCGACGTCGACGGCACCGCGGACGCGGCGGTACGGGCCGGCGGATCGGTGCTGAAGGCGCCGAGCGACATGCAGGGCGCCGGCCGATACGCCGTGCTCAAGGATCCGCAGGGTGCGGTGTTTGCCATTCTCGATCCGGAGAATGCGCGGCCCGAAGGTGCCGGCGTTCCGCCCAATGGCACGTTTTCATGGCATGAGCTCGCGACCAGCGACAACGAAGCGGCGCTGGCCTTCTACGGCGGGCTTTTCGGCTGGGACGCGATCACGCGCATGGACATGGGCCCGATCGGTACCTATCTGATCTTCGGCTGGAACGGTCAGCAACGCGGTGGCATGTACATTCCGCCGGCGAACATGCCGATACCGCCCAGCTGGCTGCCTTACGTGAGTATTCCGAGTGCCGACGCCGGCTTCGCGACGGCGACATCGACGGGTGCCCGGGAGCTGATTGCTCCCATGAACGTGCCGGGTGGCAGCCGGATCGCGGCTTTCATGGATCCGGCCGGCGCTGCGTTCGCGGTGCATTCGATGCCGGCTCCGGGCGCGGCGCAGGCGGCGACGGCGACGGCGCCGAAGGCCGCGGCCAAATCCAAGCCCAAGAAGAACGCGAAGCCGAAGCCCAAGGCGAAGGCAAAAACCAAGGCGAAGGCTAAGGCAAAAACCAAGCTCGCGCCGCGTAAGAAGACCGCTCGCAAAGTCGCCGCGAAGAAAAAACGTCCGGTGAAAAAAACCGCGAACAAAGCGCGCGTCCGCAAGTCGAAAACGAAAGTGAAATCGAAGCAGGGCCGGAGGAAGAAATGACAGGACGACGGGACGTCATCAAGGCGGGGATCGCAACGCTCGCGGGCGCACAGCTGACGAGCGCGTGGGGCGCGGAGAAGGGCAAGAAGAAGGAAGAAGAGCCACGGCCGGCATTCGCGCCGCCGCTGACGACCAAACCGGTTCCATCGACGGGCGAGCGGCTGGTGGTCATCGGAGTGGGCACGAACAACTACAGCCCCACGACGCCGGAGGAACGCGCCGCGCGGCGCGAAGTGCTCGCAGGCCTGACTGCCGCGGGTGCGCAGGTGATCGACACGGCGCCGGCCTATCGCCAGTCGGAAGAAACGATCGGCGGGTTGCTGGCGGACATCGGCAATCGAAATCAGGCGTTCATCGCGACCAAGGTCACCGCCGACAACGGCAACCTGGCGCAGGGTGTCGCCATGATCGAGGAATCCCGGCGCCGGCTGCGCACCGAGGTGCTCGATCTCGTCCAGATCCACAGCCTCAACGGCGTCGACGTGTTGTTCCCGCATCTCAATGCGCTCAAGCAGAAGCGCCAGATACGCTACATAGGCGTCACCACCTCGAGCTCATCGCAGCATGACGCGATGGTCGCGTTGATGAAGTCCCAACCGCTCGATTTCATCCAGGTCGATTACTCGCTCGCGAATCGCGCGGCGGGGGACGACGTATTGCCAACCGCGCTCGAGAAGCGTGTCGGCGTGCTCATCAATCTGCCCTTCGGCGGGCGGCGCGACGGCAATCTGTTCTCACGCGTGGGCGGCGCGGACCTGCCCGAATGGGCTGCAGAGATCGACTGCCGCAGCTGGAGCCAGGTGTTCCTCAAGTACGTGGTTTCGCATCCGGCCGTGACCGCCGCGATTCCGGGCATGACCAAACTCACGCATCTCGAAGACAATCTCGGCGCCGCGCGCGGGCGCATGCCGGATGCCGCGATGCGTACGCGCATGGAGAAGTACTGGGACCAGAATTTCGATTCCTGATCGCGAAAAAGGGGACATGCCTATTTGTCGCGATTTGTTACGGATCAGGCGGCCGGTGCCAAAAATAGGCATGTCCCCTTTTACGTCCTGACTACTTGCCGGCTGCGTAGACCAGCGCGCCGCTCAGCAGCTTGACCATGTACGGCTCGCTGTACGACTCGGAGGTGTGGCCGAGCGCGCTGTAGAAGACGCGTCCGCCGCCGAAATTGTGGCACCACACCAGCGGATTGGGATTCACGTCCGCCTCGCCATCACCGATCGACTTCGGATCGATGGTGACGAGCACGTGCACGGTGGGATCGAAATCCTTGTAGTAGTACCACTCGTCGTTACGCTCGAGCGTCTTGGGTAGTTTGGCGGTGGCCGGGTTCCTGGCATCGATCACGGTGACGGTGCCCTTCGGCGTGCCTTTCGGATGCCGCTCGAAGTAGCCGCCGATCATCTGGCCGTACCAGCCCCAGTTGTAATGCGAATCGGCCGCCGCGTGCAGGGCGACCACGCCCTTGCCGTCCTTGAGGAAACCCTGCAGCGCGTCGCGCTTCGCCCCGGTGAACCATTCGGATTCGGGCTTTTTCGGATCCGTGGAGGTGCTGACCAGCACCAGCGCCTTGTACTGCTTGAGGTTGTCCGCGCTGAACACTTCCGGATCTTCGCTGGCATCGACGGTGTAACCGGCCTTGGCACCGATGACCTTCAATACCTCGACCGCCGCGGGAATGGAATCGTGGCGGAAACCCGTGCTGCCCGAATACACCAGGATGCGCGCCTTGCCGGCGGCCATCGCCGGCACGCTCAAGGAACCGGCACTCAAGGCGACGCAGAGCAAACCGATCGACAGTCGGCGTGAAATCACAAAACCCCCTCGTGAACTGATTGAACTGACTATTTGGCGACGGGCAACGGCATGCCCTTCGTCTTGGTGCGCAAACGCAGCACCCGGTGATTGGCGGTGATGAACAACGTCGAACCATCTTCGCCGAAGGCGACGTTGGCGGTGGGCACGTCCGTGATGATGCGGCCGAGGCGCGTGCCGTCGGGCGCAAATACGTGGACGCCACCGGGACCGGTGGCAAATACATTGCCCTTGACGTCGACCTTGAGGCCGTCGGGCACGCCGTCGCCTTTTCTCACGTAGCTGCTCGCTTCCGCGAAGATGCGCCCCTTGTCGAGACTGCCATCGCGTTGAACCTTGTAGGCCTTCCAGATCGGTTCCTTTGCCGTGGCATTCGCCACGTACAGCGTTTTGTAGTCCGGCGAGAAGGCGAGTCCGTTGGGCGCTTCGAGCTCGGTCGCGACCGGCGCAATCTTGCCTTCGGCATCGACGCGGAACACCGCGTTGAAGGGCAGATCCTTGTTAGGGTCCGTGAACGTGCCGGGCAATCCAAACGGCGGATCGGTGAAGTACAGATTGCCTTTCTGGTCGTACACCAGGTCGTTGGGACTGTTCAGGCGTTTGCCCTCGTAGCCGACGGCGACGGCGACGAATGCTCCGTACGGATCGCGATAGGCGATGCGGCGGTCGCCGTGCTGGCACAACGTGAGCCGTCCCTGCGAATCGAAGGTGAGCCCGTTCGATCCGGGTTCGCGACCGGTGAACGCCGCAGCGCCGCTATAGCCACTCCGTTCGATGAACAGCGACACACCTTGCTTCGCGTTCCACTGCATCACACGGTTGCGCGGGATGTCGGAGAAGAGCAGGGACTGCGTCTTCGCATCCCACAGCGGCCCCTCGGACCACTCCATACCGTCGGCGATCTTTTCGATCCTGGTCGACGGCGAAATCAGCGCATCGAAGCGTTTGTCGAGCGACTCAAGCTTCGCGTAAATCGTATCCGCCGCGGATGCATTCAAGATCAGTGTTCCCCAGGCCAGTGCGCCGAGGACGGCAAGCTTTGCTGAATCGCGAGTCGGAATCCACATTGCGCTCGGCCCCCGGGATCTTCGTTGCAGCGATTGTGCACGCAGTTGTGCCCAAACGGATATCGCCAGACAGCCAAAGTGGCGAATTCGCGCCGTCCCGGCACCGCAGGGCTCCTCAATCTAACTACTGCAAAGATCTTCGAGCCCATGGGGCCGCGAGCATGAGAACAGCCATGGTGGGGAGAGAACGAGCCCGACTGGCCGACGGTCCGGTGCACGGCCCCCGGCATGCGACTGCGGTTTACCATAAGATACATTATGCGTAGTACGATATCGCACCTTCAAGGCCGCGTGCTTGATCTGGTTCTCAGCACTCTGCAAGTTCTCGTCACACACTCTCGCGCACGTGGCCTTCGCAGTCATGGGAACCGTTTGAGGTTCCTTCTGCCACTGAATGACAGGAGCCACCTTGTGGCGCGACATCGGCAGGACCCATCCATGCGCAACCCCAGACGCCGAATCGCCTTCCTGGCGACCATGCTGGCTCTCCAGGCTGTTGCGCTCGCATCGCCCGAACACAATCCGGTCGCACGTGAATCCCGCGCGGAATCGGACGGCGTCGAGGACGGCAGTCTCGCGGTCATCGTCAAGCTGCGCCGCAATGCCGCCGGCGCCGCCATCGCCAAGCTCTCGACCGGCTCGGACCGGGCGAGCGCGCTTGCGAATCGCACGCAGCTCAAGCTGACAGCCAAGCGCGAAATCTCGGATCTGCTGCTGGCGAGCCGTATCGATGTGACCGGCACCAGTGCCGCAGAGGCCCTCGAACGATTGCGCGCCGACCCGGCCGTGGAATACGCGGTGCCCGATCGACGACGTTTTGCCCAGGCCACGAACCCCAACGACACGTTGTTCAGTGGCCAGTGGTATCTCAAGAACACCGAGGTCTCCGCGGTGAACGCCATCGGTGCCTGGGATAGCGAGCTAGGCTCGACCGGCGTCGTGATCGCCGTGCTCGATACGGGCGTCCTGTATGACCACCCGGACCTCGGCCGTGCTGATTCCGGCGGAAAACTGCTCCCGGGCTACGATTTCGTGAGTGGCACGGCCCAGGCGAATGACGGTGGCGGCCGTGACGCCGACCCCTCCGATCCCGGCGACTGGATCGACGACACCGACAAGACCAACGCCGCGTTCACCAATTGCGACACCGGCGCGAGCTCATGGCATGGCACCCGAGTGGCCGGAATGATCGGCGCGCGGACCAATAACGCGGCGGGTGTCGCCGGCCTCGACTGGAACTCCTTCGTCCTGCCGGTTCGTGTGCTCGGCAAATGCGGCGGCACCGACAGCGACATCATCGCCGGAATGCGTTGGGCCGCCGGGCTGCCGGTGTCCGGTGTGCCGGCCAATCCCACACCGGCGCGTGTGCTCAATCTCAGCCTCGGGGCCACGGGCCCGTGCGAACCCAGTTATCGCGACACGATCCAGGAGCTGACCGCCCGCAAGGTGCTGGTCGTGATCTCGGCCGGCAACGAAGGGACCATGGTTTCCTCGCCCGCCAACTGCCCGGGGGTGGCTGCCGTTGCGGCGATCCGCCATGCCGGCAGCAAGGTGGGTTTCAGCAATCTCGGTCCGGAAGTCGCGATCGCGGCGCCGGGAGGCAACTGCGTGAACATCAACGGCGGCCCATGCCTGTTCTCGCTCGACACGACCTCCGACAGTGGCGCCAAGGCGCCGGGTGCGTTCACGTTCACGGATCAGTTGAACAGCAACCTCGGCACGAGCTTCTCGGCGCCCATCGTCTCGGGCATCGCCGGGTTGATGTTGTCGCGCAACGCGAATCTGTCCACGAGTCAGATGCTGGCGCGCTTGCGCGAGGGCGCGAAGCCCTTCCCGAGCACTGTTTCCGATGCGCCCGCCATCGTTGCGTGCCATGTGCCGGTGTCGACCGAGGACTTCCAGCTCGAGCAGTGCCTGTGTACCGCCGACACCTGCGGGGCCGGTATGGCGAATGCGGCTGGAGCACTCCAGGCGGCCGATCGCCCCATCGCGGCGGTCGCGGTGCCGGGCAGCGTGTTTCCAGGCCAAAACGTCGCTTTGAGCGCCGCGGCCAGCGCGGCATCGTGTGGCCGATCGGTCGCGACGTTCTCGTGGAGCGTGGTGTTGCCGGCAACCAACGCGCCGGCGATCGTGGGTGCGAACACGGCCAACGCCATGGTGATCGCCCCGACCACGGGCGCGGTCACGATTCGTCTTCTGGTGACCGATAACCTCGCCCGGACCGACAGCGCCGATGTGATCGTTGAGCCCACCCGGGTTACCACGGCGGCGCCCGCGACCGCCGGCTCGTCCGCATGTGCGACGCCGGTGGTTTCCGGTCCGACACCGGGAGCACCGGCTCCTCCTCCTCCTCCTCCTCCTCCTGCGACACCGCCGACCCTGCCCACGCCCCCCGCTTCCTCCGGAGGGGGTGGCGGCGGTGGCGCGCTCGAATTCCTCACGCTGTTCTTGCTAGGTCTCATGACCCTGCGGGTCGCGCGCCGCCGCTGAGCTGCAATTTCCCCGTTGCATTTGCAAGGTGTCGCGCTATATTTGCGACGTACGCCATTGACGGATCAGGGTCTCCGTTACAACTACAACGAAAGGCGTTACGTCAGGTTTGCGGCGCAGATAGGGAAAAATGCCCGCGCTCCGAGCGATAACGAACAGCTCATGTCGCGTGTTTACGATCGGCTCGAGTCAGCCACGCTGCTACTCACACGAAACGGTCCCATCAAGGAACGTCTCGAAGGCGCCTGGCGCCAGTGTCTCGCCCACCTCGATGCCGACGATGTGCCGCGCGACGTGCGCGTGCAGTACGTCGAACTCACCGCGCAGATCCAGCGCGAGCGCCCGCTGCGCGGTGAAGACGCCGTGCGTGCCACCATTCGCAAGATGTCGAACGAGGAAGCGGAACGGCACGCCGGGGCCATCGTGCGCATGTTCTGCCGCATGACGCGCCAGCAGGAGCTGGAACTTCCCGTGCCGATGCCGAACGGCGGCGCCGCGGTGGTTCAGCTGTTCGCGGCCGCCGAGGCCTGAACTAACTAGTCGAGCTTGAACTCGATGGTGTCCCAGCGGTTGGACTCCTCGTGGCGCGCCTGCGCCTTGACGGCGTCCACCAATGCACGGCCATCCCAATCGACGATCTGGTCCGACAGCGAGGTGACCTCCTTCGGGATCACCACGTTGGCGCCAAACGGCCGCATCAGGATCACGGGCTTGTCCGAGGCCTTCGCGAACGTGATCTGGAACATCAGCAGGTCGGTATGGGTGCGGTACATGCTCGGGAATGCGATGACACACTCGGCCTGGGCGATCTGCCGCCGCAGTTCTTCGCGGTCGGCCTCCTTGCCGCCTCCCTTGGGCGCCTGGTCGGGGGCCGACAGGTTCTTGTAGAAGAAGTTCCGCGCGCTCTCGAGGTACTCGAACACCCTCAGGTACTCGTCGGAGGTTTCCCACGCATGGGTGATGAACAATCTAATTGGATTGTTTTGTGACATGTAGACCGATCCTGACCCTGCGTTGAGTGTACTTTACTCGTTGAACACGCACGCCCACTCCCCTTTTGTGCGTCGCAACGTTAGCATCACTCCGCTTGCGCCTCCTCGTCTACAACATCCGCTACGCCACCGGCACTGGGCCGGCATTCCATCTGCCGTTTCCGGGCGCGGGCTATCTACGCTCGAATCGGCGGGTTCTCGACGGCATCACGAGCTTCGTGAAGGGCCAGGACCCGGATATCGTCGGCCTCATCGAGGTCGATCTGGGATCCGTGCGCAGCGGCATGTTGAACCAGGCCGAGCACATCGCCGAGTCCCTGGGCCACTACACCACCTACGAGTGCAAGTACGGCAAGAGCTCGATCAACAACCTCATGCCCATCGTGCGCAAGCAGGGCAATGCATTTCTCGCCGCGCCGCGCGTCGAGGGCGAGCGGTTCCACTATTTCGACACGGGCATCAAACGTCTCATCATCGAGCTCGAACTCGATGACGTATGTATTTTCCTCGTTCATCTCGCCCTGAAGTATCGCCAGCGCCAGTACCAGCTGCGTTACCTGCACGATCTCATCATCAAGTCGCACAAGCCGGTCATCGTCACGGGCGACTTCAACACTTTCTGGGGCACGCACGAGATCTACCTGTTCATGCGGGCCGCGGGACTGCGCAGCGCCAATGAAACGAACATGCCGTCGTTCCCGGCGCGTATTCCGCGCATCGAGCTCGACTTCGTGCTGGTGAGCAAGGAAATCGACATCTCGCATTTCTCCGTGCCCGATGTGCGGTGGTCGGATCATCGTCCGATCATGTGCGACTTCACCGTGCGCGGCGCCGTGGCGTCGCAACCCGCGGTCGCCTAACATCTTCCGATGACAACTTCCGTTCCGGCCTGGGCGCGCGACACCGATGCCGGCGGCATCGCGTGGTTGACGCTCGACACGCCGGACGCATCGGCCAACGTGCTCTCGCCCGACGTCCTGCTCGAACTCGCGCAGCACCTGGCCGCGATCAAGGCCAGTCCGCCGCGCGGTGTCGTGATCCGTTCGGGCAAGCCATCCGGCTTCATCGCCGGCGCGGATATCAAGGAATTCACGCGACTCCAGAGCGCCTCGCAGGCGTTCGAGATGGTGCAGGCCGCGCATCGCATCCTCGCGGACCTCGAAGGCCTGTCCTGCCCCACGGTCGCCATCCTCAACGGCTTCGCGCTCGGCGGCGGGCTCGAGCTCGCGCTGGCATGCCGGTATCGCATCGGTATCAAGGGCGACAAGTTCTCGATCGGACTACCCGAGGTGCTGCTCGGCATCCACCCCGGCTTCGGCGGCACCGTGCGCGCGGTGCGCCGCGCGGGCGTGCGAACGGCGATGGAGATGATGCTCACCGGCAAGACGCTGCGGGCCGACAAGGCGCTGCGCGCAGGTTTCGTCGACCGGCTGGTGTTTCCGGCGGATGCCGAGGCAGCCGCGCGGGAAGTCATTGCACGCCAGCCGAAACAACGGCAGCCGCGGTTCATGGATCGGGTGTTGTCGTGGCCGGGCGTGCGTTCGCTGGTGCGCAAACAGCTCATCGCGCAGGTGCGCGCCAAGGCGCGTCCCGAACATTATCCGGCGCCTTACGCCATCATCGATCTGTGGTCGCGCCATGGCGCGCGCGGTGCGGCAGCCTACGAAGCCGAAGCGCGCTCGATCGCCGATCTCATGGTGGGAGAAACTTCGCGCAACCTCGTGCGCGTGTTCTTCCTGCAGGAGCGCCTGAAGGCGCTCGGCGGCAAGAGCAAGGTTCCCATGCAACGCGTGCATGTCGTCGGCGCGGGTGTCATGGGCGGCGATATCGCCGCCTGGTGCGCGCAACGTGGCTTGAACGTGACGCTGCAGGATCGCGAGCTCAAATTCATCCAGCCTGCCATGCAGCGCGCGCGCGAGGGTTTCGAAAAGCGCCTGAAAGACTCCGCCAAGGCGGCCGAGTTGATGACCCGAATGACAGCCGACGTCGCCGGCGACGGCGTGCCCGGCGCGGACGTGATCATCGAGGCGATCTTCGAGAACGCCGACGCCAAACACGAGCTGTTCGCGCGCGTCGAGCCGCGCATGAAGGCGGGCGCGATTCTCGCGTCCAACACGTCATCGATCATGCTCGAGCAGCTCGACGACAAATTGCCCGACCCCGGCCGGCTGGTCGGCGTGCACTTCTTCAATCCCGTGTCGCAGCTGCCGCTGGTGGAGATCGTGCGCGGCGAACAAAGCAGCGAAGAATCCATACAGAAAGCCATCGCGTTCACGCGCAAGATCGACAAGCTGCCGCTGCCCTGCAAGAGCTCGCCGGGTTTTCTCGTCAATCGCGTGCTGGTGCCGTACCTGTACGAGGCGATGTTCGCGCTCCAGGACGGCATTGCGATCGAAACCATCGACGAGGCGGCGCTGCGGTATGGAATGCCCATGGGCCCGGTCGAACTGGCCGACGTCGTGGGTCTCGACGTGTGCAAACACGTCGGTGACATCGTGTCGGCGGCGCTGGGCAAGCAAAAACCCGACACCTCGCGCATCGAAGCGCTGATCGCGGCCAAAAAGTTCGGGCGCAAGAGCGGCGAGGGTTTCTACGTGTGGCGCGACGGCAAGGCGGTGAAGTCCACGACGCCCGTTGCCGAGCCGCCGCCCGATCTCGAAGACCGGCTCATTCTCGCGCTGGCCAACGAATGCGCCGCGGTGCTGCGCGAGGGAATCGTCGCCGATGCGGATCTCGTCGATGCCGGCGTGATTTTCGGCTCGGGATTCGCGCCGTTTCGCGGCGGGCCGCTCACATATGCGCGCAAGCGCGGCGTCGACGCGGTGATCGCCCGGCTGACCGAATTGGAACGGCGCTACGGACCGCGCTTCGCTCCCGATAAAGGTTGGTCTTCCGTGCGCTCCATCGCCTGAGACGCCACGATGGCGTGCTAGCATTTCCGCATGTCCGATTCTCGTGAAGTCAGCGTGGAACTGCTGCGCTCCCTGACCCCGCTCGAAGGAATGAAGCGGGAAAATCTGCATGCGCTGGCGAAAAAGGTGACGGTCAAGCAATTGACCGCGGGCCGCGTGTTGTTCAAGGAAGGTGACGCCGACAAACGCACCATCTGGATCATCAAGGGCCTGGTGGAGGTCAGCGAACGCGGCCGCACCACGGCGATGATCGAAGGCGGCAGCGCCGATGCGCGCGCGCCGCTCAACCAGAGCGTGCCGCGCAAGGTCACGGCGCGCGCCGTCGAAGACGTGGATTACCTGGCGATCGACGCCGACTTGCTCGACGTGATGATCACCTGGGACCAGACCGGCAACTACGAAGTCGGCGAACTGCAGGCGCAGTTCGGCGGCGGCAACGAAGACAGCGACTGGATGACCACGCTGTTGCAGACCAAGGCCTTCCATCGCATTCCGCCCGCGAACCTGCAGGCGATCTTCATGCGCATGAACCGCCAGCAATACCGCGCCGGCGAAGTCGTGATCAAACAAGGTGACGAAGGCGATTTCTTCTATGCCATCGTGCGCGGCCGCTGTCTCGTCACGCGCGAATCGCCGCTCAACCAGAAAGGCATCAAACTCGCCGAGCTCGGCGTGGGTGAAACGTTCGGTGAAGAAGCGCTGATCGCCGAGGCCAAGCGCAATGCCACGGTAACCATGTTGTCGGACGGCGTGTTGATGCGGCTCAACAAGCAGGACTTCCGCGACCTGATGCACGAGCCGCTGCTGCGCTGGGTCGACGAGCAACAGGCGCTCAAGATCATCCAGAACCACGGCGTGTGGCTCGATGTGCGCCTGCCGTCCGAATATCAGAATCTCGCGATCGAAGGGTCGATCAATATTCCGCTGTATTTCGTGCGGCTAAAATTGAATGCCATCGACCGCAAGACGCCGTACGTGGTGGTTTGCGACACGGGGCGGCGTTCATCGGCCGCGGCGTTCATTCTTTCCGAACGCGGCTTCGATGCGTACGTGCTGAAAGGCGGCATCACGACCTCGTCGTTGCCGATGCGCAGGCCCGGCTGAGAAAGCGGACCCGGCGGGTCCGCCTCTACATCGTGTGCGTGGCTTTGTCGCCGGCGAGCGCGCCGGCCAGATAGGTCTCGATCTTCTTCTGCGTCTGACCACGGTCCTGGTCGGAGAACTGCACGCCGATGCCGGCGGTGCGTTTGCCCTGCGCGCCCTTCGGCGTGAGCCAGATGACGCGCCCGGCCACGGGCAGCTTTTCGTCTTCACCCATCAGGTTCAGCAACATGAACACCTCGTCTCCGAGGCGATAGTTGCTGTTGGTCGGGATGAACAGCCCGCCGTTCTTCACGAACGGCATGTAGGCCAGATACAGGGCGCTCTTGTCCTTGATGGTGAGCGTCAGCAATCCCGGTTTGTTTGCGCCGGTTCGCCCGGTACGGCCTTCGCTCATCGCCGCGCCCAGCGCCACAGCAGCGCTTCAACCGCCATGGTCTTGTTGATCGAAGTGTGGGAAAGCTTGCGCATGTCGCGAACGGCGTCCGAGAGCTCGAATAGGCGACATATGTTGGGTGGGAAACCCTGCCCTGACAAGTGCGTTACGTCGCGAATTGGCGCGGATTCGAGGATACGTTCTGTGACCCAGCTCTCAAGGCACGAGAGGCGGATGCCGAGCTCACCTTTCGCCCAGCGTTCCGCGACCGCGGGTGGCTGAAGATTGCCGCTGCCGATGTCGCGCAACGTCGCCATCGTGTCGCGATGAAGCTGCGCGATCGCAGCCGGATCGGCGTCCAGCAACGCAAACGGCCCCGCTCCGGTCGCCGCCAGCGCCTCTGCCCAGGGACCCGCGCCGCGCGCCGCCTCGAGGTATGAAGCGGCCGCCTCGCGCGAGGGCCCGACCAGTCGCAGGCGCGAACAGCGGCTGCGCAGCGTGGGCAGCAGCCGGGATGGCTGACTCGTCACCAGCAGCACCAGGGTCCGCGCCGGTGGCTCCTCCAGCGTCTTGAGCAATGCATTCGCGGCGAAGTGATTCATTGCTTCCGCGGGCGAAATGATGGCGACCTTGTAGCCTTGGCCGTGCGCCGTGAGCGACAGATCCGCCGCGAGATCGCGCACCGCTTGAATGAGGATCTGCGTCGAATCGCCTTCAGGCGAAAGACGCGTGACGTCCGGATGCTGGTCGGCGGCGATCCAGCGGCATTGCTGGCATTCACCGCAGGGCGCGCGCGCCTTCTCGCGGCAGTTGACGGTCTGGGCGATCCAGCGCGCCAGCTCGAGGCCACCCGCTCCCGGGTCTTCATGGATCAGCAAGCCGTGCGCGAGTCGATCGCCGGCGAGCGCTGCGCGCACTTCGCGGCGCGCGTCCTCGAACCACAGGGGCAGCGACACGGCGCTCAAACCGTCACGGGGTCGAGGCCGAGTTTTTTCTCGAGCGCGGCGAGGGCCGCATCGCAGACCTGGTCGAGCCGCGCGGTCGCGTCGATGACGCAAAACCGTTCGGGAGCCAGGCGGGCGAGCTCGAGATAACGACTGCGCACGCGATCGAAAAACTGCGCCGATTCGATCTCGAAGCGATCCATCGCACCGCGCCGCGCCTGCATGCGTTCCAGCCCGATACGCACGGGGACATCCAGCAGGATGGTGCAGTCCGGCGCCAGATTGCCTTGCACGGTCTGCGCGAGCTGATCGATCAGTTTGCGATCGACGCCGCGGCCGCCGCCCTGGTAGGCGTGCGTCGCATCGGTGAAGCGATCGCACAACACCCACTCGCCGCGCGTGAGCGCCGGACGAATCAGGTTGTCGATGTGCACCTGGCGCGCGCCGAACATCAGCAGTGTCTCGGCGGTGGCGCTGATGTGTTCCTCGCCGCGATCGAGCACCAGTGTCCGGATGCGCTCGGCGACCTTGGTGCCACCGGGCTCGCGCGTGGCGTGAATCGTGATGCCGCGCCCACGCAGCGACTGCGTCAGCCGGTCGGCCACGGTGGTTTTTCCGGCGCCCTCGATGCCCTCGAGGGTGATGAATCGGGCGGGCGTCATCGACGTTGATCCCTGAGTCGCTTGAGGTATTGCGCCACGGCGGCATTGTGCGCTTCGAGTGTCGACGAGAATACATGCGAGCCGTCGCCGATCCCGGTGGCAACGAAGAAGATGTCGCCGGTCTCCACGGGCCGCGTCGCCGCCACGATGGCTTCGCGCGACGGCAACGCAATCGGTGTCGGCGGCAGTCCTGCGCGCGTGTAGGTGTTGTAGGGAGTGTCGGTGCGCAGGTCGCGTTCGCGGATGTTGCCGTCGTACGAGGAACCGATGCCGTAGATCACGGTGGGGTCGGTCTGCAAACGCATGTTCCGCCGCAGTCGCGTCGTGAACACGCCTGCGATTCGCGGCCGCTCGCTCGCGAGGCCGGTTTCCTTCTCGACGATCGACGCCAGAATGAGTGCGTCGTATGCGTTCGCGAGCGGCAAGGCGGCGGCGCGTGTCGTCCAGGCCGCCTCCAGGGCCTCGGACATCTTGCGGTACGAGAGCGCATACAGATCGCGGTCGGTGGTGTCAGCGGCAAAACGATAGGTGTCGGGATAGAAGCGGCCTTCGGGGTGTTCACCGCCGTGGCCGATCGCCGCCATGAGCTCGGAAATCTCCTTGCCGCGCAGCGTCACCTTGATGCGCGGATGCGCTTCGATGACCCGGCGCATGTCGGCGAAGGTCCAGCCTTCGACGATGGTGAGCGACTCGAGTACGACGCGCCCTTCTTCGAGCTGGCTCAGGATCTGCTGCGGGGTCGCGGCGGCGGGGATTTCGTAGTGACCCGTCTTGACCTGCGGCCAGCCGCGCACGCGCAGCACCAGCTCCACCGCGCGCCGATCGGCGAGCGCGCCCTTGGCGTCGAGATCGGCGAGCACCGCGCGTACCGTGGCTCCCGGCTTGACCAGGAGATCGACCGACTGCAGATGCGGACCCTCGGTCCGCATGATCGCATTGGCCCGCTGCCAGTAGATAGCCGCCGCGGCGCCGGCCACCAGCAGCAGGACGACCAACGACCAGAGCAGCTTACGCATCGAGAGGCTCGATGTTCGCCGCCAGCGTCCGCGCCAGGTTGCTCATGAACGAATGCTCACCCACGCGGCGCAGCGGCACAACTCCGATGCGTGCGTTGGTGATGAAGACCTCGTCCGCCGCCAGAAAATCGGCCAGCGGCATTCGACGCTGCTCGCAAATGATTCCAAGCGCCGCCGCCTGACGCAGCACCACGCTGCGCATGACGCCGGCCACGCCGCAACGGTCGACGGGTGGCGTGTTGAGCCGCCCTGCTATCACCGTGAACACATTGCTCATGGTTCCACAGACGATATTTCCCGCCGCGTCGAGCAGCAGCGACTCGAACACCAACTCGTGGCCGGGCTCGGCAGCCGCGAGCACGTTTTCGAGCCGGTTGAGATGTTTGATCCCGGCCAGCACGGGATTTTCTGCGAGCCGCAAGGACGCGATGCGGGCGTCCGCGCCTTCCATGAGTGACACGGGGGACGGCGCAGCGAACAAGGTCAGCACGCGTCGCGGTGGAAAAGTGCCGCGCGGCGCATAGCCGCGCCGCGGTCCGCTGCCGCGCGTCACGATGAGTTTGAGAATGGCCGCGGCCGGAGCATGCGCCACGGCACGCGTTATCTCGGCGCGCAGATCGGCCGACGCAGCGAACCGGATCCCGAGCCGCTGGCAGCCGAGATCGAGCCGTGCGAAATGCGCGTCGAGAAAACGGGCGCGCCCGTTGCGCACGAGGATCGTCTCGAACAGGCCGTCACCGTATTGCAGCCCGCGATCATCCAGCGGCACGGAGTTGGCCGCGATGCCATCTACCCAGCTGCCGAGCACCTCCGCGCCGGGTCCTTCAGATTCAGCCATGGGGTGCCTCGAACGCTCGCAACATGCCGCGCGCCTTCGCGCGGGTCTCTTCCAGTTCGCGTTCCGGCACCGAATCCGCGACGATGCCGGCGCCGGCCCGCAGCTCGATGTGGCGTCCATTCACGCTGAGCGTGCGGATCAGGATGTTGAAATCGGCATCGCCGTCGGTTCCTAACCACCCGAGCGAACCGGTGTAGGCACCGCGCCCCTCGCCTTCGAGCGCGGCGATGACCTGCATGCAGCGCACCTTCGGACAGCCGGTGATCGTGCCGCCCGGAAACAGCGCGCGCAGCGCCGCCACCGCCGACGCGTCGGCGCGCAGCCGGCCGCGCACGTTGGACACGATGTGATGCACATGCGCATACGACTCCGTGACCATGTATTCGTCCACCTCGACGCTGCCGGGCTCGCATACGCGGCCGAGATCGTTGCGCTCGAGGTCGATCAACATGACGTGTTCCGCGCGTTCCTTCGGATGCGCCACCAGTTCCGAGGTTTCGCGCGCGTCCTGTTCGGCGCTGCCGAGGCGCGCGCGGGTACCGGCGATGGGTCGCGTGGAGATCTCGCGGCCGGTGATGGCGAGCAGCCGCTCGGGCGAGGATGAAAGGATGGTCATGTCGCGAAACCGCACGCTGGCCGCGAATGGCGCGGGATTGGCGGCGCGCAAGGCGGTGTACACGTGCGCTTCATCCGCCGGATCGCTCAACGTGAGCCGCCACGGACGCGAAAGATTCGCCTGGTAGATGTCGCCGGCCGCGATGTGTTCCTTCGCCGCGTGAACGCGCTCGATGAAAAACTGCGGTGCCTCTTCTTCGAGTTTCGCCAGCGGCAGCTGGCGGGGCTCTTCAGCGGCGCCAGGCTCCGCGGCTGCCTGCAGATCTTCGATGAGGCGGCGCTGTGCCTCGATTTCACCGGCGGGCGAAACGGCATAGACGCGGTCGCTCGCGACATCGTGGATCGCGAGCGTGTCGACACGCAGGGCGAACGCCGACAATGGCGCCGCCGCGCGCGGCAGTTTCAGGCGCCGTTCGATTTCCGCGGCGACTTCGTAACCGAGGTACACGATCCAGCCGTCGACGAATGGCAGACCGCCGCGTGTGCTGCGTTCGCGGTGCTCGCGGCGAGTCCAGGCTTCGAGCTCATCGAGAAAGCCACCCTGCGTGAGCGTAATGCCACTCGCGCCGAGACTGCCGTCCGCATCGCGCCAGAGCGCGGCACGCGGCGCCGCCGTGAGCAGGCTGAACCGCGCCAGTGGACCGTCCGCGGCGCTGTCGAACAACACGGGATACTGCGCGGGCGACAGCGTCGCCAGCGTGCGCAACGCGGAGCCAGGGACGGCGACGGTCTCGATCAGGGGCGCGCGGGCGTCCACGCGAAGCCGCGCTTCAGCCCTTGAAGCGGCGGAAGATCAACGAGCCGTTGGTGCCGCCGAATCCAAAGGAGTTCGACAGCGCCGCCTCGATTTCGAGCGGACGCGCCGTGTTCGGCACGTAGTCGAGATCGCAGTCCGGATCGGGCGTGTGGTAGTTGGTCGTGGGCGGCGCCACCCTGTCACGGATGGCGAGGATCGAGAAGATCGCCTCGACTACGCCGGCCGCGCCCAGCAGGTGCCCGGTCATCGATTTCGTCGAACTCACCGGCAGCTGGTAGGCGTAATCGCCGAACGCGGTCTTGATCGCCACGGTTTCGGCCTTGTCGCCGAGCGGCGTGGAGGTCGCATGCGCGTTCAGATAATGGATGTCGCTGGGATTCATCTTCGCGTCACGCAACGCGTTTTGCATCGCCAGCCGCGCACCGGCGCCGTCTTCAGGCGGCGCGGTGATGTGATACGCATCGCTGCTCATGCCGAAGCCGATGATCTCGGCGTAGATGCGCGCGCCACGCGCCTTCGCGTGTTCGAGCTCTTCGAGGATCACGGCGCCACCGCCGTCACCCATCACGAAGCCATCGCGATCCTTGTCCCACGGGCGGCTCGCGCCCTGCGGGTCGTCGTTGCGTTCCGACAGCGCCCGCGCCTGGCTGAAGCCCGCCAGTGCCGTGGGAGTCGTCGCGCACTCGGAGCCGCCGGCGATGATGATGTCCGCATCACCGTACTGGATGCAGCGCATGCCGAAACCGATCGAATGGGTCGACGTGGTGCACGCACTGACGACGCCCAGGTTCGGTCCGCGCAACCCGAAGCGGATCGACAGGTGTCCGGCGACCATGTTGCCGATGGTGCTCGGAATGTAGAACGGCGAGGTCTTCTTCGGGTTGTGGGTGCGTTCCCAGGTGATGGCTTCGTCTTCGATGCCGGCGAGGCCACCGATGCCCGAACCCATGATGGCGCCGCAGCGGTCGCCATTCTCCGCCTTGAAGTCCAGACCCGAATCCGCCACCGCCTGGATACCCGCGCCCATGCCGTAGTGCATGAACGGATCCATGCGCCGGGCTTCCTTGGGCGAGATGTAGGCCGCGACGTCGAAGCCTTCCACTTCGCCGGCGAAACGCGTGGCGAACGGAGTTGCATCGATGCGGGTGATCGGCTTGATGCCACTGCGGCCGGCCAGGATGGCGGCCCACGCAGTTGCGACATCACTCCCTACTGGCGAAACGATACCGAGCCCGGTAACGACGACACGTCGCGTGGACACACTATCCTCTAAGAAGTGAGGGCGAATGGAATGCGGTGGTTGCGCGGGTCATGGCCGGCGCAAGGGTCCGCGGGAAAGGTCTCAGGACTTGCGGCGATCAGAGATGTAGCTGATTGCCTGGCTCACGGTGGTGATCTTCTCGGCGTCTTCGTCCGGAATCTCGATCTCGAACTCTTCTTCGAGCGCCATCACCAATTCGACCGTGTCGAGCGAATCGGCGCCGAGGTCATCGACGAACGAAGCGTCATTCACTACCTGCTCTGCCTTGACGCCCAACTGTTCGGCGACGATCGCCTTCACCTGCTGTTCAACCGTGCTCATTTCTGATTCGCCCTCAATAGGATGTTTTTTCTGCTGCGTATCCCCGGGGAACCGCAGCGGGCGCGTATTCTAGGGCAACGATTGCGCCGCCGCCACGCCGTCAAATCGTGAGTGCTTGTTTTTGTTTGTTTTTCGATGGTTTGCCTGTTGCAAACTCCCAACGAATAGGCTCCGGACGCCCCGATCTCACGACATGTACATGCCGCCGTTGACGTGCAGCGTCTCGCCGGTGATGTATCCGGCCCCCGGCGAACACAGGAAAAGCACTGCCTGCGCGATGTCGTCGACCGTTCCCAGCCGCGCCATCGGCACCTGGGCCGTCAACGCGGTGCGTTGTTCGTCATTCAGGGCGCGTGTCATGTCGGTATCGATGAATCCCGGCGCCAGCGCGTTCACCGTGATGCCGCGCGAGGCAATTTCCTTGGCCAGCGACTTGGTGAAACCCAGGATGCCGGCCTTCGCAGCCGCATAGTTGGCCTGCCCTGCGTTGCCGGTAAGACCGACGATGGAGGTCAGCGACACGATGCGCCCGCGGCGCTCCTTCATCATGCGCTTGAGTACGCCCTTCGAGAGCCGGAACACGCTGGTGAGATTGGTCGCGATGACCGCATCCCAATCATCCGGCTTCATGCGCAACAGCAGCGTGTCGCGCGTGATCGCGGCGTTGTTGATCAGGATGGTCGGCATCTCGCCGCGCGCATCCAGGTCGCCTAACAGGCCGTCGATGGAGGCTGCGCTGCCGACGTCGAGCACCGCGCCGCGGCCGTTGCTTCCAAGCCACGATGAAATACCCGCAGCGCCCGCCTCCGAGGTCGCCGTCCCGATGACCTTGGCACCGGCCTGGCTCAAGGCGCGGGCGATGGCCTGACCGATTCCACGGGAAGCGCCCGTCACGAGCGCGATGTCATTTTGCAGCATGTGTCCTTCTCAGGCGAAAGCCGCCAGCGCGGCATCGAAGTTGTCGGGAGATTCGAGCGCGAAGGTCTGCGTGTCGCCGCCGCGCGTGATGCGTTTGACGAGGCCCGCCAGCACTGCGCCCGGCCCGCATTCGACGATGCGGGTGGCGCCGCTGGCGGTCAGCGCCGTCACTGTGGATGTCCAGCGCACGGGGCTCGACAGCTGGCGGCCCAGCAATGCGCGGATGTCGTCTGGAGCGCTGTGTTCCTGCGCATCGACGGCGCTCACGTAACGGATCCGCGGTGCACGAATGTCGAGGGCGGCGAGCCGTTCGCCGAGCTTGATACCAGCGGGTTTCATCAGACTGCTGTGCGACGGAACGCTGACTGGCAGTTCGAGCGCGCGTTTGGCGCCGCGCGCCTTGGCGGCTTCGATGGCGCGCAACACGGCGGCCTTCTCGCCCGCGATCACGACCTGCCCGGGTGAATTGAAGTTGACCGCTTCGACTACGCCGCCGCCGGCGGCCGCGTCGCGGCAGGCCGCTTCGACGTCGGCATCTTCGAGACCTAACAACGCCGCCATCGCGCCGGTGCCGGCCGGCACCGCCTCCTGCATGGCCTGACCGCGAAAGCGGACGAGGTCGACGCAGCTGGCGAAATCGATCGCCTGCGCCGCGACCAGCGCGGTGAATTCGCCGAGGCTGTGCCCCGTGACGGTTCCGGGCAATGGTCCGCCCCGCTCCTGCCACACGCGCCAGGTCGCGATACCCGCGACCAGCATCGCCGGCTGCGTGCGTTCAGTGGCGTTCAGCGCTTCGGCGGGGCCATTCGCGCACAGTTGCCACAGGTCGTAGCCGAGCACCGTCGACGCCTCGTCGAAAGTGGCGCGTACGGTGGGTGACACGTCCGCAAGTTTGGTGAGCATCCCCACCGACTGCGAACCCTGGCCCGGAAATACGAATGCGATCGAGTTGTTTGCTGGCATGGGCGCGAAGTATAGCGGCTCGCCTTCGTCAGTCCTCACAGTGGCTCGCGCCGCGATTTGAGGAAAACGGCGAGTACGAGTCCGCCTACGGCGCCATAGAGGTGTGCATCGACGATCGTGTGGGCGGCGCCCGAGAAGGGCATCGAGCCGGCGATCTGCTCGTAGGAAAGTTTCGCGACGATGAAGATCGCGAGAATCCAGCCATCGAGATCGCGGCGTCTGAGATGTGCCAGCGTGCCGGCAGTCATTACGCCATGCAGCGCGCCCGAGGCACCGACATACCATTCGAGTTCGGGATTCAGGAACCACAGCCCGGCGCTGATCGTGAGCGCGGCAAACAAATAGATAGCCAGCCAGCGCAGCGGCGAGTAATCGCGCGCGAACAGCGCCCACATGAGCACCACGCCCAGTCCGTTGAGCAGCGCGTGTCCGGCGTCGAGGTGTACGAAGTGCGCGGTCAGCAGCCGCCACCACTCGCCGCCGCGGATCGCGGCGCGGTCGAAACTGCCGGCATTACGCACGGCGTCGCCGCCGAGCTCCGGCAGCGCCAGCAGCAGGCAGACCGCGAGCAGAGCCACGCCGTAGCCGCGGTCGCAATTGAGCGACTTGAGTACCGCGGTTAACCCTTTATCGGGAGGTTCAGCGTTCATTTGCTATCATTCGCCACCGATTTTTCCCTCCCCTCGGGGTCTTCATGCATTCGCGAATTCATCGTGCCGCGCGCGGCTTCACGCTCATCGAGATCATGGTCGTCGTGGTCATCATCGGCCTGCTCGCGGCGGTGATTCTGCCCAATATTTTCAGCAACCTCTCCAAGGCGCAGATCACCAAGGCCAGGAGCGACATCCAGGCCATCGAAGGTGGCCTGACGATGTACAAGCTCGACAACTACAAGTATCCGAGCACCGACCTCGGTTTGACCGCGCTCGTGCAACGGCCGAACGATCCGACGGTGCGCAACTGGCGCGAAGGTGGCTATCTTAAACGCGTCAGCAACGATCCCTGGGGCAACCCGTACCAGTACGTCTTCCCGGGAACGCGCGGACAGGATTTCGACCTGTATTCGTTCGGCGCCGACGGCCAGGAAGGCGGCGAAGGCGAAAATGCCGACATTGGCAACTGGAACCTCGATCAGTAACAGGGCGCGCGCAACGGCCGCGCGTGCGCGCGGCTTCACGCTCATAGAAATCATGGTGGTGGTCGTCATCATCGGCGTCATCACGGCCGTATTCATCGTCACCTTCACCGGCGGCCGCCACGACGAACAGCTCGAGCGCGAGGCGCAGAAGCTCGAGGCGCTGTTCGATTACACGCGCGAACAGGCGGAACTGCAGACGCGCGACTACGGCTTCCGCATCAGCGACCGCGAATATTCGTTCGTCGTGTTCGACGTGCTCGCCAATCAATGGCGGCCGGTCGAGGAAGACGATTCGCTGCGCACGCGCCAGTTCCCGGAAGGCATCGAGCCGACGGTGGTCGTCGAGGGCCGCAAGATCGTGCTCGACGTGAAGAAGAAGGACGTCGAGGATTTCGTGCCGACCATCCTCATCTTCGCCAATGGCGATCTGTCGTCTTTCGAAGTAAACCTGCAACGCGAAGGCGGTGGCGAACACGCCCGCCTCTATTCCGACGAACAGACCAACATCCGGCTGTTGTTGCCGGGCGAGACCGAACTCACCAAATACCCGCCGGTCCGCGCGGCGCGTGCGCCATGAAAATCAGGCGCAGCCGCGGCTTGCCTCGCGGCTTCACCCTGATCGAGGTGCTGATCGCGCTCGCCATCGTCGCGATGGCCGTCGGCGCCCTGCTCGGCACGCTGACTTCCGCCGCGAGCAACATCAGTTACCTGCACGACAAGACGCTGGCCGAATGGGTGGCGCTCAACCGGCTCACGGAAATCCGCATTGCGCAGCAGATGCCCGACCGCGGCAAACGCTCCGGCAGTGCCGTGATGGGCGGCATGCGCTGGCAGTGGGAGCAGGAGGTCGTCGAGCTGCCGGTGAAAGGCATGTTCCGGGTCGACGTACGCACGCGGCCCACGGGCGAAGCCGTCGACGATTCACGCGACGTCCAGAAGCAGACCGCGCAGAAGGAGCCCGACAGTTCGCCGAGCGGTGGCGAACTCGACAAGCTCTCCTGGTCGACGACCGTGACGGGCGTGGTCAGCGCGGCGCGCTCGGATCGGCTGCAACCGATCGCGACGCCGTATCGCGGCAACATCACCGGCGCGCCTAACAACCGGGGTCCCGGCGCTCCGGGCAACACACCGAACCCCCCGGGCACTCCCGGCAAACCGGGCAGTCCTGCCAACCCCGACAATCCGCCGCAGACGGACCAGTGATGCGTCGCGCCGGTTTCACGCTGGTCGAGGTCATGATCGCGATCTTCATCGCCGCGGTGATGTTCGCCATCGGATATCGCGCGCTCAACCAGGGTCTGGTTTACAACGAATCCCTCAAGGTCTCGCAGGCGCGCGTCACCGAGATCCAGCGCGGCATGCGCGTCATCGCGCAGGATTTCGCGCAGGTCGCGGCGCGCGCCGCGCGCGACACGCAGGGCACGGGCCAGCTGCTGCCGGCCATCAGCGCCGACAACCGCGATAACACGCTGCTGGTGTTCACGCGCACGGGGTGGAGCAATCCGGCCGGCGTGCAGCGCCCCGCCGAGCAACGCGTGCGTTACCGCTTCATCGACGGATCGCTGGTGCGCGAACACTGGCTGGCGCTCGATGCGGCGCTGGCCGCGGAGCCGCGCCAACGCATCATCCTGACGCGACTCAAGACGGTCGAAGTGCGCTTCCTCGACCCGGCGTCGCGCACCTGGCGCACCGAATGGCCGGTGATCACGTCGAGTGGCCCGGTCAGCCCCGCCAGCATCGACGAGATGTTGCTCGCGCGGCCGCTCGCGATCGAGCTCACACTGGTGCTCGAGGATTGGGGCCGCGTGCAACGTGTGTTCGAAGTGCCCACGTGAAACACGTTCGTCAGCGCGGCGTCGCATTACTCGTGGCGATCACGATCTTCGCCATCGCGACCACCCTGGCCGCCGCCATCACTTACAACAAGGCGATGGCCGCGCGCCGCGCGGCCGCGTCGTTCACGCTCGAACAGGCGCTGCAGGCGGGCATGGCCGCCGAGGCGCTGGCCGACATCGCGCTCGAAAGCAGCGGCAACGCGGCGCGCACCACGCCCGATCAGGAATGGGCGCAGCCATTTCCGCCGACCGAGATAGAAGGCACCGGGGTGTGGATCGCGGCGACCGTGGAAGACCTGTCCGCGCGCTTCAATCTCAATTCCGTCGTGATGTGGGACGCCGCCACGGCGAGCTTCGTCGCCAACCCGGATCAAGTCGCCGTGTTCCAGCACCTGCTGCGCACTCTCAACATCGATCTGCGCTACGCGGATTTCCTGGTCGACTGGATAGACACCGACATCGCGCCCTATGGCCAGGGCGGCGAAGACTCTCTATATCTGTCGCAGACGCCGCCTTATCGTCCGCCGAACACCTTCATCACGCACACCTCCGAGCTGCTCGCCTTTCCGGGTTTCGGCCCCGAGAACTACGCGAAGATCGCACCCTACGTCGCGGCGCTGCCGAACGACGCGAAGGTCAACGTCTGCACCGGTCTCGGCCTGGTGCTCGATGCCGCGCGCAACGATGGGTCGACGGAGTTCGCCGACGCAGACCTTTCGAGCAAAGGGCAACGCAGCGCCGGATGTTTCCCGACCAAGACCGTTTTTTCCGTCGCGATCGGCGACCCGAACCTCAAAACCAAGGCCGAAGACCGGGTCGAGGAAACGTCGCAGTGGTTCCGGCTGCGCACCAACATTCGTATTGGCACTGCGGAGTTCGTTTTGTACAGTGTTCTATTCCGCGAGTCCGGCAGCAAGGTACGTACCGTCCAGCGCAGTTTTGGAAGTGAATAACCGATGAGCGAGACCCTGGTAATCCATCTGCGCGACGGCGCCCCGGCACGCTGGATGGTGTGCAACAGCGACGGCCAGGTGGTGGTCAACGCCGTATCGGGCGAACTCGCGCAGGCGACCGCCATGAGCACCGGCCGGCGCGTCGCGGTCATCGTGCCGGCCGGCGACGCGCTCGCCACCGACAGCGACGCGCCCGCGAAGGGTGCGACGAAACTTGCGCAGGTCGTTCCCTATGCGCTCGAAGAACGCGTCGCCGACGAAATCGAAAACCTGCACTTCGCGATCGGCGAACGTTCCGCGGACACGGGCCGCGTTCCGGTCACCGTCGTGCAGCGTGCGCGCCTCGAAGCGTGGCTCACGCAGCTGCGCGCCGCCGGGCTCGCTCCGTCGGCTATCTACCCGGAATCCACGTTGCTGCCGGCCATGCCCGGCCAGCTGATCGTATTGCTCGATGGCGATTCGATCACGCTGCGCGCCGCCGAAGGCCCGCCCCAGGTGTTGCCCGCACTGTCGATTCCCGATGCGTTCGAAATGGCGCTTGCGTCGCAGGTTTCGGCGGTCGCCGGGCTCGAGCCCGCCCCGCTCGGCCTGTTGCTGTACTCCGGGCATGACGAGTGGGAAGCCCACCAGCTGCAGATCGATGCGTTGCGCGACCGCTTCACCGGCGTGAAGGTGCAGCTGTTGCCCGCGGGTCCGCTGGAGGTGCTCGCACCCGCGGCCGCCGGTGGCGAGGCGGTCAACCTGCTGCAGGGCCCGTTCGCGGTGGCGTCATCGCTGCAACAGGGCTGGAATTCCTGGCGCATCGCCGCGATTCTCGCCGGCGCCCTGCTCTGCCTGCACATCGGCGCGCGATATTTCGAACTGTCGGGTTTGCGCAAAAGCGAAGCCGCGCTCGACACCAGCATCCAGCAGGTCTTTCGCACGGCGATGCCGGGCGAGCAGAACGCGACCAATGCGCGTCGCCGCGTCGAAAAGCGTCTGGCCGAAATCCGCGGTGGCGGCGGCGGTGGCGCACTGCTGCCGGCATTGTCCGCCGTGGCGAATGCGCGCTCCGCGTCGCCGTCCGCCAGGATCGAGGGCATCACCTTTCGCGACGGCACGCTGAACCTGCGCATCAACGCGCCAGACGCTGCCAGCCTCGACGCGATCGGCCAGCAACTGCGCAGCAGCAGCTGGAAGGCGGACATCCTGAGCGGCAGCGCCAGCGGCGACAGCTATAGCGGCCAGCTGCAGATCCGCAAGGCAGGTGCGTGATGCGCGCCTGGTATGAAAACCTCTCCGAGCGCGATCGCCGCATCGTCAATATCGGCGTTCCGGTCGTGCTGGTGCTCGCGCTGCTGGCCATCATCGTGCCGTTGAACGCCCAGATTTCGCTGGCGCGCAAGCGTATCGCGACCAAACAAGGCGACCTGGCATTCATCCAGAGCGTCGCGCCGCAGGTGGCGGCCGCGGGTCCGGGTGCGGCAGGCGCCGCCACCGCCGAATCGCTCGTCGTGCTGATCGACAGTTCGGCGCGCGAGAGCGGCCTCGGCAAGGCGTTGTCGAGCAGCCAGCCCACCGGCGACAAGGGGTTGCGCATCCGTCTGGACAAGGCACCCTTCGATGCGCTGGTCGCGTGGCTGGCGCGCCTGTCGCAGCAGCACGGCGTCCGCGTCGAATCGGCGGAAATCGAGTCCGCCGGTGAAGTCGGCCTGGTGAACGCCGGCCTGGTCCTCAAGGCCGGCTGATGAAACGCGGCGCGATGCTGCTGACCGTCATCGCCGGGCTTGCCGTGTTCCTGGTCATCCTGGCTCTCTATCTACCCGCTTCCTGGTTCTCGTCGGCCCTGCCGCCGCAGGCGCGTTGCGCCGAGCTCGGCGGTTCGGTCTGGCACGGCGAGTGCCTCGGGCTGGTTGTCGGGAACAACACGCTCGGCGATGCCACCTGGAACCTGGCGCCCGTCGCCGCGCTGGTCGGCACGCTGCGCGGCGACGTCGACGTACGCGGCGGCGTGCTCAGCGCGCGGGCGGACGTCGATACGAACCTGTCGGCCGTCGGCGAGGTGCGCAATATCGTGGCGCGTTTTCCGCTCGATCCCGCGTTCATCGCGGATCTGCCGCCCGACAAACGCGGCAACATTTCCATCGATCTCAAGCGCGTAGTGTTCGGCGCGGCGCACGCGCTGCGTCAGGCGGAAGGAACGATCGAATTGACCGAGCTGCGCCAGGTGGGCGCGCGGCCGCTCGATCTCGGTTCCTACCGGCTGGTTTTCGACGGCGCCACGCAGGCCGACGGCAATGTGGTCGGCAAGGTGCGGGATATCGGCGGGCCGTTCGCGATCGACGGCACGTTGACGCTCACGCCACCCAATTCCTATCTAGTCAGTGGGTTCATCACCGGTCGCACGGCACAGGCGGAATCCCTGGTGCGCGATATTTCGCTGGGCGCCCGCCCGGATGCCTCCGGCCGCACCACCTTCTCGTTCGAAGGCTCGTTCTAGGGTGCCGGGGTGCAATTCTCGTAATTAAGTGGACGGTTGCTCTAACGCGCGCGCCGGCTTAATTACGAGAATTGCACCCCGGCACCCCTCCGGGATCGCGCTCAATTGACCGCTACTTCGCGCCATGCCGCGAGCAGCGGAAAGTACAGGCCCGCACGCACGGGCTCGGGTCCGAGCCCGCGCGCCAGGTGCGCGTAGCGCCGAAGCTGCGCCTCGTAGCGCGCGGCTTCGGAATCCAGGAACGCCGCAAGGTCGCCGCCTTCGTGGGGGCTGGTCTTGAAGTCCACCACCCAGCGTGTGCCGTCCGCGACGAAGGTGCGGTCGATGACTGCATTGACGATGTGTCCCGCGCGCACGCCTGACAGCGCCAGCTCCGATCGCGCCTCGCGATGACCCGCATCGAACAGCCACCGCCCGCGCTCGTCGGCGAGCGTCGCGCGTAACGCCTGCATCGCACGCTCCGCACCCGCCTGCGCCGCCGCGGCTTCGACGCCGAGCGCCTGCAGCCGCGATTCGAGCTGCGCGCGCAGCGCCGGCAGCTCTTCGCTGTCCGGTAGTTTGCCGCGCGCAAACCTTTCGAGCGCTTCGTGCACCACCGTCCCGACGCGCCGCGCCGTCTGGCGCACCCAGCTGAATTCGATAGCATCCTCTTCGGCATTCACGGGCACGAGCTCGCCGCGTGCCAGCACGTCGGGCGGAATCTGCCAGGCCGGCAAGTGACGCGGCAGGCGGCGCCGCTGTTGCGTGACGACCGGCAGCACGATCTCCTCCTGGATCTCGCCACCGATGGTTTCGAACTGGCTCATGTGTTCGCCCAGCGCCGGCCACAGGTTGTGAAGCAACGTGTTCGACGGCGGAGCGAAAGAGAACACGCCGTCTTTCTCGGTGGTACGCGGGTGCACGTACACGTGCAAAGAGTAACGGGCGCGTGTCAGCGCCACGTACGCCTGCCGCCCGCGCTCTTCGATGGCGCGATCGCGATGGATGGCGCGCAGATACTGGTTGATCTCGTCGTCTTTTTCCTCGTCGTCCTGATCGCGGAATCGCAGCGGCGCCATGATCAGGTGATCGCGGCCGTCCTTGCGCGGCAGCTGCAGCCAGTTGAGCAGCCGCGAGTCGTCGCCGCGTCCGCGTAACCCCAAGCCGAGCACGAACACGTGATCGAATTCGAGACCTTTCGCGCCATGGATCGTCATCAATGAAACGGCGCCCGGCTGTGCGGGGTCTTCCGCGTACAGCCGCTGCATCAGGCGTTGCAGGTCGGCAGATCGGCCGCGTGTGCGTTGCCGGTCCTGTTCATCGAGCGCCGCGAGGAATCTGCGCGCATGCGCAATCTCCGCATCGCTGCTACATGTCGCCGCTCCACCCAATGCAAGCCACACGCGCTCGACCGAATGCGCGCGAGTCTCGCGTTCGCGCTCGGTCCATCCGGCGAGCAGGATCGGCGTGGCGCGCAGCAGCCGGTCGAATCCATCGGGCGACAGACCGGGAATTCCATTGCGTAATGCCGTGGCGATGGTGTCCGCGCCGGCCGCTTCGGCGACGCGCGTGAGGTCCGGCAGCGTCAGACCCACGAACGGTGCGCGCAGCACAGCCAGCCAGGCGATGCGATCGAGCGGCGAGTCCAGTGCGCGCAGCAGCGCCTCGAGGTCCCGCACGACGGACACGTCGGCGAGCGGCTCGAGATTCACGCCGATGAAGGGCTGCTGCGTGCGGGTGAGCTCGGCGCGTATCGCACGCAGATGCGTGCGGGCACCCGCGAGCACCGCGATCGACTCGCCAGGTCGTTCGCGGCGCAGCGTGGCGATCAGCCGCGCGGCGGACTTCGCCTCCGCGCGCGTGCCCCCCTCGAAGCCCACCCGGTAGACGCGCGGCTCCCCCTTGAGAGCGCCACGCGCCGGGACGCTCGCGAGGTGGCGGACCGCGCTGCTGCGCGGGTCGTCTTCGGCCGGAAACACGCGCGCGAAGACGTCGTTGCACCAGTGCACGAGCGCCGGCGCGGAGCGGAAATTGCGGCGCAACTCGAGTGGCGTCAGCCGCACATGGGCGAGCCCGCCCTCGCGAACCGTCGCGAACCGGCCGACCTCGGCATTGCGAAAGCCGTAGATGGACTGCATCGGATCGCCGACCAGGAACAGCGTGCGTCCGTCGCCTTCGGACCAATCCTGCGTGAGCGACAGCAGCAGCTCGTATTGATCGCGCGAGGTGTCCTGGAATTCGTCGACCAGCACGTGTTGGAGACGGGTACCGAGCCGTTCGGCGAGTGGCGTCGGACTGGCGTCTTCCGTCAACGCGCGGCGCGCGGCGCCGGCGATCTCCGGGTGATCGCAATCGCCCTCGGCATCGAAAACCAGCGTGAGCTGCTGCGCCGCGAGCAGCAGGATGCGCGCCAGCGCGTCGAGCGCGCGTCGCGCCTTCTCCGGAATCCTGGGTTCGGGCAGCGCTCCGATGCGCGCCAGCGCCGCCGCCTGGCGTGCGTCGAACTCGCCGAGCGTCATCTTCCATTCGTCGCGCAGCGCACGGGCGTCCGGATCTTCCGCCGGCACCCCCATCGTCTTGTTGAGCAGCTTGCGCAGCGTGCCTTCCGCGGTCAGCGCGAGCCGCGTCACGAAGCGCCAGCGCGGCAGATCCGCCAGTGTCGGCGTGAGCGGCGCGGCGGAGTCACGCCACACGCCGACGTCGACATGGATCTCCGGATCCAGATTGCCCGCGGCGAAACGCGCCAGCCGGCTGGCCTGTTGCGTGAAGCCGGCCGGCAGCGTTTTCGCGGCCGCGGCGAGCTCTTCCGCCACGATCGCCGTGAGACTCGCTTCGATGCGTGGCACGAGCTCCTCACCCGACAACTGCGGCAGGTTGGGCAGCCATTCCGCGCGGCGCGGCAACATCGCGGCAATCAGCGCTTCGAGACGCAGCCAGCGATTGTCGAGGCGGCGCAGCAGCAGCTCGAGTTGTTTGCTGTAGTCCGGGTCGGTTTCCGCATGCCGCATCGTTTCGCGCGCCGCGAGCGTATACAGATCGTCCGGTGAATCCGTGACACCGCGCGCGAAACCGCCGCGCGAGGTGATCGGCAACGAACTGGCGAGATAGTGATTGAAGGAGTCGATGGTCTGGATTCGAAGCCGCGCAGAGTTGTCTTCGATGCCCCAGTTCCGCCGTGCCGCCTGGGCACGCGCTGCCGCGGCCAGCCGCAGCGTGACTTCGTCGGCCGGTGATTTGACCGTGATGGCGCCATCGAGCGCCTGCCGCACGCGTTCGCGCATTTCCCCGGCGGCCTTGCGCGTGAACGTGATGGCGAGCACCTGCTCCGGTTCATCGACAGTGGCGAGCAGCTGCAGGTATCGCTGCGTGAGCACGGTGGTCTTGCCCGAACCGGCCGGCGCCTGGACGATGAACGACTCATCGACCGCGAGCGCGCGCTCGCGCGCCAGCGCGTCGGAAGTTTCGAGATCACTCATGAGAGTCCCCGAATCGTCCGTGGTCATCCGCCAGTTCGACGCGCCGGCACAATGTGGTGAGTGCACAGACGCGGCACACGTCGGGCGCGGCTTCGACGGTCGCCCTGCCCGCGAGATATTCAGCCGCGAGCTCGCGCACCAGCTGCACCCATTCCGCGGTCTGCGCGCGCCACGCGGCGTCGATCTCGTCCGGCTGATTCTTCTGCACGCTGAGTCCCGGCAGGCCGCCCACCTCGGGCAGCAGCCCCTTGCGTGAGCTCTTGCCGGTGAATTTCGCGCGGCCGTTCGCGAGCGAGATGTTCGCCAGTGCCTGGACGTTGCGCCCGCCCTCGGCGATCAGATAGGCGATGAGCTGCGGATCGCGGATCACATCGCCCTGCCAGCGCAGCGCGCGCGGCTCGCCCGACTTGTAGTCGAGGATGGCGAAGCCGCCGCCCTCGATCGAATCCACGCGATCGATGCGCATCTCGAAGCGGCCGCCGGCGATCGCGATCTCGCGGCGCGCTTCGAGACTGACCACCTCGAATGCGGGCCTTTGGCTTTCGAGCTCCAGCAGCGCGAGGATCAATTGCTCGAGCCGGAACTTCTCGCGATCGACCGCCAGACGCAGCTCCTCCGGCACGTAACCGCGGAACACCGAGACGACCGCGGCCTCGACCGCATGGCCGACCATCCACTTGCGCACCGCGTCGTCGGTGCTGGTCAATTCGAAATGGCCCCGCAGTTTCTCCCAGATCAGCTCGAGCGCCTTGTGCAGCAACATGCCGCGTTCGCGCGGATCGATGCCGGGTATCGGCGCTTCGAGCGCGCGCGCGTCGAGCCGCAGTTCGGCGTACGCGTGGAAAGCGCACTCGGCCTGCAGCTGCAACGGCCGAACGCCGCCGCGCACGGGCAGAATCCGGTCGATGGCGACGCCCTGCTCGTCGTCGAGCAGTTCGATTTGCGCGCGTGTCGCGGTCGCGAGCGGGGGAATTGGCGGCGACGGCGAGTAGTTCGCAGCTTCGCCCGCTTGCACGAGCAATGGACTCGGCGTGCGATGAACATCGCCTTCGAGCCGCGCCCAGGAGCAGACCAGCGTCGCGCCACTGGCGCGCCACGCGGCCAACGAGGCGCGCGCGACGGCGGTCTGACCCGCCGCGGTCGCCGCCGGAATCCCCGCCTGTACTTGCAGGCCGAAGGGGATGAACACGTCGGGCCGCGGCGGCGCGGGCCATTGGGCGGCGTCGAGACCCACGACCCAGATGCCGTCGTAGTGGACGATCGGATCGTCATGGGAATCCGTCAGCGTGACCGGCGCTTCGACGCTGGCCGCATCGAAATTGCGCTCGGCCGCGAGATCCGCGAGCGCGCTCACCGCGGCGCTGGCGGACCCGCGCGGCAACCACGCACCCAGGGCCGAATATTCGTCGAGCAGCGCATGCCAGCGCGCCACGGTCTGCTGCTCGTCGCTGCGCAGGGTGCGTGATCCATGCCAGCCGAGTTGCCGCAATGCCGTCAACGTGCGCGGCGCCCATTCGGCCGGTGTGCGCGCTTCGCCACTCAAGGTCGCGATCGCGAGCTTCAGCCGTTGGGCCAGCGATTGCACCGGCAGGTTGTCGCTGGCGCTGCGCTCGAGCAGCGCCACCAGGTCGGCCGCGGTGAATTCGAGCCGGCGCGCCTCGCGCAGCTGCGATTCGACCGCCGCGCCCGCGAAGCAATCCTGCTGGTCGAGAAACGGCAATCTCAGCCAGTGCACGACCTCTTCAAAGGGCAGCCGGCCCGTCACGAGCCGCAGCGTCAGCAGCGCATGCGCGATGACGGGAAATTCGGCGAGTGGCCGGCCGCCTTCGAAAGCAAACACCGTCGAGGCATCCCGCGCTGCGTTGCCAAACCACTGCGCGGGGGTCAGCGTCTGCGACAACAGCCGCTCGTACAGGCCGCGTCGCTGGCGCAGGCGCGCGTCCACGATCAGCAGGCGGCTTTCGGGATCGCGCTCGAGCCGGTCGCGGCACCACTGGGAAATGAGATCGAGCTCGTGCTCATCGTTCTGCGCGAGCGCCACGCCGACTGCGGCGCGACGGTCCGGGTCGGGCGGCGTCGACACATCGGCGTCGAGGCGCCGCAGGGTCTCGGCGTGTTGTGCCGGCAGGATCGCAAAACCCGCGGCCACGATCTTGTCCGCGGGCGCGCGCAGCTCCGGCAGCCAATCGCGCAGCGGTTTGCGCCCTTGCGCCGCCGACAGCCGCGCGAGTTCTGCGCCCGTTTCGGCCAGCAATTCTGCTTCGGGTGATGACGACAAGGCACCGCTGCCGCGCGGTATCCGCCATTCCGACAGCGTACGCAGTGAATTGAGCAAGGCGCGGGCTTCGGCGATTCCACCGGCATCGCGGCGCAACTCGCGCAGGCTGGCCCACTCCGCGCCAGGCGGCAGCAGCCGGTCGGGAGAGGCGTCGTCAGCCCACTGCTCCCGCAGCGCACGCTCGCAAAACTGTGCGAACGTGACGACGCGTGGAGTCGCCCAGACCGCAAGACCGCGCGCGCGCTGTTGCTCTGCCCAGGCCACGCGGATTGCGGCCTGACGTTGCGTGCTCGGCACGATGAGCGTGGCGCCGGCCGCGAGCGCGTCGGAAATTGAACGGGGTAGTCGCTGCTTATTCAATAACTTGGAAGCACTACTTGAAGCGTGACTCCGCATGAACGACGCGCGCCTTGTCAGTGGGCGCGCGGCCCACGTAAGAAGTCAGCAGGTCGTCGATCCGCGCGAACACCTTCCTGAGCAGCGCCGCGTCCGGCAGCAACGTGGTGCGGAAATGATCGCGGTACGGCACGTTGAAACTCGTGCCCGGCGCCAGCAACACGTGTTTCTGCTCGAGCAGGTCGAGCGCGAAGGCCTGGTCGTCGAAGTCCGGCAGTTCGTCGGTCTTCACTCGCACGAAGGCGTACATCGACCCTTTCGGCGGCGCCAGCTGCAGGAAGCGGCTCGCACGCGTGGCCTCGAGAATGGCCTTGCGCGACTCGAACAGCCGCCCGCCGGGGGCCAACAGTTCCTTGATGCTCTGGTAGCCGCCGAGTGCGGTCTGCACGGCCCACTGCGCCGGCACGTTCGAGCACAGCCGCAGCGACGACAACAGTTCGAGCGCCGCCAGGTAGTCGCCCGCGCCGCGCAGATTGCCGGTGAACGCGGCCCAACCCACCCGGTAACCGCAGGCGCGGTAGATCTTCGACAGGCCCGACATCGTGCAGCACAACGTGTCCTTCACCAGCGTGGCCATCGGGATCGATTCGACCCCTTCGTACGTCATCTGGTCGTAGATCTCATCGCTGAACACGATGAGCTTGGCGGTTTCCGCCAGTTTTGCGATGGCTTCGCACACGGCGCGCGGATAAACCGCGCCGGTGGGGTTGTTAGGGTTGATGACCACGATGGCGCGCGTCTTGCGCGTGACCAGCGCGGCGATCTCTTCCGGGTCGGGGACGAAGTCGTTTTCCGGGCGGCAGGGATAGTAGACCGCCTTGCCGCCATTCAACGTGACCGCGGCCGACCACAGTGGATAGTCCGGGCTCGGGATCAGCACCTCGTCGCCGGGATTGAGCAGCGCGCGCAGGGACAGGTCGATCAACTCGCTCACGCCGTTGCCGATGAAGACCTCTTCGGCGCTGATGCCCGTCACGCCGCGCATCTGCTGCTGCATGACCACGGCTTCACGCGCCGGGAAGATGCCCTTCTGGTGGCAATACCCTTCGGCCACGGCCATGTTTTCGATCATGGCGAGGCGCATGGTTTCGGGCGTGCGGAATCCGAAGGCTCCTGGATTGCCGATGTTCAGCGGGACGATTTCATAGCCCTGCCGTTCGAGTTCCTGCGCGCGCCGCGCAAGCCGGCCGCGGATCTCGTACTTGACGTGGCGCAACCCTTCGCTAGCGCGAATCTGTGAATCCTGGGACATCGATGATTCCAATGGAAAAAGCGAGCCAGAAGGATAACGCGAAGCGGCCTTGGGCGCAGCGGCGCGGCCGCGAATTGGCGCTCAGTTCGTGAGGTCGCGCCACCGCAGGCAGGCCACCTGGTGGGAATTCCCGGTGTCTTCCGTACCTGGACTCGTCGCCGCGCAGGCCGGCAGCGCCGCCGGGCACCGATTGCGAAACTGGCAGCCGCTCGGCCTGTCGATCACCGCCGGCGTTTCTCCGCGGACGTCGAGGGCATCGAGGCGAGCGCGTTCGAGCCGGGGGTCGAGCTGCGGCACCGCCGCTAACAACATGCGCGTGTACGGGTGACGCGCCGCTTCGAACACCGCCCCGGTGGGCCCCGACTCGACGCTCCTGCCCAGGTACATGACCATCACGCGCTCGCACAGGCGCCTCACCACCGCGAGATTGTGGCTGACGAACACGATGCTGGTGCCGTGCTCACGCTTCAGGGTTTCCAGCAGTTCGAGGATCTGCGCCTGGATGGACACATCGAGCGCGCTCACCGCCTCGTCGCACACCAGTAGTTTGGGTTCGAGGACCATGGCGCGCGCGATCGCCACGCGTTGACACTGCCCACCCGAAAGCTCCCGGCCGCGGCGGCCGGCGTATTCCTGCCCGAGGCCGACGCTTTCGAGCATGCGCAGCACTCTCAGCGATCGCGCGTCCGCGTCCAGCCCCGGGCGCAAGGCGCGCAGCGGCTCGGCGACGATGTCCGCGATTCGCATGCGCGGATCGAGGCTGGCGAACGGGTCCTGGAAAACCACCTGCATGCCGTCGCGCAGGCGGCGCAGTTCTTCTCCGCCCAGGCCCTGCACCGCGCGGCCTAACCACACGATCTCGCCCGCGGCGGGCGGCCCCAGCCTCAGCAGCGCGCGCGTGAGGGTCGATTTGCCGCAGCCGGATTCGCCGACGATGCCCAGCGCCTCGCCTGCGCCGACTTCAAACGACACGTCGTCGACGGCCGCGAAACTCGCGGGCTTCCGCCACCAGACGCCGCGCAGGCGGTGCCGCACGCTCACGTTGCGCACCGCCAGCGGCGGCGTGGCCGGCAACTGCGCCCGTGGAGCGGGCCCCGGCGTTTCGAGGCGGGGCGTGGCGGCCAACAAGGCGCGCGTGTATTCGTGCGATGGCGACGAGAGCACGCGTTGTACTGGCGCGTGTTCGAGCGTCTTTCCCTGCCGCATCACGAGAACATCGTCGGCCAGCGCCGCGATCACACCCATGTCATGGGTGACGAGCGCCAGCGCCATGCCGCGTTCCTGGACGAGCTCCCGCAGCAGCCTCAGCAACTGCGCCTGCACCGACACATCGAGGGCCGTGGTCGGTTCATCGGCGATCAGCAGCTGGGGATCGCAGGCCAGCGCCATCGCGATCATGGCGCGTTGGCGCATGCCGCCCGACAGCTCATGCGGGTACTGGCGCAGGCGGCGCGGCACGTCGCTCATGCGCACCTGCTCCAGCAGTTGCGCGGCACGCGCGCGCGCGTCCTGCCAGCTCATGCCGCGATGCGCGACCAGCGGTTCGGCGATCTGGTCGCCGACCCGCAGGTGCGGCGTGAGCGAGGTCATCGGATCCTGGAATATCATCGCCACGCTGCGTCCGCGTACGTGGGGTGCCGAATCCAGCAACGCCGAATTCTCCAGTCTCGCTTCGCCCGTCACGCGCGCCTGCGGTGGCAGCAGACCCATCAATGCCATGAAGATCTGCGTCTTGCCGGCGCCGGACTCACCGATCACGCCCAGGCAGCGATGCGCCGCGATCTCGAAGCTCACGGCGTCGACGACGGTCTGGCCGCCATAGGACACCGACAACGATTGCACCGCGAGCAACGCCGCCTCACTCATCGCGCGACTCGAGCGTGGCGCGCAGGCTGTCGCCCAGCACGTTGAAAGCGACCAGCAGGACGGTGAGCAGCGTGGCGGGAACCAGCAGCATCCAGGGCGAGGACTCCATCTCCTGCGCGCCCTCGCTGATGAGGCTGCCGAGGCTCGCGAACGGCTCCTGCACGCCGAGCCCGAGGAAACTCAGAAAACTTTCGAACAGGATGAGCTGCGGGATGTTGAGCGTGGCATAGGCGATGACCGGGCCGGCGACGTTGGGCACGATGTGGCGCCACAGGATCGCGGGCGTCTTCACGCCGCTGGCGATCGCGGCGTCGACGAACTCGCGCCGCCGCAGGCTCAGCGTCTGGCCGCGCACGATGCGCGCCATGGTGAGCCAGCCCACCGCCCCGATCGCGATGAACAGGGCGGCGATGCTGCCGCGCGGAAACAGCGTGGAGAGAATGATGACGATGAAGATGTACGGCAGCGCGAATACGATGTCGACGAAACGCATCATCGCCGCATCGACGCGCCCGCCGACGTAGCCTGCGGTTGCGCCCCAGGCGACGCCGATGCAAACGCTCACCAGCGCGGCCAACACGCCGATCAGCAGCGAGACGCGCATCGCCTGCATGCCGCGCGCGAACAGATCGCGTCCGAGCCGATCGGTGCCCAGCCAGTGACCGCTCTCGAGGCTCGGTGGATTGGCGAGATGTTGCCAGTCGAGCGCGTCGTAACTGAACGGGCTCAGCCAGGGTGCGGCCAGTGCCATGCCAGCCAGCAGACACAACACCGTCAACGCGCCGCGGGTTCGGCTGCTCACGAGAGCCGCACGCGAGGATCGAGCCAGCCGTACAGCAGGTCGGCGAGCAGATTGCAGATCAACGTGAACACGCCGTAGACGATGATCATGCCCATGACCAGCGTGTAGTCGCGATTGAGCGCGCCCTGTACGAGGTAGCGGCCGGAACCGGGCAATCCGAACACGGTTTCCACCACCAGCGACCCGGTGATGATGAATGCGACGGCGGGCCCCAGGTAACTAACCACCGGAATCAACGCGGGCCGCAGCGCATGGCGGAACAACAGCATGCGCGCGTCAAGCCCCTTGGCGCGCGCGGTGCGGATGAAGTTCGATTGCAGGACTTCCAGCATGCTGCTGCGCGTGAGCTGCGCCAGGTAGGCGATGACCGGCAACGCGAGCGTGACCACCGGCAGTACCAGGAAACTCGGATCACCCGGCTCGTAGCCGCCCACACGGAAAAGCGGCCAGTAGATGCCGAATACCAGCGCCAGCACCGGGCCCGTGACATAGCCGGGCAATACCACGCCGAGCAGGGAGAAATTCATGAGCGCCCGCGCCGGCCAGGAGTTCGCTCGCCAGGCGGCGTACACGCCGAGCGGTACGCCCAGCAGCAACGCCAGCAAGGTCGCCGCGCCGCCGATAGTTAGACTGAGAGGCAGCCCCGCGCCGATCAGCTCCGTCACGCGGAAATCCTTGAAACGGAACGACGGCCCGAGATCGCCGCGCACGACGCCGCCAAGATAACGACCGTACTGGGTCAGCAGCGGCTGATCGAGGCCGTAGGCGGCGTCGAGGTTGGCGCGGATCGAGGCCGGCAAGGCCTGCTCCTGATCGAACGGACCGCCCGGCGCGAGCCGGATGATGAAGAACGACAACGTCAGGAGGACGAACAGCGTGGGCACGAGGCCGGCGATCCGCCGCAGCGCGTAGCTCAACACCCGCCTTCCGCCCCGCTCTCGAACACGTGCACAACTCCCGCTACACTCACTCTGGTGGAAACAGCGCAAAATCCCCGACGGATTCTCGTCGCAATCAAACGTGTCGTCGACTACAACGTACGCATCCGCGTGAAGCCGGATGGCTCGGGCGTGATGCTCGACGGCGTCAAACTCGCGATCAATCCCTTCGACGCCATCGCGATCGAAGAAGCGCTGCGCATCAAGGAGCGCGGCCGCGCCGATGAAGTCGTGGTCGCGACCATCGGCCCTGCGGACTGCCAGGCGACCCTGCGAAACGCATTGTCGATGGGCGCGCAACGCGCGTTGCACGTCGTCTCCGATACCGCGCTCGAGCCGCTGGACGTCGCGCGGGTGCTGTTGAAGCTCGTCGAACGCGAGCAACCCTTCCTCGTGATCCTCGGCAAACAGGCCATCGACGATGACAACAACCAGACAGGCCAGATGCTGGCCACGCTCTGGAACCGTCCGCAGGCCACGTTCGCTTCGAAGCTCGAGCTCGGCGAAAGCAGCGCGAAGGTGACACGCGAGGTCGACGCGGGGCTCGAAACGCTGGAAGTAGAGTTGCCCGCCGTGGTCACCACCGACCTGCGTCTGAACGAACCGCGTTTCGTGAAGCTGCCTGACATCATGAAGGCCAAGACCAAACCGCTGGCCAGCATTCCGCTGGCGGAAGTTGGCGGCGCGGGAACACCACGGATCAAGGTCACGAAGACCGAGCCGCCACCGGGACGTCAGCGCGGCATCATGGTCAAGGACACCGCCGGGTTGTTTGCCGAGTTGCACAAGCGAGGCCTCGTATGACGCAGGTACTGGTCATCGCGGAACACGCCCATGGCAAGCTCAACGCGGCCACCGCCAAATGCGTGACGGCGGCGAGCTCGCTCGCCGGAGCCGAGATCGTCGTGGCGGTTTTTGCCGTACCCGGTTCGCCGGTCGCGGCGCAGGCGGCGCAGATCGCGGGCGTCGCGCGCGTGCTCGAGGTCGCCCACGCGGCGAATGAACATGCGCTGGCCGCGACAATCGCGCCCCAGGTCGCCGAAGTGGCGGCGCCCTTCTCGCATGTGTTCGGCCCTTCGACCACGTTCGGCAAGGACCTCATGCCGCGCGTCGCGGCGCTGCTCGATACGGCGCAGATTTCCGATGTCATGAGCATCGAGAGTGCGACCCGGTTCCGTCGACCTATCTACGCGGGCAACGCGATCACCACGGTGGAAGCCGCGGCGGGCGCGAAGATCGTCGCGACCATCCGCATCGCGTCGTTCGAAGCGGCCGCCGGCGCAGGCACGGCGAAGATCGAAGTCATTTCGCCGCAGGCGGCGCTGCCAACCCACACGAAATTCGTCGAGCTCGTGGCCGCGGGCGGGGACCGGCCCGATCTGCAGAGTGCGTCGAAGGTGATCTCGGGGGGCCGTGCGCTCGCCAGCGCCGACGCCTTCAAGATCATTTACGGACTGGCCGACAAGATCGGGGCCGCGGTCGGCGCGTCGCGCGCCGCGGTGGACGCGGGTTACGTGCCCAGCGACATGCAGGTCGGACAGACCGGCAAGATCATCGCGCCCGAGCTCTACATCGCCATCGGCATCTCCGGGGCGATCCAGCATCTGACGGGCATCAAGGATGCCCGCACGATCGTTGCGATCAACAAGGATGCGGAGGCGCCGATCTTCGAGGTCGCCGACATTGGAATCGTCGGCGACCTCTTCACGATCGTTCCGGAGCTGGAAAAGCTGATCGACGCCAGCCGGAAGTAGCCCTCGTACGGGCTAGAAGTGCGAGAGCACGTTCTCGGCTGTCGAAACCTTGAATTCCCGCGGCGCTTCGATATCGACGTGTGTGGCCACGCCATCCTTCACGACGAGCGCGAAACGTTGCCCGCGTGTGCCCATGCCGAAGCCGCTGCCGTCCATCGTGAGACCGAGCGCCTTCGCGTAGTCGCCATTGCCGTCGGCCAGCATCGTGATCTTGTCGGCAACGTTCGAATGTTTGCCCCAGGCGTTCATCACGAACACGTCGTTCACCGCCATGCAGGCGATGGTGTCGACGCCCTTGGCCTTGAAATCGCCGGCCTTCTCCACGAACCCGGGCAGATGTTTGGCATCGCAGGTCGGCGTGAACGCACCCGGCACCGAAAACAACACGACCGTCTTTCCCTTGAACAAAGCGTCGCTCGTGAGGTCCGCCGGGCCGTCTTTGGTCATCACCTTGAAAGTGCCCGCGGGCAACTTGTCGCCAACCTTGATCGCCATCTTGATTCTCCTGATGTGAACTCGAATTCTTAAATTTCGCCGCGTTTGGTGGCCGCGGGAAAAATCCCCGCCTTGACCAGCATGCCGGGCACCGCGTGATCGAGCGAGGTCTGCAGCCACTTGCTCGTCTCGATCAGCGCCGGCAGATCCACGCCGGTCTGCACACCCATGCGGTGCAGCATGTAGACGAGATCTTCCGTCGGAATGTTGCCGGTCGCCGCGGGCGCGAAGGGGCACCCGCCAATGCCACCGCAACTGGCGTCCAGCGCGAACACGCCGGCTTCGACCGCGGCATACGCGTTGGCCAATCCGGTGTTGCGCGTATTGTGAAAATGGCCGCGCAGACGTGCTTGTGGCAGCGCCGCACGCAGCGTACCAAGGACCTCCGTCACCTGCGTAGGGACGGCGACGCCGATCGTGTCGGCGACCGCGATTTCATCCGGATTCCCCGCGGCGAGCCGCTCGGCGAGCTCGCGCACGCGCGCGACCGGCACCTCCCCTTCGAACGGACAACCGAACGCGGTCGAGATCGTGATCTGCGCGCGAATGCCGGCGGCATGCGCCAGCTTCGCGATGTCGAGCCAGGAGTCGATTCCCTCCTCCACGCTCATGCCCTGATTGCGCTGGCTGAAGCTTTCGCTGGCCGCGATGGCCATGCCGACCTCGGTGCAACCGGCGGCCTGGGCGCGTTCGAAGCCTTTGCGATTGAGCACGAGCCCGATGAACCGGGCCTGCGCAGCGGCATCGGCCAAAGCGGTCATCATCGCCTCGGCATCCGCCATCTGCGGCACACGCTTGGGATTCACAAAGCTTGCGACTTCGATCCGCTTGAGACCCGCCGCAAGCAGGCGCTGCACGAACTCGACCTTGGTCGCGGTCGGCAACACCTGCGATTCGCTCTGCAAACCGTCGCGGGGTCCTACTTCGACGATGTCGATGCTGCTGGCGATACGGCTCGAATTCATGGCGTGAATTCTATCCCCTGCGGTGAGCTTGACCCCCTCGGGATGCGCCGGTAGAAACCCGCGCCATGCACGACACGCAAACAAAGCCGGCCGGCGCACTCGCCGACCTTCGGGTGCTCGAACTCGGCACGCTCATCGCAGGACCGTTCTGCGGGCAGTTGCTGGGTGACATGGGCGCCGAGGTCATCAAGATCGAAGCGCCCGGCCAGGGCGATCCCATGCGTCACTGGGGACCGCAGCAGCGCGGCCAACCGTCGGTGTGGTGGCCGGTCATCGGGCGCAACAAGAAGGGCGTGACGCTCGACCTCCGCCAGGCCGAAGGCCAGAGTCTTTTCAAAGACTTGGTGAAGAAATCTGATGTGGTCATAGAGAACTTCCGTCCCGGCACGCTCGAGAAGTGGAACTGCGGCTGGGACGCGCTCGCCGCGATCAATCCGCGCCTCATCATGGTTCGAGTGTCGGGTTACGGGCAGACCGGGCCGTATTCCCAGCGCGCCGGTTATGGCGGCATCGGCGAGGCCATGGGCGGACTGCGTTACATCGTTGGCGAGGCCGATCGGCCGCCCTCCCGCGTCGGCATCAGCATCGGCGATTCGCTCGCCGCCGTGCATGCCTGCATGGGTACGTTAGCGGCGTTGCATCACCGCGAGCGCAGCGGCGTTGGCCAGGTGGTCGATGCGGCGATCTACGAGTCGGTGCTCAACATGATGGAGTCGCTGGTCACCGAATTCGATCAGCTTGGCCATGTGCGCGAACGCAGCGGGCCGATCCTGCCGCGCATCGCGCCGTCCAATGTCTATCCGACGCGCGACGGCATCGTGATGATCGGCGCGAACCAGGACACCGTGTTCGCGCGTCTGTGCGACGCCATGGACACACCAGCCCTCGCCCGCGATGCGCGGTATGCCGATCACACCGCGCGCGGCGAGCATCAGCGCGAGCTCGACGAGGTGATTGCGGCCTGGACGGCGACGCTGGGCACCCGCGAACTGCTGGATCTGCTGGAAAAGCACGGTGTTCCTTCCGGGCTCATCTACCGCACCCCGGACATGCTCGACGATCCACACTTCACCGCGCGCCAGGCCATCGTCGAGACGGCGCATCCGCAGTTCGGCACGCTGCGCATGCAGAACGTCGCGCCGCGGCTCTCGGCCAGCCCGAGTTCCATCCGGACGCCGGCACCTGAGCTTGGGCAACACAACGACCAAGTGTTCGGCAGCTTGCTCGGACTCGATACTGCGGCGATCGCGGCATTGCGCACCCGCGGCGTGATCTGACGCAGAAATGAAAAGGCCGGGACTGACCCGGCCTTTCCGTGCTCGTTGCGGACTCGAATCAGGTGTTCAGCAGCCAGAGCTTGGCGATGCGCACCATCGTCGGGTCTTCCTTCACGCCGCGAAACGCCTTGGCGGCCTCGGCCTTGTTGTTGCTGCGCAGGTAGGCGATGCCCAACAACATGCTGGCCTCGTCGCTGCGCTGCTTCTGCATCGGGTCACCCTGGGCGAGGCTGCCCTTCTTGATGCCGCGCTGCAGAGCTTCGGCGGCCTTGGTGGCGTCCCCAAAGCCCAGGTATTGCGCGCCGACTTTCACGTCGGCATCGCCAGTCGCGGCCGAGCGCGCCGCGGCTTCGTTCTGCGGAAGCGCGGCCTTGTCGGCGGCCGCTTCTTTCTTGGCAGCGGCGAGCAGACGCGTATTCACGTCCTTGAGGCGTTGATCGGTGAATACGTTCTTCGTGAAGCCCTGTTCGAGCACCGTCTGCGCTTCGCCAGCGAGCTTGTTCTCGAGCGCGAGCTGCGCCATTTCCTTGTACTGCTCGCCCTGGTTCAGCACGTTCACGTAGACCGCAAGACGCATGACGTTGAGCTTCTGCACGTCATCCGTATCGGTCTTGTTGATGGCGACCATGAGGTTCTGCCAGTACTCGGGCTTCGGGTAGTGCACCACGAGCTTTTCGAACACCTTGGCGACACAGGAGTTGTCGCCCGCTTTCGCGCACGCCGCCTGCACGAGCAGCAGCTGCTGTTCCTTCGGAACCCGGTTGTTCTGGTCGAACTGCGCCAGCAGCTCGTTCATCACGCGCACCGCTTCCCGGTTCTGGCCGGACTGGTAGTACGCCTGCGCCACCGCGACCTGCAGATCCGGATCGCGTGAAAGCTTCAGCGCGCGATTGCCGTAGTCGATGACTTTCGGATAGTTACGCAGCGCCGAGTAGATCCCGAGGATGCTCTTGTAACGCTCGAGCTTCTTGGCTTCGGGCATACATGGAGAATTGAGGCCGCTCTCGAGTTCGCGGACCGCGTCGGAATCCTGCCTGAGCGAGTGGTACGCGTAGCCGCGGAACTCACTCATCCAGTACAGGTCCGTCTGGGTCTTGGCGCCCGGGGTGGACTCGGCTTCGCGCGTCTTCGCGAGGACGTCCTGCCAGCGCTTGGCCTTCATTGCCTCCTGCGCGGCCGCCATCGGCTTGGCAATCTGCTTGCTGATCTTGCCGCCGCCGGTGCATCCGGCGCCCTGCGCAAGTGCGTTGGACGTCAAGCCGGCGCCGAGGAATCCGAGCGCCGCAGTTGCGATCAT